>CBDFNP010000001.1:0-18867 GCA_965250255.1 Rhizobiaceae bacterium
GGAACCACAACCAGAAGAAGTTGTTGAAACGGTTGCACAAGAAGCGCCTGTCAAAGAAGAGGCCGTGGCTGCAGTTGTCGAGCCGGAAGACGATGATATCCCGGAGATCAGAACCGGTAGTACGGTGATCATTCGTCGCGGAGATAATCTCTGGCAGGTCGCGCGCAGGAATTATGGTTCCGGTATTCGCTACACTACGATTTTTGAAGCAAATCGCGATCAGGTTCGCGATCCCGATCTAATTTACCCGGGTCAGGTGTTAAAAGTTCCTGAGAACCAGCAAGGTACGACTGACACATCAAACGGCTAGTGGATTGGTTCAAACATTTGGAACCCGTTTTCAGCGACCTCTCATCCAAATATTTGAATCTTAAAATCCACTAGTGTGGTGGATCATAAGTTCGCTTCATTATTGGCAGCAGGTTCTCAAAGCGAACTTTGATCCAAAACCACACTAGAATCTAATATTTGCTAGTGTCCCTTTGAATCTAAAGTTCGTTTGGGATGCGCTTATAAATGAGACGAACTTTAGATTCTGGACACTAGAACACTGGCAAATTGCCATTTGACTTCATCGGTATTTACCGATAAAGATCGGAAATGCCTACCCTTGACGTTTCCAGTGCAAATGGGCCTGGACAATCAGACATTGCAGAAATGCTCAAAGCCATCGGACATCCGGTCAGGCTTGCGATTGTTCGTGAACTTGCAAAAAGAAGTTCGTGTTGTTGCGGTGATATGTGTGACTGCTTTCCGCTGTCCCAATCAACCGTTTCGCAACATCTTGCTGTGATGAAGGAGGCAGGCATTCTGGATTCAGAACGGGATGGAAACCGTTCGCGGTTTCGCCTGAAACCGGAAGCATTTGATGCTTTGCAATCAGAATTAAAAGCCATTGCAGCCGGATTGAATGGGTGTCGCGATGACTGACAACGCTGCAACCGGTTCCGTAGAACAGGCAAAAGTCAGCGGAAGTGTGGATGCCAGCGACCCTGGTTTGATGAATACATTTTTTAATCTTTGGCCCTATATGTGGCCGACCGATCGCCCGGATCTTAAACGAAGGGTGATTTATGCAACCATGTTTATGATTGTGGGCAAGGTTGTAACGGTCCTCATCCCATACTTTTACAAAATGGCGACTGACGCACTTACCGGTGAATTGAAAACCAGCTCACCCTTCGATGAATGGCTTCCGCTCTTGGTTTTGACGCCGGTTATTTTGGTGATTGCCTACAACATTGGCCGCGTGTTGATGATCGGTCTCAATCAGCTTCGTGATGCGCTGTTTGCAAGCGTTGGCCAATACGCAGTACGCAGGCTGGCTTCTATTGTCTTTGAGCATCTTCACAATCTCAGTTTACGCTATCACCTCCAACGCCGCACCGGCGGTCTTTCGCGAGTTATTGAGCGTGGCACCAAGGGCATTGAATCGATTGTTCGCTTTTCAATTCTCAACGGCATCCCGACTGTCATAGAGTTTGCACTGATGGCCGCGGTGATCTGGTATTGGTTTGATTTTCGGTATGTTGCAATCGTTGTTGTCATGGTTATCGCCTATGTCTGGTTCACCGTGCGCGCATCGGACTGGCGTATCGGCATTCGTCGCGACATGAACCGAAATGATACAGACGCGAATTCCAAGGCAATCGATTCATTACTCAATTTCGAAACGGTAAAATATTTCAGCAACGAGAAGCTTGAGGCGGAACGCTTCGCCGCTTCCATGAAGCGTTATGAAATTGCAGCAACCAAAGTCTGGACATCGCTGGCCTGGCTTAATTTCGGTCAGGCAGTGATCATGGGCTTCGGCATGGCCGCCTGTATGGTGTTGTCAGCGTTGGCTGTAAAGAACGGCGAACAGACGCTTGGCGACTTTGTCATGATCAATGCGCTGTTGATGCAGCTGTTCATGCCGCTCAATTTCATTGGATTTGTTTACCGTGAAATCCGCCAGGGTTTTGCAGACCTTGAAGACATGTTTGCGCTTTTATCGGTTGATCGCGAAATTACCGACAAGCCGGGTGCAAAGGATCTCACGGTTGAAAACGGGGTCATCCGGTTTGACAATGTCCGGTTTCATTACGAAGAAGACCGCAAAATTCTCAAAGACATCTCGTTTGAGGTGCCGGCGGGCAAGACGATTGCAATCGTCGGACCATCGGGTGCCGGCAAATCGACCATTTCGCGTCTGTTGTTTCGGTTCTATGACGTGACTTCCGGTGCAATCACAATCGATGGTCAGGATTTGCGGGACATTCGGCAGATAAGCCTGAGACGTAATGTTGGAATGGTGCCCCAGGATACCGTTTTGTTCAATGAAACCGTTTTCTACAATGTTCGATATGGACGCCCGTCGGCTTCTCAAGAGGAAGTTGAAGCAGCAGCAGAAATGGCTCAGATCGGCGATTTTATCCGTAGTCTTCCACAAGGGTTTAGAACCGAAGTTGGTGAGCGGGGATTGAAATTATCGGGTGGCGAAAAGCAACGTGTCGCGATTGCGCGAACCTTGTTGAAAGCGCCTCCCATTTTGATCCTTGATGAAGCAACCTCCGCACTTGACACCCAGACTGAGCGCGAGATACAGGCAGCATTGGACGAGGTCTCACGCAATCGAACTACCGTGGTCATTGCGCACCGACTTTCAACGGTCGTATCAGCAGATCAAATACTGGTTCTCAAGGCTGGCGAGATCGTGGAGCGCGGCACTCATGATGACCTTCTTTCGCAGGAAGGACTATACGCGGAAATGTGGAACCGTCAGCGTGAAGCAACTGAGGCGGAGGACTTGTTGCGCGCTGCACATGCGAAAGATGAGTTGGGAATTCTGGGGCGTAAACTGCCCACAACAGATTGAGTTTAGCCAATATTCTTGATACTCACCGGTGAACATATTTTGCGTGGTACCCAATGAGCCTTACAAATACAATCAAGAACGCTATTCCTCCCATTCACCCGGAAGGATACCGTTTCATCGCGGCATTTGCGGTGCTCACTGTTATCCTTGGATGGATGTGGGGCCCGTTGTTTTACATCGGCATTGCGTTGATAATTTGGTGTGCCCTTTTTTTTCGTGATCCCAAACGTATCACTCCTGTCAGTGATGAGCTGGTAATCAGTCCGGCAGATGGCAAGGTTTCCCATGTCGGCAAAGTAGTACCCCCCGAGGAACTCGGTATGGGTAAGGAGCCATTGACAAGAATTTCTGTCTTCATGAGTGTTTTCAATTGCCATGTGAACCGCTCTCCAATGCGCGGCAGGATTTCAAAAATTGCTTATCGCAAAGGGAGCTTTCTCAATGCGGAACTCGATAAGGCTTCGCAGGAGAACGAACGCAATTCACTGGTGATTAATACCGCAAAGGGCAACATCGCGGTCGTTCAGATTGCCGGGCTCGTTGCACGGCGGATCGTGTGTTGGGCGCATGAAGGTGACGAATTGATTGTAGGTGAGCGTTTTGGGCTGATCCGGTTTGGATCAAGGCTTGATGTTTATTTTTCTGCCAAGGCGACTGCGATGGTGGCCGTTGGACAAACTGCGATTGCCGGTGAAACCGTGTTGGCAAGTTTTGGCAAGGGCAAGATTGCGCCGCTCATTCGGACAAGCTGATGGAAAATCCGTTTCCACCTTTCGACCCCGATGGTGATGACCGAAACGAGGTAGCGACGGAAGAAGCTGCCGTTCGTCTCCGCGATATTCCGTTGCGTACAATCTTCCCCAACCTTCTTACCTTGCTTGCGATATGTTCCGGTCTGACTTCGATCAGATTTGCGATTGAAGGCAGGATTGAACTTGCGGTAGGTGCGGTCATATTTGCGGGATTTCTGGATGGAATTGACGGCCGCGTCGCAAGGTTTTTGAAGTCCACGTCACGCTTTGGCGCTGAGATGGACAGTCTTGCAGATTTTGTGAATTTTGGTGTCGCACCTGCATTGTTGTTGTATTTCACGCTGCTTTCTGAGGCGAAGTCTCTTGGTTGGATCGCAGTCCTGATTTATGCAAGCTGCGCCTGCCTGCGGCTTGCCCGGTTCAACGTGGCACTTGATGATCCCAATCAGCCCGAGTGGCACAATCGATTTTTCGTTGGCGTGCCTGCTCCGGCCGGCGCACTGATTGTTTTGCTACCGGTGTATTTGCTATTGCTGGGTGCTGAAAAACAACCATACTTGGCTCTTCCTGTCATCGTTTATACGCTGGTCTGCGGGTTTTTGATGGTGTCGAACCTGCCGACATTCTCAGGCAAAAACATATCGCAAAAACTGAGGCGCGATCTCGTTCTGCCTTTCATGATTTGTGTCGTGTTTCTGGCGGCAGCAGTAATATCCTATCCCTGGGAGTTGCTTAGCATGATCGCCGTTCTTTATTTATGCTCGCTCCCTTTTTCATACCGCACCTGGATGAGGCGTAATACCAACGGCGATTAGGATTGACCCTTCTGATACCGAATAATGGCTATTCAGCCGCATCCGGAATTTGGATGGGTGGCTGATCATCATTGTCGGCCTTTTTAGAGCGTGAGCGCTTGGGTGATGAAGCGGTTTTCTTGCGCAGCTTTGTGCTTTTGCGGGCAGGTGCATTTTCTGGGGCATCTTCCAGTATAACAGTGACCACCTCCACAGGTTCTGGAGCGGCATTTGATGCAGTTTCTACATTCTGTTGCGGTTTCTTGCGTCCAATCCGTCCAGCAAGATTTTTGACCCAGATGCCTGACTGAACAACATTGCGCGGCATCATCAACATCACCGGGATCATCAAGAGCGTGAGTAATGTCGAAAATGCCAGACCCGAGATAATGGTGGTGGAAAGTTGGATCCACCAGATCGATGTGATTGCTCCAATCGAGATCACCTTATTGATGAAATCAAAGGTAGTTTGCATCGCCATGGGAACCAGACCCATTATTGTCGTGATCGTCGTGAGCATGATCGGTCGCAATCGCTGGGCTGACGTCTTCAGAACTGCATCATGAATTTCAGCACCTTCGCTGCGTAGCCGGTTATAAGTGTCTATCAACACAATCGCGTTGTTCACCACGATGCCTGCCAGCGCCACGACGCCCGTCCCGGTCATGATGATTGAGAACTTCTGACCCGTTATCATCATCCCGATCAACACGCCAACAATTGCCAGAACTACCGTGAAAAGGGTGAGTATCGTTTGGTAGAAGGAGTTAAACTGCGTCACCAGAATGATAAACATCAGGAAAAGTGCGCCAGCAGCAGCTTTTGCCAGAAACGCACCGGACTCCTTTTGTTCCTCATCCGCGCCACGGAAGCGCAAGAAGACATTGTTAGCCCATTCCTGTTCATCCAGCCAGGTTTGGATTTCGGCGATTTTTTCATCCGGCGTCAAACCTTCGGTCTTGGCCTTTGTCAGCAAATTTGCTTTGATGTCCATCGCATAAAGCCCGTCCCGGCGCGTGATCGACGAGACCTTCGCCTTTGGTTTCATATCGACAAAATTTGAAATCGGCACCTGGCCATTGGCAGTTCGCAGCCGGAATTCACTAAGGCGATCCAGCGAACGTTCAGCTTCGGGCAATCTCACGCGAATATCCACCTGATCGTCTGAATCTTCCGGATTGGATTTGCCAATCAAAGCCCCGTTTGTGATCAGCTGGATCATGGCGCCAACCGCAGGAATGCTCGCATTATAACGCCCTGCTTCTTCACGGTCGACCGTCAGTTCCCAGTCAATGCCGGGAAGCGGGCGCCCGTCTTCAATATCCTGCAGGTTATCCGTTGTATCAAACTTGCCACGGATTGCTGCGACTGTTTGCAACAAGGTGTTGTAATCGGTGGACTTTACTTCAAGACGTATGTCCTTGCCGGTTGGGGGCCCACCTTCAAGTTTGCGAAGTTCAACCTTGATGCCGGCAATGCCGGCAGTTCGGTCGCGGATTTCTGCAAATATTTCACGTGCCTTGCGCCGTTCGGAATAATCCGACAATTCGATCATACCGAAAGCAACCATGTCTGCCGGCATGTCTTGAGGAAGAGACGGGTTTACCCCGCCGCCGCTGCCACCACCTGGAGCCGTCGCAGTGAAGACGAGATTGTCAATGCCTTTTACCTGCAGGGTTTTTTCTTCAACCCTGATTGCTATGTCGCGAATTTCCCTGCCCGAAAGATTGCCGCGCGCGGAGACAAAAATCATCGCGATATCAGGTTCTTCGTCGACAAAAAACTCAACGCCTTTGCTGTTTTGCCCGAACATGGTGAAGGTCGTGATCGTAAGGCCCACGATTGCGATGACAACAATGATGTTGCCGATCAGGCTACGCGAAGCAATGTTTAGAATACGCAGATACCAGCCTGTGAAACCGGATACTTTGCGAATATCCAGCGGCTGCTTTGAAGACAGAAGCCTGGCGTTGGTGTTTTCTTTCGTACCCGGCGCACGATTTTTTCGGAGTTTTTCGACAATCTTGGCCAACCCATACGCTACCACTCCCGCACCTATGCCAAAACCGGCGCTCAGCAGATAATTCTCCATGCTGGATTGGCTCGCTGTACCCCCCAATTGAATCAGGACTTCGTCCAAATAATGGTAGCTGAATAACCCGCCCGTAATGAGGGCTGAAAACGTTGCAAGACACTCTTTTGGATACTTGGCAAACGTTACCCCGGTAGTCGGCAGGAAGATCAGGGCTGTTATGAGCGACGCCGATAAAACAATGATCACCATGATCGGCAGATAACTCATGAATTCACCCGGCACACCCGGCCATAAAAGCAGGGGCAGGAACGCAGCCAATGTTGTTGCTGTTGAAGACACCACTGGCCAGAACATCAGACTTGCAGCCCGCGGATAAGCCTCGTTTGCGGGCATTCCTTCGGAAATTTTACGATCCGCATATTCACTTACAACAATCGCCCCATCAACCAGCATGCCAACGCATAACACCATGCCGAACATCACCATCATGTTCACGGTCAATCCGGCTGCCGACAGTATGAGGAAACCGATCATGAATGATGTCGGAATGGCAATGCCAACCAGCAAACCGGATGACACGCCCATGGTCGCGATAACGATAATCATCACCAGTGCAATCGCTGTCAGGATTGATGATTGAAGCGAGCCCAATACCTCAAAGATAAAGCTCGACTGATCAATCATATAGGTGACCTTCACCGTTTCCGGCCAGTCTTTGGTGAAGTTATCGGTAATCTCGCGAACCTTGGTATTGTTCTCAATAATGTTCGTGCCAATGCGTTTGATCACTTCGAGAGACATGGCGGGCTTGCCGTTCACCCGCGTATAGCTGGAAGCGTCTTTGAAGGTTCGACGAATATCGGCGATCTCACCAAGCGTCACAACGCCTTCGCCACTTTGTTTGATCGGGATGTTGTAAACATCTTCAAGCGTTTCAACGAGGCCCGGAACTTCTAGATTGAAGCGCGCATTGCCATCGTCAATAAAGCCCGCCGGAACCAGCTGATTGTACGAGGAAACCGCCGTAAGAAGTTCCTGCTGCGTAATGTCATAGGATTCAAGGCCGACCAGATCGAGTAACACCTCAATCTGCTCTTCACGGGTACCCTTCAAGGTGGCTTCACGAACGGAGGAGATTGCTTCGATTTCATCTTGCAGGCGTTTTGCATAGTTATAGAGTGTGCGTTCCGGAACATTGCCTGAAAGGGTAACGATAATTGTTGGCTGCAACGCCAGGTTCGTTGGGAAGATCGCCGGTTCTTCCGCATCTTCCGGTAAATCGGACTGCGCCAGATCAACCTTGTCCCTTATGTCAGCAAGAACCTTGTCCTTGTCCGTGCCGATCTGGAATTCAAGCACTATACCGGCATGCCCCTGCGAGGCAATCGAGGTTATTTCCTTTAACCCCTCAAGTCCCCGAAGTTCCGTCTCCATTGGTCGGGCCAGCAGCCGTTCAGCATCTTTCGGCGAGACGCCCTGTTGCGCTACGGACACGTAGTAGACTGGAACATCAATGTCCGGGTTAGCCTCTTTGGGTATGTTGATATAGGTGAAAATTCCCGCAAGGACCATCACTACCATCATGGTGAGAACGGTTCGAGGTCTTCCCAATATCGTAAGGAGCGCTCCGGTCATTGGCCAGCCTGCGCCTGATTAAAGGGAGCGGGTATCGGATCAACTATTTCTCCGGAAATTACATATTCCTGCCCCAGGGTTATCACCCGGTCACCCGGTTCAAGCCCACTGACCCAGAACCCCTTATTGGTCTGAGAAAGGATATTGACAGGTATGAAAGAGACCCGGCTGTCCCCATCTACTATCTTGACCCCGACTTCACCATTGTCTGCGAGTGAAAGCCAGGACGGCAAAATCCGGATCGCCTTTTCTGGTGGCAGCTTAATCGCGGCAGTTGCGGTTAATCCGTCGCGTATGGGTTTTTCTGAGTTAAGCTTGATCTCCAGCGGAAATGTCCGGGTCTTCGGCTCGGCGGATTGTCCGACATAGCTCACAGTCCCCGTCACTTTTTCACCGGTAACCAGGGCAATGTCAGCATTCATTCCAACCTGGACAGAACTGATCGCACGCTCAGAAACCTGGCCGGTGAAAAACATTGGATCTGAATCCATAAGCGTAAGACAGGTATCACCTGCCATCATGACATCGCCGACCTCGGCAATCGGGTTTTGAACAATACCGGTCGCGTTTGCTTTGACTTCAGTTCGTTCCAGTTCGATTTCATTTTGCTCAAGCTGGGCCTTCGCGGCATCAAGTTCAAACCGATAGCGACGCATCGCTGTTGCAGTAGCAAAGCCCTTTTTCTTGAGTTTTTCACTTGAAGTATAATTGGCCTGTGCCTGGTCGAGCCGCGCTTGGGCGCTTGCAAGCGCCATTTTGCGTGCACCTTGTTGGATGACACAAACAAGATCGCCGGCCTTTACAGCGTCCCCTCGAGAGAAAAGCCGTTTTTCCAATACCCCGTTTGTTTCAGCCCGTATCGCTATGATGGCGTCAGCCTTGGTACGCCCGCGAACCGAAATGCTCTGTGTGCGTTTAATCGCGTCGATGGTAACGACGTTGACTTTAAACAAGGCGGCTGCCTCTGTCTCTTCGCTGGATATTGTTTCTTTGTTCGTTTCCAGAGTTTTTGCAGCGTCGCTTTGGCCACCGATTTCAATCTCGCCGTCAAGCATCCAAAAACCAATCCCTGCGGTGATCAGCACTGCCAGAATATGAGAGCCTTTGATAGTGAATTGCATTGACTGGGGTCCTGTTTATATGCCGGATGTTACTCTGCTGCGTCTTTTGTGATCAGTCCGCTTCCGGCTTGATCGACAAGGCTTGAACGATTTTTAGTGAGGTAGTCGAGTGCGGCCTCTTTGACGTGTTTGCCAAAATTCGCAACCCACTCGGTCGATGGATGATCACACCCTGCGCGAAGTTCGTTGATCGTATCGAGAATTTCGCAAACTTCGGCAACTTGTTTATCAAGCGCCTTTTCTATCTGCTCACGGCTGCAAAGATCAGCACACATTGCGACCAGCAGAAATTCGGATTTGAACTTGTCCTTTTGAGGTATCGTATCGAGGAGCTTTACAAACTCATCTTGCCCCTTATCTGTAATCGAATAGATATTCTTGTCCGGCTTTCCAACCTGCGTTTCGCAACGGGAAACAACAAATCCTTCCGTTTCCAGCTTTGCAAGCGTTGGATAGATGGTGCCGTAACTGATATCGACGAAAAAGCTGAACGCGCCGTCCGTGGATTGCTTCTTGATTTCATAACCGGTTGCATCCCCAAAATTCAGGATTGCCAGGATCAGGCTTTGTGTGTTCATGCGAATTCCATTCCAAATTTCACGAGGACCGTGTGCCCTCACATCCGTGTATGTGCCAGAATGATATATATCAATTCAGTATAATTGTGAATTTGTTGTGACGAAGGTTACTGCTTTGTAATGCAAGGCGAATAAAATATACGAAAATACTCTCAAAGAGTGGATTTTAGCAATTTGCTTCAGTTAGGAGACGGATTGCCCGGTTTTTCAAAGCCATCGCTTATGCGATCGAATATCGCACCGGTTTCCTGCAAATCTGGGTGGGTAAGTCGCAAAATGCTTGCAGATATTTTTCGTGGATGCGCAACGTCTTCCTTGTCTTCACCCGGCATTGCTTCTGCTCTTAAGGCCGTTCGCATTGGGCCCGGATCCAGTAGATTAATACGCATGGTGGTTTTTTTGTTTTCATGCGCCCAGCTTTTCACCATGGTCTGAAGGGCAGCTTGCGATGAAGCATAGACGCTCCAGAACGGCTTGCATGCAGTCGCAGCCCCGGACGTCATGAAAACAGCCCTGGCCTGACTGCTTGCCCGCAGAAGTGGCGACATAGACCCTATCAGTCGCCAGTTGGCCGTAACATTCAATGACATCACCTTTTCAAAGGTCTTTGGCTCAAAATGCTCAACCGGAGAGATGCCGCCGAGCGTTCCTGCATTGGATATCAAAATGTCGAGCTTCCCCCATCGCTCGTGAATTGAACCACCCAGCCGGTCGATCGCATCGAAGTCCAGGAGGTCCAGCGGCACAAGTGTTGCTGATCCGCCGGTACCGTGAATTTCATCATCAAGCTCTTCAAGCCCGCCAACCGTTCGTGCGACCGCAATAACGTGGGCTCCTTCTCGGGCAAGTGTGAGAGCGCAATGATATCCAATGCCGCGGGATGCTCCGGTTACAAGAGCAAGTTTGCCTTCAAGTGTGGACACGGCTTACGCCTTGGCTTCTGAGAGCAGGGACAGATTTGAAATATTGTCCCGGTCTTCGTGATCTGTAAGTTGGGTCGGGTATTCTCCCGAGAAACAGGCATCGCAGAATTGCGGCAAGTCATTGTCACGCGATGCTTCTCCAGCGGCACGGTAGAGGCCATCAAGGGAAATGAACCCAAGTGAATCAACCTTGATGAAATCCTGCATCGCGTCAATGTCCATGCGTGATGCCAACAGCTTGTGTGTTTCAGGCGTATCAACGCCATAAAAACACGAGGACATGGTAGGTGGGCTTGCAATTCTCATATGAACAGAAGTAGCGCCCGCGTCCCTAACCATCTGGACAATCTTCTGGGACGTAGTGCCGCGAATAATGGAATCATCAACGAGTATGACCCTCTTGCCCTCAATCAGTTTGCGATTTGCATTGTGTTTGAGTTTGACACCCATGTGTCTGATAGAATCGGTCGGTTGAATAAACGTCCGTCCAACATAGTGGTTCCGGATAATTCCGAATTCAAACGGAATATTTGCACCTTGCGCATAGCCAATCGCTGCCGGAACACCGGAGTCGGGAACCGGTACTACGATATCCCCTTCGGCGGGCTTTTCTTTTGCCAGCTCCACGCCAATCTGTTTGCGTACGTCATAGACATTCATGCCTTCAACGGTTGAGTCTGGACGGGCAAAATAGACATATTCAAATATGCAAAACCGTTTTTTTGCCTTGTCGAACGGTCGGAGACTGCGCATGTCCTTGTCTGTGATGACTATCAGTTCGCCCGGTTCAACATCGCGGACAAACCGTGCACCGATAATATCAAGTGCGCAGGTTTCTGACGCAAGGATATACGCACCATCAAGATCTCCAAGCACCAGTGGACGCACGCCATGCGGATCACGGCACCCGATCAGTTTCTTGTTGCTCATGCCAACAAAAGAGAATGCGCCCTCCAGACGAGACAGGGCAGAACTCAGGCGATCCACAAACATTGGTTCCTTGCCCATAGCAATGAGATGCAGGAGTGTCTCGGTATCTGAAGTCGATTGAAAAATCGCACCTGCCCGTTGCAGTTCTGCACGCAGGGTCATCGCATTTGTAATATTGCCGTTGTGGGCAACGGCAAATCCGCCGCCGGAGAATTCAGCAAAAAACGGCTGCACGTTACGCATCTCGTCACCACCGGTGGTGGAGTATCGCGTATGGCCAATCGCCCGATGACCTGGCAGTCTGTTGATCACGCTTTGCTTGGTGAAGGTATCTCCAATCAACCCCATGTGCCGCTCGGCGTGGAATTGTTTGCCGTCAAAGGAAACGATCCCCGCACCTTCCTGACCACGGTGTTGGAGCGAGTGAAGTCCAAGCGTGGTCAGTGCCGCGGAATCGCTATGATTGAAAATTCCGAAGACGCCACATTCTTCACGGAGCTTGTCATCATCGAGAAATGACATGGTACCTCCAGGTTGGGACAATCAGGTGTTTTGACCATCCGGTTCAGTGTCACTGCCCAATCCGAGTTTTTCGGAGATAAAGCCGCTTGGGTCATCCGGCAACGCGTTAATCAAACTCTCACCCATCGATTCCAGCATTGGCTTCGATTTGGCATTTGCAACCCACCCAGGCTGGTTTTCGGGGAAGAAGTTCAAATAGAACATCAAGAGGACCATAACCAGAAGCGCGCCACGAGCAGCACCAAAGATGAAACCGAGCGTTCGATCAAGAGCACCGACACGACTATCCACGATGAAGTCAGCAATTTTCATGGTAACCAGGCTCACCACGATAAGCGTGATCAAGAAAATCACCGCTCCAGCAGCAATTTTGGGCACAAGCTCATTACTGGTAATAGAAGTTGTGTATTCAGCAGCAAGCGGAGTGAACTGCTCGTGGAAGGTAAATGCCACCAGGCCTGCAATTACCCAGGAACTGATAGACAGGAGTTCGCGCGAAAAGCCGCGCACCATCGCAAGAAAACCCGAGATCAGCATCAAGGCGATCAAAATAATATCCAACAACTCGATCGGCATGGTTTGCGCCCTTAGAATTCTACCCACTCACGACAGTCGTTTAACCGGAATCATCTTCAGTTTCCAGTGTTTCTTGCCAAATCAAGAGGTTTCTTTTGTGGCGGCAATTCCAGCAGCAAGCTGGGTGAGCTCGCGGATGTTCGTGATTTCAAGTGAATTGCCGTTTTTGGTGTCGTCTCCAGGCATGGCGGCGCTGGCACGATTGAAGCCCAGTTTGCCGGCTTCTTTCAGCCTTTGGGCGGAATGGGCAACCGGCCTCGTACTACCCGACAGGCTAATCTCGCCAAAATATACCGCATCTGCAGGAAGTGCAGCTCCGCACAGCGACGAAACAAGCGCTGCGGCTACCGCCAGATCAGCAGCAGGTTCTGAAATCCGGTATCCGCCTGCAACATTGAGATAAACATCATGATCACCAAGCCGGACACCACAATGGGCTTCCAGTACGGCGAGAATCATCGAAAGGCGCGATGAGTCCCAGCCAACGACGGCGCGTCGTGGTGTTCCAAGGGAGGAGGATGCAACCAGCGCCTGGATTTCCGCAAGAACCGGCCGCGTACCCTCCATGCCGGCGAAGACCGCTGCCCCGGCGGATTTTTCGTTGCGTTCGCCCAGAAATAGCTCCGAAGGGTTGGAGACTTCCCGCAGTCCTTTGCCAGACATTTCAAAGACGCCGATTTCATCAGTAGGGCCAAACCGGTTCTTGACGGTGCGCAAAATCCGGAAATGATGCCCGCCTTCACCTTCAAAATACAACACCGCATCGACCATGTGTTCGACCACACGCGGCCCGGCGATCTGTCCTTCTTTGGTCACATGGCCGACCAACACTACACAGGTACCATGTTTCTTGGCGTAGCGGATCATCGCCTGGGCAGAGTTTCGCACTTGAGTAACTGTTCCCGGTGCTGAATCAGCCTGTTCCGTCCAAAGTGTTTGGATTGAGTCAATAATCAGGAGGGCAGGCGGCTCATCGCCTTCCAGTGTCGCAAGAATGTTTTCAACGCTGGTTTCAGC
Source organism: Rhizobiaceae bacterium (assembly GCA_965250255.1). Lineage (GTDB taxonomy): Bacteria > Pseudomonadota > Alphaproteobacteria > Rhizobiales > Rhizobiaceae > JAALLB01. The sequence continues at coordinate 13,741 of CBDFNP010000001.1, forward strand.
CGCCAGTCCCACATTGGGTTCAATTGCATCAAGCCTCTGCGCCCGCATTCGAATTTGCGCAACCGCCTCCTCGCCGGAGACATAAATCACCTTGTGGCCCTTTTTTGCGATTGCAGCAGAGGCCTGCATCAGCAAGGTTGATTTGCCAATGCCCGGATCCCCCCCCACAAGAAGCGCGGACGCCTTAACAAACCCGCCGCCGGTAACGCGGTCAAATTCAGAGATGCCGGATGCAATGCGCGGTGCCTGCTCGCTTTCACCGGCCAGCGAGACGAGTTGCACCGGAGTGCCCTTGCGCATCTGTTTGCCCGGATTGGCTCCGATGCCCGCCGAGGGGTTTTCTTCCACCAGACAATTCCACTCACCGCAGCCGTCACATTTTCCCGACCAGCGTGGATACGCACTTCCGCAGGATTGACAGATAAATTGTGATTTGGTTTTGGCCATGGGCGGGGGACTCAGATGTTCTTGATATGTTCTATTTGATTTTGGAGTAAATTGCAAGGGGAAATAGGCCGCGCGAGCACCAAAAAACATTGATTGTTATGTAATACCAACGGTCAATCCTAATGGTCGTTGGTATAACAAGGTCGGAATTGGAACCTCCCAACGCCTACCCGACATATTCCCGCACGTATCTGCTGCCCAGTCCGGTCAGCAGTTCATAGCCGATGGTGCCGCAGGCGCGCGCGGCATCATCTACCGCGATGTTATGTCCGAAAAGTTCAATCCATGGATCATCCTTGATCTCTTCTTCCGGTACATCTGTCACATCAAACGCGGTGAGATCCATCGAAACCCGACCGATTATTGGGACACGGGTTTTACCAAGCATGCCCCAGCCACCCTCCGTATTGGCATTTCTCAACGGTACGCCGCTTCCAGACGATGAGCGGTGAAATCCGTCCGCGTAGCCGGCCGAGCAAATTGCGACTTTGCTGTCCCGTTTGGGTATGTATGTAGCGCCGTATCCAACCGCATCTCCCTTTTTCGCACTGCAGATTTGCAGGATGCGGGTTCTTGCGGTGACGACCGGCCTCATCGGGTTTGGCACATCGTTGATTGCTTCGCCGCCATAAAGCGCAACGCCTGGTCGGGTTAGGTCAAAATGCATGTCAGGATTGGAAAGTATCGCAGCGCTGTTGGCAAGAGATCGTTCCAGCCCTTTGAAAAGACTCGCAATTGTCTGAAATCGCTCAAGCTGCGCTTTATTCAGGGGATGAGCCGGTTCATCACCGCATGCTAGGTGAGACATCACAACTTCGGCGCCGGATTTCTTTATTAGTGCCACATCCTCACCAAGCGTTTCGGCTTCTTCCAGCGACAAACCCAACCGGTTCATGCCCGTATCCACATGGATGGCGCAAGGCCTTCCCGATGCCATGGCAGACCAGATGGATATCTGATCGAAGGTTGAAAGGACTGGAACCAAATCAAATTCGATGGCCGTCGCAACCGTATCGCTAAAAATTCCGTTCAGGATGAATATCCGCGCTTCCGGCAAACAAGCGCGCACCCGCACACCTTCTTCAACCATCGCCACAAAGAAAGTTTTACATCCCGCACCAGCCAGTGCGGGAACCACTTGCTCGATGCCAAGGCCATAGGCATTGGCTTTGACAACGGCCGATGTTTCAACGTCAGGCGATTTGTCATTCAGGTGCAGCCAGTTTGACGCTAGAGCCGCAAGGTCAATGGTGAGGTGTGGAGCAGTGGACATGCAAAACCCGAGAAACGTTTGAACATGCGCATCAATCACGCCGGCAACAAGAACGCAAGCCCGTGTTTATCAGCCCATCCGGTCCGGCAGGTAGTCATCATCCGCGATATCAGAGAAGCGGGTGAATTCTGCCTGGAAGCCGAGCTTGGCGGTCCCCGTCGGACCGTGCCTTTGTTTGGCGATGATAACTTCCGCACGGCCCCGGGCTGCGCGCAGTTTTTCATCCCATTTAACCCAGGCATCACTGCCTTCTTCAGGCTCACCATTCTGCAGGTAATATTCTTCGCGATAAACAAACAACACCACATCCGCATCCTGCTCGATCGAGCCGGATTCCCTCAGATCAGAGAGTTGAGGACGCTTGTCGTCCCGGCTTTCCACCTGACGCGAAAGCTGTGAAAGCGCGATAACCGGCACGTTGAGTTCCTTGGAAAGCGCTTTCAGACCGGTGGTGATTTCGGTCACTTCCTGGACCCGGTTACTGTTCGGCTTGCCGGAACCCTGCATCAACTGAATATAGTCTACGATCAGGACATCAAGGCCTTTTTGGCGTTTGAGTCTTCGCGCGCGTGCTGCCAGTTGCGCAATCGAAATTCCGCCGGTTTCATCGATAAAGAGCGGCACTTTCGACATATGGTTCACATATTCGGTCAGTTTTTCGAAATCAGCCTCGGTGATTTCACCGCGCCGTATCTTGGAGGAGGAAACTTCCGCCTGTTCCGAGATGATCCTGGTCGCAAGCTGCTCTGCCGACATCTCAAGCGAGAAAAAACCAACCACGCCGCCTTCGATTGATGCTGGTGAACCATCGGCCTGTATTTCACCCACATGCCGACTTGCAATGTTGTAAGCGATGTTGGTTGCAAGTGAGGTTTTACCCATGCCCGGTCGCCCGGCGAGTACGATCAGATCAGAAGGTTGAAGCCCGCCCATTCGCGCATCAAGCGCACCGATGGAAGTGGCAATTCCCGATAACCCGCCGTCACGCTGATAGGCTGCAGCGGCCATGTCGAGTGCGATGTTCATGGCATTACCGAACGTATTGAAGCCAGCGTCGCTGCCCCCTTTTTCGGCAAGATCAAATAACCGCCGTTCGGCATCTTCAATCTGATCGGACGGTGAGGTTTCCACCGGTGCGTCATATGCAATGTTGACCATGTCTTCGCCAATACCGATGAGGTTTCGGCGGGTGGCAAGGTCAAAGATGGATCGACCATAGTCTTCGGCGTTGATGATCGTGGCTGCTTCTGCGGCAAGCCGCGCAAGATATTGAGCGACGGTCATATCGCCGATTTTTTCATCTGCCGGCAGGAAGGTCTTGATGGTGACCGGATTGGAAATTTTCGCGGCCCGGATCATCTCGGAAGCTACCCGGAAAATTTCCGCATGCAACTGCTCAAAGAAATGCCCAGGCGTGAGGAAATCAGAAACGCGATAAAACGCGTCATTATTAACCAGAATGGCACCCAATAACGCCTGCTCAACCTCAATATTGTGAGGGGCCGTGCGGTAGGTGGTGTCTTCCTTCCCAATTCTGGCAATTGCTTCCGCCATCGATGCTTCCTGTAGTGTTTGAGTGTAAATCAGAGTGAAGTTATCAACCACGGCAGAATATCGGTAAAGCGGTTGACAGCGGTTGTTCACGATTCCCCCGTTGTTCACAGGGAAGAAAATAAAAATTTACATGCTTGACAGAAATAGCTGATTCTCAGGCTCCGTGTCTCAACAGAAATGTACAAAATCAGAATCAAAAAAGGGCGCAGGATATGCTCCCACGCCCTGATACATTTGATTTTTTTCCGGTTGTTTAAACGTTCTAGTGGTCCGTTCGAAACAAATGAGTCCCTTTGCGGCGAACTCTTTATCATTTGTTTCGAACGTAAAGACCACTAGCAAGGTATTGTTTTCTAGTGGATTTTAAGATTCAAATATTTGGATGAGAGGTCTCGGAAAACGGGTTCCAAATGTTTGAATCAATCCACTAGGGGGTAGTTTCTTCAGCGACCTCTTCTACAGCTTCCTCAGCCTCACCATCGCCGAGTTCAACATCATCCGGGTTCTCGAAAACCTCTGTAAGGTCAACGTCATCAGCTTCAAAGTCGACAGCATCATGTTCGAACTGCTGGTCGCGACCGGTTAGGTCTTCACCAGCTGCTTGACGCTCAGCTTCGTCTTCAGAACGGGCAACGTTGACGGTAACCGTTACTTCAACTTCCGGATGCAGTTGAATTTTAAGGTCGTGCATGCCGATCAGTTTGATCGGTGTTGGCAGAATAACCTGATTGCGGTTTACGGTATAACCGGCTTCAACCAATGTTGCGGCGATATCGCGGGTTGAAACAGAACCGTACAACTGGCCGGTCTGACCAGCAGAGCGGATCATGATGTAAGACGATCCGTCGAGTTTGCCTTTGATGGATTCTGCATCAGTTTTGTGCTCTTCATTGCGTGCTTCAAGGTCCGCACGTTGAGCTTCAAACACAGCCTTGTTTGCAGCATTGGCGCGAAGTGCTTTGCCTTGTGGCAAGAGATAATTACGGGCAAATCCGGATTTGACGGTAACTGTGTCGCCCATCTGGCCGAGCCTCGCAATGCGCTCAAGTAGAATTACTTGCATTGTAGTTTCCTTTCAGGTGTTTTTGGGTCCCGCCGGGGGCGGGGAATAGGTTGAACTGGATAAACTGCGAGCTACACCGCCAACGGCAAAAATGAAGAGAACCGGTAGCGCGATCATGATGAAGATGTAGCTGAGAATAAGAAAGATAAAACTGGCCGGGTTATTGCGAGCCTTGTAGTGGGCACCGGCTAGTCCGACCAACGCGTATGCCATGCATTGTGAACGTACCAGCAAATACCAGGCAAATCAGCGCCATGTTTCCATCAAACATAAAGGCACCTGCAAATCCGATCAGCGGGATTAACACAGCCTTTGCCGGCATGTTGGCAGTTGCCGGAATATCATCCTTTGGCCGTGGCAACAGGTTAGATGCCCGGCAAATCAGGGAAGCAAGGTGAATGTTGATGACGTGAATGATCACCCAAAGCCCGGATGAAACAAACGGAATGAACAGGAAAACCAGTTTGGTGAACTCTACGAATTCCTCGTCGTTCAAACGCCTTTGTTGCGGATAGGCGCTCAGATAGTTGTTGAGCTGTTCCTTGATTGCCGCAATGAATTCTGGTGACTGGACAATGGTTGTGTATCCAATGATCATACCAAGCGCGACAATTCCAATTGCAAGGGCAAGGGCAAGATTGAACAACAGGCGTGAGATGGGATACCACTCCATTCCGCCTGAACCATCTTTTTGTGCAAGATTTGCCTGATGGCCGATGATTGACGCGGGAATGGTAATTGCCAAACCAATGCTGATTGCTACCTGTGGTGAAACCAGTGTCGCGGCAAC
>CBDFNP010000002.1:0-9029 GCA_965250255.1 Rhizobiaceae bacterium
TTGCGGGCCGACCGTCTATGACTTTGCCCATATCGGCAATGCGCGGCCGGTGATTGTGTTTGATGTATTGTTTCGCCTGCTTCGTCATATGTATGGCGATGACAAGGTCACCTATGTTCGCAATATCACGGATGTCGACGACAAGATCAACGCGCGGGCGTTGCGGGATTTCCCCGATTTGCCGTTGAACAAGGCAATCCGGAATGTGACAGAAAAAACCGCCAATCAGTTTCATGCAGATGTGAAGGCGCTCGGATGCCTTGCGCCGACGCACGAGCCTCGGGCGACAGAACATATTGATGGCATGATCACAATGATCCAAACCCTGCTCGACAAGAACCATGCCTATGTGGCGAAGGGTGCGCAGGGCAGGGAAGTGCTCTTCCGGATAACTTCGATGGAAGCTTATGGCAAATTGTCGAACCGCAAACTTGAAGACCAACAGGCGGGCGCTCGTATTGCCGTTGAAGGCCATAAGGAAAACCCCGGCGACTTTGTGCTCTGGAAAGAGTCGAAAGCGGACGAACCGGGTTGGCCCGGTTCATTCAACGCTGAGACGATCCACGGTCGCCCCGGTTGGCATATTGAGTGTTCTGCAATGTCGGCCGCGCATTTAGGTGAGACGTTCGACATTCATGGCGGCGGATTGGATCTGATTTTCCCGCATCATGAAAACGAAATTGCGCAAAGTTGTTGTGCTTATGATGCGGATCACATGGCGCGCTACTGGATGCACAATGGCTACCTTCAGGTTGAAGGCAAGAAGATGTCAAAGTCGGACGGCAACTTTGTGACAATCCACGATCTTCTGCACACGAAGAAATTCGGTGGTCGCAAATGGCCGGGTGAAGTGCTGCGCCTTGCGATGCTCATGACACATTACCGTGAGCCGATAGATTTCTCTTTGAGGCGATTGGAGGAGGCGGAGAATGTTATACGGCGACTAAGAAATTTCAAAGCTTCAGTTAATGAAAATATGCCGCCGGAAGTGTTAGAGCAAAAACGCAATCTCGAGAACGAGAGGCGAATAATATTTGAGATTGATGATGATCTAAATACCCCGCGAGTAATGGGAAGACTCAATTCGGAAATGATTGTCGCTTCAGGAAAGGCTACATTCATAAATGGAACCGCTGATACTATTTCCATCGGACGCGCGGCGGCCCTTTTGAGGTTTGAAATTTTGTGTGATGTCATGGGTATCGAATTGGACGTGGATGTGCCGGTCCATGATCCGGAAATGGATGCTAAAATCAACCATCGCCTCTCCCATCTCAACGCCAAAAACTTTGCCGAAGCCGACCGAATTCGCGATGAATTAGCGTCTCAGGGAATCCAGCTAAGGGATTCAAAAGATTCAGAAACCGGCGAGCGGATAACCACCTGGGAGGTCAAGCGATGACTTCTCTTTTTTCGTCATCCTCGGGTCAAGACGGACGCTGAGGATGGATAGGAGTAACTGATGACAGATCGGGAAAAAATCTACCTGTTCGACACTACCCTCAGAGATGGTCAGCAGACGCCGGGTATTGATTTTTCAGTTCAGGACAAGATCGTGATCGCGGAAATGCTCGACCAGCTTGGCATTGATTATGTGGAAGGCGGGTATCCCGGTGCGAACCCGACTGACACGGAATTCTTCTCCAAAAAACGCACAAGCAATGCAAGCTTCGTGGGCTTTGGCATGACCAAGCGCCCCGGCGTTTCCGTTTCCAACGATCCGGGCATCGCAGCGCTGCTGGGTTCCGCAACCGATGCAATCTGCTATGTCGCCAAAGCGTGGGATTATCACGTGAAGGTGGCACTTGGCACGACCAACGAGGAAAACCTCGCCTCGATTGAAGCTTCAGTAAAAGCCGTCACACAAGTGGGTCGTGAGGCCATGGTTGATTGTGAACATTTCTTTGATGGCTACAAGGCCAATCCGGATTATGCGGTAGCGTGCGCAAAGGCGGCGTATTCGTCCGGCGCGCGCTGGGTTGTGTTGTGCGATACAAATGGCGGCACTCAGCCTGGGGAAGTTGAAGAGATCGTATCGAAAGTTCTCAAGGTAATTCCGGGAACAAATCTTGGCATTCATGCGCATGACGATACCGGGCAGGCGGTGGCGAATTCTCTTGCCGCGATTCGCGCCGGGGTGCGCCAGGTGCAGGGCACGTTAAACGGGATTGGTGAGCGATGTGGCAACGCCAATCTTGTCACCTTGATCCCGACCCTTGCGCTGAAACCATTTTATGCGGATCGATTTGAAATATCGGTGGGAAGCGACAAGCTTTCTGATCTTTCCCGGGTTTCTCACAAATTTGATGAACTTCTCAATCGTGCGCCGGATGCACAGGCACCCTATGTCGGTTCCTCTGCCTTTGCGACAAAGGCCGGCATTCATGCTTCTGCTATCCTCAAGGAACCACAGACCTATGAACATGTGAAACCGGAAAGCGTGGGCAATAATCGCCGCGTCATGGTTTCTGATCAAGGTGGCAAGTCCAATTTCGTCAACGAGCTTGCCCGCCGCGGTGTAGCGGTCGACAAAAACAACCCCAAGCTCGATACGCTGATATCAGTGGTGAAGGAACGCGAAGCTGCGGGATACGCTTATGAAGCGGCGGAAGCGAGCTTTGAGTTATTGGCGCGGCGTCATTTGCAGAGCGTGCCACAATTCTTCAAGGTGGATTCCTACCGCTGTCAGGTGGAGCGGCGGTTCAACGCGATTGGTGAGGTTATCACGGTTTCTGAAGCGGTTGTGAAACTGGACGTCGGCGGCGAAAGTCTGTTGTCCGTCGCAGAAGGGCAGGGCCCCGTCAACGCCCTCGATAATGCTCTGCGCAAGGATTTGGGCAGGTATCAGGAGCAAATCGCAGATCTTGAACTGGTTGACTACAAGGTGCGGATTTTGAACGGCGGCACGGAGGCGGTGACGCGTGTTTTGATTGGTTCGACCGATTTAACCGGCGAACGCTGGACGACAGTGGGTGTCTCCGACAACATCATCGACGCATCGTTTCAAGCACTGATTGACTCGATCAATTACAAGTTGATAAAAGTCATTGATGGAAAATAAAGAGCTATACTCCTTGCACCCGAAAAGTGGGCACCGGTTTTCGGATAAGTGCAAGGATCAAAAGAAAAGTCCTATACTCAAAATTCGGGTTTCCGGGTGTTTTGAGTATTAGAATTTTATAAATCTCGGTATGATATTGAATTTGATAGACGAGATAGGCTGTCTCAATCCTAATGGCCGTTGGTATAACTCACCCCTGTTGATGAAGCGGGGTTATGGAATTTCCCTTTTGCGGTCAAGGTTAATCAAGGAAGAACGAGATTTTCCTTCTCTCCCAGACTTTGATCGGGGCTGAAGGTTTGTGATATGGAGTGCGGATGTTACCAGTTTCCTCCTCCCGCTCCGGCTTTTTCTATGCCTTTTCAGCCTATTTTATTTGGGGTCTGCTGCCGCTTTACTGGAAGCTCACAGAGAATTTGCCTGCCGTTGAGGTAACCGCGCATCGAGCGCTTTGGTCTTTGCCTTTCGCTGCCGTTGTATGCTGGGCGATTGGGCGGACCGGTGACATCTTTCCAACGCTCAAATCGCCGAAGAAGTTGGGCATCTTATTCATTTGCTCGTGCCTCATCTCATTCAATTGGGCGGTCTTTATTTGGGCAATTTCCGTTGATCGGGTTTTAGACACGGCACTTGCCTATTACATCAATCCCCTGCTTTCAGTGTTAATGGGGTTCGTGTTTCTGGGAGATCGCTTTAACCGGCTTCAACTGGCAGCAATCCTGATTGCTGCGTCTGCTGTGGTGCTCCTCACGGTAGTGGGTGGGGAGTTTCCCTGGCTCAGCCTTTCGCTCGCTGCGACCTTTGGCTTTTACGGCCTGTTGCGCAAAACCGTTGATGTCGGCCCCACCCAAGGGTTCCTTGTGGAAATTCTGCTGATCTTCCCGTTCTTCGCAGGCTATGTCGTGTGGCAGCTGGCAGCAGGTACCTCGGTATTGCAGGGCACGCCTTTTGATATAGGATTGATGGTTTTGGCAGGACCGGCAACGGCAACACCGCTCATTCTGTTTGCATTTGGAACAAAACGTCTGCGGCTTTCCACCATCGGCCTGATGCAGTTCATGGTGCCAACCATGCTATTTCTTATTAGCATCTTTGTTTTTGGTGAAGAAATGAAAGAGGCACAGCTTTACGCATTTATTCTGATATGGATTGCGCTGGTTCTCTACGCCTGGTCCATTCTATCCGGCGACCGCAAGCAGGCAAAAGCAACTGCCGCAAAGCGCGCGGCCTGATACCAACGGCCATTAGGATTTGCTCTTTTGACCAGGAATTATTTTGGCTTTGGTTAGGCGCGATTAGCGAAGGGGTGCTTGCGTACCATGAGCTGATTGCAACGCGGCCAAAACCAAAAGAAACCTGGCCTGCGGTGCCCCAAAATTGCCCGCCGGGCCTGCGTTATGCCTCTTGACCAATGCGTTTTGCATTGCTCTTCGAGACCTGCCTTGCCAGCAAACAATTTTGGAACATCAAAAGGGTCAATCCTAATGGCCGCTGGTATGACAGGCTGTTGGTATAAGTGAAACTCACGCTCTGGCTTTTTCAATCAGCAGGTTGACCAGAATTTCCGGTTTTTCAGAAATGATGGGTTTGATGCGGTTGGCCGTATGAATGAAACCCGTATTGCGCATATGATCAAAAAGCTCAAACAGCGGCTTCCAGAACGCCTTGACATCAAGAAAGCCCAACGGCTTGTCGTGTCGCCCCAGCTGTGCCCAGGTCATCATCTCAACAATTTCTTCGAGTGTTCCGATGCCGCCCGGCAAAGTGACAAACGCGTCCGCATGTTCAAACATCATTTGCTTGCGCTCGTGCATGTTTTTGGTAACCAACACGTCGTGGCAAATGCTTTCCGGGTTGGAATTGGCTTCATTCTGCAGCAGGAACTCCGGAATAACACCGGTCACATGCCCGCCCCTATCTCTCACCGATCGGGCTACCTCGCCCATTATCCCGTTTACACCGGCTCCAAATACCAGGTCGATGCCGTTTTTCACAAGCGCTTCGCCAAATTCTGTTGCGGCTTTGATGAAAACCGGATCATTACCGGGCTGCGACCCACAATATACACAAATTGTTTTTATTTCCGTCACGGCGCTGAACCTGCTAGGTATTGAATTTGAAGGGTGAATGATTCACCCAAGGAATAGCTTGCCGCATGGGGATTGGCCAGTGGCATTTGTGAATGAAAGAGTTTGTTTCGATGATCAAAGGTTTGCTCCCGATTTTATACACAAGCGCTGGTGTTACCGCCGCTGGGGTAACAGGTTATGTAGTTTTGTCGCCTCAATTTGAAGACGAAACAATGCCAGCTGCAATTGTTCAAACTGTACCCGAGCCTGAAACCCGGGAAGTCGCTTCACTTGAAACCAAAGAGGAAGCGGCGAAACCTGCAATCAAGGAACCGGAAATCCCGGCCCCGGTTCCACCAGCATTCACGTTATTGCGGGTGGAAAAGGATGGCAGCACGGTGATTGCGGGTTCAGCTCCGCTAAACAGCGAAGTTTCGCTCTTTGATGGTGAAAACGAAATTGGAAAAACAAGCTCTGGCCCGACCGGGGATTTTGCCTTTGTATTGGATCAGCCGCTGAGCCCGGGACCCCACGAACTGCATCTTACCGCCAAGCCAAAAGACAGCGAAGCCATCGCTTCTGTGGAAGCAGGCCTCATAAACGTTCCGCAACCGGAAGCAGATGAAGAGCCGACGGTTCTCGTTTCTGCGGCCGGCGAGGCGACCCGGGTTTTGCAAAAGCCTGAAGAGCCTGCTCAACAGATCGAAGAGGTTGTAGCGACAGCAAGCGAAACTGTGAAACTTGCGGAACCGGGCGAAACTGAACCGGAGCCAAAGGTTGCGACAGTTGCTGATCCTGTGCCAGAGGCGAAGCCGGAACCGCAGTCGGTGCGGCCTGTTTTGATTGAGGCGGCTGATATCGAAAAAGGTCGTATCTATATTGCCGGTACAGGTGAACCTGGTGCCGATGTAAGCATTTACCTGGAAAATGAATTGCTCGGCACAACGCCGGTTGGCGAGAATGGCGCGTTCCTGTTCGAAGGGGACAAGAACATTGAGCCGGGACGATATAGCGTTCGGGCAGACATGCGCGACGAATCTGAGGGAAAAGTAGTCGCTCGCGCAGAAGTTCGGCTTGTTCATGAACCACCGGTAGTGGCTGAGTTGCCACAGCCAGAACCCAAGCCGGAACCACAACCAGAAGAAGTTGTTGAAACGGTTGCACAAGAAGCGCCTGTCAAAGAAGAGGCCGTGGCTGCAGTTGTCGAGCCGGAAGACGATGATATCCCGGAGATCAGAACCGGTAGTACGGTGATCATTCGTCGCGGAGATAATCTCTGGCAGGTCGCGCGCAGGAATTATGGTTCCGGTATTCGCTACACTACGATTTTTGAAGCAAATCGCGATCAGGTTCGCGATCCCGATCTAATTTACCCGGGTCAGGTGTTAAAAGTTCCTGAGAACCAGCAAGGTACGACTGACACATCAAACGGCTAGTGGATTGGTTCAAACATTTGGAACCCGTTTTCCGACCTCTTATCCAAATATTTGAATCTAAAAATCCACTAGAAAACAATACCTTGCTAGTGGTCTTTACGTTCGAAACAAATGATAAAGAGTTCGCCGCAAAGGGACTCATTTGTTTCGAACGGACCACTAGTGTGGTGGATCATAAGTTCGCTTCATTATTGGCAGCAGGTTCTCAAAGCGAACTTTGATCCAAAACCACACTAGAATCTAATATTTGCTAGTGTCCCTTTGAATCTAAAGTTCGTTTGGGATGCGCTTATAAATGAGACGAACTTTAGATTCTGGACACTAGAACACTGGCAAATTGCCATTTGACTTCATCGGTATTTACCGATAAAGATCGGAAATGCCTACCCTTGACGTTTCCAGTGCAAATGGGCCTGGACAATCAGACATTGCAGAAATGCTCAAAGCCATCGGACATCCGGTCAGGCTTGCGATTGTTCGTGAACTTGCAAAAAGAAGTTCGTGTTGTTGCGGTGATATGTGTGACTGCTTTCCGCTGTCCCAATCAACCGTTTCGCAACATCTTGCTGTGATGAAGGAGGCAGGCATTCTGGATTCAGAACGGGATGGAAACCGTTCGCGGTTTCGCCTGAAACCGGAAGCATTTGATGCTTTGCAATCAGAATTAAAAGCCATTGCAGCCGGATTGAATGGGTGTCGCGATGACTGACAACGCTGCAACCGGTTCCGTAGAACAGGCAAAAGTCAGCGGAAGTGTGGATGCCAGCGACCCTGGTTTGATGAATACATTTTTTAATCTTTGGCCCTATATGTGGCCGACCGATCGCCCGGATCTTAAACGAAGGGTGATTTATGCAACCATGTTTATGATTGTGGGCAAGGTTGTAACGGTCCTCATCCCATACTTTTACAAAATGGCGACTGACGCACTTACCGGTGAATTGAAAACCAGCTCACCCTTCGATGAATGGCTTCCGCTCTTGGTTTTGACGCCGGTTATTTTGGTGATTGCCTACAACATTGGCCGCGTGTTGATGATCGGTCTCAATCAGCTTCGTGATGCGCTGTTTGCAAGCGTTGGCCAATACGCAGTACGCAGGCTGGCTTCTATTGTCTTTGAGCATCTTCACAATCTCAGTTTACGCTATCACCTCCAACGCCGCACCGGCGGTCTTTCGCGAGTTATTGAGCGTGGCACCAAGGGCATTGAATCGATTGTTCGCTTTTCAATTCTCAACGGCATCCCGACTGTCATAGAGTTTGCACTGATGGCCGCGGTGATCTGGTATTGGTTTGATTTTCGGTATGTTGCAATCGTTGTTGTCATGGTTATCGCCTATGTCTGGTTCACCGTGCGCGCATCGGACTGGCGTATCGGCATTCGTCGCGACATGAACCGAAATGATACAGACGCGAATTCCAAGGCAATCGATTCATTACTCAATTTCGAAACGGTAAAATATTTCAGCAACGAGAAGCTTGAGGCGGAACGCTTCGCCGCTTCCATGAAGCGTTATGAAATTGCAGCAACCAAAGTCTGGACATCGCTGGCCTGGCTTAATTTCGGTCAGGCAGTGATCATGGGCTTCGGCATGGCCGCCTGTATGGTGTTGTCAGCGTTGGCTGTAAAGAACGGCGAACAGACGCTTGGCGACTTTGTCATGATCAATGCGCTGTTGATGCAGCTGTTCATGCCGCTCAATTTCATTGGATTTGTTTACCGTGAAATCCGCCAGGGTTTTGCAGACCTTGAAGACATGTTTGCGCTTTTATCGGTTGATCGCGAAATTACCGACAAGCCGGGTGCAAAGGATCTCACGGTTGAAAACGGGGTCATCCGGTTTGACAATGTCCGGTTTCATTACGAAGAAGACCGCAAAATTCTCAAAGACATCTCGTTTGAGGTGCCGGCGGGCAAGACGATTGCAATCGTCGGACCATCGGGTGCCGGCAAATCGACCATTTCGCGTCTGTTGTTTCGGTTCTATGACGTGACTTCCGGTGCAATCACAATCGATGGTCAGGATTTGCGGGACATTCGGCAGATAAGCCTGAGACGTAATGTTGGAATGGTGCCCCAGGATACCGTTTTGTTCAATGAAACCGTTTTCTACAATGTTCGATATGGACGCCCGTCGGCTTCTCAAGAGGAAGTTGAAGCAGCAGCAGAAATGGCTCAGATCGGCGATTTTATCCGTAGTCTTCCACAAGGGTTTAGAACCGAAGTTGGTGAGCGGGGATTGAAATTATCGGGTGGCGAAAAGCAACGTGTCGCGATTGCTCGAACCTTGTTGAAAGCGCCTCCCATTTTGATCCTTGATGAAGCAACCTCCGCACTTGACACCCAGACTGAGCGCGAGATACAGGCAGCATTGGACGAGGTCTCACGCAATCGAACCACCGTGGTCATTGCGCACCGGCTTTCAACGGTCGTATCAGCAGATCAAATACTGGTTCTCAAGG
>CBDFNP010000003.1:0-43948 GCA_965250255.1 Rhizobiaceae bacterium
AGGCGATGTAGAGCCGAAAGATGTTGTGAAAATCGCACGCGATACATACGGCAAGATTGAAGCATCCAGTCAACCGATTATGCGCAGCCGGTTGAAAGACCCTGCACCCGTTGCCTCGAAGATCATCGAATACGCTGACAACAGGGTGACCACTCCGGTCTGGCGAAAAACCTTTCTCACACCGTCTTATCGACTGGCTGTGTCCGGCGAGGCGGAAGCTCTTGATCTGTTGGGCACGATACTGGGTGATTCCGTCACAAGCCGGATTTACAGGGAAGTGGTTCTCGAACAGGAGATAGCCACCAGTGCCGGTGCCTTTTATAACGGCTTGGCGAGAGACATGAGTTATTTCGGTCTTTACGCCAATCCACGTGGTGACAATTCTCTTGCAGATGTTGCCAGTGCGGTCGAAGTGCAAGTTGAGAAACTGATCAAGGAAGGCGTGACACAGGATGAACTCGATCGCGCCCGGCAATCGTATCTGAAAGCACTTATTTACAGTCAGGACAGCCAGGTCACACTCGCACGAATTTTTGGTTCGATCCTCTCAACCGGCGGAACCATTGAAGACTTTCTCGGTTGGCCGAGAAGGCTTGAACAGATCACGGTTGAAGATGTGAACCGGGTTGCGCGAAAATATCTTGATGGCAAAAAGGCCGTATCCAGTCACCTTCTTCCGGAAAGCGGTTAGACCATGACCAAATTACTACAACGCGCGATCGTCGCAGGAATTTTGGTTCTGTTGCACATCCTTGTTCCAGTCAGTGTTTCACATGCGCTGGAAATCAAGGAAGTTCTCACAAAATCCGGTGTAAAGGCACTGTTGGTAGAAGACTATACACTACCAATTATTTCGATGTCTTTTTCATTCAAGGGAGGCTCTACCCAGGACCTAAGAGATCATGAGGGAACAGTTCGCTTGATGACCTCCCTGTTTGACGAGGGAGCAGGGGATCTGGATAGTTCAAGGTTCCGTTCAATACTGGAAGAAAACGGCATCGAACTCGGCTTTTCAAGCTCAATGGAATCTGTTTCCGGCAGTCTTCGCACATTGGTGTCAGAAAAGGGCCGCGCAGCTGAAATGCTGCGGCTTGCGCTTGTTGAACCGAAATTCGAAAATGAGGCAATCGAACGAATGCGCAATGCGATCCGGCTCGGGATTGTTCGAGCAAAGAAAAACCCGGACTCGGTCCTGCGCACAACAACAAGACAGATCGTGTTTGCAGCCCATCCCTATGCCCGTTCTTTAAGTGGTACTGAAACCTCGATTGATGCGATCAACCGCGATGACCTGATCAGTATGCGTCAAAAACTCATTGCGAGAAGCAATCTTACAGTTGGGGTGGTTGGAGCAATCAACGAAGCTGAATTATCAAACCTGTTAGATGTGGTATTCTCCGAACTGGGAGCGGATGCAGATCTAAAGAAGGTGCCCGAAGTGCAGCCTGTGCTCGGGAAGACTGTTGCACTTGAAATGCCAGTGCCGAACGCATCCATCGCGCTTGTCTACAAGGGGTTGTTGCGCTCGTCGCCAGATTTCTTTGCAGCGCATTTGATGAACCATATTCTTGGTGGGGGAACATTTTCCTCCCGGCTTAACAATGAAATTCGTGAAAAACGCGGCCTTGTTTACGGTGTTTATTCATCGCTGGCGACGCATGAGCACGCTGCTTATCTTTCCGTTGGCACTTCCACGCGGGCGGAAAACCAGGAGGAAACCCTGAAAATCATACGGGCTGAACTCGCGAAAATGGCCTCCGGCGGCGTTACGGAAGAGGAGCTGGCGGATGCCAAGAAATACGTTACCGGAGCGTACGCAATCAACAATCTCGATACGTCAGGAAAGATTGCACGTGTCCTTGTCGCCATTCAAACCCAGGATCTCGGAATAGACTATATTGAAAAGCGTCGCGATCTGATTGCGGCTGTAACACGTGAAGATGTTGGCCGGATTGCTCGGGAGCTACTGGCAGTCAAACCAACGCAAGTTGTCGTCGGTCCTGCAAAAGAGTGATTCTATTTTGATTTGGAGCAATTTTCGTTTAATCGGAATCAGTTAAACGAAAATGCCTAAATGAAGCCAGCTAAGTAACGTGTTGTCGCTGATCTGATTGAACGCGAAACGCTTTATTCAGCTTGCGTCCTGTGAAGCGTGTCAGGGCTTTGTCACTGATGCGCTTCAACATGGCCGGGTCCTCGGGAACCAAAATCATGTTCAGCACTTCCGCTTCTTCAAGCAACCGCTCCCGGGCATCGCCCATGCCACGCAAGCGGGCGGCATCCTTTGCAGTTGTTACAAGCCTTGCCTTGTTTTTTTGAGCCATACGGAGAAGTTTAGTGCATTCTTCTTCCGTGAAGGGATGGTGATCGCCAAACGATTGGCGGTCGGCAATTTTGGCACCGGCCAACTCAACCGTGTCAAAAAATTTGGTAGGATCTGCAATGCCCGCAAATGCGACAACAGGCCGACCATTGAGTTTCCCTGAGCCGATCGGTTTTGCGTAAGCTTTGAAAACCGGTTTACCTGCCTTGGCGCATCGCCGGATAACCTTATCACTTCGAACACCGTCGCCAATAACGAGAATTGCATCTGCATGCAGCAATTGTTGGCGTAGCGGCACACGTAATGGTCCCGCTGGTACAGAAAATCCGTTCCCAAGCCCGCGCTTTGCATCCACCACAACCAGATTGAAATCTTTCGCCAATGACGGGTTTTGAAAACCATCATCCATCAGGATCAGATCGCAGCCACGTTCCACCAATAGATCAGCACCCTTTGTCCGATCTGTAGAAACAACGGTTACCGCATGGGCTGCGTGTAGCAGGGCTTCATCTCCAACATCATGGGAATTATGGAGATCACGTCGCACTACCGTTGCAGCGGTAATCGCCCCGCCATGGCCACGGGTCAGGACGCCTGGTTTTATTCCGAGGCTGCGAATATGCTTGGAGAGAAGTTGTACCGTTGGGGTTTTGCCTGCCCCGCCAACCACGAAATTTCCAACGCAAATTACCGGAACTGGCACCTTGTGAGATGAGGTAGATGACATTCGCTGCGCAGCAGCTTTGCCATAAATGTAGGAGACTGGCGCAAGAAGCCAAGATTGCCAGCCCGGATTTTTCCACCAGAACGGAGGAGCTTCATCAAGCGCCATCAGCCGGTTTCCTCCATCCCTTGCTTGATAACAAGCGGGAAGAAGTACGCATCCAAAGTGTCCTGTGTGCGTTTCAGTGATCCTTGCATCTTACGCACAGATTCATAAGCGGCGGTTGCCATGCGTTTGCGTTCGGCTGGAGTGCGAAGCAAATATTCAATGTTTGCGCTGAGCATCGCTTCATCGGTCACAAGCCGGACAGCCTGTCCTTCCATGAGCGACTTGTAAGTATCCCGGAAATTGTGAACCGCCTGCCCGGAAATGATGGGTGTTCCGGTCATTGCCGGTTCAAGCGGATTCTGACCACCGGCTGCTTTCAGGCTCTTGCCGATAAATGCGACCTGTGCCAACCGAAGATAAAGACCCATCTCGCCAATCGTATCGCCAAGGTAAATATCCGTGTCCGGTTTGATCGCAATATTTTCGCTGCGCTGCGAAACCTTGAGACCATTTTCGCGCATCATTGCAACAATGCCCGGAGCACGGTCTGGATGGCGGGGTACAATCACTGACAAAAGGTTTGGAATTCGCTTCTTGAGTTCCAGATGAATTCGACCGCATATTTCCTCTTCACCCTCATGCGTGCTGACTGCTACCCAGCAAGGGCGTTTGCCGATTCTGTCACCCAGCAGCCTTAGCTCACGTTCATCATAGGGCAAGGCATCTGTATCAACTTTCAGGTTGCCGGATACTTCCACCGGGTGTGCACCCAATGCTTTGAAACGCTCCGCATCAAGCGCCGACTGTGCGACCACATGGGAGAAGTTTTCAAACAGGCTTTCAGCAAGACCCGCCGACCCCTTCCATCTTTTGAAAGACCTGTCGGACATGCGGGCGTTGACGAGAATTCTGGGAATGTTGCGCTTGCTGAGTTCCAGTAATGTCATTGGCCATATCTCGGATTCGGTGAATACCGACACATCCGGTTTCCAGTGATCGAGAAACCGCTCCAGTGCTGGCTTCAAATCCAGCGGCACATACTGGTGATAGGTACCGTGCGGCAGCCGGGAGCGTATGATCTGGGCGGAAGTTACCGTTCCCGTGGTCATGATTGCATTGATGCCGAGCGAACTAACATGTTCGATAAGCGGAATGATTGCCATTGATTCACCGACACTTGCCGCATGAAACCAGATGATGGGGCCTGCTGGTTTATCGGCACTTGGGTAGCCATAACGTTCATAACGGCGTTTGCGATCTTCTTTGCCTTTGTTTGCCCGAATCCTGAGAAATGGTCCCATAAACGGATAAGCCATCAAACCAAAGGTCTGATAGGCCTTGAAGGCAAACCTACTGAGGAAGTTACTCATTCAGACTGTCCCGTCAATTCATGGGCGCGGGTGGTCGCTTTTTTCATTTCTTGCTCAAGCATCTCACGTTTTTGTTCCAGCTCTGCGCTCCCGATTTCCTTTTCAACTCGGATCAGTTCACCAACACAAATAGCCGTCTTGCCAAATGGCAAATTAAGCGCGGCACGATCCCAGGCATTCTTGAACACAAATCGCCGACTTGATGCAATCGCCAGGGGGACAATCGGTGCGCCTGAACGTTGGGCGAGGGTTATGATCCCAAGGCCTGCTTTCCGGGCGATGCCCTTTGGGATATCCGCAGTTTGCACCACATTGTCACCGTTTTCCAGAGCGCGCAACATTTCCAAAAATCCGGTCATGCCACCCTTGCGCAGGGTTTCGGATTGCTTGCGCCCGCCCGATGCACGAATTGTCCGGTTGCCAAAGTGTTTGACAATTCTTGCGGTCACCTCACCATCGAAATTTCGCGAAATCATGGCAGATGCATTGAGACCGATTGGCAAAACCGGAAGCAATATGTGTTGTCCATGCCAGACACTGACAATCAAGGGTAGTTGCGGTGTAAGGGTTTCAAGGACATCGGCAGGTTCCACCACATAGCGATTGGTTGCGTGAACCAGTTTCAAATACCCGATCGCAAGCCAGGATAAAATCGCAAGCGCAATCGGGCCTTGCGAGATTGATCGAAACCATTTGCGCAGCCGTTTTTTTGACCGCTTCGGCGGTTTGGGAGTTGAGTTTTCAGGCATTTTGATTGGCGGTCGGGTTCTAGCCGAACTTACCGTCTCCATCCGGGTCAAGCAGGCGATGCAAATGCACGATGAAGTAACGCATATGCGCATTGTCTACAGTTTGTTGCGCTTTTGAACGCCATGCAAGTTCTGCTTCAGCGTAGTTTGGATAGACCCCGACAAGGTCCAGCTTGTTGAGATCACGGAAGTTTACATGCTCCAAATCTTCCAGCTCTCCGCCAAATACCAGATGCAATAATTGTGGGCGGTTTTCGTCTTCGCTCATTAAAATCTCCATATAAGATTGTGCGGGCCTGTTTTGCCAACTATTGGAGAATCCCACTCGAATTGGCAAGGGTGAATATCTCCCGCTGCCGACTGAGGTGACTCGCTACCAGTGAAGGGGAGCCTGTCTTGGCTTTGTTATAGGAAAGCGTGTTGCCCTGTTTGTCTGCAAGCTTGCATCCGGCTTCTGACAGGATAACATCAGCTGCCGCCACATCCCATTCGCTTGCACCCGGCCTTGCAAAAGCGCCGTCAAGTTCTCCAAGTGCGACCAGGCTGAGGCGATAAGCAAGGGAGGGAATAAAGTCCGTAACAACAGCACCAAACCCATCAATATTGCGCATATGTTCGATCAGCTTTTTTGATCCGGTAACTCTGGGAGTTTTCCTTTCACTACGGTCTAATAGACGCGCACCATCACAATAGACACCGCGCCCGCGGGCGGCATAAATCGTTTTGCCCATAGCCGGACAGCACAATACGCCTTCTACGGGAAGTCCGTCTTCAACGATAGCAATTGAAACGCACCATTCCGCTTTGCCTGCAATAAAGCCACGGGTTCCATCGATCGGGTCAACAATGAACACGCGGCTCTTTTCAAGCCGTGCATTGTTGTCTTCTGTTTCCTCAGATAACCAGCCGTGATCCGGCTTGGCGGCAAGAAGCGTATTGCCGAGGTATTCATCAATTGCTTTATCGGCTTCCGATACCGGCGAGTTTCCGGACTTGTACCAGACATTGGTGCTGTCTTTTCCGAAGTAGGATAATCCAATCCGGCCAGCCTCCTTGGCAGCTGCAACAATCAGGCGGTCTTCCGGTTTAAAGTCCGCCAATCGTCATTCCTTCGATCAGGAGTGTTGGGGCATTGGTGCCGTATTTGAATACCAGATCACTCGCGGGTCTCATGTTCATAAACATATCCGCAAGATTACCCGCCACGGTGATTTCAGCAACCGGGTGGCTGATTTCGCCATTCTCGATCCAGAAACCGGCTGCCCCTTTGGAATAGTCACCCGTCACCATATTGATACCGTGACCAATAGTTTCCGTGAGATAGAGGCCTTGATCGATCGAGGCAATCATATCTTCGGGTGATTGAGAACCTGCCATCATGTAGCAATTGGTTGTGGAAGGGCTGGTACCGCTTCCGCCGCGAAAAGCCCGTCCATTTGATTTCAATTCAAGCTCGCGCGCTGTAGCGCAATCAAGAAGCCAGGTCTGGAGTTTGCCGTTTTCAACCAGTGTCAGTTTTGACGAAGCAATACCCTCCCCATCAAACACGCGTGACCCCTGTCTTCGTACCATGACCGGATCATCAAGAATGGTGATATGGTCAGGTGCCACCTGTTCTCCCATGTAACCTTTGAGGAAACTGGTTTTGCGGGCAATCGATGTTCCGTTGATAGCAGATGCCAACGCGCCGACAATGCCGGTTGAATTGCGAGGATCGAAAATGACTGGAAAAGTGCCTGATTTGACTTGCCGCGCATTGGTGCGTTTTGCGGTCCGCTCTCCTGCTGAACGACCGATTTCTTTAGCGGACATGAGATCTTCGAAATGTACGGCACTGTCGAAATCGTAGTCTCGCTCCATGGCGGTTCCTTCACCTGCAACAAGCGACGCTGAAATACTGAAGCTCGATCGAAGAAAACTGCCGGTAAAACCGTGTGAAGTTGACAGTACAAATCCGCTTGTACCCCAGGCACTTCCAGCACCCATTGACTTGGACACCCCTTTTACACCGAGGCCGGCGGCCTCTGCTTCCAACGCCAACTCTTCCAGTTCGGCAGATTGAGGCTCATAATCGTCATACAACTCGAGTTCGGAAACTTGTTGATCGATAATCTTGGCATCAAGCAGGTCCGATTTGTCTGCCAAACCCTGGAATGGATCTTCTGGAGAAACTTTTGCCATTGCGACCGCACGCTCTGCCAGTTGTTCCAGGCCAGTTCGGGCATCGGTATTTACACTTGCCACACGCTTGCCGCAAAACACCCGTAAAGAGGTTGTGTCGCTTTCAGATCGATTGGAATTTTCTACCGCCCCTTCAAGAACACTGGTGCGTTGTGATTGTCCGCTTGCAACGGCTACATCGCATGCGTCAGCTCCGGCCTTTATTGCAAGGCGAACCAACTCCTTGGCATTGGCTTCAAGGGATTTTAAATCGGTCATGTTTTTGTCGCAGAAGGGTGGGAATTGCTGCAAGAGTTGTTAGGGTTAAACCTAAGCGCATCAATAAGCGTGCTTGTCCCGGCTTGCAAGCTTCTTTGGCCGACAACCCCCCGATTGCACGTTATTGGGAAAGTTAAAACGAAAGGTTCTACGCAAAAATGCCAGGAGCTAGCGCTACGCCCGAAGTCTATACCCAGGCAATATTGTTGTTGGGAGGCGCGGTAGTCGCAGCTCCGATTTTCAAGCGCATAGGTCTCGGCACAGTTCTGGGGTATCTCGCTGCAGGTGTTGTACTTGGGCCCATTTTCAGGTTGGTGGAAAATGGCAAAAGTATTCTGAGCTTTGCCGAACTTGGCATTGTTTTTCTGTTGTTTATTGTTGGGCTGGAGATGAAGCCTTCGAGGCTATGGTCGATGCGCCGGGACATATTGGGCCTTGGTAGCCTCCAGGTAATTGCCAGTGGATTATTGATTGCTGTTCCGGCACTTCTGTTCACCGGAAATGGACGGCTGGCACTCGTAGCCGGTTTTGGACTTGCATTGTCATCGACAGCATTTGCGTTGCAACTTCTTGAATCCCGTGAAGAGGTCAACACCCGGCATGGCCGTAAAGTTTTTTCGATATTGCTGTTTCAGGACCTGGCAATCATCCCGCTGCTGGCCGCGTTGCCACTGCTATCATTTTATGTCGATACGGGCACTGACTGGGGTGGTTTCATCATAGGCATTACCGCAATTGCCATCGTCGTTTTTGCTGGTCAGTATTTGCTCAATCCGTTGCTCGGTATTATCGCCAGAACCGGCGCACACGAGGCGATGATCGCAACAGCACTGCTGGTGGTTTTTGGGTCGGCAATGTTGATGCAAGCAGCCGGCTTGTCGATGGCGCTTGGTTCTTTTTTGGCGGGCGTCTTGCTGGCTGAATCTTCCTATCGTCATGAATTGGAGGCAAACATTGAACCGTTTCGAGGCATTTTGCTGGGCTTGTTTTTCATGGCGGTCGGCCTGTCACTTGATGTAACCGTCCTTGCCGATCAATGGCTTGCCATTCTCGCCTGTGTTCTGGCCGCAATGGTATTGAAATCTGTCGTTATCTACTTCTCCGCAAGGACACTCGGGGCAACAAGCGTCGAGAGTATCCGGATCGCAGCCTTTGTTTCACAACATGGTGAGTTCGGATTCGTGCTCTTCGCGGCGGCCGGTACTATCGGGATTATATCCGCAGAAACGACATCATTTTTGGTTGCGATGGTTGTTATTTCAATGGCGTTGACACCCGCTTGCGTTTGGCTTGGAAACCAACTTATTTCACCTGAACATGAAGAAGACATGGAAGAGGATTTTGAGGGCGCGGATTCTCCTGTGCTAATGATCGGGTTCTCTCGGATGGGGCAGATTGCCTCTCAGGTTCTTCTCGCATCCGGTGAGGATGTGACTGTTATCGACAATAATCCAAACATCATTCGTCAAGCAGCCCGATTTGGCTTCAGGATATATTTTGGAAGTGGAACCCGTCGGCATGTGCTTGTCTCCGCAGGGATTGAGCAGTGTAAACTGGTTTGCGTCTGCACTCACACGCCGGAAATTACCAACAAGATTGTGGATCTGGTCGCCAGCGAATTTCCCGACAAGCCGATCTATGCACGTACTTATGATCGTGCACATACCCTTCAACTCATGGACAAGCCGGTGAAATTTCATACGCGCGAAACGTTTGAATCGGCGCTCGTTTTAGGAGCGGAAATGCTACAGGGTCTTGGGCACGCACCAGATGAGGTTTCTGATATCATAAATGAGGTTCGCCGACTTGATGAAGAGCGCCTGATGGTTCAGTACAGGGAAGGAATTTATGCAGGCACCAACATCATGCACACCCGTCCCGTTCAACCAGAGCCATTAGTGGAGCCCCAACATCCCGCAGAAGCGCTGGACGAACGCTCGCGCGAATTTGTCGAGGCGGATGAAAGTGATGAACATTCCACCTTGGAAAACAATTAATGGCCGACATTGAATTTGGTGCTGACAAGGGCACCTTGCCGAAGAAGGCAGTTTTTACGCAGGGCTCTACTATGCGCCACGTAATCACAATGACCTCAACCGGCGCGGTAGGACTGCTATCAATCTTTATGGTCGATGTGGTGAATCTTTTCTACATCTCGCTTTTAGGCGAACAAGAGCTTGCGGCGGCGGTTGGCTATGCGTCCACGGTCATGTTCTTCACCGTTTCAATCTCGATCGGTTTCGCAATCGCTGCAACAGCAATAACCGCAAAGGCCATTGGTTCCGGTGATGAAGTGACCGCCCGAAAGAATGCCGGAGCGTCTCTTGTCTTTTTGCTGGTGATGGCAATTTTCGTGACGCTGATCATGCTCCCGCTGATGGCACCAATCCTCACGCTCCTTGGCGCAAAGGGTGAAACCCATCAATTGGCGCTTGAATTCATGTATATCGTTATCGCGTCATTTCCCCTGATGGGAGCTGGCATGTGCCTGTCTGCCTTACTGCGTGCACGCGGAGACGCCAAACGCTCCATGTATGTGACCCTGTCTGCCGGTGCCGCTGCCATGGTGCTTGATCCGCTGTTCATATTTGGATTTGGGCTTGGCGTTCACGGGGCGGCAATCGCCATATTTTTTATCCGCATCATACTGGTTCTGGTTGGTCTGCATGGAGCAGTGATTGTTCATAATATGATTGCCAGACCGGATTTCGCCGCGATCAAGAATGCGCTCAAACCCTTTTTGATGATCGCACTCCCGGCGATGCTCACTCAGATCGCCACTCCCATTGGCAATGCTTACGTCACAGCTGCAATTGCTGAATATGGTGATGATGCAGTGGCCGGATGGGCAATCGTTGGTCGATTGATGCCGCTTGCCTTCGCGGCCGTTTTTTCACTTTCCGGCGCAGTTGGACCAATCCTGAGTCAAAATTTGGGCGCAAGGAAGTTTGACCGGGTCAACTCTGCCATGCGGGATAGCCTGGTATTCACGCTGGTTTATTCTCTTGTGGCCTGGACGGTCCTGGCGATCTCCTGGCCTTGGATTGCCTACATGTTCAGCGCAACTGGCGATGCACAATTGCTGATCCGGTTTTTCTGTCTGTTCGTTGCAGGAAGTTTCATATTCAACGGCGCATTGTTTGTGGCAAACGCTGCCTTCAACAATCTTGGGTTTCCGATTTATTCAACCGTATTTAATTGGGGCAGAGCAACGCTCGGTGTTATTCCTTTCGTCTGGATTGGCAAGGGTTGGGGTCCGCAGGGTGTGCTGGCCGGCTGGGGTCTTGGTGGTATCGTTTTTGGCATAGCTGCGGTTCTGGTTTGTTTTCGCGCAATCAAGGAACTGCCAGAGCGGGAAACTGAAGCGCCAGAAGGCGTGCCAGTTATTCCAACTGCAAATTCACCGTTTACCTCTGGTCGGGGAACATCCGGCTGACAATTGATACTATATTCTGGATCAATCCCTGTTCTTGCCGAGGGAAAATCTTCAAGTTTTTTATGAAATTCATGGATTATTCATCGAAATTTTACCTGGTTGCCATCAACTGAAGGCTGAACTCATCATACGGGGGCGAAATGGATTTGCAGATTACGTCAGCGGTATGGGATCGTGTTTTCGATAACGGACCGGTCTCGATTTTCATGTGGGAGAACATCACCGGTGAATGGCCGGTATCCAAGGTTACAAAGAACGTAAAGAGCCTGACCGGGTGGTCGGATGATGAATTTCTGGGCGGAGAGGTGAATTACGCAGATCTAATTCACAAGGATGACCTATCTCGTGTTTCTGAAGAAGAAGATGAGTGGAAAAACAATTCAACGGCAGTGAGTGTAAACATGAATTACCGGATGGTTACAAAATCCGGAGATGTGCGCCATGTTTCCGAATACACCCAACGGATCAAAAATGAAGATGGGGAAGTCTCGCATCTGGTGGGATATCTGATTGATGTCACAGATCATTGGATAACGGTGCAGGAACGTGACATTGCAGAGACTGCGGAGCGCGCAAAGGCTGAATTTCTGGCAAACATGAGCCATGAGATCAGGACCCCGATGAACGGTGTTATGGGAATGGCGGAGCTGCTCAGCCGCACCGAACTAAACTCAAAGCAAAAGATGTATGCGGATGTGATCCTGAATTCCGGCGCATCCCTTTTAACCATCATCAATGACATCCTGTATTTTTCAAAAACTGATGCAGGGCAGATGGAACTTGACCCGGCACCTTTTGTCTTGGCGGAGGCAGTGGAAGATGTCGCCACATTGGTTTCTTCAAAAGTTGTTGAGAAAGGCCTTGAGCTGATTGTTCGTGTCGATCCATCAATCCCGAAAATGATTGTTGGCGATGTTGGACGAATTAGGCAGATCATTACCAATCTGCTTGGAAACGCAGTCAAGTTCACCGAGAAAGGTCACATCAACATCAACGTGGAAGGCAAGCTCTCAGACACTTGCGAAATGATTGATCTAGAGTTTTCCGTTGAAGATACCGGCATCGGAATTCCGAAAGAAAAGTGCGCGTTGATTTTTGACAAATTTTCACAGGTCGACACCTCAGCGACTCGCAAGCACGAAGGGGCCGGGCTGGGCCTGTCCATTGCGCACTCACTGGTTGATCTTATGGGTGGGGAGATCAAGGTTGAAAGCCAGATGGGGTTGGGGTCCACTTTTTCATTCAACGTTACCGTTCCGGTTCATGGAGATGTCGTTCCAAAACCCGTGATACCCGGTGATTTGTCGGGATCTCGCATTCTGGTGATTGATGACAATGATATAAATCGCTCGATTCTGAGGGAGCAAATGATAGCCTGGAATTTTGACAGTGCGGCTGCAAATTCCGGTGACGAGGGCTTGGAGGTGATGCATGCGGTCATTTCTCACGGCCTACCAGTCGATCTGGTGATACTCGATTATCAGATGCCAGGGAAAAGTGGCGAAGAGGTTCTGGAGATCATGCGGCATGACGAGAAGCTCGCGAATATTCCGGTAATCATGCTGACATCAGTTGACAGTTCTCAAACCAACAAACGGCTCAACCAGCTGGGGGCTGAAGCTAACCTCACCAAACCAACACGTGCCTCAGTGCTGCTCGAAACGATCCTTCAGGTGATGGCCGAGAAGAAATCCTCTCCTGGCAATCGATCTGAGGCAACGGAGCAATCTCAAAATGAGGTTTCTTCGCAGTGTGATACTGAGCCAGACAGCGCAGAACCGGTTTTTGTGGAAAGGTCTACTGGATGCTTTGAAGAATTGTATGAAGGCACCGGGTCGGACCCGGCTACCTTTAGTGGAGGAGACATTGATATCCTGGTAGCCGAAGACAATGAAGTGAACCAGATACTGTTCGAACAGATTTTGAGCGACTCCGGACACCGGTTTGCAATTGTTGAAAATGGCAAGCTCGCTGTCAAAGCTTATCAAAACCGTCACCCACAATTGATATTAATGGATGTTTCAATGCCGGAGATGAACGGCAGGGAAGCAACTGCTGCCATTCGTGAAATTGAGCAGAACCGTCGCCTGCAGCATATTCCAATTATTGGGGTTACTGCCCATGCGCTCAGAGGAGATCGTAAATCGTGCATTGACGCGGGAATGGATGACTATCTTTCCAAGCCTGTCTCGCCTGTCAATCTGATTAAAAAAATTGATCATTGGCTTGGTTGGCGGTTGCAAGGTGAAGAACCGGTTACTGCATAGAGCCTGGTCCGGCTTTGCATAAGTCTGTTACCGGTTTGATGAGGCAACAGAAGACGCAACATCAATATAGGCCTCCTGTCGCTCGACGCTCCAGTACTTTAATTCATCAATTGGAATTGGTTTTCCGGTAACCGCGCAACGCACAAATGTACCTGCGGAAAGGACCTGAAAATCCGCATCAAGATACTTGATTTTTGCTTCGCCCGAGCCCGGGCCTTCGAACCGGTTCATTTTGCACCCTCGTAAACTTATCTGCCAAATAGGCGTTCTATGTCCTTCAGGTCAAGTTCTATGAACGTCGGACGACCATGATTGCATTGCCCGGAGTTGGGAGTTTCCTCCATTTGGCGCAACAGCGCATTCATCTCGTCAGCCTTTAACAATCGACCGGATCTGACCGAACCGTGACACGCCATGGTTGCTGCAACATATTCCAATCGCTCGAGTAATCCATCCGCCGAAGCCCATTCTGCCACTTCTTCCGCAAGATCACGGATGAGCTTGGTAGCATCAATTTCACCGAGCATCGCCGGAGTGCCGCGGACCGCTATCGCGCCGGGACCAAAGGGTTCAATTTCCAGACCAAGTTTTTCAAAACCCTCTGCGTGATTTGCCAGACGGTTTACGTCTTCTTCGGCAAGATCAACAATCTCCGGCACTAACAATAACTGTGAAGCCAAACCACTTTGCATCCCGGCTTTGAGTTTCTCGTAGACAATCCGCTCATGGGCCGCGTGTTGGTCAACAATCACCAGCCCCTTTTCAGTTTGCGATACGATGTAATTCTTGTGCAACTGCGCCCTTGCGGCTCCCAATGGATATCGGCTTTGCCCCAATTCTTCCTGCTTCCCATCATCAATCCTGCCGGTGGGAGCCTGGGTAGCTGAATATCCGGCTTGTGCTTCGGCAAACCCGGACTGATCGGAAAAATGCGCTGACGAAGTGTTTCCGGCAAGAGGGCTGGCCCAACCTGCACCTGTACCTGATTGAGAAGCTGCATTGCTTCCGGACCAACCTTTGCGGGTCTGCTCTGGTCGGAAAGCGCTCATCATCGCCTCAGAGCCCGACCTGCTTGCAAGGGGTCCATTTTCTGAAACTGCCTGTTTTAGTGAGCCGACAATCAGTCCACGGACAAGGCCCGGATCGCGGAAACGGACATCTGCCTTGGCTGGATGAACGTTCACATCAACCAGGTGCGGGTCGATATCCAGGAAAAGCGTAAGCAGCGGGTGCTTGCCTTTCGGCAAAAAATCCATATAGGCACCGCGAACCGCACCCAGCAGGGACTTGTCTTTCACCGGTCTGCCATTCACGAAAAAGAATTGTGCCATCGCATTGCCGCGATGAAAAGTTGGTACGCTGACAAGCCCCGAAAGCCGGACGCCTTCGCGTTCAGCTTCAATCTCCAAAGCATTTTCACAAAATGACTTGCCCAATACCTGTTCTATTCGTCCGGTTTGCGAGGTTGCTGCATAATCAAGAGAAGAGCGATCATTGCCGCTTATGGAAAAGCGAACATGCGGAAACGCCAGTGCCATCCGTTTGAAAACTTCGGTGATTGCATTGGTTTCAGCCTGATCTGACTTCAAAAACTTCAGGCGTGCTGGTGTCGCGTAAAAAAGATCGGCTACCTCAACTACAGTACCTTTGGAAAGGGCTGCAGGTTGTAAGGGCGTTGTCTTTCCACCATCCACCCGGATTTTCCAGGCATCCTGAGCGCTTTGCGCCCTTGAGGTTATCGATAATCTGGAAACGGAGCCGATAGAAGGGAGCGCCTCGCCCCGAAACCCGAGGCTGCGAATATCAAACAGATCATCACCAAGCTTGGAAGTGCAGTGGCGCTCAATTGCGAGCGCAAGATTGTCTTCGCTCATACCTTTGCCGTCATCACTCACACGCATCAGGCTTTTGCCGCCATTTGAAGTCACAATTTCGACACGGGATGCTTCCGCATCGATTGCGTTTTCCATAAGCTCCTTGATCACACTGGCCGGGCGCTCGATAACCTCTCCGGCCGCGATTTGATTGACCATGGTTTCGTCGAGCCTGCGAATACCGCCGTCAGATTGATGAAAGTCGCGTTCTTTGGTTTGGGTTTCACTCATGGTTTGTTTTCCCAGATTCCGCCGCCCACATAAACCCGGTTCGTATCAAGAATCAGACGAATTAACAGCTATTGCGCCTTTCCGCCGTGTTTGCCTGTATGTTACATCTCGAAAACGGTGCTCGCACCGATGTTCGATCTTGATTTGGAAAACCAGTATGACTGCACTGTTTCATCTTGCCTTCAATGTCAGGGATCTTGACGCAACCCGCGAATTTTACAGCAGCATCATGGGGTGCAAAGAAGGACGAAGCACGGACACCTGGGTGGATTTCGACTTTTTTGGACATCAGCTATCCATGCATTTGGGTGAGCCATTCAAGACTGAAAACACAGGCCATGTTGGCGGACACCTTGTACCGATGCCACATCTTGGTCTGGTTCTCCCCCAGGAAAAATGGGACGGCCTTGCAAAGCGTCTGGACGAAGCTGGCGTTGAATTTGTTCTGAAGCCGCACCTGCGATTTGAAGGAGAGCCCGGCGAACAAAGCACAATGTTTTTTCGTGATCCGTCAGGCAACCCCATAGAAGTAAAAGGGTTCAAGAATTTCGAACAGGTTTTTGCTTCCTGACGCCGGATAATTCGTTCCCGGAGGTCCTTGGTGGGCCGGAGGATTCCAATAAAATATTCTCAGGGCATCACGCGCAGATAATTTTACTTGCCTCTTTTCTACATTTGGATAAGTTCTGCCCGAACATAAATTGTGCAATGCACAAAACGGAGAGAACATGCTAGCAATTTCGGAACAACTGAAAAAAGAAAGCAACCTGATTGGCGGCGAGTGGGTCGGCGCAGACAGTGGCAAAACATTTGACGTGAACAACCCTGCAACCGGAGCCATCATTGGAACGGTGCCGGATTGTGGGACTGATGAAACCCGTCGAGCGATCGAAGCTGCCGCAGAAACGTTCAAATCATTTGGCAAGACAACTGCCAAGGAGCGCGCCGAAATGCTCCACAAACTGCATGAGGTAATCATCGAAAATCAGGAGGCATTGGCGCATTTATTGTCAGCAGAGCAAGGCAAACCCCTTGCGGAATCCCGCGGTGAGGTTGGCATGTCGGCTGCTTATATCCGTTGGTACGCAGAAGAGGCACGCCGTGTTTATGGTGATGTTGTCGCTTCCCCCTGGAAAGACCGCCGGATACTCGTTACTCGCGAGCCTATTGGTGTCGTCTCCTGTATCACGCCCTGGAACTTTCCGTCATCCATGTTGGCGCGCAAGGTAGGTCCTGCCATCGCAACTGGTTGTACCATTGTTTGCAAGCCAGCCGAAGCAACACCTTATTCAGGCCTTGTCTGGGGTGTTTTGGCGGAAATGGCAGGCATTCCTCCTGGTGTAGTAAACATTGTGACCGGTAACCCTGCAGAAATCGGCGAGGAAATGACAACTCATCCCGCCGTAAGGAAGGTCACATTCACCGGTTCAACCCGTGTCGGCAAGCTGATCCTCGAGCAATGCTCACGAACGGTAAAGAAGTGTTCGATGGAACTGGGTGGCAACGCGCCGTTTATCGTTTTTGATGACGCTGATGTGGACCGGGCGGTAGAAGGCGCGATCGCAGCGAAGTATCGTAACTCCGGTCAGACTTGTGTATGTACCAACCGGTTTTATGCACAAGCTGGCATCCATGACCGGTTCGTCGAAAAACTTGTAGCTGCGACAAAGGCGTTGAAAGTTGGCGAGTACGAAGATGAAACCGTCAAGCAAGGCCCGCTGATCAATGAGGCCGCAGTGCAAAAATGTCAGGACTTTGTTGACGATGCAAAGGCAAAAGGCGGAACAATTGTCACTGGTGGCGCACGTCATGTGCTTGGCGGAAACTTCTTTGAGCCAACCGTCATTACCAATGCGACGCAGGACATGCGTTTCTCATCGGATGAGATTTTTGGGCCAGTCGCCCCGGTCTACAAATTTGAAACCGAAGAAGAAGCCGTAGCAATGGCCAATGCGACAAACTACGGTTTGGCTGCTTATTTCTATA
Source organism: Rhizobiaceae bacterium (assembly GCA_965250255.1). Classification (GTDB taxonomy): domain Bacteria; phylum Pseudomonadota; class Alphaproteobacteria; order Rhizobiales; family Rhizobiaceae; genus JAALLB01. The sequence goes on from CBDFNP010000003.1 coordinate 17,448, forward strand.
CCCAGGATTTGGGACGTACCTATCGGGTAATGGAAGGTCTTGAATACGGTCTTGTTGGCGTCAATGAAGGCGTGATCACCACGGTTGAAGCACCGTTTGGCGGGTTTAAAGAGTCCGGTCTTGGCAAAGAAGGCGGTCATCAGGGTATAGAGGACTATGTGGAATCCAAATATGTCTGTGTGGGTGGATTAGGAATGTAACGGGTAGCAGCGCCTAGTGGTTCGTTCTAAACAAATGAGTCCCTTTGCGGCTAACTCTTTATCATTTGTTTCGAACGTAAAGACCTCTAGCAGTGTGTCGGGTTTGGTTTATCTGTCTGTGTGATTACAGGTTATAGCCTCACCTCATGCGGTCATCATTTTTGCGATGCGCTTGCAGTTGTAAGCAAGTGCGACCAGGTTCCATTCTGTTTTAACGTTTTCAATGCCTCGAAGATGAAACCGGTTAAACCCAAGGACTGATTTGATAATACCAAAGACGGGTTCAACGGTTTGCTTTCGTTTGCGGTATTTATCTTTTGCCTCGTCTGTTTGAAGTTTCTCCATCATCGCGATGCGCCAGGGCGCAGTGATATTCCGGGGGTGGCTTGTTCCGTTTCCTAGGTGGCCTGAAATCATAGGGCCGCTCGACCTGTTGACGTGCAATACGGAGATCAGAGGCTCTATGTTTCGTGCCTCAAGGGCTGTAGACAATTTTCTCGCCTGCATAACCGGCATCTGCAAGCAGGGTTGCAGGCGTTCCCACCCGATCATCAAGCTGTTGCACAAGACCATCAAACCCGTGCCGGTCATTACTGGTTGAATACACATCCGTTGCCAGCACCAACTGGCTGCCATCAGCGTCCACAATTGCCTGGGCATTATAGGCCTGTCGATATTCATGTCGCGATGACTTGCGCATGATGGCGCTGTCTGGGATCGGTCAGATTGGTTTGCTTTTGTCCGCTTTAACCGGGCTCGGGTCGGGCTTTTGCCAAAGGATTATCACTGTCTGTTATCATCATCATCCATCATCCTTGCAGTTTGCCGCCTCTTCAAGACCTTTTGGCCGCGGCATCCAGCTTTGTCTTTAAGGTTTTGACAGCGCGCAATCTCACCGGCCAATCCGGGAGGCAGAGACAAGCCGCCATCGGGAATGTCAAGCCTTGATCTGCAGCTTGTGCCTGTGCCATCAGTTCAGCGATATCGGCTTCGAGCCTGGCCCGTAAAACCTCAATGCGGTCATAGCGCAGTGATTTGATCTTCGAGGCATTGGCATCAATCTTGGTGCCATCGACGCTCACCATGCCGACTTTCAACAACCCTGTTTCCTTGGCCAGCAGCAATATCTGCGCAAAGGCCGCGCCCCGAACGCCGCGCCATTAATCCGCCGAAAGGTGGCAATGGTGTCATGGTCGGGGTGGGTGTTGGCAGCGTAATAAAGCGAACCGATACATGGCGCCAGGTGGCCTGCTCGATCCTGCGTGAAGAGAAATATCCCGTTGGCATAACAGTAAACCAGCAGGCCAAGCATCATGCGCGGGTGATATTGCGCCTTGCCCGACCCGGTGCGCGAAACATGAAACGCCGAAATCTCGACACGCTCACACGCCTCGACAATGAAATGAACAAGATCATCATCGCGCACCCATTCATTAAGATCAATCGGCAAAAGCAACCGCTGATCGCGGTCATATGATTTGAAATTGGACATGCTGATGCATAAAACAAATCAAAGGAAATGGGAATCCCCATAACCAGACAAACCCGACACACTGCTAGGGCCTATCCTCAAGGCCCGTTGGTATTATTTGAGGGCGATGTGGCGTCAGCCTTTCTCAAGGCCATTCTTGCCCATGATGAGGTGCGTCCGCTTTTATCGGATGAGCATTTCTATGTGGATGGCACGCTGATTGATGCCTGGGCTTCGATGAAAAGTTCTCGAGCTGTTGATGATTCAGATGAGGGTGATGGTCCCGATGATAGCAACGGGCGCAACGGCGAACACGACTTTCACGGGGCAAAACGTTCCAACGCCATCCACTGATTAACAACGGATGGCGAAGCGCGACTATACAAGAAAGGTGCCGGCAAGGAAGCAAAGCTGTGTTTCATGGGGCATGCATGCATGGAAAACCGTCACCGGCTGATTGTGGATAGCGTGACGATGACGGTTTTTCCGAACGCATCGCCTGCGTTACGGACGCTTTGGGGTCTCGTATTTCGCTTCTTTTTGAAACGGTTCCCATTCCGTTTCAAAACCAACAAAGCCTTTGTCAGTTGGTTTCATCTGACGCGTTTTGAAGAAGCGCGCCTCACCTTCAGGAACCTTGGTGACTTTTTTTTTGTCGCTCATGGATCACCTTAAATCTTTGAACAATTATCCAGACCCTAGTGGATTGATTCAAACATTTGGAACCCGTTTTCCGAGACCTCTCATCCAAATATTTGAATCTTAAAATCCACTAGAAAACAATACCTTGCTAGTGGTCTTTACGTTCGAAACAAATGACAAAGAGTTCGCCGCAAAGGGACTCATTTGTTTCGAACGGACCACTAGCCTGCCAGAAAATGTTGAATTTAACGACAAAACTTTGTGGGCATTCAATGCAATTCATACACGGTTGAAAGATATTTGAAAAGGCCTACCGGGATTTTCCGCCCTGAATTGACGCCTTGTTGAAAGCCGTGCTGATTTGCAAGCAGGCACGGAAAAACGTATAAAAAACAAAGGTAACGAAAGATGACGGGCGGTTTGATAGGCGTGCCGTTCGGTCGCCAGAGAATTGGTTCTATTGGCGCTCGTAATTGGTTCTAATGACGCCAAAGCCTAACAGGCTAACATTCCGGCATTATCATAGTCGATCAGCTTGGAGAATGAAAATGCTGGAACTTGTTCCCCCTCACGGTTCGGATGCAGTCATGCCGTTGCTGGTCGCGGGAGATAAACGCGCAACCGAATTGACACGGGCAGATGCATTAAAACAAATTCCGCTCACAAGCCGCGAGGTTTCTGACCTGTTCATGTTCGGCATGGGTGCTTACACCCCACTTTCGGGTTTCATGGGTGAAACGGATTGGCGCGGCGTGTGCAATGACATGAAATTGGCAAATGGCATTTTCTGGCCAATCCCGATTACCATGTCCACCTCGCAGGAAATTGCTGACAGTATTGCAATCGGTGAAGACGTTGCTTTGTGCGACGGTAACAATGGTGAAATCCTGGCCATCATGAATGTTGGCGAAAAATATGCAATCGACAAACAATTTGAGTGCTCCCAGGTTTTCAAAACCACAGAAGATGCCCATCCCGGCGTGCAGAAAGTAATGCAGCAGGGTGACGCCAATCTTGGCGGTTGTGTTTCCGTGTTGTCCGAGGGTGAATATCCTTCAAAGTATGCTGATCTTTATCTTCGCCCTGAACAGTCCCGTGCTTTGTTCAAGAAAAACGGGTGGGCACGGATTGCAGCCTTTCAAACCAGAAACCCGATGCATCGCAGCCATGAGCATCTGGTAAAAATTGCGGTTGAAGTCACCGATGGTGTCTTCATTCATCAGGTTTTGGGTGCGTTGAAACCAGGTGATATTCCGGCGGAAATCCGTACCAAAGCAATTCAGGCGATGATTGATAATTACTTCAAGCCTGGAACGGTTGTACAGGCGGGCTATCCGATTGAAATGCGTTATGCCGGACCACGTGAGGCACTTCTTCATGCACTCATACGCCAGAACTTTGGATGTTCACACCTGATCGTGGGCCGTGACCATGCAGGTGTTGGCGATTATTACGGACCGCTTGACGCGCATAATATATTTGATGAATTGTGGGAAGGTGCACTGGTTACACAGCCACTGAAAATCGACATCACGTTTTTCTGCCGCAAGTGTTACGGAATGGCTACAGGAAAAACCTGTCCTCATGATCCGGAGCATCATATCTCAGTATCCGGCACCCAACAGCGAGAAATGTTGTCGTCCGGTGCTGACATTCCACCAGAGTTTGCACGACCTGAAGTTATCGAGGTTCTCAGGAAATATTACGCCTCTATCGAGTAGGTTTTCCCGTTATGATCATCGCCCAAATTTCGGATACCCACATTGCACTACATGCACCGGACTCTGCCCAACGGATTGAGGATTTCAGGGCTGTAATTCGTGACATCAACGCGCAAGACCCCGCTCCTGATTTGATCATCCATTCAGGCGATATCGTACATAACGGTATCAGCGAGGAATATGCCAAGGCAACAGAAATTCTATCCGAAGCAAACGCTCCCGTTTATGCAATGGCAGGGAATAAAGACGATCGGGAAAACATGCGCGAAGCATTTTCCAGCGCTGGATATCTTGACCCCAAGTCGGACTTCATTGCCTATTCCATTGATACCAAACCCGTCCGCGTGATTATCCTCGACACACTTTGTGCCACCAGCAACATGGGTGATTTCTGTCAAAACCGCGCCAAACACTTTGTCAAAATGATCGAGGCAGAGCCCAAAACTCCTATCGCGGTTTTTTGTCACCACCCACCTTTCGAGGTTACGGAAGGGCCCGATAGAATTCACTATGAAAACATTGAGGCGATGGAACTGCTCCGCCAGACATTGCATCATTGTGGAAGGGTGATGGCGGTTTTCAGTGGGCACGTTCATCGTGCAACCAGCGGGTTTGTTGAAACCATACCAGCGTCGGTGGTTTCTGCCGTAGCAACAACTTTGCGCCGAGGTGAATATCCTGAACACATGAAAAATCGCCCGGTTTATCAAATTCACCGGTTTCAGCCTGATTGTGGATTTGCAACCGAAACCCGGATTGTTTAACAAATGGAGTGTCGAAATTCTCAAGATTGACCGCACCGCAAATATTGACCCGCCCGCGCCGCGCGATACCATGGTCTTCAAGGGGCTTGCGTACAATTGTTTCAGGTTCGTGGCGTTTGTCAGAGCGTGAAAAAATCAGGGCGAATCATACAAACCCATGGTTCGCAAACCACATCTAGTGGTCCGTTCGAAACAAATGATAAAGAGTTCGCCGCAAAGGGACTCATTTGTTTCGAACGGACCACTAGTCGAAAATTTGGAATTGATTTAGCTTGCGCCAAACAACACCGCTAGCGGGTTTTTGTTTTCCCGAAGCACGCCACCTGCGTCCTGGCCCTGACCGACAACCACAACCTTACTGCCCAGTTTGACCTGAGAATAAAGATGTTCAGCATCCTTGTTCAACAAGCGGATACAACCCGATGAGAGGTTAAGTCCGATAGACCACGGTTGATTGGTACCGTGAATACGATAAAGCGTGTCGCGATTTCCCTGATAAAGATACAGCGCGCGCGCACCGAGTGGATTATCGATCCCGCCTTGTTGTGTAACCGGCAGAATAATGCCTTTTTCGGCTTCCCGGGCACGCATCTCTGCAGGTGGCGTCCAGGATGGCCATTCAGCCTTGCGCTTGATGGTTGCATTGCCCTTCCAGGTGAAGCCTTCGCGGCCAACACCAACACCGTAGCGCACGGCCTTGGATTTGCTGACAACGTGATACAGGAATTTCTTGTCTGTGTGGATAACAATCGTACCGGGGGCCAATTTAGTGCTGATTGAAACATTGCGGCGATTGTATTTGCTTGGAACCCGTCGATCTGTGCGGATACGTGAAGTATCCACATCTTCCCAACGACGGTCGGTAAAATTGTAAACCCGTTCGGCATGGGCGGTTTGTGCAAGTCCCAGTCCTGCTGTTGCAACAGCTGTGCCTGCCAAAAGTTTCAGAGTTTTGCGTCGTGTGATCATTGTTTCATTCCATTAAGCGTTTCATCAAGCTTACCGCTGCGGAACCTTATTCGCAGAAGACTGGAATTGCAATAATTGCAAATGCCCAAATTTTGCAAATTTCACCCAATGGTGACGAAGTGTGACAAAAATCGCATTCGGACGCGAAAAAGGTAGGGTTTAAGGTAGGGTTTGGAGCCCTGCCTTGGTTCATATTGGAAGATTATGCCTCGAAATCCTCAGGTTACGATGACCTTTGCACCGATCCGGGCACGCTCATAAAGTTCCATCACATCTTCGTTACGCATGCGGATACAGCCTGATGATACAGCCTGACCGATAGTCCACGGCTGGTTTGTACCGTGAATCCGGTAAAGCGTACTGCCAAGATAAAGAGCTCGCGCTCCAAGCGGGTTTGCCGGTCCGCCTTCCATAAAGACAGGAAGCTCGCGACCTTTCTTGCGTTCCCGGACAATCATTTCTGCAGGCGGCCGCCAGCTCGGCCATTCGGACTTGCGGGAGATTTTTTCCGTGCCGCTCCATTCAAATCCTGCTTTGCCAACGCCAACACCATAACGTCGTGCTTTGCCGTTATCGAGGACGAGATAAAGATATCGCGTTTGGGTGTTGATGATGACCGACCCTGGCTTTTGGTTGGTTTGATAAGCCACCGTTCGTGGCAAAAATCTTGGATCAAAAGGACGCTGAGCTGCCTGTTTTTGGATATAGGCAGCAGACTGCGAGGCAGTTGCCTTCGGTGTAACCTGATTATAGGTGAGCTTTTTCTTCTTTGTCCGTTGTACACGCTGCTGTGTGCTTCGTTGAGCGTTCGTATCCCAAAGCGCGAAAATCCCCGTTGGCCTGCTTCTGTTTTTACGCTGGCGCCTGACCTGTTGCTTTTTTTGGCGCGCGAACAGGTTGATTTTCTTGCGCGTGGTGGTTCTGGGTTGTTGCGGTTGCGCAGGCTTGTTTCTCAACTGCAAAGTCCAGTTGGACGTCAGGTCCTGCGACAATACTATGGCCGGCGGGGTAGAATACCGCTCTCCTGCCTGGGCAATTGATATTGGCATTGCGATCAGTGCTGCGGACAGCACCATGGTGGTTTTTCTGAACATGACGTACTCACTACAATTCGTCGGAATTTGCACCCGTACACAAAGGTGCCATGCGCTCAGAATGACTCAACTCCGCGTGGAAAGTATGAATCAGCGGGTAATAATTAAAATTTGAATCAAATGTGGTAAATGAAGGCTTCGAATTATTAATGAATCAAACGTTAAGGACAAAAAGTAATGGCGCAAAGTGACCAGGATAGGGGATTGATCACGGATGAAGCTGGCATGTCGCGCTGTTTCTGGGCCGGACCACAACCTGACTATGTCGTCTACCATGACCAGGAATGGGGAAATCCCGTCGCCGATGATACCCGCTTGTTCGAAAAAATCTGCCTCGAAGGATTCCAGGCCGGACTCTCCTGGTACACGATTTTGGCAAAACGCGATAATTTTCGCTCAGCGTTTCATGGTTTTGAAATAAGCAAGGTAGCTGCCATGACCGGAGATGATGTGGAGGCACAGGTTCAAAACACCGGCATCATTCGCCATCGCGGTAAGATAAAATCGACTATTAACAATGCAAACCGGGCGCTGGAAATAATCGCAGAGCATGGATCATTGGCCAAATATTTCTGGAGTTGGGAACCGGACGACAAGGACCGGCCATTGGAAATCATCAAGGGTACGATCCCCGGCAGCACGCCGATTTCCACTGCAATCTCGAAGGACCTTAAAAAACGCGGTTGGAGCTTTGTCGGTCCTACCACCATTTACGCGTTCATGCAGGCGATGGGCATGGTCAACGATCACATTGAGGGTTGTCATCATCGCGCCCGCATTGAAAAGGCACGCACAGCATTTAAGCGTCCCTGAACGCGGTCTTTTCCTTACGTTAACCAACTGTTATCTATGTTTGGAATATCTGTCTGAAATTAAAAGTTGATTTGGGTATTTCATTATAGAGTACTGGTGAAAAATTAGTGAGCGCACAACATGAAGTTACTGGTAGAAAAGTTTCTCAAGTCTGCGAAGGGCAATGTCGCAATGCTGACCGCATTGATGGCATTTCCGTTGCTGGGTGCAAGTGGATTGTTGGTGGATTACTCATACCTGAGCCGGTTGGAATCAATTCAACAGGAAGCGGCCGATGCTGCAGCACTGGCAGCTGCAAAGGAATTGGGTGTCGCAAACGTAGATGAAGAAACCCTACAGGGCCTTGTCACTGCTTATGTGGCGAGTAATTTGGGTGTGACTGTTTTGCCTGCGGATATCACCGTCGACGCAACACCTACGGACGACAATGCCGGAATCATAGTAACTGTTTCGCATGTCTGGAAACCCATATTTCTTCATTACATAAACGAAAAAGCGCTGCCTATCGTAACTTCTGCAACCGCAAGACAGGCGGGCGATGCCAAGATATGCATGTTGGGTCTCGCACCGGGTGGTAGAAAATCGATTTTTCTTAAAAAGAACGCGAAGCTTCATGCGAAACAGTGTGGAATTTTTTCAAATTCCGATGACAAGGAATCAATTAAAGTAGAAGACAATGCAGAGCTCATTTCTGGCATTACATGTACCGCCGGCGGTTTTAAAGGTGCAAAGAAAGCTTCATTTGACCCTGATCCGTTGACGGATTGCCCACGCATTGATGACCCGTTGGCAGGTCGTCCAGTTCCTACCATTGGTTCGTGTGACCACCACAACTTCAAGGTAATCAGTGGATTTCATATCTTGTATCCTGGAGTTTATTGCAAGGGTTTAAAAATCGGGGGAACTGCAGAGGTACAATTGAAGCCTGGTGTGTACATCATTACTGGCGACAAGCTCGAAGTAACAGATCATGCCAAATTGAAAGGTAAGGGGGTCGGCTTTTATCTAAGTGGGAACAATGCAAAGCTGAGCTTCAAGAAAGAAACCACAATCAGTCTTACCGCTCCCGAAACTGGGGTAATGGCCGGGCTGCTTATGTTTGAAGATCGCAATGCTATTCCCGACGAATGGCATGAGCACCAAATAACAAGCGATAATGCAAGGATGTTGTTGGGAACGATTTATCTGCCAAATGGCCACCTCAGAATTGACTCAGAAAAAGCCATAGCAGATCAATCTGCATACACGGCAATCATTGCCCGCAGGATCAAGCTCAATGAGGGGCCTGTCCTTCACTTAAATTCTGATTATGAAGCGACAAATGTTCCAGTGCCTGAAGGGTTGGTCAAGGACAGGGTTTATCTGTCGAATTAACGGCCGCTTCTAACCTCGGGTGCGGTTAACTGGGCATGGTCCTTAAAGCCGCAAGCCCTTGCTCCGGTTCAACATGTCGGTTAGGTATCTCGCAACGTCACCAACTGCGAAAATCCGATGGCTGATAAGAAGAAAAAACCGCAAAAACTGAAGGCGCGCCTGCCTCGTGGATTCGTGGACCGCTCTGCCGATGACATCCGTGCAACCAACGCCATGATGGCAAAGATTGCAGAGGTCTATGAGCGGTACGGATTTGATCCGGTCGAAACCCCGCAATTTGAATATACCGATTGTCTCGGCAAGTTCCTGCCGGACAGTGATCGCCCGAATGAAGGCGTGTTTTCGCTGACTGATGAGGATGATCAGTGGATGAGCCTGCGTTATGATCTCACTGCTCCGCTGGCGCGTCATGTGGCGGAGAATTTCAACGACATTCAGCTTCCCTACCGGACCTATCGTTCAGGCTGGGTTTTCCGCAACGAGAAACCGGGTCCCGGCCGCTTTCGTCAGTTCATGCAGTTTGATGCGGATACTGTTGGTAGTCCTGGCGTTCAGGCGGATGCGGAAATGTGTATGATGATGGCTGATGTGATGGAAGCACTTGGCATCAAGCGTGGCGACTATGTCATTCGCATCAACAACCGCAAAGTGCTGGATGGGGTGATGGAGGCGATTGGTGTCACTGATGATGCTCAGCGTCTTACAGTTCTCCGCGCGATTGACAAGCTTGATAAGTTTGGTGCCGAAGGTGTTGAACTCCTTTTGGGTGAAGGGCGTCAAGACGCGAGTGGTGACTTCACAGATGGAGCAAAGCTAGCCTTCGAAGGCTTAAAAACTGTCCTAGATTACATTGCCGGCAAGAAACGTATCGACGGATCAGGATCAGATGAACTTGATGCCATGCAATCAATGTTCGATGCAGCAGGATACGATAGTAGTAGAATAAACATTGACCCCTCAGTTGTCCGTGGGCTCGAATATTACACAGGCCCCGTGTTTGAAGCTGAATTAAAATTCCCAGTCAAAAACGAAAAAGGCCAGGAAGTGGTCTTTGGTTCCGTCGGTGGTGGTGGGCGTTATGATGGCCTCGTCAGACGCTTTACCGGACAAGACGTGCCGGCAACCGGGTTTTCCATCGGTGTTTCACGCCTCATGTCGGCGCTTAAAAACAACGGCCTGCTGGAAAACGGCGGCGCGCTTGCCCCGGTCCTTGTAACCGTCATGGACCGCGATGCGCTCGCCACCTATCAGGGTCTTGCGCAAAAGCTTCGTTCCGCAGGCATTCGTGCCGAGATGTATCAGGGCAATCCCAACAAGTTCGGCAAGCAGCTTCAATATGCCGATCGCCGTGGCTGCCCGATTGCCATCATTCAGGGTTCTGATGAACGCGCAGCAGGCAAGCTGCAGATCAAGGATTTGATCGAGGGTCGCAAACAGGCCGAAGCAATCGCCTCCAATGAAGAATGGCGTGAGAGCAGGCCGGGCCAGTTCGAGATCGCCGAGGATGATTTGGTTGCCAAAGTTAAAAAGCTGCTGGAAAAACAGGGGCTTGGTTGATGTGCGCATCTAACATAATGCTGTCATCCTCGTTCTTGGGCTTGATCCGGGGACCAGCCCGACGATCCACGCCCAAACAATCGGGTGGCTTGCACTTGGATGGTCAAATCATGTCCGAGGATGACGCAACGGTGAAAACCGGGGGTAATTAGCGTGCTCCAAGCCATCACCACATACCTCTCCTCAATTGGATGCGAATTTCCGGATATCAATCTGCTGCAGCCAGCCGATCCGTTTCTCGACACAACGGGAGAAGACCTGAGGCGGAGGATTTTCATCACCCAGGAAAATTCAGGCACGCTGTTTTGTCTGCGTCCTGAGTTTACCATTCCCGTCGGGCTCTACCATCGGCGTCAGCAGAATTTGCATGCACGCTATGCCTATGGCGGGAAGGTTTTCCGCCAGCGTCGTGATGATGCAACAGAGTTCACCCAGGCAGGCTTCGAAGACATCGGAGATGCCGATAAACCAACTGCAGACGTCAATACAATCGCAACAGCCCTTGGCGTATTGCGTCAATGCGATAGCGAATGCGGTAAACTGGTTATTGGTGACCAATCGATTTACATGACCCTGCTTGATGCACTCGAAATTCCGGCCGCCTGGCGCAAGAAACTGGTTCGAAGTTTCGGCGATGATCAGATGTTGATGCAACAGATAAACGAAATGGCGCAGTCAAAAAGCTCCGCTACACAAATGTTTCCTCCTGCAATTGTCTCGTGTCTGGAAAAAGAGGACTCCAACGCGCTTACAACTGTTGTGACCGATATGATGCTGGAAAACGGTCTGCCGTTGAGCGGAGGGCGTACCCCTGCCGCCATCATTCAGCGTATCCGGGAAAAGGCCGAGCTTGGATCAACCCGGCTTGAAGCTGACAAGAAAAAAATACTGGAAGCGTTTCTAAAGATTGATGTGAAGCTTGAAGAGGCCGCGCACAAAATCTCCGAATTCGCAAACAGTACCGGCCTTGATTTACCGGGTTCTGCTGAAGCACTGGAAAATCTGGCCAGCGGCCTTTCAAACCAAACCACCAATGCTCGCTACAAGGCAAGCTTCGGGCGCCAGCTCGACTATTATACCGGCCTGGTATTTGAGATTTATCACGGTCACAACAACAAGCCGGTAATTGGCGGCGGGCGCTACGATCAGTTGATGACCCTGCTTGGCGCGATGTCGGAAATCCCTGCGGTTGGATTTGCGGTCTGGGTTGACCGGGTTGGAGCAGCGTCTTGACCCTGTCAATCGCAATTCCTTCCAAGGGTCGGCTGAAAGAAAAAGCGGTTTTGCTGTTTTCTGCTGCTGGCCTTGATCTGCAACTGCCGCAAGATGATCGCAGTTATCAGGGAACACTTGACGGCATTACCGGATATGATGGGGCGGTTGATGTCCTCTTTCTTTCAGCCTCCGAAATTGCCCGTGAACTGATCAATGGCAAGGTTCACGCCGGGGTCACCGGTGAAGATCTGGCCCGCGAAACCATCACCAATGCGGATGAGTATCTGGACTTCTCGGTCAAGCTTGGTTTTGGTCATGCTGATGTCGTGATCGGTGTTCCGCAGGCCTGGGTTGATGTAGACAGCATGGCAGATCTTGATGATGTCGCAGCCGAGTTCCGTGCTCGTCATGGTCGGCGGCTGCGCGTTGCAACCAAATACTGGAACCTGACGCAAGGCTTCTTTGCTGATCACGGCATAGCGGTTTACCGGATTGTCGAAAGCCTGGGCGCAACCGAAGCAGCGCCTGCTGCCGGACAGGCGGATGCGATTGTCGACATTACTTCCACCGGTTCGACCCTGCACGCAAATGGTTTGAAAATTCTCAGTGACGGAGTTATTCTTAAATCCGAGGCGAACATGATTTTGTCAAAGACGATTGATAGAACTCACTCTGAAAACAAAGCTTTGGTTGCAATTTGCGAAGCTTTGAACAAAGTTGCCGCAAAGTAAGGTATGATTCGCCAATTGTGCTGGCGCAAATGAGGGAAACCCGGAATGAACCGTAAGATCGATAGAAGAAAGTTCCTTGGACTTACAGCTGGTGGGCTGGCAGCCCCGGCACTGATGAATGTGACGCGGGTCAATGCCGCAGAAATACAATCAATGGCAGGGCGGCTTCTGGTGCCCGGCTTCCCGGCTTCCAGTGCTGGTGGCAAATCAGCTCAAGCCCTTGCCGCACACATCAAGGCTGGCCGCGCTGGAGGAGCTTTGTTCTTGCGCCATAACGTGAAGAAGGGCGGCACGGCAACAAGACAGTTGGCAAAAACATTCATTGCCGCAGACCGTCAAAGCCTGTTGGCTATTGATCAGGAAGGTGGCAAGGTTCAACGCCTCGGCAAGAAGCATGGCTTTACACCAATTCCGACGGCGCAATGGGTTGCGGGAAACAAGTCCGTTGCAGAAGCAAAGGCGCTCTATCAGATGGCAGGCCATGAACTACGTGCCGCAGGCTTTAATCTCAACATGGCGCCTTCTGTCGATATTCATGATCCCAAGAACCCGGTAATAGGTAAATATGGCCGCGGCTTTTCAACCGATGTGGAACGCATTGCAGCCTATGCAGGAGCCTTTATAGACGGGTTTGCAAGTGCCGGTGTTGCCTGTTCCATCAAGCATTTCCCGGGCCATGGTTCATCACGCGGCGACAGTCATGACGGGTTTGTGGATATCACAAATACCTGGAATGAAGCGGAACTTGTGCCGTTTGCAAGGCTTGCGGGTAAAGCCCCGCTTGTCATGGGCGGTCACTTGTTTCATCCCCAGTTCTCAAACGGCAAATCACCGGTCACCTTTTCACAAAAAGCTCTGGTCAAGAAACTTCGTCAGGATATTGGGTATCAGGGTGTCATTTTGACCGACGATCTCGACATGGGCGCGATCAGGAAATCGTTCCAGTTGAAAGAAGCAATCGTTCTTGCGCTTGCGGCAGGCAATGATATGCTGCTTCTGTCAAACTCCCTGAGTTATGATGAGGACCTGCCTGCCAATGCGGTTCGCTGGATCGCCCAGGCTGTCAAAGAGGGTCGGATTTCCAAGGGCAGTATTCAGGCATCGTACAACCGTGTCATGCGGGTGCGAAAAACCTTCTCCGCATAAAAAAACGGCGGATTGCTCCGCCGTTCTTCTGCAAAAATTGATAGGCCTGACGCGTTGTCGCTGTTTGGATTGAACGCGAAGTGTTCTAGCTGCGTCTGGCGTCTATTGATAGGCTTCCTGGGCCTGCAACTGAAAGGGCAAGGAAGCCACCAGCCATTGCAAGGTTCTTCATGAACAGGATCATCTGGATTTGGTCGCCAAAGTTGTTGTGAAAAATCGCTGCTGAAACGATACAAAAGGCAGCAAGCAGCCAGCAGGCAAGTTTCGTTTTAAAGCCGATCAGGATCGCAATACCTGCCAGCACCTCAAAAATTGCTGTTGCCCAGGCTAGCAAGGTTCCCATTGGAAGTCCGACCGATCCGATATAACCGGCTGTTCCTGGAATGTTACCGAATTTGTTCAGTCCGGCGAGAATGAAGATAAGTGCGAGCAAAATTCTCGCGATAAGCAGTGTGGTTCCGGTATTCATCCGAGTTACTCCTTGAGCAGTGATTTAATCTATTCCGGAGTTCCAAAGCTTTCACCGCAGGATTCCGGGCAAATAATCCACCAATCTTAGTGGCTATTTGTTGTTTGTCACGAGAGTAATGGTGAACACTGCGTTCACTCGTCAAGCCAGTTCATCCGGTTTGGTATGATCAGCACCACGAATAGAACCCGCAATCGTTGAAATAAATTCCTTCAAACCGGGACGGGAAACTTCGCGAAATGGCATGGGGCGGCAAAGCTCTAGCGCAGCAATTCCAATACGTGCGGTCATGATGCCGTTCACAGTTCCCTCTCCAAGCTTGGCTGACAGGCGACCTGCCAGTCCCTTACCGAGAAACTGCTGAATGAAAGTGTCGGAGAGGGCAAGACCGCCGGTTACCGCAAGATGCGAACCAACCATGCCAGCCAGTTTCAACGTTCCAATTGAGCCTGGCCGGTTGCCATACAGTGATGTCAAATGCCGCAACATCTTCAACACCTGATAACCGGTGAAGATGATATCAAGTGCCGGAGCTGGATTAACAGCAGTGACAACTGAGATCCGTTTGGCCGCGCTCGTGATCACCTGTTTTGCCTCGTCATCAAGCGGCTTCATCAGATATCGCTCGGCGAGAGCCAGGCGATCACGATCATCGATCACATCGTCTTTGTGCGAAGCAAGTCGGGAAAGATGCCAATGCATATCTTCGCGTTCAGTGTAGAGGTTTGCCAGTTTATCAAGCGCCCGGCTTCCCGGGGCTGATCGGTCATCCAGAACGCGAACAATATCCTCCCGCAAGCCTGCCAGTTTTCGCAATTGCCACAACGCAATGATTTCGCGCAATATGAAAACAACCAGCGACACAACCACAATTGCAAGCAATACACTTGCGCCCCAGCCCAACCATTCATGTCGGGCGAAAAGGCTTTCAATCACCTGAATAAACCAGAGGCCAAGGCCAAGCATAAGCAATGCGCTGATGCTTGAAAAAAACAGGACACCCCATCGTCCGCGTTTCTTTGCTACCGGCAAATGGTTTGGAAGTCCGGGTGCCGCCATCGCATTTCCGGTTTCAAGCGTTTCTTCCTGTTTTGGCGGCTTCATGGCACGGGGCTCGCGCCTGGAGCTGCCAGATGCTTTTTCCGGCTTGCGAGTTGTTTTTGTAACAGGTTTGGTTTCCGCCTTGGGCTTGGCGGGCTTTTTCGCAGACCTAGTTGCATCTGTGGTATCAGCCTTACTCAAGGAAACGGCAGTTGGTTTGCGGCTCATGTGATGCGGTCTCCAAACAGAAAGTTGAGTGCCTTGTCCAAACGAATATGGGGAAAACCAGCATTGTTTTTTATTTCTGGTGGTCGAAAACGCAGGAACACCGTTTCCACCGCGTCACCATCTGCACGAATTACGTCTCTGGGATTTTCAGGAAGATCGCCCGGAAACAGGGCGATTTCCTCCACCCCGTCGTAAGTTTTTTTACCCAGCGTTTCGCCCTTTTTCGGAATTCCCGCGATAGAGGGAAGCTCCTCACCTTCCTGATTTAACACATGTTCACGGGTTGCACGAATGGACGAAAGCGCTACCACTTCATGCAAAGCACCGGAATGCTCTGTTCGGCTTAGCGCCTCATCCACGACCAGCTCCAAAATACCCTCCAGCCGGTCATGACTTGTGCTGTGCAGGTGATCGGCTTTTGTAGCGGCGAACAGAATGCGGTCGATTTTTTTGCCGAGAACTGCATTAAGCCAGGATGTGTGTCCAGGCCTGAAACAACTCAAGATGCTGCTCAGGGCATTTCTGATATCATCCACTGCCTGCGGCCCTGCATTTAACGCAGAGAGTAAATCAACCAGCACAACCTGGCGGTCCAGCCTGGTAAAATGATTGATGAAAAATGGTTTCACAACCCGGTTCACATAGGAGTTGTAACGCCGCTCCATCATTTCCGCGAGGCTTCCCTTGTCTGGCTTTACGCCAGGATCTAGATCGAGCGGAGCGAAAGTAAGGAGTGGCGAGCCTTCCAGATCACCCGGCATCAAAAATCGCCCGGGTGGCAGGGTTGAGAATGCAAACTCATCCTCCCGGCATGCCTGCAAATAGTGAGTAAACAACTTGGATGCACGCAGAGCCACAGGTTCAACCGCAAGCGATTGAGGATCAATGGTTTCAAGGTGGGTGAGCCACTTTCCAGCAAGCTTGGCACGTGGGCTTGCACGTGCTGCCTCGAGCGTCTTTTCAGACCATTGCGCATAGCTCATGTCTAAGAGTGCAAGATCCAATAGCCATTCGCCGGGATAATCGACAATGTCAATGTTGAGAGTTCCGCTGGAAAAAGATCGAGCAAGAAACCCGTCTGGCTCATATTCTATCGTAAGTCGCAGTTGGGAAATACGCCTTGTTGATAAAGGCCAATGGCGCTTGTCCCCCTTGGCTAAGGCATCCAGATGGTCTTCATAGGCAAAGCGTGGAATGTCGTCATCTGGCTGGGGTTGGAGATAGGCACGTTTGATACGCCCTGTTGCCATTGGAGTGAACATAGGTAGTCGACCGCCCTGTAGCAAATTCTGCACCAGTGCAGTTATGAACACGGTTTTTCCAGCTCTGGAAAGGCCTGTCACACCAAGCCTGATCGTTGGGTTCACAACATCATTGGCGAAATCATACAGTCCACCAAGAGCAATACGGGCTTCATCAGTCAGTGACGTAAATTTCAAGGGCAACCCTCCCGTTACGAAACGTAGGGATTGGTCGGGATGGTTTCAACAGTTCTGACACTAGTGGATTGATTCAAACATTTGGAACCCGTTTTCCGAGGCCTCTCATCCAAATATTTGAATCTTAAAATCCACTAGAAAACAATACCTTGCTAGTGGTCTTTACGTTCGAAACAAATGATAAAGAGTTCGCCGCAAAGGGACTCATTTGTTTCGAACGGACCACTAGAGCGTGATGCGCTTAGTAGGCGACTGAGGATTTTAAATTGCCTTGGGCTTTCGAAGGATTATTTGCACCTGCCGGCAATTCAAAATCCTTTATCGGCAGAGAGCGGGAGAACAGGAAGCTCTGAAAAAATTTGCAGCCAAGTGATGCGAGAAGCTCAAGCTGCCCGTTTGTTGATACATGCTCGGCGGCAGTTTGCAAGCCCGGGGCATCAGCGATGTTCAAGATAGCGGTTCCGAGCGATTGTGCCTCCGCTTGATGTGCAATATCAGCAACAAATAAACCGTCAATTTTCAACTCATTGAACGGGAACTGCCGAAGCCGGGAAATCAATGAATACCCGGTACCAAAATCATCAAGCGAGAACCTGATGCCGATTGCCTGAAGGCGTTGCATATGATGTTCTACAGTTTTCGGATCACGCGCCATTACATGCTCTGTCAGTTCCTGCATCAACCGTTCTGCAGGAACAGTTCGGTTCCGGTTTCAACCCCAGAAGGGTAGAAATGAGGGTTGAGTCAACCGAGGCAGGGAAGGAAAATTCACGCTTGAAACCGGGTCAGGCAGCTTCGCTAAGATCATCGCGCCGCTTGATCAGATAATCCCTGATCGAACCTGCGCCCATTGGCCGCCCAACCCAGAACCCCTGAATTGAAGAGCATTCCTGATTGGCAAGGCATTCCATCTGCGAACGGGTTTCAATACCCTCTGCAACCACTTCAATATTAAGGTTCTTGCTGAGGCTGATTATTGAGCTTACGATCTGTGCTGAATCCCGATTTGTTTCCATATCCGCAATGAACGACTTGTCGATTTTGATACGGTCAACAGGATAACGTTGCAAGAAACTCAAACTGGAATAGCCAGTTCCAAAATCATCGATGGCAATTTTGATGCCCTTTTCCTTGATCCTCTTCAGTAGTTGGAGTGCATTGGATTCATCAGCGAAGATTGAACTTTCAATGATCTCAAGCTCAAGTTTGTTTGGGTCCAGTCCGTATTCTGAAATGTGCTGAATGATGGATTCGACCAGATCGGGGTTGCTGAATTCAGCAGGTGATATGTTGACAGACAGTCTGACATCCTCAGGCCAGTCTTTGGCCACATCGGCTGATTTGGAAAGAATGATTTGCCCAAGTTCTGAGATCAAGCCAAAACGTTCTGCGATCGGAATGAATACATCTGGAGTAACAATCCCGAGATCGTCATCACCCCATCGGGCGAGCGCTTCAAACCCATCAATCTTGCCTGACTTCAAATTCATTTGCGGTTGGAACATCACGTCAATACGCTTTTCCAGGATGGCCTCTCTGAGTTTTTCTTCGAGTTTTTGGTCTCTGCGTAATTCAGCAGCCAGCTTGTCGCTGTAAGCACAAATTTTACCACGACCGGATTCCTTGGCATTATAAAGAGCCAGGTCTGCATTTTTCAGTAATTGCTCAATCTGAAAGAACCCATCTCGGGTCGAGGCCATACCAATGCTGGCGCCAATTTCTACGACCCCGCATTTCAACATGTAAGGCCTGGAGATATTTTTGAGTATCCGCTCGGCCAGTTTCTCCGGTGAAACCGCACTACTTTTTTCAAGTTGAACAATCGCGAACTCGTCTCCACCCAAGCGGGCTGCGGTGTCCACCTTGCGAACCGTCGACTTAATCCTTGCTGCAACCTGCATCAGGAGTTCATCACCGGCATCATGACCATGTTTGTCATTTACGGACTTAAATTTGTCGAGATCGAGATACATCACCGTCATGGCAATGCCTGTCCGTTCAGCCAGCTCAAAGCCTTTTGTCAGCCCCGTATAAAACTGCACACGATTTGGCAGCTTGGTCAGAGAATCGTTGTGCGCAAGGAAGCGAATTTCTTCTTCAGCCCGCAGTCGGTCGGTAATGTCGCGTATTGCAATTACCTTTGCCTCTTTGCCCAGATAAAGAATATCCTTTTCCAACCATTCAATGTTTATACTGTTTTCATTGGCATCAATGATGATGGTTTCCTGCAGGATGTGTTTTTCTATGGCTGAGTTTTCTGAGGATGAAGTTTCGAGAATTTCCTCAACTCTGAGGCCAACAATCGCTTGCTTTTCATAGCCCAACAATTGGGTGAACGCCTCGTTCACATCAACGATTTCTCCATCCAAATGAATAAGGAGGCATTCAATTGTGGCATCTGCAAAACTTCTTATCCGTTCGGATTCCCGGATTTCTGATTCATGAAGTTCGGACCGCAGTCCATCAACCACATCATAAACTTTCGCATTAAGCTTGTTAAATTCGGCAACGAGATAACCCATCTCGTCCATTTTTTTCCAGACAACAGGCGATGGCTTTTTTCCAGGCTGGGTTTTGAAACCATCCACCAGAAGACTGATCGGCTTTTCGATAATCAATCGCACCGACGCGGAAATCACAATGATGGTGATACAGATAAGAAAGAAGAAGAGGCCCAGAACGTAATGGGTTCGGCTGCGGATATTTTCGAGAATTCTCCGGTCGCTTGAATAGGTTGCCAACTGCCCCAATATCTCGGTTTCATCACCGACAACCGTTACGATATCCTGTTTGGCCTGAAACAAACCTGCTGAATTATCCACCTTGCCGAACGATATGAGCCTTTGGCTTGAATTGTCAGTTATCTCTGCCCCGACTATCTGCGGGTTCGCGAGGATTCCAGATAAAGTCAGGTGCATACGTTCAGAATCATCAAGCGCTCCAGCGAGCGTTTCTGAAATGATGAGTGCCTGGCCTGAAGTGAGTACATTTTGGCTATCCAGCATCTCTGCCAACTGCGCTTGATACTGGTTTTGCTCAAACAATACTGTAAATACTGCCATTACACTCACAACAAGTGCGGTCATGATGCATAGCAGTTTTTTGGATATGGTACTGAATATCATGGTTTAAAATTCACCAAATTGACCCAAAACAATTAGCGGTTTGCGTCAGGCTAGCTTTCTTTCATCTTCTTCCACTGCTTGTCGGCCCTGCCTATATGCTTAGTTTGCTTCTTGTGCCACATGGTTTTGGTGCCAGGGTTCAACAGCAAATAAAGCTTGCCATCGACAATTTGCCAGATGGTTGGATCAACAGGTGATTCCCTGCCAAAAGACATGCCAAGCGCACAATTGCTGCCATATTGTGGGGAGTATTTTTCCGGATCTGTCAGAAACAAATTGCGGTTTTCCTTGGAGGCAAATGCGAAAACCTGATTGTTGAAGCTTGCTGTGAAGTCTGGATTACCTTTTACCGCTTTGGCTACGGTGAAATAACCTACCGGGTCATAGCCCTCAATCGAAAGCTTATCGGCGCTTACCTCTGCGGTCGATGTGAGTTTTGCGGAAAGGGGGTTTGGATAATACATGGTGGCGACTGCTCCCAAAATTGCGAGCATGCCAATGACAACCAGAAATGATTTGCGAATGTACACTTTCTTTCCCATCAAATTACAATTTAGTGCGTAACTTGATATTGGAGATAACAGATTTTCCTTTAGGTCAGCTTACATTGCCCCCCGATAATGCGAGCAATGATTAACTGACTGTTTACGGTTAGGGGGCAGGCCCAGCAGTGTTTCCATGATGCTTTCGGTTGCCTATTCGTGCAATTTTGCGGGTTCAGACCCAAAATGTATTGGGAAGGTGTTTCGGTTGTTCAAAACTCAAAATGAAGCCCCCTTAAAACGGAGGCTTCGCTCTCGTAGTGTGATCGACATTAAAGTTAAAGCAATCACAACCTTCTACAAATTACGTTATCTGGGATAAGTTGACTAAACATTCACCGGATATTTGCCGCAGGCCTATTCAAAAATCAGATAATGCTTATAAGAAAAGGCCGCTTGATAATATAAATTGCCAACTTATAGTCTTTTCCATGTGATTAAAGATGGTTCGTGGTCAGGACAATATAACGGTTTTGACTGCAGAAACATTCTAGTGGATTTTAAGATTCAAATATTTGGATGAGAGGTCTCGGAAAACGGGTTCCAAATGTTTGAATCAATCCACTAGACTCAGCAGTTTTGGAAGGGGGCGCCGGATGAGCTGGACAGGTAGATCTCTTCGACGCAAGGAAGACGCTCGGTTTATCACTGGTACAGGAAATTATATCGCAGACATTGCTGCGAAAACACCCGGCATTGCGCATATGTTTGTCGTGCGTTCCCCGCACGCCTGCGCCGATATTAAGGCGCTCCGATCCGAAAAGGCAATCAAGCACCCTGGCGTGCTCGATGTCATTACCGGCACGGACTTGGCGGTAGCTGGCATCGGCGGATTACCGTGTGCCTGGCCAGTGAAAAACCGCGATGGATCTGAGATGGCGGCACCGGAACACCCTGTTTTAGTGACAGATCGCGTATTGCATGTCGGTGACCCCATTGCTGCAATTGTGGCTGAATCTCTAGAATCCGCCGAGGCCGCCGCCGATCTGCTCGACATCGACTATGAGGTGCTATTTAGCCAGACGGAATTGGCAACCTGTCTAGAAACCAATGCCCCCATCGTTCATTCAGACCTTTCGAGCAATCAATGTTTCGACTGGGAACTTGGGGATGAAAGCGTGGTCGACAGGATGATGAAAACCGCCTCGCATGTTGTTGAGCTCGATCTGGTTCAAAATCGCGTCAATGCGGCCCCGATGGAAACGCGGGGAACGATTGGCATCTATGATCGCGGCCGGGACGAATACACCCTCTATACCTCCAATCAGAATCCCCACCCTATCCGGGTTATGCTGTCGGCAAGCACCTTAAAGCTGCCCGAGGAGAAGATACGAGTCATATCGCCGGACGTCGGTGGTGGTTTCGGGATGAAGATTTATCACTACAATGAGGAGGTTCTCGTCCTTGTTGCGTCAAAGAGAATTGGACGACCTGTTCGTTGGATTGCGACCCGGTCGGAAGCATTTCTGGCTGATACTTATGCTCGCGACCATATTACAAAGGTTTCACTGGGGGTTGACGAGGATGGTAAATTTGTCGCCTTGAAAGTTGACACAATCGCAAACATGGGAGCATATCTTTCAACGTTCGCGCCCGCAATCCCCACATTTTTCTACGGAAATCTGCTCCCTGGACCTTATGCGTTGCGCGAAGTCTATGTCCATGTGCGCGGTGCCTTCACCAACACCACCGCTGTTGACGCATACCGGGGAGCCGGTCGACCTGAAGCCACCTATCTGCTGGAGCGTATTATCGACTGCGCTGCACAAGAATTGAAAATGAATCCCTTTGAGATCAGAGAAAGGAATTTGATTGCTGCATCGCAAATTCCGTACAAGACGCCATTCCTTTGGACCTATGATTCCGGAGATATGCCTGCTCTTCTAAAGTCATGCCGTGAAATCGCCGACCTACCGGGATTTTCCGACCGCAAGCGCAAATCGGAAGCAAAGGGATTGTGCCGGGGACTCGGCTTCGCCTTTTACTTGGAGGCTTGTGGTATGGGACCGTCGGAGATGCTCATCGAACAAGGGTGCGGCGGCGGACAGTATGAGGTCGCGACGATTCGTGTAAGCCCAACCGGTGGTATCACCGTGCTTACCGGCAGTCATTCGCATGGACAGGGGCATGAGACGGTATTTGCGCAGCTTGTTGCCGAGGAAACCGGAATCGACCCCTCAAGAATTGAAATCATTCACGGCGACACGGCAAAAGTGCCATACGGGATCGGCACATATGGTTCACGCTCCCTCGCTGTGGGCGGCAGCGCAATTCTCGGCTCCACACGCAAGATTGTCGCGAAGATGAAGCGGATAGCCGCGCATATGCTTGATGTCGATGTATCGGAAATTGATCTGGATGACGGTATTTTCAAAGCTCGCCCCACCAACCAGGCCCTAGCCTTCGGTGAAGTCGCTGGGCGCGCCTATGCGCCGGCCAACTATCCAGATGATCTAGAGCCGGGGCTTGAGGAAATCACCTATTTTGATCCAGAAGCATTTACTTTTCCCTATGGCTGCCATCTTGTCGAGGTGGAGGTCGATACGGATACCGGCGAGGTCTCTGTTGAGCGATATTTGGCTGTCGATGACTTCGGCAAATTAGTTAATCCCATGATTGTCGGAGGACAAATTCATGGTGGCGCGGCTCAGGGCATCGGCCAAGCCGTCATGGAAGAATGTCGATATGACCCGGAATCGGGGCAACTGTTAAGCGGTTCTTTCTTGGATTATGCGATTCCCAGAGCTGGAGATATCCCAAACATCGAGTTTCACTCTGTCGAGACTTTGTGCACGACCAACCCTGTGGGTTCGAAAGGTTGTGGCGAGGCTTCCGCCATTGCCGGTCCAGCGGCGACCATAAATGCCATCTGCGATGCGTTGTCGGTATTGGGCGTTCGCCATATCGACATGCCTGCCACATCAAAAAAGGTTTGGGCATCGCTGAAAGCGGCATACAGTCGTAATTCGGTGGATGGTTCAGCGTGAAAAAGATATCCAGTTGAGTAGTGAGGATAAACCAGGCTCATGGCGGGGCCTGACCATTCCATGGTCGCTCATCTCGAACATAAGCCCAGACACGCGCTGTTTTGGTGCGCTTGTTGCCGGGTGACAACATCTTTATGGGCGTATCATCCATTGAACAGCAATTGATTGCAAAGCAATCAATGAGAGGGGGCAAATAACGCTGCTCCTTGCCGCACATGTTTACCAATTGCATCAGCCAGAGGTTCCAGCAATGCTGTTGAACGCCCAACCCAGTCCGTCAGTGTGGAACGGTGCAGATCAACCTTCTCACGGGCATAAATCTCCGATTGCCGCTTTACCGGGTATGTTCATGCAGACGGGTATGCAGGGTTCAACGGATTGTTCGGGCCGAAAAAGGGTGAGCGGTTGAACGCCACCGGTTCGAGAGGTGCCGCGAACGAGCAGGCCTTTATGGTTCATGTACGGCGCAAGTTTGTGGATGTTTATGAAGCACAAGGGTCATCCATTGCCGAGGAAGCCATCAGGAGGATTGCCAAGCTTTACGGAATAGAAAAGCAGGTCCGTTACAAATCTGCTGATGAACGCGTTGCCCTGCGTCAGAAACAGGCAAAACCGATCTTCGATGAACTGGAAGAGTGGCTCAAACAGCAATTGCCGAAGATATCGGGGAAATCCAGGCTGGCACAAGCCATCAGGTATGCGCTCAGCCGTATGCCAAAGGCCAGAGCATATCTGGAAAATGGTCAACTCGAACCCGACAACAACATTTGCGAGCGTTCAATCCGGCCTTTCGCACTGGGCCGCAAGAATTACCTGTTCATGGGATCGCCCAAAGGCGGTAAAGCTGCGGCAATCGCCTACACCGTGATTGAAACCGCACGTATGAACAATGTCGCTCCGCAAGCTTGGCTGACATGGGTGCTCGAACGTCTCCCGGATCATAAAATCAACGCCATCGAAGAACTCATGCCATGGAAATGGCAAGGGTAACCCAGAAAAACTATCTCATCGGACGGATACGATTTCGCTGAATTTGGGTAGTTTTAGTGTGCATGAACCTTGAGAACTGAGTGGTAGCCAGGCAAATTCTTCAAAACTCGGAGGGTCTTTGGAGACAATTCGAGTCAAATGCCCTGAATGAGCACCAAAATAATAGGAAAGTGCAATTAGGATTATCGGAGAGGCGAATACTGCCAGACCACCTGGTACATTGGTTCCAAGAATGGAAACTGATTGGTTGGAAGGGCTGGACCTTGTCAGTGGGTCTCCTGGTCAAACTCAGAAACCAGTTCAATTTGATTTTAGTTCCTCATTTGGAAGTGGGTAACCTGCTTCCTTTTTAATCCACGGCAATCGCTTGAAAATCTGTTGATTCCCTTTTCTGCAATTATGTGATTCATAGGGCACCTCCAAACCAACGAGGTGCCCTATGACGACGACCAATATACTTGACCATTTTTCCACTCTTTGTGACCCGCGTCAAAGTTGGAAAGTTTTGTATCCGCTACCGGAAATTTTGTTGGTGGTGCTTTGTGGCGTGATGGCAGGCGCTGATGATTTTGTTGAGATTGAGCGTTGGGGCAGACGCAAGCTGAACTATTTACGTCGGCTGCTGCCCTTCAAAGACGGCATTTGTTCCCATGACACTCTCAATGATGTGATGAACGCCTTGCCCGGTGAATTGTTTGCCGAGTGTTTTACCAACTGGGTTTCGAAATTGCGTGATCAAGACCCGGAAATTGTCGCCATTGACGGCAAGACATCAAGGCGTGCTCATGCCCACAATGGTCGTCGCCTGCACCTGGTTTCTGCCTGGGCAAGCCGACAAAGGTTGGTGCTGGGGCAAGAGCCATGCGATGAAAAAGAGAACGAAATCAGTGCTATACCCCGCCTCCTGGAGCGCCTTGAGTTGGCCGGTTCTCTGGTCACAATTGATGCCATGGGCTGCCAACATAACATCGCATCAGCCATTCTTGCCAAGGGTGCTGATTATCTTCTGGCCCTTAAGGGCAACCAGAAATCGTTGCACAGTGAAGTGGCTCTATTCTTTGATGCAGCCAAAGGGCTCGACAGCCACACCACCACCGATGCAGATCATGGCCGTATTGAAATACGACGCGCATCGGTGTGTCATGCGGTTGACTGGCTCAGCGCAGACCGCACAGCGCCGGGCGAGCCATGTTTTGCCGGCCTTGCAACCATTGGCATGGTCGAAGCCGAGGTGGAAAAAGATGGCCAGACCAGTCGCTCAAGGCGCTTCTATATCTCTTCAGCCCATCTCACAGCAGCCCAACTGTCACGCGCAGCACGCGCCCACTGGGGTATCGAAAATCGCCTGCACTGGGTGATGGATGTGGTCTTCCACGACGACCTGATGCGGCTTCGAACCCAAAACGGGCCCGTAAACATGGCCCTCGTCCGCCACGCAGTGCTCAATATCATCAAGCAAATACCCGACAAAGCAAGCATAAAAGTACGAAGAAAAACAGCGGCTTGGGACGATGAATACCGGTTCAACGCAATCACAAACTCCGGGTGATTCTTTCAAGCGATTGCCGTGGTATAGCTTGTCATGATGAATGCCCAATTTGATATTTTTATTATGTGACATCGCCCAAATTTACAAAAACAAAACCCCGCTGAGAATCCCGGTGCAATAATCCCTCACTGAGCGCTTCGGAAACCGGAGTAAAAATACATCAGTGATAAGTTCCCAGTTTTGGGAGCGGGGATGAAGTGCGTGGAATTATATGGTCGGGTTCGTCATAAAGTTTTGATTGAGGGTTACAGCAATCGAGAGGTTGCGCGGATGTTTGGCATTGATCCGCGCACGGTTGCGAAGATGTTGAAATATTCAGTGCCGACGGGTTATCGTCGAACGAAGCCTGTGAAGCGTCCGAAGCTGGATGGTTTTACCGAGATTATCGATCAGATCTTGGAAGATGATAAAGTGGTTCCCAAGAAGCAGCGCCA
>CBDFNP010000004.1:0-62333 GCA_965250255.1 Rhizobiaceae bacterium
GCTTAGATTCCATGCTCCAAGATAAAAAATAGACTAATAATAATAATAATAATAATAATAATAATAATAATAATAATAATAATTAAGGCTGCAACAGCATTTATTGGGGGCCAAGCCTAATGCAGACCAGATGGAATAACCTCAGCTTCGGTCCGGTAATACGTATACAAAGTTTCATGACCGTAAGTCAAAGAAGTCAGGAGTTACACTCAAAGTTTTGATTTTCAATCGATCACTGTAGCGCCCACTAATGTCAGATCTGGATGAACTTTGGACTGATTAATCTTGACCCATGTATCTTTAAGTTTAATGAAGATAGGCCCAAGATAACCCTGCCTTTTGGCTCCTTAAATCTGATTGCATATTGTTTAGTGCAACAACTTCATCTAACTTGAGCAATTAGAACCTTCTCCCCCCAAATGTGCCAAAACTGGTTCCGCTCAAATCAGCCATTCGGGCAAGAAACTGTGGTCATCTTCGTCACAAGCCACGCCCATTGTGATGCCACACGCCGATTGACACAAACTTGATGTAATCTTGTTCAGAATTTTGTCCTGAACAACAAAGTCATTAGAGTCCATCTTGATGTTGATATAAGCAATTATGCATGTACACGTTTTTTAAACCACGCCCTTTCCATTTGCATTGGCTCCTAGTGGCTTTGTTTTTTACTGGGCATTCTTCCTTTATAGAACAATTAAAGATATTGGTCCGTAGATTATATGTACTTATAGCATTGCACCTAAGTCTAAAAACCTAGGATCCTTAGGGATTTTAGTGTTTTTCACAAAATTCAAAATGGCGGACAATGCAAATGCTTGCTCAAAGTTTGCATTTTCAGCGGTTGCTATAGCGCTACCATAGGCCACTCCGTAGGAAGTTTTATAAAAAGCAACTGGGCGGTTTTGGCTGAGCAGGGGGGTATTGCACAAAACTAGGATAAAGAAATCCAGGATAATTGAGCAAGCGTGGCTTGACCTAGTCTGCTCGGCGCATCCTGGCTTCATCGGTTGCACGTTTGCCGAGCCAGGATAAAAAGGCGCCGCTATGTTAAGTCGGATGAAGATAGCTGGGATAAGCGGCATACTTGAATAGACCTCAGATAAAAGTCGCGTTTCATATGTCACGGCCGCTGAACAGCTCCTTATTGGATACCCGACCCAAGCCCGACGGGACCCGAGGGGACCTGACGGTACCCGACGGGCCGGGTCGGGTTCGGACAGATAATTAGAAATTATGCTTGGGTTCGGGTCGGGCTCGGTGACGTCTGCGCGATTTGAAATTTAAAACAGCTTATTATGCATGGTAGCCAATGGGCCTGTTTCACATGTTGCAAAGGTTCGATTGTGTGATTAAAATACATTTTATAAATAGGAAATAAATGTTGCGCTCATCTGTTTGTTGACATTTCCAAATGCGCTGCAGTTGCATAGTAAAGGCGGACTTTCATAAACACAAACGTAAATGTGTCATAGTATGAAAAAATATAGACTTGAACTGTGTTGGCCTGAGTAATAACACTTGAATCAATATAAAAAACAGCCAACAGATTTAAATGAAATGAGAAATGACTATATATGTAATATTTTAATTCAGGATAATTAAAATGATGCAACATACTTAGAAAGACCATGGACATGCTGTAAAACACATGAATTCCTCACAGGATTGACGGTGGAAATACAGGTGAATCACTAGAATTAATCTTAGCCTGGCTGTTAGCCTGGTCTGGAGCAGGCTAGCTGCAGAGAATAAATCACCATGGTAACTTAGCCGGGTTAAGTTGACTTGAGGCTAAATTCAGCCAGGATAACCTAAAACCATAAACATATCCCGGCTTAATCCCTTATCCTAGTTTTGTGCAATACCCCCCAGGTGTTTTTGGCAGAATAATAATAATAATAATAATAATAATAATAATAATAATAATAATAATAATAATAATAATAATAATAATAATAATAACAATAATAATAATAAAACTAACAATTACATTAGTGTGCCTCACACTTTGTGCTTGGCCTCCTAATAATAATAATAATAATAACAATAACAATAAGAAGTGGTGTTTGTGTGTCTATCCACCTCCCTCTGGATTTCACAAACACGGTCTCAGTGTGTTGGTTGTGTGTGACTGGTGTGTGTGTTTGTGCCTGTGTTTGTGTTTGCACATGCAGCCTCTTCGTCTGCCTTTGTGGTGAAGCAAACTAACACATCTATTTGGCAGGTTTATTGCTTGGCCTGTCAGTAGCTTGATGAATCACCTAGCTTTATGGTGATAGCATTGACGGATGGAACCGCACTGTGGTCTTTCTGGGATATGGGTTCAACATGCATCAACAAGCTTATTGACAGGTATTTTGATTGAATAACATATGGGTGCAAGACTTTCTACCTGAAGATGGTATTTCATACCTGTAGGGGAACACTGATATTATACTACTGTGGAGTGCGAATAAATGAGGAGACGAGAGACAGAGATGCGTCGAGTCTAGTTTACTCTCCACTTCAATATGAATAATCACCGAACAGGTAGTGAGGTCACAACAACGACACAACGTTAACCGGAACCCCTATACTCTCACCTATCCCTTAAAGGTACAGTCCCCTGGTGAATGTCTATCGGTCTTACTTGTGGGTCACCACACAGGCCCCCCCAGAATTCACCCATAACAACAGGGCCAGACTGAATAGGTACCCCAAACAGAACATAGGACACCATTCAGTAGTGCAAAACAGAACAGTCCAGCTTAAGGCAGTCGCTAGAAAAGTCAACGTATAGGGGGGCGGACCAGGCGGCCATAACGGCTGCGCTTAACAGGAGAGGGGCCAATGGCAGGGGCAGGGGAAATGTCAGGGGCAGGGTTCGAGGCTGCCGCAGGGGGGCGCCCTCGCCGTGGGGGCTGGGCCAGCTGAAGCGGTTCGCCAAGATCCACATGAGCAGGCTTGAGACGGTCTATAGCCACCCGCTCAGGCCTGCCCCCCATATCCACAACAAAGTTCTTGGACCCTCCCACCAGGACACGGAAGGGCCCATCGTAGGGGGGCCGCAGCGGGGTACGATGGCCATCGTGGCGGATGAAGACATACTTGGCCGACGGTAAATCCTTGGGAACGTAGGACTGGCGGAGGCCATGGTGAGACGTCGGAATGGGAACAAAAGCGTCGGCAATGTCCCGGGACACAGCACAATGGGAGGCAACCGACCACGGGGCCGCGGCGTCTGGAAAAAACTCCCCCGGGACGCGCAGAGGCTGGCCGTACACTAGCTCGGCCGATGAGGCTTGAAGATCTTCCTTGGGGGCGGAGCGAAGGCCAAGCATAACCCACGGGAGGCGGTCAGCCCAGTCGCTACCCGTAAGGCTGGTGAGCGCGGCCTTCATGTCACGATGAAACCGCTCACAAAGTCCATTGCTCTGTGGGTTATAGGCCGTGGTACGGTGGACCTTCACCCCCAGGACCTCGGCGACCGCAGTCCAAAGCTCCGATGTGAACTGCGGACCTCGGTCCGAGGAGAGGTCGGACGGTGTGCCGAAACGAGCCACCCAAGCCATAATGAACGCTCGGGCCACGTCAGCTGATGTAGTGGAGGACAGAGGAACCACTTCTGGCCACCTGGTGGTCCTGTCCACCATGGTGAGGAGGTAGGTGTAACCACGGGAGGGGGGAAGTGGGCCCACCAGGTCCACATTCACATGATCAAACCGCCTCTCAGGCACCTTGAAGGGTGCCAAAGGGGCCTTGGTATGACGAGTCACCTTTGCGCGCTGGCACGCCACACAGGCAGCAGCCCAGGCCCTGACGTCCCTCCGCAGGCCTGGCCAGACTAACTTGGCCCCCACCAGCTTGGTAGAGGCCTTCACCCCCGGGTGGGAAAGGCCATGGACGGCGTCGAAAACCTTACGCCTCCAGCCAACAGGTACCATGGGGCGCGGTTGGCCAGTGGAGACGTCGCAGAGGAGTGTAGCGTTGGCCGTGTCAAACACCACATTCTCCATGAGCAGTGCTGTGGGGGCCGTCCTGTATGCACCTCAGAGTCCGCGGTCTGCCCCTCAGCCATGGCTGCGTAGTCGAGGCCCAAGTGGACGGACCCAGTGACCGCCCGGGAGAGGCAGTCGGCAACGAAATTGTCTTTGCCGGCCACGTGCTGAATGTCAGTGGTGTACTCCGAGATGGCAGAGAGCTGACGCTGCTGTCGACCAGACCATGGCTCCGAAGACTTGGCCATGGCGAATGTCAGCGGCTTGTGGTCAACGAAAGCCGTGAACCGCCGGCCCTCTAACAGGAAACGGAAATGACGGGTGGCGAGGAAAAGGCCCAGGAGCTCCCTGTCGAAGGCGCTGTATTTCCTCTCGTTGTCACGGAGCTTCCTGCTGAAAAAGGCCAGCGGCTGCCAGGCTCCGCCCACCCACTGTTCACACACAGCCCCCACGGCATAATCAGAGGCATCCGTAGTAAGAGCAACTGGGGCTGTCGGAGACGGGTGCGCCAGCAGAGCAGCGTTGGCCAGCGCGGTTTTGGCCGCATCAAAGGCATCAGTCATCTCTGGGGACCAATCCAACACGTCCGCCAGCCTCCCGCCCCGCAAGATCGTCTGCAGACGTGCTGGCCACAAGAATGTCATCCAAGTAAACAAACAGGAACGACATGTCCCGCAGCACAGAGTCCATGAGGCGCTGAAACGTCTGCGCTGCACCCTTGAGGCCAAAAGGCATCCGTAGGAATTCGAAAAGGCCAAAGGGTGTGATGACTGCTGTCTTGGGGACATCCTGCGGGTGGACAGGCACCTGGTTGTAACCGCGCACCAGGTCCACCTTTGAAAAGATGGTGGCGCCGGCTAGGTGGGCGGAGAAGTCCTGTATGTGCGGCACTGGGTACCGGTCGGGGGTGGTGGCGTTGTTCAGGCGACGGAAATCACCACAGGGACGCCAACCGCCATCAGCCTTGGTCACCATGTGCAGGGGGGAGGCCCACGGGCTGTTGGAGCGGCGCATGATGCCGAGGTGCTCCATGGTGGCGAACTCCTCCCTGGCGATCGCGAGCTTGGCAGAGTCAAGGCGCCGGGCTCGTGCATAGACTGGGGGGCCAACCGTGGTGATGTAGTGCTCCACGCCATGCTTAGCCACCGCCAATGAGAACGTGGGTGTGGTGATGTCAGGGAACTCAGCGAGCAGGCGTTGATACAGGTCCCCGGTGGCAAGCGTGTTTGACAGACAAAGCGCCCCCACCCCTCCCAGCGTGCAGGGGTATGAAGCAAAAGAGAGGGCGTCGATCAGGCGGCAGTTCGTAACATCCACCAACAGTCTGTAAGCGCAGAGGAAATCCGCCCCCAGGAGCGACGTAGACACGCCGGCCATGACGAAATCCCAGCCGAAACGCGGCCCGCCGAAACACACTTCCACATACCTGGTGCCATAGGTACAAATGGGTGTGCCGTTGGCGGCGTCCATCGGGGGGCCGCGCCCGCCAGCCATGGTGTCCACCGGCTTTGCCGGCAGGATGCTGCGCTGAGCCCCAGAATCGACCAGCAGCCGCCGGCCGGACAAGGTGTCAGTGATGAACAACAGCTTGCAGTCACGGCCAGCGCCCATAGCTGCTAATGAGCGCTGGCCCGAGCTTTTCCCTGGGCGCCAAAACTGCAAGGCTGGCGACACTGCTTGGCCACCACCCGTCCTCACGCTGTCGGCGGGACGTCACAGCAGCTGCGGTGTCCGGGTCGTCCATCGGGGGTGGAAACGGGGCACACGTGTGCTGGTGGGGCAGCAGCGCATGGACAAACTTCTGCCGGTTGGCGAGGAAAGTCCTGTCTGCCTCCACAGCCAGCGCCCGGTAGTCTCTGGAGGAAGGGAGGGGAAAAACTGGCCAGTGCGGTGCGCACGGGTGCTGGAAGCTGCCGCAGGAATATGTGGGCGAAGAGGAATGAGGGATCCGCCGAGCCCAGCACAGCCAGCATCCTCTCCATTAACTCGGACGGCTTGCCGTCACCAAGGCCGTTCAGGGACAGCAGGCGGTCTGCTTTCTCCAGCTCCGACAGTTCAAAGAGGCTCAACAGGAACGTTTTGAGTGCGTCGTATTTGCCGTCAACTGGAGGAGTCTCCAACAGTGCCATAGCCCTGGCCGTCGTCGAGGCATCTAAGGCCGCTACCACGTGGAAATACTTTGTAGCGTCCCGCGTTATGCCTCTCAGCTGGAACTGAGCCTCGATGTGTTGAAACCACGGCTGTGGGTTGTGCTGCCAAAAGTCCGGTAACTTGATGGTGGCAGCGTAGATAGCGCCGACATTAGCCGCGCCGCTAGCAGCGGCCGGCGCCGCAGCGGCAGCATCTTCACCACCGTCGTTGTGCGACATTATTCGGCCGTATCCAACTCGCGTCGGGGTCACCAATTGTGGAGTGCGAATAAATGAGGAGACGAGAGACGGAGATGCGTCGAGTCTAGTTTACTCTCCACTTCAATATGAATAATCACAGAACAGGTAGTGAGGTCACAACAACGACACAACGTTAACCGGAACCCCTATACTCTCGACCTATCCCTTAAAGGTACAGTCCCCTGGTGAATGTCTATCGGTCTTACTTGTGGGTCACCACACTACCTCCAATATTATTTCACCTGTGTGTGTTTGTGTGTTTCATGCTATGCTAATGAAGTTTATATAAAAGCCCCACAAACAGGATCAAAGTGTTGTAATTATTATTTCAAAGAGTTAGTTTTGTTTTCAGTCTACAGCTAAATTGAAGAAAAAAAAGCAGGGGGGTATTGCACAAAACTAGGATAAAGAAATCCAGGATCCTGGCTTCATTGGTTGCACGTTTGCCGAGCCAGGATAAAAAGGAGCGGCTATGTTAAAGGGGACATAAGGCAGGATCAACAAATAAGACTCAATAGTGACACAACGGCCGTTAGGGGTAACTGCAGCCATCAGCCAAGCCGGCGCGGGAGCGCGCATGACTCTTCACAGCAGAGCAGCTGATTTTGTGACGGTGTTATTTCTTTACTCGCTGTTCACGTGACTGTTTACTACAAGACCTCCACGCATGCCTCCGTGGAATGACGTTGGTAGCCTACAACTACGAACAGCATCATGTCAAGCGACGAAGTAAGTAAACTAACGATGTTTATTTTAGTGTAACTTTAGTATATTTCTTTGACAACATTAGCGCATTCATTCAGCAAAATGACACATAGCGAGCCGGGAAGCCGGCTCGCTATGTGTAGCGACACACAAACACGGCGAGTCTGAAAGGCACAGGCGAAAGCAAAGACGACATCTTGGGGGACAAAAACATCATCTCTGATACAGGACTGCTGTGTGTTAGCAGCTAATGCTACTACACAGACACAAACAAACCGTTAGCCTGTGGCTACAGCCAGCTGCTAACGTCACCTCCCGGATAACAAGTTGGGCTTTCGGTCCCATATATAATGGGACATATCTCTAACTATTCGGTTTTAGACTAAAGGACCGTGGAAAATGCGCAGTCTGTAACTATTCAGTGTTACACAGCAGTGGACTAAGCTACATGTTAGCAGCTAACGCTACTTTGCACGTTAGGTCACTTCCGAGTCCTCGGTGATCTCATATGATTTTCATATCAAGCTCTAAACATGACCTGTAATGTTTTCTTACCTGGTTACGAGGAAATGAGCCATGTCAGCATCTGTTTCCAGTCCCAGTTCCAGTTGAAGCTGCCTGCATGACTCTAACGCGTATCCGATATATATATTCGGGTGCCGGCCCGGCTTTGTTCGTAATGTCGTTTTGACTCACGACTTGCCACTGATAAAGCCTTCGTTTTCTTTTTTAAATTGCTTTTTAGTGGACTTTGTGTGGTGGTCAGTTGTTTTTTGGCCGCAGCAGAATCCATACTGCACAAACACTAGTTTGGGTCCACCGCGCTTCTTCTTCCTGTATCCAAGCCGTCGAGGACGCGCATTCAGCGTCATCTGACGTCACGTCCGCAGGACTGCGCGGGAAATTCGGGCCCGAATTGCAATACATTATGCAGCACACAGCCTGTTCAAGGCAACGGAGAGATATGTGGGTGGGCTAATTCTTTTTGGTTTGGAACGCTTCATCGCCCATTATCATAAAAAAAAACTTCAAATGTATGTTTATTTTTTCACAAATCCTGCCTCAAGTCCCTTTAAGTCAGGTGAAGATAGCTGGGATAAGCGCGTGTTCACGGCATACTTGAATAGACCTCGCGATTGCTCACAGAATCACCGATCGGAACATGGATAAAAGTCGCGTTTCATACGTCACGGCCGCTGAACAGCTCCTTATTGGATACCCGACCCAAGCCCGACAGGACCCGACGGTACCCGACGGGAACCGACGGGCCGGGTCGGGTTCAGACAGATATTTAGAAATATGCTTGGGTTCGGGTCAGGCTCGGTCACATCTGCGCAATTTGAAATGTGAAATTTAAAACAGCTTATTATGCATGGTAGCCAATGGGCCTGTTTCATATGTTGCAAAGGTTCGATTGTGTGATTAAAATACATTTTATAAATAGGACATAAGCATGTTGCGCTCATCTGTTTTGTTGACATTTCCAAATGCACTGCAGTTGCGTAATAAAGGCGGACTTTCATAAACACAAACATAAATGTGTCATAGTATGAAAAAATATAGACTTTAACTGTGTTGGCCTGAGTAATAACACTTGAATCAACATAAAAAGTATGTTGCAAATTGCAAACAGCCAACAGATTTAAATGAAATGAGAAATGACTATATATGTATATTTTAATTCAGGATAATTAAAATGATGCAACATACTTAGAAAGACCATGGGCATGCTGTAAAACACATGAATTCCTCACAGGATTGACGGTGTACATACAGGTGAATCACTAGGATTAATCTTAGCCTGGCTGTTAGCCTGGTCTGGAGCAGGCTAACTGCAGATAATAAATCACCATGGTAACTTAGCCGGGATAAGGTTGAGCTGCTTTCATGCAACCGACTTGAGGCTAAAATTCAGCCAGGATAACCTAAAACCATAAACATATCCCGGCTTAATCCCTTATCTTGGTTTTTGTGCAATACCCCCCAGTACTCACTGAGGCAGGGGTTGTGTGTAAACATATGCTGGAGTCGGAGGCAATCTTGCCACTGGTTTCCACTGCCATCACAGTTGCACCACAGCGACACATCGGCAGAGCTGTTGCTGATGTAATTTGGGGTCATGATGGTGCCTGTGTGGGATGAGAAAAGAGGGACACATCACAAACAAATGGACATTCATGGATGGCATAATTAAAGAACAACAGGATATTAGGCATGTGGATATGGGTTGATTTTCCTACCCTAGTTTCTATCATCAGAATCAGAATGAGATTTACTGCCGGATAAGTTTTCACAAGGAATTTTGCTTTGGTGTGGATGGTGCATACAATAAATGGGAACTATGAAGGACATAAATATAGATTTAATAAGAAATATAATAATAATAATAAGAAATAAAATAAAATAACAACATAATCCTGCAAAAGCACTTCCCACTTCCATGAAAATCATGGTTTTAATAGAGTGGTGCAGGGATGACATCGCCCTGGGTTCCCTCGACAAAAAAAATAAAATTTATCAACTTAATTATTTCCCTCAATCATTCTTTTGTTATCCATATTTCCAGTTCTA
Organism: Rhizobiaceae bacterium; assembly: GCA_965250255.1. GTDB lineage: Bacteria > Pseudomonadota > Alphaproteobacteria > Rhizobiales > Rhizobiaceae > JAALLB01. Next base: position 9,647 of record CBDFNP010000004.1, read on the forward strand.
TTAGTTAATCATGAAATAATCTGGTACAATAATACTGTATAATGTTTATATTATTATTATATATATTATTACTATATTGATTTTCGCTGTCAGCAGGACCACCCCTTGTTGACATGTAGGTGATAGTGGGTCTTTAAAAAAATATGTGCCCTATGGAAAAGTCATCCATCATTGTCAGCAAGAGCAGAAATCCAGTTGACATTTCCCCATAGATTTTGTCAGGTGTTGTGCATCTTCAGTTTTCCATCTCACCTCTTGCTTTCCTTTATGCTCCACCTACTCTGATCCCCAACTTGCTGTTATTGCCCTTTTGTGCTTGATTCAACTTTCACCTGTCCATCTGTTTATCATCAATGTGTTTACCTATACATCCTCCATCCATCCTACATTCATCCATCCAACATCCATCCAACATCCATCCATCCATTCATTCTTCCACCTATCCATCATCATTCATCTACCCATCCATCATCCATCCATCCATCCATCCATCCATCATCCATCCATCCATCCATTTCATAATTCAAATATACGTGCGTGCCAACCTCCTCCCACCACATGTCACATGATTCTAAAGCCGTGTTTACACCAAACATGTAACGCATTTTCGCGTTCTGTTACACATGGAAGTTGTGGGATCATTTGTGTTTACTCACGGCTTTCGCGACAGTGTCATGCAATTTTTTAGGTCATGTTAAAAAATGTCAATGAAAATGCGCTGTGCGTTGAATGATGCAGATTTCGTGTTGTCCAAGCCATTCACAAATCGCGTCTATTTGCGTCTTTGCATTGACTTTGTATGTAAGCATGCATAAAATTCACTTCACGTTAGGTGTGAACACAGAACATTTTTGTCCATCTCTACACCACCTCTCTCAGGCCCTGTCTAGGTGTCTCACCGATGAGGCCAGCATAGGCCCTGAGACAGAAACCCCCGGCGGTGTCCCTCAGGCAGCCGGAGGAACACCGGAGATGATTGGCAGTTGTGGAGAAAATCAGCTAGTCTGGATCTGACAAGAAACAAAACGCACATCAACACTGCACTCCTGCACCTTCTACACATTAGTGTGTGTGTGTGTGTGTGTATGTGCATTTGTGTGTGTGTGTTTATTGCTCCCAAGGAAAGTGTTACTGTCACAAGTGCTCTGATAGCTCCAGATAGAAAAACAACAATCAAAATATAGAATTATAATAAAACAAGTAAAATAAATATGAACACCAAAATAGAGTAAGACAATAAAATATTAAAATGTGAAACATAAAAAAAATATGCACACATACACACACAAAATGCACATAAAATATCAATATATACGTTGTGGGACTATGAAGTGGCTCACATGCCGGGATATTGCACATTATTTTTATTATTATATGCTATATGCTACTGTGGTTTATGTGGTTTATAATCCTCCAGGTGTGTCCTCTATACCTGCAGAGGTCCTCTTTGCGGCATAAGCTCTGCAGGTGGAGGCAGTTGGGCTGCGGACCCTCCTTCTCCCGGTATGAGCAGGACGGGACAATGGTCTTCCTGCGCCTCTCGCCACACAGAGGGTCACTACAGGGGCAGAAGAGCACCCCGAGGCTGAACTCCTCTGGCACGCGCTCCAGAAAGCGCCGCAGGGCCCGGTGGCACTTCTGCCGGTTGCAGCGATCCGTGCCGCCAGCAGCACGCTTAGTGCATGCCAGGACGTACTCGGAGCGCAAGGAGCCGCACTTCTCGTACAGACCGCAGTCCTGCGCAGCCCTTCAGGCAGTGGTTCAGGCCATCCTGTGGGAGCGAGGAGGAGGCTGGGTGGTGGCCCGGCATTGGATGTGAAAATTTTTTTTAAAAAAAAATTCATGAAGAAAAAAAAAATTAGAGGAAATCACATGTAAGGGGAAATTGAAAAGATGAGGCAGAGGAAATGGTAGGAGAAAAAAAGAGTGAATCAGAGAGAGAATTAGGAGGAGAAGAAAAATAAACACTGGGCTAGGAAGGAGCTCACTAAGCTCAGCTAAGATATGGATTGAGAGTCACAATCTATTGATCCACTTGCATTGATAGACAGGTGATGGGGGCAAAAGTTGAGTCTTGAGTGAAGCTTTGCTGAAACAATGCATTTTGGTGTGCGATAAAGACAAGATAAGAGGAAGTATTTTACATACCAGCCAGTCATTTAAGTCACTAACTAACTGTGAGGAACATTGACTTCTTTTAGCTACTAGCTAATAGGAAACGTTGAAATCCCCAGCTGCCTTGTAAGCATTTTGTGAGGAAGGTGCCTAACCCCTTATCACCATTATACTAGACTCTGCATTAAATGTACGTTTTATTGGATGTGTGTGTGTGTGTTTAAATAGCTTACCTGCTATTAAAGAGGCCATGTGAGTGTCCATGGGCATTATTTCGTAGGAGACACCTCCATTTCATCTTCCCCTGTAGCACAGAAGAAACACACACACACACACACACACACACACACACGCACACACACACACACACACACACACACACACACACACACACACACACACACACACACACACACACACACACACACACACACACATAATGAGAGTTTGTTTGAAAAGATAAAGGGAGGTGAGGATCTATTTGTATGACCAAGAGTAACAGTTTATGTTCAAATCATTTGTTCAGACAGCATGATAATTAAAATGACAAAAGAGCACCTGAACCCAAACCGAAATGCACATCCGATAATTACACATCTCTGGTACATTAGCTACCTCTGCAAACCATTACACTAACATGGCAGAGTATAGAGAGAGCCGTACATTAACCATCTAGTCATGCCGTGATACTTTAAAACACTGACGCTGCTTCCACAAATTAATCAATGCTGAGTAATTAAATAAACAAAGCTACCTATATGTGTGTTTCCTGCTCCTTTGTCTGCCTGTGTTCCATTGTTAGACATTTCTCTTCATTTCCTTGATTGACTTGTGGACAGCAGAGAAATGTTTCTTCATGCAAATTATTCCACACACTCACTCCAAAGTCAGACTCAATCAAGGATGTAATGGCATGTAAAGTGTTTATGTATGTAAATCCCATTCTGGGCTATATATTTATGGTAATGACACGCTAGAGCAGCCTAGTGGCATTCAGAGTCGAGGAGTGTGTAATTACACTAATGCTCTGCTCACTAATAGGCCACAGGGGAGGACTCGCTAGCTAGCGCCACTTCGCTAACTATTACACACATTCCTCGCAGTTAGCTTGTTGGCATGCTCCCTTATACATATACAGTAACTGTATTGTGTGTGTGTGTGTGTGTGTGTGTGTGTGTGTGTGTGTGTGTGTGTGTGTGTCTTTCAGCATGCATTTAGGTTTTTCTACAGTCAATATTTATGGGTAATTCTGGTTTCCTGTGGGGGACTGTGGCAGGGTTGGTCCTCAGCACACGCCACCTAAGTGGCTTTTCTTGGGGCCCTCCGACACAAGACACGAGTAGATGGTAGTTGCAACTATATATTTATTGGAGATAAAGGCAGGTGGTATTCGCCGAGCTGATGTTTCAGGCTGCCATGACAGTGGCTCCTCTTCGAGTGTGTGTGTTGATGGCTGGTTTATCCTGGGTGCCATGATTGCTCTCATGCACAACAGGTGTGCAGCCCCACCCAGCCAGAGGTCCAATCAGTCTGACTCAGGCCAGGTGAGGCTGTAGACCAGCCATCAAACTAAACTTTGCCAAAACACTGAAAGAGAGCAAGCGAACCATTGCGAGGCCAAGCAAAATAAATTGTCTTGAGCTAGCAAACCTCCACACAAGTCAGGTAATATTTCTGAAGCTACAAAATCTACTTTTTCTCACACGCCACCATGTTTGACCGACAGAGAGAGGCAGGCATATAACGTTAGCAAGTGAGCAGTGCTGCCTCGTGTGTGTGGGTAGACAGACGGAGAGGGAGGAGAGAGAGCTGTGTGTATGCTAATGTTACAGGTTGAGTAATGGCACTAGCACATACACACCAAAACTTTGTTGCAGCACCGTACAACGTTGTTGCATTTCTAACCTAGGCACTGACTATATTTATACCCAATAGTTACCATAGGCACATATCCATAGGCACCGCTGTATAACGTTGGTAAGTGAACAGCCCTGCCGTGTGTGTGTGGGTGGGGGGGGAGAGAAAGAGAGAGAGAGAGAGAGAGAGAGAGAGAGCTGTGTGCACACTAACGTTACAAGTTGATGTCCCGTCACATCATCTTTCTAAATGACATACTCAATTGTGTTCATACTAGAATGAAGTAGCTAGGTAGCTGGCTATAATTGAGTTGTGCACTCGGTTGTGCATTATTTGTTGTTGTTGCCGTTATGTAGCACCAAAACTATCTCTATGGGCCTGGCAATAACAGTTTTCTGATTCTGAGGAAGCACGGTCAGGGTGAGGCTGGGGGGAGGGGCAATTGGACGGTTGGGATGAGGGTCCAGAAGGATCAGGGAGACGAGGTCAAGGGTGAGTTATGGGGAAAAGGTAGAACAAAGCACCTAACAGACTTGACTGAGACAATATTATATACCTTCTTACACCGTCTGTTTCAAAAATGAAACATCATGCTAAACGAAATGTAAAAAATATATATATATACCATTCCCTTGACTGTACTATACCAGCGACTGTACCATTCTAGCGATTGTACCATTCCAGTGACTACCATTCTAGTGTCTGCCATTCCATTGACCACATAAGTGAGTGTGACGTTGCACTACCAATAATTCCAGTCATTAGAAATCATTAAAGATCTGGTTCTTTAGTGTCGCGGAAAGAATGTTTAGAATTGGAATTAGTCCCCCCCTCCCCCTACCTCACCTGGCAGGAGGCGGACCTTTGATTACCCCCCCATCACACCTGGCAGGAGAAGGACCTTTGATTCTCCCCCACCACCACCTCACCTGGCAGGAGGCGGACGCTCCAATACACATGCAGGCAGAGCTCCTCACGCCGTGCACCACGTTGGCACCTGCAGGCCAGCAGTGCCGGGTGGCGAGCCAGAAGGCCGTCCTGGCTCTCCAGACACTCGGAGGCGGTTCGTTCCCCCAGGGGCGCCATGGCCGCATCGGCCGCACAAAGCTCCACGCCACGGTACAGGGCCTTGCAGCGCAGGTCGGCCCCACAGGCCCGGTGGGCATCCAGGCAGTCCACCGCAGCAGCTGGGGGGGGCGCCGCCCCCGCCAGCACCGGGAGATGAGCCTGTAGGTGGTGGAGCGGAGCCCACGATGGCAGCGCGGCTGAGGGGAGGAGCGGTGAGAAGAAGCAGGAGTTAGAGACCCATAGAGGGGGAGAGGCGTGTGGACGTTTAGTAGGATGTTGACATGACAAACAGTAGAGGGTGACCAGAGAAAGGTTGTGGCAAAAGATTTAAGATTTGAACATAATATAACACATATACTTTCATAATATATAATGTGTTGCAAACAAAACATCCTCTAATAAAATTGTCCCAGTGGAAGGATCTGAAACGAGTAATCTATAAGGCCTGCGATGTATCTGGATGTGGAATTTATAGAATAATGTTTTATAATCATGTCATGCATGACATACATGACACATAACTTGTGTATCTTTTATGAATTGTTATTCACTGTAAAATAGACATACACACTGAGGCTTCTGGGAACCTAGGAAGGAAGTTCATGTAGTTCTACACAGTGTTGTAGTTGAGTCACTATGCCTCGAGTCCGAGTCCAGGCTCGAGTCTCCAGTGTCTGAGTCCGTCAAGTCCAAGTCATTAAAAAAAAATCTGAGTCGAGTCCGAGTCGAGTCCACTACTCATACGAGTCAAGTCCGAGTCGAGTCCCTATTGATCCACATCGAGTCCGAGTCGAGTCCGAGTCGAGTCCGAGTCAGCACTAAAGCATACATGTTGTTACACTTAAAAAAAAAAAACATACCTGTTGTGCCGCAGCTCATAGGCGTCCTAATGGCGGCAGCTATGAACTTTCATATGTATTTTACTGTTTTTAACTCTAGTGCTCATAACTGTGCGTTCACACCAAAAGCACACAAAGAGGAAAATGATCCCGGAAGTCATTCATTGTGTATTGGGAGCCAGGCGGACAAAGAGGGAAAAGAGGAATAGGCGGACGGGTGGACTAGGCGACTTAGGTGGATAAAAAAAGTTAAAAATCCTCCAACTTTATGTTAATGAGCTATGACGCGACTAGGAGGGAAAGGTGGAAAATCCATCGATAGCCACAATGGGGATGTCTCGTTCTGCCGTCGTCCCTCGGTCAGATCTGTCCCAGAGAACAACCCGCGTAACTTTAGTTCCTGGTTCCTACCAAACCTTCAGCAAAATCAGTGTTTATTTGGGATGATCATTTCCCTAAATATGATTGGGGAGTAAGTAAGGGATAATGCCCGACGAGGTGTCCATTAACAGAAATGAATGGACGATGCAGAGGCGTGAACCGTCCTCCGCTTTGCGTCGGACTTTTGCTTCCGCGAAGTACCATGGTCGATATAAATATCTAATCAATTAATAATACTTTAATGTGTTTTAGAGTTAAAATCGTGACGTTTTTTTTTTTTTTTCACAAGTCGAGCAGACTATTTAATATCTCCCGTATGCAGGCGTTGCCAAGCAACGTGGCCTTTTAGCGTCTTCATAGCGTCAACGTCTTTCCTAGGTGTAAAATCAAAGATGGTGTAAATAAACACTTTTTAACCTACACCCTCCAGCCAATCAGAGTAATTCTGTTTTTAATGACTTTATCAAGTAACTTTCCATCAAGTAACTTTCCGTGATCAACGATGTCGGTAAATGGGCTGTGCTACAGCAGTAGTTGCGTGGTGGTGTTTAGCGCGTGTGTGTGTGGCGCGCTGGCCCTTTAAATTTAAAAAAAAGCAAGAACGAACATTCTGAAGGGGGACAAAAGCGACAAAAGCGACTTAGGTGGAGTGGACAAGGTGGATTCCTCTTTGTGCGCTTTTGGTGTCAACGCACAGTAACTACTGTCCTGTCCTCTTAATAATAACTCAGAAATGCGGCGTGCAAGTGGACCCGATACGGTCCGCATCGCGGATCCGTTCCGAAAGCCGCGATACTCCGCGGCGGATTTGCTGTGTGGGTTATTTACGTAGTTACGTAATTACGTTACGTTAGGTACGTTATTAACTTAGTTACGTGTGATGTATGACATGAAGCAGTACATTCCCTTGCACTAATCATATACCAAATTATAGAATAATGGCATATTACTATTATAGCCTAATCATGGGCAAAGTTTGAACTTTAAGGTTGGGGGTGCCAAATAATAACTACAAATGTAATGTATAGCTATAGGCTGCAACACAAGGATTCATACATGAAAATTTATCAGGATAGCCTACAGGCTACTGCAGGTGTGCTTTATATGTTTAATATGCCCAATAGATGAAATTACTATGGCAGCGGAACTCGCCGCAAAATAAAACGGCTGCTGCGGCACCTACTGCTGCTATAATTAGGCTATAACACAGAGGTCTGTAGGATCAATGTTCCCCAATGCTTACACACTTTTTAATGAACTTAATGAACTGTATAGGCATACTACTAATAACTGTAGGATATAAGCACAGCAGTTTTATTCAGGGTTGCCAACACTCACGCTCCTGGCGTGACACTCACGCTTTCACCATCAATCTCACGCTCTCACGCACACGCAAGAAATGTCACGCCAAAACAAAAACAAAACAATTCTACTGAAACATGTCCATTTGTAGTTAAACAAAATGACAATGGCCATTAACTAATATATTACTAAATACAGATGGTACCAAGTACATTTAGTACAATGCGAACGGTGTAGACTCTGCTCGTCTATTACCAATGCGAACCGTGTAGACTCTGCTCGTCTCTTACCAATGCGAACGGTGTAGACTCTGCTCGTCTATTACCAATGCGAACGGTGTAGACTCTGCTCGTCTATTACCAATGCGAACGGTGTAGACTCTGCTCGTCTCTTACCAATGCGAACGGTGTACACTCTGCTCGTCTCTTACCAATGCGAACGGTGTAGACTCTGCTCGTCTATTACCAATGCGAACGGTGTAGACTCTGCTCGTCTATTACCAATGCGAACGGTGTAGACTCTGCTCGTCTATTACCTGCTTCAGATACGAACCTCTTGCAGATGTTGTGAAGCCCAAACTGCCACTGTGGCAAACAATAGCACTCATTTGGGAATGTGACTTTGCTGTGTGAATTTGTGTTTACACACACACACAGACACAGACACAGACACAGACACAGACACACACACACACACACACACACACACACACACACACACACACACACACACACAGCTCTGGGGTAACTATTGTGTCCCTTTTGTTTTTGAGATTTCTTATTGTTTTGTTAGTTAATCGCCTCTGTCTTTATTTTATAATGGTGCAATCAATAATTGAATTGTACATTTTGAAAAAGCTATTTTTTTTCTTCATGAATGAGGTTTATACTAAGTAAACAACGACTATTTTGTAAAGAAAAATAATAATAATTAGGGTTAGGGTTGTCAAAAGAATTCGCCGCACGCGCGCCTCGTGCGCGCACCCAGACACAGAGTCTCACTCCAGCCAAAGTCCCAAAGTTGGCAACACTGGTTTTATCACATTTTGACCTAATTTCAGCGATGAAAACAAAGCCAACCAACAAAGTAATGACTTTGTTCCACCGTCATCTAGTGATTATGATCTCCATGCATTCAGCGTCTCTTTCCCACAACTGTTCAGCAGACAGCGGCTGATGGCAGGACCAAAGCATGTGAGCACAACGCAAACGGGAGGATTTGGAGGATTTTGGTTTGAGCGTGGAGCGGTGTCTGCTGCTTATTGCAGCTGGCTATCCCCGGATGCAGATGCTGCGCAATTACGCATTTAAGCTCAACAAAACGAAATAATTTGAATGAATGGCTTACCTAGTGCAGCATCAGGCGCCTCTTTTTCCGGCTGGCATAGATGTCCACCATCTTCTCAACTGACAGTTTTGCAGTCAAATCTCCCTCAATGTGCAGCAGGGCCAGCTCAGAAAATCTCTCCTGGATCATTGTAGTTCTCAGCCAGTTTCTGATCCTCCTCATTGCTGAGAAACTTCTCTCTGATGTCGCTGATCCAATGGGCAGTGTCAGTGCAAGCTGGAGTAATGGGAAGAAGTTTGGATAGCTCTCCTTGCTCACTTCTTTTTGCAGGTCCTTCAGGTTAATGGGAGATTGGACAGCACATTTTATCAGGTCCATTTCTGCTGTCACCAGCTGTGGATGGACGATCTTGAGGCTTGCATATTTTCTCAGAAGTGGTTCAATGCCTTTCTTCTCACACTTTATCACAGCATCACATGCCGCTGCAAGCTCCATGGCTTCACCTGAAAACCGTCTGTCCAACTCGGCCATCATATTGTCCAGCACAGGGAGATATAAATGACAGTAGATGGCGTGAGCCTCAAATTGTCCGTCTATTTCCTCATTCCTTTCATCTCGTTGGCGCTGCCCAAGTGTGGCCCCCACTACATACTGGTAAAGCGACAAAAGGGGGTCTTGAACTTCTTTTTCGCTTTGCCATGGAGGGGCGGTCACTTTCTGCAGTGGCAACTGGCATGCCGACGTCCTCGCCAAACTGCTTGATCTGGCTCCATACGTCTTGCCAACCTTCCTCCTCTCCTCTGTGTTCCCTCAAGTGTGCTCTCAGACTGTTGATCGTGGAGGCAGCATCTGCAAGTGTTGTGGATTTGGACTGAAGTTTCTTGTGAACAACGTGCACAACCCGCAGTAGGTCCTCAAGGATAATGAGGCAGGCGATGAAGCCAGGTGTGGTCATGTGATTATACAACCCACTTGCTTCCACTGACCATTTCTCTCCTTCATCCACCATCTCCTTCAGACAGCGTGTGATAGGCACATAATGTGATTTAACCGCAAAGACGCATCGCCATTTGCTCGCACAACGCGTGTCACTGGGTTGCCCAATTTCCTTTGCCTTCATCTCGAGTGTTTTCTGCATCGCCAGAAACCTGTGGTGGTTGCTTGGTTTCTGAAAACACGGAGTACAGCTTATCAATAACATTTAATGTCATTTTGATGTCTCTGTTGACTGTGCATGATTCCACCAGGACCAGATTAAGTTTATGGGCCATGCAGTGTACGTAGATGGCAAAGGGGTAATCTTCCTTGATACGCTGCTGCACTCCAGTTAAATGCCCAGACATAACTGAGGCCCCATCATACGACTGTGCGACTATTGGGACGGTCCTGCAGTCCACATGACTCCAACCCCTTCTTGATACCCTCAACAATCCCAGCAGCATCTCGGGAGGCAGAGCAGTCAATGAAGCAGATTAATCGCTCCTTAACCTGTAGCTTTTCTGCATATCTGATACACACAGACAGTTGTTCAGACTTTGATGATTTGGCCTCATCCGCGATAACCGTGAAAAAACCAGTCTCACGCACTGCATTTGCTATTTCCTCTCTGACTAGCTCTGCGCACAAAGAGATGACCTCATTTTGGAAATCTGGACTTGTACAATTAAAGTACTTCTCATCCTGCATTTTGCGGAAACTTGGCTCATACTTGCCGAGGAAGTTGCACAGACTCAAAAAGTTTCCCTTTGTTTCATCATCATCATCCGGCTTGATTTTATCTGTTTCTGTATCGACTGTATTTGTGTGCTTTTTTTCATTTTTATTTTCTTGTATTTCCTTTTTTCTCCATTGTATTTCCCGATGTCCACGGAAAGGGAGGCCCAGTTGAGACAGCAGCTTAACGACATCCAAGACCTTTGTCAAATACTCCCTGTTTTTATCCACTGTGTTCTGGTGACTGGTTGACAAGTGGACTCTGACAGATCCATGCTTTTCAGTTTCCTTGTAGCCCTCCCACAGTCTCATGCAGGCCTTGTGTTTTTCACTAGAGCTGTGCTTTATCAGCCTCTCAGTTAGCTTACTCCAATATCGCCCGCCTTGTTTAGCTAGTGTGTCTTCCTCCTCTCCAATCTCCTTGGAAAAGTGGCGGCAACAAAAACAAAACACTGCGTCCCTTGAAACGGAGTACTCCAGCCACGGATGCTTGTTATAAAAGAATGCAGAAAAGCAACGATTTCTATCTCCAATTTTATGTCTTGGGAAAACGGGAAGCACTGGCTGTTTGGGGCCCACACTTTTATCTCCTAGGTCACTGGGAAGTTGACCGCCATCAGAGGCTGTCTCACAGGGATTGCAAGCGGCGGGAGCTGCGGTGCCGACCGGCGCCAAGATGTGGTGGCTGGTCGACGGGCGAGGCGGGACTGGCGGGTCCGGAGCAGGTGCAGCTTCGGTGGCAGCAACGGTGGCGCTGGAACTTGAATCCGAAACTGGAGTATTTTTGGTTGCGAAGAACCTGCGTATATCCATTTTTTTAGTTTTGGCGGCTGGCAGACTCGACTTTGAGTGCTGAATTTGAGTGCTCAAAGTGCGCATGTGCGTGCAGTGCGTGAGGGCGCAGCAGCTGCACAGATCGTCTGTGTAGACTCATTTTTGACAGCAGTACACACTGAGACAATATGTTTGTGGATTTAAATTTAAGTTTATTGAGTTTGTATGTATTGTTATAGCGTTCCAGAGTTATATTTATCTAGGCCACCTACTATCTGTACATCATAACTCAAAAAAAAAAAAAAAGAAGACTCCGGCCACCAGGGGGTGCCGGGCACCCCGGGAACCCCCCCAAACTACGCCTATGGGCGACCGCTGCAAACGCAGTTGCGATGCGGCCACTATAGCCGACACACCTTGACCACGACCCCTGTCTCCAGTCCCGACCGTACCCCTACCCCCCTGTGTGAATGAAGTATTGAGCTCTAGATATAATTAATGACAAGTGGTCTAATTGTGGGAGTGACGACTCCTCATGTAAATATTGAAGAAAGAATTCTTATCATTTCATTCTTATCATTTTCTTATCGTTTCACATTAAACAAGTGAACTGCGCATGCGTGGGTTTTAGGGGCACAGACGCCCCTACTACACTCTTGGGGTGGGGGGAGTAGGCAGAGAGGCCTATTACAATACTTTTGTTTATTTTGTTTATTCATCATTATGTGATCATGAATCGTATTATCTAGATTTTTAAATTCATAAATAACTAGGTCAACAGGTGTCATTACTGTGATGAAAAATGTTTTTGTGTATTAGCTGAGTGCTTATTCTTAAGTGTCAACTTGTCAGTAATATGGAGCAATGTGTTCATATAGACATTAACTCTGTTTTATTATTTTCCTATGTTTACAATAGCACGTGAACGGACTCCTTTCCAAGGAGACATCTCGAATGTCTAATGTGGTGTTTAAGAATAAGTACCATGGAATGGTGACAGTAAATGGTGTTTGTTAAAATACAAGGATAGGTGTAAAGATGTGGGGTTAGAAAGTCAGAGTAAGAGATAAGAGGGACAGAGAGACATATGGTTAAGTGAGAGAGGGCAATAAACCAGGGCAGCACAACAGCTGCTAAGAGTACTTAGATAAGGAGATCTGAGTAAGGAGGGAGACAATAAAGGGTTGTGCAGGAGTTTACCCTGTAACAGTAGTGGTAATAATAATAATAATAATAATAATAATAATAATAATAATAATAATAATAATAATGATAATGATAATAATGATCATAATAATGCTAATGATAATAATAATAATGATAATACATTTATTTGCGGGTGCCTTTCAAGACACGCGAGGTCGCCTTGCCAAACAAAGTGGTAAAGGGACACTCATGTCCATGGGGATAATTGACTTAGAGGGATTAGAATAACACATAATGAAACGTATACGTATAACGTATATAACGTATATAATAAAGCACTGCGAATATTAGAACGTTTAAGGAGCATAATAAGCACACATGTTGAGATCAACGATGTATTACTAACTGTTATTTGTTTTTGTGTTCTCTGATTGGTTTTTTGGGGGAATTTCTTTTATAACTATGGGTGTAAAATGGTGTTTTAGTGTTTTATGGGACAATTAGCAGACCAACAACTCAATTAGGTCAGAGGTTAGTTCTCTACCATTCTTCCACAGAAGTCCAGAGGTCAACCAGCGCTGGGAATTTGTTAGGAATTCAGGGAAATTCTCACTCAAAAAATTGAGGTCAGAGACCTGCCTCAAAGGAAAGCTGTGAAAGATGGTAGATTTACAATATAAAAAACCTGATACAGTGTTGGGGTATAACAATTACATAAGTCCATCTGTAGGTTGCTTAGTTTACTTCCATAATGGGGTGTCTATTGTCTTGTCTTTATGCATGATGTTTTTACCGCTGACTGTGATTCTTAGATGGGCCAGAGTGTTTCTACCTGGGGGACAAATGCAGATGTCATTAATAAATTAGAGATGATTTGGAGGATAACAACGAGGAAATTGAGAATGGTTTGTAAATGCACCCAATGTAAGTACTCACATGTACTCATGACTATTCAATGACTGTATGACCACATGATGTTTTTAGGTTCTGTATTTTATGTTTTCTTTAATTCCTTTAATGATTGCATATTTACTGGTGATTGATGTTGAAAGATGATAATTCTTTTTTTTATATCTCCTTAGAGGTGATATTCGACTGGATGGTGACCCAACCTGGATAGACCTCTCCTACAGCAACTGGGAAGAGCTCTACCGGTGGGAGAGACTAGCTCATGAATTCGGCCTTATTAGAACAATTGAATAAGTTTACCTAGTCTAAGAGTAAATAAAATAATGTGGGCATAAGATCTAATGGTAATGTTAAAAGCTAAATTAGTTGCTCCAAAAAGCTTGATAAACTAGGACCTAGAATCACATAAGTCATTCATTCAGTCATATGTTTTATGTTACTATCATCAATAAATAAAGGACAATATGAACGGGAAGAATGGATGCAACATGCTTAACTTTGTGTTAGTTTACATGACTTCTTCAAAGTCACGAGGAGGGAATATAATATAGGAGGGAATATGTAATGCATTCTCTGAAGTGTATATACAGGTAGTTCTCCTTATTTTTATTTTTTTGTTATGCATTTGTAGGTTGTTCATATTTTTTGTTCATTATAATCACTAACCCTTAAATAATGTTTTCTGCTCTAGGAGAGGAACACAGAGGTGTCCCCTTACATCGTGGGGACATAAGGTTGAACCAAAGGCTAAAGGTGTAAATTAAAGGGGACAGACAGACCCCCCTCAGTGCTAATTGTTTGTTAGGAGCTCTCTCCATACATGTTTTGGGTTTTTGAGGTTATCTAGGCCGTAAAATTTAAATGTTATCTACACACTGGGAAGAGTTCAGCCTTTGGAAACAGCTATAGCTTGCTTTCAATGTGTTATGTTGAAATGGATTGCATTTTGATTTTGATTTTTTTGTTTTTGTTTTGTTTTAGTTTGTGTTTTATTTGTTTAAGTGTCGAATTTGCTTAAAGGGGACATATTATGCAAAACTCACTTTTTCGTTGCTTTTATATGTATATTTGCGTATCCGGAGTGCCTCCCCACCCCTTAAGCGTACCCCCCTTGCGTTTCGACAACTAAGTCAAGCGGCATTGGCTGTTTTGTAACCGCTTTTCCGGTTTCCACCCAAACACCGCAGAGTCGAGTCTTTTGAAAAAATGGACAACCTGGAAGCGCGTCTGTAAGCGAGCTGTTTGGATTTCACCCGGATTGTGACGTCACAATCCGGGTGATTTGAATATTCGACACTATGGTATCGTCCGCCCATACTAGCTCAGCTACCTGAACGAGGATCCGCCATTGTGTCGCTCTCGCCATTGTGTCGCTCTCGCTTCACTTGTACACGACAGCCTGACCGCTACGATGTACAACCCGAAAGCCAAGCACGTGTTGCCATAGTAACACGACAGCCTGACCGCTACGATGTACAACCCGAAAGCCAAGCACTCCTGCTCTGTCGTCGGATGCACGGATCCTCACGTTTCGCTACATCGCCTACCTACCAAAGAGCACCACCAATTGGACAGCACCCCCCCGACCCCCCGACAGTCAAAACCAGGGCTGGACTGGCCATCGGGCGTACCCCCCCCCCCCCCCCGTCAGTCGTAGGCAGGAATGGGCGGCGGGGGGAGATTTCCCGAACCTCCCGCCGTAATTCTTTATTTACGGCCGCCCCCCCCGTCAACAATCGCGATCACCCCCCCCCGTCGGCGGTCGGTCCTGTGGTTGCCAGGGCCGAATTTGGTTCCCAGTCCAGCCCTGGTCACAACACTCACCCCAGCAAAGCACACACACATAGGCGGCTTACACTTACTCCGGCTCGAACATATAAGGTTGCACCGCAGTTTGTTGTCCGGCAGCCATTTCTCCCCCAAACTTAAGTGTTGCCATAGTAACACGACGCCGTCCTCACGTCTTCCGCCGGCGGGAAGAAATGGGCGGTGCAAATACCGTCTTTGGGCTGCACACGTAGTAGCTCATTAGCATGTAAAGGGAAAGGCACTCAAACCGGTCGCTTAGAGCAGGGCTGTGAAACTGGTGTGTAAAGAACCTTGCTATGCTCAATCCTTCCGTTTTTTTGACCAAAGCATGTTACTAACATTCCATGTAGACATCAAGGAAGGACATGCCAAGAAGCAGAAATGAGCATAATATGTCCCCTTTAACTCAGACACATGTTCTTTGAACATTTACAATAACCTGGTTAAAGTAAAAATGGGAAATACGTACTTTAGCCATCTGTGGGAAGGGATCTAACGCACAAGCTAAAGTATTCATTGACATTAAGTAGAATTGCGATTGCCTTCCAAGCGCCAACGCCTAATGCTGATATGCTGTGTTTAATATCTTTGTGTTAGCGTCGCCCACCGCCGCGTCACCATGACAGCGTCAGCGCCGTGCAGCGCAGCAGCTAACACCAAACAGCGGCTAGGTTTCATTCTCAGTCAGAGAGTGAATGAGACATTCAAGACATTAACAATACTTCTCAATTACAGAGAGGAGTTCCCGATTTCCTGGAGTTCGGCAACTGTGTCTAGGAGAATATAATATCTAATCTAATTGAATGACAAATTATTAAACAAACCGTTGTGGGTCATGTTTGTTATTACATTGCATTGATTAGATTCAGATGTGTTATGCTGCTAGTTGCATGATTACTTAATGATAATGAAACTATTGAATTCCTTTGGTGCTATTGGAATATGTACTGACTGCAGATACGGCTGAGTCTAGGAGGGACTCCACGGGCGGGGCACACGAGGGTTCGTGATGTCGTGTGAGCCTTGCCGAATGTTTGGCGGAATGGACATTGAATTTGTGAACGGTCCGACCTGATGTCGGCTACGGGAACGGGAGCTAACACTGGACAATGTTTGAGGACCCTGCGTGCATGGAGACCGGAGCCATCAGAAAACCATGCATGCATGCCGGGTGTTTGTTCTACATAATATGCATACATCACTTGATTTTAATAGTGTTGATTTTCTAGGTATGCTGGAAGTGCTAGGTTTACAGTTAATATTCATGCATAGAGGTATTTGAAGGGATTTCTTGTGATGAAGTTATTACTGCGCCTTTGTTACTGTGCCTTTGTGTCTTGATAATACTGTAACGGTAGGACATATTGATTGTATGATGTGTATGTCTACTGTTGTGTTGGCTACAGCCCATGTATTCTTCGAGACACACCAAGGTGAATGCCGTTCCACATTAGGAATGCGACATGGTTTATCCTCCGTATAGAGGGGGGTTTTCCAGGTCGGTTGGTGAAGTCGATGTTTTGCGGTAATCAATCCGTGGGGTTTTTACGCTTGAATTCATACTCACCATTTGTATACCTTATATGATACATGGCATTAGTTATTAGTATTATGGTCATCTGAGATGACCAAGGAGGGAATATGTAAAATAAAAATAACAGTACATATAGCAACAGGCAGTAATATCTTCACATAGCCACAAGGGAACACGACCAAAACATATATTTTGCACTATTTTAACCTGGCCACAAGATGGCTGCAGTAGGAGGCGGGCGCTCAACACTAGCCAATCAGGGTAGCCTTTATCACGTGTCATGGAGGCCACGCCTCCCGGATGAAATCGAGCGACACAAACTAAGAGATAGGCGGGAGAAACCAGATGCTCCCTAAGCGATAGGACGAGCTGACGGGTCCTCTCCACGCATGAATCATACAATGCCTCTCCATTTACTTCATAGATAATAGGCCTAAAGCTAAACAAATAAAGTGAGTTAAAAGCGATCCTGTGTCGGCGGCCTTCTTCCTCGGAAATCACTACAGAGTTAATCAGAAGACCCACCTGTTCAGAGTTCACCTGGACCCCGCCTTAGCATTCATTCCTCTACTACCCCTACCCCTCCCACTAATAAAAAAAATTAAATTTAAATTAAATTAAAAAACTTTGCAATTCTATGTTTATATGTCCTGGCTCTTACTTTGATATGCTGTGCTTAGTATTTTCGCACTTATCTCTTTTGTATACTCGCAATCGGTTTACTTAGCAATTAGTTGTGCTTGAAGCTTGTTCTTGTGAAATCCCTACTCTACTGATAGTGGTTTAGTGTTGCACTTTCTCCTAACAAATGTACTTATTGTAAGTCGCTTTGGACAAAAGCGTCTGCTAAATGCCCTTGAAAAAAGTGCAAGGACCTATTGTATTTCAAGGAATTATTTTGTTTGTTTGTTTGTATCAGAACTGGCGGTATGTGATATGGGTCTTGGGCTTGCGGTGTGGCAAGTAGGCTTAAGTAGGCTCGATAGCACCCCCTAACAGTTTTGAAAGTCAAAGCTCCACCTTTAAATTTGTGATGAATGAAATTTGGTAGGCAGATGTAACATCTTCAGACTTACTAAAAAACCTATGGGTCTCCTAACCTAAGCCCAACAGGAAATCAGCCAGTTTTTACCATTTCCAGGCATGTCAGCTTTCACAATCTGCTAGGCTCAAGCTGAGGATGTACACTGGGGAGAGTACTTCCATTACAAGGGGCTCTAGAGGTGGACATTGCCTACAACAGCCTTTGTGATGCTAATTGAGCAAAGCATTCCTGAATTGTTGAAGGAAGTAGACCTAGTCATGGCTGGGGCGTGTTAGCTTTACAAAATACTCGTTCATGAATACAAGTAGTTGCTGAGGTATTTAAAGATGTACACTGGGCACCCTGCGAGGCACAATGGTCAAACTGCTTCATAAGATCCTCAGGCCTGAACTCCATGTACATTTCAATACCCAGTTATAGTTCCTTAGTGCCACCTCCTGGCAGCAGGTTACATGACAACATTGGGCACTATCGATGTCCATCCAGTTTTCAAGCTGGGTTGACCAGATCCACATCAAATCTGGTCCTGAAAAGCCTAGATGGCTTGATGATGCTATAGCCTGTGCAGGGGGTATGAGATTTTCATTGAATGGTGTTGCCGTGGCGACACAGCAATTTGATGTTTTGCCATTAAGAAAGAAACTGTTTGCAACTCGACTCCACATAGTCAGTTCTTATCCAAATTTCAGATTAGGCCTGCACGATTAATCGAATTTTAATCGTTATCGCGATGTGAACGTTCGCGATAAACACATCGCAAAAGCTGGTCTGTAATGCGATTAGTTCGCCATGCACCACTCGGCGTGGCATTCTGACTAGGGATCTCCAGCATTGTCCCGCCCACAGCACCATCTGATTGGTTACGCGCTCTGGTTACACGCAGAGCCACGACGGGTAACAGCCAATCAGCAGTGAAAGCTGTGAATGCACAGTGCTCGCACACACACGGCGGAGAAAAAGTTTTGTCTGGTTTGGTTTCGAGGTAAGTTAAGGCAGCAGACTCTCCCGAAATTGTAATAAACATCCCGGTCCTCTACAACTCACAACTACTAGTGACATTACTGTGAGCCCATAAATGTTATAACATAAGCGAGCGCTTACGTTATATAAACATAAGCGCTCGCGGTCCGTCCAGGCGTGTCTGTTAATCACTCGGAACAAGGTGGCTGATAATATCGATATGGAAATAGTCCGTGATAGGAGAAGTCTGTGTTGTGAGTGAGTAAAAACCTAATAAACTAAATTCAGTCCGGTTTTATTGCGGGTGGGTTTATACTTCTACAACTGCGTAATGCGCTATCCAACTGCGTAACCACGGAGACCCCTCGGTTCTCCGTCGTGGTGCCGGATACGCAATGCAATAATGCTTTAAAAGTAGAAAACGAAAATAAAACAACTATTTACAACCATGACCCTTGCCGTCTCCGCTGTCCCTTGACGGAAGTAACGGACACTCTAGTCTACGGCGACGTAGTGGGCTCTCCGTAACCGACATAGAGCACTTTACGCAGGAGTATAAATTAGGCAGGTGAAGGCTGATTAGCTTTTAGCTTTTGTAACGTTTCTGTGAGGCCCAATACGTTAGCAGCAGCTGTCTGTTCCTATGATAAACACTGATTATTAAAGTGAAGATGCTGGAGGCTATTTAGTGTTTTAACAGTTTAATCACTTCAAACAAGGTTGCTGATAATATTGATAGGGAAAGAGTTAGTGATAAAAGTAAGAAGTGTGTGTGTGTGTGTGTGTGAAACTTTAATTTATTTAATTTTGTTATTTTACAATAACATGTTATTAACGTGTTGTTGGTTTCAATAAAAGCATGCACAAGAATATTATTTTCCCTTTTTTATGTAATTACCATCAGCTATTCAATGAGTACCTAAAAGCATTGGAATCTATTAAAGCTGAAGAATCTGAAAGAGACAGGAACTGTATGCAAACTTAAATATTTTCTTATTTATCGCGAGTCATATCGTCATCGCAATATTGAACAGTGTTATCGCATATCGCACATTTTGCTGATATCGTGCAGGCCTATTTCAGATGTTTGAGAAGAGTCCCAGCCTGAAGACATCTACATTCCAATATTGAGTTATAGTCATAGCGGCACCTACTGGCAATTATACATAATGTATAATTAGTGTGTGTTCTCTAGCGCCGCATAGTGGACACAAGAAGCTGTTATAACTCGACTGTACATTGTCCAACATCTGCACCAAACTTGACATGTGTGAGTGCAGACCTGAAGACATCCACATGCCAATATAGTCATAGGCATAGCGCCACCTACTGGCAACAGGAAACAAGCCCTTATGTGACAAACGTCATCCGATTTACGTCATATTTAACATTGTGTGGTCTTCACTTGATATACAGCAACATAATGTATAATTAGTGCGTGTTCACGAGCGCCGCATAGTGGACACAGGAAGCTGTTATAACGCGACTGTACATGTACTGTCAAATCTGACCAAACTTGAGATTTTTGATAAGAGTGCAGGCCTGAAGACATCTACATGCCAATATTGAATCACAGTCATAGCACCACCTACTGGCAACTGGAAGCAAGCCTGTGACAAACGTCAATGATTTACATCAAATGTACTCCTCATTTTGTGGTCTTTACTTGATATTGTGGTAACCCGCTCCCCACCAGGGGCAGTCGGGGGCTGGTGGTGGACGGGGTGTACCACCGCCATCCACTAGCCGGCGGCAGGGAGCCCATCCAGACTCGACCCAATCAGCCTGATGGGGCACACCTGGCCGGACGGCTCAAAAGGAGACCAGAGACTCAAGCCAGGAGAGAGGCAGACACGACGACGGACCAGGAGGTCGTCTACACATCCCAGCACACGAGTCTCTCGGAGGCCATAGTGACGTGGTTGAATGGTGTCTTACGTGTCCTCTTTGTACAGTGTGTGAATAAATGCCGACTTAGGCTTACTTTGAAACCTCTGCGTGGTACTTGCCGTGAGACTCAGAGACTCTTGTGGACCGGGTTACCACATATGGTGGAGAATGCAGGCAATTCGTAACCCACTACAAATCACGGTACAGTACCCGCCTACCCAGTATGCAGAACCCCGATGGGGCCGCGGCCGCGGCGATCCAGCGACAGCCGCAGCAGTTCCACGGGCAGGCCGCCGCGATACAGTGGGATACTGCGGAGAGTCTTGCCCTGCTCCGCGAAGTGGTGCTCCAACTCACCCAGCTTCCGCCAGAAGCGTGGAGGAGCCTGGCCCACCATCACCCCGACACGGTGGATGATCTGATCCGCCAGCTAGAAGACTGGCAGGTAGCCCAGCAGCTGAGGCGCCAGGCCCCGGATCACCCCTAGGCCTGCAGAGACCCGCCGAGACCGAGGGGGACCCATGACCAGGACCCCGACACCCCCACCGGAACCACCCATCGGGACCCAGGAGGGCCTCGAGGGGAGACGATGCTACACCTGTGGCCAGGGCGGTCACCTAGCCCGATCCTGTCCCGGAGGCCGGGATGTGTCGATGCCGTCGACCTACGCGGACGAGGGGAGGCGCCGACCCTGCATGCTGGCCACCTGTTGGGCGCAGGGGGCGGGCGGGACCCCGACAATCCCAGCACGGGTGATGAACAGAGACACGCAGGCGCTCCTGGACACCGGCAGCGTGGTGACCCTACTCTGTCCTGACTTGGCGGGAGGGAAGGAGGGGGACCCAATGGAGGTCGCCTGTGTGCATGGGGACACCCGAACATATGAGACTTGCCACGTGGTCGTTCGGACCCCCTACGGGGTGTTCACGGCCCGGGCCGGAATTGTCCCCCATCTTCCGGTCCCACTCCTGATAGGGAGGGATTGCCCGATCTTCCATCGGCTGTGGAATCCGGAACGGGACACACGGCACAGAAGAGAGCCTCCTCGACGAGCTGGGAGGATGGCTCGACCGGCCTACGGGGCCACGCGGCGCCCAACGACTCCGGGGGAATCGACGGCCGAGGACCAGGGGACTGAGGGGAACGGACCCTCACCACCGGGCTCCCCGATCCACACGGCAGGGCGGACCGACCACTCCGGTTCCCAGGGATCACCACCCGGCACCACGGACACCCTCACGGCGTCCGAGCAGGGCGTCCCACCCGAGGAACCCGAGAGTTCCCCCCCTTACCGAGCTCTCGGATTTTCTTCCGGTAGGGGGGGAAGGAACGACTCGGCCGGGGCAGTTCCACAGCGCTCAAGTCCAGGACGACGCCCTGAAACACGCCTGGAGCCACGTGCTCGCCCACAACGGCCAGGTCCGGGACTCGGGCACACAGATCCGGACGTCCGTGTATCAACCCCAGGCCGACGACAAGATGGCGGACGAGGCGACGCGGTGCGCGGTGTCCGCCATCCCACTGCGGAAGACGGACGGCGGCCCCCGGGACCGCGAGCTGTGGGTGCAGCGGCTGCGCGAGGAGTACGTGGCGCTGATCCGCTACGTGGAGGCCAACAAGGCGGCCGACACCGACTGGTTCCGCCTGGAGTCCGACCCGGAAGGCACGCGCTGGACCGGGACCTGCTGGTACGTGCAGGAGCTGCTGCGCTACGAGTTCTCCGTGCAGCTGGAGGTCCCCGCCACGTACCCCGCCACGGCGCCCGAGGAGGCAGTACCGGAGCTCGATGGCAAGACGGCCAAGATGTACCGGGGCGGCCGGATCTGCCTCACGGACCCGCCCTCCGCCGGGGCCTCGTGAAGACCCCCCTGGACCACCGTCCGGGCAGGGAAAACGCCAACGCCGATGCTTGGTCACGCCGGGATGCATGTCTGGGCTGGACCCCAGATGACCAGAGGCTTCAGCCAGCGGTGAAGGTGTGTGGTAACCCGCTCCCCACCAGGGGCAGTCGGGGGCTGGTGGTGGACGGGGTGTACCACCGCCATCCACTAGCCGGCGGCAGGGAGCCCATCCAGACTCGACCCAATCAGCCTGATGGGGCACACCTGGCCGGACGGCTCAAAAGGAGACCAGAGACTCAAGCCAGGAAGAGGCAGACACGACGACGGACCAGGAGGTCGTCTACACATCCCAGCACACGAGTCTCTCGGAGGCCATAGTGACGTGGTTGAATGGTGTCTTACGTGTCCTCTTTGTACAGTGTGTGAATAAATGCCGACTTAGGCTTACTTTGAAACCTCTGCGTGGTACTTGCCGTGAGACTCAGAGACTCTTGTGGACCGGGTTACCACAATATACAGCAAGATAATGTATAATTAGTACATGTTTTCTAGCACCGCAAAGTGGACACATCACAGTCACAGTGATATTTAACTCCTTCATGCAATGTCCAATATTCATGAAAAATGTATAGCCATATCAGGCAACTTCCAGTAAACGTATTGATGCATTGATAACTCGGTTATGTAGCACCACCTACTTGCAACAGGAAGTGAAACCTACATGCTACATAGTTCATCAAATGTATGCAGAATGTTCAATGTGTCATCCCCATCGCCATGTACTCCATGCAGGAAATAATATTTTACTCAATCATTCATTGAGTAACAACACCACGACTGCTGCTCCCCCCAACATGCACAAGGGGCAAGGGCCCGTTCATCGCTGCTTGCAGCTTTAATTGTTGTTTATTTTTCATCATGCAATTTGACTTTTGGGACTTTTTGTATTTCGTATACTTTTTTTTTTTTGTATACTCTTGTCTTTTTTACCTATAACTATTGTTAATTTGTATGTGTTGCACAAAATGTTATACCAGAGCAAATAATGTCAGCACTGGCACTGATGAGCTCTAACGACATTCACATTTAGAAATTTAGCAGACACATTCATCCAAAGTGACTTACAAGTGAGGCAAACAAAGCATATCATCAACATGGATTGAATGCTTTGTGCATCACAACATGCATAAAACAACCGTGTACAAGTCAGTTGTTCACTATGTTGATGAAGACTCATTTGATCCCAATGTTGTACTGTAAGAAATGCAGAGGGCCAAGATCTGACCCTTGTGGCACACCGGTATATAAATTGGATACCACACCCCTCTACAACAACCTGTACGAGCTATCAGAAAGGTAGGATTCAAACCACCTGAGCACAGTCCAATAATCAGGGTACAAAACGCATTTGCGGTTGCAGCGCTATTACCGTCGGCATGGTCTCGACTCTAACAAACTTGCAATATTTCACTGAACTCTCACAAGAGTTTGGCGCGTCGTCGGTCGAACAAGCAAAAAGTGACCTACAGGCCTCCGTTAATTGGCGAAGGATTGAGGCGGAACACCCATTTCGATAAGCCATTCCTTAATTGGCGGACTGGTGAGCTTCACATAAATTCCACCTGGTCCACATTTGCCAGTTTTATCGACCGCCCTAGAAGTCGCGGCTGCAAGAAATAGCTTGGCGTCTGCCCCTAATACAAAGCTAGGTCCACCGCTGTCACCGGCACAGGTATCTCTGTTCAAACCAGCTGCAACCAATTCACGCCGTGGGCGGCATCCGAACATATCACTATGAGATTTTCCTTCAGAAACTCCATCACAGTTGTGAGATGCGATTATCACATCAACATAATATTTTACGCCGGAGGAAAAATCATTGGTAACGCCAAAACCGACGGTCCGAACAGATGCAGCGGTCTGAATCATTTGATTTGATGCAATCATGCGAACAGGAACATTCTGAACAGATTCCTTCAATCTAAAAACAGCTACATCACCCCGATCTATATTCTTAACAATTTTTGAGTTAGTGCCAAGTAATTCACACGGAATAAATGAGCCGGATCGATCTAAGTCGATCGCAATACGCTCGTTTGAAGCTGCAAGTTCCTGGCCGAGAATTACTGTTTCATTAACTTTCGCGCAAAAACAATGTGCCGCACTTACTACAATATCCTTGGTGACCAATGTTCCTGAGCAAGATTTGCCACCAGAGGCTACAATTCCGACCACGTCCCGGTACACATCGGGTTCAAGCACTTTTGCTCCTCCCCAAACTCGAATACCACTGGGAAGTTCGGAATTCCGTTTGTCTTCGAGTGCTTTGGACACACTTTGTGAAAATGCACCGGACGCCTCAAGGGACTTATCATCCATTGCAACATCCAGCGGCCCTTTGGTTGCGGGTAGTGCGGATTTCAATTCCTGCCAGAATTGGCCTATGCCTGATGTAAAATTTAAATTGCTACCATGCGTAATATAATCGCGGATCAGTGCAAGTCCACGTACAGTTTCACCATTGGAAAATTCTACGAATACCTCAGATATCTGCCCATCAGTTAATCCGCTAGCTCGTAGTGACGCCTCAAATCCTTCTGATGGATTAAATATATTTTCGTCGGCCGCCTTACTTGCTTGGCCGCATAGTGTAACAACTGTAATTACACCTATGGCAAAGGTGAAAAGACGAGCAAAACCAAACATGAATTTGTCCACTTCAACTTCACCACTCTAAATGTTGTTCGATTAATTTCTACCAACGATCCATTAAAGTTTAATATGCAACGATCAATCAATCAACCCTTGGATTAAAGGAACAATAGTGATATGTAATTGGAAATAGTCAGCAAATGTAAGGAGAGCCAAAATGAAAATGATAAATTCGTCATTGTTGTTGTCCGCAGTTTTTGTTTTTTCGAGCCCAAATCTAGCATCCGCTTGTGATGACGGGGGGGGAGGCACAACAGAACCAATCGTCTTTGAGGCTAACTTTACGCGGTCTAACGGACCTTCAAAAATGGATTCTGCGGTGTTGGAGTTGTCGGGGCTTAATACTGTCAAATTTGCAGGAAATCACTCCTGCGGCGTCGTTGCCAGCTTACCAGCAAATGTTAACGTCACCCAAGTTCAAGTTCTGAACTCTGAAACAGGTGAAGACAGTGTATTTGAGGCTTTTGTGATGAATCCGGCGGTGACCAGGGATTTTTGTACTGATCTGACTAGGCGTTGCGTTGCGTACGTCGCCAAACCAAAAAAGGAAAGCTTTGGTCAAGTTCATCCTGTAAAAATTCGAATCTCGCTAACGGTTGAACCCGCAAATTGGGGCGGATCTACAATGGCCGTTGCCACGGATATAGCGCGCCTGGGATCAATAACGACTACGGGTCTTGATTCAGACCTAAAGCCAATTCACCATATGAACATCCATGTTCCTTCAAAAGTAACCGTCAAGCTTGGCCACTGATACGTAGTTTTTCGCATAGTTCGCAAGTGGGCACACCAAAATGTTCAGCGACAAAAGTCGCATAAGGCCAGAAGCAAACCCATGAAGTTTTCCGAAGGGCTAGAGCGCTTCATGGTTAGGTTGAATCAATTATGTTTGCCATCCTTTGCGGCGACCCATGGGGGAAGTCGCTGACAGCGATGCCTGGCATCTTTGAGGCGACCAAACAAAGCGGGTGTCCAAAGGGAGCAATTCTGTACAGACCGGGTGATCTTGAACCAATTCCATCGAAAAAGGCCTCGGACGTATCTTTGGATAGGGCTCACGTTTTTTCCTCGACCTTGGCCAAAAATCTCCCCAGCAGAATAGTTCAATCTATCCATGAAATATTCTGGAGAAAATTTGGTGCCAGGTAAAATTCAACCAGTCAAGGTATCACCCACTCAATTGCGTGACAAAAATCGACCGCCACCGTCAATTATCAAATGTTACACGGCGTAAGGGAAACAAGTCAGCATTTTCAACATCCGATGTAAAAAGAAACTGAGGTCTTTGCGGGAGGTCCATTGGCATCACATCACGTACATTTTCACGCTGCAGTAATTTGTTCGATATGAAGTCTCTGAGTTCACCAAACTCAATCAGGCCAGCCTTGTGGAGTTCACTATCCGTATTGTCGGCAATTGGACTGGTCAAACCTTCCAAAAGCGCGTAGCCCATAAAACTGTTTCCCTTGTTGTTTGGCACACCTATTTTCGAATTCAAAAACACATTATCCCAATTCCAAGCAGAGTTTTCATAGGACGGTTTTCCACTCTCGGATGCAAAAATCAGATATGAACTCGTCAAATTTTTATGAATCTGCCAAAGTGTGTCTGTGCTCAAACTCGTATAATCTTTTTCCAAAAAAACGGTTCTACATGCGTCAAATATGAAAATCTTTTGTCCAGAGAACGTATTAATGATTTGCTGTACAGCATATGTGCCTACCGAATTATCAAGAATTTGTTGTTGATTCTCCCAGTCAGCCTGAGGAAAAACTAAACGCACCGAATCTTGTATATTCCCTCTCAACGTTAGACCATGTCCAGAATAGTAAAAAAGGAAGACGTTTTCATATGTCTCTTTGTCCCGGTCTTTTATTTGACGACTTTCATTCACAAATTTTTTTAAATCCGTTATCATATCTCTAGAAATAGGGTTTTTGACTATTTTTAACTCTACATTGGACACTTCAGCAAGTTTACCCAGCTCCAATAGTGCTCTGTTTGTATAATCCCCGCTGTCTGAAATCATAAGAAGAATATTTAATTGTTCATTGAATTGCCATTCTTTGTCCTTTGATACCAGATGATCAGTAATGAGTAATGTGGCTATATCAATAGCATCGGAGGCAGAGTAATGCAGTTTTCGTGGCTCTGCATAGTCAGAAAAACCAATTAATGTGGCCCACATCTGTCGTTTTGTTGCCAGACTTTTTCCATGCCAGTAAAATTTTCTACATGTTTCATGGAATTTCACAAAATCGGAGCGATCATTGCTCAATCGAACACAAACCGTCACACTCTCGCCAACCGCTTTTCGAGCGGATGGTGGAACTTCTATCGTGAACTGGATGGCCTCGTTGGGAGTGGTCAAAACATACGGCCGTTTAGGACCAGCAGATTGTCCTGGCCCACGGAAAAAAGTGTATGTTCCATTTACAACGATCGATATGTATTTTGGCCATCGAACTCCATCACTTAATTTGGAATCTGAAGAAATCGACGGAAGAATGCTAAACTGCAGGGGTTGGTAACGAGCCGCGATTTCATCACCTTTCCGTAGATTATCTGAAAACAACACTTCCAGTTTGTTCCTGCGCTCTACATGCTGGGCAATTTCGATTGCGGTTTGGCCCTGTTGACCCCAATCATCATTGCGCGATTTTTCATCGCTCACCAATCGGCGAATAAGATCGGGATTATAGAATTTTTTAAGATTTCCGAATTTTTCGGACAATAGCTCGTAGTCAATCTCTGAAAATGAACGCCATAGATTTTTTCTACGTCTTGGTATAAGCCATCCACCTATATCTGACGCTCTTGGTGACTGGGCAAAATATCCCCCTGGGGTCCAAGCTATCCAGTCCCAACCTTCGACGCTGTTGCGTTCAAAATAGATGTTCAGAATTGGTCTAATTTCACAATTGGACTTGTCTCCAACCACCCGATACCAGCGTAACGTGCCATCGAAGTGGCCGACAACGAGCGTTTTGGCATCCGCAGAATGGGTCAAGCGAAATGCTTCTTGCTGAACATCAATCTTGCACAATACTCGATGCTCATTATCATTGATTTCCAAGTATCGAATGCTCTGGCTAGTTGCCAAATAATATTCACTAGTTTCACCGATTCTGGACACCGCATGGGCCAACTCGGAGGGTTTCCAATGTTTCGTGCTCAGTTGACCAATTTTACCTTGGTACAAGATCTCCGGTGGAGAATTAGAACCTCGCCACGAACTAGAGTCGCCAAAAAACCTCTCATCCTCGTTTGGTGACTGAAATGAAGCAAGGTCACCTGGGATCTGAACAAAAGACAAACTTGAGGTGTCAAAAGCAAGTCGAACGGGTCCTTGCGGCCCATCTAGATAGTCATCAAAAACTATCATGCGATTATTGCTCGACAAAGAAAATTCTCTATAAGAATATCTTCGAAAATCTATCGAGTTGGAGTGCTGTTCTAGTTTTTTTCCTTTTGCGTTTGAAGCAATTTGGCCAAGCGGGTTGACAATTGATAGCCGCTTACCATCCATGTAAATCAAGCCAGTATTGGATCGCTGTCGCTTGAATGATTTTAGACCGTAGACGTTGTTTGTTCCAACAACAAAGAATTCAGGTGGGCCAACAGATTGGCCATTTTCGATCGGCCATCGAACCATGCAATTCTTTCTGAAATGATCTTTGGAATTGAGGATGAGATTTGGATCTTTCAACCAAGCACACCAAATTACACCTGCTGCATAAATCCATTCTCTTCCATTTTCCCTCAACCAAGCAACTTGGCCTAAATTCAGACCGCCGCTATTCCGTGCTTTTTGCTGAACGCTTGTGCGAAAAAATTTATTGTATCCTATACTTAAAGGGGACATTTCAATTGGTTGTAAAGATGGCAACCTCAAAATGGCAACCTTCAGTCCGGAATCGCCATCAAATCCTCTACGTGTCCCTATTGCGAGTTTCTTACCATCGTTACTAATAGAAATGTCGGTTGGTCGTGGAAGCCGAATTTGTTCAGATGAGGCAAAACTTTCAGGCACTAGTGGTTTTTTATCCAGTCGATAAAGGCGAACACCTGTGTCGCTTGACGAAATCAAACTCAAGCCCCCCTGCTCATCACGATAAAATTCTATTCCGGCGGTGTCACCATGCGTAGCACAACCGACTAAATCATCGTTTTCGCAACATTGTCCCTTTAGTCCATAACCCTGACTGTCCTTGCCGTACGGGGTCCAATCTACGTTCGTTTGCCATACCCTAACTCCGCACCCGTCTGTGAGACCTGCCGCAAGGAATTCGCCGTCAGGCGAGAACGCAAGCCGCCGCATGCGGCTTTCTATACCGACAATCGTTTTAACAATTTCGCCAGAATTTGTGTCAAATATGTAAATCTGAGCGGTACCCGACAGCACCTTGCCTGCCGTATCGACTAGTGGTGGTACGCCATAAGCCAGCCACTTTTGGTTTGGGCTAATGGCAACGCCGCGCTGCCTCTTGGCTTGCTCCCGTCTTCGTGGAACATGAAAATTTGTAGAATCATTGAGGTTATCAATCCTCCAAATAGTTGCCAGATTATTGTGCGATGAGGTCGCGACATAATTTTCGCTTAAATCCATGTCCAACTGCCATATTGCTCCTGAGAAAGGATCATCTATCCTTATCTCTGGTTTGGACTGGTCTGCCCAGGAAGCATTCGTTCCTAATCCGACTGTACAAGTCAGCAAACACAAAATAATTGCAGCTATTGACGGTCTCATTGTAAAATCACAAAATATCACCAAGTACTATGATCCATTAGTATCTCAAGTTTGACAGAAAAGCCTTATCCCTTTTGGTCCGGTGGCACAATATGTAGTGACATTGCGGATTGAATGGTGTAGAACATATAGTGAACATTAGGCCTTATGTAAGGGAGCTTTGCCATGCTGTTTACACCAACATCCTTGATTGAATTTCAACACCGTTTTGCCGATGAGGCGGCGTGTGCTGCGTGGCTTTACGAGATGCGCTGGCGCGATGGATTTGTGTGTCCGCGATGCGGGAATGATAAGGCATGGGCGCTTGAGACGAAGGCCTTTACTTACGAATGCACACGCTGTCATCGTCAGACTTCGGTAACCAGCGGCACAGTAATGCACGGCTCGAAATTACCCCTGACGGTCTGGTTTTGGGCAGCTTTTTTGATGACCACCCATTCCAACGGTATTTCCGCCTTGCAGTTGCAGGGCCAGTTGGGCCTTGGTTCTTATAAAACCGCGTGGTTATTGTGCGCCAAATTACGCCGGGCCATGGTGGATAGTGATCGCTCGCCCCTGCAAGGCCTTGTGGAAGTTGATGAAACCGCGATTTCCTGCCGTTCGAAACAAGAACCCGTCATGGGAGGGCAAGGCCGCTCGCATCAGGGGAAACTATTGGTGGCCGGTGCGGTTGAAGTGGACCAAAGGGGGCGTCCGGGGAGGCTGCGTCTGGCGAGAATTGAGGATTATAGCGCCAAATCCCTGCATCTCTTCGTTGAGCGGAGCCTGGCTCCAACAACGATTGCAAGGACCGATGGCTGGTCCGGTTATCAGGGGGTGAGCAACACTATCCCCGGTCTCAATCATCAACCCCATACCATCGGGCCGATGGCAGCACACATCGTATTGCCCTGGGTGCATCGGGCTTTTTCAAACCTCAAAACATGGGGCTTGGGTGTCTATCACGGGCTGCGGGCCAAACATCTGCAAACCTATCTCGATGAATTCGTCTTCCGGTTCAATCGTCGCCGAAACCGCCACTCCGCCTTCAAAACCATCCTCGCCATCGCCGTCAAAAAATCACCAATGACCTACAACATGTTGATCTCACCGGAACAAAAGGGATAAGGCTTTGACAGAAAAACACTACCACCGTTCGCTTTCTTTCTTCAGCGACCACCAAGTCTTGGACGATCCGATATCATAGAGTAAAGTCTCGCTATGGCCTGTACCAGCAATGATTTGAGGCTGTTACATCAATTCAACCGTAGTAACAAAGACGATGAAGCGATCTGCACAGTTGATTCATTGTCGACAAGACCAGGCTGTTGCTCGGTAGAGGTTAAATGCGTCTAGGGTTAGATGACCTGATGCCCGATTAGGGACATTCTTGACTGTGAACCTAATCACGAACCATTCAATTGCGGCATTTACTCAATGACTGAGAAGGGCTCGGAGCTGCCTTATGAGTGTTAAGGGTTTGGCGCGCATATGGGCGGGTTCATGACCCGTCGCACAAAGGAATTGGTGGTCAGAGTTTTAGAATAACGTGCTCCGCAAGATGTGTGTTGTATTACAACACCAATCTTGACAAGGGAGACGCTGCGCTCTCCCGTTGTATCCCTCTGGCCCATGGTACGGGTCAGCATTAATCCTTTCCCGCACCATCAAATCGTATCGCCGATTAATCACTCGCAATTTGTGGCGGTTGCATCACCATTCAAGGGAGCGTTCTTGCTGCCCCTGAAATCCCCTTGACCATTTCATGGAGACGATGTCATCGAGACGCTTTCAGCGCGACCATGGCCATGGTGGTGAACCTCTTGCTGTTCAATCACGTTTTCAACGAGCATCATGGTGACCATGATAATCACATCAACCAACCGTGCGCCGATTGGATGCGCGCCAAAAACAAACTAACCCAGCTTATCAACATAGCGACGGCAGCCACAGAGGAGAATCGCTAATTAGTTTCTACCAATTTCATGCCGCCGAGGCGCACGAGCATCGCTTTGGACACCGAGTCATGGAGGTCCGTTGAAAAGTCCGGCGACAACAACGACTCTACTTTTTCAGTGGCGTTCTTGACGTTATCCGCAATTTCTTCAATCGCGGTGTGCATGAGTTGTTTCGGCAAACCGGCTGTAACTCCCGTTTGGATAAAATGGCGAACATGAATGTCGTTGATTTTGTAATGACGATTTGTGCCGACACACATAGCGAGCTTCATTTGGTTACGTTTAATCTCGTTGTTATCGAGGCTGAGCTGAGCGGTGAGCACGTCATATATCGGAGTCAAGCGAAAGCCGCCGCCCGGCATAAGGTAGATAGTGAAAACTCCACCGGCTAAAGCCGGTGGCTTCGAGTTACGGCTATAAGCCGGATCGGTCCGCCTTTCGGCGGACTATACGACCTCAAAATCATCATCAGGTTCAGGTGGTGTCTGATTCTTGATATACTCTCTCCACACTTCATCCGTCACATTCCCACTCGTATTCACCCAATATCCACGCGCCCACAAATGTTGACCCCAGTAGCGCTTGCGCAAGCTTTTGTATTCACTCAACAATTTGTGGGAACTTTTCCCCTTCAAGAACTGAACAGCCCGTGAAACCGATAGGTTCGGTGGAATGGAAATCAGCATATGTACATGATCTCGATTGATCGAGCCCGCATGAATATAGATCTCATGCGAAATCGCAATCGCCCGCAATAACTCTCGGCAGCGATCGCCTATGTCCTTACCAAGGACTTCATATCTGTATTTTGTCGTCCATACCAAATGGTACTTGCAGTCCCAAACAGTATGGCTACCACGTTTGTTGAATTGCATTCTTGGATGATACTCATCCCGTCGCCTAAAGGCGAGGGGTTTACGGATCCCCTAACGGGGACTCTAAAATTCTTGGCGTGCCCGTCAGTTGCGCCGATCAGCCAGAACAGTATTTGTACCTTGAAGAAAACCTTCATATCTTCTGCGGGCACATCACTGCCTTTAAGTAGACCGATGATGGAGGCAATTCCCGGACCGCCCTCGCTTTCGTATTTCTGCGTTGGTGGTACCGACAAAGCCTGACAACAATCTTCTTGCGGAAGGCGGAGAAGTCGACCATCTTTCGTCCATCGCCTGTCAAACCTTTCGATCACTAGTGACTTAGTTTTGCCGAATGTATGTATCTCCACCGCGTTTACGGGTAGACCGAAGGCCTCGATCAGCTTTAGGCAATAGTACTCATTCTCGACGCTGTTGGTCAGGTCGATACCATTCGGCAGCTCACCGATTTGGGTCTTGAATATGTGCGTAGTTGGCGTTGTGCCATTTGGTTTATGCCACTTATTTTTGTGCCAGAGCAGGGCTGTCTTTTCCTGAGCCCCAGCAACTGAAATTCGAAAATCGTCATCTCGTTCTAATCCCAGCGGAGCTTGAACAAGATTGGTGAGTAGCTTCTCGATTGCGGTATCATCGACTGGTTTGCCATCAATCGTTGCACTATCGCCGATATCCACATCATCATCACCGGCGATGAATTGTAGTGCCCCGACACAGTCACGGCCAATTTCCGCCAGTAGGCTGTATGCGTCGCTGCCCTTGGCTCCGACTTTCTCTGCAACGCGACGTCTTAAGCCTTCTGAATCTGGAAGTAGGTTTTCGAAGACCGCGGCAACGGGCTCCCCCCTGTAAGCGTCTTCACGTAACGGTAGAGATAATGAAACCGGATAGGCGTTCTTTCTGTCCAACCAGCTTTGGTCATACAGGAATTCGATTGCGCCACTTGGTTCTTTCAACAGTTGACCAACCAATCGATTGTTCTGATAGACGCGCAGCGGAGTATATTGGCGCTGTCGTGCCATTAGATCAATTCCTCGATATCATGCGGGGAATGTTTTGAACGCGGTGCGATCTGAAATTCCAGATCGAGGGCGGACAGTACGCTCAACAGTGTTTCTAATTTTGTCGCCGGATTACCGGTTTCAATTAGCGAGATGGTTTCCTGGCGAAGTCCGGACCTGTCTCCGAGCTCGGATTGGCTGAGGCCGAGTTTTTTACGTTCTCGGCGGACAGCATTGCCTATTTGTTTTGGGTTGCGTGCAAGTTGCATGAATTTATCCTCTTGTACACATTATGCGCTATTTCCGATATTTTTGCAATATCGTATTTAGCGCATAAAAAATAGCTATGCGAATCAGCGCATAAAACGCAATTATAGGCTCTAGCGCATAACGGAAGCCCGAGAGTAGGTTTTCATTTGCTAGTAGTGCCACAATGCCTTTCTGCAAGCCGCCTCAAAAAGCTCCTCCACATCTGTTTTCTTGACTGCGGTTAAAAAACCTAATACGCTAATAAGCGTAGTTGCGTATTTTGAAGCAGGAGAGTCATGAACGCTAAAGAACAAACCTTCGGTCGGGCAATCATGGAAGCTCGCAAAAATCTTGGTTGGAGTCAGAAAGAACTTGCATCCAGAGTACGACGCGAGGATGACGATGGAATATCCCCACAGTACTTGAATGACATTGAACATGACCGGCGTAAGCCGTCGTCAGATCATATGGTGCAACAATTTGCCAATGTGTTGGCGGCGGATGTGGACTGGTTGTACTACCTAGCGGGAAAGTTTCCATCTGATGTTCGAGAGAGGAATCTCTCCGAAAAAGACGTGAAACGCGCAATGGTTGCGTTTCGCAAGGATGTCAGGCGGTAGTGTAAGACATCATGGTAAAGTACGTCCCTGACAGAACAGGTCGTTTTTCACAGCGCCCGCATTACAAGCCAGAAGAACTTGACCGGGAATGTGAATCGATTGTCACCAAATTCCTCAAAGAGCGGCATGACAGCTGCGTTTCCATTACCATTCTATGCATGGAGTTTATATTGTGCATACGTAAGTTGCTGCTATCTTCAGCAGAAATAAAGCAGTGTTTATAATCAATATCTACAGATAGCAGGGATTTTAGACCGTTAGCGCTTCTTTCAAGAATGGGACCCATCCGCTCCTGAAATTCCGTGTTCATAATAACTGACTTTTTGTCAGCACCGGGATCCATAGCTACTGTCCCACCAGTGTGAAATATACGCGCCCTCAAAACAGTGTTTTTTTCAAACATAAATTTTTCTTTTTTTAAACCCGGCATAGCTAATCAAAACAAAAAACTATTCAAATAGATCAATTAATAACAAAACTATGAATGCAGTTTTTTTTCAATATCATTCCGTAACTCAGTTAATCTCTTAGATTTAACTTCCGTTGAATTGTCATCTGGAATTTGACTAATTTGCTTTGCAACTTCATTCAACAAGCTCCTCAGCTCTTTGTGGTCTGAGTCGTCCATTACTAAAAGACAATCAAAACGAACTCTGAGATCTGGGTGAGTTATCGAGCCCTTGCAAATTAGCGTATCAAAACGCCTCATCAACCGAGACCTAATTTTGGTCGTTGTAATCTTGTATCTTAGGTTCCAGGAGAGAAGATGTATAAAATCCATGTAATTGACATTGGGGTTGACGAAAGAAGCTAGTATGGCTTTTTCATTAGCTTGATCACGCAATTCTGCATCTGGGTTAAATGGTGATCTTAGACTATCAAATGCCTTTGTCACTGCGTTGTATGTATTTGGACGAGAACCCAGCTCCAATGAGATTTCGGGATCAAATGAATGAGATAAAAGAGATGCGTATTCAACTTGTTTCTCACCGAACATCAATGTCATGAGAATACTGATTTTTTGTGCCAAAATATCGTTGAAGTCCGAATTTTTTACAAAATTTGTTTGATGAATGCGCAAACAAGCAGCCCTTAACGCTTCATAAAGTTCCCAGTATTTGAAAGCTGACTTAAGTTGAGTTATTTCATCCTTCACCCAATGAATTGCATCGCTTTCCATATACAGAAACATCAAAAAGCTATTTTCAATATCTTCACGCCTGTCACCTTTTAGTGCACGTTTAATGTGGTGTATTGGATAACCCAGCAATAGGCGGTTTTCCGCACGCTCCCAGAGTTTTGTATATCTGGAGAAATATGTAGTGAAATCTGAATGATCATTGTCAGGTAGAAAGACATGATTTAGTGCCTCTATTTTTTCCTGAAGAACACAATTATCTTGGTGGTGTTGAGCATTAAAACTTCCATCAATCGCTTCATAAAAGTCGACCACATAACTAGAAATTTTAGCTGCATTTTCAGCGTTAAAGAGATCAAGTTCAGAACTTGCTAAAGTAGGCACGGTTGTCCTCAGCAAACTTGCTATGTTTCCTATCCTCATCTCTGAACTACTTATATCAACAAACGCAATCACAACTGGTTGCTGGATAAAACGATACCATAACACAGTACTCGCTTTCAATTTTGCACGGCCGGGGAAATTTTTTGTCGATTTTACTTGAACCAGAAATTGCTGTTTTAGTGCCTCACCATCGACACAGTAACAAACAAAATCGAACCCAACGTCGTTGCTAAGACGGGAACAGTGGAAAAATTTTGAAAATTTTGCTTCGAAAATTGCCTCTCCTATGGCGCCAATTTTGTTCGCTTCAACCCTCTTCGACATTTTAAACTTCTCTGCAATTAGAGTACAGTTTTGGATATCATATCAATTTGCATAATCTTATCGCTGCGACAAGATTACTAAGTTTACCGGCCTTACATTTTGAAACGCCATGAATATTGCTATAACAACACCTGAAAGTATACATATCGGCAAATTAAACCTTTTACGCCAATGGCTGCTTTTACAACGTGACCTCACTGCAATAGTGTATGCGCTTGATCATTGATAGTAGTTATTTTGGCAAACAACATATCAATCGCTTCAACTGCCTCATTCAAGTAAGTGGGATCATATGGTGCATAGATTTCAGTGATTGAGAGATCGCTTCGCTTGTGCCCCAGTTGGGCGGAAACTTCCCATGCCGAGACACCTTCTTTGCGCATCCAACGCGCCATTGTGTGTCGGATAGAATAGGGGTTGACCTGCTTGTCCAATCCGGCTCTTGCCCGTGCTCCACGCCATGAGGTCCGTATGTTGTTCATCTTTTGCGGACCAAGGCCAATCACATATGTTTCTGGAGGATGTTCCGACTTCAATCGCTCAACCAACCGCACTATATTTTCTGGCATTCTCAACGTTGGGCGATATTTGGTAGTCTGTGGGCGATCAGCCGGATTGAGAATGATCAGACGGTTTTTTACATCCAACCGATCTAACGTCAAATCCTTGATGGCATCTGGACGGCCAGCTGTCGCAATCATAAAAATCAGGAACATATGAAAATTCGGATTATTGCTGGCTTCAAACAAGGCAGCAATCTCTTCAATTTCCAAGGGACGTCCGCGCGGTTCACTTGGCCCTTGCTCAGATTTTTTGATTGGAACGATGTAAGGGACGCTGGCAATCTCCCCACGCTTCCATGCAAAATTGATGGCCGCTTTTCCAGCAGTAATCACCCGTGCTACGGTTGAAGCTTTCATACCCTTATCTTTTAACCAGACGTGAAAACCTTCCTGTTTCTCGATACCGGTCAATTCAGCCACAGTAATTTCCCCGTAGAATTCCAACCAATAATCAAGTGCGGTTCTGGTACGGTAGGACGATGCTAAATGCTGTCCATGGCGCTCCCAGTACCGGGCAATCACCTCGGCCAACAAAACGTCTTCTGACGCTTCACTAGTTTTGGTTTGCTCGATTACAAACCAGTCTGTCAGCTTTTCTTTTGCTTCTTCAAAATCCTGCGTGCCGAGGCTACTGCGCTTTGTTTGTCGAGCTTTGGCATCGTACCATGTCCGGCACCAAGCCTTTGACCGGTTTTGTTGGGAGAGCCAGCTGTCTCCAATTTGATATCGTTCCCGTGTGGTTGATTTGGGCATGGTTCAATGTTGGTTATTAGAAAATCGGCCAGTTGAAAGCCAAAATAGGCAATGGAACGCAGGCCTTTTTGCAGAAATGCAATTTTGCCTGATTGCCGCGCATTTTTGAGGGTGTTGGGGTGAACGTTGATGAATTGCGCAGCCTGCTTTTCGTCATATTGTTGATAGAGATTAAATCCATGACCTTTGGCTAAATTTTTGGCTAATTCTTCTCGTTCGCATACCGAAGCCGTTTCTCGTGTGCTCTCCATAAAATGTTTGGTTAGAACACCAACATAGTGCTTGCTTTTTATAAAAGCGCAAGTAAATTTACCTTGTTTTTCAGTTGCTTGCGTCAGTATCATAGTTATTCGAAGCACCGTGAGATTGCGTAAAGCCGCTCCCAAAGCGGCGAATAACTGAAATTAGTGCTCGCTTTTATAAAAAGCGAAAGCAGTGCAATTATTCCCCTTACACACATGCATAAAAAAAGTTCGGTTCCGTGGAACAAAGGCCGCGCCGTTGGTCAGAAACGCCCGTTTTCCAGAGATGAAATTCAGGCAATCACACGAGAGCTTGAAAATAGAAAACAGTTCCGTGATTTATGTCTGTTCTGCGTTGGGATTGATACAATGCTTCGCGGTTCAGACCTCGTAAGATTACAAGTCAATGACCTTGTGGACCGCTGATCCATTCCCTCTTGGAGATTACCAAAACCCGCCCCTATTTTCATGACGTTTGCTATCTTTCGAATTTTTTGGGAAATTGCATTGGGCAAAAATTCAGAAGAAAATTTGCCAAACCCATTAACAGCTGTATCCTGAATTTGCTCTTTCAGGGATGAGGCTCCAACTTTGGATGACACACGATGTTGCGAAACAACATTAAAGTCAGTCTGGGAGCGTTTTACACTTCACTTTGGCGCACTTCGTCTACCTGATAAGGATGCGCTGCGGTTTGCTGAGTTCTACCACCTAAGAAAATCTCACCAATTCTTTTGACAGAATTTAATCGATTTCTATCCTTGCCCGGGTTTCGGGCGCGTAGCTCAGCTGGTTAGAGCGTTCCTCTGATAAGGGAAAGGTCCCAAGTTCAAGTCTTGGCGTGCCCACCAGATTCATCCAAATTTGAAAATGTGGAGGGACCTCTATTTGGGAGGTAGCTCCAACTTCGTCTCAGCCCTGAAAATGAGCAAAAGGTACTCCTAACTCATTTTTCATGGAAAAATTGCCTGTAGCCTTCGTTTTCGATCAATACCTCGAACATGGCGCAATGATAAAAGGATTGCGTCCTGCAACCATCAAAACCTACCGGGAATCATTTCGGTTGATTGAAATCCATAGCACTGCAAAATTCTTAGACGACCTCAATGCAATCGCGTTGGAACGTGTGTTCCTGTCAGCGAGCGCAAATCGAAATTGGTCTCCCTACACCTTCTTCACACACCACAAAAATCTGAAAGCATTTTTCAACTGGGCGGTAATTCGAGGTCTTGTGAAAGAAAATCCGATGCTGAAGGTGGATCGGCCAAGGTTGCCTATGAGCTTGCCAAAGGCTCTTACTGAAGAACAGGCAATTCAAATCCTTGATGCCGCCTACAACATCAAATGGTACATTAAATCAGAAGGAGTCAGAAACCGGGCAGTAGTCGCCATGTTCATATTTTCCGGTTTGCGTCGGAAAGAGCTCTGTGACTTGAAACGCAACGATGTCGATCTGGAAAATCGAAAAATTTTCGTCATGGACGGGAAATGGGGAAGAGACCGCGTTGTGCCGATGAACTCTCGGCTTCATTGTTTTCTTTCAATCTATGCCGAGCAGCGGGATCGCAGACACAAGAATGGTTTTCATTTCTTTGCTTGTTTGCGAGAACACAAGCCGCTGGGGGTATCTGGCATTAGGCGAATTTTCGATCGGCTTCGGAAGGCAACCGGAATTCACGTTACACCTCATATGTTGAGGCACACCTTTGGGACGCTGGCTTATCGAGGTTCAAAGGACATTCTGGGTGTTTCTGCATCTCTTGGGCATTCGAATCTCAAGACGACGCAAATTTATGTTCAGGCTTCCGCCGATGACATAAGAAACACCGTCGATGCGCATCCGCTGAATCATCGCTAGGGGTTGCAAATGGCGGACATCACAGCGCTAGCGTTGGCCGTAAGGCGGCAATTCCGTTCGATGTAGAGATCAGTTGTCGTAAATCGGGTGTGCCCAAGATAACGGGACATGTCATCGCGAGACACGCCTCTATCACTCATCTGCGTGGCCACAAACCGACGAAAGCCATAGGCATTTACCCGAAACCCAATTTCCTTCGAAATCTTTTTGAAGAAATTCTGAAGACCGCTAGTGGTCCAACCTTCCTTATTAGACATTGATATGAACAGTGATGTTTCCCATCGGCCATATTCAGCACGAAGCTTCATGAAGCGTTTAAACCCATCAACAATGAACATCGGGCATTCATAATAGCGAACACGGGCATGCTGTTTCCTACCTTGAACTGCCAGCACCCATTTTCCGTTTTCACGATAGACAGCATCTGTGGTCATGTCCAAAAGTTCGCATGGTCTTATGCCAGTGAAACGCAAAACATCGATAGCAAAATTGTTTCTGGCGCGTTCAAGTGAACAGCTATGTTTTCGCGTGAAAACATGGACAATTACTCGGTCAACTTGGGATTGTGTAAGCGGTAAGATTTCCTTCTGACGTTCCCTACCACGCTCAATGCGAGCTATGTTATTTTCTGAAATGTGGTGGTTGCGGTAAAGCCAAATGAAATAGGTGTTCAAATTTTTGATGTATGAGCGGCGGGTGTTCAGGCTAAAATTGCGTTCTTCCTGCAGGCGGAACAGGTGATCATCCAATATTCCAGGTGAGTTCAATTCCTCAATTGAAACCATACCAGTATGACGGATAATAAATTTGAGAGTGTCACGTGAACCTTTTAGGGTGAGTGGGCTTTTGCCAAGTGTCAGACTCTTAGTGATGAATTCATCCCAGTGTGCCCAAAGCGATGTTTCATGCTTCTGGACCTGTTCGCCAAGCAACTGAATTTCTTCATCACTCAAAACTCTGTGCAAATAGGAAAGCCGCTTGTTTCCGGGTACCGAATCTAAACTTCCAAACTTGTGAAAATTCATAATTATTGTGGATTATAATTTATTTTGTAGTTACAAATATTTGACAGTCAACGATTGAACTTAAGCAAAAATTCATTTTCGTTGCGAACTTTGATAAACATGGAGCTTGCTGTTGCCACTCTCCAAACTAAATTTTGAACCGCACTAAAATCCTATACAATTTAACTCATGGCGAG
Organism: Rhizobiaceae bacterium; assembly: GCA_965250255.1. Lineage (GTDB taxonomy): Bacteria > Pseudomonadota > Alphaproteobacteria > Rhizobiales > Rhizobiaceae > JAALLB01. The sequence goes on from CBDFNP010000004.1 coordinate 50,721, forward strand.
AAAATCAGACACAGTCAGATATACACGAGCGGGCGATCAGTTTCACTATCGATGGGCTGCTCGACGTTGCCTTGGACTACTTGCCCCCAACTCGGATTTGGTTTGCATCACTTTGGAAGGTGTTTCACCAAGTGAATCACCTGCTGAAAACGCTGGCACAGGTGAAGAAGTAGTAGATGTTGCCGAATACTTTGGCGGCGACGAAATCAAGAGCGCGCGGAAAATAGTCTATCATCAGCTGAAACACTCGTATCAAGGCGATGACCCATGGACATTGAGTTCGTTGAAGAACACTTTAGAAGGTTTCTTCAAACGTTTTGAAATCTGGAAGAAGGAAGCTGCAGACACTGCCACACAAGAGATTGAATTCACCTACACGACCAATCGGCCAGCTGCCCAAAGTGTAATCGACCTGGTATCGAGAATTAAAACCAGAAGCATTGCTGAAAAATACAAGAAACAATGGAGCCAAATCAAGGGGTATTTGGGAGCCGAGAATGACGATCTAGCTTATGAATTTTTTTCCAACTTCCGCATTGATGATGCAAATGAGGTACACTGGAAACAGCGCAGCATTCTGATTGAAGAACTCAGGGGTTACATGCCCGGCGGGGATTCTGAAGCCGTAGACCAATTATGGCGCCTTGTAGTTGAAAAAATATCTCCCGAATTCGCAGCAAATCCGGAAATTACGCGAGAAGATGTACTTAGATATCTGAACACAGATCATGATGAATTATTCCCCGCTCCATCTCTCATTGAATCTGGAGAAAGCCATTTCGCTAGGGAGCAGGAAAACAACTTCATTCAAACGATACTGAAAAACGACGGCAACCCGATTGTCCTACATGCAGAGGGGGGCGTTGGAAAAACGGCGCTCGCAAACCGTTTAGTGAGTCAGATATCGTGTGGGTCTTTTGCAATCATCTATGATTGTTTCGGAAACGGAAGTTATCGAAACGCAACTCAGCGGCGGGACGAGCATTCCGTTGGGTTGGTCCAAATCGCAAACGAATTGGCCTCTGTGGGGCTCTGTCATCCCCTCATTCCATCAAGACTGGCAAAGCCTGCGGATTACCTCAAAGCCTTTGCATATCGATTAGAACAAGCGACCAGCATACTTCATGCTAATAATCCAGATGCGAAACTAGTAATTTTAATTGATGCCGCAGATAACGCCGAAATGGCCGCTGAGGAATATCAGGAGCGTGCCAGTTTTGCCAAAGACCTAATACGGGAAAGATTGCCGGAAGGTGTTGTGCCGGTTTTCCTCTGTCGATCCCACAGAATTGGAATGATAAGTCCACCACACGGTTATGTGGACTTGCCACTACAACCGTTCTCCGAAGCTGAGACACGTGCACATCTGACCGCCCTGTTTCCAAATGCAAATAGTCGTGACGTCCAAGAATTCCATAGGCTTAGCACGCAAAACCCTCGTGTACAGGCAACAGCATTGAGCAGAGAACGGGACTTGCAAGAAACCATTACTCTTCTCGGCCCAGAACCCAGTTCTGTTGAAGATACGATACGGGCAATGTTTGAAGAAGCAATTGCTAAACATCTAGATAGTTTACCCAGAGCGGAAGCATCTCAAATAAAGGCACTTTGTGAAGCACTCGCATCGCTTCGACCGTTTGTGCCTGTTGAAATTCTGTCATGCGTTTCTGGACTTGATGCAAGTGCAATTCGAAGCTTTGCTAATGATTTGGGACGACCGCTGTCCATAACCGGAGACGCTATACAATTCTACGACGAACCCTCGGAAACGTGGTTTAGGGAGAATTTCAGACCACAAGACGATAAACTGACCAAATTTGTTGGGGTTCTTAAACCGCTTGCTGTTACAAATAGCTACGCGGCTTCTGCATTGCCTCAGTTAATGTTGGAAGCAGGTCTTTATGACGAGTTAGTCGAGCAGGCTTTACGGGATACCGACCATCAGGGAGACAATGCTGTTGATAGGCGGAATGCTTCACTTCAAAGGTTGCAATTCGCTCTTAAAGCCGCCTTACGAAGAAAGCGGTACGATGACGCGGTGAAACTTGCGCTCAAGGCTGGCGGTGAAACAGCTGGAAATGACCGCCAAGAAACACTCATACAAGAAAATACTGACCTAATATCCCATCTCTTGCCGACTCATCGCATCAGAGAAATCATTGCTCAGAAATCATTTTCTTCCGGCTGGCATGGTGGTCATCATGCCTACGAAGCATGTCTATTGTCAGGCAAGAGTGAAACCTTGCCGGAAGCACGTAGCTATTTGCGACTCGCTCACCGTTGGGTGCATAATTGGTCGAAACTTCCAAAAGACAAACGCAAAGATGAGGAGATACAAGATGCTGATATTGCAGAAATCGCTATGTGCACATTGTATCTCGTCGGTGCCGAGGCTTTCGTCAAAGAACTAGAAAGATGGACACCTAGGACCGTCGCATTCCGTGTAAGCTCAATCGTTTTGCAGAGGCTAATTGATCTCAAAGAATATGATTTAGTCGATCAAATCGTTCAGAGCTCTCAGGAGAACCTTTGTATCCTGTTGGCTGCAATTAGCCAACAAAATGATATTTTTCGATACCCAAACCGAAAATCCGTCTCAATTGCACTAGACGGCTTAAGAAAATTCCAACGGCAACTGAAAAAGCAAAATGCTGGCCCATCACACGAGGAACCGTTGCTTGCGGTTGCGAATTCAGTGGCTCAAGCAGCGATTGTCCGGAGAGCGAATAACCGCGCTTATATCGCTGATGTTCTTGATATTTACATACCATCTCCCCAAAATTCCTACTTCAGCAGTCTATCAGATGAACCTCGGTTTACGATCGTTCGCGCCAACTGTCTGCGAGCGGCATTGCGAAACAAAGATATCAAATTGTCCGATTTCGCTAAGTCAGATATTCAAGAACAACTCAAGAAGGATCGACACTCTCAGGATAGAGAGACGCGAGAGTTGAGAGAAGGGGTCGGCTCAGTATTGCCATGGCACAAGTTATGGACACGAGCACTTCTAAAGAAAATCAAAGCTGAAGAACTTGATCAAGCCATTGAAGATTGTCTCAAAGATTTTAAAAGCGACGATTACGGCGGCCATCGTGACACACGATTTGTTACGAAAGAAATCTCGCGTTTGTGGGTGGAAATATTACTTTTGGTTGATCCTACAGAAGAGAGGATCAACAGGTTCAACCAATGGAAGTCATCACTAAGACAAAAGCTATTCACACCGGCATTAACGCATCTAGCCCATCTCTGCGCAAGAGCCGATAATTACACTAATCATGCGTTTGGCTTTGCTCAAGAAGCGTTCGATATCATTGATCAGGAACGGATGGATGCCGAGCAAAAGGTCGATAGCTACACTCGCTTAGCTCGAGCTATCTATGCTGCAAACACGAATGAAGCAGAACATTACATTGAGAAGGCAGTAGAGGTTGCTGGACGGATTGGAGATGAAAATCTTGATCGTTGGTCCTCCCTGCTGGAGCTTTCCTATCAGGCTGCTGATCAATGCTCACCATTACCGGAAATGAGCTATCGTTTGGCTCGGTCCGCAGAGGTTGTCTACGATTTCGTTGCTCGCGACAAATATTTCGACTGGGAAGGCACAATTGAAGCAATCGCGAAACTTTGTCCCTCATCATCACTGACAATTTCAAGCCGTTGGAAAGATCGCTCATTTGGTTGGATGGACCGAGAGGTTCCGCGAGCAATCAAGCAATTAAGAGATTTGGATCAAATTTCCTCGTCGGCAGCACTTGCCTTTGTCGGTTTTCAGTACGAATGGAACAGCCTAGAATTATTGGAAGATGCCATTAGAAGTGCTGATGACAAGGTAAAGCAAAGGAAGTTTTTTGATTCTGCAGTTCGATGTATGGAGATTAGAGGAGACTCGCCTGACGCTTGGAACCGTTTAACTGAGTTGGCATCAAAGAACGATTGGAATGAATCTGACTTCAAGAATCGAAGTCACATTTCCTCAAGTGAGGAGAAGCGAGATCGAAAGAGACGAGAAGGCTCCCTTGGAAATTACAAACCCAAACCTGATCCACCAAAAGATTGGGATAAAATTTTTGAAGAACTAAATGTAACGTCACCTGAGTCAATTCAAATTGCACACCGCCGTATGTGGAAAGGGGAACCACCTTATCACCTTGAGCCTTTTGCTTCCGAATTCTTCAATAGAATTCCGAAGAATGAAGAATCTGCAGCCCTTGAGGCAATATTCTCAGTTTCAGATTTCAGTCTCTATGACATACGTGGGATTTACGAATCTATTCCCGCCGAATGGCTCAACAGAAATTATGTTCAGTCCACCCTAAGAAAAGTAACTGAACAAGTTTGCAAAACACACTTTTATGAAATTGCAAAGTCGCGCTATTGGCAACCATTGCCATATGACGTCATTTCAAAATGCTCTGGTGTGACCGAAGCCGAAATTTTCCACTGGGTTGTGGAAGCGTGCGCAGAAAATCCGATAATTCTAGGATCAGGTCGCCTTTTCTCGCTAGTAGGACTTATCGCTCCCTCGCTTACCCACAAACAAGCAGCATCCGCCTTAGATTACGGTCTAAAACTGCTTGAGTTGGATATGGACGAGGAAGATGGTGACGGCAAATGGGGGCCCCATCTCCGTCCACCAACGGATGTAACGGTATCTTACGCAGGATATATTTGGGCGGCACTGGCATCACCAGATTCGGCGGAGCGTTGGCAGGCGGCCCATGTGGTTGGTCTATTGTGCGTGTTTGAAGAAGATGAAGGCCTGGATCAATTGTTAGCATTTGCAGATGGTGAAGACGCTACACCATTCCATGACTCATCTTTGCCCTTTTATGAAAGAACCGCCAAACTTTGGTTATTGTTTGCGCTACAGCGTTCAATTGCGCTTGGTCAAAGCAAGTCCGTTGGACGATTCAGAACGTTTCTTGAAGCAAACTGTCTACCAACTGAGCACCACGTTATGCTTCGCGGTGTTAGTGCCAAGATATTACTTGGCTTGCATGATGCTGGTGTGCTCGTGTTATCGGATGTTGAGGTGGAGCGGCTCACCTCGATCAACATTTCGAAGCAGAAGACAGTCGTCGCCGATACATACAACCGACATCTGACTGTGCCCACTTTTAAGCCTGACGCGGAGGACGACAAATTCTATTTTGGCTACGATATGTCTCGTTACTGGTTCGAAAGCTTAGGGGGGATATTTGCCTTTGGACCAAAGGAGATAGAAAACCGAGCCTACAAATTGTTATGTGATGAGTGGGGCATAACGGGTCAAGGCGGCTGGGATGGTGATCCGAGACACAAGCGGCGCCTTTACCGCGGAAGGGAAACTTACCACTCACACGGTTCTTACCCGCAAGCAGAAGATCTGTCATTTTATCATTCATATCATGCAATGATGAATGTAGCTGGAGAATTGATTGATACGGCTACTCGGTATCAACATACCTATGAAGGCGATGAACTTGAGGAGTGGATCAATCGCCATCAGCTTACTCGCAACGACGGACTATGGCTGGCTGACCGACGTGATCCAAAGCCAAACGATGAGCCTGATTGGAAATCAACAGAAGAAAATGACGAGTGGCGTTATACGGTTCAGAAAGATGATTTATTAAATGTTGTATCTCCTAACGAAGACGAGCTTGTGGTCCGGGGCAGTTGGGATTTTGCTGATGGATACAGAGAAGAAAGCATAAAGATTAACAGTGCTTTGGTCAGCTCTGAGAATGCTATGTTCCTACTCCGAGCGTTACAGACCGCAAAAAATACATATGACTATAGGATTCCGAGTAGTGGCGACGAATTGGAGATCGAAAGCGGAGCATACAAACTAAAGGGTTGGATATGGGATACTTCTAGGGAGCATGGAATTGATGAGCGTGATCCTTGGGCGGGTGACATAGGTTTTCCCCCATTAAGACCAGCCAAATGGTTCACGGAAGAGTTCGGGCTTGTTGCAGACTACGAGAAGCGGATTTGGCAGGCTTCAGAACTTGGTAATCAGCCGGTTTTGAGGTCTTTTGTTTGGGGGCGAAAGTCAGAGCAAAATGAGTATAGCACCCCAGAGACAGGATCACGGTTATCAGCAGATCGGAAGTCATTAAAAAACTGGCTAAAGATTCTCAACATGAATTTGATTATCGAGATTCAAATCGACCGAGAATTCAAACGGGATTCTTATCGGCATGGGAAAGATGGAGGCCCAGATTATCTCCCATCATATACATTATTGGTATTATTCAATTCAGATGGCAAAATCGAAACAATCTAACGAAGTCATAAAACTCGGTGCTGATGGGAGAGGATTAAGCCAAGTCGGTATTTGCGCATTTCCGAGAGCATTCCGGCAAAAGCTTCGGTGGTGAAAGAATGGAATTCATCGGCATATAGGAAATACGAACGACGGCGAGCTTCCGGGATGGTGGATCGGGAATATGCGGCGTGGGCCATCATGGAGGCGATCAGGCCACCAAGAACATTGGATACATCTGCCCCCAATTTTCCCTTAGCAAGATTCACAACCAAGGGAGTACCGTCATCCATCAACTGACGAAACCGCAACGGCTGATCTGGCGAACACAGCGCTTTTCGGACGACTGGGTTAGCCAGAAAGGCTCCAAGCTTATTGGCAATCGGTGCCACGCCATCAAAGGAGTTTTTGTAATTCATATTTGGAAAAAGCCTTATCCCTTTTGTTCCGGTGAGATCAACATGTTGTAGGTCATTGGTGATTTGCTGACGGCGATGGCGAGGATGGTTTTGAAGGCGGAGTGGCGGTTTCGGCGACGATTGAACCGGAAGACGAATTCATCGAGATAGGTTTGCAGATGTTTGGCCCGCAGCCCGTGATAGACACCCAAGCCCCATGTTTTGAGGTTTGAAAAAGCCCGGTGCACCCAAGGCAATACGAAGTGTGCTGCCATCGGCCCGATGGTATGGGGTTGATGATTGAGACCGGGGATAGTGTTGCTCACCCCATGATAGCCGGACCAGCCATCGGTCCTTGCAATCGTTGTTGGAGCCAGGCTCCGCTCAACGAAGAGATGCAGGGATTTGGCGCTATAATCCTCAATTCTCGCCAGACGCAGCCTCCCCGGACGCCCCCTTTGGTCCACTTCAACCGCACCGGCCACCAATAGTTTCCCCTGATGCGAGCGGCCTTGCCCTCCCATGACGGGTTCTTGTTTCGAACGGCAGGAAATCGCGGTTTCATCAACTTCCACAAGGCCTTGCAGGGGCGAGCGATCACTATCCACCATGGCCCGGCGTAATTTGGCGCACAATAACCACGCGGTTTTATAAGAACCAAGGCCCAACTGGCCCTGCAACTGCAAGGCGGAAATACCGTTGGAATGGGTGGTCATCAAAAAAGCTGCCCAAAACCAGACCGTCAGGGGTAATTTCGAGCCGTGCATTACTGTGCCGCTGGTTACCGAAGTCTGACGATGACAGCGTGTGCATTCGTAAGTAAAGGCCTTCGTCTCAAGCGCCCATGCCTTATCATTCCCGCATCGCGGACACACAAATCCATCGCGCCAGCGCATCTCGTAAAGCCACGCAGCACACGCCGCCTCATCGGCAAAACGGTGTTGAAATTCAATCAAGGATGTTGGTGTAAACAGCATGGCAAAGCTCCCTTACATAAGCACAATGTTCACTATATGTTCTATACCATTCAATCCGCAATGTCACTACATATTGTGCCACCGGACCAAAAGGGATAAGGCTTTTTGGAAATTCATCTCGCCAGAATTTCAGGACTTCCTCGTCGGTGATATGTTTCAATACTTGCGACTGAAAACTCTTCTTAGTGAACAAGGGAATGATATCAGCTAGCGTTGAACCGGGTCGTTCCAGTAAAGCCAGCAGTGCAAAGCGTAGCAGATGTTCCATCCGCACGCCCCAGGCATCGCTCCATTGTTGCTTCAAAGTATCGATAATTGCGGAGGCAATAAGGGGGCGGTATTCGGCAGAAACATAAGTCAGCGGATTATAGCCATATGGGCTGTCAGGGTCAGCCACATCCCAGTAGATGCCTTTGTCATCTAGCAATCCACCAATTGCTTCTGCTAGATCGCCATGTGGATCAATCAAACAGAATCCACGACCCGCTTCAATATCTTGGCGGGCCATGTTCAATAGCAGGGTGGATTTACCAGTCCCAGTCTGTCCGATGATATATGTATGAAACAGCCGGTCAGATTGATACATCCCAAAAGACTGGCCGGAATTGCGTCCGAGCGTTTGACCGAGATTTGTGATTGGTTGATGAAAAGGGTTGGGCACCTGAACATTGTCTATGAATAAGTTCCCATCCGGTAGTATACTCGGATTGCAATTTACTTAGGCCTTCGGGTTTTTTGCTCTCCAATCCGGCCAGTCGATATCTTTCTCCGAAACAACTTCCATATTTTCCAAATTGAAAGAGTCTAGAAAAAGTATCAGATTTTGACACTTGTATCTCGCGCTTGGCGAGATAATTCCATCAAAACCCATGAACGCAGCAGCGGAAGCAATCTCCTGAGTTCGTGAATACAACATATCGGTATATTTGGCTTTGCTAACTCCGAGCGCGATTAATTCTTCCAAGGAAGCAAAGACCAGAGTTTCATCTGTTTTCACAGATAGCTCGAAGAGTTTGTGTCGCATCTTTGAAGGAAAGACGGATTGTCCGAGGCCAATATGAAAATGAATTTCAGCAATTGCCCCATTTGGATCAAGTGCTGAGTAAAGCACACTTAATTCAGATCTATTCCAGCGACCTCCGCCACGCGATCCGTCAAAAACAGACCTGCCTTCTCTGACAGCACGCCAAATATTCCCGGCGTAAGATTGTCTCTCAATTTCATCGAGAGCATCAAGTAATCGATCATCGTGACCTAGATGCCCTACTGACATTTTTAAAGAAATACTCCGCTGTCTAGGCGCTCAATCACTTCTAATACCTTATCCGTATGACCCTCGCTAATCAGGCTGTAAGGAACGTTTCCCTCAAGTTGCGGGTGTGGAGATTGAAGCCAGAGCCTTACTTCATCTGGTTCATAAAAGTCAGACAGGCGTTCAGCAACCCATCTCAGTTCCGCAATGACTGTTTGTTTATCAATTGTTGGTCCGCCTTCGCCTTTGCTCCAGCGGGTTACCGTAGGGGGAGATACACCAAGAATATTGGCTATATCTCTTCCTTTGAGACCTCCATACTCTTTCAAGCCAGCAACTAGTCTGGATACAGCGGTCTCTTTGACAGCAGCTAATTCAGTCATGAGAGATGCCCCTTTATCCCCAATGGCCCTTTAGTGCCCCTGCTGGGCCGTACATTGGCCTCAGTTGCAAATTCGGTTGGCCCCATATCTTTTTGTAAATTATTCAATGCTTCTTCAAAGCGGGTAAGGCGTTGCTGAGCCTTGACGATCTTCTTTTTGGTATCACCATCAGTCTTTTTGAGATTAAGTGCACGATCAGATTTACGCCTAGCTTGTTCAACATGCTCAGAAACAAATCTATCGGCCCTCTTGGACTCTGGTGTTTGGGATAAATCTCTGACTTGACGTCCCTTTTGTACCATCAAATGAGCTTCTGGATTTTTTAACATGCGCTCAATATCACCACAGCAACTTTGATCCGAGCATCCAAAAATATCTCTGGAAGTCTTCGCATCATCAAACATCTTTCTTGCGTCTGCAATTGTAAGACGTCTATCAAGACCGGGGATATAAATTGTTTTACCAGCCTGTCCACCAGATTTTTTGCTTTTTGGATTAACCCAACCCGCCGCCGAAAAACGCTCTTTACCAGTTGTGCCATGGGCAAACCCACTTGAAGCTCCAAAGGCACAAACAGCGAGAGAGGTTAAACCACCCACTTGATCAGCAATAATTGGGCGTTCAAGAGCATGAAATTCAAATAGGCCTTTTATGTACCGCTCAACACCTGATGCAGTCGCGTCTGCTCCAAACCCTGAGATTCGTAACCAAAGATAATCAAAGGGGACATCTGCCAAGCGCTTGATCAAAGTTTGACGCAACGTAGGGTCTCTAAATTGCGCGTATGTAAGGAGTAGAGGGAAGTCAATTGCTATATTTTGACCTCCTCGTCGATCAAGCTCGTGCCTTAATGCTTCACATCCCTTGCAATCAATTTCGAACCAATCAATTTGTCCATCACCCAAGAAATGTGTGGGTGCCATAACAGTGCTAACCTTCTTCTCAATGGAAAATCCGGCAATAGGTTCAAATACACTTCGATTGGTTCCGGGAATAAAATCATCGTGTTCAAGCGGCCTATCTGCAACTGCCCATGGGGCGGCTTTTACGGCGCCAACAAAACGGCCCTTTGTACTAAGTTCTGCAACATTTGTGTCCAACACAATTTCAGCATTTTCATCACGAATGCTACGAACAAGAGAAGACTGACGCTCATAGTTAGCTGCTTCGATTATAAACCGACGAACAGGTAACTTTCCCGCGCTTAGAAGTTGCTCCGCGTTTCGATGTTCAGAGAACCCCACCCGCATGAACTGTGCGATTTCACGAGGTTTGCCGTGCAGATAATGTACATTGTCAGCCATAGTAATGCTCCTGCCGAAAGTTACATAAAAATTTCACGCATGTCAATGCATGAAATTTTTATGTAACTTTATTGTATTGCAAATGGTAGCATTAGGTGCCATATTCACTCCATGGCTAAAACCTCACAAATGCAAATCAGGTTGGATGACCAGTTAAAGGCTGACGCTGAAAGCGTACTTTCACAGATTGGATTGTCACCAACCGAATATGTGCGGATGTCACTACGCCAATTGGTTATGCGTAAGGGTATTCCTTTTGATGTGCGTGTTTTTACTGATGAAACCGTTGCTTCGCTCAATGAAGATGTATCAGAAAACAAGCACTATAATGGCCCTAATGCTTTTGATGACATGATGAAGGACATTACGAGCGAATCCAACTAACCTTTCGGTTATGAGATTTGTCACTACTGCCACCCACTATAACAAAGATCTTTGGTGAACAAGCACTTATTCTGATTTGTTCAGATGGTCTGGTTTGCGGTTTCTTGCATCTCCGAATTCAAGAAATACCTGCAACTCCGGGCAATTCAATAGGTCATTGACGTTCTGAATTACATCGCCATGCAACTCCGACCCGCTTCGCGTTGTGGCACTGGTGGGGGGACCAAAGAGGAAAGTAAGGCTTGCAGACAGATCAAGTACCCATTTTTGCGGTTCCAGCGTTAGCTTTTTCCCATCAACCATACGGTTCGCGTACAGGATTTTGATTAACTGTCGTTTTTCGGAAGAATTCGCAAACGAGTATGTAAAATAAAGGTTTTTGAAGAGTTCGCGTATTCGCCGGATATTTTCTCCGGCGTCGGCAATATTTGCCTGATTTTGTGATCGTTCCTGCAACTCAATTGCCTGCGTGAGCAACTCAGTATGTCGGGCTTCATAAGTTTCCTTTTCAATCAGACGGTCCAACAGGGCATCCAAAAGTGCCTGTTTTCGTCCCTCAATGTTAGCCAATTGCATTTGTGTAGATTGGTTCAACCTAATGAGATACTGCAGGACAAGATAGAAGCATTAAACCATGTATTTCAACCAAATGATAAACCTGC
>CBDFNP010000005.1:0-72284 GCA_965250255.1 Rhizobiaceae bacterium
GCCGTTGAAAACATGCTGCCGGACGGTAAGCACAAGAAGCTGTTTTACCTGTCGATCGATTTTATCCGGGACGTTCCTTACACCCCCAAGCAACGGGCCTATCAGGAAACGCTGCAGGACGCCTACCCGAATGTGAAAGAGCTGGCGGTACACGGTACGGAGAACCCGAATCTCATGCCCAAGGACGCCGTGACGGTTCGCTTCCACTCCGTAGGGGGCTGGGGCGCAATCACGACGGGCAAGAACCTGGCCATGACACTTTTCGACCTCCTGGGTTACGAAATCAAGGCGAATCCCAAGTACGGGTCGGAGAAAAAAGGGCAACCCACCACATACTACCTCGCCGCAGCTCCGGAGCCGATCCGCGTAAACTGCGAGTATATTTTTGTCGATGTCGTGCTCTCGCCCGACCCGAACGTGTTCAAACACACCAACGCGCTGGTGGGATTGAAAAAGGGTGGATCATTCATCATTCAGAGCGACCGCAAGACGCCGGACGAAGTGTGGGCCGACATCCCGAAACCCTATCAGAAAATCATCATTGACAACGAGATTCACGTTCACTATATCGACGGGTTCAAAATTGCGCGTGAAGAAGCGACCGATTCCGAACTGCAATTGCGGATGCAGGGCATCGCATTTCAAGGCGCATTCTTCGCCGCTTCACCGCTCATGGGCAGGGCGGGTCTCACCGAGGAGAACCTGCTCAAGGCGATCGAAGATCAACTGCAGCACAAGTTTGGTGGAAAGGGACAGCGGGTTGTTGACGACAACATGCGCGTGGTCAAGCGCGGATTCGACGAAATCCACGAAATCACCGAGAAGGAATTTGGTGCAGGGCATCCGGAAAAATCAAGCGGGGAGAGCGCCCTGCCGATTCCGAGGATGATGAAGGAGATTCCCAAGAGCGATTCCAACCTGAGTGATATCCATCGGTTCTGGGAACAGACGGGCAATTTCTACCTGCGGGGCATGGGAAATGACAACCTCACCGATCCGTTTATCGGATTGAGCGTAATGCCTGCGGTGACCTCCTTGTTCAGAGACATGACTGGAATTCGCTTCGAGCATCCCGAGTGGATTCCAACCAATTGCACGGCTTGTGGCGACTGCTACACAGTCTGTCCGGATACGGCAATTCCCGGGTTGGTCAGCGAGCTGTCCGAAGTGCTCGACACCGTTGTCAACCGGGTCAAAAAGCATCACGGCAAAGTGGAGCTCCTCCCGAAAGCCGTGCGCAAAATGGAAGGCAGGATTCGTACGCTGTTGAACGAATCGAAGAACGGATCTACGGTAAATGACATCATACACCACGCGATCGATTTGACTGTTGATGAAAGCAGTGACGGGCCCGCCTTGGCGAAAGAATTTGGATGGTTCCAGGATGAACTGGGCGACTTCCAGTTCGCCTTGACCCGGCCCTATTACGATCTCCATGAAAAGAAGCAGGCCAACAGCGGCGGATTGTTCAGCATTACCATTAATCCGACGACCTGCAAAGGCTGTATGGAGTGCGTGCAGGTGTGTAGCGACGACGCACTGAGACCCATCCGGCAAACTGAAGAATCGGTGGCCGGGCTGAAAAAGAACTGGGATCTGTGGATGGATCTGCCCAACACGCCGGCGAAGTTCAACCGCGTGGATGATCTGGAAGAGAAGATCGGACCACTCGAAACAATTCTACTCAACAAAGACGCATACCTGAATTTCGCGAGCGGTGACGGCGCCTGCCTGGGCTGCTCGGAAAAATCGGTGGTTCACCTGTTTGTGGCGACCGTCGAGTCACTCATGCAGCCCCGCATCGAGAAGCACGTCACCTACCTCGAGGATTTGACCAGGAATCTGGAGAGTCATATCCAGACCAAGCTCATGCACACGGTCGATGTGGGCGATGCCGAAACCATGTCGAAGATTGTCTCGGAGTCACAGAACAGCGACCTGACCATGGCGGGAATTGCGAGCAAGTTGGAGACCGCCCAGGGCAGCGAACCGATCGACCAGGATTGGTTGAAGTCGGTGACCCAGCTTCTGGCCAAGTTGAACAAGCTGAAGTGGCGTTACACGAACGGAACGACCGGAAAAGGGCGCTCCAGCATGGGCATGCTGAATTCAACCGGCTGCACCTCGGTTTGGGGCAGCACCTATCCGTTCAACCCCTATCCCTTCCCCTGGGCAAACCATCTCTTCCAAGATTCCGCCTCCATGGCGATGGGCATATTTGAAGGCCATATGCTTAAAATGGCAGAGGGCTTCAGAACCATCCGGCAGGCTGAACTGGAATTGAGCGGAAGCTATGATCCCGACGAACACGACGAGTTCTTCACTTATTTCAACTGGCTTCATTTTACGGAAGAAGAGTGGCTGCTCTGTCCGCCCGTCGTTGCGATGGGTGGTGACGGAGCCATGTACGACATCGGATTCCAGAACTTGTCACGGATGATGGCATCGGGCAAGCCCATCAAGGTCATCGTCGTGGATACGCAGGTGTACTCGAACACCGGTGGACAAGCCTGTACGTCGGGATTCATCGGTCAGGTGTCCGACATGGCCCAGTATGGCAAGGTGCAGCAGGGCAAGTCCGAACCGCGAAAGGAGATCGGCCTGATTGCGATGGCTCACCGGAATACGTACGTCCTCCAGGCTACGCTGGCCAATACGACCCAAATGATCGAGGGCTTCATCGATGGATTGATGACCAAGCGCCCTGCCTTGTTCAATCTCTATACGACCTGCCAACCGGAGCACGGCGTCGGTGATGACCTGGGTGTCAACCAGGCCAAGTTGGCCGTCGAGTCGCGGGCCTATCCCGTCTTCAAGTACAATCCGGATCATGGGATTAAGGCTGAAGACGCATTCGACCTGAGTGGCAACCCGGAAATGGACAGCCTGTGGCCGACCTATACGCTGAAGTATATGGACTACGGCCAGGAGAAATCCATGGACGTTGCCATGACCTTCGCGGACTTTGCCATTACGGAAGCCCGGTTCCGGAAGCACTTCCGAAAAGTCCCGCGCGATGCGTGGAACGACAATATGGTCCTGTTGACCGAATTCCTCGAATTGGATGCGGACGACCGGGAGGGCAAGTTTCCGTTTATCTGGGCTATCGACAAGAAGCAACAGCTGAGCAGGGTGCTCGTCGCCCTTAAGATTGTCGAATCCTGCGAGGAGCGCCGTGATTTTTGGATCATGTTGCGCGCCATGGCCGGCGTTAAGCCCGAGCAGCCCGAACCGGAAAATGTCGAGAACAAGATCCGGGCAGAGGTTGTTGGCAAGATCGCGCAAGGGCTGATGAAACTCGCCGGCGGTGACCGTGCTGGAATCGTGGAGTTGGCTTCTGAAGAAGCGCCCGCGGGAACTGCAACCGAGGCCGCCCCGTCAAACGGCGAATACATCGCGCCGTGGCTGGAAACCGACGAGTGCACATCCTGCGACGAGTGCATTGAGATAAATGGCAAAATATTTGCCTACAACAAGGACAAGAAAGCCTACATCCAGAACGCGGAGGCAGGACCCTACGAGGACCTGGTGAAGGCTGCCGAGAAATGCACAGCGATCGTGATACACCCTGGATTGCCGGCGGACCGAACGGCCAAGGATGCGGATAAATGGATCAAGCGAGGAGAGAAATTCAACTAGCGGCAACGATCCTGCCCGATGGGACTCTTTAATTCTCGAAACAAAACCTTCAAGCACGGTGTGCATCCGCCGGAGGAGAAGCTTGAAACGAACGGGCTGCCGGTTCGGCAGTTTCCGTTTGCTCCGGTAGTTATCCTGCCCATGGCGCAGCATATCGGTGCGCCTTCCGAAATCGTGGTTCGGGAAGGGCAGGAGGTCGAGCGCGGCCAATTGCTCGCACAATCGAACGGCTACGTTTCGGTACCGATCCATGCGCCTCTTTCGGGAGTCATCCGCAAAATCGCCAACGTGCCGACGATTTCCGGAAAGATGATTCCCGGCATCTACCTGGAGGCGTTTCCCTCTTCGAGCCAGGAAGTGCTGGAAGGCGCTTCCATCGATGTGAAAACTGCATCACCCGATGAAATACTAAAGGGCATCCAGGATGCAGGAATCGTGGGCCTGGGTGGTGCGGCATTCCCCACCCACGTGAAACTGAAAGTGCCGGAGGGAAAGCATTGCGACGTGCTGATGATCAACGGCATCGAATGTGAACCCTATCTGACGACCGATCACCGGGTGATGCTCGAGCAGGGGCAGGACATTTTAATGGGCATCAAATACCTGCTCAAGGTTACGGGCGCCGAACGCGCGATCATCGGTATTGAAGCCAACAAGCAGGACGCCGCCGATCATCTGGCGGGCCTGATCCCCGAAGGCGCTCCTGTTTCAGTGGCAGTAGTACCGGTCAAGTATCCCCAGGGCTCGGAAAAAATGCTGATCACCGCCGTGCTGGGGCGGGAGGTCCCCTCTGGTGGATTGCCGATTGATGTCAACGTCGTTGTGGTGAACGTGGCGACTACGGCGGAAATCGGACGGCTGTTGCCGCACGGACGAGGCATCCAGGAACGGGTCGTAACGATAACCGGTCCTGGCGTGAAAAAGAAAGGAAATTACCTTATTCCCATTGGCACACCGCTGCGATTCGTGTTGGATGAAGTAGGCGTTGATGAACGCATCCGCGAGGTCTACATGGGCGGCCCGATGATGGGTGTCGCGGTTTCCAACCTGGATATTTCAATTGTCAAAGGCACGTCGGGCATCGTCGTTTTTACCGATAAGGAGGTAAAGGGCACGCCCAAGATTTACCCGTGCATCAAGTGCGGCGCTTGCGTGGACTCCTGCCCGCTCTCGCTCAATCCCTCCAGACTGGGAATTCTGGCGAAGTTTGAGGCCTACGACGAGATGGCGGATTCCAACAACCTCATGGATTGCTTCGAGTGTGGATCCTGTTCCTACGTTTGTCCGTCGCATATTCCGTTGGTGCAGTATTTCAGGTTGTCGAAATCGATCGTGAGAAAGCGCATCGCTGAAAAACAGAAGGCTGAAAAACAGAAGGCTGAAAATGCATAACCAGACGCTAAATATCAGCACGTCGCCGCATATCGCCAAGGGCGTGAGCACGGATGATATCATGCGCAATGTGGTTTGGGCCTTGGTGCCGGTCGCCGCCTTTGCCGTCTATTCATTCGGGTTGAGCGCTTTGCTTGTGATTGTCACTTCGCTGGTCGCCTGCGTGATCACCGAACACTTATTATGTGTGATTTCGGGGAAGGAAAGCACCATCTCCGATTGGTCTGCGGTGATTTCCGGCCTGTTGTTGGGGCTTACACTACCTCCCAGTTTCCCGCTCTGGATGGCTTTTTGCGGGGGCGTTATGGCCATCGCGCTCGGCAAATTTATTTTCGGAGGATTGGGCTATAACGTGTTCAATCCAGCGCTTGTCGGACGAGCCGTCCTGCAAGCGGCATTTCCCGTGGCAATTACCACATGGTACCCCGCTTTTTTAAAGGATCGTTTCACCACGGTTTCCGCCTCGACCTTCACGATTCCCTTTATGGAGCCCAAGGTCGACGGATTCACGGGGGCCACGCCTTTGGCCGCCTTCAAATTCGATCAGGTCACGACCGGTACATCCGACCTGGCGCTGGGTCTCATCACCGGATCCACCGGCGAGACCTGTGCAGCGTTGATCGTGTTGGGCGGTATCTACCTCATTGCCCGCAACATGATGAATTGGCGCATTCCGGTCTCAATACTCGGAAGTGTTTTCGTTTTGAGCGGAATCCTGTACCTCATCGACAGCCAGGTTTATCCCTCACCGGTCTTTATGCTTTTTTCGGGGGGCTTGATGCTCGGTGCCGTGTTTATGGCGACCGACATGGTCGCTTCACCCATCACGCCCTTAGGGACTGTTGTTTATGGTTCGTTGATCGGAATGCTCGTCGTCGTGATACGCATTTGGGGCGGGCTGCCGGAGGGGGTTATGTATGCCATCCTGCTCGCAAATGCCATTTCACCGCACATCGATAAGATGATCCGGCCACGGGTCTACGGGACTGCAAGAAGCCTGAAGCAATCATGAGCACAGCGGATCCGATACAAGCAGGAGCACCGGTGAGCAGTTTCAAAATGCTCCGGGCCATGGTGGGCATCGGTGTGCTCTGTGCGTTAATTATCGTGTTGACCTTCGAGGGAACCCTCCCCAGAATCGAACGACTTAAGGCTGAGGCGCTCGACAAAGCCATCTTCGAGGTGCTTCCGGGCATGACGAGTAAGGACGTCTATCTGCTCGATCAGAACAACACCTTCGTACCTGTTGAAGGCGAGGTGGTCGAAGGGCAATTGATCTTTGCCGGGTATGATGAAGCGGGCAAGCTGGTTGGCCTGGCCGTTGAGGCCAGTGGAATGGGCTTCGCAGACGTGCTCCGCATTCTGTACGGCTATGATCCCGAACGGCAGCAAATCATCGGCTTTTATGTGCTGGAAAGCAAAGAGACTCCAGGGCTGGGTGATAAGATCGAAAAGGATGACGATTTCCTGGCCAATTTCCAGGCGCTGGATGTTTCGCTCAACGCGGATCGCACAGCGGTGGCCAACGTCGTCGTGCCAGTCAAGCACGGAGACAAAGAAAATCCCTGGGAAATCGACGGAATCACCGGTGCAACGATTTCTTCCCGGGCGATCGGAGACATCATCGGGCAGAGTTCTGCACGCCTGGTACCGATGATTGATAAAAACAGGGAATTGTTTACTGTGAAAGCGGAGGAGCAGGCGGCGCAATAATGCGTGATCAAAATGAGTGATCGAAGAGACGATAAAGAAAACACCGGGTTCCTGGCATCGCTGAAGGGACAACCCTCCACGGACGAGTTCATCAAAGGACTGTGGCGGGATAACCCTGTGTTTGTCCAGGTGCTTGGCATGTGTCCGGTGTTGGCCGTTTCCAATACCGCCGAAAATGCGTTGGCTATGGGCCTCGCCACCGCATTTGTTTTATTGATGTCGAACATCCTGGTGTCCTCCCTGCGAAATTTCATTCCCAAGCAGGTACGCATCGCCTCATACATACTCATCATCGCCACGTTCGTTACGGTAACGGATTACGCGATTCAGGCCATCAGTGTGGATTTGCACAAAAGCCTCGGGGCATTTATTTCCTTGATCGTGGTGAATTGCCTCATCCTCAGCCGGGCCGAAGCATTCGCTTCCAAGAACACGATCGGCAAGTCCATCCTGGACGCCTTGGGCATGGGGCTCGGTTTCACGTTCGCACTCTTCTGCCTGGGCGCTGTGCGGGAAATACTCGGAAACGGGACTTTGTTTGGATTTGGTTTGTTGCCGGAATCCTTCCAGGAATGGATCGTGATGATCCTGCCCGCAGGAGGCTTCTTCACGCTGGCAATTTGGTTGCTTGTTTTTAATGCTGCTAAGCAGAAAAAGGCTGTCGCATGAAAGACGAAACCCTCTGGTACATATTCATAAACGCGAGTTTGATCAACAATTTCGTGTTGGCCTATTTCCTCGGAATCTGCCCCTTTCTGGGTGTGTCGGGCAAGATGGAAACAGCCACAAAAATGGGAGGCGCGGTGACCTTCGTAATGATCATCAGTTCGATGTGCGCGTTCGGTATTCATGCGTTGTTGGTCGCAATCAACGCGCCGTTTCTTCAATTGATCAGCTACATCGTGGTGATTGCCTCCACGGTTCAGCTGGTCGAGATGTTTATTAAGAAAATGAGTCCCGCGTTGTTCCGGGCACTTGGGATTTTCCTTCCGCTGATCACGACCAATTGCGCCATTTTGGGTCTGGCCCTGTTCCAAACCAACAAGGGCTATGGCTTCATTGAGAGCTTTGTTTACGCGCTGGGCGCAGGAGCAGGATTCACGCTCGCGTTGGTGCTGATTGCCGGATTGCGCGAGCAGCTTGACCTGGCGGATGTTCCCGGCGTGGTCAAAGGGACAGCACTCACGCTGTTGATTGCGGGAATTTTGTCCTTGTCCTTCATGGGATTTGCAGGATTGGGGAGTTAGGCATGAATGAGTAGCGAATGTTTCAATCACTAATCATCGGAATAGGCGGGATTGTCTCGCTGATGGTCGCCTGGATTTTAATTCAATCCTGGTGGGGCAAGGTATTCTCAGAAAACGTAGCAGACGATGATGTTCTGGCCGGTCGGACCAAATGTTCGAATTGCGGCTGCACCACCGTCTGCAAGCGCACCGAACATTGACTAAACGATAACTTGGATTAAATACGAATAGCAGCCATGGCACACTTAGCAGACTTGAATACGAAGGACAAGTTTCAGGCGCAAATCAAAAAGACGGAACGTGTTGGATTTGGGTGTTCTGTGCCATCAATCATGCTTTGCGAGTATCCAAGCAGTATGAACGCGATAGAAATGCCGCATAATGCACTCAGATAGACAATCGAGTTGGCATCGCAATATTGGCTGAAATACTCTGCCGGTGGAACAGTAAGACCAAACAAAAGCAGGCATGCTGCAATAAGAACCATGCCGGTTGCAATGAGAGCCGCCGCAGCTCCATTCGCGCTGAATGCCCACATCAGTGCGAGCCCGCCAAGCACCGGTACAAACAGGACAAGTATTTCAAGGCCAATTGAAACAGAAAGGGCAATCGAGATACCAACGCCAAGGGCAAGATGCATCGGGTTTTTCAAAAACAGGGATGCCAGGCACACAATCAGCAGGAGGATTTGCAGATTGTGATGGTCAATGCGACCCGGCGCAAACTCCGTCATCGTGAATGAATTCAGTCCGGCAAAAAGCAAAACCAGGAGACGGCCTTTCTCGCCAACAAGATGGTCACAGAGCCGGGCAAGCACGAGGATAGTCGCAAGGAAAAGGGCCAACGGCCAGATTATAGCTGCAATACGCCATGCGGTGGTCGCATCCGCCACCCAAGAAACAATTGCGGCAATCAAGGCGAGCGGGAAGTCAATAATTCTTGACCAGTGCAGATTATTCCCGATCAGCCGGTCGACCTTCAGGTCGTACCAGTCCTGCCCGAACCACCAGTTTTTTGCCTGATGCAGACGCAAGAAATCATCAGGGCCGGGCAGTTCGCCATTAAACAACACAGGCGACAATGCCCGCCAATGCCAGGCCAGATATAGAAGCAGCGACCAAAATAGCAGTTTTGGTAAGGATACATGTTCAAGCGGATCGGCGTGTTGCTTGCCAGACATCGACATTTCCCAATTCGGGATTCGGAGTAAACAATAACACTTAATTTAATCTTTATACATTGGCGTTAAAAACGAGAAAAATCGGAAATCCACCGTGGCCAAATATTCAAACACTGCAGTTATCATTCCATGCAAGGACGAGGCGATAGCGATTGCCAAAGTCATCAAGGACTACAAGAAATCCCTGCCGGGTTGCAAGGTGTATGTGTACGATAACAACTCCTCAGACAATACATCCAAGGTGGCTGAAAAAGCAGGCGCTATTGTCGGTTCAGAGCGACGAGCCGGAAAAGGCAATGTTGTCCGGCGAATGTTCTCTGAAATTGATGCTGACTACTACTTGATGGTGGACGGCGATGATACCTATGAGGCCTCCGCTGCCCCTGATCTCATCAAAGCGGTGGTTGAGGGAAATGACATGGTCGTGGGTGTGCGGTCTGGAGCGCTTAAAAAACATGAGCGATCAGGTCATGCCTTTGGCAACACCGTTTTCAACATGCTCTACAATCTGTCTTTGGGGCAGGAGTTTTCCGATATTTTTTCAGGCTACCGGGGCTTCAGTCGAAGGTTTGTGAAGAGTTTTCCCGCACTTTCAAGCGGCTTTGAAATAGAAACAGAACTGTCCGCGCATGCGTCTCAACTGCGTCTTCCGGTTGTTGAAATTCCAACCCGGTATTCCGACCGCGCTGAAGGTTCTGAAAGCAAGCTTTCAACCTTTAGAGATGGTGCGCGTATTCTGAAAACCATCATCGTTTTGATGAAGGAATACAAGCCGCTTTACTTCTTTGGAATTGCGGGACTGTTGGGCGTGTTGCTGGCGGTTGGCATATTTATCCCGGTTCTGCTGGAATATCTGGAAACCGGCGAAGTCACCCGCTTCCCAACCGCCGTTCTGTGTACCGGGATTTTCGTCATATCAATGTTGTCTGTAACGGCAGGTGTGGTGCTTGATTCAATTCGCCGCTTCAGGGCTGAAGTTAAACGCATGTTCTACAACACGGCCTAACGGGAAACATTATGGCAAACTATGCAGTCATCATCACGGTTGTCGCAGTTTTGGCGATTGGCCAATTGCTGTTCAAAACCGTAGCAGTAAGGCTCGGTGATCGCGGGTTTCTGACCCTGATTGATGATCCGAAAACCCTGATGATTTTTATCAGTTCCCTGGTGCTTTATGGTCTTGCTACGATTGGCTGGATTTGGGGCTTGCGGACAATACCCCTTTCGACCGCATATTTGTTCATGTCGCTGGCGTTCATACTGGTCCCGCTTGCTGCATGGTTTGTGCTTGGGGAACCGATATCAACACGGTTCATTTTGGGAACCGCACTGATTGTTATCGGAATAGTTGTCGCTACGGGCTAGTGGATTGATTCCAACATTTGGAACCCGTTTTCCGAGACCTCTCATCCAAATATTTGAATCTTAAAATCCACTAGAAAACAATACCTTGCTAGTGGTCTTTACGTTCGAAACAAATGATAAAGAGTTCGCCGCAAAGGGACTCATTTGTTTCGAACGGACCACTAGAATCTAATATTTGCTAGTGTCCCTTTGAATCTAAAGTTCGTTTGGGATGCGCTTATAAATGAGACGAACTTTAGATTCTGGACACTAATGGCCGTTGGTATTAACACTTCGGACAAGTGAATTGGCGATCGCAGTTGAGAGTTTATCGACGATCTCATCCACATGCTGATCTTGCATGATGAATGGCGGCGCAAGCAGCACATGATCACCGCGCCGCCCGTCAATGGTTCCGCCCATCGGATAACACATCAATCCGTTTTCAAACGCATTTTTCTTAATCTTCTTGTTGATCTGACGCGCCGGATCAAACGGGGCTTTGGTGCTACGGTCCTCGACAATTTCCAACCCCAGAAACAAGCCCCTTCCCCGGATATCACCAATGTGCGGGTGCTGGCCAAACTCCTGATCAAGTGCAGTTCGAAGCTTTGCGCCCATTTCGTTTACGCGGGCCATGAGATCCTGGTCATGCATCACGGTGAGAACCGCCAGGCTACCTGCACAAGCAGTTGGGTGCGCCTGATAGGTGTGCCCGTGTTGGAAAAACCCTGAGCCTGCAGCAATGGCCTCGAATATTTCCGCCGAACACAGCGTTGCGCCGATTGGCTGATATCCCGCACCAAGGCCCTTTGCGATTGCAAGAATATCCGGCGCAACATCGTCAATTGCACAGGCAAACAGGCTTCCGGTTCTCCCCATGCCGCACATGACCTCATCAAGGATGAGCAACACGCCGTGCTGGTCGCAAATTTCTCTGATGCGCTTGAAGTATCCATCAACCGCCACAACCGCGCCGAGCGTTGCACCGACTACCGGTTCAGCCACAAATGCCATGACATTTTCGCTGCCCAGGCGGTTGATTTCGGTATCTAGTTCATTGGCAACCCGTTGGCCGAAATCAAACTCTGTTTCGCCATCAAGCTTGTCGCGATATGCATAACATGGAGAGATATGACTGGTCTCAATCATCAGTGCGGAAAACGGTTCGCGACGCCATGCATTACCGCCCGCCGCCAGTGCGCCAAGCGTGTTACCATGATAACTTTGTCTGCGCGCGATGACCCGGTGACGAGAAGGCTCTCCCTTTTCAAGAAAATACTGGCGGGCAAGCTTAATCGCAGCTTCCATAGCTTCAGAACCACCTGAAACAAAGTAGACCTTGTCGAGATTTCCGGGCGCGCCCTCAATCAGAAAATCCGCCAACTCTTCGGCCGGCTGTGAAGTGAAAAACCCGGAATGCGCAAAAGCCACCTGGTCGAGCTGCAGCTTGATCGCATCGGTGACGGTGGAATTGCTGTGGCCCAAACAGGATACTGCGGCACCCCCTGATCCATCAAAGTACCGTTTGCCATTTGTATCGATCAGATAACAACCGTCACCCTTCGCGATTGTCGGGAAATTGGCTTTGGTGTGACGATGGAGAATATGCGTCATTTCGGACGTCCGTTGCAGGTTTGAGTAAGGTTTTCACCATAGCCAAATCCGCAAGGACTACCAGATCAATTATTCCAGCCGGCCTGCCACTGATTGCATCAGGCGGTTACAACTGCCGAACGACGCCGCTGGGACCAGAAAATCAAGCCCAACAACAGCAGTGCAGGAATGTAGAACCACTCCTTTGCCGGGCGCGTTGCCGCCTGACGAACCTTGGAGACCACTACTGGTTTGTCGCCATAGTAGTCGAACAGGTTGCCGATTGTCTCAAAGAACGGTGTTTGCGGGAACGGCTCTTCTACCTTCGCAAGACCATCTTCTACAACAACACTCAGACCCGCTGCTTTCAACCGTTTTACTGCATCCGCCCGGTCTCCCATTGGAACCAGAAGGGTCGTCTGGGTTTGCTTGCCCGAATCAAAATCCGGCCCACTGACAACAAAGGTGAGTGTCCCGTTCGGTGGCATGTCGCCCACGACCTCATACACTTTTGCAGGTTCCGTATCGTTGTACGGCGGATAGACCTGATCGAGCCAATAGCCGGGTCGGAACAAGGTGAATGCAATCAGCAAGAGTGCAGCAGACTCCCACAATTTGCTTTTGGTCAGCCACCATCCTTGCGTCGCCGCCGCGAATAACATCATCGCTATGACCGCGACAATGAAGACGAAGACTGCCTTTGTGGGAGTTACATCAATCAACAACAGTTCCGTATTGAAGATAAACAGGAACGGAAGCAATGCGGTACGAATGTCATATGTGAAACCCTGGATGCCCGTCTTGATCGGATCACCTTTGGCGATTGCTGCAGCAGCAATCGCAGCAAGCCCCACCGGAGGCGTATCATCGGCAAGAATGCCGAAGTAAAACACGAACAGATGAACCGCTATCAGCGGAACAAGCAGGCCTGATTTTGCTCCCAGCGCAACAATGACAGGTGCCATCAGGGACGAAACAACAAGATAGTTCGCCGTTGTTGGCAGACCCATGCCGAGGATGAGGCTCATCAATGCGACCAGGATCAACATCAGCAGCAGATTACCGCCGGACAGGAATTCAACAAACTGGCCAACAACCTGATGTGCACCGGTAATTGAAATCGAACCAATGATAATGCCTGCTGCAGCGGTCGCAATTGCAATTGCAATCATGTTACGTGCACCAGCAATCATGCCTTCGATCAACTCATCCCATCCGCGTTTGATTTTTGATAACGGGTTGGCTTCACCCCGCATCATTGCTTTTAATGCATGTTGAGAAAGGGCAATCAAAATCATCCCTATGCAGGCATAAAAGGCAGACAAATGCGCCGACAGTTTATTTGGTGTTGGCAGGATGCACCACATCAACAAGATGATTGGCAGCAGGTAATAAAGCCCCTTGATTGCCGTTGCGCCTGCCGGAGGCAATTCCAAAATCGGCGCTTCCGGGTCTTCTTCAGGGAAATCTTCGTGCTTGGATGCCGTCCACAGCAAGACCAGATATGCAATTAATATGATCCCGATTGCCGATAAGAAGGACAGGGTCGGCAGGTTGGTATCGACCCAACCTTGAACAAGGTAAACGGCGCCAAACAAAGCACCAAGTGCAACAAAGCCGAAGAGAAATGCGGCCAGCTTCATCATCAACGTCATGGATGAAGGTGGTTTGGTCATGCCTTTCAGGTCCAGTTTACAGGCTTCAAGATGCACGATGTAGATCAGTGCAATGTAAGAAACCAAGGCTGGCAAAATCGCGTGTTTCAGAATTTCGGTATATTGAATGCCGGTAAATTCTGCGATCAGGAATGCGGCAGCCCCCATAACCGGAGGTGTTAGCTGCCCATTGGTGGATGATGCCACTTCAACCGCACCGGCCTTTTCTGCAGAAAAACCGGTTCGCTTCATAAGCGGAATGGTGAACGTGCCAGTCGTGACCGTATTCGCAATAGACGATCCGGAATAAAGACCACTCATTGCAGAGGCGACGACTGCAGCTTTCGCAGGACCACCGCGTAAGTGTCCAAGCAGCGCAAAGGCGATCTTGATGAAATAATTGCCTGCGCCAGCCTTCTCCAGAATTGCACCAAACAAGACGAACAAGAAAATAGTCTGCGTCGAGACCTCTAGCGGTTTGCCGAAAATGCCCTCTTCCTGCATCCAGAAATGCCAGGTTCCCTTGACGAAAGATGCACCCCCCCAGTTACCCCCGCCGATAAACACGTAACCGGCAAGAACCATTGCAACGACGATCATCGGCAGCCCGAGGGAGCGGAACACACACACGGTCAAAACCGCAATACCCAGCAAGGCGACGGTCATGTCGTATGGGATAAGCGCGTGATCAAATGATCCGGCACGCTCGGCAATGTTTGTGTTGAGGATGATCATGTAGCCGACTGCACCCACCCCGACGATCAACAACAGCCAGTCATACAAGGGTATTCGGTTTCGCGGTGATGATTTGAACAACGGGTAGGCGAGACAGACGAGCACAATCCCGAATGCCAGATGAACTTTACGGGAAATCGACAGGTTGGCGATGAAGTAAAAAAATGAAATGCCGGTCCATTCGTTCAGCATCGAGGGAAGAGGAGAGGCAATATACAATTGATAAAGCGACCATATCAGACAAATGGCCGGTATCAAATTGGTCATGCTGCCGGATAATTCGCGGGCTCCGGTTTCAACCTCTGCAGCAAGTTCGTCTGCGCTTTTCGTCTGTTTCGGTGATGCTGACATCTCATCCTCTCCTGATTTCGATGAAGCTTGTTATTGTTCTGATCAGTATCTGCTGATCAGCTTTTCAGCGAATAAATCAAACATCGCGGAAAAGCAGATAAGCACGCCTGAAAAGCGGAAAGCTCCGCAGATTTCTGCGGAGCTTTCCTTGGTTGAATTACATCCAGCCTTTTTCTTTGTAGTATTTTGCAGCGCCAGGATGCAGCGGGGCAGAAAGGGAGTCAGCGATCATCTCTTCCGGCTTCAGATTGGCGAATGCAGGATGCAAACCTCTGAAATCGTCAAAGTTTTCGAACACTGCCTTAACAACTGTGTAGACCACATCTTCCGGCACATCTGCGCTGGATACGAATGTAGCACCAACACCGAATGTTGTGATGTCTTCAGCATTGTTGTACATGCCAGCAGGGATGATTGCGGTCCGGTAGAACGGATTGTCAGCAACGAGCTTTTCAATTTCCGGACCGGTGGCATTCACCAGTTTTGCGTCACAGGAAGCAAGAGATTCCTGTGTCAAAGCTGAAGGGTGACCAACCAACCAGAAGTAAGCATCGATCTTGTTGTCGCAAACTGCCTGACCGGTTTCAGCTGATTTCATTTCAGCTGCAATTTTAAGATCAGAACGTTGCCAACCGAGCGCACCTTCCAGTACTTCCCATGTACCGCGAGTACCTGAACCCGGATTACCAATGTTAAGGCGCTTGCCCTTGACGTCGGTGATGTTGGAGATGCCTGAATCGCCGCGAGCGATAATGGTTACGGGCTCCGGGTGAACGGAAAACACAGCGCGGAGTTTTTCAAATTTACCCTGCTCAGCAAATTTGGATGTGCCGTTATAGGCATGATGCTGCCAGTCAGACTGGGCAACGCCAAACTCAAGTTCGCCGGCACGGATGGTGTTGATGTTGTAGATTGAACCGCCGGTTGATTCAGCTGAACAGCGAATGCCGTGGTCTTTCCGGTTCTTGTTGACGAGACGGCAAATCGCCCCGCCGGTCGGATAATAAACGCCTGTTACGCCGCCTGTTCCGATTGAGATAAACTTTTGCTGTGCCTGAGCCATGCCACCCATTGCGAGTGCAATACCGGCTGCAGCAAGTGTTCCTAGAATTTTATTTCGCATGAAATTCCTCCTTAGAGCCGGCTTAATCTTGGGGAAGTTCGGGAGGAACCGGCAATAACCCCTCTTGGTTTATTTTCCCTAAGGGTAGATTGTCCGAAGTAAACAGTTTGGTCAAGGACCTGTCCGACTCACGCAGATTGACTGCCGATAATTGGTACTGAAGTTCTCGCTATTTAACCGCAGCGGTAATGATGACCTCGACTTTAAGTATTTCGCGGGCAAGTTTTGCCTCACCGCAAGCTCGTGCAGGAGCATGACCGTCCGGGATCCAGGCATCCCAAACCGCGTTCATCTCGGAAAAATCGGCCATGTCCGCCAGCCATATAACGGCTTGTAAAATGTGCTCCCTGTCTGAACCAGTCTCAGCGAGCAGAGCTTCAACGCTTGCGAGGCAATCCCGGGTCTGCTCCGTAACACTTGTGCCGCTTCCCACTTGCCCGGACAAATACACAAC
Source organism: Rhizobiaceae bacterium (assembly GCA_965250255.1). Lineage (GTDB taxonomy): Bacteria > Pseudomonadota > Alphaproteobacteria > Rhizobiales > Rhizobiaceae > JAALLB01. Next base: position 16,430 of record CBDFNP010000005.1, read on the forward strand.
GCCATTATGCTTGACGATTTTGCTCATCCGTGCACCGGTTTGAAGTCGCTCAATCATCTTGGTATCTCCTGCATGTTTCGAATGAAAACTTGGTTAGCGACGAATGGCGGATGATACAAGTATCGATAACCCGGTGGATCCAATTTCCGAACTCACTCAGAACTTTCTCAATCCAAATCGGCTGTTTTTTGCCTATTCGTGTTGCATCGCCTTTGCTGGCAGGCCAACATCCATTCCAATAACCTCAATATAGCAAGTGAGAAAAGCCGATGAAAAAGCTCAATACGTCCGCAGCCAAGATGGTTGAGGCCGCACGTGACCGGATAGAAGAAGTTGAAACCAAAGACCTGATTAAAAGGGTTGGCGATCCTGAAGTTGTGATTGTTGATATTCGGGATGTTCGCGAGCGCCAGCGCTCTGGTTTTATTCCGGGCAGCTTTCACGCACCACGAGGCATGATTGAATTTTGGGTTGATCCTGAGAGCCCCTACTTCAAAGATGAATTTGCTCAGGACAAGGAATACGTATTTCATTGCGCATCCGGCTGGCGTTCGGCTTTGACGGCTGCAACACTCCAGGACATGGGATTTGAAGCAGCACATTTAAAAGAAGGATTTTCAACTTGGGAGAAGCAGGGTGGTCCTGTGGAATTTCCGGAACCAAAATCTTGAGCACGATGCCAACGAAGAACGTTGATCCTGGCTAAAGTGCCTGGAAACGAACAAAGCAGCCTTTCTTTTTCTGTATCTTGGCGCTAGAAAAGCACCAACCACAAACTCTGCGGAAGTGCCGATGAAACTTTCAAGCTCACCTAAATTAGCTACCATTTTCGGCGGGTCCGGATTCGTTGGCCGTCATGTGGTGCGTGTCCTTGCAAACAAGGGTTACCAGGTCCGGGTTGCAGTGCGCCGTCCTGACCTTGCAGGCCACTTGAAGCCACTTGGAAATGTCGGACAAATTCAACTCGTCCAGGCAAATTTAAGATATCGCAAATCCGTTGATGCAGCCGTTCGTGGTGCGGATGTGGTGGTCAATCTTGTTGGCATCCTGCAGGAGTCCGGACGACAAAAATTTGATGCTGTTCAGGTTTTTGGTGCCCGCGCTGTGGCGGAAGCCGCACGCTCTGCGGGAGCAAGACTTGTTCACATGAGTGCCATCGGTGCTGATCCTGAATCTGATTCAGAATACGGTGAAACCAAGGGACTTGGGGAAGAAGCGGTTCGTGAAGTCTCAAAGAATTCCACGATTATTCGTCCATCAATTGTATTTGGGCCGGAAGATGATTTCTTCAACCGGTTTGGCGCAATGGCAAGAATTGCGCCAGCGCTTCCTCTGATCGGAGGCGGTACAACCAAATTCCAACCCGTCTATGTTGGCGATGTGGCAAATGCGATTGCGCTTTCAGTTGATGGTTCAGCCAAAGCCGGAAAGACCTATGAACTCGGCGGACCTAAAATTGCCACGTTCCGCGAATGCCTGGAGCTGCTGCTAAAAGAAACCGGTCGCAACAGAATGCTGATCAACCTACCCTGGTTTGTTGCGGGCATGATGGGTAGCGCACTTGGCTGGTTGCCGGGAGCTCCGATTACGTCTGATCAAGTTGAAATGTTAAAAACCGACAACATAGTGAGTGAGAAAGCTCTTCGAGAAGGGCGCACCCTTGAGGGACTTGGAATTGAACCAACGCCGATGTCAGCAATTCTTCCCTCCTATCTGGTTCAATATCGCCCGCAGGGGCAGTTCACAGATTTGGGTAATGAGGAACATTGATCGATGCTTTTTTGCCTGAAGCGCTTACGGGCTTTTCCGCAGCAATATTGATACTTACCAGTTTTTTTACATCAGGGCTCACGGCTGCTGCAGGAATTGGCGGAGGCCTTTTGATGCTTGCGCTGATGACTTATCTTGTTCCCATTCAGGCCGTGATCCCGGTTCATGGCCTTGTCCAGCTTGGATCCAATGCCGGGCGCTCCTGGGTGCAGCGTGCACATGTGGATTGGCGGATTACCCGGCTTTTTCTTGCTGGTAGTTTTGTTGGTGCGCTTGGCGGTGCATTGCTGGTGGTTGAGTTGCCGCAAAATGCCCTGCAGATTTTTCTCGGTGGATTTATCCTTGTCCTTGTTTGGGCAAAAATTCCGCCGCTACAAAACACCGGGCCACTGCTTATTGCTATCGGTGGTGCTGCAACCACTTTTATCTCGATGTTTGCAGGCGCCACAGGCCCACTTGTGGCAGTATTCCTCAACAAGCTGTTTGACAGCCATCGCCAATTGGTTGCCACGCATGGCACAACCATGACAGTTCAACATGGTTTGAAAATTCTGGCATTCGGACTGGTCGGATTTGCGTTTTGGGAATGGGTGCCATTGGTCGCTGCCATGATTATTTCCGGCTATCTGGGAACCAAGGCCGGAACCGCAATAATGAACCGATTGCCTGAGAAAAGCTTAAAGCTTCTTTTCAAGATCACGCTAACTCTCGTTGCGTTTGACTTGCTGCGCCGGGGTTTCAAGCTAATTTAGCTGCGTTCAGGCCGAAAGTGTTAGATCAAATCCAGGGATCCAGTGATACAACAGGGCGAAAAGCAGCAGGCCTAGTGTCAGGCGGTAAAGCACGAAGACCAGAAAACTGGTTCGTTTTACGACAGCCATTAATAGGGCGATGGCAGCAAGCGCAGAGAAAAATGTCAGAAAAGCTGCCCAAAGTGCATCAGACGGGATGCCCTCACCGGCTTCAACAAACTCGAGCATGGTGACGAGGCCCGCTGCCGAAATTGCCGGTATTCCCAAGAGGAATGAAAAACGTGCAGCTTCCGGTCGTTCAAACCCCAGCAATCGCGCTGCTGTCATGGTAATACCGCTGCGGCTGGTACCAGGAATGAGCGCCACGGCTTGCGCAACACCAATCATCAGCGCGGGCGAAAGCGTCATGTCTTCCATACGCTTAGCCCGTTTTCCGATCAGATCAGCGACATAAAGCAGGACACCAAAAATGATTGCATTCCAGGCGATAATCTCGACACTTCTGAGCGTGGCGCTCATCCCTGAAGCTTTCAAATACAAACCGAAAACCACCGCGGGTATTGTTGCCAGGATGATGTAAATTGCCATGCGTCCTTCATCGGTCATGTGCCCACGCAGCAAGTTCAGGCCACCTCGAACCAGACCAACACAATCGCGCCAGAAATAGGCAAATACGGCAAACAAAGAACCAATGTGAACCATCACATCGGTCGCGATCCCCTGATCAGGCCAACCGGTAAAGGCCGGGATTAATATCAGATGCCCGGAGGACGAAATCGGCAGGAATTCAGTAATGCCCTGAACAATTGCGAGAACGATTATCTGTTCGGGTGTCATCAGAAATTCTCCTCAAGAACCATGCCCGTTTGCAATGTTGTGTTGCGAATCCGAACCGCACTCAATATTGTGAAATGATCATCATTGTGATTCTTCTTTTCCATGTTCGCGACCCAATTTCCAGTACAATAGGCCCAGATGCACACGCTTTATCACCACGCCATGAACGCCGGATCACGCTATGTTCGCCTCTTGCTGGCAGAATATGAGCAGTCTGCTTCTTTCCTTGAAGAGAAAATCTGGCGGCGAAGGCCCGAGTTTCTGTCTCTCAATCCGGCTGGTACGGTTCCGGTCATGCAGCTGGATGACGGCACGCCGATTTGCGGCCCCTTGATCATTGGCGAGTATCTTGATGAAACCGTTGGCGCGCTCATGCGGGATCGCCGGTTGATGCCTGAAAATTCTGCAGCGCGCGCGGAAACCCGAAGACTGGTTGAGTGGTTTCTCATCAAGTTTGAAAGCGATGTGAACCGCCATATACTGCAGCAGCGGGTTTTTAAACAATTGATGCGGACTGAAGAAGGTGGCGGTCCTCCGGATGCGGCCATTATTCGTGCAGGACGTGCCAATCTTGAAAATCACATGAAGTATGTTTCAATGCTTGCTTCTTCCCGTGACTGGCTTGCTGGCACAAACATTTCGTGCGCAGACATTGCAGTAGCGGGAGCACTTTCCGTTCTGGATTATCTGGGTGAGGTGAAGTGGGAAAAAGAACCCGCGGCCAAAGAATGGTATGCACGCATGAAATCGCGCCCGTCGTTCCGTCCCCTGCTTGGAGACAAGGTGATGGGTCTGCCTCCGGCATCTCATTATGTTGATCTTGATTTTTGATGGCTGACACACGTTTCAAAATCACCCGGGAATTGAAAGAACGGGCAGAAAAACTTGGATTTGATGGCTGCCGGATTGCCCCTGCAGAACTCCCGGCAGAAACCGGTAACAGGCTCGAAACATTCGTTGCCAACGCTCAACATGGAACGATGGCATGGATGGAAACGACGCTTGAGCGGCGAAAGTCGCCACAAGCGATGTGGCCCGAGGCACGTTCTGCGATCCTATTGGGAATGAATTACGGGCCTAATGAGGATCCCATGCACACCCTCGCTCTGCATGACCTTGGAACCATCTCTGTTTATGCCCGTCATCGTGACTATCATGACATCATAAAGGGCAAGCTAAAGGAACTGGCGGGCTGGCTAATTTCGCGAACCGGTAAAGAGGTCAAAGTCTTTGTTGATACGGCTCCCGTGATGGAAAAGCCGCTGGCTGAACGGGCCGGACTTGGATGGCAGGGAAAGCATACCAATCTTGTTTCGCGTGAATTTGGATCATGGCTTTTTCTCGGCGCTATCCTATCGGCTGAGAATTTATCTCCCGATGAACCGAACGACAATCATTGTGGTTCGTGTAGCGCCTGTCTTGATGTCTGCCCAACCAATGCGTTTCCGGCGCCCTATCAGCTTGATGCACGTCGGTGTATTTCCTATCTGACCATCGAGCATGCGGGGCCCATTCCAAAGGAATTTCGGGAACCGATGGGCAACCGGATTTATGGATGTGATGATTGCCTGGCGGTCTGCCCCTGGAACAAATATGCCCGGACAACCCGGGAAGCCAAGCTGGTTGCGCGTGATGACCTTAAAACACCGCCGCTGAAAGAATTTGCCGAACTGGATGATGCTGAATTCCGGAAGAAATTCCCAGGCTCCCCAATTAAACGAATTGGTCGCAACCGTTTCTTACGGAATGTAATGATTGCGATCGGCAACTCCAATACGCCTTCACTCAGGGTTTCTGCCGCAAATAAACTTGGTGAAGCCGACCCGGTTGTGCGCGGAGCGGCTGTTTGGGCGCTTTCAAGACTTGAAGATGGCGATAGTTTTGCCGATATGCGTGAAAGCGCTTTGGTATCGGAGCGAGATAAGAGCGTCCTTCAAGAATGGAATGATCGTGGATAGGCATCTCTTCATATTTGGGTTCGGCTTTTCATCACAAGCAATCGCGGAAAGTGCATCGGGTACATTTACTTCGATATGCGGGACTACCAGAAGTGACGAAAAGGCCGAAGAAATCCAAAAACAGGGATATCACGCGGAATTATTTGATGGATCCATGATTAAGCCCGAGCTCTCTCAACACTTGGAAAAATGCACCCACTTGCTGATTTCAATTTCTCCCGGAGATGACGACCCGGTTCTTTCGGTTTTGCCGAGAAACCTGATCGATGCGTGCCCAAACCTCCAATGGATAGGTTATCTTTCGACCGTTGGCGTTTATGGCAATCACGATGGTGCGTGGGTGGATGAGGAGACGGAACCCAAGCCGGTTTCGAAGCGTTCAATACAACGTATGGGCGCAGAAAAAGCATGGAAAGCAACTGCAAAAAAAGCGAACGTTCCCCTTGGCATTTTTCGCCTGTCAGGAATCTACGGACCCGGTCGCAATGCCTTCGCTTCAATTAGCAATGGAAAATCGCGGAGGTTGGTAAAACCAGGCCAGGTGTTTAATCGCATTCATCGAGAGGACATCGGGACCGCAGTTAACCAGGCGATGCGACTAAACATCGGCGGCATCTTTAACATCACCGACAACGAGCCATCACCACCACAAGACGTGGTAACTTTCGCACATGAATTGATGGGGAGTGCAGCGCCACCGGAAATTGATTTTGAGACGGCTGATCTGACCCCGACGGCACGCAGTTTTTATGGAGAAAACAAGCGTGTCAGCAACGCAAAATCGAAGTCAGCATTGAAAATGGAGTATGCCTGGCCGGATTATCGCAGTTCCCTTAGACGCATGTGGGAAGAAGGAAGTTGGCGATAGGAAACCTGTCGGCACTCTCCAGAGTTTCATCTGCAGGATTATGGGCACTGCTTGCCTGGCCGGCAATTCCACTGGTGGCTGATTTTTGGGAAAATGCCCGACACTATCCCGAGCTGATGCACCAGAGCGGCGTATTCTCGATACAATTGTTGGTTGCCACTCTTCTCGTCACGCCAATAAACTTTGCACTCAAATTCAACCGGACAGGCATCAATTTCGCCCGCTGGCTAATGAAGCGAAGGCGCAATTTGGGTGTCGCAAGTTTCTTTTACGCGCTGCTCCACGTGATGTTTTACGTCCGGGAAATAGCTGATCTCAGATTGATAATTCTGGAAGCCGTCGATTTTGAATTGGCTATCGGCTGGATCGGGTTTGCAATTATTGTTGTCCTGGCAATTACCGCAAACGATTGGTCCGTCCGTAAACTACTGAACCGCTGGAAATCGCTACATCGTTGGGTCTATCCGGCTGCCGCGTTGACTTTTTTGCACTGGTACCTGTTTGAATTTTTCGCAAGCGTTGCGTTAAGCTGGATTGTTCCACTTTGTTTGACCCGGGTCATGCACATAATCTTGCGAGGCAGGTTAAAATACAAACGACGACGCTCTCTTGCAGCTTAACCAAATTCATGTCAGGTGAAGCCGATGATAAAACCTTGTCAAATCAAGATTTGCGGCCTTTCCACGCTGAGCGCTGTCGATGCAATCATCGATGGTGGTGCGACGCATATGGGCATGATCTTTTTTGAAATGAGCCCCCGTCATGTCACGGTTGAAAAAGCAGCGGAACTTTCCCGCCATGCAGGTGAGCGCATCCTCAAAGTTGCGGTGACGGTCAATGCTGACGATGCCTGTCTTGATGCAATCGTGGAAGCCGTCAAACCGGACATTCTGCAGTTGCATGGCACCGAAACAGTTGAGCGGGTGACAGAACTTAAGGCGCGGTACGGGCTTGCTATCATAAAGACGCTTGCAATACAGAACAAAAGCGATCTTGAAAGAGCAAAACTCTATGTTGGAGTTGCGGAACAATTGTTGTTTGATGCAAAGCCACCTGAAGGTTCAGAATTGCCGGGCGGAAACGGCGTCGCATTCGATTGGGAAATCATGGACCACTGGCCACAAGATGTGCCATATATGCTCTCTGGCGGGTTGAACGTTCACAATGTCGAGGAAGCTCTTTTGCAATCAGGTGCAAGTTCGATTGATATTTCCTCAGGCGTTGAGAGTAGCCCGGGAAAAAAGGATGAAACCCTGATTGCTGAATTTCTGGCCGTCATAGCCTGAGACAAAGGAAAGTTGTTTTGAGTAATCCAGTTGAGCCTAATTCCTATCAAACAGGGCCGGACGAAAACGGTCACTTCGGCATATTTGGCGGGCGGTATGTAGCTGAAACGCTGATGCCCCTCATTCTCGATCTTGAGAAACATTACAATATCGCGAAAGACGATCCGGAATTCCTTGATGAGATTGCGAAACTCAACACGCATTATACCGGTCGCCCGTCACCGCTTTATTTTGCGGAAGGTCTGACGAAACACCTGGGGGGTGCAAAAATTTACTTCAAACGCGACGAACTCAACCATACCGGTTCCCACAAGATCAATAATTGCCTCGGGCAAATCCTGCTGGCAAAGCGTATGGGCAAGACGCGTATCATTGCTGAAACGGGTGCGGGTCAACATGGCGTTGCTGCTGCATCCGTAGCCGCCAAGTTCGGGTTCCCTTGCATTGTTTACATGGGCAAGACCGATGTGGAACGCCAGTCACCCAACGTATTTCGCATGAAATTACTTGGTGCAGAGGTTGTTCCGGTTACCGCAGGCGCAGGAACGCTCAAAGATGCGATGAATGAAGCGCTTCGCGATTGGGTTACCAATGTTGAAGACACGTATTATCTGATCGGCACAGCAGCAGGTCCCCACCCCTATCCGGAACTCGTCCGCAATTTCCAATCGGTTATCGGCAATGAGGTTCGTGAACAGATGATGGCTGCAGAAGGTCGACTGCCCGACATGCTGGTTGCATCAGTTGGAGGCGGGTCAAATGCGATTGGGCTCTTTCATCCCTTCCTCGATGACAAGGATGTTCAGATTGTCGGTGTTGAAGCCGGTGGCCGGGGCCTTGAGGGCGAAGAACATTGTGCTTCGCTTTCTGCCGGCAAACCAGGCGTTCTACATGGCAACCGCACGTTTCTTTTGCAGGATAATGACGGCCAGATTCTTGAAGGGCATTCGATCTCTGCCGGACTTGATTATCCCGGAATCGGGCCGGAACATTCCTGGCTCAAGGATACCGGTCGGGTTGATTATGTGCCGATTATGGATACAGAAGCGTTGGAAGCGTTTCAGGTTCTTTGCAAAATCGAAGGTATCATTCCTGCCCTTGAACCAAGCCATGCACTGGCAGAGGTTATCAAACGTGCACCAACGATGGACAAAGACCAGATCATTGTCATGAATTTGTGTGGTCGCGGTGACAAGGATGTGTTCACGGTCGGCAAAGCCATCGGCGTGGAATTGTAAGGATGGCTGATATGACCACACGTATTGATACACGCTTTGCGGCACTCAAAGCCGAGGGACGCCCCGGGCTTGTCACTTTCATCATGGCCGGTGATCCGGATGCCGATACGGCAATGGAAATTTTGAAAGGCATGCCCGCTGCTGGAGCGGATCTGATTGAAATAGGCATGCCGTTTTCTGACCCAATGGCTGATGGCCCTGCCATCCAGCTTGCCGGCCAACGGGCGCTCGCAGGTGGCCAAACACTCGCCAGAACTTTGGAGATGGTCAGAGGCTTTCGCGAAGGCGACAATGAAACCCCGATTGTTTTGATGGGCTACTACAATCCGATCTATATTTATGGAAACGAAAAATTCGTTGAAGAGGCAAAATCATCCGGTGTTGACGGCTTGATCATTGTGGATGTCCCGCCGGAAGCTGATGATGAACTTTGCCTGCCGGCGATGGAGCAAGGCATCAACTTCATCAGGCTTGCAACGCCTACAACCGACGCGGAGCGCCTGCCCAGGGTATTGGAAAACACTTCCGGGTTTGTTTATTACGTCTCAATTACCGGCATTACCGGCGCAGCAGCACCGGACCCGGCAAGGGTCGCCCAGTCGGTTGCCGCGATCAAGCAGTCCACTACCCTTCCCGTTGCTGTTGGCTTTGGTGTCAAAACTGCCGAACAAGCGGCCAGCATTGGACAAGGAGCAGATGGCGTTGTGGTGGGGTCAGCACTGGTCAATGCCATTGAAACCTCACTTGATGGCAATGGAAATGCCACCAAGGCTACCGCACTGGCTGTTCACGGTCTCGTTGCCGAGCTTGCATCGGGCGTGAGATCCGTTAAACACGAAAGTGCCGCATAATTGACGCTAGGTCATTTACCGAACTGAGAACGTTGAAAGAGCTGTTGATATGAACTGGATTACAAATCTCGTCAGGCCCAAGATCGGCGGACTTCTCAATCGCAAGGACATGCCGGAAAATCTCTGGATCAAATGCCCTGAATCCGGCGAGATGGTTTTCCACGCTGATCTGGAAGCCAATTTAGGCGTCGTTCCAAGTTCCGGCTATCACATGAAAATTACGGCGCTGGAGCGATTGAAGCATTTTTTTGACAATGGTGAATTCGATACGCTCGAAGCGCCAACGGTTGCCCAAGACCCACTAAAATTTCGGGATAAGTCTCGCTATGTTGACAAACTGAAAGACGCCCGCAAAAAGACCGGCCTTGAAGATTCGATAGTTGCAGCAAAAGGCAAGGTTGCAGAACTCGAAATGATTACCGTTGTCCATGAAATGCAGTTCATCGGCGGCTCACTTGGAATGGCAGCGGGAGAGATGATCGTAAAGGCGATGGAACTTGCCGCCGAAACCAAAACGCCACTGGTACTTTATGCAGCCTCCGGCGGAGCGCGCATGCAGGAGGGCATCCTCTCTTTGATGCAATTGCCACGCACTACGGTTGCAGTGCAGGGGATGAAAGACGCGAATGTTCCTTATATCGTTGTACTTACCAATCCGACGACTGGCGGTGTTTCGGCCTCCTACGCCATGCTTGGCGATGTGCATATTGCTGAACCTGGTGCGGTAATCGGCTTTGCCGGTCGGCGTGTTATTGAAGGTACAATCCGCGAGAAACTGCCGGATGATTTCCAGACTTCAGAATATCTGCTTGAGCATGGCATGATCGACATGATTGTCAGTCGCCTCGAAATGAAGGAAACAATTTCCCGGCTTGTGCGCCTGATGCTTGACATGCCAGCGATTACACACAAGCCGGCTACTGATCTTATTGCGGAGGCTCAAATTGAAGCCAGCGACACAAGAGCAGAAGATGCAGGCGAACCTGCAACCGAAACTGCCTGAGGCCGGATCGATTAAACATGCGGACCGATGCGCTGATCGACAAGCTGTCGGAAATTCACCCCAAGGGCTTTGATCTCTCACTCGGGCGCATTTCGGGCTTGCTGGAAAAACTCGGCAATCCGCAGCACTCGATTCCGCCTGCGTTTCATGTGGCAGGAACCAATGGCAAAGGGTCAACGCTTGCGTTTATTCGCGCGATCCTTGAAGCCCAGGGCTTCCGGGTCCATGTTCATACATCTCCCCATCTTGTTCACTGGTGTGAGCGTTACCGGCTCGCAGGCACCTTGGTTGATGACGATACCCTGGCAGATGTCATTGAAAAAGTGGCGGATGCAAATGGCGGCAGGCCGATCACGATTTTTGAGATCATGTCAGCTGTTATGTTTGTGTTGTTCAGCGAACACGATGCTGACTTCTGTCTCGTTGAAGTTGGCCTCGGTGGCCGCTTTGATGCAACCAATGTAATTTCCAAACCCCTCGTTTCCGCGATTGCTCCCGTGGCGCTCGACCATCAGACTTTTCTCGGAGGCACGATTGAAAAGATCGCCTTTGAAAAAGCCGGCATCATCAAACCCGGATGTCCGGTAGTTATCGGGTCACAGGAAGATGCCGCTCGCGAGGTGATGGAGGATGTGGCGGCAAAAAATGGATGCACTATGCAAATCGCCGGACAGGATTTCGACTGTTACAGAGACCGGGCCGGCTTTGTTTTTCAAGATGGCAGTGGCCTGCTTGACATGCCACTGCCGCGGCTTGCCGGCGAGCATCAATTGTCCAACGCCGCACTTGCCATTGCCGCTGTCAGGGCAAGTGGTGTGAATGTCGATGTGCGAGCATATTCGAAAGCCATGAAAAGTGTTGAGTGGCCCGGGCGCATGGAGAGGCTCGCACCTGGTTCCATCACCGAACGCTTTGATGCCCACTCCGATATCTGGATTGATGGCGGGCATAATCCAGCTGCCGGAGAAGCTATTGCGGACGTTCTTGTTCAACAGCGGAACGGGAATTCGAGAAACCTGCTAATGATCTGCGGCATGATCAATACCAAGGAACCGACTGGCTATTTCTCGGCATTTGGAAAATTGAATGCATCCGTTATCACTGTTCCGGTTGCGATGAGTGAGGCAGGAATTCCACCGGCAGAACTGATGGTGATGGCTCAAAAAGCAGGGCTTGAAGCCAGAGCATCAGAAAGCCTTGAAGATGGTATTGTGAAAGCCTCAGAATTTGTCGCGGCCCATCGTGATACGCAGGTACTGTTTTGTGGATCGGTTTACATGGTCGGAGAAGTTCTGGAGAAAAACGGAACGCTGCCACAATAGCACGTAACAAAAAGCCCGGAACGTGTCCGGGCCTTCAACCGGTTTTTTAGGTGCAATCAGGCTGCGCTGTTGATCCAGTCCACAAGCGCATTCTTGGGCTTCGCGCCTACCTGCATGGAAGCAGCTTCACCGTCCTTGAAAAGAACAAGCGTCGGGATTGAGCGCACACCAAATTGCGTCGCAATATCCGGGTTCTCATCAATGTTTACCTTGGTGATTTTAACCTTGCCTTCCATCTCATCGGAAATTTCTTCGAGGCTTGGACCAATTGCCTTACACGGACCGCACCATTCCGCCCAGAAATCGACGACAACGGGTAGATCGGAACCCAGCACATCAGACTGGAAATTGCTGGTATCAACTTTTTGAGTGGCCATGAAAGCCTCCTTGAATTCGAACCACCGTTTCAAAATCGAAACGCGTTTGCCTGTGTTCCACGTAAGCATGTGGATTGGCAAGATCAAGAGCATCAAATGTTCTTGATCTTCACAAGTGCCTCATCGAGCAAATGATCCGGAAGCACCAGCATTTTTGGTGCCTGAGTCCATAAAATAGCGCATTCCACTGATTTTCCGGGATAAATTTGAGTTATTATCTCCCGGTACAAAGCTAATTGCGTGACATAGGCGGCCGGCGTTTCCTCGACTGTAAACGGAATGGATACACCTGTCTTGTAGTCAAGCACCAGAACCCGTTCATCGATAACGACCAGGCGGTCAATTTGGCCCGTGAGAACCCGGACACCAGAGCGGGTTTGCAATTTTCCTGCAACTGAAACTTCGGCGCTTGAAGGCGCGGCAAAAAAAACTGCGAATTCATTGCTTTCAAGAATGGTTCTTGCGCTTTCCCATACCGTTTCGCGCTGCTCTTGCGACCACTCAACACCAACACGTTGCAGATAAGACATTGCTTTTTCCGCACGTAAAACAACTTCAACCTCCGGTAGTGCTTCAAGCAATTTGTGGATTGCAATGCCGCGTTCAATTGCAAAGGAATTTGCCGCCCCGGTCAAACCTTCAAAAGTTCCGGTTCTTGCAAGGTCTTCATCAATCAGCGCATATGCGCCTGCCGGAGAAAGCGGTGTTGGCAGCGGCGCTTCGCGTCTTGCAGGGGTTGTTGCCCAATCCGGCAATGTGAAGCTTTCTTTCGAACGGGAGGCTGTGCGGATGCCGGTTGGTATTTCTTCGACCGAAGATACTTGCACCTTTCCGGAGTGCCAGACATGACCTGAAACTTCCCCAAACTCATTGACGATCTCTGAGCTATCTACTTCAAGCACTTCACCCACCATCTTGTGCCAATGACGAAACGCCGGTTCTTTTCTGCCGCGATACCCACACACGACGAGACGGTCAGCAGCGCGGGTCATGCCGACATAAAGAAGCCGGCGATATTCACCTTCGGCAGCCTGCTTTATTGCTTCCGTGCTCGCAGTCGTCTGCGAATTGTGAAACATTTTGGAAGGTAACCAGATAAAATCGGGATTTTCAGGTTTCCCTACCGGGACAAGCTTGGGGCGGTGTTTCTCGGTCCACGGCGCGTTACATGGGTCGACCAGAAAAACAACCTTCGCCTCCAGACCCTTGGAAGCATGGACCGTAAGAATGCGAACCTCATCACGGTCCAGTTCAACCTCGCGCTTGATTTCGGGCGTTGCACGCTTGAGGCTTGCGACAAATCCTTCCAGCCCAATTCCACCTTCTCGCGTGAAGCTCAGCGTCTCATCCAAAAACGCATCGAGCACATCTTCGGCCTCATTGCCAAGCCTTGAAAGAAACCGCCTGCGCGCTCCAAACGGACCGAGTACCCATGCAAAAAACTCGAACACGTCGAGTTTCTCTGCCATCGTTCTCAGGGTTTGCAACCGCTCAATGATCTGTTCAGCTACCGCATGCAGATCATGATCAGCACTTTCACTCACTGCCCTGATTGCGTCGATCAGCGTTCCTGACCTGTTGTGAGCAAACTCAAACAAAGTCTCTTCATCAAGGTCAAACAACACGCCTTTGAGAACACATGCGAGATTGAGGTCATCCAGTGGCAGCAGGACAAACTGACCGATTGCCAGCAGATCTTCCACAGCAATGTGTTCGGTCAGCACGATACGATCCGCACCTGCGACTTGAAGACCGGCATCCTTCATGGTTCTGGTCAGCGCGGTGATAAAGCGGTCGCGTTTACGAACCAGAACAAGAATGTCCTTGAACTTCAGCGGTTCAGATGAACCCGGCAATGGCTTCCCGATCCATTCACCGATGCTTGTTGTTATCCGCTCTGCGAGTTGAACAGCGGGATCAGACCTTCCGTCCACATCAACCGGAGTAAGCCAATCCTCAGCTTCTGCATTATTCTGTTTGATATAGAGCGGCCATACCTGCACCTCGCCGGGGTCATTGCTCCTGATTGCATCGTGCACCGGTGGATCACCAGATTGCATCAAGCCTGCCCGGTTTTCTTCTGAAGCAAAAACCGCATCCACTGCGTGAAGCACATCCGGGGTGGAGCGGAACGAAAGGGAAAGGTTTCCCGGATGATACGGTTTATCTGCCGCCTCAACTGCCTGTTTCAGCGAGCGTTCCTGCCTTGCAAACTCTTCTGGTTCGGCACCTTGAAACGAATAGATTGATTGTTTTTCATCACCAACCACAAAAATCGTGCGTTCGGTTTTGGCAGCCGTTTCGCCAGCATGAAAGTCGGCGGTGATCGCATTGATGATTTCCCATTGCCGCGGGCTTGTGTCCTGCGCCTCATCGACCAGCATATGATCAATGCCGCGATCCAACCTGAAGCGTATCCATTCACGGATTTCCGAGCGGGTGAGGAGATTGGCGCATTTATCAACCTGATCATCAAAATCGATGACACCTTTGGCGCGTTTCAAAGCCTCATAGCGGTCAAGAACCGCGTCCGCGATATGGAACAGATGGTGCGAGTTTTTAACCAGCGCAAGGGAATTTAGGGAGCCCCGGATTTCAAGAACCCGTTCACCACACCGCATCAGAAGATCTACTGCATTGGGCAATTGGTCTTTGACAAATTTCGTCAGTATTCTCGTTTCACTTCTGGGCATGCCCTGTGCCGTCAGCGTTGCCGCTTTCAATGCTTCAAGTCTTTCGGAAAGATCCGGATGATCCAGGAAAATCTGCAGAAGCGCGCTTTGTTTTTGGTCCGTCGACTTATCGCTTTGGACAGCAACTTCCGTTAACCTCTGCAGGTCGCCTTTTGCGCTCTCAAGACCTGCTATCCCGCGCTCAAGAACCGTTGTTTCATCATCGCCCGGCTTCAAATCAAAGAGCTTGGCAACTTCGCCAAGGGCAAAATCAATTCCGCTTTCGGTCCATGCGCGGAACCGGTTGCGCTTGGCAATAATCTCGCCAACGCCTTTCTCAATCGCATCGGCTGAGACAACACCATTGAGCGCTTCATAGTGGCTGAGTGCTGAGCCGCCAGAACTATTTCCTGCAAGCACATAAGCCCTTGCCTGTTCTAAAAGATCAGCCTGCCCCATATCTTGTATCGTTTCGAAATGCCCCGGCACATTTGCTTCAAGCGGAAACTGATGCAGCAAAGCTTCACAAAACGCATGGATCGTCTGGATTTTAAGCCCGCCGGGGGTGTCCAATGCTTTGGCGAAAAGCTGGCGAGCAGCACCTCTTTGCCTGGCAGTTGGAGAAGTACCAGAGAGTTTTTCAATTTTATCATCCAGAGCTTCGTCTGCAAGCATGGCCCAACCGGCAAGCGTCTCAAACACCCGGTTTTTCATGTTTGCGGCAGCGGCCTTGGTGAAGGTCAGGCAGAGGATCCGGTCCGGCGCATTTCCAGCCAACATCAACCGGATAACCCTTTGGGTGAGCACATGGGTTTTTCCCGATCCAGCATTTGCTGAAACCCAGGCGGAAACGGCTGGATCGGATGACGCAAATTGCTGGCGCAGGGTTTCTTCCGGGATACGGAGCGGCTTACTCATTATCACCCTCCTCACCGAATGACCACTCTCGGGTTCGCGCAAGATGGTCATAATCAAGGTCCATCATCTCGTGCTTGAACGGAGCGCGACGTGAGATATAGCCCATCGCGGGATCCTTGAATTTGTTGATCAGTGCCTCAAGGTTTGATACAGCGGTTTCGACAATCTCGTCGATCGAATTGTTGTTGTCAGCGACCTGCTCGAATTTAAAGTCGCTGCCCTGCCTCAAACGCATGAATGCGAGATCGGCCAGTTCGCCCTCAGCAATGTCATTGAACCCGCCTTTTCTTGCGATTGCACCTTCCAGCGCCAATTGGGGAGACAGGGTGCGAGCCTGCGCAACAGAAGGAGAATTACCGGTTTTGTAATCCATGACCAGTATCCGACCATCTGACAGGATGTCTATCCGGTCGGCGCGGGCGTGGAGGTAAAAACCCTTATTGGCAAGCGGGATACCTCCCTGTATCTCCTTGTGAATTTCCCGTGCGCAATACTCCGCCTGATAGAGGGTTTCCCATTGAACAAATTTTTCAGCTATTTCCTCAAACCGCATCAGCCAGAGTGCCTCGATATCGGCTGGCAACTTCTCTGCCACGATGTGAAGCCTGGCCAGCTCCTTCAGATCGGAGAGCCTTGTTGCTTCTTCTTGTTCAAACCGCGAATGGTTCACGTAATCTTCCATGATCGCGTGGTAGAGCGTTCCCTTTAGAAGATTGTCCGGTTCACGCTCAAGCGGCATCAAGGCGCGCAAACCCAATATGCGTTTTGCATAAAGCGCATAGGGATCCCGTATCCAGGTTTCAATATCAGTCACCGGCAGACTGGTTGGACGTGCCTCAACTGGCGGTGCCGGACATGGTCTTTTTCCACGCTTCGGTTTCTGCCCGGTATCGTCCATCATGTTCGCAAATGCCAAAAGACGATTGCCTCGCCTTCGCATGGCCCCGGACGTCGGCTCTCCGACGACAGCAAGCAGCCGCTGAACCCAACGAGAGGAAATGGTGGGTGCTTTGTCGACACGACTTGAGCGCGAAAGAAAGATTTCTTTCTTGCCGATCAATTGTTGAAAATCATGTGCGGCAAGCCCTGTGCCCCTCTCAGGCGATGCCATTCCAAGTTGATGTCGCATCAAGCGGTTCAGGAATGCATCATTGCGGGTTGCTCCGGGCCAGGTTCCTTCGTTGAGGCCACCCAGAATTATTCTGTCGTGGTTCAGAAGCCTTACTTCAAGCGGCCCATAAATATGAAGCCGCGGGTGGGTCGGGGTTCGCAGCCTGACGGTTATTGGCGCAATAATCGCCTCGAAGACCGAGGGGAAATCTGCGGGCTCAATTAAAAACCCAGAAGCAGCAGTCGCCAGAATTTCTTCAAACAATGCCTGCATTTCAATATAGCCAACGGAAGCCTGACAGAGCTGGATGCCATTGTCGTCAATGCAAAGGCGTTCGAAGGCGCTGATGAGTTTTTCAATATATCGGTGTAACGGTTGCACTTCAGTTGAATGGGTGAGCGCTTTCATCTCCAACAAGGCTGCATCGATATTCCGGCTTTGCGCCAGAACCTGTGCCAGAACATCTTCCGGCAGGTTGGAAGATCGGGTGGTTGAAGTTCTCCCTGACTGGCCCTTCACCCAATCTGAAAGTGATCCCGCCTGCGGCAGGCCAATTGTACCGCGCAAAAAGTAGCGCTCATAAATTTCCCCAACCTGTCGGGCATCATCATGTGAGGAACCCGCAGGCATCATCGGGGATTTCAAAAGTGCTGCAATATCCGCGCGGGCAGCGTGGCCAAAGCAAAATTGCAGCAATTGCCGGACAAACAGACCGAATTGAGTATTGCGAAGCGGCGCACCGGCAGTGTCATCGACTTCAATACCAAAGCGATGCAATTCGATTGAAACCCGATGGGCAAGGTTGCGATCCGGAGTGACCAAGGCGGCTGACTTGTTTTTTGTTTCCAGTGTTTCACGCAATGCAAGCGCAATTGCCAACGCTTCTTGTCTTTCATTTCCCGCCTCGATCAATGTCACGGGTTCAAAAGCGAGAAGCAGGTTTTCCTCTGTAAAGGATGAAACATTTTCCCGCCATTGACCCGAATACTCCGGCATGGAAAGCGCTGTGCTTACGATTTTCGATCGATCTCCAATCTCATTTGCCGTTTGGTCAAGATCTACAACATTGTCCCGTTCCACACCAAGGGCTCGCAAAAGTGTTGCCAGGCCAAATTGCGGGTGGCTTTCAGGAGAAGCGCCAGCACTTTGATGTTTCGGATCAAGTGATTGCCACTCGGCCCCGCTGATTGCCTTATCTACCCCCGGCAAAACGATCGCGCCATTGGGAAGTTTGGAAATCACTTCCAGGAACTTCCGTGTTGATGGAACGGAACCGGTCGACCCGGCAACGATCACGGGTCCCTTTGACCCGTTGGTGGCGTATCGCTCAATGCGTTTTTCCAGTAGCGCAAGCGAACGCATGGCAGGGTCCATCAACCCACGGGCTGCAAGAACTTTGGGCCAGTTTTCCATGATGATACCCAGGAAGTTACTGGTCAGACTCCACCATTGCGCGTGCTCTTGTGGAACGACACTTTCGATTTTCGCCCAACCAGATTCTTCCTGGGTAATCTCATCGAGCAACTTGCAAAGGTCTGCTGATAGTCGAACCGCATCCGCTTGTGATGAAGGAATGAAAATTTCCTCGTCCCCGTAAAGACGGCGGGTTTCGGCTGAAAGAGCATCGACCCATTTTCTAACGAGTGTGGAGAGTATAAGTTTGCGTTCCAGTGCACCTACGGAGTTTGGAATTGAGGCAATGTCATCAATCCCGGAAACAATACCAAACTCATCGTCACCTACATCGCCCAGGGTTTTGATCGATGGCAGGAGTTGTGCTTCGCCATCGCTTGCATCCAGAAAGGCGATGCTGAGTGCGCGGGCGGCCCTGCGGCTTGGAACAAAAATCGTTGCCTCAGGCAAAAGCTGGGGATTTTCAGACGGGCGGAAGTTTTTGAAAATCCGCCCGTCGCACAATGCGGAAACCAATTCATCAAGAAACGGGCTGGACGGAGATATGGAAAACACTTTCGCCAAATCATGAATCCGCGAGAACTTACTTGTTGCTTTGGTATTCTTGAAATCAGTCTTGGACAAGATGTCTCCGCACGGCATAGAGCCTGTGCGGGTAACCCCGTCAGGCAGCGCTTCTGGCTATTGCTTCCTCGGCCTGGATAATGGCCTCAGGCGTGCCGACATGCAACCACAGTCCTTCAAGACTCATGCCAAAAAGACGCTTTCTTTCAAGCGCCTCATCAAATTGCCGATTAAGCGAAGAAGCACCCTTAGGAGCCGTGGCAAAAATTGCAGGATCAAGGATTGAAGCACCGGCATAAGCAAACGGTGCCACTTTCAGTTCTGTGCGGCGCTCCAGCCTGCCATCCGCGTCCATCGTGAAGTCTCCCTTGGAACCAAACCCCACTGCCGAACAGGTTCCTGCAAGCAACAGCAGGATATCCATTTCATGCCTGTTCCACAGTTCTGCCATGCGAACCAAATTGGGTTTGAAACCTTCGATCCAGAATGAGTCAGCGTTTAACAGATAAAACGGTTCTTCTCCGAGGTGCGGGAGCGCGTTGATGATGCCGCCCGCTGAATCAAGCAATTGCTCCTGTTCATCAGAAATGATGATTTCCATGTCCTCTCGCGCCGCAACGTGATCCACAATCTGGTTCGCATGATGATGGACGTTCACCACCACTTCGCAAGTTCCTGCGCGTTGCACGGCATCGAGCGCGTGATCCAGTAGCGTTTTGCCATGGACCCGTACGAGGGGTTTTGGCATTGTATCTGTAATCGGGCGCATCCGGGCGCCAAGACCTGCAGCGAGGATCATTGCCTTTTTGGGCGCTTTGTTGTGTGGAAGATCAAGAATAACGCGCTTGGTCTGCATCATTTTTCTCCATTCGAAATTTCTTGCTCCAGGTCACATCCTATCTTGTTTCCCGGGTTTGCCCCAAACCTGTTACAATTCGAATGCACTTTTAATCCATTGCCGATAGCTGCACATCACCGGGTGTTGCAGCGATCGTTCCAGATAGGCTTGAACTCTCGGTATGTGCTGCAAATATTGCGCTTTGCCATCGCGCTCATTCAGGCGTACGAAAATGCCAAGGATCTTGGTTGCCCTTTGGGCTGCCATGATTGCAAATCCGGTTTTGAAAATCTTGGAATCAAACATGGCATTTTTATGTTTTCGAATGTCAAGGTAATGCTCAAGGAGCTTGTCCTGTAGTGCCGGTGGCACATCAACACGTGCATCTTGCGCCAGTGACGCAAGATCATAGGCAGCCGGTCCGATCAATGCATCCTGAAAATCGATTACACCGATGCGCTGCAGGCCTTCGCGTTCACTGCGCCATATAATATTGGGCGAATGATAGTCTCTTAGAACCAGACTCTTTTCCTGGCTTTCCAACTCAAAAAAAAGCTCCTGCCATATGCGTTTGAATTCAAGCTTCGTATCCTCCGAAAGCGGGTTTGCTGCATGTGCAGGCACATACCAATCCAGCAGCAATTCAGCTTCAATCATCATGGCACCCTGATCGTAGTCAGGAATTTCATAGGTAGAACCATCCGGCAAGGGACAGATTTTGGAGAAATCCTCCTCATGAAGGTGAGCCAGATATTCTGCCGAGTGCATATACCGGTCATCGATGGGCGCGCGGGTTTTATCCAAAATTGAACCGCTTCCCATGTGTTCAATCAGAACTAGCCCCTGCTCCAGATCACAAGCCGGCAGCGCGGGTCCGCCAAGGTTTTTTGAGTTCAACAGATTTCCGATTGCAACAAACGCCGTAACACTCTCGGCAAGATGAGCAATTTGGCTATAGGGTTTGCCATCGCGCACCACAGGACCGTCCGGCATTTCCGGGGCATCCATCAACAAAAGCGGATTATCAGCTTCGGCGTTTATTGACTCATATCGCCGGGCAGAGGCATCTGCGGCCAACCGACCTCGAAAAGGCACTCCTTGCAGCGCTTCTTGTAAAAATTTTCGAATTGCAATCGAGCGTTTTATGCGTTGGATAATTTCCGTACTCCCGGAAAAGCTAAATAGACGTCCAGTTTCTCCGGATTCAGTAATCGTGAGCAGAACTGCATTGCTCGGAAAAGTTTCGAACCCTTTTTCCGGCCATTCTATCAGTGCGCAGCCTCGATCCAATGCGTCATCGATTCCCAGCTCATCGGTCTCATCAAATCCACCAATGCGGTAAAGATCGTAATGCGCGATGTTGGGAACGGTATCGTACAAGTTGCAAAGCGTATAGGTGGGGCTTGTGACTTCGTATTCTGAACTACCTGCAAGATGTTGAATGATGCCCCGGCAAAACACAGATTTTCCGACACCAAGATCACCGGAAAGCCCGATCATGTCACCGGGCTGTAAAACCATCGCAACGTCAGCCGCGAATTGGAGGGTTTCGTTTTCACTGCTTGAATGGAATTCAAACGCAGGCAAATCTTTCCTGGCTCTGCTCATGCCACACTTGCCAGTTGACCTGTTTGTTGGTGTGAAGAGGGGCTAATTTCCTTGGGTTTGACCGGCAATTTGCAGACGAAACAAGTGCCCTTCTTATAGTTTGCATCAATCGAAGCGCTGCCTCCGTGCAACTCCATAAACCCGCGCACAATAGAAAGACCCAGACCGGTCCCCTTCTTGCCGGACGCAGTGGGTTGTGTTTCAAATCGGTCAAAGATTACTTCAAACTCGGATGGTTCAATTCCCTTCCCCTCATCCATGACCCGGATTTCATGAAATTTTCCAACACGGGTTGTAGCAACATTGATTGTACCACCATCAGGTGAAAAATTGATCGCATTCGATACAAGGTTTCCAACAACCTGAAGAAGGCGATCAGCATCACCCATGACCGTTTCACTGGCTTTTTCTATGTCGACTTCACTCCGCAATCCTTTCTCATGCATTTCTTCCACATGTACGTCAAACGCACTTTTTACAGTTGCATCCAAATCAACCGGTTCGACGTCCAGTTTCAATGTGCCTGCATCGATCGATGCAAGATCTAGGATATCGTCTACGAGATTCCGCAACACAGATGCGGATGCATTGATGTGTGACAGATATTCTGTTTGTTTTTGATTGAGCTCGCCAACGTCACCCATTTTCAAGATTTCACCGAAGCCGGAAATACTGGTTAGTGGTGCACGCAGTTCGTAGGACACGTGCTGGATAAACTTGCCCTTGAGCAGATCAGAAGCCTCAAGCGCCTCGGCGCGCTCGCGAAGCGCCCGTTCAAAATTAACGTTTGCGGTGACGTCAACAAAAGTCAGCATAGTCTGGCCGTCAGGAAGCGGCACAAGTGTATATTGAACAGAACGTCCATCAAGCAATTCCATTCGCCCGTCGAGTGAATTGCGTGCATCATCGAACCCGGTCACGCTGCCAAGAATCTGCTGGAGGATTTCTGTATTGCCAACAGATGCAGACCATTTCTCAATGATGCGCGATACATGCAACCCTTCCTGGGCAGTGATCTCAGCATTCTGCCAAAGCTCTTCAAGTGCGGGATTGAACAATTTGAGCTGGCCATTGGAACCAAACACCGCAACAGCCTCATTAAGATGATCAAGTGTCTCACCTTGAATGCGCATCAGGGCATTGTAATTACTCTCCAGCGCCAGTCTCTCGGTGACATTTTCAAAAATCCAGGTGCTGCCGCCCGGGCTTCTTGGTGTAACAACAACCCGGATCGTCTGCCCGTCCAGCAGGTGCCACCACTCTTCCACCGGTTCCAGAGCAGTGTAGATGGCTAGTTGGCTCTGGCGCCATTTGCGCCAATCAGGATGTTCCGGCAACAGCTTGCCATCGCGCATTGCATCCAGGACATCACCATTGGAAGGGTTACCTTCAAGCTTTCCCGGATCAAGCTGCCACAGTTGCTGGAAACTGTTGTTGTGGAATATCAGACGCTGGGACTTATCGAAAATTGCTACAGCAGTTGCCATCTGATCCAGCATTCGGGAGTGACCATCATTGGTCTCCTTAAGGACGCGGCGAACATCTTCCATATCGCTTTTATCAACGGCAATGCCTGCGAAGCCTGTCTCAGCGCCAACACTCAGGACACGCAATTTGCGGCGATCACCTGCAACCGTTGCCGGAAGGAGTTCATCAAGAAGCTCTCCATCATCACCGGGCTTTTCTAGAATTTCCCGTTGCTCGGAATCAAATAAATCCATATTTGCGTCAACCACCGCCTTTGGATCAGCGACCTCAAGCGCATCAGCATAAGCTTTGTTGACCCAGGAAAGTGCGCCCGCAGAATCGCGCAACCAAAATGGCATCGGCAGTTTGGCCAGTAGTAGCTCAACATGATTGAAGCTATGGCTGAGGTTTTCGTATTCGACTTTCAATTGAGCAAGCTCTTCGCGCACGCCACGCAGCTCGCGGAATTTGACAACAGCATAGCTTCCCGAGATTGACCCGGAAACCTCCAGGACACCACCACCACGGGATTTGATAACGGATTCAAAACCGATTGCATTGCCGCGTAACTCGGTGACCGACTCTTCAAACGATTGCGAAGATGTCTGATCGATCCATTGACCGAAGCGCAAGAAATGCCCGGGATTCTCAGGCGCTCCTGTCGCCTGCGGAAGACCCCCCAACACGATCGCCTCTTCATCAATACCATTCCAAACAACAATACGATGATCAGGCATATTGACGAGTGCTTCATTTCGATCATGCGACACCCGCAAGTCAGCAAGTGCATGTTTGAAGCGCTTGTTTTCGGAAACCATATTGCCGCGCTGGCGAATGAGCCATAATGCCGATAACAGCGCAAAACTCAGTGCACCACCGTATATGGCCATCACCAGGATTTCATAGGATTCAGGAGAATTGGGGATTCTCACAAGTAATTCTGCATTCCCGACTATGATGTTTTCTTCCTGAGCAAATGCTCTGGTGGTGCTGAAAAAGCCTGCGGAACCCGCAATGATGGAATAACTGCAACGAACGGCCTTTTTCGAAATCTGCTTGATTAGCTCACCAAAAGGCGCACGAAGACATTCACCTGAAATGTTGTCAGGATTGCGCTTCGGCATGTCTGTGGTCCTCTCGCCGCTTTGATTCCCTAGACTGCCCTGCCGTTAAACCTTCCTTGTCAAATCAACAGATTTGCGGAAGCTCTTGATTCTCAACACAATAAACAATTCGCCGATTCGCCGAAAGGGCACGAAACAAAAAAATGCCCGCCGCCAAATCTATGGCGACAGACACAAGATATTGTGGAAAAAGGTTAAGAAATTAATACCTGTAGTGTTCCGGCTTGTATGGGCCCTTTGTGGCGACACCAATATAGTCAGCCTGCTCTTTCGAAAGTTCGGTCAATTTCACACCGATTTTCTCAAGATGGAGACGTGCAACCTTCTCGTCCAGATGTTTGGGAAGGATATAAACTTGGTTGTTGTATTCATCGCCCCTGGCCCAAAGCTCGATCTGGGCAAGCACCTGGTTGGTGAACGAAGCAGACATCACAAAAGATGGATGGCCGGTCGCATTGCCCAGGTTAAGCAGGCGTCCTTGAGAAAGAAGGATCATGCGATTGCCGGAAGGCATTTCATACATGTCAACCTGGTCTTTGATGTTGGTCATTTTCAGGTTGGCGAGATTTGCTACCTGAATTTCATTGTCAAAGTGCCCGATGTTGCCGACAATCGCCATATCTTTCATCGCGCGCATATGTTCGATGCGGATAATGTCTTTGTTGCCGGTTGTTGTGATGAAAATGTCTGCATTTGATACAGCATCCTCAAGTGTTGTTACCTCAAATCCGTCCATTGCCGCCTGAAGTGCGCAGATCGGATCAATCTCAGTTACCTTTACACGAGCACCTGCACCGCGAAGTGATGCTGCAGAACCCTTGCCGACATCGCCATAGCCACAAACGACGGCTGTTTTGCCAGCCATCATTGTATCAGTTGCGCGACGAATGCCATCAACCAGAGATTCTTTACACCCGTATTTGTTGTCGAATTTCGATTTGGTTACACTGTCGTTCACGTTAATTGCGGGGAATGGCAATTCTCCCTTTTTGTGCAACTCATAAAGACGGTGAACGCCCGTTGTAGTTTCTTCGGAAACACCCTTGATTGCATCACGTGTCTTGGTGAACCAGTCCGGGCTTTCTTTCATGCGCTTTTTGATTTGCGCAAAAATCGCTTCTTCTTCTTCCGATTGAGGTCCCTCAATCAGATTGGCTTCACCTGCTTCAACACGCGCACCCAGAAGTACATAAAGTGTTGCATCCCCACCATCATCAAGGATCAGGTTTGCGCCTTCCGGGAACATGAATGAGCGATCCAGATAATCCCAATGCTCAACCAGCGTTTGCCCCTTGATTGCAAAAACTGGAATGTTTTCAGCTGCGATTGCTGCAGCAGCATGGTCTTGTGTGGAGAAGATATTGCAAGATGCCCAACGCACGTCAGCACCAAGTGCAGTCAATGTTTCGATCAAGACCGCCGTTTGAATTGTCATATGAAGGGAGCCGACGATCCGTGCACCCTTGAGTGGCTTGCTTTCGCCAAACTCTTCGCGCAAAGCCATCAGACCCGGCATTTCGGTTTCCGCAATGTCGAGTTCCTTGCGACCGAAATCTGCAAGCGAAATGTCCTTGACGATATAATCGTTAAACTCAGGCATGATATTTCCTTTGGAGGTATGGCCAAATCTGTTTGGCAACCGCGTTAATTTGCGGCCCGAATAGCAGGAAAATGAGCTTCAAGCAATATCATATAGAGATTTCTTTATATCTGTCTTGGACCTTGGTTACTCAGCCTCGCCAAAATTATTAGTCACCAGGTCTTCCAGTGCCTCCAGCGCCTGATCAGCATCCACCCCAGTTGCAGTGAGATAAATTTTACTTCCTCTGCTTGCAGCCAACATCATCAAGCCCATAATTGAAGTCCCGCCGACAATGTGACCATCCTTGCTGACCCTGATTTCGCAATCAAATTGTTCGGCACAACTCACAAACTTCGCAGACGCCCGCGCATGCAACCCGCGTTTGTTGGAAATCTTGAGGACCTTTGCATTGTTTTCAGACAACAGTGCTATTCCCCACCTGCAAGAACCTTGCTGGCAACATGGATGTACTTCCGCCCGACTTCCTGTGCTGTATCGGCGGCTTCTGCAAGAGGTTTCGTTGATCGGATCCCAGCCAGTTTAACCAGCATGGGAAGATTGATGCCAGCAACCACTTCAACCTTGTTATCGGCCATTAGGGATATCGCCATGTTACTGGGCGTGCCACCAAAAAGATCTGTCAGAATTATAACGCCGGAACCTCCATCCACCGATTTTACTGCCTGCTCGATTTCCTTGCGCTTTTGCTCCATATCATCATTGGCTTCCATACAAACGGTACTGAAATGCTCCTGGGGGCCGACCACGTGTTCAACTGCCCGTCTAAACTCCATTGCGAGCTGGCCATGAGTAACGACAACAATGCCAATCATACCTTGCCCTTCCAAACGATTCCCAAGTAACAAAAATGGATCAAGATCCTGCCAATGGCAAGGCGATATCCGTATTGTCCCGCAGCCAGGCAAGAACAATCCGTAATGCACCTTCCTCATGACGAACCGGCACTTTCAACACTTCGAGTGGTTGACCCAAAATTTCAGTTGTTTCGCATTCCCGCATTCGTGGAACCTGATCACCCTCAACAAGCTGTACAACCAAACCAATGGGGACAGGATGCTCGGAGTATGCAACCGGGACAACACCAAACCCGCGTATCTCCGCTTTGCCGCTTATGGTGTCTGGCGTATTTGCCAATATTACGCCACTCGCGCTTTCAAGGTTCGTATAATCGTCGCTGACCACGGTTGCAGATATACCCACCCCTGACAGGTACTCTTGCAAACCAAACATCAACGATGTCTTGCCGCTGCCTGATTTTCCCTCAATCAAAATGCCAAAATTGCAGACTGCCACGACGCAACAGTGACGTGTCACACTGCTCATCCCCGCGCATCATCGGCTGGTATGATCACGGTAAAGCTGGCGCCTGTCTTACCATCCTTTCTATTGGCGATCTGGATGCTGCCACCATGGGCCTCAATGATTTGTCGGCTGATTGAGAGCCCCAATCCGGAATTTTGCCCAAAGCCATCATGCTCTGCACGGTCCGTGTAGAACCGCTCGAAGACCCGGTCGAGATTTTCCGCCTGAATTCCAGGGCCGTTGTCTTCCACAACCAAAACGATTGATCGAGCATTGCGGGTGAGCGCTACGTTAATCACTCCATCTTTTTCCGGAACAAAAGAAAGGGCGTTGTCGAGCAAATTGTTGATCACCTGACCAAGGCGGGTCTCGTGTCCCTTAACCTGATAACCTTTGTTTTTTTTCGTTTTGGTATCGACAAAGAAAGAAATTTTCGCATGGTGACGACGTTTTGTAACCTGCTGGGAGGCTTCGATGACATTGCCGACCAGCGCTCGCAAATCCACACTGTCAATTTTGTCGCGCACCAAATCCGCATCCAGACGCGATGCATCGGAAATGTCGGTGATCAAACGATCAAGCCGTTTTACATCATGCTGGACAATCTCGAGCAACTTTGCCTGAGATTCAGGATTTCGAACCAGAGGTAGAGTTTCAGCAGCGCTACGAAGGGAGGTAAGCGGGTTCTTCAACTCGTGACTGACATCCGCTGCAAAACGCTCAATCGCCTCGATGCGTTGATAAAGTGCATTGGTCATATCCCCAATTGAACTTGAGAGATCCCCGATTTCATCGTGTCGATCAGAAAAATCAGGAAGCTCAACTCGCGATTTTACCCCTCGTTTCACGTGTTGTGCTGCTTCTGAAAGCCGCCGTAAAGGCCTTGCAATTGTATTTGCCAGCATCGCAGAAAGTAAAAGCAGAACACCTGCTGCGACCAGAAAAATTCTCAATATGGCGATGCGTTCTTCACGGACAACCCGGTCAATGTCATCGCCTTCTGTTGAAAGGAGTAAAACACCCAAGACCGCCCGAAACCTTTGCACCGGGACAGCCACAGAAACGGTCAGCCTACCCTGCTCAGTCATGCGAACAACCGGTCGTGGAGCACCGGTTAATGCTGACTGTACTTCAGGATATTGCGTTCCCGATCCCTTGAGGTCGCGGTAAATTGGAAAATCACGCTGTCCCAGGACGCGGTTCAGCATGTTGCCGATAAATTCTATCCAACCAATTTCAGGCTCCTTGCTGTCAAGCTTTGGCAAGTCGAAAGACTGTATCTGGCCGCCGGAGTACAGGTAACGAGAATCGAGGATCAAAACCCCATCGGGGTCGTAAATCCTGGCCCGGGTCTGGGTCGGCTTAATCAGAGCCCGTAAGAGCGGTGCTACCTGCTCCGGATTGATCGGATAACTCAAATTATCCAGTGGATCGAGACGGGGCTGCAGGCTTTCACCGGCCTTGAGTTCCAGAAGTTTTTCAGGATCAATGGTTATCGCATCAGGGCTGGCAGTCGCAGAACCGGCAATGGCGCCGGCAATAATTCGTCCCTGGGTCAGCAGGCTTTCTGTCCGAGAATCAATAAGGCCTTCACGGAACTGGTTCATATACAATATGGCGCCAAGAAAGAGCAAAAGAGCGGATATGTTGAGGAAGAATATCCGCCGTGTTAGCGACGAGTAAAGGCTGTCGCGAACCGTTTTGAAGCTTCGCGAAAGCAGGCTTTTCTTTTTTGGCCCTGGAGGTGCAATTGCCAGGTGTACAGTTGAGGTTTTTTCGTCACCTGCTTGTTCTTCTGCCGCCTGCTTGCTGTCTGGAATGATATTTCCTGCCGGGCTTGGCGTAAAGTCTTCTTCGGGTCTGGAATCGCTTACCATGCCGCCAGATGCCGGTTCAGCATCTACAGCCATCAAGGTGTCACGCTTTTCGACCTCAATATCCATACGCATTCAGTAACAGATTTCATGGCGCGGGTCAGCATTTGCCAAAAGACGCCTAGTTTTCCCTAAAGCGATACCCGACACCATAAAGTGTTTCGATCATGTCGAATTCATTGTCTTCGACCTTGAACTTCTTGCGAAGCCGTTTGATGTGGCTATCAATGGTGCGGTCATCGACGTAGACCTGATCGTCATAGGCTGCGTCCATCAAGGAGTCGCGGCTTTTTACAACACCGGGACGCTGGGCAAGAGAGTACAGGATCAAAAACTCGGTTACGGTTAGTGTCACCGGCTTGCCGTTCCAGGTACAGGTATGGCGTTCGCGGTCCATGATCAGCGATCCGCGTTCCAGGGTATTGGCACTCGCTTCACCGTTTTTTGGAGTCGATTCAGGAAGTGCAGAGACCCGCCGCAGTACTGCACGAACCCGCTCAACAAGAAGGCGCTGCGAGAAAGGTTTCTTGATGAAATCATCAGCGCCCATTTTGAGGCTGAACAGTTCATCAATTTCATCGTCTTTCGACGTCAGAAAAATTACAGGCAAGTCGGATGTCTGGCGTAATTTCCGAAGCAGTTCCATACCATCCATGCGCGGCATCTTGATGTCGAAGATAGCGAGATCGGGTCTCCTCGAATTCAGGCCATCCAGCGCGGAAGTACCATCGGTGTAGGTTTCAACTTTGTAGCCTTCAGATTCCAAGGCGATTGAAACTGAAGTCAGGATGTTGCGGTCGTCATCGACCAAGGCAATTGTAGGCATCTTCCGGTTCTCCTGAAAGCAGCAAAATTAATATGTCAAACGCATTGGCGTGATAAAATTGGGCAAATTGTGGCGCAGTTTGGATTTGCGGTGAATCTCAAATCCATATGGGCATTTTCTCAAATTCTTACAAGATATGAATTATTTCGCCGAAATTGCCGATTTATCGGTGTCTTTTTGTGGTTTTTCACTGAAAATCTAGCCCTGCGACCAAGGGATAGGTAGAATGTTTCGTTTTCTACCGCTAAAAACACGTGCTGGCTTGGGTCAATATCAATAAAATACTATCAGAAACAAACACAAGAAACTCCCGCATGACCAAACATGATAAGATCATAAGTCATCTCGCTGAATTGGGCTGCGACATGCCGGGTGAACTGTTGATAAACTTGCAGGCACCTGAGCTTTATGAGGCTTCGATTGCGCGCAATGAGGGGCAATTGTCAGATCACGGCGCATTGAGTGTAGAGACCGGAGCTCACACCGGACGCTCAGCGCAGGATCGTTTCATCGTCAAAGATGAAGCAATTGAAGGCTCAATCTGGTGGGACAACAACAAATCTATGACCCCTGAACAGTTCTCGCTTTTAAAGGCGGACATGATGGCTCATGCAAACGGGCGAGAGTTTTTTGTTCAAGATCTTTGCGGTGGTGCCGATGCGGCGACCCAGCTCAAGGTCAGGGTTTTCACCACTCAGGCCTGGCATTCGCTTTTTATCCATAATCTCCTGATCCGCCCGGAAAAAAGCAAGTTGCATGGGTTCGAGCCAGAGTTCACAATTGTAAACCTGCCGGATTTCAGGGCTGATCCTGAAAGACACGGTTGCCGTACGGAAACGGTTATTGCCTGTGATTTCACCAATCGAATCATTTTGATCGCGAATACTTCCTATGCGGGCGAAATGAAAAAATCGGTTTTCTCATATTTGAATTACCTTCTCCCAGCTTCGGGCATTATGCCGATGCACTGCTCTGCCAATCACAATGATGAAGGTGAAAGTGCTATCTTTTTCGGGCTGTCTGGAACCGGCAAAACAACGCTTTCCGCTGATCCAAGCCGAACCCTGTTGGGCGATGATGAACATGGCTGGAATGCAGATGGCGTCTTCAATTTTGAAGGTGGATGTTATGCAAAGACTATCAATCTGTCGCCTGAATCCGAGCCGGAAATTTACGCAACAACGCAGCGTTTCGGGACTGTTTTGGAAAATGTCGTACTCGATGAAAACCGAAAGCCCGACTTTGACGATGTTTCACTGACACAGAACGCGCGCTGCGCCTATCCGATCGATTTCATTCCAAACGCATCGGAAACTGGCACCGCCCCACATCCAAAAACCATCATCATGCTAACAGCAGATGCTTTTGGTGTCTTACCACCGATTTCCAAGCTTACGCCAGCACAGGCCATGTATCATTTCCTTTCAGGCTATACCGCGAAAGTCGCTGGAACCGAAAAAGGTGTAAGCGAACCGGAGGCTACATTTTCAACCTGCTTTGGTGCGCCGTTCATGCCGCGCCATCCCTCGGTATACGGTAATCTCCTGCGCGATTTGATCGCCAAACACGACGTTGACTGCTGGCTGGTGAATACAGGCTGGACCGGCGGCACTTACGGTGTTGGCTCACGGATGCCTATTAAGGACACGCGCGCGCTTCTAACCGCTGCACTTGACGGGTCGCTTAACACAGCGAAGTTCCGCAAGGACACAAATTTTGGCTTTATGGTTCCAGAAGCGGTATCCGGCGTCACCTCAGACATTCTTGACCCGCGCGGCACCTGGAGTGAAGGCGAGGCTTATGACGCGCAAGCCTCAAAACTTGTATCCATGTTTACAGACAATTTTGCGCAATTTGCTGAACACGTCGGCGCGGACGTGCGGGCAGCAGCTCCGCTGGCCGGATAAGAATTCTCTACCAAAACACGGTTTCAGTATTCACGGTTTTGGTGTAATCGTGTTATCAACTGCACCATTACAGGGAGAAGAAGATGGGTATTTTTGACTTTGTGAAGTCTGTCGGTAAAAAGCTCGGCATAGGTGATGAAGAAACGCCACCAAGCGCTGATGATCTAAAAAAAGAGTTGGATAGCCACGGTCTTGGGACTGAGAATGTCCAAGTCGAAATCGATGGTGACAAGGCGATCATCAAGGGTGAAGTCGCTGACCAATCCATCTTTGAAAAAGCGATCATAGCGGTTGGTAACACGCTGGGTGTGTCAAAAGTTGAAGCATCCGAAATCAAGGTTTCACAGGGCGAAGGTGATTCACCGGCTGACCCGGTTTTCCATGAAGTGAAAAAAGGTGACAACCTTTGGAAGATTGCCGAAAAGCACTACGGTAATGGCTCGAAATATCCGGAAATCTTTGAGGCAAACAAGCCGATGTTGAAAGACCCGGACTTGATCTATCCTGGCCAAATGCTCCGCATTCCAGCGCTTGACTGAGATCGTCCCTAGTGGTTTGATTCAAACATTTGCATCCCCCTTGCGGCGAGTTTGTTTGCTAATGCTTGAATCAAAAGAACCACTAAATATCAATGTGTTGCTACGGTCTTTGAGTTCGAAACGAATGCAAACGAGCTAACGAAAAGGGGACCATTCGTTTTGAACAGACCACTAGTACCCTGATTCATCTATATTGCCGGGTATAGATGTTTGAGTTTAACTCGGGCGGTTTGGGTTGAAAAATGCCAGTCAGCTTTTGCGTTGTGTTTATTGCGATGGGTTTGCCATGCTGCCACTTCGGCCTCAAGTAATGGCTTGTCGCTGATACGCCGATCCAGGCATTGCGATGCGAGCACGCTGAGTTCTGTTTCGGCCATGTTGAGCCAAGAACCGTGTTTGGGCGTGAAATGCCATTCGAAACGCTCGACCAGGCGGCGGGCTTGGGATGGCGCGAAGGCCTTGTAAAGTGCTGCGGGACAGTGGGTGTTGAGATTATCCTGTACCAGCACGATTTTGTCAGCCTCAGCAAAATGGATATCGGCTAAATCCCTTAAAACACAGGCATAATCAATTGCTGTGCGACGTTCGGTGACCTTAACATTGCGCCAGCCTTCAAGCGGCGCAAACAGCATGAACAAATTGGCAGTGCCATTGCGTTCATACTCGTAATCGATGTGCTGGATCCGCCCCGGTTTCATCGCGATGGGTGTGCGAGTTTCTTTCACAAGCTGCTTGTTTGTCTCGTCCAAACAGACCAGCGGGCGCTTTGGATCGTACGGGCGGGTATAAACCTCCAGAATATCCTCCAGGGCTGCAACGAATGCCGCATTTTCCTTTGGTGCAATGACCCAATATTTACGCCGGTGGGGTTTGAGAGTGTTTTTTTAAAACCCTGCCAATTGTTGTATCGCTGGCAGCATCGACGATGCCAAGCTCCACCACCTTGCTTTCCAAAAGCCGCAACGACCAGCGCGCATGGCCCTCAGGTGGCTCAGAACAAGCCAGCTGGATCAGGCGAGCCTCCTTCTCGCCATCAAAAATCGGATCAATTGGCGGCCTTTCACGGCTTTTGCGGCTGATCGCTGCTTCAAGGCCTTCCTCAACAAAACGCCGGCGGACACGCTGCACACTCGAAATACTCGTCTCAAGCGCCTCGACAATTCGTGCATCCAGCCAGCCCCGGCCATCTGCCGTAATATCCGCCTTTAACAAAATCCGCGCCTTCAAAAGCCGACCAGCAGCATCGCGACCCGTGCGGATGATCGTTTCAAGTCTGTTTCTTTCCTCACTGCTTAACCGGACAATGTACCTCTTTGCTCCACCTGAATGAATGACCATGATCCCCTCCCAGTCGTAAAATGATAACCGGTAAACAGAATCAGTAATAATCACATATGTCAAATTAAACGAAGCAGCGCACTAGCGCAGATTTGATGAAATGTGAATCGATTTGGGATTTCCATGTGCTTGGGATAGATTCCGGTAAGGGGCAGGATAGTAACATGAGGTATTCCTGATTCGATGTTTCTCAATCATTGAATTATACCAACGGCCAATAGGATTGACCCTTTTGATGTTCCAAAATTGTTTGCTGGCAAGGCAGGTCTCGAAGAGCAATGCTAAAGCATTGGTCAAGAAGCATAACACAGTCAGGTGAGCAATTTTAGAGCACCGCAGGTTAGGTTTTTTTTGGTTCTGGCCGCGTTGCAATCAGCTACCGCAAACAAATCACATTGATCCCCAATCTTGTTCTGAGTTCGTGAAACAAGTTGGAGTAGACGATTTAACTAGAGCGGTTCACAAATTAATTGAATCGAATTGGGATTCCCTTTTGTTTTGAATTGTGATTCAAGATGTATGCTGGAGCAAGGAGGCCAGTATGCATGGTTAAACCTTATTCAAACGATCTCAGACAACGCGCTGTGTCGGCAATGGCTGGCGGCGATCCTGCAAGTGTAGTGGCGAAGCGGTATGGCGTTGCCAAGTCCTCGGTGATCAAATGGCATCAACGCTATCGGGCGACAGGCAGCGTTACACCGGGCAAGATGGGTGGACACCGTAAGCGCAAACTTGACCCCCATCATGATTTCATCATGGAAGCGATCGAGCACACATCCCATCTGACGCTACATGGCTTGAAGGATTTGTTGGGTAAACGAGGTGTCTTTGTCTCGCATAATGCGGTGTGGCATTTCCTTAAACGCGAAGGCCTCAGCTTCAAAAAAAACACTGTTCGCCATTGAACAAGGACGCGCTGATGTGGCGCGCAGACGCAAGCGCTGGAAGGGTTTTATGGGACAGCTTGACCCGCGCAGGCTGGTCTTCATTGATGAAACCTGGATCAAAACCAACATGGCCCCAATCCGCGGTTGGGGCAGGAAAGGGAAGCGGTTAAGAGGCTTTTCTCCCCATGGCCGCTGGAGTACCATGACGTTTGTCGCTGCCTTGCGCTATGATGGCCTGAGCGCGCCTTGCGTCTTCGATGGTCCTATCAACGCCTTATGCTTTCGTGCCTATGTGGAACAGGTTCTCGCACCGACCATTAAACCCGGAGATATCGTCATCCTGGACAATCTGGGAAGTCATAAGGCAAAGGTCATCCGCCAGATCATCAGGGCTGCCGGGGCAAGATTATGGTTCCTGCCTCCATACTCCCCAGACCTCAACCCAATCGAGCAGACTTTTTCCAAAATAAAGCACTGGATGCGCATGGCCCAGAAACGAACTATCGAGGAAGCTTGGAAGTACGTTGGCCATCTCGTTGGAACAATCACTCCAAAGGAATGTGCAAACTACATCAAAAACGCCGGATACGGTTCAATCTAAATGTGAAAGAGTCTAAAACCACTTACAGTTTAGTGAATTCATTAAAATTTTGAGAGTTTTAGAGTTTGAGCAACCAGCCAAAACCAGATTCGAAGACCTACGATGACCTGATATCCGAAATTCGGAAAGGCATCATAAAGGTCCCAAAATTTCAAAGGGATTTTGTCTGGGACATCTGGAAGACCGCCGGGCTTTTGGACAGCATCCTTAAGGGCTATCCGATCGGGACCTTTATTCTTTGGGAAACTGATCAGCGTATCAATGATGTAAAAAATATCGGCAACCTCGATTTACCTGAAACGCCAACCGGACAGAATGTTCAATATGTTCTCGATGGGCAACAGCGCATT
The DNA here is from genome assembly GCA_965250255.1 of Rhizobiaceae bacterium. Classification (GTDB taxonomy): domain Bacteria; phylum Pseudomonadota; class Alphaproteobacteria; order Rhizobiales; family Rhizobiaceae; genus JAALLB01. Next base: position 51,634 of record CBDFNP010000005.1, read on the forward strand.
ACTTCGCTTTTTGCGGCCTATCTAGGGGCTAAAATACAAAAGGTGGGTGAAAAGAAACTCACTGATTACAAAGAAATCGTTGTCAATCTTGATGATAGTATCGACGAGGATGAAGATCAAATTGTAACCGTTAGGTCCGAAGCTACGAGAACAGTCAGCCTGAATGATGTGCTGCACTTCGATTTTGAAATGTCAAAAAGGTTGTCAGAACAGGGTTATTCTGATGAGCAAATTGGCAGGATAAGCCAGTACTCGAAAGCATTCTCAACATATGCTTTTTCAACAGTGACACTTCGAAAGAAAGATATTGCATCAGCAATCGAAGTGTTTACTCGGATTAACACAGGCGGCAAGGTTCTTACGCTGTTTGAGATTATGTCAGCTAAAACCTACGATGAAGCTGCCAAGTTTGATATGCAAGTTTCTTGGGATGCGCTTCAGAGCGAGTTGAGCGACATAAATTTTGAAAACATATCTCCAACAGTTATTCTCCAGCTTTTGAGCCTCAAAATAAGCGAAACCAAAGAGTGCAAGCGAAAGACAATTCTCACGCTAGATAAGTCAGAAATCCTAGCAAACTGGGACGAGGGGTTGTCGGCAATTCAATCTGCAATTGACTATTTTCGATCGGTTCTGCGCATCCCTGTATCACAACTCTTGCCGTATGACACTCTGTTAGTTCCATTTGCGTACTTCTATTTGACTACAGGGAAGGCACCTAATGGTCATCAACGAAAATACCTAGAGGAATTGTTTTGGCGTTCTGCTTTATCGCAGCGATATTCGAGTGCTGCGGAGTCCAAATTGGCCGCCGACATAAAGCGCGTTGATCGGATTATAGCCGGAGAACGTCCAACCTACATTGATGTACGTCTTTCCATTAGCTCACCCGAGGACCTGAAAGAGACGAATTTTTCTGCTGGGAATGCTATCTGTAAATTGATCCTGTGCATCCTTGCTTATCAAGAGCCTAAGGATTTCCACAACAATGCGCGAATATTGCTGGATAATTCGTATTTGAAAATCGCCAGCAGCAAAAACTATCACCACTTCTTTCCCAAGGCTTTCCTGAAAAAGTCAGAAACAGGATATGCCAATTCGATTGTTAACATTACGCTAGTCAGCGCCGATCTGAACAAGAACAAGATCAGGGCAAAAGCACCCTCCGTTTATCTCCAGGAGTTCCAAGATGAAAACTCTGAGTTGCCTCGTGCGCTAAAGACTCATCTAATTGATATTGAGCATTCTGGGGTCATTCAAGACGACTATGCTGCTTTTCTAAAACATCGATCTGAGAAGCTTTTTGCTGAAATTCAGAAGCGGATTGAACCATCTAATACCACTGCACCCATCGATACTGTACATGAACTAATACTCGAAGGTGAAGGTCAACTTGTCGAGTTTAAATCAACCTTGCGCTATGATATGCGGACAGGTGAAGTGAATAAAAAACTCGAACATGTCATAGCCAAGACAGTTGCCGCGTTCATGAATTCGGATGGAGGAAGCCTCTTCATTGGAGTTGATGACAATCAGAATTCGGTTGGGCTGGAAAAGGACTACTCTACTCTAAAAAAGGCAGATAGAGATGGCTTCCAGCTTCACATCAGTAACTTGCTAGATAAATACCTAGGAAAAGAGGTGATGAAACTTTGGAAACTAGAGTTTCCCCATTTTGATGAAAAGCAAATTTGTCTTGTTAAAGTGACCCCGAGTAACCGTCCGGTTATCGTTTCATATGAAGGGAAAGAAGATTTTTTCGTCAGAAAGGAAGGGGCTTCTCAGCCACTGAACCGCTCCGAACAACACGAGTGGAGTAAAGATCGTTGGTAGTCTCGTATCCCCACCAACACGACGGTCATAGAGAGGCTTGATTTAAAAGCGTTATAAACTCCGGAGTTTTGGAATATCTGCCAGGAGATTTGTTTCTGACATTGAGCTTGCATCCGATCTATGCGAGGAAACGCTGGATTAATCCAGTCCGGAAATACTTTCCATGCCCGTTCCAAATCCTGCCGCTGGCCTCAACCAGATCATCGACCAATATGATTGCATCCTGTGCGATGTGTGGGGTGTGCTGCACAATGGCAAGGCAATCTGGGATGACGCAGCCGAAGCGCTTGGCAAAGCCCGTGAAGCAGGCAAGGCAGTGGTGATGATCACCAATGCACCGCGCCCGCAAGGGCCTGTTCTGCGGCAGCTTGCAAGCATGAATTGCCCGCAAGGCGTGTTTGATGAACTGGTCACCTCCGGCGATGTAACGCGTGAACTCATCAAACAATTGAAGGGTCCGGTTTTTCACATCGGTCCGGAACGCGATTTTGCGCTTTATGACGGCTTGGATGTCGAGTTCGCAGAACCGGATCATGCAGCAGGTATTGTCTGCACGGGATTGTTTGATGATTATAACGAGCACCCGAAAGAGTATATTAAACGCTTCAAGAATTATGCGGCGTTGGAGCTGCCATTCATTTGCGCAAACCCGGACATCGTGGTCGAGGTCGTCGACCGGCTTTTGTGGTGTGCCGGTGCCCTGGCAAGAGAATATGATCAACTTGGTGGCGAAACCCGCATTGTCGGCAAGCCCTATGAACCGATCTACGAAGTTGCCCAGGCGCATGCGGAGCGCATTCTTGATGCCAAGCTTGAGAAGCCAAGAATTCTTGCAATCGGCGATGGTCTGCCAACCGATATCAAGGGAGCAGCGGACTACAACATCGACGCGCTCTTTATTACCAATGGTATTCACGCAGCCGATTATACGGGACACGAAGTGGACATCGATAAACTCCATGCATTCCTGGAAGACAACAATGCCGCACCGGCACATTGGATAAAATCACTTGTCTGGTAAATGCTAAACTGGCAGTTCAGAACCATGAGTATCATACGCATTGATAACCCCGCCGAATTTCCTGCCGATCTTGGAGGCGGTGTTGCAGCGATTGGAAATTTTGATGGCGTCCATCGCGGGCATCAATCGGTGCTGTGTGCGGCGGTCAACCTTGCCAGGGCCAACAGCGTTCCGGCAACGGTTTTGACGTTTGAGCCACATCCGAGAACTTTCTTCAAGCCGGATGCCCCGGTTTTTCGGTTAACGGATGCTCAAACAAAAGCGGAACTGATGCAGGCAATCGGGTTCGACTGTGTGGTTGAACATCCCTTTGATGCAAAATTTTCGGGTACGGAAGCGGGAGATTTTGTCCGCAAAGTTTTGTGCGATCAGTTTGGTGTTTCCCATGTAGTGACGGGTTATGACTTTCATTTTGGCAAAGGGCGCAGCGGCAGTCCGCAATTCCTGATGCAGGCCGGCGAAGAGCTTGGATTTTCCGCAACAATTGTAACCGCATTCAGCGATGAAGGCGGCGGCGTGGTTTCATCAAGCCGGATTCGCGAATGCCTGGCCGAGGGCGAAATTGCGGAAGCCAACGGTTTGCTGGGGTATACTTGGCGTGCTTCCGGAACGGTGATCAGGGGACAGCAATTGGGTCGCACCCTTGGATATCCAACCGCGAACATCACCTTGCCGCCGGAGGCAACACTGCGACACGGTATTTATGCAGTTCGTATCAGGCTTCAAGATGGTTCGATGCACAATGGCGTCGCAAGTTACGGTCGCCGTCCAACCTTTGATAATGGCGAAGTTTTGCTTGAAACCTTCATCTTTGATTTCTCCGGCGACCTTTACGGTCAGCAAGTCACGGTATTTCTCGATTGCTGGCTCAGGGGCGAAGAGAAATTTGAAAGCGCTGGGGCATTGGTTGTACAGATGGACAAAGACAGCGAAGAGGCAAAGGCTTATTTGGGTACGCTTGGACCAGAACAGGGTTTGCTTCCAATTGTTCCGTGTTGATTTCGTTAAAGCCTTTCGTGTAAGAGTCCAACCGAATATTCCCGTAAGGTTTGACGGTAGCAGATTTTGAGATATTTTGAAGTAAAATCAAGGCCATAGGGCACCACCCCTTTGGTTTTGATTTTGCATAGAAATAGCCGAAATATGCACCGCCCGAAGGGTTTTGCCAAATTTGCCCACTATCAGCGGATTTAGACTTGAATGGTCCCCGACCGTCCCTGCGTATAAATCCTTGATATTGAACAAATTTTTACAAAATCAAACCTCACGGGAATATTCATTTGGACTCTAAGGAAACCCGCATGACCTTCTTCGTATCATTGATTGGCATTATCATACGAATTACCGGCCCGGACGCTGTTTAACAGGCGCGTTCCGGGAAAGGCTGGCTCTTGCCTTGCGAACAGAGTAAACCACCGAACAATTCAAGATTCTCTGCCCGATCCATATCGGGCCAATATCAATATGATGTGAAACCATGACCGATAAAGATAATTCAGAACGCGATTATTCCAAAACGCTGTTCCTGCCCCAAACCGAATTTCCAATGCGTGCCGGCCTGCCCAAGAAAGAGCCGGAAATCATCGCCAAATGGGATGAGCAAAAGCTCTACAAAAAATTGCGTGAGCAATCAAAAGGCCGTCCGAAGTACATCCTCCATGATGGCCCCCCCTATGCAAACGGCAATCTGCATATTGGCCATGCGCTCAACAAAATTCTCAAGGACATGATTACACGTTCGTTCCAGATGCGCGGGTTTGATTCAAACTATGTGCCGGGTTGGGATTGTCACGGCCTGCCGATTGAATGGAAAATCGAGGAGCAGTACCGTGCCAAGGGCAAGAACAAGGACGAAGTTCCGATTAATGAATTCCGCAAGGAATGTCGGGATTTCGCCGATCACTGGATTGGCGTGCAGACGGATGAGTTCCGCCGCCTTGGTGTAGAGGGCGATTTCGAAACGCCTTACAAGACGATGAACTTTATGGCCGAAGCAAAGATTGCCAAAGAGCTGATGAAGTTTGCCAAATCCGGTCAGCTTTATCGCGGTTCCAAGCCTATCATGTGGTCGGTGGTAGAACGCACAGCCTTGGCGGAAGCCGAAATTGAATATGAACAATATGAAAGTGATACGGTCTGGGTGAAGTTTCCGGTTGTTTCCGGTTGTGATGAACTGAACGGTGTTCCTGTCGTGATCTGGACCACCACGCCCTGGACGATCCCCGGCAACCGGGCAATCTGCTTTTCTTCCAATATCAGCTATGGCCTTTATGAGGTGAAGACCGCCGAAAATGATTTCGGTCCCCAACCGGGCGATAGGCTGGTCTTTGCAGAAAAACTCGCCGCTGAGTGTTTCGCGAGAGCAAAGCTGGAATTTAAGAAACTGCGTGATGTGGCAGCGGACGAACTTTCCGCTATCAACTGCGCCCATCCTTTGCGTGGTTTCAATGACGCCTATGATTTCGATGTGCCGCTGCTGGATGGCGACCATGTCACCGATGACGCGGGTACTGGTTTTGTGCATACGGCTCCAGGTCATGGTCGCGATGACTTTGAAATCTGGATTGCGCGTCGCAACGAGATTGAGGCCAGGGGCATCAACTCCAAAATTCCGTTCACCGTTGCCGATGACGGATCTTACACCGATGAAGCCCCAGGCTTTGGTGATGCACGCATCATCGACGACAAGGGCAAGAAGGGTAAGGCCAACCAAGCGGTGATCACTGCCTTGATTGGTCAAAACAATCTCTTTGCGCGCGGTCGTCTGAAACACGAATACCCGCATTCCTGGCGTTCGAAAAAACCGATCATCTTTCGCAACACGCCGCAGTGGTTTGTTTACATGGACAAAGATGGTGTGGTCGGCGATGGGTCTGACACCAACATGGGAACCCTTCGTCAAACGGCCTTGGCGGCGATTGATGAAACCCGCTTTGTCCCATCTGCGGGTCAAAACCGCCTTCGTGACATGATTGAGAAGCGTCCGGATTGGGTGCTGTCACGCCAGCGCGCCTGGGGCGTGCCAATCTGCGTGTTCCGAAACCCGGCGACAGATCAGGTTATTCCCGGCCCGGAATTTGATAAATCCGACGCGCTTGTTGAAAGAATTGAGCAAGCCTTCATTAATGAAGGCGCGGACGCATGGTTTGCAGATGGTGCCAGGAAACGTTTCCTGGATGGTATCGTTGAAAACACCGATGATTGGGATCAGGTGACCGATATTCTGGATGTCTGGTTTGACTCAGGTTCTACCCATGCTTTCTGTCTGGAAGAGCGCGATGATCTGAAATGGCCGGCTGATCTTTACCTTGAAGGTTCTGATCAACATCGCGGCTGGTTCCATTCCTCACTGCTTGAAAGTTGTGGTACGCGGGGCAGGGCTCCGTATGAAACCGTTCTCACCCATGGATTTGTCATGGCCGAGGACGGCAAAAAGATGTCAAAATCGCTCGGCAATGTTGTAACGCCCCAAGAAGTGATCAAGCAGTCTGGCGCCGATATTTTACGCCTTTGGGTCTCCTCGGCGGACTATTGCGAGGATTTGCGGATTGGGCCTGAAATTCTCAAAACATCGATCGACGCCTATCGCAAGATGCGCAATACCTTGCGCTGGATGCTCGGCAATCTTGCTCACTACCAAGGTGAAGTGCCAAAAATCACTGACATGCCGGAGCTTGAACAACTCATGCTTCACCGTCTGCACGATTTGGATGGCATGGTTCGCAAGGGTTATGATGAGTTTGATTTCAAACGAATTTTCGCTCAATTGTTCAACTTCATGACAGTTGAGCTTTCATCCTTCTATTTCGATATCCGTAAAGATTGCCTTTATTGCGATGCACCATCGAGCGCCAAGCGCAAGGCGGCCCTTTATGTGGTGAGTGAATTGTTTGATCATCTGGTGCGATGGCTTGCGCCGATGCTGCCATTCACCATGGAAGAGAGCTTCCAAAGCCGGATCAGCAGCGATGAAAAATCGGTTCACATGGAACAATTCCCGGATGTGCCTGCTGAATGGGCAAACGCTGAACTGGTCGCCAAATGGCGAAAAATTCGGGCAGTCAGGCGGGTTGTCACCGGTGCTCTGGAGATTGAGCGCCAGGAAAAACGCATTGGTTCATCGCTTGAAGCAGCTCCGGTTGTACACGTTTGTGATGCAACGCTGATGACTGCCATTGAGGGTCAAGACATGGCGGAGATCTGCATCACCAGTTCAATTTCGATTACTAACAGTGACATACCGGCAGGTGTATTCAAACTGGCTGAGGTGAAAGGTGTTGGTGTCGTGCCGGAAATGGCAGAGGGCAAAAAATGCGCACGTTCGTGGAAATTCTCGACAGATATCGGTGCTGACCCCCAATATCCGGACATTTCTCGCCGCGATGCGGCTGCCATGCGCGAAATAGATGCCGCATAGGACACTGGATTCAGTGAAATGTTCAGCTGACGGGACGCAGTTTTGTTGACCTTTTGAGTGGTTAAACTTCACAACTTGATTACTGCTGTTTCCTTGTAAAAAACGAGATTTTGAGGTATTAGAGCGCCTGTAGGTCGCTTTGTCGCCGCAATTTGGCAACAGGGTGCATTAAATGGCGGCTGCTCATCCATCGGTGGATTTGATTATGAAGTTGAAAGTTTCTCAATTTGGCTTGTGTGCAGCATTGGCAATTCTTGCTGGTTGCAACAGCGGAACAACCTATGGAACCGGAACCAGCCATGAGGAGCAGACCATCAAGAGTTTGACCAATATGCTTGCGATTGCGCCGGATGAAAAACCAAACATCGACTATTCTGCCCGTCCAGATCTTGTAATGCCCGCAAATCAGGGCGTACTGCCTGCTCCTGGAGATGATGCACAAACCGTAGCTGAAGAGAATTGGCCTGTTTCTCCCGAGGAACGCATCGCTGCCGTGCGGGAGGGTGCACCGGAACCCGATGAATACGGAAACCTGCCCACAGAATATCTGAACAGCAAAAAAGACGGCATTCGCAATTCGGCGAAGCTTTATCGTGCCAGTCGGGCAAGTGCCAAATCTGGAGGCGGCGAGCAGTTCATCACGGAAATCAATAACGAAGCCAATGGTGTCGGTTCAAGCGTGGAAGCGCGCAAGCGCCGCGGCGAACTGGCCTATTCAACCGGCGTGAAACGTAAATACCTTACGGAACCACCGTCTGAGTATCGTAAACCTTCAGAAAATGCGGAAGCCGGTGAATTGGGTATTTCCAAGGAAGAGATCAGCGCTGCGCAGAAAAAGGCAGAAATTGACCGCAAGAACGTCGATAGGGGCATCCTTACTCCAGGTGCTGAATAATCACCGCTGCAGATTTGTGGGTATCTGATTTCAGTGATCACGAATTCTCTTTTGTGCAAAAAACACTTTCAGCAATTGCGAGCATTCGGTTTCCATGAAGCCTGAATAAAGTTCTGGTGCGTGATGGCATGTGGGTTGGGCAAAAAAGCGTGAGCCTTGTTCAATTCCACCTGATTTCACATCGCTTGCACCATAATAAAGTCGCCTGATCCGTGCATTTGATATGGCTCCCGCACACATGGTGCATGGTTCGAGCGTTACATGAAGGTCACACTCGCTTATTCTCTCGGAGCCTAAAATTTCGCTGGCCTTTCGAATGGCCAAAATTTCTGCATGGGCTGTAGGGTCGTTGAGTTCCAGAGTTCGATTGCCTTCAGCGGCAATAATCTTACTCTTGAAAACAATTATCGCGCCAACCGGAACTTCTCCGCGGTTGGCAGCAAGCTTGGCCTGTTCAAGTGCGGCCATCATAAAGCTTGCTTTTGCTGCCATCTTGGCCCACCTGTCTGGAACACTGAAAAGGTTATAATACCGGCTGTTGATCGATCATGAATACCAGTTCACCAAAAAAAGGAAAGAAGAAGCCCGAACTTGAAAGCTCGGTTGCAAAACCTGCAGACGAGTTACCAAAGGAACGCATTGCCAAACGCATGGCGAGGGGCGGTCTTTGTTCAAGACGCGAGGCGGAAGTATGGATTGCTTATGGCCGGGTGAAGGTCAACGGCAAGCGCCTGGATACTCCCGCTTTTACCGTAACGGCGCGGGATCATGTTGAGGTCGATGGCAAGGTGCTTGGTCAACGGGAACGGACAAGGCTTTGGCTCTTTCACAAGCCGGGAGGAACGGTGACCACAAACCGCGATCCTGACGGTCGCAAGACAGTTTTTGAAGGCCTTCCCGAGGAGCTTCCAAGATTGATGACCGTTGGGCGGTTGGACATCAATACAGAGGGTCTTCTCTTGATGACCAATGATGGTGGCTTGGCGCGTGTACTGGAATTGCCGGCAACCGGCTGGCTCCGGCGCTACCGGGTCCGTGTTCATGGCAAGCCAAGTGAGGCTGAACTTGCCAAGCTTGCAGACGGCATGGCAGTGGATGGCGTATTGTATGGTGCAATTCATGCAGAACTTGAGCATGTTCAGGGGTCGAATTCATGGTTGTCGGTCTCACTGCGTGAGGGCAAGAACCGGGAAATCAAGAATGTGTTGGGTACACTTGGGCTTGAGGTATCTCGACTGATCCGGATCTCCTTTGGGCCGTTTCAATTGGGCGATCTGCCGACTGGAGTGATCCGGGAAATAAGAAGCAGAACCCTGCGCGAGCAACTTGGAGAAAAGCTTGTGGCAGAAGCAGGGGCAGATTTTGAAGGTCCGATTGTTAACCTGGCACCGGAAGTAACAAGAAGCGCAACGAAGGCAGCAGCTGGCCCGAAAAAGCGAACCCGCCGGTTTCAAAAGGATAAAAAGGGAGTAGCCCGTGAAGACGCGCTTGAGCGTCTGACAACCTCACGGCCGAAACCTAAATATTCCAAGTCATCGAAGCGTAAACCCAATCGTGGTAAACCAAAAAAATGAGAGTAGTTGGCGGCAGGTACCGCGGCAAAAATCTGGTTACGCCCCTAGGCCTTGCAACCCGCCCCACGACGGACCGGGTTCGCGAAAACCTCTTCAACATCCTTTCTAACCGGATCGATTTTAATGGCATTCGTGCAATGGATTTATTTGCGGGAACCGGCGCTTTGGGCATTGAGGCTCTCTCGAGGGGAGCGGCGTTTTGCTTGTTTGTTGACAACGCCGGTCAGGCCCGCGCATCAATCCGAAAAAATGTGGAAGCGCTTGCGCTAACCGGAAATTCCAAAATTTTTCGAAGGGATGCAACAAACCTTGGGCCAGTTGAAGGAATGAAACCTTTTGATCTGGTTTTTACCGACCCCCCATATGGACGCGGGCTTGGTGAAAAGACAGCTCAGGCGCTGGCACAAGGCGGGTGGTTGAGCAGTAACGCAATTTTTATTCTGGAAGAAGAAAAAGCCTCGATGCCCGAGACATTGGATGGTTTTAGTCCCCCCGACACTCGAAACTATGGTGACACCGCTATTGGCTTGTTTGAATATCAAGATTAGCCACATATATGATGTGGGTCACGAATCAGGCGTAAAGGAACGCTCGTACATGATACGTATCTTCGCTTCACTGCTGATAATTCTTTCGTGTATCCCGGCAACAAGTGCTGTGGAAAACACGCCTGCCATTCCAATTGAGGATTTCACCCTGGAAAACGGGTTGCGCCTGGTGGTTATTCCGGATCGTCGCGCTCCGGTCGCTACACATATGATCTGGTACAAGGCCGGTTCCGCTGATGATCCGCCGGGTAAATCCGGCATTGCACACTTTCTTGAACATTTGATGTTCAAGGGCACGTCCAATGTTCCAGCAGGCGTTTTTTCTGAAGCGGTTTCGTCTATCGGTGGTCAGGAAAATGCATTTACCAGCCATGACTACACGGCCTATTATCAAAAGGTTTCACCGGACGCCCTTTCGCAGATGATGGAGTATGAGGCTGACCGGATGCGCAATCTGGTTTTAAGCGACGCGGTGGTGTTGCCTGAGCGTGAGGTGATCCTTGAAGAACGCAGTGGCCGCGTTGATACGAACCCTTCTGCCATTCTGTCAGAATTCACCCAAGCTGCTCTTTATGTTCATCACCCTTACGGTATTCCTGTGATTGGTTGGGAACATGAAATTCGCGACCTTGACCGTCAGGATGCGCTCGATTTTTATGAGCGTTGGTACCAGCCCTGGAATGCAATTGTTGTTGTTGCAGGCGATGTAAAGCCAAAGGATGTTGTGAAAATCGCACGCGATACATACGGCAAGATTGAAGCATCCAGTCAACCGATTATGCGCAGCCGGTTGAAAGACCCTGCACCCGTTGCCTCGAAGATCATCGAATACGCTGACAACAGGGTGACCACTCCGGTCTGGCGAAAAACCTTTCTCACACCGTCTTATCGACTGGCTGTGTCCGGCGAGGCGGAAGCTCTTGATCTGTTGGGCACGATACTGGGTGATTCCGTCACAAGCCGGATTTACAGGGAAGTGGTTCTCGAACAGGAGATAGCCACCAGTGCCGGTGCCTTTTATAACGGCTTGGCGAGAGACATGAGTTATTTCGGTCTTTACGCCAATCCACGTGGTGACAATTCTCTTGCAGATGTTGCCAAGGCGGTCGAAGTGCAAGTTGAGAAACTGATCAAGGAAGGCGTGACACAGGATGAACTCGATCGCGCCCGGCAATCGTATCTGAAAGCACTTATTTACAGTCAGGACAGCCAGGTCACACTCGCACGAATTTTTGGTTCGATCCTCTCAACCGGCGGAACCATTGAAGACTTTCTCGGTTGGCCGAGAAGGCTTGAACAGATCACGGTTGAAGATGTGAACCGGGTTGCGCGAAAATATCTTGATGGCAAAAAGGCCGTATCCAGTCACCTTCTTCCGGAAAGCGGTTAGACCATGACCAAATTACTACAACGCGCGATCGTCGCAGGAATTTTGGTTCTGTTGCACATCCTTGTTCCAGTCAGTGTTTCACATGCGCTGGAAATCAAGGAAGTTCTCACAAAATCCGGTGTAAAGGCACTGTTGGTAGAAGACTATACACTACCAATTATTTCGATGTCTTTTTCATTCAAGGGAGGCTCTACCCAGGACCTAAGAGATCATGAGGGAACAGTTCGCTTGATGACCTCCCTGTTTGACGAGGGAGCAGGGGATCTGGATAGTTCAAGGTTCCGTTCAATACTGGAAGAAAACGGCATCGAACTCGGCTTTTCAAGCTCAATGGAATCTGTTTCCGGCAGTCTTCGCACATTGGTGTCAGAAAAGGGCCGCGCAGCTGAAATGCTGCGGCTTGCGCTTGTTGAACCGAAATTCGAAAATGAGGCAATCGAACGAATGCGCAATGCGATCCGGCTCGGGATTGTTCGAGCAAAGAAAAACCCGGACTCGGTCCTGCGCACAACAACAAGACAGATCGTGTTTGCAGCCCATCCCTATGCCCGTTCTTTAAGTGGTACTGAAACCTCGATTGATGCGATCAACCGCGATGACCTGATCAGTATGCGTCAAAAACTCATTGCGAGAAGCAATCTTACAGTTGGGGTGGTTGGAGCAATCAACGAAGCTGAATTATCAAACCTGTTAGATGTGGTATTCTCCGAACTGGGAGCGGATGCAGATCTAAAGAAGGTGCCCGAAGTGCAGCCTGTGCTCGGGAAGACTGTTGCACTTGAAATGCCAGTGCCGAACGCATCCATCGCGCTTGTCTACAAGGGGTTGTTGCGCTCGTCGCCAGATTTCTTTGCAGCGCATTTGATGAACCATATTCTTGGTGGGGGAACATTTTCCTCCCGGCTTAACAATGAAATTCGTGAAAAACGCGGCCTTGTTTACGGTGTTTATTCATCGCTGGCGACGCATGAGCACGCTGCTTATCTTTCCGTTGGCACTTCCACGCGGGCGGAAAACCAGGAGGAAACCCTGAAAATCATACGGGCTGAACTCGCGAAAATGGCCTCCGGCGGCGTTACGGAAGAGGAGCTGGCGGATGCCAAGAAATACGTTACCGGAGCGTACGCAATCAACAATCTCGATACGTCAGGAAAGATTGCACGTGTCCTTGTCGCCATTCAAACCCAGGATCTCGGAATAGACTATATTGAAAAGCGTCGCGATCTGATTGCGGCTGTAACACGTGAAGATGTTGGCCGGATTGCTCGGGAGCTACTGGCAGTCAAACCAACGCAAGTTGTCGTCGGTCCTGCAAAAGAGTGATTCTATTTTGATTTGGAGCAATTTTCGTTTAATCGGAATCAGTTAAACGAAAATGCCTAAATGAAGCCAGCTAAGTAACGTGTTGTCGCTGATCTGATTGAACGCGAAACGCTTTATTCAGCTTGCGTCCTGTGAAGCGTGTCAGGGCTTTGTCACTGATGCGCTTCAACATGGCCGGGTCCTCGGGAACCAAAATCATGTTCAGCACTTCCGCTTCTTCAAGCAACCGCTCCCGGGCATCGCCCATGCCACGCAAGCGGGCGGCATCCTTTGCAGTTGTTACAAGCCTTGCCTTGTTTTTTTGAGCCATACGGAGAAGTTTAGTGCATTCTTCTTCCGTGAAGGGATGGTGATCGCCAAACGATTGGCGGTCGGCAATTTTGGCACCGGCCAACTCAACCGTGTCAAAAAATTTGGTAGGATCTGCAATGCCCGCAAATGCGACAACAGGCCGACCATTGAGTTTCCCTGAGCCGATCGGTTTTGCGTAAGCTTTGAAAACCGGTTTACCTGCCTTGGCGCATCGCCGGATAACCTTATCACTTCGAACACCGTCGCCAATAACGAGAATTGCATCTGCATGCAGCAATTGTTGGCGTAGCGGCACACGTAATGGTCCCGCTGGTACAGAAAATCCGTTCCCAAGCCCGCGCTTTGCATCCACCACAACCAGATTGAAATCTTTCGCCAATGACGGGTTTTGAAAACCATCATCCATCAGGATCAGATCGCAGCCACGTTCCACCAATAGATCAGCACCCTTTGTCCGATCTGTAGAAACAACGGTTACCGCATGGGCTGCGTGTAGCAGGGCTTCATCTCCAACATCATGGGAATTATGGAGATCACGTCGCACTACCGTTGCAGCGGTAATCGCCCCGCCATGGCCACGGGTCAGGACGCCTGGTTTTATTCCGAGGCTGCGAATATGCTTGGAGAGAAGTTGTACCGTTGGGGTTTTGCCTGCCCCGCCAACCACGAAATTTCCAACGCAAATTACCGGAACTGGCACCTTGTGAGATGAGGTAGATGACATTCGCTGCGCAGCAGCTTTGCCATAAATGTAGGAGACTGGCGCAAGAAGCCAAGATTGCCAGCCCGGATTTTTCCACCAGAACGGAGGAGCTTCATCAAGCGCCATCAGCCGGTTTCCTCCATCCCTTGCTTGATAACAAGCGGGAAGAAGTACGCATCCAAAGTGTCCTGTGTGCGTTTCAGTGATCCTTGCATCTTACGCACAGATTCATAAGCGGCGGTTGCCATGCGTTTGCGTTCGGCTGGAGTGCGAAGCAAATATTCAATGTTTGCGCTGAGCATCGCTTCATCGGTCACTAGCCGGACAGCCTGTCCTTCCATGAGCGACTTGTAAGTATCCCGGAAATTGTGAACCGCCTGCCCGGAAATGATGGGTGTTCCGGTCATTGCCGGTTCAAGCGGATTCTGACCACCGGCTGCTTTCAGGCTCTTGCCGATAAATGCGACCTGTGCCAACCGAAGATAAAGACCCATCTCGCCAATCGTATCGCCAAGGTAAATATCCGTGTCCGGTTTGATCGCAATATTTTCGCTGCGCTGCGAAACCTTGAGACCATTTTCGCGCATCATTGCAACAATGCCCGGAGCACGGTCTGGATGGCGGGGTACAATCACTGACAAAAGGTCTGGAATTCGCTTCTTGAGTTCCAGATGAATTCGACCGCATATTTCCTCTTCACCCTCATGCGTGCTGACTGCTACCCAGCAAGGGCGTTTGCCGATTCTGTCACCCAGCAGCCTTAGCTCACGTTCATCATAGGGCAAGGCATCTGTATCAACTTTCAGGTTGCCGGATACTTCCACCGGGTGTGCACCCAATGCTTTGAAACGCTCCGCATCAAGCGCCGACTGTGCGACCACATGGGAGAAGTTTTCAAACAGGCTTTCCGCAAGGCCCGCCGACCCCTTCCATCTTTTGAAAGACCTGTCGGACATGCGGGCGTTGACGAGAATTCTGGGAATGTTGCGCTTGCTGAGTTCCAGTAATGTCATTGGCCATATCTCGGATTCGGTGAATACCGACACATCCGGTTTCCAGTGATCGAGAAACCGCTCCAGTGCTGGCTTCAAATCCAGCGGCACATACTGGTGATAGGTACCGTGCGGCAGCCGGGAGCGTATGATCTGGGCGGAAGTTACCGTTCCCGTGGTCATGATTGCATTGATGCCGAGCGAACTAACATGTTCGATAAGCGGAATGATTGCCATTGATTCACCGACACTTGCCGCATGAAACCAGATGATGGGGCCTGCTGGTTTATCGGCACTTGGGTAGCCATAACGTTCATAACGGCGTTTGCGATCTTCTTTGCCTTTGTTTGCCCGAATCCTGAGAAATGGTCCCATAAACGGATAAGCCATCAAACCAAAGGTCTGATAGGCCTTGAAGGCAAACCTACTGAGGAAGTTACTCATTCAGACTGTCCCGTCAATTCATGGGCGCGGGTGGTCGCTTTTTTCATTTCTTGCTCAAGCATCTCACGTTTTTGTTCCAGCTCTGCGCTCCCGATTTCCTTTTCAACTCGGATCAGTTCACCAACACAAATAGCCGTCTTGCCAAATGGCAAATTAAGCGCGGCACGATCCCAGGCATTCTTGAACACAAATCGCCGACTTGATGCAATCGCCAGAGGGACAATCGGTGCGCCTGAACGTTGGGCGAGGGTTATGATCCCAAGGCCTGCTTTCCGGGCGATGCCCTTTGGGATATCCGCAGTTTGCACCACATTGTCACCGTTTTCCAGAGCGCGCAACATTTCCAAAAATCCGGTCATGCCACCCTTGCGCAGGGTTTCGGATTGCTTGCGCCCGCCCGATGCACGAATTGTCCGGTTGCCAAAGTGTTTGACAATTCTTGCGGTCACCTCACCATCGAAATTTCGCGAAATCATGGCAGATGCATTGAGACCGATTGGCAAAACCGGAAGCAATATGTGTTGTCCATGCCAGACACTGACAATCAAGGGTAGTTGCGGTGTAAGGGTTTCAAGGACATCGGCAGGTTCCACCACATAGCGATTGGTTGCGTGAACCAGTTTCAAATACCCGATCGCAAGCCAGGATAAAATCGCAAGCGCAATCGGGCCTTGCGAGATTGATCGAAACCATTTGCGCAGCCGTTTTTTTGACCGCTTCGGCGGTTTGGGAGTTGAGTTTTCAGGCATTTTGATTGGCGGTCGGGTTCTAGCCGAACTTACCGTCTCCATCCGGGTCAAGCAGGCGATGCAAATGCACGATGAAGTAACGCATATGCGCATTGTCTACAGTTTGTTGCGCTTTTGAACGCCATGCAAGTTCTGCTTCAGCGTAGTTTGGATAGACCCCGACAAGGTCCAGCTTGTTGAGATCACGGAAGTTTACATGCTCCAAATCTTCCAGCTCTCCGCCAAATACCAGATGCAATAATTGTGGGCGGTTTTCGTCTTCGCTCATTAAAATCTCCATATAAGATTGTGCGGGCCTGTTTTGCCAACTATTGGAGAATCCCACTCGAATTGGCAAGGGTGAATATCTCCCGCTGCCGACTGAGGTGACTCGCTACCAGTGAAGGGGAGCCTGTCTTGGCTTTGTTATAGGAAAGCGTGTTGCCCTGTTTGTCTGCAAGCTTGCATCCGGCTTCTGACAGGATAACATCAGCTGCCGCCACATCCCATTCGCTTGCACCCGGCCTTGCAAAAGCGCCGTCAAGTTCTCCAAGTGCGACCAGGCTGAGGCGATAAGCAAGGGAGGGAATAAAGTCCGTAACAACAGCACCAAACCCATCAATATTGCGCATATGTTCGATCAGCTTTTTTGATCCGGTAACTCTGGGAGTTTTCCTTTCACTACGGTCTAATAGACGCGCACCATCACAATAGACACCGCGCCCGCGGGCGGCATAAATCGTTTTGCCCATAGCCGGACAGCACAATACGCCTTCTACGGGAAGTCCGTCTTCAACGATAGCAATTGAAACGCACCATTCCGCTTTGCCTGCAATAAAGCCACGGGTTCCATCGATCGGGTCAACAATGAACACGCGGCTCTTTTCAAGCCGTGCATTGTTGTCTTCTGTTTCCTCAGATAACCAGCCGTGATCCGGCTTGGCGGCAAGAAGCGTATTGCCGAGGTATTCATCAATTGCTTTATCGGCTTCCGATACCGGCGAGTTTCCGGACTTGTACCAGACATTGGTGCTGTCTTTTCCGAAGTAGGATAATCCAATCCGGCCAGCCTCCTTGGCAGCTGCAACAATCAGGCGGTCTTCCGGTTTAAAGTCCGCCAATCGTCATTCCTTCGATCAGGAGTGTTGGGGCATTGGTGCCGTATTTGAATACCAGATCACTCGCGGGTCTCATGTTCATAAACATATCCGCAAGATTACCCGCCACGGTGATTTCAGCAACCGGGTGGCTGATTTCGCCATTCTCGATCCAGAAACCGGCTGCCCCTTTGGAATAGTCACCCGTCACCATATTGATACCGTGACCAATAGTTTCCGTGAGATAGAGGCCTTGATCGATCGAGGCAATCATATCTTCGGGTGATTGAGAACCTGCCATCATGTAGCAATTGGTTGTGGAAGGGCTGGTACCGCTTCCGCCGCGAAAAGCCCGTCCATTTGATTTCAATTCAAGCTCGCGCGCTGTAGCGCAATCAAGAAGCCAGGTCTGGAGTTTGCCGTTTTCAACCAGTGTCAGTTTTGACGAAGCAATACCCTCCCCATCAAACACGCGTGACCCCTGTCTTCGTACCATGACCGGATCATCAAGAATGGTGATATGGTCAGGTGCCACCTGTTCTCCCATGTAACCTTTGAGGAAACTGGTTTTGCGGGCAATCGATGTTCCGTTGATAGCAGATGCCAACGCGCCGACAATGCCGGTTGAATTGCGAGGATCGAAAATGACTGGAAAAGTGCCTGATTTGACTTGCCGCGCATTGGTGCGTTTTGCGGTCCGCTCTCCTGCTGAACGACCGATTTCTTTAGCGGACATGAGATCTTCGAAATGTACGGCACTGTCGAAATCGTAGTCTCGCTCCATGGCGGTTCCTTCACCTGCAACAAGCGACGCTGAAATACTGAAGCTCGATCGAAGAAAACTGCCGGTAAAACCGTGTGAAGTTGACAGTACAAATCCGCTTGTACCCCAGGCACTTCCAGCACCCATTGACTTGGACACCCCTTTTACACCGAGGCCGGCGGCCTCTGCTTCCAACGCCAACTCTTCCAGTTCGGCAGATTGAGGCTCATAATCGTCATACAACTCGAGTTCGGAAACTTGTTGATCGATAATCTTGGCATCAAGCAGGTCCGATTTGTCTGCCAAACCCTGGAATGGATCTTCTGGAGAAACTTTTGCCATTGCGACCGCACGCTCTGCCAGTTGTTCCAGGCCAGTTCGGGCATCGGTATTTACACTTGCCACACGCTTGCCGCAAAACACCCGTAAAGAGGTTGTGTCGCTTTCAGATCGATTGGAATTTTCTACCGCCCCTTCAAGAACACTGGTGCGTTGTGATTGTCCGCTTGCAACGGCTACATCGCATGCGTCAGCTCCGGCCTTTATTGCAAGGCGAACCAACTCCTTGGCATTGGCTTCAAGGGATTTTAAATCGGTCATGTTTTTGTCGCAGAAGGGTGGGAATTGCTGCAAGAGTTGTTAGGGTTAAACCTAAGCGCATCAATAAGCGTGCTTGTCCCGGCTTGCAAGCTTCTTTGGCCGACAACCCCCCGATTGCACGTTATTGGGAAAGTTAAAACGAAAGGTTCTACGCAAAAATGCCAGGAGCTAGCGCTACGCCCGAAGTCTATACCCAGGCAATATTGTTGTTGGGAGGCGCGGTAGTCGCAGCTCCGATTTTCAAGCGCATAGGTCTCGGCACAGTTCTGGGGTATCTCGCTGCAGGTGTTGTACTTGGGCCCATTTTCAGGTTGGTGGAAAATGGCAAAAGTATTCTGAGCTTTGCCGAACTTGGCATTGTTTTTCTGTTGTTTATTGTTGGGCTGGAGATGAAGCCTTCGAGGCTATGGTCGATGCGCCGAGACATATTGGGCCTTGGTAGCCTCCAGGTAATTGCCAGTGGATTATTGATTGCTGTTCCGGCACTTCTGTTCACCGGAAATGGACGGCTGGCACTCGTAGCCGGTTTTGGACTTGCATTGTCATCGACAGCATTTGCGTTGCAACTTCTTGAATCCCGTGAAGAGGTCAACACCCGGCATGGCCGTAAAGTTTTTCGATATTGCTGTTTCAGGACCTGGCAATCATCCCGCTGCTGGCCGCGTTGCCACTGCTATCATTTTATGTCGATACGGGCACTGACTGGGGTGGTTTCATCATAGGCATTACCGCAATTGCCATCGTCGTTTTTGCTGGTCAGTATTTGCTCAATCCGTTGCTCGGTATTATCGCCAGAACCGGCGCGCACGAGGCGATGATCGCAACAGCACTGCTGGTGGTTTTTGGGTCGGCAATGTTGATGCAAGCAGCCGGCTTGTCGATGGCGCTTGGTTCTTTTTTGGCGGGCGTCTTGCTGGCTGAATCTTCCTATCGTCATGAATTGGAGGCAAACATTGAACCGTTTCGAGGCATTTTGCTGGGCTTGTTTTTCATGGCGGTCGGCCTGTCACTTGATGTAACCGTCCTTGCCGATCAATGGCTTGCCATTCTCGCCTGTGTTCTGGCCGCAATGGTATTGAAATCTGTCGTTATCTACTTCTCCGCAAGGACACTCGGGGCAACAAGCGTCGAGAGTATCCGGATCGCAGCCTTTGTTTCACAACATGGTGAGTTCGGATTCGTGCTCTTCGCGGCGGCCGGTACTATCGGGATTATATCCGCAGAAACGACATCATTTTTGGTTGCGATGGTTGTTATTTCAATGGCGTTGACACCCGCTTGCGTTTGGCTTGGAAACCAACTTATTTCACCTGAACATGAAGAAGACATGGAAGAGGATTTTGAGGGCGCGGATTCTCCTGTGCTAATGATCGGGTTCTCTCGGATGGGGCAGATTGCCTCTCAGGTTCTTCTCGCATCCGGTGAGGATGTGACTGTTATCGACAATAATCCAAACATCATTCGTCAAGCAGCCCGATTTGGCTTCAGGATATATTTTGGAAGTGGAACCCGTCGGCATGTGCTTGTCTCCGCAGGGATTGAGCAGTGTAAACTGGTTTGCGTCTGCACTCACACGCCGGAAATTACCAACAAGATTGTGGATCTGGTCGCCAGCGAATTTCCCGACAAGCCGATCTATGCACGTACTTATGATCGTGCACATACCCTTCAACTCATGGACAAGCCGGTGAAATTTCATACGCGCGAAACGTTTGAATCGGCGCTCGTTTTAGGAGCGGAAATGCTACAGGGTCTTGGGCACGCACCAGATGAGGTTTCTGATATCATAAATGAGGTTCGCCGACTTGATGAAGAGCGCCTGATGGTTCAGTACAGGGAAGGAATTTATGCAGGCACCAACATCATGCACACCCGTCCCGTTCAACCAGAGCCATTAGTGGAGCCCCAACATCCCGCAGAAGCGCTGGACGAACGCTCGCGCGAATTTGTCGAGGCGGATGAAAGTGATAAACATTCCACCTTGGAAAACAATTAATGGCCGACATTGAAT
>CBDFNP010000006.1:0-58258 GCA_965250255.1 Rhizobiaceae bacterium
AAAACATCCTTGAGCAGCACTCCAGTCCATTCAGAACATGCAACAGCACCAAGTGTCCATTGGTTCCCCTTTGCTGGCGGATTGTAAGCCGCGCGACCGTTTCCTCCGCACTCAAGCATCAGCGCTTTCGTATGAACTGTGAATTTCTCTTTCAGTTCGGCGATGGTGAGTTTCATTGGCGTATTCACCAGCCCATCAACAGTCAATGTCCATGTGTCGGCATCAATATCTTCTGGTGGAATACCATTGTTGCGGATGAAATGGCGGTTCGTCGGCGTGATTGCATCGTCCAGCAAGTGCGGCGGGGTCTCCGCATTGATTGGTCTGTCATTCAGCAAAGTCAGTCCATCTTTGCCAATCAGCACATTTTCTTGTGCAAACGCGGCGGGAATGAACCCACTGGGCATATTTTTGTGGAACGGGATTGCTGATCCAATCATAGCACCCATGGTGGCCAGTCCCGCGCCTTTTAAAAATCCACGGCGGTTTCCTTCGGTTTCTCTCCCAAAAAATTCTTTGTCCGCGCGGGCAGGGTCGCTTTCAAAAAACTCAAACAGCCCCTTTTTTTCATCAATTTTGTCACTCATATCGCTCTCCTCCTTCACGCCATTAAGATTGGCGCTATGAAAACGACGGATCAGATACGCAATTTATTCCATTCAGTCCCAAAGTTCGTCTTCGATGTGTGAAATAGTATGTCGCAGGCCGGCTATTGAACCTGCCCTTTGTGTATCCGGTGAAGTTTGCTTTTGCGTCGTTGGCGGAGGTTTTGTTGTCGATCTCGATGGTGTGGAATACAATTCAGGCGTTGTTCTCACCATCACGTTCTAGCCGTACGACCCGGCAAGTGGGGCAGTTGGTGTTACCTCGTGTTTTCAGGAAAAGTGAATACAACGCGATGGTTGGGCAAGTCAGCAACGCATTCCCAATCCGGATTTGGCGGCGGAATTTTAAAGAAGGGATTGGAAATTTAGGCGGATGACGCGGAATCAAGAAGGAGTCGTGAAGAAGAGCTAGTGGATTGATTCAAACATTTGGAACCCGCTTTCCGAGACCTCTCATCCAAATATTTGAATCTTAAAATCCACTAGAAAACAATACCTTGCTAGTGGTCTTTACGTTCGAAACAAATGATAAAGAGTTCGCCGCAAAGGGACTCATTTGTTTCGAATGGACCACTAGAGTCTGTGGACATATAGGATTCCCAAATCAGTTATAATGTCATTCAAGCTTTCTTTTAAGGAGGTTTTGATGCGCAAGGAACGATTTGTAATATCAGATAGAAGCTGGAAACTTATTGAGCTTTTGTTGCCAGGCAGTATTCGTGACAGAGGTCGCACAGCAATAGATAACCGCCTGTTTTTGGAAGCGGTATTATGGAAGGTCCGGGTTGGTGGTCCCTGGCGTGATCTACCTATTGGATTTGGTGCATGGAATTCTGTCTTCCGTAGGGTCCGTAGATGGGCGCAACGTGGTGTATTCCAACGACTTTTTGAAGCTGTATCAGATGATCCTGACTTTGAATACATTCTTATAGACGGTACTATTGTCAGCGTTCACCAGAAAGCAAGTGGCGCAAAAGGGGGACTCTCCATCAGGCCATAGGACGTTCAAAGGGCGGGTTAACCACCAAGGTTCTGGCCCTGACAGATGCGCTTGGCAATCTTGTGCGCTTCAAGCTTCTTCCCGGTCAACGCAGTGAGATTGTTGGTGTACACGAACTGATTGAAGGTTTGAAATTCGGCGCAATGCTAGGCGACAAAGCTTTCGATGCAGATCATCTGCGCCGGGCTTTATATGAAAATGGTGCAGTGGCTGTTATCCCTGCCAAGCGAAACCGTAAAATCCATATCCCGCATGACGAGGAAGTTTATAAATGGCGGCATCTCATTGAAAATTACTTCAGCAAGATCAAAGAGTTCCGAGGGATTAATACGCGATATGATAAAACCGATGTCAGTTTTGAGGCTTCATGGAATATCGCTGCTACAATCATAGCATTACGTTAAATGTCCACAGACCCTAGAGCCCTTTCCATGAAATCAAAGTCGATTTCATGATAAGAAAGTGCGACAAAACAAAGGCATAGAGCATTTTAAGTGACTCTGTTTAAACTCAAAATGCTCTAGCACTGTTCAGCTACCGGCCTTTTGACGGGTATGCACGTATTGTGCTGGGTCCACAGGACCATCAGTTTCCCTCAGATGCGATATCTAAATTTTGAACTTTGAATTCAACCTTATACCAACGGCCATTAGGATTGACCCGGATGATGCGGTAAAAATTGCTCGTATCCGAGCCATTGAGCTTAAATACCATATGGATGCATTTTTATGGAGAATGCGTGTCCACAGAATTCGCCGTTTTTCAAAACAGCTATACTCAAAACACTCGGAAACCCTAATTTTGAGTATAGGATTCTTCTTTTGATCCTTGCACTTATCCGAAAACCGGTGCCCACTTTTCGGGTGCAAGGAGTATAGCAATCAGAAACGTACAGCAGGGACACAATACCTGCATCCTTGTAACGTATCCGGTTTGGAGTTGGAGGCGCATATGTTGTTGATCGCCCTCCAGCACTTTGTATTTTGACCCCCGGGTGCCCCGTTTGCTTTTCAGTTAGATATCAACCCACATTCTGCTTTCGGTGGCTTCGTAGATTGAGCCAAAGCTGGTGGTGCGTATGTGAATTGCTTCACACTGGAGCAAATTTTGTTTAGCCGGAATTGATTAAACGAAAATGCGTGTATGAAATCAAATAAGTGCGCGGTGTCGCTGCTCTGATTGAACGCGAAACGCTCTGGTCCGCATTCCACGCACCTACAGCATGCGTCAATAAAGGTAGTATTGCGTGCAATACCAAAATGCGGCTCACAAAGCATGCTCCTCGTGTTGGCGTTGTAATAATCTTTTTGGCTTTGCCAAAATAATCAATGCCAATAATCCACCTTCCCGTTTATTAGATTGACCAATTCTTGAGGAAACATCTCGAATTTCAATATATCCAATTGGTGAATAAATCTAAGTTATCTGGTGTCATTTAAATTGTAATTTTATTACTTTCTAGAGTTTTAATTACCGCATTGGAACTTGCAGACAACGGAAAATTGATAGAGAATATATTATGAATATTGGGGATTCAATTTGTTGGAATGGAACCGTATGTGATTAATTTTCCTGAAGAGCCGTTAGCCGAAGCAGAATTTTTTGGTGGATCAAATTTGGAGTTCCGGAATTTGATCTCCAATCAATCGCAGCTGGTGCAACTTGAAAAGGGTCAAACGCTGTTTTTTCAAAACGATCCTGGCGACGCTGTTTATATTGTCGAGTCCGGGTCGGTGGAGATCAGCATTTTGAATGAGAGCGGTAAGAAACTTATACTCAATATCATCAGGCCACCCGAAGTGTTTGGAGAAATTGCAGCATTTGACGGGGGTCCGCGTACAGCCACCGCAACAGCGACCGAACCTACGATGTTGAGTAAGATTGCCCGCAACCAGGTTTTTGAGATAATCGAGGCCAATCCGAGCCTGGCATCCGGTATCGTCAAATTTCTTTGCGGTAGATTGAGATGGATTTCGCAACAAGTGGAAGACCACACTTTGAACGGTATGGAAGCGAGATTGGCAAAGAAGCTTGTCATTCTGCACGACAGATTTTCAGACCGCGAAGGAATATTGAAGATGTCGCAAAGCGACCTTGCAGATTTCCTTGGTATCACCCGGGAATCTGTAAACAAGATTTTCCAGACGTGGCGGGAAAACAACTTTATCGAATTGAGCCGCGGTACCATCAAGGTTCTTGACCGAAGCAAGCTCCAGAAAACAGCCGGAACTGAATACTGAATTTTGACCCTTAGAGCGTGATGCGTTTAGGTGGATTGATTCAAACATTTGGAACCCGTTTTCCGAGACCTCTCATCCAAATATTTGAATCTTAAAATCCACTAGAAAACAATACCTTGCTAGTGGTCTTTACGTTCGAAACAAATGATAAAGAGTTCGCCGCAAAGGGACTCATTTGTTTCGAACGGACCACTAGTGTCCCTTTGAATCTAAAGTTCGTTTGGGATGCGCTTATAAATGAGACGAACTTTAGATTCTGGACACTAGTGTGATTTGCTTCACAGACGGACGTGCAGCGAACCGCAACTATTGCGGTGGGCTGGCGCACAAGAGGTGCCGGAGGCAGTTTATCGTCTGGGCTGCAGTGTTCCCATAATTGGATGGCAAAAGCATTCTGAATATGTCCACGTGGCACATTCGGTCCAAGAGAGGGCATGATGACAAACCGTTATGAACCAAGATTTCCAGCTGAAATTCGGGATGTCGTTAGTAAAAGCATTGATGGGAACAGTGATCTTGTTGTTTGGGCACCGATCAAACAGGGGTTTATCGATTCCTTCGGTAATGTCACCTATGCCTCCCGTCTGAGAATTGTTGCGGAGGCTTTAAACAAGCTCCGGAAAAACGTGCGCGAATTCCAACTGCTTGAACCGTTCGCCGATCCCACCAAAAGAATATTGTCGTTACTCGATTTTCGAATTGGAGTGGTAGAGCGTGATATCTACGGATTTGGCGGCGAAGAAGAAGTGGAAAATGACGTTCTCCGCCCACGCGAATACATGTATCTGACGGCTACTTTTGATGGGCCGTGGGAGCCATATATGCGGCAGATTTGGCAACCCATGGGCGTTTTTCTGGATTTGGTTTTGTGCAATTGCGAAGGGTATCTGCCTGCACAACAAACCAATTATGAGGACTACATCAATTGGGTTCGCTCACACCTTTTGGATACCGCCATGTTCTATGTGGTGTCGGGCCGAACGGTAAAAGACCAGTTTTATCTGCAAGAAGTGGAGCGCATCCAGCGCGAAACAGAAGATCTTCACGAACAGGATGTAGCAATAGCCACGTTGGCTATCCGCTCACCGGAAGAAGACGCAGATGAAATCCGTTTGAACAATCGCTCCGAAACCATGAAATTGGCTCTGGAAGCACTTAACGTTCTTTACCAGCTTACCCGATACTACCCGCCGGATTCAAAACGCAATGGACAGGGAGCTTTCTTACTGAATGCTACCCGGGTAATTCTTCAAGATTTACCGATAAAAAAAATACTGGAAGATATAGTAAGCCAGGGGTCTTCGGACTGTTGTGATTGTGATGATCCAGCTTCGACGTGTGAGCTTTGTCGGGAAAAGAAAAAGGCGCTGTTAATCCTAAGCGTGATGCAGGATCAGTTGGAGTGGTACAGCCATGAGTATCCAGAAGGCCCGCAGGGGAGTGCTGCTCGGCCTGATGATCCTGAAATAGTGGATACGGAGATACAAAAAGGCATTTTATCGTCATACGATAGTGCTGAACATGGAGCTATCACAAACGGTGCTTTACTGCTCATTCAGATAAAGGATCCCGGTCTTTTCCGCCACTATTTGCACCCTGCATGGTGGAGCTGGGAAGGTGATTTGTTTCCGTTCTTCCGAAATTTGGCGCTCACATTTCAAGGACTTGAAAAGCTCGCATTTACGCAGAAAGAGCTCGCTGCTTTTCCCAGGGAATTTCGCGAAGGCATGGAAGACCGTGCGCCAATGTTTGGCGATACCCATCATAACCATCCACAAAGATGGAGCTTCCCTCCGCGCAATGCATTTACCCCGCAGGGAAATGATGTCCCTGTGCCAAGCGTGTCCTTCGAAGAAGTTGATGCTGTTGTGCAACTCAGATCTGTTGATGTGGCGGAGATGTATATTCTGTTTGAAAACGAGTTGCTTCGTTCTGCCAAGAGAGACGGGGAAAATCAGGCTTGCGCCCATTTTGATTTGGATAGCGGGAAGATCTCGCACATCAAAAAGTACCTCGACATTGATGAAAAATTCGAGAGCCTGCCGGATGAAACTCAACAGGCTTTGCTTGCCCTTCTTGAGTGTATTGAGGCTGAAGATCAAGATGATCGGCCTGCGCCAAGAATCAGGGGCTATCTCAATTTCCTGAGGAAATATGGACCAATGATCGGGTTGGAACTGGTCTCTATTCAAAGTGCCTATCGAGCAGGTGTTTCAGAATCTGAGAAGAACCCATTTGTCAAAGCATCGACTCCGAAAGGTCATTTTGGATTTCGCGATGGTATCAGCCAGCCCGAAATTGCGAAACTGGATTATGATGATGCCGCCCAAATTGAAAATTCTGAACCCATGCAGGTCAGTCGCGGAGATCTGGTGTTAGGATTTTCAAATCTCAGGGGAGATTACGCGACACAAGATCGTGACAAAGCGCTGCAGCAAAATGGGAGCTTTTTGGCAATTAGAAAAATGCAGCAGAATGTTGCGGTTTTTAACAAACTCCTTTCGGACAATTGTGCTTCATATGACACGGAACATCTGGCGGGTAAAATGATGGGACGCATGAGGAATGGCGCGCCCCTTATCAAACCCGCTGAGGGCAATACTTTCGATTATTCCGATGATCCATATGGCCTGCAATGCCCCTTAACAAGTCACATCAGGCGGGCAAACCCGCGTGAAATTACGCACAGACGCAAGTCTCCGAAAATTCTTCGGCGCGGTATGACCTATGGCAAGCGGTACTCCGAAGATCAGCCCGAGGACACGGATCGAGGCCTGATTTTCATGGCCTATTGCTCAAGTCTGGCCGAGCAATATGAAATAATTCAAGGATGGGTCAATGGCGCAAACAGCACCAATGCCGGGAGTGCGCAATTTGACCCGATCCTTTCACCGCAACCAAAAGACGGCGAAATGGTCTTCAGATATGCGGAAGAAGTAGGCAGGGCCGACAGCAAAAAAATTGAGGTAAAGCGGGTCAGGCGGGATCCCGATTTGCCGTTGGTGAAACTGGAATGGGGCGTTTACTCATTCGTTCCAGCGAAGGCCACACTACAGATAATATGTGAAAGACTTGCAGAAAAAAATCCTCCCAAGGATGATCTGGTAAACAGCGTAAGCCGGGGCAGAGAAATTGTTGAGCGCATAAATGCTCTTGCCACGGAAGAGCTGAAACGCAAACAATGGAAAGTGCTGTTGGAGGACCCCTTAACCAAAGACCCTGCTGAACACAAAATTTCTCCTGATGTATGGAATTATTTTCGTACGGTGCATGATGGTGTGTACAACATTGATTCAGGTGTTGAAGGTCGCGATGATGCTGAGAGCAAACAAAAGGTTCTTTTGGTCACCAAAGGTTCACATATCGACGATGTGCTCTCAAACCCCAAAACATTTTCAGTTGGTGAAATTGGCAAACGACTGAAAGCCTCATTTGCAAGCCATTATATCGGCATGGATCCGGGCAATAAGAGGTATTACCCAGAATCCAAATATGCGAATGCGATCATTTACGACTATCCGGCGGAACAGGCATTTAATGATGCTTATGCGGTTTCAACAGGCATCCTGAATGCAGTAAAAATGAGTAGAAAACACATCTTCGGAACGGACAAGTTCAAGATCGAACTCACCAGAGAATACATTGCACAGGCACTCGCCCAACTCTGTAAACTCTGGTTTGGATTACCTGAGGAAGAATACTTTAAGGCGGGCGGCTGGGCTTGGGATCAGACCGCAGGAGAGGGACGTTTGGCAAGATGTCCCGGTGACTTTTTTGCGCCATCGCGCGGGTCGTTTTATCCAAGGCCGACAGAAGCAATAGCTGAATACGGCAAAAATCACGGGAAGCGCCTGCTTGCAGCCGTTCAGCAACTGGTTGCCAAATGGGAACAAGAGGCTGAAGTTCAGGGTATCTTGAGCGCTCAAATGTACAAAAAACAGCCTGATTATGAGTTGCTTGGACGCAATGTAATTGGTGCGATGATTGGCATGTTGCCGCCAAGTGAGGCCAATTTGCGTGGCGTCATTTTTGATTGGCTGGACAAGGGTACTCTTTGGCGGGTTCAAGGAGCCCTGATGGCAGAGACAAAAGGTAAATCTGCAACTTTCAAGCAAGCTGAGAGCGTCATATTGACGGCGATGACAAATTCAGTTGCCAAGCGTCCTGCGCCAGATTTGCTTTATCGAACAGCAACCAAAGATGGCACGATTGGCGGTAAATCCTATGAAGCTGGCGACCTTGTTATTGTCTCGCTGGTCTCTGCGACACAAGACAATCTCAGCGAAGATAATGCAAATTTAGATATTGTGTTTGGTGGTAGCAGAAAGGGTGGCTCTAAAAATCCCGGAGGGAACCCGCACGCCTGCCCAGCTCAAAAAATGGCTACAGGAGCAATGCTTGGAATATTGACTGCGTTAATGGAAAGCGGGAGGATAATGGCCTTGCCTGCCTCAATGATCCTGGAGGTTAGCGATTGGAGTGATCAATCGACATAAAAGGATGCTAGAGTGTGTACATTTTCAACATTATGCATCGCTCCAAAATAGCGGTTTTCGAAATATCGATTGTTGCGGATCTCTCGGTCTGATTGGCGAAGCTCCGCTGATTTGTATGCTTTATTGATGTAGTAGTCGGGCGCATGTTTGGTTTGGCCTTCCTGTGCGGCCAAAGCCAGGGCACGGTAAGCCTGGCTTTCACAAGACTTGTCACCCAGGCGCGCTCTCTTAATGCACCTTGCGGCAAAAATCCGGGCTTTGTTCCAGCTCTTCTTCTGTGCAAGGGCTTCTGCGAGACAGCCAAAATTAAGAGACAAATTCTGACCTATCCCGTCTTCGATCAGCCAATTGGTTGCTTCAACCATTTTTGCAATGGCGGTATCAGTGCCGGTTTGGTAAAAGTTGATTGCAGAATTCATGAAGGTGGCCTGGGCGTAATTGTAACGCGAGTGCATTTTGCGCGACATGGTTTTGTTGTTGTCCGTCAACTCAGAACATTCTTCAAATTCTCCATTCCACAGACAAGAGGCTGCGTGTTGATTGATGATTGAAGTTTGGGCCTGGTGTTCCAGATATCCGATTGCTGATCCTGCTTGCTGAAAGCACGCAATTGATTGTTCAAATTTACCCTGTTCTCCAAGCGCAAACCCTTTTGAGGATAAAGCGTATGCCAGCCCCGGTGATGCGCGTGTTCCGGAACGGTTGGCCAGTTTTATTTCAATTGCCCGATCCAGCAGTTCATAGGCGGTTTCATACTCGCAGGCAGAAGCGTATGCCTGTCCGCGATTTGCAATGAGTTGGGTTTTGAGTTTATCAAAGCCGAGAGCTTTTGAAGCCTGATGAGATTTTTCGAAATGAACGAGAGATCGATATGGAAAACCCAAACCATACAGGTTGCAACCCAGCCAATATTCACTCCATGCGATGGTGGGGTTGTCAGCCAGGTCACTTGCATAGGTTACCGCCATTTCCAGTATTTCGAGTTGGTCCAGGCTCGGATCAACTACGCAGGCCCGACCGTACTTTTGAATCAATTCCAATTTCTCGCCAACGTCGAGTTGGCATTTATCTGCCAAAGACAATGCATTTTTGAAATGTGCCTGGGCTTTGTCCAATGCAGAAAACTTAAGTGCTACATCACCAGCAATTTTGGAGTGATTGATCGACGCTTCGACTTGTCCACTCTGTGCGTAGTGGTAAGCAAGTTGTTCATGAGATTCTGTTTCTGATTGATTCCAAGCCTGACCACGAAGTTTTTCAATGACCCTTCTGTGGAGGGTTTGCCTCTCCTCCAACCCGATCATCTCGTATATTACATCTCGCGTGATGCCATGATTAAATCTGACATGTGCTGCGGATTCAGCAGGATGCAGGAAATCATACTCGCGTAATTCTGCCAGTTTTCGGACGGTTAGGGATTTCCCCAGAATGCTTTCCAGCAGCCACTCAGGTACAATTTGCCCAATTACTGCGCATATTTTGATAATTTCAGCCAAATCTTTTGGCAGTTTTGAGAAGCGAGAGTAAATCAGTGAAGTCAGCCATGATCCATGTCTTGGCTCATTCGCAGAAAATCTGGAGTCTTTTACCGCGTGGCATAGTTCTTCAATGAAAAGCGGGTTTCCCCCGGAATAGCTTCTGATGTTTTTCAACGCGAAAGGGCCAATTCCTGGAAGCAACGACTTTATTGTCTTTTCTATTTCGCGAGAGCCCAGGGGAGACAAGTTCCAAACATGGGCATTGTTCATTTCGGTAAAGACGGTATCGGCTTCCCGCGATGCCAATATGATTTTGAGATTTGGAGTATTTGAATTCCCCAGTACTTCAATAATTTTTTTGCTTGCATCGTCCACCCACTGCCAATCATCGATAATTAACAGAATGGGCGAGTGTTGAAGTTCCTCGAACAATTTGTAAAAGGCGCTGATATAGCTTTTCGATTGGTCGGCTGTTTGTTGTAAGTCACTTTTGGAAGAAGAAATTATCTCTGCCATTTCAAGACAAGCTTCGGAAGAGCTTCTTTTTTCATTCTTCAATCGTTTGAAAGAGGTGCCAAACTCAGATCGGAAAATTGATTTGGCAATTTGGTCGACTGGTTGATAGGCGCTGACGCCCAGGTAAGATTCACACAACCCTATATGTAAACCGACTCCTGCTTGCGCCATTTCATTGGAGAATTCGAGCAGCAGGCGGGATTTCCCCAGCCCTGCTTCTCCGTGGATGAGTGCAATACCGGCGTTCTTTTTGCCTCTTGCGACGAACGCATTTAGCCAATCAAGTGCTTTCCTGCGCCCGACAAATGTTGAATCCCTGGAATTGCTCTCGTGGCTTTCGGCCTGCTTTAGACCAAGAATCTTGTTGAGTAGAATTCGTTCCGTTCTGCCAGATATTTTAAGAACGTGTTGCTTGGTTGTTTGAAAAAAACTTTTTGAGCGCCCAATAGACTCTTCACTTATTACGATTTCACCCGGCGCGGCAAAATCACAAATTCGCGCCGCAACATTTGTTGGATCGCCAACTATCTCGTATTTGCCCCGGGTCAGGTCACCGGCCTTTAGCAGAACTATTCCAGAGTGAATTCCCGTATGGAGGCGGAGGGGGAAGTTGTCAGTATGAATTTCCTGATTTATTTCATCAATCGCTTCATGTATGTCGAGCGCTGCTTCTGCGGCCCTGCGCGCTGTATCTTCAAATGGCGTTGGATATCCAAACATGAAAATAAATCCATCACCGTCAATTCTTACGGTATCTCCTCCGTATTTCCGTACAATAGAAACAAACGCTGTTCGCATTTGCTCCAAAATCGCATTGTAGGTTTCAGGCTCCATTTGCGAGGCGATGGCGGTGGAATCTGAAAGATCAGTAAACATGATGGTCAGATATCGTCTTTCATCGACCACGGATATTTCTGCAGGTTCATGAGTGTTCATATTTTGCGCCAACGCCCCCAATAAAGGTAAACCCAGTCTTCGCTGAACTGGATTACTTGCCGGATCCCATTTGAATGTTAGTTCATAGCGTTCCTTGCGTGCAAGTTTTTGAATTGGTCTGGGGTGTTTGATCTGAAAACCGACAACCAAACGGGAAGTACCGTTTGCTGAAAACCTGGAAGGGACACTTTGCAAAAACCCTGCTTCCTTGCTAGAGTTTCGCGTTCAATCAGAACAGTAAAAACACGTTACTTGGTTGATTTAATTCACGTATTTTCGCTTAACCGGGTTCGATTAAACGAAATTTGCTCAAGCCCCAATCATTGTTTGTTGGAAGCAGTGAATGAGGAAACTCGGTTTAAACTTCAAGGGTGTTATCCATTCTTTTGAACAAATCAAAAGAGGAACCGCTTCCGGTTATGTCCGCCAAAACTATGAACCTGCGGTCTGCAGCGCGCCAAAATCGTGCAATGATTGTTCAAGCTACGATTTCTATCAATCTGGGTCCCTCATGGCGTTGTGCTGCTTTTAGTGCTTTGATCAACCCATCGGTAGCATTTTCGCACCTTTGATAGTCCATACAGTATGCTTTTGCCAGGTGCTGAAAATCAGGGGGCGTCGGGTCGCAGCCAACAACTTCCACACCCGCACTGGCCATTGAGGTTTCAATTTCCTGAAATCCTCTATTGTTCCAGATGATGAAGGTTACAGGTAATTTTTCGTCAACTGCCACCATAAATTCGGGAAGCGTAAACTGGGCACCTCCATCACCGGTCACGCAGACTACCGGACGTTCCGGTGCAGCCAGTGCTGCTCCGATAGATGCGGGAATTGCGTAACCCAGTGAACCAAATCCAACAGATGAATTGAACCAGCCATCCGGGCTGTCATGGCTGTAGAAGGTATTGCCTGCATAAATTGGCTGGGTGGAGTCCCCCACGATGATCGATCCGGGCAAAGTATCCCGGATGGTCTCCAGCATGCTGATCATGTGTTTATATGTTTCAGACAATTCAGCACGGGCATCGACGCGTGCTTGAGTTGCCTGTTTTTCTCCCCAGTTTCGCTCTGGGTGTTTGTTGCCATGCATCTTTGCTGAAAGAGCACTTAATGCCTGTTTTGCATCGCTGCACAAACCAATTTCCACTTCATGCCGATCAAGTTGCTTTTGGTCGATATCAATGCGGACCATGTTTCTAAACTCTGGCATATTGCTATCGCGGTTCACGTCAAAATCGGTTGGTCCCAATTCTGTGCCGACCGCCAGGATCGCATCTGATTTTCGGATCAGATCGCGAATTGTCTTTAAACTCGGGCTTGCCGGAACCTTGAGAGGATGGTCATGCATCAGGCCGCGGGCGTTGATTGTTTGCACGACAGGTGCCGACAATTGTTCTGCAACTTTCACCAATTCAGCTTCCGCCGTGCGTGCGCCACCACCGGCCAGTATTACCGGCTTTGAGGCAGAAGAAAGCAAGGTCGCTGCTTCACCAAATTTTTCATCAGGCGATAGTTTTGGTGACTGTATTACGGATATTTTCAAACCGCCATTAAACGGTGCGCCCATTACATCTAGCGGAATTTGCACATGGACAGGGCCGGGTCGCTTACTTTCGAGATGCTCGTAAACCGCATCAAGTGCAGGTATCAGTTGTCGCGGGGAAGATACATGTTCAGAACGACATGCAATGAGATCGCATACTCCTTTTTGATCCGGCATTTCATGCAGATGTCCCAATCCCCTGGCAAGGGTTTCTTCCTCATTAACGGAGGATATGATCAGCATGGGAATGCTGTCAGCTCTTGCTTGTATCATTGGGGTGAGAATGTTGGTCATTCCGGGACCCGTAATGATAAAGGCAACCCCGACCTTTCCTGATACACGAGAATACCCGTCGGCCATGAAACCGGCGCCCTGTTCGTGCCGGGCGGTCACATGTCTGATTCCTGATTGTGCAAGACCGCGATAAAGTTCAACCGTGTGGACACCCGGTATGCCGAAAACAACCGACACATCCCTTTCTTCCAGATACCGGACAATGGTTTCGCCGACGCTATTAAGTTTGCGGTTGGTCATGTCCATTCCCCTGAAATTCAGCTGCGGTTGTGAATGCCTGGAAATAGGTACTGCCGCGTTGCGAGCCAAATTTTAGCGACCTGTAAGGCGAGATGCAATTGTCTTCCGGCTTTTCCTCCGCACATGGTTTTACCTTGAGTGCGATGCGGCTGATGCGACCCGGGAACCTGATCTGATACAGACTTTGTTAATCATCTTTTCTTTCACAATATTAACATTACCGAATTACAATTTTCCTCGATATTCGAGGTGAATCATGCCTGTTCGCTACATTTCTGTTTTTCTGGCCATGCTTGCTGTTGCTGCTTGTCAATCAAGCAAGGGCGATACAACGTCGGCTGTGGATTTGATTTCAAAAAGCGACGGCCCTGAAAATGCTGACACTCTTGCAAAAAGCAATACTGACGGGTCAGAGGCAGAAGTAGCAGAAGCTGTTGGGGAAAAAAGCCAGAACGGGGATGTCATCGACAGTTCAGTGAAAACAGCGAAAGTCGATGGTTCAACTCCTTCCGGAAAATTATCCAACAGTGTTGCATCCTACGTTGCTCCCAGAGACGGAACCGTATTTACCTGGAGAAACAATTGGGCAAACCTGCCGGAAATTATCAGCTACAAAGTGGCCGGCAAGGTCAAGAACGGTGACACAGAATATTTGAAGCTCACCTCGGTTAAGGGGTTCAAGAGCACAACTTACGCTTATTATCTGACCAAAGATTTCAGCCTCAAAGGATATCGCGACAAATCCAACAAGGCAGTTATGTCATTTAAACCAACTGAACAGCGGTATCGATTTCCCATGGCACCCGGCGATAAATGGGTTACGTCCTGGAAACAGGTTGATCACAAAACTGACAAGATTACGAGTGGCGGCGGTGTCGTTCGCGTCATTGGATGGGAGACCCTGAACCTCCCAGCAGGTCGTTTCAAGGCGTTGAAAGTCAGAATGCCGGTTCAAAGGAACGCGCCGAAAGGTCTGACACATTATACCTGGTTTTCACCAAAGCTGGGGGTCACGGTAAAAGAAGAAATTGGCGGCGGAATTCTCGTCTGGTCGCAGATACTTGAGAAGGTCGAATACCCATAACGGACACGGGATTTTTCATCCGAATTTTGTTATTCGCAACGGACAGTCGCATATGTTGAGTAAGCACCTGCCGGAAACGGATCCGGTCGGTCAGCTACCAGATGAACATTTAAGCGCGTATAGCTGAAAAAATTCCCTGGCTGAACCGGAACGCTTCCCGGTTGCATTGGAAAGTTTAACCCGCGAGCATTCAGTGGTGTACCGGAATAATATGTTGAATAGGATACACCATCGTCACCGCCTTGTGGGCGTGTTGTGAAAAATGGCGGTGGAGTAACATAAATCTGGTAGGGGAAAACGGCAAATACGTCTGCAATGCCTGATTGCCCACCGGGAAGAAGAGAACTCAATTGAGTCCCCGGAATACTTGGTACAAATGTACCTGACTGACGGACAATCACTGCGCATGCTGTGTTGTTGGTAACGTTTGCGCCAAAGATTACGTTGCCGTTGGCAGAAACAGTTGGCGCGACGGCAAGCGTTGTATTGGCCGATAAGGCAGCTAATGTGCCTATCAATACAAGCTTTGGTTTCCTGTTCATTGCGCCTTGCCCTGCTATTCACATCGCAATGTTAGTTGCGCGCTGTAGAATCCGGCTGGAAAAGGATCACCGTCGGTACGTTCCGCCGTCATGTGAGCCTGAACAATTGTGAGGCCTTTTTTTATCCTGACATCGTAATTTCCTGGTGTTTCAGAGAAGTTAGTGACGCCGTTGCCCATAAAGCTTGCGGTCATGATCACGCCATTGCTTCCGCCTGCAGGCATGGTGGAGAAACCCACAGGATTATCAACTGTGAGACTGTAAGATGAATTTGTTGCTTTGATGTGAGCAGTTCCGGCCCGCCCGCCTATGAGCTTTGAACTCAGAACCCGGTTCTCAATGTTCGCTCCGATGGTGCCCGGTGAGACTACAACAATTTCGCAGGAGTGCTTGTTGTTCTTGTTTTTGCCATTGCTGATGGCCGGGAGGTCAGGCAAACTTGTCGGTTTTTTAACGATGCTCATTTCATCGCCTTGAGAGTTCTTCAGTTGCGCATGCGCCAATCCCTGAGAACTGAAAACATCGGGTGTTGTCATCACGCCTGAGATCAAGGTGAGCGCCAGTACAATCCGGTGACAATTTGAAGACTGCCTATAAGCTTCGGGTTTGTGTGTTTTCGTTTCACACACACTGAAACAGGCGGGGCCTGCTCCAGAGAATTTATCAGTCATTGGAATCGGCATTTAATCCTTCTGTTGTCCATCCGTCTTTTGCCCAACTATCTTCATCAGCAGATGCTACTTTGACAGGGTCGACAGCATCGGTTTGAGTTGATCCAAATCCAGATTGGCTGTCATCTGGTGCTGCAACGTCTGTCGAAACCTCAGTTTCTAACACCGGCGCAATGCCCCGGTTGAGGCCCAGTTCCATCAGCTTCAATTCGATCTCAAGGCGACGAACCTCAAGGTTATACAATTTGCTACAATCGATCCGGTTGCGCTTTTCACCCAGTGGAATAACGACCCGTGTGTAAGCGGATACGGATGAATTTGTTGAAGTCTGCTCCGGATTGCCGATGATACCCACATCAAGATATGCACCATCACCCGATATAGCAGAACGACAGGTTGTACCGTCAGCCGCACGAACTTCATCATGGCCTTGGGGCAATGTAACACCGGGCAGGCTGAACGAATTGTTGTTCTGAATGCTGGTGCCATTGTTTGTTGTCTGTGCGTTGGCAGTCACTATCGTTAGAGCCGTGAGCAGTGCCACGACACTAAGCGTTACTGAATACGCTCTCCCATAAACTTTCCACATACCTGAGCCTTTATTGTTGTTCTTGTTGATTGGCCTGGGAAGGGTATTGCTTCAGTGCAAACCCTAACTTTTCGTGTTGTTTGTCCCTCAAACGGGACGATTACATTAACCGGGCGAGCAAAACGGCCTCCCAGGGTAAATTTGGCAGGTGAGACGCGAGCGCCTTTTATCGGCCGGAAGTTCTGGTCGTATACGTTCACTTCCATGCGGATGCGGTGGGTATAAGGGTTGGCAGGAAAGACCTTTACAGCAAATGAGTCCGCAAAGCTTTTTACCTGTCCGCGCATCGGAGACATGGATTGCGCTGCTGCCTCAAACGGCAGCAACGATAATGCAAAGGCACAGCCCAAAAGAGTTCCTACTGAAGTTTTGATAGGTTTCAGATTTTTCATTTTAGACTGTCCCCGTCTTGGTTTGAATTATTCGCAGCGCAAAGTTACAACTGCTTCGTATGAACCCGCTTCAAACACGTCAGAACCTGACTTAGATGCAACCAGGTCAACAGAGACGCCGGTTGTACCGTTGCTCAGGCCAAGTGCGCCACTGTTTGAGCCGCCAGAAGCTGACCCTGTACCAGAGGTTGCACCGGTAGCTAAGTAGCTACCTGAAAATGTTTCACCGGTAGTATTTTCAGACGGTTTACTTGTGAATGATGATGGAACATCGATGCTGAGACCAAAGCCGTTGCCTGTAGCAATAACTTCAACATCACCAGAAACACCACCTGCAATGCTGGAAGAAAGGTTTTGGAAACCTGCATCAGCAACAAGTGTACCGCCGCTGTTTACGTTGATTGTGCATGTATGTGTAACAGTGCCGTTGAATGGAACACTGCCAGTAATAGCATTTGCCTGCATTGGAACCACAACGAATGCGACCGCCGCAGTTACTTTAAGGATATTTTTCACGATAACTCTCCTGTAACTTTTCTGTTTTTTGAAACGCACAGCAAACGCCTACTCGATCAATACCTGTCGGCACTGAGCCCGAACAAAAGCGAATATGTCCCCTGCGTCGCAATCCGTTATATGCGCTTGGGATTTCCAAATGGTTTCGTGAACTGGTTAATCGTTTCTTTATCGGCCTAATTCCCATCTGTAGTTAACAAAGGGTAAGCTCGAAGTGCTCAAGTTTAATCAACTCATGGTACGCAGCACCATTTTGCCAACCGCGCCTTGAGCAAATTTCGTTTATTCGGAACCGGGTAAACGAAAATGCGTGCATGAAATCAAATAGGAAACGCGTTGTCGCTGTTTGGATTGAACGCGAAACGTTCTAACCAAAGCCAAAATAATTCCCGGTCAAAAGAATAAATCCCAATCGCCGTTGGTATAAGGTGTCCCGCTAAGAAACAGCAAGACTGGCATAGCACTTGCATTTCCCGGGCATGGCCGACGCATATCACATCAGATCAGTTCTTCTAGAATTTATTGCAGCCCTTGCAGTCCTGCTGGTTTGTTTTGGGAATGTTTCGCACGCGGCTAGTGGACAGGTTGCATTTGGAGGAGTTGTAACCCAGCCGACACAAAACGGTGGGATGAAGACCTATGCGCGAGAACTTGTAAGCTTCGGATCGCAGGCAATGTTGCCGGTCGGGCAAATGGCTTCAGATACTGATGACGTACGCGTATTTGATGCAAAGGGTGAGAGGGTTTTCAATAGCCCTACTTCCTATGTTTCAAGTGGGGGAAATCGGTTGCCCGGACAAATTGTCAACCTTTCCGATCGCGGTGTACAGGTCTTCATCGTTTGTGCGGGAAGTAAGAGAAATTGTATGCGTTATCGCGTCACCCGGCATTGATTAACGCGACATGGCTTTGGTGTTAGAATCCGTTTAACTTCCTTTTACTATTACCTTTTTTCAAGAGTTTATTAATCAGTTGGGCTTGTCACCGGATTGTTGTTGTGATGCAACCGGTCCTTTATACGTGCGGAGATGAAGAGTGCTGAATGCTGTGATAATAAATATTTGATGATGTCGGGTTGTATTATTGATATTAAAGAGCTGGTAAATGTATTCACCATCAATCAGACCGGCAAAGCCTGGCAATAGTTCGGGGCAATTTTCCAAATGTATTTTACCCTTTTGAATCGCAATGCAAATTTGGCATCAGGGCAAAGTCGGATATGGATTTATTCAGCCGGTTCCGGGTTTAAATCAGTCACAGCTTTTGCGTCAGCTTTTTTTGAATTAAATTGTTCGGCAAGGTCGAGGCGTTTTCTATTTGCTTCCAAAATTGCCGCTTGTTTAACCGGGCCAAAGCCTCGAATTTCATGAGGCAGGCAGGCAATCGCTTTTGCAAAATGCAAATTTTCCTCTTTCAGATTGCGAAGAATTTCATCAATTTCGGTTTTGTAATCTTCAATCAACTGCCGCTCAACGCGCCTTTCTTTACCATAACCGAATACATCAAAGCCGCCACCACGCAACCCTTTCAGCTTCGCCAGCTGGCGAAATACCGGCATCATCCAGGGACCAAATGCGCGTTTTCGCGGTCGGCCATCGGGTTTTGTCCCGCCACCGACAAGCGGAGGCGCCAGGTGGTATTTGAGCTTGAAATCACCGTCAAACGTGTCTGATATCTGTTTTTCAAATTCACCGTTGGTGAAAAGCCGCGCTATCTCATATTCATCCTTGTAAGACATCAGTTTGAAGAGGTTTCGGGCCACTGCGTTCGTCAAATCACGCTTCTTGCCAAGTTTTGCTTCTGCCAATTCAACGGTTGAAACAAAATCGCGGTAGGTCTTTGCATAGTCGCTGTTTTGGTATTCAGTGAGGTAGGCTGAATGCTTTTCAATGATATCTTCCAATGTGTCGGGTTTTTGTGTTGGGACAAGTCCGGATTCCAGCATATCGGCAGCTTCCTGAGGGAATGCAGCAAATCGGCGACCCCAGTTGAATGCCCGCTTGTTTGCGTCTACCGCAACTGCATTTAGTTCAATGGCCCGCTCAATTGCATCGGTCGAGAGCGGCAACAGGCCGTTTTGGGCAGCATAGCCAATCATCATGATGTTGGTGGCAATAGCGTCCCCGCAAACCGTTTCCGCAAGTTTGGTAAAATCTATCTGATGGATATCATCTTTGACATGGTCTTTGATGGTGTCGACAACGCCGATTTCCCGGAAATCAAAATCGCGATCAAAAATGAAGCTGGAAACCGGGCTCAGATGGCTGTTGATGACCGCACAGGTGCTTTCGGGACTAAAGATTGCGACTGCATCCTGTGATGCTGCCACAACTGTGTCGGCTGCCAAAAGCAGATTTGTCTCGCCGGTTACAATTTGTGGGGTGGTAACAAGGTCAGGTGCAGGTGCAAGGCGAACATGAGAAAGCACCGCGCCGCCCTTTTGCGCCAACCCGGCGACATCAAGAATAATTGCTGCTTTGTCTTCCAGGTGAGCTGCCATGCCCAAGATCGCGCCGATGGTCAAAACACCGGTTCCCCCAACCCCTGTTATTGCAACATTATAGACGTCATCGAGTATGGGAGTTTCGGGTTTTGGCAGCGAACCGGCATCAAGTTCAGGGAGTAACGGCTTTTTCAGTGCGCCGCCATGTACTGTCACGAAAGACGGGCAGAAACCCTCAATGCACGAGAAATCCTTGTTACAGGCCGATTGGTTGATCTGGCGTTTGCGACCCCATTCAGTTTCCCTGGGCTCAATCGCTATACAGTTTGATTGAACCGAGCAGTCGCCACAACCTTCACAAACGAGCGGGTTTATGAACGCGCGCTTATCCGGATCATCTGCCAGGCCCCGCTTGCGGCGGCGGCGTAGTTCCGCTGCGCAGGTCTGGTCATAGATCATCGCCGTGCAGCCCTTAACCGTGCGGAGGTGTTTTTGAACTTCGTCCACATGATCACGATGCCGGAATTGTGTTCCATCCGGGAACAGTGATTTGGAATAACGGTCCGGGTCATCGGAAACCAGCCACACTTCCTTGACGCCCTCAGCGTTTAATTGGCGTGCAATAGTTGCCGGGTCCAATTGTCCGTCATGGGCCTGCCCGCCGGTCATTGCCACTGCATCATTGAACAACACCTTGTAGGTGATGTTGACGCCTGATGCGACTGCCGCCCTGATCGCCAGCATGCCGGAATGGAAATAGGTGCCGTCACCGAGATTGGCAAAGATATGGTCCTCTCCCGTAAAATGAGAAAGGCCGGTCCATGCCGCACCTTCGCCGCCCATTTGAGAAAAGGTTGATGTGTTGCGATCCATCCAGACGGACATGAAATGGCAACCAATGCCCGCCATTGCGCGACTGCCTTGTGGAACCTTTGTAGAAGTGTTGTGGGGACACCCTGAGCAAAAGTGCGCAGTTCGGGTTACCGGTGCCTCGTGCTTTTTGCGGATGGCTGCGCGCTCTTCATAATACGCCAGTTTCTGCTTGATACGGTTGGCAAGCCCGCCTGGAAGATCGAATGAGAGCAGCCTTGATGAAATAGCCCGGACTGCGACGCCGGCGGTCATTTCTTCATTGAGCTTGAGGATGTGTTTGTCTTCATGGTCGAACTTGC
Source organism: Rhizobiaceae bacterium (assembly GCA_965250255.1). Taxonomy (GTDB): domain Bacteria; phylum Pseudomonadota; class Alphaproteobacteria; order Rhizobiales; family Rhizobiaceae; genus JAALLB01. The sequence continues at coordinate 20,758 of CBDFNP010000006.1, forward strand.
CAACAATGCGTGGACGCACATCTGCACGCCAGTTGAACAGTTGTTGCTTAATCTGATGTTCGATTACCTCACGGCGTTCTTCAATAACGAGGACTTCTTCGAGGCCTTCTGAAAAATGACGGATACCTTCTGGCTCCAAAGGCCAGGGCATACGAACCTTGTATAGGCGAAGGCCTATTTCATCTGCGGTTTTTTCATCAATACTCAGCTGGCGAAGAGCCTCGCGGACATTTTCAAATGCCTTGCCGGAGGCAACGATGCCCAATCGCGGCTTCTTGCTATCATAAACCAGTTGGTCAATCCCGTTTGCCCTGGCAAAGGCAATCGCTGCGTAGCCCTTGTGTTCCTGAAGGCGTTCATCCTGCGCAAGAATGGCGTCGGGCCACCGAAGATTAAGCCCTCCCTCCGGCATTTCGTAATCATCAGGGATAACGAATTGTCTTTGTTCACCGGCAAGATCAACAACTCCGGTTGTCTCAATGGTGTCGGAGATTACCTTGTACCCGACCCAAAGGCCTGAATAGCGCGACATTGCGGTGCCTAACAGGCCAAGTTCTACAAACTCCTGAACGCTGGATGGAAAAAGAACCGGCATGATTGCCGCCATAAAGGCATGATCGGACTGGTGGGCAACAGTTGAAGATTTCGCCGTATGATCGTCTCCGGCAAATGCCAGGACACCGCCATATTTTGATGAACCAGCAGACGTTGCATGTTTGAAAACGTCTCCCGTGCGGTCAACGCCGGGGCCTTTACCATACCAATACCCGGCGACACCTTGTTTGTTTGCCAAAGGGGATGTTTCCAGCTGCTGCGTTCCCCAAATGGCGGTAGCTGCTAAATCTTCGTTTAATCCAGGCTGGAAAATTACCCCTTCGCGTTCGAGATGTTTTACAGCTTGGGCAAGCGCGAAGTCATAACTACTGATCGGAGATCCGCGATATCCCGAGATGAAAGCACCCGTATTGAGGCCGGCTGCCCGGTCGCGACGCATTTGAACCATAGGCAGGCGAACCAATGCCTGTGTCCCGTTCATGAATACCTTGCCGTCTGTCGCGGTATATTTGTCATCCAGGGATATGGTGCGGGACGCCAAAATATCCGCTTGTGATGTGACTTTGCCCATGACGTATCCTCCGAAATTCTGTGTTCGCATAGTATGCGGATTCTATACGGATTTGCAGTTCAATTTTAAGCTGGCGGGTTGTTGGAAATGGAATTTTGTCCTGTTTATCAGAAAATATTAGGAAATTAATTCATATTCAATTCAAACATCTAAATCGGCAGCGCAGTGGTGTTTTTGATTTCATTCAAGGCGAAATGCGAGTTCATGATGCCAACGTGGGGGAGTTTCAACAGCCGACCCTTAATAGCTTTTTCATAATCCCTGACCGTGGAGACGACTACCCGCAACAGATAGTCAAATTCTCCGCTCATCGTATAGCATTGCATTATTTCTGAAATTTGAAGCGTCGCAGCCTCAAACTCCTCCAATACCTCTGGTGAGTGCGTGTCCAGACGAACAAACACGAATATCGAAACATCCATACCAATTTTCTGCGGATCAAGGATACACAGGCGGTTTTTGATCAGGCCGGCCTCCTCCATTTTATTGATCCGACGCCAGCAAGGTGTATGACTCAAGCCAACCCGCTCTGCTATCACGCCTATATTCAGGCCCGCATCTTTCTGCAGGATCCTTAGAATTTTGGTATCAATTTCATCAGGTTTCATGGATAAATCTTCTAATATCACCGAATTTTATCATTGATCGAAAACTGCGGATAATCAAGGCCGGTTGCCCGCAGAAGAAGGGTTGGGAAATCGTCGCACCTTTGCATCGTGTGCTGACAAACCCTGAAAATCTCTTTATGTGTCCAACTTCTCTGAAATTCCTGAAGCCAGGTGTCGAGCCGATGTCCAACTTTCTTGTAGCTGCCCTTTATCACTTCGCGGATTTTGAAGATTTTGCGGATTTTCAGGCACCGCTGCTTGAATGTGCAGTTTCCAACGATGTGATGGGAACGATTTTGTTGGCGAGTGAGGGGATTAATGGAACAGTTTCCGGACCGGAGGCTGGTGTAAAAAACCTGTTGTCCAAAATCAGGTATGACCCGAGGTTTGCAAATCTTGAGCATAAGGAAAGCTGGTCTGAGGAAAATCCTTTCTACCGTATGAAAGTCCGGTTGAAAAAAGAAATTGTCACGCTTGGTGTTGATGGGATTAATCCAGCCCGTGATGTTGGTGAGTACATCGGGCCAGATGCGTGGAACGAAACTATTCAGGATCCTGATGTTATTGTAGTTGATACGCGCAATGATTACGAAGTTTCGATTGGCACTTTCAAAGGGGCGGTTGATCCCGGGACAACGAGTTTTCGAGAATTTCCGGATTGGCTGGATGAACAATCCGGCCTGAAGCCGGACCAGAAAATTGCGATGTTTTGCACCGGCGGAATTCGGTGCGAGAAATCTACCGCCTTACTCAAGGCTCGTGGTTTTGAAAATGTTTCCCATCTTAAGGGCGGAATTCTCAAATATCTTGAAACCATTCCCGAAGACGAGAGTTTGTGGGAAGGGGAATGTTTTGTTTTTGATCAAAGGGTCAGCGTCGGTCACGGGCTGAAACAGGGGCCTTATGATTTATGTCATGCCTGCAGATATCCGATAACTGAAGCCGACAAGCAATCTGAAAAATACCAGGCGGGCGTGTCGTGCCCTGGATGTCATGATAATATGACGGATGAACAGCGTCAGCGCTTTGGCGAACGGCAGAAGCAAATTCAATTGGCCAAAAGCCGGGGTGAAAATCACATTGCAGTGGATCAGGCGGTACAAAAACAACGCAAAAGAAAGAAACGCATGGAACATGCGCTTCGATCTAACCCGGTTATCGAAGTTCAGGAAAGCTAATTCCTGAACATTTGACTTCACCCTTGTTGTGGGGCTTTCTGCGAAAGCGTTTCCATCATCTCGTCATGCAAAATCAGAAGGCTGTTTGCTGCCTTCAGCTCGGTAATGGCTTGAGTCTTGTCCCTTTTGGTCACTTCAAGTTCGCCGTGCAATTCGCGAAGTTTGTGCTCAAGTTCCTGAAACTTTGCATGGTGCGCACCCTGCTGTTCAAGGCTCCGACGGTTAAGCTCATCATACTTCTCCTGAAGTCCGATCAGCTTGGCACGGTATTGCGCAGATTCAGTCGTCGTCTTATTGAGCCTTGCTTCGAGAATGCCAACCTGTTTGCGCTGATGGCTAATGAATGTGCTGGCCTCTTTGTAGTCTTTAACAAGCTTCTTGTGATTGTCGTCCAGTTCCTGAAGTTGATGCTTTGTCATAGACAGCCTTGAGAAGTCATTTTCAAACTTGCCAAGCGATGTCTTTAGACCCTCGGAATGAGCATTGAGCTTGTTGACCATGTCGAGACCGTCGCGGATCATTTCCTTGACTTCATCGACCTCATCCTGAATTGCATCACCGGTTACCGGGCTTGGGATGTTCAGTGTTGTTGTTCTGGTGGCACTGATGGGATCGGGAACCTGAACTGGATCGGCAACATTGATGTTTGAAGTTCTCCTCGTGTCGAGCGCAGAAAGGTCATCTGACATGATCCAGCGGTCAAACTCATCTTCAGGTATCGCCGTTGCAATTGACTCTAAACCTTCGATTGAAAGTTCGCTTTCCAACTGCCTTGCCATGAGTTTCTCAAGTCTTGCCGATTTGATTTTCTCACGCAGCTCGTCGATGTTGCGACCGTTCATATCGTCCGAGACTTTGTAGCCTGGATTAAGGAGTATCTCTTCTGCCAAAGAGTCGACCGCGTCCTCTTGTGGCTTTCTTAACGCGTTTGACATATTTCCCCCGACAAACAATTAATTTGTATTACGCCACAAGAAACCAAATCACTCTCAAGTCCGAATCAGTACAGATAGGTCCGAATCAGTACAAAATCATATTATGTGAACTTTCGCAGAGACACAAATCTTTGAAGAGTGATATAGAATCAGGAGGTGGTCGAATGGGAAAACTGGCTGTTTTATATTCCTTTCGCCGGTGCCCCTATGCGATGCGTGCGAGGCTCGCAATTTCCTCCGCTCAGCTATCTGTCGAGTTGCGGGAAGTGGTACTGAGAAACAAGCCGGATGAGATGTTGGTGGCAAGCCCTAAGGGAACTGTGCCGGTTTTGTTGTCTAAAAATGGTGAAGTCCTGGAAGAAAGTTTGGATGTAATTGAGTGGGTGCTTGGCGAACAAGATCCGGAAGGGTTGTTGGGGTTTTCTGAAGAAATACAAAATGAAATGCATGCGCTGGTCGCGGAAAACGACGGACTTTTCAAATCTGCTCTGGATCGTTACAAATATCCAAACCGGTATGAAGATGCGGTGCGGGAAGAGCAAAAAGCGTCCGGTGCTGTCTTTGTCCGCAAGCTTGATGCAATGCTTGAAGACCAAAATTTCGTCTTTGGCGACCGGATTTCTTTCGCGGATATTGCTATTCTGCCTTTCATCCGGCAGTTCGCACATGTGGATCGCGACTGGTTTTGGGACGAGGACTGGCCAAATGTCATCCGCTGGCTGGAGGCGTTTCTGGATAGTCACCGATTTGCGGCAATTATGGAAAAATATCCCGCATGGCAAAGCGGGGAAGAGGGCGTGAGGTTTGGGGGAGGGTGAGCGCTCCGTCCTTGGTATGTTTTTCCGTGTCGCCGCTGGCTCTGTATTTCTTTTCCGTGTCGCCTCCGGCTCCACGTCCGCTGACGGACATTCAACCTGTTCGTCAAACGCTCCTCAAAACCTCCCCGATCTCGCCATTCACTACACAATCTGCAAATTGGTCGAGTTCAGTAGGGTCGCGGTGGTCTCACGGACAAGGTCACCTGCCCGTTCATGATATGACGACTGACATTACGGGCCGATTGACTGTAGACCATCGAGTGCGATGGCTGCCCTTGCCGCCTCACGGCCTTTATCAATAAAGTGCTTCTTGAATATTTCATTGTGATGCTCTGTTTCTTGATACTGATGTGGAGTCAGTGAAACTGAGAGAATTGGAATGCCAGTATCAAGGCCTACCCGCATCAAGCCGTCAACAACTGCTTTCGCCACAAAATCGTGCCGATATATTCCGCCGTCAACGACAAAGGCGGCTGCGGTTACAGCGGTATAACGTTTAGATTCAGCAAGTTTTTTAGCAAGCAGGGGTAATTCAAAAGCACCAGGAACTTTGAACAGGTCAATATCGTCTTTTGGTATTATTTCGCAAAACCCAAAATATGACTGTTCCACGATTTGGGAGTGCCATTCTGCCTGAATGAATGCGTAGCGGGTGTTGTGTATCATCATGATCTCCTTTGTTTTGACAAACACGTCACCCAAGGCGATCACAACAACTGGCGCAGGCGATTCCTCACACGCGCAGACCGTTGTGTTCTCTTCCATCCGGACTATGACCGTCGGCTCAGGCATCTCACCTGATCTGCTAACCCTTCCCGGAAGAAGGTGCTCGCGGGCTCGTGACAATTGCCACATACCGCCGGTGGGGAATTTCACCCCGCCCTGAGAACAAAATTACATTCTCATAGATTTGTCCAAAGAACAACATTCTTCGACCGTTGCAAAGCCATTGATTTGCGAGCAATGAAACAGCCAATGATGATCACTTCAAGGCATTTTTTTTCATCAAAATCGAACCATGGTGACCGAAGCTACATACACTTCGAATGGCGGTTATACGGTATGATCTCCGTGTATACGGAGCCACTCCACAACATTGGTTGCGTTTTGATCCGGCGGGAATACTGGATAAAATGTTTTAATCACAATTCCATCACGAATGATGATCGTGATGCGTTTAGGTGAATTCATTGTGTCGAGGAGATTTTGCGTCAGGATCAAGCGAAAAACGCAGGACATATCCGCCGATACGGGCGAGGCTTTTGGCGAGGATAACTGGCGTAAAATCTCCCGTCCCTAAAGGATTTTACCCCGTTGGGCGTAGAAGAGCCTGCAATCCTCGACCGATGCTGCGGCATCGCCCTGCGGTTGCAGTCATCCATACGCGCGCAACGGATGAAAAACAGAATTGAATTCACAAAAGTGCGAAAAGCTCTAGCCTGGCGACAAGCCGCGCAGGCGCTCGGAACGACGGCGCAGGAGTTCGATCGTCGTTAACAAGATGACCGACATTAAAACCAGAAGCGTTGCGACAGCCAGAATGGTTGGGCTGATCTGCTCGCGCAGGCCGGAGAACATCTGGCGCGGGATGGTGCGCTGGTCAACATCAGCCATGAAGATGACCGCAACCACTTCATCCAGTGAAGTGATGAAAGCGAACAATGCGCCGGAAATCATGCCTGGCAGAATGAGCGGCATGATGACTTTGAAGAAGGTTGTGAAGCCGTTTGCGCCGAGGCTTTGGGAAGCACGGATCAATGAGCGGTCGAACCCCGAAAGCGTGGCTGTGACCGTGATGATCACAAACGGCACCCCGAGCGTGGCGTGGGCAAGCACGAGACCGAGATAAGTCTTGGCAAGACCATCCGGGTAAAATGGTACAACGCCCTGTAGCGTACCGCCGTAGAAGAAAAACATACCGGTAGCTGTAATCACCAGGGGAACAATCATGGGAGAGATCAAGAGGCTTGTGATTGCTGAGCGATATGGCATTTCAGGCCGTGAAAGGCCAAGCGCTGCAAGCGTTCCAAGGAAGGTAGCGAGCAGTGTTGAGACAATCGCCAGGAAGAAAGAGTTGCGGAATGCGCGGACCCAGGTCGCATTCTCCCACATGTCATCCCACCACCCCTCTACTGCATCAGGTGCCGTCATGCCGAAACGCAGAATATCTGCGTACCAGCGCAGGGAATACCCTTCGGGATCGAGCGTCATCATTTTTTCGGTAAAGCTGAAATACGGTTCTGCGTTAAACGAAAGCGGGATGATGATGAGGATAGGCAGGATCAGGAACAGAAATATGACCGTGCAAACCGCCAGAAAAACGTATTTCCAGATGATTTCGCTGCGACTTGCGTAGGGCGGAAGCGGGTTCATCAAGAAAAGCGGAATGCCAAACAAAATTGCAAAGCCAACTGTGCCGGCAAATGATTGTGTGAACAGCAGGAACAGCACTGTTGCGACAGCCAGCGCGATTAAACCGGGGCTTTTGATGCGTTGTGAAAGTGTCATCTCTGCCTCACCCGAATTTCAGATTATCTACGCCAACCAGCTTGTTGTAGAGCCAGTAGAGTACGAGCACGACCACCAGCAAAATGGTGCCAAGGGCTGCACCCAGAGACCAATTCAGGGTTTTCTGGATATGTTGTGCAATTAGGTTGGAAATCAGAACGCCATCGTTACCGCCAACAAGGGCAGGGGTAATATAATAGCCGATCGCGAGGATGAAGACGAGCAAGCTTCCCGCTGCAATGCCTGGTGAGGTTTGCGGGAAGTACACCCGCGAGAAAGCATAATAGTTTGAGGCGCCCATTGATTTGGCTGCCCGCATGTAGCTCGGCGGTATGGTTTTCATTACCGAGTAGAGCGGCAGGATCATGAATGGCAGCAGGATGTGCACCATCGAAATAACGGTACCGGTCGCGTTGTAGATCATCTGGATGCGATGTCCATCTCCAATGAAACCCAGATAAACCAGCGTGTTGTTGATGATGCCCTCTTTTTGCAACATTGCGATCCATGCAGAAGTTCTAACCAGGAGCGAAGTCCAGAAGGGCAGGAGAACAAGGATCATCAACAGGTTCGATGTTCGAAGCGGCAGTGTTGAAAGCAAATAGGAAACCGGATAGGCGATAATAAAGCAAAGACCGGTAATCAATGCCGAAAGCCAAATCGTTTTCCATAAAATCGGCAGGTAGATCCGGTAAAGCTGATCTGCGAGTACGATGTTTTCCTGTTCATCAAATTTACGGTCTGTCGCTGCGAGATAGAACGACAATGTGTGATCACGTGTCACTCGTCTTAATGTGGTCCAGACGTTCTTGTTCTGCCATTTCTTGTCGATTTCAAACAACGCCTCAAGATAAGGACCTTCGGTAATTTCTCCTACTTTACGAGCAGACTTTGTAAAAAGACTTCTTGAGCCTGGAATTTCATAGTTCATGCGCGTTGCAAGGTTACCAACGGTCTTGCCTACCTCCCGGTTTTTGCGGGCGAGCGCCAAATCCTCAACGAAAATCCTGATTGTCTCATCGGGCGGGTAATCCTTGCCGTCCCAATCCTGTATGGTTTCGGCAAAGTTGGGAACAACATTTGAGCCTGCGGGATTAAAGAATGAGCGGTACAGCATGTCGCCGATCGGCAAAACAAATGCCAGAATTAAAAATATAACCAGCGGCATCGTGAGCAGGAATGCACGAATTTTCATCCGGCGGGTGGTCTTGGCGAGTTGCTGCTTTAATGGAGTTCCATCATAGGCAACAAGCAATTCGCTGTTTTGCGTTGTGTCGGTCATTTTAACGCCGTCCCCATTTCGACCTTACAGTCGATGATATTTTATCCGACCGCAGGTGTGTTCCCCGCCTTACGGTAGGCAAAAGCGGGCGACCGGAGCCGCCCACAAAAAGTTCAGATTAGTTCGCAAGCCAAGCGTTGAAACGCTCAGTCAGCTGGTCTGAATTGTCAGCCCAGAACTCGAAGTTGCTCTGCACAGCATTGGCCAGGTTGTTTGGAGCTGTTGGCATTTGAGGACCCATGTCGATGTCCTTGTTGTGGTATTTACCAACAAACGGAGCAGATGACTTACGTGCAGGGCCATACGAGATGTAGGATGCCTGAGCAGCAAGCTGCTCTGTCGCGGTTGAGAAGTTCAGGAATTCAAACGCTACATCTTTGTTCTTTGCACCTTTTGGAATCACCCACAGGTCAAGGTCATAAATCTGACCGTCCCAAACGATTTCAAAGGGTTTGTCTTCACCGGCAACTGCGTTGAAGATACGACCGTTGTAAGCGGTAGTCATTGCTACTTCACCGTCAGCAAGAAGCTGTGGAGGCTGAGCGCCTGCTTCCCACCAAACAACATCACCCTTGATGGTGTCGAGTTTGGCGAATGCACGGTCAACACCTTCTGGAGTAGCAAGAACGCCATAAACGTCAGCAGCAGCTACGCCGTCAGCAATCAGAGCGAACTCAAGGTTCACTTTAGGGCTTTTGCGAAGGCCGCGCTTGCCTGGATATTTTGCAGTATCGAAGAAATCAGCCATGGTTGTTGGACCATTGGAGATTTTTGTTGTGTCATACGCAAAGATTGTTGACCACACGATGTTTGCAACAGCACAATCATAAACAGTTCCTGGCAGAAAATCATCTGCAGCAGGTGTGCCGTCGGCGCCGTCAGGCAATGTGCTAATGTCGATTTCTTCAAGAAGACCTTCGTCACATGCACGGATAGCGTCTGACAGTTCAACGTCGACGATGTCCCATGTTACATTGCCGGCTTCAACCTGAGCTTTGATCTCAGCGATGCCACCATTGTAGTCTTCAGAACTGATCTTGTGGCCAGTCTTGGCAATAAATGGCTTGTGATAAGCTTCAACTTGGGACTTGGTGTAAGCACCACCCCAAGAAACAACTGTCAGTTCATCAGCATTTGCAGCAACTGAACCAGATGCAATAGCAAGACCTATGGCCGTACTAGCAAGAAGTTTAGTGAGTTTCATGTTTTTCTCCCTTTGGATTTATGCTCCGCGATCAGCGAAACAATGGTTTCCATGTTCACGCCGGTTAATGGATGAACACGAACTTTGAACAGATAATCCTACGCGACCTGGTCGAGGGCTTTGCAATCTTCATTTGCCCAACCGATCTTCTTTTTCTCTCCCTCCGCAAGTGGTTTGCGGTCTCCCCGGTTCCTGACCTTGACGATAAACTCGTCATTGCCAGCCACATTCATGCGAACACGAATGTGGTCACCGAGATAAATGAGTTCTTCAATCCGTCCTTCAACCAGGTTCTTCATGGTTTTTGGCGGGTCGAGTTCGACACGCTCGGGGCGAAGAGAAAGGGTGGTTTTGTCACCCGCAGCGTTTACGTTTACCTTCTGCGCTTTTACCTTTGTGCCGTCATCCAATGTCACCTGGCAAATGTTGCCGCTAATCTTGTCTACGGTTCCGCTGAGTTTGTTGTTTTCGCCAATAAACTGGGCAACAAACGAGTTTTGCGGATTTTCATAAAGGCTTTCAGGAGATGAAAGCTGTTGGATTACACCGTCTTCAAACACTGCGATGCGATCTGACATGGTAAGTGCTTCTGCCTGATCATGGGTCACATAAACGACCGTCACGCCAAGGTTTTCATGAATGTGCTTGATTTCGTACTGCATTTGCTCGCGCAGCTGCTTGTCGAGCGCACCGAGTGGCTCGTCCATCAAGATCAGATTGGGGTCAAAAACCAGTGCCCTGGCAACCGCCACGCGCTGTTGTTGGCCCCCTGAAAGTTGCGCCGGACGGCGTCCACCCATTTGTGGAAGTTCGACCATTTCCAGCACCCGTTTAACCCGGTCTTCCTGGTCCGACTTGGACATGCCGCGGACCTGAAGCGGAAACGCAAGGTTCTCCGCCACCGTCATATGCGGGAACAGGGCGTAGTTTTGAAACACCATGCCAATGCCGCGTTTGCTGGGCGGAACCATATTGATGGGTTTGTTATCCAGAAAGATTTCGCCATGGGTGGCGGGTTCAAAGCCCGCAAGCATCATCAGACAAGTTGTTTTACCGGAGCCTGAAGGCCCCAACATGGTGACAAATTCGCCCTTGGATATGTCAAGGTTTAAGTCCTTGACCACCAGGATCTCACCGTCATAACTTTTCTGAACGTTTTCGAAACGGACGTATGAATCATCCGCGGCCGCTTTTTTTGTAGCCATTTTATTCAATTCTACTCCCTACGCAGCGTCTGGATATTGCTATCTCTTTGTCTGCATCTTCTCCGCTGCAAAAGAGAACATGTTTCTTGCCCCAGCGTCAAATGAAAAATGCGACCGCATGGTTGGAAATTTCGTGAAGTATACTTAATTCGCGGCTATTTCGTCTGTTTCCGCTCATGGAAGATGAATCCGAGGAAGTTCAGAAGTATCTGGGCGGCAAGAAATGCGGTGCTTCCGGCATGGTCATAGTCCGGTGCAACCTCGACCAAATCCATCCCGATCACGGTTCCCCGCTTTGAAAGCCCCTGCAACAGTTCCAGGACTTCATAATAAAGAAATCCACCATGGCTTGGGGTTCCGGTTCCAGCAGCAATCGAGGGATCGAAACCATCTATATCGATTGTCACATAATAGCGTTCGCCGTCAGGAATACGGGCAAGCACCTGCTCGACGCCGAGTTTTCTAAATTGCCTTACGGACAAAATATCCGACCCCATTTTGCGGGCGTCCTCATATCCTTCCTTTGCAGTTGAAGAAACATTGCGAATGCCGATTTGGCTCAGGCCTTTAACGTAGTCTTTTTCTGCGGCACGCCGCATCGGGTTTCCATGGCCGTGCCGGACACCATGTCGAACGTCGACAAAGTCCAGATGCGCATCGACCTGAACCAGATGAAATGGCTCCCGGTCATCAAATGCGCGGATGCAGGGAATGTTGACGGAATGGTCGCCACCAAGCACGACAGGTATCGCTCCTGCTGCCAGCGCTTTGCGGACGCCCAGTTCGATATTCGTGTGACTTTTTTCGATATCCGTATGGATGATGTCCGCGTCACCCATGTCAACAATCCGGACATTGCCGGGAAGATAGATCGCGTCATCCTCGTGATCATATGCTCCTGCATGACCAAAGGAGAACAGGGTAGAAGCTTCACGGATCGAGCGTGGGCCAAATCGGGCACCGGAACGATATTGAGTTCCAAAATCAAACGGTGCTCCGAGGATTGCAGCATCTGCTTCGAGCGTGTCCCAGTCTTCGCATACCGGGTTTTTCCCAAAGGTTGCAAACCCTACGAATGGCAGGTTTAACCGCCCGTCTTCATATCCGTGATCAGCCATGTTCAGTCCCAAACAAAAAAGGGCAGCATGTCTGCCACCCTTTGAGAAATCAAGTTGTTTGTTGAAGCCAGATTAGAGAATTGAACTCAGTTTCATGGCAACGCCCATATCGCCTTCAACTTTGATTTTGCCCTGCATGAATGCTGCAGTTGGATCGAGATCGCCGGCAACCAGGCTGTCCAGAGTGTCTTTTTCACAAACGATTGTACAATCGGCATCTGCGTTTTCGGTTGATACAGTTGGCGGTGTTGCGTTGCCGTCAATGAAAACACAACCATCGTCACCGCAATCGAATTTGACGGACGCGCCTATCGCGGCACCGCCGGAAACTTTTGCTGTGATGGCTTCTACTGCTGAATCAAGGCTCATGATAATACTCCTACGGATTGTTTTCAGGTTTCCTATACAACCTGTGCAGCGAAACGCAACAGTTTACGTCAACGTAAGATGCAAATAACGTTTACCTATCGCTTTGGTTGCAGTTAAACGGCTTTGGGATATCTCGGCAGCAAAGGTGAAGGGATTTCACATCCATTTTCTTCCGCAGTTGCCATCAAAATTGCGGCTTCTTTTTCTAGGGTCTGTGGACATTTAACGTAATGCTATGATTGTAGCAGCGATATTCCATGAAGCCTCAAAACTGACATCGGTTTTATCATATCGCGTATTAATCCCTCGGAACTCTTTGATCTTGCTGAAGTAATTTTCAATGAGATGCCGCCATTTATAAACTTCCTCGTCATGCGGGATATGGATTTTACGGTTTCGCTTGGCAGGGATAACAGCCACTGCACCATTTTCATATAAAGCCCGGCGCAGATGATCTGCATCGAAAGCTTTGTCGCCTAGCATTGCGCCGAATTTCAAACCTTCAATCAGTTCGTGTACACCAACAATCTCACTGCGTTGACCGGGAAGAAGCTTGAAGCGCACAAGATTGCCAAGCGCATCTGTCAGGGCCAGAACCTTGGTGGTTAACCCGCCCTTTGAACGTCCTATGGCCTGATGGAGAGTCCCCCTTTTGCGCCACTTGCTTTCTGGTGAACGCTGACAATAGTACCGTCTATAAGAATGTATTCAAAGTCAGGATCATCTGATACAGCTTCAAAAAGTCGTTGGAATACACCACGTTGCGCCCATCTACGGAAACGACGGAAGACAGAATTCCATGCACCAAATCCAATAGGTAGATCACGCCAGGGACCACCAACCCGGACCTTCCATAATACCGCTTCCAAAAACAGGCGGTTATCTTTTGCTGTGCGACCTCTGTCACGAATACTGCCTGGCAACAAAAGCTCAATAAGTTTCCAGCTTCTATCTGATATTACAAATCGTTCCTTGCGCATCAAAACCTCCTTAAAAGAAAGCTTGAATCACATTATAACTGATTTGGGAATCCTATATGTCCACAGACCCTAGAACGCGAATTTCGATTTCTGCCTCGCCTTTTAGCTGTGTCCACAGGGCTCTTTCGGTCGGCGTGCCGTTGGTTGGATCCGAAAGCAATTCTTCCATCGTAAATACGACGCCTGACTGAAAAATTCGTTCGCCAAGATTTATCTGCAATGCCAAGATTATTCCAGGACATGGGTCGGGGAGGGGGCCCGGTCCGTTGTCAGGTGGCTGCGGCATTGGAAACCTGATAACTGGCCCCTCTCCTGGAAACAGGATTGGAAATTTGGTTGCAGTTTGAAACCCTTCATAGAGCCATTCCTGAATTTCCTGTTCCAAGACGGAAACCTCCACATCCAAATCGTCAATCGAAATCGGATCAGGAAAATTTGATCGCTCAGAACTTACCTTCTCCATCAGCTTTGGAAGTTCCGGTATATTGGCAAGGAAGTCTTTCTTGGCCTGTGCCATCACAGTGTTCATCATTCTACAGCCACACATAATTAGTGGGCCTGAAATTCCATTTTTGAACATGAATTTATTCTCCAGATTAAATATAATCAGAGACAAATCATGTTTTTCTGAACAGTAGTGTGCAGAATTACATAGCGTCGTGAAAAATACCGAAAAGGATAGGTTGCAGTTGTATTTCCAACGGCTATTCTAAACTACATCAAACAGTCACCATGCTCATCGCGCAAATCCCGCTTCAATACCTTGCCGGTTGCACCCAGAGGCAATTGATCAACAAAGATGACCTTGTCCGGGATCTGCCATTTGGCGATCTTGCCATCATAATATCCAAGAAGGTCTTCTTCGCTTACTTTTCCATCCGCAGTTTTTACCGCGATGATCACCGGCCGCTCGTCCCATTTTTCATGCTTGGCGGCGATTGCAGCAGCAGACGCAATGCCTGGATAGCCGACAGCAATGTTTTCCAGTTCAACCGTTGAAATCCACTCGCCACCGGATTTAATGATATCCTTGGAGCGATCTCGGATGATCATGAAACCATCTTCATCGAGGGTTGCAACATCACCGGTCTGGAACCAACCGTTTTCAAGTGTGGTTCCCTTTTCAGCCTTGAAATACTCATCCAAAACCCAGGGTCCGCGGCAATAAAGGTTGCCTTGTGTTTCTCCATCATTGGGTTGCCGATTGAAATCATCATCATAAACCGCCAGTTCCATGCCAAAGGGAGGCCTTCCCTGGCCCAGCCGGATTTCGGCCTGTTCCGCATCACCCAGTTCAAAATGCTTGTTCTTGAGGTGGTTGACGGTTCCAAGCGGCGACATCTCGGTCATGCCCCAGGCGTGCAGTACTTCCACTCCGTAATTGTTCTTGAACTTTTCAATCATGGATGGAGGACAGGCCGAACCACCGATAATGGTTCGGTTCATGTGCGGAAGCTTGGTGTTTGTTTCTTCCAAATGCTGGATCAGGCCGGCCCAGATCGTGGGTACACCAGCGGAAACGGTTATTTTTTCATCATTGAACAAGGTAGCAAGGCTTTTGCCGTCAAGACCGGGTCCTGGCATCACCAGTTTCGACCCTGCAATTGCTGCTGCGTATGGGCTACCCCATGCATTTACATGAAACATCGGGACAACCGGCAGAAGCGAGTCACGGGCGGAAAAACCCATCACATCAGGCGTTGCAGACATCATGGCGTGCAAAAGCGTTGAACGATGTGAATAAAGGACACCCTTGGGGTGACCGGTGGTGCCTGAGGTGTAGCAAAGTGATGAAGCCAGCCGTTCTTCAAATTCGGGCCACTCCATATCCGGATCGCCGGTTGCAATGAAATCTTCGTAGTATTCCAGCCAGTCGTTTTGTGACGCGAGTTCGTCATTTCGAGGCTCCATCAGAATCCAGGCTTCGACCTTCGGCAATTTTGACCGCAAAGCCTGTACCAATGGGAGAAACGTCTGGTCGAAGAAAATCATGCGGTCTTCAGCATGATCCATGATGTAGAGGAGTTCCTGTGGAAACAACCGGGGATTGACCGTGTGGCAAACCAGACCAACGCCGGAAATTCCATAATAGAGTTCAAGGTGGCGATGGTTGTTCCATGCAAGAGTGCCGATGCGGTCTGATTGCTTCATTCCCCGCTTGAGCAATGCAGATCCCATCTGGCGGGAACGCTCACGCAGCCGGGAATAATTTGTCCGGTAACGGGAACCATCGGTATTGACCGAAACAATTTCGGTGTCACCGTGGTATCGCGCAGCGTGTTCAACAATGCCAGAAATCAGTAACTGGCTCTCCATCATTTGCCCAAACATTGCTTGATCTCCTCCAACTTATTTCATTTGTTATAGCGATGGGATAGTTAGGAGTGAACAGGGAAATTGCGATGGCAGATAAAATCAATCCGGTTCATGAAGTGGATGAAGCTGCATGTAAACTCGCAGCCGAGCTTTTTGCAGAGAACCGATATGCAGCACTTGGGGTAAAAGAAATTGGGACAGGTATTCCGCTCATAAGTCGTATTGCGTTTGCCTGGACGCAGAAAACCGGTTTGTTTTTTGCCGCGTCTGATCTTTCTGTTCATTCCAGATGTTTGCTGGAAGACCCGAATTGCTCGTTAATGCTTGGCGAACCGGGAAAGGGCGATGGCCTTGCTTATCCGCGCATCACGGTAATTGGCACCGCTTCAAGGCTTGCAAATGACAATGCCGGGAGAGCCGGTCTGCGGGACGCCTTTTTAGCGCTTCATCCTAAAGCAGGGCTCTATATCGATTTTGCTGATTTCGGATTTTATCCGGTCAAGATTGATCGGGCCATGCTCAATGGCGGCTTTGGAAAGGCTTATCACATGGAAAAGCACGACCTCGCCTTTTTGGGCGATTGAATTTTTTGCCAGTCTGTCCAATAGTCACTTGATGAAAACACAACCCAATACCGGCATTCTTTCCGGCTATCGTATCCTTGATTTAACCGCTGTCGTGCTTGGCCCGTATTGCACCCAATTGCTGGGTGATCTGGGAGCGGAGGTGATAAAAATCGAAAGCCCGGAAGGGGATATCATGCGCCATGCGGGACCAAGCGTGTCGGATGGCATGGGGCCGATTTATCTTACTATCAATCGCAACAAACGTGCGCTGACCATGGATTTGAAAACGGATGCTGCAAAGGAGGTTTTGTGGCGTTTGGTCGAAGATGCTGATGCAATTGTCCATAATATTCGAGCAGGTGGCATGCGCCGTTTGGGGTTTGATTATGAAAGCGTGAAGGCAGTGAACCCGGAAATTATTTATTGCCATGCGGTCGGGTATGATTCTGAAGGGCATTATGCAGAACGCCCCGCATTTGATGATCTGGTTCAGGCAGCGTCCGGCTCCGCCTTTATGTTGTCAATGCAGGATGGTTCAACCGAGCCGCGATATTTTCCGGGACTGGTTGCAGACAAAACCACCGGATTGCATGCTGCATATGCAATGGTTGCCGGATTTTTGCACAAGGAACGAACTGGTAAGGGGCAATTCATCGAAGTTCCAATGATGGAGTGTATGGTCTCTTTCACGATGGTGGAAAACCTCTATGGACATGCATTTGTACCGCCGCAGGAACCAATTGCGTATACGCGTTCGATTAATCCCAATCGAAAACCGTACAAGACCAAGGATGGATATATTGCGTTGATGCCTTATTCGGATGCGAACTGGCGGGCAATTTTGAAACTTGGCGGAAAACCGGAACTGTTTAATGACCCGAAGTTTTCCACATACAAGGCAAGGACGGTGAATATTACCGCGTTGTACAAGGAGCTTGAGGAAATAGCACTGCAACGTACGACCGCTGATTGGTTGCAGGTTCTGACCGAAAATAATGTGCCATGCATGCGGGTGCATTCCTTGAAAAGTGTTTTGGAGGATCCGCAAATTCACGAATCAGGTCTGCTGGAAACCCGGGAACACCCGACCGAGGGTGGATATACGGCGATCAACAACCCAATAAAGTTCTCACAGACACCGGCAAGAATTTACAATGATCCACCATTGCAAGGACAAGATACGGACGAATTGCTGGGAGAAATTGGCTTTTCGGAGGCTGAAATCGATGAAATGCGCAAAAATGGGGTATTTGGACAGGGCGTTTGATGGCCGTAGATATTAAAAGCCAACCCAGCTAAAAACTTCAAAAATTGATGCCCTGAAAATCCACGAGGCCGGACCTCGAAAGGTGCCGACCTCGTGCACGGATGCACAAAACCTTTCGAAAGAATGATTTTGTAAATCAGGGCTTGATAGGCTGGGGCACCCTGAACTTCCGCCTCGACAAACTACATGCCATAGGTTGGAAATCAATCGAATTTGCACGGTTTCGCTGGAGCAAATTTCGTTTAATCGGAACCGGGTAAACGAAAATGCGTCAATGAAACCGAAAAAGGAACGCGTTGTCGCTGTTTGGATTGAACGCGAAACGCTCTAACAGTCGGTTCACAGATAGTATATATTCCTTGCACCCGAAAAGTGGGCACCGGTTTTCGGATAATACCAACGGCCATTAGGATTGATTCTTTTGACCAGGAATTATTTTGGCTTTGGTTAGGCGCGATTGGCGAAGGGGTGCGGCGTACCATGAGCTAATTGCAACGCGGCCAAAACCAAAAGAAACCTGGCCTGCGGTGCCCCAAAATTGCCCACCGGATCCGTGTTATGCCTCTTGACCAATGCTTTGGCATTGCACTTCGAGGCCTGCCTTGCCGGTAAACAATTTTGGAACATCAAAAGGGTCAATCCTAATGGCCGTTGGTATAAGTGCAAGGATCAAAAGAAGAATCCTATACTCAAAATTCGGGTTTCCGAGTGTTTTGAATATAGTCTCAATATTTAATTGTAATTTTTCTCAAGCTGCGTTGAAAATGGGGTAATCGCTGGTTTTGCAACCAGCACCACAATCCCAAAAATGACCGACCTTGAATCAATCACACGACCTCAAACAGACCGGCTGCGCCCATTCCGCCACCGATACACATGCTTACAACCACATGTTTTGCACCCCGACGTTTGCCCTCTATGAGTGCATGGCCTGTCATACGTGCGCCGGACATTCCGTAGGGATGCCCAATTGAAATAGCGCCGCCATTTACATTGTATTTTTCAGGGTCAATTTCCATTTTGTCCCGACAATAAAGGCATTGGCTGGCGAAAGCCTCGTTCAATTCCCACAGATCGATGTCATCCACCGTCAGTCCGTGGGTTTTAAGAAGTTTGGGAATAGCAAATACCGGACCGATTCCCATTTCATCAGGATCGCAACCAGCCACTGCCATGCCTTTGTAAATTCCCAATGGTTCAAGACCGCGCTTTTGTGCTTCCTTTTCTTCCATCAAGACTGAGGCAGAAGCGCCGTCTGAAAGTTGGGATGCATTGCCAGCGGTAATGAATGAACCTTCACTGACCTGTTTTCCGTCTTTGAAAACCGGTTGAAGGGATTGTAACCCCTTAAAGGTTGTAGAAGGCCGGTTGCCTTCGTCTTTTTCGAGCGTTACTTCAACGTCTGAAATCTCCTTGGTTTCCTTGTCCATGACTTTCATCGAGGATTTCAGGGGGACAATCTCATCATCGAATTTGTTTGCATCCTGTGCCGCCGCAGTCTTCATCTGGGATTGATAGGCGAATTCGTCCTGAGCATCGCGGGAAACACCATAGCGGTCGGCCACAATCTCAGCGGTCTCCAGCATCGACATATAGGTTGCGGGAATGTTTTCCATCAACCAGGGGTCAACGCTGCGGCTTGTATTCATCTTTTCGTTCTGAACGAGAGAAATTGATTCAAGACCGCCGCCGATGGTCACTGTCATGCCATCTGAGATGATTTGTTTGGCCGCTGTTGCAATAGCCATCAGGCCCGATGAACATTGGCGGTCGAGTGACATTGCAGATACGGATGTGGGCAGGCCGGCACGAAGTGCTGATTGTCGGGCGATATTTGTGCCGGTGGAACCCTGTTGCAAAGCTGCACCCATGATAACGTCATCAATTTCGGCCCTATCCACTCCGGCACGTTCCACGGCGTTGGCTATCGCATGTCCGCCAAGCGTCTGTGCCTGTGTATCATTGAATGCACCACGATAGGCTTTGCCAATGGGAGTGCGTGCGGTCGAAACGATTACTGCTGATCTCATGATTTTTCCTTCGGGACTATATGATTGGGCTGGCCCTAACCGGCCTTTTGAACTGCTTTTACAACGTGCTCGGTGCCTGAATAAAACACGTCCGGATTTGACATGTCCGAAATTGCGGCAAAGTTTGCAGCAACTCCGTCTGCATTGCGATCAGCTTCCGGCAGGTTGATGCCGGCACTTTCGCTGATCTGCATGGTCGCAAAGGTTCCGGCACCTGCAAACATGACACAATGGTCGGGTGCTTCCCTGCTTACCAAAAACACTGCTGCCGGAGTCACATATTTGGGATCAAGTTTCGCTAACATGTCTTCGGTCAGAATATCCTGCGTCATGCGGGTGGCGGCTGTGGGTGACAGACAGTTGATCTGAATGTTGTTCTTTGCACCTTCAATGCAAAGTGTGTTCATCAAACCCACGAGCCCAAGTTTGGCAGCTCCGTAGTTGGCCTGACCAAAATTTCCGTAAATACCGGAGGTTGATGTGGTCATCAAAATGCGGCCGTAATTCTGTTCTTTCATCTGGTTCCAAACCGCGCGACTGCAATTGGCGGAACCATTAAGGTGAACATCAACAACCACCTCCCAGTCATTCATGTCCAGTTTTCCAAATGATTTGTCGCGCAAAATACCTGCATTGTTGATCAGTACATCCACACGGCCCCATTTTGAAAGCGCATCTGCAACCATGGCGTTGCAATCGCCGACATTTGCAACATTTGCACCATTGGCGATTGCCTCACCACCTGCATCAACGATTTGCCGGACGACTTCTTCAGCAGGAGAAAGTGATCCGCCAGTGCCATCGCGTGCACCGCCAAAATCGTTGACCACCACCTTTGCACCGCGTTTTCCCAATTCAAGCGCATGGCTTTTGCCCAAGCCGTTTCCGGCGCCCGTAACAATTGCTACCTGTCCGTCAAATGAAATGGTCATCATCCGTCCTTCTTGATTATTGTAAGCCCGAGCCATTCGGCAATCAGGGCAGGTTTCTCGACATTTTCAATCTCAACTGTGACGTCATACTTGTTGAGAATTTCACCTGGCTTGCGCTCTCTGCATTCAGCCAGCTTGAAGTGACCCCGTATTCTCGAGCCAGCGGGGACCGGCATCAGAAACCGGATTTTCTCAAATCCGTAATTAATGCCCATGGCCGTATTTTCAATTCCGGGAAGGCAGTCATCGACAAATTTTGACAACAAAGAAAGGGACAGAAAACCGTGGGCGATCGTACCTCCGAAGGGTGTTTCCTTCTTTGCCCGTTCTTCATCAATATGAATAAACTGATGATCATGTGTGGCGTCTGCAAAAAGATTGATCAGGTCTTGTGAAATATCAATCCAGTCTGAAGAGCGTTGCAGGGAACCTGCTGATGCCATGTAGTCTTCGAGTTTCATCTTGCTCATCCCTGTCACCTGTGCATGCCAAAGAGGTCAGCTTCCGGTTTTACATGTATGCCGCCATCAAGCGGAAGAATTGCACCGGTTATGTAGGAACCACCTTTGCCGCACAAATAAAGTGTGGCGCCTGCAATGTCTTGCGGAGCGCCAATGCGGCCCAAGGGTACGCCCCTGCCAACATGTTCTGCCTGTTCTTCGGTTGCTGTCGCAAATGCTGTCATCTTGCTCTGGAAGGGGCCCGGCGCGAACGCATTGAAGGTGATGTGATGCGCTGCAAGTTCGCGGGCCATGATCCGTGTCATGTGATGGACTGCCGCCTTTGAAACGGCATAAGAGTAGGCTCCTTCGCCAAGCGCGGCTGTGCCCATTACCGACCCCAGGTTGATGACGCGTGCAGGATCGTCCTTCGAGCTTGAATTTACAAGCACAGAAAGGAGTTGCTGTGTCAGATAAAACAGGCCGGTTACGTTGACGTCCATGACCTTGCCCCAGGCTTCATAAGGAAACTCGTTCATCGGAGCGCCCCAGGTAACGCCTGCATTGTTAATGAGAATGTGGAGGCTGTCGGTTCTGGACTTGATTTCAGCTACCAGCGCATCAATTCCTTCTTTGCTGCTGACATCACCGGCAAAACCCTGAGCTGAGCCGCCTGCGCCCATCGCATTGAGTTCCGCTGCTACCGCTTCACATGCCTCACCCTTGCGTGATGCGATAAGGACTGTACATCCAGCCTCAACGAGGGCTGTTGCAGCCATCCGGCCAATTCCGGTCGCAGCACCCGTGATGAGGGCCGTTTTTCCCTTCATTGAAAAGAGATTTTCGAGAATGCTCATAGGTTCCTCCAGGCGGGTCAAAATTTTGATCTTGAATTTACGTCATACTCAGTAGTATGTTGTCCGTCAATGGGATCAGGGTCAAGCCCTGTCCTTGCAATTACATCCAAGCATGGGGTCGCCGGTTGGGCAAGGCAATTGAAATTGATACGGCACGCTCGATAATTATTGATGCGGCTGCGAAGTGTTTCATGCGGGCCGGTTTCTCTGCGACCAGCATTGATGATGTGGCGGAATATCTGGGCGCCACAAAGGGGCGGATTTATCACTACTATCGCTCCAAGGCGGAGTTGTTTTTTGATGTGCATCGCTATGGCATGGCCCTTAATGTGAGCGCAGTTGAGCCTTTGGCGAAATCGGGTGAAATTGCCGAAAAAAGACTGGCAAAAATGTGCAATGCGCATTTGCGGAACATGCTCGACAATATCGATTATCAGCGGGTTGTTTTACAGGGGGTGGAGATGCATCTGGCAAGCTCGACCACACCCAAACAGCGCAACAAGTTGAAAGTCCTGATGAAAGAGCGCGAATATTACGAAGGCTTGTTCAAAGACGTATTGACGGCGGGGCGCAAAGAAGGGGTGTTCAGGTTTGACAACCCGTCTTTTGCATCAAAAGCAGTGCTTGCCATCCTTAACAATCCGGTTCTTTGGTACAAACCCAGAAAAAACCAGAGTGAAGAAGAGAAATTGGAAATCATCGATCAGTTTTCGACTTTTGCGATTCAATCCGTCAAAGTCGGCCAATAAGGGAGAGATCTTGTGAGTGACGGTATGAACCTTGGAATGACAGAGCGGCTGAAACCGCTACAGGAAAAAGTTACGAGGATGATCGAGGAAGACATTCTGCCGGTTGATGAGGAGTTCCTCGCAGAAGTTTCAAAGGGCGATCGTTGGGAATACACGCCGCGCCAAACCGAAATCCTTGAAGGGTTGAAAGCAAAAGCAAAAAAGCAGGGGCTTTGGAACTTCTGGCTGACTGACTCAGATAAAGGGTATGGCCTATCAACCGTAGAGTATGCCTACCTTGCCGAAGAAATGGGCAAAGCCCACCTTGGCGCGGAAGTGTTCAACTGTAGCGCCCCTGATACCGGCAATATGGAAGTGCTTGAGCGCTACGGTAATGCAAACCATAAAAAGGAGTGGCTATCGCGTTTGCTTGACGGGGAAATCCGATCAGCCTATCTGATGACCGAACCCGATGTCGCTTCTTCTGACGCGACGAACATCTCCATGTCATGCGCGCGCGACGGGGATGAATATGTATTGAATGGTGAAAAATGGTGGTCATCAGGTGCCGGCGACCCACGTTGTGCGGTTTATATCGTGATGGTCTCTACCCCGGATGAAAATCGGCCCAAGCACCAACAGCAATCACAAATTATCGTCGATGCAAAATCTCCCGGGATTGAAATATTGCGCGCCATGCAAGTGTATGGTGAGGATGATGCGCCGCATGGCCATATGCATATCCGGTTTACGGATGTGCGGGTTCCGGCGGAAAATCTGCTGCTTGGCGAGGGTCGGGGGTTTGAGATTTCGCAGGGTCGACTTGGGCCGGGAAGAATTCACCATTGTATGCGTGCGATTGGGCAGGCGGAACGGGCATTGGAACTGATGTGCCAGCGCTCAGTTCGCCGGGAAGCATTTGGTAAGCCGTTAGCCATGCTTGGCGCAAATTTCGACATCATTGCCAACTGCCGGATGGAGATCGAACAAGCGAGGCTTCTTTGCCTCAAAGCGGCTTGGATGATGGACCAGGGTGACCCGCGTGCCGCAGCACCGTGGATTTCCCAGATCAAGGTGGTCGCACCTCAGGTCGCACTCAAGGTGATTGACGAAGCCGTCCAGATGCATGGCGGACAAGGGGTATCGCAAGATACGCCACTTGCCCGGGCCTGGACTTATGTCCGCACACTTCGCCTTGCTGACGGCCCGGATGCGGTTCATCGTCGGCAGGTGGCGCGCACCGAGCTAAAAAAGTACACGCAGGAAAAAGTGTAACAAGAGCCGAGAAGCGCGATAGCGCGACCGGGAAACAACAAAAGCCGGGGAGCGCGATAGCGCGAGGGGGAAACAACAAGAGCCGAGAAGCGCGATAGCGCGACCGGGAAACAACAAGAGCCGAGAAGCGCGGTAGCGCGACCGGGAAACAACAAGAGCCGAGAAGCGCGGTAGCGCGACCGGGAAACAACAAGAGCCGAGAAGCGCGGTAGCGCGAGGGGGACAAAACCATGAAAGCAATTGTTTGCGAAGAGTTTGGACCTATCAGCAATCTGAAGGTCAAGGACATGCCGGAACCTGAACCCGGTTCCAAGGAAGTGGTGATTGAAGCTGAAGCCATTGGCGTGAATTTTCCGGATGGTCTTCTTGTGCAGGGGCTTTATCAGGTCAAACCGCCGACGCCGTTTGTACCGGGCATGGAACTGGTCGGCACAATTTCTGCGGCAGGTGATGAATCCGGTTTTAATGCCGGTGACCGGGTTGCAGCGATTACTTCGATTGGAGCCTTTGCCGAGCGGGTCAAGGCTCACAAGAATGTGGTCATGCCCGTGCCTAGCGGAGCAGATGCAGGTGAACTTGCCGCCCTTCTTTGTGGCTACGGCACATCTCATCATGCACTGCGCCAACGCGGACAGTTGAAGGAAGGCGAAACGCTTGCTGTCACCGGTGCTTCCGGATTGACCGGGCTTGCAGCAGTTCAGATCGGCAAGGCAATGGGTGCCAAGGTGATCGCAATTGCTTCAACGGATGCAAAGCGGAAAGTTTGCGCAGACAATGGGGCAGACGTGGCACTTGGGTATGACAATCTCAAGGATGATCTGAAAGCTGCGACTGATGGCAAAGGAGCAGATGTCGTCTTTGATGTGGTGGGAGGTGATGTGTTTCACGCCTGCTCGCGTGCTGTGAACTGGGGCGGACGTTTGCTGGTGATCGGATTTGCCGATGGTGACATCCCGCAGTTTCCTGTCAATCTGGCGCTGGTTAAAGGATATTCGGTGGTTGGCGTTTTCTGGGGTTCATTCGTTCAACGCGAACCTTTGGTATATGCAGAGAACATGAAAGAGCTTTTTGGCTGGTATCAGGCCGGTTCGATAAAGCCTTTGGTAGAAAACAGTTTTGCGCTGGATAATGCAGTGCAGGCGCTTGAACATATTCATAACCGCAAGGCGGTCGGAAAGGTGGTTCTGGTTCCATGAGCAATCAAAAGATGAATGCGTTGATCATGCTTGGTGACGGGTTTTCCGGAACCGCTGAAGGTCCGTCAATTGAAAGCCTGGATCCGTATCTGGAGTATCGGCAAGTTGATGTGCCGGAGCCGGGGCCCGGTGATGTTCTGGTCAAGGTCATTATGGCGAGCATCAATCCCTCGGACCTCCATTTCATCAAGGGTGAATATGGAATCCCACGCCGCGCAGGAGTGCCTGCCGGCTTTGAGGCGGTAGGCGAAGTCGTAAAAGCAGGCGAGGGAGGCGAAGGTCTGGTCGGTAAGCGTGTTTCCTGTTTTGGATCAGCTTCCGGTGTGTGGGCCGATTATGCGATTGCAACTGTGGCGAGTTGTATTCCACTTCGCGATGATGTGCGTGATGAGGACGCGGCCGCAATGCTGGTCAATCCACTGACAGCAATCGGAATGTATGAAGAGGCAATCGCCAACGACAATGATGCTTTCATCATGACCGCTGCGGCCAGCCAATTGTGCAAGCTTATTGCCGGTCTTGCAAAGGAAGATGGCAAGCAGGCGATCTCAATTGTTCGGCGCGACGAGCAGATTGAACCGTTGAAAGCGTATGGCTCAGCGCATGTGCTGAATTGCAAGTCGGAAGGGTTTGTAAAAGAGCTTGGCGGTATCATGAAGGAGTTGAAGCCAAGGGTGATGCTTGACGCTGTGGCGGACCAGATTTCCTCTTCGATTTTTTCGGCGATGCCAAGCCGGGCCCGCTGGATGATCTACGGCAAGCTTTCAACCGAAATGCCGGTGCTTCAACAGCCCGGACACTTCATCTTCATGGGAAAACAGATTGAGGGGTTTTGGCTGACACAGTGGATGAAACATAAACCGGTGCAGGAGCAAATAGCAGCTTCGATGCGGGTTCAGGAATTGTTTGCAACAGGTGCCTGGAAAACCGATGTTGCTGCGGTGATCCGGTTTGCTGACGCGCATGCGAAACTTCCTGAAGCCTTATCGGGCATGAACACCGGCAAGGTGATGCTGGTTCCCTAGGGCAATAGCTCAATGAAATTAGGGTGCGCGACTCCACAAAATGGACGACCGCTTGGAGCCCTTCCTAGACGTTCAAAACTGGTCGAATATGTTAAAGTCTCAACCAAAAAGGAACTGAATTGGAAGCTCAACAGGATGCCCTTTTTTATTAAGAATTGAGCGTCAATTTTGTAAGAAAGAATTCAGCAGCTTCTTTGCTTCACGTTCGATCACGGGAATTAATTCTTTTTCACTCCAAGCATTTATTGATTTCGTATTATTTGAATATATCCCAACCCTATAAAATACCGCGTCTTCTTCGATTATGTAGTGGCATCTTATATATTTAGGATATTGCTTACATAAACCATATGTTCTGAGGTTCCCTTGAGTGTCATTTTGCTGGATAAACTGAATCTTGCAGATTTCGGCGTCTATCCATTTAGACACCAGTTGGTCAGAGTTGGGTGTGATATCAACATTATCTAAGACGGCATTTTTTAGCTGTTGGACACTTGTTGTCTCTCCGTTATCCAGATTTAAATTTAGGAACGTGTCAACACATTCCCCAAAATAGTAAGCCCATTTTGGCTGGCTGTTCGTTTTGGTGAAAAACACATCATAACCGTCTATCCCTTTTCGATTTTCACTTTCTATTGGCAAGGAAAATTCTGGATAAGACGTACTAAAACTAACTAATGAAGGCTCATTTGAGTCAAAGCCATTAAATATAAATCCTGAGCCGGGCCCGGATGGCTGAAATTCCCATGGAATGTCATATCTCACATCTTCAAAATAAACCGTTCTTGGGATATCGACTTTATATTGTGTTGAAAGAAAATATGCCGGATAAGATACGTATAAGGCTATTAATATCCAACCTGAGTTACGTAGTTTTGATTTGCACCGCAAATATATTGCATAACCAAAAATCAGAATCGCCGCTGCAATGTATACATAGAAGTATCGTAATGATGGGGTAACATAAAAATCTTTGTAATGGTATGAAGCATGAAGTCCAACGCCAAGTATCAACGCAAAGCTTGCCACAGGAATCAGCAAGCCTGAAATGATAAGAAAAATAGTGATAAACTTCTTGTTTGATAGCATTTTTTTCCAACTAACGGTTTTCCGCTAAAAAGCTGAAAAACTATAATCCTCTTTTTGCAGTAATTTGGTTAACACGAAAATACCAATCCGTCTGGCGCGGGGATTGAGCGCCAAAATTATTGTCAAAACCATTGGTCGTATTCGGAGCATTTCGAAGAGCATAATCAGATAGATTTGTCCGCACTTCCGCCGTTCAGCCTCCCTTCACCTTCCACGGGTTTTTCTTGATCCACGAGACGAGATAGGCAATGGCCACCATTGCGGCCATGCCGGCGAGATTGACGAGTGTCATCGGGACCCAGTTAAACCACCAGGCGAGATCAGTGCCCGCTCCGAAAATCTCGCCACCGATGTTGCGGTTGATCGTGTCGAGGAAAAAGCCGCAGAAGCGCCCAATCACCAGGCCACCCATGAAGGTCGCCAGCGATTGTTGGCCAACCTTGTGAACCACTCTCACGAACCACTGCCCGAGCCGGCCTTTGAATTGCAGGTTCTTGCCGCCTTCACCCGCCAGGATCCAGAACAGGTATGCAAGGCACAAAAAGTGGATGTATCTTAGAATTCCAAAGTCCGGTTTTGCCCGCCAGGGCTGGATTGCTTCCCGGATTTCCGTGATGTTGGCCCAGGAAAAATCGATTTTGGGACCGTAGACGCTTGGCTGGAAAGCTTCGTCATTGTGGACGCCCCAGAAAGCATAAGGGATTGTGATGACAACAAACACAATTGCGGCCGCAATCAGTGACTTTTTTACCGGCGGTTTTGGGATCCATCCCATCATGAGAAAAAACCCGGTGAAGAAAACAAGCTGCCAGCCGAACGGGTTGAAAAACCACTGGCGATCCGACCAGGGTTCTGCAGGAAGACCAATGCCTCTTTCGAAACCAAAGACCGGCGCAAGCCAGTCGCGTGCAGCGACCCAAACCAGAATAACAAATGCAAATGCTGCATATTTGCTGATCTTGTTTAGCGCCATCACAATCGGGATCATGCCAAGGATTACGATGTACATCGGCAGGATGTCAAAAAGGTTTGGAACCCAAGTCAGCGTCATGATGCCAACAAAATTGGCGGCTGCGGGGCTCTCTCTTACTTCCTGAAACAGATGAATGATGTTGAGCCGGCCAACATAATTCCAGGCCGGTCCGGTTTCCGGTGAGCCGCACAGCCGGCTTTGTTCGTAAAAACAAAGCGCGCCGGATTGTGATGCCCAGGTTTGCAACGTAACCAAAAGCAGTATTATAAAGAACAGGCCAATATGGGCCCAGTAGACCTGCCACATTCTGTGTGCAATGCGCATTGCACCCGTCAACCAACCGGTGTTTTCAAATATTTTTCCAAAGGCTATGGCCGACGCCATGCCCGAACAGAAAACAAAAATTTCGGTCGCATCCGACCAGCCAAATCGAGCAGGAATATAGAGCGTGAAGAAATTGCCCGGCAGGTGAGCCATGAAAATAATGAACATTCCGATGCCGCGAAAGAAGTCGAGACGGGGGTCTCGTTTACGCGCTGTCGAAGGAAGTTCGGGTGCAGTTGAAATCTGGCTCACGTCCTGGCCCTGATTGGCAATTTAATATCCGCTCCAGGTTTTGACTTTCGCGGCTATTCGCTGGTGTGTCTTATCACCACATTTCGCTTTTTCAAGGTTTGACCAGTGATTGCGCGAATTGTTTTCCCGGTTACGCGGCCGGTGAGTTTCGCATTCGTTTTCCGTCAATCGTCAATGCTTCATGCTTTGCTTTTCTGCTACACGAAAACAGCAGTCGCATGCGATAGGTAACGGTTGTGGTCAGCTTTTTATTGTCCGTCTTGATCATGGCAGGTTCCAGAACGCTGTACTTTATGAATTTATGCCTCTTTGGCGGTTAGTTGGAAAATCACAGGCTTCAGATGTTTGATCAAAGAATTGTGACTTGTGATGACAAGCTGTTGGCCTGTTAGTTTGTTATCGTGTGAAATGGTTTGCGAGCCCGACCCTATCGGGGTGGGACTGAATGGTGCATGAACGGTGGTGCATGAACGGTGGTGCATGAACGGTGGTGCATGAACGGTAATGTGTCGGAGATTGGAACTGCGAATGAATACAGCGACACGTGCCGGTAGCATTCCAATTCAAGCAAGCCCGGTTATATTTGCAGGGCTTTTGGCAGCGGCACTTGTAACTGCAGCACTTGTTTTTGCCGGTCAGAAACAGGCCCTGGCGGTTTTGATTGGAGTTCTGGCCGGGTTTTCGCTTTATCATGCGTCCTTCGGGTTTACGGCTGCATGGCGGCGCATCTTTGCGGAGAAGCGGGGAGTGGGCCTGCGTTATCAGTTCTTGCTGATTATTCTTACCTGTGCGGTTTCATTTCCGTTGATCTACTACACTGATGCGCGCGGATTTGTGTTGCCGGTTGGTGTCGGGATGTTGTTTGGCTCGTTTCTCTTTGGCTTTGGAATGCAATTCGGTGGAGGGTGTGGTTCTGGCACCTTGTTTGTTGCAGGTGGCGGATCAACCCGCATGTGCATCACGCTGGCGTTTTTTGTCCTCGGCTCGCTTATTGGTTCAGCCCACGTACCGTGGTGGAATGCGGTCGCTTTTCCTGAAACTGTTCAATCAGCATTCGGGATTGGGAACCGCTTCAGTTACGGCATGATCACACGGCTTGGGCCGATGATTGCGTTTATTTGGCTGGCGGTGATACTGGGTGCGATTGCACTCTTTACGATCTGGCTTGAAAAACGCACGCATGGTGATCTTGAACCCCCCCGAAAGACAGGCTCTTTCATTCATGGGCCGTGGTCTCCGCGCGCAGGAGCAATTGCGCTTTCAGTTGTCGGTATTCTCTCATTGCTGGTCATTGGGCAGCCCTGGGGCGTGACCTTTGCCTTTGCCGTTTGGGGAGCAAAAATTGCAAGCATCGTTGGCATGGATGTGGCGTCCTGGCCGTATTGGTCCGGCTGGCGGGGAAATGTGCTGGGGAACAGCGTATTTGCGCATTCTGTATCCGTCATGAATTTTGGGATTATGGCTGGCGCTCTGGCCGCCGCCGGTCTGGCGGCAAAATTCAAGCCGGTCTGGATGTTGTCGCGAGTGGAGATTTCTACCGCAATATTCGGCGGGTTGGCGATGGGCTACGGCGCCAGGCTCGCCTATGGCTGCAACATCGGGGCGTATCTGGGGGGACTTGTATCCGGCAGTCTGCATGGCTGGGCATGGGCGGTGATGGCATTTATTGGCAGCTCGTTTGCGGTTGCTTCCAAACGACGGATTGGAATTTGAGACTTAAGAAACTGAAACTCTGTTGGAGGAATCTACACATGAATAAGCTATTGCCAGGAATTGTCACCGGTCTTGCGATTGTAGTGCTGATGGTCACCGGTTCGGTTGCCGGGACCCACAAATCACTCAAGCGTGCCGGCTGGATTACCCATGAAACGAGCATTCCCTACAAAATGCTTTATCCGAGGCTCAAGGCAGCTATCAAGAAAAACAAGATGGGTCATATTACGACCGCCAGTGCATCGGCTGGTGCGAAGGGGCGCGGGCTGACCATTCCAGGCAACCGGGTTGTGGGTGTCTACAACAATTTTTTTGCTGTTCGGATGCTGGAAGCAAGCATAGCTGCAGGCATGGAAGCACCGATCCGGTTTTACCTTACCGAGCGCTCGGACGATGGTTCCAACCTGACTTATAAGATACCGACCTTTGCTTTCACACCGTACTTCGAAGAAGGCGGCCAACCCTTGAAAGACATGGCTGTGGAACTGGACGAAATCTTCGCTAAAATCGCAACTGATACGATTGCTGAGTGAAGAAACTGGTTTGGACGGTTGGCGGGTGTGGAGGACCTTTGAGATCCTTTTTATCTGATTTTTACGGTTATACGACACGGATTTAACTCGCATAATGCATCGAAATGTATTGTTATAAATTTGATGCAGAAAGCGCTTTCAAGTCTTCTATAATAGCCTTGGTCTGTCGACAGTCAGCCAGACCGGGTTTGCAAATAAAATGCAGCTCATGTCGCCGTTCATTTTGGCTGGCAAAATCGGGAATTGTTATCAAAGCGAGGTCTCCATAAGGGCCGCCACCCCGGCGGATTAGGCAATCAATCTCATTGTTCCAAATCAGTTCCACATCATTTGTCAGGACGGAATCCCTTACATAGAGTTTCAGTCGGTCACAATTGTTAGGCCAATTTCTTGGTAGAATGGCAGTTGTTTGAGAACACACCCCGATGCTGAACTTTTTCCCATTAATTTCAGGTGCAATTGCTTCCGTCGCGTCTGTTAAATCTTCAAAGACTTTGGAAATCAGAGGTAGATAAACTTCTCCTTCCGCGGTTAGAAGCAGCCCATGCGCTAATCGGCGAAATAACAAGATTCCCAGCGAAACTTCCAGTTTTTTGATCTGTTGGCTGACTGCACCTGCGGTAACGCCAAGTTCGGTAGCAGCCGTTTTGAAGCTCAAGTTTCGGGCCGCCGCTTCGAAGGCACGTAAGGTATTCAGCGCAGGAAGTCTGTAGGTCATCATTTTCTCCTGAGTTTACAATACACATTAAACGTCGCGTTGAGACCCAGTATTTCTATCCCTGCAAGAGAGTTTTTCTGCTTTGTCAGGCTGTTGCCTTCCGCGCTAGTTTTTAAACCATACCTGTACTACATGAAGGACATTAATCGTGAAAATTCAGCAAATAACCGCGCCTGATGCCCATTGCCTTAACAGCGGCTATTCTCAGGCTATTGTCGTTTCTGAAAATCAGCGAACCCTATACATCAGTGGTCAAATTCCTGTGCGTCCTGATGGGACTGTAGCCCATTCGTTCACTGAACAGGCAGAACAGACATGGGCAAACATCGAAGCTCAACTTAACGCGGCAGATATGGGGCTGGAAAACATCGTGCGACACACGACATACCTTTCAGACCGCAAATATTGTGCAGAAAATTCCGAAGTGCGACGCAAAGTATTGGAGGAATTTCAACCTGCCCTGACCGTAATTATTGCAGGTATTTTTGACGAAACATGGTTGCTTGAGATCGAAGCGGTGGCTGTCAAATGACCCAGAAACAACCAAATGAAGCGCGTCGTAATGCTATCAAAGACCGCGGTATTATCTATCTTTCGATATTTCGTGAACTGCGCGAGCGCTATGGAGAAGAAGAAGCTGTTAGTGTTATGCGGGCAGCCAGTCGTGCACATGGTATCGATGTGGGCAACACGCTCAAACGCCACGACCTGTGCGATTTTGAAGGCATGCTTGAGAATTATTTCAATGGTCCTGACGATGGGGCAGTCTATTCGCCCAAGATAACGAAACTTAGTGACACATGCCTCGACATTCAAATGATGACGTGTCCATTGAAAGAATCGTGGGTGGAAGCAGGGTGTAGCGATAAAGAAGTGCAGACACTACTACGTTGTGCAACCGCATATGATGAAGGCGTCTATGAAGCGGCAGGCTTTACCTTTGAACTTCAACAGTGGTCACCCGGGCAGGCCGGGTGCTGTCGCACAAAACTCACCGTGAAATCCAACTAGTGGATTGATTCAAACATTTGGAACCCCTTTGCGGCGAACTCTTTATCATTTGTTTCGAACGTAAAGACCACTAGCAAGGTATTGTTTTCTAGTGGATTTTAAGATTCAAATATTTGGATGAGAGGTCTCGGAAAACGGGTTCCAAATGTTTGAATCAATCCACTAGCAAATATTAGATTCTAGTGTGGTTTTGGATCAAAGTTCGCTTTGAGAACCTGCTGCCAATAATGAAGCGAACTTATGATCCACCACACTAGAGCAAATTTCATCTGGTACTTGGGTTTCCGCGTCTACGGGTTCATCTTCAGCGACAGCTTCAGGGCCTAATTCACGAAGGTCTTCCAACAATTCCGTTTCGGCATCCAAACGTTCGGTTTCATCAAAATTTTTGCAGAATTCCACCTCCTTAGAACCAGCCCGCCGCTTCATTTCCAAGCGTTTTTTAACTTTATCCAAAAGGCTGTCTTCGTTGGTCTTTACAAATTTGGATACCGATTTTTGCAAAAGCGGGTTCGATTTGATGACACCGTCTGCAATCAGTTGGGTGACATATTTTTTAGCATCGGCTGCCGAGATGTTCAGCATAACCTGCAGAGCATGGGGGGTGCATTCTCCGTGAAGAGTAGACATGTAGACCGCCCAGGACCGGGCTTCTGCCGGAATAGCAGCGGCGGCTGGAAGGACAGTTGTGGCGGACCGCAATAACAAGGTTGGATTGGCAGCCAGAGAGAACACTGCAGCCAGCGACTGAATAAATCGACGTCTGTTCATGCCCCTTAATATAGGGCGAATCGTTCAAAATACGAGCATCGCATGGTTTTTACACGCTCGAAATTGACAATACCGCACCTGCAAATTGATTGAAACAAAATTGGGGAGCAGGTTTAATCGAGCCAGCCTTTGATACTTCCTGATCGTCCAAATGACTGATTGGAAAATTCGACCCATTTCCGGTCAATTACACAAAACAGCAATTTGAAATCCGATTTCCGCAAAGCGGATAGTGCCGTAGGTTGCACTGATTTGAACGCCAACCTTCAATCGGCGAACGTCCGGTATATTCCACCTAACGGCCGTTGACGGTGCCGGTTTGTTTTTACGATCGGCAAGTGGATACTGTTGGGGTTGGCTGGACGCATTCAGGCATGCTAAATTGCGTGAATGAAATCCGAAAAGGAACGCGCTTTTGTTGTTTGGATTGAACGCAAAACGCTCTGACATGCGATGTGGCCAAGAGGTAAAATCAGTCAGAAACACTGATAAAAATTTACATTCACTATATGCAGCATGCACGGCTGCAGTGGTAGCGTTGTTTGCTTCATTATTTCTGCTTTTAAGCGTTGCTTCGACGGTTGCTGATGAACAGTTTAAAGTCAATTGGATGGCGATCTCTGATCATCAGGAACTTAGTAAAACCTGGAAAGAGGCTCTTGTTTATCTGCCAGAACAATTAGGCGGACTTTCGGGGCGGCTATTGCGTGGGAAAAGGTTTGATGAAATCCTTTCACAGGCCGGTCAGGAAGACAAATGGCCTTTAATTTTGTTCCTGCATTACTGTGAAGGTCTAAGGTCTGTTGACAATTAGGATTCCCAAACGGCACCGAATATGATTCATACTCCTTTTTGAGGAGATTTGAATGCGCGAAGATCGTCTGGTTATAAGTGATGCATTGTGGTCTGTTATGGAAGATTTACTTCCAGGCAAGTCAACGGATTGTGGTGTGACTGCAAAAGATAACCGAGCATTTATGGAAGCGGTCTTATGGCGCGTTCGCACCGGCTCACCGTGGCGTGATTTGCCACCCTGTCTGGGTGATTGGAACACGACCTTCCAGCGTTTTCGCCGTTGGGCGAAGAAAGGCGTGTTTGATAAGTTATTCAATGCGTTATGTGATGATCCAGATTTTGAGTATGCGATGATTGATGGCACAATCATATCCGTTCACCAGAAGGCAAGTGGCGCAAAAGGGGGACTCAAAATCAGGCCATCGGGCGCTCCAAAGGCGGCCTGACAACCAAAATAGTGGCGCTTGTCGATGGATTGGGTAATCTGGTGCGGTTTTCGATCCTGCCGGGTCAGCGTGGCGAGACAATGGGCGTTGCGAATTTGATTGAGGGCATTGAGTGCGGTGCTTTTCTTGGCGACAAGGCCTATGATGCGGACTGGCTGCGCGAATTGCTTGAAAGCCGGGATATCGAAGCCGTCATTCCGGCAAGAAGGGGAAGAAAATCTCCGGCATTGCATGACGAGGAAAAATACAAATGGCGGCATCTTGTCGAAAACTACTTTCAGAAACTCAAGGAATTCAAGCGCATAGCCATGCGTTCAGAAAAAACCGACGAGAGCTTCTGTGCTATGATCTATCTGGCTGCAACAGCCATCGCAATCAGATGAACGTCAACAGACCCTAAGGTCTGTTGACAATTAGGATTCCCAAACGGCACCGAATATGATTCATACTCCTTTTTGAGGAGATTTGAATGCGCGAAGATCGTCTGGTTATAAGTGATGCATTGTGGTCTGTTATGGAAGATTTACTTCCAGGCAAGTCAACGGATTGTGGTGTGACTGCAAAAGATAACCGAGCATTTATGGAAGCGGTCTTATGGCGCGTTCGCACCGGCTCACCGTGGCGTGATTTACCACCCTGTCTGGGTGATTGGAACACGACCTTCCAGCGTTTTCGCCGTTGGGCGAAGAAAGGCGTGTTTGATAAGTTATTCAATGCGTTATGTGATGATCCAGATTTTGAGTATGCGATGATTGATGGCACAATCATATCCGTTCACCAGAAGGCAAGTGGCGCAAAAGGGGGACTCAAAATCAGGCCATCGGGCGCTCCAAAGGCGGCCTGACAACCAAAATAGTGGCGCTTGTCGATGGATTGGGTAATCTGGTGCGGTTTGTCGTACAACCCGGTCAACGCAATGATATCGTCGGGGTGAGACCCCTCATTGAGGGCATATGTTTTGATGCTTTGCTGGCAGACAAGGCCTTTGATGCAA
Source organism: Rhizobiaceae bacterium (assembly GCA_965250255.1). Taxonomy (GTDB): domain Bacteria; phylum Pseudomonadota; class Alphaproteobacteria; order Rhizobiales; family Rhizobiaceae; genus JAALLB01. The sequence continues at coordinate 56,340 of CBDFNP010000006.1, forward strand.
ACTGGCTGCGTGAAGAATTGAACAATCGTGGAGCCACCGCCGTGATCCCCCCGCGTTCAAACCGTAAAATCCAATTCGAATACGACAAGGAAATGTACAAGTGGCGGCATCTGGTCGAAAACTATTTCGCCAAAATCAAGGAATTCCGAGGAATTGCAACAAGATACGACAAGACTGATACAAGTTTCATTGCAAACATCAATCTCGTAGCAGTAGTGATCGCCACTCGGTAATTGTCAACAGACCTTAGCAACCTTTCTAGCACGTTGCATATTACCGGTCTTCATCACGCCAACCAAGAAAATCCTGGGCCCATCAGCCCCCAAAAACCACTGTTCATGCTCAACACCTTCTTGCTTGAGCGACTGACGCACTTCATCTAATCGACCATTCATGAAAGTCGCCCACTCGGTTACAGTATCAACGCTGCACATCACCGGTATTTTCTTCGCTGAGTAGGGCATCATTCCGTGCCTCGCTTTCAAATAGCCTGTTGGTTTGAGTTAACATAACCAATCATTTGCTGAAGGCCGGTTTTGACCGCTGAGCAGACCTTGCCATCCAGCATGTCGCTAACCTAATTCGAAGCAACTTGTTGTGGTTGCGGTAACTCTTCACCGTTGACCAGCGCATTGATACGATCGCGCTCGGCTTCAAATGCTGCAAGTTCTGTATCTTTCAAAACCTTGCCTTGCGGAAGGCGGATGCGCATGGGGTCAACCCGGTTGCCATTGACTTTTACTTCGTAGTGTAGATGCGGGCCGGTTGAATAACCGGTTGATCCGACATAACCGATAATCTGACCGAGCCGAACCCGCTTGCCGGCAATCATGCCTTTGGCAATTGCGGTTTGGTGCGAGTAGGTGGTGACATAACCATTGGTGTGGCGAATGATGGTCTGCTTGCCGTAGCCAGAACCACTCCATCCGGCTTCTTTAATAACACCATTGCCTGCGGCAACGATTGGGGTTCCGCGGGGCGCTGCCCAATCGACGCCACCGTGCAACTTGAATACCCGCGATATCGGATGGCGGCGCATGCCAAATGGTGAGCGAAACTTGCCGTTGGGCACAGGCTTTCTGAGAAGAAACTTCTTCGCGCTTTTTCCCGATTCATCATAGTAGTCGATGCGGCCGGTATGTTCGTCACGGAAACGATAATAGCGGCGCATAACGCCTCCAAGCTCAATTCCGGTATAGAGGATCTCTGAGTTTTCGGTTGGCGTTTCCTTGTCTTCTTCCAGAGATAAAAACACGTCAAGTCGATCGGTTGGCTTCAAACGGCTGCGGAAATCAACATCAAACGCAAATATCTTGATCAATGATCCGGCAAGGTCGCTGGACATGCCCTCAGCCAGTGCAGCGCGGTATATGCCGGTATAGATGGACGGCAGATTTTTCGCGACAATGACAGGTTGTTCCTTTGCGTCTTCCAGAATGGTCTGCGGCGTTTCGGGTGTTGGAGCGTATACAAGACGTTCGTCATCGGTGCGTGCTATGCTTACCATGTGGGAAGGGCCGCGATAAAGACTGGCTTTTGCGAGCGAAATTTTTTGCTCATCAATTGCAACGTTTTCCTGTTTCAACCAGGCCTGGATGGTGTCGCCTACACGAAGCTTGTCTTCACCAATGTCACTTGAAAGAACCGTCGCGAGTTCTTCGACCTCTGCATCTTCAATGCCTTCGGATTTCAGAATTTCCGCAATTGACGCTTCAGTCCTGATTTCAATGGTGCGCTTAATATAATGGGTTCCAGGGCCAACTGCTTCGCGTTGCTTTTCATGGACTGAAACATTTTCAGCGGTAATTGTTATATCTTCATTGGTAATAAAAAGCCGGTCTTCGGCTGAAAAACGGTCGGCGTCAAAAAATGCCAGCGATGAAACATATGCATTGCCGCTTTCCAGTCTATGGCTGATG
>CBDFNP010000007.1:0-87089 GCA_965250255.1 Rhizobiaceae bacterium
CGGTTTCAATGATCGATCAGCTCAATCGGCGAGTCGCAAACCTGTTTGGTGGAAAGAATTGATTGTGAATATTCAGAGTTTTCAAAAATCTTTCAGTATACGCATCTATTATCTTACGTAAGTTAAATAATACTTCGTATAGAAAAATAATATTAAAATAAAAAATTAATTAATTTTTTACATTCTGATTTTGAAACCGCCTCTCTTCTGCGAAAAGCAATGCGAATTTCATGAAAATGCAATTCGGTTGCTTGCAGCGTTTTTGAAACGACAAGTTAGAGGGTGCAGGTTTGAAAAGCACGCGGGATGGGGCCGGTCCTGAACAGTAATTGTGCGCAACAAGCTGCATGAGAGCATTGGGAATAGTACGAGTAGATTTTGGCCATGGTTCAGACAAGATAAATATTGATGGCGAATTTTCAGGTTCAGAACCGGAGCAGCCGGTACGGCAAACTCATAAAAACAGCAAAAGACGAAGAGCTGAACCCAAACCCGTAAGACCCAGAAATCAATCCCAGGAGCCCTTTGCCGGGAAAGCCGGTGCGGCGAGTGCTTCCTGTCGATGTCCTTTCGCAGGGCGTTGGTCAAACCTGCAAACCGCAAACCAAAGTATCAGCACTCCGACGTTGCAACGCACACGATCTTCAGCTTTCTGGAAGAGTTTCTGGCAGCAAATCGCCCGGTTATGAATACCAGAGCCGCACGGGCTGACGGAGAAGGCCTACAAGTTACCGGAGCCGGCAATCCCGGAGCCGGATTTCATCGAGCGCCGGAAAAAACGCCCAAGGCTAGAGGCGGGACCTGATGAGCAATTGTTCTGGAAGGTCTGGCACTCGCAACATGACCGTTTGCACCGGCTGAGCATCCGGTTGATGTCGGCCAATCTGTCTCCCGAAGAAAGCCTTATTGAACGCCAGGAAGCTGAGACTTTGATTGGCGGACTTCACACCCTTCCACAAGGATTACAGGAACCGCTGTTGATGCGATGTCTGGGAGATATGTCCTATGACCAGATCAGCGAAACGCTGGGGCTGACCAATGCAACCGCGCGAAAACGCGGTCGAACTTGCAAGGAAACAACTGCGCGGGTGCTTGTAAAAAAGCAGTGTTGCTGGCGATCAGGTGCGCAGCTCCAGAGCTGTCAAAAACCCGGTCAGGTTGCGTTCATCGTCTGCCAATGCCAAATCGGATGGGCTGACAATTTTTGCCTGCGGCAACCAAAAAGTAAGTGTTACCGGGAGTGTTGCGGGGCAGGGTGCCAAGCGGGATATCTACGGGAACGCCCAGTTGCAATTGGTTGGTAGCGATCTGTTGTCCCTCATAGTGTACTTCAAGCGGCTGGCTTGGCCCCAAAAAGACATCTCCATAAAACCGCAGAACCGGAGTTCCTTTGACTTCAGATGGCAATACAAAGGTTATTTTGGCTTTACGGGTTTTCATCCACCGGCCCGTCGGTTCCTTGCTCCACCAACCATCTCCAAAGCGGACAAAGTTGGCGATATCCTCATGACCGATGGACAGTGTATTGTTTGATTGGGATTGGGGTTAACCCATCAATCGTACTGACCAGTTTTGATTTTGGAATGATGTCACTGGACGATCCAACCACCTCACTGTTTAGCGAGAATTTCCTCTCTATTGACGAAAAAATTGTGTCGGAAAACTGCGCCGATGCCGGTTTGCTTGTGCGATCAGTTGCGATAGGACTGGATAGAGCAGAGACATGAGTTTGATCCGGGGATAGGACGGAAGCGAGCGGAATTTCGGATATCGGTGGGAAAATTGCGTCCGGTTCGGTGATCAACGCGGGGTCAGGCAGCGGTTCTGCGGTGGATAGTTTTATACTGTTGATGCGAAGCGTGCTGGTTCGTTCATCAAGGTTTTCTCCACGTTCCTTTGGGCTGACGGCACGTCCGGCCTGCGGCAGGTTGAGGTGTATCCATAGGGGTGTTTCCCGTGGCAAATCACGGGTAGATAGCGCAAGGGGGGTGTCGGTCGAAAAATTACCTCTTGCCAATACTGCCCCTTTGTAAGTTGCATCCAACACGTAGTTTGATTTTGCAATGCCAAGGCCGGAGAAAACGATACTGGCGTTTTCCGGCGCAGAGCCGGGAATTGAAATTCCGATTACAGCCCTGTTGTCACGCATCAAAATTCCGTAAGGATCTTTTGGCCACCAGCCTGCAGCAAATTTGACATGGTCATGGGTTGTTCCAGAGCCGATGATCAGTTCTTGTTCCAATTGCAAGGGTTGAATTTTTGGTTTTGAAAGTGCTGCTGTTTCAAGTTCGTAAATTCGTTCGGTTACAAACTTTCGCAAATCAAGGCCTTCACCCGTACCATTGATGCCGGCGGCCTTGAGAAACCTAATCATTTTTTTAGTGTGTTTTTGCATACCCTCGGTCGTCAGATGATAAGGCGTGTCATCTTGCAGGCTGAGTGGATAAACGCTGCTGATAGCGGTGCCGATAAACTGAAAACCTGCCTCTTCCACGGTGTTTTCAACAGTGTCGCGGAAGTCTGTTATGCTTTGAGATGAAGTCATGCAGCCGTCGCCTGCAACAGCCGGCCAGGCAAACATCACATCGATGTTGCGCGCTTTTAACTCCGCAAGCTGCAGGAGTGCGCGTTTCATCTTTGCGGATATCTGAAGTTTGTTGCCGGTTTCGAGATTTCCAAATACATAACTGTCGCAGGTTTGTCCGGATACGCCAGGGCTAGGCTCACGAGTCTGATCAGGGGAAAAAGAACCATTGGGGCTTTGCAACGCGGAGTAATACAGGTGCTGGGTCTGGCTCAAGCCATCGCGTTCAATAAATCCCTTTCCCTCTCCACGAAATATCTGTTCGGCTAGGATTTTTGGGGGAATGGAAATTGCAAAGCGCGTTTTGGCCGCCGGGGAAAGGCTTTGATAGTAATCCTGACTGGGACCGAAAAGCGTTTTCACAAAATCATCGGTCAGGGAATTGCGCGAGTAATAGGACCATTCAAGCGGCAGCAAAATCCTGTCACCCGGTTTTGCCAAAACGCTCATGCGTGCAACCTTGCTTTCAATATCATAGCCTGCATTGTCCGCAACATTGATGACGGTAAGGCCGAGTTCCTGACTCATCATATAGGCATCAAGGGAATGGTGACTGTTCGAACCTGATTCAATGATCAGGCGGGGCCCAGGAACTTCGCTCAGGATCAGGGATTTGTATGTTGCTGGCAGTGTTTTGCCGGGGATTAATCGATCAACGGTATAGGCGTAAGTGCCGAGGCAGATACCAGCGGCAAAAACAGCCGCCCCGGTGAGCTGGGCGATTTTGACGAACTGCTTTGGTGCAGAGTGATTTAGCAGGTGGCGGATTTTCGTATCCATCGAAGTTTCCGATCTAGAAGTTAAAGTACAGGAATGGGGATTGGGTTGTACTTTGTGAGGCGACAAAGGCTATTGCTGCTGCTGATCCTGCCAATCCGCCAACAAACAGCCTGCCTGTGAAGGCCAGTTTTCCGGGCCCGAAAAATCCGGATATTTTTTCAGATATCTGTTTTGAATTGGGCAAGGTGAAAGCAACAAATGCCGCAATCAGGATCAAGACGACGGTTTCGTTCGACACAATCACATTGGTTGTCTGCTGCCCGGTAAACATCATCATTGACTGCAACATGTCGAGAGCACCTGCGGTGGTCGTTGCGCGAAAGAATACCCAGGCCACAACTGTGGAACCAAATGTCATGGCGATACCAAGTTGATTGAAATTTGGAAGGGTGCGAACCTTGTCCTCAAGTCCGGTTCTGGCAAGCAGGTGTCTGATCACCTGATTGATGATCAGGTAAACGCCATGCAGGGTGCCCCAGATGACAAAATTCCAGTGAGCACCGTGCCAAAGACCCCCCCAGTACCATTGTGACAAAATTGTTGCGATATTGTTTCAATATGCCGTTCCGGTTGCCGCCCATCGGAATGTAGAGGTAGTCCCGCAGCCAGCGCGACAGGGACATATGCCAGCGTCGCCAGAAATCAGAAATATTTGATGCTTTGTATGGTGAATTGAAATTCCACGGAAGGCGGATACCAAACATCAAGGCAAGACCCATCGCCATGTCGGAATAGCCTGAGAAGTCGAAATATATTTGAAACGTGTAAGCAAGTGCGCCTGTCCATGCCGCCAATGCATTTATGGATGTGCCGGCATCTACCAGGTTGAACATTTGGTCGGCGGTTGGTGCTAGGGAGTCTGCGATTACAAGCTTCTTGAACAAGCCACAGGCCAGCAGAAACATGCCTTCTCCGAACAGCACAAGGCGATCCTGCAATGGCTTCATCTTTCTGAATTGCGGCATCATTTCCGAATGATGAACAATTGGACCGGCGACGAGTTGCGGGAAGAATGTCACAAACAGCAGATAATCCAGAAACCGGTGATCCTTCGGATCAAGTTTCCCCGCATGCGCGTCCGCGAGATAGGAAATTTGCTGAAAGGTAAAAAATGATATCGCCAATGGGAGCAGAATTGATGGCTCCGGCAGGCCCGCTTTCATGAAGTCATTGATGCTGATGGTGATGAAACCAAGATATTTGTAGATACCCAAAAGAGCCAGGTTTCCGACTATGCCGGATATCATGATTATGCGTGATTGGCGCGTGCCGGGCACTTTCAAAATCATGCTGGCCAATACATAATTGGCTGAAAGTGAACCCAGCAAAATCGCCAGATACTCTACCTTGAACCAAGCATAAAAAAGTATTGAACCGCCGACAAGCCACAGGGAGCGGGTTCGCGGCAGGCCTGCCCATTGAAGAAGAATGAATCCAGCCAATACAATTGGCAAGAATTGCGTCAGGAAGACGCTTTCAGTGAAAAGCATTCTCTCGTTCCTAAATCACTCCATGCTCTGGAAGTATTTGCAAGCGACATGCCAGAAGTGAGAGACAGGAAAAACTCAATTATAACAATGCGCTATTAGCTGCTGTAAGTTGGATCAGGTACCGGTGGATTCGCAATTTGCAAAAAGCAAATCGCGTTATGCAAAAGTGGGTAGCGGCTTTGCCACGTGATTGTTGTTCAATGCTTTTTTTTGAAATCCGGTGTGGGTAAAGTCTCAATTATTGCCGGTTAACAGTATTTGGATTGAATGAACTGATGAAATCGCGCCGCGGTGGATTGAATGTCTGGAAAAGGACGTTAAGATTTAACCAGGAACACATGCGATATCGCTGGTTCCCTGGAGGAGGAGAATTTGGATTTCATACAGCTGCTGGCTAGCGGTTTGGCAAACGGTTGTGTTTACGGGCTGATCGCGCTGGGATTTGTTCTGATTTACAAGGCGACAGAAGCTGTGAACTTTGCCCAGGGTGATTTCATGATGCTCGGGGCCTTTGTCTGTATCGGTTTCACAAATGCTGATTTTATGGGGTTGAGTTTTTGGCTGGCAATCCCTCTTTCCATTCTTGTCATGGCTGTTTTCGGCTATTTGTTTAATTGGGGTGTTTTGCGTCACATGTTTGGCGAATCCCAGACTTCGATTGTTATTCTCACCATTGCGCTTGGATTTATCCTGCGATTTGCAGCCGGCACGATTTGGAGCCATGAGCCGGTCTCACTTGAAACACCATTTGCCGGGCAGGATTTCCGGTGGGGTGGGGTGGTGCTTGGGGTTGATGAAATCCTGATTGTGCTTGTGACGGTTATCCTCACTATCCTGCTTTATTTTTTCTTTTCGCGCACCAGGCTTGGCCTTGCGATGCAAGCGGCATCTCAAAACCAGTTAGCGGCGTACTATATGGGTATTCCGGTAAAGCGGATACACAGTCTGGTGTGGGGATTGTCCGGCGGGGTTGCAGCAGTCGCCGGTATTCTCTTTGCTTCAAAAGGAGCGATTGATCCCTCGGCCGGGCTGCTCGGTATCAAGGCATTTGCAGCGGCCGCAATCGGTGGATTTGGTTCGTTGCCTGGTGCGCTTGTGGGCGGTTTGATTATCGGTGTTATCGAGCCGCTTTCCTCGCGTTACGGAATTGCCGGCATTTCGCAAATCGCACCCTACGCACTTTTAGTTCTTGTATTGATCTTCAGACCGGGCGGAATTTTCCCGCAGATGCAGAAGAAGAAGGTCTGAACATGCGTTTCGTATTCAAAACTTCTTACGACGTTGACATCAGATTGTTCAAGCATGGTGCGCAGGCATTTTGGTATGCGTTGTTGTTGCTTATTATGTTGGCGATACCGCTTTATTTTTTCTTCCTGAGTGACCAGTATCTCCTTGGTGAAATCACAGGCGTATTGATCTTTTCGATCGCAGGCATGGGGCTGATGCTGTTAACCGGGCATACCGGTTTGCCAAGCCTGGGCCATGCAACGTTTATGGCGCTGGGGTGTTATTTCAACATTATTTATCTGCAGGCCGGTCTTCCCTGGCTGATTGCGTTTCCGCTATCGGGCATTACTGCAGGACTGATCGGGACTTTGATCGCACTGCCGGTGCTTCGACTTCACGGGGTTTATCTTGCACTCGCAACTTTGGCATTTTCTATCCTCACCAGCGATTTCATTGTGCTTGCTGAACCCTGGACAGGGGGGATCAGTGGTATTGCAGTGCCGGACATTTCAATTTTCGGCCTTACGATCAACAAATACGGCAACCCGTATCTCTTTTATTATCTGGTGCTGACAGTCGCAATCATCATCATTTTGTTCTACCGCAATTTGTTGCGCAGCCCGTTGGGCCGCAGCTTTACGGCGATGCGGGATTCTGAAATTTCAGCCCGTGCGATGGGGATCAATCTTACCCGCACCAAAGCCGCTTCATTCTTTCTTTCAGCAACTGCTGCGGGTTTGGCAGGGGGGCTGTTTGGGCACTCAGCAGGATATGTAACCAACGAGACCTTTGATCTTGTGATGTCTATTACCCTTTTGCTGATGATCGTAATTGGCGGGCTCGGCTTTATTCATGGGGCATTTTTTGGCGCGGTTGTGGTTGGCATTATCCCGGTCGCGATTGCGAATGGACGCTCGCTTCTTTCGAGCTCATTCGGGATCAACATCAACATTCCAGGACTTGAGAGCGCAATTTTTGCGGCAATTCTCATTGCCTTCTTGTTATTCGAGCCGATGGGGCTTTATGGGCGCTGGTTAAAAATCAGAACCTATTTCGAACTCTTTCCTTTCTACCGGAAAGACATGTTTCGCCGTCAGAAATCCTATTTGAAAACGGATCGCATCCAATGAGCTTGCTGAATGTCGATCATGTTACGTTGTGCTTCGGCGGCCTGGTGGCCGTGGACGATGTCACGATCAAAGTGGAGGAAGGAGAGGTCTTCGCACTGGTTGGGCCAAATGGTGCCGGCAAGTCGACGGTATTTAACCTGATTTCGCGTTTTTATGATCCGGCAGAAGGCAGAATTAGCTTTGACGGGCACGATCTTCTCAAACACAGTTCTGACCAGGTATCATCATTTGGCATTGCCCGAACCTTTCAAAACATCGAACTGTTTGAACAGGCAAGTGTGTTACAGAACCTCCTTGTCGGGCGACACAGGCATCGCAATACCAGTCTTGTTTCAGAAATTTTGTTCACGCCGAAAGTTCACACAGAAGAAGTCCGACACCGCGAAGCTGTGGAACAGGTCATCGATTTTCTTGATCTCCAGCCTTACCGCGACAAGATGATTTCAGGACTCCCCTATGGGGTTCGCAAAGTAGTCGAGTTGGGCAGGGCGCTTGCCAGTGAACCAAAACTGCTGCTGCTCGATGAACCGGCATCAGGGCTTTCTGTCGAAGAAACGCAGGATATGGCGTTCTGGATTGAGGATATCCAAAAACAGATGGGCATTACCGTTTTAATGGTTGAGCACGATATGGGGCTTGTTTCGGCTGTTTCAGATCGGGTGTTGGCACTTTCGGACGGCAAGGAGTTGGCGACCGGAACGCCTGCTGAAGTTCAGGCTCATCCTGCGGTTATTGAAGCTTATCTTGGGACCGGTGAGATTTCGAAAACCGGGAAGTCCAGAACATGAGCGGCCAGGATAAAAAGAACGGCGCAGTCATGCTCCAGATCGACAATCTGGAGAGCTATTACGGGCAGATCATGGCTTTGCGCGGGGTTAGTCTCAAGGTATTTGAAGGACAGATAGTAACGGTTTTGGGTGCCAATGGTGCCGGTAAGACAACCTTGTTGAAGACCGTGTCCGGCGTCATGGATCCTGAAAAGGGAACAGTCAGGCTCGAAGGCGAGGAAATCCAGAAATACGAGGCGGATCAGATTGTTCGCAAGGGCATTGTTCATGTGCCGGAAGGTCGCGAGATTTTCCCTTTGATGACGGTCAGCGAGAACATTGCCATGGGAGCTTATACGAGCGGTGACAGGCAGTCCGTTAGTGATGACATCGAGATGGTGTATTCCTATTTCCCGATTTTGAAGGAACGGCATTCACAGGCCGCCGGCACATTGTCTGGTGGGCAGCAACAGATGCTGGCGATCGGACGCGGGCTCATGGCGCGACCGAAACTGATGTTGCTTGATGAACCCAGTCTCGGTTTGTCGCCATTGCTTACCCGGGAAATATTTGAAATCATCATCAGGCTCAACCGTGAGCAAGGTGTCACGATGATGTTGGTTGAACAAAATGCCCGGGTAGCGCTTGATACGGCTGACTATGGATATGTGATGGAACTCGGGCGGATTGTCATGGAAGACAAGGCCGAAGCACTGAATAATTCAAAGGATATTCAGGAATTTTATCTTGGGGTCAGCCACGAAGAGAACCAGCGGGGACAGCGTCGCTGGAAACAGCGCAAGACGTGGCGATGAGTGTGGTTGTACAAAGAATGAAAGAAAGGAATGAGCGAAAGGATGGATAATGTGGTCCCACAACAGACCCGGAACGGGATGTCCTTTAATGCCGACCTTTCTCAAGGTCCTTACTTTCTGGATGGCCAGGATACAATTGCGAAGCTTTTCAAAATCCGCTGCGATGAGCTGGGTGATAAAACGGCCCATCGCGAGAAGCATTTTGGTATCTGGCATTCCTACTCCTGGAGGGATTATTACCTGCACGCGAAGCTGATTGGCCTTGGCTTGTTGTCCCTTGGATTGAAGCAGGGCGAGGTTGTTTCCATATTGTCTGAAGACAACAAGGAATGGCTTTATATTGATATGGGCGTTCAAAGCGTTTCGGGTATTTGCTCTGGTGTTTACACGACAGATTCAGCCCGACAGCTTGAATTTCTGATCAACGATTCAGACAGCCGTATTTTGTTTCTGGAAGATGACGAGCAACTCGACAAATATCTTGAGATCAAAGACAAGATACCCGGCCTGACCAAGGCGATTATTCTTGATCGCGAAGGGCTTCATGACTTTTCTGATGACAGTGTCATTTTTCTTGATGAGCTTTATGCGTTGGGGCGGGAATATGACAAGGCAAATCCGGGTTTATTTGAAGCGAGGATAGAAAAAACCAGTCCGGAAGGAACTGCAATTCTCGTTTACACTTCAGGCACTACAGGCATGCCAAAAGGTGCCATGATCAGCCATGGTAATTTGATTTTCTCGCTTACCTCCAGCGCAGAAAATGCACCTATATTCGATACCGATGACCAGATTTGCTTCTTGCCCTTGTGCCATATTCTGGAGCGGGTGTTTTCAGGCTTTGCTCCGATTGCTGCGCGGTCCACGGTCAATTTCGCTGAAAGCCCGGAGACAATCTTCGACAATCTGCAAGAGGTCAGTCCGCACACATTTGTTGCAGTGCCCAGGGTTTGGGAAAAGATTTATTCAAAGGTTACAATCACAGTCGGTGATGCAACCGGCCTTCAAAAGTGGGCTTACTCGAAGGCATTGGCTGCGGGCAGGCGCAAAGCAGAGCACGAGGCGGACGGAATGCCGCTCTCGGTAACTGAAAATCTCTCCTACAGGTTTTGGGATGTTGCGGTGTTGCAAAACCTCCGGAGGATGTTGGGTCTTGACCGACTTCGACGCGGTGGGTCAGGCGCAGCTCCAATCTCACCTGAACTTCTAAGCTGGTTTCAAAACCTGGGCGTTGCGGTGCTTGAGGGGTACGGCATGACGGAAAGTTCCGGTGTGATTTCGATCAATGCGATTGGTAACAACAAGATCGGCACAGTGGGGCCAGCCTTGCCGGGTGCAGAATTGAGAATTGCGGAGGGTGGCGAAATTCAATACCGCGCCGGGAATGTGTTTCAGGGTTATTGGAACAAACCGGACAAAACCAGAGAAACCATCACCGAAGATGGCTGGCTTCGAACCGGGGATGTCGGGATGCTGGACAATCAGGGTTATTTGAAAATCACCGGACGGCTCAAGGACATCATCATCACCGCTGGTGGCAAGAATATTACACCTGCCGAAATAGAAAACCGTTTGAAATTTTCGCCTTACATATCCGATGCGGTCATTATTGGTGACAAGCGAAAGTTCCTGACGTGCCTCATCATGATTGATCAGGAAAACGTTGAGAAGTTCGCACAGGACAACCGAATTCCGTTCAGTAATTACGCGTCCCTGTGTGCAGCGAGCGAAGTTCAGAAATTGATTGGGAGTGTTATTGAAGAAGTGAACAAGGGTTTTGCCAGGGTCGAGCAACTTAAGGACTTCCGCCTTATTGATATTTTGCTGACGGCAGATGATGATGAACTCACGCCTACTATGAAACTGAAGCGGAGTTTTGTTGAAAACAAGCATTGCGGACTGATCGAGCAGATGTATTAGAGCCTAGGCTCGCTACAAAAACTATGCAAAACTGACACCCAGAACAAAATTTTACTCATAAGGGAGGAAAATTTATGAGAAAACTAACCGCAACCCTGGCCGCGACCGTGATGGCCGTGGCTATAGCCGCATTGCCAGCCTACGCCGAGCAAGGTGTGACCGACACCGAAGTACTGATTGGATCCAACAACGATCTTTCCGGTCCGTTTGCGGCATTTGGCGCACCTGCAACCAAAGCTGCACAGCTTTACTTTGATGCAGTCAATGCGGCAGGTGGCATCCATGGACGTCAGATCCGGTTTGTCGTTGAAGACCACGGCTATCAAATGCCAAAAGCTATTCAGGGTATGAACAAGCTGATTAATGGCGACAAGGTTTTTGCCATGTTGCTTTCATTGGGCACACCGATGAACATCGCGGCAATGAAGCAGCAAGACCCCAAGAACATTCCGAATGTGTCGCCGCTTTCTGCAGCGCGTCAGATGGCTGAGCCGTTTCATAAACTTCATTATGCCGGCACGGCTTCATACTATGAGCAGATCAAGGCCGGGGTCTCTTATCTCGCCAAGGAAAAAGGTGTGTCAAAAGTGTGTGCCATGTATCTGCCGACCGATTTTGGCAAGGAAATCCAGCAGGGCGCAGTCGATATTGCAGCGGCAACGGACGGTATTGAATTTGTTTCTGAAACAACCCACAAGCCGGACGATGCGGATTTTGTCGGCTCATTGCAAAAGCTGAAAGCCGCTGGTTGCCAGATCATTACCATGGCGCTTGGTGTTCGTCAGGCGATCACTGTGTCTGGTACTGCCAAGAAGCTCGGCATCACCGATATCAGCCTGCTCAATGCGTCTGCAGGGTTCCACTCTGTTATGGCTAAAGTGCCGGGCGGCGTGACAGAAGGCATGTATGCGGCATCAGGCTGGGCAGATCTGCTTTCTCGTATGGACAATCCTGAAGTGCAGAAGTTTTTTAAGTCCTATACAGAAGCAAGTGGTGAAAAATTTCCGGGAACCGGCGCATTGCTCGGGCATTCTGCTGCCGTGTCAATGGTCAAAGCACTTGAGGCAGCAGGCCAGGACCTTAATGCTGCAACATTCCAGAAAGGCATAGAAAGCCTCGATTACAAAGATGAGGTTTCCGGCAACCACGTTGATTATTCTGCGGAAGATCATCAAGGTGCAGATGAAATCATCATCTCCGTGATTGAAGGTGGCAACTGGAAAGAACTGACCCGTCAATAAGAATTCTGGCACCGGAATAAGCCGGAATAAGAAAGAGGCGCTCAATGAGCGCCTCTTTTGTGTGTGATATCCAAACGTTCCTATTGAAGCGCCTTGTCTGTGATCGCAGATGTCCAGGCACCTTCCGGTTCCTTGGTAATCACCGGATCTGAACCTGCCGAAAGAAGCGTTGAAACGGTCCGCTTGTAGTCTGCCTCATCCAAAGCACCGTTGGAACCCGCGGTGAGTTTGGCGATTTCACCCATCATCCGCTTTTGATGTTTTTCGGTTTGTGCACCCGAAGCATCATTCTCGAGAACGATTTCCGCTGCTTCATCCGGGTTTTCTTCGGCAAATTTCCAACCCTTCATGGAAGCACGCACAAAGCGAACCATCTTGTCTTCAAACGCGGGGTCTGCCAGCTTATCCTCAAGCACGTAAATGCCGTCTTCCAATGTGGCAACGCCTTCATCTTCATATTTGAAGGTAATGAGGTCATCGGCGGAAAGACCGGCATCAATGATTTGCCAATACTCATTGTAGGTCATGGTCGAAACGCATGCGGCCTGTTTTTGGAGAATAGGATCAACGTTAAAGCCTTGTTTGAGAACCGTCACACCATCCTCACCGCCATCGGTCTTGAAGCCAAGCTTGCTCATCCAGGAAAGGAACGGGTACTCATTGCCGAAGAACCAAACTCCGAGCGTCTTGCCTTTGAAATCTGCAGGAGACGTAACGCCGGAATCCTTGCGACAGGTAAGCATCATGCCGGATGACTTGAACGGCTGTGCGATGTTAACGAGTGGCAAGCCTTTCTCTCGTGTGGCCAGTGCCGATGGCATCCAGTCAAGAACAACATCCGCTCCACCGCCTGCAAGAACCTGAGCAGGCGCGATGTCTGGTCCACCTGGTTTGATTTCAATGTCAATGTCCTCGGCTTCGTAAAAGCCCTTGTCCTTGGCGACGTAGTATCCGGCGAACTGTGCCTGCGTGACCCATTTGAGCTGCAGCGTGACTTTGTCTGCCGCCATGGCGCTGAATGCTGATAAAGATACCGTGCCCGCCAATAAAAGTGTCGTTAGTTTTTTCATTTTGCTAATCCCTTTTTTGAGTTGCTTCGTTTTCCCAGTCAGTTCCTCCCAGACCTGATTGAAGGATGCCAAAAGGTGACTGCTCTTTCAATCAGAGCTACCAGTCCATAAAAAAATGAGCCGGCAAGAGCCGCAACTGCGATCTCTGCCCAGACCATATCGACGTTCATTCTCCCGACCTCTGTGGAAATTCTAAAACCCATTCCGACAATCGGCGTTCCAAAAAATTCCGCTACAATTGCGCCAATCATTGCCAGGGTGGAATTGATCTTGAGCGCGTTGAAAATAAAGGGAGCTGCTGCGGGGAGGCGAAGCTTCGTGAGTGTTTGCCACCATGAACTGGCATAGGTGTTCATCAGGTCACGCTCCATATTGCCGGCAGCAGCCAATCCCTGGACGGTGTTTACGAGCATCGGGAAGAAAGTCATGATCACAACGACTGCAGCTTTGGATTGCCAATCAAAGCCGAACCACATGACCATGATGGGGGCAACACCGATGATCGGCAGTGCGGAGACGAAATTGCCAAGCGGTAACAGGCCGCGCTGCAGAAAGGGCGAGCGATCGATCAACAAGGCTGTGATGAACCCTGAGCCGCAGCCGAGCACATATCCGGCAATCACAGCCTTCAGGAAGGTTTGCCGAAAATCAGCCCACAGAATTGGCAACGAATTTGTAATCCGCTCATAAATCATCGACGGTGGAGGGAGCAGAACAGTTGGGACTTGAAGGCCGCGAACAACCAGTTCCCAAATCAGGAAAATGGTCAATCCGAAAATCAGCGGCACAACCAGATTAACGGTTCTTTGCATCGCAACATTGGTGCCTGTATCGATATTCACCAATCGCTGATTAAACCACCACAGGCCGAGCCAAAGGAAAAGGGCTGCAATTACAAGCATCATGCAATGGCTCCTTCGGGCTTTTCGCCCATACGTTTTAGAACATGCGCATGGGCAAATCCGACAAGCATAACGAGGGTTGCGGCAAGTGCGGCTGCCATAAAAAGGGCTGACCAAATTTGAATTGTCTGACCGTAATAGGAGCCTGCCAGTAACCGTGCGCCGAGACCGGCAACGGCACCGGTTGGCATTTCACCGACAATCGCGCCGACCAGCGATATCGCGACTGCAATCTTGAGGGAGGTAAAGAGGTAAGGCATGGAAGATGGCCAGCGCAGTTTCCAGAACACCTGCGTACGTGAAGCATTGTAAGTGTGCATCAAATCGAGTTCGCTTTGCCCCGGAGCGCGCAGACCCTTCACCATTCCCACCACCACCGGGAAGAACGACAGATAGGTCGAGATCAGCGCCTTGGGTAACAGGCCAGAAATTCCGGCGGCGTTCAAAACCACAATGATCATCGGGGCAATCGCCAGAATTGGAATGGTTTGCGATGTGATCACCCAGGGCATGACGGATTTATCCATCGCCCTATTGTGAACAATACCTACGGCAAGTGCTATTCCCAGCAATGTCCCGATACCAAACCCCAGCAAGGTTGCAGAAAGGGTGATCCAGGAATGATAAACAAGCGAGCGTTTTGACGTGATCTTCTTTTTGACGGTGGTTTTGTAAATCTCATTGAAGACCTGATGCGGGGCAGGGAGGACCGGCCGTTCCTGGGCCATGGTGTTTGTAACGAGTTGTGAAAATGCCGGCGGCTCAACTTTCGCCCGTTCAGCTTGATCATAAACAAACGGCGCATTCATCCAGACTACACATGCATACCAGATCGCTATGATGACCGCGAGAATGGTAAGCACGGGTATGGTCTTGCCGCTACTCCTCATATGAGTGCCCCGCTCTGAGGCCTTCGCGGACGCGATGGGCAATTTTCAGAAACTCTTCTGACTCGCGAATTTCCAACGGACGCTTCTTTGGCAAGGTTGAATGAATGATATCCGTCACCCGGCCGGGGCGGGGCGACATGACAACAATCTTTGTGGAAAGATAAACCGCTTCCGGAATGGCGTGGGTGACGAAACAAATGGTCTTGTTGGTTTGCTCCCACAGTTTCAACAATTGCTCATTGAGGTGGTCGCGGACGATTTCATCCAGCGCCCCAAAAGGTTCATCCATCAATAATAGATCAGCATCAAAGGCAAGGGCTCGCGCAATGGAAGCCCGTTGCTGCATGCCACCGGACAATTGCCAGGGGTATTTCTTGCCGAAGTTTGCAAGATCCACCAACGACAGCACGCGCTCAATGCGCTGCTTTTGCTCCGCTCCGCCTGTCCCCATGATCTCTAACGGAACCGCGATATTTTTTTCAATCGTGCGCCAGGGGAGAAGCGAGGCTGCCTGAAAGACATACCCATAGGCGCGTTGCATCCGGGCTTCTTGCGGGGACATGCCGTTGACTGTTATCGAGCCACCGGTGGGTTTTTCGAGATCAGCTATAACCCGCAGAAATGTGGTCTTGCCACAACCTGAGGGTCCAATGAAGGAGATAAAGTCTCCTTGTTCCACATCGAGGCCAACATTCGACAGGGCATGCACCGGACCATCATTGGTCTGGAACGTAAGGTCGAGATTTTTGGCGGAGACGACGGTCATTTATAGACTATCAAACTCCGCTTGCCGGAATTCCGGTTCGTTTTACAGGCGTTGGGTTGGTCAGTTCTTTCCAGGTCGAAAGCGCCTTGTTGACTGTTCCATTGGCTTCGCGTTTTACGTATTCGCCGTGGCCTTCCCGCGTTTTGACTTCACCATCTACGACGGACACATGACCGCGTGAAAGGGTGTAACGCGGCAGGCCTTTTACATGCTTGCCTTCAAACACATTGTAGTCGATTGCGGATTGTTGATTGGACGCTGCGATGGTTTTTTCCCGGTTCGGATCCCAGACGACCAGATCAGCATCCGCCCCAACCAGAACCGCGCCTTTTTTAGGGTAGCAGTTTAAAATTTTCGCGATGTTTGTGGATGTCACCGCGACGAATTCGTTCATCGTCAGGCGGCCGGTTGCAACTCCGTAGGTCCAGAGCATCGGCAGGCGGTCTTCCAGTCCACCGGTTCCGTTCGGAATTTTGGTGAAGTCGCCAACACCGTTGCGTTTTTGTTCGGTCGTGAAAGCACAGTGGTCCGTCGCCACGACAGAGAGCGATCCTGATTGAAGTCCTGCCCAGAGCGAATCCTGATGCTGCTTGTTACGGAACGGTGGAGACATGACACGACGTGCTGCATGGTCCCAATCCTTGTTGAAATACTCACTCTCATCAAGCGTGAGATGCTGAATAAGCGGTTCACCCCACACGCGTTTTCCCTGCTGTCTGGCGCGGCGGATCGCTTCATGGCTGTCTTCGCAAGATGTATGCACGACGTAAAGGGGAGCGCCTGCCATGTCTGCAATCATGATTGCCCGGTTCGTTGCCTCGCCTTCAACTTGTGGCGGGCGCGAATAGGCATGAGCTTCCGGGCCGTTATTTCCATCCGCCAGAAGCTTGGCGGATAGTTCAGCAACCACATCACCATTTTCTGCGTGCACCATTGGAATGGCACCGAGTTCAGCACAACGCTGGAAGGAGGCGTAAAGTTCGTCATCGTTCACCATCAATGCGCCCTTATAGGCGAGGAAGTGTTTGAAGGTATTGATGCCCTTTTCTTTTACGACGGTTTCCATCTCGTTGAAAACCTGTTCGCCCCACCAGGTGATCGCCATGTGGAAAGAGTAGTCGCAATTCGCGCGGGTGGATTTGTTGTCCCACATCTGGATTGCTTCAAGCAGAGACTGTCCGGGTGCAGGGAGGGCAAAATCCACAACCATGGTGGTGCCGCCGGAAAGGGCAGCGCGGGTTCCGGATTCAAAATCATCCGTGGAATAAGTGCCCATGAACGGCATTTCGAGATGGGTATGAGGATCAATACCGCCCGGCATGACATAGCAACCGGTCGCGTCCAGTTCCTCACCGCCGGAAAGGTTTGGACCAATTGCCGAGATCACGCCGGTTTCAATCTGCACATCCGCCTTGTAGGTCAGATCAGCAGTGACGACGGTTCCGTTTTTGATAGTAGTTGTGGTCATGATTTCTCCCCCTTGATAGGGTTGTATTCGATCAAACTGAATTATGTGGAATTATAGGATGCCCGAAAGACGGGAATTTCTCAAAGAAATCGAACATCTTTTTGCGATGACAAGGGATTTGGGATTTGTTGAAGCCACGATCAATGCCGGTGCTTTTCATCGAAGGGTTGGAGCGTATCCAGGCCCAGGTTATCGTATGCCGGTTTGTCGTAGTGTTATGCGTGATAGACTTGAACGGAGGGGAGGGAAAGCGTTGCCAAACACACTTACGAAAGAGGGTGCAGGTTTTGCTGTCCGATTTGTTGTTGGCTAGTAGGTTCACCCCACTATCTCCGCGGTTTCCACCACCGCATGGAACAGCACTTCCGCCCCGGCTGTCGACCATTCCTTCGATATGTCTTCCGCCTCGTTATGGCTGAGGCCATCAACGCAGGGGCACATGACCATTGCGGTTGGGTATAGATTGTTGACCCAACATGCGTCGTGACCAGCGCCTGAAATGATGTCCATATGTGAGTAGCCCAGTCGCCCGGAAGCGTCACGGATCGACTGAACAAGCTTCTTGTCAAACTCCGGCGGGTTGAACTGGCCGACGATCTCGGAAGAAAATTCCACGTCCAATGCCTCGCACAATTTTGGAGCTTCCTCTTCCAGCCTTGCGACCATACCTTCAAGGGTATCCAGTTCATGACTGCGAAAATCGATGGTGAAAACCACCTTGCCCGGAATGATGTTGCGGGAATTGGGGTAGACATCGATATGGCCGATAGCGCCTACCGCATTGGGTGCATTGGCAATCGCAATTTCATGAACGAGTTCGGTGATCTGTGCCAATCCGCGCCCGGCGTTCCTGCGCATCGGCATTGGAGTGGAACCGGTGTGACTTTCCTTGCCGGTGACCGTGCATTCAATCCAGCGCAAACCCTGGCCATGGGTGACGACGCCAATGTCCTTTTCTTCTGCTTCCAGAACAGGGCCCTGTTCGATGTGCAATTCAAAAAACGCATGCATCTCCCGGGTGCCGACTTCCTCTTCACCGCGCCAGCCGATGCGCTCCAGTTCTTCTCCAAATGTTTTGCCGTCCGCGTCTTCCTTGGCGTAGGCCCATTCTTGGGTGAACTGTTTGGCAAAAACGCCGGAGGCCATCATGGCAGGCGCAAAGCGTGTACCTTCTTCGTTGGTCCAGTTGGTGACGACAATCGGATGCCTGGTCTTGATGTTGAGGTCGTTGAGTGTGCGGACAATCTCAAGGCCCGCCAACACCCCAAGAACGCCATCGTAGCGTCCGCCGGTTGGCTGGGTATCAAGATGGGAACCGACATAGACTGGGAGAGCGTCTGTGTCGGTTCCCTCTCGATGCATGAACATCGTCCCCATTTGATCCACACCCATGGTCATGCCAGCCTCTTCACACCACTGTTGAAAGAGCTTGCGGCCTTCGGCATCTTTGTTAGTCACAGTCTGACGGTTGCTGCCGCCAGCAACTCCAGGGCCTATTTCGGCCATCGCATGAATGGTGTCCCACAGTCTGTCGCCATTAATACGGAGATTTTCTCCCGGTGCCGCCATACCTTCCTCCCGAAGTGCATTGTTATTTTTTTTACCGACTGGTAAAGATTACAGGTTTCCCATGGACACTCAAGGATAAAAATGCAATTTCGGGAACTTTCGAACACTAACACACAACCGGTTTTATCCATTGCCTGAATCCAGATCCTCCAACACTCGTAAAAGAACCCGTATTCAGCAGGAAAATGAGCTGAAAATTCTCAATAGTGCGCTCGAAGTGTTTTCCAATAATGGATTTCGCGGTTCAACCATCGATCAGATCGCCGACATTTCTGGAATGTCAAAACCGAACCTGCTTTACTATTTCAAGAACAAGGAGGCGATGATCCAGGTTTTGATCGATCAATTGCTGGACCGTTGGCTGGACCCACTTCGTGCGATTGATAAAGAAGGCGACCCGCTTGATGAAATCAGGAACTATATCGACCGGAAACTTGAGCTGTCGCGGGACTATCCAAGAGAATCGCGCCTTTTTGCCAATGAGATACTGCAAGGTGCGCCTCGCATTGGTGATGAGTTGAAGGATTTGAAAGAGCTTGTTGATGAAAAGGCGAAGGTTATGGAGGGATGGATCAGGGCCGGAAAGATCAGGAGATGCGACCCTCATCACCTGATATTCTCGATTTGGGCAACCACCCAGCATTATGCCGATTTTGATGTGCAGGTAAAAGCGGTGCTGGGTCACGAAAAGTCCGGTCCTCAACGGTTTGAAGATGCGTCCAATTTCTTGAAGCAGTTGTTTGTCGACGGACTTAAACCGCGTGTTGACTGATTATCCGTCGGAGGCAAATGCCAAAATGACAAGCGCAGCGGCGGTTACCAGAACACCGGCGAGAAGTGACAGGCCTGCCCAGCCATGCCCTATAATGCCCTCGTAAACAACAATGATGCCCGGAATGAGGTAGCCATAAGCCAGCACTTTTGATGCCGGTAAACGCATGGTTGCAAATTGCAGAAGAAAGAAAGTCCCGGCAGTTGTGAAAATCGCCAGATAAAAAATTGCAACCCATACGATTACGGGAAGCAAAGCCCATTCGGTTTGCCACAAAGCTGATGCTCCCCAAAGGCCCATGCAAATTGTGCTGGCAACCAATGTCATGAAGGTGAATGCAAAGATCGGCTCACCCCGGTTGAACTTTCTCACCAATGGTGCGTATGCCGCATGGGCAACACATCCCACGAAAAAGATCGATTCGCCTTGTCCTGCTTCAAAGGCCAGCATTGCGTTGAGGTCGCCACGGAAGATGACCCACAATGCGCCAAATGCAGCAATTATCAAACTGATCAGTACGATCGGTCCGGTTTTTTGACGCAGGAAAAACCAGCCAAAAATTGCACTCATCAGTGGAATAAGTGTGAAAACGGATCCTGTGGAGACCGGAGTTGAAAGCCGTAAACCAACAAACATCAACACGAAATAAAGTGACATCAACGTGCCAAGAATCAAAAAGCGCCAAAGCGATTTTTCGATGGTTGGAAGTTTTCGGTAAAGTATTACGCCCAATACACCCATTACAAATGTTGCAAGGAAAAACCGGGCGGCGGTGAGTGCAACGGGATCAATATGGGGGGCCGCGATATGACCCATGGAAAAGGAGCCGGATATCAACGCTGCAAAGAGCAGCATCGCCAAATGGCCTTTTAGTTTTTCCACTCCCCTGGCGTGAAGCGTATCGCTGCCGGTTTGGGCGTCTTCACCGGGCGATTGTCCCATCTATTCGGCTGCAACACTTGATGGATTGTTTGGATGCTCTGTCCAGTTTGCATATTTTTCTTCAACCGGTTTTCCGGTTCGTTTATCTACCGCGCCAACGCGGAGTTGATCCATGGTGATGCAATTGTCTACCGGACAAACAGTAACGCAGAGGTTGCAGCCAACGCACTCTTCTTCAATCACTTCAAAGTGGCGTTCACCGTCCAGCATGCCGGTAATTGCCTGATGTGAGGTGTCCTCGCAAGCAATGTGACAACGACCGCATTTGATACATGAATCCTGATTGATGCTGGCCTTTGTCACATAATTGAGGTTGAGAAACTGCCAATCTGTGACATTTTGAACCGCCTTGCCGATTACATCATCAAGCGTTGCGTGACCCTGCTCATCCATCCAGTTTTCAAGTCCGGAAATCATCTCTTCAACAATCTTGAAGCCGTAAGTCATCGCAGCCGTGCAAACCTGAACATTAGCAGCACCCAGCGCCATAAACTCCGCTGCATCCCGCCAGGTTGTGACACCGCCAATTCCCGAAATGGGCAGGCCATTGGTTTCGGGATCGCGGGCGATTTCGGCTACCATGTTAAGGGCAATCGGTTTAACAGCCGGACCACAGAACCCGCCATGACTTCCCTTGCCATCAATGGAAGGTTCGGGAGAGAAATTGTCGAGGTTTACCGAAACGATGGAAGAGACGGTGTTGATCAGCGAGACAGCATCAGCCCCACCTTCTTTTGCAGCGCGCGCAGGATAGCGGATGTCCGAAATGTTTGGCGTCAGTTTTACGATGACCGGCATCTCAGTGGTTTCTTTGCACCAGCGTGTCACCCTTTCAATATATTCAGGAACCTGACCCACTGCCGATCCCATACCGCGCTCGCTCATCCCGTGCGGACAGCCAAAATTGAGCTCGATACCGTCCGCACCGGTTTCTTCGACAAGGGGTAGGATGCTTTTCCATGCCTTTTCTTCACACGGAACCATGATGGATACAATTATCGCCCGGTCCGGCCATCGCTTCTTGACGTCCGTGATTTCCTGCAGGTTGAGGTGAAGATCGCGGTCGGTAATCAGTTCAATGTTGTTGAGACCGAGTAGCCGCCGGTCTGCACCCCAGATCGCGCCATAACGCGGGCCGTTCACATTGACGATGGGAGGGCCCGCTTCTCCCAGTGTTTTCCAGACCACACCGCCCCATCCGGCTTCAAAGGCGCGCACAACATTATAGGCCTTGTCGGTTGGCGGAGCGGATGCAAGCCAAAACGGGTTAGGAGATTTGATGCCGAGAAAATTACTGCTGATATCTGCCATGATGTCCTCCCTTATGCCGTAAGTGCAGCGTTGATTGATTCTGCGGCATCCCGCCCATGCGCCACTGCTGAAACGGTTAAATCTTCACCAACCGATATGCAGTCGCCACCGGCCCAAATGCCGGGTGCAGAGGTGCGATATTCGCCATCGACTTTAATGCAACCTTTTTCCAATTTGACGGAAGCGCCCGATCCGTTCAGGTCTCCAGAACAAAAATTCTGGCCGACTGCCAGGAAAATCTGGTCAGCCGGGAGCGTGGTTTTCGCTCCTGTCCCGCTCAACTTGTCGCCTTTGATCTCAGTGTATTCAAACTCAATGCCGATTGCTTTTCCACCTTCGGACCTGACCTCAACCGGTTGCAGCCAATGTCTGATTGTAACACCCTTTGAGGTGGCGAGCTCTTGTTCAAAGGGTGACGCATTCATATTGTCAGCTCCCCTTCGGTAGCAGATCGTCACTTCCTCCGCGCCAAGGAGTTTTGCCTGAATAGCCGCGTCAATTGCAGTCATGCCCCCGCCGATTACGATGACACGTCTGCCAATGCCGATTTTGGAAACATTATCTGTTTGTCGCAGCCCGGCGATAAAGTTGACAGCGTCTTCAACACCATCAACCTCATCTGCTGCGGTTGCCAGTGTGTTGACAGCGCAAAGACCCATGGAGAGGAAAGTTGCATCATGAGTTTTGCTCAAATCCTCCAAGGACAGATTGCTGCCGAGTTTTTTGCCGTAGTGAAACTCGATGCCGCCGATTTTGGTTATATAATCAACTTCATCCTGGGCGAAATTATCGACAGTTTTGTAAGTTGCGATGCCATATTCATTTAGGCCGCCGGCTTTTTTCCTTGCATCATAGATATCTATGATGTGTCCATGCATCGCAAGCCGGTGAGCGCAGGAAAGCCCGGCGGGTCCTGCTCCGACGATGGCGATCTTCTTGCCTGTATCAGGCTTTCGCTCATAGAATTGAGTTTCGGCTTTCATTGCTTCGTCAGTTGCAAAGCGTTGCAGCATACCGATATTGACCGGCTTGCCCTCAGCAAATTCCCTGACGCAAGCCTGCTCGCATAAGGTTTCGGTTGGGCAAACCCGTGCGCACATGCCGCCCAAAATGTTCCGGTCGAAAATGGTTTTTGCCGAGCCCAGTGTATTGCCGGTCGAGATCTGCCGGATGAACAACGGAATATCGATTTCTGTAGGGCAGGCGGTCACGCAAGGAGCGTCATGGCAAAAGTAGCAGCGGTCCGCGGCAACCAGCGCTTGATGGCAGTCCAATGGCGGATGGATGTCGGAAAAATTGTCTTCGTATTGGTGTTGATCCAGCCTTCCGGGGACAATTCCATCTGCCAATTTGTTGCCACTCATCGATTTTCCTCCATGCCCGGATAGCCCAACAAGAGAACAGGTTAGGTTAATTGAAAAATTTAATCAATTGGTAAAAAATTTGTTCATGAAATTTGTTAACTGTGTAAAACAGTTGGATAGATGAGGGGCGGTCGGGGTATCCGATTGTCTTCCTCGCCCAACTATCCCAATATGTCAGGAGTTAGGGTCCAGCCCGATTGAGCATTGAGTATGGACCCTAGAGGTCCGTTCGAAACAAATGAGTCCCTTTGCGGCGAACTCTTTATCATTTGTTTCGAACGTAAAGACCACTAGCAAGGTATTGTTTTCTAGTGGATTTTAAGATTCAAATATTTGGATGAGAGGTCTCGGAAAACGGGTTCCAAATGTTTGAATCAATCCACTAGAGATTAAAATTGTAAATGCAAACCGCAAAGAGCAAAGCCAATGCATGAAAACGTAACTCTGGTCGATCATCCGCTGATACAGCACAAGCTTACCATTATGCGGGAGAAGAAAACGTCGTCAGCGGTTTTCAGGCAGTTGCTCCGGGAAATTTCAACACTGCTTACCTATGAGGTTTTACGCGATGTGCCGTTGACCACCAAGCAGATTGAGACGCCGATGGAAAAGATGGAAGCTCCGACGCTTGCCGGCAAAAAACTTGCTTTCATTTCAATTCTTCGGGCGGGCAACGGTTTGTTGGACGGCATGTTGGACCTCGTACCTTCAGCGCGGGTCGGCTATGTCGGTCTTTATCGCGATCACGAAACGCTGCAGCCGGTAGAATATTATTACAAAGTTCCGGCCATGCTTGAGGACCGGCTGGTAATTGCGGTTGACCCGATGCTTGCGACCGCCAATTCAGCTTCGGCAGCGCTTGCAAGACTCAAGCAAGGGGGTGCAAAGACCATCAAGTTTGTAAGTCTTTTGTCCGCTCCTGAGGGCATCAAAGCGCTCACAGAAACACATCCCGATGTGCCGATTTATACCGCGGCGATTGACAGTCATCTCAATGAAAAGGGGTATATCGTGCCAGGACTTGGTGACGCTGGTGACCGACTTTACGGTACAAAGTGATCTTGGTGGAGTATTGGTGCGGGTTCTGTGGTGCCCAAAGTAGAGTTAGGCTGAATGTACCTTAAGCACGTTCAAAGCAAAGTGAAAATTTTTGCCGTTGCGCCGATGATGGATTGGAGCGATCGCCATTGCCGATACTTTCACCGGTTAATGAGCAAGCATGCATTGCTTTATACCGAGATGGTGGTTGCGGATGCGGTCATCCATGGGGATCGTGATCACCTGCTTGGCTTTGACCAGACAGAACACCCCATTGCATTGCAACTGGGTGGTAGTAACCCGCAAAAGTTGGCAGAAGCTGCCAAAATTGGCGCAGAATTTGGGTATGGCGAAATAAACCTCAATATTGGATGCCCTTCCGACCGGGTTCAATCCGGTACTTTCGGTGCCTGCCTGATGCGCGAGCCTGGACTGGTGGGAAGATGTGTGGCGGCGATGAAGTCTGCGGTCGATATTCCGGTGACCGTCAAATGCCGGATCGGGGTTGATGAGCAGGATCCGGAAGAGGCGCTTGATGCACTTGCTTGCGCCGTTTGGGGGCAGGGGGCACAGGCGCTTTGGGTTCATGCCCGAAAAGCCTGGCTCAAAGGGTTAAGCGCGAAGGAAAACCGGGATGTTCCGCCACTTGATTATGATCGTGTTTATCGGTTGAAAGCGAAAAACATGAGTCATTTCATCGGGATAAACGGAGGTGTTGAGGATTTGATTCAATGCAGTGAACACTTGCAAAAAACCGACGGCGTGATGCTTGGGAGAGCTGCTTATCATAATCCATCGCTTTTGCGCGAGGTTGATCAGGTGATGTTTGATGAAGAGGGTTCATCTCCGTCATTTGATGAAATTATCGCGGACATGTGTGTGTACTCGGAAGGGCATTTGTCTCGGGGCGGGCGGATGAATCAGGTCACACGGCATATGATCGGCCTTTTTCAAGGCATTCCCGGTGCCCGCGCATGGCGTCAAACTCTCAGCATGAAGGCGGTTAAATCCGGTGCTGGACCGGAAGTCATTGAAGAGGCATTCTTAGCGGTGCGGGGTCAGTTCCAAAATGCGGTTTAGCAACTCGAAAGCAGCATTATACCAACGGACCACTATTAAGCGTTTCAGGTAACACTTTTGCGTTTTCTTGCCATTCTGGAACGGCGGGTTTCGCGACGGGGTTTGCGCTCGACGGTTTCCAAGCGGGCTTCAAGACCGTTCATGATTTCGGTGCGTTCAGCATCGGTGTAGTTCATCCAGCCACTGATCTCGTCGCGGGTACGACCGCAACCAAAGCAATAGCCGGTCTTCATATCGATAGAGCAAATCAAAACACAGGGCGACTGAACGGTCATTGGGATCAATTCCAGATTGCGGTCTTTACATAACATCACGCTTGTTTAAAAGCTTGTTCCGGTTACTGGAAAGTATCCGGTCCATCAACCTGTTTTCCCGGAAAACCCATGAAACTTAATGAGAGCGGCCTGCCGTTTGATGACTTCCGCAATCTGCTGGCAAATCTGCCCAAAGCAAACAACGAGATTGCCTTGCTGACAAAAGGTCAGGTGCATGAGCGCATGGGGGAGGAGCCTGGCAAGCTGGGGGAACTTTGCGGGTGGTACGCTGCCTGGAGTGGCCGGTCGCCGGTAATTCGAAGACCGGTTGTCACCTTGTTTGCCGGAACGCATGCGGTAGATCGTTCCGGTGATGATCGGCTTTTGGCGGATGTAACGGAGATATCGCAGGGGACAGCGCCGATTAACCGGCTCTGCCATGACAATGGTCTCGGTCTCAAGGTTCTTGATCTGGCGCTGCAAATTCCGGTTGCCGATATCGCGGAAGAACCGTCTTTGGATGAAAAAGCATGTGCAGGAACCATCGCGTTTGGCATGGAGGCAATTGCCGGGGGGGCGGATTTACTTTGCCTGTCTGCTGTTGAGACCGGTTTCAATGTTTCGAACCTGGCGCTTTTATCAATCCTTGTTGGCTCCGATGTTGAAACTCTGGCAATCGAATGTGGTTTAGCGACGGACGACGCCAGGATTTCTCTGGCTACAAGGGCTGTTTCAAGGGCCAGGTCATACAAGACAGATCCTCTGGAGTTGTTACGCCATCTGGGAGGGCGCGAAACTGCTGCGATTTGCGGGGCAGTTCTTGCTGCGCGGAGCCAGCATATCCCGGTTGTTGTGGCCGGATATGCGGGACTTGCAGCGATACTGGTCCTGGTTGCTGCAAATGAGGATGCTGCGTCTCACTGTCTGCAGGCCCAGTCATTTGGTTCCGCATTGCTTGGAAGACATGCTGCTGGGGTTGGGCTAAAATCTGTGGTTTCCGACAAGCTTTCTACTGATCCGGTATTGCAGTTGGGACTGTCAGCCCAGATCATAAAGTCAGCAGCACTGGTTTGGCAGTTGGACCCCAATCCTTAGTGGTTCACAACCCGGAGCCCTTTTTGCAATCGGGATCAGGCGGTTTCTTTCGGGGTGTCGACATGCTCGAGATCGTCATCAAGAGGGGGTGCAGAAGCTCTCGGTTTTGAAATACGACTTGGCGGAAGATAAGCAATCGCTTCCGTTCCATTACGTATTTTTGATTTCAGATCGAACCGGCCCTGATGAATTTGCAACAATGCCTGAACAATCGTCAGGCCAAGACCTGTGCCCGGTTCCGCATGTTTGATGGCGATGGTGCCCTGTCCGAAGGAAGCCAGCACCAGTGGTATTTCATCTTCAGGAATGCCGGGGCCTGAATCTTTGACCGAGAAATACTGTCCGCCCTGTGAGGTCCATCCTACTTTTACACAGATAGTGCCGCCGGTCGGTGTGAATTTCATCGCATTGGACAAGAGGTTCAGCGTGATTTGTCTTATGGCCCGTTCGTCAACCCAAACTTCCGGCAGGTTGCCCTCATAGGCGGTTGATATCTTGATGTTTTTCTGCTTGGCTTTGATCTCCATCATGTGGCGTGCATCATCCACTACAGAAACAAGATCAAGATGCTCTTCATTTATCTCATGCTTGCCAGCTTCGATCCGTGAAATATCGAGGATTTCATTGATGAGTTTGAGCAGGTGAGAGCCGGAATTATGGATATCGTTTACATATTCACGGTAGTTATCATTTCCCAGTTGTCCGAAAATTTCATCGCGCATGATTTCTGAGAAACCAAGAATTGCATTAAGAGGTGTGCGTAGTTCGTGGCTCATTGTTGCAAGGAACCGTGACTTTGCAAGGTTGGCATCTTCGGCACGTTTGCGGGCACTCTCAGAGAAAGATTTTTCCGTTTCAAGTTCAGCGATGAGGGTTTCCTTGACGGTTGCATGTTCCAGCATCGAGATCAGGAGCGATTGAAAGCGTCTGGCAAGCAGTTGGCTGAACACCAAAGATATGACCAGAATTCCTGCCATTACCAGCAAGGGTGTTTCTGCTGTCCAGGCGAGCTTTCCGGCCATGTAGAGTGCCGGAGGTATTACTGAGATCAATGAGCCGTATCCAAGGGCGTGGTTCAACATCGAGGTTGCGGTAATGAAAACCAGAATTGTAGAAAATTGTATGATTGCGTACTCATTGTCAGTGCAGGTCGCACAACTGGTGGTTGCATAGAGCGTCCAGGTCGCCGCAATCAAGTATTGTGCAATGAGGAAACGCCTGCGCCAGGTTTTGATGTCTTGATCTTCCTTGAGACCGTCGATGAAGCGCTTGGACAAAGCCGCCAACACCAAATGGGCGAGGATGGTTATTGTTGCCCATAATCCTGCGACGGGGAGTTCAATCCAGGCGAGCGAGATGACTGCAACCAGAGCAATCAGGACAGGCATGACAAAGGTAAAGTTAATCTGGTTGCGCGCAAAGCCCTTCAAAAGCTCCTGCTCATAAGCAACCTTGGTCGAACCAACAGAATTTATCCGCGTACGAAACTCCCGCACAGCCTTTGCTGCCGCTGGTCGGCGTTTGGAAACATCAACGATGTTTTTATCGACCGGATCATTCAATTCATGCATAGGTTGAAACTCGGTACTCTGGGGTCGTGCCCATAACCACGGGTTTTGTGTTAACTGAGGGTAGCTAAATTTGGTAAATATCCGGTTAGGATTTGCTTGTAGGGGGTGTGGACAAACCATCTGATGAAACGTGTTTTTGATTTTCTGCGAATGCTCCTGATACTCGGCCTATTGGCGGCCGGGTCTGCATTTCTTGCAAATTACTCTTCTGAAGATGTTGCGGGCAATGCGCGCGTTATGGATGGTGACAGCTTGATGGTTGGTTCGCGGGAAATCCGCCTGTTGGGCATTGACGCGCCTGAATACCGGCAGTTGTGCAAGGCGGCAGCAGCCGGAAACGCTGAATATCCCTGTGGCAAGAAAGCAGCAGCTCATCTAAGGCGTTTGGTTGCTGGCAAAAAAGTGACTTGCAGCGGAAACGAAACTGACAAATATGATCGCTTTCTGGGTTTGTGTGAGGCTGGGGGAAAAGAAATTAATCAGGCAATGGTGTCTGACGGGTGGGCAGTTGCCTTTGGTGATTATGAGCGTGAAGAAGCTGAAGCCAGGCGTAAGGGAAATGGGCTATGGCAGGGTGAGTTCTCCCTTCCATCAGATTGGCGACGCAGCCGGGCTGAAAAGCTTGAATCCAATTGGCTGACAAAGCTGTTTGACTAAGGTATTGTTTTCTAGTGGATTTTAAGATTCAAATATTTGGATGAGAGGTCTCGGAAAACGGGTTCCAAATGTTTGAATCAATCCACTAGGTTGTGAGGAGAAGAATTTTGAAGTTGTATGATGGGGGCAGGGCACCCAATCCGCGGCGAGTGCAAATATTCTTGAAAGAAAAAGGGCTGGAACTTGATACCGTCCAGTTGGACATCAATGCCCTGGAACAGCGTACCGATGAGATGGCTAAAAAAAACCCGCTCCAAACCGTGCCGTTTCTTGAGCTTGATGATGGGACTGTGATTGCGGAGACAATTGCAATATGCCGGTATCTTGAAAGCCTTTATCGTGAGCCAAACCTGTTGGGACGGGACGGGCTTGCGCAGGCAAGAATTGAAATGTGGAATCGCCGGGTGGAATTTGGGTTTTTCCTGCGGGTCGCCTTTTCATTTCGCCACCTCCATCCCGGTGCTGCCGTGCTTGAGGGCGAGCAGATTGAAGCTTGGGGGCTAAAAAATCAGAAACTTGCGATTGAGTTTCTGGATATTCTTGATGATCAACTGGCGAACAATGAGTTTATCGCGGGTGACGCGTTTAGCGTTGCTGATATTACGGCACTGGTCGCTGCACAGTTTTTCAAACCTGCCCGGTTGCAGGTTCCTGAAAAAGGGGTGAAGCACTATAAACGATGGCTTGGAGAGGTGTCGGGACGGCCAGGTGTGCAACTGTGACGGCCTCGCTTGATGACCTTTCCCGGCAGATATCCAAATGCCGGATATGCCTTGATAAGCCACGAGGAGAACCGCTGCCGCATGAACCACGTCCGGTCGCTGTTCTGTCGCAAAAGGCCCGGGTCAGGATAATTGGCCAGGCGCCGGGGGTGCGGGTACACAAATCCGGCAGGCCGTTTACCGATCCATCCGGCGATCGGTTGCGTCAATGGATGGGGATTGACGAGGTTGCATTTTATGATCCGGATCGTTTGGCAATCACGCCAATGGGTTTTTGTTTTCCAGGGCTGGATGCCAAGGGGGGTGATCTTCCACCGCGTCGGGAGTGCCCGGAAAGATGGCAGGCTGAAGTGACCCAAGCAATGCCCCAGGTTGAGCTGGTTTTGCTGATCGGCATGTATGCCCAACGTCATTATTTGGATGAGTTGGCTGAAAAAACCCTGACTGCAACAGTTGCAAATTGGAAAGCCATCACTAAAACAACTGATAGCCCGATTTACCTTCCGATGCCCCATCCGTCGTGGCGGAACAATGGCTGGATCCGCAAAAATCCTTGGTTTTCCAACGATTTGCTGCCATTTTTGCGGGCGCAGGTTCGAATACTTATATAACTGATTATTCTAAATTGGTTTGGTTTTCTCAAAAATTCCGCAAAATCTATTTTGTTTTTCATCGATTTATGAAATGGTATTTCGTCGACTAGATTCAATCATTGCATCTTTGAAGCGGTGAAAGAGCAAATTTGGGTTAAGCTTCAAGGGCGTTTCGCGTTCAATCAGAACAACATCAACGCGTACCTTATTTGATTTTGTATACGCATTTTTGTTTACCCGTATCCGTTTAAACGAAATTTGCTCTAATTTGAGGCACATCCGTGGATAAGACTGACAAAGCAATTTTAGGGATCCTTCAGCAGGATACAACACTTCCAGTAGCAGACATCGCCCGACGAGTTGGGTTATCAACCACGCCGTGTTGGCGGCGGATACAAAAAATGGAAGAAGACAAGGTAATCCGCAAGCGGGTTGCTATTCTTGATCCTGAATTGGTCAATGCAGGCGTAACTGTTTTTGTATTTGTTAAAACTGACAAGCACAATGAAGAGTGGCTGAAACGATTTGCCGAAGTGATTTCCAAACTGACAGAAGTTGTCGGCTTTTATCGGATGAGCGGCGACATTGATTATCTGCTGCGTGTCGTCGTGCCGGACATTTCTGCTTACGATGTGTTCTACAAGAAGCTTGTCTCGCAAATCGATATCGAAAATGTGTCCAGTGCCTTTGCGATGGAACGCATCAAGGATACGACCGAGTTGCCGCTGGACTATCTGAAGCTTGAAAAAGGCTGATCAAAAGGTCAGTCAGGTCTTTGTATTTTTGTTATCCAGCATTTTTCAAACGCGCAAGCAAGCTTGATGTATCCCAGCGATTGCCGCCCATTTTTTGAACTTCAGAATAAAACTGGTCCGCAAGTGCGGTGACCGGCAGGTTGGCGCCGTTGCTGCGTGCCTCATCAAGACAGGAAGAAAGATCCTTGCGCATCCAATCCACTGCGAAGCCATGCTCGTATTCTCCGTTGTTCATGGTTTCCCAACGGTTTTCCATTTGCCATGATTGCGCTGCACCTTTCGAGATGACTGAGATCACAGCTTCCACATCAAGGCCGGCATTTTGGGCAAAATGAATGCCTTCGGAAAGCCCCTGAACCAGACCGGCGATGCAAATCTGATTGACCATCTTGGTCAGCTGGCCACTGCCAACCGGGCCCATTAGCCCGACCATCCTCGCATAGCAGTCGATGATCGGTTTGGCAGTTTCGTAAACTGCCTCATCGCCACCGACCATTACGGTGAGTACGCCATTCTCGGCTCCTGCCTGACCCCCGGAAACCGGGGCATCGAGGAAATCAAATTTGCGCGATGCAGCTTCGTGCGAAAGATCACGCGCAACGGAAGCTGACGCGGTTGTGTTGTCGATAAACACCGCACCTTCCCTGATTGAATGAAAAGCGCCGTTTTCGCCTACAGAAACACTTCGCAGGTCGGCATCATTGCCGACGCAACAGAATACGAAATCGCAGTCTTTTGCAGCGTCTGCAGGGGTTTCGGCAAAGCTGCCACCAAATTCTTTTACCCAGGCTTCCGCTTTTGCGGTTGTTCGGTTGTACACGGAAACTTCGTGTCCACCTTTTGCAATATATCCAGCCATGGGATAACCCATGATGCCTAATCCGATAAACGCAACTCTTGCCATATCTGCTTCTTTCCTGTCTAAAATCGTATCTGATATTTAATGGCTTTAAGGCGTATGGCAATGGTTGTTTATCTAAAATTTACATCCCTGGTCCTGCTTTTGAGGACTGCCTTCCTTGTAATCCCGACTTGCACGGTGACAGGGATTGCGCTTATTCTTTTGGTGATGTCACCTGCACCGCCCGCTAGGGCTGACGGCATCGTTTCACACATTACCAGCGCGCCGGTGTTTCCCAACGGTATCGTCAGGAATATAAGAAGCGGTATCAATGTATTTTTACAAACTGAAGAAATAGGGGGCGATCTATTTCTTGATCCTTTAATCCTGGGCTATGGTATTGCGTCAGGTGGGCGATTAGAGGTTGAGATGGTGAGCGGTTATAGGCGCGATCTATCGATCCCGCTGGATGACCGTGCCATTTTGCTTGTGGCAGGAACTCCACAGCAGGGCCTTCCCGCCAGCCAGTCGGGATTTGAAGTCAAGCAGGGAAAGAACGAAAATACGTTTGTGATTGAGCCGACCGTGCAAGGTGGTTTGAAACCAGAAAACATGCTCTCTCCGGCACTGGGTGCCGCATTTGATCCGATCCGTCAACGAGGCGTAAAAATCATCCACATTGGACGGGTAAGTGCGTTTGTCTCAACCGGTGAAACAGGCATGGTTGAAGTGAGATTTTTTGATGGTGCAGGTAACATCACTGCGCAGGGAAGGGGCGAGGTTGCCTTCCTTGATGAACCAGCTCCTCAGGTGTTCCCGACCAATATTCCGCATGACCAGCGAAACCACAATTGGCAACGTCTGGGAGTAAATCAAATTCTCGGTGTGGCAAGCAATACGTTACCCTTGCCGGTAATTCTTTACGAACGGAATGAAGGGTTGAAAAATGCAGGCATTGAAGGTGCAGGCGTTCTTTCTCGTCAGCAATTGGACGAACTTGGCATAAAATTACCGAAGGCGCTTCAACTTTATTCCGGCGGATTGATCCTGCGTGACACAAATGCCGACGGCAAGCTCAACCCGCTCAATGACACCATTATCGGCGGCCTTACCCTTGAGGCTCCCGAGGGTGCGAAGGGGCAACAGATTTTGACCCCTTTGGTTTCTGAGCGGCCGTTTTTGTCGACCCACACCAGCCGGTTTAATGAACGCGCAGGTGAGAGCATTGGAGGTGCTATTTTGCAGCTTGTTTTTATTGCGGGAGACAAACCCGGGCTTTACCGGATCGGATATTCCCTGCTTGGCAAGCCGGGTGATTTTTCAACGCTCAATGAGCCCCGCTTTGCCTACACCATTGTCGTTCAATAGCATTCGAATATCTGGGGCTGTTCTGATTGAACGCGAAACGCTAAACAAGATGCGCGATTGAGTTGGCATAATATTCAAGCAACACTGTTTCTTTCTCATTGGCACGGTATCTGCCGTCTTTGTCGAGAATTACGAGGTGTCGAAGCAACAGGATTCTTAAACCGGTGCTGATTGCATAATCCAGATCTTCTCTTGGGATATGGACATGGTGTCCTGCATCAGCCAATTCTTCAACCCGTTTCGCAATTCGGGATTTTAGCTGAAGTTCACCCAAGGCGTTGCCTGATTTTTCCGCAAGAAACACTGTGGATACAAGTGCTACAGGCAGGACAGGAACAACTTCGCCAACCTTGTCCATTAAATGGTCGCCGAGCTTTCGGATGGTGTTGAACCGGTTTTTCTCGCTCAATCGGTCGAACCGCACCTTGTTTGTTTTTAGCCAATCCGTCATGGAAACCGGATTGCCAAAGCTCACACATGCGTATCCCATGCGGTAAAGACGTCCGTAAAATCGTCGTTTCAAAAGGTCCCAGATGAATGAAAAGGTTCTGCCGAAGCTGAACGAAAAATCCCTGCCGGTGTGTTCGGCTTCACGGTCTCTTGTTAAGATGCGGTCTTCAAGGGTCCGGTCATAATTGATGCCGACCGGCACAAAGATGATGTCGCGCCCATCTGAAGTTTTGAAGTCGTTCAACATGTAACTCAAGAGACCGAGTTTTGGTTCGCGCAAGTTCCCGTCGCGGCTCAACCCTCCTTCGGGAAAAACTGCTTGCGTGACGCCCTCCCGAGTGGCCATGGAAACGTAACGGGCGAGGACCCTTCGATAAAGCTCGTTGCCGGAAGCACGGCGGATGAAATATGCGCCCATTGACCGTATGAGTGTTTGCAGACCGAATATCCGGGCCCACTCGCCAACGGCATAGGAAAGCGTGGTCCGGGTTGAAGCCAGGAAGGTCACCAGCACATAATCCATATTGGATCGGTGGTTCATCACAAACACAATCGATGCGCCGGGATCGATTGCCCGTAATTTTTCGTCGTCGATGAAGCCAAGGCGAACCCTGAAGAAGAATTGTGACAGCCATTTGGAGACGCGCGTGCCGATGCCAAAATAAGTCAGTGGTGAAAAGGACGGGATGATTTCGCGTGCATAGCGTTCCGCTTTTTCCATGACAACGGTCAGTGGTTTTCCATCACGTTCTGCTTCTTCTTCAGCCGCAGCAATGACATGTGGGTCATACATCAACTGATCCACCAGGCTTTGTTTGCGGGTTAGTTTGAACGGTTGAATGCGGGTATCAAGCCGTGCGTTCAATTCATCAATCGCTGAATTTACCCGACGACGAAAGAAGTAGCGGACCCCTGGAGCAAATACGCGATCAAGCAGCGCAATTGCAGCAAATATTGCCAGCAGAACAACGAGCCAAATTGGCAGAGCTATCTGGGCAAACATGTCATCATCTTATGAAACGGGGACGATATTTCAATTTGTTTTTCTCTTTTGGATCCAGGTGATGGTTGAGCTTTTTGTTGACCAGCGAGAACAAGAACACAATCACCAGTGTGACCAGGATAAAGTATAGGCCCACGATAGGATAGGGGATAAAGGGGTTAAACGTCTTGTCGGCAAAATACTTGGCGTAATAAAGCGCGTCACCCTTTTGCCGCCAAGCGGGGAAGCTTGCAAGAAATGCAAGGGCTGTCGAATGAAACAGGAATATTGCTTCATTGGTATAGGCAGGCCACGCAATGCGCAGCATGGTAGGCCAGACGATCCTGCGGAAACGTGGCCCCGGTGCAATCCCCAAAGAGTTTGCCGCATCGAGATCACCTTTGGGTACTGAGCGGTAAGCGCCGTAGAATATCTCAGCGCTGTAGGCAGACGTATTGAGAAAAAGGACAATCAGTGCCCCAAGCCAGGCCTTTACGAGCCATCGGGTCTCGGCCGCAATTTCCACAAATCCAAGGTTGATTTCAAAACCTGTTTTGGGAAGCAGCACGAAAAGCTCATAGGCAAAAAAGAATTGCAGAAACAGCGGAGAACCACGGAACAGGAAAATATATCCCTTTGCCAGTCTGGAAAGAACCGGATCGGAACTTGCCTTTGACAACGCCAAAACGGTGGCAAAGCAGAAGCCCAGGCTGAGGGCCAGGACGGCAAAGTAGATGTTCCAGATCATACCGCTGCCGATCAGGACAAACTGTTCGCACACGGTAATATCCGCCTTTGGTAACAGCCGTTCGCCAATTCCAATGGAACGCAGGCCATAATCGGCGATGGTTTGACTGCAAGTCATGCGCGTATTCCGGTATCTTGAAGGTTGCCAAGCGTTGCCTGGCCCTTGGATAATCTTCGAGAAATTTTACCGAGGATGTGCTCGCTGGCCCAGGTCATGAACATGTAGAAAACGAGGAGGGCAAGGAAATACCAGAAGCGCCAATCAGGGTGCGGGTATTCAAAATAGCCGGTGGTTTTTGTAGCCCCCAGATATTTGGCCCAGTAAACAACATCTTCTATGCCGAGCAAAAAGAGGAGAGGTGTAGACTTCACCAGGATGATCCAGAGGTTTGAGAGCCCTGATAGCGCAAAGGCCCACATCTGCTTGACATGAATGCGCCAAAATACCTGGCGATCTGTCATTCCTATGGCTGCTGCGGTTTCCAGTTGTGCCTTGGGTACTGCACGCAGGGCACCATCAATGACATTCGCCGCGAAGGCTCCAAACACTATCGAAAATCCCAGGATCGCCAACATAAGCGAGTAGGTGGAATGGACCCACGGTTCCGCGGTGTTGAGCGGGAGTTTTGCTGCGGCGCAGACAATAAATTCATTACCCTGATAAACCGCCGCTGACGGGTCCGGGCAAAGCAAGAGGTGACGGACATACTCAAATGCCTGGTCCAGAGCGATGGGAACGAACAGGAAGAAAATGATTTCCGGGACACCGCGTATCATGTTGGTGTAGATGCTTCCGAACCAGCTAAGCGGCAGGAATTTTGAGCGTTTTGCCATTGCGCCACCAAACCCGAAAGCAAGTGCCATCGGTGCCGCGCAGGCAAGCAGAAGCAAAACTGTCAGCACACTGCTGTACAGCGAGAAATGATTATTAGTGGTCAAATAACAGGAAAGCCAGGCCAATCCTGATATTGACGAAGGGTCGGCGCAATAGGAAAACATTTAGAGCACCTTTTATTAAATATGAATCACTTTGACCGCCTGAAATTTGTCACAGGAACAGGCGCGGATTGCGCCATGGTGTTTTTGCACCACAAGAAATTCGCAACGCCCTTCCTGGGGCAAAGCCATGCGGCTGCGATAAATGGGTGAAAAAACAAGTTTGAATTCAATACTTTATCTTCAGTCCTATCTTTTGCTTGGGCGATCTTTGCGCTCTCGCTTTGTTGTTTTTCTCAACCGGGTATCTAACCCGCTTTTTGAAAACCGCCGGGCGAGATCACAAACCTCACGCCATCAAAGCGGTTTATATTTAATAAAAGATGCTCTAGCTCTCATGGAGAATGTGAAGGGGGTTGCCCCCTTCACAACATTGCATCAGTAC
Source organism: Rhizobiaceae bacterium (assembly GCA_965250255.1). Taxonomy (GTDB): domain Bacteria; phylum Pseudomonadota; class Alphaproteobacteria; order Rhizobiales; family Rhizobiaceae; genus JAALLB01. The sequence goes on from CBDFNP010000007.1 coordinate 36,543, forward strand.
CTGATGTCTTTTCTGTCCGGGAACCACTTTGCTAAGTAAGTGTTCAATGTTCCATCAGATTTCATGGTCGCGATTGCAGCGTTTAGCTTAGCTTTCAAATCGGTGTCGCTTTCGCGTACACCAATGGCGATGCCGCCACCGATCATGACCTGGTCGCCAACGAACTCGAGCTCTCCACCGCTATCGTCAACGAATTTTTTGAGGAATGCATCGTCAGCAATGACGGCATCTGCTTCGCCTGAGCGAACCGCGGCGATGGTTTCGTCTGGAGTTTTGAATTCAACCAAAGTTGCGCCTGAATCAGCAACATAGGCCGCCTGGATTGTACCGGTTTGCGCAGCGATAACAGCTGTTTTCACGTCAACACTTCCGCCGCTCAATGCGACATAGGAACTTGGGTCCGGCGGGAAATATTCATCTGAGAAGTCAATTACCTGATCGCGCTCTTCGGTGATGCTCATTCCTGCAATAATTGTGTCGTAGTTGCCGGAAACAAGATTTGGAATGATGGAATCCCACTCATTTTTGACCCAAACGCACTCCAGATTGGCAAGTTCGCAAATGCGGTCGCCGACATTGCGCTCGAAGCCGTCAATTTCACCTTTGTCGTTAACAAAGTTGTAGGGTGCGTATGCACCCTCAGTGCCCATGCGAACCGTATCACCCGCATAAGCAGCAGTTGATACAAGCGCTGCAAGCACTGCAGTCACAAGAATTTTCTTCATGTTAAGTAACCCCTTTACGTACTCAGTTATATACTCAGTTTCCCCCCAGGCACTTCACCTTAGCAATGCTTTACCCGGATACCAACGATTTCTTCAGCCAAAACTGTACAAAAATATCAGCGTTTCTCCAACAACCCGTTGAAGCTATTCAAGTATATTTATTATCGGCAAAGGTGCAAGGTCACTTCGAAGGTTTGGATTTGATCATTAACGCCAGAAGTCGGAGGCAGCAGTTATCTCAAAAATCCGGAATAAGGGAGAAAATTGACCAAAACTCCCCGTGTGACCGAAGTCATTTTCTCTTCGATTTCAATTAGCCCGGTGGCTGTTGTCAGTCCTGAAATTAGTCCGGACCCGTCGCGGTCGAATTTCTGGGCAGATGTAATGCCTTGCCTGGAGATAATCACATAGCCGCGCAGGAACTCGCGGCGATCCGGTTTTGATTGAAGGTTAAACGCGGCAGGAAGTGGAAAGCGCTGCGGCTCATTCCAGGTGCCGCCAGCAAGACATATCAGGGCAGGGCGGACATAGTGAAGAAAGCATACAAATGCTGCAACCGGATTGCCCGGCAGGGCAAAGCAAGGTGTTCGGGAAATCTGGCCAAAACTCATCGGGCGACCCGGTTTTACAGCCAATTGCCACATGTGGCACGTGCCGAGCGTTTCAAGCGCGGAAACAAAATGATCTTCTTCACCCCTTGAAGCCCCACCGGTTGAGAGAATGACATCATGCTCCCTGGCAGCCTTTGACAAAAGGATGTGCAGCTGGTCTTTTTCATCAGGGCAGATGCCCAAATCGGTGACTGTGAAATTTGGATTATCCATCAAACCCTGAAGCATGAAATGATTTGCATCATAGACGCCTCCGTCGTGAAAAAGTTCTCCCGGACGCAGTATTTCATCACCGCTTGAAATCAAACCGACCCGGAGCGGTTTGTTGACCAATACCCTTGCGGTTCCGGTTGAGGCAATTGCCGCAAGATATTGTGGTTCCAGAATTTGCCCGGCATCGGAAACAGCCTGCCCGCTCTCAACATCCTCTCCTGCCAGCCGGCAATTTGCACCTTTCTTCAAACCGGGCGGTATTGTGACAATGGTTCTGTCATCAACTTCCTGAACTTCACAGTCTTCCTGCATGGCAACGGTATCTGCAGCCAAGGGCAAGGGAGCGCCGGTAAATATGCGCGCAGCTGTTAAACTTGTTAAATCCCCGGTCTTTGTTTCGCCTGCCGCAATACGAAGACTTATCGGGAAAACTCCATCTGCGGGTTCATGATCAGCGTGGGAAAACGCGTAACCATCAACTGCTGAGTTGTTAAAAGCCGGAATATCGCGGGAGGCTTTGATCTGCTCGGCCAGTATTCTTCCAGATGCCTTTTCAAGCGGGATACTTTCGGTTGCTGTGAGTTTAAACATTCTCGATTTAAGAAGCGTGATGGCTTCTTGATGGGCCATTCGTTCGTGGTCATGGATGAAACAATCATCGGCCAGTTTCTTCATTGCTGAAACCCATGAAATTTCAGAATAAAGTTCGCTATATCAGTTGTTTGTTCCCTTGCAAATTGCGGTAACCTGCATTCTCCCAAGGCTGTGTCGATAGCCAGGGCCTTGATATTTTTGTCCACCGGCCAGAAGTAATTCTGTTCTGAAACCGGTCCGATGATCTCTATTTTAGGTATGTTCTCCCGCTTGTAGCCCTCAACGAGAACCAAATCACAGGGCGAAAGTTTAGCCGCTATTTCTTCAAACGACGGTTCTTCATCCTCTATCAATTCATGCTGGATTGCCCAACGATTTGCAGAAACCAGGATCACTTCATTGGCGCCAGCCGATCGATGTTTAAAACTATCGGTGCCTTCATGATCAAGGTCAAACGCATGATGTGCGTGCTTTATGGTTGAGACCTTAAATCCGCGACCGGTTACCTCACGCACCAGAGCAGCGACCAAAGAAGTCTTGCCGGAGTTTTTCCAGCCGGCAACGCCAAAGCAGGGTGGTTTGATCATGTTGGCATCATCTCACTGGCAATTTTCTCTGCGGTCGTCAGGTCATCGGGCGTGTTGAGGTTGAAAAACGGGTCCTGTGTCACGTTATTAAACGCGACGGTGCAATTTGAGTATCTTTCAACAAACATCATTACTTTGCGGTTTTTTTCATCTATCAGAAAACCCTCCAGATTGTCTGCCAACGCAACAGGCCAGAGACCGAAGACAGGATGCCGCCTGTCGTTGGAGGAGGCAAGAACAATATCTGCATTGGTATGCGCCCTGCATTTTGACATGCAAGCTACATAATCTTCAGGAAAAAAAGGGGTATCTGCCGCCGCTGTGATGATGTGGCCCGCTTTTGTGTTTTTTTCGGCCCAGCGCATTCCGGCCAATACACCCGCAAGCGGGCCGGCGAAGCCTTCTACAGTATCAGCTTGCACCGGGTATCCAAGCGATGAGAAACGCGAAGGGTCACCGTTCGCATTGATCAATATCTCCGAAACCTGTGGTTCGAGCCGGTGGGTGACATGCTCGATAAGGAATGTGCCATTGAGTTTAAGGAAAGCTTTTTCTGGTCCCTGCATGCGTCGTGAAAGTCCGCCGGCCAGAACAACACCCAGTAGTCCTGTCATGATGTTGCCCCTTTGCGTCGCGCGGAACGGTCTTCATCCGGGATGCTTTCTGGATCAAGATCAAACTCTATACGTTCCTGGCCTGACAGGGCGAGGAAGCGTTTCCCGCGCGCCCGTCCTATCAGTGTAAGACCGGCCTGACGTGCCAATTCAACGCCGGATGCAGTGAAACCCGAGCGGGAAATCAGAATGGGAATACCCATCATGACGGTCTTGATCACCATTTCTGAAGTCAACCGACCCGTGGTGTAGAAACTCTTGTTTGCCGGGTTGGTCTTGTTGCGAAACATCCAGCCGGCAATTTTGTCGACCGCGTTGTGGCGACCCACATCTTCCATGTAAACCAGCGGCCGGTCTTGTTCACACAAGACGCAGCCATGGATTGCGCCGGCTTCAAGGTAAAGGCTTGGTGCCGTATTAATTGCCTTTGTTAATGCGTATAACCAGCTTGTTTTCAACCCGGCATGCCTGGGCAATTTGATCTTTTCAAAACTCTCTATGACATCTCCGAAAACGGTTCCCTGCGCACAGCCTGATGTGCGAACCTTCTTTTTGAGTTTTTCCTCAAAATTGGTTTCTTGTTGCGTGCGAACAACGACCACATCCAGTTCATCATCGTGCTCAATCCCTGTGATAATATCGTTGGGTGAAAGCATCGCCTGATTTGCCAGATAACCGATCGCCAGAAGATCTGGATGGTCGCCAATCGTCATCATTGTGACAACTTCCTGCGCGTTGATATACAAGGTCAGCGCGCGCTCTTGAACAACGCGCGTATCAACCGCGGCACCGGTGTGATCAATCCCTCGCACACTGGTTGAAAGCGTCGGGTCATCGGGGTTGGGTTGTACCAGAAATGGGCTTTGTTTTTTGGTCAACTGACTTCTCAGATTTGGTTTCTCAAACGTTCTATATGCATGACATAAAGCGCTGAAACAATGGCGCAAACAATGGATGTGATGATGAAGCCAATCAGGCTTGCAGGGCCGTCTTCATAGGAAATGCCGTAGGCGGTCAGGGTTGCAAAGGCTGCACCTCCACCAATTTGAACACTTGCGCCCAATCCTGATGCAGCACCGGCGATTGCCGGGCGTACGTTTACAATACCGGCATTGGCATTGGGCAAGGTGATCCCATTGCCTAACCCTATGAAGAAGACCGGCATGAAAAACGCCATCGGTTCTTCTGGCAGGGCGCTGGTTAACACAAGTGCCAACACCATACCGGCAAGGACCAAAACGTTCCCTCCCATAATCATCCGGTTGACGCCGACCCTTGGTGAAAATTGCCCGGCCAGAAAGTTACCAAGCATGTAGCCGACTGCAACTAACATGAAGTACAGGCCAAATGCGGTTGGGCCGGTATTATAGTAGGAAGCAGCGAGCAGAGGTCCGCCCCCCAGAAATGCAAAAAATGAACCGGAGGAAAAGGCGCAACAGATTGCGTATCCCCAGAACCGCTTTGAACCAACAAGCTCGGGCCATGCCTGGAATTGTTGCTTAAAAGTGCCGCCGCGCTGGTTATTGGTTTCATGCAGATTGAACCACATGATGATGATTGAGAAACAAGTGAAACCAAACAGTAACCAGAATGATGCCTGCCAGCCGAAGCGTTCTTCCAGGAGCCCGCCAATTGCTGGGCCAAGCATGGGAGCAAGCGTCATTCCCATGGTTACATAACCAATCATGCTGGCAGCCTCGTCACCTTCAACCATATCCCGTACGATTGCACGTGAGAGCACGACACCGACCGCAGCACTTGCTTGCATGACCCGCCCCAGCAAAAACACCTCGATTGTTGGTGCATAGATGCACACAAGTGTGGCCAACAGCATGATAAAAAGTAATGAGATCATCACAGGGCGGCGGCCATATTTGTCGGAAAGCGGTCCGAAAATCAATTGCAACAGTGCAGTTGTCGCCAAATACATTGATATGGACAACTGGGCATATGATGGCGTCGTCTGAAAGTAGCCGGTAATGCTCGGGAGTGACGGCAAATATATGTTGATTGCCAGCGGGCTTATCGCGGCTGCAAGGGCAAGCGTAGCAATTTTTGGTTGGTAATCAGGGGAGGTCTTGTTCATCAGATTGACAGCGTTTCACAGCCCGCCAATGTTTGCAATCGCCTGATTGTGCATATTCGGTGGTTTCGCGGCCAGGTTGTTTTAACGTATTGGCAAATGTTGGCACGTTATTAACTATATCGCCGTAAACACAGCGTTTTCATGAGCTTAACGAGCGTGTTTTAACTCTTTTTTCAGAGGCCATTGATAGATTTCCCGAAGAAAGATGGGAGCGGAGAAATTCTCCGGGCGGGTAACTTGAATCAGGGGAAAATCAGATATTGGACAGGCGGCATTCACTTTAGGGTCGTTTTGTTGGTGATTGGCTTGGCGGCGTCTTTGATGGCGGTTCAGCTCGTAACCGATATTGTTGTTGAAACCCGTCACTCACGGGCTCAGGGGCTGGCAGATGCACGTTCTGCCACCAGTCTTTTTGCTCGTAATTTCGAAAAGCAGCTTGCCAATTTCCAGTTTCATGAACTGGAAGAACTTTTGGTTCCTTTACGGGCGGACCAAAAGGTAATCGATGCATTTGTGACCAATAAAGAACGGACAGTGTTTCTGGATGGAGTATCGGATACGCAAATCTCGGATGTTCCCGAAATCACTTTACAATACAATTTGGCGTTGGAAAACGGAGACGCGCGGTACCGCGTTTCTGGCCGCACAATAACGGGGATTGAGCCCATCTTGCAAAATGGGGACGTGGCCGGTTCTGTAATGCTAAAGTTCTGGAACCCGGAATTTGCGACAATTGCCGGTCCGGTTGTTCTTTCAAACCTCTATTTTTCAGCTCCCATTCTGTTGCTGGGTGTTCTGCTTTCAACTTTATTGGTTCGCCAGATCACCGGACCACTTCGCCGGTTGTCTGATGCAGCGATAGCAGTTGCTGCGGGTGATCTGGATTCAACCGTTCCGATTGACGGGCCAAAAGAAATACAACAGTTGGGGATAGAATTTTCCTCAATGCTTACAAAGCTCAAGCAGAATATTGAGCAAGTGTATGAGCTTGCTTTTGTCGACAAGATGACCAAACTTCCGAACCGCGAATTTTTCCGCAAAGAATTGACCCGTGCGATCAACCGTTCAATCCGTCAGGATCACACTGGCGCGCTGCTGTTTGTTGATCTGGATGAGTTTAAGCGGGTTAATGATACACACGGGCATGATATTGGTGATGAACTTCTAGGCCAGTTCTCCGACCGTCTCGCCAACGCATTGCGGGCGGAAGATCTGATTGCATTTGAGGCTTCTCAGGCAATGTCTGAAGAGCAGCCGGACGATCTCGACTTGAAGGTGAAGAACCAGCAAATGCTCGCGCGACTTGGCGGTGATGAATTTACGGTTCTACTATCGGAAATCCGCGAGGCAACGGATGCAGCGGCTGTTTCCAAACGCATCATCGATGCGGTTTCGGAGCCATTTGTCATGAACGGTTCAGAAATTCGAATTGGCGCATCGGTCGGAATTGCGATCTTCCCCCGGGATGGCTCAGATTATCAAACCATTCTCAAAAATGCTGATATGGCGATGTATCAAGCCAAGGAAGAAGGCAAGAACACCTACCGCTATTTCTCCGAAGACCTTAACCTGGAAGCATCGCGGCGCATGATTATCGAGCGTGATTTGCGGGCGGCACTTAAAAATGGCAATCAACTGGAATTGTATTACCAGCCAAAAATCGATCTGCGGACAGGAAAGCCACGCTCGGTGGAAGCTTTGATACGATGGAAGCATCCTGAGAAAGGAATGATCCAGCCGTTGGAATTCATCAAAGTCGCAGAAGGTTGCGGTTTGATCTTGCCCTTGGGGAAATGGATTCTTGCGCAGGCTTGTGAGCAGATTAACCGCTTTTCTGATCAGGGCATGGATATTGCAATTGCGGTAAACATCTCAACTGCACAATTTAGTGGCGCAGACCTCTCCAAGCTTATCAAGGATGTCCTTGATGAATCTGGTGCTAATCCGGCTCGTCTCGAGCTTGAATTGACCGAGAGTATGGCAATGCAAAACCCTGAGAGGGCACTGTACCACATCAAGGTTCTCAAGGAACTTGGAATCCGGTTTGCAATTGATGATTTTGGTACGGGTTATTCAAACCTGTCGCAATTATCACAACTGCCATTCGATGTATTCAAGATTGACCGTACATTTGTGGACATGCTTACCAATGATCAGGAAGAACACGGAAGGGTAATTGTTCGCACGATCCTGGCAATGGCAAACAGCTTAAATTATGAAACTGTGGCAGAGGGTGTTGAAACGCTTGAGCAGCTTGAATTGCTGACTGATTTTGGATGCGATTTTGCACAAGGATATCACTTTGCCAAACCGATGCCGGAACACGAATTCATCAACTGGTATCAGGAGTGGTTAATGCAGGATTTGGGCAAACTTACCCAGCCAATGTCGAAATCAGCCGTAGTCTAATAGATTGAGTGAAACATGTGCCTCCCGTTTTCACCAGACCTGCAGGTCTGTGACTTGGAGTATTGTTTTGTTAGAGCTTTTCGCACTTTTGTGAATTCACAAAAACGCAAAATGCTCTATTTTGGACTAAATTCAATTTCACTGATCGCTGCTTTCAAATCATGGAATGTCGAAATGACGCATTCTGCCCCCAATGTTTTGACCGGGACGTCTGAATAGCCAAACGTCACTGCAATAGATGGAATGCCAGCGTTTTTTGCTGCATTTATGTCGGTGCTTGAATCACCAATCATGATGGCGTTTTCCATGCTGCCGCCTGCGAGTTCTACTGTTTCGCAGAGATGCCGTGGGTCGGGTTTCCTGAATTTAAATGAATCCCCCCCGGTCACAGAAGAAAAATGCTGCATCAGGTCGAATTCAATCAGGAGCTTGCGGGCCATGTCCTCTCGCTTGTTGGTGCAGACACACAGTGTATGACCATCTTGAACGAGATGCGGAAGCAATTCTTCAATCCCCTCGAACATATGGGAAAACCTGGCGATGTTGTTGCTATAGTCAATCAGGAAAGCTTGAAACAGTGGCTCCTTCATTGAAGGATCAAGTGACTTGCCATTGATTGCAAATACCCGCTCAAGCATTGCCATCGCTCCATGCCCGACGATCTGGCCTACATCTGCAAGCCCCACAGGGGGCAAATCATAGGGCTTACAAATCCGGTTAAGAGTAGCGATTAAATCAGGGGCGGTATGCGCAAGTGTCCCGTCCAGATCAAAAATGAGAGTTGGGCGCTTCATCGGCTATCCATATTTGGGGAGCGAGGTTGTTGATGGCTTTCAAAATCAATAGCTTCGCAGAATTTTGCGTGATACTTCTTCTTAACACCGTCAATTGGAATGAACCATAGCAAGATGAGCCGCGAACTGAAAATTGAAGCCGCACGGGCAGCACTTTCATTTGTTGAAGATGGAATGCGACTTGGTATTGGGACCGGTTCGACAGCCGACGAGTTTGCCCGTTTACTGGCAGAACAGGTGGCGTCGGGTTTTAAGGTTACCGGTGTGCCGACTTCTGAACGTACCCGGATGCTATGCGAGGAACTGAATGTTCCGCTGGCAACTCTGGAAGAAATGCCAGAACTCGATCTCGTTATCGATGGCGCTGATGAGGTGGACGGGACCCTTAATCTCATAAAGGGTGGAGGCGGTGCGCTGTTGCGGGAAAAAATTGTTGCAAATGCCTGTGCGAAAATGGTTGTCATAGCTGATGACAGCAAGTTGGTGGAAACGCTTGGTGCCTTTCCGCTACCAATTGAAGTCAACAAGTTTGGGCTTGCTGCAACACGGTTGGCACTTGAAGAACTCAGGAGTGAATTGGGATTAAGGGGTGAATATTTGTTACGCGGAGGGGGAAGCGATCCCTTTGTTACGGATGGTGGGCATTTAATTCTTGACGCTTTCTTTGGCCACATTCCAGATGCAGATGCGCTGTCCAACGGACTACTTCTTGTTCCAGGTGTGGTTGAACACGGGCTGTTTTTGGGGTACGCCAACGCGGTGTTGCTTGCTGGAGAGGCAGGCGTTACCCAATTAGGCGGTTAGAGATAGACCGCCAATTAGTTTTACACCGTTAGGTGAAATGGAGATTGATACACATGGTTATTGCCTCACGCTTTTTTTCTGGCGTCCGGTTCTTTTCGCTGATACTGACATTTGTGGCTTCAGTGTCATTGCCTGTAATGGCGCAGGAAATTTCTGCCGAACACACTGCCGCTGCAAAAGCAGCGATGAAGGCAACCGGTGCGACAAGCAGGTTGAATAAAATTCTGCCCGAAGTCGCTGCATTTACGAAAACGGGATTGATTGCAAACCGTCCGGATATTGAATCTGAGATTTCCATAATTGTTGACGAGACTGCAATTTTCCTTGCTGCCCGTCGTGGACCGCTGGAAAACGAAGTCGCAGCAATCTACACAAAATTGTTCTCTCAAGAGGAGCTTGAAGAAATTGGTGTGTTTTTTGCCAGTAAAGCTGGAGAGAAATTCCTTAGCCTGACACCAAGCCTGTTCCAGAAAATTGATGAGGCTTCCAAAGTCTGGCGCGGGGGGATTACCCGCGACATGGCAAAAACGGTTCAGGAAAAACTGGTTGAGCAAGGTCTTCAATAAGCGGCTTCCGAAGCCTGTATGGTAGGGTCCATGCCCCAGCAAACCCGGGTTGTTTCCCCGGTTTGTTTACCGATCTGTTTTTTTGAGCAAGCAAGGCATTAACGATGACGCAGTATGACTTTGATTTTTTTGTAATTGGCGGCGGATCGGGGGGTGTGCGTGCCGGCCGGTTAATAGCAGGTCTTGGTAAAAGGGTCGGAATTGCGGAAGAATACCGTTGGGGTGGAACCTGTGTCATTCGGGGCTGTGTGCCAAAAAAACTGATGGTATATGCCTCCCGGTTTTTGGAGGATTTTCATGCTGCTGAAGGGTTTGGATGGACCGTAGGCGAAAGCACATTTGACTGGTCGAGGCTTATTAAAAACAAGGACCGGGAAATTGAACGGCTTGAAGGCCTTTATCGCGAAGGTCTTGGCAATAATGGTGCGGAAATATTTGACAGCCGTGCCGAACTTGTAGGTCCCCATGAAGTGCATCTTAAAACGCTAAACAAAACAGTGACCGCTGAAAAAATCCTGATCGCGGTGGGAGGCATGCCGAGCACTGATGACAGGCTTGCGGGCGTAGAGCATTGCATTACTTCAGATGATGTGTTCCATCTGGAAGAATTACCATCGGATGTGGTGATTGCCGGTGGGGGCTATATTGCAGTTGAGTTCGCCGGGATATTTTCTGGCCTTGGTTCCAAGGTAACGCTGATCTATCGCGGTGAAGAAATATTGCGCGGTTTTGATGGTGACTTGCGCGAACTCCTGCATCAGGAGATGGAAGCCAAAGGCATCAACGTTGTATGCGGTGAGGTGTTTACCGGCATCGAGAAACGCGGTGATGGCAGATTGGTTGCAAAAACCAGTGGTGGCAGGGAGCTGCCGGCGGATCAGGTGATGCTGGCTATTGGTCGCAAACCTCTGACGGATAATCTCGGACTTGATCAGGCCGGAGTGGAAGTTGATGAAAGAGGTTTTATCAAAGTGGATGCCTTTTCAAAGACCAGTGCGGATCACGTCTGGGCAGTTGGCGATGTTACCAATCGGGCGGCCTTAACGCCCGTCGCCATTCACGAATCCATGTGTTTGGTTGAAACAGAATTTAAGGACAATCCAACAGCACCGGATCATGATCTGATTGCCACAGCGGTGTTCTGTCAACCGGAAATTGGAACCATCGGCCTTTCTGAGGAACAGGCGTGTGAAACCTATCAGGAGTTGGAAGTTTATCGCGCGCATTTCAGCCCGATGCGTAACACGCTTTCAGGTTCTGCCGGGAAAATGCTGATGAAAATCATTGTTGATGCTGCAACCGATAAGGTTGTTGGGCTTCATGTTATGGGGCACGCCGCTGGTGAGATGGCACAGACGCTTGGTATAGCAATCAAGATGGGTTCGACCAAAAGCGATTTTGATCGAACCATGGCGGTTCACCCAACGGCTGCAGAAGAGTTGGTAACGATGTACTCGCCCAGTTACCGTATTGTTGATGGAAAACGGGTTTAGCATTGCAGCCGTCTTCTGATCAACTGGTCGGATATTTCGGATTCGGCTCGCTCGTTAACAAGCATACTTTACGCACGGACTATCACGATATTGTTAAAGCAAGTTTGATGGGTTGGCGAAGGCACTGGCAGGCCAGGACCATTACGATTGACGAAAATGCTGCATTGCTCTCCATTCATCGTGATCCAGGCTGTACAATCAAGGGCATGTTGGTGGTTGACTTAATCGAAAATCTGCCGCTGGTTGATGAGCGCGAAGAGGGCTATTCCAGGCATAAGTTGTCCGCAGATGATCTCGAATTGCCTGATGGGTTTGAGCCACCGCAGGAGCTGTATGTCTATGTAGGAAATGAAGCCCAAGATGTTGTTGATGACGGTGTGTTGCTTCAATCTTACCTTGATGCCGTATTGCAGGGATTTCATCAAGAGTATGGTGAAGAAGGGTTGCAGCACTTTGTAGAGACGACGGCGAAGTTCAACAGACCCTTGATTGCGGATAGAAATTCCCCGATTTATCCGCGCGGTGTTGAACTGGCATCCGGGCAACAGCAATTGTTTGATCAGGTTCTGGCCACCGCCGGCGTTTTGTTCTGATTTTGCTTCTGGCCCCATTAATCTGTGGAAATCTTTTTCAGCTGGGTTTATAACGCTTTTCTCGGGACGGCAGTTTGTCAGCCGTCAAGCATAACCACGAGTAGACAGGTAAAATCCAATGGCACAAAAATGGACACCGAATTCCTGGAGATCAAAGCCGATCATTCAGGTTCCTACGTATCCGGATCAAGCAGCACTTGACCATGTCGAGGATCGTCTTGCGTCTTATCCGCCGTTGGTGTTTGCAGGTGAGGCGCGCGACCTGAAAAATCATCTGGCAGACGTGGCAGAAGGAAAAGCCTTTCTGCTTCAAGGTGGTGATTGTGCCGAAAGCTTTGCTGAACACGGCGCAGATAACATTCGTGATTTCTTCCGTGTCTTTCTGCAAATGTCCGTGGTTTTAACCTATGCAGCTGCAAAGCCGGTTGTGAAAGTGGGGCGGATTGCTGGACAATTTGCCAAACCCCGTTCGTCTGACACAGAAACCAAGGGCGATGAAACGCTTCCAAGTTATCGTGGTGACATCGTCAACGGGATTGATTTTGATGAAGGATCAAGGATTCCGGATCCGGAGCGTCAAATCATGGCCTATCGTCAATCAGCTGCGACGCTCAATCTTATTCGGGCATTTGCGCAAGGTGGATACGCCAATCTCGAGCATGTCCATGAGTGGACGCTTGGTTTTGTGAAAAACAATCCGGCATCAGAACGCTATCAAAAGCTTGCAGCCCGTCTGGGTGAAACACTGCGCTTTATGAAGGCGATCGGTTTTTCAGCAGACCAATACGCACGTTTACGAGAGACAGAATTCTACACAAGCCACGAGGCTTTGCTTCTTGGCTATGAGGAGGCAATGACCAGAAACGATTCCACGTCCGGCGATTGGTATTCGACATCCGGTCACATGCTTTGGATTGGTGATCGTACCCGTCAACCCGATCATGCCCATGTAGAATACTTCAGCGGGATCAAAAATCCGATAGGGTTGAAATGCGGTCCATCAATGACTGCTGATGGGTTGCTTGAGCTATGTGATATTCTCAATCCGGAAAATGAGCCAGGTCGTTTGACCCTGATCAACCGTTTTGGACATGAGAAAGTCGCGGACCATCTTCCCGGCCTCATCCGTGCGGTTGAAAAGGAAGGCAAGAAAGTGGTTTGGTCTTGCGATCCGATGCACGGCAACACAGTTTCTGCTGGCGGGTTCAAAACAAGGCCGTTTGATTTCATTCTTTCAGAAGTTCAACAGTTCTTCGAAATCCACAAGTCAGAAGGCACCTATGCTGGCGGGGTTCATTTTGAGATGACAGGTAAGGACGTAACTGAGTGTACTGGCGGTGCGCGCGAGGTGACCGAGGAAGATCTTGGCTCACGTTATCACACGCATTGTGATCCGCGCCTCAACGCAAGTCAGTCGCTTGAGTTGGCGTTCCTGATTGCTGAATTGTTACAGGATGATCGCGGCGTGAAAGACGGCAAGATTGTCGCAACCGCGTAGAAGCGGACATTCAATTCGTGTGAAAATGAGGCTTGCGGACCCACCTGACGGCTTTATTTTTGGAGGATGACTTGGCGAAAATCACCAAAGGCTCATGCAATTGTGGAGGAGTTATCTGGCAAGCAAATTGTGAGATGCGCCCGATTGTTATGTGCCATTGCGGCCAGTGTCGCAAACAAACGGGTTATCATTATGCTGCAACGGCTGCCGATAATGATAAGCTTGAGATAACGGGAGCAACGCTCAAATGGTATCAAGCTTCTCCGGTAAACATGCCTGAGGCCAAACGCGGGTTTTGTGGTGAGTGCGGGAGTGCTCTTTTCTGGAAGAATGAGAAGGAAGATTTCACGTCAATTCTTGCAGGCTCAATAGACGGCGAAAGCGGTCTGGAAATCAAGGAACATATCTTCACCGATGACATGCCAGACTGGTACGAAATTACTGACGGAAATCCAATCCGGGGTGATTAGGGCTTAAGTACTCCCAGATCAGGCTCCGTCAGGCTCGTTACATAGCGTGTTCCACCGTCCCCTTCGATCAATCCGGTAGTGAGCGCATAACTGCCGGCAGGATCTTGCCGGGTGTCCAGAACTTTTCCGTTTTCGTCGATTTTGATAACAAAACCATATCGTTGTGGCTTCGGTCGCATAAAAGCGGGTAACCGCATAACCACTTTTCGCAGAAATGGTTTTCCGGATAGTGCATCAGCGGCTTCAGAACGAGGACTTATACCAACGGCCATTAGGATTGACCCTTTTGATGTTCCAAAATTGTTTACCGGCAAGGCAGGCCTCGAAGTGCAATGTAAAACGCATTGGTCAAGCGGCATAACACAGATCCGGTGGGCAATTTTGGAGCACCGCAGGCCAGGTTTCTTTTGGTTTTGGCCGCGTTGCAATTAGCTCATGGTACGCCGCACCACTTCGCCAATCGCGCCTAACCAAAGCCAAAATAATTCCTGGTCAAAAGAGTAAATCCTAATGGCCGTTGGTATTACCAAGCCTAGCCAGAATGTTCCATCCGCGTTGCGGTTGATATTATCCGGAAACCCAGGAAGATTTTTGATGATCGTTTCCGGCTCCGATTTGCCGTCCAGTGCAACTTTTTTTACCGAATAATTGCCTGTCTCAACTACCAGAAAATGTGTGCCGTTTGCGTTGATCGCCAAGCCGTTTGCAAAACTCAATCCTTCGAGGACTACCTTTGTCTTTCCGCTCGCCGGGTTAAATTTCAACACGCGGCCATTGGGCCTGTGTTCCATAAGGTCGAGCATTGAGGCTTGTAGGGGGCTTCCGATTTGCTTTGCGCCGAACTTCGTGGATGCATCGGTGAAATAAACCGATCCATCGGGGGCAATGTCCAGATCGTCGGCATAGCGGATAGGTGAACCGCTATCGGTTTTGTTGGCAATTACAATTGCTTCGCCAGATTGGGAGATTTCCAAAAGCCCCAGAAATGCATCCGCCACATAGAGTTTGCCGGAGTTGCCAAACTCAATTCCAAGGGGTTTCCCTCCCGTTTTTGAAAACCTCGTAACCCTGGAAATTGCCGGGTCATAGGTGATGATGTCACCTTCGCGGGTAGTGATGTAGAGCCTGTTATCAGGTCCGAATGCTGCGTCCTCCGGACCGGTATGGTCTGGCAATTTAATGCGTTGGAGCGAAGCAAGCCTGGTGTTGGGTTTGAATTGCCCGGTATATCCATTGTTCTTTGGCGCTTCCCATGCGGCCGGATCAATCTGAACCGGCCAAGCTAAAAGATAGGCGGCAAGACAGAATATCAGAATTATGATTGGGCGGGTGATTTTTCTAATCATGATATCTCCAACCGCACCCCAATTCTGCATCAAGCGAGCAAGGATTGTGCCCTGCCATTTGCCTTGTCAGCCTTGGTATGACTGCCCAGGCCCTTGAAAGCTCTTGCTACCGCGCGCCAGTTCTGGACAGAAGTCGGCTTAAGTGCTGCCCTTTCATTGGCAAGGCCAAGCGCGAGATTATACCGTTTTGAGCGAAGGGCAGCTTCCAACAGCGTCCAGCTGATAACATCGCGTTGGGCAAAGCTGCCGCCGAGACGGTGGGTCATATACCGGATTGGCAGCAAACGGTCAACACAATCTGCGTAACGTTCAGATTTGAAATCCCGGATCGCAAGGCAAAAGGGCAGGCCGATTTCCCTGCTCATGGCGGCATTCGCGTCAGAGGCGTTTTCGAGGTATCGCTCATTGGCAGACAGCAGTTTCTTCTGTGCGTCCACCCGATTGTCGGAAACAAAGCTCATCATGGCGTGGACATCGTTGAATGCATAAAGTGTGTCCTGTGCGGCTGGCTCCCATTTGTCAGCCAGATGAGCCCAGCGATCCCCCAAATCTTCCGAAACCAATGTCAGGCGCCATAACAGGGCAGCAGCATCAAGCTCTTCGTATTTGTTGCCGTCATTTTTTCTGGAATCAAGATGATTGTCGAAGACACCCAGTGCCTTGCCGTTTTGTTCAAGATCCAGGTGATAAAGCGAGGTATGCCACCATAAATGATTGGCAAAATTCGATGTCCCCCAGTGTTTTCGCTGATCCTCCATAAAACGAATACCGCCGGTTTGTCTGCCGGTCATCTCCATTACATGGCTTACTGCGTGAACTGCATAAGGATTGTCCGGCCGGATGGCGATTGCTTGTCTTGCCATCTCTTCTGCCTGGAAAAAGTCGTTGTTTTCTTCAAGACCGAAGGAATAAAAACCCAATACAAATTCGTATCCAGGAATGCTCTCGTCCCAAAGGTTGAAAACCCGGGCAACACAATCCCTCTGAGCGACCACATCCCCCAGCAACACGTCCGTATAGTGGATAAGTTCAAGCGCAAAAAGATCAAGCGGGTAGGCGGTAAGTACGGCTTCCCACTTTTGCACCGCGCCGTAGAAATCTCCGTGGATCCACGCATGGACGGCTTCATAGTGACCCTTTTCACGGTCATTGGCTGTGCTCAAGCGTTTTTCAGCTTCACTTAATGCGGCTACCATGTCTTTGTAAATGCGCGTTTCCATCGCTTGTGTCAGCCAGCCGGCTTTGAACAGCCAGCCCATAACAAAATCAGGATGTTCCTTGAGAACGCCGTCAATTTCTGCAATGGCATCGCCGCGAAACGAAAGCGAAGTCTCGACGGCGCGTTCAAGGCCATCGATTGCGTCGCGATGAGGGTAAGAAACAGGAATTCCGCGACTGTCGGTGATTGTTTTTGTCATTTGGTTTCCTCTTGCCTGTCAGGCATCACAGGTACTTCGGTAGATGGAGTTTCCGGTTGTGGAATTTGGTCACTTCATGAACGCAAAAATTCAATTTTGTAAGGCCTTACACTGAAAGTTGATGCAGATTGATTGAAATGCCCAGCCACGATCCATTTGTGCTTACCATTTCCATAAGATTTATGCGGTCATGAACACTTCAACTGGCGCCACGTCGATTTCCATGACCGGGAATACCAATTTCAATGCGAACCCACTCACATAAGAAATATTTGGTTGCTGTTATCCTGTTTTGGGGTGCACGTTACCAATAGGAGAAAGCGATATGTGTATTAATACAAAGGACTGGAATTCCTGGATCGATACTATGCCTGGAAGTGAGCCTACATTGATTGTTACGGGAGAAGTAGAAACAAATGCAGGCAACATGCTTCCGGTTTTGCGTGAAAAGGTGCCACAGGGGCCAAACCAAATTATTTTGATGCTTGATCTTACAATTGAAAAGTCAGGACAGGTGGGAACCGATGATGTGGCTTTCAGGGATGCCCGTTTTGAAAAACCAGCCAAGGAGGGCGGATATACATCTGTTGAGATTTACTTTAAAAATTCAATCATTGCCGCCATACCGGTTGATATTGTTTCCTGAAAAACCGCAGTGAAATTGAATTCTGTGAACAGTGTGTCGAACAAGAATTCGTGGTTCACACTACCAAAAATTGCTATCTCTTGAGAAATTGGTTACGGAGTATGGCATGCCCGCATTTCCATCTTTGTTCCTTTCCCATGGAGCGCCCAATATGGCGCTGCATGATACGCCTGTTCGCCAATTTATGTCGGAGTTGGGTGGAAAATATCAACGACCCGAGGCAATTGTTGCCGTCTCGGCGCATTTTGAAACGCAAGGTGCAACGGTTGTGCGGGATGCAAACCCTGATATGATCTATGACTTTCGCGGATTTGAGCCGGAACTTTATTCAGTCGAGTATCCAGCTCCCGGGTGTCCGCAACTGGCGGATGAGGTATTTGGCCTGTTGCAAAATGCCGGGATACCCGCATCATCGCTTGATAAGCGTGGCTATGATCACGGGACCTGGGTGCCGCTGTCGCTCGTCTGGCCCGACGCGGATATTCCAATCGTCCAGTTGTCGATCGATCCCAATGAAGGCCCAGCCTTTCATTACAGGCTTGGGCAGGCACTTTCTACTCTGCCCCGGCGTAACATCGCCGTTGTCGGGACGGGTAACATCACGCACAATCTGCCGGCACTGTTCGCGCCGGGACGAGACCCGGAACTGGACGCAAATATTCGCCGCTATGTTGCAGAATTTATCAATTGGATTGATTCAGAACTTGAATCCGGAAATGCTGACAAGCTGCTGAATTATCGCAAGAATGCACCGTATGCAGCAGAAAATCATCCGACTGATGAGCATTTCTTGCCAATTTTTGTGGCGCTTGGCGTTACAGGTGAGGGGTATTCAGCCCGAAAAATTCACCAGTCTTACCAGTTTGATTTTCTGGCGATGGATGCCTGGCAGTTTGATCCACTTTAGCAGTGCAACTCTTGTGCTTCAGATTCGGATCAACGTGCGATTTGAACCCTATTGATCAGGCTTGGGCTTTACCCTGCTGCACAATGCCTTTTTCAGTCATAAAGGCTTGCAACTCGCTGGCCTGAAACATCTCGCGAATGATATCGCATCCGCCGACAAACTCACTTTTCACATAGAGTTGTGGAACGGTTGGCCAATTGGAATAATCCTTGATGCCCTGACGCATGTCATCATCGCTCAGGACATTGATGGCTTTGTATTCAACCCCAAGGTAATTCAGGATTTGTACAACCTGACCGGAAAATCCACATTGTGGAAAATCCGGAGTGCCTTTCATGAAAAGCACCACATCGTTGCTCTTCACTTCGCCGTCGATGTATTCGTTGATTGTGGACATAGTGTTATCCTCGCCAAGTATCTGTCATTATCACTCCATATGATGTTTTACGTCCAGTGTTCAAGGAGAAAACCATGTCTTATGTCGATTGTTTTGTCGCTGCTGTGCCAAATGAGAACGAAACCGATTACAAAAAACACACCGCAAATATGGGCAGCCTTTTCAAGGAATATGGGGCTGAACGGGTTGTGGATTGCTGGGGGGCAGATGTGCCCGGTGGAGAAAACACATCATTTCCCCTGGCCGTGAAAGCTCAAGAAGGTGAGACCGTTTGCATGGGCTGGATTGAATGGCCATCCAAGGACGTGCGTGATGGGGCGATGCCGAAAGCCATGCAAGACCCGCGCATGGGGATGGAGCATATGCCGTTTGACGGGAAACGGCTTATTTTTGCCGGCTTTGACAAATTTTCGGATCAGTAAGACCAACGGCCATCAGGATTGCCCCTTTTGATGTTCCAAAATTGTCCGCCGGTATCATTCCAATTGCAGTACGTCGCCACTGTTTGCCGGCCCAAATTTATGAATTCGCCCACTTGGAAATGTTACAATAACACTTTTCACGCCGCTCGCCTGGCCAAGTCCAAAGATCAATTCATGAGATTGATCAGAAGCAAGGCCTTCTCCGCTGGTGAATTGTTGGGTGCGTTTGCTGCCATCCAGCATTTCTACATCTACAAGCGCTCCCAGCGAACCAACGCTTTCCGGCAGCCGTACTTTCAAGAAACCATTCTCGCCACCGCGACTGATGAAGGCTCTTGATTTACCGGCCAAATTGACACGGATCATGTCACGGTAACCATCGCCATTAAAATCCGCCAGAAGCGGCGCAACCTCAATAATCACTTCGTGTTCCAGCTCCAATCATCCCCAAAACAGCCACCCTATTAGGGCCACCCAAAAACCGGCCGTACCGATGGCGATCCAGAAGAACCGGTCACTCCAGAACGGATATTTGAGAATGCGCGGTGCGTTTTCGATGCCGGAGGGTTTCCTGGCCATTTGGATAACTATCCCGCAGGCGCGCTGGTCTGCAAGGCAAGTGCGTGGAGCACGCCGCCTATATTACCCTTGAGCGCTTCATAGACCATTTGATGTTGTTGCACGCGGGATTTCCCCTTGAAGCTTTCGGACACAACTTCCGCTGCATAGTGGTCACCGTCTCCTGCCAGATCGCGGATGGTGACTTCTGCATCTGGAATTGCTTCCTTGATCATGCGTTCTATCTCGCCTGCATCCATTGACATTACCGGTTTCTCCTCTGATATCCAGCTTATTGCGCTGCTTCGGCCAGGGGTTTTCCTTCCATGTAGGAAGGGAACCAGGCCTCATGTGTTGCTTTCATTTCTTCCACTGATAGTGACACGGATTTTCCAATCGTCAATTGATTGCCGTCAACTGTCCCCAATCGGGCAAAGAATACGCCGGAATCCTCGGCGTTCGCGGCAAACATATCGGCGTAGTCGCCAGGCATTGTCAGGATATAGCGAGACTGATCTTCGCCAAAGAGTGCTGCGTGCATGTGCGGGCTCTCCAGATCAACCGACATCCCGCAATCGCTGGCCATGCACATTTCCGCAAGGGCTATCGCAAGTCCGCCATCTGAAATGTCGTGGCAGGCTGAAACCTCCCCGGCGCGAATGGCTGAACGGACAAATTCGCCGCGCATGCGTTCAGTCAGAAGATCAACAGCAGGGGCAGGGCCGTCTTCGAGGCCCAGCACTTCACGCATGTAAAGCGACTGGCCCAGGTGTTCGGCTTGCGTCCCAATCACGAAAACCGCATCTCCTTCGTTCATGCCGCCAATTCTTGCCATGGATGAAGCGTCATCAATCAGGCCAACTGCTCCGATGGTTGGTGTTGGCAGGATCGCTTCACCATTGGTTTCGTTATAAAGCGAGACATTGCCGGAAACGATTGGCATGGAAAGGGCGGAAACCGCTTCACCAATGCCTTTGATTGCGAAGACAAACTGGCCCATAATTTCCGGTTTTTCAGGGTTGCCGAAATTGAGATTGTCAGTGGTGGCAAGCGGCTCCGCGCCCACTGCACACAGATTACGGAAGCATTCAGCAACGGCCTGTTTGCCACCTTCGAAAGGGTCAGCCTCGCAATAGCGTGGCGTGACATCACTGGTAAAGGCGAGCGCTTTGCCGGTTGGTTCGCCATCATCGTCAACCATGCGAATAACGCCTGCATCGCCGCCTGGAATTTGAAGAGAGTTTGACTGGATCAGCGTATCATATTGCTCCCAGACCCATCGTCTGGAGCACAGATCAGGTGAACCAAGGAGTTGTAAAAGTGCGGAATTATGATCGCCGACATCTTCCACATCACCTGCCGCAAGGCCTGAGTGAATGCCGGGTTCAATATAGGGGCGATCATATTCGGGCGCTTCGTCACCCAGTTCCTTGATCGGGAGATCGGCAACCTCTTCACCCAGATGGTGAATACGAAAGCGCAGATCATCTGTGGTTTTGCCAACGATTGCAAATTCAAGGCCCCACTTGAGGAAAATTGCTTTTGCTTCTTCTTCTTTTGCAGGTTCGAGTACCATGAGCATGCGCTCCTGGCTTTCGGAAAGCATCATCTCATAAGCGGTCATCTGTTCTTCGCGAACAGGCACGAGATCAAGGTCAAGCTTGACACCAAGGCCACCCCTGGCACCCATCTCAACGGCTGAACAGGTGAGGCCTGCAGCCCCCATGTCCTGAATGGAAATGACCGCCCCGCTCGCCATCAATTCAATGCACGCTTCGAGCAAACATTTTTCGGTGAAGGGGTCTCCAACTTGTACGGTAGGGCGTTTTTCTTCGATGTCCTCGCCAAATTCCGCAGACGCCATGGTTGCCCCGCCAACACCATCGCGGCCGGTTTTTGCACCAAGATAAACAATCGGGAGACCAACGCCCTTGGCTTCTGAATAAAAAATGCCGTCGGTTTTTGCGATGCCTGCTGCAAATGCATTGACCAGAATGTTACCATTGTAGCGTGCGTGGAAATTAACCTCACCCCCGACAGTTGGAACGCCAAATGAATTTCCGTAACCGCCAACACCAGCTACCACGCCGGAAACCAGATGCCGGGTTTTGGGATGGTCAGGATCGCCAAACCGAAGTGCATTCATTGCCGCAACCGGGCGGGCGCCCATGGTGAAAACATCGCGCAGGATGCCGCCAACGCCGGTTGCTGCTCCCTGATAGGGTTCAATGAAAGAGGGGTGGTTGTGGCTTTCCATTTTGAAGACAACCGCCTCGCCATCACCGATATCCACAACGCCTGCGTTTTCTCCCGGGCCCTGGATGACACGCGGACCATCGGTCGGCAGGGTTTTGAGCCATTTTTTTGAGGATTTGTATGAGCAGTGCTCGTTCCACATCGCTGACCAAATGCCGAGTTCCGTGTAACTTGGCTCGCGGCCAGTGAGTTCCAGAATGCGTTCATATTCATCAGGCGTAATGCCATGATCAGCAATCAATTCCGGGGTGATCGGTTGGGTGTTGTTGACGGTCATGTTTTCTTGCAGTCCGTGTTTTTCCTGCTCCAGCGGGCCACATCTTCAGTGATGCGCTGGCCATTGTCTGTTTGAAGGAGTGGGCCGAAGGTTTGAACATTGGTGTATTTGCCGCTTGCGCTATCGCCTTTGGTTTCCGCCTGTACGACAAGCAGGGGAAGGCCGTTGGGATCAGACCGCTTAACCAACAGGAAGCGCGGGCGTCCGGCATAGGAGTTTACTTCGCTCGACATTCTCAGGGACTTGAAGGCGGGATCGCCGGATTTGAACCAGCAATCTTGAGCAATGCGGGCAATAGCGGTGATGGTGTTTACCGGTGTATCTTTGGTGTTGAGCGAAAGATTGTCGGATGGAGAGCCGGTCTGGCAGGCAGCAAGGGCCAGGAAAGGCAATGCAAGAAACAGTTTGCCGCCGGCGGGACGTCGCATCAGGCAGCCTCGCTGGCAGCAATCTCAAGTGCGCTTTCAAACAGGCCACGGCCAGATGCCCCGCCATGATCGGCTTCAATCAGATTTTCAGGATGCGGCATCATGCCAAGCACATTGCCTTTTGCATTGATGATGCCTGCGATGTCGTTGATCGAGCCGTTTGGATTTGTGCCATCAGCGTAACGGAAAACAACCTGTGCGTTGTCCTCGATGTTCTTCAGCACCTCGCTTTCCGCAAAATAGTTGCCATCATGATGCGCGACCGGGCAGGGGACCACCTCACCCTGCCGATAGTGTCTGCTGAAGGCGGTCTGATTGTTTTCCACCTTGAGCTTTACGGTCTTGCACACAAACCTCAAACCCGCATTGCGCATTAGCGCTCCGGGTAAAAGCTGTGCTTCCGTGAGAATTTGAAATCCGTTGCAGATACCCAGAACCCGGACGCCTTTTTGTGCGGCATCACGAATTGCAGCCATCACCGGTGAGCGCGCAGCAATGGCACCGGATCGAAGATAATCGCCATAGGAAAATCCACCCGGCACGACAATCAAATCGGTTTGCGGAATTTCAGTTTCCGTATGCCAGACAAGGTTGGGTGCGAAGCCGCTGATTTTTGTCAGCGCCGTGATCATGTCACGATCACGGTTGGAACCGGGGAAGAGGATTACGGATGATTTCACCTCACAATCTCCACGTGATAATTTTCGATCACTGTGTTCGCGAGGAGTTTTTCGCACATCTCGGCGAGGCTTTTTTTCGCGTCTTTGGCAGAGGCATCAAGCTTGATGTCGAACACCTTGCCCTGGCGAACACTGCCAACGCCGTCAAAACCGAGTGAGGCCAGTCCGCCTTCAATGGCTTTTCCCTGCGGGTCTAATACGCCGTTTTTCAAAGTGACGGTTACGCGTGCCCGGGTCACGTTTTATCCTTCTTGTCTTTCTTGCCATCAACTTTTTTCCCGGCAACCTTGTCGCCATTGCTGGAAACAAGAACCGGGCCGGTGCCACGCTGCGGCTCGTTTTTCTGGATGATGCCAAGCCGGTCTGCGACTTCCTGATAAGCTTCGACCATGCCGCCGAGATCGCGACGGAAGCGGTCCTTGTCCATTTTCTCGTTGGTTTCCATGTCCCACAGGCGGCAAGAGTCGGGAGAGATTTCATCCGCCAGAATGATCCGCATCATGTCATTTTCCCAAAGCCTGCCCATTTCAATTTTGAAATCAACAAGCTGGATGCCGATACCTGCAAAAAGGCCTGAAAGAAAATCATTTACCCGGATCGCCATCGACATGATGTCATCGATCTCCTGGGGCGTGGCCCAGCCAAATGCGGTGATGTGTTCTTCTGCAACCAGCGGATCGTTCAACTCATCCTTCTTGTAGCAGAATTCAATGATTGAACGGGGAAGAACTTCGCCTTCAGTTAGGCCAAGGCGTTCGCACAGGGTTCCAGCTGCAATGTTACGAACAATAATTTCAATCGGAATGATTTCCACTTCCTTGATCAATTGCTCGCGCATGTTGATGCGCTTGATAAAGTGATTGGGAATGCCAATCCGGGTCATATGTTTGAAAATATGCTCGGATATCCGGTTATTCAGCACACCTTTGCCATCGATGATTTCGTGTTTCTTCTTGTTGAACGCAGTTGCGTCATCTTTGAAAAACTGTACCAGTGTGCCGGGTTCCGGGCCTTCATACAGTATTTTTGCCTTGCCTTCATAAATACGGCGGCGTCTGCTCATGTCGGATTGTCCATTCTTCGTGAGTGATCAGGGTCAAGGGCTCCAGGAATAGGCCCGCGGTCTCTGTTTTCGATGCCACGATCCGTAAGCGCTATCGGGTTCATAACCTTCATAGTCGAAGCGCAGGATGCGTACAACATCGTCACAGGTGAACCCACAAGTAACAGGCTCAAATTGCGACGAAAAAGTTTGCCTTTTGAGCGATTTTTTGCGTTGCGGCCCTTCAAATGGGCGGGCGGTACCGTTATATCGAATCCGAAACCTCATTTTGGAGAATCACATGAGTGGAATCGATGATCGCGGCGATGCATTTGAAAACAAGTTTGCCCATGATGCAGAATTGCAATTTAAGGCGCAGGCTCGCCGTAACAAACTGTTGGGTCAATGGGCGGCTGAAAAGC
This sequence comes from Rhizobiaceae bacterium, assembly GCA_965250255.1. Taxonomy (GTDB): domain Bacteria; phylum Pseudomonadota; class Alphaproteobacteria; order Rhizobiales; family Rhizobiaceae; genus JAALLB01. Next base: position 61,399 of record CBDFNP010000007.1, read on the forward strand.
TTGGCAAATCCGGAGACCAGGTTGAGAATTATGCAAAAGAAGTCGTCCGCTCTGATTTTGACGAGCCGGGGGATGAAGATGTGTTTCGCAAGGTACGCGAAGATTTTGACAATGCCGGTGTCGATCAATCAGACCACCAGATCCGTCGCACGATGGAAGAATTGATGGCGACTGCCATTGATCAGATCAAGAACGAAGGATGATTTCGCGCTTTCGCGACCAGTTGGCTGGAGACAAGGCTGTCAAAGCCTATTGGTGCGGTATTGGGGATCCGCAATTCAGCGCAACGGTTGCGCGGCTGCCGTTTGATGCCATCGTTTTGGACGGTCAGCATGGGTTTCACGATGAAAACACCATGCTGAACTGCATTCCACACGTTGTAATGGCCGGGAAGTCACCGCTTGTGCGTATTCCCCGTGATCGCTGGGATTTGTGTGAGCGGGCGCTCGACTTTGGTACGCTGGGAGTGATCGCGCCAATGGTCAATACGGTTGAAGAGGCGCGTGCATTTGCGCGTGCTGCTAAATTTCCCAAGACAGGAGAACGCTCGCACGGTCCGCGCCACGCGGCTTCTCTTTATGGGATATCCGTCAATGAGTACATTGAATGTGCCGATAGCTGCACACTTGCCTTTGCGCAGATAGAAACGCGGGAAGCTTATGACAATCTCGATGAAATTCTTGCTGTGGACGGTATCGACGGTGTTTTGATGGGGCCTGCTGACTTTTCGATTTTTGTAACCGGAGAAACCATTCCTGATCCTTATGGGGCAGGCACGGTCGACATGGTTGCAGATATTGCAAAACACGCCCGTAGGGCCGGAAAACATGCAGCAGCATTCACCGTTACCCAGGAGCATGCCAATTTGGTGCATGAACAGGGTTACAGATTGATTTCTGTTGCGCTGGATACTTCAATATTGGCACAAGGGGCTGCTCAGGTTTTGAAGGGCCTTGACTTTTAGCAGTCAAAAAACCTTTCTCAGCAAGGGTTTATGGTTTTTGCAGGAGATAACCAGCAATTAATCTAATTGGTATAGGTTTCGGGCAATAACAGATTTCGTGGCCCATATTTATGTCGATATCGCACAATCAGTTTACGCTTCCTGACGGGACCGGCAAAGTCAATGTTGGGCATTTGCAGTCCATCGACCAACGCCTTGTTTCGCATTTTGAATTTGAAGGCAAGAAATACCAGCTTTCAAATTTTCCGACCCTTTCTTCGCTTCGTTCCTTGAAGCATGATTGGCAGGCACTCGAAAAAGCCTCGCAGGAAAGCTTCGATTATTTTCAATCATATGACTGGTGTGCGAACTGGGCCGAGAGCTTTTTGGATGAAAAAGGGAAATCGGAAGATTACGCTTTGAGCATTTATGTGCTTCGCGATAGTGAGGACATGATCATGCTGTGGCCATTCATGATTTCTGTTGCCGGATTTGGCGGTGTTACCCTTCAAGAACCGCTTACCGATCCCCTGGGGCAGTATGCCAATGTTCTGGTTGATCGCGAAAGGGTCAGTGTAAAATTGGGACGTGAGGTATGGAATGCGGTAAAGGCTGATCGGCAGGCCGATGCGATTGTACTCAACCATTTTTCCCATGGTGGCTTTCTCGCGCAGATTGTGGAGAGGGAAGGCGTCGAAGAGTCGGTCTCCCAAGTCTCTTCTATCTTGGATTACTCGAAAATAAGTCAATGGGATCAGTATATTAAGGGATGGTCAAAAAGCCAGCGGAAACAACAGTCACGGGCCAGGAAAAAGTTGGAAGCACTTGGGTCGGTAAAGCTGGAGGTGCTTTATCATGATGATCCGGCATTCAGTGCGGCAGTCAGCAGGGCTGTTCGGCTCAAACGAATTTGGCTGAAAGAAACCAACAGGCAATCGCAAATGCTGTTTGTTGATGAAAGTGAGCAGTTCTTGATGCGGTTGGGTAGTACCCTCACAGATGACCCAAAAAACCAGGGGCCGCTGGTGTTCATGCTTACTGTTGGCGGTAATCCGATTGCCTTTGAAATAGGCCTGCTGAGAAACAATCACTACTATAGCTATTTGGGGGTAATTGATCTTGCGTACAAAGATTACTCGCCGGGAAAAGTGCAAATTGAGATGGCTCAGAAGTGGGCGTTTGAGCAGGGTTACGATTGCTTCGATTTTTTAAGTGATCCGTCCGATTACAAGAGTTCGTGGTCCAACCGGACTGAGAAGATGCACACCCGTTATTTCCCGCTTTCTTATTTGGGCGCCGGGTATTGTAATATGTGGAAGGCACGTATGCGGCCAGCCCTTAAAAAAATCTATCACCATGCCTCGCCAAATGTGCGTAAAAGCCTCAACCGGTTGCTTAAGTTGGCTGGTCGCGGTGCCGATGAAAAATGGGGTTAGGCCCCAATTGACGCCAGTTTCAGATTATTAATGAAGGGTTTTTTTGGCGATTAAAATCGTATCAACCCGAATAATCGAATTTCAACTGGAAGCTGTTATATCCGTATCAAATAACGGAACGGGATTAAAATGAACAATACAATTATCACTGACTGGAAACAGGAATACGCTGGAAAGTTTGGCAATGAAGCAATTCTGCTTCATCATCGGCTTTCTGAATCGGGGCTTTTTGACCATGACGTTCTTGCTGACGTGATCGAGTCGTATCCGAGGGAATGTTACAACCTGACTACGATGGGGTATGATCCGCTCAATCCGGTCTGGCGTGAGGGTGTGATTGAGGATGTTTCCGGAAAATCGGTTATTGAAGCCATCAAGACAGGCCGGATGTGGCTGAACCTGCGAATGATCGAAACGGTTGATAGCCGCTACAAAAAGTTACTTGATGATATTTTTGCTGAGTTTGAAGAAAATGTTCCCGAGTTTGCAACCTACAAGCGCAAAATGGGAATTTTGATTTCATCGCCCAAGGTTCAGGTGTTTTATCACATGGATGTGCCCGGCCAATCTCTCTGGCAGCTTGAGGGCAAGAAACGCGTCTATGTTTACCCAAATCATGCGCCATACCTAAAACCTGAAAATCAGGAACGCGTTGTGCTTGGCGAGACGGAAGAGGAAATTCCGTTTGATCCGGGATTCGACAAGGATGCGCTGGTTTATGATCTGTTACCTGGCGAGATGGTGAATTGGCCACTCAATTGCCCGCACCGTGTTCAGAATGAAGATTGCCTGAACATTTCGGTGACGACTGAGCACTGGACGAATGATATTCGCAACTCCTATGCCATGAATTATGCCAATGGTGTGTTGCGAAACCGGTTTGGAATGCAAAATCTGTCCCGCTCAACTTCAGGCCCTGTCTTTTACGGCAAAGCAGCACTTGCTGTGGCTTGGCGGAAACTGAAATTGAATGAATCGCATAACGTTCAGCGGGTGATTGATTTTACCGTCAATCCCGAGGCTGACAAAGGCATTAAGGATATTCCTGCCTACGCATTGTAGACTGCAAATCCAAGACGAATTATTTTGGTTTTGGCCCCGTTGCAATTAACGGCGGGATGCTTGTCTCATGGTTTTCGCGTTCAATCAGAGCTTTTCGCACTTTTGTGAATTCACAAAAGTGATAACGAAATGCGTAAAAACAATGGCTTATAGGTGTCAAATGAATCCAACAAAAAGCGACACGCTATAGAACAGCGGCAACGCGTTAATTAATAAGCCCTGATCCTAGTGGTCCGTTCGAAACAAATGAGTCCCTTTGCGGCGAACTCTTTATCATTTGTTTCGAACGTAAAGACCACTAGCAAGGTATTGTTTTCTAGTGGATTTTAAGATTCAAATATTTGGATGAGAGGTATCGGAAAACGGGTTCCAAATGTTTGAATCAATCCACTAGCTGTTTCATAAAGCGCGAAAAAACCATCAGACCTTCAGGCCATGGACCATGACCGGATTCATGATTGATGTGGCCGCTTTCGCCTGCATCCATGAACAATGAGCCCCATGCGGCAGCCATGTCCTCAGCCTTTTCGTAGGTACAGAAATGATCGTTGCGGCTGGCAATGGTCACAGAGGGGAAGGGCAGCGGATCACGCGATGCTGGTCCAAAGGTCAAAAGATGTTTCGGGCGGATATCGGCGTTCTCGACATCTGGAGGTGCAACGAGGAGTGCGCCAGAGACCGGTTTTCCGAATTCATTTGCAGCCTGCACGATCACCTGGCTTCCTATGGAATGCCCGATCAGCACGACCGGCTTGGATGTCCCGTCTACAGCCTTCAACAGATTGGTTTTCCAATCCTCGAATACAGGCTTGTGCCAGTCACCCATTTCCACGCGTTGTGCGGCACTGATGTGACGTTGCCAACGGGATTGCCAGTGATCTTCATTCGCACCTTTGTAACCTGGGACGATCAGGATATCTGCTTCAGATGTTTTCATGGATGGCAGATGGCTGTTGCTGCTATCCATGTCAAGAACCGATTTGAATTAGGTCGAAACCCTGCGTTCTGATTGAATGCGAAACGCTTGAGGCTCAATCATTGTTTCTTTGAAACGGTGAATGAGAAAATTCAGCTTGACCTTCAAAGACGTTATCCATTCTTTTGGTCAATCAAATGAGGGAACGCTCAAAAAGGGAGCCTCATCATTGAACAAACCCCCGACAGAAGAGGGGCAGATCAACTCGCCGATTAATACCAACGGTCATTTGAAATGACTGATTGGTATTTGTTTGCGTTCACGGCAGTTTGGCTTTGCCAAACGCCTCCACGGGGGCGGGCGTAAGCCCGGCTCGCTTTGCGCTCGCATACCAGCGCCATACCAGCGCCATAAAAGGGTCAAACCAAACGGCCGCTGGTATAAGATATTGTGGTAGCGAGCGTCAGCCAAAGACACGCTTGAATATCGTGTCCACATGTTTGGTGTGATAGGAGAGGTCGAATTTTTCCCGGATTACATCTTCCCGAAGAGCAGCAGTTACTTCGTTGTCTGCCAGCAGTTCCTCCAGGAAATCTTTTCCCTGTTCCCAGACTTTCATGGCATTGCGTTGAACCAGTCGATAAGCATCTTCCCGGCTAACGCCAGCCTGGGTGAGGGCAAGGAGAACGCGTTGCGAATGCACAAGACCGCGAAACTTGTTCATGTTTGCCATCATGTTGTCTGGGTATACGAGGAGATTTTCGATGACACCGGTGAGCCTTACCAACGCAAAATCAAGGGTTACGGTCGCGTCGGGACCGATCATGCGCTCTACAGAGGAATGCGAAATGTCGCGCTCATGCCATAAGGCGACATTTTCCATTGCAGGTACAGTTGCGCTTCTAACAATGCGGGCCAGCCCGGTGAGGTTTTCGGTCAATATCGGATTGCGTTTGTGTGGCATCGCGGATGAGCCTTTTTGGCCCGGAGCAAAATATTCTTCGGCTTCCAGAACTTCGGTGCGCTGCAGATGGCGAATTTCGGTTGCAAGCCTCTCAATCGAAGAAGCTATTACGCCCAGTGTTGCAAAATACATGGCGTGGCGGTCACGCGGAATAACCTGGGTGGAAACAGGTTCTACCGCAAGGCCCAGTGATTTGGCGACATGCTCTTCCACTTGTGGATCAATGTTGGCAAAGGTGCCGACTGCACCTGAAATGGCGCAGGTAGCAATTTCCTCACGCGCTGCCAGTAGCCGCGCTTTGCAGCGGGCAAATTCGGCATAGGCCTGTGCCAGTTTGACACCAAAAGTTGTGGGCTCGGCATGAATGCCATGCGAGCGGCCAATGGTAATCGTGTCTTTGTGCTCGTATGCGCGCTTCTTGAGGGCCGCCAACAGTTTGTCCATATCTTCCAGCAGCAGGTCGCTTGCTTTTACCAGTTGGACATTGAAACACGTATCCAACACATCAGAAGACGTCATCCCCTGATGCACAAAGCGGGCATCCGGTCCAATGATATCAGCAAGATGGGTAAGGAAGGCAATTACATCATGTTTGGTGACCGCTTCTATCTCGTCGATTTTCGCCACGTCAAACTCAACGTTCCCGGCCTTGTCCCAAATGGTTTTGGCTGCTTCCTTCGGGATGACCCCAAGCTCTGCGAGCGCGTCGCAGGCATAGGCTTCGATTTCAAACCAGATTTTGAATTTTGATTGGGCTGACCATATGTCAGTCATTTCCTTGCGGGAGTAGCGCGGGATCATGGGAGGATTCCTGTTGATTTTGGATGTTGGTTAGCATCGCACCGGCTTCCATACAATCGACGCAGGGCAAAACATGAAACATGTCTGGGTAAAAGCCCAACTAATCTGCATTGATTTTGTGCTGGCGCTTGAAATTTCATGAAAATTTTCCTTTATATTCCACCAGGCGACAGAGATTACGAGGAAAATGAGTTCATGTTGAAACCTGTTCGAACGCTATTAATGTTTGCGGTGGTTGCCGCTGGAACTCTTGTAAGTGTGCAAGCGTATGCAGAGGAGGTTTACATGATCCGCGGATTTCTCAATGTTTTTTCCAGTGGCATGAATGAAATGACGCGTCAGCTCAAAGCCAAAGGTATCCAGGTGAGAGCCATTTCCAATGGCGATTGGCGGAATGTCGCAAATGATATCATTCGCAGAGACAAGGTTAACAAAGTGTCTTATCCAATTGTAATCACTGGCCATTCTCTTGGCGGTGTTGAAGCGCCAAGGTTTGCCAATGCGCTTGGTGCTGCCGGTGTTCCGGTGGCATTGGTTATTGGCCTTGATCCCGGGTTTTCCGCGCCGCCGGCATTTCGCAAAGGTATCAAGCGGGTTGTAAACTATAAGATTCCGTCCGGAAAAAACTATCGTAAAGGCGCTGGTTTCAGTGGAAGCATCTCCACTGTAGATGTTTCCAAGTTCGGGACAGACCACGTCGGCATCGACAAGAACAAGAAAGTTCAGTCGCTGGTGATTCACCAGATCAGGAAAACCGTCAAAAAATAGCGGGCCTTTATTGGAGTTGGCTGGTTACTGCCAGGTATCGACCATCTGGCCCCTCAAAACCAACTTTCTCCATCAGGATAAGCACTGCCACCACCGGAGCAGCGCCGTCGGGAAAGTAAGTTACGACATCAGCGAATTTGTACCCCAGTGGGCAGTTGCGACTTGCCGGCACTGAACTGTCTTCGCGGATTGTACTGGTGGTGTCGCCATTGCCGGTGGCAATTCGGGTGAGGCGATATCCTGCGGATTGCCCAAAGGCCTCACAATCAGCACTTGCGAGAAAAGAGAGGTTGTCGAGCCTGAATTCGATGTCTTCGTCAATTGGCGGAACTACGAGGCGTGGGTTAGCGACAATACGGCCGGTATCAATTCCTTTTTCGGTTGGCTGATTGGTGGCAACAATATTGCCCCGGTCTTCAAAGCTTTTCATGACAGGGCCCGCCAATATGCGGGCTTCTTCCCGGGCATCAAAGATGGTTTTCGTTTCATCGCTGAGCTGTGCTCGAAAGGGAGAGCCTGCGGTCTGCTGATCCGTTGCCGTATCAATCACATAGATATTTGAATAGGGGAAACCGGACCCGTCGTGCACGCCAAATTCTTCGAAGGCAAACAGACCGCCGTTTATCGAAAAGCCATGGATATGGCGCTTGGCATAGTCGCCTGCATTAGCGATGCCTGAAACAAATAGTGTAAAGCCGAAAAGGCAAATGGCAGAAATCAGTTTCATAGGAACACTCCTCTTTCATGCCCCTTGTTTAGGGTCTGAACCCAATTGGGAAATGTGGCTGCATTGGAGACAAAATGGTTTATTTCGAGGCGAAAAACACAGGCGATGCCAAAGCATCGGCGAGGCTTTTTAATACTGAAATAGGCCTTTTTGGCCCAACCCGTTCGGGCAACGCCCTGAAAATTTACCCGTTCCAGCGCCCAATTTACCCGGATTATCGTTGAAATCTCCTCATTGACGGAAAGTCAAGTCGGTCGATTTCGCCTAAATTCTGAAAAATTGGTCAGCTGTGCAGGCCAATTCCCAATTGAGTCCAGACCCTAAGCTTAGCTGCGAAACTTTTCTGAATAAACCGGAAAAATATCATTTTTCTGCGGTGTGGCGGAATACACGCCGCGGCTAATAGCCCGAGACGTAACGCTTGCCGCGTGGCCACCAAGTTCAAGCCAATCATTGCCGGTTGGGACAATTCCGGAGGAGTTGCTCGATATGGCGAAAACCAAATCTCCATCCATCGGGGTGTGGGCTGGCCAGATTGCGCGCGCGATGCCGTCATGAGCAGCAATAGCAAGGCGCTTTGCCTGCGCTTTGGTGAGAACTGCATCCGTTGCGACAACTCCAATGGTGGTGTTGGAAAGACTGTTTTCCACGTCACGGAACTTGAATTTGATCTGTTCTGCGTTTTCTGGAACAAAAGAGGGTAGTCCATATCCACCAAATTCCGCATTCTGTTCAAAAATGGCTGATTGAAAATGTCTGGTGTCTCCAATTGTGGGAGAACCAAGAGCATTCACGGCAAACAGCGCACCAATTGTGATGCCATTGTCCAGCTTGATTGAGGCTGAGCCTAATCCCCCTTTGAGGCCGGCAGTTGAAGCGCCTGCACCTGCACCAACGCTTCCGATCTCAAAATCAGAAGATGCCTGTTCTGCACAATCCCAGCCAAAATCCCTGTAGGGCGGAAACTTGCCCCAATCCTTGTTACCGCCATTAATCAAGTCGAACAAGATTGCGCCCGGCACAATCGGCACGTTCACCGTACCCACTTTAAACCCGCGTCCTTTTTCACGTAACCAGGCTTGTACACCACAAGCCGTATCCAGTCCGAAGGATGATCCGCCAGAAAGAACAAGTGCATCCACGCCTTCAATTGAGTTTTCTGGCTCGAGCAGGGACAGCTCACGTGAACCCGGCGCCCCGCCATGGACGGCTACAGATGCAACCATCGGTTTTTCGCAGAGAATTACGGTTGCACCACTTTTTAGCGTTTCATCGTGAGTATTGCCGACGGTAAGGCCACTAACATCTGTGATCAGGTTTTTTGTGCCTGGTTTCATTGGGTCGCAGCATTCCGGTGTTCGCCGGCAAAGCTTGTTCCATCCCATTCAAGCAACACATAGGGATTGAAATTTGAGGAGCCGTCGGCGTGAAAGCGGATGTTGCCCAAAACCGTCTTGAAGGTTTCATTCGATAAAGCTTCGAGTGTCGCGATGTTGCTTTTGCCTTGAGCTTGAGCTGCCACTTGAATTGCAGCGTATCCGGCATAAATCTGCCGTTCTTTGTCCAGTTTGCGCTCCGCCAGCAACGCATCAAGTTTCGGCTCTGATGGCATTGGCGCTGCAACAACTCTTATCCCGGCGGGGATTTTGTCGACCTCTTCGAGATAGGGGAGAACCGCGAGAGCTTCTGTCGTGATCAAATCAAGCGTCACATCAAGTTTTTTCATGTTGCGGGCGATGGTGACCAGATCTTCTGTTGTGGCTGAGGCAATAAATGCAGCCTTTACGCCAGATCGTTTCAGGCGGCGCAACAGGCCTGCCTGAGTTGATTGAGCGGCACGAAATGTATCCGAGAATTGAGGTTTAAGTCCGCGTTCTTCCATTTCTGCACGCAAGGCATCGCTAAAACCGCGCCCATAAATCGTGCCGTCATCAACAATTGCGTAAGGAATGTCAGACCACAGCTTTTTGATTGCATCTGCAGCGGTTTTTACCGGGTAATCATCTCCGGGCGACATGCGCCAAAGTTTCCATTGTTCCCGTTCCCGGTCCTTGATCAGGCGAACCGATCTTGCGCCGGCAACGACAAGCGGGATGCCGGCTTCTGCCAATTGGGTGGCTAACACTTTTGCTGATGCATTGCATAATGCGCCGATCACAATATCTGCTTTTTGTGCGGCAATGTCGTCTGCTGCAATTCTTGCAAGATCCCCATCACACCCGTCGTCGGCAATGAACAAACGATGTTTGATGCCGAGCATTTCGACGGCAAGTTTAACGCCAGTGCGGAAGTTTTTGCCCAATTCCGCAGCATCACCACTGAGCGGTATGGACACGGCAATTGTCTGCGCCCCTGCTATGGCAGGCAATGCGGCGAATATTCCCAGCATCACCAAAGCGATGAATGGGTTGAGTCGAAAAACACAATTCATGTTCAATCAATATAGCGGCTTTTGGCGAAATAAAAGCGGTGCGGGGTCATCATATGATCGAAAAAGCAAATTCGACGCGGTTTGTGTCGTAAAATCAAGTCGTCATGTCGAAAACGGCTTGACGTTTCCGGTCAATTGCCTGCAATCTCGCTATATTCGGTTCCCCGTATGTGCAAGGCGCAGGGGATCAAATGGGAATGCAGGAGGGGATGACCCAATCAGGGGCCCAACTCTGCAGCCGCCCCCGCGACTGTGAGCGGTGAGTGCGTATCACATGCCACTGGATTTATCCGGGAAGGCGGTACAGCATCACGACCCGCGAGCCAGGAGACCAGCCGATTGCACCTGGAAACGGGTGGTGTTCAAATTCGGACGGGGTGTTCCGTGGAAGCGCGTGGAGAGTTCTTCGCTACCTTCTGACGAGATCCCCTCTTCAAACTGAGAGATATGAAGAGGCACTTATGAAAAAAATTCTTCCAGGCGCGATTGCGCTCACACTTATTTCGACATCTGCGTTCGCGCACCATCCGCTGGCCGGGCAGCCTATGGAAACGTTTATGCACGGGCTCCTGTCAGGCTTTGGACATCCGTTGCTCGGATTTGACCATCTGTTTTTCGTTGCAGCTGTTGGCATCATGGCGCTTTATACCGGGTTTTCCCGTCTTGCGCCGGCGGCTTATATTATCGCGATGCTTGCCGGTTGCCTGATGATGAGTAACGGTATTGGTCTGCCGATGAAGGAAGTTGTGATCGGCGCATCGTTGATGGTTGTTGGCGGGATCGTGCTGTCCGGTCGGGCCGTGACCCTTGCGGCCGCAATGCTTCTTTTTGCAGTATTTGGAATGTTCCACGGATCGGCGTTTGGTGACAGCATTGCCGGACAAGAAGGCGGAATTGGTGGCGCGGTGCTCACTGGTTATCTGATCGGGCTTGGTGTTCTGCAGTACGGTATTGCCCTTGCTTCAGGCTGGCTCGTAAAGACTGTCTTCAAGGCAAGTGAAGCAACTGCGGTCAATGCACGTATCGCTGGTGCGCTGGTTGCCGGTATGGGGGTTTTCCTCACCCTTGAAAATCTTGAAGGCTTTGCGTTCGCTGCTTTGGGTATCAGCGTATAGGTGGATCACATTTGATTGATTGATCAAAGGCGCGGGATTTCGCGCCTTTTTTGTTTGTACGGGTGCACTTATCTTCAAAAGACGCTATTTGAAGAAGCACAGTTTATTGCAGATGCAGGAGCAGCGCATGGCAAGCATGCCTCAATCAATTGATGATACGCATTCTATTTTGTCAGCGGGTGGCTATGTGGCAGACCGGTCCCTTGCCACGGTTCTCTATCTCAGTCTGAAAATGAGTAGGCCACTTTTCCTTGAAGGAGAAGCAGGTGTCGGCAAGACAGAAATTGCAAAAGTATTGAGTTCAGCGCTTGATCGTCCGCTAATCAGGCTGCAATGTTATGAGGGTCTGGATGTGGCGTCGGCTGTATATGAGTGGAATTATGCAGCCCAGATGGTCGAAATCAGGATGCGCGAAGCGTCTGGCGGCGAGAACAAGGATGCGCTCCAGAAAAGTGTCTTTTCGGAAGAGTTTTTGATCAAGCGCCCGTTGTTACAGGCCCTTGAAGGCAAAAAGGGCAAGGCGCCGGTATTGCTGATTGATGAGCTTGACCGGACGGATGAGGCATTTGAAGCGTTCCTTCTGGAAATTCTCTCTGATTTTCAGGTTACAATTCCCGAGCTTGGGACGGTTGCCGCTGAAGAACCGCCAATCGTTATCATCACGACCAACCGAACCCGGGAAATCCACGATGCCTTGAAGCGACGGTGTTTATACCACTGGGTGGATTATCCCGATGCGGAGCGGGAACTCGCCATCATTCGGGAAAAGGTGCCGGGTTGCAGTGAAGCGCTTTCCAAAGAGATCGTGGCTTATGTCCAGAAACTGCGCGAACAGGATTTGTTCAAAAACCCGGGTGTAGCAGAAACGCTCGATTGGGCATCAGCTCTGATTGAACTTGACAAGGTGGCGATTGATCCGAAAACCATTTCCGACACGGTTGGTGTATTACTCAAATATCAAGATGATATTGCGCGGATCACTGCCAGCGAAGGCCATGAAATCCTAAAGGCAAGTGAAGCGGGAGCTGGCGAGCGCATGAACGAAGTCGTTCGTCACGCCGGTCCGCAAGGGCGCCTGCCTGAAAATATCCTTTATTTTGCCCGTGCCTTGCGTGCTGCCGGAATGAAACTCGGGCCGGCCAGTGTGGTCGATAGTGTCAAAGCCGTCACAAAGGGCGGAATATCTGATCGCGATGACTTTTACTGGACGCTTCATTGTGTGTTGGTCAGTCGGTATGAAGATCATGTGATTTTTGACCAGGCCTTCGGCCTTTTCTGGCGATCCCGCGAACTGGTTGAAAAAATGCTGCAAATGTTTTCTCCGCAGATGCGCAAAGACGCGGAACGCGAAAAGCCGAAAGCGGGTGAGGCGAGGGTTTCGCAGGCGCTGTTTTGTGACCAGGAACCGCAGCAGGAATTTGAACGCCCGGAGGTTGAAGTGGATGCAAGCTTCACAACATCAGACAAAGAAGTATTTCGCGACAAGGACTTTGCTCAGATGAGTGCGGAAGAACTTGCCAAAGCCCGTGAGGCCATGGCGCGGATGCGACTGCCTCTTAACGAAGTTCGAACCCGGCGTTTCAGACCGGTGAGCCGCAACGCCAGGCCTGATCAAAGGCGTATGCTTTCCCGCGCAATGCGAACAGGTGGTGACCTCATCCTGCCGCAATTTCGTGAGGTCAAGCGGATTGAGCCGCCTGTGGTCATCCTGGCGGATATTTCGGGATCAATGAGCCAGTACTCACGAACCTTTCTACATTTCTTTCATGCCCTTTGTGAGCATCGCAGGCGGGTACATACGTTCTTGTTTGGAACCCGGCTCACCAATGTTACCCGCCAGTTGCGCAACCGCGACATTGATGTAGCACTCGATGATTGTGCGGCGGTGGTCGATGATTGGTCCGGCGGTACGCGCATTGGCGAGACGCTCCACGAATTTAACCGACTGTGGTCACGGCGAGTTTTGGGGCAGGGCGCCGTGGTCTTGTTGATCACAGATGGTTTGGAACGAAGTGATGATGATAGGCTTGCGCTAGAGATGGATCGGCTGCATCGCTCTTGTCGACGGTTGATCTGGTTAAACCCGTTGTTGCGTTTTGAAGGGTTCAAGGCTGCGGCTCATGGTATACGGACAATGCTGCCCCATGTTGATGAATTTCGTCCGGTCCATTCCATAAGCGCGCTGGCTGATTTATGTTTGGCGCTGGACGGTGATAGCCTACGGACGGGTGATCCGCGAAACTGGCTTTGCCCATCAAAGCAGCAAGCCATGGTTTATAAGAGTCCAAACGAATATTCCCGTGAGGTTTGATTTTGTAAAAATTTGCTCAATATCAAGGGTTTATACGCAGGGACGGTCCCCGACCATTTCAAGTATAAAGCCGCTGATAGTGGGCAATTTTGGCAAAACCCTTCGGGCGGGGCATATTTCGGCTATTTCTATGCAAAATCAAAACCAAAGGGATGGCGCCCTATGGCCTTGATTTTACTTCAAAATATCTCAAAATCTGCTACCGTCAAACCTTACGCGAATATTCGGTTGGACTCTCAGAGTCCAAACGAATATTCCCGTGAGGTTTGATTTTGTGAAAATTTGTTCAATATCAAGGATTTATACGCAGGGACGGTCCCCGACCATTTCAAGTATAAATCTGCTGATAGTGGGCAATTTTGGCAAACCCCTTCGGGCGGTGTATATTTCGGCTATTTCTATGCAAAATCAAAACCAAAGGGATAGTGACCTATGACCTTGATTTTACTTCAAAATATCTCAAAATATGCTACCGTCAAACCTTACGCGAATATTCGGTTGGACTGTAAGTGAACGAGCTGATGTCTCAAGAAAATCCGATTGCAAAAATGGACGAGCTGGAAACAGCAGAACGCTGGATGAAAGAAGGGCGTGAGATCGCGATTGCTACGGTCGTTTCCACCTGGGGTTCGGCACCGCGTCCAACCGGCTCCCATCTGGTGATTGATGCAGATGGCAATTTTGAAGGCTCGGTTTCGGGCGGTTGTGTTGAAGGTGCTGTTGTCGCTGAGGCGGTTGAGGTCATCACCGCAGGCGAACCAAAGGTGCTGAATTATGGCGTTGCGGATGAAACCGCATGGGAAGTTGGTCTTTCCTGCGGTGGTAAAATTGAAGTCTACGTCGAACGGGTAGGGTAAGTCAGGGTAGATTAATCGTATGGATCCGCTTGTTCTCACGAAACTCAATGCAGCACGGCAGACGCGAAAAGCCGCGATGGTTGTCACCAATCTTAACGATGGGCGGGATCGTTTGGTTGTTGAAGGCGATCAGGTTGCGGGCGATCTTGGTGAGGCTGTTGAAAAGGCGTTTTTGAGCGGGAAATCTTCAAAGGCTGATGTCGGCGACAATGTATTTTTTCTCAATGTTCACGTGCCGCCGCCACGTCTGGTTGTAATTGGCGCGGTTCATATTTCGCAAGCCCTTGCGCCGATTGCACGGATTGCAGGGTATTCAATGAGCGTGATTGATCCGCGAACGGCATTTGCCACACCGGAGCGGTTTGGGGATGTTGAACTTTTTGCCGACTGGCCGGAGGATGTTTTGAAAGACCATCCGCTTGACACATATACCGCACTTGCTGCCGTCACTCACGACCCGAAGATTGACGATTTTCCAATTGGTGAAGCGCTCGATGCCGGGTGTTTTTATGTCGGTGCGCTGGGAAGCCGGAAAACCCACACGAAGCGGCTTGAGCGTTTATCCGCGGCCGGTATTTCGCCTAAGCTTCTTGAAACAACAAGGGCACCGATAGGTCTCGACATCGGTGCGGCTTCGCCGGCGGAAATTGCGGTTGCGATCATGGCTGAAGTGATCGACGCTTTTAGAAAAAGAGGCCTTGAGCAGTCATGAAGTTTGGCGAGTTTCCGCTTGATGAAGCTGTTGGAGGCGTTCTTGCCCACAGCCTTGTTCTTGGAGATGGAAAACGCCTGCGCAAGGGCTTGCTGATTACCACAGATTATGCGGATACGATGCGGCAGGCTGGTCTCGGCTCGGTTGTTGTAGCCATGCCTGAGCCTGGTGATGTGCTGGAGGATGACGCGGCTGCTGCCATTGCGCGAAATTTCACGGGATACGGACTGCGGCTTGATGACGCCCGGACCGGACGGGTGAATTTCTACGCTGATGCCAATGGAATTCTCCGGGTCAACAAGGGGATGATTGATGCGATTAACCGGATTGATCCGGGAATTGCGTTTTCTACCTTGCCGGATTTTGCTGAAGTCAATGAGGGACGGATGATCGCGACTGTCAAGATCATACCCTACGCCATTGCGCATACTGCACTTGATCAAATCAATGATTTCAATCCGGGGGATGCAATTTCGGTATTGCCCTATCAATCCAGGAAAATCGGGCTGATCTTCACTGAAGTTGCAGCAACAAAACCAAGTGTGCTTGATAAAACCCGAAAGGTGTTGGAGCGCAGGCTTGCACTTTCAGAAGCAAAAATAGTATCTGAACGGCGTATCAACCACGGCGTCTTGGAAACTTCGACTGCAGTGCAAGAGCTCGCACAATCAAGCGATTTGGTCATACTCTTTGGTGCTTCAGCGATTAGTGATCGAAACGACGTCATTCCAGCAGCGGTGGAAATGGCGGGAGGAACGATTATCCGGTTTGGAATGCCGGTTGATCCTGGAAATCTGTTGCTGCTGGCTGAACATGCGGGAACACCGGTTGTCGGTGCGCCAGGATGCGCGCGCAGTCCGGCGGAAAACGGGTTTGACTGGGTGCTTCAGCGCTTGCTGGCCGATATTCCCATCTCTTCCGATGATCTGTCAGAGTTTGGAGTAGGAGGACTTTTAATGGAAACCGGCGCGCGACCACATCCTCGCGAAGACAATCGAAAGAACAAAGGCAAAAGCGTTGCGGTTGTGCTTGCTGGCGGGCAGTCACGCAGAATGGGTGCTGAAAACAAGATGACGGTGCCGGTACATGGCAAAGCCATGGTTCGTCATGTGGTGGAGGCAGCACTTTCTTCTTCCATCGAGGAAGTTTTGGTTGTCACCGGCCACGCACCAGAAGAAGTAAAATCTGCACTTGACGGGTTGTCAGCTCGCTTTGTGCACAATGCGGACTACATCGATGGGCTTTCATCTTCGCTTCGGTGTGGAATTGGAGCGGCCAGGGAGGGTGATTTCGATTGCGCTTTGGTGTTGTTGGGAGATATGCCGTTCATTAGCCCCGAAATGCTTAACAAAATGAACAGCGCATTTGCGGGCGATCCGTCCAAAATCCTGCTTGCAACGGCTCACGGGAAGCGTGGGAATCCGGTTTTGTGGCCAGCAAGGTTTTTTGATGAACTGATGCAAATAAAAGGCGATGTCGGTGCTCGCCATATAATCGGCCAGCATGATGACTTTGTGATGGAAATTGAACTTGGTGAAGCAGCCGGTATCGATCTTGATACACCTGACGCGCTGAGCACATTCTCAGAAAACTAGAGTAATACCAACGGTCAAAACGGTCAATCCTAATCGCCGTTGGTATAAATCGAGTTAAACTTTGAAGGCGAAATCCATTCTTTTGAGCCAACCAAAAGAGGAAACGCTATCGAGTGGCGAACATTCACAACACGATGCGGATAGATGCCACAAGACCGCGGGGCATAGAATATACGCCCCCCGGAAGTTCTGTAGATTGGGAATTCGCCCCCAAAGAAACGATAGCTTATACGCGTTTCTTGATTTTCGTGCCTGGTTTGCGACCAAGACCCATTTCACGAGCCAGGCGTGAACGTGCCTGTGCATAGTTTGGTGCAACCATTGGGTAATCTGCCGGCAGGCCCCACTTTTCGCGATACTGTTCTGGTGACATATCGTAGTGGCTGCGCAGGTGACGCTTGAGCGATTTGAACTTCTGACCGTCTTCAAGGCAGATGATGTAATCATCATGCAGAGATTTTTTGACCGGGACGGCCGGTTTTGTGTTGTGTGTCGCGATACCTGATTCGAGCTGGGCAACTTTGCCAAGCGAAGCATGAATTTCGGAAATCAGGTTTGGTAATTCGTTGGTTGAGACCGGATTGTTTGAAACATATGCTGAAACTACTTCGCTTGTAAGTTCAATAAGCGTTGAAGTTCCAATTTCCTCAATCCCGTTTTCTTGAGTATTTTCAGTCATATTTTCTCTTTTCATTTGACCTTTAAGGTGTAATTTCAAAAACGGACAGAAAGTTAAAAAAGACTGCCAAACAGCGCTCACTTATCAATTGTAATCGTTTTGGCTTAATCTATCCATCAACTAACAACAAACTATTGTTTGTGTTAGCGGCGTAAATCTATAACTGTATTTTGATGTGTTCAACTACATAAAAATTATACCTATGTGTTTATTGATTATACAGCGCTGGTGAGTAAATTCACCATCTGGAGGCGCTGCGTGCGTACATTTCACATTGGCTTTTGAGGTTATATCGGCGTGTCAGTCAAGTAGAGTGCCGAAATGCGGTAGCTGAAAGACAGGCTAATTTGGCTCATCGTCACAAGTCAACTGTCTGTAAGAGTCCAAACGAATATTCCCGTGAGGTTTGATTTTGTGAAAATTTGTTCAATATCAAGGGTTTATACCAACGGCCATTAGGATTTGCTCTTTTGACCAGGAATTATTTTGGCTTTGGTTAGGCGCGATTGGCGAAGGGGTGCTTGCGTACCTTGAGCTAATTGCAACGCAGCCAAAACCAAAAGAAACCTGGCCTGCGGTGCGCCAAAATTGCCCGCCGGATCCGTGTTATGCCTCTTGACCAATGCGTTTTGCATTGCACTTCGAGGCCTGCCTTGCCGGTAAACAATTTTGGAACATCAAAAGGGTCAATCCTAATGGCCGTTGGTATTATACACAGGGACGGTCCCTGACCATTTCAAGTATAAATCCGCTGATAGTGGGCAATTTTGGCAAAACCCTTCGGGCGGTGCATATTTCGGCTATTTCTATGCAAAATCAAAACCAAAGGGATGGTGCCCTATGGCCTTGATTTTACTTCAAAATATCTCAAAATATGCTACCGTCAAACCTTACGCGAATATTCGTTTGGACTCTAACCTTTCCGCAATTCTGCATTTATCACAAATTCCAGCGTTGTACCATGCGGTGGTTTTTACGAAAATGTCAGTATCAATGATGCTCAGATGCGATGAGAAATGCAATTCAGTATCCTGCGCTGCATTTCCCATCCGGTTTCAGAAGTTGCCTGGTTTGGAATGGCTGTTGGTATTATTCCACAAGCGCATCAAAATCTGTGGCGGAATGCCGTTCCGGCAGCTGTTCATGGTCTTCGCCCCATGCACGATTAACCTTGCGACCCCGCTCAACTGCGTCGCGCCTGGCAATCTGATCCGTCCATCGCACGACATTTTTGTAGGATTTCACATCGAGAAACGTGCCGGATTCGTCGTAAATCTTGCCCTGCGCCAGGAGGCCGTACCACGGCCATATTGCAATATCGGCAATCGAGTATTCGCTGCCTGCCATATAGTCATTGTCCGCCAGGTGCCGGTCGAGCACGTCGAGCTGGCGTTTTACTTCCATCGCAAACCGGTTGATCGGGTACTCCCACTTTTCCGGCGCGTACGTATAGAAATGCCCAAAGCCGCCGCCAAGATAGGGCGCGCTGCCCATTTGCCAGAAGAGCCAATTCAGGCATTCGGTGCGGTCCTTGTGGTCTTGGGGTATGAGTACGCCGAACTTCTCCGCCAGATAAAGAAGGATTGAGGCTGATTCAAAAACCCGTGTTGCAGGATCTTTTGAATGATCCATCAGGGCGGGGATTTTCGAATTCGGGTTTACATCCACAAAACCGGATGAAAACTGGTCACCCTCCTGAATGTTGATGATCCAGGCATCGTATTCAGCGCCCGTGTGCCCCAACGCAAGGAGTTCTTCCAGCATGATCGTCACCTTCACCCCGTTGGGTGTGGCAAGGGAATAAAGCTGCAGCGGGTGTTCTCCCTTTGGCAACTCCTTGTCATGAGTAGGGCCCGCAATCGGACGGTTGATGCTGGCAAATTTGCCACCGCTCTCAGCGTCCCATTTCCAGACTTTCGGCGGGGTGTAAGATTTATCGGTCACAGGCGCACTCCAGATGAATGTGAATTTTACGTTCCGTAGCAAGTGTGAACGGGCAGGGGAAGTTTCAATGGAGAAAGCTAACCGGAAGTTGATTAGGGTCTGAACCCAATTGGGAAATGTGGCTGCATTGGAGACAAAATGGCTTATTTCGAGGCGAAAAACACAGGCGATGCCAAAGCATCGGCGAGGCTTTTTAATACCGAAATAGGCGTTTTTGGCCCAACCCGTTCGGGCAACGCCCAATTTACCCGGATTATCGTTGAAATCTCCTCATTGACGGAAAGTCATGTCGGTCGATTTCGCCTAAATTCTGAAAAATTGGTCAGCTGTGCAGGCCAATTCCCAATTGAGTCCAGACCCTAAATAGACGCGATCAGGGTGAGGTCGAGGGTAGCTAAAAGCAGGATACAGCGGAGGGTAGGGATACATGCGGATATCTCGCATTCAGAACAATAGCAGAACAAATATTAATTACCCCTGTTTTTCAATATGTTATAAATATTGCAAAAATGGAACAAAAATGGTACAAAGGGCTTCACATGAGGAATCGGCGTCGATGCGGCAGACGTGGACAGCGCCATTCGGGGACTATTGCAAATCATACAAGGGTGTTAAACATGGCGCAGAATTCATTGAGATTAGTAGAGGAAAGTGGCGTGGACAAAACGAAGGCGCTTGAGGCGGCATTGGGGCAGATTGAGCGCGCATTCGGCAAGGGCGCGATCATGAAGCTTGGCAAGAACGAGCAGGTCGTGGAAATCGAAACCGTGTCCACCGGTTCTCTCGGACTTGATATTGCGCTGGGTATTGGCGGCCTTCCGAAAGGGCGGGTTGTTGAAATTTACGGGCCGGAATCCTCCGGCAAGACAACCATGGCTCTGCATACGGTGGCAGAAGCTCAAAAGGCCGGTGGTATCTGTGCCTTTGTTGATGCGGAACATGCGCTTGATCCAATTTATGCCCGTAAGCTTGGTGTTAATCTCGAAGAACTGTTGATTTCGCAGCCCGATACCGGTGAGCAGGCGCTTGAAATTTGCGACACACTGGTGCGCTCCGGTGCGGTTGATGTGCTGGTGATTGATTCCGTTGCTGCTCTTACGCCGCGGGCGGAAATTGAGGGCGAGATGGGCGATTCATTGCCCGGTCTTCAAGCCCGCTTGATGAGTCAGGCGCTGCGCAAATTGACTGCTTCGATCTCGCGTTCAAATACCATGGTGATCTTCATCAACCAGATCCGCATGAAGATTGGTGTGATGTTCGGGTCTCCCGAAACAACAACCGGTGGTAATGCGCTCAAGTTTTATGCCTCCGTTCGCCTCGACATTCGCCGGATTGGTGCGGTCAAGGACCGTGACGAAATCGTCGGCAACCAGACCCGGATCAAGGTGGTGAAAAATAAACTTGCTCCGCCGTTCAAACAGGTCGAGTTCGATATCATGTATGGCGAAGGGGTCTCCAAAACCGGAGAGCTGGTTGACCTTGGCGTCAAGGCCGGGATTGTCGAAAAATCCGGCGCCTGGTTCTCCTATAATTCAGAGCGCCTCGGGCAAGGGCGTGAGAATGCCAAGACTTTCCTTCGGGAAAATCCGAACTTTGCGGATGAAATCGAATTGTCGCTTCGCCAGAACGCCGGCCTGATCGCTGAAACCCTGCTGGATGGTGAGGTTGAACCGGCTGACAAGGATGATGAGTTGGATACGCCTGATGATGCACCGGATGCAGTAGCCGAAGGCTAAATCCGCAATCCTAAGGTGACGTTTATACCAACGGCCCCTAGTGTCCTGGTTCTGAAATACGTGGTATTATACTTTCTTTTAATCAGGAGAGTTTACGATGGCGCGCCCGGCACCTCAAGTCACATTAAGTCTGCAACACGATCAAGAACTGCGGTCACTGGTTTCGCGTCGCACGACCGCACAGGGTCTGGCGACAAGGGCACGCATCGTATTGGCCTGCAGCGAAGGTTTGCAAAACAAGCAGGTGGCTGAGAGACTGGGTGTCAACAAATCGACGGTTGGCAAGTGGCGAAATCGATTTATCGACAGCGGCCTGGATGGCCTTTATGACGAACCACGCCCGGGGCACCCCACGAAAGATTACAGACGAGCAGGTTGAGGCTGTGATCGTACGCACGCTTGAAAGCACACCGCGCAATGCGACCCATTGGAGTTCGCGGATGATGGCGAGCGACAGTGGTCTGTCGACCTCCAGTGTGCAACGTATTTGGCGCGCCTTTGGTTTGCAACCCCACCGAAGCGAGACTTTCAAGCTGTCCACCGACCCGTTGTTCATCGACAAGGTGCGCGATGTTGTCGGGCTTTACCTTAACCCGCCCGCGCGCGCTTTGGTGCTTTGCGTCGATGAAAAGAGCCAGATACAGGCCCTTGATCGCTCACAGCCGGTTTTACCGATGCGGCCCGGCCAGATTGAGCGGCGCACCCATGATTATAAACGCCACGGCACGACATCCCTGTTTGCCGCCTTGAACACAGCCACCGGCGATGTCATCGGCAAGTGTTACAAGCGCCATCGGGCAACAGAATTCAAGAGGTTTCTGCGTGAAATCGAAAGCCGGGTTCCCGACGATCTGGACATCCATCTGATCATGGACAATTACGCCACCCACAAAACACCGGCAATTCGTGCCTGGTTAGCCAAACGTCCTCACTGGCATGTGCATTTTACACCGACCGGGTCATCCTGGCTGAACATGGTTGAGCGCTTCTTCGCCGAAATCACCCAACGCCAAATCAGGCGCGGTGTTCACCGCAGCGAACGGGAAGTTATACCGGCGGCCGTTTGGTTTGACCCTTTTATGGCGCTGGTATGCGAGCGCAAAGCGAGCCGGGCTTATGCCCGCCCCCGTGGAGGCGTTTGGCAAAGCCAAACTGGCGTGAACGCAAACCAATACCAATCAGTCATTTCAAATGACCGTTGGTATTACCCAAGCCATTCTGAGTTACATCGAAATCCGAAACGAGGACCCCAAACCCTTCACTTGGGTTCGAACCGCCGATGAAATTCTGGATGCAGTAAAAAGGTTTTGCCTCAAAACACATACCTGCAATAATAATACGAACCTCTGAATCAGGACAGTAGAGCATTTTGCGGCTTGGCAGTACTCGAAGCATTGTCCTGTGTTTCGACTTGCGTATCAGACCCGTTTGTCAGTTCAATTTCACAATATTGTGGCAGGCAGGTGCAGCCCCACTAGTGCCAGTCAGCTTTTGCGTTGTGTTTATTGCGATGGGTTTGCCATGCTGCCACTTCGGCCTCAAGTAATGGCTTGTCGCTGATACGCCGATCCAGGCATTGCGATGCGAGCACGCTGAGTTCTGTTTCGGCCATGTTGAGCCAAGAGCCGTGTTTGGGCGTGAAATGCCATTCGAAACGCTCGACCAGGCGGCGGGCTTGGGATGGCGCGAAGGCCTTGTAAAGTGCTGCGGGACAGTGGGTGTTGAGATTATCCTGTACCAGCACGATTTTGTCAGCCTCAGCAAAATGGATATCGGCTAAATCCCTTAAAACACAGGCATAATCAATTGCTGTGCGACGTTCGGTGACCTTAACATTGCGCCAGCCTTCAAGCGGCGGCAAACAGCATGAACAAATTGGCAGTGCCATTGCGTTCATACTCGTAATCGATGTGCTGGATCCGCCCCGGTTTCATCGCGATGGGTGTGCGAGTTTCTTTCACAAGCTGCTTGTTTGTCTCGTCCAAACAGACCAGCGGGCGCTTTGGATCGTACGGGCGGGTATAAACCTCCAGAATATCCTCCAGGGCCTGCAACGAATGCCGCATTTTCCTTTGGTGCAATGACCCAATATTTACGCCGGTGGGGTTTGAGAGTGTTTTTTTTAAAACCCTGCCAATTGTTGTATCGCTGGCAGCATCGACGATGCCAAGCTCCACCACTCTTGCTTTCCAAAAGCCGCAACGACCAGCGCGCATGGCCCTCAGGTGGCTCAGAACAAGCCAGCTGGATCAGGCGAGCCTCCTTCTCGCCATCAAAAATCGGATCAATTGGCGGCCTTTCACGGCTTTTGCGGCTGATCGCTGCTTCAAGGCCTTCCTCAACAAAAACGCCGGCGGACACGCTGCACACTCGAAATACTCGTCTCAAGCCGCCCCTCGACAATTCGTGCATCCAGCCAGCCCCGGCCATCTGCCGTAATATCCGCCTTTAACAAAATCCGCGCCTTCAAAAGCCGACCAGCAGCATCGCGACCCGTGCGGATGATCGTTTCAAGTCCTGTTTCTTTCCTCACTGCTTAACCCGGACAAATGTACCTCTTTGCTCCACCTGAATGAATGACCATGAGTCCCCTCCCAGTCGTAAAATGATAACCGGTAAACAGAATCAGTAATAATCACATATGTCAAATTAAACGAAGCAGCGCACTAGTGGATTGATTCAAACATTTGGAAACCCGTTTTCCGAGGCCTCTCATCCAAATATTTGAATCTTAAAATCCACTAGAAAACAATACCTTGCTAGTGGTCTTTACGTTCGAAACAAATGATAAAGAGTTCGCCGCAAAGGGACTCATTTGTTTCGAACGGACCACCAGATTGGTGCAAACCGGTCCGGTTGAAAACACCAGGTTTTGTGAAAATTCACGGCCTACTGCTCAGCCTGTATTGTATTGACGCCTACGAAAACAACATAACAGGCCATTGAATATTTTTTCCGAAAATCTAGATTGAAGCGCGACAATTCTGGATGGTCGAGTGCCTCTTTTACTGCTTCATTTGGATTGGCCAATGGCCATAGCCCAGCAAGTATTTGCAAGCACATCTGTGTGGCGCCAATCGCACCGGGTTTATCAATGCTCGGAATAGCCTGTTGCATTGCGGTGCCCACTTCGGTGAGGTTCTCCATGAGGGAGAGCTTTAAGGTCTGTAATCGTTCGACTGATATGTTTTCTTCGATTGTAGATGCCATGTTGCTGAATAGCTGGCAAAATTCCGGATTGTCAGAGATTGCATTGGCCAGAACTGTGGTTGCCGAGGCTATCTCGGAGGTGCCGGGCAATGCAGACAGGTTAGTCGCGACGCGTTCCTTGAGCTGCTCTGAGTTATGCAGCAGCAATTGCAACAGAATGTCTTCCCGGCTCTCGTAATATCGATACAGGTTTGATTTCTGATGACCGCTACGTTTGGCAATTGCAGTTAAGGTTAAATCTGCAAATCGATTCTGCGCCAACAGTTCGCTAGCGGCATTTAGTATCGCGGTGCGGCGCTGATCAATTTGTTCATCGGTTCTGGCGCGCTGGAAACCCTGACTCATATTCTGGCTTCCTTTGGAGCCTGTGGTTGGTTGATGAGCACAAGTTTACAACTTACCCGATGTGCCCCTCATTCTATGGCCTATGCCATTCATGGCATTGGCCTACATTTTAGCCAAAAAATCAAATGCCGCTCCAAAATTTAGCTTCTTTTGCACGTGCTCTGTAGTGATTTTTATGGATTATTATTATATAAAAGTACGGTAGTCATTAACTTACCAACAGCGCATTGAATCTCAAGCGAGATTTTTCTACTACACAATTACTTGTTTTTGTTAGTATAAATCACAAAATGAGAGATTATGGGCAAGAATTATGTAAAATGTGGTTGAGTATGGCGGGCCGTGCTGTATAAATATTTTGTGATTACAATCTGAGGCGATAATAAATAAACGATGTAATCGAATCGAAATAGGAGGAAGCATAATGTCTTCGACGAACACTGGATCAATGCAAAAAGGCGCAGCAACGGCTGCTGCGGTATTTTATGGACTGGTAGCATTTGAATTCTTCTATATGGCGAGTCCGTTTGCAGCTTATTTTTATGGCTTCTATGGGCCGGGCCTGGAATTGCTCTCGCAGAATTCGGTTTTGGTTGCAGCAACCCGCTTTTTCCTGCCTCACATCGTTGTTGAGACGCAGTCCTGGTTGATCAATTTGATGCTACCTTTGGGTCTTGTCTTGTTTATTGGCGGCCTTATTTTTTTCGCGATTGGCGCGTTTCAGGTTTACAAGTCTAAGCTGCAAAAGCGCAACGAAGTCTCAGGCCTGGTTTACAGACACATTCGCCACCCCCAATATCTGGCATTGATGGTATCCGGCTTTGGAATGGTTTTAATATGGCCCCGTTATCTGGTTTTATTTGCCTATATCATTTTGGTGTTTATCTATTTTGCGCTGGCCAGAACTGAAGAACGGATATGTCTTGCAAAGTTTCCTGGTTATGCGGCTTACCGCACGCATACAGGCATGTTCTTGCCACTGAGTTGGGAAGCACCGTTCAGGTCACTTTCCTTACCTTCTGGATGGATAGGTAAAACTGCAATCATTTCTGGGCTCTTTGTGGCGGCTAACCTGGCCTTGTTTTCTGCAGCATATGGGTTGAAAAACCGCTCTATCGATATGCTATATGGCATCTTTC
>CBDFNP010000008.1:0-139990 GCA_965250255.1 Rhizobiaceae bacterium
TTGAAACCGCCATTTCCTTGATCGCTTTGTCAACATTTTGCAATTCAGGCGGTTGGGAAATTGTTTTCTTGGCGGATTTCGCTAGTGGATTGATTCAAACATTTGGAACCCGTTTTCCGAGACCTCTCATCCAAATATTTGAATCTTAAAATCCACTAGAATACAATATCTTGCTAGTGGATCTTTTGACCTGAACAATTGAAAGCATGCCTGCTGATAGGGACTCAATTGAGAGGTGGTCCTACATTCTCGACCAGTTTACAGCCAGTTTAAGATGGATCAGGGTTTCATTTAGGCTGCCATTCTCGTTGGTTCTATTTTTCTTTCAAAGGCTTCATCCGGCGTCAATATTCCGTGGGTCGAATGTGGGCGTTCAACGTTATAGTATGCCAGCCATTTTCCAATCCCAATGCGGGCTTGCGAGCCGGCTTCAATATGGTCGAGCAACTCTCCCTCAAGCACCCCTTCAGCGACACAATCGACATAGCCTGCAGTGGCTGACTTCATTTCTTCAAGAATTCATCGGAAAAAAGGCGTTCAATCAGCAGATAGCCCTGCTCATCAAATTGCAGCTTTAGCGTTTCAAAATCCATGGCTGGTACTCCAAACCTGATCGTCGGCAACAGTTTTCAATCTTGCCAGCAATTTGGCAATGTCAAAATACGACAAAGTCAGATTTTGAGTTTTCGTTGGGATGGCGGCTTCTGCTGGTCAATGCGAGCGGCTGCTTCAAACGCTTTTGTAGCCCAGACAAGAAATTCATCCGGCTCCTCAAGCATGTGTTCCGGCGCATACCAATAGCCCATACTGACCGGTTTCCGTCCCTTTTGATGCGGCATCCATTCCTCGCAATCATGCGCTTGGAAAGTTGGAATGGTATCAGTGTCGGCTTTAAGGCAAAACCGCCCCTGCGATGTACACAGGGCAAACATCAAGCCATGCCTGAAAATTCCGACGCCGCCAAACATGCGGCGGAAAACAACGCCGTCAATCGGATCACAAAGCTCCCTCAGATATCCTTCAAATCCCGGATCAACAGGCATGGCAAAGTCCTTCAGCCAAGGTCGTCTGCGTCACTCTCAATATCAGCATCCCAAAACAGCGCCTCAATCTTGTGCCCGTCCAAATCTCGAACGAAGCACCCATAATAGGGTTCACCATAATGAGGCCTTGGCCCCGGTTCGCCATCCGCGGTGGCACCTGCCGTCAGTGCCGCATCCCAAAAATCATGAACCGCCTGTTTACTTGGCGCCAAAAAGGCGAAATGAACACCATTGGCAGTCTCGGCAGGCATTTCATCACCCGGTGTCTGAACCCAAAATTCAGGAAACTGTTTGCCGTAGCTGATTGCTTCTATGCCATCGGGTTGAAAAATTCGCTTTGCACCGATGATTGGCATTACAGCATCATAAAACGCGATTGCGCGGTCAAAATCATTGGTTCCCAATGATACATGGGACATGATGCTTGGATTGCTGTCGGCCATTCCTTACTCCCATTCAGGCTATTTTTGTATGACGCCAGACTGCAAGTTCATACCCTTCAGGATCTGTGAACTGTAAACGCTCACCGCCCGGAAACTGAAATACATCTTTGGCAATCCGCCCACCTGCGGCGACAATCCGGTCGCGAACCAGCTCCAGATTATCATGAAAAAGAACAATCAGCGGACCTCCGAGGTTCACCGGCGCCAGTGTCGTAAAACCGCCCTTCATGCGCCCATCTGTAAACTCACAATAAGTCTCACCATAGTCCACGAACTTCCAGCCAAATACGCCGCCGAAAAACTCCTTGGCACGTTCAATGTCTGTGACATTCAGTTCGAGATAATCAATACAGTCATTTGTCTGGGTGTTTTTCTCAACCATCTTCAAGGCCTGTTCGACTTGAGAATTTGCGGGTCTACGCCATAGAATAGCAGCTTCAGGCACTGTAAACAATATTTGGATGAAACATGAAACACACCCTTCATCTTGTTAACCTGGCAACAGAAAATGTCAGCCGTATGAATTTGACCTACCCGAGAGATAGGTGACACTTTATACCGACGAAATATACGCCTTCAAAAAACCATCGGACGAAAAAGGCATTTCCTATTCGGATTTAGCGCATCTTTTATTTCGGGTCAAAAAAATTATTCCTAATGGCCGTTGGTTTAATGTGTTCAAGAGATTGAAAATATTTCCAATTTTCCAATTCACAAACAACACGCACGACCGTCAGAAGATTAACAGATTATTATCGGACCATGACAGGCCTGCCTCTGAAGCGTCCGAAAAAGAGAAAGTTTAGAGAATGGCATTTCCAACCCCGGTCAACGCTCAGATCACCGATGCAGTAACACAAGGCAATGTCTCCGTGCTGGCGCTGCACCCGCAATGGCAATGAGTTCGGTGTATCAAAGCTCGGCCCATTCATTGGGTATCTTGTATGAAAACGCAGTGCAGATGCAGAAGATGTCTTCGATCAGTGCGCAAGCGGCCGCAAACCAGGGAGTGATCCAGCTTTATACCGCTGGAACCATGTCAAGTGCAGCGGCGACAGCCAAAATTGCCAGCACTGCCGGCGGCGGCAACAGTAAAAGCCTGATTGAAGCATTGATCATTTTGAAATTGCTGGATGCGAACATCTAGCGGGAATTAAAGGGTAGAAAAAATGGCAAATGGAACTCCGGTTAACGCACAAATTACCGATGCGGTTACCCAGACAAACGTCAAGGTTTTGGCTGAAGCACCTGCCCAGTCAATGGCAATGGTTTACCAGACCTCCGCTCATTCAATTTCCCTGGCGATGGAAAATGCGCAGCAAGCCCAGGGTGGTCTTCAGCAAATCGGCAACGCCGTAACATCAAGTGCAATCACCATGATTATGAATACAGTGAACAAATAGGTTTTACACACACATAAACTGAGACAGGGAACCCCAACAGATGAAAACTCCCAATTCGAAACGCAAAAATACCGGCTCAGGAAACGGAATTTCTGGCGCAGGTGAAAAAAGCCATGACCCAGACGTAAACCCCAAAAATAGCAGACGCCGTTGAGAAATCGACGGAGTTTGTTTTTGGTTTTCCAAGTGGCCTCAAATCCTATGATGGCGACCCGCCGAAACAAGCTTAAAATGCTGGCAACGCCATCGCATATGAAAAGGTTGCACAAGCTACCTCCTATGAAATACAGGATGCCGCTGATTTCCAACGTAACATGCTCTCCATGAACAGCGCTGCACAGGGCAAAGCACTTGCCTTGATGTTTGAAGATATTGCCGCTGGCAAAGCGCCTGATTTAATTGGCCATGCATTGATTTACATCCTCGCCATGGCCGGTAATTTTGGCGCGGCGGCAACAACAGAATTCATTGGCGCCAGCGCCAGCGCGACACTTGAAAGTTACAACACTGCAGCAACACCGAAGTAAAATTCCAACCTTGCGTGTGCCCCTTTTCGGGAACATCACGGCTGTCCCGCGCTTCCTGCGCGCTCTAAAAAAAGGCCCGGATCCAATTGGACCCGGGACTTTCTTGTCTATTCAGGATACTTTGACCGAATTATACCAGCGGCCGTTTGGTTTGACCCTTTTATGGCGCTGGTATGCGAGCGCAAAGCGAGCCGGGCTTATGCCCGCCCCCATGGAGGCGTTTGGCAAAGCCAAACTGCCGTGAACGCAAACAAATACCAATCAGTCATTTCAAATGACCGTTGGTATTACTCGTCGTCGCGTTCCTTGAGTGCAGCACCCAGGATATCGCCCAGCGATGCACCGGAGTCTGTTGAGCCGTACTGTTTGACAGCTTCTTTTTCTTCAGCGATCTCGAGTGCCTTGATTGAAACGCCAACCCGGCGGGTCTTTTTGTCGAACTGGATGATGCGCGCGTCAACCTTTTGTCCAACAGAAAAACGCTCCGGACGTTGTTCATCGCGGTCACGGGAAAGATCAGAGCGCTTGATGAAGGTTTTAAGATCGGTGTCGGCGATGGATACTTCCAGACCGCCGTCTTTAACTTCCAGCACCTCGCAGGTAACAATCGCGTTCTTGCGCAATGCACCGGATTCGGCTGCTTTGCCAACCGGATCACCACCAAGTTGCTTGATACCGAGCGAGATACGTTCTTTATCGATGTCCACATCAAGAACGATGGCCTTGACCATTTCGCCCTTGTTGTAATCCTCGATTGCGTCTTCACCAGAACGGTTCCAGTCAATGTCTGATAAATGAACCATGCCATCCACATCACCTTCAAGGCCGATAAAGAGACCAAACTCGGTCTTGTTCTTCACTTCGCCTTCAACTTCTGTGTTGGCCGGATACATTTCCGCAAAATGTTCCCATGGATTTTCAAGTGTCTGTTTAAGACCCAGTGAAATCCGGCGCTTAGAAGGATCAACCTCCAGCACAATCACGTCGACTTCCTGAGAAGTGGAGACGATCTTGCCCGGATGAACGTTCTTCTTGGTCCAGGACATTTCTGAAACGTGGATCAGGCCTTCAATGCCAGGCTCCAGCTCAACAAATGCACCGTAATCGGTGATGTTGGTCACGCGGCCAGAGATTTTCTTGCCGAGAGGATATTTCTCGCCAATTGCATCCCACGGATCGCTCTCAAGCTGTTTCATACCCAGTGAAATACGATGTGTATCCTGGTTGATACGAATGATCTGAATTTTCACGGTCTGGCCGATGTTCAGGATCTCGCTCGGGTGATTGACCCGGCGCCATGCCATGTCTGTTACGTGCAGAAGTCCATCGATACCACCGAGGTCCACAAACGCACCATAATCGGTAACGTTCTTGACGACGCCCTCAACGACCTGGCCTTCTTCAAGGTTCTGGACAATTTCAGAGCGCTGTTCCGCACGGCTCTCTTCAAGGATTGCACGGCGTGAAACAACGATGTTGCCACGGCGGCGGTCCATCTTGAGAATTTGGAACGGCTGAGGATTGTTCATCAGCGGGGTTACATCGCGGATTGGACGGATATCGACTTGTGAGCGCGGCAGGAATGCCATTGCGCCATCAAGATCAACAGTAAAGCCACCCTTGACCTGATTGTAGATAACACCTTCGACCTTCTCGCCGTCTTCGAACATTTTTTCGAGGCGAACCCAGCTTTCTTCACGGCGGGCTTTCTCACGAGACAGAACCGCCTCACCCATCGCATTTTCCACACGATCGACATAAACCTCGACTTCGTCGCCGACTTTCATGGAGCCATCGCGACCGACAGCTCCGAATTCTTTCATTGCAACGCGGCCTTCAACCTTAAGGCCTACGTCGACCACTGCGAAATCTTTTTCAAATGCAGTGATAATACCTTTTACAACAGCACCTTCCAAAACATCATGGGTTTCAAAAGACTGTTCGAGAAGAGCTTCGAACTCTTCCATGCTTGCACTGGTTGTCATGAATACTCCTGCGTGGATCGCATAAATTTTGCCGCTCCACATTGCGCTACGGGCTGGTGTTTCAATCTCCAAAACCTTTTTCCGGTCCACCCTTTAAGGATGCCGGAGTGTAGCGCGATAAAAGGTCCTGGATCGCTTAGCGTTCAGATAATGTCTTTTCGACCAGCTCAAAAGCTGAACTGAACGCGATTTCTATACTCATTTCTGTCGTATCAATCAAGTGGGCATCTTGTGCTGGTTTAAGCGGACTGTCCGAGCGCCCCATATCCCGCTCGTCACGCCTCATGATGTCCGCCAGAATGGCCTCATAGGAAGAGCCGCCGCTTTTTTTATCCATCTCTTTGTGGCGGCGGGCAGCACGCGACTGAACTGATGCGGTAATGTATAGTTTCACATCTGCATCAGGGCACACGACCGTACCAATATCGCGGCCGTCAAGAACTGCCCCTCTGCCACTTTTGGCAAATTTTCGTTGCTGTTCCACCAGGATTTTACGAACCCCACTCATGACCGCGATTTTCGAGGCCGCCTCGCCTATTTCGTGGGCCGAAAGCACTTCGCGATCAAGGCTTGCTATATTGAGGTTCTCAGCAACCACTTCGGCAAGCTCCTCCCGGTCGAGCGGCAGTCCGGATTGTAAGAGCGCATGCCCCACCGCGCGATAGGTGAGACCGGTATCAAGATGTGGGAGCCCGTAATGCTCCGCCAACCGCCGCGCAAGGGTTCCCTTGCCGGAAGCTGCAGGTCCGTCAATTGCTATGGTGAGGCATCTACTACTCATAAGTGAGCTTTAACAAAAAGCGGGTGGGAGGTGAAGATGTGACGTGTTTCGATTTTGCAGCTGGCATATTTTGAGGTGATCTTTGCCTAATGGAGTATGACGCTCGTCGGACAGCTTGATGCATGCCGGTTTTGCAACAATGTCCCAAAGCGGTCAGTTGGCTGAATTCCAAAGTGGAAAACCTGCTACTTAAATTCTCAATTTGCCCTTCGTTGTTTTGATCGGAAAAATGCATCAGTTCTAGTGGTTCGCTTTCAATCCGAACAGCGACCACGCCTACCTTATTTGATTTCATTTACGCCCGGTTGCAAAAGACTTTCCACTTTGCCGGGAAAACGGAAAATCGCGGTCTACTCCCAAATTCGGGAGTTATACCAACGGCCGTTTGGTTTGACCCTTTTATGGCGCTGGTATGCGAGCGCAAGGCGAGCCGGGCTTATGCCCGCCCCCGTGGAGGCGTTTGGCAAAGCCAAACTGCCGTGACCGCAAACTAGTGGATTGATTCAAACATTTGGAACCCGTTTTCCGAGACCTCTCATCCAAATATTTGAATCTAAAAATCCACTAGAAAACAATACCTTGCTAGTGGTCTTTACGTTCGAAACAAATGATAAAGAGTTCGCCGCAAAGGGACTCATTTGTTTCGAACGGACCACTAGCCAAATTGGGCGCCGCCTGCTAGGCTGTGATTACAGATCATTATATTTGCGTCCTCGCCCTTCGAAAAAGGTAACGCGCCAAGCTGTCTGGCAGCTCTTGTGGCGCGGCCATGATGTTGTCATGAGCGGACGCTGCTATGGGGCATTACGCATGAAAGTAGTTATGTTGGCGGCGGGAATCGGCGCCAGACTTGGATTTTCGGCAGCTAAACAGTCCGCAAAGATTTTGCTGCGGTTTGGCGGCAAATCTTTACTGCACTACCATATTGAAACCCTTCAACGACAGGGCATTGAAGAATTGGTCCTCGGCGTTGGTTATCACCACCAGGACATTGAGCGGGAGATTGCTGATTTGGGGGCGCAGGATTTTGTGCGAACCGTGTTCAACGAGAATTTTGAAGAGGGTAATATCGTCACATTGTGGGAGTTGCGCGATGAATTGGATTGCGGGGAGCCGGTACTGCTTATGGACGCCGATGTCCTTTACGAAGACAACCTGATAGCACGACTCATTAACTCACGCCATCAGAATTGCTTCTTGCTGGATCGGGACTTCGATTCTGGCGACGAACCTGTCAAACTATGCGTCCGGAACGGCAAGATTATTGAATTTCGCAAGTGGTTAAGCACCGATTTCGATTTCTGCGGGGAATCGGTTGGGTTTTTTAAATTATCTGCGGCCATGGCCAAAAAACTGATCAATCAGAACGAACACTATATACGTCAGGGTC
Organism: Rhizobiaceae bacterium; assembly: GCA_965250255.1. Taxonomy (GTDB): domain Bacteria; phylum Pseudomonadota; class Alphaproteobacteria; order Rhizobiales; family Rhizobiaceae; genus JAALLB01. The sequence goes on from CBDFNP010000008.1 coordinate 7,573, forward strand.
GTCGCCAAGAACCCTACGAGGAGGCAATACGCGATATTCTGCTGACGTCGCCATGTGACACTTTCGCTTTCGAAGACATCACTGGAATGGCTTGGATCGAGATTGATTTTGCCGCTAATATCGAGCGTGCTGATAGCGAAATATTGCCGCGCATCCGATCGTCAAATGATACTCGCTGCAAAACAATGATCTTAAATCAAGCCCTGACTCACGGAGAGACCCGTACACCATGATCAGCGTTGGCGGTCTTCTGTCCACCGGGCCATTAAGCGCAGTGATCGCTGCCACACTCTATCTTTCGGCCTATTTGGCGTTTTTGAGACTCCTGAAATATCCGCGAAATTGGAGGCCACCGAGTATCTCTACGTTGACCGCAACGGGCGTTCTGGTTATCGCAACGGTTACTTTCGTGTCGGTATCGCCAGGCGGCACCGACATTGGATCGATGGTATTTTTGACCGGGTTCATCATCGTGCTTTTTGGAATTATTGGCTCACCCGCCATCGATTTCCAACCGGGTAACCGTCCCGTCGTTGAATTTTTTGCAAAACATGGAGACCATGCAGGACTCTGGATGCTTCTGCCCGCAATTGTTGCAGCATTCGCTTTTCCATCGGCCAAACTTCATGGCGTCTTGATTGCCGCCATTGTAATTGAGTTGGCATGGTATCTGCGCCACAAGTGGAACAACAAACGACAGCTGTATTCCCTCGCTAAGCATGATCTTCTGGTACTTGAAGCGCAGGCGAAAGGAGACATTGAAGGTTTTGCCAAACAGCATGGCATCCGGGAATTGAAAATATCACCTGCTGACACCCAATGGTACGGATGCAGTAAAAATACACTTCCCTGCCCCTTTAATCTTTACACCAACCGGCTTGGCCTGAATACGGCACCGTGTTGCCGGGAACATATGAAAGACCTCGCCTACTTCGTTTCGTCCTGTCTTGTTGAGATGGGGACCGTCCACTGGCTGGAAGGTGGAACTCTTCTGGGGGCTGTTCGAGAAAATGGCAACCTGCTGGCTTGGGAAGACGATGTCGATATCTCATTTTTGTTAGATGAACGGTCAACCTGGGATTCGATCGTCAAGGGCATTTCTGATCGCGGTAAACACCATGGATATTTCGTGGAAATTTCCGAAGAAATGGGATATCTGGGTGTCTCATTCGACCGCCCTCGGCCATGGCCATTCAGATGGGAACGATACCGGATGCGCGGGGAAATTCGGCTAGACCTCGTCGCCTACCGCCGCGCTGTGAGCCATGGCAAGTCCGTCCTTGAAAGACGTGCCCGCAAAGGAGTTTTGCCAATGACCGAGAGTGGATGGCATGGTATGCCTGAAGAAATTGTGCTTCCTACCTCAACAATTCGCTTTCTTGACGATGATATCCCGTGCCCAAATCAACCTCAATCTTACTTGCGCAATCTCTATGCGGAGTATCAAAAAGTTGAACTCACCTATGTGAATTCCGCAGCGGCGGAAACCAGGCGTACAGCCGATGAAACACCATCAACGTGATCGGTAGGTATTGATTATTATTGTCTGAATGTCCACGGGAATTTTCACAAATGTGGTGAATAGCATTGGTGTTAAGATCACTGGTATCGATATACAAGTTTTTGGGATTCGAAGACGATACAAATGTCTCAGTTGGGTCATCTTCGCCCATGCCATCTTTGGAGTGCTGTCCTTATCGCGACAGGAACCTTACGTCCGCTTCGGGTTGAGTCCTATATTATCTCAATGTCTCAAAAGTCCGCACTGTGTGAGTTCATGCGCCGTGCAACGAAGGTCGGCAATGCCATTTAACACTATTACCAATAGTGGAAAATGGATGTAGCGATCTTATTCCAAGACCGGATCCCGCGATCTATCGGCCAGCCAAACGCCAACGATACATAGGCCAAATCCGGCAAGGACAGTCGATGAAACCTGTTCTCCAAACATGAGCCATGCCCAAATCATAGTAACCGGAGGCGTAAGATAAATCAGGCTGGCAACTCGCGTGGCAGACAATTCTCGGAGGCACAACCAGTAGAAGCCATATGCACCAATTGTCGAAAACAACACAAACCAGATTACCGCCAGCCAAAAGTCTAAACTATCTTGCGGGGCAATTGCCCCCTCGCTTGCTGCTACCAAAAAAAACAATATGGCAGAAACGATACAATGAACACCAAGCGTCGGCAACAGTGGCAAGCTTTGCCTACTGCGCTTGGTAATCAGGGTCGCGACAACGATGCTTAGCATACTTATGAAGGACAGAGAGAAACCCCAAAACGGCGCGGTACCAAAACCTGCTCCAACCGCCAATGCAACACCGATCATCCCGAAACAGAGGCCAATCCACTGCGTCTTCGAAACAACTTCTTGCAACACAAACCCCGCAAGCGCTGCCGTAGCGAGCGGTTGCAATGATGCTATCAACGCTGCTGTCCCCGTTGGCACACCAACGTCAATGGCTTTTACACCTGTTGCTAAATAACCAAACATGGCAAAGGAGCCGACGGCGGCTTGTAAGGCAAGTACGGGTAAAAATGGCCTTTTCAGGTAAGGAATGACGAACGGCGCGAGCAAAACAGAGGCAAGCAGAAAGCGCCACAGCAATACAAGGTATACTGACGAGGTTTGTGATGCCAGAACGGCACCGATGAAACCTGAGCTCCAGCAAACAACAAGCGCACCCTTAAGGACAGTGCTTCGGATAACTTTATACATGTCTCGTATACCATTCAGTAGCACTCAGCCAGGAATCAGGTAGAGTAATCATTCTCCTTTCATTGGTAGAGTCAATATTCTACCCTGTCAAACATGAATGTGACCAGACAGAAGATCTTAGCGGGTTTGGAACGTGCATTTGCAGAAGATGGTTTCGCGGAGCCATCTGTGTCCGATTTGCGCGATGCAGCCGGCGTTAGCCTCAGAACACTCTATCGGCACTTCCCATCCCGCGATGAGATGGTCATTGGCGCTCTGGAATACAGACATCAACGTTATCTCTCTTTCCTTTTTGATGATCTGCCGACAGGGCAGAACAAACGTTTGGACGCTATTTTCGACCGCATAGATAGTTGGATGTCAACCAATTCACCGCAGGGATGCATCTTTCAAAATGCTTTGGCCGCACATCCTCACAGCCCAGAATTAGGTAACCTGCTTTTAGAGCACAAACGCGACATTGGGCATAGGTTGGCGGAGAGTATTGGGCTCTCAGATCGGGCTGCCGAGATGCGTCAAATTCACGAAGGCGGTATCCAAAGCTGGGTCTTTCAAAGAGAGGAAGCTATAAAGATCGCGCGAATGCAAGCCCGTGCTCTGCTGGATCGCGGGTCAAATTAGGCGGTCACGGGTGCTTGCAACAACCCATTTCGCGATTTACCTCGCTGACTTACGCAAAGCCACCATTTTTCACTATTACCAATACTGGAAAATCACTGGAATGGTTTTCTGAAATTGGATGCGTCAACTCTATTCAAGAGAACAAAGTTCCTTCGAGGTTTTTTGATAGAATTATATTCTGGCCAAAACTCCTCTAGTGGTATTTTCCCTTACCCACGCAGGGACTTTGGCTTCACGAACTAAGCCGCCAGGCCCCTTGCACCTGCAGACCGGCCCCGAACTCAAAACGAAGTCTGGACAATTGGCACGAGTCTAAGTAAAAGCGCGCTTAAGCAGCTATTCCACGTCAGAATGTGGTTGCAGCAGTTTACTTTCCGGACTGGCAAAACGGGGTCAAAAAACCCGTAAAGAGCGGAAAACCAACGAGAAAAGGGCAACAAACGTGTCAACTTTCGACAAAGTAGCGGACATTATTTCCGAAACCAGCGAAATCCCTCGCGAAGAGATTACACCTGAAAGCCATACAATTGACGATCTCGGCATCGACAGCCTAGATTTCCTCGACATTGTTTTCGCAATCGACAAGGATTTTGGCATCAAGATCCCGCTGGAAAGCTGGACCCAGGAAGTCAATGACGGCAAAGCGTCAACAGAAGAATATTTCGTGATGAAAAACCTTTGCGGCAAGATCGACGAGTTGGTCACAGCAAAAAGCTGACGCCAAAGTCAATCGAATAACTTTCTTTGACCCCCGGCAACGGGGGTCTTTGTGTATACGGGCCCCATTATGCAGCTTGAATATTTCCAGATGATCGACAAAATTCCGTCGGTCGATCTTGAGGCAAAAATCCTCAACGCAACGTCCATTGTCCCGGACGAAAGCCCGGTATTTGAGGGCCACTTTCCAGGCCATCCGCTGGTACCGGGTGTATTGTTGATTGAAACCATGGCCCAAGCCTCCGGCATATTGATCATGCATACGATCGATTTTGAAAAAATCCCCCTCCTTGCCGGTGTCAAGGAAGGCAAGCTCCGTGACTTTGTCGGCCCGAAAACCGAACTCGAAATCAAAGCGAAGATCGAGCACGAAGGCTCAGGCTTTGCAGTGACGCGGGCTGAAATCCACTCGAAAGGAAAGCGCATTGCAAATGCTCAACTGACCTTTACGATCATGCCGTTCCCGAGCCCTGACCTCCAGAAAACCATCAAGGGGCAGGTTGCGGAAATGAAACAGAATAACTAGGGTCTGAACCCAATTGGGAAATGTGGCTGCATTGGAGACAAAATGGTTTATTTCGCGGCGAAAAACACAGGCGATGCCAAAGCATCGGCGAGGCTTTTTAATACTGAAATAGGCGTTTTTGGCCCAACCCGTTCGGGCAGCGCCCAATTTACCCGGATTATCGTTGAAATCTCCTCATTGACGGAAAGTCAAGTCGGTCGATTTCGCCTAAATTCTGAAAAATTGGTCAGCTGTGCAGGCCAATTCCCAATTGAGTCCAGACCCTAACTTGCGGATAACGTTTCTTCCGCTTCGGATATTCATTTAATGTCATCAGACCAAAAAGAAGTTTACATCACCGGAATCGGCCTCGTTTCATGTTATGGCGAAGGGGCAGACCATCATTGGAACGTTCTTGGCGGAGACAAGGTGCCGGAACCCGTTGTCGATCTTGATATTGTCCCGCCCCATGGAGTGCATCCGCTGCCGGAAATGGATTGGACATTGCAAATCCCCCGCAAGGATCAGCGCCAGATGGAAAACTGGCAGCGGCTTGGAACCTATTCAGCGGGGCTGGCACTTGATGATGCCGGACTTAAGGAAAACGAAGAGCTGGTCTCGACAATGGATCTTGTTTGCGCTGCCGGTGGCGGAGAACGCGATATAGAAACTGACGAGGCCATTTTGAAAGATGCAATTGCAAGCAATAACCGCGAGCAGGTTTTGCTGGATCGGCTTTCAACGGACCTGCGCCCTACCCTGTTTCTGGCACAACTTTCCAATCTGCTGGCCGGCAACATCTCCATTGTTCACAAGGTTACCGGTTCATCCAGAACCTATATGGGAGAAGAAACTGCCGGTGTAACGGTAATCCAGAACGCAGTTTCAAGAATTGCTTCCGGACAAAGTTCCCACATGCTGGTAGGCGGTGCTTATAACGCTGAAAGGCCCGATGCCCTGCTGCCTCATGTTCTGGGCCATTATGTATATGCAGGCGGCAAGGAAGGCGTTCACGCTCGCCAACAAAGTGGCGGTGGCATGCGTTTTGGCAGTGTTGGTGCATTCCTTGTGCTTGAAGAAGCAGGACATGCAAAGGCGCGCGGAGCAGAACCCTACGCCAAACTATCAAGTGTTACATCCGATCTTGGCAAGCGCGAAGGGGAAAACGGCACTTCTCGCCTGGATAAGATGATGGACGGGATCAACGCCCAACCTGACGCAGTAATTTCCGGTGCGACGGGTGTTGCTGAGGCTACCGGTTTTGAACTTGGTTATCTGAAATCAAAGCTCGGTGATGACATGCCTGTTCGCGCCCTGCAGACCCAAATTGGCCAATCCCTGGAAGCAAGCTTCCCTGCAAGTGTCGCGTTTGCCGCCCTTGCACTTAAAAACAATGGCTTCTACGCTCCCTTTGAAGCGCAGGAAAAATCGACCTTTTCAGAGGTGTCCAACATTCTCGTAACATCAATTGGACATGTTTGCGGTGAGGGTTTTGCCATGGTGCAGAAGGCTTAAGGAGATCGAAATGTCTACCTATACAGATCATAAGGGCCGTCCGATAATTGTTGTAACAGGCCTGGGTGCCGTTACTTCGCTTGGACGCGGCGTCGAGGAAAACTGGAAAGCACTGACCGAAGGAAAATCCGGTATTCATGCGGTTAAACGGTTTTCGACTGAAGGATTGAATACCCGTATTGCCGGCACCGTGGATTTTATGGACCCTGAAGAAATTTCAGCACCGGGCATTTCCTATGCCATGGCCGATGCAACGACAGAAGAAGCGCTCAACCATGCGGGCTTCGGCAAAGATGGTTTCCCTGGGCCGCTATATTTTGCGGCTCCCCCGGTAGAGCTGGAATGGCAGCACCGGTTCGATCTTGTCGCAAACTCGGACGAGGGAGAAATCGGTTATGAACGCATGCTGGCATCAGCCCGTGAGCACAAGCAGGAAAAGATGCATCGTCTGATCCAGCTTGGCACCATTGCATTTAGGTTGGCAGAAAAATACGACACACGCGGCCTTCCAATCTCGCTATCAACTGCATGCGCCTCCGGCGCAACGGCGCTTCAGCAGGGAATAGAAGCCATTCGCCGCAGCGATACGCAAGCAGCCCTTTGCGTTGCTTCTGATGGTTCCGTTACAGCAGAAGGTCTGATCCGTTTCTCACTTTTGTCAGCGCTCACAACCCACAACAATGACGCGCCTGAAAAGGCTTCCCGCCCGTTTTCAAAAGATCGCAGCGGATTTGTCATGTCTGAAGGGTCGGCAGCACTTGTGCTTGAAACCCTTGAACACGCAACAAATCGGGGCGCCAATATTTTTGGTGTGATACGAGGCGTCGGAGAAAAAGCAGACAGTTTCCATCGCACCCGTTCCAGCCCGGATGGTGCGCCTGTAATTACCGCAATCTCCAACGCAATTGAAGACGCAGGCATCGGCATGGAGGGCATCGACTACATCAACGCCCATGGGACATCGACACCTGAAAACGACCGTATGGAATACAACTCCCTCCACGCAGTGTTTGGCGATCAGATCCACTCAACACCGATTTCATCAAACAAGTCGATGATTGGCCATACCCTGACGGCCGCTGGTGCAATCGAAGCTGTGTTTTCCTTCAAGACCATGATGGAAGGGATCATTCCTCCAACCATCAATTACGAGACACCGGATCCGGATATTCCACTTGATGTGGTACCAAATCAAAGCCGTGAGGCGGATGTTTCCAACATCCTCTCCAACTCCTTTGGTTTCGGCGGGCAAAACGCCTGTCTTGTATTCGGTCGCGAAGTGGCCTAACCACTCCTGAGAACATAAACCAAATGTCTGGAACCTTCTTTGCGTGCCCTTCAACTTGTCTCCGAACGTGACGTAAAAATCATCGATGTGCCTGCCCCGCCGCCGCCGGGACAAGGTGAAGTCCAGTTCAAAACCAGAGTGGTGGCCCTCAACCACATCGACGTCTGGGGTTGGCGCGGCATGGCATTTGCTAAACGCGATTTGCCGCTGACTGTCGGTGCAGAGGCCTCCGGTGAAGTAACCGAAGTTGGCCCCGGTGTTACCCATCTGAAAGTTGGAGACCTGGTTTCTATCTACGGAGCGCCAACCTGCGGCACCTGCCTTCCCTGCCGCGAAGGTCGCGACAATCATTGCGAACATCCAAGTGGCGTGCACGGGTTTCATTTTGATGGCTACGCGCAGGAACTTTCCAACATGCCTGCACGCAATTTGATCAAGGCACCAAAGGGTGTTGACGAAATCGGAGCTGCACTTGCACCTGTCACATTTGGCACGGTTGAACATATGCTCTTCGACAATGCGAAACTTCAGCCGGGCGAAACCGTACTGGTTCACGCAGGTGGTTCCGGCATCGGCTCAGCAGCTATTCAGCTTGCCAAAAAAATCGGCTGTATTGTTATTACAACCGTAGGCTCTGACGACAAAATCGAAAAATGCCTCGAACTCGGCGCTGATCATGTAATCAACTATCGTGAAGATCGCTTCGAAGGTACTGTCCGCAAAATCACCCGAAAAAAAGGCGTCGATGTTGTGTTTGAACATGTCGGCAAGGATACATGGGCAGGTTCAATGTTGAGCATGCGGCCCGGCGGTCGTCTGGTAACTTGCGGATCCACCAGCGGCGTTTCTGCTGATACCAATCTTATGATGTTATTTCAGCGCCAACTGCGTCTAATCGGTTCCTTTGGCTGTCGGATGGAAAATCTGGTCGACGCCATGGAAAAAATGGCCAAGGGCATTGTTCGCCCGGTTATCGATACAGAACTGGAATTTGGTGACATCCAGACGGCTCTGGAGCGCATGGAAGGCCGCAAGGTCTTTGGCAAAATCATCATGCGGGTGAATGACTGAAGCCGTCATCCGCAAATGTGTGATTTGGCTGCGTAATGGCCGCGACTGGATCATTGCGCAGTTTTTCTTTGCGCTGATCGGTATTTTGAAACTTTTCCCGGCTGACAGCGCAATTTGGATCATTGCCGAAGCTGCGCGTGGTCTCGGCATGTGGTATCCACGTACAAAGCTTGCCCGCAAAAATCTGCAAAATGCCTTCCCGGAAAAATCATCAAACGAAATAGAGAATATTCTGAAAGAAATGTGGGCCAACCTTGGTCGTACTGCTGCGGAATACATCTATCTCGACCAAATTTTTGAGCTCAATGAAGAAGATCAGCCCAAGGGGCGGGTAGAAATATCCGGGGATGAAAATTTTCAGGCTATGGAAAAATTTTCAGGCCCGATCATCTGCTTCACCGGACATACCGGAAACTGGGAAATCCTGCCGATTGCCTCAGCAGCCTACGGACTGAATATTACTGCCCTTTTCCGCCCCCCCAATAATCGCTACATTGCCAAGCGCGTTCTTGCAGCTCGCACAACCGCAATGGGCCACCTCGTTCCATCAAAAGCAGGGGCCTCATGGGCCTTGGCAAACGTTCTGGATAATAACGGCGCGGTCGGAATACTGGTGGATCAATTCTTTGCGCGGGGGACGGAAATTTCCTTCTTCAACCAACGGACCATGGCGAACCCGCTATTGGCAAAACTCGCCAGACAATATGAATGCAACGTTTTTCCGGCACGTTGTATCCGGCTTGAAAACGACCGCTTTCGAATTGATATTGAACCAGCGCTGACACTTCCGCGAAAGCCGGATGGCAATCTGGATGCAGACCAGCTTACACAAGACATCAATGACTGTATTGAGCGTTGGGCCAGAGAATACCCGGAGCAGTATTTGTGGCTCCATAAACGCTGGCGTCCGGAATTCATGAAAAAGCGAGCCAAAAGGCTCGCTCAAAAGCCCCGCAAATAAGCAACGCGTTGTCGCTGTTTGGATTGAACGCAAAACCCTAGGCCGGTTCACAAATTAATTGAATCGAATTGGGATTCCCTTTTGTTTTGAATTGTGATTCAAGATGTATGCTGGAGCAAGGAGGCCAGTATGCATGGTTAAACCTTATTCAAATGATCTCAGACAACGCGCTGTGTCGGCAATGGCTGGCGGCGATCCTGCCCGTGTTGTTGGTGAGCGTTTCGGCATAGCCAAGTCCTCGGTGATCAAATGGCATCAACGCTATCGGGCGACAGGCAGCGTTACACCGGGCAAGATGGGTGGACACCGTAAGCGCAAACTTGATCCCCATCGTGATTTTATCATGGAAGCGATCGAGCACACGTCCCATCTGACGCTACATGGCTTGAAGGATTTGTTGGGTAAACAAGGTATCTTTGTCTCGCATAATGCGGTGTGGCATTTCCTTAAACGCGAAGGCCTCAGCTTCAAAAAAAACACTGTTCGCCATTGAACAAGGACGCGCTGATGTGGCGCGCAGACGCAAGCGCTGGAAGGGTTTTATGGGACAGCTTGACCCGCGCAGGCTGGTCTTCATTGATGAAACCTGGATCAAAACCAACATGGCCCCAATCCGCGGTTGGGGCAGGAAAGGGAAGCGGTTAAGAGGCTTTTCTCCCCATGGCCGCTGGAGTACCATGACGTTTGTCGCTGCCTTGCGCTATGATGGCCTGAGCGCGCCTTGCGTCTTCGATGGTCCTATCAACGCCTTATGCTTTCGTGCCTATGTGGAACTGGTTCTCGCACCGACCATTAAACCCGGAGATATCGTCATCCTGGACAATCTGGGAAGTCATAAGGCAAAGGTCATCCGCCAGATCATCAGGGCTGCCGGGGCAAGATTATGGTTCCTGCCTCCATACTCCCCAGACCTCAACCCAATCGAGCAGACTTTTTCCAAAATAAAGCACTGGATGCGCATGGCACAGAAACGAACCATCGAGGAGGCATGGAGATATGTAGGACATCTCGTTGGAACCGTTTCTAAACAAGAATGTAGTAATTACATCAAAAACGCCGGATACGGTTCAATCTAAATGTGAAAGAGTCTAGTGGATTGATTCAAACATTTGGAACCCGTTTTCCGAGACCTCTCATCCAAATATTTGAATCTTAAAATCCACTAGAAAACAATACCTTGCTAGTGGTCTTTACGTTCGAAACAAATGATAAAGAGTTCGCCGCAAAGGGACTCATTTGTTTCGAACGGACCACTAGGGTCTGGACTCAATTGGGAATTGGCCTGCACAGCTGACCAATTTTTCAGAATTCAGGCGAAATCGACCGACTTGACTTTCCGTCAATGAGGAGATTTCAACGATAATCCGGGTAAATTGGGCGCTGCCCGAACGGGTTGGGCCAAAAAGGCCTATTTCAGTATTAAAAAGCCTCGCCGATGCTTTGGCATCGCCTGTGTTTTTCGCCTCGAAATAAACCATTTTGTCTCCAATGCAGTCCCATTTCCCAATTGGGTTCAGACCCTAGGTTTTGCTGCTGGAATGTATTTTCAGAGCAAAGCGGGTGACGGCCAAAACCGCAGCGAAAAAACTTCAACCTGAGACCCGATCCAGAGCACTTGCAACCTTTTCGCGTTGCCCCTGATATTCGGCAAGTTTTTCCCGTTCCTCCGCAACAACTGCTTCTGGTGCATTGGCAACAAACTTTTCATTGCCCAGCTTGCCCTCAAGCCGCTTGATTTCACCATCAAATTTTTTGAGTTCCCTCTCGATGCGTGCGCGTTCTTCGGCAAAGTCAATCACCCCTTCGAGCGGCAGGCAGTAAGTTGCCTCACCTACCACAATCTGGGCTGAGCCTTTGGGTGCAGCACCTGCAATCGAGATTTCTTCAAGCCGCGCCAATGTCGAAAGCGCGGAGCGATGGGTTTCGACGCGGGCAAGCGTCTCTTTGCCTGCTTCGGCAATCTCCAGATTGAGCATCGCTGAAGGCTTGATGTTCATTTCGGCACGAACTGAACGGATTTGTGAAACCACATCCACAAGCCAGTTGATTTCATCTGCAGCTTTTTCGTCTTTGACCTGTGGAGCTGGCCAGGCCGAATGACAAAGAAGATTGTCGCGGTCTCCTGTCATATCCCAAAGCTCCTCGGTCATGAACGGCATGAACGGGTGCAGCATCGCATAGATTTCACTCAGCACATGCGCTGCACAGGCCTGGGACGCAGCCTTTGCCGTCTCATCGTCACCATTGAAAGTCGGTTTCAAAAGTTCGAGATACCAGTCGCAAAACGTGTTCCAGACGAATTTGTAGAGTTCACCAGCAGCATCGTTGAAGCGGTATTTTTCAATGCTTGCGGTGACGGTTTCGACACATGCTGAAAGCTCGGTCAAAATCCAGCGGTTGATGGTGAGCTGTGCAGAGGCCGGGTCGAAAGACGGATCATGCTTCACGCCGTTCATTTCGGCAAAGCGGGTTGCGTTCCACAGTTTGGTACCAAAATTACGATAGCCTGCCACACGCTCAACCGAGAGTTTTACATCCCTGCCCTGCGCTGCCATGATTGCCAGCGTAAAACGTAGCGCGTCTGCACCGTAAGCTTCGAAGCCGTCGGGGTAGCGCTTGCGGGTTTCCTTCTCGATCTTTGGCGCATCCTGCGGATGGTTCAAACCATAAGTGCGCTTCTTGACGAGGCCATCCGCATCAATACCCTGAATGAGATCAAGCGGATCAATCACATTGCCGACGGATTTTGACATTTTTTTCCCGTCTTCATCGCGCACCAGTGCATGGATATAAATGGTATGAAACGGCTCCAGCGGTTTGCCGTCATCATCTTCCATGAAGTGCAGTCCGGCCATCATCATGCGGGCAACCCAAAAGAAGATGATGTCAAACCCGGTGACGAGAACATCGGTCTGGTAATAACGTTTCAGTTCCGGCGTTTTGTCTGGCCAGCCAAGCGTAGAAAACGGCCAAAGCGCTGAAGAGAACCAGGTATCGAGGACATCGGGGTCGCGCTTGATGGTAACTGAAATCAGTTTTCTATTTTTCCCGTCTTCGGCAATACGGTCAACAAACTCCGAAGCTGTGCCAACAGCTGATGAGTTTCCAATTTTAATTTCAACAGAATTTCCAGCAAGATTGGAGTATTGTTCCTTCGCTTTCTCAACAGCTTCTAATTCTGTTTTCGCGACAAAGATTGGCCGTTCATTTTGTCCAAGCCACGAAACTACTGGCCCATACCAAACCGGTATTTGATGCCCCCACCAGAGCTGGCGTGAGATACACCACGGCTCGATGTTTTCCATCCAGTGATAATAGGTGTTTTCCCATGTCTTCGGCACGAATTCAGTTTTGCCACCCCGAACCGATTCAATCGCTGGTTTGGCAAGCGTTTCGGCATCAACGAACCACTGGTCGGTGAGCATGGGTTCAATCACAACCCTGGAGCGATCCCCGAACGGCTGCATGACCTTCTTGTTTTCAACAAAAGGTATTTGTTGTTCGCTCTCATTGCCTTCATCGTCCGAGACGGTGAGGGTTGTCATGACAACAAGACCTTCAGCACTGATCTCTGCGATAATCTTCTCACGCGCTTGAAAACGGTCAAGACCACGATAGTCATCGGGAACCAGATTGATCACGTCGATTGTGGCTTCATCCGGCAATTCGCCCGATGCAACAATGCTTGCCGCCTGCGTCGCGCAATCTGCATAAGGTGGCCCGTCGTCGCGCATGGCGGCTTTTACATCCATCAGGCGATAGCACGGAATGCTGTTGTGTTTGGCAACCATATAGTCATTAAAATCATGGGCGCCGGTAATCTTCACCGCACCGGAACCAAACTCCGGATCGGGATAATCATCCGTAATGATCGGGATCAGGCGACGATGTTCTTTCGGGCCAACCGGAATTTCACAAAGCTTGCCAACAATCGGCGCATAGCGTTGGTCTTTCGGGTGAACCGCTACCGCACCATCACCCAACATGGTTTCAGGACGCGTTGTAGCAATGGATATATAGTCGCGTTCTTCTTTCAGTGTGACGTTACCGTCTTCATCCTTCTCGATATAGGTGTAGGTCTCACCACCAGCCAGCGGATATTTGAAGTGCCACATATGGCCATCAACTTCGATGTTCTCCACTTCCAGATCGGAGATCGCGGTTTCAAAATGCGGGTCCCAATTGACGAGCCGCTTGCCGCGATAGATCAGGTCTTCATTATAGAGTTTGACGAAAACTTCGAGTACCGCTTTGGACAACCCCTCATCCATGGTGAAGCGTTCGCGTGACCAGTCACAGGACGCACCGAGGCGCTTCAACTGGTTGAAGATCGTACCGCCGGATTCTTCTTTCCATTCCCAGATTTTCTTAATGAAATCAGCACGGGAAAAATCTGTGCGTTTTTGGCCATGCTGATTGAGTTGACGCTCGACCACCATCTGAGTGGCGATGCCTGCATGGTCCATACCCGGTTGCCAAAGCACATCCCTGCCGCGCATCCGCTCAAACCGGATCAGGATATCCTGGATCGTATTGTTAAGCGCGTGCCCCATATGCAGCGATCCGGTAACGTTTGGCGGCGGAATTACAATGCAATAGGAACCTTCACCCTCCCTTGCACCGCTACCTGCAGCAAAAGCGCTGGCTGCATCCCACTTGGCTGCAATTTTAGATTCTACCGAAGCCGCGTCATAGGTCTTGTCTAACATGGGTCTATCTGGTTTTTCCGGATGTTTATCGGGCGTGGTATGCCAGCCTTTTCAAATAAGTCAACAAACAAAAGAAAAAGGCGGCTGTCCGCGACAACCGCCTTCAAACATTTATGTTCGCTGGCGGCGTTTTAACCGCGGGCGACGCGCTCTATTTCTTCACGAACCAGACGCTCAACCATGGTTGGCAGATTTTCGTCCAGCCATTCCCGCAGCAATGGTCGCATGATTGATTCCGTCTTTGCATCAAGATCATCCATCATACTACGTTTCAAACGCTCGAATGATCCGGAAACCGCGACATCTGATCCTGGAGACATCAGCGCGCCTTTGAAAGCGGCCTCTTCTGAATGAGCAGCATAGTCTAGATCATGTTCCAGTGCGTCAGCCTGAGCAACCGGTGCGGCGATTGCCTCTGACATTTCGACATAGGTTGCTTCCTGCTCAGAAACTTGCGGTTCTACAGGTGCTGGTTTCGGTTCTGCAGCTACTGGCTGTGGAGCCAACTCGGGCTCATAGTGTTCAACCGGCTGTTCGGCAGGTACTTCTGCGACCTCAGCCGGAGGCTGGGCTCCGCCTGTATTTTCCATCGCCTTAACCGCAGCTGCGATATCCGCCAAGGATCGCGATGATGTCTCAGCGGCTTCAACCGGCACTTCTTCGACAGCCGGTGCATCTGCATCAAGTGGGCGGAAAGGTTCATCCGTCGTTGTCTCGTCTGATTGCAAACCGGCAGCGATTTGTGCCAATGAACCGGCAACCGGCACTGGCTCGTGCACCTCCGTATCCCGAGCTTCTGCTTCCTGAATCTGTGGTTCGGGAACCACCTTTGGTGCGGGGCTGGAACCAGCTTGCGCCATCGCAATATCTTCCGGCGCGTCCCCTTCTTCGGCAATTATCTTTCTAATGGAGGAAAGAATATCCTCCATTGTTGGTTCTTTTGCCGCTGCATTGCCCATCGCCATAACCTCTGTATTTTTCAATTCCCGACATAATTGAGTCGAATCATTGTATATTATCTTAATATTCCGAAAAAATATCGCCGGCATGCAAACAGCAAGCGGGCACGCTAGTTTTCACCAGCTAATTCAATCAAATCGGCTAAAATTCCAGATGAGTTGCGCTAATTCCCGCTGGGAATACGCAGGCCAAACCATTTGTCTTCGACCTGTTCGAGATGCTTTTGCGGCTTGTATTCTGCAGCTTTAAGGCCGAGGCGCACAGTGTTCAGCCGGCCAATCGCAGAAAGAATGGCATAACCGGCAGCTTTGAGATCCCGGTTTGAGCTGCTTAGTGAAATCTGAGCGTTGATCACTCGGGTTTGGGAATCGAGCACATCCAGCGTTGTTCGTTGACCAACTTTGCGTTCTTCAACTGCCCCGTCAAGCGCAAGTTGAGCGGCGCGAAGTTGTTCCTGATTGGCAACAAGACGGGCTCTCGCACCTTCAAATTGGCTATAGGCAGAAACAACTGCAGCACGAACATTGTCGACTGCTTCATCGACTTCAATCCGGCGCTGACCAAGGGTTTCCTTGTTCTGGCGCACGGTCGCCGCCTGACCGCCGCCTTGATAAATCGGCACGGAAAGTGTTGCTGAAACCGACAGGTTATCACTGACTGATGCAGACGTAGACTGATCAAATCTTCGGCTGGCACTTCCCTGCAAATCGATCCGCGGCAGCAATCCACTTTCGGCAGATTTTACGCCATAAATTGCCTGGTCAACGAGATGTTCGGTGGATTTAATAGCGGGATGCTCTCCTTCAGCAATCCGCATTGCGGATGTTGAAGTTTTTGGGAAAAGCCGTGCCACCCCTTTTACCGGGGATAGTTTACCCGGCTTTCTGCCAATGATTTGACGATAGACTGCCTCGCTGGATTTCAAATTCGCAAGCGCCTGGCTGGCCTGCGCTTCTGCCTCAGCGCGGCTTGCGCGAGCCTGCGCAACATCGGTTCTTGTTGCTTCACCTACGTCAAACCGGGCCTGTTCTGAGCGAAGCTGCTCGCGGAGAAACGCAAGACTGCGGCGCTGGAAAACCAGGATTGAGCGATCCCGCAAAACATCCAGATAGGCCGCAGCGGCATTGAAAAGAATGTTCTGCTCCGCATTTCGCAACGCTTGCTGCTGCGCGCGGACTGCAGATTTTGCGCCATTCACGTTATTTTGGGTAAGCAGGCTATCCCAGAGTGTCTGGCTGATAACCACGCCAAACTGACCCGGAGCGAGATTGGTTGTTGTTCCGGAGGGAACAAATGGCAAGGAACCAATTGCGGCTCTTGAAGGCGTATTGGACGTCGTCCGTGACAACCCAATGTTCGCGTTCCCGGTGATTGTCGGTCGATAGCCTGACTTTGCTATTGCGACGTTTTCGTCAATAGCACGCGTTGCTGCGCGCTGAGCATTCAGTGTTGGATTGTTGTTGTAGGCAGCAATCAATGCAGAATTGATGGTTTCGGCAATTACGACTGTGGGAAAAGCGCTCAATAGCGCGAACGCAATCCAGCCCAAACTCATCGAAAGGACGAGCTGTATCTGTCTGGCGCCAATTGCCATTTTACTACTCCACTAAACCACCGTTGCCTGGCATCGATAGCGGCCAACATATCGCTTTGAAGCAAGCGGTCAAATTAAACTTTATCAAGAATTGTATTTAATACCAACGGCGATTAGGATTGTCTCTTTTGGCCAGGAATTATTTTGGCTTTGGTTAGGCGCGATTAGCAAAGGGGTGCTTGCGTACCATGGGCTAATTGCAACGCGGCCAAACCTAAAAGAACCCGGGCCTGCGGTGCTCAAAAGGGCCAATCCTATTCGCCGTTGTTATAAGTGGGAACCGTTGCCTTTAAAGCGCAAATTCCACTTTCTTTTCAAAGCCAGGTAGCGCAGGAGCGGCACAGTTAAATTCTGCGATCGCACCAATTTGGTCAGCTCTTTTGGTGTAAACCATGGCGCGTGCTGCATTGCCACTGCCCAAAACCGCAACAAGTCTTCCGCCTTCTGCGAGTTGGTCAAGCCATTCATCTGAAACCTGTTCCACACTTGCATCAACAAAAATAACATCAAACGGCGCTTCACGGACACAACCTTCTGCAAAAGAGCCTTGGAGAACCGCCACATTGGAAAAATCAAGACGGGTAAGATTTTCGTCCGCCAGGGCAACCAGACCTTCGTCTTCCTCCACAGAAACGACGGAAGAGGCAAGTACAGAAAACAGTGCCGACGTATAACCGGCCCCTGCTCCGATTACCAAAACCACATCGTCGGAACCAACTTTTGCCAGCTGTGCCAGTTTTGCCAGCATGGCTGGCTTTAGCATGAAACGCCGGCTGTTTGCGATCTGGTAGTCCCGATCAAGATAGGCAAGTTCGCGCTGACCTTCATCGACAAACTCCTCGCGCGGAACTGATTGAAAAGCTCCGATAAGGTCAAGATCTGTTACATCGCAAGGTCTGATTTGATTATCGACCATTTTTGTGCGCGCTTGTTCGAAATTCATGTGCATTTCGCCCTCGGTCGCTTGGCTGGCCCAATCAATGGCCAGCTACTAAAGAATGGAGGCATCGCCCGGAATCGAACCGGGGTAGACGGATTTGCAATCCGCTGCGTCACCACTCCGCCACGATGCCCTGAGTGAGCCTTTTCGTGAACTTCCGGGGGGAAGTCAAGGTGCTAATACCCTCAATAGGCCAACTTGCCGCAAAAACAATTGTGCAAATGAATTGCAGATGCGAAAATGCGAGGGTCAGACTCAAAGGCGCTTCACTCAGCCTACGCCGGGAAGCCAAATTTAATGGTGTCAAAAAAAAGCCGAAAAATTGAAAATCACACTTGGCAAATCAGGTTGCGCCTTGTTATATGCGGCGATGTTCCCCGGTAGCTCAGTGGTAGAGCAGTTGACTGTTAATCAATTGGTCGCTGGTTCGAATCCGGCCCGGGGAGCCAACGTTTTCAAGGGCTCGCAACTTTGCATCAATCTCTTTGTATAGCGTTTCCTCTTTTGACTGAACACGAAACGCTCTTAGAGTCCAAATAGTTCCTGGTCAAAAGAGTAAGCCCTAATGATCGTTGGCGTAATACTCATAAATAAAATATAAACTAAATTATTAACTAAAAACTCATCACTTTTTCCTCATATAGAGATTATAATGTTTATAAATATCCAGAAAGTAATCAAAATTATTGCCATATACTCTGGCTGTTGCACATGTGCCACTCAGCCTTTGCAAAATAAAGTTGCCGGCCGGATTCACTTTACCTTCTCGGCAAAAACTTATATGTATGACCAAAGTGCAGAAACGACAGTTCTGAGAGCCAATCTAGCCTGCAAAATAGCCTGAACTTACACGCGGATTGCTACTTAATGCAGATTTCTGTAATCATTGCTTCCTATGCAAAGCCATTTCACCTCGAAAGAGCACTGCATGGTTATGCTGCACAAAGCGACACCAATTTTGATATAATCGTCACTGAAGATGGAAACTTGAGCGAGATTGCTGAAGTGGTGAAATCTGTTAAAGAGAAAACAGATCTTTCAATCCAGCATTTGACGCAAGATGATACGGGATTTCGCAAAACCGTTGCCCTTAATCATGCTATCAATGCAGCGCAGGGTGACTATCTGATTTTTACAGATGATGACTGCATTCCCCGAAACGATGTGGTTGCTGTGCATCGCAAATATGCCAAACCAAACCAGCACATCGTTGGAGCCTATAATAGACTTCCACTTGAAGTATCAAGGCGGATAACGATTGAGGATGTCGTTTCCCAGCGCGCATTCTCTTTGGCCTGGCTATTTGGCAAAGGGTACAGGCCAACGCGAGGGTTCCTGCGCATGATTATCCCCCGTTGGCTCGGGAATATTATGGACCTGCGAGGTCCGCTGGATCCTGGAAGGTTCCCCGGAGGACACTCATCTTGTAATAAGCAAGATGCAATTGATGTCGGCGGATTTGACGAAACCATGAGATATGGTCTGGAAGACCGTGAATTTGGTACAAGGCTGCATCACAAGGGTGTAATTGGCCGCCGCATCAAAAATTCAACTTTCATGCTGCACCTGGAGCATTCCAGACCTTATTGCAACATGGATGAGTTTTATGAAAACAAAAAGATACTTCAAAAAACGAAGGAAACGGGTCGTATCATTGCCGGCCATCTGGAAAAGTGAAATTTTCGATCGGGCCGGTCAACTTTGGCGCTGAAACGCCAGCCACATGCCACCGGCAATCAAACATGCTCCAGAACCGATTTCCAAAACCCTTACCCGGGCAGTACTAAGCAGGGAACCGGCTTTTCCCGCTAAGAGTGCATAAGCTCCATCGCTAATCGTGGCGATGCCGATGAACACCAACCCCAACATTATGGTTTGCCAAAAGGCGTTCCCTGACGCGGGATCAACAAATTGCGGAATAAACGCGCCAAAAAAGAACAGCGCCTTCGGATTTGACCAAACAACGACGAAACCCTGCCAGAAATATCCCCAATGGTTAAGTTCCTTTGCCTTGCTGTTTGCAAGCATACCGTCAGATCGCAGGAGCTTGACGCCAAGCCAAACCAAATAAGCGGCACCCATAAGTTTGAGCCAAAAAAAAGCCTGCCCCATGACCGCTACCACTGTCTCCAGACCAAGGGCAACAATCAGGATCATCGGGATTAAACCGGCTTGGGTTCCGGCTACATTCATCAACCCTGCCCCTGCTCCCTTGCGTAGCGAATTGGCAATGATCACCGTGACCGATGGTCCTGGAACAATAACAATTGCAATAACGGCAAGAATGAAGGGAAGATGCGTAGCTGTGATCATTCCCGCTTCTTACAGCAGTTTATACCAACGGCCATCACGAATTACTCTTTTGACCAGGAATTATTTGGCTTTGGTTAGAGCGTTTCGCGTTCAATCCAGACAGCGGCAACGCGTTCCCTATTTGATTTCATTCACGCATTTTCGTTTATCCGGTTCCGATTAACCAGATACTCTAGTGGATTGATTCAAACATTTGGAACCCGTTTTCCGAGACCTCTCATCCAAATATTTGAATCTTAAAATCCACTAGAAAACAATACCTTGCTAGTGGTCTTTACGTTCGAAACAAATGATAAAGAGTTCGCCGCAAAGGGACTCATTTGTTTCGAACGGACCACTAGTGGATTGATTCAAACATTTGGAACCCGTTTTCCGAGACCTCTCATCCAAATATTTGAATCTTAAAATCCACTAGAAAACAATACCTTGCTAGTGGTCTTTACGTTCGAAACAAATGATAAAGAGTTCGCCGCAAAGGGACTCATTTGTTTCGAACGGACCACTAGATCGAATTTAGCTCTAGGCATTAAACTTGGTCATATCCTGGTGACGGGCCTTGATTTCACGCACGGTCCCGGATGATGAACGCATTACCACTGTATGAGTGGAAATTTCAGACCGCCCGAATTTCACACCGTCCAGCATGTTGCCGTCCGTAACACCTGTTGCAGCAAACAGCACATCACCCTTGGCCATTTCAACCATGGTATATTTCTTGTTCGGGTCTTCAATGCCCATGCCGCGCGCGCGTTCTACTTTCTCAGGCGTATCCAGGATCAGTCGACCTTGCATCTGGCCACCAATGCAACGCAATGCAGCAGCAGCAAGCACACCTTCCGGCGCTCCGCCTGTACCAAAATAGATATCGATGCCGGTTTCTTCCGGGTCGGTTGTGTGAATGACGCCTGCAACATCTCCGTCACCGATCAACCGAATGGCGGCACCTGCTTCCCGCACTTCCTCAATCAGCTTTGAATGGCGCGGACGGTCTAAAATACAGGCTGTCAGATCTTTCACTTCACAGCCCTTGGCTCTTGCGAGCGCTGCCAAATTATCCTGTGATGTCGCGTCAAGATCAATCAACCCGTCTGAATATCCAGGCCCAATCGCGATTTTGTCCATATATACATCCGGCGCATAAAGCAGACTTCCGCCTTCAGCAAGGGCAATAACGGCAAGAGAGTTTGGCTGGTTTTTTGCACAGATGGTAGTGCCTTCCAGCGGATCAAGTGCAATATCGACCTTCGGTCCATCCTTGGTGCCGACTTCTTCGCCAATGTAGAGCATTGGGGCTTCGTCGCGCTCACCCTCGCCGATCACAACACAACCATCAATCGGCAGGTTGTTCAGCTCGGTGCGCATTGCATCGACGGCAACCTGGTCAGCGGCTTTTTCGTCACCCTGGCCTCGCAGTTGCGCGGCAGCAACGGCTGCGCGTTCTGTCACGCGGACCAGTTCCAGGGTCAAAATGCGATCCAATGCAGCGGAATGTTCTTTGGTCATGGGTTTTTCCCTATTTCTCAATTCGTATCATTTGCGGTTTGGCGGAGAGAAAATCATCTTCTCCAATCGCCTCAAGTGCATCACGCACCGCAAGTTCAGTTGTTTCATGGGTGATCATGATAATCGTTTTTTCATCATCGCGGTCGCCGTGCTGGCGGATCGATTCAAGCGATATCTGATGATCGGCCATCGCGGTCGCGACCCGGGCAAACACACCAGGCTGGTCTTTCACTTCCATGCGAATAAAATAGCCGCCCTCATGGCTGCGCATGCGCGCTTTCTTATAAGGTGCGAGCTCTTTTGCAGGCTTGCCAAGGGCCGGAACCTTTTGCTCTCCCGGCACACATTTCGCGATGTCGGCAATATCTCCTGCAACTGCAGACGCCGTCGCGTCCCCACCAGCCCCGGGGCCGGACATTACAAGGTTTCCTACAATGTCGGCATTGATTGCAACGGCATTGGTTACGCCTGAAATCTGTGCGATCTCGCTATCCAATGGTACCATGGTCGGGTGAACCCGTTGCTCCACGCCGCTTTCGGTTTTGGTTGCCACGCCCAAAAGCTTGATGCGATAGCCAAGACTTTTTGCCGCCTCGATATCCGCAGTCGTAATACCCGAAATCCCTTCAACGTAAATCTCGTCCGCAGCAATCTCAGTCCCAAAGGCCAGGCTTGTGAGGATTGCAAGCTTGTGGGCTGTATCAAACCCTTCCACATCAAAGGTTGGATCAGCTTCGGCATATCCAAGGCGCTGCGCATCGGCGAGGCAGTCATCATAGGAGATGCCCTCTTTTTCCATCCGGGTCAGCATGTAATTGCAAGTACCGTTCATGATGCCATAAACCCGCTCAACAATGTTGGCGGTCAGCGTTTCACGCATGGTCTTGATGATCGGAATACCGCCTGCAACTGCTGCCTCAAAGTTAAGAAGCACGCCCTGCTCTTCGGCTTCGCCAGCCAGTTCAACACCATGCTTGGCAAGCATTGCCTTGTTGGCGGTCACCACATGTTTTCCATTGGCGAGTGCTTTTTTAGAGGCTTCAAGCGCTACTCCGTCTTCACCGCCAATCAGTTCAACCAACACATCAATATCATCGGATGCGGCCATCTCGGTTGCATCGTCAAACCATGTGTAGGGGGAAAGATCGACGCCACGGTCGCAGGTTTTGTCACGGGCATTGACTGCAGTGATGATAATGTCCCGACCACAGCGCTCACGCAACAAATCTGCATGTTTATTGATGACATTTACAAGGGCGACGCCAACTGTGCCTAGTCCGGCAATTCCTAGCCTAAGCGGGTGGTTGCTCATCAATGGGTCCGTGATTGCGTTGAAGTTTCGAAAAACTGGTGGATCGGCCAGCCAATTCGCGCATTTTTGCAATGTTTGGCACTGAGTTGCAAGCAGCTTTGGCGTTTATGCAAAGCGAAATCTCAAGATTTTGATGATCAGTTTTTGATGGTATTTACCGCGTTCTTGTAGTGGTTGCGCGCCTGGTTCTGCAATTCGCGGATGGATTTCTGTTTGGAAGCCAGTTCGGCATCCGAAACGGCGCCGTTATTTTGTGCTGCATTATGCTCAAGTTCATTGATGCGGGCTGCCTGCTCAGACGGAGTCAATGGCTCGTTTGGCCCATTTGCCTCGGTGTAGGCATTGGTGAGTTCACCACTTCCGGGTTGCGCTGCCTTTTCGCGGATTTCAGCCACCGCCTGCTCGCGCTGAACAGGATCATAGGAAGGCGGATTTTCTTCCGCGAGCGTTTGAGGTTCCGTATTTTGAGTAGAAAGCGTGTCGGAAACACAAGCAGAAAAAAGCACAGCTGCAAGTATGATAGCGCCGACCTTTAACAAGCTGTGATATTGTCCTGTGTCCATCAGCCTCTGCATTTTCTTTCTAACCCGCTACGCGCAACGCCCTTGCGCGACGCTTGTTTGTTTTTCGCTTGCCTGCCTGCCTGTGGTTCACGCACTTGCGTTTTGGCTGGTCGCAAAGCCTTTGTTTTGTCGCACTTTCTTATCATGAAATCGACTTTGATTTCATGGAAAGGGCTCTAGTGGATTGATTCAAACATTTGGAACCCGTTTTCCGAGACCTCTCATCCAAATATTTGAATCTTAAAATCCACTAGAAAACAATACCTTGCTAGTGGTCTTTACGTTCGAAACAAATGATAAAGAGTTCGCCGCAAAGGGACTCATTTGTTTCGAACGGACCACTAGCGTTGCCACGGAAGGCTAATTCAATACACCAAACCCGATCTTTAACCTGTCCGAGTCGGGTTATGATTTGATGAATGTGTATCACCCTACGGGTTGAGTATATAAGCAATGATTGTGGTGGAAGTTGGAGGCTGCAAATTTGCTGGCGTGCCTCATTGGTAAAACGTGGATTATTGGCCGAAACGTCCGTTTTTAGGAAACCCTTTGGGCACAACACGACCAGCATGGGCCCGTTCACCACAATATTCTGCAATCTCGCCCATGCCGCGCGTGTGCACCCTGCCGGCAGAATCTTCCCAAGTGAGCCCCTCATCTGCTTTAAAGATCCGAATGTCGCAAATTCCGTTGGTTTCGCTCGCGTCCTTGTATTTTTGCAGCCGAACGCCCTTGCCGCGGTTTAATTCAGGAATTTGATCCAGCGGGAAGATAAGCAGCTTGCGGTTGTCTCCAACCACCGCAATTTGATCGCCAGCAGCCGGTGTACAGAATGCCGCCTCATCAGGCATTTTGACATTGAGCACTTGCTTGCCCTTGCGTGTGTTGGCAATGACTTCGGATTCTGTAACGACAAAGCCGTTGCCGATTTTCGAAGCGACAAGCAGCTTGCGCCTCGCATCATGCTTAAACACCGCAATGATGTCGGTATCGTTTTCCATGTCAACCATCACACGAACCGGTTCACCGTGCCCGCGACCACCTGGGAGCTTGTCTCCATTCAATGTGAAGAACTTTCCACCGGTGTTGAACAATATCACCTTATCGGTGGTTTCAGCATGGAATGCGGTCAGCAGTTTATCGCCTTCCTTGAAAGTCAGGGTCGATAATTCCGCCACATGGCCTTTCATCGCCCGTATCCAGCCCTTTTGTGAAAGAACGACCGTGATCGGTTCTTTTTCAATCATTGCCTGCTGGACAGCCTCAAGATCAATTTCGACGGCTTTGTCAAATGTTGTACGACGACGACCAAGGTCGGTGCTTGGTCCAAACTGCTTTTTCACCTCGCCAATGTCATGCTTCAACACCGCCCACTGCTGATCTTCAGAGCCAAGCAATGCCTCGATTTGAGATTTTTCGACTGAGAGCTTGTCGTGTTCGGTTTTGATTTCGATCTCTTCGAGTTTGGCAAGAGAGCGCAACCGCATGTTGAGGATTGATTCAGCCTGAAGATCAGTAAGATCAAACCGGGCTATCAGTTTGTGCTTCGGCTCGTCTTCAAACCGGATGATCCGGATAACCTCATCAATATTGAGATAAGCGATCAAAAGCCCGCCAAGAATTTCCAACCGGCGATCGATTTGTCCAAGACGATGGCGCGAACGGCGCACCAACACATCACGGCGATGATCAAGCCATTCCCTGAGAACCTCCGAAAGAGACATCACCTTTGGAACCTTGCCGCCGGACAGCACATTCATGTTGAGCGAAACGCGGGTTTCGAATTCTGTTAGTTTGAACAACGATTCCATCAGGATTTCAGGATCAACCGCGCGGGATTTTGGTTCCAGAACGATCCTAACATCTTCCGCAGACTCGTCGCGAATGTCTCCCAGAAGCGGTAATTTGCGATTGATCAGCAATTCAGCGGTTTTTTCAATCAGGCGTGATTTTTGCACCTGATACGGGATTTCCGTGACAACAATCTGATAACCGCCCCGACCGGTATCTTCTTTTTCCCACCTTGCCCTGACCCGGAAAGACCCGCGACCGGATTTATAGGCCTCGACAATGGTTTCCTTGTTATCGACAATCACGCCGCCAGTTGGAAAATCAGGCCCCTCGACATATTCAACCAGCGTCTCAATGCGGGCATTGGGGGCTTTTATCAGATGGATTGCCGCATCACACAGTTCGGCTGCATTGTGGGGCGGAATATTGGTCGCCATGCCAACCGCAATACCTGCGGAACCGTTTGCCAGAAGATTTGGGAAAGCGCCGGGAAGAACAACCGGCTCCTTGTCCTCCTCATTATAGGTCATGCGGAATTCGACCGCGTCTTCGTCAAGGCCTTCAAGCAGAAGCGAAGCAACCTGTGTCATCCGCGCTTCGGTGTACCGATAAGCAGCGGCATTGTCGCCATCGATGTTGCCGAAATTGCCCTGTCCGTCGATGAGTGGATAGCGTTGGGCAAAATCCTGAGCCAACCGCACCAATGCGTCATAAACCGCCTGATCACCGTGCGGGTGAAACTTACCGATGACATCGCCAACAATCCGGGCGCATTTCTTGAAACCGGTATTCGGGTCCAGCTTCAAAATGCGCATGGCATGAAGAATCCGGCGATGTACCGGTTTTAGTCCGTCGCGAACGTCCGGAAGGGCCCGGCCCATGATCGTTGACAATGCATAGGCCAGGTAGCGCTCTTCAAGCGCTGACTTCAGATCGACCGGCACAATATTGCCGTCGTCGTTGGAACCGGGTGGAATCAGATCATTTCCCATGGGGTTGAGTTAGCGAATGCAGCGATTCGGAGCAAGTAGAACCCGGGTGTTACCACGGTAAAATCGCCATGTGTCTGATTACACACCCCTATCTCCACCTGCCTGCTACCTATCCTGCAACGGGGCCGTAAAGTTTTATGGAGAATAACAAAATGACGGCGCTATTAATGAAAATGTCTATCTATGAAGCGATGGGTTTAGTGGGTGTTGCGTTCTACCTTAGCTCTTATGCCGCTCTGCAGTTCGGCTTCATTGACGGAAAGAAAGTGAGCTATCCGTTTCTAAATTTCATGGCTGCGAGTTGCGTTCTGATATCACTCTTCGAAAATTTTAACATGCCGTCCATGCTCGTTCAGATCTCCTGGATTACCATCAGCCTATACGGCATTTCAAAGATGCTGATGGTTTCGAAAAGTCACGAAAATCAATAACGCTCTGCGGGCCCTAGGCCCAGTCCTCCCAAGGCAAAATGGTAGGTGTCGGAAGCGGCATCTACCAGCCTCCCCCTCCGCCGCCGCCTCCGCCGCCGCCAGAAAATCCTCCCCCACCTGAGAAACCAGACGAAGATGACTTGGGAACCGGCATGGCTTCCGAGAAACCGGATTGTATGGAATCTGCGAAATCCCCCATCGTGTCTGACAATTCACCACTTCGAAAGTTGCCGTGATACCAGCCCGGAGAATAACTTGCAGCAACCGCACCGGCGGCAACTGCAGCTGCGAGCCAGCTGTCGAAAGCCTTCGACCAGGGTTTTTCAACACCCAGCGCAACCGCAAAGGGTAGTAACTTTTCGTAATGGCGGGTGGAAAAATCAGGCACGCCACTCATGTTCATTCGGTCTTTTTCTGCAAGAGACAGATAGGTTTTCAACCCCTCAATCTCGTCCATACGCCTTTTACCAAGCGGAGTTGGGGCACCAAGCAGAAAAAAGAACAGAACATTAAGGACAATGGTTCCAACTACGATTATGACGGTGCTTGCACCGCCAGACACAACGCCGAAAAAACCGGCGCTCGCAATCAGGCCCCCTGACAGAAACGAAAAGGCAAAGAATCCAGCGACAACAAGGTTGATGATCTTGCCAATCAAATTGCCACGGCTAAACAACGATTTGGCAATTGAAATTACGAAAACCGATATGAAGACCGTCAAAATCGCGCCGGCAAAAAGCATGCCGAACATTTCTTCCGAAAAACTGCCGAAATAAAAGAGCCCCGCCAGCCCCATTACCGAAAGCGCAACGCCGCAGAACACTGCCAGTAAATTGTGCTTGTAAAACCGGTCACGATGTTCGCTTTCCATGGCTGAAGCAAAGGATGCCTGCATGGCTTTTACTGCGGTTCCATGACTGTCCGAAACAACGAATTCGGATCGGTCCGCACGTTTTACATGCCGCAGAATTGTCTTTTCCCCGATGGGCAAATAGCCAACCGCTTTTCCGGTCTCAGCGCGGATGTGCAGATCTCCGCCCATTTTGTCGAGGGTCACCAGTCCTTTTACGGCAAGGCTCAGCACCGCAGCGGAAATTGCATCAAATCCTTTGCCGGAAAGGCCTTTCTTGTGAATGTAATTGACGAGTGCCGGTGAAAGATCGTCGGACACATCCCAGCGCGGAACAATTGCACCTCCCGGCGGGTCACGTCCAATTTGCCACCAGGTCAGAAAATAGTAGAGGGTTGTCAGACCCAGGATCAAAACACCAATCAAGAGATTTTTGTTGCCCTGCAAAAACCAGGAAGAACGCAGGGCCTTGCCGGGTGCAGCGATTGAACCCTTTGGAACCTTCACCACGATGGTCATGCCCTCACCGGGACTTAGTGTCCGGCTTGAAGAGAACTTTACGACCCTGCTGTTTGCAGCCGTTGAAATTTTCGCGGCTTCCTCGCGAGAACCCTCCCGACCGGTAAACACTCTCGTATCGGTCGCTCCAACACCGTCGGGCAGCACAACCTTTGCGGATGCATTTTTGATTGGAAAGTTCCAGAAATTTCCTGTTGCGTTCCAGTAAATTTCCTCATGGGTTTCAAAATAGCGGATTTGCCGGGTCGTTTCATAAGAGATGCGATAAGTGTAGGTGCCTGCAGGCAAAAAATAGTCTTTCCTGCCGATATAGATGCGGACTTTAGTTGGGGATTTATCAACCCGGCTTCGCTCCGGCTTGCCGTCACGGGTTACAGAAATCAGCTTGAAACCAACCCGCTTCTTCTTACCGTCGGAAGCTTCAAACAGAAGCGGAAAATCGCGGAAAATCCCGCGCCTGATTTGCTTTCCCTCAGCCCGAACCTTGATGGTTTCCGTGACGAGCAGAGTGCCGTCGGCTGCAACCTGTACATTGCTGTCAAAACTCTTAATGACCTCGGCTGCGAATAAAGGAAGGCAGGAAACAAGCAGAAAAATCGCTGCAAAAACAAAATTGTATCGTCCGAACCTGATGGATTTATTCATGTCACCTAGGTCCCGAAATCCACTTTCGGCACGGCACGATCTGCTGCATCCCCGATCTCAAAATAGTCGGCCTGCTCAAACTTGAATGTATTGGCGACCATGTTTGAAGGGAAGCTTTCAACCCGAACATTAAGATCGCGCGCAGCGCCATTGTAATACCGGCGGGCCATCTGAATTTCACCTTCAAGCTCTTCAAGAGACCCTTGAAGGTCACGGAAATTTTCATTGGCTTTAAGGTCGGGATAATCTTCCGCAACCGCGAATAGTTTGCCAAGCGCCATGCCAAGCATACCTTCAGCCTGCGCCCGCCCTGCGACATCGCCTGCTGGAACAGCCTGAGCGCGGGTTCGCATTTCAATCACTTCTGTGAGTGTATCTTTTTCGTGGCTGGCATAACCTTTCACCGTCTCAATCAGGTTGGGAATAAGATCAGCCCTGCGCTTGAGCTGAACATCAATGCCGCTCCAGGCTTCGCGAACCATTTGGCGGGCCTTTACGAGGCCATTATAAATTGCGATCGCGTAGATAACGATCGCAGCGACGATTAATAGGGCAATCCAATCCATAACCTGCTCCCTGCAAATTTATTGTCTTTGAGGATAGCTACCAAATCGATTCGCAACAACTTTGCAATTTCTGCTGTCGGTTTAGCGGAATGCGCGGCGCAAAAAACGTTCAACCGCCCGGGTAACCTGTTGGCTTTTGCCGATACCCCGCGCAATTGAACCGTGTGAATATCGCCGCCCATCAAACAGGGTGACCCGCGCACCTTTGGCTCGAAGGTCGCCGGCAAACCCATTGGCAAGGGTTTTTCTGCGATCATAGTTCGATCCGGAATACATGATCATGAAAGGTGGCAGACTGCCACGCTGACCGCGACGTACATAGGTTACCGGCGACCATTTCACCCAATTGCCTGGATTGGAGCCAAAAGCGGCGGCATAGACATAGGGCAAACTGCCCCGCATTGCGCCATAGGCAACCATGTCATAGGCCTGCACATCGTTTGCAATTACGCCTCGCAAGGGGCCTCCCACTCGTTTGGCGGCAACCAGCGACACCAGATGCGAACCGGCAGAATGTCCCATGATAACAATCTTCTTTTTGTCTCCGCCATATCTGGAAATATTATTGCGTACCCAGTTGATAGAACGAACCACATCGCGTACCTGACCATCAATGTTGGTTTTTGGCACCGGCCGGTAGTCGATTGATACCAGCATCCAGCCGCGTCTGGTTGCAAATCTATCGAGATTGTAAATCTTTTCCCGGGTTCCCTTGATCCAGCCGCCGCCATGAACATAAAGCAGCACAGGCGCCTTTTTTCCCGGTTTGAAAAATCCGCGGCTTTTAACCGTGATCGGCGCATGGATGTCGATGCGCTGCCCGCTTCCCACAATCACCCCTTTGGTAACTATTCGGGTTGGCTTTTGCGCTCCTGAAGACGGATTGGTTGATTGCGCCAGCGTTGGAGCGGACAAGATCATCGCCAATACAATCGCGGTCACCATTCCTGCAATTTTGCGGTTCACCATTGTGTCCAGTCCTTTTGCAAATCAGCCTCTTTATTCATTTATGGATGAAAGCATGGCAGGTTTTCAATAGTTTTATGACAATGCGCCTAATAATCGTTATGAGTTTTACCAAATCAGTCACATTTGGTCGTTATGCCAACGGCCATTAGGATTTACTCTTTTGACCAGGAATTTTTTGCTTTGGTTAGAGCGTTTCGCGATGGGGTACTTTGTACCATGCGCTAATTGCAGCGCGGCCAAAACCAAAAGAGCCCCTAGCAAGGTATTGTTTTCTAGTGGATTTTAAGATTCAAATATTTGGATGAGAGGTCTCGGAAAACGGGTTCCAAATGTTTGAATCAATCCACTAGTTATTGAAGCGTATCAATGTCCTGCAGGGTAACGACATAGGTAGCTGTGAACTGGACTGAGTCTCCCGGACGCAAAGTATCCCATGACCCGTTAACGCCGCTGTCATTTGAATCCCCGAGTGGCAAAGCGTCATTTCTCAAAACTTCTCCACCCGGCACCGGTGCAGTTCCAGTGCCCGTATGTACATCTGACAGGAATATGTTGCTCACTGTGACATTGCCGTTAAAGCCTTATCCCTTTTGTTCCGGTGAGATCAACATGTTGTAGGTCATTGGTGATTTGCTGACGGCGATGGCGAGGATGGTTTTGAAGGCGGAGTGGCGGTTTCGGCGACGATTGAACCGGAAGACGAATTCATCGAGATAGGTTTGCAGATGTTTGGCCCGCAGCCCGTGATAGACACCCAAGCCCCATGTTTTGAGGTTTGAAAAAGCCCGGTGCACCCAAGGCAATACGAAGTGTGCTGCCATCGGCCCGATGGTATGGGGTTGGATTGAGACCGGGGATAGTGTTGCTCACCCCATGATAGCCGGACCAGCCATCGGTCCTTGCAATCGTTGTTGGAGCCAGGCTCCGCTCAACGAAGAGATGCAGGGATTTGGCGCTATAATCCTCAATTCTCGCCAGACGCAGCCTCCCCGGACGCCCCCTTTGGTCCACTTCAACCGCACCGGCCACCAATAGTTTCCCCTGATGCGAGCGGCCTTGCCCTCCCATGACGGGTTCTTGTTTCGAACGGCAGGAAATCGCGGTTTCATCAACTTCCACAAGGCCTTGCAGGGGCGAGCGATCACTATCCACCATGGCCCGGCGTAATTTGGCGCACAATAACCACGCGGTTTTATAAGAACCAAGGCCCAACTGGCCCTGCAACTGCAAGGCGGAAATACCGTTGGAATGGGTGGTCATCAAAAAAGCTGCCCAAAACCAGACCGTCAGGGGTAATTTCGAGCCGTGCATTACTGTGCCGCTGGTTACCGAAGTCTGACGATGACAGCGTGTGCATTCGTAAGTAAAGGCCTTCGTCTCAAGCGCCCATGCCTTATCGTTCCCGCATCGCGGACACACAAATCCATCGCGCCAGCGCATCTCGTAAAGTCACGCAGCACACGCCGCCTCATCGGCAAAACGGTGTTGAAATTCAATCAAGGATGTTGGTGTAAACAGCATGGCAAAGCTCCCTTACATAAGCACAATGTTCACTATATGTTCTATATCATTCAAACGGCAATGCCACTACATATTGTACCACCGGAATAAAAGGGATAAGGCTTTGCCGTTATTGGTAACTGTGTAGATGTAGGTAACTGTCGCTCCCACAGGCACCTCGGAAGTCAAATCCGCCACTTTGGTGACAGAAATGTCAGCCACTCCCGCAATAAGCCCGACGGCGGCTCCGGATGTTGGTTGGGTGATACTGCCCCGTTTTGGAGTTGACACCAAAGTGGCAAGATTTGTGATTGATGCCTGGGCGTCAATGTCGGCTTGCTGGACGACATAAAAAGTTTGAAACTGAGCACTATCGCCGGGCGAAAGACTGTCAACAATGCCATCATTTGCAACCGTATCGATCGACAAACCCGAAGTGTTGGTTACCGTTTCTCTGGTTACAGAAGACAGGCTGCCGAAACCGTTGTGTACATCCAAGATGCTAACATTGTCGAGTGTGATGTTACCTGTATTGGCGACGGCATAGGTGTAGATAATCGTATCGCCCACAACGGCATTTGAGAGCGTATTTGGCGTCTTGCTCAATGTTGCGGAGTTGTTGGCTGGCGGCCCAGGGATGGTGATTTCTCCCGAAACATCGCCCAACACACCTTCTACAGGAGTAGCCGAAACCTCTGCAGTATTCGTAAATACGATGTCATTATCAATGTTCGCCTGGGTTACAACGTGCTGGCCGGTACAGGTCATAGCTGCGGCACTCGCAAGCGTTGTCATCGGGCATGAAATTGCGCCCGTAATAAAGGTGTCGGTCAGCGTAATGTTATTTAGGGTAACCGACCCAATGTTGGTTACGAGAAACGAATAGTTGACGATATCACCCACGGCCGAATAGCTTGCCACGTCGGCAGACTTGTCAATCTCAATTCCCGGTGCAACTTCAGGTGTGCCGGTTGCATCATTTCCATCCCTGAAAAACCAACGGTTGTCGTTTGGATCCAAATCAAAAATCGTAGGGGTGGTTGAGCCGGTGGTAAGGATGTTATTCAACAATCCGGGTATGGAAGTGAGATCGAACCAACCGGTGCTGGTTTCGGTTGTAGCTTGGTCCCGAAAGCAGTTTTCAAAACCAATGGAAGTTGTTCCATCAAATGATGTTCGCTCAACAGAGTTGGCAGGAAGGCCGGTAAAATTCGTGACATCAATTCCATTTATTCGAAATGTAATATCATTTTCATCGAAATTTCCGGCGCAGGAATCACCGTCCCGTGCCGTCAAACGAGCGTACCCTTCAACAATTGAACCGCCAAAATAAGCGTTGCATGGGGTTGGGCCGCAGTTGAGAGCTTGTGTCGGACCCAACTGGAAGGGGTTTCCCTGAAAAGCGACCGGAGTGCCGGTATCTTGAAACCCTTCAAATTGGGTCGATGGATTGACGAACTGATAATAGATGTTCCCGTTTGCGCCGATAAGGACAAACATCGTACCACCAACCGGAGGATATGTATTAGGAATGGCACCGTTCCCATTTGGAACAGTCTCTGTGTATGTGGTTGCAAATACCGGCAGGGTCTCTGCAAGCACGAATACGAACGGTAAGATCAGGCGCAGCAACACACCTTCTCCCGTGGTCAAACGGGCCCACAAGACTTGAACTTTGGAAACTATTCCAGGCAGCATGCTCTTTGCAACACATCACGTAAGGTTACCGCCCAAACATGGATAGTGTGGATTGGTGCATATGCAATTTCAAGTTGATAGCAAGTATTTCACAACTTATGCGTGTATTTTTCTGGAAACATGACTGTCGATTAGAGCCTTTCGCGTTCAATCAGAACAGCGCCAACGCGTTATGTATTTGATTTTATTCACGCATTTTCGTTTACCCGGTTCCGGTTAAACGAAATTTGCTCTGGTGAAAAAAGCATGACTTCCGCGGTGGCAGGTCTCGCAAATTTCCCTATTCTGGGCTAGAGGCATCGTTATCACTCCCGGACGCAATGCCCGCTTCCGATTCGCTCTCTCCTGATGCATTTTCTTCCACGCCACTTTCATCTTCATCATCGTCTTCCGTCTCGCTGATGCGCTCAACGCTTACGACCTGCTCTTCCTCAGCCGTTTTGAAGACTGTTACGCCTTGCGTCGAACGACCGGCAATCCTGATGTCACGGATTGGACAGCGGATCAGCTGCCCGCCGTTTGTTACCAGCATCACCTCATCGCTCTCCTCAACAGGGAAGGACGAGACAAGGCTACCATTTCGATCATTTACCGCCATTGCCGCAATACCTTTGCCGCCGCGCCCCGACACGCGATATTCATGACTTGAGGAGCGTTTGCCATAGCCTTTTTCAGAAATGGTCAGAATAAACTGTTCCGATGCTCCCATTTGGATATAGCGTTCGTCGGAAAGATATTGATCCCCGCCTTCGTCTTCATTCTCATCTGCGGGCGTT
Source organism: Rhizobiaceae bacterium (assembly GCA_965250255.1). Taxonomy (GTDB): domain Bacteria; phylum Pseudomonadota; class Alphaproteobacteria; order Rhizobiales; family Rhizobiaceae; genus JAALLB01. The sequence continues at coordinate 41,604 of CBDFNP010000008.1, forward strand.
TCGATTTCTTCACCTTCTTCCAGGGCCATCATCGCACGACGGCGCTTTAGGTAAGCTGTACGCTGCCATGCTTCAGCATTTGTGGGATTGAGGATCGTCATGGAAATCACGTGATCGCCATCGGCAAGATTGATGCCGCGTACGCCAATTGAGTTTCTGCCAGCAAATACCCGTACTCCCGTGACCGGAAAACGGATTGCCTGTCCGCGAGCGGAAGTCAGCAGCACGGTTGCATCTTCGGTGCAGGTCTCAACACCGACAATGCCATCGCCCTCCTCCAGCTTCATGGCAATCTTGCCATTGCGATTGACAAGCTGGAAGTCCGATAATTTGTTTCGACGTACGGTACCACGCATGGTAGCAAACATGATGTCGAGGTTTTCCCAACTTTCTTCATCTTCAGGCAGCGGCAGGATGGTTGTGATAGTCTCGCCCTGCTGCAGCGGCAGAATATTGATCAGCGCTTTGCCGCGCCCCTGAGGCGACGCCAGTGGCAGTTTCCAGACTTTCAGCTTGTAGGCGATGCCACGTGTCGAGAAGAACAACAGCGGCGTATGGGTATTCTCAACAAACACGCGGGTTACAAAATCTTCGTCACGGGTCGACATGCCGGACCGGCCTTTGCCGCCACGGCGCTGCGCCCGATACGTCTCAAGTGGCACACGTTTAACATAGCCATTGTGAGAAACAGTAACGACCATATCTTCACGAGCGATCAGGTCCTCGTCTTCCATATCGAAGCCGCCATCCATGATCTCGGTCCTGCGCGGCGTTGCGAACTCTTCCTTCACTTCCCTCAGTTCATCCGAGGCAATTTTCATAACGCGAACGCGTGAGGACAGAATGTCGAGGAAGTCGATGATTTCGTCAGCAATCGCCTTCAATTCATCGCCAATCTCATCACGTCCAAGTGCCGTCAGGCGTTGCAGACGCAAATCAAGGATTGCTCGTGCTTGCTCCTCCGACAGATTGTATGTGCCATCGGAATTGAGCTTGTGGCGCGGATCGTCGATCAATTCAACCAATGGAGCAATGTCTTTGGATGGCCAATCGCGTTCCATCAGTTGAGCGCGCGCGGTTGCCGGATCCGGAGCTTTTCTGATAAGCGCGATCACTTCATCAATATTGGCAACAGCGATTGCCAGTCCAACCAGAACGTGAGCGCGAATACGAGCCTTGTTGAGCAAGAACTTGGTTCGACGGGTGACCACTTCCTCGCGGAAATTGATGAACGCCTTGAGCATATCCATCAAATTCATCTGCTCCGGCTTGCCACCGATCAGTGCTACAAAGTTACAGCCGAAGGAGGTTTGCAGAGGTGTAAAGCGATAAAGCTGGTTTAACACCACATCAGGAACCGCATCGCGTCTTAGTTCAACCACAACCCGGTAGCCATCCCGATCAGATTCATCACGGATATCCGAAATACCTTCGACCCGCTTGTCGCGAACCAGTTCGGCGATTTTTTCAACCATATTCGCCTTGTTCACCTGATAAGGGACTTCAGTGACGACCAGGGCTGCGCGATCGCCACGTATTGTTTCTTCATGGACCTTGCCACGCATGAGGACGGAGCCCCTGCCGGTTTCATATGCCGAACGGATACCCGTCCTGCCGAGGATCATCGCTCCTGTCGGGAAATCCGGTCCTGGCAAAATTGCCATCAAATCTGCAAGCGGGGTAGCAGGCTCCTCAATCAGCTTCAGACAGGCGTCGATCACCTCGCCCAGATTGTGGGGAGGAATGTTGGTTGCCATCCCGACAGCGATACCTGCGCCGCCATTGACCAGCAGGTTCGGAAACCGCGCCGGCAGAACTGTGGGTTCGCGTTCGGAATTGTCGTAGTTATCTTGAAAATTTACGGTATCTTTGTCGATATCCGACAACAGTTCATGCGCGACCTTTTCGAGGCGCGACTCGGTATAGCGCATCGCCGCTGCCTTGTCGCCATCGATGGAACCAAAGTTCCCCTGTCCGTCAATCAACGGTACGCGTAACGACCAATTCTGCGCCATCCGTACCATGGAATCGTAAATCGCGGTATCGCCGTGGGGGTGATACTTACCAATAACATCACCGACCACACGCGCAGATTTCTTGTAGGATTTGTTCCAGTCAAAACCGCTTTCATGCATCGAATACAGGATACGGCGGTGCACCGGCTTTAACCCGTCGCGAACATCCGGCAAAGCGCGACTGACGATAACACTCATCGCATAGTCGAGGTAGGAACGCTGCATTTCCTCGATTATGGAGATCGGTTTTACATCCGCGCCACGACCATCGCCGGAACCTGGTTCGGAAGGAGTATTCGCTTCGTCAGACACTACAGTTCACCTGTGATTCTTGAATAGGAAACCTATATGCGATTCCCCGCGCGGAACCAAATTTTCTCCATAATTTCCAAATCCCCAAGCTGTTGATTTTCAAAGCCAATATGCCAATCAGCGTGCTGTGCACAGATTATTTTGATGGTAATTGGTACAAAGGGTTGATATCGGTTGGAAATGTTTGAATCTGACGCTCTTATTAACGCGTTTGCAACGCTTTTTGTGACGATTGATCCGATTGGTCTCGCACCGATGTTTTTGGGGCTTACCGACGGCATGTCAAAGTCACAACGCATGTCTGTTGCGACCAAAGCGACGGTCATCGCGTTATTTTTGATGTGCGTGTTTTTGGTCGCGGGACAGATCATTCTCGATACGATGGGCATCACCATTCATGCCTTTCGAGTGGCTGGCGGATTGCTGCTGTTCTACACCGCTTTTGAAATGGTGTTTGGGGGCCGGCAGGAGCGTAAGGAAAAATCAAGCAACATTGCGATTACCGAAGACCAGGTGGCAAATATTGCAGTATTCCCACTGGCCCTGCCGTTGATCGCTGGGCCGGGCGCAATTTCAGCGACCATCCTGCTGGCATCGGAGGACCCTTCAGTTGAATGGCGGCTAGCGGTATTTGGTATCATTGCGACTGTCATAGCCCTGGTCTGGACAGCATTTTTAGCAGCACAGGGGATCGACCGCTATCTCGGCTCAACCGGCAGGATGATCCTGACGCGCTTGCTGGGCGTTCTTCTGGCCGCCCTATCCGTTCAGTTTGTGTTTGATGGCGTTCGGGCGTTGTGGATTGGTTAGAGCGTTTCGCGTTCAATCAAAAGAGTCAATCCCAATGGCCATTGGGATAAATATACGGTCAACCGTGTTGAAACTCATGAAAACTTGTCAGCGATTGACGAGATCAACCACCTTCTCCGCCCCACCATATCCATGCACGCTATCATGCGCACGGATGACAACCGATGTCACTCCGCTTGGAATTGTTGCAGACCCCGACCGTGTGAAAGGTTGCTCGTCCACATGCGGGTGAGCCAGCACCCGCTTGCCGTAGATAGTCCCGTCTTCGCCTACTACTTCCCACGCATCCGCATAGTGCTCCCAACCGGTATCAGCGTGTTTGACGGTCACAGAAAATCTGTATTGCGGACCGTCTCCGGAAATCTTGACCTCAACAACATCAGCCTCACCTGCGTGCGCGAGTGTTGAAATCAACATCAGGGATGAAATCAGGGCAAGTTTCTTCAGCATTTTAAATACACTCCTGCAAGCGATAGCAAGCGCAGCCAAGAAGAGTGAGCAAGCGCAGCCAAGAAGAGTGCACTAGTCGTCGCGATACACTTTTTCGCGGCGCTCGTGAGCTTCCTGTGCTTCTATCGAAAGCGTTGCAATCGGCCTTGCGTCAAGACGCTTGATACCGATCAGTTCACCGGTTTCTTCACAATAACCGTAAGTGCCGTCATCAAGGCGTTTCAGCGCTGAATCAATTTTTGTTATCAGTTTGCGCTGGCGATCACGGGCTCGCAACTCGATTGTGCGGTCGGTTTCGGATGAAGCACGGTCTGCTGCATCCGGCTGCTTGTCGCTCTCGCCTTGAAGAACGATTATAGTGGATTTGGATTCGCGCAGAATGTCAGCTTTCCACATGTCAAGCTTGTTGCGGAAATAAGCCTTCTGCTTTTCGTTCATAAACGGCTCGTCTTCGCCCGGCCGGTAGTCAATATCAAGATCAACAATTCCCATGTCATGCTCCCTCAATGAGCGGTGTATAGACCGCAGTCACGTGCCGAACAAGTGAAAACCAAAGCTACAACTAAAGTTTATTTTGTTGTTTGAGACTTGACAATTTGAAGCTGGCACTTCTGTGACCAAGCTTCCGTCGAGTAATGTATGCACGGATCGCGACTTGCAAAGTTTGGTTGCACGTGGTCAAGCTAAATCCGGTTCGGAACGGAAAACATCAATGCTCAGACTATTCATTATGCGTCACGCAAAATCCTCCTGGGCAGTTCCCGGAGCTCGGGATTTTGACCGTGAACTCAATGACCGTGGGCTGGCGGATCTTGCATTGGTATCTGATGCACTCGCCAAAAAGCGATATGTTCCTGCCAAAATTGTGTGCTCATCTGCAGAAAGAACCCGGCAAACATTGGAGGGCATCAGCGAAGTTGTCGGTTCATCTCCCGATATAGATTTCCTTGAACGCCTTTATCACGGCGGCATGGAAAATTATCTGGAAGTCATTAAATCTTCGGAAAACACCCCATCACTGATGATCATTGGGCATAACCCCATGAGTGGCACCCTGGCCTTTTCGCTTGTTGGTGATGGCGACCCGGAACTGATTGAGCTGATTTCCTACAAATATCCTACTGCCTGTGTAGCTGTGATCGATTTTGATGTTTCAAACTGGCCGGAAATCGGCAAACACAAGGGAACGCTGGTTGATTGTATTTTTCCCTCAATATTGAAGAATAAGACCCCGAGATAGCGTTCGATCACCACAGCCCGCTACAAAGTCCAGTGCAGCGTCTTGAGCCTTAGAGTCCAAACGAATATTCGCGTAGGGTTTGACGGTAGCATATTTTGAGATATTTTGAAGTAAAATCAAGGCCATAGGGCACTATCCCTTTGGTTTTGATTTTGCATAGAAATAGCCGAAATATACACCGCCCGAAGGGTTTTGCCAAAATTGCCCACTATCAGCGGATTTATACTTGAAATGGTCGGGGACCGTCCCTGCGTATAAACCCTTGATATTGAGCAAATTTTTACAAAATCAAACCTCACGGGAATATTCGGTTGGACTCTAAGGGTTGGTTAACCAATTTCCGCGACACTCTGGCTACTCTTAAAGGGGTTAGTCATGCGTACCTTATTTTCCTGCCTTTTGGTTTTCCTTTCTCTCCTGATTACCATTCCGGCAGTGGCTTCAGAGGATAAGTTTTTCAAAAACATCCAGGGTGAATGGTCAGGACCCGGCGAAATTGTTGCCGGCAAGTACAAAGGCACAAAATTTGTCTGTACGTTTGATGGTTCAAATCCGGTCAAAAAAACCGGTATGATGATTGATGGCTTTTGCCGGGTCGGTGTATTTCCTCAAAAGATGAATGCTGAGATTGTCAAAACTGCCGGAACATACATCGGCAAGTTTCTTGATGGTCAAAAAGGCGATGGCATGGATGTCCGAGGCGGGCGATATACCAACAACCGACTGGTTGTTGAAATCAAGCGTCACAATCTCGATGCGATCATGATTGCCAATCTGCAGGACCCTAATCAGTTGAAGATTACGATTTCGGTCAAACATAATGACCGCTTGATTCCCGTGATTGGCATAAACCTTGATCGCACTTCAGATGCAATTGTCACTGGCTCTGTGAACTAGTGGTTCAACCGAAACAATTGAGTCCCTCTCAGCAGGCATGCTTTCAATTGTTTAGGTCAAAAGAACCCCTAGCAAGATATTGTATTCTAGTGGATTTTTAAATTCAAACAGTTGCAAAGGAACGAACTGAAAATGGGGTGCAAATGTTTGAATCAATCCACTAGGGTCTGGACTCAATTGGGAATTTTCCACCAGTTTTCCGGCAGATCAACACGCTGAGGATTATTATCCTCCAGCGTTTCCAGCCATTGCGAAGGTTGCTTGCCCTGAACCTCAATTTCAGGCGCAATATCGTCCAACGGCTTCATGACAAACGCACGCTCTGTTATGCGTGGATGCGGGATCGATAACCGCTCCTCATTGATTGTTCGGTCACCAAAAACCATGATATCCAGGTCAAGCGTACGCGGGCCCCATCGTACCCGGCGTTCGCGCTTGAAAAACCGCTCGATTTTCAGACATTCATCCAATAATTCAATCGGCTCCATACGGGTTTCCAGTTTGGCGCAGGCATTGTGAAACCAGTCCTGGTCTTCAACTCCCCAGGGGCGTGTGCGATATACCGGTGATACGGCGACGACTTTAATATCGCTGTGTGCATCAATTTGCTGCAAGGCACCAGACATGGTGGCCACGACATCACCGAGATTGCCGCCCAGCCCAATATAGGCGGTCTCCACGTTTTATCGCTCCGGAATGTGCGAGATGGTGACCTCCACATGGTCAAGCACACCCTGCACAGGGGCGTTTGGCTTGCGAATTGTAATCTCGGCCCTGGTAACCATCGGGAACTCCCGACAGATCGCATTTGCGACTTCAAGCGCCAATGCTTCGATCAGGAACCGCCGCTTTCCGGTGATGATCTGTTCAATCACCTTGAATGCCGTTCCATAATCAACGGTACCGTCGATTTCGTCTTGTTCAAGCGCTGTGCCGACATTTACATCAAGAACCGCATCAACGAAAAACCGCTGCCCGAGTGTTTCTTCTTCGTTGTAAACACCGTGGCGTGCAAAAAAGGCACAGTTTTTCAAGGTGATCTTGTATGTGGACATTTCTTTCCCTCACTTCACCTGGCGAACGGCATCGGCCACTGCAAGCGCATCCCTGTTTGACGGTATATCATGGACGCGGAAGATTGCACCGCCTTTCATGCGAGCAACGACACTTGTCGCGGCGGTGCCAATATCACGATTGTCGGTATCTTGACGGGTCATGTGTCCGATAAACCGTTTGCGGGACGTACCGATAAGCAATGGAAATCCAAGCTCGTGAAGAGCTTCAAGCTTCGCCAGCAATTCAATGTTTTCATCGGCATCCTTTGCAAACCCAAAACCGGGATCAAGCACCACATGGTCCGGCCCAACGCCTGCTTTCGTCAAAGCCCAGATCGATTTTTCCAAAAACCGCTTCTGATCAACAATCACATCCCTGTCTTTCTGCCTTTCCCGACCGGTATGCATGGCGCAGACCCCTGCGCCGGTTTTCGCAGCGACATTTGCCAGATCAGGGTCCTTTTGAAACCCCCACACATCATTAATGATATGCGCGCCTGATTTTATGGCCAGCTTTGCGGTTTCAGCCCGGTAGGTATCTACCGACAACAAAACATCTTCATCTGCAGCCAGTGCTTCTATAATCGGTAATATGCGTGCTTGCTCTTCCTTTGCAGACACAAGCTCGGCACCGGGCCGTGTTGATTCACCGCCAATATCGATGATTGAAGCTCCCTCCTCGGCCATCTGACGCGCTCTGTCAATCGCGGCATCCACCGGGTCATATTGGCCCCCATCGGAGAAAGAATCCGGTGTCACATTCAATATTCCCATAACGATGGCAACTGGCCCCAACTCAAGCTGACGGTTGTGGGCAAGCTTCCAATTGCGTTTTGAAAATGGATCGGTCATCAATCATGCCCTGCTTATCAAACAAACAAAAGCATTCCGTAGCACGGGACGCCTTTCAATTCGAAGCGAAAATCCCGAAAGTCGGTTAGAGGTAGCGCACACCGTGGTGCACCATCTTGTTGTGGCGATGGGCGTGGCAACGCTTTTTGCAATTGCAGCAATTTGATTACGCATGAAATCGCCGGACACCATCTGCACCCTTGCGTTTACCGCCTCACCCAAACAATTCATTTGCTCTTTTAGCCAGCCATCTCTAATCAGGTTGCATGTCGACCTCCCAACTTATACCAACGGCCATTAGGATTGACCCTTTTGATGTTCCAAAATTGTTTACCGGCAAGGCAGGCCTCGAAGTGCAATGTAAAACGCATTGGTCAAGAGGCATAACACGGCCCGGTGGGCAATTTTGGGGCACCGCAGGCCAGGTTTCTTTTGGTTTTGGCCGCGTTGCAATTAGCTCATGGTACGCCGCACCCCTTCGCCAATCGCGCCTAACCAAAGCCAAAAGAATTCCTGGTCAAAAGAGTAAATCCTAATGGCCGTTGGTATTAATCCTACAAAAACCGAGCGTGCTTCATGGCAGACACCGGCCATATTGTTAATGGCGATGGCTGCTTCGATGCAGATTGCATTTGCCGCATGGATGTTGCTGGTCAATAACTTTGCAGTTGACGTTCTTTCGTTCGATGGACGGGATATCGGTATCCAGCAATCCATCCGGGAAATTCCGGGTTTTCTTTCTTTTGCCGCCGTCTTTTTGTTGTTCCTGGGGCGCGAACAAACCTGGGCATATATATCCTTGTTGTTGTTGGGTGGAGCGGCAGCCGTTACCGGATGGTTTCCGAGTTTTACCGGGTTTCTCATCACGACATTCGTTTCATCCGTCGGGTTTCATTATTATGAAACCATGCACCAGTCTCTATCACTTCAATGGCTCCCCAAGAAGACAGCTCCCGCGACCATGGGAAAAATCCTGGCGGTCGGTTCGGTTGCACAATTGGTAACGTTTGGCTTTGTGTTTGTAGCAGGTGGCTGGCTTGCCATGAGCTTTTCAAACATATTTGTTGTTACCGGTCTGTTGAGCTGTATGGCGGTATTTTTGATGTGGATTTTATTTCCTGCATTTACGGATGGAGCCCCGCAGCACAAGAAGCTGATCCTGCGCAAACGCTACTGGCTTTATTATGCCCTCACATTCATGGGCGGCGCGCGGCGGCAAATTTTCATGGTCTTCGCCACATTCATGATGGTCGAACGGTTCGGGTTTGACATCCATGAAGTTGCAGCACTTGCGATTGTAAATGGCCTCCTCACAATTTTCCTGGCTCCCAAAATCGGCAGCTGGATTGTCCGATTTGGTGAGCGTAACATGCTGACTTATGAATATATCGGCTTGATCGTGGTATTCATCGCTTATGCCTTTGTGCCGAGCTGGGAAATCGCAGTCGCGCTTTATCTGATAGACCATGCCTTGTTTGCGGTCGCCATTTCAATGAAAACCTATTTCCAGAAAATTGCCGATCCGGCTGATATTTCTCCAACCGCAGGTGTTGCATTCACCATCAACCATATTGCTGCCGTATTTATTCCGGTACTGTTTGGTCTCATATGGTTATGGAATCCGGCTGCGGTATTTCTTGCGGGCGCCGGAATGGCGTTCATTTCACTTGTTCTTGCAAGGCTTGTTCCCTCTAACCCTGAAGACGGCAACGAGTTTATTTGGAGCGCGAAGTCAGCATAGGTGGAAGACGCTTTAATAACCCTGAAGTGTCGCTTGTGGTGCATTTTGAAAATTGCACGCCTGAACTGCATTGAAACGAGGCATGAGGCATATTGACGGTGATCCAAAAAACAGCCCTTTCACTCATCTGCTTGTCGCTTGGCGCATTATCAGCCTGCACTGCTGTCGGGGAAAGAACGCTTGTTTCCGTTGGCTACTACACTGTTTCCGGCGACACCTTTGGCGAACTTGACCGCGAGATCAAAATTCACGGTCCCAATGTAAACGGGGTCGGCAAGGCACTTGCGTCAACTGATTTGAGAATGTTTCCCGATATTCGTTATGTGAGCGAACGAAAATCCTGTTCGATTTCAACAGTGCGCATAAATGTGAAAGCCCGGGTAACACTGCCCCGACACAAGAACGAGAAAACACTCAAGCGGGATCTGGCGCGAGCGTGGAATAATCTTGAAGAATATGCGCGGGTCCACGAAGCAGTTCACCTTGCTGTCGCTGATCGATATGCTCTCTTGATAGAAAAGCAGATCAAGGCACTTAAAGCTGCGCCTACGTGCACTGAATTGCGGGCAAATGTGAGTGAAACCTTCAGCAGCCTATCGCGCAAACACCATGATGAGCAATTGCAGTTTGATGCCGATGAAAAGGTGAGAATACGAAAGCTCGCCGGGCAGGTACAGCCAAATTAGCCAAATTAGGGCAAATTAGGGCAAATTAGGGCAAATTTTGCCTGCTTTTCCCAACAATTCCCAAATTGCGCACCTCCAGCGGCGTATAATGCGCTTGCTTGCAGCTCCTTCATGCAGTAACTGCCCCCAGTAACATTTCGAGAGGGCAACATGTCAGAAGCAGCAAAACCAACAGTCGTAAAATCCTGGGATGAATGGTCTCCCCTAAAACATGTTATTGTAGGGGTTGCAGATGGTTGCATGATCCCACCTTCCGAACCGGCACTTGATGCTAAAGTTCCCGAAGACAGCGACATGAAAGGCGAGTGGGGCCCAAGAACCCAGGAAACCGTTGATACGGCAAACGAGCAGTTGAACTATTTCGCGAAAGTCCTGGAATCCCGAGGAGTTCGTGTGGACCGCCCTACTCCGTTTGATTTTTCACAACCGGTTTCCACTCCTGATTGGGATAATCCTGCTTCTTTTGGCTGCATGCCGCCGCGTGATGTTATTTTGACCGTCGGCAAGGAAATGCTGGAAGCTACAATGTCTTACCGGTGTCGGTTCTTTGAATATCTTTGCTACCGCCCCTTGATGCAGCAGTATTTTGATGAAGACCCGGGCTTTCGCCACACATCAGCACCCAAACCGCGCATGACAGATGCCTCTTATCGCAAAGACTATCTTGCAGACACTATTGGCGTCGAAAAGCGACTTGAGTGGACTGCTGAGAAATTCTTTGTCACGACCGAAGAAGAACCGTTGTTTGATGCAGCCGATGTTTTGCGTTTTGGCAAGGATCTGATTGTTCAACATGGCTTTACAACCAATCTCAAAGGCATTGAGTGGTTGCGCAGACATTACCCGGACCACCGGGTTCGGGCTGTGAACTTCCCGGGCGACCCCTACCCGATCCATATCGACGCAACCTTTACGCCTATCCGCCCAGGCTTGATCATCAACAATCCGGAACGCCGATTGCCGGACGACCAGCGCGATTATTTTAACAAGAACGATTGGGAAATCATTGATGCGGCACGACCTGCACATAATACCGCGCCGCCGCTTTGTTATTCGTCAGTCTGGTTATCAATGAATGTCTTGATGGTTGATGAGAAAACCGTTTGTGTCGAAGCATCCGAAGTTAATCAGATGGAACAGTTTGACAAACTTGGGCTTGAAGTTCTGCCTGTCCCGTTCCGCGACGCCTATGCGTTTGGTGGCGCACTTCATTGCGCTACAACGGATGTTTTTCGCGAAGGCGATTTTGCGGATTATTTCCCGGTACAGTAGATCCAAACGTTGTATTTTGCGCATTGCCTGATCGATTTGGCTTATACCAACGGTGTCATAACGCGATACCTTGGTTCATCCGCCAAATGGGGCAAGGCACCAGGGAGGAGCACTCCATTACGCGACAACGGATGTTTATCGCGAAGGCGATTTCGCGGCACAACATACAGCAGCCATATTTGTAATTATACGCCTTGCACCCGAAAAGTGGGCACCGGTTTTCGGATAAGTGCAAGGATCAAAAGAAGAATCCGAGTATATTATCAATATTTTATCTGTTTTTGATAAAATATATTATTAAGCTTGCTTTTCCGGAATTCGCACAACCAATCCGTCCATCGCGTCACTTACCTTGATCTGGCAGGAAAGTCGCGAAGTCGGCTGTTGTTCCCAGGCAAAATCGAGCATGTCTTCTTCCATGGCTTCCGGGTCACCCACAGTTTCCTTCCAGCCTTCATCCACATAAACATGGCAAGTTGCACATGCGCATGCGCCACCACATTCAGCCTCAATCCCGGGAACCGAATTCTTGATAGCGTTTTCCATGACGGTCGTACCGTTGGCAGCTTCAACCTCAAACCTCTGGTTGTCGTGGGTAACGTATGTAATCTTGGCCATCAAACCGTCCTTAAATGTGAAAAGTGTCACTAAACTCAATCATTGCTTCATTGGATAGCGATTGAAAAAATTCTCCATTGTTCCAGTGACGTCATTCAAACATATGGCTCTTACAAATGAAAAAACGCCCTCAGCGCGCGATGTATCACGCTCTTGGCGCAAGTCAAGAAACTCGTTGCAGCTTGTGGAGAGCGGATGTGTTGATGAGCCGGAAAATGGATGTCTGGACGTCAATTAGCGCTTGAATGATTTGCGTATGATCAAAACAGCGACAACGCGCTACTTCATTGATTTCATTCACGCATTTTCGTTTACTTGATTCCGATTAAACGAAATTTACCCTAGCGTTTTTGTTGAAGAATATCGATATATTGACAAACAGACGCCATTTCCTTTGAGACCGCATCAACGTCAAAGGCACCTTGCTCTTCTGCTTTTGCAGATAGTTCAGCGAGCTTGAAAGCTCCGATACTGCGCGCTGCGCCCTTCAGTGTATGAGCTACCCGATTGATATCTTCCAGACTACCCGCTTTTTCAATTAGTGCAGTAAATTCCGCCGCTTGGCCCGAAAACAGATTGAGAATATCCATTTCAAGGTTCTCATCTCCCATTGTTTGAGCAGAAAGAAACGCCAGATCAATTGGTTTTTCCGTTCCTGCTGCTCTGCAAGCATCCACCACATCACGCCTTAACGCCATTCCCATTACGAATTCTCCTGATTCATCGTCAAATGTAGTGAAGGAAAGACAAAATTGTGTTAATTTGTGTTATTGCAATTCAGAGTTGTTATTGCTCAATTCAACAAGACCAGAAGCCAAAACCCCAACCTTCCATTTTTCCGCGTTAACCTTGTGTTAACTTTTTTTGCGAAGGGGCGTGAAAAAATTTGCGTGTTATTATAGAATATAAAGGATCTGGATAAAGCGGAATATCCAACGAGAAATTTGGCAGTGTCACGGGGACTTATTTATGGCCGAAAAAGCAAAGAAGACGGCTAAAGATAACACGGCGGTTGAAGCCGGTGAGGAAGCACTTTCCATTGATTTCAATGGAACAGATGACGTTGATGATGGCGAGTTTTCCAAGCTTGAGGAAAATCTTGCAAAAAATGCCGATCAGCTTCGCGGCGAAACCAGCGCGGATACAATTGATCTGGATATCGAAGGAAAAGAACTGCCGGACTTTCAAGACGATGAGGATTTGATTGTAAATCCTCCCCAGGATGCAGCAAATGATGAATACAATGAGGAGCTGCAGACCTTCCTTTACGCGATGCAGCAAAAGCCCAAGGGCCGTACATTTTTTTGGACCGCACTGCTTTCGGTAGTCTGGCTCGGTCTATGTGCTACCTATGCCTATCTCTATGTCTGGCCCGGGCTTGAAAAGCCACTCTCCTTTGAAAATCTGACATCCAATACCGACGTGATGATCCTTGCAGGCATCACTTTGTTTCCGTTGCTCCCGATTTGGGCATTCGCAACGATGTTGTACCGTGCCCATGAAATGCGCCACGCAGCAGGCAATATGACAACTGCTGCGCTTCGCCTTTTGCAGCCAGAGAAAATTTCCGGCGATTCCATTGCAACTGTTGGAACGGCAATCCGCCAAGAGGTTTCAGCAATTGGTGATGGCGTAGAGCGTGCGATTGCTCGCGCCGGGGAACTGGAATACATGGTCCAGAAGGAAGTTATGGAGCTGGAACGAGCGTATGGAGATTCAGAAATTCGACTTCAGCGCCTGGTCGAGGATATTGGTAACGAGCGTCGCGAAGTAATCACCCACGCAGAACAGCTCCGTGACACAATTTCTGAAAGCCAAAGCGGCCTGACCAGTGAAATCGAAATTGCCAGCCACCGTATTGAAGAATCCATTCGTACAGCAGGCGGCACATTGACTGAGACGCTGGACAATCAAAGTCTTTCAATTACATCCCGCCTCAAGAATACAAGCGGTGAGCTTCTGGAAATCCTGGCCCGCACCGGCGGTGAAATTTCCAATAGCCTTGAAACCGGTCGTGAAAAGCTTGGTGAAGACCTTAATCAGCAGACTGAACAAATTTCGTCGATGATATCAACCTCCGGTGAAGCACTGGCAACACTGCTTGAAGGCCGCACCGCCGCCCTATCCTCCATGTCGGAAGAAGTTACCGAAAAACTGGATGTCGGCAAACGTGCCTTTGAAGTTGCCTTTAGCGAGCGCAGCGAAGAATTAAACCGCATCATTGCAGCAACAGGTCAATCTGTAACCAGTCAATTAAAATCAAGCACCAGCGAACTCGCTGAGCATGGCAACCGCATGGTCATGGATATCGAAGAAAAGCAGGGACAGTTTTCTACCGCACTTGCCAACCAGTCGAGTGAATTTGGTGCAGTGGCGCAAAAATCTGCTGAAGATTTATCTTCTACCATTTCTGAGAGCGGGTTGAAATTTGAAAACCAGGCCGCCCGTGTTGCGCAGCAGATAGAAGACAATATTTCCATACGCGCATCAGACTTTGACAACCAGATTGCTGAAACTGCTGCAACCATTGACGAAAAAATCTCCGGCCGCATTTCCGATCTTCAGGGAAAAATTGATGATTCAAGCAATGTGCTTGTATCTGCTGTAACCGAAAGCGGCGACAAGCTCGTTTCCGCTCTTGGCAGCAGCAGCGACACGCTTGTCTCGTCACTGGGTACCAGCAGTGAAAATCTTGTGGCAGCACTTGGTATGCGAACCGAAGTGCTCGGCAAAGTCTTGAGTGATCGCACCGAGGCAATTGGTGAAACAATCGCCGATCGACTCTCCGGTTTTGGTCAGACACTTACAGGACATGTTGACAGTGCTGTTGTGAACCTGAAGCAGCAAACTGATCTGCTTGAACAAAATGCAAAGCTGGTTGAAGAAGTTGTGGTTTCCAAAACCAAATCGGTTGAAGACACAATCAAACAGAGCACGATCAAGTTTGCTGAAGGTATTGCAGAAAACCTCGAAACTACCACCGCGAAGTCCGAGGAAGTCAACGAGGCGTTGCAAAAAGCTACGAAAAACCTTGAGAAAACCGTCAACAGCAATCTCACCAAATTGGGCAGCACACTGGAAAAGACCTCCGCTGATGTTGCCCAGTCCCTTGAAAAGGGTAACGAGCAGATTTCCGCTACAACCAGTCATGTCGAAGAATCCATCACACGCAAAATGGATGATGGTACTCAAAAACTTTCAGCACGGATGGCTCAGGAAACCGACAATCTGTCTTCCGCATTGGAAACCAGCGCCGAGAATTTTGAGAAAACCGTATCTGAACGCACAAACAGCCTTGGGTCAAAACTCAATCAGGGCATACACCGGGTCATCTCTACGTTTGAACAAAAAACAAGCGAAGCAGCAAGCCAGATGGAAGAAAACGTTTCCAAACTGGAAGAACGCCTGGACGCAAATTCCGGCAGTGTTGAAAAGCAATTTGCTGCAGGCAGTCTTGTTCTCAATCAAAATCTCGAGCAAGGCCGTGAAAACCTGCTCAAGGCGGTATCCGAATCTGTGGATTCAGCCGGTGAAGCTATTGATGGCAAAGCCGAGAAGCTGTCCACGCTGCTCAGCGAACGGGCAACACACATCAATGACACGCTTGGAACTTCACTTGTTGCAACACAAAGGCAGCTTGAAAACAGCACCGCTGAACTTAATACAATGTTGTCAACCCGCACTTCGCAGTTATCGGATATCATCGACAATCACGGCAAGCCGCTGATTTCGGCCCTTGACAATACCGGCGAGACGGTTCGCAACCAGTTGTCTGAAATGTCAAAAGCCATCGACGAGCAGGCAAACACACTGTTTGCAAATCTTGCCCAGTCAAACGAGAGCTTGAATGGGCTAATCAACACGGCAAGCGAGAACCTCTCTCTGCTCCAAACCACACTCGACGAGAAGAGCGCAAGCTTTGACGAAACGGTCAAGCATTCCAAAGCCAGCATCGAAGAAGCCAATGTTGCAGCGCAACGGGTTGAAACTCAACTTGCCGACACATCAACAAATCTGGTCCAGAACATGGCTGGGATTGCCACACGACTGGAAGCGCAAGGTGCCCTGCTTCAAGATGCAACCCGCCTGATCGACACAGCCCAATCAGGCTTTGAAAACACCCTCGAAAGCAAACACAACCTGCTGGATGAGTTGTCTAGCGGGCTTGTATCCAAGACCGAACAAATCAACCGTTCCATCAATTCGTTCGCCCAAACAATTCAAGCCAGCATGGATGATCTTCGCAATGGCACCAGTGGTTCGGGTGAAACACTTGCAACGGAACTTTCTGCAGCAATTGATGATGCGACAGCACGGTTCTCGGACTCAGTTGATGCGATGCGCGGTGCAGCGGTTACCATCCGTCAGGAACTTGAAACCACGCGCGAAGAAATGCGGCGCGGGGTTCTGGAACTACCAGAAGAAACCGCTCAAAGCGCCTCTGCCATGCGGCGTGTGGTGACGGACCAAATTGCCGCGCTCAAGGATTTGTCAAGCATTGTTCAACGCTCAGGCAAGATGCTTGATACAAGTTCCGCGAGAACTCCGATGGCAGCAACTGCTTCACACGCAACCCTCGCACCACTGGCTGCAGCTCCTGCCCCAGTGGCCGCACCCGCGGCTCCAGCAACTGCTTTCCCGCCAGATACATCAAGGGCACCAACAAACTATGCTGCTCCTGCTCGGGCACCGGCTCCAGCAAGTGGCGGCCAAACAGACAGTTCCGGCTGGGTCAGCGATCTCCTGCGCCGTGCATCCACCGAAAACCGGCCACAGGAGCGGGCCGCAACTCCGTTGCCGGATCCAAGGTCTCCTGATCAGTTTGTTGAATCTCTCAATTCTCTTTCTATGGATATCGCCAGCGCAATCGACCATGAAGCGTCGGTGGAGTTGTGGGATCGTTACCAACGCGGTGAAACAGGCGTATTTACACGCAGGCTCTACACATTGCAGGGGCAACAGACCTTCGACGAGATCCACAATAAATATGCCCGCGAACGCGAATTCCGGGACGCGGTTGACCGTTATATTGATGATTTCGAACACCTGCTCAAGGATGTGTCCCGCAATGATCAGAGCGGTAAAATGGCCCAGCGCTATCTGACTTCAGATACCGGCAAGGTTTACACAATGCTGGCCCACGCCGCTGGTCGTTTTGGCAGGGTCTAAACAATTTCCTGGATCTTGAACTGACGGGACGCTTATGAAGCAAGCGCTTTTTCAAACGTATCAGCATCGATGTTGCCGCCTGAGATGACGACTGCAACGACCTCGTCTTTCCAATCCTGACCTGCTTTCAACATTGCAGCCAACGCCACCGCACCGCCCGGCTCAACCACCAGTTTCAGTTCCTCGAAGGCAAAGCGCACCGCTGCCATCGCGTCGCTGTCACTTACAACAATACCATTCGAGAGGAGACTGGAATTGATTTCAAATCCAATTGCTCCTGGACTAGGCACTACAATTGCATCGCACACAGAGCCGGACATGTTGGCATTTTCTTCGATGCTTCCTGAAATCAGCGATCGCCGATAATCATCAAACCCTTCGGGTTCTACCGGATGGATATTTGCCTCGGGAAAATGATGGTTGATTGCGAGCGCAACTCCGGCGGTCAACCCTCCACCACCGGTGCAAACCAAAACCCGATCAGCACTCAGGCCTGACGCCTTCAGATCTTCTGCGATTTCAAGACCAACCGTGCCCTGCCCGGCGATAACGTTTGGATTCTCAAATGGGTGAACAAACACCCCGCCCTTTTTTTTGATGATGTCTGCGACTATTCTGTCACGGTCGCCGGTGGCGCGATCATAAAGCACAACATCGGCACCACTCCTTCTGGTTCGTTCAATCTTGGTTTGGGGAGCATCCTGTGGCATGACGATCGTGGCCGGGCAACCAAACATCGCTGCTACCGTGGCAACTCCCTGCGCATGATTTCCGGAGGAACAGGCTACAACACCGGGGTTGCGCTCTTCCTCACTTAACTGGCTGATTGTGTTATAGGCCCCACGAAACTTGAAAGACCCGGTCCGTTGTAAACACTCTGGTTTAATGAATACTTTTGAACCTGAGCGATCATTCAAAACCGGGTTTTGCAGCAAGGGTGTTCGAACCGCCACAACTGAAATACGTTCTGCTGCTGCAACGACATCTGAATATTCCGGGATTTTGATTTGAGACATATCGCGTCTTTCAGTCTTTCAGCCATCATTATCTTGCGAACAATTGACAAAACAACCACACGCACTGGCGCCAATCAAGCGAAATAGCGAATAAATTACCCGATACAAGCGCCGGCATAAAAATGTATGTGCATTTTCGAACAAATGAGGTGGCGTCATCCCTTGCGAGTACATGGGTCATTGACTAACGTGAACTCAAATCAGCACGGAATATTCGACATGACAATCAGAAAAGATACGATCGACGCCATTGGCAACACGCCACTTATCAGGCTTAAAAAGGCCTCAGAGACCACCGGTTGTGAAATACTTGGAAAAGCAGAGTTCATGAACCCCGGCCAGTCTGTCAAAGATCGGGCTGGAATGTTCATTATTGAAGATGCAATCACCAAAGGTAAACTTGAACCCGGCGGCACAATTGTTGAGGGAACCGCCGGTAATACCGGGATCGGACTGACCGTCGTTGCAAATGCGCTTGGCTATAAAACCGTGATCGTCATTCCCGAAACACAGGCGCAGGAGAAGAAAGATACCTTGCGGCTTATGGGAGCAAAACTCGTTGAAGTTCCAGCTGTCGCATACAAAAATCCGAACAACTATGTGAAGCTGTCGGGCCGCCTTGCTGATCAATTGGCCAAAACAGAATCGCATGGTGCAATATGGGCCAACCAGTTTGACAATGTTGCGAACCGGGACGGTCATGTCAAAACCACCGGCCAGGAAATCTGGAAGCAAACCGGTGGCAGGATTGACGGATTTGTATCTTCGGTTGGAACCGGTGGCACACTCGCCGGTGTTAGCGCCGGTCTCAAGGAGCACAACAGCGATATCAAGGTTGCCATATCCGATCCCCATGGTTCTGCACTTTATGAGTATTACGCCAATGGTGAGTTGAAGTCAGATGGAAGCTCCATCACGGAAGGTATTGGTCAGGGGCGCATTACCGCAAACCTTGAGGGCTTCACCCCCGACATTGCCTATCAAGTGGCGGACAGCGAAGCGATCCCGATTGCGTTTGATCTACTGGAACACGAAGGACTTTGCATGGGCGGTTCCACCGGCATCAATGTTGTGGGCGCAATGCGACTTGCCAGAGAACTTGGCCCAGGCCACACCATCGTAACCGTACTGTGCGATTTTGGAAGCCGATATCAATCCAAAATGTTTAATCCCGCATTCCTCAGATCGAAAGATCTCGAGGTTCCGGCATGGCTGACGGATGCTGCCGATCTCGATATTCCATTTGAGTAAGTCCCGCTGCCATGGCTTTTGAGACCCGCCCATTGTTTATTGATGATGCCTATCTCAGCGTTTGCGAGAGCAGGGTTGTTGAAATTAATCAACGCGGCGGGATCATTCTTGATCAGACGAATTTTTACGCAACCAGCGGTGGCCAACCTGGCGATACCGGCATGCTTGAGCGCGAGGACGGATCGAAAATCACAATTGCAACCACGGTAAACGGCGATAGCAAGCAAGAAATCATTCTCGTTCCAGATGAAGGTGAACCGCTTCTGCAGATTGGCGAGACCGTTGCGGCCCATCTTGATTGGGACCGTCGATACAAGCTGATGCAAATGCACACAGCATGCCACCTGCTAAGCGTTGTGTGTCCATATCCAATTACCGGTGCCGGCGTGAACATCAATGACAGTCGTGTGGACTTTGCGCTTCCTGAGGCAGGCGTACAAAAAGAAGAAGTGAGCGAGCAGCTGATGGCGCTGGTTTCGGCCAATCACCGTGTATTCACAAAATGGATCACCGAAGAAAAACTTGATGCAGACCCATCGATTGTGCGTTGTGAAAACTCCACCGGCTAAAGCCGGTGGCTTCGAGTTACGGCTATAAGCCGGATCGGTCCGCCTTTCGGCGGACTATACGACCTCAAAATCATCATCAGGTTCAGGTGGTGTCTGATTCTTGATATACTCTCTCCACACTTCATCCGTCACATTCCCACTCGTATTCACCCAATATCCACGCGCCCACAAATGTTGACCCCAGTAGCGCTTGCGCAAGCTTTTGTATTCACTCAACAATTTGTGGGAACTTTTCCCCTTCAAGAACTGAACAGCCCGTGAAACCGATAGGTTCGGTGGAATGGAAATCAGCATATGTACATGATCTCGATTGATCGAGCCCGCATGAATATAGATCTCATGCGAAATCGCAATCGCCCGCAATAACTCTCGGCAGCGATCGCCTATGTCCTTACCAAGGACTTCATATCTGTATTTTGTCGTCCATACCAAATGGTACTTGCAGTCCCAAACAGTATGGCTACCACGTTTGTTGAATTGCATTCTTGGATGATACTCATCCCGTCGCCTAAAGGCGAGGGGTTTACGGATCCCCTAACGGGGACTCTAAAAACGTAAGGCCGCCAAGAGGTCTTGGTCGCATCAGACTTGTGTGTATCGGTGAGGATTCATGCATCGACAGCCAGCCGTGTGGCGGTACGCATGTCACGGAAACCGGCGAAATTGGCGATATTCATATCGGCAAGATAGAGAAAAAGGGCAAGGAGAACCGACGTTTTCGCATTCGGTTCGGACCATTCCCTGCATAAATCTGGTTTCTCTGTGATCACAATTTGTGGTTGATTTACCCGTTTAGCTCCGGTTTTAGAACAAACTCGTGCACAATAGATAAGCGAATCAGTGTTTTATCGGAGCATCGATCAGATATGTCCGTTACGAATTTTATTTCACAAAAGGATGCGCTTGAACTTGTCGGGCGAGATGATGTGTCATTTGTCGATGGCTCCTGGTATCTGCCTGCACAAAAACGCAATGGCTGGGAAGAATTCAACGCAATGCGTATTCCAGGTGCTGTATATTTCGATATCGACGCCATTTGCGATCCGGATACCGACCTCCCCCACATGCTTCCTTCCCAAGAAGAATTTGCAAGAGAAGTCAGCATTCTGGGGATCAGCGAACAGCATTTGATTATTGTCTATGATGGCCCAGGTCTCTTCTCCGCACCGCGTGTTTGGTGGACATTCAAAGCCATGGGTGCGCCTGATGTTCGTATACTGGAAGGCGGGCTCGATCATTGGAAAGCAACCGACCTGCCGCTTGAAACCGGAAACCCCAACCCACCACGAGCGAAATTATTCAACGCTGAATTCGACGAAAAACTGGTAGTCGACATGAAGCAGGTGGAGGCAAATATCCGTTCCGCAGAGGCCATGGTATTGGATGCGCGATCTGCTGCACGTTTTAACGGTGAAGCTGCAGAACCCAGGGCCGGCTTGCGAGGCGGACACATACCCGGCTCCCTCAATTTGCCCTTTCAAAATCTGATTGAAGACGGAAAACTAAAATCTCCAGACGAACTTGATGCCTTTTTCGACGATATGGGAATTGGCCGCCAAACCCCGGTCATAACATCGTGCGGTTCCGGTGTTACAGCTGCAATCCTTACTTTGGCACTTGCCCAGTCGGGGCGGTTCAATACCCGGCTTTTTGACGGATCATGGACACAATGGGGTCAATCCGGCGGCCCTCCGGTGACAAACGATGAGTGATCAAAAGCCAAAAAGACCGGTACGGAAGCGAGCACCAAAAAAACTCACTGCGCGGGTTACGCATCTTGAGATGACTGCAAAAACCACCCGGCATATTCCGCTACCGACGAGGCCAACCATCGCTTTAATGCGGACAACAGCGATGCCGGCACATTTTTACAATTACCTATATCGGATGGTCGGCAAGCCCTATCATTGGGAAAACCGGCGTGCGGTTCCCGACAGCGACCTTTTCGACATAATCAATGATCCGGATTGTGAAATTCACATTCTTTATGCAGATGGCTGCCCTGCGGGGTTCTTCGAATTATCGCTGAAAGAATTGCCGGACACAGCTGAGATTGCTTATTTTGGATTGGGTCAGGATTTTCTGGGACTGGGACTGGGAAAATGGTTTGCCTCTGCTGCTGTTAGTGCTGCATGGGAACACAAGCCCAATCGTATCAAGGTACAAACCAATACGCTTGATCATCCTGCCGCTCTACCGGTTTATCAAAAACTTGGTTTTACGCCGGTTGCGGTCAGCGAAGAAAAAATAAACCCCTGGGTTTGAACCCTTCCGAATTATCCAAAACCCTCATCCGCTGATCTTGGCCCGGTGCGGATCAATCTTGAATCAAGAACCGCCGCCGTTCTGTGAACAACTGCCATTTGATAAGCTTCATCCTTGACCATTTCCACGAATGCTTCACCTGAGGGGTATTCAGCGATAAAGGCAATATCCCAACTTTCCTTGTCCGGCCCGATCAATATGAGTTCTGGAGAACCAGACCAGAAAATGCGTCCCCCAACGCGTTTGAAAATCGGGCCACTTTCCCGTCCATATGCAGCATAGGCCTCCTTGCCAGACACCATCATGCCATCGGGATATACAGCGGTTTCGTGCAAGCGCACCAGGTTGATCATGTGAACCGGGCCTTCGCGTTCAAGTTTACGAAACCTGCCAAATTGCTCACGGGCGGGATTGATATAACCGTCCATGATTTTGCCTCCTATTTTGAGCAATTTTCGTTTAACCGGAACCGGTTAAACGAAAATACGTAAATGAAATCAACCAGGTAACGTGTTTTCTCTGTTCTGATTGAACACGAAACGGATACTCTGGAACCTATGCCCGAATGGGTTTGGATCCTAAATCCGACCCGTTAATTTTCCAATGGTCAGAATGTTTGCCGGAAGCAACACAAGGTTAGTAATGAGCGCTACTACCAGTATGACGATAATCAGTGTGCCGACAATTGTCAGGATCGGCAAGATACTGGTCAGAATTACCGCGGTGGCTGTGCAAATGATCAAGGTGCTGCCAGCCAGTGCCGGGGCTACTTCGAGGATTGCCAAGCGCAAAGCCTCGTTAAGGGATTTGTCACCGTCAGAAAGTTTCGACTGAAGCATATTGATAACGTGGACCGCGTTGTCAATCGCAATGCCAAAGGCAATGGTTAGCGCAACCACTTCCGTGACATTGATGTTTCCGCTTTTCATATAGATGAGCATTTCCACAAACAGTACCGGAAAAAGGTTGGGTACCGCAGTCACCAGCGCAAAGAAGACGGAACGGGTGGCAAAGCCAATCAACACAACCCCAACCAGAATTGCGCCCAAAAGGCTCAATCTCAATTCATCGATAATTTTTGTGAATTCAACCGCAAGAAGAACCGGAAAGCCGGTGATAACAATATCTCCGGCATAAGGGAGACCAGAGAGATTTTCCTCAAGCTCCTTCAACAGCACCGCATTTTCGACAATGGATTGATCAGACGACACGCGTAAAGATACGAGCATCTTGCTATCGTCTCGCGAAATATATCCCTGTCTGATTTCCTGCGACGCATTTTGTAGCTTTTCAGCTATTTTCTTCGTGGCTTCAACATCATGATCTTTAATAAAGGAATGCATGGAGAACACCCGTCGCGCACCGTATGCCTCAAACAGCGTTGTGGTTACCTCACCAAGTCGGTTACGGTTTTCAGCTGAAACAATACCGCCCTCTTCGACGACCGGTATTGAGAAGAAAATCAGCGAACGCCCGCCAAAAATTTCATTGGCTATACGCTCTGCCTCCAGAGTTTGCGAGGCACGGGGCAAATAATCCGTAATCCGGTAATCCGGTTGAAGCCTGGTGTGAGCAAGGAAAAACAAGCCGATCAGGATCAACCCGGCAAATGAAATTACCCCCGGTGCGGAACCATATACCGAATTGGCAAGCCGCCCGATCAATGCGGTTTTTGGCGCTCCTGTTGAGGTTCGCAAAATTCCGAATTTTGCAAACCAGTATCCTGTTACGGGAAGCGTGATGATGACAGTTAGAAATGCGATGAAAACCAAAACAACACCCAGCCAGCCAAACTCAAACAACGCTTCGCTGGAGGAAAACAAAAAGGTTCCGATGGCTGCTGCGGTCGTAATCGTTGTCAGGGCAGAAGCGGGACCGACTTGAAGAACCGCAAAACGGAGGTTTCCAAGTGCATCCAGCTTGGCCGGGTCTGCTTCACGGTTTAACCGCATCCAGCGGTGGTGCAACACAATGCCATCCGCATAAGCAAGAATGAGCGCCAATGTTGGCAGGATTGTTGTCAGGTAAGTGATCGGCACGTTGATCAGGCCGAACAGGCCGATCGAACAAAGGGCTGTCAAAATGGGAGGAATTGCACATAGAAATGCCGATGCAGCGCACCGAAAGAACAGCAATGCAACAACCGCGCCTGCAAGCAATCCAAGCAGCGTAAGTCGAACCTGATCCTTGATCAGCGTTTCCAGGATTGTAATGCCGATGGGGGTTAGTCCAGCGTATAACGCTTCGAAGTCATCAGGTTTGTACTCTTCAACCACTTCTACGATCGATTTGAAGGCAGCAAAAGCCTTAGCGTCATTTCCCTGGGCAGTTTCCAGATCGAGCGCCACCAGCAACAACACTGCGTTTTCTTCACCGGAAACAAGATTACCTGCCTGAGGGTATTCGTTCAAAAGTCGTTCGAGCAGTGCGGAGACTTCCGCATCCGTCTCAACTTCTGTTGGAAAAAAGCGTTCTATCTCTCCAGTCTCGGAGTTGATGCTGGGTATCGAAAACATTGAGAATGCAGCACTGGCACCATCAGCAATGGATAACTCCAGTTCCAATTCCCGCAAATCTTCCAACCCGGATGCGGTTTTCAGTCTGGGGGAACGAATAATAACCGCCACGTCTCTGGAAAAATTTCGGAAATCATCATGCTGGGTCTGATAATTTATGTAGCTTTCCGATGATTTCGGAATAACAGCTGTCACATTGCCGTTGAATTTCACAAACGGAACAAAAGACGCAAGGATCGCTGTTACAACTGTAATCAGAATTGTAAATACGAGCGGACGAGACAGGGCAAAAAGGCCAAGGCGCTCAAGGCCAAATCCAAGCCCGCTCATTGCGCCAGCCGCCTCAGTGCCGCGCCAAGTTTGAACGCATCTTTCAATAATCCAATCCTTTTCGTGGTAAACATGTTGCAGAACAGCAAATGGTGGCCCTGCCCCCTCCCTTTGCATTCTGAACTACAGCTTCAAACGCCGCAAAGTCAACTGCGTAGATGCTTGCCATAACGCACTATGTGTAACGCCGTGCCTGACAAATCCAGGCATATGACAAAACCATGACAGCAAACTGGAGAAACAGTGATCATTGTTCAACAAAGTTTGCTTGAGAAGTTTCAGCTTTTTAGTAAACCTAGGTCGTGAACTCACTAATTCAGGGTCGCATTCATGCCATAGTTGCGATGGACAAGAATTGAAACTCGGTAAAACCCAAACAGAGAACGCATTTGACACGACTTTTAGCCCTTCCCCGCCTTTTGATTGTTTGCCTGCTTGCTTTGACCCTGTTCGCAAATCAGTTTGTTCCGCCTGCCGAAGCCCAGAGCCGGGGCAGACTGCCATTGGTTCGGGATGCGGAAATCGAGCACCTGCTCCGCGACTATTCGAAGCCAATATTCAGAGCGGCAGGTTTGCCGCGTGATTCAGTTGATGTATTTCTCCTCAATCGCAATGAATTTAATGCCTTCGTTACCGGAACAAGAATGTTTATCAATACCGGGGCGATAATGCAGGCTGGCACACCAAACGAGTTGATTGGCGTTCTTGCGCACGAAACCGGCCATATTGTTGGCGGGCATTTGATCCGATTGCGACAACGGCTTGAGCAGGCGCAGGTTCTTTCAGTTCTTGGCCTCCTTGCAGGCGCAGGTGCTGCAGCAGCAGGTAGCCCCGAGGCAGGGGCCGCAATCGCACTTGGAAGCGGCAGTGCCGTCCAGCGCAGTGTTCTTGCTTATCAGCGCGACGAGGAAATTGCCGCCGACAGGACCGGCGTTTCTCTTTTGAACAAGACCGGGCAATCCGGCAAAGGCATGTTGATTACATTCAAGCGCCTTGGCCAAAATCCGTTATTCAGCAGTGGCCGGGTTGACCCCTACGCCTCAAGCCACCCACAACCGCGCCAACGCATTGGATTGTTAAAGGCGCTGGTTGAAGAAAGTCCGCACTATTTAAAAGCAGACCCTGCATCCCTGCAACTTCGCCATGATATGGCCCGCGCAAAAATTGCCGCCTATGCAGGTGGAGCAAGCCTGGTCCGCAACCTGTTCAAGAAAAATCTAAATGGAGACGCGGCCGTTTATGGCACCGCAATTTCTCAATTCCTGCAAGGAAGCCCTAACCGCGGTTTGAAAATGATCAATAAGCTTGCAAAAAAGCAGCCAAACAACAGGTATGTACACGAGATACGCGGTGAAATGTATTTGCGTGCAGGTAAGGCCAGCAAAGCCGCAAAGGCGTTTTCAAAAGCCGTCAAGCTAGATGGCGGAAGGACCGGATTACTGCAAATTGAGCTTGGGCATGCCCTGATTGAAACGGGTAAGAAAAGCAACCTAAACAAGGCAATCAAGGCACTAAAGGCCGGAATTTCCCGCGACAAATACTCGGCACGCGGGTATGGTTATCTAGCGCGAGCCCATGCGGCCAAGGGAGATCAGGTACTTGCCATTGCCGCTACTGCGGAAGAAAAGTTTCTACAAGGCCAGTTTAAAGTAGCAAAACAATTCGCAGCACGGGCACAGCCACGTCTAAAGACCGGGTCGCCGCAGTGGCGCCGATTGCAGGACATAATGGATTTTTCGAAGCAAAAATAATCGCCGAACTTTAAGGAACCAAATTTGATGATCAAACAATCCGCCCGCAAGATTAGCAAGATCCTGCAAATTGCCGGAATAGCATTGATCTGCACAAACAGTGCCTCTCTGGCAGGTGAGCAACGTACCAAGGATGAGCTTGGCCAGATTATCCGTGAGTATTTGATTGAACACCCCGAACTTATGATTGAGGTTCAACAGGCGCTTGAGGATAAACAGCGCAGAGATATGGCGGAGAACCAGGCGCGCACCATCGAAGAATACAAGGATGCGATCTACGCATCGGCAGCGCAAATAAATTTCGGTGATGAAAACGCAGAAACCACGATTGTTGAATTCTTCGACTACAATTGCGGATTTTGCCAAAGAGCAATGGGAGACATGCAGCGTTTTCTTGAAACCGACAAGAATGTCCGGTTTGTCTTGAAAGAATTTCCGGTTCTGGGGCAACCTTCATTGGAAGCAAGCCAGGTCAGCCTGGCATTTGGCCGGTTAAAGCCCGCACTTCACGGTGAATATCATATTGCGTTGTTAAGCCTTGAGGGCATCAAGGACCGCAGTCGGGCTTTGGAAGTTGCGGTCAATATGGGTGTCAGCGAAGAAGAAATCGTCGAGGAAATGGAAAATCCTGCTGTCATGGAAGCAATCCAAGAGGTTTACACCATTGCTGAGGGCCTCGGCATCACCGGCACCCCCTCCTACATCGCAGGTGAAGCGGTTGTCTTCGGCGCCGTTGGTTACAGTCAATTGAAATCGGCGTTGAAAAGTACAGACAATTAGGCCAATAATCCCTGGTGAAGCGAACAGAATAATACGCGCATTGGCCTTTGCAGACCGCGCCACAATGTGTATAAGCGCGGCTGATTATTGTGGCAGGGAAATACCGGCGGATGTTGTATTTTTCATGGCCGGCTATCACTGCTTTGAGGTGATTTCTCCAATCATCCGTATTTAGGACAAACAGTTACATGGCAAACAAGAAAACCACGATCGACCAGGACCTGATACGTGAGCTGGCGGAAATGCTTACCGAGACGGATTTGTCAGAAATTGAAGTGGAGCAAGATGACTTTCGGATCAGGCTCTCGCGATCTGTCTCCGTTCAATCTGTTCAGGTTCAAGCACCTGCTCCGGTTGCTGCTCCTGTCTCTGCTCCTGCTGCAAGCGCTGAAACCCCTGCAAAAACCCAGGGCAACGTCCCCTCACCGATGGTAGGCACGGCCTATCATTCTCCGGCTCCTGGTTCTGACCCGTATGTTTCGGTCGGCTCAAAAGTCAAAGAGGGAGAGACAATCATGATCATCGAAGCGATGAAAACCATGAACCAGATACCTGCACCAAAATCCGGAACCGTGACAGCAATTCTTGTTGAAGACGGCCAACCGGTAGAGTTTGGTGAACATCTCCTCATGATCGAATAGGACGCGTCAGTCATGTTCAACAAGGTCCTGATCGCGAACCGGGGTGAAATTGCCCTTCGTATCCTGCGTGCATGCAAGGAACTCGGCATTCAGACCGTCGCTGTCCACTCGACTGCTGATGCCAATGCAATGCATGTGCGGCTTGCTGACGAAAGCGTATGCATCGGTCCGCCAGCTTCGCGTGACAGCTATCTCAATATTCATGAAATTCTGGCTGCCTGTGAAATCACCGGTGCAGATGCTATCCACCCCGGCTATGGTTTTCTGTCCGAAAACGCCAAGTTTGCAGATATTCTGGAAGCGCATAACATTACGTTTATCGGTCCATCTGCGGATCACATCCGCATTATGGGCGACAAGATTGAAGCAAAGGCTACTGCCAAAAAACTCGGCATTCCGATTGTTCCGGGTTCCAAGGGCGAAGTAAAAGATCCGGTTGAAGCAAAACGGGTGGCTGCTGAAATAGGATACCCGGTTATCATCAAGGCTGCTTCTGGCGGCGGCGGTCGCGGTATGAAGGTTGCGGAAAACGAGAAGGATGTTGAAGAAGCCCTTCTTACGGCCCGTAGTGAAGCAGGTGCCGCTTTTGGTGACGATGCAGTCTACATCGAAAAATATCTCGGCAAACCACGTCATATCGAAATTCAGGTGCTTGGAGATGGCAAAGGTGGCGGCGTTCATTTGTGGGAACGCGATTGCTCGTTGCAGCGGCGCCACCAAAAAATTTGGGAGGAGGCGCTGTCCCCTGTCCTTGATGATGATCAGCGCAAAAAGATTGGTGATATTTGTGCCAAGGCCATTCAGGGAATGGGATATTCTGGCGCAGGTACTGTCGAGTTTCTTTATGAGGATGGCGAGTTCTATTTTATCGAAATGAACACCCGCCTTCAGGTAGAGCATCCTGTGACAGAAATGATCACCCGGATTGATCTGGTCAATGAGCAATTGCGCATTGCATCCGGGAATGGCATGTCAATCACACAACGCGATGTTATCAAGACCGGTCATGCAATTGAATGTCGGATCAATGCGGAACATCCGGCGACTTTTGTACCCTCGCCCGGGCGGATTGAGTATTATCACCCACCTGGCGGTTTGGGAGTGCGGGTTGATTCCGGTGTCTATCAGGGGTATTCAATTCCCCCCCATTACGACAGTTTGATTGGCAAGTTGATCGTCCATGCCCGGAACCGCGAAGAATGTTTGATGCGGCTCCGTCGTGCCCTGGATGAGTTTGTGGTTGATGGCATCGAAACAACAATTCCGTTGTTCCACGATCTTGCCACCAACGATGATATGCAACGCGGCGACTATGATATTCACTGGCTTGAAAAATATCTGAAGAACCAGGGCTAACACCGCCTTGGCGTGACGTTGTTTTCGTAACCGCATTTTAATGAGGCTGGCTTCAGTGTCTGGCGTTGAAGATCTTGTTCTGGAAATCACTCCACAGGTTTTACTGAAGGCGTATGCCTGCGGGATTTTTCCCATGGCTGAATCAGCAGATGACCCAGGCATGTTTTGGGTTGAACCGGAACACCGGGGTATCCTTCCGCTCGATAATTTCCACATCCCGCGCAGCCTGAAGAAAACGCTACGCAAGGACCTGTTTGAAATCCGGTTTGATTTCGACTTTACTGCAGTCGTTTCAGCATGCGCAGGCGAAGGGATAGAGCGCGACCAGACATGGATCAATACCCGCATACGCGAACTGTACGGCGAACTCCATGAAATGGGTCATGCGCACAGTGTTGAAACATGGCAGAATGACGAACTCGTTGGTGGACTTTATGGGGTAAGACTGGGTCGCGCTTTCTTTGGAGAGAGTATGTTTTCGCGCAAAACGGATGCCTCAAAGGTAGCCTTGGTACATCTCGTTTATGAAATGCGAAAGGCCGGATTTCTCCTTCTCGACACACAATTCAACACGCTGCACCTTAAAAAATTTGGCGTGATTGAAATTCCGCGTGATGATTATCAGGAGCGTTTGGAGGAAGCGCTGGAAGGTGAAGCGTTCCTTTCCCCTCAGGAGGGGGGCGCAATGTTTGATTCCATTTTGCAATCATTCAGCCAAATATCATAAACCGGGTGCTCTACAGCGTTGAGACCGGGGCTGTCAGCAAACATCCAGCCGGTAAATATGCGTCGGATTTTCCGATCAAGCGTAATCTCATCAACCTCCAGAAAGCTGGTGGTTTTGGGTTTTTCTGTTGACGGCCTGGAATAACAAACCCGTGGTGTAACCTGAAGTGCGCCAAACTGAACCGTTTCGTCAATATAAACATCAAAGGTAATAATACGTCCGGTAATCTTGTCGATACCGGAAAACTCTGCCACGCGGTTTTCTATGCGCTCTTCAGCAGAAACAGAAATAGGGCCCGCGAACAATCCAAGGATTACGAGCCAAACCATGCCGAAGTTTTTGTTTATGACTGACATCATCAGGCTGCCGCGCCCAATACCCTCGTGATTGTTCGTGCTTCGATAGCACGGGATTCGGGCATAGAAAAGACATGAGATCAGCGACGCGTATATTTCAGCCACCCGTTTTAATAAACCGGTAGGAGTTGCTTTCCAACACTACAGCGGTAAGAACTCCCGATTTATAGCAATGGGTATCGACATTGATCCGGTTTGACCTGACTTCCGGTTGATCATTTGGCGTATGGCCGTGGATTACGACCTTCTCAAAGGGAAGGCCGTGATCGAGAAAATCACGGCGGATCCAGATCAAATCATGATCAGCCTGATCTTTTAGGGAAACACCAGGACGCACCCCTGCATGACAGAAAAAATAGTCATCAATTTCGCAGCTATGCTCCAGCCCTTGCAAAAACGCGACATGGGCTTGTGGCAAAGCATCTGCAAACCGTTTTGATACGGAAGCAAATTCTTCACCGGCGTCCTGAACCACACCATAACCGGCAAGGGTCTTTGCACCGCCCCACTTCATCATGTCGTCCCACACCAGGGCAGGATTTCGGATAAAGGAAAGAACGCGTTCATCGTGATTGCCCAACAAGAAAGCACACGCATGAGAGGAAGCATTTAGATCAATCAAATAGTCGATCACCGCCCGGTTTTCCGGTCCGCGATCAACATAATCACCCAAAAACACCACTTTGTGGTGATCAACCGGACTTGCTGTCAAGTCATCTGTAATTTGGTCAGTCAATTCACGTAACGCATCAACACAACCGTGTATATCACCAATAGCGTAGACCCGCAGACCTTCACTAATCTGTGCTTCACCCAATATCATGATTGGTTTCCTGAACGAAGGTCAGGGTGTCCAGGCGTCGTAGTCGCCAGTAACCCGCGGGCGACCCTCAAGGTTTTGCATAGAACCCTTCGGATAATAGGCGTTCGGACCACCAGTCTGGTTTTCCTGATGGGGTTTTTGCCAACCCTTCGGCTGATAGTCTTCTTTGCCCGGAGGCGTATCGACACGATAATGCATCCACCCATGCCACCCTGGCGGAATGGCGCTCGCTTCTGCAAGGTCTGCATACTGGACGTAGCGTTTGCCCTTGTTGCTCTCATAATAGACATTGCCCGTTTCGTCTTCTCCAACACGTTTTGAAGTGCGCCAGATATGAAACCGGGTGTTCCAGGTTGATCCATTCCACCAGGTAAAAAACTGTTTGAGCATTTGCATTTGAGCAAGCCTTGTGAATGTCGAATTCCAGTGTTCTTATGGCCTTGTGATTGTAAAATGTCCAGCATTTCAAAAACTGAAAAGGATCATACCAACGGCCATTGGGATTGACCCGTTCTACAGACCCAGGGTCTTGTAGCTGTCAGCAACCCGACCGATCGCGATTGTGTAGGCAGCGGTTCGCAGATCAAAATCCGGATTTTTGGCGCGTCTTTGATGCCACATCTCACGCATGTCGCCATAAGCACCGCGCATCGTATCATCAAGCCCTGAGCGAACCAGCGAGAGTTCATCCGCACCGGAAAGATAGCGGTCCTTGAAGGCTTGCGACAGCTGTTTGCCGGTTGCAGTTTCAATTTCATCAATCAGCATGCGATGCCGGGCCTCCTCCTCCCGCCTCTGCATCCGGCCAAAGCGGATGTGCGAGAGGTTTTTGACCCATTCGAAATAGGAAACCGTCACGCCACCTGCGTTTGCATACATGTCCGGAATAATGACTGTACCTTTTTCCCTCAGGATTTTGTCGGCGTTTGCACTGATGGGACCATTCGCCGCTTCAATAATCAATGGCGCTTTGATGCGGTCTGCATTTTCACGGTTAATCACACCTTCAAGGGCTGCTGGAATGAGAATGTCGCAATCAAGTTCGAGGAGAGGCTCGCCATGCTCAACAAAAGTGGCACCCGGGAACCCTTCAAATGAGCCATGTTCGTTCATGAACTGCTTGGCATTTTCCACATCGATGCCATCTTCATTGTGGAGTGAGCCGTTGTATTCGATGATCCCCGTAATCTTGCAATCATCTTCTTCCTGAAAGAACTTCGACGCGTGATAGCCGACATTACCGAGACCCTGTACAACAATCCGCTTTCCACCAAGGCCTTTTGAAAGACCGGCGATTTTCAAATCATCATCGTGACGGAAAAAGTCCTGAATGGCGTATTGCACGCCCCTGCCCGTTGCCTCGACACGACCGCGAATACCGCCTGCGTTTAAAGGTTTACCGGTCACACATGCGCGGGCATCGATGTCGGTGGTGTTCATCCGTTGATACTGGTCTGATATCCAGGCCATTTCGCGCTCACCAGTGCCCATATCCGGTGCCGGAACGTTTTGTGAAGGATGAATGAGATCGCGCTTGATCAGTTCAAAGGCGAAGCGTCTGGTAATCCTCTCCAATTCATCCGGTTCCCATTCACGCGGGTTGATCCTCAATCCACCTTTCGAACCACCAAATGGAACCTCCACCAATGCGCATTTGTAAGTCATCAAAGCTGCAAGCGCTTCCACTTCATCCTGGTGCACATTCGACGCAAAACGAATACCACCCTTCACCGGTTCCGCGTGCTCTGAGTGAACGGAACGATAGCCGGTAAAGGTTTTAATATCCCCGCGCAGTTTCACACCAAAGCGGACCGTATAGGTGGAATTCACCACACGGATTTTTTCTATCAGCCCGGGCGTCAAGTCCATATGGGCGACTGCCCGGTCAAAAAGTGTGTTTACGTTTTCGGAAAAACCCGGTCGTTTATTATCGTTTGTGGACATGTCGATTTCCTGGTTTGCAGATTTCTACAGTTTTCTACCAGAACGAACACATTACAACCGGCGATTTCACTATTTGTGCGATATTATTGGATCATTTTCACAAAATAAGACCCAATTTCTGATTGGTTCACAAAGGCTGAAAAAAGTAAACCCGTACAAACCGTTCCAGCGAACCCGTTCTCGATTCGACAAGCCACATTAGAATCACGTAACGGCAACCTCATGTATTTGGCGATTATTCTCACCAAATCCTAATTACCACGAATTCCTAAGGAGGGAAGTTATGGGGAAGCGCGATGATCTGATTGCAAAATATGCATCAGACCTACAAGATAAATGCGGAATGAAAGCGGATATGAAACTGCTAACAGCAGTTACCATTTCTTGTGGCCCGACAATTTACAAAGCAGATGCTGAAAAAGTATCAGCCGGCGACAAAGAGGAAATGGCACGCGTTCGCAATAATTTCGTGATCAAGAAACTCGGCGTAAAGGACACCCCGAAAGTTGATGAGGGCATTGCGGCCTGCATCGAAACCTATGGCAGGTCCAACCGTAACAAATATCGTCCGGTTCTCTATTACCTGCTGACCAAGCATTTCAAGAAAGGCAGCGTCTTTAAATAGGCGACATTGCACCTGAATTTTCAGTATCGGGAAGGACGCTACAGCGTCCTTTTTGATTCAATTAGGCGATATACTCAATCTTCGGCATAAGCGATTGGCTTTTCAAGAACAAGTGCTGGAATGCCTGACCCCTCTTCTCCACAGTTTGCGGTTCTGCCAACTTCCTTGAAGCCGTATCTTTGATAAAATCGGATAGCCTTTTCGTTCTTCTCTTCAACTTCCAGACGAATGAACTCCGCATCCATGAAAGAGTTTTCAATCTCGATCAGCAGGTGTAGTCCGGTTTTGCCGCCGTGAAAATCCGGATGAACATAAAGTTGGTGAAGATGGATGGTTTTGTCTGATTGACTACCATAAGCCATGCCGCCGACGACTTTGCCATTATCAGCTACGAGAAATTCCGAATGCGGGCGGTTACGTTGTTCTTCCAGCCGGTCAAGCGCGTGCCAGCTTGAGGTAATCTCATCGACCCTGTCCTCACCATAGATAGCGGAATAAGTCGCATGCCAGGTTTCAACGAGGATATCGCGAACCCTAGGCAAATCACGTTCCATAACGGTGCGAACGTAGAACATACAATCAACCGCGCGGAATGGTTCGGGTCATCACAACCGTGTCTGCGCCACCTACTGAGGCATCACCGGAAACCTCATCAGTGACGCCAAATCCGTGTTTTTCATAAAACGCAATAGCCCGAAGGTTTGCCTTCAAGACTTTCAGGGCAATGGTTTGGAGACCGGAATGTTTGGCAATGGTTGCACGGAGCAAATTCTGCGCAAGGCCTGAACCAAAATAACCGGGCAACAGGTGCAGCCGGTCCAGCCACGCCTGATTGCGTGCATCCATCTTCGCAAGAGACGCGCCGACAATCTTGCCGTCTTCGGTGGCAACCAGTGTTATGATATCGGGGTCTACCGCCTCGCTGCGTTGTAGGTCTGGTGTGAAGCGTTTCGCAATCTGCTCTTCAAGGATGGATTGCTCCAAAAGAGGCCCGTAGGTTCTTTCCCAGGAACTTGTGTAGAGGCTGCTTACCTCGATAGCATCTTCTGCGGTCATCTCTCGAATATGAACCATCATTACACCACGCCTAACTTGTCTTTCACCAGTTGCTGTACGACCTGCGGGTTGGCCTTGCCGCCAGAAGCTTTCATAACCTGGCCAACAAACCAGCCAGCGAGCTGCGGTTTGGCCTTGGCCTTTTCAACCTGTTCAGGATTGGCAGCAATGACCGCATTCACGGCTGCTTCGATAGCATCTGTATCCGTCACCTGCTTCATGCCACGATCTTCTACAATCCGGGCAGGGTCTCCACCTTCTTCCCAGACAATTTCAAACACATCCTTGGCGATCTGGCCGGAGATTGTACCTTCCCTGATGAGATCAAGGATGCCGCCGATCTGTTCTGGAGAAACCGGGCTTTCCTCGATTTCCTTATCAACCTCGTTGAGCTTGCCCAACAGGTTGTTGATGACCCAGTTGGCGGCAAGTTTTCCGTCCCGTCCCTCAACAACCTGTTCAAAATAATCTGAAACCGATTTTTCTGCCACAAGGATGGAGGCATCATAGGCTGACAAGCCAATATCTTTGATCAGGCGTGCTTTCTTGGCATCCGGTAATTCAGGCAGGTCTGATCTAAGGCTTTCCACGTAGGCTTGACTGAACTCCAGCGGCAACAGATCAGGATCAGGGAAATAGCGATAATCATGCGCGTCTTCCTTGGATCGCATGGAGCGGGTTTCTCCCTTTGCCGGATCATAGAGCCTGGTTTCCTGGTCAATCTCTCCACCTTCTTCAAGGATTGCAATTTGACGGCGCGCTTCATATTCGATCGCCTGCCCGATAAACCGAATGGAATTCATGTTCTTGATTTCGCAACGGGTACCAAACCCTTCTGCGGGCTTGCGAACCGAGACGTTCACATCTGCACGCATCGAACCTTCCGCCATGTTGCCATCGCAGGTTCCAAGATAACGCAAGATGGAGCGCAGTTTCGCCACATAGGCCTTTGCTTCTTCTGCGGAGCGAAGGTCCGGCTTGGAAACAATCTCCATTAGTGCAACGCCGGTACGGTTCAAATCAACAAAGCTCATGCTTGGATGCTGGTCATGTATTGATTTGCCCGCATCCTGTTCAAGATGAAGGCGTTCAATGCCAATCTCGATGTCCTCGAAACTGCCTTTCTTGTCTGGCCCGACAGAAACAGTCACGGTCCCTTCTCCCACAATCGGGTCCTTGAACTGTGAAATCTGATACCCCTGCGGAAGGTCCGGATAAAAATAGTTTTTGCGGTCAAAAACCGAGCGAAGATTGATTTGCGCGTTAAGACCGAGGCCCGTACGAACTGCCTGTGCAACGCATTCTTCATTGATCACCGGCAGCATGCCGGGCATGGCTGCATCAACCAGAGAAACATTGGCATTGGGCTCAGCACCAAACTGTGTAGATGCTCCCGAAAACAGTTTGGAGTTAGAACTCACTTGCGCGTGCACTTCAAGGCCAATGATGACTTCCCAATCCTCTGTTGCACCGGGTATATAACGTTTTGGATCAGATGTTCTGGCTTCTACAAGTTCGGTCATGTTTTTACTTCAATTCTGACTGATCTGCTGCCACTATCGGGCAATGTACAACGGTGACACCTTTTTCCATTTATCAGCAGCAGGTCAAACAGGACTGGCCCTGCTGTCCGGAGTTCTGGCATTTGTCACGCTTTGGTGTTTCTGCAAAATCTCTAGCAGATTTGGGGCGCTGGTAAAGGTCTTG
This sequence comes from Rhizobiaceae bacterium, assembly GCA_965250255.1. GTDB lineage: Bacteria > Pseudomonadota > Alphaproteobacteria > Rhizobiales > Rhizobiaceae > JAALLB01. The sequence goes on from CBDFNP010000008.1 coordinate 78,434, forward strand.
TTGGCTTTTGTTGCGCTTTGGATTTTTACCTGGGTGAGCCCGCAAGCCTATTACTTCTACTACTGGTTGTTATTTGACCGGCTGCCAATGCAAAATGTGCTGCAATTTCCACCACGCGCTGAAATCATTCTCCGGTTGATCACATTTACGGGTCCTGAGAACCTTTCAGCGCATTCCAAGGGGATATTGTTCTGGCTAATGATTGCAATCGTAATCTGGAAGCTTATCCAAGTACGCCGTCAAGATCGCGAATGAGGTCGTCGGCATCTTCAAGTCCAATTGAAAGCCTGCATAATACCATCGCCTGCATAATACCAACGGCCATTAGGATTGACCCTTTTGATGTTCCAAAATTGTTTACCGGCAAGGCAGGCCTCGAAGTGCAATGTAAAACGCATTGGTCAAGAGGCATAACACCGTCTGGTGAGCAATTTTGGAGCACCGCAGGCCAGGTTTCTTTTGGTTTTGGCCGCGTTGCAATTAGCTCATGGTACGCCGCACCACTTCGCCAATCGCGCCTAACCAAAGCCAAAATAATTCCTGGTCAAAAGAGCAAATCCTAATGGCCGTTGGTATAAGAGGTGGTCCTACATTTTCGACCAGTTTACAGCCAGTTTTATATGGCCTTGGCTTCAGGCTTGAAGACAAGGGAAAAGAAACTTATCTTCCTTTGAAGGAAGTTGATGGACTGTTGATAAATGTTGAAGATGTCCACTTCGTCGAGTTTATGAAAGAGAGAATAGAAGATGGGTAAAAGGGTGGGAGAGAACTGGGAAAGGCTGTAAATTTGGCCCCACCTGCCAATAGAGCGCTGCCGCCACCGCCGCCACCTGCACCAAAGCGCTAAACTTGCAATTACCACCATTTATCAGGTGTAAATCTACCGGCAGCCTGTTCTATAATATTGGATGCCTGGAAAAGCGCTTCTTCTTCAAAAGGCTTGCCGATTAACTGGAGGCCAAGCGGCAGGCCCTTGCTGTCCAGCCCGGCCGGAACCGATATTCCAGGCAGACCGGCCATGTTGACCGTTACTGTAAAGACGTCGTTTAAGAACATTTTCACCGGATCAGAAGCCATTTCCTCGTCGCCTATGGCAAAGGCCGATGACGGGGTCGCTGGCGTCAGTATTGCATCCACGCCCTGCGCGAATACATTTTCAAAATCTTTCTTGATGAGGGTGCGAACTTTTTGGGCACGCAGGTAGTAAGCATCATAATAACCAGATGACAGCACATAGGTTCCAATCATTATCCGACGCTGAACCTCGTCGCCAAACCCTTCCGAGCGGGTTTTTTCGTACATGTCCGTAATGTCATTACCAGGGACACGCAGGCCATAACGCACGCCGTCATATCGTGCCAGATTGGACGAAGCCTCCGCCGGTGCAACGATATAATAGGCAGGCAGTGCGTATTTTGTATGCGGTAGCGAGATATCGACAATCTCGGCTCCGGCCTCACGATACCATTCAACCGCCTGCTGCCAAAGCGCCTCGATATCTTCCGGCATGCCGTCCATCCGATATTCTTTCGGAATACCGATCTTCATGCCTTTGACCGACTTGCCAATTGCAGCCTCATAGTCTGGCACCGGCTTGTCGACGGATGTTGTATCCTTCGCATCAACGCTTGCCATGGATTGCAGCAGGATTGCAGCATCGCGCACATCTCGGGCAATTGGTCCTGCCTGATCAAGTGAAGAGGCAAACGCTGCAATACCCCATCGCGAACAGCGCCCATAGGTTGGCTTGATGCCAACAGTGCCGGTAAAGGCCGCCGGTTGCCGGATTGATCCACCGGTATCAGTCGCGGTTGCACCAGCACACAGCATGGCTGAAACCGCTGCAGCAGAACCACCCGATGAGCCGCCTGGAACAAGTGCTGCATTAGAGCCTTGCGCGCGCCACGGATTTTTTACCGCACCATAATAAGAAGTCTCGTTCGAAGAACCCATCGCAAACTCATCCATGTTGAGCTTGCCGAGCATGACCGCACCATTATCCCACAGGTTCTGGGAAACGGTCGATTCATATTCCGGCTTGAAATTATCCAGAATGTGAGAACAAGCTTGGGTATGCACACCCCTGGTTGCGAACAGATCTTTAATGCCGAGCGGGATTCCTTCCAGCGCACCAACGTTACCGGCTGCACGACGCTCATCCGAGGCTCTTGCCATCTCTTTCGCCTGATCAGCGGTGACGACGACAAAGGCATTGAGCGCATCATTGGCATTTCCAATTGCCTCCAGATAGGCATCCGTCAATTCAACCGAATTGATATCACCTGCGCTCAGTTTTTCACGGGCTTCAGCAATGGTAAGGCTAGTTAGTTCAGACATTTGTTTCTTTTTCAACAAGTTGGAATACGGCAGAAGTCGCTTATTCGCAGATGTTATAGGTATCGGATACCCACGCATATTCTGATTTTTGAGGTATTTCCTTGCCGAGTTTCCGGGCAATCATGACCTCAACTTCAGAAATGACATATTCATTTTGTGACTGCACGATCACCTGACCGCCTTCGATATATGGTGACAGGGTAATCAAGTCCGGACGATTAATACCGCTGTCATCGCCACAGTTTGCTGTTGCGACCACCAGAAAAAGCCGGCCCGTGTCCGCATCGCGGTCCTCCTTGAAACTCAAGAACGTGCAACCAAATTCTGGGCCGAAAATACCCTCCCTGGTCAATTGCAATCCGTCACCCCCGGTCGCATCACCGCAGCTTGCTTTCTCGGTGGAAAAAACCCTGCCTTTTAAAAAATCAGGCATTTCCCCGGCTTGAGCCTGAGCGGCTAGCATGAAAACTACAGCAATCATCAAAAAGAGGACGCGCATTATTCGATAACCTTTGGCACCATGAAGAAGTGATCTTCGCTTGCCGGAGCGTTGGAAGTAACATCCGTTGCTTTGTTGCCATCACTCACTTCATCGCTGCGCTTCTTCATTTCCATTTCAACGACGGATGTCATCGGTTCGACACCCTCGACATCAACCTCGTTCAGCTGATCAACAAAGCCAAGGATGGTGTTTAGCTCGCCTTGCATCTTCTCGGCCTTGCCATCATCAACGGCAATTCGTGCAAGTCTTGCAACACGCTTTACGGTTTCAATATCAACGGACATCAGCAGGAACCCTGAAATGAGTAATCTTGTTCATGCGTATAAACTTGGCGCGGTCTTGTTTCAACCGGAAAGGCTGATCGCCGTTGGTATAATGCGTTGTCGCTAAATGCGCAATTTTGAAGGTGGCAAAATTGTTTATAAATCACTTCAAAATTGGTGTATCTCAAACTCTGGAGAAAATATTGAGCAATATGATCGGGGGCACATTGTATGCGATGTTTGCCAGTCTCCAACTTAAACGGCCGGTGCCCGTACCATGCCAGTTTCATTTTGTTAATCCTTAACAATTCCTGTCGACAAGATACCCCATCACTGCGATATGAAAAGGATGGAAAATCAATCCGTCTGTCTTGCGGAAATCATTTCGTCAAAGGCAGCAGACGAAAAGCTTATTGGGCTTGATCTTGGCACCAAAACCATTGGCATTGCCTTCAGTGATGTGCGCTTGAAAATCGCGACCGCGCGCTCAACCCTGAGGCGAACCAAATTCACCCAAGATGCGGCAGCACTGGTTGAACTGGTGAAGAGCGAAAAAGTGTTCGCGATCGTTTTGGGATTGCCGCTCAATATGGATGGGAGCGAAGGCCCCAGAGCACAATCCACCCGGGCATTTGCCCGGAATTTTACCAGGCACTGCAATCTGCCGATTATTTTTCAGGATGAACGCTTATCGACCCATGCCGCCGAGCAGGCGATGATAGAAGCTGACATTTCAAGAAAGAAGCGTGGAGAAAAAATTGATGCCGTGGCAGCTGCGATTATTCTGCAAGGCCTGCTTGACCGACTTGTTCACGACTGAATGCAGGCATTCCCCTTTTCGCAAACGGCAGGTAATTTTCGCGAACATAAACGCGTTCTTCTTCTGCCAGTCCAGTTTTCTCTTTTACCCATTTGATGGATTGCGGCAGCCATAGTTTGTACCAACGCAGGGCAGCAATCCCCAAAATGATCAGGGTATCGACAAAAAACACCCCGGCTAAAAGTGCTGGAATCGCATCGGCAGGAACGTGAAGGATTTGGCTGTATAAATTAAACACTAAATCGTGGAAACGCCGCTCAAGGAAGAAGAATCCTAAATTAATGTCATTGGCACTCAGACCATACCATCCCCAAAACAGGACAATTGGCAACGCCCAAAGAACAAGGATTACTTTCATACCAGACCTCTCTTGAGGCCAATCATGCATTAGTCATGCCAAACAAACAATATTTATCCCCCAAAAGCTTCGTAAACCTATTATTAAGGTTAAAAATTAGGGTTAAAAATGGCTAACCCCGCCTATTTTGGTGCTGGATAGTCTTTTTCGATGATCCGGCGGGCGTTGTGACGGTTGTCAAACATGCCATAGGTACTGCGCCACAACCCGCCAAGACGGGTTTCGATAAAGGCGTCTGCGGTTTCCCCTGCCCCAATTCGTTTCAATTCGGCTGCAGCTGCGGTAAATGCAAGCTGTTCCACCAGAATACGGGCGCCGCCTGGATCATCTTGGGACATTGTGGCAGCTGAACGAATTACATCCACCAGTTTGGATGCGCCAGCGCTTCCCAAATCCTGCTGCAATCCTTCAAGAACCGTATCGAGAACTTCGCCGCTTTTTCCCATAACCCGCAAAACATCAAGGCACATGACATTGCCCGACCCTTCCCAGATCGCATTGAGCGGCGCCTCACGGTAATGCCGGGCAATATTGAAAGCCTCTGTGTAACCGTTGCCACCGAGACACTCCATCGTTTCGTAAATCAGCGATGGAGCGAGCTTGCATACCCAGTATTTGACAACCGGGGTCATCAACCGGGCATAAGCTGCCTGAGCAGGGTTTGCGCCTGCCCGATCGAATGCTGACGCCAGTCTGAAAACCAGAGCCGTTGCGGCTGATACATCAAGAACCATATCCGCAAGAACGCGTTGCATCAGCGGCTGGTCAATCAACTTTTTCCCGAAAACCATACGGTGATGGCAATGATGAACGGCTTCTGCAAGGCAGATCCGCATCAATCCGGCTGATGCCACTGCACAATCCAATCGTGTAAAGCTGACCATTTCCATGATCGCCTGAATGCCCTTGTCAGGTTCACCAATCGGCATTCCGAGTGAAGCTTTAAACTCCACTTCACTTGATGCATTTGAACGATTGCCAAGCTTGTCTTTCAGCCGCCTGAAGTGAAGTCCATTGGGCTTGCCATCATCCAAAATTCTGGGAATCAAAAAACACCCCAGCCCCTTGTCTGTTTGTGCAAGCACCAGAAAGGCATCGCAGAAAGGAGCAGACATAAACCACTTTTCGCCATTAATGTTCCAAATTTCGTCACCAAGAAGGGTAGCAGTACTTGTATTGGCACGTACATCGGAACCGCCCTGTTGCTCGGTCATGCCCATGCCGATCATGACCCCGGCCTTCTGCTGCATGGGCCTGTGAGAGGGGTCATATTTCATTGACTGAATTTTTGGCAGCCACTCATTGAGGACTGATGGATTGGCGTTTAACGCCGGCATACAGGCCGATGTCATGATCAGCGGACACAGATGCCCCATTTCAACCCCGGATGTCATATAAACCCGTGCGGCCCTCGCAACATTGCGTCCTCCCGCCTCGTCAGGATTTTCCGTCCACAGTGAGTTGTGAAGTCCCGCTTCAACCCCGCGGCGCATCAAGGCATGCCATGATGGATGAAAATCCACCCGATCGATGCGATTGCCACGTGCATCATGGGTATGAAGGACGGGCGTGTTTTCATTAGCAAGTCTACCCAGGTTGATCGTCTCGCCGTTTCCGGCCCAGGCGCCAAGTCTGGAAAGACCTTCCTTGACCTGCGGTTTTAGACTTAGGGTCAGCAATCCGAGCAGCGGATCATTTTCATAGGCATTAAAACCCTTAAACTCGGGTGATTGGTTTTCTTCAACCATGATGCTTCAATTTCGACAATTTGCCGATTCCTGGATTCATTGTGTTGGTAGGGTCGAGCTTTTTATAAAAGGAAGCAAGGGCTTGTTTGGCCGGATACAGGTGGCCAACATTATGTTCGGCAGGATATTCCGAACCACGCTCATCAAGAATTTTCAGCATTGCTTCTTTGAGCCCCTTAACGTCTGCCCCCTTTTTAACAATGTAATCCTGGTGAAGTACATGGCACATAAAGTGGCCGTAATATAGCTTGTGGACAATCTGGTCTTCCAGTTCCTTCGGCAGTTTCTCAAACCAGTTCCGGTCGTTCCTTCTAAGCGCAATATCAAGGGGAAGAATGTCTTCCACCTTTGAACCATGCACGGTCTGATAACGCACAGCAGCACCGGCAGCTGCAAACCGATGCAACATTGCAAGCTTTGCTTCGCGTGCATCACACTCAAAAAAGTTTCCCCCGCCGGAACCAAAAGCGTCATTCAGATATTCACGTGCCTCACTTATGCCGGTGTTGGACATCTTGAGGATCAAGTGATGCTCGTAGCGTTCACGATAGGCCAGCATTCGTTTTGGCAGAACACCTGGCCAGATTTTCGCCAGGAACTGCATGATCTGATCCGAGAGGTTTTCGGGCAGGAATGAAACCTTTGCAGCTTTTGAATCAAAAGCTCCCTTCCAGGCAAACAATTTGGGTAAAAAGTCAGTCCCAAGCACATCAATTGCAACAAGTGTGTCCTTACCATAGTCGCGTGCCACATCGAATATGTCGCGATGCATGTACTCGGCAGATACCGGCAGATTTTCAAATTTCGAAAGCACGTCCCGGCGCAATTGCGTCAGAACATCGGGATCATTTGTTCCGATGTAAAAAACCTGTTCGACTTCATTTTGGGGATACGTATCAAGACGTACTGCAAAGACCGCCAATTTGCCGGCACAACCGCTCGCCTCATACAATTGACCTTTGTCTGCATTGTAACGCGCCGGGCTTGCCTCATTCACCTCGCGAACACGGTTTGCATAATCCGTGTCGGAGGCTTTCCGGTTGGTTTTCTCAAAATCATCACCACGAAACTCACCGCGTTCAACCCGGTCAAGTATCTCTTCTGGATCATCGCCCAAGGCAATTCCGAGATGATTGACAAGCTCAACCTCACCCCTGGAGGAAACCCGCGCGTAAATTGCAAGCTCCGTGTAAGAAGGACCACGCTCAACCAGCGCACCTCCCGAATTGTTGCACACTCCCCCTATGACGGATGCACCAATGCAAGACGATCCTATTACGGAATGCGGTTGCCGGTTTAGCGGAGCAAGCAGTTTTTCGAGCGAATAAAGGGTTGCACCCGCACACGCCACAACTTGTTTGCCATCGTGAACAGCATGGATGGTATCAAGTGCAAGGGTGGAAATGATGATGCACTCGCGATCATACGTACCGTTTGGCGTCGACCCCTCGGTGAGGCCTGTGTTAGCGGCCTGCATGATGATGATTTTATCTGCAGCGACACATAATTTAAGGGCTCGCCAGTACGCAACAAGCGACTGAGGCGCAAGCACCGCCAGCGCTTCTCCCTGGCCTGAACGAAACCCTGAACGAAAGCGCTCGGTCTTACCGGGATCCGTCGAGACATTGCGTGATCCAAGAACTATATTCAGCTCGCTCAGTAATTCTGCGTTGGTCATGTTGCCGTTATGAAGCCCGCAATCTTTATAATCAATCCGCAAAGCTACTGTAGTCGCCAACATTTCCGCAGCAAATGAGAGCGAATGAGAGCGAATGAGAAAGCTTTGCGGAGGATAATCAGCCAAATTGCCGTGATAACCTCAAAAAGCGTTTGGTGGCGCTTGCACTCTTGAAGCTTGCCCCCTATAGCAATGGTTTTGATGGCAAACGAAAAATCAACTTCTCCTTCAGTGTTCAACCAGCGTCACTTGCTGGGAATCGCCGATTTATCGCCACCTGAAATTGAATACCTTCTCGACCAGGCTGATGCGGCCGTGGAAATTTCCAGACAACTGGAAAAGAAGAAAAGCGTGTTGCGCGGTCGCACCCAGATCAATCTGTTTTTTGAAGCTTCTACGAGAACCCAATCCTCATTTGAACTGGCCGGAAAACGCCTTGGTGCCGATGTCATGAACATGTCGGTTGGATCGTCCTCGGTCAAAAAGGGCGAGACGCTGATCGATACTGCAATGACGCTTAATGCCATGCACCCCGACATGCTGGTGGTTCGTCACCAGTCTGCCGGTGCAGTGGAACTCCTTGCCAACAAGGTGGGCTGTTCGGTTATCAATGCGGGCGATGGTGCCCACGAGCATCCCACTCAAGCGCTGCTTGATGCTCTGACCATGCGCCGCAACAAGGGTGGAATTGCCCAACTTTGCGTTGCCATATGTGGTGACGTTCTTCATAGCCGCGTAGCAAGATCGAATATCATTTTGCTCAATGCATTGGGTGCAAGGGTTCGTGTTGTAGCACCTTCAACCTTGTTGCCTGCTGGCATAGAGCGGCTTGGCGTTGAAGTTTTTCGCAGCATGAAAGACGGATTAAAAGATGCCGATGTGGTAATGATGCTGCGTTTGCAACGCGAACGCATGAGCGGAGCGCTTGTTCCATCGGTTCGCGAGTATTTTAAATTCTATGGGCTTGATGCAGAAAAACTCGCTTATGCAAAACCGGACGCATTGGTGATGCATCCAGGCCCCATGAACCGCGGGGTAGAAATTGCCTCTGATGTGGCAGACGGACCGCAAAGCGTGATCGAAACGCAGGTTGAGATGGGGGTTGCCATTCGAATGGCCGTGATCGAGGCTCTGATGAAGAATAGTGGCGCAAATGATTGATCAGATGCTGCTCATCAAAGGCGGTCATGTCGTTGACCCTTCGCAAGGCAAGGATGAGGTTTCCGATGTTTTGATCGAAGCGGGCCGGGTTGCAAAAATTGATAAAAACATATCCGTCCCAAGCAGTTGCAAGATTATTGATGCAAGTGGCCGGCACATATTCCCCGGCCTCGTTGACGCCAGGGTTTTTGTAGGTGAACCGGGCGGGGAACACCGTGAAACCATAGCGTCTGCCAGCAAGGCCGCCGCCAAGGGTGGGGTTACCAGCTTCATCATGATGCCGGAGACAGATCCGGTCATTGATGACGTTTCACTGGTCGACTTTGTTCGCCGCGCTGCACGCGACGATGCGTTGGTCAGGGTTTTCCCCGCAGCCGGTGTAACGAAAGGTCTCGAAGGTTCAGAATTGACGGAATTTGGCCTCCTTCAAGAAGCTGGCGCTGTGATGCTGACAGAGGGCCAACGCTCGATTGAAAACAATCTGGTCTTGCGACGCGCCCTCACCTACGCCCGGGATTTCAACCTGGTAATTGCGAAGGAGACCATTGATCCAGCGCTTTCTTCAAACGGAGTTATGAACGAAGGCGTGATGGCCACACACATGGGCTTGCCTGGCATTCCGCGGGAAGCAGAAATCATAACGCTTGAGCGTGATCTTCGCCTCGCCGCATTGACCGGCGGCAATTATCACGCCGCAAAAATCTCCACATCGGATTCTGCTAACCTAATCGCCAAATACAAGCAGAATGGCAGCAATGTTACCTGCGGAATTTCTATCAACCACCTGACTTTGAACGAGAATGATGTCGGCCGCTATCGCACATTCTTAAAACTGCAGCCGCCTTTGCGTCATGAAGATGATCGCAACGCGGTTATTGCGGCTGTCAATGACGGCACTATCGACATCATCGTCTCAAGCCATGATCCGCGTGATGTCGATGAAAAGCGCCATCCGTTTGCCGAAGCAAGTGCCGGCGCGATCGGACTGGAGACCTTGTTTTCGGCAGCAATGCGGCTATACCACAATGAGGAAGTTTCACTGGAACGGCTGATCGATGCACTTTCCTGCAGGCCGGCAAAAATTTTCGGTCTTGATACCGGAACGTTGGCTGTCGGGAACCATGCAGATATTGTTATTGCCGACCTTGATGAACCCTGGGTAGTGAACGAAGAAGACATTGTTTCTCAATCGAAAAACACCCCCTTTGAGGGGGAACGTTTTTCCGGTCGGATCAAGCAAACGATTGTCGGCGGGAAAACAGTCTACGATCAGGAGGGCTAATTTATGCCTGATCCAATCAGCTGGGTTCATGCAGCCCCTTATTTCATTGCTGCCCTTGTTTTTGGTTATCTTCTTGGTTCAATACCGTTTGGCCTTTTACTGACCCGGTTTGCAGGCATGGGCGATGTCCGTGACATTGGGTCCGGCAGCATTGGTGCAACCAACGTACTTCGTACCGGCAATAAGAAAATTGCAGCTCTCACTCTATTGGGGGACCTTCTTAAAGGAACGATAGCGGTCATCGTTGCTGGCAGATTTGGGCCTGATCCCGCCATAATTGCGGGGTTTGGCGCATTTATCGGTCATTGTTTCCCGGTTTGGCTAAAATTCCGCGGTGGCAAGGGGGTCGCCACTTACATCGGGATTTTGTTAAGTCTCGCATGGCAAGCAGTCATTGCATTTGCCGTTGCATGGCTTTTGACAGCGTTTATTACCCGCTACTCCTCGCTATCAGCCCTGGTTGCAAGTATCGTGACCCCGGTTGCGCTGTTCTGGCTTGGACATGTGCAGATTGCCGAGCTTTTTGTCGTGCTCACAATCCTGATATGGTTCCGCCATCGGGAAAACATTTTCAGACTTCTACGAAAAAAAGAAAGCAAAATTGGAAATAACTAGAAAATATACTAACATATATCAATCTATTCTTAATTCCCGGCTTTCGCATGGCAAACACCCCTTTATCGGGCAAAAAGCACTTCGAACTCAGTGATCAGCAACGGCTGGACTGGCTGAGGCTTATACGCAGCCAAAATGTAGGCCCGGCCACTTTTCGAGATTTGATTTCACGATACGGAACTGCAACCGCCGCTCTGGATGCATTGCCTGACCTTGCGAAACGAGGCGGAGCTGCGGGACGCATCAAAATTTGTTCAATTGCAGATGCAGAACGCGAATTACTCAAGGCAGAGGCAGCTGGCGCTCTTTTTATCGGCATCGGAGAACCCCACTACCCTCCGGTTTTAAGAGTGGCTGATGCAAGCCCGCCTTTGATATGCCTGCGTGGGAATGTTGACATTCTTTCGCGGAAATCTCTGGCAGTGGTCGGGTCCCGGAACGCATCCATTACCGGCATGAAACTGGCGCAAAGACTGTCTACCCATGTCGCGGAAAATGGCTACGCAATTGTATCCGGGCTTGCGCGCGGTATCGATTCAATTGCGCACAAAGCATCGTTAAAGACCGGAACGATTGCCGTTTTTGGTGGTGGGGTTGATTTCGTTTTTCCCGAGGAAAATCAGCTACTTGCCGAAGAAATACTCGAGAACGGTGGTGCGATTGTCAGCGAAATGCCCATGGGATGGCAACCCAGATCACGGGATTTCCCCAGACGAAACCGGATCATTTCCGGTCTTGCGCAGGCAGTTCTGGTCGTCGAGGCTGCCAGGCGGTCCGGGTCACTAATAACTGCAAGGCTCGCCAATGAAATGGGGCGTCTTGTTCTTGCAGTTCCAGGCTCTCCTCTTGACCCTCGCAGTGAAGGCACCAACAAACTCATTCGCTCGGGTGCGACGCTGATTACTTGCGGAGACGATATTCTTGAGGACCTATCTCCGCTGTTTGAACGCGTTATTGATCCAGACGAAGGATTGTTTGAAACCGATGAAGATTTGTTTGGCAGTGATTTATCGTCTGAAACTCCGCCTACGGGCGACAAAAGGCAAGTCATATTGAGTAAATTGGGCCCCTCGCCCGTCTTGATTGACGACATAATCGAATTTTCCGGTGCTTCTGCCGGTGAGGTACAGCTCACCTTGCTGGAACTTTCGCTGGCCGGCTTTCTCGAACGCCACCCCGGCGGACTGGTCTCACTGGTTGGCGAGCCCGAGGTCTAGACGCAAATATTATCAATTACTTAGACCCTGAACAGCTGGATTGCCAAAAGGGGGGGAAGCACACGACAAATTCATCAAATCCGGCTCGTATTTTAGCGGAGATATAAACTTTTAAGCAATGATTGTGCGATAGATTTGCTTTTAAATATGCAGAATTTTCGGGGGCCAGATTGGAATTTCGTAAGGCAATAACTGAACGAAAAAGAATGGAACTTTCTCATTACGAAGATCACGTGGCGTTCTTTTATGGTAAAATGAGCGCGGCGATAGCCTCTCTCGTCACCTATTTCATGACAGCGGAATTTGTTTTCCTCTCCACAACAATTGCCATGCTCGCCATTATTCTTGCTGATGTCGGAAACATCCGGCAACACAAAAGGCTAATCGAAGAAGAATCCGGTGAGCTTGATAAATGGCAGCACCATTACAAGTTTCTCGCTACCGCATTCATGCTGGTTACCGGCGTATGGTGCTTTTTCGTATTTATTCTCTCCAATGACGCGTTTCTTCACCTGCTGTGCGTTGCCACCACAATGGGGAACATCATCAATCTGATGTGCCGAAATTTCAGCAATGATCAGATTCTGACACTGCAGCTTAGCGCGGTTGGTGTGCCGCTGATATTGGGCGTTATCTCATATGGTGACTATCGCAGTTTCATTTTGTGCAGTTTCTTCTTGCCGTTGTTTTCAAGCGTGCGAAACATTTCAGCGCGACTGCGAAACCTGTTCAGCGACGTAGCTGAACAGTCGGAAGAAAGAGAGGCTTTCGGTATCCAGCTCAACGAAGCTTTGGAAAGCATGTCGCACGGGCTCTTGATGTTTGATGACGAGATGCGTCTAAGGGTTATAAACCATACGGCGCGCCATATTTTGGTAGTCAACGATGATGTTGATTGCTTCGGCAAAAAATTGAATGAAATTGCACGGGCAATCGATCTTCAAAACCCTTACATCAACCGCGTTCGAATTCTTGAGGACGCTTTGTACAAACGCCTGCAACACCGTACCAAGAGCAAGGTGTTTCAGGTCTCTCAACGCCAATATATGGAACTTTCCATCAAGCTGCGAGAAAATGGCGGATGTGTGCTGGTTATCGAAGACGTAAGTCAGCGGATCCAGTACCAAAACCGGATCAATCAGTTAGCGCGTTATGATGATCTTACAGGTCTTTGCAATCGAAGCTATTTCAACCAGCAGGCGGAATCGATCGTTCAAACAATCGAATCGGGACAGCGGGCTGCAGTATTTTTCTTCGACCTTGATGATTTCAAGCGCATCAACGATATGTTGGGCCACGAGGCTGGTGATTATATTCTGACGAGTGTAGCCCAAAGGGTTCGTAATTTCATGCCAAAAGAAGCTGTCATTGGTCGATGGGGTGGAGATGAATTCATTGTTTTCGTGGAAGAGCGTTATTGTCAGGAAGATATCCCCAAAATTGCCCAGCAAATGATCGGCAAGCTCACTGAACCGATTGACTACAACAATCAGAGCCTGCGTTTTGGTTCAAGCCTCGGCGTCGCAATGTACCCCAATGATGCCAACAATCTTGAGCGGTTGTTAAAACTTGCCGACCTTGCACTCTATCAATCAAAAGCTGCAGGTAAAAACACAACCACGTTCTTCTCATCCGAGATGGAAGAGGACTTGCACGATCGCCTGCAAATGGAGACAGACCTTACCGAGGCCGTGCGCGATGGCAGTCTTGAGCTGCATTTTCAACCGATCATTTCGATGGAAACACAAAGACCTGCGGTATTCGAAGCCCTTACACGCTGGTCGCGTAATGGCACCGAGAACGTATCACCTGCTGAATTTATCCCATTAGCGGAAGAGTTGGGCCTCATTGGTGACATTGGAGAGTGGACGCTTAAGGAAGCGTGCCGACAATGCTGTTTGTGGCCAGAAGATACAAGCGTCGCTGTAAATGTCTCCGCCGTGCAGTTTCAGGTTGGTTCAATCATCGAAGCTGTTCGGCAGGCGTTGTCACTGACCGGACTTGATCCAAGACGACTTGAAATCGAAATCACAGAAACAGCGGTTCTCAACGACATGAGCCATGCGGTTCTTGTGCTGGAGAAACTCAGTGACATGGGTGTCCGCATTTCACTCGACGACTTTGGAACAGGTTATTCAAGTCTGAGCTATCTGCATAAATTGCCGCTTGATAAACTCAAGATCGACAAATCATTTATTGATGATATCGACCTTAACCCGCGCTCCCAAACGCTCCTCAAAGGTATAACTGCAATGGGCAAGGCGCTGGACCTCAAAGTAGTTGTTGAAGGTATCGAAAACCAGACACAGCTTGATTTGCTGCGAGATCGCTACAATGTCGACTTTGTGCAGGGCTACTTCTTCTCCAAGGCGTTGCCTGCAAGAGACGCCAGGGAATTTGCGATCCGATTCAATGCGCAGGCCCCTTCTTCGAGCGAAGTTTCCCAATCAAAGGTCGCGTAAACTCTACTGCGACCGTCTTCTGCGACCGTCTTCTTCAACCAACTTGCCAAACTGTCCGTTGCCAATTGAACCGATGGTCCGTGTCTTTGTGCTTGATTGTTAGGGCTTGCCCGGTTAGCCAAGACGGGTATTCCGGCGGACAGGGCGGAATTGGTAGCCGCAAGGGACTTGAACAAAATTGAGTGCCCCCTTGGAAACTATGGGCTTCCGGCAATATGGTGTTCCAGCGAATGGTGCTCAGACTGGCATTTTCCGAGCGTATTGCCTACTGCCGAAAAGAGGGCTATCGAACACCAAAAACCTCCCTGCTTTTCAAGGCGTTAAGGGATTTATCGTTCGATGAAAGTCAAATGGTGCTCCCGGGCAGAGAAACCTCGAACACTAATCTTGAAACAGTTTTTGAAGCTTTAGAGGAATGGAACGACTATCTCAAGGCAGAACGTTTTGATCCAAAAAACAATAAATTACAAAGCGATAATGGACAAAACCCCGTCCAGCGGGGGCCATCACCATGAAAGTGATGGAACCAAAAACTAGTGCGGACGTTAAGCAATCTTACAATTCCGCCGCCAAGTCTCACAAATCAGAGAAAAAGAAATACCCTGCGCCTTTGACGTATCGCCCGAAGGATGAGGAAGAACGCCAGAAGGTATTGGTGGCATCTAAGGGCATGTCAGTCAGTGAATATATTCGCCAATGCGTCCACGGCACTGATGTTTCGCCAAAAAACCGTAAAACCAGAACGCCAGTTAAAGATGAACAATCATTAGAGCGTACCACGTTTAGGCGGATTCAGGATTCCCAAATCAGTTAAATTGTGATTCTCTTTCAATATTGAAGGAGAATATCATGGCCAAAGCCCATCCCATTGAATTGCGTGAACGTGTAGTATCTCATGTTGAGGAAGGACACACGCATCGCTCCACGGCGCATCATTTCCGGGTTTCGATCAAATTTGTGAACGATATGGTCAAGCTGAAGCGCGAGACCGGATCGCTTGCAGCCATGCCCGTTGGCAATCGCCGGGGCTCAGGTAAGCTTTTCCCCTACAAGGATTGGGTGCGCAGCCGTATCGAGGAAAAGAGTGACATCACGACGATGGAACTCAGTCTCGGTTTGAAAGAACATTTTGATCTGAATGTGCACGCCTAGTGGTCCGTTCGAAACAAATGAGTCCCTTTGCGGCGAACTCTTTATCATTTGTTTCGAACGTAAAGACCACTAGCAAGGTATTGTTTTCTAGTGGATTTTAAGATTCAAATATTTGGATGAGAGGTCTCGGAAAACGGGTTCCAAATGTTTGAATCAATCCACTAGCATGGTTTTCTCAGAAACTTCCAAATGACGTTAGGCCGCTCATAAAGCGAGGAATAGCTGAAATTAACGCTCGCTTTTGTCAGAAGCGAAACCAAGCCCGTTTTTCATTCAAATTATATGAGTAATGCGTCTCCAATTCCATGGAATAAAGACCGTGTGGTCGGTCAAAAACATCCCTTTAGCCAAGACCAAATCCACTTGATTACGGATGAACTGGAGTTTTCGAAATCGTTTCGGGATTTGTGCCTGTTTTGTCTGGGTATTGATACCATGCTTCGCGGATCAGATTTGGTTCGTCTTAAAGTTTCCGATGTAATGGATGCAAAAAAGCATCCCAAGACAGAAATGGCGTGGAAGCAAACAAAAACCGACAACCCGGTGATGGCGGCGATTACACCTTATACCCAATCAGCGATTTGCTGTCATGTGACTAGCAATCATCTGCAAATGGATGATTATCTGTTCACCGCCAAACGGTCTGATGGTGCCAGACCCATTTCCACTTCAACATTACGCATACTTGTAAAAGACTGGGCGCAATCAATTGGTCTGCACCCGGAGCATTATTCGGGCCACAGTTTGCGCCGAACCAAACCGGCCATGATGTACAGCCAAGGTGTTCGGTCAGAACCTATCCGGCGTTTACTCGGCCATCAAAATCTCAAATCCACCCAAAACTACCTCGGGATCGATCAACGTGAAGCGTTGGACCTTGCCCGTAAACATGACTGTTTCAGAAAGGACTGAATTATGAAACATATGAAGATTACATTAAGCGCATTGGTTATCACTACGGCTATTTTGCCATATAATGCATTGGCCCAATCCAATACCGCGCTGGACCAAATTGGTGCTAGATATAAGACGTGCATCAAACGCGAATTGGAAGCCTCTGATAACGGCGATGGCACTTATGATGAAGTCTTTTTCTTGGAGGGAAAAGAACATTGCGATAAAATCAGAGAGCTTCAAATCGACACTGCCCGGGCTAGTCAACGTATTTCCGCATCAAAAAAGCGGATTGCCCAAATGACCAATGAGCTGATTAGCGGTGCAAAGTCAGAATTAGGACTTCAATAATTAAATTCATATGTACCAATCTGGAACCCCAGATCAAAGTTCGGAAACTGAAATAAAAACAGAATTATCCGAACGGGAAGTCGTTCAGTCTGAATGTTGTCACCAACGCAATGTACTTGCGTGTGAGATTTGTGGCGCACCCACTGGGCTGGAAAAGTCACAAGCACGACTAACTGAAATTCAACATGCCATCACTATGCAGCCACCCTTAGCAGAAGGGGCAGCCGTTCAACTATTGAAGTATGAAAACACTCAACGCAGCAGTGATCCTACTTTTGATATTACACACCTTCCATCAAAACGACTTGCCCGAATAATCGAAAGACAAACTGTACATAATGATGAAGTTGCCGTGAACAAATCAGAAAAGATTTCTGCCAATGAAATTGAGAAATCTGAAGAAACCTACCAAGCCAAAATCGATGCACTCAAATCTGCTGGCAAAACCAACGTCGAAATCATCCAAATCCTTGCTTCTGATCCAGCACGCCAGAAAGTGAACGTGCCAAACTGGTTCAATTTGTTCAAATAGTCGCGCTAGCTGACAATCCAGCAGACCAAGTGCTTATTACCCAAAAACCCAATGAGCTTAATCTGGCGAAATTGCCTGCTCCAAAAGCATTTATCAGCTTTCAGGTATTTGATGGCCCTACCCATAAGACCGGTTTCAGTGAAACTTTCCAAGATAAAGTGGCCGTATCTTTCGGCATGACCAAGCCGCCAACGGTGGTAGCGCACTCGGACGTACGCAAGTTAGCGCAGCATACGAAACCTTTTACCGATCCCAAAACCGGTGAAATTGTCGAACGTTATACTTACGACAGTCCCGATAACATGGCAGAATTTCGTCCCGGAGTGGGAACCTATACGAAGGGCGAGCGTATGATGCTGTCGTCAATTGCTGGTCACGTCACCAAAGATGTCACTGGATTAAGCGACACCGATATTGGCTTCATGGCCGAAGTCATGGGGTTTCATGCGGCGGCAGAATATTTTGGGGCTACCGGGTTTGTAGAAAGTTTGGGGCGTATCCAGTTTTCCGCCCTTGGTTCTGATGCTTTCAGTCCGGCCAAAGTGCGCCAAATGCGGTCGATTATCTCCGCACTGGTCGGAGGATTTGAAGGGTATGATGGCGATATCTTTGATGCCCGAGAAAAAATGGGTTTGATCCGCACCCAAATGGAATTGCTTTCTCCCAATGGGGTGCATCTGCTATCAAAATATCGATACTGTACCTGCGGTCGGTTGATCAATCCAGTTTCATGAAACAGATTACCCAATCGCTCAATCAGGCGTGTGGCTGACTTTGGATTAAGAAGCGCAACTAACTGCGTCTGACGCAGATTGCGATATCGATAAAGCCAGCGCAGGATTTCTATATCGCGCTCAACTAATACCATGCGCTTGCCGGTTCGATTGCGCTTGAAACGGTCTCGACGACCCAAAGCATCAGTTTGGAGCATTGTCTACCTTGAAACAATTGGTTTCTGTTTCTATAGGCATATTGATACGTGGCTGTCATCGAGCGGTATGAGTCGAAATGGTCAGTAAAATTCAATGATAGCTGACAACGAGCATTGGTAATTTTTCACTCGGATACAGGAATAATCATAAATTCCCCTAACCGAGCTTTGGCAATCAAGATATTTTTTCCGTCTGGATCATTATCCTGCGTAACTCCCACGTAGTTGGTGTTAAGTCCTGCCAAGGTGCCGGTTATCAGTTCCAGGTAGTTGGTATCCGTTGCTTCACATACTTGATCGTTTGTCGCTATTGTGAATGCTTCCGCTATTGCACATGCGACGAATGGTGCAGCCGCACTCGTTCCCTGAAGCTGTGAAAATGAGCCGCTTCTGGTTCCGGCAGCTATTGTACCAGGTAGAGCATTGGATCGGTCTGCTAGTGCAGAACAGTCGACTTGCGGATCTGCGATTTCACCCGGTTTACCGGCGGAAGAAAAGGAAGAAGGAAAACCTTTGTCAATTTTCCAGTCTGTTTGACCGGATTTCTTAAAGCCACCCACGCGCAATGTGGAACTACCTGTAGCAAGCCCGTTGAGCGTGCCAAACCTTTTCACATGAGAATCGCAGGAATCTGCTTCTTTTTGCTTGCCAAAATCATCGAAGAGGTTGTTATTTTCATCGTGAATATAACTCTGGCGCGCGCCAGAGAAGGTAACATTGAAATTTTCGTCGCGTTGAATTCGAAAATGGATTAGCTCGCCTGTTCCAATTTCTGACGAAGTTGCTTTTCTGGATAGAGTAACCTTCCACAGTCCAGACGGCGTTGCCGGGAGTTTAGGGCCTTCAGGCTCAGTTGGCGCAAGTATGGCCATCAGTCGCCAACGTTTTCCAATTTTGTTTTCATCGATTCTGATCTTCCGAATGTCAAGGCTGACTTGCCCTACTACGAAGCCGGCTGGAGTTTTGATATCAGCGGATCTAAAATGGCTCCTGCCACGTTGGGAGGCAGTCGAATCGGATGGCTTGATTTCAATCGTTTGGCAAATTCCGATGTTAAGCGATACAAAGTCAGGTGATTTCAGCACCAGCCTGTAGCCCTTTGGATTAAAACCTTCCGGAAACCAAACTTCGAAATAACTTGAAGTGCGATCATTGGGCTGAACATTCCAATCAAGCGAAAATGAATTGGCAATCCCAAAATCAGCTTCAGAAATCTGGGAGTGGAGTCTAGAAAGAAATGAATTTCCCGCGGGCATAACCAGCGCTGTTGGTTTTTCGAGGGCATCGCGCCGATGTTCAATCAGTTGATCGATCGCGAACTCGATATCGCTTTTTCCGTCCAGCCTTCCGGCGGAAAAACCGAAACTGAGGTTGATCACCAGCCGTAACTTGTCAACACCATACTCCCTTTCAAGGATGTCTGCGCGGTTGAGAATGTAGTGGAAAGCGGACAAGATATAGGCATCTTTGCCAAACCCGGATGTATCCAGCGTAAGGTTATTCGGCAACTGAACCGCAATAATCCTGATTTCCTCCTTTATATCTTCACCGAGCTCCGATGAATAACCGCAAGCCTGATCCATGACATGTGCACCGTGCGTGCCGTGTTGCTCAAGGACAGAACCGAACTCTCCCTGGTCGTCAAGGGCACCGGCCCTGTGATACAGATAGTCTTCGTCATCCCCGTGTTCGTCAATAAGCGCCTCAATTTCATGACGAAGATACTCGCGTCCGAATGTGACGGTGGGCCGGTTGCCGCTTTCTTTTCTCTGCACCGACTGCAACCAGCAAAATTCGACTCGGGTCTTATCGCCATCGGCATTGCGAAAATTGCGGTGAGCAAAAGGTATGCCATCGTCTATGACTGCAAGTACCGTGAGATGTTTGGGGGTATTACTGTCCTGTTGAGCAGCCACCCAACGCTTGATATTCGCATCTGGCACCCATGGATCCTCGGTGCAATTTTCCTTTTCATCAGCATCCGGGGAAATGCAGGGTACCGGATCGTTGGGTTCTTGATCTACATCAGGGTTCATCGAACTTCTCGCCACGGGGAAGGAAATCCTGAGCGATTTGATATCCCTTCTTTTGAAGTTTTCACCCAGCAGACTTCTCAATCCATTTGCGAAAAGTTTGAACAAGTTTTTGAGTCTGACTTGTAAAAATGAAGACCCTTCTTGTGGCTCCCCGGAAGTTTGAATGACATAAGGTAAGAAATTTACCTTCAATTCGGGTTCACCTTTGGGGCGCCATAGAGTCGGAAACCATGATGGCAACTCTGGTTCCGATTCAGGGCCAGTTTTTTTGTTCCCCGTTTGCAGTGGTTCCGGCAGAGACAGTTTCCCTGGTTCGGCAATTGATGCCATGGATATCAGGTAGAAAAAGTCATTCCTGATTTCCGGGAAGGCAAAGTTTTTCCCTTTTCCAAAGTTCCAGAAATCATAAGGCCCAAAGACGCGTCTAACACGCCTTCTTAACCGTGTTGCTTCAACTTCTTTCGAAGGTTTTTTAGCTTTCTTCATGACACACCTCAGATCTTGAATTCTTCAAGAACTTCATTCCAAAGCCATTTGAACAGCACGCTATCTGCAACGGGGATATCTTCATCCTTGGTTACATTAAAGGCCGGATTATGCCCGATCTCAAAATCACCCAAGAGGAAATCGTGGTCACCTTCAGGCTTGTATTTATATTCGTCAATGGTTCCACGTTGGCCTGCCATCCCCAATATCGCTTGCCCAACGGCTCGACCCAAAATAGCACCTGCCCATGTATCAATTGGATAGTGCACTCCTGCAACGGTGCGGTTTACCGCGATACGTTCCGCTTGCTTGTTAATTAGGCTCTTCCTGTTGTCTTTGTCTGCAAAAAAATCCTTACTGTTTGCATTTTTGGCTGTATTGATCAGGTATTCAAGCACTGTTGCTACTGCAAATGCTTCTGTCGCGTGGGCGCTTGGAAAACTCCCGTGACCAGGTGTCGGAATAATCGGCATTATTTTTCCGTCCACTTTGTCTGGACGGTGAATGGCCAAATGATGTTTTGCGATCATTGCTACATGCGACGCCAAAACCTGTGTAATTGATATCAGTTCAAATGTCTTTTCATTACGATCTCCATGCAAGCCAAGGACCATGGAAAAGTAAGGCGTTGGAAAGCCGAGTTGGCTTGTAATCTCGGCTGTTCGTTCTGGTCTTTGATCAACATATTTACGCATGACCGGTATTTGGTCTGCCAGTTCTTGCATGGTTGGTCTTTTCAACTTGACGATATTTCTCCCGCCAAATTTTAAGTCTACACGGATCGGCGTGTTGGTGCCGGTTGGTACTTTTGGTTCTGAAGATACATTTGCCAGAAACTCACTTAGGTAGAGACTTGCACGAACCCACGTTGCCCATGAATCTAGTCTGTTTGCAGCATTCGCCCTGAAGTCCACATCTTCGGGCTTTTGCACCGGGTCCTGTGCAACTTGGTTGATGGCTTGTGCGCTGACCTGTAGGCCCAGACCGGTAGTTCCGTCAAAAATGGGTGCGGCACCAGCGCCTAATAAACCACCAATTCCCCCGATTCCACCAATTCCGCCGATACCCCCGATGCCCCCAATACCCCCAATTCCGCCAATACCCCCAATTCCGCCAATTCCGCCAATGCCTCCGATTCCGCCTAAAGATGCCATGTTATCAATCTCCTGCTGGTACTCCGGCAGCTTTCAATGCCGTAACGGCATCTCTGCCGATTTGGTTTTGCGCTGCCGGATGTTGTTTGATGTATTTGCTAATTGTGAAGTCAGGATTCCGTTTCACTAGTTCCAGGCCAGCCACTTTGACTTCCTCACTTCTTCCCAAAAAGTGCAGCGCTGTAATTTTTGCTCGCAACGTGGATAAATGCCGATCATTTACTAATAGGGAACGCTCAGCGTATTCGAGTGTTTTCGCATAGTCTCTTGCTGCCAGGTGAGTTGTGGCGGTCAGCGTGTCATAAAAATAACCAAAAGGGTCTATGGGCGAGAGTTTACGGGCTTTTTCATTTGCCGAAAGCGCTTTTTCACCATCATCTCGAAATGCATGCATTGTGCCCATCAACAGCCAAGACAATGCTTCATTTGGGTTATGTTTTAGCGCTTGATTATAGCGCTTTTCTGCCAAGTCAGTTTTCCTGAGGAGGTTGTTCTGCGCAAATCCATCAACCGTCATGCAAAAGGCACTCTCAGGATTAAGATCAAGAGCCCTTGCCGTACAATCAATAGCAGTTTGAGTATCTCTCTTATTATCAGAGCTCCATCCATTGAATACACAAAACGTGTACCATTTACCAAGCCATGCATGTATTTCGGCTGAGTTTGGTACTCGGTCCAACGCTTCGGTGATCAACTCACGAGACTTGGCAAATTCAGCCAAAGTGGCTCTATGCATCAGCTCTACTCCGGCAATAAGCAACCGTTGGTCATCCACTTGAGTAACTTCTCGATCCTGAACATATCTCAATGCGTCGCTGGCAAGCATGCCGCCGATTGCACGAACGATTTCATCAATGCCTTCTGCTGCTCCGTTCAAAAACCTTGTAAGTGGACCCGTGAATCGTCGGGTCCAAAGAATATACCCACTTTCAGCATTGATGAAGTCAGCATCAACGATGATTTGATCACCATCAATACGCAGGCTGCCACTGAGGCAATAGTCTACGTCTAGTGCGGATCGAACTTTTGAAATGTCGATCGATTGTTTTGCGAATTTCCTGCTTGAAAGGTGCGATATTACATGTAGGAGGTTTGAACGAGATATTGATCGGCATACTTCTTCTGCAAACCAATCACCTAATACATTTAGATTGTTGTCACCCCATACTATCTTGAACGGAAGCACGGTAATTGATGGAATTACTTTAACAGGAGCGCCATGATCATTGCCATCTTTGGCAAGGCTAATTTTCTCCGGGTTTATCTTGATATCATGTACCCACTCGAGAAAACACTTTTCGCGAACGTTCAATCCTTCAAGAAATTCACCATCAGATGGCTTGGTAACAAAATCGATTTTTTCTAAATCAAGTATTACGTCAGTATTGTTTGTTGTGATCAACTCACCATACTGCTCGCCCATTAGGGATTTGATATCGGAAAGTGCTCGCCTCAAACTTTGGCGGCCAGTATCATAACAAGATATACCCCATAGAATATCTTGAAGAAAAGTTCGACTGCGACGACCAAAAGGAGCAGTGACTAGTAACACGAACAGCGCACGATGTTTAGCGCCTGTGATTTCAAATATTCTTGGCTTAGTAGAGCGCACAATACATGCTCCAAACAGACTTATGGCCAGAATTTTTTTACTCAAAGTTAATCCCTCCCAACATTTCTCATTAAATATTAAAATAGTGAAGTGTCCAAGGGCGCTCACACTTTTTTCACACCACCCAATTGTTGGCTGGGTTCAATATATATTTTTGAATATTTTGGAGAGTAGGATGAGTAAGAAAAACGAGGCGATTGATCTGTCTTCTATTAAAGATGTCGCCGATTTTTTTAACCATTGGAATGACATCCGTCCCATTGCGGTAAAGGCAAGCAAAAAACAAAAACTCTCGTGCGCAGAACGCAAGACCTTATCCTGGCTAATTACATTGGCAGACCGAATAACTGAGCGGGATATTTTTGGATGTTGATGTTTCGAGTAGGTAGCATGTGGGGTAAGAAATTTAGAGAATATATATTTCCGATACTTACCAATTTTCACGCTTAATTCACACCAAATATTTTTTCTTAGAGTTAATTTTAAATCGTTGTAGCGAGAACGGGCGGCGGCCTCAAAGTCCACTCCTCCCAAGACTTTGGTCGTCCCTCGTTTTGCTAGTCAACTTAGAAAAACTGAATGGGGAATATTTATCGTGAAAACTATATGCAAGCTAAAGAAAATTTCGGCGGTAACCATCATCTGAAAATAATTCAGGAGCGATGGCCAAACCGCTCCTGAACCTAACTCTGAAAGGAGAATGCACATGAAAGTGTTTCTCGCCATCTTGATAGCAGCTTTGATGTGGGTTGTGAATCCTGCTGATGAAGCTTTTGCAAAATCCAAACTGTCCAAGGTCGAAGTGCAGCAAATAATCATTGGGAAGTCATGGCACAATAATCGTGGCGCCTTCGTTTTTCGAAGTAATGGGACCTATCAATATGACAGGCACGATGGAAGCTATACTTGGCGTGGCAAATACACACTCAAAGACAACGGTCTCATAAAAGGATCGAAAACTAATTATCGGTTCTATCTAAAAAATGACGGTTCCTATCAGTATTACCACAGTCGCAGCCGTCGTTATTTTCCAGTGATTTTCAACTAAGATAGTTGGCATCCAAAGTACAACATAGTGAAAAGAAAGAGAGCCGCTGTTGCCACCGGCTCTCTTCGCTCTCACAAA
This sequence comes from Rhizobiaceae bacterium, assembly GCA_965250255.1. Lineage (GTDB taxonomy): Bacteria > Pseudomonadota > Alphaproteobacteria > Rhizobiales > Rhizobiaceae > JAALLB01. The sequence goes on from CBDFNP010000008.1 coordinate 103,151, forward strand.
AGGAGAGACGGGTTTGTTAATCTCGGGCTTCAATGCGAGTCTGAAGCCAGTCCAGTACTTCCTGTTCAACCCATCCGACCCTGTTAGCGCCTAGACTCTTTCACATTTAGATTGAACCGTATCCGGCGTTTTTGATGTAATTACTACATTCTTGTTTAGAAACGGTTCCAACGAGATGTCCTACATATCTCCATGCCTCCTCGATGGTTCGTTTCTGGGCCATGCGCATCCAGTGCTTTATTTTGGAAAAAGTCTGCTCGATTGGGTTGAGGTCTGGGGAGTATGGAGGCAGGAACCATAATCTTGCCCCGGCAGCCCTGATGATCTGGCGGATGACCTTTGCCTTATGACTTCCCAGATTGTCCAGGATGACGATATCTCCGGGTTTAATGGTCGGTGCGAGAACCAGTTCCACATAGGCACGAAAGCATAAGGCGTTGATAGGACCATCGAAGACGCAAGGCGCGCTCAGGCCATCATAGCGCAAGGCAGCGACAAACGTCATGGTACTCCAGCGGCCATGGGGAGAAAAGCCTCTTAACCGCTTCCCTTTCCTGCCCCAACCGCGGATTGGGGCCATGTTGGTTTTGATCCAGGTTTCATCAATGAAGACCAGCCTGCGCGGGTCAAGCTGTCCCATAAAACCCTTCCAGCGCTTGCGTCTGCGCGCCACATCAGCGCGTCCTTGTTCAATGGCGAACAGTGTTTTTTTTGAAGCTGAGGCCTTCGCGTTTAAGGAAATGCCACACCGCATTATGCGAGACAAAGACACCTCGTTTACCCAACAAATCCTTCAAGCCATGTAGCGTCAGATGGGATGTGTGCTCGATCGCTTCCATGATGAAATCATGATGGGGGTCAAGTTTGCGCTTACGGTGTCCACCCATCTTGCCCGGTGTAACGCTGCCTGTCGCCCGATAGCGTTGATGCCATTTGATCACCGAGGACTTGGCAACGCCATGTCCAACTTCATTTGAAGACGGACAGGCGAAAACGCTGGAAGGTCGTGTTCCAATCACCCAGACAGGGTGGCAAATCACGCCACGGTGAGCCGGTGCGAACGCGCCATAAGACCGCTTCCATAAATGCTCGGTTATCTTTTGCAGTCACACCACAATCCGTTGACTTGCCTGGAAGTAAATCTTCCATAACAGACCACAATGCATCACTTATAACCAGACGATCTTCGCGCATTCAAATCTCCTCAAAAAGGAGTATGAATCATATTCGGTGCCGTTTGGGAATCCTAATTGTCAACAGACCTTAGGGTGAAATCAGCATAACAGGAAAATACCCCCTCATACAGACACATATTTGCGCATGATATTGAGGGTTTAAAAGGTGGTTCGAGCTTTTTAGCATCTAAATTATTTCAGTAATTTCTATAACTTAACTTATATTTTGGTGCGGCCGAGAAGACTCGAACTTCCACGGGAGTTACCCCACAGCGACCTCAACGCTGCGCGTCTACCAATTCCGCCACGGCCGCAGAGGAAGGGTCTGGCAAAGCCAGTCGCGTGGACGTAGCAAATCGCTTGATATGTGACAAGTGGAATTGCGGTGGATCAGGAAACTATTTCCGGCAACTTGCGAATGCATTCAGGCCGTGCCAAACGGATGGGATGCGCACACAAAGCCCAAAACGAGAAACTCTCCCGGCAGAAGAGATGTATCTGGCCGAAGTTGTTTCAAAGTGGAGATTGAAAAACGGGCTCGCGCCTTACGAAGAAACCATCAATGCGATGGAGCAATTAGCAACTGCCATACGGTCAGAAGACCTGGACGAAGAGGTCTGGCTCCTGGAACATCCACCCCTATATACTGCGGGGACCAGCGCCAATGCCAGTGGTCTGCTGGGCGGCAACCGTTTTCCTGTGATTACAGCCGGGCGCGGTGGGGAATATACCTATCACGGCCCCGGACAACGGATTGCTTATGTGATGCTTGATCTTGCCAACCGAAAGCAGGATATCCGCCTGTTCGTGGCAACGCTTGAACAATGGGTGATCAATACGCTTGACCAGTTCAATGTCAAAGGTGAACGCCGCGAAGACCGGGTTGGGGTCTGGGTTATGCGACCGGACAAACCGCCCCTGCCCGATGGCACGCCGCGCGAAGACAAAATCGCCGCCATTGGCATCAGGGTTCGAAAATGGGTGACGTTTCACGGCATCTCACTCAATGTCGAACCTGAACTGGAACACTATTCAGGGATTGTCCCTTGCGGAGTTGAGGGACACGGGGTCACCAGTCTTGTAGATATCGGCCTTCCAATCACGATGGAAGATGTCGATGTTGCACTGCGTCAGGAATTCGAAAAACTCTTCGGGCCGACTTTGTAAATGAGACCCAATCATCGCTTCATTTCATTGAAGCAGTGAATGAGCAAATCGAGTTATACCAACGGCCATTAGGATTGTTTCTTTTGACCAGGAATTATTTTCGCTTTGGTTAGCGCGTTTCGCGTTCAATCCAAACAGCGACAACGCGTATCCTTTTCTGATTTCATTCACGCATTTTCGTTTAACCGGTTCCGATTAAACGAAATTTGCTCAAGGCGCGGTTGCGAAGGGGTGCGTACCTTGAGTTATACCAAAGGAACTTGTTATTGGCCCATCTGATGATAGAAAAACCGTCTTCCGGCGCGGCGCAATTGGTGACGTGGTCTTAGCCGACCACGAGCGGATTGCAACAAAGCAGGGGGGCGGTTTTTCATCACCAAAGGCCTGATAGATTTGACGTTTGGTCGGCGTCGCACCCGGCTCGTGGTACTGGTACCAGATCGCCGTTCGCTCCTGGCCAAACGTCAAATCTATTAAGGTCAGATGGGCCAATATCAACTTCCTTTGGTATTAATTGCAACGCGGCCAAAACCGAAAGAAACCTGGCCTGCGGTGCTCCAAAATTGCCCACCGGATCCGTGTTATGCCTCTTGACCAATGCGTTTTGCATTGCTCTTCGAGGCCTGCCTTGCCGGTAAACAATTTTGGAACATCAAAAGGGTCAATCCTAATGGCCGTTGGTATTAAACTTCAAAGGCCTTGGACATTCTTTTGATCCTATTAAAACAGGAAATGCTCTATACTCAAAACACTCGGAAGCCCGAATTTTGAGTATAGGATTCTTCTTTTGATCCTTGCACTTATCCGAAAACCGGTACCCACTTTTCGGGTGCAAGGAGTATATCCAACAAAAAAGCGCTCAATTCAGCGCCTTTTTCGGAAATTCATGAGTCTTTTAGATCGCTTTAGCCGGCTTTTTTAAAAAGTAATTCAAGTGTCGGGTCGACAAATGGGCTTTCCTGTTTCAGATATGAAACCAGCGCCTTTTCGTTGTCATGCAACAAACCATCGCGGCCAATGCGTTCCACCAGCCAATGCGCTTCGTTTGTCTCAACGGTTTCGGCCCGGCGCTCTTCCATCTGCATCGCCTGATTGCGGTCGGCCCATGCTTCCTGCATTGCTTCATCCGTGCTCTGGAATGCATCACCCCTCCCCTTGCCACGCATCAATACGGCAAATGAAGAAAGCGTTTTGGAGAGCATGCCGGTGGCATCAATCCCGGTGTCATCCAGCCATTCCTCACGATGCAGAACTTCCTCGCGTGCCAATGTCTGCCCGACGTTCGCCATCATCAGATGGGCCGCAACAGCCTTGATAAACACATCATTCCATTCCGGATGGTTGTCGGCTTCAACCGTCTTGTCGTTGAGGTCGAACAGCACTTCAACTTCAGCGCGCGAAATCGCGATACGTCCTTCTGCGCCCACACCATACATGATACGGCGAATGAGTTTCGCTTCAAGTCTACCAATAACACCGGGAACCAGAACCTCGTCATTGACGAACTTGCCGTTTCCTTCAAGCACCGCATGTGCAACCTGTCGAAGGGCAAAAGCAGCGAGTGTTTCCGGCACGGAACTTGCCCGCTCAATGATACGAACCAGCAATTCAAGCTCGCTGTCTGAGTGAACATGATCATCTTTGGAGATCTGATCAATCAACCATTCGGCATTTGTCTCTCCCATGTATCCGACCGGGTTACACTGAATAACACAATAATCGGTCATGACCTCGATGAAGAATTCATCCCATTCGCGACATGTGTCCTCAATCTGGTCATTGAGTGCAAAAACGCCTTCCGCTTCAACGATGGTAACCACCATGTCGTTGAATATTTCCCGGCGATACCTGATCACATCATCTGCATCAATGCGTGTTTCGTCTTTCAGAAAGTAACGATAGTCCATGCGTTTTCCTCTTATGTCCCCTTTTGAACAAGGATAGAGTGAGAGGTTTGATATTTAGCGAAGGCTTATGGTTACCGAGTGCTTAATTCCGGCTCCAACAAAACCGGTTGTCCGTCACGTTCGAGCCTGCGTTCGCGCAGGAAGATGTAGACACCTGACCCTATAATGATGGAAATTCCCAGCCATTTGGTGGCATCCGGAAATTCCCCAAATACAAGAAATCCGAGAATGGTAGCACCCACAATCTCAACATACTGAAACGGCGCGAGAATTGAGGCAGGCGCCATGGAAAACGCAAATACGATCAGCAAATGTGATGATATGGCGAACATGCCGATGCCGACAAGCAACGCCCAAGCGCGACTTTCAGTCGGTATGCTCAGGCCAAAATCCTCTGAACCCAAAACAGACCCGAAAACCAGAATTGCCCCGCACATGATAACCCCGCCTATCCCGGCATAAAATTGCATCATCAAAGGGTCATCATTATTTCCAGCCTTGCGGGTCAGTATCAGATATATGGAAAACAGAAAGGCTGTGCAAAGAGGAAGCAGTGAAACAGCGCCAAACAGTTCATAACTGGGTCGAATGACGATGATGGCACCGGCAAACCCTACAGCTGCAGCAACAAGCCTACGCCAACTCACCGTCTCGCCCAGAAATGCCATCGACATCAACATAACGATGATGGGCTCAACAAAGAAAATAGATATCGCGTCTGCCAGCGGCATATATTTGATTGCTGTGAAGAAAAGCACCGCCGCAAGGCCCATAATCATTCCGCGCAGTACATTCATTGCGGAAAATTGCACTGGCAATGCCCCTTTACGCCACGCAAGGCCCACGAAAAGAAACAGAAAAACAGATTGGATCACGAACCGGGCAAAAGTTACGGTTGCCGGGCTTACATCATGGCGTGTAGCCAACCCTTTGGCGATGGCATCCATTCCCGGTGCGAACAACATGGCACCTACCATGATCATCATAGCCCGTGCGATTTGATTGTTTGGTGTGGTTGTCACTCGGGTGTCCCAATTCTAAAGACAGAGGCAAACAACCTATGCGCTGCTTCAAAATCGGTCCAGCGCTGTTTGCGACGCTCTGCTGCCTCATAATCCTCGCCCCACAGGCTGGTATTCCAGTCTTCATCCACATGTGCAGCAGCCCAGGTTTGCTCGACTGTCACTTCACCTTCAGCCAGCGCTAACGCAAGAATCGCGGACCCGGTCAGCGATGTGAATGTGTGGAAGCAAGTGAGCTTTATGGGTTCTGCATGCCGCTCCAGGTGCTTTGCGTAAGCATGGATGGCCGTGCGCGGCTGTGATAGGGGAGCAACCCCCTCACCTGTTTCAAAATTAGCGCCGAATTCAGCTGCCGCCCAGTCAAGAACCGGGTCCCAGTGTTGGCGTTGTATTTCAACCAATTCCCAGGGATTGCTGGCCCGGTAACACAAAAGATCAGATGACGCATAGCGAACAATGTCTTCCATCACCGCCTGCATTTCAGTTGCCACACCATCCTGAGTCGTATTTGCAAGACGGGTTACCGGCATTTTCAAAGGATTGATTTCTTTCTCGACTGACCGCCATTCCTCCGCAACAAGTTCAGCACTTGCTTCGTTTGGCAGACATAATTCCTGGCGGCCCGGAGTTTTCACGCTGCGGTCATCGAGCTTCACAGAAAAGCCGTTGCCGGTTTCTTCCAAAGCCACTTTCTTATAAAAACGCTTTGGAAATTTGGGTTTGTCCTGACCGCGATTGGCCTTGCCCGGTCCGATATCACCGCGATCCGCAGCGCCTTCCGCATCTTCCAAAATGTCCCGCATCCGTTATCTCCAAAATTCAGGATTCTTTTCAACTGGTTAGAGAATCTTCTTCAGCATCTGATTCATCTAACCCAAGCAGATTAAATGTCTGCACCATATGCGGCGGCAGAGGCGCTTTTACATCAAGCACTCCATGACCGCAGGGATGCGGAATGCGAATGTGCCTTGCATGCAAATGTAATTTCTTCTGAATGCCCCCCGGGAATTCCCAATTTTCGATATCAAAGTATTTGGGGTCACCGATGATTGGATGCCCCAAATGCATGGTGTGAACCCTGAGTTGGTGGGTGCGACCGGTAATCGGCTGCAGTTCTACCCAGGACAGGGTTGGCCCGGCCTGATCAATAACGCGGTAGTTTGAGACCGCGTGGTCCGAATCCGGCTCACCGTGCTTGGCGACGCGCATTTTATCACCTTCCGGTGTCCGCTCCTTCACCAGCCAGGTTGATATCTGCCCCTGCTTCTTGCGCGGCACACCCTTGCAAATCGCCCAGTAGGTTTTTTCAGTGTTCCGATGCCTGAATGATGCCGTCAGTTTTGATGCAGCGGAACGGGTTTTGGCTACTACCAACACACCCGTCGTATCGCGGTCGATACGATGAACAAGACGCGGTTTTTCACCTTTCTGGCTGCGCATTGATTCAAGCATGGAATCGACATGCCGGTTAACACCGGAGCCGCCCTGAACCGCCAGGCCTGCTGGTTTGTTGAACACCAGCACCTTGTGGTCTTCGTAAAGCAGCATCGCGTTTAAAACATCAAGGTCGCCGCGGTCACGGATAGTATTGCGGGTAAGCGGCTGGCCGACATTTTGAAGCGTTATCTGGGGTGGCAACCTTATCGCCTGACCTGCCGCTATTCTGGTGTCAGATTTGGCCCGACCGCCATTTACACGGATTTGCCCTGACCGCAGAAGCTTCTGCAACTGCCCGAACGCTAGTCCGGGATAATGAAGCTTGAACCAGCGGTCCAGGCGCATTCCGGCTTCGTCTGCATCTACAGTTTTGTTTTCAATTGCGCTCATGCGTTTTCCTTACAGGAATGCGCGTCCAAACCAAAGCCCAATAAAGACTGCAAGAATTGAAAGTAAAACGCTGCCCAGGAGGTAGGCCAAGGCAGGCCCGTTGGCACCGCGTTCAATCAGGTTTGCCATATCAAGGGAGAACGCTGAAAAGGTTGTAAACCCTCCCAGAACACCCGTTGCAAAAAACAACCGAACTTCCTGTGACGTAGCGCCGGTGCGTTTTACCAGCCAGACAATGAACACGCCCATGATCAACGACCCGACCACGTTCACGAACAGCGTACCCCATGGGAATCCCGGCCCCATAATCCGCAATGTCAGCATGCCGCAGAGGTGTCGTAATGAGGCTCCTATGGCACCGCCGAGTGCCACGAGAAATAGGTGGTTAGGTAGCATTCGCTATACTCTCATTCCTATATGTAGGATATTTCAGCCATACTCTTCAATAGGCGAGACGGCTACAACATGAGCAAAAACAAGACAATTACAACTTGGGTGTCATTCCTGCTTGGCTTGGTCGGCGGATCAGGAACCGGTTTGATTAGAGCGTTTCCTCTTTTGATTGAATGAAAAGAATGGGCAACGCCTTTAAAGTTCAACTCGATTTGCCGAATATAAGATCAAGAATTGTCTTGCGCTTGCGTCCTGGTTCACCAACGCCAGCGGTTGGACGAGGATTGCGATCAAATTCGGACAAGGATTTTCGACGACTGTTCCTGGTTTCGCGATCCGCATGGATGACCTCGCCAATCGAACGGCGATTAACTTTGTCAGTACCCTGGCTGGTCAATGGTTCAGTCGGTTTAGCGGTCGGAATTGCTGCTAATTGCGGTTGGTAATTTCCTGGAAGTGATGCCATTGGGTATCCTTCCTGCGCCTTTGTCATATAAGCCTGCCAGGTTTTTGCCGGCAGCGAACCTCCGGTTACTTTCTTTGTTGGGCTGCCGTCATCATTCCCAAACCAGACGCCGGTAACAAGATCTGCCGTATAACCTACAAACAAACCGTCCCGGGATTTCTGGCTTGTACCGGTTTTACCTGCGGCTTCACGTTCACCGAGCGAAGCAGCTTTGCCGGTGCCTTTACGGATCACATTTGAAAGCATTGCATTCATCATTCCCAGTTCCCGGGAACGGATGATTGTCGGCGCATCAAACGGTTCTCTTTCGTAAAGAACATTTCCCTCCATGTCCTTCACGCGACGTATCAAATAAGGCTCGACCAGACGCCCGCCATTGGCAAACGGTGCATAGGCGGCGGTGAGTTCGAGTAATGTAACCTCGGAAGTACCAAGTGCTATCGAGGCATTTGCCTGCAACTTGGATCGAATGCCCAAACGATGCGCTGTTTCAACGACCGTTTGCGGACCTACTTCCATTACCATTTGGGCGGCAATTGTATTCAGCGATTTCGCCAGTGCAGTGTTGAGCGTGACAGGACCGCGATACTTCCGATCATAATTGACAGGTGTCCAATTGCCGATCCTGACCGGCGCATCCTGGCGAACAGATTGCGGTGAGCGGCCTGCTTCGAGTGCTGCCAGATATACAATCGGCTTGAAGGCAGAGCCGGGTTGCCGTTTTGCATCCGTTGCGCGATTGAACTGGCTGTTTGCATATTCTCGACCACCTACCAGCGCACGAATTGCACCAGCCGGGTTCATTGAAACCAATGCTGCTTCGGAGACTTTGCGCTTCTTGCCATTGTCATTGAGCGTTGCTTCAATAATCTCGCCTGCTGCCTCCTGGGCAGTCATCTCAATGGTTGTATCGACAACTACATCTTCAGGAATTTCGCCTAGAACCCTGGTCAGTTCCTTCATCACCAGATCAGCCACATAATGTTCTGAGCCGCTCCAGTATCGCTTCGCCTTCTTTGCCTCCAGCGATTTGGCGCGGGCTGCTTCGGTTCCGGAAATGAACCCGGAGCGTTGCATTGATGAAAGAACCAGCTTTGCCCGGTCAGCCGCAAGTTGGGGATTGCGGGCCGGCGAGAGTTTTGACGGAGCTTTGAGAAGGCCGGCAAGCGTTGCCGCTTCGGAGAGATTTACATCACGGGCTGACTTTGAAAAATACCGGCGTGAGGCTGCATCAACCCCATACGCACCGGATCCAAAATAGACACGGTTTAGATAAATTTCGAGAATTTCATCTTTTGTGTATTGGGTTTCCAGCCAGATCGCGAGAATGAGTTCCTGAACCTTTCGTTCAAGCGTTCGCTCGGGTTCCAGGAAAAGATTTTTTGCCAATTGCTGTGTCAGGGTTGAACCGCCCTGAACCAGGCGCCCTGCAACAACGTTCGTCACCATTGCGCGCGTGAAACCAATCGGATCAAAACCGAAATGCAATTTGTAGCGCCGATCCTCAATCGCAATTACCGCCATTGGGATGTAGGGCGACATGTCATTGAGCCGCATTGCCGCGCCACCGGTTGCGCCCCGGTTTGCTATCAAGTCGCCATCAAGCGAAACGATGCGCGCATTTGGCGGGCGCTCGGGAATACGCCAGCTGGCAGAACTTGGTAGTTGTACCGCAAAATAGCCAACAATCCCGGCAACACCGATTGCTCCCCACAGGCCAAGCACCATGCACCAATATATGGATTTGCCGAGGAACCCAAAAAATCCACCGCCACCGGACATTCGTTTACTGCCGCCGGACTTGCGTTTCTTTGCAACCGGCTTTTTACGGGGCTTGGAGGGTTTTCCGGTGGCAGGCGTCGCGCGAACAGCCTCTCCAGCCCGCAACCCGCCCTCTGATCGACGACGTGGCGCCTCATCAAAGGTCGGTTCAATTCTCGACGCTGGTATTTGCTTGCGTGTCATCACATTCCAATAGGAAATTTTCTCGCCGAAAGCATGCGGCGATGGTTAGGATTTCGTGAACAATAAATGAGGCGATTTAATGGGGCGTAAAGAACTCAAGAATTGGTGAAATTTCCTCCTCGCAAAAAGTTGATTAAACCCTTAATGATCAATTTAAGGGGAAATTAGGCAAACTATGTTGTGATTAACGCTCGTTTTTTCAGAGCAACAGGCATCCCTAATGGCCCCCTATTCCCTTGACCCCAAGACCCGCAACGATCAGTCCCGTGTGGATTGGGTCGACTATGCGAAAGGTTTTTGCATTATCTTTGTGGTGATGATGCATTCGACCCTTGGTGTGGAAAAACATGCGGTCCTCAAAGGTATGGTGGATGAGGGCACTGTTGGCTGGATGAATACCATTGTTACATTCGCACAGCCCTTCAGAATGCCTGATTTCTTCCTGATTTCCGGGCTGTTTCTCGGGCTGGTGATTGCGCGCTCGTGGCTACGGTATTTTGACCGAAAAGTCGTGCACTTCATGTATTTCTATGCCTTGTGGCTGGCCATACAGTTCGCGTTCCGCTCTTTCGGCTGGATTGGAGATGGGCTGGGACCGATTGAGATCATGGGTAAATTCGGCCTTGCATTCCTGCAACCCTACGGAACCTTGTGGTTCATCTATGTTTTGCCGGTTATGTTTCTTGTAACCAGATTGCTTGCGGGCGTGCCTTGGTATGTCGTGCTTGGTGCGGCTGCAGCGCTCGAAATTGCACCAATTCATACCGGTTGGCTGACCATTGACGAGTTCGCCGCCCGCTTTGTCTACTTCTTTGCAGGTTATGCGCTTGCTCAACCAATCTTCAAACTCGCTGCCTGGGCCCATGACAATATCGGCAAAGCGCTGGCTTATCTTGGTGGGTGGGCGCTTGTTAATGGCGCACTAACGCTAACTGCAACCCCTCAACTTGTTGGCAATTTCTATCTCTCCTTGGAACGTGATGTGCCAACCAATCTCGCCCAGTTGCCGGTTTTTTCTCTGGCTCTGGGAGCCGCGGGGGCAATTGCTGTCGTAAGCCTTTGTTCGGTTTTATCACGCTTCAGGCTTGCCGGGTTCCTGCGTTATCTTGGAAGCCATTCGATCGTTGTTTATCTGGCGTTTTTCCTGCCGATGATCATCAGTCGGGAAATCCTGATGCGGTTTGCACCCGACATTGATCTTGGCACCATGTCATTGCTCGTGTTGATTGTGAGCGTAGCCGGACCGGTCGTTGCCTATGAATTCACGCGTATCACCGGTTGGTTTACATTCCTGTTTAACCGTCCTGCCTGGGCATGGATTGATCACAACCAACCATCGACCGCCAGAGCTCATCCGGCCGACCGCCAGAGCAGCTCTTCATCCGGACTTGAAACGATCATCCGCACGGGTCGCGATGCCGCTTTTGAAGGCGCGGAGTAAGGCGGATATTCTTCAAAAGACTAGGGTCCAGACTCAATTGGGAATTGGCCTGCACAGCTGACCAATTTTTCAGAATTTAGGCGAAATCGACCGACTTGACTGTTTCAAGTCAGCTTGAGGAATCGTCAACCCATGATGAAACCGGGGCGGATCCAGCACATCGATTACACGCAATGGATAATTCGGGTAAATTGGGCGCTGCCCGAACGGGTTGCGCCAAAAACGCCTATTTCAGTATTAAAAAGCCTCGCCGATGCTTTGGCATCGCCTGTGTTTTTCGCCTCTCAAACATCTATACCCGGCAATATAGATGAATCAGGGTACTAGGGTTCTGGACTCAATTGGGAATTGGCCTGCACAGCTGACCAATTTTTCAGAATTTAGGCGAAATCGACCGACTTGACTTTCCGTCAATGAGGAGATTTCAACGATAATTCGGGTAAATTGGGCGCTGCCCGAACGGGTTGCGCTAAAAACGCCTATTTCAGAAATAAGCCATTTTGTCTCCAATGCAGCCACATTTCCCAATTGGGTTCAGACCCTAGAATCCTAATTGTCAACAGACCCTAGTGGTCCGTTCGAAACAAATGAGTCCCTTTGCGGCGAACTCTTTATCATTTGTTTCGAACGTAAAGACCACTAGCAAGGTATTGTTTTCTAGTGGATTTTAAGATTCAAATATTTGGATGAGAGGTCTCGGAAAACGGGTTCCAAATGTTTGAATCAATCCACTAGTTTGCCAGCGCTTGCAGGATCCGTGCCCAGGAGCGTGCACCCTTGTGGAAGCTTTTGAGTTCATATTTCTCATTGGGTGAATGGATGCGATCATCATCCTGGGCAAATCCAACCAGCAGCGACTGCATGCCGAGAATTTCCTGGAAATGGCCAACAACGGGAATGGAGCCTCCCATGCCGGTGAGGGCTGTCTCCTTGCCCCATTCTTCTTTCAAGGCAGCAGCGGCTTTTGTCATTTCAGGCATATCATATCCCAAATGTACAGCAGCGCTGGCGCTATGATCGCCAAACGTCACAGAACAATCTGCCGGAATGTTGTCCTCAACATAAGCACGGAAGGCTTTGCGGATGGCAAAGGGATCCTGCGTGCCTACGAGACGGAAGGATACCTTGGCCGAAGCTACAGCCGGAATAACCGTCTTGAAGCCGTCGCCAATATAACCGCCATTAATGCCGTTAAACTCACAGGTTGGTCGCGCCCAAACCTGTTCAAGAACCGAGCGTCCTTTTTCGCCTGCCGGAATTGAGAGTCCTACATCACCAAGAAATTCAGCTGCGCTGAAACCGAGATTATCCCACATGCCCTTGATTGCATCCGGTGTTTCGGGCACGCCGTCATAAAATCCTTGTACCGTAACCCGACCATCATCATCATGCAGGCGGGAAAGAATACGGGTTAAAATGCGGATCGGGTTGGCAGCGGCAGAACCATACATGCCGGAGTGCAAGTCCCGGGAGGCTGCTGTGACGAAAACCTCTTCACCCAAAAGCCCCCGCAACGCGGTTGAAATTGCCGGTGTTTCCCGGTCCCACATGCCGGTGTCACACACAAGTGCAAAATCGGCCTTCAGTTCATCAACGTTTTCCTTGAGGAATGGAATGAGCGATGGTGAGCCTGATTCTTCTTCGCCTTCAAAGAATATGGTGACCCTGCAGGGGAGCCCGCCGGTTTGGGATTTCCAGGCGCGGCACGCTTCGACGAAGGTCATAAGCTGACCCTTGTCGTCCGAAGTTCCGCGCCCTGTAATCTGTTTCGAACCATCCGGCATTTCCTTGATTTTCGGATCGAACGGCGCATCATCCCACAAATCAAGCGGATCAACCGGCTGCACATCATAATGGCCATAAAACAAGACATGCGGAGAACCTTCTGGACCCTCATGGTGCGCAACAACCATCGGGTGTCCCGGAGTTTCATGCAGTTTCGTGTCAAAGCCGATGGTTGTTAAATCTGCAACCAGCCATTCTCCGGCGCTCTTGCATTGTGCCGCATAGGCCGGGTCGGTGGAAATGCTTTCGATTTTCAGCAATTCGAAGAGCTGGGAAACAGAATGCTCGAGATTATCGTCAATTGCTTGCAGCACCGCATCAAGGCCAGACATGTCATTCTCCGTTGCTTAGGTCGTTGTCGCGCGCACCCTATCCCACGGGCGTTCGCGGTCAAGAATGTTTTTGGAGGATGTCTGACAGGACCACCATTGCATTTTGGAAGGTTGGGGGCGCAATAGTGGTCCTCATCAAAGCGGCATGACCCCCAGGGGAAGAGGCCAGCGCATCAGGAAATTGGGGTAATTTCCCAGATTGCCTATAACGGCAACCCAGTTCAATATGTGGATTGAAATTGAACTTTCAATGGCAGTTGTATTTGCAGACTTCAACTTGCTGTGAGAAGAAGGGGAGCGCTTTTGATGGCGATCAATCATGAATTTCCAGCCCGCGTGATCTGGACCGGCAACCAAGGCACTGGAACATCTGCCTACAAGGCATATGAACGAACCTGGGATCTCGCCCTTGAGGGGAAACCCGTTGTTCACTGTTCGAATGATCCGATGCTTGGAGGCGATCCTTCAAAGTATAATCCGGAGGATATGCTGATTGCTGCCCTCGCCTCGTGCCACATGCTCTGGTATCTCCATCTTTGCTCCAATGCAGGCATTGTCGTAACCGCCTATGAAGACAACCCGGTCGGGGTTGGGGAGAGTGAACCATCCGGCAAAGGCAAATTCGTCGAGGCCATCCTGCGTCCAAAAATTATCATCAGTGAAGGAGATGAAGACAAAGCCCTCGCAATCCATGATGAAATCGACAATTATTGTTTCATTGCACGGTCGGTGAATTTCCCGGTGCGCTATGAGGTCGAAATCTCAAGAGCCTGACCTATCCGCCCACGTCTGCGAAAATGCCCGGACTATCAAAAAATCAATCATGGTGATCTCAATATTTCACTGTTTCACCCGGGCGTATACTCATAATTACCCCGGTTGCTGGTGACAGGCTCTCAAATTTGTGTTTGGCTAAAGATTGAGCAGATGGTCAAAAATTCAAAAACTCAACAAACCGCCATCCGCCAAGATCAAATTTGGAGGAAAAACAATGAAAAAACTAACTCTGATTGTGGCTGGCTTTGCTACGGCGCTTACGATGTCGACAGCGATCACCGCCACCCCGGCACAGGCAAAAACACTTGTTTATTGCTCAGAAGGCTCACCAGAAGGGTTTGATACCGCCCTTTATACATCTGGCACAACATTCGATGCTTCATCAAAAACGATTTACAACCGCCTTGTCGAGTTTGATGTGGGAACAACCAATGTGGTTGCTGGTCTGGCTGAAGACTGGAACGTTTCCAAAAATGGACTGGAGATCACCTTCAAATTGCGGTCGGGCGTAAAATTTCACACCACGGATTATTTTACTCCAACCCGCGATCTTAATGCAGATGATGTAGTGTTCTCGTTTGGCAGACAGTTGAAGGCTGATAGCCCGTGGCACCAGTATGTTGAAGGCGCTGCATGGGAATACTTCAACGGCATGGATATGCCTGCCCTGATCAAGGAGATTGTCAAGGTCGACAACATGACGGTGAAGTTCATTCTCAACCGTCCGGAAACTCCAATCATTGCGAACATGGCAATGGATTTTGCCTCCATCGTTTCCAAGGAATATGCTGATCAACTGGAAGCTGCATCAAACCAGGCAGGCCTCAATCAACAGCCCATCGGAACCGGGCCGTTCCAGTTTGTGGCTTACCAAAAAGACGCGGTGATCCGTTACAAGGCACACGCAGAGTATTGGAATGGAAAACAGCCGATTGATGATCTGGTTTTCGCGATTACAACCGACAATTCGGTTCGTACGCAAAAGCTGAAAGCAGGTGAATGTCATGTTGCACCTTATCCAAACCCGGCTGACATTGCGAATTTGAAGGCTGATCCAAATCTCAATATGCTTGAGCAGGAAGGTTTGAATGTCGGTTATCTGGCCTACAACACCAAGGTCGCGCCATATGACAATCCGAAGGTTCGCAAGGCTTTGAACATGGCTATCAACAAAGCGGCAATTCTTGAAGCAGTGTTTGATGGTGCGGGAAAGGCTGCCAAGAACCCGATACCACCAACCATGTGGTCATACAACGATGCCATCAAGGATGATCCGTATGATCCCGAAGGCGCAAAAGCGATGCTCGCTGCGGAAGGTGTTTCAGATTTGAAGATGAAAATCTGGGCAATGCCGGTTGCGCGTCCATACAATCCGAATGCGCGGCGCATGGCGGAAGTTATGCAGGCCGACTTCGCCAAGATCGGTGTTGAGGTTGAGATCGTCTCTTATGAATGGGGTGAGTATCTGAAACTCTCGAAAGCTGAAGACCGCGACGGTGCGGTTCTGCTCGGCTGGACCGGTGATAACGGTGATCCGGACAACTTCCTCGCTGTGCTTCTTGGCTGCTCAGGTGTCGGCGGTTCGAACCGCGCACAATGGTGCCATCAGCCATTTGATGATTTGATCATCAAGGCCAAGCAGGAACCTGATCAGGTCAAACGTACAGCAATGTATGAAGAAGCTCAGGGCATTTTCAAAGAGCAGGCACCATGGGCAACCATCGCTCATTCAATCGTGTTTATGCCAATGTCCACGAAAGTCACCGGCTACAAGATCGACCCTCTCGGTGGCCATTGGTTTACGGGAGTTGATCTCTCCGAATAACTAAAATTGTCCCGGGCAGTTAGCCGCCCGGGATATGTTTTAATGACAAATAACAAGCTAGATCCGGTTTTTGATGTGTTGAGGGCGCATGACCTCGACTGCATTGCCTTTGTGCCTGGTGCAAACTTCAGGCGGGTATTCTCCATGGATTTTCATCTCATGGAGAGGCCGCTTGTGGTTATTGTACCCAGGGAGGGTAGCCCGGCAGCGATTGTTCCGAACCTTGAGATGGATTCGTTCGTGAAGACAGGTTTCGAAGGTCGTGTTTTCGACTGGCACGATGAGATTGGATATGCGGGGGCATTTCAATCTGCAGCGAACGCTATTCCTCATCTGAAAACCGCAAACCGATTTGGCGTTGAAGGTCAGCGCATGCGGGCGTTTGAGCACCTGGCGCTGATGGAGGTTTTTCCCGACGCTGGATTTGTTGATGCACATTCGGAATTGTCTTCCATACGGTTACAGAAGACCGCCGAAGAAACAGCTTTACAAAAAATGGCAATCGAAATTTCTGAAAGAGCGCTTGAGACTACTTTGGGGAAAGTAAAAATTGGCCTGAATGAGACAGATATTCAGGCGATCTTACTGCAGCAGCTTTTTACCCACGGAGCAGATGGACTGGCATTTGATCCAATTGTTGCGGCTGGTGAAAATTCAGCTCTGCCACACGCAAGCGCCAGAGACGATTATCATGTCAAAAGCGGTGATGCGCTACTGATTGATTTTGGAGCAAGCTTTCGAGGCTACCATGCCGATATTACACGAACGTTTTTTGTCAGCGAAGTTTCTGACTATGATCGCGCATTTTATAAAACCGTTCTTGCCGCAAACAAAAAGGGCCGCGAGATTACAAGACCAGGCATCACCGCCCATGATGTGGACGATGCTGTTCAGCGGGTGTTGGAAAACTCGCAGTTCAAGGATTTTACGCTTCACAAAACCGGCCATGGCCTGGGGCTCGAAGTGCATGAAGCTCCTCAAATCATGCGGGGGAATCGTGTTGAATTGACAAGCGGTGTTGTTTTTACAATCGAGCCGGGCCTTTACCGCCAGGGTGAATGCGGGGTACGGATTGAAGATGATGTGCTTGTTACCGATGACGGAATTGAATGCCTTACAAGTTTCTCACGTGATCTGCGGATTGTGGGATAGCTGATGCTGGGATTTCTCTTAAAACGTGTTTTGCTTCTGGCCCCGACCTTCCTCGGCATTACGATCATCGCCTTCGGTTTTGTTCGTGTGCTCCCCGGTGATCCCGTATTACTGATGGCAGGCGAGCGCGGCCTTACGCAGGAACGCTATGATGCGCTTTTAAAGCAATTTGGTTTCGACCGCCCGCTTTGGGAGCAGTATCTTGAGTATCTTGGCAATCTTTTGTCGGGTGACTTTGGAAACTCCCTGGTTACCAAAAAGCCTGTGCTCGTCGAATTTTTTACCCTGTTTCCTGCAACGCTCGAACTTTCCTTCTGTGCCATAATTCTGGCAATCATAATCGGCATTCCAGCCGGTATAATTGCTGCCAGCAAGCGCGGTTCGTTTCTGGATCAAGCCATCATGGGCACAGCATTGATCGGTTATTCAATGCCGATCTTCTGGTGGGGTCTTCTGCTGATTATTGTGTTTTCCGGAACCCTGCAATGGACGCCTGTGTCCGGGCGAATCTCACTAATCTATTTCTTTCCACAGGTTACCGGATTCATGTTGATTGACAGTCTTTTATCTGGCCAAAAGGGGGCGTTTTCTTCGGCCGTTAGCCATCTCATCCTGCCATCAATTGTGCTGGCTACCATTCCGCTGGCTGTGATTGCCCGGCAAACCCGCTCGGCAATGCTGGAAGTACTTGGAGAGGATTATGTGAGAACCGCAAGGGCCAAAGGATTATCCGAAAAGCGTGTCGTTGGAATTCATGCGCTGCGCAATGCGATGATCCCCGTCATTACCGTCATTGGCCTGATGGTTGGGACCCTGCTTGCAGGAGCCATTCTCACCGAAACGATCTTTTCCTGGCCCGGTATCGGCAAGTGGATGGTTGATTCGATTTTCCGCCGCGACTATCCGGTCGTTCAAAGTGGCCTTTTGCTGATCGCGGCGATGGTCATGATCGTAAACCTGCTCGTTGACATGACCTATGGTCTGATCAACCCGCGTATCCGGCACCATTGAGGGCATTGTGAACGAAAACCAAGGCACAGATCAGCTCGTTGCGGAAACCAGACGGCAGACACGCAATCGCATGTTGTCGGAATTCTGGTTTTACTTCAGTGAAAACCGGGGCGCTGTGATCGGACTTTGCGTTTTCATAGCGCTGGTGATCATTGCATTTACCGCGCCGCTGATTGCGCCCCACCCGCCAAACGAACAATACCGCGATGCATTCCTTGTCCCGCCGGTTTGGGAAGATGGTGGTCGTTGGGAATTTTTGCTGGGCACAGATGCAGTTGGCAGGGATATGCTTTCGCGACTGATTTATGGTGCGCAGTTTTCACTTTTTATTGGTGTTGTGGTGGTCACCCTTGCTCTTGCCGGCGGCGTTAGCGTCGGTTTGATTGCCGGATATTTTCGCGGTGTTGTTGATACCATCATCATGCGGATTATGGATGTTATCCTTGCATTTCCGTCCCTGCTGCTGGCGCTGGTTCTGGTCGCCATTCTCGGGCCGGGACTACTCAACGCAATGATCGCCATTGCAATAGTCCTGCAACCGCATTTCGTGCGTCTCACCCGTGCTTCGGTGTTGAACGAAATCAACCGCGAATATGTCGTTTCAGCTAAGGTTGCAGGTGCTTCACCGTTCTACCTTATGACGCGCACCATCCTGCCCAACTGCCTTGGGCCGGTAACCGTACAGGCGACCCTATCATTTTCAAATGCGATCCTTGATGCAGCGGCACTTGGGTTTTTGGGAATGGGTGCGCAACCACCGACGCCAGAATGGGGAACCATGCTAGCTGAAGCACGTGAATTTATATTGCGGGCCTGGTGGGTGGTGACATTTCCCGGGCTTGCAATCCTGATCACTGTTCTGGCAATAAATCTGATGGGCGATGGATTGCGCGATGCACTCGATCCCAAGCTGAAGAGGTCGTAATGTCGCTGCTTGAAATCAGAAATCTTTCCGTCGATTTCCAGACCGCTAGCGGGCTTTTCCAAGCCGTGGATGGTGTCGACATTGTTTGCGATCGGGGTGAAATACTGTCGATCGTCGGTGAATCCGGGTCCGGGAAATCGGTCTCGATGCTGGCACTGATGGGCTTGTTGCCGTGGACTGCACAAGTTGATGCTGATGTTATGCAGTTTGAGGGGCATGACTTGCTTACGATGAACAAGCGAGATCGGCGTAAAATCATCGGCAAGGAAATCGCCATGATTTTTCAGGAACCGATGTCCAGCCTCAACCCGTGCTTTACAGTTGGATTTCAAATTGGAGAGAGCCTGCGGCTTCACCTCGGCATGAACCGCAGGGAACGGCGAAATCGGTCAATAGAGCTACTTGAACAAGTAGGAATACCTGCACCAGAGACGCGGCTTTCTGCGTTTCCGCATCAGCTCTCTGGCGGGATGAGCCAGCGGGTGATGATTGCGATGGCGCTGGCCTGCAATCCAAAGCTGCTGATTGCCGATGAACCAACGACCGCGCTTGATGTTACCATCCAGGCGCAAATTCTGGAACTCCTGGTCAGTCTTCAAAAATCGTCAAACATGGCGCTGGTCCTGATTACCCATGACATGGGTGTCGTGGCGGAAACGGCAGAACGTGTTCAGGTTCAGTATGCCGGCCAAAAAGTTGAAGAGCAAAAAGTTCAAGGCCTGTTTTCAAACCCTCATCACCCCTATACCGCAGCATTGCTTGCCGCGTTGCCGGAGCGGGCTACCGGGCGGGTATTGCCATCTATTTCCGGAGTGGTTCCTGGACAGTTTGATAAGCCGGATGGTTGTCTGTTTTCACCGCGTTGCCAATTTACTAAAGATGCCTGCACCAAAGGAGTAGAACGACAGGGCGCAAGACTGGGCCATGTCCTTTGTAATTTCCCGCTGAGTTCCACAGACTCAAAAAAATCCCGGAGTACAAGGGGATGAGCAAACCCATCATCACGGCAGATAACATCACGCGATACTATGAAGTTGGCGGCGGATTATTAAAAAAGACAAAGCTGGTCAAAGCGCTTGATGGTGCAAGCTTTTTTCTTGAGCCGGGTAATACTCTTGCCGTGGTTGGAGAGTCCGGGTGCGGAAAATCTACCCTCGCCCGGGTTGTTACCATGATGGAACCGCCTACCGCCGGAAAAGTCGAAATCATGGGCAAGGAAGCTGAACCAGGATCAACTGACATGCGGAAGGCCATTCAGATTGTTTTCCAAAACCCGTTTGGCTCCCTTAATCCACGACACAAGGTCGGCACTATTCTTGAGGAGCCGTTGAAACTCAATACCGCCATGAACTCCTCTGACCGCAGACAACGGGCCGAAGCGATGATGGACCGGGTTGGATTGCGGACAGAACATTATGAGCGCTATCCGCATATGTTTTCAGGCGGGCAACGCCAAAGAATTGCGATTGCCCGGGCGTTGATGCTTGAGCCGGAAATTCTGGTTTTGGATGAACCGGTTTCGGCCCTTGATCTATCCATCCAGGCCCAGGTTCTCAACCTTTTGACCGAGTTACAGGACGAACTTAATCTTGCCTATATCTTTATCAGTCATGACCTTTCGGTCGTTAAACACATCGCGGATGATTTGATGGTGATGTATCTGGGTAAAGTGGTAGAAAGCGGACCTTCGGAAATCTTGTTTAAAAAACCACAACACCCCTATACCGCTGCGTTAATGTCGGCCACACCATCGGCCAATCCGGGGAAAAAGAAAAAACGTATCATGTTGACCGGGGAACTTCCCTCCCCTCTCGATCCGCCATCGGGTTGTGCTTTCCATCCAAGGTGCCAGCATGCAAGCGACATCTGCAAACGACAGGTACCGGTGCTTGACAGGCGGGGAAAATCAAAAGTCTCGTGCTTTAATCCGGTATAGGGTCTGAGCCCGGATTGGTGAGTATTGCTGATTAGGGTCTGGTTCGTTTACATCGTTGATGGGTTTAAATGAATTGAGATCCGGATAAAGAAGTCCAAAACGGCGATTTTTGGGTTTTGCGGTTGCGCAGGCTTCTTCAAGCAACAGATCAAGGTGAAACGATTTCATTTTCTTTTTCTTTCAACGGTTTGTTGGAGCCAGTTATACCAACGGCCATTAGGATTTGCTCTTTTGACCAGGAATTATTTTGGCTTTGGTTAGGCGCGATTGGCGAAGGGGTGCTTGCGTACCATGAGCTATACCAAAGGAAGTTGATATTGACCCATCTGATGATAGAAAAACCGTCTCCGGCGCGGCGCAATTGGTGACGTGGTCTTAGCCGACCACGAGCGGATTGCAACAAAGCAGGGGGGCGGTTTTTCATCACCAAAGGCCTGATAGATTTGACGTTTGGTCGGCGTCGCACCCGGCTCGTGGTACTGGTACCAGATCGCCGTTCGCTCCTGGCCAAACGTCAAATCTATTAAGGTCAGATGGGCCAATATCAACTTCCTTTGGTATTAATTGCAACACGGCCAAAACCAAAAGAAACCTGGCCTGCGGTGCTCCAAAATTGCCCGCCGGATCCGTGTTATGCCTCTTGACCAATGCGTTTTACATTGCACTTCGAGGCCTGCCTTGCCGGTAAACAATTTTGGAACATCAAAAGGGTCAATCCTAATGGCCGTTGGTATTATGACCCCGGCCGTTTGGTTTGCCCCTTTTATGGCGCTGGTATGCGCGCGCAAAGCGAGCCGGGCTTGTGCCCGCCCCCGTGGAGGCGTTTGGCAAAGCCAAACTGCCGTAAGTCAGCACAAAATGTTCTAGTGGATTGATTCAAACATTTGGAACCCGTTTTCCGAGACCTCTCATCCAAATATTTGAATCTTAAAATCCACTAGAAAACAATACCTTGCTAGTGGTCTTTACGTTCGAAACAAATGATAAAGAGTTCGCCGCAAAGGGACTCATTTGTTTCGAACGGACCACTAGGATCAGGAAAATGGTGCAGTGGCTGTTATCCCTTCAATACCAACAACAAGGTTATAGCCCCCCAAACAGAGCTGTTAATGAAGGATCGCAGAATTCCACCGTCTTCTTCAATTGAAATGCCCAGTTTCTGCAGGACGAGATTGCCCGGGAAAAACAGTATTTTGAGAAACATATTTATGAGAGTCATGCTGATCTCCGTTGATCATGGTTGGGTTTGTCGCGCAGTTTCTTTTGCTTCAGACCATTTGGGCGGCGCTGAAAAACTGCCAGCATTCATTGCAAGCCAGAGGCTTGAAGCAATATTCTCAGCGGATTGGGTCGCGGTGGCAGCGACTTCCGGTTCAAAGACCTGAACCGCGGTTTGCCTGAACAAGCCAAGCCATTTGCGAAAGTCGTCTGTTTTTACGCCCTGAAGTTTCGTGTGGGCGGGAATGGGCCTTCCGGAATATTCTTTTGTCTTTAACAGAACTGCACACCAGAACCGCTTCATTTTTTCGAGATGAACGCTCCAGTTGCCGCCGATCTCGTTTCGAAAAATTGGACCCAACCGTTGATCCCTCAATATTAGATCATAAAAGGTTTCGACAAACTCTGAGATTTGCTCTCTCGTAACCTCCAATGGTTCGGTTTTATGCATCGTCCAGCACCCGATTTTATCATTCATTCAAAATGTATCTTTATTTATGCCACCACAACCACTAAAGTCAACAAATCAAATGAATGTATTTGGAACCTGCCATGCGATTAAACCAAGCCAGCGATTTCGCGTTGAGAATCTTAATGCTCCTCGCGACCAAAAAGAGCCCTTTGACCATAGAGGCAATTGCCGAAGAACTTGGCTTGGTAAAATCTCACGTGATGAAAATTGCAGCCAAACTCAGGCAGGCTGGTTTTGTACAATCCCAGCGGGGTCGGATTGGTGGAGTGACTTTAGCTCTGGAGCCGAAGGAAATTTCCGTTGGACACGTCATCCGGTCGATCGAGTCTGATTTTGCGGTAGTTGAATGCCAGCGGACCGGCGCATCAAGCTGTACATTCCTGCCGAGTTGTAAACTCAGAAAAACCTTCAATCGGGCAACGCAGGCTTTTCTTGCAATGCTTGATGAGCAAATGCTCGAAGAACTGATAAATTAGGGATCAATGCCACGTCATTTATTTGCCATTTAGTAGCAATCGCCATCAGGATTGACGCGTTGAAAACTTGCAGAACCCGATTACGCAAACAAATCTTCCCGAACAAAACCAAGACGATCCTGCCCCCAATGCATGTGGTCGCCAATGAAAAATGTCGGCGCTCCAAATACTCCACGCGCAACCGCCTCGTCGCCAACGTCAACCAAAGCCTGTTTGTTGGCCGGATCGTTGAGTTTTTCCATGTATTCTGCAGGATCGATGTCTGCTGTTGTCAAAATACCCGTCATGATGTTTTGGTCATTGACGTTCTGATTGTTCGCCCACATGGCATCAAACATACCGTTGGCGAGTGCTATGAAATGCTCTGTATCACGGTAGTTGTTAAGCCCGCGCATTGCATATACCGAGCTTAATGGAAAATTCTCATTCATGACAAATGGCACATTATATTTCTTTGCGTGCCGAACCAGATCTTTGAACAACCACTTCCCCTTTGCAGGAACCGTGATCGGGCTGGCGCTTCCAGCCTTGTCAAAAACCCCGGGCAGAAAAAATGGGCGATAGACAACCTCAGCACCTGTTTCCTCAATAATGCCGGGCATCTGTGTCCAGGCGAGGTAACTCGCGGGGCTTACAATATCAAAATAGAAGTCCACGATCTTGCCCATCAAAATGCCTCCATCCATGGCCTGAGGTCCATCTCAAATGTCCAGCTGTCACGGGGCTGGGCATGAACCTGCCAGTAATTTTCTGCAATGTGTTCAGGATTGAGTATCCCGTCCTGATCCTTCTTCTCATAAGCATGCGGCCAAAACTCGCGAATGAACTCGGTGTCAATCGCGCCATCAATGATGAAGTGGGCCACGTGGATACCCTTTGGCCACAGTTCCCGTGCCAATCCTTGTGTCATTCCGCGAAGGGCAAATTTCGCGCTGGCAAAAGCAGCACCTCCGGCAAACCCTTTTATGCTTGCAGAAGCCCCTGTCACTAAAATACTGCCCTTACCACGCGGTGACATTTTTCGTGCCGCTTCCCTGCAGGTGAGAAATCCTGCAAAACAGGCAAGCTCCCAGATTTTGGTGAATTTTCGAACTTCAATCTCTTCAAACTGAAACCTGACATTTGCACCAATGTTGAAAACCACTATTTCAAGCGGCGCGATTTCACCTTCAATCCTGTCAAACAAAGCCACCATCTGTTTTTCGTCGCGTACATCACAAGCGACGGGAACCACTTCGCCGCCTTCATCGCGGATTTGTTGCGCCAGATCGTCAAGGTGCTCAAGCTTCCGGCGCACCGGAACCACCACATACCCTTCGCGCGCAAAACGCTTTGCAATCGCTCCCCCCGTTGCGTCTCCCGCACCAATCACCAAGCACGCTTTTTTCTCTTCGGACAACCCTTCCTCCCTATGGTCAAATGGTCAGCACAAGCCTAAAACACCCTTCTATGAATTTGTGCCCGGAGCAAGTGAAATGAAACAAGGCGATCACCTCTTTCTCGTGGATGGATCCGCTTACATATTCCGCGCCTACCACGCATTACCGCCCCTCACCCGCAAATCAGATGGCGCTCCGGTGGGTGCTGTTTCCGGTTTCTGCAACATGCTTTGGAAACTGGTGCAAGATGCACGTGATACATCCGTTGGTGTTGTGCCGACGCATTTCGCGGTGATCTTTGATTATTCCTCCAAGACATTTCGAAATGAGATTTTTCCGGAGTACAAAGCCAATCGCGATGCGCCTCCCGAAGACCTGCGTCCACAATTTGGCCTCATCCGGCAAGCAACGCGTGCGTTCAACCTTTCCTGCGTGGAGGCCGAAGGATTTGAAGCCGATGACCTGATCGCCACCTATGCCCGGGAAGCCCACGAGGCGGGTGGGGATGTTACGATAATTTCCTCTGACAAAGACCTGATGCAGCTCATCAATCCAAGGGTCATTATGTATGACACGATGAAAGACCGGCGTGTCGGAATTGACGAGGTTCATGAAAAGTTTGGTGTCGGGCCTGAAAAGATGATCGACCTGCAATCGCTGGCGGGCGATTCAACCGACAACATTCCCGGTGTTCCGGGCATCGGCCCAAAGACTGCAGCCCAACTGCTGGATGAATATGGCGATCTTGATACACTCCTTGAACGCGCCGGCGAGATCAAACAGAACAAGCGCCGTGAAAACCTGATTGAGTTTGCCGAGCAGGCTCGCCTGTCTCGCGAGTTGGTCACGCTGAAACAAGATGTACCCCTGGACGTACCGCTGGACGATTTGCTTCTTGAACCAACAGAAGGGCCAAAGCTGATCTCGTTTCTGAAGGCGATGGAGTTTACAACGATCACCCGCAAGGTTGCAGAGGTGACCGATACCGATGCAAGTGCGATTGAAGCAGATGAGATTTCCGTTGATGGCTTTGAGCAACTGCGCGGACCGGATCTCGACGCGCAATCCGAAGGTCAATCTGTGGGCTCAGCCGCGCAAGATAGTCGCAGCACGCAGGATCTCGTAGCAGCGCGTGCAGCAGAGGGACTGGCCACCAAAA
Organism: Rhizobiaceae bacterium; assembly: GCA_965250255.1. GTDB lineage: Bacteria > Pseudomonadota > Alphaproteobacteria > Rhizobiales > Rhizobiaceae > JAALLB01. Next base: position 128,961 of record CBDFNP010000008.1, read on the forward strand.
TCGATGCGTCGGTGTATGAATGCGTGCGTGACGAAGCGAGCCTGAATGTCTGGGTTACGCGTATTCGCGAAGCCGGAACCGTCGCCATCGACACAGAGACGACCTCTCTTGATCCGATGTCGGCAGAACTTGTAGGCATATCACTTGCAACAGAGCCAGGGACCGCCTGCTACATTCCCCTCACCCACAAGGATGGTCAAGGTGATTTGCTGGGCGGCGGCATTGCTGCAAACCAACTTGAAACTTCCCGTGCCATCGAAATACTGAGGCCGGTTCTTGAAGATTTCTCAATTCTCAAGATTGGCCAGAACCTGAAATATGACTGGCTGATTTTCTCCCAGGCCGGTGTCGAACTTGCAGGTTTGGAAGACACTATGCTGCTTTCCTATGTGCTTGATGCGGGTCGGGGCGGGCACGGGATGGATGACCTTGCCAAACGCCATCTCGGTCATGCTTGCATCTCTTACAAGGAGCTTACGGGTTCCGGCAAATCGGCAATTACCTTTGATTTTGTGGAAATCGACAAGGCAACCCGATATGCCGCTGAAGATGCAGATGTCACGCTTCGTCTTTGGCGGGTCTTGAAACCGAGGCTTGCAGCAGAAGGCATGGCGGGTGTTTATGAACGCCTTGAGCGGCCGCTTATTGATGTGGTCGCCAAAATGGAGCAACGCGGCATCACGGTTGATCGGCAAATCCTGTCACGTCTTTCAGGCGAACTTGCCGGGGCTGCTGCCGGACTTGAAGTTGAGATTCATGAACTTGCCGGCGAGAAATTCAACATTGGGTCGCCAAAACAGTTGGGTGAAATCCTGTTTGGCAAATTGGGATTGCCGGGGGCTAAAAAAACCGCAACCGGGCAATATTCAACATCAGCCCAGGTGCTCGAAGAGCTCTCAGCAGAAGGCCACGAACTGCCACGCAAAATTGTCGGGTGGCGCCAGCTGTCAAAACTCAAATCTACCTATACCGATGCCCTGCCCGGGTTCATCAATGCGGATACCAAACGGGTTCACACATCGTATTCGATGGCATCCACATCAACCGGCCGGTTTTCATCATCTGATCCAAACCTGCAGAACATTCCAATCCGCACAGCCGAGGGTCGGAAAATCCGGACAGCCTTCATCGCTGACCCGGGCAACATGCTGGTCTCGGCTGACTACAGCCAGATCGAACTCCGTGTGCTTGCCCATATTGCCGATATTACCCAACTAAAACAGGCTTTCGCTGACGGTCTGGATATTCATGCGATGACGGCATCAGAGATGTTTGATACGCCGATTGAAGGCATGGACCCGATGGTCAGGCGGCGGGCAAAAGCTATCAACTTTGGCATCATATACGGGATTTCTGCGTTTGGCTTGGCGAACCAACTTGGCATAGGTCGCTCCGAGGCTTCAGACTACATCAAAATGTACTTTGAACGCTTTCCCGGCATTCGGGATTATATGGACCAGACCAAGGAATTTTGCCGCGAGCATGGGTTTGTGGAAACCGTGTTTGGCCGACGCGCGCATTATCCAAACATCAAGGCATCCAATCCGCAGATGCGGGCGTTCAATGAGCGTGCCGCGATCAACGCGCCAATCCAGGGTTCTGCTGCCGATATTATCCGCCGGGCCATGGTGCGTATGGACGACGCGCTGGAGGCTACCGGCCTTACCGCAAAAATGCTTCTACAGGTTCATGATGAATTGATCTTTGAAGTTCCGGAAGACGAGGTTGAAAATACCATTGCTGTGGTCCGTGATGTCATGGAGAATGCCGCCATGCCGGCGCTTGATTTGGCGGTTCTGCTGAAGGTTGATGCGCAGGCGGCAGAAAACTGGGATGAGGCTCATTGAAACCCCGGAAATATCAACTTGCAGCGGACTTTCCCTTTCCCGTTGAGCAGAAAATTTACGAACGGTGGTGGGTTCTTAAGGCTCACGCTCATGTAAAACGGGACCGGGCGAGGGGAAATGCAGCCGCAATGGGTGAACGCTGTCGCATCGCAATCCACAACGCCGTGAAACGCTCAATGGGGAAGGATCACTATACTGGCGAGAACCTCAATGGGTCGCTTATCAGCACCTATTGGTCTGTTCGAAACGAATGGTCTCCTTTTCCGTTTTCTCGTTTGCATTCGTTTCGAACTTTAAGACCACTAGCAACACATTGATATCTAGGGGTTCTTTTGATTCAAACATTAGCAAACAAACTCGCCGCAAGGGGGATGCAAATGTTTGAACGCGAACCACTATGACAATGAAAAATCAAAAGCCCGATGCCGGAAATACAAGGTTCAATTCGCACTTTTGCCTTCGGTAGACCATATGAATAATACCAACGGCCATTAGGATTGACCCTTTTGATGTTCCAAAATTGTTTACCGGCAAGGCAGGCCTCGAAGTGCAATGCAAAACGCATTGGTCAAGAGGCATAACACGGATCCGGTGGGCAATTTTGGAGCACCGCAGGCCAGGTTTCTTTTGGTTTTGGCCGCGTTGCAATTAGCTCATGGTACGCCGCACCACTTCGCCAATCGCGCCTAACCAAAGCCAAAATAATTCCTGGTCAAAAGAAACAATCCTAATGGCCGTTGGTATAATGGATTGGGAGAGCCCGACTTTGTGATCTGTGCGTGGAGGACAAATGCCGCGAAGAATGATCTCTCTCACGAAGCCTTTTTGGATTTATGTCACAAGGTCATTCGCCACCATGAACAAGGCCTTGTTAAAATTGCCTGACAACAGAGACAGTCAGATTGCAGTACGTCCTGAGATCAGCTATTGAAGACGCAATGCACCCGTAGCTCAGCTGGATAGAGCGCTGCCCTCCGAAGGCAGAGGTCACAGGTTCGAATCCTGTCGGGCCATTTCACAATTTTGCATGATTTCTCCTAAAAAGTTAAATGGTTCAGTGGTTTGCGGGGTTCGAAACCCTTCATTCCGGCGATAGGCCATTCGCTCGGCGAAGGTCAATCTAAGCACTGTTTTACGCAGGTGGATTTGTCCAGAAGTCCAGAGATTCCAGGGGTTTGAAAGGAAGTTGAGCGCGAGTTCGAACATTTCCTCAAAGGTGTGCTTTGGTTTTCCTTGATTTTGAAGTTTCTCGGTCAAAAGGAGTTTTTCTTTTTCCAGTTTGGCGATCTTTCCCTCGTAGGCGGTGATGACGCGCGGGTTATCTGCTTCGACGATCCGATCCAGTAATTGATCTATCTGGGAATCGATCCTGGTCCGTTCGCGTTTCATCATTGCTAAAACAGACCTGGCCTGTACCAACCTTTGATTCCAAGCATCCTTGAACATGGTTTTTGCAATCAACACCAAGTATTCTGACGGCTGCATGGATTGCAGGATGGTCTCGAATTCACTTTCCATGTGGTCACGGGGGATGGATTTTCGATGACTGATGCAGCCTTTGTTGTGGCACAGGTAATAGGGATGTTTTTTGCCGGTCTTGCTTTTTGACCAGCAGGCGGTGAGTGGTTTTTCGCAATCGCCGCATTGAACAAACCCGCGAAGCGGAAAATCTTCATTGATGTCTTTGCGTGCCGGTGCCCTAGCCCCTTCTTTCAGGCGGGTTTGAATCTTCTCAAAAGTTTCATACTTGATCAGGCCTTCATGATGGCCTTTGCGTAACGCGATGTCCCAGTTTTTGGCTTCTATATAGCCTGCATAGATCGGGCGGCGCACAATCTCAAACACCCGTTGGTTACGAATTTTGCCGTCGGGCAGATCTTTGGGAAATTCGGGTTGGCTTTCGAGGAAGCGCTTTACCTCGACCTGTGTTTCAAACCGGCCAGCGGCAAAGCCTTCAAGAGCTTCCTGGATGGTTGAAGCGTTAGGTTCATCGCGAACCAGCAAATTGCCGTGGCCTGCGACCCGTTGATATTGGTATCCAACCGGTGCTTGGAAACACCAATAACCATTCATGGTACGCGCGCGCATGCGGTTCTTGGTTTGCTCGGCATTCTTCTCGCGTTGATGTTGCGACACGCTGGCCAGCATGTTCTCCACGAGGATGGAATCAGAGTCTTCGCCGAATTCAATTGTCGGACTTTTGAGAATGCCGCCCGCTTCTCCAATAGCAGCGCGCAGCTGCAAATGCGCTTCAATACCGCGAGCAAGACGCGAGATATCATCAATGATGACGACCACAGGCTCTTTGCCGCGATGTTTGCGCAAGAATGTCAGCATATCCTTCATGCCGGGCCGTGTGGTGAGACTACCGCTCATATCGTCGGTGAATGCCTCTACTACTTCCAACCTCTTGTAGCGGGCATATTCGCGGCATCGTGTTTGTTGAGAACCTAGACCATCGCCCACCTTGGTTTGTTTGGCGCTAGATACACGGCAATAGACGACGGCTTTGGTTTTTGGTGCAAAATCTTCCTTCGCTGACATCATGCCTTTATCCTTTCCGCACCATCATCCGTCGAATGATCCGCAGCTTCAGCAAATTGGGTTTTCGGGTGTCCTTTCTTGGAGGATACCACATCAGAGGCCAAAAATGATGACAAATCTATTTCTTGCCCACACCCTCCAGGATCTACTTGCTGTAGCGGATGGATTTCGAAGCCGAGATCGACAAAGCCGATAACGATAGACCAGACGGTTTCTAGAAAATCCTGTTTTTCGTCTTCACTGAGATCAGTGGAATCCAACATCTTTCGATACCGCTCAACATCCAGTTTAAGGGCTGGGCGCGTGATCAGCTCAGAACTTCTGTCTGTCGGGTCTTCGATTATCGGTGCTTTGTCTTTCTCCATTGTCAAACCTCCTAACCGTGGCTTGGCCCAGGTCGCGTAGCTATACGAGATGGACTAGTGGTTCGAGTCTGAGATTGATCAGCCTCATGGCGAAATTTCTGATTGTTTTGAGTGTTATTCTCCATTGTGTTTCCTTTCATTGTTAATGCGTCATATTGTTTGCCTTAATCGGCAAAATTGGCGCTTTGGATTGACCATTTGCGGGCACGTGCAGATCAACGTTTTCTTGTTGGCCCCGTCAACTGGCGGCGATCAATTCCATTGCGGCGATCAACAGCTTTGGAAAAATCCCTTTTTGGCTTTTCCTTTTGCTGGAGGTGATGGTTAGAGGATTCAAGCAGGGTTTGTTTCTCCGTAACTTCCTTATTTCCAAGATGGGCGATCAATTGGTAATGCTGATTCCGAACCTGGCGATCGGCTTGTCGGTTGATTGCTGATTTGTCGAAAGTGTCACACCCAAATGTTCGGCGCTTCAGATCTTTGTTTTTCTCACCCGCCTTATTGAGCAGTCGCTTACGCGCGATTTCAAAGCGTGTTTTGTACTCCAGCTTGAAGGCGCGTTCTTCAAAACCTGTCAGATCAGCATATTTCTTGGTGATGCCCTGATATTGGTCCCACTCTTTGCCAGTCAGATTTTTTGTGGCCTCATTGTTCAATCCGACCAGATTGAAGGTGCGCTTGATCTCTTCATTGATGTCAAAAGTCACGGTCAGTCTCGCTTTTCATTTTGTGATTGCAGGGGGGAATCCAACTCTGGTATTCTTAAAAGATGAGAAACTTCAAATACATAAATGACGTTCAAGACTGGCTTGAACCGATGGATTACCAAAGATTTTGGGTGGCGATCGCGCCCTATGATCTTGTTCTGCAACCACGATGGCATTGCGACCAACAGATAGCTGCAGGTGCAGTGTGATAAGGCAACCGTACTGGCTGTAGTCAAAGACATGACCCGTTTGGAGCTTGCCCAGCGAGCAGGACTGCAACGCCGTCCAGTTACCCCATGGTTGCAATTGGTGGAGAGCCATTAGGCACCCCCATTTTCTTTAAAGAACCGAAACCATTCACAGTGTCCGTTGGAGGCACATTTGGTGAATGAACCATACGGTCCGATGAACGTGCAATTGGGTGTAATACCGCTCGGCAAACGGATCATAGCGTTGACCGTTATCCAAAAAAGAATACGACCAGATAAAGTGTGGCAACCCGAGGGCCAAGTAAGTCAGGTAAACTGCAATTGGGACAATGATCCAGATGAAGTAGTTTGGTCGCAGGAAAGATTGTCTCATGACTTTGTCTCCCCGCTACTCGTTGGCATAGTGACCTTTGGATCAGGTGGAAATTGACTGCCTTCCAGCGGGTTATCCGCCAGATCAAAGCAATAAGGGGCAATCTGGTCCTGCCTGAACTTTCCTACAATGGATGAAGCCCACATCTTTCACATGGATGATCTGCTCGTCGGGTGGCAGGCGCATCAGCTGATCCGCTGTAAACATGCGTTCCTTGCCGGTGCTCAAATTGCCCGAGAATTCCATTTTGTCGGAACTTAATCCGACAGAATGACTAACGCTGATCTGTTCTCCCATGGCACGTGAGACTGCCTCAGCCTCCTGGAATGATGAAAAGCCAAACCACTGTTTAATGACTGCATTCTCGGCAATGGTTGCAGATTCCTTGTCGCCATATTTACGTTCAATCTCCGACCGCGATTGTGCAATCATGTGACAGGTACCACCATAACCGCGCATGGTAGTAAGTTGGGATATCAAAGCCTTCAAAGGCGCATTGGTGAATTCGTCCAATATGAACGAGATGGGACCAACACCGCCGCCTAAGATCACTTCAATGAAGGATTGCAGCTGCAGTGCGTAGTCAGCACCTAACCGTTCCATATGACGAACGGGGCCGACTAGAAAGACAACATACTTGTCCTGGATCAGTCGCTCATGGGAATGGGTGTAATCCACGCCAGCGTGATGCAGCGCTGATCCAGCGCCATAGATGCGCAGAGACTTGAGTGCAGCGGCGCGGTGTTGAGGGAAATGTTCTTCGTTCTTCTGCATCCCCAGTACATGAAGTGCCAGGGCTTGCAGGGCATCATCACCTTCTTCAGCTTCAATGACAGCAACGCTGTTTAAAATGTCCGGCTTGGCAATCATCGACCACACCCCGCCGCCGGTTGCCAGTTTGGGATTGCGGACCAGTAAGGTGTTGAGCACAAATTCAATGATGGTTCTGGGTTCATCACGCCAATACGCATTTCGCTGATCGCGTGGTGGTTCTTCAATTAACGCCTGACAGGCATTTTCTGAGGAGAAGATCAGTTCACCATTATCCTTGACGAAAGAACGAACCACTCCGCCAAATCGATTTACCGATACCTTATAAGGATTATCCTCACCCAACACGTTGAAGTCGTCGATGATTGCGACCTTACGCCCATATTTGGCGCACATATCCGCACACTGGGCTGCGATCTCACCTTCCTTGCTATCCGCAATTACCAGCGCACGTGAATGATCAGCAATTATTGATTGAAGCCACGGTACAGCCCCGCATGTGGTCTTACCGCCACCTGCCGCCGCCAAAAGGAGGGAGTGTGCATGTTTGGCCGCGTAGATGGGTTTATCGTCAAACCCTATGCCAATGATACGTTTGACAATTTGGGCCATCAGCGCATCCTCGCCTTATCCAGGATATCATTGGTGGCGATTTCCGAAGACTTGGGCTTGTTACCCAGCGCCATATATTCATCCAACACTTTGTCGCGTGCATGAAGTTTAATCATGTCACGCAGCGCCTGGATCAACAGACCTACTGTCGCCGCAGCTGCAAAGATGCTGATGATTCCAAAACCCCACCATTTGGCGCTGGATGGCCAGCACCAATAGGAAGCGAACCCGAGAAAAACCGCATAGAGCAGTTTGACATTGATCAGGAAAATAGACCCCTGAGAAGAACGGAAAGGTTTCATGATGCATTCCTTACTAATGCGCCACTTATTCAAACTCGGCGTAAGCCTTGAAACTGGCGGCGTCAGCTGATTGGAAAAACTTCGTCCATTGCTCACGAAGCAATAAGAACCATGCGTTGTTTGTTCCGAGTTCGGAATTTTGTTCGCCAAGACCGCGTAGTTCGACAACGCAGCCTCTGAGGATCGGACCAGAAGCGGTGGGAAGTTCTACCTTCCCAGCCAACAAGTCGTCGCCGTTGACTTGCTCCGACCACTCAATCCCGTCGGAAAAAATTACGACCGTTGTGAGTTTATTTTCGCAATCAAGCGACGGCGCCAGGGTTTCCACAAAGCCGATTACGTTCGTCGTCTCTTGAAGCGCAATGGTTCCATCTTTGACAAACTTCGGTAGGTTGCGGATGACCTTTGCAAGGTCGCGTGCCGCACGGCGCGGACGGATATTTGCTTTCTTGCCCAGCGTCGCATCAATGTGGATTTGCTGTGATACGACTCCAGCGCTACCAAGAGTGCGAACCTTCACCACATCATGTGGCTTCATCGCTCGAATGGATTTTTCCACATAGTTCCCGGCGGAACTCGCCGCAACTGTATCAATACCAACTGCCGCAGATGTGGAGACATCAAAAACAAACCATGTTTCCTGAATTTGCCCTGCATTGGATGGTAAAGCTCTGCCCAAAATCGATGCGGCGATACCCATGCACATAAGTAATTTATGCATAATCAAATCTCCTCTTTCGGGGGCAGTGCACCTAAGTGTTTCAAAATTGCGTAAGGTGTCGTGTCTTGCCTGATCTCAGCAATGACCTGGCAACCTTGGGCACGGGCGCGGATATGCTCTGGAACCACAACGTCACGACGCACAACTGTCGATAAGATCACCTCATCCAGAACAGCTTGTTCTTTGCCGAGACCACGTGTTGCTTTTTTTCATTTCATGCAATGCATCAGAAATTGCAGCGGAGGTAATTTGTGCGAAACGCTTTTCGGGATCGCGCGGACACTGCCCGTCGTAAGCTTCCAGCTCTGCGTCAATCTCATCTATTTCTATGACGAGTTCATCAGCGCGTGCGCCGAGCTGTTTTATCTCCTGCGAACGTTTGGATGAATTGTGAAAATACTTGTGATTTTCCTCAATCTTTTTCAGCAACACATGAACGCCATATACAGAGACAAACAAGATCAACGACATGGCGCAAAAGAATAAGATACGGGGAACACCGGCGAATATCGCATCGAAGATTGAGAATATCCCATGCTCGGATGACGGATCTTTGTCGCCCAATGTCTCATCACCAATAACGCCAGATATCGAGGCATCATTGCCCTGTCCACCAAGACCATCTGATGAATCGTAGAGAACCAGTGCAACCATTGCTGATACAGCAAACAGCAGCAAAAATCCGCCAACAGATGCAACGCGGCGTAACCGGTTCTCAATCCTGTTGGTATCGTCTGTACCTATGATCAGGTGAATAACTATCACCGCAATAGGAATGCTGAGCGCCAAAAATGGTGGGCCAAGACTTATGTTGCCAAGGGTTGGATCGAGATAGTCAAAGAGTATCCAACCCAGCATGTAATCGACACCCAAGATGAGCGCGGCCAGGAAGGCGAATAGTAATGAGTACGTTCGTGCTTCCCAGATGGTACGTGTTTCGCGCGCAGCCAGATACTGTACATCGTTTTGAATGCTTTTGGTCTGCCTGTTTGAGATCGCTCTGGATGCAATTGATTTATTGATGCGTCGGATCATCGTCGCTTCTCCGCTCGATTAGATTTTGCTGATTAAGGCCCGCATGGCTGATTGCCTGCTCATAGAAGTCTGGGGCCAGTTCCCTCATCCGCTCGATCGTGTGAACAAGTAGGACAGTTTTGGCGCGCCTCGCTTTCACAAGCTCGAATGTCGGCTCCGCGAGGTTCGCCAGATATTCTTCGAATGCGTGGTCGTATTGTTCAGATGCAGGCGCTTCCCAGTTTTCAATTACCGTTTGAACGAGAGGCCTTGAAGAACCTGGATAGGATTTGACAGATGCAGAGAATGCCTGGATTTTCGGTTTTTTCTTTCGGAAAATGTTCATTGCTTTGCTCTTTGGCTTGTTTGCAGTGAACACTTATAATCAACAGCAATTCCGGAATTGCAACAAGCGTGCTACTTGACTGTACACCCAAATTTTAATGAGCTATGACTGCTAAGTCTCCTAACAGTCTGAATTTAAGCATGAAAATCAAAAGCACCGATATTTATGATCCCTATTGCCACCGGATTTGAAGATGATTGATAACGGGGTGGGGCCTGTTCTTTATGCAGCGGTGAAACGTGTGGCCGAGGGGCCTCGCAGTGGTCTACCTCTGGATCAAGATGGAGATATTGATACAATCTCTTTCTTGAAACTTTGGATTAATTTGTTTCTCGAAGACTGTATTGCACAGGACATCAATCCTCTTGATGCGCTTGTGGAGCAAATCGAACACCTCAAAAACAACCAAGCGTTAGAGTTTGTACCGCGATCAGCAGACGGTTTCACGGCACAAGACCTGGCTCATATTCTAACGTCTATAGTGTTGACGGGAGCGCCGAATGAAGACCAAAATTTGGTTGATGTGGAACTCTATCAAGTTCGCGTATCAGAGATGCGCACCCCTTCAGGATACACGCTGAAAAAGCTACTTCATTTGATCAAGGGTACAAAACTGATGTTTAGTCCCGATGGAAGCGTCGAAGCGGCAAGGGCCGAATTCAGTCAAATTACGCCTCCCGCCAGAAAACACTTCCCCAAGCGCGCACTTGAATTGCTAATGGATCACGGCCTTGAAATCGGTGTTGATGTAAAACAAGACCTCTGGAAGGTGTGTTGGCCTGATTTACTCCAATTCAGAGCCTCAGAAAAGGAGCGGAGAAAATTAGACAGCGCGGTCGTCAAGCAAACCGGATCACGTTACATGGCAAGTACCATATTATCAGACAAAAAGATTGAGGGAATTATACAGCAATTTTTGAGCAATAAGACTATCAGAGCTGCATCGGCAAGTTTGGAAATCAGCAAGAAGGCCGTTAAACTTTATTACGATGCGATTTTGGATCGGCTCTATAATATCGGCTTCTATAGGCCTCAATTTTATTTCAGATACAAATTGTTGATGTCGCAGAATGACATTCTGGACAAGTTGGATCAATACGTCAGTGATCAGATGAAAATGCACCGCGGATTGTCAACCGAAGGACGACTAAAGTACGAGGCGAAGTACTACACCCACGGATTTTATTCATTCTATCTGAGTAGGGCATTCACACATGAT
>CBDFNP010000009.1:0-250752 GCA_965250255.1 Rhizobiaceae bacterium
AACTGCAAGATGTGCGCGTTATAGCCGCGCTTCTTGTAAAGGGGTGAGAATCCCCCCGTTTAATCCCCCCTGTTTGGCGGCGTTCCTTTCGCCAAATGGGAGCAATCCCAAACCCAGCCCAGACGCTCAAACCGCTCTGGGAACTCGGGAAGGCCATACGAATGAATGCGATCACACATATGCATGAGGCCAAACGTTCCGGCTCTGAAAAGCGCAAGCGTCAGCATCAGGTAAATGTCCGTTTCAGCGAAACGGAACACACCGAGCTTGCGCGGCGTGCTGATGCTGTTGGCCTTAGCGTTGGAGCCTTCATTCGTATGCAATCGCTTGATTTGCCGCCCCCGCGTTCCTCGCGAGTGCCGCCGATCAATCGCCAGATGGTCGCGCAATTGCTGGCGCATATTGGCAAAGTTGGTTCGAATGTGAACCAGATTGCGCGGCTTACGAATAGTGGCGAGCATCCCTTTGAATGGCAGTTCAAAGAGGCGCACCACGCCATTATCGAGATGCGGGACGCCTGCATTAAAGCCCTTGGCCGCGATCCATGATCGTCAAGGGCAATGCACGGGGCGGCGCACGCGATCTCGGTAAGCATCTCCTGAAGACCATCGATGATGACGGCCACGCACAGAAAGTCACCATTGTCGAAATGCGCGGCATGGCGGCTGAAGACCTGATTGCCGGCTTTTTAGAAATGGAGGCGGTGTCTGCCGGCACGAGATGCACGCAGCATATGTATTCCTGTTCGATCAGTCCGAGTGAGAAACTCACCCACGAGCAGTATATGCAGATTGTGGAGGAAGCCGAACAGCGGCTGGGATTGACCGAACAGGCGCGGGCTGTTGTCTATCACGACAAAAAAGACCGCGAGCATATGCATGTGGTCTGGTCGCGGATCGACATTGACCAGATGAAGGCCGTACAGCTTTCTTACGACAAACAAACCTTACGCGGTGTGTCGCGAGACATGGCCTTGAAGTTCGGCCATGAATTGCCGGACGGTCTGAAAAACGACCGTGGCAATGATCGGTTCAGGAAGGACAACAATCAAGCCGAGCAGAAGCAGAAAGAGCGCACAGGGTTAGACCCCAAACAGCGCAAGGCGGAAATCACGGAGCTATTCAAAACCGCCAACACCGCCGAGGCTTTTGTTTCTGGTCTTGAACAAAAAGGCTATCTCCTCGCCAGAGGCACTAAACGCTTTGTTGTTGTTGATCGGGCGGGAGAGGTACACAGCCTCGTCAAGCAGATTGACGACAGTAAAATCAGGGCAAAGCAGGTTGCTGCCTTTTTAGAGCCGGCGGCCACACTTGATAAATTGCCGAGCGTTCAGCAGGCACAGCAGTTTCTTGCCAAGCAAGAGGAACAGCGAAAACCCGTTGCCAATGACAACAAAATCACACGGCGAGAGATTCAGCGCAGGCATGGTGTGGAGATCAAAGCCCATAGGGGCGATTACAAGGCCGTCAGAGGTCGCCTGAAGGAAAAAGAGGCTCAGGACGTTGCCGACATCAAGGAGCGCATCACAGGGGCGTTTAAATCCGACTGGCGGCAATTATTCGTAGAGCAGGAAGACGCGGCGCAGGTCTTGAAAGCGGCTGGCCGCAATGTTGTGACCCGCTTGCAATTTCTGCTGAACAGCAAGGGCATGGATAGATTCCAGCCAGAAGCTAGGCGCACCCTGTCCGGCGTGTTCAATTGGGTGGTGCGGGGCAAGCTGGAAGGAGCTGCCCTTGAGAATAAATATTCCCGACAACGCCGCGCCCTTGGCGATGCGCAGCGATTGGCCGAGCGCACGGAGGTCAAGGTGATCCGCGAGGATTACAGGCAGCAACGGCGGGAACTCTCCGAGCGGCAGAAGGCTGACCGTCAAATCTTGAAAGACAAACACGCCGAGGACATCAGGACGTTTAAAAAAGAGAAGGAACGGCCAACGGCGGAGCAAGTTTTGTTGACCAAGCCGTTGACAGCCCAGACGGCTGGCCGACCGGCGGACGCGGCGGCGAATTTGGTAGAGCGGGAGATTGAGCGGATGAAGGAGCAGGAGGCTATAGAAAAAGCCGCGCGGGAAAAAGACCGAGGCCATGGGCGGTAGGGAATGCGCAGAAAACCTTTAAGGGCGACAATCATACTGGTAGCAGCAAAATTCACTAGGATCATTTCAAACTTGACACACGACACAACGTCGCTATTATAACGACATTGTGTCGTGTTTTGATGAAGAAGGTTCCCCAATGATGAAAGTAGTTGATATCCTTGGCCAGAAGCCAACAGATGAAGAGCTTCGTGCTGAATTCATCAAGGCGCTTGAAGAGGTTAGTTTCACCTCCGGTGAATTGCTCAAATGGATGAATCAAAGAGGTGACTATCGGGACAGCTCAGCAAGCATTCGAGGCATCCAAAGAATGATGTCGGGAGAAACACGTGTTTCAGGCCTCATGATGGTGCTGGTTAACACGCTAGTTCGGCAGCACCGCCGCTTGAAGGTGCAGCATCCTAATCTCGAATGGGCGGTCAATGAGCACGGGGTTTATACGACACAGGTCAATGAGTGGTATGTGTATATCTCACCGCAAACAAAGGGCAGATGGCTGCTTTCATGTAGCCGTGGCCCTAGTCGTGACGATTACAGCCCGCCATTCGGCAGGTGGTTGAATTCTTTGGAAGAGGCGCAGAATAAAGCTCTTATGTCGGTTGAGGAAGGTATGGCGGACATTGCGGAGATCGAGTTGGGCGAATGAGCAGAGAGATCAGTCAGCAGGATGCACTGCGCAACAACATCACCTATGACATGTTCGTCGATTCAGCAGACCAGAACTACGTGGTTGCACGGTGGTGCTTTCAGAGGGGTTTGGCACTCGATTTTCTTTGGAATGCTACGCATTGCCTTGAAAAGATGATGAAAGCGGTTCTGCTCCTCAACGGGCAGTCCGCGATAAAACCCGATCCAATGCAACGCACGTCCTATGGACACGATCTGGCGTTGCTCTACCCGGAGATCATAACGCTCGCAGGTGACTTACTTCCGGGCATGCTGATCAAACCGAATGAGATTGACATGTACTGGCGGGTCGAAACTGGCGAAGAATTCATTGCACGAATTTCCGCAAACGGTGATGCCAATAATAGGTACCAGATTTATGGCCATACCTTGCATAGGGAAGACCTTTACAAGTTTGACCGTATGGTTTTTGCAGTTCGCCGCCTTTGTTGTCCGCTCGACAGCTATCTTTTTGGAAATGTAAAGCATGGTCAGCCTACTATCACCTTACGTGAGCAGTTGGAAAAATCGCCGAGTTATATGCCGCATGTTGCGGGATCACGTTGGCAGAAGCTAACAAGCACCAAGGCCGCTAATGATTTGAGGCACGCAGCCCTCAATCATAATTTGATGTTTGCACCAGAATACGACCATGGGGAGTTACGTTGTGGCAGCTCTGCGCTGAATCCTGTTTTAGGACGCCGGATATTACAAGCTGATGAACAAGGGGCGAGCGGAGAACGGGCTGTAGAAACCGTTGATCTCATTGATTGGGTGGTCGGGAATATTTTTCTCCCCAAGGCTGTGAAAGATCAGCTTGCCGATGCGCGGGTACGGTTGGTTGCACGTATCTGACCCTTTCGCTTGTTTTCTGTTCTATGGATTTGCGCAGTTCACCATGCCGCGCCGGACGATAAAGGGGCTGCCCGCACCACCCTTTCAGGCCGTGTTGCCCCTGTGATCGACCGCCATTGCTGCCTGTCTGTCTCTTTCGCGTCCATGAGGACGAAACAAAGTGAAAGGGAAAATTATGAAGGAAACAAAACACATACTTTTTTGGGACGGGATCACCATTGAAATTACCCACACCGAAGATTGGCATGGGGTGGAATATGATCATCTGGAAATCCAGACAATGCCGCGAGAGCAGCCTTTACCGATCACAGAAACCGGCTATTTGTCCAACTTTCTGAAGAAAGAGCGGATCACTGAAGAGGGTGATGCTGTGACCTACGTGAAAAACTGGCTGGACTTTGAGGTGAAGTCACCGAAATGGGCGGCGTATGTCGCGGAATCTCGACAACTCACCCTCTTTTAGGGGGCATTGCCTGTTTTTGAGGTGGATGTTGATGGTAGAAAAATTTGTAGTAAGAATCCCTAACATGTTATAATTGCTTGATGAATTTGATTGAATGCGCAGAAAATCTATATCCGAACGACCCTTGCGAGCTTATCGGGCGGCACATGACGAACGCTCTTGGCGCTGAGGAAATTGTCACGATGAGGCGCATTCAGTGGGATTACTTTGATTGGCTGGAAAACCGAGGCGTTGATATGAAGCGGTTTGTCTACGAATGCGAGATAAGCAATCCAGAAATGCCTTTAAGCGATGCCCTACGGGGGTGGATTTACAGCGCATATTTGCGCCGCGAAAAAAAAGGCCTAGAGCGCCCAGCTTGGCTTTTGCCTTCGACAGAATAGCTTTTTCACGCTTCCAGCATGATGTGCTATAGTTGCCCCAATAGTTTTACTAAGTTGATTGGCGCAATCTATGTCGGACAACGACGACGATCCAGAAAAGAAAGTCAGGGACAATACCAACCCAGAACTTAAGCCCCAGAATGTGCGGCGACGCGGTATTGCGCCGCTTGGGATGATGGGGAATCACTCACGAGGAGTACACAAAGATTCTTTGTTAGGTTCTGGAGAAAAGGCCCAACCTTTTGACCAATCTCAGAAAAGTATTGAAGAGGACCCACGGGAACAGTCGCGCTCCGAGCACACCTCATACTCTATAAAGACACACGACCCTGAGGTTGATGCCGAGAGCAGCAAAACCGACCATCTCATAGATGAAAAAGAACTTCAGGCGCTGAGAGAGAAAGACTCGCAGCGAGAAGAAAGCCGCGATGAGCAGGGATTGAGTGCCGAATTTCAGCGGCACAGCGATCTGGCTGGACGAGAATTCCCCGAAAAACAGGAGATTGAAGCCGCCGAATCCGCTCGGGTGGTAGAAGCGGAACCATCTAAAGAGCCTGAAACCGACAAAGATTTTATGGCACGAGAAATCCAGCTTATGAAGGAGCAGGAGGCCAGAGAGGCTGGAGACCGAGAGCAGCCCACGGCAGAACAGGTTTTATTTGGCAAGCCGCAGGCTGATAACCAGTCAGAGCAGGAAAACGCCGGGAGAAGCGATCCGCCCGCCGCGTCAGTGGATGTTGTAGCGCGAGAAATTCAGCTCATGAAAGAGCAGGAAGCCAGAGAAAAAGACGAACGGGAACAGGACGCAGAGCGCGGGCGATAGGATGGTCTGTATTGTATCAGAGTGGAAAAGGATCAATCCGTTTGACGGTTTTTCCTATTCGGCTGTTGAATATCATGGTGACGGGGCTGATGCTCTTGAACGGCATATCACTTTTGTTCGCGATATAGAGGAATCTTACACAGAAGAATGGTTTTTGAAGGGCACCAAAATCCTGCACAGGCCGCGCGAGGAAGGCGCAGCACAAATCACCATTTATGATCCAAGGGTTTCAACAGAAATGTATGAGGCAAGGAGCACCAGTACTTTTTATGAGCAGGGTGTAGAGCTATCAGAGGAAGACCGGACTTTTGCTGATGTGATGCAAGGGCAACCTGACGCGGTGTTACGTGAATTTGGCTGGGTTGTTGACGCTTCACAAGAAGAGGAACAAGATTCCTACGAAGAACCCACCGTTATGGCCGCTCCCGATGATTTGCCATCCCATGAAGAGATATTCAAAACAAACTGGTTAAACGTAGAAGCGAAGCGGGAGGCTTTGTACGGTTGGTATGGAAATAGAGACATTCCCCCAGAGGAGGAACGCGCGCTTCGCCGTGAAGAAACCAAAGAAAACCAGCGCGTTGACACTTTGAAATTGGACGCTCGCCGCTTGGCAAGGGTTCATGCGCGATCTTGATTTGAAGGTTTCGCATGAGTTCAACCTTTAAAGAAAGCGAGACAGTCATGCCGAAATTACATGCACAACCTTATGATATATCAGCAACCGGATTTTATTTCGATACGGCGGAGGAATACCGCCAGAAGGCCGACAAGGCCGTAAACAGATACGGCGACCCCGTGGAAGAGTTTGAAATCCAGTTCATAGACGGTGACTACATCGATGTGGAGCTGGCAAAGGCATGGGAGCTTAATCAGGCCAATTTAGCCAGGTACTTTGATGTAGCTGAAAAATGGGACGAGATGGAAAAGCTGGAATTCATCATCGCAGTAGGTGAGTGCGGCTATTCCTTTGATCCTGATAGCGTTGCGCCGTCAGATTTTGACGTGACCATTTATCATGAAGAAAACCTTCAGGATTTGGCCGTTCAATTTGTGGAGGAAGGGCTGTTTGGTGATGTGCCGGAATCCTTGCGGTTCTATATCGACTATGAGGCCATAGCGCGAGATTTAGGGTTTGATTACACCGAGACCACAATAGCGGGCTATGACGTTGTTTATCAGTGTCACTGATACGGATTGTCGCCCTTTTGGGCGGCGTCCCCCTGCCCTTACATTGCCAATTTGAGGCGGCGGCGTCTTGCTGCCCCTTGAGCTTGACGGATGATTGTAAGGTTTGCGGCGGCTTTGGTGTTGCCGCCTGTTAATGCGTAGAGGGCTTGTTGTTCGAGGCCGAGAAGTTTGTTTTCGGTTTGTGTGGCTAATTCGAATGCGTTGATTAATGTCATTTTTTGATCCTTCACCCTGATTTCGTTTATGCCGTTCGCAGGATGAAAGCAGCCCCCAGTCAGACCGAGCGCACCTCTTGGCCGGAACGAAGAGAAGGAGGCTTTACGCCTTGCGGGAAAAGGGAGGAATTAGGGCAATGTAAGGCAAGATAACGGGATATATGAAATCAGGGTGAAGGAGGTAATGAAGCCAAAATCCTTAAAACTTGACAAATCATGAAATAAGAAGATATACTATTTGTTGAACTATAGGAGCCATGCCATGCCACAAACGAGAGAAAAATTCGCTACACAGATCGATAAGGATGTACTGGCAGGTGTTCGAATGCTGGCGAAAGATGAAGGCCGTCAACTTCAAGCTGTTGTTGAGGAAGCTCTTACCGCCCTCCTTGAAGAGCGGCGACAGGGTAAAGCCCGTCCCCATGTTATGTCAGCCTATCAAAAGAGCCATGCCCGTTATTCCGACCTCTATGAAAAGCTTGCTAAATGAGTCGAGACTATCCGACCATGGCAGACGTTCTAGCTATTCACGCGGATCAGATCGCAACCTATGGCGGCGCGTCTGGTGTTCGTGACCCCGGCCAGCTCGAAGCCGCGCTTTTTCGTCCTCAATTAGGTTATTATGAAGATGTGATCGCTGAGGCGGCGGCGCTTTGGGAAAGCTTATCGCAAAATCATCCATTTGTGGACGGAAACAAGCGCACAGCCTTTGCGACCATGTACACATTTCTTACAATCAACGGCCATGACCTGACGGCGAATGCCGATGAGTTGTGGCAGTTTATGTCAAACCTTTACGAAACCGGCAGCTTTAATTTTGAAGTGTTGGAGAAATGGTTGCGTGACAATGTGCGAGAGCTTTAGGCATTTTCTTGTTGCCGCTCATCAGAATGATGGAGGTCGTGTGGATAACATTACTTGCAGAGGTCAAATCACCTTGCACGCATGTGTGGATTAGTCCACACATGTTACATGTAAGAAAGTCAATAAGTGGACATGTCCACATGTGGAGAAGTAAACATGTTTACAATTGCAATTGTAAATCAGAAGGGCGGATCAGGGAAAAGTACGCTTGCTGAATGTCTGGCGGTTGCAGCCACGCAGAATGGACTAGCTTCCGCTGTCCTTGATTTAGACCCGCAGGGAACCGTTTATGCATGGTCAAAGCGGCGGGAAGATGAAAACCCCCCCGTGCTTTCTGTGACAGCGGCCAACTACCGAGACCAGTGGCAGGACTTAAAAAAGGCAGGTGCGGAGTTTGTTATTATTGATACGCCTGCCCGTTTACAGGACACGGTGCTAAATGCCGCCGACATTGCCGATCTTATTATCGTTCCCGCTAAGGCCACGATTAAGGACATTGAGCGGGTGGAGGATTCCATCAAGCTGGCCTGTATGAAAACTGTAAAGCCTGCTTTTGTTGTTTTTAATCAAGTCCGCCCGCAGAAATCGCGCTCGGAAGAAGCTGAAGCCGCTATAAAAGCACAGAGCTTTCCGGTTTGTCCTGTGCGGGTTGGATTTCGAGTAGCTTTCGAGGATTCAGATATGACCGGCCAGACGCCGCTGGAAACCGAACCTAACGGTAAGGCCGCAGAGGAAATACGCCAGCTTTTCCAATATGTCAGAAAGATAATGCGGCAGATAGAAAAAGGAAAGTCCACAAGTGGACATGTCCACAACTCCACAAGTAAGCAGGTAGCAAATGGGTAAGAAACCGAACCTTGCCGCCGCACTCGCGGCAAATAAAGAACCATCTCAAACTGCTCCTGCGCCTACAGCGGCAGCTGCTAATTCTTCACGTTCAGATGGACGTGCTTCAAGCAGATCAGGTCAGACAAACATCTCAGCATGGTTTGATCCTTCGGTGAAGCTGACGCTCGAAGAATTACGCTTGCAACGCCAAAGAGGGCTAGGGCGGCGGGTTACGTTGCAAGAACTTATGGGAGAGGCATTCAACGACATTTTCAAAAAATATGGGCTTCCAGAAGTAGCGCCAACGAAGGACTAGAAAACATGGCGACAAAAAAAGACATACAAGCCCCCCCAGCAAATGGAGTGCGCAGTAAACAATATGATTTGTTTACGTCTTTTTTTGGCGACCCCAAAGACCTGTCGAACACCATAGAGATTTGGGATGCTATCCCAAAATATGCCTTTTCGGCTCGCAGACAGAACGGCACACGCGATGACAATGGACGCTTGCCCGTCCATGTATCCCAGTTTGAGTATTCGTCTCACAAATTAGATCGACCTGTGAATTGCCGGATGAAGGTAAAGCCAGCGGCGGTCGAGATTGAGGAAGGGGTATTCAAGGATTTTTACCCATCCCAGAGTGAGGAAATAGTAGAAGAAGTTTTAAAAAAAAATATTTACAGACCAACAATATGGCTTTCACTCTCCTAGAGAGTCTGAAAGCTGGGTACGTTTCACGCTCCATATGATTCGCAAAGAGCTTAAAGAGCGCGGCTATACACGCAGCCTTGATGAAATCAAACGATCCTTAGCGATCATGGCCGGAACAATTCTTGAGGTTGAAATGGAGGGGCGGGGCAGGGGCATCGTCTATTCCAATACCATTTTGTCAGATATGGTGCGCACCACTCGCGCAGATATTGCAGACGACCCAAATGCAAAATGCATGGCTCGCCTTCCAGCTCTCATCTCAAAGGGGATCAATGGGCTTGATTATCGGCAATATAGGGTCTATCCCAACAAAGGAACGCGAAGTCCCACAGGATTATGCTTGATCTCTGACGCGCATGATTGTCTGCCTGCTGGTTTGGAACTGTCGTGCGATTGCTGAGATTGCCTCTCCATTTTTGATTTTCTCTTTCACGTCGAGTTGCTGATCCGCTGATAGGACAGATGGTCGCCCCAATGGTTTACCTTCCGCCTTGGCTCGGGCGAGGCCGGATTGGGTGCGTTCGATCAAGAGGTCGCGTTCGAACTGAGCGACGGCATTGATGACGTTCATAGTCATCTTTCCGGCTGAACTGGTGAGATCGACGCCGCCGAGAGCCAGGCAATGAACACGGATGCCAATGCCTTCGAGCTTTGCGACGGTGGTGCTGACATCGATGGCGTCGCGGCCTAAGCGGTCCAGCTTGGTGACAATCAGCACGTCACCTTTTTCCATCCGATCCAGCAGCTTGGAAAACCCGTCCCGTTGGGCGATGGCCATGGAGCCTGAGATGGTTTCAGTGATGATGCGATGAGGCTCGACGGCAAAGCCAGCCGTTTTGATTTCTTGGATTTGGTTTTCGGGTGTCTGGTCAAAGGTTGAGACTCGAGCATAGGCGAAGGTTCTGGACATAGGGCAATTCGTTACGAAATAGGTGTACGTAATGATACCTGTGTCCTATAGTATTGCAAGGTAATTTACGGACGGTCTTTGCGGCCCTGTCCGCAATCGTCCCTTTTCGGTCAGTTTTGATAGGATCACCTCATGCCTCGGATGCGCATTCTCTCAGCCAATGAACAAGAACTATTCGACAAGCCTCCACTGTTTGGTCATCGCAACCGCAAAAGGTTCTTTGACTTACCTAAGGGGCTTCTTGATATCGCAAATAGCTTGCGAACTCCCAGCGGTCAGATTGGTTTCCTTTTGATGTGTGCATATTTCAAAGCCACAAAGCGGTTTTTCCAACCATATGATTTTTGTGAACGGGATGTCGAAGCTGCTTCTCGTGCTTTAGAATTTCAGCATTCAGATTTTTCAGCTGATAACTATGCCAAGCAAACACGGGCACGTCACCAAAAAATTATTTTGGATTTCCATGGTTTCACTACCTTCGACGACAAAGCCAAGGACATGTTAGCTGTCGAGATCGAAACGATGGCGCACGTACATCTCAAGCCCAGGTTGATCTTTGAACGTTGCGTTGATTTTTTGATCCAGAGACGGGTGCAAATACCGCAATCTGGAACGCTTTTGGAAATGATACGCATTGGACTGCAAGATCGCAAAACAGAATTGGTTGTGCTGATGGATAGGCATTTATCGAATGATGCCAGAGGCCTTCTGGACGATCTTTTCACCGCTCCAGATGATCAAAACCGATATCGGCTGACGCTGCTGAAGAAATTGTCACAATCCACCAGACCCTTGAGGATCAAAGAGGCGGTAGCTGATTTTGAGATACTGTCAGATTTACATGACCAGCTGGGAAGTGTTATCTCAAAACTCGATCTGGGCACAGCGGGCATCCGGTATTTCGCAGGCAGCGTTTTGCGCTCAGAGATTTTCCAAATGCAGAGGCGCGATCAGAATGACCGCGATATTCACGCGGCCGCCTTCATCGCGCACCAGTTTTATCGATGCCATGACAACATGATTGATCTTTGGCTTAGCGTCATGGCCTCGTTCAAATCCACCGCAGCCCGTGAATATCAAGAAACACTGGCACAAGATCGCAAAGGTCAGCAGCGTCAGATTGCATCTGTTGTCGATAGCCTTGATGTTTCTGTCTTTGGCGTTCTGCGTAGCATTCAAAGCGTCATGGCAGCGGCCAACATGTCAGATACAGAAAAGGTCGCTGCTATCGAAAAGCTTATGGCCCGCAGCAAGACCGAAGATTTTGATCAGTTGAAAGGTGATCTGGCCCAGACGGCCAGCAATGCCAGTTGGTACGACATCATGGAAGCACGTTCGCTGAAGCTGCAAAACCGTCTTAGCCCTGTGTTGCGTGCCTTGGAGTTCATGCCAACTACGCGGGTCAAAGCTCTGCAAAAAGCGATTGCCCATTTCAAAGCGGATGGGGAATTACCCGCCAGTCATATGCCAATGGATTTTCTTGATGCTGAGCAACAGGCCGCGCTTATCCGTGACGACGGCACTTTCCGGATATCCCTGTACAAGGTGTTTGTGTTTCAGGCCGTTACTACGGCTATTAAATCTGGTGATTTGAATGTGGAACAGTCCTATAAGTATCGCCCCATGGACGCCTACCTGATCGACAAAGAAAGGTGGCAACGGGACAAGGCACGCCTTCTGGAACGGGCTGGCCTGACGGAATTCTCTAATCCTGAAGCCGTGTTGGCGCTTCTAAAAACCGCCCTATATGGACAATATGAGACGACAAACAGCAACGCAGAAGCCAATCCACACTTGAAACTGCGCAAAGATGGGACGTTCCATATTGCAACGCCTGCACTTGACGCTCGTGAAGATGATCCTATGGGCGACCTCTTTCCTCAGCGACACGATGTGCCACTCGCCCAAGTTTTGGAAACCGTCAATAACCACTGTGGCATGCTGCGGTCGTTTGAACATTGGCAACAGACCCACGTCCGACAGGCTACATCTCACCCAGCCCTTTTGGCCGGGATTATGGGCCTGGGCTGTGGAATTGGTATACGAAAGATGGCGCGGATATCGTCCAGCGTCACGGAAAGTGAGCTGGATCACACCGTGAACTGGCGCTTCTCACTGGAAAACATTCGCGCGGCTAATGACGCCGTGGTCAAAGCCATGGATGCGATGGAACTGCCAAATCTCTATCGGCAAACACAGGATCAACTCCACACAGCCAGTGATGGCCAGAAGTTCGAGGTGCGCGGCGACAGCCTTCATGCCAGCCGGTCGTTCAAATATTTTGGTCAAGGACAGGGCGTCAGTGCCTATACCTTCGTCGATGAACGTAATTTCCTCTGGCACTCCCTGATGATCAGCGCAGCTGATAGGGAAAGTGCCTATGTGATTGACGGGCTGATGCACAACGACGTTGTGAAAAGTGACATTCATTCCACCGACACCCATGGGTACACGGAAGCTATCTTTGGCCTCACCCACATGCTGGGCTTTTCCTTTGCCCCAAGGATCAAAGGGCTCGGAAAACAAACGCTCTATGCGTTCAAGCCCAGAAACCAAGGCGCGGAAGACTGGGCAATCCGCCCGGACAAAACCATCAAAGAAGCTGTGATTTTGGAAAACTGGGACGATTTCCTGCGCCTCGTGACGACCATCAAGCTCAAGGAAAATACCGCTTCTGACATCTTCCGGCGACTGAACTCTTATTCGCGCCAGCATGCCCTGTATCAAACAATGAAAGCCTTTGGGCAGATCATCAAAACCCTGTTCATTCTGCGCTACATTGATGACCTGGCGCTGCGCCAAGCCATCGAAAAGCAGCTCAACAAAGTCGAACTCGCCAACCGCTTTACCCGCGCCGTGGCTGTAGGAAATCCACGCGAATACACCCAGACCGAAAAGGAAGAACAAGAGGTCGCAGAAGCCTGCAACCGGCTGATCAAAAACAGCATCATATGCTGGAACTATTTGTATCTCGCTCAACAGATCGAAAAGGCACCAGACACAGAAAGCAAAGAAAACCTGCTGCGTCTGATCGCAGCACATTCACCCATGTCATGGGCACACATCAACATGCTGGGTGAATATGATTTCTCAGAAGAAAAGCTTCGCGACACCCTCGGAATTCTCCCCCCGAAAAGGGCAGCGTAAAATCACTGCAAAAATGGGAGGCGCAAAAAACAAGAAAACCCTATAGGATCAAACAAATACCGAGATCCCAGTGGGACTTCGCGTTCCTTTGTTGGGACGAACCCCTTATACGGCCCGCCTACGCCGTCAGTTGTAGCACTCTGGAAAAGTCGAGCCAACCGCAACACAGAGCCCGGAACCGCCCGAGATTTGCCAGAAGTGTTATCAGGTTGTAGCCTTTGAGAGGTAGTGAGCGGCCAAAGATCGTTCACAATTGGAGGAGTTAATCATGAAGAAGAACTTAATCAAAGCGTTACTTGCAGGCAGTATGTTGTTTCCAACTGCTGCAGCGTTGGCCGAAACTGAGGTGAAATTCTGGCATGCGTTCACCGGTAGATTGGGTGAGCTTGTTGCAGAACAGGTTGAGACATTCAACAGCTCCCAAAGCGGTTACAAGATCGTTGCGTCGCACAAAGGCAATTACTCCGAAACATTAAACGCAGGCATTGCGGCTTTCCGTGCGAAGGAACAACCACACATTTTGATGGTATTTGAAGTGGGGACAGCAACCATGATGGGTGCTAAGGGCGCTATCAAACCGGTCTATGAGGTAATGTCGGACGCAGGTGCCAATTTTGACCAGGACGCGTACATTGGTTCTGTCAAAGGATATTACACCACGACCGATGGTGAGATGCTTTCACTGCCATTCAATTCGTCAACGCCTGTTCTTTGGGTCAATAACGACGCACTTGCCGCTGCCGGAATAGATCCCTCAACGGATCTTTCCACCTGGCAGAAAGTGGGCGATGTTTTGAACAAGCTTAAGGCGTCTGGTCATGCGTGCCCGTTGACCACGGCATGGCAAAGCTGGATCCATCTGGAAAATCTGTCTGCTTATCACAACGTTCCGTTTGCAACAAAAGATAACGGGTTTGCCGGACTGGATACGGAACTCGCACTGAATGGTCCGGTTCAGGTGAAACATCTTCAAACCATGGGCGACTGGGCCAAGGACGGAAAGTTTGTCTATAAGGGCCGCCGCAACGAAGGCGGAGCGGATTTCCGGGCTGGCGGATGTGCGATGTTCACAGAAAGCTCTGCTGGGTATGCAGGCATCAAGAAAGAGGCGCAATTTGATTTCTCGGTCAGACCACTGCCTTACTGGGAAGGCGTTGATGGCGCTCCGCAAAATACCATCATTGGTGGTGCTTCTTTGTGGGTTATGCAAGGTCATGAAGCTGATGAATACAAAGGCGCTGCTGCATTCCTGAATTTCCTGTCTACCGCGAACATACAAGCCAAATGGCACCAGGATACCGGATATTTACCTATCACCATTGCCGCGGGTGAAAAAACCAAGGCGGATGGGTTTTATGACCAAAATCCGGGAACCGATATCGCGGTCATTCAAATGACAGCGAATACTCCGACGGCCAATTCAAAAGGTTTGCGTCTTGGTTCTTTCGACCAAATCCGTGGTATCATTGATGAGGAACTTGAAGCAATCTGGTCCGGCGACAAAACCGCTCAAGCTGCGATGGATAGTGCCGCAGAGCGGGGCAATAAACTGTTACGCCGATTTGAGCAGGCCAACCGCTAATACGATAAATTAATATCTTGATGGCGGAGAAATTCTCCGCCACCGAGAATTGAATTTTTCGGAGGCCGTATGGAAAAGCGCGTTACATTTCGCGGATGGATGTTGCCATTGCTACTGGTATTCCCGCAACTCCTGATTTCGGTAATCTTTTTCTTCTATCCGGCCGGCCAGGCAATATGGCAATCGCTTTTTATTCCAGATCCCTTTGGCTTGTCCTCTCAGTTTGTAGGATTAGGAAATTTTGAATTCGTGTTGTCCGACCGCTTCTATCGCGCTTCCTTTTTAACGACTGCAATTTTTTCAACACTGGTTACGCTTGTATCCATGGTGCCCGCCCTGTTTCTTGCAGTGTTGGCTGATCGTCTGATCAAGGGAGCAGGCGTTTATCGAACGATGCTGATTTGGCCTTATGCAGTGGCTCCAGCTGTTGCCGGGGTTCTTTGGCTTTTCATGTTCAATACCAGAGTTGGTGTTGTGTCGTGGTATCTCGGACAATTGGGATATGACTGGAATCATGTTCTCAATGACCGTGAGGCAATGGGGCTTGTTGTTGCCGCTTCAGCCTGGGGGCGTATTAGCTACAACTTCCTGTTTTTCTTCGCGGCACTGCAATCGGTGCCCAAGTCCGTGGTCGAAGCGGCAGCGATAGATGGTGCCCGGTTCTGGCGTCGGTTTTTTACAATTGTGCTCCCTTTGTTGTCTCCGACCACGTTTTTCTTGTTGGTCGTAAATGTGGTCTATGCGTTCTTCGAGACCTTTGGCGTCATTCACACCATTACCTCCGGCGGGCCACAACAGGCGACTACCATTCTGGTCTATAAGGTATTTGCTGACGGATTTGTTGGCCAGGATCTAGGCTCTTCCGCAGCGCAGTCTGTCATTCTTCTGGTCGTTGTAGGTGCATTGACCGTGCTTCAATTCAAATACGTTGAAAAGCGAGTACACTACTGATGGCCAACCCGGCAAAAACACTATCAACAAATGAGCCGCCAACTGGCATGGTGGAAAAGCGCGGGCGCAGCTTGTGGTTTACCCATGCCCTAATGATCTTCGGGATTTTGATCATTTTCTTCCCAATCTGGCTGGCCTTTGTTGCTTCGACAGTTACACAACCGGAAATCGTCTCGCCGCCCATGCCCCTATGGCCGGGTAGTCATTTCTTTGAGAACTACAAGCGCGCATTGTTCGCAGGCGTGAACGTGCCTGTGGCAACGATGCTTTTCAATTCGTTGGTCATGGCGCTTGGCATCGCAATAGGAAAAATCGCAATTTCACTGCTATCTGCTTTCGCAATTGTTTACTTCCGCTTCCCAGGTC
Organism: Rhizobiaceae bacterium; assembly: GCA_965250255.1. GTDB lineage: Bacteria > Pseudomonadota > Alphaproteobacteria > Rhizobiales > Rhizobiaceae > JAALLB01. The sequence goes on from CBDFNP010000009.1 coordinate 16,051, forward strand.
GCAGGACATTTTTCTGGATGATTTTCATAACCCTGATGTTGCCGGTGGAGGTACGCATCGTACCGACTTATGAAGTTGTGGCGGGTTTTGGCCTGTTGAATTCCTATTCCGGCCTGATTTTCCCGCTCATTGCTTCGGCAACCGCGACATTCCTGTTCCGGCAGTTCTTTATGACGATCCCTGATGAACTGGCTGAGGCAGCCAGGGTTGATGGTGCCCGCCCGATGCGTTTCTTCATCGATATAGTGGTGCCGATGAGCCGCACCAACATTGCAGCACTGTTTGTAATCCTGTTCATTTATGGCTGGAACCAGTACTTGTGGCCACTACTGATTACGACTGAGCCGGATATGAACACAATAGTGATGGGCATCAAACAGATGTTTCCTTCTGGTGACGACACAGCAGATTGGCCAGTGATCATGGCAACCTCGATCCTGGCGATGATACCTCCAGTTGTTGTGGTGGTATCCATGCAGAAACTCTTTATCCATGGTTTGGTAGATAGCGAGAAATGATATGGCAAACCTGTCCTTGAAGGGTGTGAAAAAACGATTTGGCTCCACGGAAGTTATCCATGGTGTAGATGTGGATATTGCCGACGGTGAATTCATCGTCATCGTGGGCCCATCAGGATGTGGTAAATCCACGCTGCTCCGGATGGTGGCTGGGCTAGAGTCGGTCAGCGACGGCGAAATCTGCATTGATAGCGAGCGCGTCAATGAAAAAGAACCAATGGATCGCGATATCGCAATGGTCTTTCAAAATTACGCGCTCTACCCCCATATGTCGGTTCGGCAGAACATGGCCTATGGATTGAAAATCGCAAAAAAGCCGCAAGCTGAAATTGATAGGCGGGTTTTTGATGCCGCCCGCCTGTTGCAATTGGATAAATATCTGGATCGCAAACCCAACCAACTCTCTGGTGGTCAACGGCAACGGGTTGCCATGGGGCGTGCGATTGTCCGGGAGCCATCAGTGTTTTTGTTCGACGAACCCCTTTCCAATCTGGATGCAAAACTGCGCGTGCAAATGCGTTTGGAAATCAGGGAACTACAGGCAAGGCTCGCAATTACATCCCTATATGTGACACATGACCAGGTTGAAGCCATGACCATGGCGGATCGAATGATTGTCATGAACTCTGGAGTTGCGGAACAGATTGGTTCGCCTATGGAGGTTTACGAACGACCACAAACACTCTTCGCAGCGCAATTTATTGGCAGCCCGGCCATGAATATTGTCACTGGAACACTAATGAGCGGGATGCTCACATTGGAGAATGGTAACACGCTGCCATGTAAATTTGACGCCGAGGGAGAGTTCAAGGTTGGTTTGAGGCCTGAGCATTTGGTCCCGGATGCAGAAGGTAACGTTGAGTTGGTTCCATCGCTTGCAGAACCTCTGGGTGCAAACACTCTGATCCATGGCAAACTGAAAGGGACTTCAATTCCTTTGACAGCAAGCTTGGCCGGCGTTCACAAGTTGAAAACGGGTCAGAGCACCTTGCGATTTAACATTGAGCGCCGAAACATCCATCTATTCGAGCTCATCTCGGGCTGCAGGATCGCTGACCTTGCAACTCATCAATCAGAAAAATGCGCGTAGATCACGTTGGACTGATCAGGGTTTGCCAATGTTTCACCACCATTACAATTGCACCAAAATCGCCCCGCAACCAACCTAGTGGTCTGTTCGAAACGAATGGTCCCCTTTTCCGTTTTCTCGTTTGCATTCGTTTCGAACTTTAAGACCACTAGGGTCTGTTGACGTTCAGGTGAGGGATTCCTTTTTAGCATAAAAACTGATTCAAGACTGGAAAAGGAGAACGGTCTTGATTCGCAAAATTTTGAAAGATGAACAGTGGGAACGCATTGCAGCGCATTGCTGTGGCAAAGCGGGCGATCCGGGGCAAACGGGCGGCAATGCGCGCGAGTTTGTTGAGGCGGTGTTGTGGATTGCCCGCACAGGGTCGCCGTGGCGCGATCTGCCTGCAGAATTTGGTGCCTGGAACTCTGTTTTCAAGCGCTTCCGCCGATGGGTAAGCAATGGTGCATTTGAACGTATATTCAATAACTTAACCCAGGACGAGCTTGATCTGGAATATGTCATGGTTGATGGCTCCATTGTTAAGGTTCATCGCCATGGAATGGGCGCAAAAGGGGGACTCTCAATCAGGCCATAGGTAAATCCCGGGGTGGCATGTCGACGAAAATACTGGCGCTTGTCGATGGATTGGGAAATCTGGCGCGGTTTTCGATCCTGCCGGGTCAGCGTGGCGAGACAATGGGCGTTGCGAATTTGATTGAGGGCATTGAGTGCGGTGCTTTTCTTGGCGACAAGGCCTATGATGCGGACTGGCTGCGCGAATTGCTTGAAAGCCGGGATATCGAAGCCGTCATTCCGGCAAGAAGGGGAAGAAAATCTCCGGCATTGCATGACGAGGAAAAATACAAATGGCGGCATCTTGTCGAAAACTATTTCGCCAAAATCAAGGAATTCAAGCGCATAGCCATGCGTTCAGAAAAAACCGACGAGAGCTTCTGTGCTATGATCTATCTGGCTGCAACAGCCATCGCAATCAGATGAACGTCAACAGACCCTAGCAACACATCGATATCTAGTGGTTCTTTTGAACCAAACATTAGCAAACAAACTCGCCGCAAGGGGGATGCAAATGTTTGAACGCGAACCACTGGCGACTGGTCACAATCCTGGCAATCGGGCAGTTGTGCTAAAGCGGTTTTTGACGCTCCTTTATATAGGCAGCTTTGAGAGTTCGCCACGCATACGCTGCTTCCAGCAAGACCACTCCGTTGCCGGCTGCTCTGGATCGCTCCACCCGACCGGCCATCCCATCAGCCAATCCGAAACAAGAAGCAAATCAATACATCAGCCCCGCATCGAAAAACCTTCACCATGCTGCCGTCTGCATACCTTCGTTACACTCACAACTATTTTCCGAGATGCGGACCTGAACAACTTGTTCTCAGCATCGGCAGTCCCGTCTGACGCATATATCGAAGTCATGAACCATTTCACGGTGCTTCACTGGATTCATAAGTTGCAGAAGAGAGCCAATCCGGATTTATTTCAACGCCCCATCCAGGCTGGTCGGTAACTGTCGCTTGTCCATTATCGATTTCAAAGGGCGAACTTGAAAACAGCTCATATTGCCAGGGATAGTAATCCTCTTCTTCGATTGAGAACTCAAGATATTTTCCGGCATTGGGAATAGCCCGTAGCAAGTGCATGGTGAAGAGGGTAACCATGGAAAGGTTCGCGCAGTGAGGAGTACATGGAATACCCGCATCAAGGGCCATGTGTGCGACCGCCAGCGTCCGGGTCAATCCACCCAAATAACAGATGTCGGGTTGAACAATATCGACAGCCTTTATCTCGATCATCTGTCGCCAATTTTGCAACTCGCAATCTTGTTCCCCGCCAGTTACGTCAATATCAAGTGCATCTGTGACCTGCCTGGTCTGGTCATATTCCCAATAAGGGCAAGGTTCTTCAAAATGCGATATCCCGTTATCCTGTAGCATCCGGCCAATCTCAATCGCCAGTTTCGGCGTATAACAGGAGTTGGCATCCACGAGAAGCGCCACATCGTCTCCCATTGCTCGCCGCATGGTTGGAACAATTTCTTCTGTGCGCCCCGGCCACTCGTCTTTTCCGTGGCCGCATTCTGCACCAACCCTGAACTTAAATGCATCGAAGCCATGTTCGTCACGCAGTCGGACAAGCCGCTCCGCTTCCTGACTTGGTGTGATGTCACGTTTCATGGACGAGCCGTATGCGCGAACCTTACCCGGAGTTCCGCCGATCAATTCGCAAACTGGTTTCCCCTCCAGTTTTCCGCGTAAATCCCATAGGGCTGTATCCAGCCCGCCCATTGCTCTGCGGAGATAGGAGCCGGGAAATTTATGCTCTTTCTCCGGAATAATTTCCATCAAGTGATCAATATCCAGCGCGTCTTGCCCAATTGCATAACGGGCCACTTGCCTGTGAAGAACTTTGGCTGTGATATCCGCATGATAAGGTGCCACCTGCCCCCAACCCTGACGACCATCATCGGTTGTGACCTGCACAAAGCAAACAAACTCATCAGTAAATGTTTCAATTTTCGAAATTTTCATTGAGCGCATCCAATTTGCCACGTTACCAAGCGTAGCTGGAAGATCCGTGTGATTACAAGACTCAATCTTTCAAATCCCGCCTGGCGTTACCCCTCACTTGTGGCGAATTACATTCCGTGTTGTAGTAACGGCATCCGCCATAGCAGGCACAACATAAATACACAGGAGTGCAACACCACCAACTCTTTAAAAGAACATACAAAAACGGCTTTGAATGTGATTGAAGCTTTGAGATTTTCTTGAACATCTTAATCAACATCCATGGGAGGATTTTACAATGCGTATTAAACTAATGATAGCTGGCCTATTGGCCGCTACTGTTATGACAACTGCTGCAACAGCGCAGGCAGAAACGCTTAGGTTATTGACCTGGGGATCTTACGCACCAGACAACTTGGTACAGAAGTTTGAGGCAAAATATCCAGACGTAAAAGTCGAAGTGACTTTCTCGAATAATGAGGAAATGGTCGCGAAACTGAGGGCAACAGGCGGAGCGGGCTTCGACCTTGCTCAACCAAGTCACGACCGGATTTATGCTGCCCAACTCGAATATGATATCTACAAACCGCTGGACCTGTCAAAGATCAATACGGGCGGAATGGAAGCAAAGCTTCTCGACGGTGTTAAAGCCAACACAACGATCGATGGCGCGGTTTACGCAGTTCCACACCAGTGGGGAACATCGGGATTGATGAAAGACAAATCCAAGGCTCCAGACTTTGCAAATTGGTCTGATCTTTGTGATCCAAAATACAAAGGCAAAACGTCCATGCGGTTAAAGCGCACCATCTTGCTTGGTACAGCGTTTGCCATGGGTGAAGACCCGTTTGCAGCTTATGCCGATCTGGATAAATACCAGGCAATTCTGGATAAGGTTGCAGACAAGTTGATTAGTTGTAAGGAAAACATCAAAGCCTACTGGAAAGGCGGCGATGATCTTTCTGCGATGATGCTTGGCGGAGAAATCGTGGCTTCTGAAACTTGGGATTCAACCGCGTACAAACTGTATGGCGAGAACCCAAATATCGTTTTTGTTCCTCCAAAAACCGGTGCACTTGCATGGATCGATACGTTTGCATTTCCGCGAAAAGGTAAAGCCGATGACGCCGCATACAAATGGATCAACTTTGTGCTTGAGCCCGAAAACGTAAAACTGATGTCCGCAAGCACGGGCGCCATTGCAGCTGTAAAAGGAGGCAAAGATCTTCTACCTGCTGACAAGAAAGCCGCAGTGAACGCAGCCTTCACCGATGCCGACATCGACAACTTGAAGTTTTTTGCCAACATCCCTCCCGGCGTGGAAGACATGGAAGGCAAGACACTTGAGAAAATTAAAGCAGCAACTGGCGGCTAATTAATTTTCCAACACCCAAAAGAGGAAGGCGGTATTTACACATAATAGTGGATACCGCGTTCTGTATGCTTTTTCCATGCGTTTCAGCGAGCTTTTGAATGGTTACCGAGCCTGACTACGACCTTGAATGCTTTGGCATATCCAAACATTTTGGTGCTGTACGCGCTGTAGATGATGTTTCCTTAAAAATTCCAAAAGGGTCATTCTTTTCGATACTCGGACCATCAGGCTGTGGGAAAACCACTTTAATGCGGATGATTGCTGGTTTTGAAAATTCAGATAGCGGCGATATTCAAATCAAAGGGAAATCCGTCCTCAATACACCGCCAAACAAACGCAATGTGAAGATGGTGTTTCAGCACCTGGCATTGTTTCCCATGATGAATGTATTTGAGAACATTGCCTATGGGCTTCGTTGTATTGGAACCGAGCAAACCGAAATTAATCGAAAAGTGATGGATGTTCTGGAACGCATTTCATTACCCGATGTTGCCAAAAGAGAAATTCATCAACTTTCGGGAGGCCAAAAACAGCGCATTGCAATTGCCCGCTGCATGGTCCTTGACCCGGATGTTTTGCTGTTGGATGAGCCACTCGGGGCACTAGATTTGAAATTGCGCGAAGCGATGAAAATTGAGTTGAAGTTGCTGCAGCATCAATTCAACACAACGTTTATTTACATCACCCACGACCAGTCTGAGGCACTCGTTATGAGTGATAATGTTGCAATCATGAACAATGGAAAGTTCGAGCAGATTGGTACACCGCAACAACTCTATCATGAACCTGACACTGCCTTCGTCGGCGGTTTTGTAGGCGACAACAACCGATGGAATGGGAAGGTTGGGAACACCTCCGGGAGTAGCGTGTCAATTGAGACCGATGGCAGCTTCAATATGGCAGGCACATCCCTCACGAACCGTGCCCTGACAAACGGCGAACGCGTGGTGATTTTTGTGCGCCCAGAATACATCAAGTCAGAACGCTCAACGGGCAAGAAGGTTACCGAGATTTCTGCAGAACATAATTCATTAGACGGGTTGGTCGACAGTTTGCTTTTCAACGGAGCCAACAGCCGCATCCTTGTTCGCGGCCCTAGCAATGAGTTGATTGAAGCCGATGTTGTCGTGACAGGTGGAACAGACGACTTGAAGCCGGGCGACAAGGTTCGCTTAACCTGGCCGATATCACACACTATGTGTTTTGCGGTTTAGGAGAACACGAGCCATGCAGAAGGATATACGCCGACTTTCGTTGCTCCTTCTGTTTATGCCATTTGCGCTTTGGATATTTCTGCTCATTATTCTGCCGCATGCAGGCATGGTACTGTTGTCATTGCGCGAGAAAGTAGCGCCGCGGGTATATGAGTACGGTTTTTCAAACTACATCGATTTCATCTATGAACCGATTTATTGGAACACGTTGTTGCGAACTGGTTCGATGTCATTGCTGGTAACCCTACTGGCTTTGCTGATCGGTTTTCCCATCGCCTACTATATTGCAAAGATTGCAGGCAATCGGACAAAGGGCGCGTTGTTTTTGCTGTGCCTCATACCACTTTGGGTAAGCGATCTTATTCGTGCTTTTGGTTGGATACTTTTGCTGCGTGAAACCGGTGTAATCTCAAACACCCTTCAATGGGCGGGCTTGGTCAACGAACCCATTGAGTTTTTGTACAACGATGCAACGGTAGTTATGGGACTTGTTTACACGGTTATCCTTTTCATGATCGTTCCATTGGTATCCACGCTGGATGGGATGGACGATTCAATGATCGAAGCTGGATACAACCTTGGAGGCAATGGCCCAACTGTGCTGCGGCGAATTATAATCCCCTACGCCATGCCTGGCATTGTTTCAGGTTGTATCGTGGTTTTCATGTTGACGGCGGGCAGTTATCTCACACCAATACTGTTGGGTGGAAAGAACTCAAGTTGGTTCACAGAACAAATTTATGAGCAGTTTATCAGCCGCTACAATTGGGAATCGGGAGCTGCATTTGGGTTCTTGCTGCTTGCGTTTACATCGCTGGTTGTCTGGTTAGGACTTAAGCTATCCGGTCAGACATTATCCAGCACTGTGGCAAAGAGCTAGGAGGTAAATATGATCCAGCGAAACCAAAGCGCGTTTATCGTCGGTTACCGGTTCTATGTAGTCGCGTTCTTTATTTTTCTCGCTGCACCTTTACTGGCGGCTGGCGCATTTGCATTTAACGATTCTCTTTTTCCAGCACTACCATGGCGAGGATTTACGCTTGATTGGTTCTTCAATGACACCGAACCAAAGCTTGGTATGTTTCATGACCGTCGCCTGTTGCGTGGGTTGTATTATTCATTTCTTATTGCATCCATTGTAACACTCCTTTCGGTGGCAGTTGGCACCTGCAATGCATTCCTGTTTGTCAGAGGTAAATTTCCCGCCAAGAATTTTTTCTACATTCTTATGGTGCTGCCATTGGTTATTCCCGGGGTAATCCTTGGGATTTCAATTCTTGTTCTTGCCAGCAATATTGCAAATGGCATTGAAAATGCCTTCGACTATGAAATTGACCTATTACGGCCGGGAATTTCGCTAGTGGTTTTGGGGCAATTCTCATTCATTACGACGATAACCTCGCTAGTCATTATTGCGCGACTAAAGAAATTCGATGAAACGATGGAGGAAGCAGCATTCAATCTTGGTGCAAGCCGCTTTCGGGTGTTGCGAACGGTGACTTTGCCGTTCCTGTGGCCTGCAATGTTCGCCGCAGGAATTGTCGCGTTTTTGGTGTCATTTGAGAATTTCAACACGACACTCTTTCTCGTAGGATCGGAAGCTCCCCTAACAATCACCATGTATGACCGCATGGTGAAAGTCGGATCAACCCCGGTGCTGAATGCCGTGTCCTTTGTCTTAATGATCGGTTCAGCATTGCTGGCATTGCTTTCAATCGTGGCTCAACGGGACAAAACCGGGAGCTGAGGCTGCATGCAAACATATGACTTTATTGTCGTTGGTGCTGGTTCTGCTGGTTGCGTTTTGGCAAACCGGCTGACCGAAAATGGCAAATATAGTGTTTTGTTGTTGGAAGCCGGCGGCCACGATCGAAATTTCTGGATATGGATGCCAATCGGATACGGCAAAGCATTTTACGATAAGCGCATTAACTGGATGTACACGACCGAACCAGATCCAGGCATCGATAATCGAACGATCTATTGGCCTCGCGGCAAGGTGATTGGCGGTTCGTCCTCGATCAACGCAATGGTGTATATTCGCGGTCAACAATCTGACTTTGAAGACTGGAAAGCATTAGGCAACACCGGATGGGGTTGGGATGATGTGCTTCCATACTTCAAGAAAGCAGAAACCAGCGACCAAGGTGGAAACAAATGGCGAGGAAGTGACGGGCCGCTATTTGTGTCAACAATGGAACGTGATCTGCATCCCACCTGTCAAAATTATATTCGTGCAGGCAAGGAGTGCGGTCTAAGACATGTTGACGATTTCAATGCAGGCGATCCCGAAGGTATAGGCCTTTATCAGAACACCGCCAAAGACGGTTTTCGGATGTCTGCAGCACGGGCCTACCTCCATCCAGCAAGAAAAAGAAAAAACCTCCGAGTTGAAACCCATGCGCATACGACAAGAGTTTTGTTTGACGGCAACCGGGCAGTTGGGGTTGAGTACCTGCAAAACGGAGAAACCAAACAACCGCTCGCGGGGCGCGAAGTCATTCTTTCCGCAGGATCGATAAACACCCCTCAGATACTGCATCTTTCCGGAGTGGGCCCGGCAGAGCATTTGAGGAAGCACGGGATTGAAATTGTTTACGAACAATCAAACGTTGGTCAAAACCTGCAAGATCATTTGGGTATCGATCATACGTACAAAACCAAAGTGCCTACGCTCAACGATCAATTGCGGCCCTGGTCGGGAAGGTTTTGGCACGGGTTAAATTATGTTCTTCGACGACGTGGACCACTTTCGCTGGGGGTCAATCAGGGGGGAGGGTTTGTCAGGACACGACCGGATATGGATCGTCCAAACATGCAACTTTACTTCTCGCCTGTCAGCTACACAAAACCAACTCCGGGTAGGCGTCCTCTATTAAGCCCGGATGATTTTTCAGGCTTCATCATTGGCGCTCAACCAACCCGTCCAACCAGTCGCGGATACTTGGAAATCAAGTCAGCCAATCCAGTTGAGGCACCTACAATTCATCCGAACTATTTATCTACCAATCATGATGTGAGGGAGTTGCTGGAGGGCGCGCGTTTCGTGAGGAAACTTTCTACAGCGCCCTCTCTAAAGAAAATCATCAAACAGGAAATCATACCCGGCTTGCAAGTTCAGTCGGACAACGAAATGATTTCTGACATCCGTAGCCGCGCAGGTACAGTGTTCCATCCGGTAAGCACCTGCCGGATGGGGCCAGACGAAAGATTAAGCGTTGTCGACAATGAGCTTCAGGTGCACGGGCTTGAAAACCTTCGCGTGGTTGATGCCTCCATATTTCCAACAATTACGTCTGGAAACACAAATGCACCGACTATCATGGTTGCGGAAAAAGCATCGGATATTATTTTGGAACAGCAGATCAGCTAGCGTTTCGCGTTCAATCCAAACAGCAACAACGCGTATCTTTTCTGATTTCATGCACGCATTTTCGTTCACCCGTGCCCGATTAAACGAAATTTGCTTTATACTCCTTGCACCCGAAAAGTGGGCACCGGTTTTCGGATAAGTGCAAGGATCAAAAGAAGAATCCTATACTCAAAAAAGCCTTATCCCTTTTGTTCCGGTGAGATCAACATGTTGTAGGTCATTGGTGATTTTTTGACGGCGATGGCGAGGATGGTTTTGAAGGCGGAGTGGCGGTTTCGGCGACGATTGAACCTGAAGACGAATTCATCGAGATAGGTTTGCAGATGTTTGGCCCGCAGCCCGTGATAGACACCCAAGCCCCATGTTTTGAGGTTTGAAAAAGCCCGATGCACCCAGGGCAATACGATGTGTGCTGCCATCGGCCCGATGGTATGGGGTTGGATTGAGACCGGGGATAGTGTTGCTCACCCCATGATAGCCGGACCAGCCATCGGTCCTTGCAATCGTTGTTGGAGCCAGGCTCCGCTCAACGAAGAGATGCAGGGATTTGGCGCTATAATCCTCAATTCTCGCCAGACGCCCCCTCCCCGGACGCCCCCTTTGGTCCACTTCAACCGCACCTGCCACCAATAGTTTCCCCTGATGCGAGCGGCCTTGCCCTCCCATGACGGGTTCTTGTTTCGAACGGCAGGAAATCGCGGTTTCATCAACTTCCACAAGGCCTTGCAGGGGCGAGCGATCACTATCCACCATGGCCCGGCGTAATTTGGCGCACAATAACCACGCGGTTTTATAAGAACCAAGGCCCAACTGGCCCTGCAACTGCAAGGCGGAAATACCGTTGGAATGGGTGGTCATCAAAAAAGCTGCCCAAAACCAGACCGTCAGGGGTAATTTCGAGCCGTGCATTACTGTGCCGCTGGTTACCGAAGTCTGACGATGACAGCGTGTGCATTCGTAAGTAAAGGCCTTCGTCTCAAGCGCCCATGCCTTATCATTCCCGCATCGCGGACACACAAATCCATCGCGCCAGCGCATCTCGTAAAGCCACGCAGCACACGCCGCCTCATCGGCAAAACGGTGTTGAAATTCAATCAAGGATGTTGGTGTAAACAGCATGGCAAAGCTCCCTTACATAAGCACAATGTTCACTATATGTTCTATACCATTCAAACGGCAATGTCACTACATATTGTGCCACCGGACCAAAAGGGATAAGGCTTACTCAAAATTAGGGTTTCCGAGTGTTTTGAGTATAATCGAAATATATCCATGCCTGACGTAATCGGGACTTCCGGTTGGTAGTGGGCGCACGCCACATGGTGATGATGAAGCCGTCGTCGGAATGTCTGCTTTGGCCGTTGGTATGAAACGTAAAAGATCATACTTTGCAGCCAACGACCGCTTTCCCCCCCAGAAAAACACACGGTTGTATGATGTTGCGTTACGCGATACGGGCGTGAAATGATAATGTATGAAGATCATGAACATTCGCCCTAAAGCCCTGCGCGGTCACAGAGTTGATCAATTGGGATCATGAATTCCCTCCATGATCCTTGAGAACATCAAGGATCTGACTGTGTAAAACATGGTTTGCGGAAGAGACTACCGGTCCCGAGTAATCCATGTTCAAGGAATTTCCTTGCCAGTCGGAGATTGCGCCGCCTGCCTGTTCCACCACCAGTTTAAGCGGCATAAAGTCATAGGGCTGCAGGCCATAATCCACGACGACATCCAAATGACCAGCTGCCAACAGCGCATGAGGATAGCAGTCATAGGAAAATCGGCGGACGGCTCCGCACCCAAGCAAACGTGGCATAAGTTCAGGAATTTCAGCCAAAATCTTGTCTGCCTCATTTATGTAAATTTTTGCTTCTTCAAGTGCAGTGGTGCCAGATGTTTGAACAACCTTGTCATTAAGTTTGGCTCTGGCATTGATCGTCGCGGAATAGATCTCACTGATCATTGGCATTGAGATAGCACTTGCTACAGCTTTTCCCTCGTGCAGTACTGCAATCAAAAAACCAAATAGTGGAAAGCCCGTAATAAACGATTTTGTACCGTCAATTGGATCAATGACCCACAAATATTCACTGTCGGGGTTGGTGGTACCAGTCTCCTCCCCCAAAATTCCATGATCAGGATATTTTGCAAGAATCGTTTTGCATACCAATTCTTCGGTCGCCTTATCGGCAATTGTGACGGGGCTAAGATCATTCTTTATGTCAATCAACAAGTTCTTGCCAAAATAGTTTTTGGCCGAGTTGGCAGCTAGCTCACATAGGTGGAGGCAATCTCTTTCAAGTAATTCTGGAGTCATCTGACTTAGTCCTTTGCTATCCGAAGATCGATTGCCCATTGCGTTAAGTTTTCTATGTAGGGAGCAGGGGGAGTGTCGTTTGTCACGAGCAGATCAACATCATTTGGATCGCATGCAACAAAAGGAGCAAGTTTCCCAAATTTGCTGTTGTCTGCAGCAACGATAACCTGTCTTGCTCTTTGTGTAACCACATTTGCCAGTTCGGCTTCTTCTGATCCGGCAAGCAAAAAACCATTTACGGAATCAATCCCGTCAGCCGTCAGTACGGCGATATCAATTCCGAATTTTTTTACAAAATTTATCGTGTCAGAACCAAAAGTACCGAACTCAACCTCTCTGATTTCGCCACCACAGAAAAACACCCTGTTGCCGTTGTTGCCGGCTAATTGCTGAGCCACGTGAAGCGCATTGGTCACAATCGTAAGCCCGGAATGGTTCTTGAGACACTCTGCCACAAATATGTTTGTGGAGCCCACATCCAGAAACACAATGGAATGATTGAGAATTGCTCTTGCAACCGCCTTGCCAATCAGGAGTTTTTCTTCCTGGTTCATTTCCAACCGGGAAAAAACCGTGTCACTGGGATCAGCCTCTGCCAAATAAGCTCCACCATGGACGCGCTTTACATGCTTTGATTTGGTAAGCGCCTTCACCGTCCGACGGACAGTTTCTTCTGAAACTCTCATAACCGCAGCCAAGTTTGCAGTGCGGGCAGCACCTCCCATATTCCTCAATGTATCCAACAACTCAATTTCCCGGTGAGTGGAATGGCTGTTCTTGTTGTTTTCCATTTATCCGGCCCAGTCAGCGATGTTTGATGTAGTCGTACCCGCACAGGCAAATGCTCATTATCAGCATGGCGCAAAAGCGCACTGCTACGCAGAATTTTGATAAACCTACAAATTGAGCAATTGTTCGTCAACTCAAACGGTCATAAATGCACAAAAAAACACAACTACACACGGAGTAGTTGATTTATGTGCTTTTTATGATACTTGTTCTTTACCCACAAGGCTTGTTGGGGGCCGTCTTCTAGAGGGAATTATGGTGTCCGGTGGCAAAGGTATCGGAAATATTGATGATTATATCGGATAAATCAATTTTTCTTATTGTTTGTTGACGGGACATAATCTCTCAAGAATAAGGCTGGAGTGCTGTGCTGATGGGGGTGCCGCAATGAGTGTTTTTCCGGCAATACAGATTGCCGGGAATTGGGTTTTTGTTAAAAACAGGAGGAGAACATATGTTTAGTAAATCAATCAAAGCGACTATGGTAGGTGCCCTGCTTGGAACTACCATGTTTACAGCAGTGTCTGCTGCCGAGTTGACAGTCTATACCGCAGTGGAGGCTGAAGACCTTGCGAGATATGCGGAAAATTTCAACAAGGATCATCCAGACATCAAAATCAACTGGGTTCGTGATTCGACAGGTATTGTTACCGCTAAATTGCTGGCGGAAAAGGATAATCCCCAGGCGGACGTAATTTGGGGTCTTGCTGCCACATCACTGCTACTGATGAAGTCAGAAGGCATGTTGGAGCCTTATGCGCCAAATGGTTTAGACAATCTTGACGCCAAATTTGTCGATAAAAGCACGCCGCCTACGTGGACCGGAATGGACGCATGGGTTGCTTCTGTTTGCTACAATACGGTCGAGGCAGGGAAAGCTGGATTGACGCCACCGAAAAGCTGGAAAGATCTGACTAAGCCTGAATATAAGGGGCATCTTATCATGCCTAATCCGAATTCTTCAGGTACCGGTTTCCTTGATGTTTCAAGCTGGCTTCAGCTTTTTGGTGAAGACGGTGGCTGGGCCTATATGGATGCGTTGCATGAAAACATCGCGCGCTATACCCATTCAGGTTCAAAGCCCTGCAAGCTTGCCGCTGCCGGTGAAATCCCGATTGGTATTTCGTTTGCATTCCGTGGTGCAAAGTCGAAAGCTGCGGGTGCTCCGCTTGAAATCATAGTGCCTGAGGAAGGAGTTGGTTGGGACATGGAAGCGACAGCAATTGTTGCGGGAACCGATGATCTGGATGCGGCCAAGACGCTTGTAGACTGGTCCATAACCAAGAAGGCTAATGAAATGTACAACACCGGTTATGCAGTTGTTGCTTATCCGGGTGTTGCCAAGCCGGTTGAGCATTTCCCGTCCAATCTGCTGGAAAAAATGATTGACAACGATTTTGAATTTGCAGCCAACAATCGTGCTGAAATTCTGGCCGAATGGCAAAAGCGTTTCGATTCAAAATCTGATCCGAAGTAGGATCCGACTTCCCAAGAGGATGCCAGAATGTTTTGGCATCCTCTTGGGATTTTCCAATTTTTCGGATAAGCAGCTATATTGCAAAAAGTAAGCGCCGATTTGGGGGCGGGACGACCTATGAATGCTGCACAAACTGAATCGTCAAATTTTCTAAAGATCAAAGGGCTATGGAAGGCTTTTGGAGATTTTCTGGCTCTTAAAGATATTGAACTTGATGTAAACGAAGGTGAGTTTGTCTGTTTTCTGGGGCCGTCAGGCTGCGGAAAAACAACCTTGCTACGGGCAATTGCAGGGCTTGATTTGCAAACAAAAGGCAGCATCAAGCAGGCCGGTAAGGATATCTCCAATCTGCCACCAGCCGAGCGTGATTATGGTATAGTTTTTCAATCCTATGCCCTCTTTCCCAATTTGACGATTGAAAAGAACATAGCCTTTGGTCTGGAAAATGTCGGTATCGCGAAAGGTGCTATTGCCAAGCGGGTGAATGAGTTGCTCGAACTGGTCGGACTGCCTGATCAGGGTAAGAAATATCCGGCCCAGCTTTCCGGCGGCCAGCAACAACGCATTGCTCTGGCGCGCGCAATTGCAACAGAGCCGGGATTGCTTCTTCTTGATGAACCACTTTCTGCTCTCGATGCAAAGGTTCGCGTATCGCTGCGCCACGAAATCAAGGAGTTACAACGCAAACTGGGCATTACAACCATTATGGTAACCCACGACCAGGAAGAAGGCCTTTCGATGGCTGACCGGATCGTTGTGATGAATCATGGTGTAATCGAGCAGGTTGGAACACCAATAGAGGTTTATCGCAATCCCGGGACGCTTTTTGTTGCCGATTTCATCGGCGAGATGAACCAGCTATCCGCCAGTGCTGGAAGTAAGAACAAAGTGAGGGTTGGAAAAAGCGAGTTCTCTTGTGTGGCACATGAGTACTCGGATGGAGAGAATGTGATTGCAACCATACGACCAGAAGACATCATTCCGCATGGAAAAGGGGCCCGTTCACCCGGAGCCAAGGATAAAATAGCTAATCCGAAAAACAGTTTCGAAACCACGATCAAGGAAATGGAATTCCTGGGTTCATTCTGGAAATCCAGCTTGCAGAGCAAAGCGTTGGGTGGCTGTGTGATCAGCGCGAATTTTTCCATGAACGCAGTGCGGCGGATGGATCTGGAAGTTGGTAAAACACTTACAGTCGAACTTCCGCATGAGAAGTTAAAGTTGTTCTCACCTTCCATCTCGAAAATTGAGTGAGTGAGAGTGATATGTCGAGTTCCGCACTAGCCCAACTCCCGGCAGGCCCTGCCATCAAGCCAAAGCTTGGCAAGGACGATTGGATCATGCGCGGCTTCATTGCGCTTATCGCTATTTATCTCATCGTGGCGCTTGCATTTCCGCTTTATGCAATGCTGTCAAAAGCATTTTCCGTTTATCAATTTGATCTTACACAATATGAACTGCAGGTAAGTGATGAAAACGGTAAATTTGATGGCACGGTTTATTCCGTGGCTCGACTAAATGAGCGGGAAAATGCCTATTCACAGGAGGAATTATCCACCAGCTCCGGCGGGCGCTTGGCAGTCTCCAAGTTCTTTCCAGATTTTTCGTTCCGCAGCCCGGTTCATTACAAAATACGTGGCACGAGTGATGCTGCTGTCTATCTGGTCGGATCTGAACGCAGAATCGGCACCGCTTGGGAAGAGGTAGATTCCAATTTGTTCCGCAAGGTGGTTTTGCGGCCGGCAAAAAAAACCGGATTAAGCAATTTCAGTATCTATTTTTCGACACCCTCCCTGGTGCGGTCCGTCCAGAACTCAATCCTGATTTCCGTGATCAGCACTATTATTACGGTCACACTTGCGTTCTTTTTCGCCTATTCGCTAAACCGTTCGTGTATGCGTTTTAAAGGCATATTTCGCCTGATCGCGATGATACCGATCTTGGTTCCTTCCCTATTACCGGGAATCGCGCTGGTCTATCTTTTTGGTAATCAGGGAATTTTAAAATCCGTGATGATGGGGGAATCCATTTATGGTCCCTATGGGATCGTTGCCGGTTCCATATTCTTCACATTCCCGCATGCGATGCTGATCATAACAACAGCATTGGCGATATCCGACGCTCGATTGTATGAAGCAGCGACATCACTGCGCGCCAGCCGCTGGCGAACGTTCTGGGTCGTTACCATTCCCGGCGCCCGCTATGGTTTAATCTCGGCTGCCTTTGTTGTGTTCAATCTGGTGATTACCGATTTTGGCTTGCCCAAGGTGATAGGTGGTCAGTTCAACATGCTTGCGGTCGATATCTACAAGCAGGTCATCGGTCAGCAGAATTTTGAAATGGGCGCTGTTGTTTCTGTTGTCCTTCTGGCTCCCGCAATCTTCGCTTTCGGCCTTGACCGTTTTGTACAACGAAAACAGGTTGCACTTCTTTCAGCACGTTCCGTCGTGTACGAACCGAAACAAAATCGCAAATTCGACTGGATTTGCTTTGCTTATTGCAGCGTAATCGCGATTTTTATCCTCAGTATTATCGGAATTTGTCAATATGCCGCTTTGGTGAAATTCTGGCCCTATGATCTTAGCCTGAGTCTTAAAAACTATGCTTTTGACCTGATGGATGGTGGCGGATGGCAAGCCTATAGAAACTCCATTAAATTGGCGCTTCTGACAGCGTTCTTTGGTACCGTTATAGTATTCATAGGTGCCTATATGATGGAAAAATCACAAGGGTTTAATACCGGTCGAAATGCCTTTCAGTTTCTCGCCATGTTGCCGATGGCAATTCCGGGAATGGTACTGGGACTTGCTTACATCTTCTTCTTCAACAATCCCGCTAACCCGCTTAACGTGATTTATGGAACGATGACCATTCTGGTGCTATGTACCGTCACTCACTTCTATACGGTTTCGCATCTGACGGCTGTCACGGCCCTCAAACAGATGGACAATGAGTTTGAATCGGTTTCAGCCTCCTTGAAGCAACCTTTTTACAAACTTTTTGCCAGGGTGAGTGTTCCGGTTTGTCTGCCCGCAATTCTGGATATTTCCATCTATTTGTTCGTGAATGCCATGACGACGGTATCGGCCGTCGTGTTCCTTTACTCCACGGGTACAGCGCTTGCTTCAGTTGCTGTTCTTAACATGGATGATGCGGGAGATATTGCACCGGCTGCGGCGATGGGTATGATGATTTTCTATACCAATGTGGGTGCGAGAATTATCCATGCGATCATTTCACAAGGTATACTGAAACGTACACAATTGTGGCGGTCCAGATGATTCAATTTCCTTTTCGGGAGACTGTCATTGGATGATGTTAGCAAAGCTGATTTAGTTGCGCGCATAAGGAATTTGCCCATTTGGACAGGTTCGATTACCCCCCAAGCGCTAGACGGCGGTATTACCAATCTCAACTTTGTTGTCGAAGACAAGGCAAGGAAATTTCTGGTTCGCGTCGGTGAAGATATTCCGGTACATCAGGTTATGCGGTTCAACGAGTTGGCAGCAAGCAAGGCCGCGCATGCCGCTGGAATATCGCCATGCGTTGTACATCATGAACACGGAATACTGGTTCTTGAATTTATTGAAAGCCATACCTTCAATGCGGGTGATGTTCAACAACAGAAAAACCTTGAAAAAATTCTCCCGCTGTTAAAGACGTGCCATCACGAAATACCAAACCATCTACGAGGCCCTGTACAGATGTTTTGGGTATTCCATGTCATTCGGGATTACATCTGGACGCTACGGGACGCAAACAGCAGTCATTTACCCATACTGAACGATTTAGCCAAAAAGTCAGAAGCTTTGGAATCCGTTTCCATGCCGATCGACCTGGTGTTTGGTCATAATGATCTGCTGCCCGCAAACATTCTTGATGACGGCAAGCGTCTGTGGCTGATCGACTGGGATTATGCTGGTTTCAATTCCCCTCTCTTTGATTTGGGCGGGCTGGCTTCAAACAATGAGTTGAGCGAACAGCAGGAAATTTGGCTGCTGGAGAATTACTTTGAACGACCGGCTGATGATGCATTGCTATACAAATATCAGGCGATGAAATATGCGTCATTATTGCGTGAAACACTTTGGAGCATGGTCTCGGAAATCCATTCGAATCTCGATTTTGATTATGCCGGATATACGCAGGAAAACCTTACCCGTTTCTCCCGGTCCTTTGAAAAATTGAAGAAAAGTTGACGCTAGAAATGAATGACCTTCCTTCTACTGCAAAAGCGGTTGTAATAGGCGGCGGCATTGTCGGTTGCTCAACCGCCTACCATCTGGCAAAACTCGGTTTGACTGATACAGTCCTGCTGGAACGTAAGAAACTGACTTCTGGAACAACCTTCCATGCAGCCGGTCTTGTCGGTCAGTTGCGGTCCAATGCAAATATAACTCAGCTATTGGGATATTCTGTCGATCTTTACAATTCGATTGAGGACGAGACCGGCCTCGCAACGGGATGGAAAATGAATGGCGGATTGCGCCTTGCTTGTAACGAAGAGCGCTGGACTGAAGTAAAGCGGCAAGCAACGACAGCGCATTCATTTGGCCTTGAGATGGACCTGCTTACGCCAAAGGAAGCCCAGGAACTATGGCCACTCATGAATGTTGATGATGTTATCGGTGCGGCCTTCATGCCAACCGACGGTCAGGCAAATCCATCCGATATTACCCAGGCTCTGGCAAAAGGCGCGCGGATGTCCGGAGTCCAAATATTCGAAGATACTGCTGTTTTGGATATTGAAATCACTAAGGGCAAGATCATTGCTATAATAACGCATGCCGGGCGCATTGAATGCGAACGCGTCGTTTGCTGTGCAGGGCAGTGGAGCCGGGATTTCGCCGCCAGGGTTGGTGTTAATGTACCGCTTGTCCCAATGCACCACCAGTATATGGTTACGGAACAGATCACGGGAGTGTTGCCAAATCTTCCGACCCTGCGCGACCCTGACCGGCTGACCTATTACAAGGAAGAAGTTGGTGGCCTCGTTATGGGAGGGTATGAAGCAAATCCCATTCCCTGGGCAGAGGATGGAATTCCGAAGGATTTTCACTACACATTGCTCGACAGCAATTTTGATCATTTCCAGCCGTTGATTGAATTATCGCTTGGCCGCGTACCGGCACTTGAGTCCGCAGGCATCAAGACGCTCACCAATGGTCCGGAAAGTTTTACCCCCGATGGCAACTTCATTTTAGGCGAAGCTCCGGAACTTAAAAATTTCTTCGTGGGCACCGGGTTCAACGCATTTGGGATCGCCGCGGGCGGTGGGGCAGGCATGGCATTAGCAGAATGGGTAGCCAAGGGAGAGCCTCCCTTTGATTTGTGGTCGGCGGATATTCGCCGCTTTGGACGTCCTCATTTGGACACCGATTGGGTTCGCACCCGTACCGTAGAAGCTTATGGCAAGCACTATACTATGGCCTGGCCTTCTGAAGAGCATTCGTCTGGCCGCCCGTGTCGCCGGTCTCCGCTTTATGAAATTCTGAAAAAACAGGGTGCAGTGTTTGGCGAAAAACTGGGATGGGAGCGGCCAAACTGGTTTGCTGATACGGCAGTTGGAGAAGATCCGCGCGATAATTACACGTTCGAGCAGCCAAACTGGCACGAAGCCGTAGGCCGAGAACACAAAGCTGCGCGGGAAACTGCCGCGCTCTTTGATCAGACTTCCTTTGCAAAATATGTTCTGAAGGGGCCGGACGCAGAACAGGCACTTGGTTGGATTGCTGCCAATGATGTTGCAAAGCCAGTTGGGTCCATCATCTATAGCCAGATGTTGAATGACCATGGTGGCATAGAGTGCGATCTGACTTGTACCCGGACCGGCGAAGACGAATATTACATCGTCACCGGCACCGGATACGCAACTCACGATTTTGATCATATCCAGAAGAACATTCCTGAAGGCATGAATGCCCAGCTTGTTGATGTGACGTCTGCAAATGCAGTTCTGTCACTGTTTGGGCCAAAGGCACGCGATATCCTACAAAGCGTCACCCGCGATGACGTGAGTAATGAGGCGTTTGCTTTCGGTACTGCCAAGACCATCGGGATAGCCGGTTGTCCGGTAAATGCATTACGCGTTACCTATGTGGGCGAACTTGGATGGGAACTGCATCTGCCGGTCGAATATGCTGTAAGTGTTTATGAAGCCCTATACAATGCCGGTCAGCCTTTTGGTTTGCGCAATGCGGGATACAGGGCAATCGAGACCCTGCGCCTGGAAAAAGGCTACCGGGCATGGTCATCAGATATTGGACCCGATCATTCACCTTTTGAAGCTGGTCTTGGATGGGCAGTTAAACTGCGCAAGGATATTCCGTTCAAGGGCCGGGAAGCCGTACATAGCCTAAACAAGGAAGGTGTCAAGAAAATGCTTGCCTGCTTTACTGTGGAACCGGATATCGTGCTGCTTGGCAGAGAAACAATCTACCGGAATGGAGAGCAAGTCGGCTGGCTTTCCAGTGCCGGTTTTGGCCACACAATCAACAAATCAGTCGGCCTTGGCTATATCAGAAATATCGAAGGTGTTGATGCAAGTTTTGTGGAAAGCGGACAATTCGAGCTGGAAGTTGCAACGGAACGGGTTCCTTGTGACGCGCAGTTGGAACCGCTTTATGATCCCTTAATGAAACGCCCTAAAAGTTGAATCATGCGATGCGCTCTATCGGTTTAACAAATGGAAGAAATGCACGGACCAGTCTGCTGTCATGGCGCTCTTTAAGCGTTATCAGGGCTTCATCCATAACCAGGTTTGCATCCTTGATCGGAATTTTAACAAGTCCTGGCTCGTCGCTGAATTCCGCCTCGGAAACAATGCCAACGCCGCCGCCATGCAATACGATTTCGCGAACTGCTTCCCGTCCTTCCGCCTCAACATGGGCATTCAGATTTATATTCTTTTTCGTAGCATATTCTTCCAGTTTGGAACGGGTTTTTGATCCTTTTTCGCGCAACACCAGAGGTAATTTGGATAGCTGCTTCATACTGATGGCTTCCAGATTTGCAGCTTCACTATCGCGGGCCGCGAAAGCAATAATGGGGGTAGAACTCAATGTTGTCACTTGAAATTCGCGATTCCCGGGTATCTCGCCCAAAACACCAATGTCCGCTTGATAATTCTGCAAGCTCTCAATCACCTTCTCAGAATTTCCGGATTGTATGGTGATACTTACTTCAGGGTATTTTTCTCGGAAAGGGCCCAGAATATGATGAATGTGATGTGTAGTGTCCGCAATGATGTTTAATCGCCCGGTCTTGATGTTTTGCTCAGCACTGAGAAACTCCGCCGCCTGCTCTTCGAACTCAAACATGCGATGGGTAATTTCCAGCAATTTTTCACCATGGGCTGTAAGGGAGATTTGCCTTTTGGTTCGGTCAAACAACCTGATGTCGTAATCAACCTCCAGTTTGCGGACCTGGTCTGAGATCGCCGGTTGCGTGAGATGCAAAGCTTCCGCAGCGCGCGAAAAGCCTCCGCAGACAGCTACGTGATGAAAGGCTCTTAGTTGGACATAACGCATGATACGACCAATTTAACATATAAGTTGTACGCATGAAAAGATAAGAATTACCGGTTTGATTTATGCTTTAACATGATGCCAAATTATAAGTTACAAAATTGAGTCGCGTAGTGAAATCAGACGCTGCGCAACTTTCGGCGTGGCCGGTAATTTTCAATATGATTCAGGATTTTTGATACAAGGAGTTTATATGCAATTGTATGTGTTTATGCTGCAACTTACAGCTGCTGTTATGTTGCTTTTGTATTCCACGCGAATGGTTCGAACCGGCGTTGAGCGGGCGCTGGGTTCCTCACTGCGCAATCTTTTCATGAAAAGCCGTCGTAGTGTTGCACTGAATGTTCTTGCCGGAATAATGGGCGCAATTCTGCTTCAAAGTTCCACTGCAGTCGCCTTGTTGGTTTCAGGTTTTGCCGGAACGGGTGTTATGGGCGTAACTGGCGCGCTTGCGGTGGTACTTGGAGCGGATTTTGGCACTGCGATTGTTGTGCAGTTTCTCAGCCTTAATCTAACGGCACTCATCCCCGTGTTGATTGCTCTGGGCGGCATATTATTTTTGAAATTTGATGGGCGCACGGTCAGGCAGATTGGGCGAATACTTCTCGGAGTAGCTTTCATTCTCCTGTCCTTGAAGATGATTGGAGAAGCAACACTTCCGATGCGTGAAAGCGTATTTTTGCCTGCAATTGTACAATATTTGAGTGAAGATCCGATCAGTGCTTTTATTGGGGGTGCTTTACTGACATTCGTGTTTCATTCAAGTGTCGCTGCAATTTTGCTATTCGCTACATTTTGTGCGTTGGGTGTTTTGCCAATCGCAGCCGGGATTATTCTGGTCCTTGGTGCCAATGTTGGTGGTGGACTAATCGCTGTGTGGTTGACCCGATCTTCTCATGTCAAAGCGCGACGTATCACGGCAGGGAATCTAATGATCCGGGCAGGTGGTGCATTGGTAGCACTTGTCGGGTTGCAGCTTTACGCTATTCCATATGACGAACTGGGCGCCACTGCAGCTCGGCAATTGGTGAATTTTCATTTTATTTTCAATGCTGTACTGGTTGCAGTTTTTCTCCCATTAGTTGTGCCAATCGCCAATTTAATGAAGAAGCTAATAGTCGAAAAAACCAATGGTGAAGAGACACTCAGACGTTCAAGCGCCTTAGACCCGGATGTGCTGGATCGCCCCAATCTTGCACTTGCTTGTGTTACCCGGGAACTTCTCAGAATGAGTGAACAGATAGAAGTGATGTTCAATCCGGTAATGGATATGTTTGTTGTTTCAAACCCTCAGGAGATGAGCCGGATCAGAAAGATGGATGCCAATGTCAATCAAATTCATACAGACATTAAACTCTATATCGCAGAATTGAACAAAAATGGTCTTGTGGTTGATGACGCGCAACGCGCATTACAGCTTAGCAGTTTTACTATTAGCCTGGAGAGAGTTGGGGACCTAATTGCAAAGGATCTGCTTAAACTTGCATTCGAGGTTCATGAAAAGCAATTGAGCTTTTCTGAGGAGGGATGGGCTGAATTGACCAGCCTTCACGATCGGGTGGTAACCAACATTCAACTAGCGCTGAATGTACTGGTATCTGATGATCTGGATTCAGCCAGGCAACTCTTTAAGGAAAAAGAGATCATGCGCGGTCTGGAACAGGAAAGTCACGATAATCATCTGGATCGTCTGGGGCGCGGAACCCGTGAGAGCATTACAACCAGCTCCATCCATATGGAAACCGTAAGGGCACTGAAGGAAATCAATTCACGCTTCATCGCGTTTGCCTATCCAATTCTCGAAAAATATGGGGAGTTGCTTGAGAGCAGATTCGCGAATGCAAAAAATTCATCATAATATTTACTTATGGAAAGATACTAAATATCGATTTCACATGTACATCAACAATCCATAGTGTCAGCACAATATCAAATTTCATTGCGGAGAAAACCTGGATGAGTGCCCCTGTTCGTAACAGCATTTCCGACGGCATTTCCGCGCCGAAACTGGGTGAGCCATATCTGTTAACCCCTGGCCCTTTGACCACGGCCTTTGAGACAAAAGAGGCGATGCTTCGGGATTGGGGTAGTTGGGACGGTGATTTCCGTGCCATGACATCTCATTTGCGTCGTGAATTGCTGGCCATGATAGGTGACGAGAATAGCGAATTTGACTGTGTGCCGATGCAGGGTAGTGGTACATTTACAGTTGAAGCGATGTTGGGTTCCCTCCTGCCGCGCGACTCCAAGTGTCTGGTGCTGGTGAATGGAGCCTATGGTCAGCGGATTGTCAAAACATTGCAATATGTAGCCCGTGATCATGTGGTGATAGACAAGGGTGATTACCTTCCCCCGCGCGGTTATGAAGTTGCGGAAGCTTTGGCAAATGATCCGGCAATTACACATGTTATTGTGGTTCATTGTGAGACGTCATCGGGTATTCTTAATCCGGTGGAAGAAATCTCGCAGGCGACCTATACTGCTGGTTGCAAGCTTTTGATCGATTCAATGAGCGCATTTGGGGCGATTGATCTCAAGTGTAATGAAATCCGTTATGAGGCAATTGTTTCCTCCTCCAATAAGTGCATCGAAGGCGTTCCCGGCTTTGGTTTTGTAATAGCTCGCAAGAATGCACTTGAAGCAGCAAAGGGCAATTGCCACTCGCTTTCTTTGGACCTTTATGACCAGTGGGCCAATATGGAAAAAACCGGTCAGTGGCGGTTTACCCCGCCGACCCATGTGGTCGCCGCCTTTATTGAGGCTCTGCGCATGCACGCCCAAGAAGGTGGAGTTTCAGCCCGCGGTGCACGTTATGCACAAAACCGCGACACCATGGTTGCAGGTATGCGCGGGCTTGGTTTTGAGACGCTGCTTTCTGACCATTGGCTATCGCCCATTATCGTGACGTTCTTTAATCCAGTCGATAAGAATTTTGACTTTCAGGAATTCTATCGAATTATGAAGGATCGCGGATTTATCATCTATCCCGGCAAGCTTACGGTTGCCGACAGTTTCCGTATTGGCTGTATTGGTCAGATAGATGAGCTGGTGATGAATAATGTGGTTCAGGCAGCAAAGGAAGCATTACTTGAGATGGGGGTAGATAATGCCAATCCTCCCGAAATGGCTCTTGCAGAAAAGAATAAACTAACCCCCAACACCACTACTGTACCGGCAGCGGCAAATTCCTGAGATTGGATCAAATAAATGAATGAAGTATCAAACGTGATCGGTAATGTGATAGTCAATGACAGGTCTTACCCTCAGCCCAAAACCTGTGCGATTGCGGTTTGCCTTGATGGATGTGAGCCTGCGTATCTGGATGCTGCGATTGCGGCAGGATTGATGCCTGCTTTAAAGCGGATCAAGGAGACCGGTACAGTGCGTTTTGCCCATTCGGTTATTCCATCGTTCACCAATCCGAACAATCTTTCGATTGCAACGGGGCGTCCGCCTGCAGTACACGGGATTTGCGGCAATTTCCTGATTGACCCTGATACGGGCGATGAAGTGATGATGAATGACGTGAAGTTCCTGCGTGCGCCAACAATCTTCAGCGGATTTTATGAAGCGGGCCGCAAGGTTGCGATAGTAACAGCAAAAGACAAGCTGCGCGCGCTTCTTGGTGCCAATCTCAATTTTGACGAGGCGCGCGCTTGGTGCTTCTCGGCCGAAAAATCCGATACGACAACAGTTGCACAAAATGGTATTGACAATGCTTCGTCATGGCTTGGCATGCCAGTGCCGGAGGTATACTCAGCTGAACTTTCCGAATTTGTATTTGCAGCAGGCGTAAAGCTTTTGAAAGAAGAACAGCCTGATGTCATGTATCTGACAACGACGGACTATGTGCAGCACAAATATGCGCCGGGTGTTCCTGAGGCAAATGCATTTTATGAGATGTTTGACAAATATCTCGCCGAGTTGGACACGCTGGGTGCAGCGATTGTGATCACTGGCGACCATGGCATGAAACCCAAGCATAGTGAAGACGGTTCGCCGAATGTGATCTATTTGCAGGACAAGTTTGATGAATGGCTCGGCAAGGATGCGGCACGTGTAATCCTGCCGATAACCGATCCGTATGTGGTTCATCACGGCGCGCTTGGGGCATTCGCAACAGTCTATCTGCCGGAAGATGCGGATGAGCCTGATCTGATCGGCAAACTTGAAGCGATGGATGATATCATCTGCGTTTTGAACAAGGAAGATGCCTGCGCGCGGTTTGAACTGCCACAGGACCGAATGGGCGATCTTGTCGCTATCTCCGGCGAGAATATGACGCTTGGCACCTCAGAACATCGCCATGATCTGGCAGCCCTTAATGAGCCGCTGCGCTCCCATGGCGGGTTGACGGAACAGGAAGTGCCGTTCATCGTCAATCGCATAATGGATGACCTTCCGAATGCGCCGAAACTGCGCAATTTTGATGCGTTTTTCTATGCGACCAGAGCTGCAACGGTTGGTGTCAGCTAAAGCCAGAGGAGTCGCAAACATGAACAAGATTGATCAAGGTGTGCGCAATGAGGGAATGCGGATTGGCGGGGAGATTGTCTTCACCGAAGATGTGGTTCCGGTCCATTATCCCTATACGGATGAGGTTGTGGGTTATGTACCTGCGGGCAAGGCTGAACATGCGCGCCGTGCGATTGAGATTGCAGCCAATTACAAGCCCGAACTCAGTCGCTATGAGCGCAGCCATATCCTGCGCCGTGCAGGCGATTTGATCGGCGAGCGGCGTGACTATCTTGCAAAATGGCTCACGCTGGAACTGGGCATTTGTCACCAGCATGCGATCTATGAAACCAAGCGTGCGCAGGATGTGTACCAATTTGCTGCAGCGCAGGCAATGCATGATGATGGCGAAATCTTCTCTTGTGACCTTACTCATAATGGTAAGGAGCGGAAGATTTATACGACCCGTGAACCGGTCAATGTGATCTCGGCAATCACTCCGTTCAACCACCCGCTCAACATGGTCAGTCACAAGATTGCACCTTCCATTGCGACCAATAATTGCATGGTCTGCAAGCCGACGGAACTAACCCCGATGACCTGTCTGACCCTGGCAGATATCCTCTATGAAGCAGGACTTCCGCCGGAGATGTTCCAGGTAGTGACCGGCTGGCCAAAAGACATCGGCGACGAGATGATTGTCAATGAGAATATCGATATCATTACCTTTACCGGTGGGGTGCCGGTTGGAAAAATAATTGCCGAAAAGGCAACCTATAAGCGTACCGCTCTTGAACTCGGTGGCAATGATCCGCTGATTATCCTCAACGATCTTGATGAATCTGACCTTGAAAAGGCAGCAACGATTGCGGTTGCTGGAGCAACTGGTAATTCCGGTCAGCGGTGTACAGCGATCAAGCGTATTTTGGTGCAAGAATCTGTTGCTGACAAAATTGTGCCAATGATTGTTGAAAAGGCAAAGGCAATCAAATTTGGCGATCCTCAGGACCCGGAGACACAACTTGGTTGCGTGATCCATGCCGCCGCGGCAGAACTCTTTGAAAAGCGCGTTCACATGGCTGAGAAAGAGGGCGCCAAAATCCTCTACCATCCGGGCCGCCAAGGTGCACTCCTGCCACCAATCGTGGTTGATCATGTCCGCCATGACAGTGAATTGGTGATGGAGGAGACCTTTGGCCCCATCGTGCCGATTGTACGCGTGCCGGATGACGATGAGTCGGTAATGAAAATCTCGAACTCAACACCGTTTGGGCTTTCCTCGGGCGTATGCACGAATGATTTGAACCGCGCCATCAGCTATATCAACGGACTTGATGTGGGTACCTGTAACATCTGGGAGCAGCCCGGTTACCGTATCGAAATGTCTCCTTTCGGCGGCATTAAAGATTCAGGCAATGGCGTAAAAGAAGGTGTTATCGAAGCCATGAAATTCTTCACAAACGTCAAAACATATTCACTCCCATGGCCGAAATAGCCAATCAAATACAGCCGTATGATAATTGTGGTCATCGGGAGGGAATTGAATGAACGAGCGTATTAATTTTCACAATGAAAGTGAATCAAACACGTCGGTTGCGCGGCAGGAGTGGATCAAAAGACAATCTGATCCGGTGACACGCAATCTATTGGAGCGCGATGCAAATGCATTCCTGCATCAAAGCCTGTCATCGCCCTGTGTATCGACAATCGCAAAAGCGGAAGGCATCTGGATTGAAGATACCAGTGGCCGCCGCTACATGGATTTCCATGGCAACAGCGTGCATCACATCGGTTACGCCCATCCGCGCCTAGTTGCATCAATCAAGGACCAGCTTGATCAGCTAAGCTTCTCGCCCCGGCGTTTCACCAATGATGTCTCTGTCCAACTGGCGGAAAAGCTCGGGCAAATTTCTCCCGGCGATCTTGGCAAGGTGCTGTTTACAACCGGGGGATCAGATGCAGTTGAAGTCGCGCTGAAAATTGCCCGCGCTTCGACTGGCCGCTTCAAGACGTTGAGTTTTTGGGATTCCTTTCATGGTGCCGGGTTTGGTGCATCCAGTGTGGGAGGGGAAGCGACTTTCCGCTCATTTCAGGCCGGGCCACTATTACCTGGGGCTGAACATGTCGCGCCCTTTAACTGCTACCACTGCACCTATGGCCATTCAGGGCCGGATAAATGCGGCCAACCTTGTGCAAGGATGGTTGAGTTTGTGCTTGAGCGCGAGGGCGACGTGGCGGCGGTAATTGCAGAACCGATGCGGGCAACACCGATTGTGCCACCTCGGGGATACTGGAAATCTGTGCGTGAAGCCTGCCACCGCCATGGTGCGCTCCTGATCATGGATGAAATACCAACCGGACTTGGCAAGACTGGTCGTATGTTTGCCTTTGATCATGACGAAATTGTTCCCGACATTGTTGTCGTCGGCAAGTCGCTTGGCGGCGGAATTTTGCCTATCGCTGCCGTGATTGCGCGCCTTGATCTGGATGTGTGCGGCGAGTTTGCTATTGGCCATTATACGCATGAAAAAAACCCCGTTACCGCGCGCGCAGCCCTTACCACGATTGATATTATCGAGGAAGAAGGTCTGGTGGAGCGTTCCGCTGAATTGGGGAATGCGTCGGTTGCACGGTTGGAGGATTTTGCTTCCCGGTGTGAAGCGATTGGTGATGTGCGGGGCAGGGGTCTGATGTTCGGAATTGAACTGGTGAAGGACCGTGACAGCCGTAAACCGGACCGGGAACTGGCGGAGAAGGTCTATTATCGCTGTATGGAAAACGGACTTAGCTTCAAAATCAGTGCGGGCAATGTGCTAACACTTTCTCCACCATTGACCATTGCCAAGAAGGATTTGGACAAGGCGCTTAGTATTGTAGAAAGTGCCATAATCGATGAATTGACTGCTTCATGAAGGGAATGAAAATCATCCGTACGGATGCGGAAATTGAGTGCAAACAGATTGACCGCGTATTGTTGGAAAAAGGTGCAGACCTCGTTCTGCTTCCAGATGGATTTGGTGAAGCAGAATTGATGGAGGTGGTGAGGGATGCCGACCTCATCGTCATGTGTTATACGCCGATTACGCGAAAAGTGATGCAGGCCGCCCCGCGCCTCAAGGGTATCGTCAAATATGGCGTAGGAATTGATGCAATCGACATTAAAGCGGCTAAGGAATGCGGAATTCCGGTCGTCAATATTCCTGAATATGCCGAAGAGACCGTTGCTGAAGGTTCATTTGCGTTAATGATGGCACTTGCCAAGCAGCTTTTGCCTGTTCACGCAGAAATGCGGCGGAACGGCTGGTTGTGGCCGAGCAGGCAGTGGCTTGGCTCGGATATAGCTGGCAAGACGGTTGGTATCGTCGGATTTGGCAAGATTGGTCGCAAATTTGCGCGTATGGCAGGTGCAGGATTCCGCGCCCGGGTGATTGTCTATGATCCAGGAAAATCAGAAGAGGAATTGCAGAAGGCGGGCGTTGAGAAAATTGATTGCTTGCATGAATTACTGCGCCAGAGTGATTTTGTGTCGCTGCATTGCGTCCTCAAGCCTGAGACGAAGGGCATCATCAGCGCGTCAGAGCTGGAGTCAATGAAGCAATCGGCTTTTCTGATTAACTCTTCAAGAGGAGCACTGGTAGATGAAATGGCGTTGTTGGCGGCCCTCAAGCAGGGCAAAATTGCCGGTGCAGGCCTGGATGTGTTCAGTCAGGAACCGCTTGACCGGAAAACCCATCCCTTGCGCGAACTCTATGAAATGGACAATGTGGTTCTTTCACCGCATTTAACTTTCTTTACCGATGATGCGATGGAACGCCTTGAGGAAGAAACACTAGCCCGCTGTTTTGAAATTCTGGAAGGAAGGCCCGTTCTGGTAAAGTCAAAAGACCCGCGCCTTACTTCGCAAGCAAACGGAGTTGTTTTTCCAAATCGCAAAGGATGACGAAATTTTACCAGCGGCGTTCTTTGGCACAGTCAGCATTTGCGCTTAGAATCAATCCGGCGCTTGAACGGTTTTTCGGGAAACTCCGCCCACTCATCGAAACACAGGTTAATCGGGCACAGTTCTTGTGGACAAACTTCCAATTCACACAGTCGGCAAACAAAATGCTGATCAACGCCACCGACCACAACCGCAGGTGTCATTTTTTCGATAAGCTTAAGAAGCACATCCAGTTCCTCTTCCTCAAGCAAACCGGTCATCGGTTCGGTGACCCTGCGGCGGGCATTGATCATTTTGGTGAGCAAAGCTTCGCCTTCGTCAGTCAAATATACCCTTTTTCCGCGTTTGTCGGCGGTATCGTTGAGCCGTTCCACGATGCCATCCCGTTCCAGGTGATCGAGAAGTCTTACGAGACTGGAATGCTCAATTCCCAACATTCCACTGAGGGTTTTAATGGATGATCCAGGTTCGCAACCTATCTGGCTTATGGCATAGCAAGCGGCGGTTGTTTTTCCGGTTGTACGGCTCCATGCATCATCGATTTTATCAGATAACGCACGCGCAAATGCGCCCAAAGCGTTGCCTACAAAAATATCGGTTGAAATATCTTTGGGTAATTGTTTCAAGTTAGCCATAGCAATTCCTGCTTCAATTGTTAACTGCTGTTATTGAAACTCAGTTTAAACAAAATACTGGAATTGTGCAAAGCGTCAGAGATTTGGTTTATACTCAAGCATGGATTATTCCACCAATGTTCCATCGCGAGCCAACCCGGATGCAGAATACAACTTTCTGTTATAAAAGAAATCCAGCCATTCTTTTACAATGCGTGCACCGTACCTTGTTGGAAGTTCGTGTGTGTGAACCTCTTTGATCTGCTCTGCAAATGCAGGGTCTTTGTGGCCCGCAATCCATTGATCTTGTTCAGCATTCATATGTACCGGGCACAATGAAGTATCAGTCAGCGCCTCATAGTTTCCAATTGTCTTGGCCGCAATACACTGCCATTGCTCCACACAGTGGTGCAGTGCTTTTTCGGTTTCTGTTCGGTCACCGGACAATTTCTTAACCGTTGTCTGAAAACGTTGCTCGATCACATCAGCGACAAAATTTGAAAAGGCAAACATGTCGGAGGACATGTTTACCGCTGGAACAGGCGTCGCCAATAATGGATCATAAAGAGGGTCATTCGGATTATTGGACTGCGGGCAAAACGCAATACATTCAAAATCATCATAGGTTGTAAGGGTTTCTGTTACCGGGCATCTGAGTTTGATTTTTGTCGTCAAAGCATGACCGTTTGCCAGATCATGTGTGCTGACATCAGAAATTCCTTGCATCTGTTCAGCCAGGAAGTAGAAAACTTCACTTACTGACTTGGAGGGTTTCATATATTCCCAATTGTTGAACACATACAGACACGCAATCGCCTCTCCATTCTCCAGTTTTTCGCAAAAATACTTAAATAGGTCCGGAATGGTGTCACGAGTAGCGACCGTTATCATGTAGCGCTGTTTTAGAAGCTCGCGCCGTCCGGCAATACATGGCAGTCCTTTTTTCATCCAGAGCCGGACATAATCAAGAAGTTCTGCATCACAAAGCGATGTATTTGGAGATTCTGCGAAGCCAGGATCGCCGTAAAAAACCCTTTGAGTTAATGAGTGCATTGTTGCCTCCAAATATGTATGTATTCTGCATATAATATTTCAAGCATGCAACGCATAGGCGCAATGACTACAAATAATAATCAAACCATTATTTTCATTGGTTCGTTTCTTGCGCAAACTGTGCAAGTGGGAATATTCTCGTTATTTCTTGCCCAAAAGCTAAACGTAATGGGTGTGCCTTTATCTATAATTGGCTGGTTCATTGGCATCCAGTGGGCAACTGTGCTTGTTCTTGCTCCGTTTGTTCCGCGCCTTGGCAACTACATCAGCCTCAATAAACAAAATCTATTGTCCGGGTTTATTACTTTTTCCGGGCTGTGTTTTGCATTCGGAAGTCACCTCTTGTCCTTAGCAGCAGCTGCAATTCTAGTTGGAGCAGGTTTGGTAATGCGCTGGGTTGCGTGTGATGCTTTGGTTGTTCAACTGAGTGAGGATTCAACTGTCGGGCGCTCGATTGGAATTCACGAAGCCTTAATGGGGTTTGGTATTGCCGTTGGGCCACTTTTCTTTACCTCACTGGAATTAGAGCATGTCTTGTACGCCACAGTGCTGGTGATTGCTTTTTCTACAGCTGTATTCATGTTCGTTAGAGAGAACCAGCTGAACCATGAAGATCAACAACATATATCTCTGAAACCAAAAGATTTTCTTTTCATAAAAATTGCATTGGTAGCAGCGTTGGTTGGAGGTTTGATCGAGATGGCTGCCGTTTCTCTTTTCCCGTTCTATTTTTCTGTAGACGGTTTTTCTCTCTACGAAAGCGCATTGTTCATTAGCGCCTTTGGATTGGGCGGCACTCTTTTGCAGCTGCCTCTTGGTTTCCTTGCTGACAAAGTGGGATACCGCCAAGCTCAATGTATGGTGTGCATTATTGCGTTGTTCGGGATCGTGGGATTGTATTTTAGTCCCCCGGTTTTTGCCTCAATGTACGCAATTCTTTTCCTTTTTGGCGGAGCTATCGGTGCGTTCAACACATTAGCTGTCATACAAGCCGGCTCTGAATTGGACATCCGTAAAATGGCCAGTGGCATGGCCTACATAGCTGCATTTTATACGTTTGGCGGCATTGTCGGGCCGATCATCACGGCAAGTATCCTTCAGGAGTTTCACACCGATGCAATCCTTGTTACCTATGGATGCCTGATAGCGCTTATTATTGTTGTCGTGATTGGTGATTTGTTTGAAGCTCGGCAGCAGTTATAATTATGTGTATTCTACATATATATATTAATTTGATTTGAAATTTAATTCATATTCTTTCAAGATTATTTTCGAAAATATAACTTAATACTTGTATTATTTTTTGATAATTCAAATTTTACTCAAAATTGGAATTAGCCATCGTTTTTAAATGGGAGGGATAATGTCTCAAGAAACTCAAATCAGTCATACATCAGATATTGTATCCGCATATGTATCCAATAATCCTGTTAGCGCAGCAGAGTTGGTTACTTTAATTGAAAATGTTAATGGTATACTTGTTGAGCTAAGCTCCGCCTCAAAACACAATTTACGACCGGCGGTGCCCGTTTCCAAGACTATACAAAAGGACCATCTTGTATGTTTGGAATGTGGTGAGAAGAGAAAAACTCTGAAACGCCATCTGAATACGTATCATGATCTCACACCACAAGAATATCGCAATAAATGGAATCTGCCTGCAAATTATCCGATTGTTGCAGCCACTTATTCAGGAAAGCGCACGGAACTGGCAAAAAAATTCAAACTCGGAAAAAGCGCGCGGTAGACAGCATAAAAGAATGACCGCCTCAGCTAAAGCGTTTCCTCTTTGATTGAAACAAAAGAATGGATAACGCCTTTGAATTTTAAACCGAAGTTGAGGCTTATCCCTTTTGTTCCGGTTCTACAAGATGTTGATGTTTTCGGGTCCGCGATGTAAAGAGAACATATAGTGAACATTGATGTGAAAGCCTGTCCCCATGCCTCCTTTTCCCTGATCTCTTTTTGAGTTCCAGAAACAATTTCCAAATGTTGCTGCGTGTGCAGCTTATCTTTCTGATTTACGATGGCCGGATGGTTTTCATTGTCCAAAATGTGGCAGTACACGCTGCTGGGAGTTAAACAGAAAAATTCTGACCCACGAATGTTCAGATTGCGGGAAGCAAACTTCGGTAACCGCAGGAACAATTATGCACGGTTCGAAATTGTCTCTGGCGGTTTGGTTAGGCGCGATTAGCGATGGGGTGCTTGTGTACCTTGAGTTATACCAAAGGAACTTGATATTGGCCCATCTGATGATAGAAAAACCGTCTTCTGGCGCGGCGCAATTGGTGACGTGGTCTTAGCCGACCACGAGCAGATTGCAACAAAGCAGGGGGGCGGTTTTTCATCACCAAAGGCCTGATAGATTTGACGTTTGGTCGGCGTCGCACCCGGCTCGTGGTACTGGTACCAGATCGCCGTTCGCTCCTGGCCAAACGTCAAACCTATTAAGGTCAGATGGGCCAATATCAAGTTCCTTTGGTATTAATTGCAATGCAGCCAAAACCAAAAGAACCCTGGCCTGCGGTACGCCAAAATTGCCCACCGGATCCGTGTTATGCCTCTTGACCAATGCGTTTTGCATTGCTCTTCGAGGCCTGCCTTGCCGGTAAACAATTTTGGAACATCAAAAGGATCAATCCTAATGGCCGTTGGTATTAAATATCGGGGTGAAAACAAAACCAGCCACATACAAGATGTTGATCGAACCGGAACAAAAGGGATAAGCCTTTAGCAATGATCAACCTCATGACACGAAGATTAGCCCGATATCAGACTTTCTGAACAGACTAAATTAAGGTGTAATAATGAATTTTTAATACTTCTCAAAATATTATTTAATGTATTCAATAACTTACCTGCATTGAATTGTTAGATGAAGCTTGCTAGCTTATAAATGACAGGAAAATATTAACACGAGAAAAATGGGGGTATTATGAAAATCCAGTTTAATAAAAATTCCATCTTAAGTTTGATATTTGCCTTTGCCTTTTATACGGCTAGTAATGTCGGCTATGCTGAAGAAAAACATGATTATGCCCATAAAGAGGAAGCAAAGGAATTTGTGCATGGTGCACCTGAAATTCCAAGTGAAGCTTGGACATTAGCAGCAGGCGGCAGAATTTATGACAATTGGTGGAATGCACTGGATAAGGACGAGCCTTTTAGTACAAATCCTGCTTATCCAGCATCAGCAAAAAAAGAAGGCTCCGGCACATGGCGTTGCAAGGAGTGCCATGGCTGGGACTATAGAGGGAGTGAAGGTGTCTATTCAAAAGGTAGCCACTTTACTGGTATCAAAGGCATCTTTGGTGCTGCAGGTAAACCAGTTGCCCAATTAATGGACGTCATGCGTGATGCTAACCATCCCTATAGTAAAGAGATGATCAATGATGATGAAATGGCCCGATTGGCGGCATTTGTATCACGCGGCCAAATTGACATGGCAAAATATGTGGATTTGGAAACTAGAAAAATGAAGGCTGGCAGTGTTGATGCTGGTAGAAACATTTTTCAGACAATATGTGCTGCATGCCATGGCTTCGATGGTCGCTTGCTTGATTGGGGTGACGGTGATGAACACAATTATGTCGGTACAGAAGCTGCAAATCTTGCAGATGAAGTAATGCACAAAGTTTTGAATGCCCATCCAGGAGTACAAATGGTTAATCTACGCGCTTTTCCTATAGAATATGCTGTTGACTTGATGGCTTACATCGCAACATTACCACAAGAATAGAAAAATTCTCAAAATGTCCAAGGCCTGATTATGTTAAATTTGGCATTGGCAACCCTATTGGATTGATTCCAACATTTGGAACCCTCTGTTTCTTGCTTTGATAATTTCATCTGGGTCGGCTTTCCATATGAATGATTTGGCTTCGTTCTCGTTGTGTTGTTTGATGAAGCGATTGATTGCGGCCTGCAGCTCGACGACAGAGCAAAATACGCCATTCTTCAGCCTGCGTCGGGTTAGCTTTGCGAAGAAGCCTTCGACGGCGTTGAGCCATGAAGCTGATGTTGGGGTGAAGTGCAGTGTCTATCGACGGCGTCCGTTTTAGCCACGCCCAGAGCTTGTCTTTCTTGTGGCTTGCCTCATGCGGCGGTGGTTTGAACGTCAGCGCAACAATCTCGCCAACACGGTGTTCTTCAAGCGGCGCAATTCCGTGATGGGCGGGTCTTGTCACGCAACAGACCCTCAATACCCTCAGACATGAAGCGTTCCTGCCATCGCCACAGGCAAGTCTTTGATTTGCCGGTTGCCGCCATAATCGCGTGGGTGCCCAACCCTTCCACCGTTAGAAGAATGATCCGGCAATGCCAGACATGTTTTTGCGGTGAGCTTGGGTTTTTAATGATCGCTTCAAGCCGCTTTTGATCGGACGACGAAACCGAAAAGGATATTCCTGTACGCATCACAAATAATCGCACATAAGGACATCTCAGGGGATCCCAAATAGGACGCTTTTGTTTCGAACAATCCATTAGGGGATCAGGACCTTGGCCAAATGAAAGACTGCAGACCAATTGGAGATTTAAATGACTGACAAACCACTTGCACTTGTTACCGGGGGTGCCCAGGGTATCGGTTATGCCT
Organism: Rhizobiaceae bacterium; assembly: GCA_965250255.1. GTDB lineage: Bacteria > Pseudomonadota > Alphaproteobacteria > Rhizobiales > Rhizobiaceae > JAALLB01. The sequence continues at coordinate 52,908 of CBDFNP010000009.1, forward strand.
GTGCCGAAGCTTTGGCGGAAGATGGCGGGAGCCTTATTCTGGCAGACATCAATGCAGATGGCCTCGGTGAGGCTGCCAAAAAACTTGGGAACGGGTCGGTAGCAATCGCCTGTGACATGGCGGATCCGGAGCAAATCAATGCAATGTTTGACCAGATCGAAAAAGATCACGGCGGTGTGACTACACTGGTCAACAATGCAGGTGTTGCAATGCCGGGGGATTTTCTGGAAACCTCGCTTGAGGATTTTCAAAAGGTTATCGATATCAATTTAACCGCTACTTTCCTTTCAATTCAACGCGCTGCAAAATCCATGATCGCGCATAAAATTTCTGGCTCCGTGATCAACATGTCATCGATCAATGCTCAAGTCGCAATCCCACAAATTCCTGCCTATTGCGCATCAAAGGGCGGGATCATGCAATTGACCAAGGCAACCGCACTTGCCCTTGCCCCTCACAACATACGGGTAAACGCAGTTGGCCCCGGCTCGATTGATACGGCCATGCTTGCCGGTGTGAACGCCAATCCGGACACCATGAAAATGGTAATGTCGCGTACTCCGATGCAAAGATTGGGTTCGGCCCGCGAAATCGGTGATGTTGTAGCGTTTCTTGCAAGCGCGAAAGCAAGCTATATCACCGGCGAAACCATCTATGTCGATGGCGGACGCTTAGGTATGAACTACACCTGTTAGAGCCCTTTCCATGAAATCAAAGTCGATTTCATGATAAGAAAGTGCGACAAAACAAAGGCATAGAGCATTTTAAGTGACTCTGTTTAAACTCAAAATGCTCTAGTGGTATTTGAAATGGCCTCATTCGTATTTATCGCGCCAGCAGTTTCATCAATTCAGGTTCGCAACGAATCTGCAAAATTTCCGGTAAACCGGATTTTCTGTGTCGGTCGTAACTACGCCGCCCATGCCCTTGAAATGGGTAACGAAGTAGACAGGGAGGCCCCGTTTTATTTTACCAAGGCTGCGGCGGCAATCGTTGCGTCAGGGTCTGAAATTCCGTTTCCTCTTAAAACTGCGGACCTGCATCACGAGATGGAGTTCGTGGTCGCGATCGGTGCTCCAGCTTTCCAGGTTAATGTCGAAGAGGCATGGAGTGTTGTTTATGGATATGCATGTGGGCTTGATATGACACGACGGGATTTGCAGGCAATTGCAAAGGAAAAGCGCCGGTCCTGGGATTTGGCGAAGGACTTCGAAAATTCAGCTGTCATAGCACCCATCACAAAAGCGGATGAGTTTGGTAAGGTTGGATCGCAACGCATCCATCTCGAGGTCAACGGTGAACCAAAACAAGATGCTCAACTATCCGAAATGATCTGGGCTGTTCCTGAGATTATTTCGGATCTCTCTGACTTTTATCATTTGGAGCGGGGGGATATGATCATGACCGGAACACCTGCGGGCGTAGGGCCGGTTGTCCCGGGAGACAGGATCACCGGTGGCATTGAAGGTCTTGACCCAATCTCGCTCGTCCTTGGTAAACTGTAAGCTTGATATTGCAGACTTCGCGAATTTACACCTGGCAAGTCTGAATCAGATGAAAAAAATTGCGACATGCTGACTATGGCTAAATGAGGCGAAACGGGTTTATATTGCCGTTGATACAATCATGAGCGCGTGTCAGGCGCGGAATAAATGAATTAGACATGTTGAAATCCAAGGGAGGAAAACACATGAAATCTATCGGAAAATTGCTAATTGGTCTTGGTGCGGCAGCGTTTGTTGCAGCGAGCATGGTCACATCTGTGCTGGCGCAGGACGTCACACTGAAAATGCATCAGTTCCTGCCGCCTCAGGCAAATGTTCCCAAACTCATTCTCGATGTCTGGGCTAACAAGGTTGAAGCGTCTTCCGGTGGTAAAATCAAAATTGACCGTTTCCCTTCCATGCAGCTTGGTGGCAAACCGCCTCAACTTATGGATCAGGCTATTGATGGTGTTGCAGATATCGTCTGGACTGTTGTTGGTTACACACCGGGTCGTTTTCCGCGCACAGAGGTGTTTGAACTTCCTTTCATGACCGTCGACGCAGGACCGGCATCTCGTGCCTACTGGCAGATGTTTGAAAAACACATGAAAGATACTGAGTTCAAGGATGTTCACATCCTTGGAACCTGGGTTCATGGTCCAGGCATTATCCATTCAAAATCACCGATCAAGGAAGTTAGTGATCTCAACGGTGTAAAAGTTCGCGGTGCATCGCGCATGGTCAATGCCCTGATGAAGAAGCTTGGCGCTACGCCGGTTGGTATGCCGGTCCCGGCCGTTCCTGAAGCACTTTCAAAAGGCGTGATTGATGCAACCACTATTCCGTGGGAAGTCACAGCCGCACTCAAGGTTCCTGATCTTGTAAAGAACCACACCGAGTTCACCGGTAATGCGCTTTATACGGTCACGTTTGTGCTTGCCATGAACAAGGCGAAATATGAGAGCCTTTCTGATGAAATGAAAAAAGCGATTGATGAAAATTCCGGTGAAGAATTTTCGGTCTTTGCCGGTTCCACCATGCAACAGGTTGATGGTCCCGCACGGGCGAAAGCAGAAGCTGCCGGAAACACAATCACAACCCTAAGTGCTGAAGATTCGGCCAAGTGGCAAGAGGCTTCCAAGTCTCTCTATGATGATTGGATGAGCGAAATGAAAGACAAGGGAATTGATGGTAAAGCTCTTGTCAATGAAGCCAAAGAGCTGATCAGCAAGTACCAAAACTAATTGACAATTCGACGGGCGGCAAAAGCTGCCCGTCCTCTTGCCTTGGGCAACTTCTTCAAGGTGTAACGGGGCAAGCAGGTTGAAGCTTTCATTCAAATGGTTCCGGAGAACATCATGCATCGGCAGATGATGCGGCTTGCTAACTGGCTTGCGATTTTTGGTGGCTTAATCCTGCTGGCTCTGGTTGCGATTACGGTTATCAGCGTTGCGGGGCGTTCAGCAAATTCCATCGGCCATATGGATTTTATTCAAACTCATTTGCCGACACTTGCATCACTGTTCACCGGACTTGGCCCCATCCTTGGTGATTTTGAACTGGTTGAGGCGGGCGTTGCGGTTGCAATCATGGCTTTTCTTCCGGTTTGCCAACTCAACCGGGGTCACGCAAGCGTCGAGCTTTTTACCCACTTGTTATCAGCGCGCTTGTCATTATTCCTGGCATTTTTATGGGAAGCTCTGTTTGCTTTTGTCTTTGTAATCATCACCTGGCGACTGTTTGTCGGCACATCTGACAAATTGCGGTATGGCGAGACAACATTTTTGCTGCAATTTCCAATCTGGTGGGGATACGCCCTGTGCGCCATAATTGGAGTGATGGTCAGCGTGGTCGCAATTTATTCCGTTTGGTTGAGATGGCGGGATATGCGCGATGGAACAAACATGCCTCAAAATGCCTGGGGTATGGAGCCGTGACAAACCTTGAAATTGGCATCTATTCAATGCCGTTATTGTTGTTGCTGATTTTCCTGCGAATGCCGATTGGCCTTGCCATGCTGGTAGTGGGGCTGGGCGGGACAATGTGGATCACAGGCGGTTCTCTGGTCGTACTCGCGAAGTTAAAGACCGAAACCTATTCAACATTTTCCAGTTACTCATTGTCAATCGTCCCTCTCTTTTTGCTGATGGGACAATTCGCAACACTGGGTGGCATGTCGACGGCACTGTTCAAGGCTGCGGAAACCTGGCTTGGGCACAAACGTGGCGGAGTAGCGATGGCGTCAATCGGTGCATGTGCGGGCTTTGGCTCAATCTGTGGGTCATCGCTGGCAACCGCGGCCACCATGGGGCAGGTCGCTTTGCCGGAACTCAAGCGATACGGATATTCCGGTGGTCTTTCTTCGGCAACGCTGGCTGCCGGTGGGACCCTTGGAATTCTCATTCCACCCTCCGTCGTATTGGTGATCTATGCCATATTGACGGAGCAAAATATCGCCAAGCTGTTTCTCGCAGCGTTCATCCCGGGCTTCCTCGCGGCATTGGGTTACATCATCACCATTGCGGTTATCATGCGTATCAACCCGGGAGACGCAAAACTGCGCGAACGAATTCCCTATCCTGAACGTTTGCGTGCATTGTTGGATGTTTGGCCAGTCCTGCTGATATTCTTTCTGGTTGTAGGCGGCATTTATCTGGGTTGGTTTACACCAACAGAGGCAGCCGCAATCGGGGCTGCCGGAACCGCCTTGATTGCCTGGATCAATGGGGGCCTGAACCGCTCAACGTTTTCTGAAGCCATAATTGCAACCGGCAAGAATTCGGCCATGATCTTTGTCATCATATTGGGCGCGGGTTTTTATAACGGGTTCCTGGCGCTTTCTCAGGTTCCTCAGGAAATTTCATCCTTCATCGTTTCACAAGGGTTCAGCCCCTGGCTGGTGTTGGTAATCATACTCGCGCTCTATTTGGTGTTCGGTTGTGTTATGGATTCGCTCTCCATGATCCTTCTCACCATCCCGATCTTCTTTCCGATAATTTCCATCCTGGATTTTGGACTGACGCCAGAAGAAACCGCTATCTGGTTTGGAATTCTTGTACTCATCATCGTTGAGGTTGGATTAATTACACCGCCTGTTGGTATGAACCTGTTTGTAATCAACACGATGGATCCGACCATACGAATGGTCGATACTTACAAATACGTACTTCCGTTTGTTGCTTCTGATCTGATCAGAACATCGATCCTGGTAATCTTCCCTTCAATTACTCTGTTTTTGATGCGTGTATTTTACTGAAGCTTTTCTTATACCAACGTCAATCCTGATCGCCGTTGGTATAACTCCAGCATCAGCTAAATTTGCATCAGCTAAATGCTGGAATGACATTTTCGCAAAACAACTCCATGGAACGCTTTTGTTCCTTCTGGCCAAGGCCAAGGCTTGCATAGTAGATGAAACTGTCCACGCCTCGCTCTTCATAGCCCTTTAAGCGCTCGATGATTTGGTCCGGAGTGCCAAACATCAGGTTTTCAGCCAGCATGTCCTCGTCATATTCAGCGCGATTTTCCAGCTCTTCCAGAGGTATTTGTTTGGCAAATCCGTTTTTCACATCACCCAGATTCTTGAACAGGTTTTCGAACTGGGACAATTGCCGCTTGGCCGCTGTGACCGGAATATCAATCTGTTCAATGCTTTCAACAAGTGCGGTATGGCGCATCATCGCAATTTCCGGGCGCTTAGAGTTTGGAAATTTGGCCTGGGAATCTGCAAATCTCTCCATGTAAAGATCAACTTCAGACATTGGACGGGTGAGCGGCCAGGACATGATATTGCAACCATGCTCTACTGCGTAATCAAATGTAATAGGTGCCCGGGCTGCTACCCAAATTGGAATATTTTTTTGCAGCGGTTTGGGAACCGAAGTTGAAGTAGGGAATTGCCAGAATTCTCCGTTGTGTTCGTAGTCACCTTTCCACAGTGCTTTAATCGCAGGTAGCATTTCATGCATGTAGCGCCAGGCATCTGACTGCTTTAACCCGGGCTGCATGCGGTCAAATTCACGTTGATATGCACCCGATCCGATGCCGAATTCCAAACGGCCATCAATCAACAGGTCAGTCATTGCCGCCTCGCCGGCCAAGCGAATTGGTGACCAATATGGAGCGACAGCAACAGCGGTTCCCAGGCGGATGTTTTTGGTGTGTTCACCCCACCAGGTGAGAATTTGAAAGGGGTTGGGAGCAATCGTCATTTCCATCGAATGGTGCTCGGCCGCCCATGCGATTTCAAATCCGGCCTGATCTGCCATTTTGACCATCTCAAGCGTGTGATCACGTACAGCGATCATGTCTGTTTCGGGAACGATACGCTCCAAATTGATTGCCAGTTGAAACTTCATGATTTTTTCCTCAGCGTGGTTTGAATGGGTTTGTAATCGGGTTGTCGGATAGGTTCATCCATATGGTTTTGGTCTTGTGTAATCGTAAGTCGCCTGAGAGCCTGCCTCGCGACCATAGCCGCTGGTTTTCATACCACCAAACTCTGCGATCGGGAAAATTACCCGATAAGTAATTATCTGGATTATTCCAGCTTTGTCCGGTCGCCCCATGTCTGCCGACCGGGCCATCAGTTGTTACGACGGTTACACTGTGGACCACACAGCGCACCACGCCCTAGTGGTCCGTTCGAAACAAATGAGTCCCTTTGCGGCGAACTCTTTATCATTTGTTTCGAACGTAAAGACCACTAGCAAGGTATTGTTTTCTAGTGGATTTTAAGATTCAAATATTTGGATGAGAGGTCTCGGAAAACGGGTTCCAAATGTTTGAATCAATCCACTAGATGACTGCCTTTTCCAAGAACGGGGTATTGGCTTCAATGCGGTCATATCCAAATGGGCTCAGGTCAAGTGACCGATACTCGCCATAAATTATCAGCTCAGCCAACCCGCGGCCCATCGCAGGGGATTGCTGAAACCCGTGGCCGGAAAATCCGCTTGCGAAAATAAAGTTCTCGACATTTTTGTGCCGGCCGATGATAGGGTTCTGATCAAGCGTGTTGAATGCATAATGGCCGACCCATGTGTTGGTCAATTTTATAGACTCAAATTGAGGGATCCTGTGTGCAATAATTGGCCACACATAATTTTCCCAAAGCGAGTGGTCGATTTCAAAATCATCATACGCGACAGCCGGATCATCGGCACCATTGATGCTTGGTGAACAGCCCGCCCAATAGTATTTTCCATCGCTACGCATGTGCACACCGGATGGATCAATGGTCAAAGGCAGATCACGATCAAGTGGCTGCTGAGCATCAAAGATAAATGTGTATCGGCGGCGAGGCTCGACCGGAATTTCAATGCCAGCCATGCGTGATGTCGCTACAGCGCGAGGTCCTGAGCAGTTGATGACCATGCCGCATGCGGTGGTATCTCCCGTTTTTAAAGTTACAGATTGGACAGCGCTGCCCGCTTCGTTCAACTCCATCGCAACCGCTTCATTGGTACAGTACTCGACGCCATTTTCTCTGGCCGTACGTTTCCACCAGTCGAATATCGTTGCGCCGTCGAAATACCCTTCGTCAACCAGGTTGTGATTGCCTGCAACGATATCATCCATGTTGTAAAAGGGATAAGCTTCCTTAATGTCGTCTGCACTCATATGCATCGTGCCAGCCCCAAGGACCTGTTGGATTGCATGGGTGTCTTTAAGCGTCTTGGCAAACTGATCGTCGCCTGCCAGATACATGTAGCCAAAACTATGTAGGACAATATCCGGCACCCTTTCATCATCGTCCATGAATGTCCGAAAGTTTTTGATAAACTCTACGCCGAACTGTGAGATTTTCACGTTTATTTCCGCAGAGAACTGCTGACGGATGCAGGAATTGGTATGGGAGGTGGAAGCAAACTCATAAGTAGGATCGCGTTCTACAACCAGAAGTGAACCATCAAAATCCGGGTTACGGGACAACCACCACGCAACAGACGATCCATACATGGCACCACCAACAATGATGACATCGTAACTTGTGCGTTTGGGTGCCGAGAACTTAAAAGCCATAAGTGTTTTCCTCCCAACCAAGGCCCCGATTAATCTCACGTATCGTAGTTCTTGTCTTGCGGCAATCTTGTGTCATAGTTGCTTGTTAATAGCTGTGGTTTTGCGCATTTTCTGCGGACCACTTCAAAAGACAATTGGAGAACGGCATGCCTTATGTTGACATTACAATGGTCAGGAACGGCATTCATAACCCGGCAAACCCAAAACACTTCATGCGCCTGAAACCTTGTTCGCGCATGGTTCGGATATGGCGCCGTGATACACTTCTTGTGGAGACCAGCAAAGCAAATAGCCTGATGGAAATTGGGGCAGATATCTATGATCCGGTATTTGACGTGCCTGCCGGGGCTGTCCTGGTTAAACTGGAGCAGATTGCCGACAAGTCCTCGCACTGTCCTTTCAAAGGCTTGGTTGCCTCAACGCAAGTAAAGTTAGGGTCGAAGAAGTCGGTTGCTGAAATCAAAAATCCAGAAAAAGCGTCATGAGTTGGGTCGTTTTTATGAAAACATTTAATGAGCTTTTTGAAATTTCAGCTGAACGCAAAGGCGGCGCTGATGCTCTTAATGCGCTTTTGGAGCCACCGCTATCCGCAGATGAGCTGGCCTCCATCCCGGATGACCGTTGGCTTTCCGGTATGGCGAAGTCTGTATTTCAGGCTGGGTTCAACTGGAAAGTCGTCGAAAGCATGTGGCCGGGTTTTGAAGAAGCTTTTGACGGTTTTGACATCGGGCGTTGTTCAATGTTGCATGACGAAGATTTTGCGCGCCTCGTCAGCAATAAGAGCATCGTGCGTCATGGCACGAAAATCCGGTCAGTTCACGAAAATGCTCTTTTTATCAGGGAACTCATTGTTGAGAACGCAAGTGCTGCAAAAGTGATTGCAGACTGGCCATCGCAGGATTTTGTTGGACTGTTGGAAATGATGAAGAAACGCGGATCTCGGCTCGGTGGCAATACCGGCCAGTATTTCTTGCGTCGCATGGGAAAAGACGGCTTTATCCTCTCGCGGGATGTCGTTGCGCGGCTGATAACTGAAGGTGTTGTTGATAAATCGCCGACTTCAAAAACCGCGATGAAACAAGTCCAAAAAGCTTTCTCTGCATGGATGGAGCAATCCGGTCGATCACTTAAGGAAGTAAGCCGGGTTCTGGCCATGAGCACAGGTTAGGTTGGTATGCTGTGCTCAATTGCACGGTTGGTGATGGTATTTCCCCGATAGTGTTGTTTTGCACCGCTTTCTCGATGGTAGTGTCAAAACTGTGGTTCACGTTCGAACAAACTTTTAGCTCGATCATTAATACAAACCACGGAAACATTTGGTAGGGTGAAGCTTGTTTTCACCAGCGGGCGATCGCATTGTAAATATTGCCGCGTTGTGAAGAGGCGAGCTGCGGATTTGAAAGTTGAGACTTCTGTGTACTTGCCAATCAAATGAATGTATTCGTTGGTTATTTTTAAAAATGATCCAACAATGGGTAGGTATTTCTCATGTCAAAAACAGCAGTTCAATTCCGTCCTCTTAATCACGAAGACCTGGATACAGTCTCTATGTGGTTTCAAAACTTTGAGGACATAGCATTGTTTGACAGAGGACTGCCGATTCCAGTCAGCACAGAGTTTGTCCGCGAAAGCTGGAAACCGTCGCTTGACTATTCTGATCCACCGAAAGCACTTTGGTTTGTTGCTGAAACGCCTGACAAATCCATTGCCGGAATTTGCGGTCTGCAGGCCATTAACTACATTCACGGAGATGCTATTGTTCCTGTATTCGTAGACGAAACAATGCGTCATAAAGGCCTTGCATGTGCGATGGGGATAATGCTGAATAATTTGGCATTTGATCAATTGCGGTTGCATCGTGTATCAACGCTATATCGGGCCGATAATGCCGCAACAAAAAAGCTGGTTGAGAAATTGGGATTTTCTCAGGAAGGCGCTGCACGGCAGGCTTGGTATGCGGATGGGGAACATAAAGATATAATTCAGGTGGGCATTTTGAAATCGGAATGGTTCTCGATTCGTGATAAGCTGAGGTCAGATATCGCCAAGGGCAACCTTGAGATATCCAACAAGTCACTTGGTTTTGACTGAAGAAAGAGTAAATGAGTAACGGGTATGGGAATACATTAAAGCGTAAACTTGTAGCGATCGTCTTTGCCGATGTAGTTAATTATAGCTACATGATGGGTCAGGACGAAATGGGGACGACCCTTGCAGTCAAGGAGCGCATCCGGGAATTTTCAGAATGCGCGCAGGCCCATTCCGGGAAAATTGTCAGTACTGCTGGCGATGGTGTTTTCCTGTTGTTCGACAGTGCGGTTGATGCTGTCGAATTCTCTGTAGAAATTCAGAAGCGAAATGAGAAGATGAATGCCGATCTTCCTGAAGATCGGCAAATTGTATTTCGTTTTGGAATCCATCTTGGCGACATTCTCGTTGATGATCAGGATTTCAGCGGCGAAAGCATCAACATTGCATCGCGGATTGAATCTTTCGGAACTCCCGGCAGAATTTGCATATCGGGTGCTGTCTATGACAATGTCAGCAACAAAATGGCGCTTGGATATGAGTATTTGGGAGCCCAGAAATTCAAAAACATCAAAGATGAAATTGATGTTTTTCTGATCCATGAAAACCCGGCCAGTGCCACAATGACTACTGGATTGCGTCGAGAACGCAAGATAGACAAGAGTTTCAGGGGCGATGCCAAAGTGGATCACTCCATTGTCGTATTACCGTTTGCATTTCAGGGGGGAGATACGGACGATAGTTGGTTTGCAGACGGCCTTACGGAGGACGTGACAACCAGTCTTTCACGGTTCCAGCAGTTTTTCGTCATCTCACGTTCGTCTGCTTATGTTTACAATGACCGCAAGGTATCTCCGGATCAAGCGGCCGCAGAATTGGGCGTGCGTTATGTGGTTAGCGGTTCCGTGCGGAAAGCCGGGCCAAAAATTCGTGTTACCATTCAACTGTTGGATGTCATTCGTGACAAAACCATCTGGGGTGAACAGTACAACCGGAACATGGAGGATCTTTTCGATCTACAAGATGAGATTACCCAGATCATTGTTTCGGCGACGGCTGTAAAAATCGAAACATCCGAGCTAGAGCGCTTGCGCCAAAACCCACCTTCGAACCTGGAGGCCTATGGGTTTGTGTTGCAGGGGCAAAGATACATTTACAGCTATACCCGTGAAGGGATCAGCCATGCGCGGGAATTGTATGATTCAGCACTGGTGAACGATCCGTCATATGCGCGTGCAATGGCTGCAAAATCACGTACGCTCAATTTGGATTGGCGTTACGATTGGGCAACCGATCCAGATATTGCGCTTCATGATGCAATTGCCCTTGCTCGAAACGCAATTGACCTCGACAGCCTGGACGCACGTGGCTTTGGCGAACTCGGATTCGCACACCTCTACCGCAAAGAACATGCATCAGCCCTGAATGCCTATGAGCGGGCAACCAAGCTTAACCCCAATGATGCTGACTTAATGTCAGATATGGCAGATGCACTGGCACATTGCGGGCGCTCAGAAGAAGCAATTGAACTGCTTCATAAGGCCATGCGGCTCAACCCGTTTTATCCGGATCAATACATCTGGCACCTGGGAGGCGCTTATTTCAATCTCAAACAGTATGATGAAGCAATCGAAACCATCAAAACGATGCAAAACCCGACTGAAGGCAGGCGTATTTTGGCAGCAAGCTTTGGACATTTGGGTATGACTGCCGAGGCAGAAGCCGAAGCAAAGCGTGTGCTGGAGGCACATCAAAATTTCAACGTTGATCGTTGGGCATCTGTCCAGCCCGACCAATACCCTGAAGACGTCGAACATTTTGTCGAAGGTTTGAAGCGCGCCGGACTTTAGGAAAGCTCAAAAGCCCGGGAGCGCCTGTAAGTTTTTTAAAGTATCAGTCTTCGCCACTTAAACGTGCGCCGGATACCCTGGCGCCGGAAACCCGGGCACCGGAAACTCTTGCGCCGGAGACACGCGCACCGGAAACGCGGGCGCCTGAAACTCTCGCGCCAGAAACACGAGCACCCGAAACCCCCATTCCTTCTTCCGCTGCACCTTCGATCAGAATTTCATCGTAAGTGCCGGAATCGATATCAAGACGCATTGCATCATCGCTACGGTTGCAGGTCCATGCCCGCAAATCCTTGACAAATGCATCGCTGCCCTTTGGGCCAGGAACTTTGACATCCTTCGCAGCGGTACCGTTGCCACTGACTGCAAAAAGGGTTGCAGAACCCATCTCCGTATAGATTCCATTGAAACTGAAACCAAATACGCGGATAAATTTCTGGCTTGAGGCAATTTTTGTCTTGTTGCTGGAATCCTTGGAAAGAATTCCAAGGTCTTCAACAACCTTGCCAAACAATACAATTTCTGTGTGGCTATTGAGTTTTTCGGCCATAAGGTTTCCCCCGAAAATTAGTTATGCAAATCACCCCTTAACAATATATTTAACGCCTTTTGTTGCATTAGTCTACCGGAATTACTGTGCGAACGGAATTTGAATGGCTGTCCTTGGCGAGGGGCTGCAACTGCGGGCCTACTTCTACATATCCGATGTCACGAATATCAAAATTGCCGCGGATTATTTTCTGAAAGCGTCCACCAGTATGCTGCTGGTCGATTTCTTCAAAAACCTCGGCCACATCGACAAAATTGAGGTCATTTTTCGACAATTGCTGCCAGGTGTCGGCAAGATAAGTCCCCATAATGTCGCGAGCATCCAACAATGCTAGTTTGAAACCCTCCGGATCCGCTGCATAGGCTTCGTCAAACAAGCGCTGCATAACGGGAGCATAATCTTCGGTTGCCAGGAGTTTGTCCGAGAGGTCTTCTACTTCTGGCGAAATCGATCCATGATCAACAAGGCACTCATGATACACGTCGACCAGGATATCGAAAAATGCTCCAGTCAGAGGCTGAGAAAGCTTGTGTTCCTTAACCCATCCGTTGGCAAATTTGGATAAACGCACGTCATTGGCTGCTATGCGTATTTGTTTGTTTCCCGAGAGCTCAGCCATACGGTTGACGGTATTCAGGACATAAAGATTGCCATGGGTGTTTTCGAGCAGATGATCAACCAGTGAATTGAAATGCAATGAAGAAATCAACGCAACCAGATCAGCAGCGCTTTCATGGAAGCCGAAATACTCGCCAGTAGCATTTTGCGGATCAGGAATTCCAACTTCAGAGTAAATGATTGCATGGCCAACTTCATGCGCAATCACGTCAAAGTTCAGGCTGAAAGATTTGAACGCTCCGTATTTCTTGTCGCCACCGATCTCCATAAAGCCGTACCCGGAATAGGCATTGTTCAGCGTGGGCTGGATTGTGAGTTCAACCCGGTCGTAGGTACTTTCGCTGTGCCACGGTATCCGTCTGCCGAAATACGCCTCCCAGACGTCGAGAACAAATCGCACCGTGCCAAACAGATGAGCCGTTTCAAAAGCCATTGTCCCTGGTTCAAGATAATCGAAATGTCCTTCTCCATCGGGCTCTACGGGCGGATGAATTTTACCCTTCCAAGGTGGTCGCAAAACTTCACAATCGTCATTGGGACCGGGATTAATCCCGTAAGGTCTGGGCTTGTTAACTGGATAAATCGCGTACATCCGGTCGTCTGACGGACCAGCTTCCACGGTCCCGGCTGGACACGAAACTTCTATTGTTTCGGGTTCCTCGAAATCATCCAGAAATCGCGGCTGTGGAAATAGTTTGAAGCGAGTGCCTTGCATGTATTCGTCCAATATCATTGCCTCCTTTATTTAAAAGAAAGCGCTGCCCCTAATCTATAGTTATAAATCTTCTTTTCCAAATAGCCTATAGCCTGTTTCAGAAGTTTCTTCCGGTCGGCAAAACCCGCATTGCCGCCATTTCCGTGTGTTTCTGTGCCAGAAATTGGTCACTTCAAACTCAAATTCTCCGGCTTTGCACGGGGCAAATTTTGAATTTTGCAGAGCCTCCAGCAATTCCAGCGCATCCAGTTTTTTCTGATCAACACTGTTTGTAACAAACCAGTTTAGGAGCTTTTTGTTTGCGTGAGCTTCCACACCAACTGAAGAAAAAATGGTTTGCCAATTTCGTTTCTTGTAAAACCCGGATTTTGCGGCATTGATGATTTCCGTGGACAATTCGCCGGAAATAATGCCGTCCTTAATGGCTTTCCTACAGGTGGCCCGAACATTGACCATCGCAATGCTGAGTTGCGGAAAGCCCAGTTCTTCAGGACCATGAAGCAGAGCCACCTCGTCATCGTCCTCATAGGTTCCATCGTTGTATCCCTTGTAGACTTCACCAATTCCGATCATTCCAAAAGCATCAAGTTCCGCCGCCCTCAATGCCCCCATGCTTGATGCGCCCAGTACCGGAATACCTTGCATCATAGCCCACAAGATTTCTTTATGCCAAACCGACGGGACCCCCTCAAAATAGCCGTCGATGATCCCGATTGCGGAAGGGTTTTCGAGCGCTGCGAGATAGACATCACCCTGGCGGCAAGGCGGCAGGAAAGTTACGTTCGCGAATTCAGAAAGATCAACTCCTGCAACCGAAGGGCCAGCAAAAACAATCATGATTGCCCTCCTGTGTTTAGGGCAGCTTCGGCCCTTGGACCGGGAACGTAACTGGCTTCATCATGAGGTGCTTCAAGGCCCGGAATGATAACCCTGACCACCGGAATATCAAATTCACCTTGTGTCAGATCAACTACACAAACTTCTTCAATGCCAACCGTCTTCAAACGCCTCAGCATCCAGTCAAGGTCTTCCCGGAGCGTTGGATGTTGTTTGTGTTGAAGATCTTCAAACTGTCTGGGGCAGCGATCGTCCGCCAGCATTTCTTCCGCATAGCCTCGCTTGTTCGCCATGCCCGACGGGGAATATTCGTCAAATGCCAGATCATCTCGTGCGCCGCTAATGTAGTTGAGGCGTGTCTGCGCCGCTTCAGTTATTGCTCGCCTGAGTGCGATTGCCCGATCAGGATGACAACCCGAACCCAGTCCAAGGTGATTGTTTGCGTCAGAAGCTTCATGGATAAGACACAAATAGCAGGGAATGCCGGTGTCAGATGTAATATCCCAAACCCCGCACTCAAGATCAGCTTGATCGATGAGTTCCAGACACTCAAGACAGGCCGGGTCACTTACTGAATTCAAATTCAGGCGGCGAGAAGCTTGAGCCTCTCCAGGCGTATAATGCCAGACAGATAGTGCATCGCGTTCAACTATTTCGGTAATTGCATGGCATGTCGCTTCCAAACGGTGGTTGCCGGAAGACAAACCATTGGTGCTGGCAGGAAAATATCCGTGTGCAGGTTTTTCCGGATGAGTATAATCCGCATGGATCATCTCGTATGGCACAAACAGTTGCTCGCCGGAATAAAGCTCAATCGCCTCTACCCAAAGCGCTGGTGTAAGCGCCGAAAATGTACTCCCGGCGGGTTTTGGAATACGTTTCAGGTCTGGAAACAGTCTGGTTTTTTTTAAATCGCTAACACGCCCGTAATAGACTGGAGCAACTACATTTTCGGCGTGCCAGATTTCGATGGTCTCCATCAGTGCAGAAACCTTTGCATCCTCCAGTGTCCGCCCCTTGCCTTGTGACACTGCAACCGACCTTGAGTTAGGTCGAATTGCCAGGGTTACCGGCAGGCCAATGCGGTCCAGTCCGGTAATGTTGGCAAGTCTGGTTACGCCAAAACCTTTCAGCAACGGAGCAATTCGTTCCAGCGTTTCGCGGGCTGGGCAACTGCGATGTGTATCAAGCGAGCGCTTTTTAAGAGTGGGATCCGCGAAATCGATTTTCATAAATTAGATCAACTGAATGCAAGAGGCATTGAAAATTTGTGTAACCTTAGAGCAGCCGGAGGCATCATAAGTTAACAATGCGCCATTCTGCCAAAAAACTGAAACCATACTTACTGTTGTTGAAGTTGAGCGTCAATTTACATGCCTAATATTCTTCGCTTAACTGAAACTCCATTTGCATGGCTTGATCAATCTTTGGCCATGTGCGGCGGGCCTTGCAAACAAAAAATTGAGTAGGTGTTTATCAGTCGGCTGTTTGAAACAATGACGAAAGCCGATAAGCTTTGATGCGCCAACCAGAAGATACGAGGGAAGTCTGATGAACAAGAATTCGGAACAGGATGTCGAATGGGTGAAAGTCGGAACCACCGGTGATCAACCCGATGGTCGGATAAAATCTGTGACTGCTCGTACGACTTCTCTTTGCCTTGTCCATTTTGATGGGCAATGGAGTGCCATGGACAACCGTTGCCCGCATCAGGGCGGCCCCCTGGGTGAAGGTTCCATTGAAACCGGTGTAGAAGGAAAATGTTGGA
Source organism: Rhizobiaceae bacterium (assembly GCA_965250255.1). Lineage (GTDB taxonomy): Bacteria > Pseudomonadota > Alphaproteobacteria > Rhizobiales > Rhizobiaceae > JAALLB01. The sequence goes on from CBDFNP010000009.1 coordinate 68,782, forward strand.
TCCGCTGCCCGTGGCATGGCTGGGACTTTGATCCCCTGAAAGGAACTCCACCGGGAGGTCACGAGGATACAGGTCAAAAAATGTATCCGGTCAAAATTGAAGGTGATGAAGTTCTGGTTGGACTTCCAGCCGAAGAGCCGCACGAACGCACGGTTACGGATGTCATGGCCGAGACCTTCACCAATTGGGGTATCAAATCAGTTTTTGGAATGGTGGGGCATTCAAATCTTGGACTTGCGGATGCTTTACGTCGGCAAACGGCAAATGGCTCCATGCGGTATATAGGTATTCGTCACGAGGGAGCTGCCTCGTTTGCCGCTTCGGGGTATGGCAAACTCACAGGAAAGCCTGCTGCGTGCCTCACAATTGCAGGGCCTGGTGCGACAAATCTGATGACCGGCCTCTGGGACGCAAAAGTGGACCGGTCTCCGGTACTGGCACTTACCGGTCAGGTTCAAACACAGGTGTTTGGACCCGGCGCGTTTCAGGATATCGATCTTGCTTCTGCATTTGAAGCTGTTTCCATGTTTTCACAGACGGTTCTTACAAGCTCCCACCATGCGGAACTTGCTTCTCTTGCCTGCAAAAGCGCGACTGTCATGCGGGATGTTTCACATCTCATTTTTCCCGATGATGTCCAAACTGTTCCATCTGATGCACCCGCACAGGGGCCGGAAGGCAGGCTTTCTCATCCGGTTGTTCGGCCGAATGAAGCTGAACTTGCCAAGGCAGTGAAAATGATATGCGAGGCAAAAAGACCGTTTATTGTACTAGGCCACGGCGCGTTTGAAATTGCAGATCAGGTTGTGGCACTTGCCGAGAAAATCCATGCGCCGGTTGCAACAACATTCAAGGGCAAGGGTCTGATCCCGGACTCCCATCCAAATGCTGTGGGTGTTCTGGGTCGTTCGGGAACACCTATGGCCAGTTGGTTCATGAATGAATGTGACCTCATTTTGACACTTGGCGTATCGTTTGCAAACCACACCGGTGTTGAGAAATCAAAGCCGATCATTCAAGTGGATTTCGACCGGATGCAATTGGGTAAGTTTCATCCCGTGACACTTCCGGTTTGGAGTGAGATCAGCGCATTTTGCGAAGCTGTCTCCGCTTCAGATATCAGCGGATCAAGCGCCATTGATCCGCATGCAGAAATTGCCGAGCGCTGGGCTATCTGGCGGGCAGAAAAAGAAAGCCGGATCGCGGATGATCTCGGCCATGGCATCAGTGCTGCCTCAATCTTTGCCGCATTGACCAAGGTATGTCCCGATGACGCGGTAATTGCCGTGGATGTTGGAAACAACACATACTCCTTTGGCAGATATTTCGAAACCAGTGGTCAGCGTGTTTTGATGTCTGGCTATCTCGGTTCCATCGGCTTTTCATTCCCTGCAGCAATGGGAGCGTGGGCCGCGACCCAGGATTGGGAAGAGTACAAGGGCCGAAAAGTGCTTTCGGTTTCCGGTGATGGCGGGTTTGGCCAATATGCGATGGAATTCACAACGGCGGTCAAATACGGAATGGATATCACTCATGTTTTGTTAAACAACAGCCAACTCGGAAAAATTACTAAAGAACAGCGTGCAGGCGATTTTGAAGTCTGGCAGACAGATCTGCATAATCCGTCATTTGCGACATTCGCAAGATTGTGCGGAGGTCATGGTGTAAAGGTTGAAAATCGAAATGACCTGGAGGCCGCACTCAAGGACGCCCTGTCATTCAAAGGGCCGGCATTGGTCGAAATCATTTCTGATATGGAGTTGCTCTAAATGAACGCTAGCGAGCAGTCATTGCGGTGGCGCATCGCAAACCTGCTTGAAGGAGATGGGACATCTGCGAGCCGTTGGTTGCGCGGGTTTTTAATTGCGCTCATCCTGATCAATGTTGGCGCGGTAATTTTTGGTTCCATGGACAGCTTTGCACTCCGTTTCGCAGACTTGTTCAAACTGTTCGAGATTTGCAGTATCGTCATTTTCTCGCTGGAATACCTGCTGCGGCTTTGGGCCGTTGGGGAGCCCGGGAAACGTCTGAGTTTCGCTTGCACACCATTGATGCTGATTGATTTGATTGTGTTGGTTCCGTTCTTCCTTGGGCCTGTGGCACCATTTGATTTCCGGATGCTGAGATTATTTCAACTACTGAAATTGTCCCGGCATTTTTCTTCGCTGCATATTCTTGGCAAGGTATTGAAAGCAGAAGCCCAACCCATGGCAGGAGCGTTGGCGGTGATGATGGTAATGATTTTGGTTGCTGCAAGCCTGATGCATTTTGCAGAGGGAAAAATTCAACCAGATGAGTTTGGCGACATCCCGTCGTCGATGTGGTGGGCGGCTGTAACATTGACAACGGTTGGATACGGAGACGTTGCGCCTGTTACACCGGTTGGGCAGCTGATTGCAGGTTTTGTAATGGTGGTCGGAGTTGGAATGGTGGCGTTGCCAGCGGGCATGTTGGCATCACGTTTTTCGCAGGAACTTCATGGCTTTCGATCTTCTGTTTCGCTTAATACAGGCGAGAAGGTAATCTGTCCGCACTGTCATTCGAAGATCGGTTCCCTGGAATTCAACATGAACCGGCAATCAGTCGAAAATGCGCACGCAGGAGAGCCCCATGACTGAGATATTGTTGCTAACCATCGCCGCGATAGTGTTTTTATATGCGTTGATCGCCAAGCGTCTGGGCGACAGCATCATTACCCCGCCAATGGTGTTTCTTGGAACCGGCCTCGCCTTATCGTTTTCCGGTCAGGCTCATACCGTGGCAGTGGAGACGACACTGCATTTACTGGCAGAAATCACGCTGGTGATTGTTTTGTTTTCTGACGCTGCCATGGTCAAGGCCAGGATGCTGAGCCACAATTTTGCCGTGCCGGGTCGAATGCTGTTAATTGGCCTGCCGCTATGCATCGGTATTGGGTGGGCAGTGAATGCACTCTTGTTACCGGAATGGCCTGTTTGGGAGTTGGCCTTGCTTGCGGCAATTCTGGCACCGACAGATGCGGCCCTCGGGCAAGCAGTGATTACCAACCCTGCGGTTCCCTCTGGTTTGCGGCAATCCTTGACGGTGGAAAGCGGCATCAATGATGGCCTTGCTCTCCCGGCGGTGTTGTTTTTCGGTTGCCTGGCAGTCGGTGGCGTGCATGACAATGTGCAGTCCAGCTGGGTCATTTTTACATTGAAGCAAATTGGCATCGGGGCCGTCGTCGGCATTACAATAGGTGCTATCGGCGGATGGTTGATCCGATTTGCAATGGATCGCGGTTTTACAAATGAGAGCTTTGAGGGCATCGGAGTTTTGGCACTTGCTGCCCTTTGTTATTTGGTATCGGTTGAGTTGGAAGGAAACGGTTTTCTTGCAGCTTTCGCAGGGGGGCTGGCGTTTGGAACGAAGCTCCAGGGAAGTTCAAATTTTGTATTTGAGTTTCTTGAGACTGAAGGACAAATGCTGGTCCTTGGAACGTTTTTGTTGCTTGGGCTGGCAATTACACCGGAGATGTTTGGCCATGTGAACCCGCCTTGGGTGGCCTTGATTTTTATAAGCTTGTTCATAACGAGACCGCTGGCAATTTGGCTCTCGCTGACAGGAACCAAAACAAGCCTGATTGAGCGGGGATTTATGGGTTGGTTTGGCCCCAGAGGCCTGGCAACAGCCTTGTTCGCTCTTGTGGTGTTAGCAGATTTTGAGCGTCTAAAGCACGGCGAGGAAATCTTGTTGATAAGCTTTTTGACAGTTTTGATCAGCGCGGTTCTTCATGGTGTTTCTGCCGCACCTGGCGCGCGCTGGATTGCAACCAAAACTTCCCCTAACATCGAAACAAAACCACAAAAGGAACTACCATGAGCCTGATTTCTGTTGCAAAATTTTCGGAACTTGAAGACCGCACCCCGGCCTATGCGCTGGTAGGCGAAGTGGATCTGGTGGTTGTCCGATGGGATGATGATGCATCAGTGATGTATGGCCGTTGCCTTCATCGTGGCGCACTAATGGCAGACGGTCACGTGCGTGGAGACAATCTGATCTGCGGTGTGCATGACTGGGACTATCGTCTCGACAGCGGTGTTTCCGAATATGCAAATGAAGAAAAGTTGAAAAAGTTTTCATCAAGCATCAAGGATGATCAGGTTTGGGTGGATGACGAAGAAATTGCAAAGTGGGCAAAGGACAATCCTCAACCCTTCAATCGCAACGCCTATCTTGGTCTATTTGCAGACACAAGCCACGGCACGGAAGAAGAGCCACACAATGGTGAAATCCAGCATTATGCAAAGTTCGGGCTAAAGAAAACCGGCCACCACGGCACAATTGCGTCGATGGGTGTATCCCGGGAAGAGCTACCCAAGTGGGAAGATATTCAATTGGTGACAGGACAGCTGGCAACGCCGCCATTGCTAGATGATGAACCCGTCGGAACAGATGTTGTAATCGGACCGAATGCGCAAAAGCCGCTTCGCCTCGATATCCCGCTTTTTGTTTCAGACATGAGCTTTGGCGCGTTGAGTGAACCGGCAAAAATTGCACTTGCGCGCGGAGCGGATCTGGTTGGCACGGGTATTTGCTCCGGCGAAGGTGGCATGTTGCCGGAAGAGCAAGAGGCGAACGCTCGTTATTTTTATGAACTTGCTTCTGGACGATTTGGTTTTTCCTGGGACAAGCTTGCAAAGGTACAGGCGTTTCATTTCAAGGGTGGGCAGGGTGCAAAAACCGGAACCGGTGGCCATTTGCCCGGTAACAAAGTCATGGGAAAGATCGCCGAAGTTAGAGAACTGGAAGAAGGTCAGGCGGCGGTCTCTCCTTCGCGTTTCCCAGATTGGACGGATGTTTCGCAAATTAGGGAATTTGCTGATGAAGTTCGCGATCGCACCGGCGGAATTCCGATCGGCTATAAACTCTCAGCACAGCATGTAGAAAAGGACATCGATGCCGCTCTTGCAGTCGGTGTCGACTACATTATCCTCGACGGTCGCGGCGGCGGTACGGGTGCTGCACCGACCATATTCAGAGACAACATCTCTGTGCCGACCATTCCCGCACTTGCGCGCGCGCGCAGACATCTTGATCAGCAAAAACGCGGCGACATCACACTTGTCATAACAGGGGGGTTGCGTACCTCAGCCGATTTCATCAAGGCGATGGCTTTGGGTGCAGACGCGATTGCTGTTTCCAATTCCGCCATGCAGGCAATAGGCTGCCTTGCAATGCGAGCCTGCCACACGAACAATTGCCCAGTGGGGATTGCAACCCAGAAACCTCACCTTGTTTCACGCATCCAGATTGAAAAATCCGCGCGTCGTTTGAAAAATTTCTTTGAGGCCTCAACCGAGTTGATGCAAGTTATGGCGCGGGCTTGCGGCCATGATCATCTTTCCAAGTTTTCAAACGATGATCTGATCACCTGGAAGCGCGAAATGTCCGATCTTTCGGGTGTGCAATTTGGAGGCGTTCAATAGTCATGGCTGCAATGATTGTCACAGGAGTTCAGATTTGGGCCCTAATCGGTTTGCTGGTCGCGCTGGCATTCATCACGATTGGCATCGGGCGGATCGATGAAGATGCTGTGGGAGCATACGCTTTTCGACCGCTGATTATACCCGGTGTTATGCTGATCTGGCCAATTGTCTTATGGCGATGGTGGATATTGGAAGCCGGAAAAGACAGCTGGAAAAAGCGCCATGCGCCTCCAAGGCGAGCGCATGGCGTAGTCTGGATCATCCTCGCAATCCTCATTCCTTTAACGTTTGGGACAGCACTTTCATTGCGCCAAATCTGGCCCGAAGATTTCAAACCCGTTCGACTTGAAGCCGGGGAGGAGAAAGTCCAGTGAGCGTCAAATATATCCCCGTGCAATGGAACAAGAACAAATACTGGTATGATGCAATTCTGGTAATCGCGATTATGGCCTTCCTGTGGATATTCGTGAACCTTACGCCGGGCATTCTTTCCCATGAACGGCCAATCAATCCACAGGTTCATAACGCCCGTGCCTTCGGCGCGTGTGCGTTTTTGATGTTGAGCGGGATATTGATGATAGGGCCCCTGGCACGGCTGGACCGCCGGTTTTTGCCACTTTTGTACAATCGGCGGCATTTTGGTGTGCTGACCCTGTTTGTGGCGCTTACTCACGCCAGCTTCATTTTGGACTGGTATTTCGCGTTTTCTTCCACCAGCAAATACGAAACCCTTCTGTCTGCCAATACGAGTTATGACAAACTGCGTGGATTTCCGTTTGAGGCTTTTGGAATTTTTGGGATTTTTTCCCTCAGCGTTTTGGCTCTTACCAGTCATGACTTCTGGATGAAATTTTTAACTCCACGGGTCTGGAAGTCTCTTCACTATCTAATTTATCCAGCCTATGCGGCAATCGTTGCACACATCAGTTTTGGAATTCTGCAAGACCAGCAGAACATCGTGCTTTTCTGGGTCGTGTCCATACTCGTGACATTGGTTATTCTCCTGCATCTTGCCGCTGCTTATTACGAGTGGAAAGCTGGAGACCCGATTACGAATGGTGCTGATGATCAATGGGAAAAGTTCTGTGATGTGTCAGATATCGAGGAGAATTTTGCCAAAGTCGCAAGACTTTCAAATGGTGAGCGGGTCGCAGTGTTCCGCCACGAGGGTAAACTTTCTGCAATTGCAAATGCCTGTGCACATCAAAACGGGCCACTTGGAGAAGGAAAGATTATAGCTTGTCTTGTAACCTGTCCGTGGCACGGGTTTCAGTATGATGTCACCAATGGGCGGTCGCCAGCACCGTTTACAGAAAAAGTACCGACCTACGATATCAAGCTGACTGGCGGTCAGATTTATGTGAATCCGGATGCCAATCCGCCCGGTACTTTTGTCGAGCCGATCACGATCAATCCGACTGAAATACAAAGGGATAACCATGAATAAGAAAGCCCCTTTTTTCGTTGGCTATTTCCCGGTGCCCAAGGCACTACAAATGTTTCTGATCATTGTAGCACTGTCATTTGTAGCTGCTTGGGTAAGCCTCGGTTTTATCATTGGAGCGACACAGGATAATCCGGGCAATGGCGCTTTTAGGTTTGATTACGGGCGTCAAACCGTAACCGGCATCGTCGATATGAACCCTTACCCGTTATTGCATGTAACGAAGGGTAATGATCGCATCAAGCCCGGGCACAGTCTCATGCTTTCAGGCTCGGGGAAAAGCGGTGTGATGCGGCGGGTAAGTAAACTCGATGGACAGCTCGCCAAGATATCCGGGATCATTTTACAACGGGGTTCAATCGATATGCTTCAGGTCGCATCCCGGTCGAAAGCGTTGGTTCAGGTAGCTGGTAATGCACCGGATATTCCCCTGGAAGATCTTGGCCGCTGGAAGCTTGCGGGCGAGATTTGCGATGGCAAATGCCTTGTAGGTGCGATGCGTCCTGGGAGGGGGCTTGCGCATAAAGCTTGTGCCAATCTTTGTATTACCGGTGGCGTGCCTCCTGTCTTTGTTACCAGTCAACCTGTCGAAGGGAACGAGTTTCTGCTTATGGGTAGTGCCGATGGTGGTGAGATATCTCCGGTATTGCTGGATCATGTTGGTGCCTATATCACGGTCGAAGGAAGAGTTGAACGACGCGGTGATATTCTGATTTTTCTTGTCGATGATGAAACCATAGAGGAACTGGGATAATGCGTCTGGCTCTTCAATTGTTCATTGTTGTTTTTGCGGCAGCAATTTTGCTCTACCTGTCACGTTTCTGGCCATTTGAGTGGTGGGATCGCAAACATGCCCTGGCTGAACTTGGCCTTCGCCCGGGTGGAAATTTGCTGCGTTTCTGGCTTCGCGGAACACCTTTTGCTTCCTTCGATGTGCTGATCTGGATTTTGATCAGTTTCCCTGTTCTGTCGGTCGTTGAAAAATTCTGCCAGAAACTGAAAGCCGACTGACAAATAACGGTTGACCCGCCTATCAGTGTTCCACTGGTGGTTCGCGTTCAAACATTTGCATCCCCTTTGCGGCGAGTTTGTTTGCTAATGTTTGGTTCAAAAGAACCGCCGGATATCAATGTGTTGCTAGACCGACGCTTATTCATAACTCTTGTCGCCATACTTAATTCCTTGCTAGATTGCGCCGGGGAGTATCGCGTAGCCATGAATGACATTATCCAAGGCATTCACTCAGCATTGTGGCTGGTTATTTCGGCTGACTCCGACCTCCTTGAAATCATGCTTCTATCTCTGCGCGTCACCTTTACCACAGTGATTATTGCATCGTTGATAGGGATGCCGCTTGGAGCATGGCTTGCCGTAAAGCGCTTTCGGTTTCGAAGAGCCACGATTGCGGTCCTCAATGCCTTGATGGGATTACCACCTGTTGTTGTCGGATTGGTTGTCTACATCTTGTTGTCGCGGTCTGGCCCGTTTGGGGTTCTTGGGCTGTTGTTCACACCTACCGCAATGATTATTGCGCAGATAATCATTGTCACACCGTTGATAGCCTCGATTGCGCATCAGGCGCTTAGGGATTTGTGGGCGGAGTATCATGACCTTCTTATCTCGTTGAATGCCAGTAAACGTCAGCGGATGAAAACGTTGATTTGGGATTGTCGGCGCTCGCTTCTTACCGCAGCACTTGCCGGGTTCGGTCGTGCAATTGGCGAGGTTGGTGCGGTCATGATCGTCGGTGGGAATATTGACCATGTCACACGGGTTATGACCACAGCAATTGCACTTGAAACGGGTAAAGGAGATTTTGCACTTGCGTTGGCGCTCGGACTTATTTTGATTACCTTGGCAATCATCGTGAACCTTGTGATCCACACGGTCTCGCAGACGGAAAGGGCCAACACATGGTAGAGCAGATATTGCCCGTAACCCTTTGTGATGTGGTTGTGAGAAAGCGGGCAAAAACAATTATCGGACCGGTATCAACGACATTGAATGAAACAGGGTTCACTGTTGTGATGGGCTCAAATGGTTCTGGAAAGACCTCTCTCCTGAGGGTTGTGAATGGACTTGAACGGTTAGCCGAAGGCGCCATTTCGTGGAGTTGTGAAGCGCAAGTTGCCCTGCATGAGCAGGCATTTGTTTTTCAGATGCCGATAATGCTCCGGCGAACCGTAATGGCTAATGTTGCCTATCCGATGATTGTAAAAGGTTATTCAGTCAGTGAGGCAAACAGCCGGGCACTTGACTGGATTGAGCGCATTGGGCTTCTTGCGGTTGCCCACCAAAATGCAACGCTTTTGTCTGGTGGGGAAAAACAGAAGCTTGCAATTGTCCGCGCACTTGTTGCCAATCCACAATTGCTGATTCTGGATGAACCAACTGCCAATCTTGATGGCAGGGCCACACGCGAAATTGAGGCAATTCTCCAGGAAACCAACCGGGCCGGTACACGAGTGATCATGAGCACGCACAATATCGGCCAGGCCAAAAGGCTCGCCGATGATGTTATCTTTTTGCATCGGGGAAAAATTCACGAGCAGGCGCCCGCAGATGACTTCTTCAAGAAACCGGCAACGCGTGAGGCAGCAGCCTTTCTCAGAGGGGATATCGTCGAGTGAAGTTGTTTCTCAAAGTAATGGTTCTGCTTGCAGTTTTCACAGCTTTCGGGCCCGCGATTGCTGCGGAAATGCGTCTGGCTGTAACAACTTCGTTCAATAATTCAGGCCTGTCAGATGTTCTTCTGCCTGAAATCAAAAACGATACGGGCATTGCCGTCCAATTGCTTGTCGTTGGCACTGGACAGGCCCTCAAACTTGGTCAGGCTGGTGATGTGGATGCGATTCTGGCTCACTCAAAGGACGCGGAAGAAAAATTTATATCGGAGGGATATGGGTCCCATCGCCGTGAGATCATGTTCAACGATTTCGTTTTGATCGGACCGAAAGAGGATCGCGCAGAGGTAGCTTCCGCCAATAAAGTTTCACAGGCGTTTAAAGCCATTGAAAGAATAAAACCTGTATTTGTAAGTCGGGGGGATGATAGCGGAACGCATCGCAGGGAACTGGCACTTTGGAAATCTGCGAACCTTGATGTGTCCGCGTTCGATCCTTCCTGGTACCGATCAGCCGGTTCCGGCATGGGAGCAGCGCTTAATACAGCAAGTGGCATGAATGCCTATATTATGGCCGACCGAGCAAGCTGGTTGAAGTTTGGCAACAAGGGTGATTTGGTACTGCTCTTTTCAGGAGATCCGGTTCTGTTCAACCAATATGCCTATCTTCCAATCAACAAGGAGAAGCATCCGCATGTGAAGTCGGAGCTGGCAAACAAGCTTGAAGAATGGCTGGTCAGCAAACGTGGCCAGGAATTGATCGGTGCTTACATAATTGATGGCGAAAAACTGTTCACTCCAAATGCAAAGGCGCAGTGATAAAAGTTTCGGATTTTCAAACCTTGCGGAAAACGAAAACGGCCCAAACCACGCAGAACAGCAGCGGCCACCAAAGCGTGGTGCTGACAAAAAATATCCACGCAATAAAGATAAATGCGCTGCCAAGAAGGGATATGAAGAGCCGGTCTCCACGTGTAGTATCCAAAGCGAAAATCCCGCGGCGAGGGTCTCCTCCGGGGCTATGATATTCCCAGACAGCCATTGCCGAAATACACGCAATGATGAAGATAAAGAAAGCTGCGGTTGTTCGCGTCCAGGCCATCCATGTACCCAGCGGTTCCGTCCACCACTCGAAGGTGAAGGCTGCCGATTGCGAGAATAACAAATCAGGCATCTAAACTCTCCCGAGGGCAAAGCCCTTGGCGATGTAGTTTCGGACGAACCAGATAACAATCGCACCGGGAATGATGGTAAGAGTTCCGGCAGCAGCCAACAGGCCTAATTCATAGCCGGACGACGAGGCGGTTTTTGTCATGGTCGCAGCAATGGGTTTGGCTGCAACGGCTGTAAGCGTTTTGGCCAGCAACAGCTCAACCCAGGAAAACATGAAGCAGAAAAAGGCGGCAACGCCGATGCCTGCAGAAATCGTTGGTATGAATATCCGCACAAAAAAACCCGGGAAGGAGTAGCCATCGATGTAGGCTGTTTCATCCAGTTGTTTTGGAACGCCGGACATGAACCCTTCCAGTATCCATACCGCCAGCGGAATATTGAAAAGCGTATGGGCAAGAGCCACGGCAAGATGCGTGTCAAAAATTCCAATCGCTGAATAAAGCTGGAAAAATGGAAGCGCAAAAACCGCAGCGGGCGCCATCCGGTTTGTCAACAGCCAGAAGAATAGATGCTTGTCTCCCAGGAACCGATAACGGGAAAACGCATAGGCAGCAGGTAACGCAACAGCCACTGAAATGACCGTATTGATCGACACATAAATGATCGAATTTATATAACCATTATACCATGTAGGGTCGGTAAAAATGGTGCGATAGTTTTCCACTGTGAATTCCCGCGGCCACAGGGTAAAGGAGCCAAGAATTTCGTTGGTCGTCTTGAACGACATCGAGACAAGCCAATAAATCGGAAGCATCAAAAAGATGATGTAAATGGTCGGGATTAGCCAGGAAAAGCGTTTCATATCAGTTTTCCTCATCCCGTGTCATGACCGTGTAGAATATCCAGCTGGTAAGCAAAATCACGAGAAAGTAGACGAGCGACATTGCGGCAGCCGGACCAAGGTCGAACTGACCCAGCGCAATCTTCACAAGATCAATCGAAAGCAGTGTTGTGGAGTTGCCCGGCCCACCCCCGGTCAGCACCGACGGCTCCGTGTAAATGTTAAATGAATCCATGAAACGAAGCAGGATCGCGATTGTCAGTACCCGTTTCATTTTTGGCAATTGAATATATCGGAATACGGCCCAGGAGCCCGCGCCATCGATTTTTGCCGCCTGATAGTAGGCATCCGGTATAGAAACGAGGCCTGCATAGGCAAGCAGTACAACCAGAGAAGTCCAATGCCAGACATCCATCAAGATCAAGGTAAACCAGGCATCTCCTGGTTGGCGGGTGTAGTTATAGTCAAAGCCCAACGTGTTGAGGGTCTTGCCAAGCAATCCGATTTCAGGAAGGCCGAATATGTTCCACATCGAGCCGACAACATTCCACGGAATAAGCAATGGCATCGCCATCAAAACAAGACATACTGAAACCCATATGCCCTTGCGGGGCATGGCAAGTGCAATGACCACGCCCAGGGGCACCTCAATCGCCAGAATTGTGAAAGTAAAAAACAGCTGCCTTCCAAGTGAGGCATGGAAACGCTCGGAAGTCAGAACTTGCTCGAACCAGATCAGTCCGGACCAGAAGAAATCATTATTGCCGAAGGTTTCCTGCACGGAATAATTGACCACCGTCATCAAAGGTACAATCGCGTTGAACGCGACCAATATCAAAACCGGCAGGACAAAGAACCAGGCTTTTTGATTTACCGTCTTGTTCATAATGCCGCCAGCCCACACAAGCGGCCCTTTGAGTAAATCCGGGTGGAAGCGGGTTGAAACTTTATTTTTACGTTTTCAGATGGAATTTCATCGTCTTCTGCAACCAGCATCTTGAGCAGATGCCCTTCACAAAGGATGTCGATAATTTTTGATCGCCCCACATCGGATACTTTGGAGATTTTTACATCAAGGCCACTTTTTGCAAAAGAGATGAACTCAGGCCTTATACCCACGACCGTTTCCTGATCACCTGCTTTGGCTTTGTTTTCCGTTGCAATCTTCTGCTTTCCAAGAATTGCCGACCCATTATTAATGTCGCAGGGAATTATATTCATGCCTGGTGAGCCAATAAAATGGCCGACAAATGTGTGTTCCGGGCGCTCAAATAAATCCTTTGGCGTGCCAATTTGAACAATCTCGCCAACATTCATCACAACAACCTTGTCTGCAAACGTGAGAGCTTCGGTCTGATCATGCGTCACATAGATCATGGTGTTGTTGACGCGGTTGTGAAGCTCTTTCAGCTTCGAGCGCAACTGGAATTTCAAATGTGGATCGATGACGGTAAGCGGTTCATCAAACAAGATTGCGTTAACATCGGTGCGAACGAGACCGCGACCAAGGGAGATTTTTTGCTTGCCATCCGCCGTCAGGCCGGAAGCCCGCCTTTCAAGCATTGCGGCAAGGTCTGTCATTTCCGCAACCTCCTCAACGCGGGTTTTGATGGCCGCTTCATCAACCCCCCGATTTCTAAGGGGAAATGCCAGGTTGTCGTAAACCGTCATGGTGTCGTAAACGACAGGAAATTGAAAAACCTGGGCTATGTGCCGCTCCTCAGGGGTGGAATGGTTGACAACCGCATCATCAAACAGGACTTCTCCATGCGATGGATCAAGCAGGCCAGAGATGATATTGAGAAGGGTAGTTTTCCCGCAACCCGATGGTCCGAGTAATGCATATGCTCCGCCATCGTCCCATTCAATGTCCAGTTGTTTGAGCGCCCAGTCAGCATCATTTGATGGGTTGGGCATGTAGCTGTGTTTGAGGTTGGATAGTTTGATACGGGCCATTTACACGCTCCCGCCTGCAACAAGTTTGCCGCCGGGTTCAAAATAAAGACAATTGGCTGCATCAAAATGAAGGTCAGCTTTGCTACCCCGCCCAAATGGGTGGATGCCATGGGAAAGTGAAACCCAGGGCATTCCAAATGCATCGAAATGGATCATGCTTTCAGAACCACTTAATTCAGCAACGTGTACGTCGCCGGTAATTTTCACCGGGTTTTTTCCACGCTTTTTCGGTGTAACGTGATGGGGTCGGATACCAACCGTATAGTCCCCATCCGGAATTGCATGTTTGGATATCGCCCAACTAACCGTATCGCCCAAGACAACCTTGGTGCCGTTTTTCACAACCTTGGCAGTGTTGATCGGCGGTTCTGAAAACACGCGGGCGCTGTCAAGGCTTTCGGGATTGCGATAAATTTCACTGGTTGCGCCAAAGTCGACGACTTTACCTTCATGCAGTGCGGCAGTCTGCCCACCGAACAACAAAGCTTCGGTCGGTTCTGTAGTGGCGTAGACAACGACGCAGTTTCGCTCGACAAAGATGCGGGGCAGTTCATCACGCAATTCTTCACGCAATTTGAAATCAAGATTTGCAAGTGGTTCATCTAGCAATACAAGATCTGAATCTTTAACCAAAGCCCGTGCCATGGCTGTGCGTTGCTGCTGGCCACCGGATAGTTCTGATGGACGGCGATCGAGCATGGCCGAGATTTTCAGCAGTTCCGCCATTTCACCAACCCGCCGATTGATCTCTTTTGATGGGGTGCGTCCTACTCTCAGGGGAGAGGCAATGTTATCGAAAACTGACATGTTCGGATAGTTGATAAATTGTTGATAAACCATCGAAACGTTACGTTTTTGAACCGCTGTGCCGGTGACATTTTTGCCGTCAAACCAGATTTCGCCGTTTGTTGGTTTCTCAAGTCCGGCCATCAACTGCATCAACGTCGTTTTGCCTGCGAGCGTTGTTCCAAGCAGTATGTTAAAGTGGCCTTGCTCAAGCAACAGGTTAGTTGAAAAAATGTGGGTCTCGTCGCCAAGTGTTTTGCCGACTTCTTTCAGTTCAAGCACAGCCTGTATCCGAATATAATTTTCTGAAATGACTTGACGCATTTTCTTGCGCCAGGCCATCTTGGTCGGGGGAAAACCCTCTTATTGTGCCCAACGGGCAACTAACTCGTCATAGTTGACGGTCTGACCCTGTGGTTTTTCATTGGCAAGTTTGGCTTTTGCACCACCTTTGCCAAGCCATTCTGACTGATCTTTTTCATCGTTAAGACGCGGACCACAACCACCATAAGTGCCATTGGCTTCGTCTGCGCGTTGCATCCGACCCATGATCGTGTCCATCTCGCCTGCAAGGCGGTCCATCGCTTGCTGCGGCGTAAATGCGCCGGAGTTTACATCACCGATTTGCTGCCACCAAAGTTGTGCCAGTTTTGGATAATCCGGTACATTGACACCTGTTGGTGACCAGTTAATCCGGTCAGGTGAGCGATAAAACTCGATCAGACCGCCAAGTTTAGACGCGCGTTCGGTGAAGCTTTCATGGTTTACAGTGGAATCGCGAATGAAGGTCAGACCGACATGGCTTTTCTTTACATCAACTGTTTTCGAAACCACGAACTGCGCATAGAGCCATGCAGCTTTTGCACGATCAGTTGGTGTGGATTTCAGGATTGTCCAGGAACCTGCATCCTGATAGCCCAGCTTTTGACCTTCTTCCCAATAAGGACCATGGGGTGACGGAGCCATCCTCCATTGTGGATTGCCATCATCATCAACCGTGTTGTTTCCGTCGGATTTTGGCGCAACCATGGATGCGGTAAAGGCTGTGTACCAGAAAATTTGCTGAGCTACATTGCCTTGTGAAAGGGCCGGAAGAGACTGGTAAAAGTCAAAATCAGCAGCGCCCGGAGGTGCATATTGACGTAGCCATTCATCCCACTTGCGGATTGCATAAACAGCCGCCGGGCCGTTGGTTCCACCGCCACGGGAAACGGAAGCACCAGCCGGGTTGCAGGACCCTTCTTCCATTCGAATGCCCCATTCATCAATCGGCCTGCCGTTTGGTTTGCCTTTTGAGCCGGCACCAGCCATCGACAGCCACGCATCAGTCATACGCCAACCCAGGTCGGGCGCACGCTTGCCATAGTCCATATGACCATAAACCCGCACCCCATCGATTTCTTTCACATCGTTGGAAAAGAACTCGGCAATATCTTCATAGGCTGACCAGTTTACCGGCACACCCAGTTCATATCCGTATTTGGCTTTGAATTGCTCTTTGAGATCAGCCCGGTCAAACCAATCCTTGCGGAACCAATAAAGATTGGCAAATTGTTGATCCGGCAACTGATACAGTTTGCCGTCTGGCCCGGTTGTAAATGACTTGCCGATAAAATCATCAACATCAAGATTAGGGTTTGTAACCTCTTTGCCATCACCGGCCATAAAGTCTGACAGGTTGATCGCCAGTTGGAGTCTGGAATGCGTGCCGATCAAATCAGAATCGTTGATATAAGCATCATACAGGTTTCGGCCTGTTTGCATTTGTGTCTGGACCGCCTGCACAACTTCGCCTTCGCCAAGCAGTTGGTGGTTGACCTTTATGCCGGTAATCTCTTCAAAAGCCTTTGTTAGGGTTTGACTTTCATAAGTGTGCGTAGGAATCGTTTCGGAAAGCACATTGATTTCCATTCCAGCAAATGGTTTAGCCGCATTGACGAACCAATCCATCTCGGCCTCTTGCTCAGCCGAAGATATTGATGACGGCTGGAACTCATCCGAGATCCACTTTTTTGCTTCTTCCATGCCAGCGAATGCCGAGCCCCCTCCAAATTGCAGCGCTACGACTGCAACGGATGCCATAAGCAATTTTTTCATCCTTTTATCCTCCCAATTGGTGGTTTGTGCCGGAGTTCACGTAATCCAGTTCAACACATGGTTAAGGAAAATACGAAAAAATATGAAAGTCAATAGCAAAAACCTTGAACAAAATGAAAGAAAAAGCAAATATACGAAAATGAAAGAGGAGAAAATTGGTGCTAGCGTTAACCCCACGCCAAATTGAAATTCTGGAAATTGCCCGTTCCAAGGGGCATGTGAATGTCGAGTTGCTGTCTTCTAAGTTTGATGTAACACCTCAGACAATCCGCAAAGATCTCAATGATTTGTGCAATCTGGGCGAGCTTAACCGTGTGCATGGTGGGGCGGTTTCCCCCTCCAATACAATCAATGTTGCCTACAAAGCGCGGCGAGAAATCGGTGCAGACGAAAAGCGCAAAATTGGCGAAGCTGTCGCTTCGATGATCCCGGATAATGCGTCAATAATTATCAACATCGGCACTACAACCGAGCAGGTTGCGCGTGCACTTCGCGGACACAAAGGCCTGATGGTGATTACAAATAATCTCAATGTTGCACTCATATTGGCGGATGCGCCGGGCGTCGAATTGTTTGTGGCAGGTGGACTTGTAAGAAAGTCGGATGTTGGAATTGTTGGTTCTGCTGCCGTTGATTTTATCCGCCAGTTCAAGGTCGACTATGCGGTCATTGGAAGCTCGGCAATTGACGAAGAGGGCTCACTTCTCGATTTTGATTACCGCGAGGTTCGTGTAACCCAGGCAATCATAGAGCAGTCCAGGAAAACGATGTTGGTTGCCGATGCAAGCAAGTTTGAGCGCCGGGCACCTGTAGAAATTGGCAGGCTGGAAAATCTCGATGTTTTTGTGACGGACGAGAATCCAAGTCCGGAATTTGCTGCAAAATGTGATGAATATGAGGTCGACCTTGTAGTTGCAAGTGACACCCAGATGACACAGCTGGCCTAGGAATATGGCTGCCATCTCATCAAAAAACCGCACGCATTTTGATGTTTTGATCATCGGGGGCGGTATCAATGGCGCTGGTATCGCGAGAGACGCCGCACTCAAGGGGTATTCTGTATGCCTTTGTGATGCGGGTGATTTTGGTGGCGGGACTTCTTCTGCTTCAACCAAACTTATTCACGGCGGTTTGCGGTATCTCGAACACTATGAATTTGGTCTGGTCCGCAAGGCGTTGATGGAACGGGAAATACTGTGGAGCATGGCTCCCCACATCATA
Organism: Rhizobiaceae bacterium; assembly: GCA_965250255.1. Lineage (GTDB taxonomy): Bacteria > Pseudomonadota > Alphaproteobacteria > Rhizobiales > Rhizobiaceae > JAALLB01. The sequence goes on from CBDFNP010000009.1 coordinate 86,310, forward strand.
TGGCCAATGCGTTTTGTGCTTCCCCATCACAATGGATTGCGTCCGGCTTGGCTGCTTCGCCTTGGCCTTTTTCTGTATGATTATTTGGGCGGTCGCAAACTATTGCCACCGACCAAGACCCTGAACCTTTCAAGAGATCAGGCTGGAAAATCGTTGAAAAAAACCTTCAAAAAGGCTTTTGAATATTCAGACTGCTGGGTTGAAGATTCCAGGCTTGTAATTTTGAACCTCCGATCTGCGCAGGCCCATGGAGCCGATATTCGGCCACGTACAAAAGCCAGTCGGGCAGTGCTGAACAAGGAGGGTGACTGGTCGGTCGAACTTGGTTCCTCACACGATAACGATACTACCGAAATCACCGCTTCAGTTGTGGTCAATGCGGCTGGTCCGTGGATTGATGAGGTATTAGGCAGTGTCTTTGGCGTGAACGATGTCAGCAATGTCCGACTTGTAAGAGGCAGCCATGTTGTGATCCGCAAGAAATTTGATCATGACCGCGCCTATATATTTCAAAATTCAGACGAAAGGGTTATTTTCGCAATTCCGTATGAAGGTGACTTCACACTTATTGGGACAACGGACAAAGAGCATGAAAGTCTGGCGGAGCCGCCAAAGATTACCGGTGAAGAGACGCGTTATCTTTGCGAGATGGCGAGTGAGTATTTCGACGAACCTGTAACGCCAGCGGATATCGTGTGGACTTATTCCGGGATCAGACCACTTTATGATGACGGAGCATCGAGAGCACAAGAAGCAACCAGAGATTACGTCATCAAGCCGGAACCATCGGTTGGAAATGGCAATTTGATTAATGTTTTTGGCGGCAAAATTACCACCTTTCGAACACTTTCAGCTCACGTTACTCGGGAAATCGAGGATCGCCTTAAAAAGACTGCAAAGCCTGTGAATTCTGACCAGGCCCTTCCGGGAGGTGATTTTCCTGTGACCGGGTTTGATGATCTGGTTGTCAAATTGTGTGATGAGTACTCGTATCTTGAACCAAAGATTGTTGAACGCCTTGCAAGACTTTATGGAACCGAAGCACGGACAATCCTAGGTGGAAGCAACAATTTGAAGGATTTGGGTACAGACTTTGGATGCGGCCTTTATGAGGCTGAAGTTCGCTTCCTGATGCTCAATGAATGGGCGCATACCGGCGAAGATGTTTTATATCGCCGAACCAAACTCGGGATACGCATTTCAGAACACCAGAAAAAGAAGCTTTCGGACTGGATGTCTGCCAACCCCTGATTGCCAATTCCGATTCGGTTTAAACCCCGGCATGGCTCGGAAAGGATCAACAAAGGCCTGCATGGCAAGAGAGTTAAATCCCTCAAGCAACAAAATACCGATCTTGTAGGTCGGACCCTCATGTGTAGCCAGTGTTTGCATATGGCGAAAAAATAAAAATATATGACTGAAAAAGTTAACTGAAAAACCAGTTATGAAGTTATTCTTTTCCCCGGAGGTAGCCAATGTCTGAGAATAAACCCAATATTATGGTGATTATGGCCGATCAGCTGGCACCGCATTTTACCGGATGTTACGGGCATCCAGTTGCGAAAACCCCGCATCTTGATGCACTTGCTGCAAAAGGCATGAAGTTTGAAGCTGCGTATTGCAATTCACCACTTTGCGCTCCTTCGCGTTTTTCATTTATGTCAGGTCAGCTGATTTCGAGGATTGCTGCATATGACAATGCCTCAGAATTTAGCGCCAGCACACCGACCTTCGCCCACTACCTCAAAGCGCTCGGGTATCGTACCTGCTTATCAGGTAAAATGCATTTTGTCGGGCCGGATCAAAAACACGGGTTTGAAGATCGCGTTACAACCGATATTTACCCGGCTGACTTTGCCTGGACCCCGGACTGGGAAGCGCATGATGAGCGCATCGACAAATGGTACCATAACATGCAGACGGTGAAAGAAAGCGGCCTCGCCAATGCAACCTACCAACTTGACTACGACGAGGAAGTTGAGTTTGCCGCCAAGCGCTGGCTGTTTGACTATGCGCGCGATAAAACAATGGGCAAAAACCCGCCCTTTGCAATGGTTGCGAGTTTTATTCATCCGCATGACCCCTACGTCGCCCGCCCTGAATGGTGGAACCTTTACGGTGACGATGAAATCGACATGCCGGAGTTTGTGCTGGAGCCGGATGAACAAGATCCATTTGCGCGTCGTGTGATGGATGGGATAGAGGCAAGTTACATTCCACTGACCGATGAAGAAGTTCGCCGGGCGCGACACGCCTATCTTGCCAATGTGAGTTACTTTGATAGTAAAATCGGCTCGCTTGTCAAAACGCTGGAAGAGATCGATGAACTGGACAATACAATCATCATAGCTACTTCCGATCATGGCGACATGTTGGGGGAACGGGGTCTTTGGTTTAAGATGAACTTCTTCGAGCATTCTGCCCGAATTCCATTGGTGATGGCTGGCCCGGGAATTGCACATGGAACCGCACCAAATGCCTGTTCTCTGGTTGATATGTTGCCAACGTTTATCGATATTGGCAAAGGCGATCCGTCCATTATTGGAGAGCCAATTGACGGCAGGTCGCTTCTGCCACTGGCAAAAGGTGACGAAGACCTGCTCGATGTGGCAATAGGAGAATACTGTGCGGAGATGACCCCATGGCCTGTATTCATGATCCGGCGGGGCAATCTCAAATACATTCACTGCGACCCGGACCCGGCGCAACTTTATGATCTTTCAAAAGACCCGCTTGAGAAGAAAAATCTGGCGACTGAACCCGCTTATGCCTCTGCAGCCGCGGACTTTGCAAAGGAAGTTGTCGAACGCTGGAACACTGAGCAATTGCGTGAATCGGTTATCCGAACACAAAAATCGCGACGTGCCCTACATGCTGCGATGGAAGCGGGAGCAGGCGAGGCCTGGGATTACGATCCGCCATCCGACGCCAGCCAACAATATGTACGTAACCATATGGATTGGGCTGCTGCCGATGCCCGTTTTCGATTTCCTCCTGCGGATACAAAGGGATCATCCTCATGACGCAATCTTTCAACGGTAAGGACTTCAGCAGGCTTTCGGGAGGTTTTGACCCTGACCCTGCAAGTTCTCAATCTTTAAGGGCAGAAGCATACATCAATCCGCGATGGTATGAACTTGATCAGCAAGCGATCATTGCCCGCAATTGGCAATGGGTTTGCCATGTCGAGAAAGTTCGCGAGCCGGGGGCATATATTACGGTGCAGATTGCCGGAAAGCCAATTGCCGTGGTTCGAGATCGTGAGGGCAGACTGCGTGCGTTTTACAATGTCTGCAAACACCGGGCCCATGAACTTTTAACCGGTGAGGGGAATACTAACCGGATTATGTGCCCCTACCATGCATGGGTGTACAAGCTCGATGGACAACTCGCACGGGCTCCACATACGCAACATCTGAAAAATTTCTCCGCCAACGATATCTGCCTCGATCAGGTTCAGGTGGAAGAGTTTTGCGGCTTCATTTACGTCAATCTTGATGCAAGCGCTGCATCTTTGCGTGAGCAGTCCGGTGACCTTGAAACAGAAATTCGCCACTGGGCACCGGACATTGAGCAACTTACTTTTGGCCATCGGCTGACCTACGAGATCAAATCGAACTGGAAAAATGTCGTCGACAACTTTTTGGAGTGCTATCACTGTCCAACCGCGCACAAGGATTTTTGTGAACTGGTCGATATGGATACGTATAAAGTCACAACCTACGGTATTTATTCAAGCCACATGGCGGATGCGGGAAATTCTCCAAATGCCGCCTATGACGTTTCCAATGCAACGGTAAAAACCCATGCCGTCTGGTGGTTGTGGCCAACGACCTGCCTGATGCGGTATCCGGGTCGCTCCTCAATGATTGTCTTGAACATAATTCCAGCCGGGCCTGAGCTTACATGCGAGACTTATGATTTTTATCTGGAAACACCGGATCCGAACGAAGCGGAAAAGGAAGCCATGCGCTACCTTGATGAGGTTTTGCAGGTCGAGGATATCAATATTGTAGAAAGTGTTCAGCGTGGGATGAATACACCTGCATTCGATCAGGGTCGTATTGTCCATGACCCGGCAGGCTCCGGAAAGTCAGAACACGCAGTTCATCATTTCCATGGATTGATTTTGGATGCATATAAGGGCGCACTTACATGAGCCTGCATGCAGTTCATCAACGGGCCTACGGTTATCTCGCCTCAAAGCCTGATTATGCCGATTTTGTTCCAACACTCAGCGGGGTATCCCAACCCGTGTCAGGGAGCCCTGAGCTTGGTGCACAAAAGGCCGGCGACGCCATCACTCCTATTGAAAATATACGCGATGGTGTTTCAAATAGCACAAAACCGCTGGTTGAAGCGGTGCTCAACAATCACAATAATCTTAATTGGTGGAATGCTTATACATCGGATGACCCGGCAGGTAACGGCATGGTTGATCGCACCGCCGGTTGCTTGTTAACGGGTGAGGGAGCACCGTTTTCTGCGCAGGCCGGATGTGCAGGTTTTTTCTATCTCCAACCTCATATTGAATACGCAGCCCACGCTCATGAACCGCAAGAGATCTACGCAGTTCTTTCTGGCCGCGCCCGTTTTTGGGATAGTCATGTTGGCTGGCGCGAAGCCGGCGCTGGGGATGTTGTGCATATGCCCTCCATGATTTGGCACGGGATGGAAACGCGCGAAGAGCCAATCCTGATCCTTTGGGCCTGGATTGGAGATAATCTCGGTGAAAAACCAATTTTCAGAGATAACTATGGCGAACTGCCGCGATAAGGAGAATCCCATGGGCATTTTACGGGGAAAAACCGCATTTGTAACAGGCGGCACTGGTGGGATTGGTTCGGCCATATGCGAACGTTTCGAAATGGAAGGCGCAAAGGTTGTAGCAGCCGATCTCGTCGACAATGGAGGGGCTGGTGAGTTTTGGAAATTTGATGTGACAGACGAAGACGGGATTGTTGCTACTTTTAAAAATCTTACAAGCAAATGGGACAAACTTGATATCCTCGTTAATGCAGCAGGTATTGAAATTGAAGAGACCATTGAAAATACAACGCTTGAACAATGGAACACGATATTTGCGATCAATGTGACCGGCATGTTCCTGACCTCCAAATACGCGCTGCCGCTACTTCGAAAAGCTGCTGGACAAAATTCAAACGGTGCTTCAGTTGTGAATTTCGGCTCCTATGATGGCTACATTGCTGATCCTGGTCTTGCAGCTTACTGTGCCACAAAAGGCGCGGTTCACGCATTGACCAAAGCGATGGCTTGTGATCACGGGCCGGAAGGAATTCGGGTCAATGCGATTTGCCCGGGTTATGTAGACACTCCGATGTTGCAATCGTTTTTTGAAGGCGATGGTTCAGGTGGAAAAGGTGGAAATATCGAAGCATTGCAACAGGCAGTGCGCGATGTTCATCCGATGCGAACTTATGGAAAACCCGAGGACATAGCCAACCTTGTAAATTGGCTCGCCTGTGATGAAGCCCGATATGCAGCGGGCCAGCTTTGGGTGATCGACGGCGGTCTGTCTGCGCAAGTTCAGCAGATGAAATTATAGGTGGGATATGAAACTTCTCCAGAAAAAGAAAGCTCTTGTTACCGGTGGCCGTCAGGGAATAGGGCGGGCAATCGCAGAAGCTTTTGCAAGCGAAGGAGCCGTCGTTGCAATTTGCGGACGGGGTGACAGGCCAGATGAGTTGCCAGAGCATTTTTCATGGCATCAGGTTGATGTGTCTGATGCCGGTCAGGTTGCGAAAATGGTGCAGAGCATCGGCACGATCGAGGTTCTCGTCAATAATGCCGGTATCCAGATAGAAAAAACGGTCCCGGAGGGCTCGGATGAAGATTGGGATCTTGTAATGGGTGTGAATGCAAAAGGCGTTTTCAATTGTTGTCGCGCCATCATTCCGGCGATGAATGCGGGTAGCTCAATCATCAATATTGGTTCGATTTCAGGTAAGGTCGCCGACCCATCTATGGCGCTCTACAATGCGTCCAAATCTTTTGTTCACGGCCTTACCCGCTCCATCGCGGTCGATCATGGGCCAAATATTCGTTGCAATGCAATTTGCCCCGGCTGGACCGAAACCGGAATGCTGGATGCGGGCTTTGATCTCGCTAATGATCCGGAGCAGGCCAAAAGGGATGCGCTGTCTCGCCATGCCATGCGCCGGTTTGGCAAGCCGGAGGATATTGCCAACATGGCATTGTGGCTCGCTTCTGACGGTTCCAGTTTTGCAACCGGCCAATGTTATACAATCGATGGTGGATTGACCGCAGCGTCTCCGCTCAATCCGGCTCTGCAATAAAAAAAGCCGCAGAAAAATCCGCGGCTTTCAAATTCAAACTCAGCTAACTTAGCTGTCTGAACCCAACCAGGCTTTCCAGGTTGTTTCATTTTCCTTGAGCCAGGCATCGACGACGTCATTCATCTCTTTGCCATCAACATCAATTTCAAGGATCATGGGTGCCTGCTGCTCGTTTGTGAGGCGGAAATTCTTCAACAAAGTCAGCATTTTCGGGTTTTCTTCCACGAACTTCGGATTGGCATAGTTGAACGTTACATCTTTTGCCCAACCAGTCGCAGGCCATTTTTCGCTGTCGTGCTCAGGAAGTTCGACTTTGACGAGATCCAGAGAAGCGTGGATCCAATGCGGCTCCCATGCATAAGCAATGAACGGCTCTTTACGCTTGTAAGCCGCTTGCATTTCAGCCCAGTGTGCGGTTTCAGAACCAAGCTCAACCGAAGCATAGTTGAGGTCCAGCAATTCCATGCGCTTTGTGTCTTCACATTGCCAGGAAGCAGCCGGACAGCCAAGCAGGCGACCCTTGTCTCCGGTTTCCAGAGTTTTGAACAAATCAGAATATTTGTTCATGTTTTTCCAGGATTTAAGATCAGGTGCTTTTGCGTCGTCTCCTTCAACCAGATAGCGCGGCACGTAGTAGCTGGAAACACCAATAACGCCTGAGTCTGCTATCTTCAGCATAGAACCATCGCCGCCATATTCTTTGACGTACTTCTGGATCGTTGTTGAGTAAGAAGGCCAAAGCTCGCAACCATAGTCGAGGTCGCCTGAGCGGATTGCTTCATCCCGGCCCGGGCCTGAAGGCATGGTGATACGCTTGATCTTGTAGCCGAGTTCACGCTCGGCAATCTGGTGAACGATTTCACACATCACTGCACCACCGGTCCAGTCGTTGACAGCTGACTTTAGTTCGCCACCGGCGAACGCTGGTGCCGTAATTGACATACTCAAGCCGAGTACACCTGCACCGGCAATTGTCGAAATTGTTTTGCTGATTTTCATGGTTTTTCTCTCCCTTTGATTCAAACTCTTACAATCCGGATTACTCGGAAAATTTGATGGATCTCATCCAATAACAGGTGGACTTTAAGCACTTCACCGCCTCTTTGTCGATTCACAATGATGATGAAAAATCACAATCCAAGCGCCCGGCGCTGGTTCTTGGTCCAACCTTGCGTCAGACGGTCGAGCATAATGGTCAGCAAGACAATGCCAATACCAGCCGCAAGACCCTTACCCATGTTTGCCACATTCATTGCATCGTAAACTTCTTTTCCCAACCCCTGGCCCGCCACAAGAGGTGTAATCGCCTGCATTGCAAGGGCCATTACAACGGATTGATTTAGACCCAGCATGATTGATGGAGAGGCCATCGGCAGCTTGACCTTAAACAATGTCTGCAGGGTCGAGGATCCATAGGAGTTGGACACTTCATCAATTTCCACTGGTAATTGGCGAAGCCCGAGGGTTGTAAGCCTGATGACAGGCGGGATTGAATAAATCACAGTTGCGATAACAGCGGTGGTTTTGTTGCCGCCAAAGAAGAAAAGTGCCGGTATCAGATATACAAACGCTGGAAGCGTCTGCATTGCATCAAGAATGGGGCGCAGAATGGAATCGATGATTTTGGAATAGGCTGCAGCAATTCCAAGTGGAACTCCAATAACCAGACAAATCAAAACGGATACGGACGTTCCCGCCAGGGTGAAAAGTGAGATTTCCCATAGGCCTGCAGCTGCAAGGAAGAAGAGAAATACCATCGTGACCAGTGCAAAGCGCAGGCTGGTGGAGACCCATACGATCAGCCCAAGAACTGCCATGAGATACCACCAGGGCAACCCGCCAAGAAACCTGTCGAGTGGGTCCAGCAGGTAAAGGAAAACGCTGGATCGAATAAATTTTGTAATCGTAATAAAGGTTGGATTTATCGTCAGCCAATCAATTGCGTATGTAATGTTGTCTCGGAAAGAAATTGCCAACCAGTCCGGGAATGTACTCATCCAACCAACTTGCCCACCCAGAAAAAAGACACCTATCATCAACAGACCGCCAACTACCAGGAATGGACGTTGTATGAGCCAGGCACCGGTATCCTTGTGCACAGCGCCGATCAGGGCAGACACTCCGGTTGCAATTGCAACTCCTGCTTTTCCGACCAAATCCCACAAAATTCCGATTGGTTTTTCAATCGCAACGGCAAATCGGTAGTCATCCCAGTTTTGTGGCAGCAAATGAAAATGCGGGCCTGATCCGTGATGAACAGACGCAATCTTTGCCTGCCCACTTATCGCATATGTCAGCCGATCTAGAACGACCGCCATGAATACGATACAAATTCCGGCTTCAAATGCCCAGCCAACTTTAAGTTTCGTGAGCGCTTTCCATACCTGTTCACCCAATCCTCCGGCACCGATAAAGACAGCCAGCACCGCCAACCCAAGCGCCATCATGATGGTTTGGTTGATCCCCAGGACGATTGATGGGAGAGCGAGCGGCAATTTTACCTTCGCCAGCATTTGCCAGCGGGTGGAACCATAGCTTTGCGCAGCTTCCACCGTCGTTGAGGGAACCTGTCTTATCCCAAGGCTGGTCAAGCGCACTGCCGGAGGGAGCGCGTATATGATAATCGCCAATGTTGCTGATGGCGCACCAATTCCAAAAAAGAAGATCGCAGGTATCAGGTAAACAAAGGCTGGCATGGTTTGCATTGTATCGAGGATCGGGCGCAGGAAGGCTTCGAACCGGTCACTTTGTGAAGCAAGGATACCAAGAAAAAGGCCCAACAAAGCGGCAAGGACAACAGAAACAGTCATCAGACTAAGCGTTGACATTGCCTCGTACCACATCCCGACCATGCCCCAGAAACAAACACCCACAACTGACAAGAGACCCAACCTTAGACCGCCATAGGCAATGGAAGGGATTACGAAAGCCAGGAACACAAAAAACCATGGTAGTTCCCATAACGCTTCTTCGAGCCAGTCGAGTGGGATACGTACAAGATCAGATATCGCCCGCGTGTAGGATTTGAGGTTGGCTTCCATCCAGGTTTGGGCATCATTCACCTTTTCGACAAACGGGAACCCATCAATGATCGCTTGGGGAAATTTGGTCGTATTGGCGAATCCAAAATAGATTGCGAGCGAAAATAAAAACCCGACAAGCGACAAAACAAGTACGGTAAAATCGTGTCCCTTGTAGGTGAGCATCCCGCCTTTAAGCGGCGTGTCATTCGTTATTGTCATTCCAGCATTCCCCTCCTCAGGGGCATGGCCCCGGAATTCAGGATGGTATTGCGACGATGGGAAAGACTCAACCACCAATTCAAACTTTCGGTAATTTTTCCAAGCCCGAAAGATACGGTTGCATCTGACGTTTTCATGTTGTTTGATGAACCGAATTCGGCAAACAAGAGCCGGTGGGGAGAAAAAACCAATGGCGTCTGAACCGAAGATCGTCTGCAACAATATCTGGAAAGTATTCGGACCAAATCCCGAGCGAACAATGAAAGAGATGGACCGTTCTCTTACAAGGTCGGAAATCCAGGAGCAAACCGGTCATGTAGTGGCTGTCAAAGATGTCTCCTTCAAGGTTGAGGAGGGAGAAACCTTTGTTGTGATGGGGCTTTCCGGCTCAGGTAAATCCACACTGGTACGCTGTCTTTCCAGACTGATTGATCCGACCGAAGGGCAGGTGTTGATCGACGGTGATGACATTACCAAGGTTTCACATTCTGAACTCAAGGATTTACGCCGCAACAAGATGGCGATGGTGTTTCAGCATTTTGGCTTGTTCCCGCACCGCAAGGTGATCGACAATGTTGCCTACGGACTTGAAGTAAGAGGCGAGGGACGTCAGCAACGCTATGAAAAAGCAATGGAAACAATCAACCTTGTTGGTTTGGATGGCTGGGCGGAACATTATCCACGAGAACTATCCGGCGGCATGCAGCAACGCGTTGGCCTTGCCCGTGCCATGGCGGTAGAACCCGAAATCCTGCTCTTTGACGAACCCTTTTCGGCGCTTGATCCGCTTATTCGTCGCGAGATGCAGGATGAGCTTCTTGACCTCCAATCGAGATTGAAGAAGACAATGGTCTTCATCACCCATGATTTCCTGGAAGCAATCAAGATGGGCGATCACATCATGATCATGAAGGATGGAGCGATTTCACAACTTGGAACGCCGGAAGAAATTGTTGCAAATCCAGTCGACAAATATGTTGCTGATTTTACCGAGGACGTGCCGCGCTACAAGGTTCTTTCTGCGGGCAAAGTTATGCGCCCTACCAGGCGAAAATCTGTAAAAAAGAATGAACTGACAGTGTCGCAAGATGCCAAGATCGACAGTCTAATCGATATAGTTGCGGATACAGACCAGCCCTTGCCAGTCGTGGATCACAATGGCACACTTCAAGGAGAAATCGACCGCTCCATAATAATGAAGGCGATGAATTCCAAATTCTAGGCCCCTGCCCCAGCTTCGTAACCACAAGCGATGGAGGAATGATATGTTGGACAAGCCGAGTGCATTAAGTGTGTATGAAAAGCCGCTGGTGGAGGAGCCGGAAAACTCGTTCACCTTGCCATCTTATCTGTACACCGATCCTGCAGTTTATGAGATCGAAAAAGAGCGCATATTCTACAAAACCTGGCAATACATCGCTCACAAAAACTATTTTGAAAAACCCGGTGATTATGTAACCGCCCGCATTTGCGATCAGAACATCTTTGTCATGATGGGCGGCGATGGAGAGTTGCGGGCTTTCTATAACGTCTGTCAGCACCGTGCGCATGAACTGCTGCTGAAGGTGTAGGCAACGTTAGCAGCGTCATTGTATGCCCCTATCATGCTTGGACTTTTGAACGTGAGGGAACCTTGCGTGGAGCGCCGCGTTCAGACAAGCGCCCCGGATTTAACCAGGCTGATTATTCATTGAAACAAGTCCGGCTTGAAATGTTTCTGAATTGTGCATTTATCAATTTGGATCCGGAAGCAACTCCGCTTTGTGAACTGGCTGGCGATCTGGAAACTGATGTGCGCAAGACGCTTCCTTACTTCGATAAACTTGTTTCATCTGTTGATGGCGGGCTTGGAGGCGTTCATATCAAGGCGGGATGGAAAGTTGTCGTGGACAATTATGTCGAGTGCTATCATTGCGATCATGCGCATCCGGCATTCGCAGACCTGATATGCATGGATACCTATCAGCACGACACCTACGGGCTTTGGGCAAGGCAATTGGGTGCAGACATCAAGGCGGACAATTCAGCTTACAAGCTTGAAGAAGACGCGCCAATGATGAAATCCGCCTTCTGGTTTTTGTGGCCAAATACAACCTTCAATACCTTGCCCGGTACAGAAGAACTTAACATCTCAACGGTCCGGCCGACTGGATTGGAGGAGTGTGATTTTGGCGGGCATTCATTTTCCGTAACCGGCATCTACAATGAAGCGCGCTCGAAATACGCCGCAGATGTTCTTGTGCCGGAAGACGTTAGCCTGTGCGAAAGCGTGCAACGTGGATTGAAATCAAAGGGTTACAGCCAGGGCCCCATGATTGTAGACCCCGAACGGACAGGCCGGGGCGAACATGCAATTCACCATTTTCACAGGCTTGTTCAAAAGGCCCTGTCTTGAGTGCCAGAACCGCAATTGTAACGGGAGGTCTCACGGGTATCGGACTGGCTTCTGCAGCCGCGTTGCGGGATGCCGGACACAATGTTGCTGTAGGGTCTCGTCGGGGCACAGAAGATGCAGAGCTGGCGGATGCTGCTCGCAACGCGCTTGGTTGTGGCGCATGGATCGGCAGGCTTGACGTGACCAGCGAAGCGTCCATTTCCGAGTTTGTAGGTGAAACAAGCAAAAGGTTCGCAACTCCGACAATTCTGGTGAATTCTCACGGTATTTTTCATCCAGCCGAAATCTCCGGCCATTCTGACAATGTCTGGTTTGAGCAGATTGAAATCAATCTCAACGGTGTTTTCAGAATGATCCGGTCGGTATTTCCCGGCATGATTTCCGAAAACCACGGCCGTATTGTCAACATTTCCTCGACCGCAGGTAATATTGGCGCTGCAAAATATGCTGCTTACTGTGCATCAAAGGCAGGCGTTACGGGTCTGAGCAAAGCCGTTGCGGTTGAAGGTGCACCACACAACATTACCTGTGTTTCCATCAGCCCGACTTTCATCGAAACGCCGATGATGGACAATGCTGTAAAACGCATGGGTAAGGCTGCCGGAAAACCACCAGAAGAGATGAAAGAAAGACTGAAAGGTGCAAATCCACAAGGCCGCCTGGTGCAACCCGAAGAGGTGGGAAACCTGGTTGCATTTTGCTGTTCGGATGCTTCCCCGGCACTCACCAACGAAGACATTGAGGTTAATGCCGGAGCGATGTGGTAGTGGGATACAAAACCTTCAGACTGTCAGACAAAATTTCGGTCATACAGGAAACCGGTGTCGCCAATTTCATGCGGTGCAACATATGGCATGTCAAAGGGCGCGACTTCGATTTGGTCATCGACACCGGAATGGGATTAGACCCTTTGAAGGAATGGGTGATGCGCGAGACGGATCGCCCGATCAAGGCCATCATAACTCATTGTCATTTTGATCATTCTGCATGTCTGCATGAGTTTGATGTTCGGCTGGGACACCCGGCAGAAGCCGATATCATGGACAATCCGACCAACCAAAAGGTAGTCTTTGAAGGTGCGTGGACACGCATAGGCATCATCGATCCAAAACAACACCCTGATTTTTCAGCCGAGACTTTCCGCGTAAATGCTGCACCCCTGACGGGTTATCTGGATGAAGGTGATGTCGTTGATCTTGGCGATAAAGCCTATCAGATCCTGCATTTACCCGGACATTCACCGGGCTCTATTGGGCTTTGGGATACTCAGGAAAAGGTTTTGTTTTCAGGCGATGCACTTTACGATGGTGAATTGCTGGATAGTCTTTATCATTCAAATTTGGAAGACTATGCCCGAACATTGGAGCGCGTCGAAAATCTGGGAGCTGAGGTGTTTCATGCAGGCCATTTCCCGTCTTTTGGCAAGAAGAGAATGCTGGATCTGATCAATCGCTACCGCTCTGGCAACAATGCCCTGGGAGATATTGAGGACTGGTTTGAAGACAACAAACATCGTCTCAAAGACATATTTGCCGATCAGAATTGGCAACGTATAAAATAAACCCGAAAAAGGCTCTGTTAAATCCACCTATGAACAAGTTACGCAATAATTTTGAAGAAATCGTCTCGTTAGACCAAAATCACTTTCTCCACCCTTGGGAGGGGATGGATAGTGTCGGCCAATATCGTCGTACCTTTGTGGAGAAAGCGGAGGGAATTTATATCTTCGATGAAAACGGCAAGCGTTATCTCGATGCACCTGGTGGTATGTGGTGCATGCAGTTGGGCTACGGGCGGGAAGATATTGCAAATGCGATGGCAGAACAGGCCAGGAGCATTGCCTATTTTTCTCCATTCTCGCTTTCAAGCTCGCCAGCAGCCATCCTGGCCGGTGAATTGGCAAAGCGCACGCCCGGTGATCTTAACACAGTTTTCTTTACAACCGGTGGTTCAACAGCTGTGGATTCTGCAATCCGTTTTGTTCATTTCCGCAACAATGTCCTGGGTAAACCGGATAAGAAAGTAATCATTTCACGCCAGAAGGCCTATCACGGCAGCACCTACCTTGCGTCCACAATGAGCGGGAAGGAACGTGACAAGGGCTGGCTCGATCAGGAGGAGAGGCTTGTCTGTTTCCTGCCCAATGTAAATCCGCTTGTGAGAAGCAAAGGGCAGTCGATTGAAGAATTTCTTGAGGAAAAAATTGCTGATCTGGAACACGCGATTCTGGGACTTGGCTCAGACAAGGTTGCCGCGTTTATTGCCGAGCCAATCCTTGCTTCCGGCGGTGTGATTGTTCCGCCCAAAGGGTATCACAAGCGGTGTCTTGAGATTTGCCGCAAACATGACGTGCTATATATCTCGGATGAAGTTGTAACTGCGTTCGGGCGTCTGGGTCACTGGTTTGCATCAAAGGAGGTTTTTGATATTGAGCCTGACATCATCACGTGTGCAAAAGGTTTGACATCCGGATATGTGCCAATGGGAGCCTGCATAATATCAGATGCCGTTTTTCATGATATTTCGGGGGATAATTCCAAAGGTGCCACCTTCTCCAACGGCTTCACCTATTCCGGTCATCCGGTGAGCGCTGCGGCGGCTTTGAAATCGATCGAGATTTTCGACGACGAAAACCTGCTTGAGCATGTCAGGCAAATCACACCACACTTTCAAAAACGGCTGCACGAATTGCGCGACTTGCCGATGGTCGCCGATACAAGGGGTGAAGGGCTGATGGGGTGTGTTGAATGCTCCATCCCGGAAGACAGCGAAACGCAACTCGACAAGGATCGCGAGATCGGAACTCTGATCGATGAACACTGTCAGGAGATGGGGTTGATTGTCCGCCCGCTCGTCAACATGTGTGTTTTCTCGCCCCCGTTGATTATTACACGATCCGAAATCGATGACATGTTTGATATTTTGGCTGAAGGAATTCGTCGTGCCGCCCGTGATTTGGGTTATGACACCGGTTGAGCGGGATGCTTCCGGCTTTGCGGGCCAGGTCACAAATTATTCCTTGATAGTTACGTTTTCAACTAATAGCTTTGATCCTTGGGAAAAACAGTCATCAGCTTTGAATGGTTCCCTTTTTTCACGTGTTCGGCCAATCGATTTGTAACCGGACGGGTTTTGACAAATGTAACGGGATTCCGGACCTGCTATGAAGCTCTACAGTTATTGGCGATCTACCACTTCTTATCGCGCACGGGCGGCCCTTAACCTGAAAGGAGTGGCTTATGAAATTGTACCGGTTGACCTTGTTGCAGGTCACCAGCGTGAAGAAAATTACCTTGAAATAAATCCTGGTGCGGGGGTTCCGGCACTTGTGTTGCCGGATGGCACAACATTGACACAGTCGATGGTCATATTGGACTACATCGATACCACCTGGCCTGAACCAGGTTTGATCCCATCGGACCCGATTGAAAAGGCCCGTGTATTAGCGGTAGCCCACGCAGTTGCCCTTGATATTCATCCTGTAAACAACACTCGCGTGATAGCTCAGCTCAAACAGCAATTCGGAGCAAGCCAGGAAGATTGCGAAAAGTGGATGCGATACTGGATGTCGGACGGCTTCCGGGCGGTTGAGGCCTTGCTCCCGGATGGTGACGGTTTTGCCTTTGGAAATGAGCCCGGCATTGCCGACCTTTGTATCACCGCACAGGTATATAATGCCCATAGATGGGGTTTGGATATAACGCCATACGCCTCTATTGCGAGGATCGAGAAATTGTGCCTCGAGGTGCCGCAGATATTCGATGCGCATCCTGATAATCAACCAGAAGCGAAAGACGTTTCATGACACAAAGACTGAATTCCTGGGTTAAAAGTGCCAACAGCCCGGATACTGATTTTCCGTTGAACAATCTGGCATTGGGTGTCTTCTCCACAGACGATGACGATCCAAGATGCGGTGTTGCCATTGGTGATATGATTTTTGATTGTCGCGCTGCCGAAGAGCAGGGACTGCTTAACGTTTCCAGTGAGCCCTTGTTTGATTTTCCAACCTGGAATGATCTGATGGAAGAAGGGCAGGGCGTCTGGAGCAGTTTTCGCTCGCGACTGACCGAGGTTTTGGCTGAAGGCAGTGCCGACAAAGACACGGCGGAAAAACTTCTGGTGCCCATGGCCAGCGCAGAAATGCATATGCCATTCCAGGTCACTGAATTCACGGACTTTTACGCCGGCCGCCATCACGCAACCAATGTGGGAACCATGTTCCGTGGCGCAGAAAATGCTTTGCCGCCAAATTGGTTACACATTCCAATAGGCTATAATGGGCGCGCATCATCAGTTGTTGTATCTGGAACGGATGTCAGGCGCCCCTGGGGGCAGTTGAAAAGCCCGGATCATGCTTTGCCTTCCCTCCTTCCCTCAAGGCGATTTGACTTTGAACTGGAGATGGGTGCGATTGTTGGTCAATATTCTGACGGACCGGTTTCTGTGGATGAAGCTGACGACATGATATTCGGCTATGTGCTTTTGAATGATTGGTCCGCCCGCGATATTCAGGCATGGGAGTATCAACCGCTTGGACCATTTCAGGCAAAAGCCACGGCAACGTCCATCGGTCCCTGGATCATTATGAAAGACGCGTTGGAGCCGTTTCGTGTTTCGACACCTGAGCGGGAATTTGAGCTTTTGCCTCACCTCAAGGATACCGGTCCGATGCTCTATAATATTGACCTGAAGGTGGATATTGAAACCGCAAAGGGTATTCGCGAGAACATTTCAAACACCAATTACAATGAAATGTATTATTCGGCTGCCCAGCAGCTGGCTCATCATTCCACCAGCGGATGCCCCATGCGAACCGGTGACCTCCTCGGGTCCGGAACCATCTCCGGACCCAACAGGGAAAACCGCGGCTCCATGTTGGAGTTAAGCTGGGGGGGCAAGGAACCGATGACGCTTTCTTCCGGTGAGGAACGCAGTTTTCTAATGGATGGCGATACGCTCATCCTTTCCGGTGCCGCTTTGGCAGATGATCATAAAATTGGTTTCGGCGAGTGTTCCGGCAAAATATTGCAGTCGCTCAAAGAACCGTACAAACGATAGGACCAAGAATGGCAAAGGCATTTGCGTCTCAGGGAGATCTGGAAGAAAAGAAAATCAGCTTCACCGAAGTAGGCGAAGGGTTGTATGCATTCACAGCTGAAGGTGATCCCAATTCCGGTGTGATTATGGGTGACGACAGCGTGATGGTCATCGAGGCTCAAGCAACACCCAGACTGGCGCAAAAGGTAATTGACTGCATTCGCGAGGTTACCGACAAGCCGATCACCCATTTGGCACTCACTCACTATCATGCGGTTCGGGTGCTGGGAGCCTCAGCCTTTGGTGCGCATCAAATCATAATGTCGGATACTGCCCGTTCCATGGTCGTTGAACGCGGGCAGGAGGACTGGGACAGCGAATTCGGGCGTTTCCCGAGATTGTTTCAGGGACATGAAAGCATTCCCGGCCTTACCTGGCCAACCACCACATTTTCCGAGAGCATGACACTTTACCTGGGTAATCGTCAGGTGAACCTGATGCACCTTGGTCGAGCCCATACGGCTGGAGATATCGTTGTTCATGTGCCGGATCAAAATGTAATGTTCACCGGTGATATCGTCGAGTATCATTCGGCCTGTTATTGCGGGGACGGGCATTTCTCGGATTGGGGTGACACGCTTGATGCGGTAAAATGGTTCGACGTTGATGCCATCGCACCTGGTCGTGGTGATGCGCTTGTTGGCAAAGACATGGTTGAAGCGGCAATCGAAAGTACCCGCGATTTTCTGCAAAGCACTTACAATCCTGCAGTTCGTGTTGCAGCGCGTGGCGGTTCGCTTAAAGAAGCATGGGATGCCGTACGCGATGAATGTGATCCGAAGTATTCAGACTACGCGATTTATGAACACTGCCTGCCGTTTAATGTCGCGCGCGCTTATGATGAAGCCCGTGGCATGGATACGCCGAAAATCTGGACCGACAAGCGTGATGTTGAAATGTGGGAGGCTTTGCAGGGCTAACGCATGGGGAAATATGATTACCAACCTTTTGAGTACAATAAACCTTCCGGCCTGGATCATGATGAACCACGACATCAGGCAGTCATAGTGGGTGCGGGTCCAATTGGACTGGCGATGGCGATTGATCTTGCCCTTCGCGGCATCAAGAGCGTCGTGCTTGATGACAATAACGTTGTCTCGGTTGGATCGCGTGCGATCTGTTGGTCCAAGCGCACGCTTGAAATTTTTGACCGGCTGGGTGTGGGTGAGCGCGTGCTCGAAAAGGGTGTTACCTGGAAAGTTGGTCGACTGTTCCATGGTGACAGCGAGGTCTACAACTTTAATCTTCTTCCAGAAAGCGGCCACAAATATCCGGCATTCATCAACCTTCAGCAATATTATGTGGAACAATACCTGGTTGAGCGGGCGTTGGAATTTCCGGAGCTGATTGATTTACGTTTCAAGAACAAAGTTGTCGACCACAAGGACCACGGCGATCATGTGACACTGGAGATCGAAACACCGGATGGAAACTATGCCCTGGAATGTGACTATCTGCTCTCCTGTGAAGGCGCTGGTTCCGAAACGCGGGAGCGCATGGGGCTTGCATTTGATGGGCAGACATTTGATGAGCATTTCCTGATTGTTGATGTGGAGATGGATGAAAGTCCGTTTGAGACGGATGATGCTGAGCGCTGGTTCTGGTTTGAGCCGACCTTTCATCCCGGTCAATCAGCCCTGTTGCATAAGCAACCGGATAATATTTACAGGATTGATCTCCAGCTCGGACCGGATACAGATCCAAAAACCGAGGCGAGAGAAGAAAAAGTTCTTCCTCGCATCAAGGCGATTGTTGGAAACAAACCCTTCAAACTTGATTGGATGAGCGTTTACAAGTTTCGCTGTGCAAAACTTGAACGTTTCGTGCACAACCGTGTGTTGTTTGTTGGAGACAGCGCCCATGTGGTCAGTCCGTTTGGCGCAAGGGGTGGGAATGGAGGTGTCCAGGACCTCGACAATCTCGGCTGGAAACTGGCCGCTGTGCTAAAGGGCGAGGCATCAGCAAACCTGTTGGAAAGTTATAACGAAGAGCGCAGCCATGGCTCGGCCGAGAACATCATGAATTCATCGCGAGCAACGAATTTCATGACCCCGAAGTCAACGATTGAACACCAGTTCCGCAACGAGGTGTTGAAACTGGCCCATGAAATGCCCTTTGCCCGCAAGTTGATCAATTCCGGGCGTCTCTCGGTGCCATGTTCCCTGGGGCAGTTCGCAGGGCAGACTTCGGGTCCAGGAAGACATTCATCCGGCTCAGCCATCATCGATGCGCCGCTCGCTTCTGGCGAATGGTTGGTTGAGAAGCTCCAGGGAGACTTTTTTCTCGTCGGTTTTGGCGATGTTGCCGTCCCGGATATCTCACAATTAAAACGGATCGGCATTGGGCATTCTTGCAAAGACTATCCGTGTTTTGGGACATCGGATGATACCGCCATTGAGCGATACGGTGACAAAATGTTGTATCTTCTGCGCCCGGATGGCCATGTTGCTGCATCGTTTGATGAGCCGGATGCAGATCGAATTTCCGAAGCCTTCGAGCGGGCAAAAAATCTCCAGTGAGCGGGGTGATGACTATGGCAAAGATTGATGTTGGACATGACCGGTTGGGTGCACATGGAGATGCATTCTACGAGCTTTTGATGAAGGCACATGAAGGCTTGAACGAAAAGGAAAGCCATGCGCTGAACATTCGTCTGGTTCTGTTGATGGCAAACCGTATTGGATCCGTTGCGGAACTTGAGGAAATAATTTCAGCAGCGCAAAGCGTTTAGAGCAGGTAAGCATTTTACACTTGCTGTTGCATATGTGCGGATGCTGATCATAATAGAAGAAGCAGAAATTTCGCATTCCAAGACAAGCGCTTAGCATGAAGAAAAAGACACAGGTTTGCATTATCGGGTCCGGTCCTGCCGGTCTGCTCTTGTCGCAATTGCTCCACAATGAAGGCATTTCCAGCATCATTGTTGATCGTCAGTCACGCGAGCGAATTGAAGCCAGGGTGAGGGCAGGAGTGCTGGAATGGGGAACGGTGGAGGCGCTTGATGAAGCCGGGATTGGCGAAAGAATGCATGCCGAAGGCCTGCCTCATTCCGGATTTAATCTGGCCTTCGATGGTGAGCAACACCGCATTGATATTGAAGGGCTGACTGGAAAACAGGTCATGGTCTACGGCCAGACCGAAGTTACGATTGATCTGATCGCGCGCAACCTTGAACAAGGATGCGAGATCATATTTTCTGCACAAAATGTACAACCAACTGACATGAAATCGGATAGTCCCTCCGTTTACTTCACAAAAGACGGCAAAAGAGCGGAAATTGAATGCGATTACATTGCAGGATGTGATGGCTTTCACGGTGTTGCCCGAAAGTCCATTCCAGATGACATCCTCAAAACATTCGAGCGTGTCTATCCGTTTGGATGGCTTGGCATACTTGTCGAAGTTCCACCTGTTTGTCATGAACTGATCTATGCGAACCATCAACGCGGTTTCGCACTGTGTTCTATGCGCTCGAAAACCAGAAGTCGCTACTACGTACAATGTCCCCTTGTTGACACAGTTGAAGATTGGTCAGATCAAAGGTTTTGGGATGAATTGATCGTTCGAATGGGCCCTGATGCTGCGTGCGATCTGAAAACCGGGCCGAGTTTTGAAAAATCAATTGCGCCGCTGCGAAGTTTTGTGGCGGAGCCGATGCGATATGGCAACTTGTTTCTTGCTGGCGATGCAGCTCATATTGTGCCGCCCACAGGTGCAAAAGGCCTCAACCTGGCGGTGTCGGATGTGAGAGTTTTGTCAAAGGCACTGATTGAGCATTACAAATCTTCCAACGATCATTACCTTGAGCGCTACTCAGAAATTTGCCTCAAAAGGGTTTGGAAAGCGGAACGCTTTTCATGGTCAATGTCGGCAATGTTGCATCAGTTCCCGGACCACAGCGAATTTGAAAAACGTATGCAACGGGCTGAATTTGATTATATTGCGGGATCGCAAGCCGCTTCGAAAACAATAGCCGAAAACTATGTTGGGCTTCCGCTTGAACTTTAACGATTGGAGTTGCCAGTGACCGATCTGCGAAAACAGGGAACCGCCAAAAGGCGATCCATATTAGGTGATGCCCATGTTGATCAGGCAGACGCGGGAAAAACCGATTTCGACGCGCCGTTTCAGGAAATGATAACCGATGCAGCATGGGGGCATGTATGGTCGCGCGATCACTGGACAGACCGCGAGCGGTCAATGGTCACAATCGCCTTGCTCGCGGGCCTGGGCCATAACGACGAAATGGCAATGCACATCAGGGCAAGTGTTAATACAGGTGCAACCGAAAATGACATTCGTGAAGCACTGATGCATGTGGCGATCTATGCCGGCGTTCCGCGCGCCAATCATGCATTCAAGATTGCCAAGGAAATCTTAAGCGAAAATTCCGGTAACCTTTCATGAACGATCCGGTTGCAGCGCGAAACCATTCCGGGCAGCCGTTGGCTGACTATCCGGATTACCGGTCAAGCATATTGCGGCATCCAAAACAGAAACTGGTCGCTCTGCCGCAAAGCCTTGCCGATACAACCGGACCCGCATTCGGCCAGATGCCGCTTGGTGCGCATGACCACAACTTGATCATCAACTTTGCTCAACCAGGCGAAAGTGCAATAGGTGAACGGATTTCAGTTCATGGCCATGTATTGGATGAAGCTGGAAGTCCCGTTCCGGATGCATTGATTGAGGTATGGCAGGCAAATGCAGGCGGCCGCTACCGCCACAAAAACGATGCTTACCTTGCACCGTTGGACTCAAATTTTGGTGGCTGTGGAAGATGCGTTACCGATGCGAAGGGGTATTATAGTTTCCAGACCATCAAACCCGGCCCCTACCCCTGGCCAAATGGCGGAAATGACTGGCGACCTGCTCACATTCATTTTTCGATTTTTGGGTCAGGCTTTGCGCATCGTTTGATAACGCAGATGTATTTTGAAGGCGACCCTCACATCGCAATTTGTCCGATTGTTCAGTCTGTGAATGACGCAAGGGCGATTGATCAATTGATAGCCCGTCTGGACATGAAAAACACCATACCGCTGGATATGCGATTTTTTCGGTTTGATCTCGTTTTGCGGGGGCCGGGATCAACCTGTTTTGAAAACAAGTTGGAGGGGAACTGATATGGCCCCTCTCGCAGTCCGCCGTACACGACCGGCGCAAACCAACGCAAACTCGCCCTTGCGCGAGACGGCATCACAAACTGCCGGGCCATATGTTCATATTGGCTGTTTGCCGAACAAAGCCGGAATTCCTGGCATCTATCTCAGGGATTTAACCGCAAATCACTCTGGGTTTTCGGCGGAAACGATCAGAATTTCTGGTCAGGTTTTCGAAGGTGACGGCGTTATTTGCAAGGATATCATGCTTGAATTCTGGCAAGCAGACGAGGATGGCGATTATCACAATGGTTATTGGGCACGAACCGCCACAGATTTGGAAACCGGTGCGTATGAAATCGAAACTGCGATGCCGGGATCGTTCGAAGATGCATCCGGCAATCAACTCGCACCGTTCATAAATGTCTGGGTGGTTGCCCGGGGCATCAATATTGGATTGCTGACGCGAATCTATTTTCCGCAATTTACTTCAGAAAATACTACGGACCCTCACCTTAACTCAGTCGATGATGAGCGTCGGCAAACGCTTCTTGCCCAAACTTTGGCAGAAACAGACCGTTATCGATTTGATATCCACCTTCAGGGGAAAAACGAAACTGTCTTTTTTGAAACCTGATGGCCGTTGGTATTACAAAATCTGGCTGAGGAATTCTTTGGTTCTTGGGTCGGTAGCGCTATCAAAAAATGTATCAGGCGGACCGTGTTCAACAATCACACCTCGGTCCGTGAAATAGATTTGATCGGCAACTTCGCGCGCAAATCCCATCTCATGGGTAACCAGAATACAAGTCATGCCCTCTTCCGCGAGGTCTTTGATGGTGACAAGAACCTCTTTCA
Organism: Rhizobiaceae bacterium; assembly: GCA_965250255.1. Lineage (GTDB taxonomy): Bacteria > Pseudomonadota > Alphaproteobacteria > Rhizobiales > Rhizobiaceae > JAALLB01. The sequence goes on from CBDFNP010000009.1 coordinate 109,324, forward strand.
CCGTTTCCGGATCGAGTGCGGCGGTAACCTCGTCAAACAGCATTACATCAGGGTTCATGGCGAGAGACCTTGCAATGGCTACCCGCTGTTGTTGCCCTCCTGAAAGTTCACCTGGATAGCTGTTTTCTTTTCCTTGCAGCCGAACCTTGGCGATCAGATCATGTGCACGCTCTTCAACTTCTTCCTTCGATTGCCTCAGCACCTTGATCGGCGCCATCATGACATTTTCAATCGCGGTCCTGTGTGGAAACAAATTATACTGCTGGAACACCATCCCGACCTTTTTACGCAACTCCAGCTTGTCCAGATCACGATCATGAACTTCCCGTCCCTCAACCTTGATTGAACCTGCCTGAATATCATTGAGAGCATTGATGCACCGGATCAGCGTTGATTTTCCCGAACCTGACGGTCCGATAATGCAGATGACTTCGCCTTTCATCACATCAAGGGAGATGCCCTTGAGAACTTCCAAATCACCAAACGACTTGTGCACATCCTTGATTGAGATGAGGGGTTGGTCTGGGGTCCAGGTTTCACTGTTCATCATCAATCTCCGCAGGCCTGAATTTAACTGGGAACTGGACTGCACAGCTGACCAATTTTGCCGGATTTAGGCGACGAAATTGACGAAGTTTGCTCCCTGCAATCGAGGAAATTTCAACGACAATCCTGTGAAATTTGGCGCTGCCCGTCCGGGCTGGGCCAAAACACCGTGTTTCAGCGTCGAAAAGCCTCGCTGATGCCAGTGTATCGCCTGCATTTTTCTCCTTGACCCGGATCATTTTGCCTCCAATGCAGTTCCATCAGCCATTTGAATTTAGACCCTACAGTTTCACGGTGAAACGCCGCTCGAGCGCAATTGTAGCTCTGGCAATCGGGTAGCAATACGCAAAAAAGATCAAAAGCGCGAAACCGTAAAACGGAACCAGTAGCGCTGGCCTGTTATTCTCCGCCTCAATTGCCTGCCGACTGAGTGTAATGATTTCTTCAACCCCCAGAAGTGAACATAGCGGGGTCGCCATTGTCAGGATTGCATACCAGTTCATCCAGGGTGGGATCATCCGCTTGAAACACTGTGGCAAAATGATTTGCCACAAGGTCTGCTGGCGGGAAAAAGCGAGTGATTCAGAAGCTTCCCACTGCCCGTTGGGAACCGACTGAATAGCGCCGCGTACGATTTCAGCAATATTGGCCATGATCGGCAGGCAAAGCCCGAAGACGGCTTTCATCCAGTCAGGAATTCTGATTGACAAATCGCCGATCGTTACCTCGAACGGCAGCGCTAGCAATACAATAAAAAGCAACACAAGCCACGGTGAATTTCTGAACGTTTGGGTGATTATCTTGGCGGGAATTCGGATCATACCGACAGGTGAAATCTGCATAAGGCCAAGAATTATACCAAGGACCGTGCCAATCAGCATTGCGAAAAACGAAATCAGGATATTGAACAAAAACCCGCTTGAGACAATGAACGGTATCCATTTGTAAAGTGCCTGAAAAGCGTCCGCATAACCATATTTGGTTGCTGCAAACGCAAATTGCGGCCAAACGACAAGGCCCGCCATAGCAATGAACCAAACATAGGCGGGTATGGCTGCAAGCCATCTTGAAAACACAAGATCATCCGCTTCCCCTGCCGCGCGTGCGGTAAACGGCTTTAGAACCGGAAGATCAGTATTCGGTTTTGTAGAGACACCGGGGATTTTTTGAATGGCCATGATATCAGTTATCCCCGCCCGTAACCCGGGATTTTCAGTGCGTGCTCCCACCGGTGCATGCCGTAGACCAACACCCCGACAAGCAGGATGAAGGTGATAAACAGGACCAGCATTGTCGGGTATTGAGCGCTTGGGTAGTCATTCCAAATCCCAACACTTTCGTAGAGCAATTCCGGCACCGCGATGCCAATGGCCTGTGTTGTCGTCTTAACAAGATTGACGAGATTGTTGTTAAGGGCTGGAAGCGAAACACGAAACGCCAGCGGTAACACAACTTCGGAATAGGTTTGAAGTCGTGTGAAGCCCAGAGAACTTGCAGCTTCCTGGGTTGATTCAGGCACTGCCTCTATCCCGGAACGGAATATCTCAACATTAAATGCGCCAGCGAAAAAGGACAAGGAGATGATCGCCCACCCGACATTGGAAATAATGGGGATTTCAGTCCACCCGTCATCTCCTGGAATAGTTGGGGTAAACTGGCCGAGAGCGAAATAGAAAAATAACAATTGTACAAACGGAGGGGTGTTTCTGAAGAACTGGATATACCCTTGAACCACTCTGCGTATCAACGCATTTGGCGAGCCCTGAAGCCAGGCGCCGACAACGCCTATGATCACAGAGAAGATGACACAGGCAAAAGACAATACGAGGGTGTATTTTATGCCGCTGACGATCCGTCCCCATTGGCGTTCTTCGTAAAAGAATATGAAATTCCAGCGCGGATAATCATCGGCGATTTGCCGGAAGAATTCCATGAATGCTTCAAGCATTCAAACCCCCAAACCTGTTCCGGAACAAAGGGCGAATTTAAAACCCGCCCCTCTTAGAAGTTGGATTATTCTTGAAGCCAGTCAGCGTATTTCTGGTTCTGATCAACCAGATACTGAGTAGCCTTGATGCCCCACTTTTTTTCAAGCTCAATCAGCTTGCCGCTTTGGTGCAGGTTGAAAGTAAGACCAGACATGAAGTTGCCAAAGACACAATCGCGTTCTGCAATTGGAACTGCCAAACCCCATGGGTTGTCGTCTTCTGAAGCAAGCGGCATCTCAAATTCATCGTACTCGCCAGATGAAAGATCTGATCCGATGGATGAATCATCATAAACCCAGGCAATACATTTTTTATCACGAAGTGCCTGCTTGGCTTCTGCGTTACCCGTAAAGGCAACAACGTTTACGCCATAACGTTCCGTCACAACCTGATTGTAGAACGCACCCTGTTTGCCACAAACATTCTTGCCGCGAAGATCTTCCCAGTTAGTAAAACCAAGTGCCTTGGGAGCCATGATGTTGGTGCCGGATGTGTAATAGGCAGGTGACGTGATGCCAACGATTTTACGGCGGTCAGCCCGGTCTGACATGGTCGCAATGAACATGTCTGTTTTACCCTGCTCGAGGAACTGCATGCGGTTTGAAGATTGAACCGCTACGGTTTCCAGTTCCACTCCCATTGCATCAGCCGCAGCCTGGGCAATATCGATTTCCATGCCAACGATTGCACCACCTGAGTCACGAAATCCCCACGGCTTGTAGTCAGCCTTGACGCCAACAATAACTTTGCCGCGTTCCATAACCTTTTTCCAGACATCGTTGGTGCAGGCTGCCTGGGCAGATGCGACGGTAACGCCGAGCGCTGTCATGGTTGCCAGGCTGGTATGCATAAGTTTCTTGAGCATAATGGTCCTCCCTTTACTCATTCACTGCATTGACTATTCGATATAGTCGCCAATAGCGCGGCCAAATTTCTCCACCCTATCGATCCGGTTATTCGCGTCCGTCCCCAGCCTTTTGACGATCACTCCATGAGAATCTCCAGCAACGCCGAATTTGTGACGGATGAAGGAAAACTATAAGCCTTCCTCAACATACAAATGGAATGTACCTCATTTTTCATTATTGAAGAAGCACTGAAACATATGCAACATAGCTTTGCAATGGGTCCTGAATCTAGGATACTCAAATGTCAGAAGTCTTTCCCTCTCACACCTCTGTCGCTGTCATTGGGGGTGGCATCATGGGGTGTTCGACCCTTTATCACTTGGCAAAGCAGGGCATAACTGATGCAGTCTTGGTGGAGCGCAACCAGCTGACATCGGGAACCACCTGGCATTCCGCGGCTCAGGTTCGTGCGTTGCGCTCAACCCGAAACCTTACGGATCTGATCAAATATTCCGTCACGCTGTATTCTGAATTGGAAGCAGAAACCGGCCAGCAAACAGGCTGGATCAACAAAGGTTCACTCTCGATTGCTACCAATGAGGACCGGTTCATTCATATCAAGCGTCAAGAGGCTTTGGCCCAGATGTTTGGTGTCCGGGCAGAAACAATTTCGCCGGAAGAAGCCTTGGAACACTGGCCCATGATGAATGCCGATGATGTAATAGGTGCTGTATGGTCTCCGGATGATGGCAGGGTTAGTCCGTCTGATCTGTGCGCGGCGCTCGTTAAGGGAGCGAAAGCAAGAGGAGCGCGAATTTTCGAGAATACGGATGTTACCGGCATTGAAACACGCGATCGGCGTGTTGTCGGTCTTTATACCAGCAAAGGTGAAATCAAATGCGATGCGGTCGCAATTTGTACAGGTCTTTGGAGCCGTGAGGTTGCGGAGATGGGTGGTTCCGAAATCCCCGTCTGGCCCTGTGAGCACTTCTACTTGTTGACCAAACCGGTTGAAGGAATATCCGGTAATCTGCCAACGCTCTCAGACCATGATAGTCATCTATACATTCGCGATGACAGCGGCGGGCTGCTGGTTGGGTGCTTTGAACCAATTGGCAAAGCAATTTCACCCGAAACGTTGGGCAAGAATTTTGCCTTTCAATTGCTCCGGGAAGACTGGGATCATTTTGAACCCATGATGGAGAATGCGCTGCATCGTTTGCCGCCGCTTGAAACAGCGGAAGTGAAAATGCTCCTGAACGGTCCGGAGAGCTTCACGCCGGATGGATCATTTCTGTTGGGCGAAACTGCCGAGACAAAAGGGCTGTTCCTGGGTTGTGGAATGAACTCGGTTGGGGTTGCAACGGGCGGTGGTGCCGGTATGGCTCTGGCGCATTGTATCGAACATGGTCATACACCAACCGACCTCCATGAGGCCGATCCAAAACGGTTTGCCGGAGAATTCAACCACGTGAAAACCCTGGCGAAGCGCGTTCCGCAGGTGTTGGGAAAGCATTATGAAATCACCTATCCCGCAAGACAATGGACAAGCGCTCGCAGCCTACGAAATTCGCCGCTCCAGGACGCGTGGAAAAACCGGAACCCGCACTATGGTCAATTCGGAGGATGGGAGAGGCCGCTATACTTTGACAAATCAGAAGAACCAAAACTGACTTTTGACCGACCGGTTTGGCACTCCAATGTGGAACAAGAAGTCATCTCGGCACACACCAATGCCGCAATCTTTGATCAATCCACCTTTGGCAAGATAGAAGTCACTGGAAAGGACGCCTGCAGTTTTCTCAATCGGCTGTGCGCAAATCAAATGGATCGAGAAAACGGTGCCGTAATTTATACAGCCATGTTGAACGCGCGCGGTGGCTTTGAAAGCGATCTCACGGCAATTCGTATAGCGAATGCGCACTATCGCTTGTTGGTTGGAACAACTGCGATCAAGCGTGATCTGAGTTGGTTGCGAAATCACATCGGGAAGGATGACAATGTGATGCTTCGAGACTCGACAGAAGAATTTGCTGTTCTGGGGTTGATGGGCCCGTATACTTCTACGATCGCTGATGACGTGGGAGCAGGCGAACTGAATGACTTGCGCTATTTTCAGGCAGGCGAAGCGAAGATTGCGGGCAGTCCTATAAGAGCTTCTCGACTTTCCTATGTCGGTGAAGCTGGGTGGGAAATTACCTGCAGAGCAGAAAATTCTGTAAAGATTTTTAAGGCGCTGGCTGCCCACGGAGCCAAACCTGCCGGATTGTTTGCCCAAACCTCAATGCGCATTGAAAAAGGGTTTTTAGCCTATGGTCACGAGCTTGATACAGATATCACCCCGATAGAAACAGGGCTCGATTTCGCAGTTGATTGGGACAAGCAATTCATCGGTAGGAATGCGCTTTTGGAGAAACGAAACAATGGCACGGAAAACCGTATTGTTTCATTGATTTTCGATGACAAGGAAGCCGTTCCGCTTGGAAATGAACCGGTGATATACAAAGGTGAGATTGCGGGCAAAACCACATCGGCTGCGTACGGTTTCAGGATAAATGCGCCAATTGCACTGGCCGACATCTCCAATCCAAACGCGAGGGCTGATAAGAGCAAAGTCGAAATCAACATAGCCGGAAAGTTTTATCAGGCAAGGGTTTCTAAAGATCCCGCATTTGATCCTTCCGGGCGACGCATGCGATCTTTCCAATAACTATTTGCGTGGCTTGCTGTCCTTGTACTCATGCTCAAAGAAAAGCGCATCATTGAGGTAGGCTTGCAGCATTGCGGTGGAATGAAATTTCTTGGCGTCACAGGTCATTTCGGCTTCAATATGCGTTCGCCACATAGCGCCCTCGCGACCGCCGGTTTGTTCCCACTCGGAAGCAGCCTTTGCTGAGTTTGGATCGTTTGGTTGAATTGAAAAGACTTCTTTCAATCTTGTTCCAGAGATCAGGCCGTGTTCAAGATCCCGTTTTTCACCATCATCCAGAGAAATCGTTACACAGGCGGTTCGATTATCGGTCTGGATCTTCCGGGAATAGGAAGAAGGCCTAAGCTCTTCGTATTGCCAGGCCGGTGATCCAACCGGCTCGTCAAAGGAACACTCATCAATATCGGAAGTCGGCGCTCTCTGCGGTATCAGGATTTTGCCGGTATGAACCGTGATTTCAGTAACCTCAGGCGATGGCCAGAAATAGGGCCAGTAGCTTGTCGAAACCGCCACTCTCAGTCTGTGACCTGATGGCAGGTGATAGGCGATCTGATCCAGCATAAATCGCACATCATATCGCTTTCCGTGAACAAGAGGTTCTGGAAATTCATGTGACCGGTAGTGGGTAAGGTTAAAAACTCCGTGGGTGACGAGCGCCGATGTACCGTCAGGACGCAGATCACATAGTCTCACCGCGATCTGTGCTTGTGGTTTGTCAGATGAAACGGAAAGTCTAACCTCTGGCGCGCCAACGATATCTATCGCTACCGGTGTCGCCTCACCATCAAAGCACAGCGACAATTCATCGTCGCCGGTTTGTTCACCGGGCAATTCATCAGCGAATGCGAAGGGGAAGTATTCACCACTGGCCAAGCCACAATGCTGCGCAGAGGATATCGAAAGACCACAGGCCGCAGTCTCGTCGCAGAGGATATTTTGACCCAGATGCATCGCGCGCTTGTTAATGTTGAGTGAGGGCCATTCTTTTTCTGCGATCCAGCGACCCGGTCGCTCGTCCAACCATCGTTCTGGTTTGATTGAATCCATCAGATATGCCCGATAGGCAGGGTCATTCTCAACCCCTGTATCAATGCCCTTGAGCCATTTGTCCCACCATCTTTTGGACTCTTGCATGAACCCGATAGCCGGTTTTGGTCCGGCATAATGCGGATATTTGTGGATCCACGGGCCGACTATTCCCTTTGTGGGGGCCGATACATTTTCAACCAGATGAGAGATCGTGTTGCGATACCCGTCATGCCAGCCGCCAACTGAAAGCACAGCAGCTTTGATGGCTGAATAATCCTCGCAAACCGATCCGTGTTTCCAATATGAGTCGCGGTGTTGGTGCGCATGCCAGACACCCCACAGCCAGGGTTGTGCTTCCAGGCGCCTGCGCCAAATCTCGGTCCAATTGTCCCCAACGAGAAGTGGATCCGGCGGCCTTGAAGAATAAGAGAGCATGTTTGCCGCCCATCCGAAATTCTCCACCAAAAGCGTCCCGCCCTTGTAGTGAATGTCATCCGCATAGCGATCTACGGTTGAACAGACGGAAATTACCGCTTTCAATGCTTCCGGCTGAAGTGCTGCAACCTGAAGGCAATTAAAACCGCCCCAGGAAATGCCCTGCATTCCAACATTGCCGTTGCACCAGGGTTGCTGAGCTGCCCATGCAATGACATCACAGGCATCCTGCAATTCCTGCTCAGTATATTCATCGTCCATCAAACCTTCAGATTCGCCATTGCCGCGAATATCTGTCCTGATGCAGCAGTAGCCCTGACCAGCCATCCACGGATGAGAAAATTCGTCACGATGAATTGTGCCATCGCGTTTGCGATAGGGAATATGCTCAAGGATCATGGGGACGGGTTTTTGTTCAGCGTCTTCAGGCATCCAAACCCGGGCTGAAAGGCGGATACCGTCTCGCATGACTATGCCCATATCTGCGTGTTCGACTATTTTCCTTGGAAACTCACTGACGTGCTTCATCCAATCCCCCATATTCAAGAAACGTTTGCTTCAATTCAATCCTTTTAGCTTGAATTGTCGACTGAAAAGAGCATGGGCGCTTCAAAATGTTTTGGAGAAACAGTTCAACACACAAAAAGGCGGCCAGTTTCCTGACCGCCTCTCAATTGCTTTTGAAAGCCGGTTTGGCTTACGCAAACCACCAGCGTTCAGCAAGCTTGTTGCCGTCGTTTTGCCAGTTAGCCGCAACATCCGGGCCGTGAGTGACTTTCTTGCTGTGCGCATGAATATAGTTAGCCCACATTGCAACAATTGCTCCGCCATCATCATGCAGCAGCTGTTGGGCTTCTGCATATTGTGCGCTGCGTTTTGCATCGTCAGTTTCAGCCCGCGCCTGAACAACCACTTCATTGAAGCGGTCAGCAGCAGGCGTATCCCGCCAAGCTGTATCGTTCCAGGTATTGTCTGCTGTATAAGCCGAAGAGTACATCCAGTCCTGGGTTGGACGACCACCCCAATAACAGGCACACCAGCCTTTTTTGTTCCAGACATTTGACCAATAGCCATCGTTTGGTTCACGAACCAGCTCAATCTCGATACCAGCTTTTTTTGGCAGATGCTGCAATCAACTGTCCTGCATCAACTGCGCCTGAGAATGCTGCATCCGCTACAGAAAGCTTGATTGGGCCGGAATGACCGGACTTCTTATAGTGCTCAGCGGCTTTTTCCGGGTTGAAACTTCGCTGCGGAATACCTGCATTGAAAAACGGCATTGAAGCATTCACCGGAATGTCATTGCCGGCAACGCCGTGACCAAGCAGGATTTTCTCAATGAGTTCATCCCGGTCAATTGCAAGTTTCAGCGCCATGCGCAAATCAAGATTGCCAAACGGCTCAACATTGAGGCGCATTGGGAACGTGTAATGCTGGGTTCCGGTTGTTTCCAGGATATCGAGGTTCGGAACCTTGCTGAGAAGTGAAACCGTTTTCGGGTCAATCGAATCCGCAACATCAACATCGCCATTCAACATGGCGCTCTGGCGTGCTGTTGGATCAACCACTGAAAGAAGCTCTGTCTCATCAAAGTAAGCTGCATCCGCTTTCCAGTAATTTGCATTGCGTTTGAAAGAAGCACGAACACCACCTTCAAAATCTGTCATCACGTAACCGCCGGTTGAGTTGTCTTTGGCGCTGACATTAACGTTCCCTGATCCATCAGATGCCATGATCATGAAGTGATAATCACTTACGATATATGGTAAATCCGCATTGCCGGATTCCATCTCGAAGATAACGCGGTTGTCGCCATCTTTCTTGATGTCTTTAACAGCGGTTACCAGACCCTTTGCCGCTGACTTGGTGTCTTCGCCGCGGTGGATGTTGAATGTGGCGATCACATCATCAGCTGTGAGAGTTTTGCCATTGTGGAAAGTCACATCCTTGCGAAGGTTGAAAATCCACTTGGCAGCACCATCAGCCGGCTCAAAGCTTTCTGCAAGTTCCCCGCGTAGATTGCCATCCTGACCAACTTCGGTCAGATGGTTTCCGCGCTGATAAATCACATTCTGCGTAAAGCCGTTGTTTGAAGTGGACGGATCAAAGGTATCAGTTGTTCCACCATACCCTGTAGCATGGCGAAGCTTGCCACCCTTGTTAGGGGTTGAAGCAGCTGCTTTATCCGTGATTGACATAATCGATGGCAGTGCCACACCAGCGGCCAGCATCGACGTGATGAATTGACGACGGCTGATCCCACCGTTTTCGAATTTTTCGGTTTGGCCTTTGATAAATACTTTTTTCATATCGCGCATAGAATTCCTCCCAAAAAGTGCACGTAACAGACAGAAGCGTCGCGCGCTTCTTTATCCAGGTTAGATCGAAACATAATGCGCACGGTTTTGCAAATGAGGATTTTGTGAGAGCGGTTTTTCGGTGGATCTGGAAAAATTTGTGGGCCGACTGTTTACAGTTAACGTCAGAATGGCCTAGCATCATACAACAAGCGAGCCACAAGTGCTTGCGCAGGTGTTGGGAGGCTCCACTTGCATCCAGTAGTATCGACAGTTTTGCAAAGGTTGGGCCTCGGCCTTCTAACCCTGTTTTTTGTTTCCATAATCATTTTTTCTGCCATTGCGTTGCTACCGGGTGATTTCGGCGAGCAGGTTCTTGGACAAACAGCACTTCCAGAAACCGTGGAGGCCTTCCGCCGCGAACTTGGGTTGAATAAACCTGCTTGGCTGCGTTATCTCGATTGGATTGGCGCTGTATTGCAGGGGGATCTGGGTACGTCATTTTCCGGCCGCGCATCGTCCGGCAGTGACCAATCGCGGTCAGTGGTCGATTTGATTGGCCCACGACTTTGGAACACACTGTTTCTGGCTTCGGTCACTGCAATCATAGCGGTTCCGCTTTCCCTTTTCCTTGGCATTACAGCCGCCCTCAAGCGCAACTCGTTTTATGACCGTGCGGTAAATGCGATAACCCTGACAACGATTTCGTTCCCTGAGTTCTTTCTTGCCTACATGCTGATTGTATTTCTGGCCGGATATTTTCCAACACTTTCAAACGTGACGGAAGATATGCCGATTGTTGATCGATTGTTAAAAGTTGCGTTGCCGGCTCTAACCATGACGCTCGTAATCGTCGCTCATATGATGCGAATGACCAGGGCCGCAATTATCAATCTTCTTGCAAGTCCGTATATTGAAATGGCACAGCTCAAAGGGGTTTCAAAAGCCAAGGTTGTTCTCAAACACGCTTTGCCGAATGCATGGGCTCCAATCGCGACAGTTATTGCTTTCAACCTTGCTTATCTTGTTGTTGGTGTCGTGGTGGTCGAAGTCGTCTTTGTTTATCCGGGCATCGGCCAGCTCATGGTGGATTCGGTCAGTTCCCGGGATATTCCGGTCGCACAGGCTTGTGCGCTGATTTTTGCGGCGACCTACATTCTGCTTAACCTGACCGCAGACATTATTGGCATTGTAACCAATCCGAGGCTTTTGCACCCGAGATGAGCGAGACACCCGAAACATATTCCGCCGCTGGCGAAGTCGGTCAGGTCCGTGTTCGCAGATCACGCTGGGAACGTGCCAGGATTACGCTGCGCAAGGCACCTCCTTCTGCATGGTTTGGCATGATCGTAATTGCTCTTTATGCGTTTGTTGCGATTTTTGCACCGTTGCTCGCACCTTACGATCAGGCCGAAGTATTTGCCAAAGCAGACCTGCCTTGGTCGAGCTTGGATGGCGATCCAGCTCATTTCTTCGGCACCGACCAGATTGGTCGTGATGTGCTTTCGCGGTTGATCTATGGTGCTCAAAATACAATCGGAATAGCGCTTGTAACCACACTGCTTTCATTCCTGATTGGCGGCTCGCTTGGCCTCATAGCCGCGATTAACCGTTCCTGGCTTGACCAGATACTAAGCCGCGGCGTCGATGTCTTGATGTCAATTCCGAGTTTGATTTTTGCTCTGATGCTGTTGAGTATTTTCGGTTCGTCAATTCCCTCCCTGATCATGATCATCGCGATCCTTGATTCAACCAGGGTGTTTCGCCTGACCCGTTCTGTGGCGGCAAATGTCGTGGTCATGGACTATGTCGAAGCGGCCCGCCTGCGCGGTGAGGGGATTGGTTGGATAATGCGTCGCGAAATATTGCCCAATATCATGCCGCCGTTGGTAGCGGAATTTGGCTTGCGCTTTTCATTCGTATTCCTGACGATAGCGGCTCTTTCCTTCCTCGGTCTTGGCATCCAGCCGCCTACCGCAGACTGGGGTTCAATGGTTCGTGATGGTTCGCGTTTCATTCAGTTCGTTAAGTTTGATTGGACCCTTGCCCTTTCATCTTTGTTGCCAGCAGGTGCTGTTGCCCTTTTGACAGTGGCAGTGAATTTCGTGGTCGACTGGTTCCTGCATAAAACAAGTGGATTGCGCGATGAGTAAAAGCAAAAACTCAAATGCGCGCGGCGACAAGGGTGACATCCTTCTTGAGATGAAGGATATTAGAATTGATGGCTTTAGTGATGAACGTTGGCATCAAATCATCAAAGGGGTAGATCTTACGTTGAGGCGCGGCGAAGTGCTGGGCCTTATTGGAGAATCTGGTGCGGGTAAATCCACTCTTGGGAAGGCCGCAATGGGCTATGCCCAGCCAGGTTGTAAAATCTCGTCCGGTAGCATCCTGTTTGATGGTATGGATTTGCTGGCAGCGAGCGAAGCCGAAAAACGCCAACTTTGGGGCTCGCGCATTGCCTATGTGGCACAATCTGCAGCTGCCTCATTTAATCCCGCACATCGGCTAATTGATCAAACCGTGGAAGCAACTGTGGACCACGGGGTTTCTATAGATGCGACAGCTCGCAAAGATGCAATCGAGCTTTACGGTTCCCTGTCCCTTCCTGATCCAGAGACTATAGGTACGCGCTATCCTCACCAGGTTTCCGGCGGTCAGTTGCAACGGATCATGACTGCAATGGCAATGTCGCCGCGGCCCGATCTCATCATCTTCGATGAGCCGACCACCGCACTCGATGTGACGACTCAAGTCGAGGTGCTCTTGGCCATGCGGGATATTGTTGAACGCTTCAACACCGCTGCAATTTACATCACCCATGATTTGGCGGTGGTCGCGCAAATGGCAGACCGGATCAAAGTTCTGCGCTACGGAGATGAAGTGGAAGACGCCGATACCAACACCATGTTGGCGTCGCCTAAAGAAGATTATACAAAATCCCTTTGGTCGGTGCGCGCGCTGGAAAAACCCGAAAGCCCGTCAAAAGACATTATCCTGTCGATCAACAACATTGATGCCGGCTATGGCGGACTGGTAAAAGTTCTCAAGGATGTGTCGATTGAGATACCACGGGGAAGAACCGTTGCAGTTGTTGGTGAATCCGGTTCGGGTAAATCCACAACGGCGAGGGTGCTGACCGGGCTACTTCCACCAATGTCAGGGTCAGTCGAATTTAACGGTAAGCCGCTTCCGGCAGAATTGAAAGATCGGTCCAAAGACGAGCTTCGCCGAATTCAAATGATTTATCAAATGGCAGATACCGCCATGAACCCGCGTCAGACCGTTGGCGATATTATTGGCCGGCCTCTGGAGTTTTATCAGAACATTAGCGGTGCTCAGCGCGACAAGCGCGTTGTTGAACTGCTAGAAATGATTGAACTGGATGAAAGCTTTATTGACCGGTTGCCGAGCGAATTGTCCGGTGGACAAAAGCAACGGATATGCATTGCGCGTGCCCTGGCTGCGGAGCCGGAAATCATTATTTGTGACGAAGTTACGTCCGCGCTTGATCAGATTGTTCAGGAAGGAATTCTGAAACTGCTCCTGCGACTGCAAAAAGAGCTCGACATCACTTACCTGTTCATAACCCATGACATCGCGGTCGTGACTGCAATCTCGGATGAAATCGTGGTGATGTTCCAGGGCGAAGTGGTTGAACAGGGACTAAAAAGCAAAATTCTCAATCCGCCGTTTCCCGACTACACTCAACTGCTCTTGTCTTCCGTCCCGGAAATGGATCCGGAATGGTTGGATAAGTTGATCGATGAACGCGGTCAGGGTTAGTTGTTGAACCTGCAAACCGGCTGCTCCAAATAAAGCTGTAACAAAAAAGCTGGCGAGAGTTGCAAATTGCATTGGCGCGCCGCTTCAAATGGGCATATCCTGTCAATCTTGCATTACTATACTCCTTGCACCCGAAAAGTGGGCACCGGTTTTCGGATAAGTGCAAGGATCAAAAGAAGAATCCTATGCTCAAAATTCGGGTTTCCGAGTGTTTTGAGTATAATTGATAAATTGAGGTAAAATCATGATCCAATCCGTTGGCATATCGGGTCCCTTGAGTGGCCTCAGAGTTTTGGATTTAAGCAGAATTCTGGCCGGTCCAACCTGTACCCAATTATTCGCGGATATGGGTGCAGATGTCATCAAGGTTGAAAAGCCCGGTACAGGTGATGACACACGTACCTGGGGTCCCCCCTTCGTCAAGAGCGCTGATGGGGGAGACCTTGCAGAGAGTGCTTATTATCTTTCCGCCAATCGAAACAAACGGTCACTGGCGCTGGATATTGCCAGCAAAGGTGATGTCGAAATTCTCCTTAAAATTCTGGAAAAATGCGATGTGCTGATTGAGAATTTCAAAGTAGACGGCCTGACAAAGTACGGGCTTTCATATGCCATCTTGAAGGAACGCTTTCCCGAACTGGTTTATTGTTCAATTACCGGTTTTGGTCAAACGGGTCCAAACTCGCATAAACCGGGTTATGATTTAATGGCCCAAGGCTATGGCGGGATTATGAGCATTACGGGCGAACCTGATGGTCAGCCGATGAAAGTCGCAGTTGGTATCACCGATGTAATGACAGGAATGTATGCATCCACCGCTATTCTGGCCGCATTGCGTCATCGCGATCAGACGGGCGAAGGTCAACACATAGATATAGCACTTGTCGATGTGCAAATGTCCTGGCTCATCAACGCAGGTACCAATTATCTTCTTTCAGGCAAAGTGCCGAAGAGACTCGGAAACCAGCATCCCAATATTTCACCCTATCAGGTGTTTGAAACGAGGGATGGTCATATGATTTTGGCGGTGGGAAACGACAAGCAGTTCCAGGCTTTTTGCACAGTCATTGAAAAACCGGAACTTTCTGAAGACAGCAGATTTGCGACAAATGCACAGCGTTTGGTCAATCGTGTTGAGTTGATCGAAATCCTCACACCTGTTGTCAAAAACCGGAATAGCACTGAATTGTTGCAGGCTCTTGAGGATGTGCTGGTGCCTTGCGGGCCGATCAACGATCTCGATCAGGTATTCAACAGCGATCAGGCGCAGGCGCGAAACATGCGAATCAGCATGCCGTTCGAAGGTTCTGCGGATGGCAAGGTTGAATTGATCGGCAACCCTGTAAAATTTTCCAAGACACCGGTTTCATACAGACAGGCGCCACCTCAATGTGGCGAGCACAATGATGAAATTATGGCCGAATTTGGGGTTGATCGTAGCGAGTGGTTCGACCGAAACAATTAAGCCCCTTTGCGGCCAACTCTTTATCATTTGTATCAAACGGACCCCTAGGGTTAGGGTCGAATTCATCGATGAACGAAGGGTCGTGTCCACGCAACCATGATACTCAATTTTGGATCAATAAACATCGACAACGTATACTGGGTAAGCGAGCTGCCAGCCTCCGGTGAAACATGTATTGCCCAATCGCATGCGAAATTTCTTGGTGGCAAAGGCATCAATCAGTCGATTGCAATTTCCAAGGCAAAGGGCGAACTCGTTCACGTTGGTGCAGTCGGACCCGACGGACAATGGGCGATCAATCAGATTGAAAGCCTGGGCGTAAAGACGGATCACATCAGCATTCTTGACCACCCAACCGGCCACGCCATGATTTGCGTTGATGACCATGGCGAGAACCAGATTGTGGTGGCAAGCGGTACGAACCGCATGTTGGCAAAATCTGAAATAGACAAGGTTCTTGAAAGTGCTGATCCAAAGCGCGACTGGGTCTTGCTGCAAAATGAAACGAATTTGGCTGATCATATTGTAAGTCAGTCAAAATCAATTGGCTTTCAGGTTGCCTACGCGGCAGCTCCTTTTGTTGCCGAGGTAACTCTGGCTCTGATTGACCAAATTGATCTTCTGGCCGTCAACGAAGGAGAAGCACAGGCCCTTGCCCAAGTACTCTGTGTTGAGCCGTCTTCATTGCCCTCCCCAAAATTACTGATCACCAAGGGAAGTTCAGGAGCGGAATTTCATGCCGGCGGCAAGATGATTTGGCAGAACGCGTTTCAGGTTGAAGCCGTGGACAGCACCGGGGCAGGTGACACGTTCTTGGGAAGTTTTCTTGCCAGGTTTTCGCAGGGTGAAACTTCTCAAGAGGCTCTGCGCTACGCGGCCGCTGCCAGTGCAATCCAGGTAACGCGCCCGGGAGCTGCAGTTGCCATTCCTGAGTATGACGAAGTACATGGATTTCTGAAGGCACAAGAACAAAGATGACGAAACACAAGATAATAATAGACACCGATCCCGGCATTGATGATGCAATGGCTATTCTGTATGCCTGTCTTGATCCCGAAATTGAACTGGTTGGTCTCACCAGTATCTTTGGCAATGTTACCCTTGATGTCGCAACCCGAAACGCCCTTGCCTTACTCGAGCTTGCAGGCGTGGATGTGCCGGTTGCACGCGGCGCTGAGGTCCCCCTGGTTCAAAAGCCGCGGGAAGTTGCATGGTTTGTTCACGGGCATGAGGGGTTTGGTAACGTTCCGCCCTTCAAACCGACAACCAACCAAGTTGAGGAAAGTGCAAGCAAATTCATTTGTAAGATGATCAACGATAATCCCGGCGAGATCATTCTTTGTCCTGTTGGTCCTTTGACCAATCTGGCACTTGCCCTGGAACACGATCCCACCATCGTCGATAAGGTAAAATCGGTAACCGTCATGGGCGGCAGCGTGGACGAAGGTGGTAATGCGACCGATTTCGCCGAAGCCAATATCTGGCAGGACCCGCACGCGGCACAAAAGGTGTTTTCCGCAAATTGGCCGGTGACGATGGTCGGCCTTGATGTTACCCACTGTATTGTTTGTTCACCTGAACAGATTGGGGCTTTGTCCGTTGCATCGCCAATACTGGGAGGATTTCTCAACGATGCTGCACAGTTTTATTTTGACTTCCATCTAAGGGTCGATAATTTTGTCGGTTGCCATATGCATGACCCGGCCGCCGTTATCTCAATTGTGAACCCGGAGTTTTTTTCAATTGACGAAATGCCGCTTGACGTAACCCTTGAAGGTAATAGGATCGGTGAGACCGTCCGTACTTCAGATCAAGGCAGGCCAAAGGTTGGGGTTGCTACAAAGGTC
Source organism: Rhizobiaceae bacterium (assembly GCA_965250255.1). Taxonomy (GTDB): domain Bacteria; phylum Pseudomonadota; class Alphaproteobacteria; order Rhizobiales; family Rhizobiaceae; genus JAALLB01. The sequence continues at coordinate 126,275 of CBDFNP010000009.1, forward strand.
AATAGTGAAGCGGTGAGAGCCAAGTTTTTGAATATGTTCAAAAGCGGGTTTTAAACCCAATCGAACTGTATGCGGAAAATTATGACCGAATTCAATGTGCTCGCAATCAACTATAATGATCCCGATGCGGGAGAGTTATTTGCCAAATCCCTCCATGAGACAGGATTTGCGATACTGAAAGATCATCCGGTTGATCCGGGAAAAATCGAGGAAATGTACACCGTCTGGGCTGCATATTTTGGTGATGAGGATCGTTTCAATCACGCAGTCCAACCCGGCAATGTGCACGGGTATTATGGCTTTAAATCAGAAAATGCGAAGGGCAGTGCCCACAAGGATCTGAAAGAATTCTATCATGCCTACGAAAACAAGCCCGTACCGTCTGCCGTTGAGGCTGTTACACGTTCATTCCAGCGCCAGATGATTTCCATTGGTTCGGAATTGTTGCAGTGGCTGGATGACCATTCGCCTGAAGGCGTCAAGGGTTCGCTATCCGAAAACCTGACCTCAATGATTGAGGGAAGTGAACAAAACCTGCTTCGGGTGCTGCATTATCCACCGTTGGATGACACGGTGAATTCAGGAGAAGAACGCGCCGCCGAACACGAAGACATAAACTTGATCACGCTGCTGGTGACCGGCAGTGAACCAGGATTACAGGCAAAGGACAGCAATGGTGATTGGCATGATGTGCCGTGCCACTCAGGCTACATCACTATCAACTCAGGCGATATGCTTTCAAAGGCAACACGAGGTTATTACCCCTCAACGCCACATCGGGTGATTAACCCGCCGGATCAGGAAAACAGGTCTCGTTATTCTATGCCATTGTTTGTGCATCCACGTCCGCAAGTGCAATTGGATGACAACCAGACCGCTGGAGAGTATCTTGATGAAAGGCTCCGGGAAATTGGCCTAAAAGAATAGGGTTAAAAGCAAACCCAAATGAATTGGATTGGAAGGGAGAGAGACTATGAAATGTTTATTTGAATTTTTAACAGCAAGTATGATTGCGTTGATCGTAACGGTCGCAGCTCACGCTGCGGATTTCAAGCCTGCGGTTATTTACGACATGGGTGGTAAATTTGATAAATCCTTCAACGAGGGTGTCTACAACGGAATTAAGAAATTCACCGATGAAACCGGCATTGAGGTCATGGAGTTTGAGGTGACCAACGAGACCCAGCGCGAGCAGGCGATGCAGCGCATGGTCCAGCGCGGCGCAACTCTCGTGCTTGGCGTTGGCTTTGCCCAAGCGGATGCGATCAACAAAGTAGCCGGTGAAAACCCGGGCAAGAAGTTCGCAATCATCGATGTAAATTGGCTTGATCAGCCAAATCTGCGGCAATATTCATTCAAAGAGCATGAAGGCAGTTACCTTGTTGGCATGGCAGCAGCACTTGCTTCCAAAACCGGCAAAGTAGGTTTTGTTGGAGGAATGGACATTCCGCTCATTCGGGCCTTTGCGTGCGGATATGTTCAAGGTGCCAGGAGTGTCAATTCTGATGTCGAGGTAATCCAGAACATGACCGGCACAACGCCTGCAGCCTGGAACGACCCGGGCAAGGGTACGGAGTTGACCCAAAGCCAGATCGACCGCGGCGCGGACGTAATTTATCAGGCAGCGGGCGGAACCGGCATTGGTGTAATCCGTGCAGCGGCAGATGCCGGCAAGTTTTCCATCGGGGTTGATTCAAACCAGAACCACATTGCACCGGGCTCAGTTCTGACTTCGATGTTGAAACGGGTTGATGTGGCCGCCTATGAAACCATGAAAGATGGCATGTCCGGCAATTTTGAAACTGGCGTTCGCAGCCTTGGCCTTGCCGAAGACGGGGTTGGCTGGGCGCTTGATGAAAACAATGCCAAACTGATTTCCGATGACATGAAAACAGCCATCGATGCTGCAAGTGCAGACATAATCTCTGGCAAGGTTAGTGTTCATGACTATCGCTCAGACAACAATTGCCCCGGCTGATTTAGCAGTGCGAAGCTAAATGGGCGCAGATCAAAAAGACGGGAATGCCTCCGGCCATTCCCCATTTGCCATTGAGTTGATTGATGTTTGCAAGTCCTTTGGCGAGGTGCAGGCAAATAGAAATATATCACTTCGCGTATCCAAGGGTTCTATTCACGGCATCGTGGGTGAAAATGGTGCCGGCAAGTCAACGCTGATGAATATCCTTTACGGATTGTACGCAGCGGATTCCGGCTCAATCCATATAGATGGAGAAGCCGTCACAATCCGGTCAAGCGCTGATGCAATTGCGCTTGGCATTGGAATGGTCCATCAGCACTTCATGCTGGTCCCGAATTTTACAGTGTTGGAAAACATAATCCTCGGCAGCGAGGGCGGTGTTCTTCTCAAGGATGGCAAGGACAAAGCCGCTTTGATGCTCAAGGAATTGGCCAATGCGTACGGGATGGAGGTCAACCGTGATGCGCTGATTGAAGACCTTCCGGTTGGCATCAGACAGCGTGTAGAAATCATCAAGGCGATTAAGGGTGGTGCCCGAATATTGATCCTTGATGAACCGACCGGTGTCCTCACGCCACAAGAAGCGGAAAGCTTGTTTGCCATCCTTGACGAATTGAAAAAGCGCGGTGTGTCGATCCTCTTAATCACCCATAAGCTTTCTGAAATCATGGCGATAACCGACAACGTCTCGATCATAAGAGACGGGCGTATCGTCGGGCATCGCAAGACAAGCGGAACCACCACGCGCGAATTGGCTGAAATGATGGTGGGCCGTCCAGTGCTGCTCAGTGTCGAACGGGGGGAGGCAAAACCCGCTGAAGTCCGTTTGGCTGTGAAAAAACTTGGCTGCACATCAACAATTGGTGTGACGCAGCTTGAGGATGTTTCGTTCGAAGTTCGATCTGGTGAAATCCTTGGAGTTGCCGGCGTTGCGGGCAATGGGCAGACCGAATTGCTTGAACTGCTTTCCGGTATGCGGACACCAGACACAGGTGGTATCGAAGTCCTTGGACATACTATAACTACCAGAATCCCGATCACTCCCGATGATATGCGGGAGTTTGGCGTTGGTCACATTCCGGAGGACCGCCATCATCATGGTTTGGTTCTCGACTTTGAAGCGCAGGAAAACATTATTCTCGGTTTTCATCATTCCCCGCATACGGGCGATAGACTTTTTATCGACCGCCAATCCGTCCGCTCCCACGCAGAAACTCTGATTGCAGAGTTTGATGTGCGTCCAAAAAACCCGGCTCTACCGGCACGAAAGTTTTCCGGAGGCAATCAACAAAAGCTGGTCATTGCCAGAGAGATTGACGCAAATCCGAATTTTCTGCTTGTCGGCCAGCCTACCCGAGGTGTTGATATCGGTGCCATCGAGTTTATTCATAAGCAGTTGATCGAACTCCGCGACAATGGCTGTGCGATCCTTCTGGTTTCAGTCGAATTGGATGAGATTGTGGGGCTGTCGGATCGCATCATGGTCCTTAATGATGGCAGAATTGTTGGTATCCTTGATCGAGATGAGGCAGATGAGCGTACCCTCGGATTGATGATGGCAGGAATTCCGGGGGAGAAAGTCGCGTGACCCAGGCTCCACCGCTTCCAGGTTGGGCCGACAAGTTCGTCCTGCCATTGATCAACATGCTTGCCGCATTTGCTGTTTGCGGCATCATCATCGCCATGCTTGGAGAAAACCCGATCACGGCCCTCGCGGTGATGTTGAAAGGCGCTTTCGTATACCCCGGAAGCCTGGGTTACACGCTCTACTACACGACCAACTTCATTTTCACTGGATTAGCGGTTGCTATCGCTTTTCATGCAACCATGTTCAACATTGGCGGGGAGGGGCAGGCCTATCTCGGTGGTCTGGGTGCTGGTTTAGTCGCCCTTTGGTTGGGGGCGCTTTTCCCTGCGATTGTGGTCATTCCGTTGGCAGTTATTGCCGCAGCGCTCTTTGGTGCGGCATGGGGAATTGTACCAGGCTATCTGCAGGCCAAGCGCGGCAGCCATATTGTCATTACAACCATCATGTTCAATTTCATTGCCGCTTCTTTGATGGTTTGGCTTCTTGCCGGTCCGCTAATCCAACCTGGCCAGCAATCCCCGCAAACGCCGATTTTCGAACCGTCAGCCCACCTGTTGAAGGCGACGGATGTGCTGGATATCGGGAATTCACCGCTAAACCTTTCATTTGCGATTGCACTTGCCGCTCTGGTATTGTTTTGGGTTCTGGTTTGGAAGACCCGGTTTGGTTATGAATTGCGCGCTGTTGGAGCAAACCCGGAAGCTGCCCGATATGCCGGCATAAACGTAGCCAAAATCATCATCATTACCCTGGCGATATCCGGCGGTTTTGCTGGGTTGATGGCGACCAACGAAATACTCGGCGTTCAGCACAAGGTCGTTTTGAATTTCACCTCGGGCTATGGCTTCACCGGCATTGCTGTTGCCTTGATGGGACGTAATCACCCGATTGGTATTTTTCTGGCAAGCCTGTTGTTTGGCGCGCTTTATCAAGGGGGAGCCGAACTTGATTTTGAGTTCAAGTCGATTACACGCGATATGGTATTGGTAATTCAGGGGATGATCATTCTGTTTTCCGGCGCGCTGGCCTTCATGTTCAACCCGTTACTTTCACGTTTCATTCAAAAAACTTCCATCGGCAATGGATATCACAATGAGTGACTTTGCTCTGCAACTCCTGCTGACATTTGATGCGACGTTGAGAGTGGCAACTCCTTTGATATTTTGTGCGTTGGCAGGAATGTTTTCGGAGCGTTCAGGGATCATAGATATTTCACTTGAAGGCAAATTGCTGATGGGCGCTTTTGTTGCGGCCGCAATTGCCGCGACCAGCGGGTCCGCATGGCTTGGCCTTATGTGCGCAATTCTGGCTTGTGTGTGTTTGTCTCTGATTCATGGATATGCCTGTATCTCCTGCCGCGGCAATCAAGTTGTCAGCGGGCTTGCAGTCAACATCCTGGCTTCCGGTTTGACCGTTACAATCGGGATTGCCCTGTTCAAACAAGGTGGACAAACGCCGCTGCTTACCGGCTTGAACCGGTTTTCGCCCACCCAGTGGTGGTTGGTTGACACATTGGCGGGAGTTCCAATTCTTGGAACCGTCTATCGCGAGCTTGTCAGCGGCCACAATATACTGGTTTATATTGCGCTCCTTTGCGTCCCGCTGAGTGCATTTGTATTTTACAAGACGCGCTTCGGCCTTCAGATCAGGGCAGTTGGCGAGGTGCCTGAGGCGGTTGATAGCGCCGGCGTATCTGTAACCTGGTTACGCTATCGTGCTGTAATAATTGCCGGTATCCTGTGTGGCATTGCCGGAGCTTATCTTTCAACGGCGCAGGGAGCAGGTTTCGTTCGCGAGATGTCAGCGGGTAAGGGCTACATCGCGCTTGCCGCTGTAATCTTTGGCAAGTGGCGGCCTTATCCTGCGTTCTTTGCATGCTTGATGTTTGGATTTTTGGAAGCAGCAACAGCTCGGTTGGAAGGTTTGGACATGCCGATCATAGGCGAGGTTCCAACCCAATTGATGCTTGCTTTGCCGTATATTATGGTTGTGTTGCTTTTGGCGGGATTCATCGGTAAGGCCTCTCCTCCCGCAGCAATAGGCGAACCTTATGTCAAATGATCCGTCAAAATCTGGCATCGACGCAATGAACTCACGCGACATCCTGGAAAAGCTGATTGCCTACGACACAATAAGTGCCAACCCCAATATGGAGTTGATGCAGTTTATTTCCGGCCTCCTTTCGCAGTATGGCATCCATTCGAAACTCTTACCAAACGATCAGGGAACCAAGGCAAATCTCTACGCTACGTTGGGACCTGCTGAAACGGGCGGAGTGATGCTGTCAGGTCATACCGATGTTGTCCCCGTTGAGGGGCAGGACTGGACAAAACCGCCGTTTGAATTGACGCAAGAAGCAGACCGGTTTTATGGACGTGGGACCGCTGACATGAAAGGTTTTGTAGCAAGTGCAATTGTTGCAGCACTTAAAGCATCGAGGCTTGAACTAAAGACGCCGCTTCATCTTGCCTTTTCGTATGACGAGGAGATTGGCTGCGTTGGCGTTCATTCAATGATCGAAATGCTGGCCAGGGCTCCCTCCCGTCCAGCCATGTGCATAGTAGGTGAACCGACAAATCTCAGTGTTGCAACTGGCCATAAGGGCAAGGTTGGGATGATCGCAAAATGCCACGGGCTTGAGGGACATTCAGCGCTTGCACCGTATGCGTTCAATGCGCTGCATCTTGCCTGTGATTTTGTTGGCGGCGTGCGAAAAATACAAAACGAGCTTGAACGCCACGGGCAAAGAGATGCGGATTTTGATGTTCCTTATTCCACCGTCCATGTGGGTAAAATAAATGGCGGGGTTGCACTCAACATTGTTCCGAATTTTTGTGAGGTGGTTTTTGAAATCAGAAACATTGCCCACGATGATCCCGAAGACATTCTTGCAAGAATAAAGGAGGAAACACGTGCCATCGTCGCTGCGGCGACGGAGCAATATCAAGGCGCGGATATCGAGATTGAAATTTTCAACACCTATCCAGGCATGAACACCGCTGCGAATGATGACGTCGTGAAATTCGTCCAATCGCTGACTGGCGCCAACGACCTATGCAAAGTGGCATTTGGAACTGAAGGGGGGTTGTTCTCCCGGAAATTGGGTATTCCAACCGTGATTTGCGGGCCAGGCTCGATGGAGCAGGGACATAAGCCCGATGAATATATTGAGGTGGAGCAGCTTGATCGTTGCGATGCAATGCTTGACCGCCTGCTGGACCGGCTTCAAGCCGGTATTTGATCCTCGCCATTTATGCCGTTTTTGACGCTTGTTATTGTTGCCGTTCTGGGTTTCAATTTCCCGGTTTTCAAAAACATTGATATGGCGTACCGGAAATAGTGTAGTTATTGATAACCGGTAAGACCGCCAACCGGTATTTCAGCAAGGTGATCAGCCATGAACATTCAAAATTTGGATATCAGTCCTGCAGAAGAGTTGAAACAAAATACATCTGTACCGTTTGAGCAGGCCCATGCCATGCCTAAAAGTCTCTACACTTCAGAGCAGTTTTTAAATCAGGAACTCGATCATATTTTCAGCAAGGACTGGTTTTGCGCGGGCCGTACCGATGCTCTAAAGGAAATTGGAGACTACACGACGCTGGAACTGGCGGGCCAGCCAATCATGGTAATACGCGATCGTGACGGAAACCTGCGTGCCCAATCCAATGTTTGTCTTCACCGTATGTCCACATTGCTGAAGGGACGCGGCAACACTAAAGCAATTGTCTGCCCTTATCATGCCTGGACATATAATCTTGACGGGTCGCTCCGCGGTGCTCCGGCAATGAACCGGAATGAAGCCTTCTGCAAAGATAAAATGTCACTTCCCGATGTGCGCTGCGAAGAGTGGGAAGGCTGGATTATGGTTTCTCTAAATCCGGATGTAAAACCGGTGGCGGGCGAACTGGGTGAAGTGTCAAAAATGATCGCCGATTATGGCATGGAAAACTACCAGCAAACTTTTTTTGAGACCCATCTTTGGGATACGAACTGGAAAGTGCTGGCAGAGAATTTCATGGAAAGTTATCACCTGCCGGTATGTCATGCGGGTACCATAGGCGGGCTTTCAAAACTGGAGGAAATGATTTGTCCTCCCGGCCTGCCAGCCTTCAACTACCACACGATTTTGAAAGATGAGTCCCTCAAAATCGCTCTTGCCCATCCAAATAACCGGCGAATAAAGGGCGAGCGCAGGAGAACTACATATCTGCTCGCGATTTACCCGAGCCTTTTGATTACCCTCACCCCTGGATATTTTTGGTATCTGTCGCTTCATCCAAACGGAGTGGGGCAGGTTCAGATTATGTTCGGGGGTGGCATGGCACCGGAGTTTATGGATGATCCGCAGGCACAGAAGAATTTTGAAAGTCTTAAGACACTGCTGGATGAAGTAAACGTAGAGGATCGGGGTTGCACCGAAAAAGTTTACAAAGGTCTTTGTTCTGAAATGGCAAAGCCCGGTCCGCTCTCACATCTTGAGCGACCGAACTTTGATTTTGCCCAATATCTGGCGTCTAGAATCTGCGTATAAACGTAAAACATGCGTCATGTTTTTGTCGCAGATACACATTGCTGACGACCGCTTTTTCGAGTTTTTTGAATTGGTAAGCTAATTCAAAAGGGTCGGGACATGGAAAATTTCAGCATTTTGCACCAATCCCTGCAGCAAACTGCAAATCTGCCACCGGAAAGTCCAATGGGTTTGTCGGGCAATTTTTATACGTCTGCAGAGTTTTTTGAATTCGAAAAAGCGAGCGTATTGCACACCGGATGGCATTGCATTGGACGTGCGGATGAAATCTCGGAGCCCGGTGATTACATCGCCGACAAGATACTGGACGAGCCGATAATTGTTATCCGTGGCGATGACCATAAGATCCGGGCGCTTGCAAATGTCTGTCGTCACCGCGGAATGCAGCTGGCATCGGGAACCGGAAACACCAAGCGCTTTGTTTGTTCCTATCATGCCTGGAGTTATGCGCGTGACGGTAAACTGGTTCGTGCAGCAAACATGCACAATGCGAACTTTGATCGTCATAAGTGCAGTTTGCCGGAATATGCCTGCGAGATCTGGCGCGGCTTTATTTATGTAAACGTGTCGGATGAACCGGCTCCTCTGGCGGTACAGCTGGGTGAATTGGATGAATTGCTCACGCCATACGAAACCGAGAAATTTCGCGTGGTTCACGTGGCGCAGGAACAGTGGAACTGCAACTGGAAATGCCTGGTTGAAAATTTCATGGAAGGCTATCACCTATCGGTGGTTCATCCGGAAACCTTGCGTGGATATACGCCAACCGAGCTTTGCACCAAGGGACCATCGGGTGAGACATTCACAAGCTATCACGCAAATTATCCCGAAGACATTCCTGCGCGCGGACATGGAGCCCCTGGTCTTACTGATAAACAGCGCCACCGCTCCACTTTGTTCAGCGTATTTCCGGTTCAGGTAGCAAGCCAATCCGCAAGTCTTTTGGTTTCGCTGGCGCTTCGTCCGGTGAGTGTCAATCAAGTGGATGTCCGCTGGACCATGTCGGTTTATGAAGATGATTACGGTGAAGGGACGATCTGCGATCGAATTGCCCTATGGAGCGAAGTCAATCGTGAGGACCGCGAGAAACTCGAACAATTGCAAATTGCCCTTAAATCTTCGAAGGCGCATGCGGGCCCGTTAGCCAGCGATGAATTTGAGGGAACCATCCGGGATTTTCACAAGTTTCTTGCTTTGAAAATAGGCGAATAAGGCGTAACCTGATCAATGCATTGCGTTGATTTGAAGACCGGAATAGGAACTCATATTGCCGATTGAAAAAGTAGACACACTCGTTGTCGGGGCTGGCCAGGCCGGTATCGCTATGAGTGAGCATTTGACCAATGCCAACATCTCTCATCTTGTTTTTGAACGCGAACAAATTGCTGATCGATGGCGCAACGGCAGGTGGGACTCTTTGGTTGCGAATGGCCCTGCATGGCATGACCGATTTCCAGGCATGGAGTTTGAAGGGTTCGATCCACATTCTTTTGTTCCAAAGGACGCCGTGGCTGACTATCTGGTTTCTTATGCACAGAGGATCAACGCACCTGTGCGATCCGGTGTGGAAGTTACAAATGTGCAGCGTCAGGAAGGTAAATCAGGCTTTCTGGTCAAAACCTCGGAAGGTATTTTGGAGGCAGACAACGTAGTTGCTGCAACCGGAGCCTTTCAAATTCCGCTTGTCCCTCCTGTGGTACCTGAAAACTCAGAGCTCCAACAGATACATTCCATCAACTACCGCAATCTTGATCAATTGCCGCAAGGATCTGTGTTGGTAGTCGGTGCAGGATCCTCGGGCGTTCAGATTGCTGATGAACTAAATAGGTCCGGCAGGCAGGTTTATCTCTCAGTCGGTCCACATGATCGCCCACCGCGTACCTATCGTGGACGCGACAATGTTTGGTGGTTGGGAGTGCTTGGTATGTGGGATGCCGCATCAATGGAGCCTGGAAAGGAAAGATTCACGATTTGTGTAAGTGGCGCTCACGGTGGTCACACTGTTGATTTTCGCAAGCTTGCAGCTCAGGGTATTACGCTGGTCGGCATGACCGAAGAATTCAAAGACGGAACACTGTCGTTTGCAAGTGACCTCGCCGAGAATATTGCAGCTGGAGATACAAACTATCTTGCGATGCTGGATCAGGCCGACAAGTATGTTGAACGCAATGGCCTGGATATTCCCGAAGAACCGGAGGCCCGGTTGTTTGCGCCAATTCCCGATTGCGTCACAAACCCGTTGCGGCATTTGAATTTGCACGGGGCGGGAATTACATCGATCATCTGGGCGACAGGATTTACACAGGATTTCAGTTGGCTCGAAGTTGATGCATTTGATAACAATGGCAAACCCATGCACCAGCGCGGAGTTTCAACCGAGCCAGGGATATTCTTCCTGGGTCTGCCTTGGCAAACAGGGCGTGCTTCTTCCTTCATTTGGGGAGTATGGCACGATGCAAAACGCCTGACGGATCATATAATAACTCAAAAAAAATATCTGGAATTTCACCCAAGAGTTGCCCGGAACTGATCAGCGCAAGAGCAATTTTTCTCCGCTCCCGGAGATATGATAATGGAGTACCATGTGGCACATACCCGAATTCGCAAATTCAACACCAAAGAAACTTATCCGGAACAAAACCTGGATAATGATCTTTGTCAGGCGGTAGTTGCGCGCGGAACCATGATTTTCCTGCGTGGACAATGCCCCCAGAATCTCGAAGACGCGGTTAATCTGGATAGCCACGATCCGGTGGAGCAAACCCACAAGGTGATGCAGAACATCAAGCAACTGATTGAGGAATGTGGCGGACGCATGGAGCATCTCGTGAAGGTCGTCATTTATATTACCGACGTTCGCCACAGGGAAGCAGTTTACCGCACCATGGGTGAATATATCAAAGGTGTTCATCCCGTATCCACCGGCTTGGTGGTGCAGGCATTGGCGCGGCCTGAATGGCTGGTTGAGATTGATGGCACCGCTGTCATTCCTGACGGTGAATAGATCATGACATTTTCAATTGTGGCTCGTTGCGAAGAAACCGGAATGTTCGGCATGGCGGTTTCATCATCGTCTCCAGCTGTGGCAGCAAGATGCGCATTTGCAAGGGCCGGGGTAGGGGCTGCTTCAAGTCAAAACATAACTGATCCATCCCTTGGAGAGCGATGTCTTGATCTTATGGCACATGGAGCATCTGCGCAGGAAGCTTTGGAAGAAATTGTGCGGACGAGCGATCATGTTCAGTTTCGCCAGCTTACAGCGGTGGATGTGAACGGCGGTTCAGCTTGTTTTTCCGGTGAAAAGACCCTCGGCATCAACGCAACCTTTCATTCTTTTAACGTCGCATGCGCAGGCAATCTCTTGTCCGGCACAAAGATACCGGAAGTCATGGCAAATGCGTTTGCGCAAAGTGCAGGGCACCTGGCTGACAGGTTATTGCTGTCCATGAACGCTGCGGTTGATGCTGGTGGCGAAGAGGGCCCGATCCGCTCTGCCGGAATGTTGATTGTCAATAAGATTTCCTGGCCAGTTGTGAACCTCCGGGTTGATTGGCATGAGGAGGCCGACCCGATTGGAGAGCTTGTCAAGATCTGGAAAATTTACGAGCCCCAACTCCAGGATTATGTGACCAGGGCGCTCGATCCTTCGGATGCGCCGAGCTATGGTGTACCCGGAAACGATAACAAAACGCGGCAAACAAAAAGATAGCGCGGGCGTTTTGAATTTAATAAAACGCATCCCGCGCTATAGCGTGTCGCTTTTTATTGGATTCATTTGGCACGCTATAAGTCATTGTTTTTACGCATTTCGTTATCACTTTTGTGAATTCACAAAAGTGCGAAAAGCTCTAGCGTCGCTTTTATGCGTGCTGGATCAAATAGGGTTCAGCAAGAAAATGTTCTTCCAGATTGTTGCCTTCACCGCACCGGTCCACAATTACAAAATCTGTTCGCTTCTCAAGCGGTGTTAGTACAGCGTGCCAGATGTTGCGATGATAATTCACACCCTGTCCCGGCTCCGTCAAAAATGCCAGGGGAGCATCCGGTTTTCCGTCCTTATCCCCGGCAACGATTACCAGGAACGGATTTGGCTCAAGCGGAATAAAGGACTGGCTTCCCAGCGGATGCCGCTCCATCATCTCAAGCGTTAAGGGCAATTCATAGGGCGTGCCGCGACCAAGGCTGATGGCAACATGGCCGTCTTCACCCGTGATTTCGGGGTGGGCCAATGCGTGATAGCGGTCACATTTGCCATTGTTGATGGCAAAGTCCGGCTCCCGGTTGAAGTCGATCAGACTTCCAAAGGGTGCGAACGCTCTTTGGCTTATCGGTTGGATGAAAAGGGTTTCCATTATGTAGGTTCACAATTTCATGTGCCGGTTTACGTCCTTGTAGAGTAAATACCGGAATTTGCCTGGACCGCCTGCATAGCAGGCTTGCGGACAAAACGCGCGCAACCAAATAAAGTCACCTGCTTCGACTTCAACCCAATCCTGGTTCAGTCGATAAACAGCCTTGCCTTCAAGCACGTACAGACCATGCTCCATCACGTGGGTTTCAGCAAACGGAATTACCGCACCCGGTTCGAAGGTGACAATTGTGACATGCATATCATGCCGCAGGTCATCGGGATCAACAAACCGCGTGGTCGCCCATTTGCCATCGGTATGTGCCATTGCTGTTGGTGCGATTTGCTGCTCATTTGTGACGAACGCTTCAGGAATGTCGATCCCGTCGACATACTCATAGGCCTTGCGAATCCAGTGAAACCTTACAGGAACTTTGCCGGTGTTTTTTGCCGACCATTCGCCTGAAGGTGGGATGAACGCAAAACCGCCTGGTGCAAGAACATGCTCTTCACCTGAAAGCGAAAGGGAAAGTTCACCTTCCACAACAAATAATGCACCTTCAGCGTCCGGATCCGGGTCCGGCTGAGTGCTGCCGCCACCGGGTTCGACTTCCATAATGTATTGCGAAAAAGTTTCTGCAAAGCCCGATAACGGTCTGGCCAAAACCCAGGCCTTTGTTTTGTTCCAGAACGGCAATCGGCTGGTAACAATATCCTGCATGACCCCTTTGGGAATAACCGCATATGCATCGGTAAAAACGGCTCGCCCTGTCAGCAATTCGGATTGTTTTGGCTGCCCCCCCTGCGGTGCATAGTAGGACGGATTACTCATCACAAACTCCCCGGGTTTTCAGAAAGCAGGTCGTTAAGGCGTAACCGCGCAATGCGTTCTACTTGTCCGCAAGCCGCCTTGAATTCTTGTTCTTGCGTGTTGGTGATACGGGTTTCAAATGCTTCCAGGATATGTTTCTTGTTCAAGCCCTTTACAGCGATGATAAATGGAAAATGGAATTTGGCCTGGTAGGCTTCGTTCAGTTCGGTGAACTTTTTACGCTCACAATCCGTCAATGCATCAAGTCCGGCACCTGCCTGCTCACCAGTAGACGCATCAGTCAGCCGCTTTGCTGCTGCGAGCTTTCCAGCCAAATCCGGATGAGCATTCAGGACGCCGAGTTTTTCTTCATCACTGGCAGTTCGAAACTGAACTGCCATCGCAGTATGAAGACCAACTGCTGTATCGTTTGCAGCCCCAAGCTCACCTTCATACGCGCGCTCTGCAACCCATTGTGAGTGTTCAAACACGCCACCGAAGGTTTTCAGAAAATCGGCTTTGTTCATGCTCGACGGACGAAAGTTCTGCTTCATCGGTGGATGCCACTCTTTCCAGTGTTTTGCGATCTCAATTCTACGGGCAAACCAGACTTTTCCTTGCGATTGAGCGTAATCCAAAAACCTCGCCAGCGCAGCAGCTCTTCCAGGACGGCCAATTAACCGGCAATGCAATCCAACATTCATGAGCTTCGGAGAGCCGTCAGTTCCCTCCCTGTACAGCGTGTCAAACGTGTCCTTGAGATAGCAGTAGAACTGATCGCCGGAGTTAAACCCTTGAGGTGTGGCAAACCGCATATCATTGCAGTCAAGCGTGTACGGGATTACCAGCTGATCTTTACCTTTGTGATGATGCCAGTAGGGGAGATCATCCGCATAGCAGTCAGAAACATAATCGAAGCCGCCTTCTTCGGTGATCAGGTCCACGGTGTTTTGCGAACACCGCCCCGTATACCATCCACGCGGTTTCTCACCGGTTACGGCTTCATGCAGGCGTATTGCCTGTTTGATGTCAGCGCGTTCGTCTTTGCGTGAAAAGTCCTTGTATTCAATCCACTTCAGGCCATGAGACGCAATTTCCCAACCTGCATCCTGCATTGCTGCAACTTGCGCCGGTGAGCGTTGCAGTGCGGTCGCTACACCATAAACGGTGACGGGAATTTTGCGCTCGGTGAACATTCGGTGAAGCCGCCAAAAGCCGGCACGTGCACCGTATTCGTAAATCGATTCCATGTTCCAATGGCGTTGGCCAGGCCAGGGTGCAGCACCTACAATCTCTGAAAGGAAAGCCTCGGATGCCGCATCACCATGAAGAATGTTGTTTTCTCCACCTTCCTCATAATTGAGCACAAGCTGGATCGCGATTGCCGCATCATTTGGCCAACGGACTTCGGGCGGCACGTCTCCATAACCTTGCATATCTCTGGGGTAACGGTCAGGCAGGGTACTTTCTCCGTATCTCTTTGGTCACTTTATCTCGTTTCATTTTCACAAACTGTCTGAAAAATTCTGAAGAACATTCTGGCAAAGCTTCATCCGGCTATTTGTTTTTTGCATTCACGGACCATGAACTCAATGAATAATCGCATCTTGGGGTCCTGCAGACGCTTGTGCGGGTATACGCAGGAAAAGGGCAATGGAGTAGGGGGTGAATTTTTGGCAACGCTAATCAGCTCTCCCGCCTTCAGATGCTCTGATACCTCGTATTCCGGCTTGTTGATGATACCACATCCGGATATTGCCCAGGCTGTCAGAACATCGCCGTCGTCGGATTCCAGCGGGCTGTTAAACTCGTATTTCGTGATTTCGCCGTCTTCGCGCAGGCTCCAGTAAAATTCCGTCAGGCCCGGATATCGAAGGAGAAGGCATCTGTGATTGTCGGATATCAGATCCGCACCGCTTTTTGGCATGCCGTGACTGCTGACATAGTCAGGGGATGCGCACAGCATCCGCTGAAATTCGTGGATCGGGACTACCCGGAGTTCGGAATCAATCAGCTGCCCAAGCACAAACGCTGCATCCAGTCCCTCATTGGTAATATCTACTTTTCGGTCAGAAAGCCTTAGCCGCACATTGATATCGGGATATTTCTCCTGAAACAGCGGAACCAGGGGTGCAATGAGCTTTTTTCCAATACCCAATGGCGCCGATACAAAAATCGTACCCTTTGGGTTGGAAATAACATCGCTTATGCTGCCTTCAACCTCACTAATCGTGTCCAGTATCTTGATGGCGCCTTTGTAAAAAAGTTCACCTTGTTCGGTCGGCTTGAGATTGCGCGTCGTTCGGTTGAACAAGCGGATGCCGAGATGCTTTTCAAGTTCTGATACCCTGCTGCTCGAAACTGCCGGCGAAACCCTCAAATCACGCCCTGCTGCGGACATGCTTCCAAGTTCGTAAACACGAATGAAGGTTTTCAGATTGTTGACGTATGACATAGGCTGGAAATACCATTATATGAAATAATTTGAAAGTCTTAGAATTTTATTGATGTTCTAACCGGCTGCATCAATTGGCAAGGTAAGCCAAAGGGGAGAACCGATCGTGTATGACTTTGCAATACTGTTCGAGTGGCTGACAGTTGCGACCCGATGGGTGCATGTGATCACCGCGATTGCCTGGATCGGATCATCGTTTTATTTCATTGCGCTTGATCTTGGGCTTCACAAGCGCGACAAGCTGCCAAAGGGCGCTGCAGGGGATGAATGGCAGGTGCATGGCGGCGGCTTTTACCACATTCAGAAATACCTGGTCGCACCGTCCAAAATGCCCGAGGATCTGACCTGGTTCAAATGGGAGGCTTACAGCACCTGGCTATCGGGCTTTGTGCTTCTGTGTCTGGTGTATTATGCGGGCGCCGAATTATATCTGGTTGACCCGAATGTGTTGGACGTTTCTCCAACCACCGCAATTTTGATCTCGCTTTTATCAATCGGACTTGGCTGGATCATTTATGACATGCTGTGCAAATCGCCACTCGGGGCTGATAATACTCGCCTCATGGTGCTTTTGTATTTCGTGCTTGTTGCAATGGCATGGGGGTATACCCAACTCTTCTCAGGCCGGGCAGCGCTGCTCCATCTTGGTGTTTTCACCGGTACCATCATGTCGGCAAATGTGTTTTTCATCATCATTCCCAACCAGAAGAAAGTTGTGGCTGATCTGATTGCAGGGAAAAGTCCGGACCCGGCACTTGGCATGCAGGCCAAACAGCGTTCCACACACAACAATTATCTGACATTACCGGTGCTGTTTTTGATGCTTTCAAATCATGCGCCGCTGGCATTCGCAACCCGGTACAACTGGATTATTGCATCTCTTGTCTTTTTGATGGGAGTGAGCATAAGGCATTATTTCAACACCAAACACGCGCGAAAAGGCAATCCTACCTGGACTTGGCTCGTCACCGCTATTCTGTTTGTTATCATCGCATGGCTTTCAACCAACCCAAAAATATTCACAGACGCAGAAGAAGCCAAAGCGCTTACCCCTTATGAAACAAAATTTGCCAGTGCAGCCCAGTTCGATGATGTCCGCGATACCGTGTTGGGGCGATGTTCTATGTGTCATGCGGCAGAGCCGGTATGGGAAGGAATAATCTCGCCACCAAAGGGTGTCTTGCTGGAGACTGATGCTCAGATTGCCCGGCATGCGCGCGAGATATATTTGCAGGCTGGCCGCACCACAGCAATGCCGCCAGCAAACGTAACGCTGCTGGATAACACCGAGCGCGAACGCATTGTGGATTGGTATCGAACAGCTATCTCAGGAGGGTCATGATGATCTATCTGTTCGGGGAAATTTGGAGGTTTTCAAAATTTATTTGAAAGAGATGCAAATTGGAGAGCATTCAACATCGGTGTGATACAGTAGATAATTGTACGAAGTATCTGCCTGGCGGAATTGGGAGGAAACGCAATGAGCGCCAAGGATATTGCTGACGGCAATATTGGACGTTTAACAACCCACGTGCTGGACACCGCTCGCGGCAAGCCGGCAGCTAACCTTGCTATCGAACTTTTCAGGATAAGCGGAGATGTTCGTGAGTTTCTGAAGTCAGTTCGCACAAATAGCGACGGTCGGTGCGATGAACCCTTGCTTGAAGGTGATGGGCTGCGTGCTGGCGAGTACGAACTGAATTTTCATGTCAGGGAATATTTTGACCATTCTGCACAGGTGCCGTTCCTTGCAACAGTGCCTGTCCGCTTTGGTATTTCAAATCCGGACGAGCATTACCATGTGCCTCTGCTTGTTTCTCCCTTCAGCTATTCCACCTATCGCGGGAGCTGAGTTCAGTGGTCAACATCCGTAACCAGATACGCTTCCTGCTCAACGATCAGATGATTGAACTGGATAAGGTTCCCTCATCAATGACAGTGCTGGACTATCTCCGTTTGGAACGCCGCCTTTGTGGCACCAAGGAAGGATGCGCCGAAGGGGATTGTGGGGCATGTACTATTTTGGTCGGGCGTTTGACCGGCGGCGAACTTGTTTATGAAACAGTGAATGCCTGTATCCGCTTCGTGGGTTCACTCGACGGATGCCATGTCGTTACCATCGAGCATCTAAAAGCAAGCGATGGAACGCTTCACCCCATACAGCAGGCAATGGTTGGCCATCACGGCAGCCAGTGTGGATTCTGCACCCCGGGCATTGTTATGTCGCTTTATGGATTGTGGATGTCAAAGCCTGCACCGTCCAATCGCGAAGTTGAAACAGCCCTTCAGGGAAATCTTTGCAGATGCACCGGTTATGAGCCGATTGTCAGGGCAGCTCAAGCGGTATCAGCTTGTCCAGATAAGGATCCGCTGGTCGCCGAACGACATTCCACAATAGAGCGGCTGGAGGCTCTTCGGGATAATGCAAGGGTAGAGAACAAGGACACTGATGATTTGTTTATCCTTCCAGCATCGTTGGATGACCTGGCGAAGGTTAGAGCAGCTTATCCTGATTCAACAATTGTGGCAGGTTCAACAGATGTCGGGCTGTGGGTAACAAAGCACATGCGCCCAATCTCTCCAGCCATTTTCATTTCACATCTTGATGAGTTGCATCAGATCGAAAAGATCGAGGGCGGCCTGAGCATAGGCGCATGCGTTACCTACTCTGAACTGCTACCGGTCCTGAATGATCATTTGCCTGAACTGTGTGAGTATTGGGGGCGTATCGGCGGTACTCAGGTTAGAAACATGGGAACAGTTGGTGGCAATGTTGCCAATGGTTCCCCGATTGGCGATACGCCACCGGTACTGATTGCGCTTGGTGCGTCGCTAACCTTGCGATGCGGCAAAGAACAACGAACCATGCCACTGGAAGATTTTTTCATCGACTACGGAAAGCAGGATCGGCAAACAGGAGATTTTATTGAGGCAATTCACATCCCGTTCCCCGGCGATGGAGATCATTTTAAAGCCTATAAAATTTCAAAACGCCGGGATGAGGATATTTCCGCTGTGGCAGCGGCATTCCGTTTGTGCGTCGAAGGTGGAATTGTCACTAACGCGGTTCTTGCCTATGGCGGTATGGCGGCTACCCCAAAGCGCGCAAGTGCCGTTGAAAAACTGCTCATTGGCAAACCCTGGACACAAGACACGATTGTGAATGCCCTGCAGGGAATTGACGAAGACTTTACGCCGCTAAGTGATTGGCGCGCATCTTCTGCCTATCGAAGTCTGATCGCAAAAAACCTGCTGCGTCGGTTCTATTTGGAAATCACAGGTGAAGGTTCCAATACAGTTCTTGATCGCGACGCCTTTTTGGAGGCGGTATCATGAACCGGCAAGTTCAGATATCAGGAGCGCTCAAAGGCGCTGTACATCTCGATCAACACCATGACTCAGCTGTTAAACATGTCACCGGTGAAGCCATCTACATTGACGATATTGTCGAACCAACGGGCTTGTTGCACGCCTATCTCGGCCTTTCGAATGTCGCCAATGGAGAAATAAGGAAGCTGGACCTTTCGAAGGTTCGTTCATCACCGGGCGTCACAGGTGTTCTGACGGCAGATGATATTCCAGGCGTCAATGATATCAGCCCCACGGGAAAAAACGATGAGCCGGTCTTTGCCGGAAGGGTGGATTTTCATGGCCAGGCACTCTTCGCCGTTGTTGCGGCGACCCGGGATCAGGCGCGAAAAGCTGCATCCCTGGCAAAAATTGTATGTAACGAAGCGCCTGCCATCGTCGATGTGGCTGATGCGCGAGGAGCAAATTATCCGTTTGTAACCGATCCACTGGTCTTGAAACGTGGCGATGCTGCTGAAGCCCTTGAAACCGCGCAAAACCGGATCAAGGGATCAATGCGGATTGGTGGACAGGATCACTTCTACCTTGAAAGCCATATTGCGTTGGCTGTTCCCGGCGAAGATGACGATGTGATGGTTTATTCATCAACTCAACACCCTAGTGAAGTACAGCATATGGTCGCCCACGTGCTCGGGGTTTCATCCAATGCGGTCACTGTAAATCTGCGTCGCATGGGCGGTGCTTTCGGAGGTAAGGAAACCCAATCGAACCTGTTTGCGGCGGTCGCTGCACTTGCTGCCAAGAAATTCAATCGAGCAGTGAAGATACGTCCCGACCGCGATGACGATATGATCGTAACCGGAAAACGTCATGATTTTCTGGTCGATTATGAAGTTGGCTTCGATGATGAAGGTGAGATCTGTGCTGTGGATGCTACCTTCGCAGCTCGTTGCGGTAGTTCCGCAGACCTTTCCGGCCCGGTTACCGATCGCACCTTGTTTCATGCAGACAATTGTTACTTCTATCCCCATGTTCTGCTGAAGTCGGAGCCGTTTAAAACCAATACGGTTTCTAACACAGCTTTTAGAGGATTCGGTGGCCCACAAGGCATGATGGGCGCAGAACGGATAATTGAGGAAATAGCCTATGCGCTGGGTCGCGACCCGCTCGATATCCGCAAGGTCAATTTCTACGGCGGAGAAGGACGAAATCTTACGCCCTATCACCAGAATGTGGATGACAACATCGTTGAGAGACTGGTTGAGGAACTGGAAGCCGACTGCCGCTACCAGGAACGTCGCACGGCAATTCTGGAATTTAACAAAAGGAAAAATGTCGTCAGAAAGGGCATCGCTCTCACGCCGGTAAAGTTTGGTATCTCTTTCACGGCAACCTGGTTCAATCAGGCTGGCGCGCTGGTACATATTTATGCCGACGGTTCGATTCACCTCAATCACGGCGGTACCGAGATGGGGCAGGGGCTGAACACCAAAGTCGCGCAAGTTCTGGCTGACGAATTCCAGGTTGACCTGCCTCGTATAAAAATTACAGCGACCCATACCGGCAAGGTGCCAAACACATCCGCTACCGCAGCCTCATCAGGATCAGACCTGAACGGCATGGCTGCTGCAAATGCCGCTCAGCAGATTAAAGCAAGGTTGGTTGATTTTGCCTGTAAGAAATATCGAGTTAAGTCAGAAGAAATTGCGTTTGAGGCAAACGTGGTTCGGGTAGGAGGTCAAAGCATCGCGTTCAATGATTTCATCCGAGCTGCCTATATCGATAGGGTTCAACTTTCAGCCGCCGGATTTTATAAAACGCCGGACATTCATTGGGACAGGGCAACAGGCAAGGGAAGGCCGTTTTATTATTTCGCTTATGGCGCTGCCGCATCACAAGTTAGCATTGATACGTTGACCGGTGAATATCAGGTTGACCGGGTTGATATTCTGCACGATGTTGGACGTTCGCTAAATCCGGCGATAGACAAAGGCCAGATTGAAGGCGGCTTCGTTCAGGGCATGGGCTGGCTTACCACCGAGGAACTGTGGTGGGATGCTCACGGTAGATTGAGAACGCATGCACCTTCGACATACAAAATTCCGCTGGCTTCAGATCGACCGCGAATTTTCAATGTTGCATTGGCCGATTGGTCGGAAAATCGGGAGATGACAATACGGCGATCAAAGGCGGTGGGTGAGCCGCCGTTCATGTTGGCGATGTCTGTGCTTGAAGCCTTGTCGATGGCCGTGGCTTCCGAGGCAGACTATAAAGTTTGTCCGAGGCTTGACCCTCCTGCCACACCAGAATGTGTTCTGATGGCCCTCGAACGGATGCGGGGTAACTAGCGCATGTACAAGGATCGTCACAACATAAACCGGTTTATCAAAACTGCGGGTCAACTGGCGATTGTGGAAATTGATGCAGTTCACGGTTCCACTCCCCGTGAGCAAGGTGCATGGATGCTGGTGGGAGAAGACCAGATTTTCCGAACGATTGGCGGTGGCCAGCTGGAAAATATTGCAATGGAGAAAGCACGCGAGCTGTTGAAAGCCAAAAATCCTGAACCGCTCCACATGCAGGTTCCGCTTGGACCACATATCGGGCAGTGTTGCGGCGGTACGGTAAATTTGCGGATTAGCTTGCTTGATCAATTAGCACTTCAGGCCTGTGTCGGACTTGTTGAAGAGGAAATATCCCGGTTGCCAGGGGTTTTGATATTTGGCGCGGGCCATGTCGGAAACGCACTCGCCGAGGCGCTGTCCTTGTTGCCGGTTCACCCGGTCCTCATCGACACCAGAAAAACCGCACTCGCATCTGCACCAAATGGCCTGGAAACTTGCCTGACCGCGATGCCTGAAAAACAGGTGCGCGATGCAAAGCCCGGAAGTTCGTTCATAATTCTGACACACGATCACAGCCTCGATTTTCTGATTGCAAAAGAAGCTTTGTCGAGAGGCGATGCAGCCTATGTAGGCATGATCGGTTCAAAGACGAAACGGGCGACCTTCAGAAATTGGCTAAGACGTGAAAATGGCAGCGAAGCCGGGATCGAACATCTCGTCTGTCCAATTGGAGATCCGTCGGCCAAAGACAAACGGCCTGAAGTGATTGCCGCTTTGGCATCAGCGGAAATAATGGCGCATGTGCACCGGCGGTCATCACAAATTGCTGACACAGGTCAAGAACTGAACGTTCAACGGATTTCAGGGGGATAACGATGTCCAAGAGTTCAGAATTTCGAATTGAATTGCGCGGAATTACCAAGGCGTTTCCCGGTGTGATTGCCAATGATCAGGTGAGCTTCAAAATCAAACCCGGTCAGATCCATGCGCTATTGGGGGAAAATGGAGCGGGCAAATCGACCTTGGTGAAAATGATCTACGGGATCATGCAGCCGGACGAGGGACAAATCCTCTGGGAAGGCCATCCAGTTACGGTCACAAATCCAAAAGCCGCCCGGAAGATGGGGGTTGGAATGGTGTTTCAGCACTTTTCCCTGTTTGAGGCGATGACCGTTTTGGAGAACATAGCCCTCGGCATGGATGCGAGCATTTCCCGGTCCGGCCTTGAAAGCAAGATCAGGGATGTGATGCATGTATACGGGTTGAAACTTGATCCGTATCGCATCGTCAGCACACTGAGTGTTGGCGAGCGACAACGTATAGAGATTGTCCGTGCTTTGTTACTTGAACCAAGACTGCTGATCATGGATGAGCCGACCTCTGTATTGACGCCTCAGGAGGTGACACAACTTTTTGAAACGCTGCGGAAGCTCTCCTCAAGCGGCTGCTCAATCCTCTACATTTCTCACAAGCTTCATGAAATCAAGGAACTTTGCGATGAGGCTACCATTCTGCGCGGTGGCAAGGTTGTGGGCGAATGCGATCCGCGCCAGGAAACCTCCAAGAGCATGGCTGAAATGATGATTGGCGGAAATCTCAAGCAGATTTCCAAGGCTTCAGACCGTGAGTTCGGACCAGAAAAATATGTTGTAAACGGACTGATGCAGGCCGGCGAAGGTGACTTTGGAGTAGCGCTTGATGATATCAGCTTTGCCGTCCGGTCAGGTGAAATATTTGGTATCGCCGGTGTCGCTGGTAATGGTCAAAATGAGTTGCTCCTGGCTTTAAGTGGCGAAACTCCCGTGCGCGATGGCAACACAATATTGCTGGATGACAAACCGATTGGTGATCTTGGGACACTGCAAAGACGTGAGGCCGGATTATGTGCAGTTCCGGAAGAACGAAATGGCCATGGTGCGGTTCTGGATTTCACTCTGACGGACAATGCCATTCTCACCGCGCGAAACAGAATGGGTCTTGCCAATAAAGGCATCGTCAGCAATGGCAATGCGGTTGCTTATGCCGATGAAGTAATTTCTTCGTTTGCAGTCAAAACGACCGGGCCTGCATCGACTGCGGGCTCTTTGTCCGGCGGCAACCTGCAAAAGTACATCGTGGGTCGGGAAATCATGCAACACCCTGAAGTGCTGGTTGTTTCGCAACCAACCTGGGGCGTTGATGCGGGAGCAGCGGCTGCCATTCATCAGGCTTTGGTTGATCTTGCTGCAAA
The DNA here is from genome assembly GCA_965250255.1 of Rhizobiaceae bacterium. GTDB lineage: Bacteria > Pseudomonadota > Alphaproteobacteria > Rhizobiales > Rhizobiaceae > JAALLB01. The sequence continues at coordinate 149,873 of CBDFNP010000009.1, forward strand.
TGGGTCTGCGATCATTGTTATTTCGCAAGATCTTGATGAACTGTTGAGCATTTGCGACGGCATGGCGGTCATCAACGAAGGCCGATTGTCGAAAACCCTTGTGGTTGGCGAAGTTTCAATTGATGAAATTGGCCTGCTGATGGGAGGGGTGCATGGCGACCCGTTTGCAACGGCTGAAATGACGGAGGCTGTTCATGTTCATTGAATTACAACCCAGAAAAGAGCCAAGCCGCTCGATGTTGTATTTGACGCCGGTGATAGCTGTTTTGGCAACCATGCTGGCGGGCGGCATATTGTTTACACTGATCGGGCATGATGGATTTGGAGCAGTTCGCGAGATATTCATCACGCCATTGATCGATCCCTATAAATGGCAGGATCTTGGTATCAAGGCTGCACCACTGATCCTGATTGCTGTTGGATTGGCAATCGGCTTCAGGGCAAATGTCTGGAACATTGGCGCGGAAGGTCAATACGTTTTTGGTGGGCTTGCCGGAACCGGAGTTGCCCTGGCGACCTGGGGTATGGAAGGTTGGTGGATCCTGCCCCTGATGTGCATTGTTGGTGCGTTGGGTGGAGCGCTCTATGCGGCCATTCCGGCATTTTTGAAAACGCGGTTGCAGGTAAACGAAATTTTATCAAGCCTGATGCTGACTTATGTATCCATCCAGTTGTTGTATTATCTCATGCGTGGCCCCTGGAAGGACCCGGAGGGCTTCAATTTTCCACAAAGCCGGTTGTTTACTGACGCACAGCTCTTGCCTGAAATTATCCCGGGAACAATAGTTCATCTGGGTGTGCCGCTAGCATTCCTCATTGCGATTGCTGCTTGGTTTGTTCTGACAAAATCGGTATTCGGGTTCCAAATCCGTGTGGTAGGTGCCGCACCCGCAGCCGCCCGTTACGGCGGGTTCAGCGCAAAACGGACGATCTGGGCAGCCATGCTGATCGGCGGCGCTTTTGCGGGGCTGGCCGGGATATTTGAAGCTGCAGGTCCTTTTGGGCAGATGGTTCCACAATTCCCGACGGGGTATGGATTTACAGCGATTATCGTTGCCTTTCTCGGCCGCTTGCATCCAATCGGAATTATTCTCGCTGGTATCATTTTGGCGGTTTCTTATGTCGGCGGCGAAATCGCGCAAACGTCTTTGGGATTGCCCAATGCAGCGGCCGGAATATTTCAGGCATTGATGCTGTTTTTCCTACTGGCCACAGATATTCTTGTAAAATACCGACTGGTGATCGGATCATCAGTCAAGGCAGGAGATGTGGCATGACCAGCACAATTCTTATATCAATTATCGTGACGATTGTTGGCGCATCCACGCCCATTCTGCTGGCGGCACTTGGCGAACTTGTTGTTGAAAAAAGCGGTGTTCTTAATCTTGGCCTGGAAGGCATGATGCTGATCGGAGCAGTTGTCGGCTTTGCAGTCACCTCAATCACCGGCCAGCCTTTGCTTGGAATTGCCGTTGCCGCTCTGGCAGCTACCGCTTCGGCGATGTTGTTTGGATATCTGACATTGACCCTGACTGCCAACCAGGTAGCAACCGGGTTGGCGCTTACCATTTTTGGGATAGGACTGTCCTCCCTCATGGGCGAACCGTATGTCGGAAAAACAGTTGACGTATTCGGGTCCTGGTTCCCTGCTTCCTTGGCAGAGCATCCATTTTTCAGGATCTTTTTTGGATATAGTCCAATCGTGTATTTTTCGCTGATCATGACCGTAGCTGTGGGTTATTTTCTCACCAAGACCCGTGCCGGACTGATTTTGCGAGCTGTTGGAGAATCAGATTTATCAGCGCACTCAATCGGATATTCAGTTATTGGCGTGCGTTACGCAGCAGTGGCATTTGGTGGAGCCATGGCGGGAATAGCCGGCTGTTATTATTCACTGGTTCTCACACCTTTGTGGTCGGAAGAACTTACCGCAGGACGTGGCTGGATTGCGCTTGCGCTGGTTGTTTTCGCCGCCTGGAGACCCGGGCGCCTGTTACTTGGCGCTTATCTTTTTGGGGCCGTCATGACATTGGAACTGCACGCGAAGGCGGCGGGCTTTTCTTTTATTGCACCAGAACTTCTCGCCGCGATGCCGTATCTTGCTACAATCGCGGTTCTGGCATTGATTTCACTACGCAGGTCTGGTGGCACAGCAGCGCCAGCCTGTCTTACCAAACCATTCAAACCAACTGCATAAAATGAAACCAGGGAGAAACGACATGAAACTATTAACCAGACGTTCCGTACTCAAGTCCGCTGCTGCGGCAGGTACATTGCCGCTACTTGGAAGCTCTGCCTTGGCAGCCGAGCCGCTGAAGGTAGCATTTGTTTATCTTGGACCGATTGGAGACCATGGCTGGACCTTTGCGCATGAGCAGGGCAGGCAGGATGTCATCAAGAAATTCGGCGATGCAATCACAACGACCATTGTTGAGAATGTAAACGAAGGCCCCGACTCTGAGCGGGTTATCCGCCGCCTGGCTGAAGAAGGTAATGAACTGATTTTCACAACTTCATTTGGATACATGAACCCGACACTAAAAGTTGCAAAACGTTTCAAGGATGTGAAATTTGAACACGCCACCGGCTATCAGCGTAGCCCGAACATGGCGAGCTACAATCTGCGTTTCCATGAAGGCCGCGCCGTTTGCGGAACCATCGCCGGCCACTTGTCCAAATCAGGAACTGCCGGTTACATCGCGTCATTCCCGATTCCAGAAGTGGTCATGGGCATCAACGCATTCACTTTGGCCGCACGTCGGGTAAACCCTGATTTCGTTACCAAGGTTTTGTGGGTTTCAACATGGTATGATCCTGCAAAAGAAGCAGATGCCGCCAAGGCCCTGATCGATCAGGGCGCAGATGTGATGGCTCAGCATACCGATAGCCCTGCCGCACTTCAGGCATGTGAACAGCGCAACCTGATGGCCTTCGGTCAGGGCTGGGATATGTCTTCTTTTGCTCCGAATGCGCACCTTACTGCGATCATGAACAAGTGGGGCGTTTATTATGCCGACCGCATTCAAAAGGCGCTCGACGGTAAATGGGAAAGCACTGACACGTGGTGGGGTATGAAGGAAAACGCCATAGAAATGGCGCCTTACAATAACTCCATACCAGTTGATGTCTGCGCCGCTGCCGATGCCGTCAAGGCAGGTATTACCGCGGGGAGTGTCAATCCGTTCTCGGGTCCGATCAAGGATCAGTCCGGTGCTGAGCGTCTTGCTGAAGGCGCACTGACCGATGGCGATCTGCACAAAATGGATTGGTATGTCGAAGGCGTGCAAAGCTAGGCACTGACCATTTCTAACTGAAATCAGCAACCCGCAAGGCCACCGGGCTTTGCGGGTTGCGAACCTATGGAACAAGCAATGAAAACTACCATCCTGCGCGGACGGGTTTTGAGCTTTGTATCAAAGCCCCGCTCACACGAAGACAACACAAGCTACGTCTATCATGAAGATGGCGCAGTGGCGTTGTGTGATGGTTTGATCAAAGCCTGTGGCGACTATCACGAGGTTTTGGCACAGCACACCTGCGCCAAAATTATTGATCATCGGCCAAACCTCATCTTGCCAGGATTTATCGATACCCATCTGCATTTTCCACAAATGCAGGTTATCGGTTCGTTTGGAACCAAACTGCTTGACTGGCTCAATAAATATACCTTTGTCGAGGAGCAGAAATTTGCTGATCCTGCCCACTGCGAGCGAATTGCAGACAAGTTTTTCGATGCTCTGACACGACACGGCACAACCACTGCCGTTGCCTATTGTTCAGTGCACAAAACCTCAGCGGAAGCTTTTTTTGTTGAGGCTGAAAAGCGGGATTTGCGGATGATTGCCGGCAAGGTGATGATGGATCGAAATGCACCTGAACCGCTCTGCGATACGCCGCAGTCAAGTTACGATGACAGTAAGGCCCTGATTGAAAAATGGCATGGAAAGGGACGCAACCATTACGCGATCACACCGCGTTTTGCGATAACTTCAACGCCAACTCAATTGGAGATGGCACAAACGCTCATGCGCGAACACCCCGATTGCTACATGCAGACCCATCTTTCTGAGAACCACGATGAGATCGAACTCACCAAGCAACTCTATCAGTCGGCCCGTGATTATCTCGATGTTTATCAAACGTATGATTTGCTCGGCTCAAAAAGCCTGTTTGGGCATTGTATCCATCTAACCGACCGGGAACGCAAGGCAATGGCAGAAACAAGGTCGGTCGCTGTTTTTTGTCCAACTTCAAATCTGTTTCTTGGGAGTGGGCTGTTCGATCAAAATGGCTTGCATGAAGAACGGGTCAGGACTTCAGTTGCAACAGACATTGGCGGTGGAACCAGTTATTCCATGCTCAAGACCCTGGACGAGGCTTATAAGGTATTGCAACTTCGAAATCAGATATTGAGTCCGCTTCAATCTTTTTACATGATGACGCTTGGCAATGCCCGTGCACTTTCTTTGGAGGAAAAAATAGGCTCTCTGGAACCTGGATCGGAAGCGGATGTGGTTGTCCTTGATGCGAGAGCCACGCCTGCAATGGCCTTGCGAATGGAAACGGTAGAAAACCTGAGCGAAGAATTGTTCGTACTGCAAACGATGGGGGATGACAGATCCGTGTCGTCAGTCTACGTGGCAGGTCAGGAAAGTCATCCGGACCGCTAGAGCCCTTTCCATGAAATCAAAGTCGATTTCATGATAAGAAAGTGCGACAAAACAAAGGCATAGAGCATTTTAAGTGACTCTGTTTAAACTCAAAATGCTCTAGATCGAATTTAGCTCTAGAGCTTTTCGCACTTTTGTGAATTCACAAAATGATAACGAAAGGCGTAAATACAATGACTTATAGCGTGCCAAATAAAACCAATAAAAAGCGACACGCTATAGGGCGTTTTTTCTTTTGATTGAGCCAAAAGAATAGACAACGCCTTTGAAGTTTAAACCGAATTTGCTCTATGCCAATTCCGCTAATTGTTTCGCCATCTGGTTTTGGCGTTCGATCACTTGCCGGATATCAACACCGGTCAGATTGCCTGCGCTCACTACCCGGCGTCCCTCTACTATCAGGTCTCGCACCGAAAACGGTCCGCATAATACAAGGGCCGCGACCGGATCCCAATTGCCTGCCGCTTCGAGGCCACTCATATCCCAGATTGCAATATCTGCTCGCTTGCCAACCTCAAGCGATCCGCAATCGGAACGACCGAGCACCATGGCCCCGCCGAGTGTTGCGATTTCCAGCACTTCCCGGGCACCCATCGAATCTGCACCGTTCTTTACACGCTGCAAGAGCATGGCTTGTCTCGCCTCAGCCAGAAGATGTCCTGCATCGTTTGATGCGGAGCCGTCAACACCTAGTGCGACTTTGACGCCTGCGTCCCTCATCTCCCGCACCGGAGCTATGCCTGAACCAAGTCGGCAATTCGAGCACGGGCAGTGGGCCGCGCCGGTTTTGGTACGTGAGAACAGGTCGATTTCCAAAGCGTCCAGTTTGACACAATGCGCATGCCACACATCCTTTCCGGTCCAGCCCAAATCCTCAGCGTATTGGCCTGGCCTGCAGCCGAATTTTTCAAGGCTGTAGGCTATATCTTCGTCGTTTTCTGCAAGATGTGTGTGAAGCATGACCTTCTTGTCGCGAGCAAGCAGTGCCGCGTCACGCATCAGTTCACGACTGACCGAAAACGGCGAACATGGTGCAATTCCGACCCTCACCATCGATCCCGGATTTGGGTCATGAAAAGCATCGATCACGCGAATGCAGTCTTTAAGAATTTCTTCTTCTTTCTCGACCAGTAAATCCGGTGGAAGTCCACCACTGCTTTCCCCAATGCTCATGGAGCCGCGGGTTGGATGAAATCTGATGCCGATGGTATTCGCAGCTTCAATCGTATCTTCCAGTCTTGCCCCATTTGGATATAGGTAAAGGTGGTCTGAACTCATCGTGCAGCCTGACAACGCCAGTTCAGCCAGGCCGGTTTGTGCAGAAACAAAAAATTCGTCCGGCCCAAACTTCGACCAAATCGGATAAAGCGTTTGAAGCCATCCAAACAACAGCGCATTCTGGCCTCCCGGTACTGCGCGCGTCAACGACTGGTATAAATGATGGTGCGTGTTAACGAGACCAGGTGTTACGACACAGTCCCTGGCATCAATGATTTCATCGGCATTGTCGGGAAGCTCATTGCCAACTGTTTCAATCACGCCATCGCGTACAAACACCCCGCAATTTGATAATTCACGGCGCTTGTCATCCATTGTGACCAACTGGCTGGCATTTTTTATCAGTAGCGTTGTCATGAGGCCCGAGGTGAAAGTTTTGGGTATCGACATCAAAACTCTAGCCCAGAATTTGTGCAATCACTACGGGCAATCCTAATGGCCGTTGGTATAATGTGGGATGTTTAACGTATCATGGGCAATCACTGCGAAAGATTATCCGGGTTTTCTGGTCAGAAGAATGACCGGCAATATCCCAACACCAACAATCAGCAAACACCCAAGCGCCCCGTCTTCGACACGTCCTTGAGACGCAAAATCATAGACATGGGTTGCAAGTGTATTCATGCCAAACGGTCGGAGCAGTATCGTGGCAGAGAGTTCCTTCACCACATCAACAAAGACCAAAAGTGCGGCACCTGCAATCGCGGGCCGCATAATGGGAAGCAGTATTTTTTGCAACACTTCAAACTGACTTCGGCCAAGGCTTCGGGCTGCCATGTCCATATTGGGGGTAAGTTTTGCAAACCCGTTTTCAAGGTTGCCTTCAGCCATTGCCATGAAGCGAACCAGGTATGCAAAGATCAAGGCAGCACCGGAACCTGTCACAAGCAGTCCGCTTGAAACTCCGGAAGCTCCGCGCAAAAAGCCATCCAGCAAGTTGTCAAATGCAGCAAATGGCACAAACACACCAATTGCAATCAATGTGCCGGGAACTGCATATCCAATGGTTGCAAGTCGGACAGCGGTCTTAATGCCTTTCGTCGGATTTGTCCGGAGGGCATAGCTGAGAACCAAGCCTCCAAATACTGCCAGAACTGCCGCAATTGTACCCAGCGCAATTGTAGTGGTCAAAGCCGCAGCAATCGATGAAGAAAATATTTGACCCAGGTCAAAGTAAGCAAACTCTGCCAGCACATAGATCGGGATGCCAAAGCCCAGCATGACAGGGGTCAGGGTGAGTAAAGTCACGGCCAGTGCCCGTAAACCTGAAAGTCGCCTGACACTTTCATTGCGATTCGTGGTCGAACGCAGTTCGTGATATTGCCGTTTGCCGCGCGATATCTGTTCCAGGAAAATCAGGATAAAGACAATTACCAACAAGAAAATCGCTATCTGCGCTGCCCCTGCCAGATCATTTTGGTTAAGCCAGACCGAAAAAACCGAAAAGGTCAGGGTTCGGGTTCCAAGATATTCAACGCCACCGATGTCATTTATGGTTTCCATTAAGGCAAGCGTTACGCCCAAAATGATGGCAGGACGCGCAAGTGGTATTGTTATCCGGAAAAACAATCGTATTCCATTGGCCCCCAATGCTCTCGCACTGTCGGGAATGTTACTTCCCTGAAGCAGGAACAGGGTTCGCACGGACAAATAAACATATGGGTACAAAACAATACCCAGAACAAAGATTGTTCCCCAAACTGAACGGATGTCAGGGAACCAGTAGTCCCGTGAGGATTGAAATCCTCCAAGTCCACGTACGATTTCTTGCAATGGCCCGGTATATGAGAAGAACTCAACAAAGGTGTAGGCGGAGATGTATGTCGGTACCGCAAGCGGCAGCATTAACGCCCATTGCATAATTTTTTTCAAAGGAAAATCGAAACTCGTAACCAGCCAGGCAGCGACTGTTCCAATAATAGCTGTAAACGCTCCTACGCCGAGCATGACGATCAAAGTGGTGGCGCCAGCAACTGGCATTACAGTTGTTGCAATATGCATAAAACTTTCAAGATCGCCTCTGAAAGCCAAAATCAAAAGTGTGATGATTGGCAGGCAAAGAAGAACCGCAAACGCAAGTGCACCGGGCATGAAAAACCCGGCGCTGCGTTTGGACTGTGATGTCAATCCTGCTGGATCAGCAATGTCACTCAACTGGAAGGTCCGTCATCGTAGCCGACTTTATCGACAAGTTTAGAGGCTTCTTTGCGCAATTTCGCAATTTTCTCAAGTGACAAGGTGTCCGGTTTCATATCGCCAAAACCTGCAACGGTTTGCGAAAGCCTGGTGCCGGGCTTCACAGGGTACTCATAAACGGCTTCAGCATAAAGTTCCTGTGCTGCTCCGCTGGACAGGAATTCCATCAATTTGATTGCTGCACCCCTGTTTTGAGAATGCCTGGCCAGCGCCATGCCGGAAAGGTTCACATGCGTCCCGCGATCTTCGGTGTTGGGAAACAGGACCTTCATCGAATTGTACCATTGTTTTTGCTCAGGCTTCTTTTCATTGTTTTTCATCAGGCCGACATAATAAGTGTTCCCCAGACCAAGATCGCATTCACCTGAGAAAATGCCCTTGGCCTGCGCACGGTCATTGCCATCAGGTTTGCGGGCAAGGTTTTCTTTCACCCCTGTCAGCCATGTTTCGGTAAACGCAGCTCCCTTGTTGGCGATCATTGAGGCAATCAATGCAATATTGTATGCATGTTGACCGGAGCGGGTGCAGATTTTTCCCTTCCATTTGGGGTCGGCAAGTTCTTCATAGGTTATCATGTCCTGTGCTACACGGCTCTTGGAAGCATAGACAACGCGCCCGCGAGTTGTCAGACCAAACCAACCACCGGCGGGATCACGGTAGTGCGCCGGAATATTGCCTTCAATGGCATCATTGTTGATTGATTGTGTGAGACCCTGATCAGCCAAACCGGAAAGACGACCAATATCGGTAGTCAAGATTACATCAGCCGGAGAGTTTACACCTTCCGCCTTCAGCTTTTCGATTATGCCCTTTTTAAGAAACTGAACTTCCGTTTTGATGCCGGTCTGTTTTGTGAACGCGTTCAAAAGTGGCGCGATCAGGTCAGGCTGGCGGTAGGAGTATATGTTTACAGTATCAGCCGCAAATGCCGCAGATGTAGATGATGCGGCAATTGAGAGTGTGATTGCTCCCAGAAGGTTTCGAGTGAGCGGCATTAATGTCTCCTAAATTGGACAGCTAAGCCAAATTGCAGAGACTGCGGCGAGAGTCAACATAAACATGACAAAAAAAGTATAGTTAAGAATTATTCTAAATTTGACAGTACGAAATGTGTGACAGGTTGAAATTTAATTCAGGAATAAAATAGGTGAAAATTATTGCTGAGCCACGCTTTCAACGATGTCTATGCCGAGCAATTTATCGATCCCGTAACGATTAATAGCGAGATCCTTTATCGTATACTTGTCGAGAACCGCAAAAAAGGCAGCCAGTGCCTCATGTAACGCGGCATTCAATTCACAAGAATCCACCAGCGGACAGCTGGTTCCACCTTCCTTAAAGCACTCAGCCATTTCGAAATTATCCTCCGTAATCCTGACAATTTCGGAAAGTCTGATTTCATCAAGCTCCTTGGCAAGCTTGATTCCGCCATTGCGACCACGGATCGATTCAATCAACCCATTTTTGGTCAAGGGCTGCAAGACTTTGAACAAGAACATTTCCGAGAGGCCATAGGCAGTTGCAATTTCGGGAATCTGGCTGAGTTGGCCATGATTTGCACCGCAATACATCATGATCCGGATTGCATAATTGGTGTGCTTGGTAAGGCGCATCTGGGGACTCGCAAGTTTAAACTTGACTAAAGCATACAAGTTTATTGTGCCCTGATCCACATCCAATGTAGTAAAAGTGAATGGAAAGAAGTTTGATGCGACATCGGGCTGTCATTGCGCGACTTCACAACTTGATGCCCAATCCTGCACGGCGAAAATCTGCAGAATACCGAGCGATTTGATCAAGAAGCGGCTTGGATTTCCTCGGCGAATAGGCCAGTATCCATATACAAAAGTCTTTGAGAGAGTAAGCAATGCAATACCATAGCCCCGATAGTTTTGAAGAAGCTGCTTCTTTGGCCGCAAGTGCCAAAGGTGTGGTTCGATACCTGGCAGGAGGAACTGACGTGTTGGTTCAGATGCGGTCTGACATCGTCATGCCGGATGTTCTGATTGACCTGAAAAAAATTGAGGGAACCCGCGATATTTCCAATAACCCGGATGGCTGGCAAATCGGGGCGGCTGTGTCAGGTGCCGAGATGACAGAGCATCCCAAACTATCCAAGGATTGGCCAGGCGTTGTTGAGGCGATGGATCTGATTGGATCTACCCAGGTACAAGGCAGAGCAACCCTCGTTGGTAACTTGTGCAACGGATCACCGGCAGCCGATAGCGTACCGGCGCTCATCACCGCTGGAGCCTCGGTTGCGGTGACTGGGCCAAACGGCAATCGCGCCGTTGCGGTAGAAGACATTCCTGTCGGACCTGGTAAAACCAGCCTGAAAAAGGGAGAAGTTATTTCCGCGATTAATCTCCCCGCACGCGGCAAGAATGGTGGAGACGCGTATCTGCGGTTTATTCCTCGCACCGAGATGGACATTGCCGTTGTTGGCTGTGCTGTGAGCTTGCGCTGTGAAGGCGATGTTGTGTCGGAAGCCAGGGTTTCACTTGGAGCCGTAGCACCGACCGCGCTCCTTGTTGGAGATGCTGCAAAAGCAATTATCGGCACAACGCTGGACGACAAGGCGATTGCTGCATTGGCAGAAGCTGCTTCTGCAGCCTGCAATCCGATTGACGACAAACGCGGGACCATCAAATTTCGCACACATGTTGCCGGCGTCCTTGCAAAACGCGTCGCACGAATAGCCTACGAACGGGCGAGGGGATAACCATGAGCATGATACACGTAACCGCCACCGTAAATGGTGATCCGGAAGAATTTCTGTGCGATCCGAGAGAAACTCTGCTTGATGTGCTGCGCGATCGCCTGGCCCTTACCGGTGCCAAGGAAGGTTGCGGCACAGGCGATTGTGGCGCTTGTTCGGTCACGGTTGATGGAAGACTTGTGTGCTCCTGTTTGATGCTGGGTGTGGAGGCAGAAGGCAAATCGATCAATACGGTCGAGGGGATGGCCAACGGCGAGGAACTTCATCCTTTGCAGCAGAAATTTATTGAATACGCAGCGCTGCAATGCGGAATTTGCACGCCGGGTATTCTGGTTGCCACAATGGCATTGCTGGAAAAGAACCCCGATCCAACTGAGACACAAGTGCGTTATTGGCTTGCAGGGAACCTTTGCCGCTGCACCGGATACGACAAGATCATTCGAGCTGTAATGGACACAGCCGCAGAAATGAGGGAGGCCTCCTGATGGGCGTCGAAGGACAGAATATCGAGCATGACTTCAAGGTTGTTGGTACCAGGCCAGATCGTCCGGACGGCATTGATAAGGTAACCGGTCGCGCTAAATTTGGTGCTGATGCATATGCATCCGGAATGCTGCACGCCGTTTGCGTTCGCTCACCCCATGCCCATGCAAACATCATCAGCATTGATGCCTCAAAGGCAGAGGCAATGCCGGAAGTAAAGGCAGTTGTTACGCGGGCTGATTTTGCCGATGGATTGACCGGCGAAAACTGGAACATACTTGAAAATGTGATGGCTGGCGACACTGCACTTTATGACGGTCATACGGTTGCAGCTGTTGCTGCCACAACATCTTTGGCAGCCCGTGATGCAGCCAAACTTATTGAGGTTAAGTATGAAGCCATTCCTCACGTCACCGATGTTGATAAGGCGATGGCAGAAGGCGCACCGGCAATTCGTGCTGGAGCGGCTGATGGCTCTGTGCCGGAAGGACTTCACCCCAATGTGGTTCGCTATCATGAAAGCGGTCACGGCGATGTTGAAAAAGGATTTAAAGAAGCAGATCTCGTTGTTGAGGATACTTTTCAAACCGAGGCAACACACCAGGGGTATATCGAACCGCATGCCTGTCTGGCGCAACTGGGGTCAGACGGAAAAGGCGAGGTTTGGTGTTGTACGCAAGGCCATTTCAATGTGCAGAAAGTTTGTGCTGCATTGGTTGGGACAGATTCAAGCCAAATCCGGGTAACCGCATCCGAAATCGGCGGTGGTTTCGGTGGTAAGACAGCCGTATTCATTGAGCCGGTGGCTTTGGCGCTTTCAAGAAAAACCAACAGACCTGTAAAGCTGGTGATGAACCGTTCCGAGGTTTTCCGTGCTACCGGACCGACTTCCTCGACCTCGATGGACGTGAAGATTGGCATGAAAAAGGACGGAACGATCACTGCCGCAGAAGGAATATTCCGTTTGCAAGGCGGCGCATTCCCGGGTGCGCCGATGGAGTTCACCGCAATGTGCGCCTTTGCTCCATACAGCCTCGAGAACGTGAAACAGATTGGCTATGATGTCATTGCTAACCGTCCCAAGCAGGCGGCCTATCGTGCACCGGGTTCTCCGATGGCTGCATTTGCGGTTGAATCCATCATCGATGAATTGTGCAACAAGCTTAACCTGGACCCAATTGAAGTTCGTTTGAAAAACGCTTCCAAAGAAGGAACCAGGGCATCTTACGGACCAAGGTTTGAACGGATTGGTTTGGTGGAAACGCTGGAGGAAGCAAAGAAACACCCTCACTATTCAGCCCCCCTGGAAGAAGGTTCTGGCAGAGGAATTTCCTGCGGTTTCTGGTTCAACCATGGTGGCGAAACTGCTGTATCACTGGCACTTTCGGAAGATGGTACGGCGGCTCTTTCAGTCGGCACTCCCGACATCGGCGGAAGCAGAGCTTCCATGTGCCAGATGGTGGCCGAGGAACTTGGGATTTCCTACGACAAGGTGCGCACCACAATCGCCGACACGGCAACGCTCGGCTATAACGAAATCAGTCACGGGTCGCGGGTTACCTATGCAAGTGGGCTTGCGGCGATCAAGGCATCTCGCGATGCAGTAGAAAAACTCTGCGGCCGCGCCGCTGCGAAATGGGGCATCGATGTGGATGCGGTCTTCTGGGAAAATGGTTATGCAAAACCATCCGGCCCCAATGCCGGAGATTTTGAACCGGTCTCACTGGCAGACCTGACTGCAGATATGGGTGCAACCGGTGGTCCGATTGTTGGTCACTTTGAAGCGACACCGGAAGGGGCAGGCGTCAGCTTCGCCACTCATATTGTTGACGCAAAAGTTGATACCGAAACCGGCCAAACCGGCGTCACCCGCTATACGGTTGTTCAGGACGCTGGCAAAGCAATCCACCCGACCTATGTGGAAGGTCAGTATCAAGGCGGTGCGGCTCAGGGAATTGGCTGGGCACTTAACGAAGAGTATGTCTACGGTGAGGATGGTCGCTTGCAAAACTCCGGTTTCCTGGATTATCGGATTCCAGTCGCATCGGATTTGCCGATGATTGATACGGTCATTGTTGAAGTTCCAAACCCGGGCCACCCATATGGTGTGCGGGGAGTTGGCGAAACTTCAATCTGTCCACCTCTTGCGGCAATCGCCAACGCGGTTTCGAATGCTGCAGGTGTGAGGCTAAAGCAATTGCCGATGTCGCCTCCGCGAATTCTGGAAGCTTTGGAAAAACAGGCCGATGGTTGAAGTCCAGCTTTGGTCGGGTCTCAAGCGGTTCACCGATGGGAAAGACACGGTGGAAATTAAGGGACAGACGATTGGCGCGCTGTTAAAAAATTTGGTTGAGGCCTATCCGGGCCTGGAACCAACACTAAAAGCCGGTGTTTCAGTTGCGGTTGATGGAAAGATAATCGCACGGGAAATCAAATAAGGTATGCGGAAATCGAGCGTAAATTCAAAGACGTTTACGCATGAGATCAAACCGGACAGCGAGGTTTTTCTGCTACAGCAATTGAAGGGCGGCTAAAAGCGTAAAATCCTGGCTCCTATCAGATGGAGAGTCCCCCCATCAAAACGTTCTGGCCCTGACAGATGCGCTTCCAAAAACAATTCTAATTAACGGCGGAACGCTCTAGTGGATTGATTCAAACATTTGGAACCCGTTTTCCGAGACCTCTCATCCAAATATTTGAATCTTAAAATCCACTAGAAAACAATACCTTGCTAGTGGTCTTTACGTTCGAAACAAATGATAAAGAGTTCGCCGCAAAGGGACTCATTTGTTTCGAACGGACCACTAGTATTTTCAAAGTTTGAAGTCGGCTGGATCCTGCCAGTCCAGTTTGCAGCAAATTCGGTAGGCTTCCAGTTCCCCGCTCGCCATCTGGCCATTTTGGAATAACCACATGGCGGCACCATACCGGGTGTATCCCGACCCCGGAATCCCAAGCGGTGTTTCAAGCAATTCAACCTGCGTTGTTATGTCGGAACCAATAGATGACACGTAAAAATCAAACACCTTGGGATTTATGACAATTCCCGGCCTGGACCGGGAATCAATTTGTGGAACTTTCCACCATCTCTTTATTCCGGGCCGCGATCTTGTCTTCAGCTGGTGCGCCTTCCAAATTGGTCACCGGCAACAATGCGCGAATGTGGTCGTGATGCGTCCGCACCCCATATTCAAGATCAGACAGGTAGAACCCCGCATAGTCCCGTGACGCCATTGCTTCATTTGACCAGATTGTCAACTGGATATCTTCTTCAAAAGTCTCCTGATCTATTCGGGCCGCAAGATAACGGGCTGCACTTTGTTCTCGTGTTTCATTGTCAAATTTATACATCGCCCCGCGAACCAGTGTCTCACTCGTGGAAATTGGGAACTCCTGATAAAACTGAATACTCTCCGGCGTCGCTGCGATCACAGCATTGGGAAAGAGGCCCCAGTAAATCCACGCTTCATGTAGATGTTCAGGCAAGTGTGACATCGGGCTAGAGAGTTTGGTGTAATGACGAACACTCCAGCGATTGGAAAAGTTTCGGTCAAATGTCGCGTAGGAGCGGCTCAAGCCTTTTACATAAGGCTCGTCATAATAGGTTCTGCCATAAAGGTCTTGCAGGGCAGGGTGGGCCATTGCAACGTGATATCCTTCATTGTCAACGTCGCGAACAGATTTCCAGTTTACCGGTGAAGTCAGGGAGGAAAAACCTGAAGTAGGTTTCAGCGTATCCATTTGATAATGTGCAACTTCTTCTTCTGCCGGAGCCATCAACTCGCTGACACTTGGTTGCGGCCCTTTGGCAAAACGCACGAAAACGAAACCATGCCATACTTCGCACTCGATTGACGGTAATCCAAACTCATTCTTGTCCAGTTTAGGAAAGCTCTTGGGTTGTGCGGCACCTCGAAGCGTGCCGTCAAAATTATAAACCCAACCATGGAACGGGCACACCATTGCCCCCTTGCAAACGCCGTTATCATTAACAACCAGGCGGGAGCCCCGGTGGCGGCAAATGTTGTGAAACGCGCGAATGTTTCCGTCTTCACCATGAACAATCAATGCGCGTTCTCCAAACGCATCAAAGGTTTGATATGCACCTGGTACCGCTATGTCACTGATGTGGCAGGCAATTTGCCAATGGCTTCGAAACAGGTGCGTGCGTTCCAGGTCAAGCAACGCTTCGCTGTGATAAGACCATCCTGGAAGACCTCTGCGATCCCAATTCTCAGGTATCGAAGTATCTCTCTCAGACACGGTCATTTCTTTCATCTCCAGACTGCTTATCTATCTAATATTATTGCATTTTTCTTGTAACTAGACAATACTGGTAAAGATGCAGGAAGGCCTTGAAACAACTGAAAAAAAGTGGAACTAAGGCCAGCGCCCGTTGACCTTCAGGATTTGAAACGTGGTATGAGCAAAAATTACTCAATTTCAGGAGAAATCCGGAAATGGTGCAGCGTATCAAATCCTGATTGTCAACAAACCCCGGGGAGTTGCAGAAAATGAAACCAGTAGCCACGAAAGACCGCCGTGTTGTAAACCTTAAGGATGCAGAATTTACGCCGTTTGATCCCGACGAAATTTCGGAGACGGGAACTTCCATTTTGCAGCTTAATTCTGACATGCAAAAAGGTGTCGGGTTTTATATTTACAAGATGGAACCTGGCTCAAGTTCGGCTCCTCATCGCCATGGTGGTGCAGAGGAATTTTTTGTTATTGAAGGCGAGTTGACCGATCATGATGGTACGACTTACCGTACCGGGGATGTCGTGTGGTTGGCTCCTGGGACCGAGCATAATTCTTACTCTGAAACGGGCTGCATCGTAGCAGTGTTTTCAGAACTGGCTGAAGAGCAGGCGGTTTAAAATTCGGATCTTTTTTGGTTACGGCTTGAGCGTATCCATCATGCGCTTCCAGGTTAGTGCGATGGCAATGCCACTTCCCCTGAACTGACTGAGAGGAACTTTTTTCACCGGAGAAATCGGTAGAAACTCATTGCCCACAATGTCGCCATTGCAGTGCCTTGCGAGAATTTTTCCGACTGTCGTTGCCATGGCGACGCCACGTCCGTTAAAGCCAAGACCGCTGTAAAGTCCGTCCGCAAGTTTGTGAATGTGTGGAACGTGATCAAGCGTAAGGGCTACCCGGCCTGTCCAAAGGTGTTCAAGTTCAAGACCGCGAACTTCCGGCAGAATTTCATGCAGCCTGCGAATTCCGAACGTGAAGTTGCTTTTGTCGATGGATTCGACTTGCGAGTTGGTACGACTGCCGAAAATCAGACGGTTCCTTGAATCAAGCCCGAACCAGGACAGCAACCTTTGTGTATCGGCTACACCTTGACGATCAGGCAGAAATTTTTCATGCAATTCCCTCGGCAGGGGAGCGGTCGCGACCACTCCGGTCAGCACTGGAACAATTGATTGCGCAAGTCCCGGCCACATCTCCCCCGTATAACCATTGGTACACACGACTACGATTTTTGCCCTTACGCTTCCCGCAGCAGTTTTAACGCTCCAGGCATTGCCTTCTCGTTCTACGGATAATGCCGGGCTTTCCTTGTAAATGGAGGCGCCGTTGGAAATGCATGCTCTCGCCAATCCCCGTGCATATTTAAGCGGATGCAGGTTGCCACCGCGCTTATCAAGCAGGCCTTTGTAGTAACCGTCGGTCCCGACCATCGACCGGATATCATTACGGTCAAGCTCGCAAACATCGATACCGCGGCTACCCCACTGCCTTACATGATTGTTTATGACGCCCGCACCATGCGGACCTTTGGCAAGTTGTATCCAGCCGGTTTTGCGAAGATCGCAATCAATCTTGTATTTATCAACCAGTTCATAAAGCTGGGAGGGAGCGTTGCTGATGATTGATATGATCTGCTCGCCGCGTTCTGTGCCATAGCGATCAACAATTTCATCCGGCATGATTTTGAGGCCGGGGATTACTTGTCCACCATTTCGACCTGAAGCACCCCAACCCGGTTCGTGGGCATCGACAACCGACACCTCGTACCCAAGCTCTGACAGGTGCAGTGCCGTAGACAATCCGCAAAACCCTGCGCCGATAATGGCAACATCCGCTTTTGCATTGACCTTCAATACTTCAAGCTTCTCCAACCGTTCGGACGTTTCTCCCCAAAGAGATGAATCAATATGACACGATGATTGAAACCAAGCGCTGTTCGAGCCCATGATCCTAGGTCCTGTCTTGCCAGCAAATAAAAACCGGGTTCGCTATCATTTCATGGACCGCGTGATGGGTTTTCTGCTCAATTTCTGATGAACCGGCACTGAGGAGGTGTTCGTAAGCCGCGTCTAGCTGGGTACGATCTTTGAAGCTCATGATTGAATAATATTCAGGTTCGCATTCCCCTGCAGTATCCATGGGTGTGTTCTTGACCCGTTGGCCGATACCGCCTGACGATTCAACAAGTCCAAGATTGCGAACCGCTTCAATGAACCCAAAATAGGCTTTTTCAAATTCATCGAAAGCCACACCGGCTTTCAGATCGAATTTGCTGAGCATGTGTATCATGGCTGTCAGCGGCCTTTTTGCATATCAATAGAATATCCAGGGCAAGGAAGCTCTTCCCGCCATCGGATTTTACCCGGACAACTTTGATACCTGTTGAAGGTGTCTGCAACCCCTCCTTTCAAATTGTCAGAAAGTGAAGGCAATGCCAGCTTGACTCATCTGTTTCAGCCAGCTTAACCTCTGTTTGGACGTTCTTATAATCAACCCTGATAGACAGAAACAAAGTTACCTGAAAATCAAATACTTACCCTTTTGATTGAACCATCAGCCAAGCAAATAACGGGAACACACAAATAGGGTCTGCTAACAGGGGAACGCATAAATGGGAGGAACCAACTAAATGTGTATAAAGAAACAATTGACGGCACTTGTTTGCGCAACAGCCGTTGGCCTGCTGATTGTCGGCCCGACAAACGCTGAAGACCGCGTTCTCAAGGTGACGAACTGGGCTGAATACATTGGCGAAGAAACAATCGCTAATTTCGAAAAAGAAACCGGTATCAAGGTAATCTACGACAACTACGAGTCTGTTGAGGCCATTGATGCGAAATTGCTCGCAGGTGACAGCGGCTACGACGTAGTTTCTCATGCTGCTTCTCAGATTGCGCGCCTCATAACCGCGGGCGGCATCTTGCAGTCGATTGATCGTTCCAAACTGGATAACTTCAAGCACATGGATACAGCCGTCCTTGGTCAGTTGTCCGGTAAATGGGATCCGGACAATCAATATATCGTTCCGTTCATGTGGGGTACGCATGGCGTAACTTACAACAAAGAGCTTGTTCTGGAGACATATCCTGACGCGCCTATCGGTTCGATGGACATGATCTTTGATCCAAAGCACATGAAGGAATTGGCAAAGTGCGGTGTTTCCTTCCTTGATTCACCGACAGATATGATTCCGATGGCACTTGCTCATCTCGGATTGCCACCGGATTCCACCAACCGCGCGGATTACGAAAAAGTTGGAGCGCTGTTGAAGGAAATCCGGCCTTACGTCAAAACCTTCGATAATTATGCATATCAGCGCATGCCGCAAAAGGAATTCTGTGTTTCAACAACCTGGGGACCAGATGGCCTGCTCGCAATGTCAGGTGCCAAAGAGGCAAATACCGGCGTCGTGCTCGACTTCTACCTTCCAAAGGGTGCTGGCAAATCAAACTTCTGGGTTGATGGTTGGGTGATCCCTGCCGACGCCAAGAATGTTGAGGACGCTCACCTGTTTCTCAACTATATGATGCGCCCGGAAGTGGCCGCCGGTGACAGTAACTACACTTGGTATGCGTCGGCAAACAGTGCAGCCAAACCGCTGATTGATGAAGCAGTGACCTCAAGTCCGGCAGCTTATCCAACTCCGGAAGCTGTGGCTGACATGTACACGCTTAATCCATTGCCACCAAAGGCCGAGAAGTTCCGTACCAGAACATGGACCGACTTCAAGGCAGGCAGCTAAATCTGCAGATTTTGTTGGCGGCGGGGTTTACTCTCCGCCAACACGTATTTTTCATTAAATTTATGAGATGAGGTCCCCGATGGACGGTGCAAAAACCGCCGGTTGTACGTCATGGATAGACAGGGATGCGGAGCCATTGGTTCGCATTCGCGGGGTTACCAAAAAATTTGGAGAAGTCACCGCAGTAAACAATGTCGATCTTGATATTTTTCAAGGTGAGTTGTTTTGCCTTCTGGGAGGATCGGGTTGTGGCAAGACTACCCTTTTGAGAATGCTGGCAGGCTTCGAAGTTCCAACCACTGGTAACATCATCATTGATGGTGCAGACATGTCTGCCGTTCCACCCTATGAACGCCCGACCAACATGATGTTTCAGAGCTATGCGCTTTTTCCTCATATGACAGTCGAGAAGAACATCGCATTTGGCTTGCAGCAGGATAATATTTCCCGATCCGAAATTGATGACCGGATCCACGATATCCTCTCTCTCGTCAAGCTTCAGGATTATAAGAAGCGCAAGCCCCAACAGCTTTCCGGCGGACAACGCCAAAGGGTTGCACTGGCGCGCGCACTGGTCAAAGAACCGAAACTTTTGCTGCTGGATGAACCGCTTGCAGCGTTGGATAAAAAACTGCGCAATCACACCCAGTTTGAACTGATGAATATTCAGGAGGAGGTTGGGGTCACCTTCATCGTAGTCACCCATGATCAGGAAGAGGCGATGACCTTGTCAAGTCGGATCGCGGTAATGGATGCAGGTCAATTGGTGCAAATGGGAACACCAACCGAAATTTACGAATTTCCGGAGACGCGGTTTGTTGCTGATTTTATCGGGTCTGCCAATATCCTGGAAGGTCAGGTAATCGAGGACAGTCCCGATCATGTCAGGGTCTCAACTGACCTGGGCGAAGTTTATATTGATCATGGGCAGTCAACCAAGGAAGGCAGTCAGGTCTGGGTCGCAATACGCCCGGAGAAATTTCAGATCAGCAAGAAATCCCCTGGTAAGGCAAAATACAATCAGGCGAAGGGTAAGGTCGACGATATCGGATATCTCGGCGATACTTCAATTTATAAAATCCGGCTGGAAAACGGTCAGATTATTGATGTTACCGCGCCCAACCAGATCAGACCGAAGAGCAGAACACACGGCATCACCTGGGAGGATACGGTGTATCTCAGTTGGGAACCTTCCAGTGCAATGTTGTTGAACGCATGAGCGAAATGTCCGAAAACCAGGCTGCTGAACCGATGGCTGCTGGTTCAGGAATATTCGAACAACTCAGCCGGCGTTTCCAAGCGGGCTGGAAATCAATTGTTCTGTTTCTTCCCTACATATGGTTGCTGGTATTCTTTCTGCTGCCATTTTTCATAGTTGCCAAAATCAGCCTCGCTGAAATCGTAATAGCCAGTCCACCATTCACAAAAATGATTGAGTGGACAGATGCCGGGGTGATGAACATCCGGCTGGTTTTTGACAACTACATCTACATCTTCAGCGATAATCTGTACTATCGGACCTATTTCAACTCTTTGAAAATCTCGATCATCTCAACATTCATTTGCCTCTTGATCGGCTATCCCATGGCCTATGGCATTGTACGATCAAGGCCGTTGGCAAAACGGCTGTTGTTGTTTGCAATCATACTGCCGTTCTGGACCTCTTTCCTGCTGCGTGTTTATGCTTGGATGGGATTGCTGGCAGACCGTGGAACCATCAATAATCTCCTGATTTCAATGGGTCTGATCGATGAGCCCATCCGAATGCTTTATACCGAGTTCGCAGTCTATGTCGGTATCGTCTATACCTATTTGCCTTTCATGATTCTGCCGCTCTACGCCAACATGGAAAAGCTGGATGCAGCTCTCAATGAAGCAGCAGCAGATTTAGGGTCGCGACCTACCAATACGTTCCTCAAGGTAACCCTGCCACTGACCATTCCAGGCATTATTGCCGGTTCTTTGTTGGTGTTCATTCCAGCGACTGGCGAGTATGTCATCCCGGACTTGCTGGGCGGCGGCAATGTGCTGATGATTGGACGCCTGCTTGTAAATGAGTTCTCAGCCAACACGGATTGGCCTGTTGCTTCTGCAGTCGCAATTGTTCTCCTGTTCCTGCTGGTTCTTCCGATGACTGTGTATCAGTACTATCAGGGCGAAGCTGCGGAGGAGCGCTAAACCATGTACAACAAACGCTCCCGTTTTTTATCCGTCATGCTCACTATTGGCCTGGGATTTTTCTATGTGCCGATGATCTTGCTGGTTATCTATTCGTTCAATTATTCGAAGCTGGTGCCGGTTTGGGGTGGCTGGTCTACGCGTTGGTATACGGTTCTTTTTAATTCTCCCGAGGTTTGGAGTGCGGTTACACTCAGCCTGGAAATCGCGGTCATAAACGCAACCTTTGCTACCTTGTTGGGAACGCTCGCAGGTTTGGCAATGGTTCGTTTCGGGCGGTTTCGCGGGCGTACGCTATTTGGTGGAATGCTCGTCGCACCGCTGGTTATGCCTGAGGTTATTACCGGCCTGTCGTTGTTGGTTTTGTTCATTACGCTGAAACAAATAATTGGCTGGCCCGCAGAACGCGGCTTCACGACGATAACAATCGCACACATAACTTTCTCTCTTGCTTATGTAGCGGTAGTTGTACAAGCCCGCTTGACCGGCATGGGACAAACGCTGGAAGAAGCAGCCCTTGATCTTGGTGCAAAACCCTTCAAGGTTCTAACAGCGATTACCCTTCCGCGTCTGGCGCCTGGTATGGTTGCGGGCTGGCTGCTTGCCTTTACCCTGTCACTGGATGACCTTGTGATCGCAAGTTTTGTAACCGGCCCCGGTGCGAACACACTGCCAATCCTGATCTTCTCAAGAATTCGGTTGGGACTGCGCCCGGATATCAATGCGCTCGCAACAATCATCATTCTGTTCGTTGCTGTTTGTGTCGCAATAGCAGCGATAATCATGTACCGCCAACAAAGAAGGCAGGAACTTGATGAAGCGATAGCCGCCAGGGAAGTGCATTAATGAAGAGTAGTGGATATTGTTGCTGTAATTCCTCGCACCGATCGCCCCGCGTTTTCCTGTCCAAGTTTAATTTCCATGCGTGATCGTCGTTACGACCTGCTATTCGAACCTATCAAAATCGGTCCGGTTACTGCGAAGAACCGTTTCTATCAGGTGCCTCATTGTACCGGGAGCGGCTCCCAACGGCCAAGGATACTGGCAGGGTTAAGAGAGGTAAAAGCCGAAGGTGGATGGGGAGTTGTAAATACGGAAAAGCCTTATCCCTTTTGGTCCGGTGGCACAATATGTAGTGACATTGCCGTTTGAATGGTGTAGAACATATAGTGAACATTGTGCTTATGTAAGGGAGCTTTGCCATGCTGTTTACACCAACATCCTTGATTGAATTTCAACACCGTTTTGCCGATGAGGCGGCGTGTGCTGCGTGGCTTTACGAGATGCGCTGGCGCGATGGATTTGTGTGTCCGCGATGCGGGAATGATAAGGCATGGGCGCTTGAGACGAAGGCCTTTACTTACGAATGCACACGCTGTCATCGTCAGACTTCGGTAACCAGCGGCACAGTAATGCACGGCTCGAAATTACCCCTGACGGTCTGGTTTTGGGCAGCTTTTTTGATGACCACCCATTCCAACGGTATTTCCGCCTTGCAGTTGCAGGGCCAGTTGGGCCTTGGTTCTTATAAAACCGCGTGGTTATTGTGCGCCAAATTACGCCGGGCCATGGTGGATAGTGATCGCTCGCCCCTGCAAGGCCTTGTGGAAGTTGATGAAACCGCGATTTCCTGCCGTTCGAAACAAGAACCCGTCATGGGAGGGCAAGGCCGCTCGCATCAGGGGAAACTATTGGTGGCAGGTGCGGTTGAAGTGGACCAAAGGGGGCGTCCGGGGAGGGGGCGTCTGGCGAGAATTGAGGATTATAGCGCCAAATCCCTGCATCTCTTCGTTGAGCGGAGCCTGGCTCCAACAACGATTGCAAGGACCGATGGCTGGTCCGGTTATCAGGGGGTGAGCAACACTATCCCCGGTCTCAATCATCAACCCCATACCATCGGGCCGATGGCAGCACACATCGTATTGCCCTGGGTGCATCGGGCTTTTTCAAACCTCAAAACATGGGGCTTGGGTGTCTATCACGGGCTGCGGGCCAAACATCTGCAAACCTATCTCGATGAATTCGTCTTCAGGTTCAATCGTCGCCGAAACCGCCACTCCGCCTTCAAAACCATCCTCGCCATCGCCGTCAAAAAATCACCAATGACCTACAACATGTTGATCTCACCGGAACAAAAGGGATAAGGCTTATACGGAATATTGTTCTGTTCATCCATCCTTTGATGACCCGCCGCATCCCAGTGCATCATTGTGGGATCAGCGCGATATCAAGGCTCATGCCCTTATGACAGAAAAGGTGCACGCGCATGGTGCGCTGGCTGGTGTGGAGCTTTGTTTGGGCGGTGCACGCATGGCCAACCTTGAAACTCGCGAGGTTTCAATGAGCGCTGTCAGCATGCCAAACCTTGCTGGCAATCCCTTTCAGACACGTGCAATGGATATTGCAGACATACGCGAGGTGAGGCGTTGGCATCGCAACGCTGCATTACGGGCGAAGGAAGCGGGATTTGACCTGGTTTATGTCTATGCAACGCATGGTTATATGCTTTCGCAGTTTCTTTCACCCCGGATGAATACGCGGATTGACGAGTATGGTGGCTCGCTTGAAAACCGGGTGAGGCTGGTTCGGGAAATTATTGAAGACACAAAAGAAGCGGTCGGTGACGCAATAGCGGTCGCGGTTCGTTTTTCTGCCGAAACCAATGGTGAAGGAGTTGGTGGCGATGGAATTCCGGTTCCGGGTGAAACCGAGGACATGTTCGGCATTTTGGGAGAGATGCCTGACCTTTGGGATATCAACGTCAATGACTATTCTCTGGAAATGGGCCCCTCGCGATTTGTCGGGGAAGGAGCACTGGAGCCTTATATCAAGGCCATAAAATCACTAACCTCAAAACCGGTTGTAAGTGTTGGCAGGTTCACTTCACCGGACACAATGGCAAGCCAGTTGAAAAGAGGGGTGGTGGATTTGATTGGCGCCGCCAGGCCCTCAATTGCTGACCCCTTCCTGCCCAAAAAAATTGAAGAGGGAAGGCTTGAGGATATCCGCGAATGCATCGGGTGTAATATTTGTTATATGGGCGACGGCAAGGGGACGCCAATTAGGTGCACACAAAATCCGACCATGAGTGAAGAATGGCGGCGTGGTTGGCATCCCGAAAAGATCCAGAAAAAGAAATCAGATAACACCGTCCTTGTTATAGGCACCGGTCCCGCCGGGCTGGAAGCGGCACACTGCCTTGGCAAACGTGGATACCGTGTATTGCTTGCAGAAGCCTCCTGCGAGCTTGGAGGGCGGGTTACGAAAGAGGCGCGGCTTCCAGGTTTAAGTGAATGGATCAGGGTTCGCGATTATCGGGTGCAGCAAATCGAACAAATGAGCCATGTTGAAATTTTCCGTGAAAGCAGAATGGGTGCAAAGCAGGCTCTGGAGGTGGGCGCTGATCATATTGCTGTTGCCACGGGTGCTTCCTGGCGGAGAGACGGCTACGGCGCAAATGCACTCGGTAACCTGCCGACGTTAAACCGTGATGCGAGGGTCTATACACCCGGCGACATCATGGCTGGAGCGACACTGGATGGCCCGGTAATCATTTACGATGATGATCACTATTATATGGCAAGCGTGATAGCAGAGCTTGTTCGTGCATCCGGCGTGCCGGTTAAGCTGATTACTCCAGGTGACACGATATCGAGCTGGGGTTCGTACACCTGTGACCGCTGGCGGGCCCAGACCAGATTGATGAAAATCGGTGTGGAGTTGGTTGTCTCCCAAAGCCTGAGCAGATTTGATGGATCGCAAGCAACGTTCAAATCCACCTATACGGGAACAGAAAAAACTCACGATTGTTCATCGCTCGTTCTTGTAACCTCGCGTCAACCCGATGACGGCCTGTATTTTGAACTGGATGCATTACAGCAAAACGATGCCACCCAAAAACTGAAGTCCCTCAAGAGAATAGGGGATTGTGAAGCACCTGCAATCATTGCGGCTGCAGTATATTCCGGTCATCGTTATGCGCGCCATCTCGAAGAAACAATCGACGCAGATAATCCACTAAAACATGATCGGGTATTTTTTAATGATGTCTGAGGAATACGGATCCTCTATTGGCAGGGAATTGAGCAGTGAAATACAATTCATCATATCTGCATTTCAGGAATTTCGTTCGGCGATCTGTTTTGCCTTTTCCACCAGAACTTCAGCTTGCCTGATCGATGCATAGTCAATCAGCCGACCATCCAGAGAGACCGCACCCTTGCCGGCTTTTTCGGCGTCCTCCATGGCAACAAGAATACGTTGTGCCCTGTCAATTTCAGCGTCACCCGGGCTCATCGCCGCATTTGCCAGCTTGATCTGTGAGGGATGTATGGCCCATTTTCCCTCGCACCCCAAAGCAGCGGCCCGACCTGCGGCGGCATTGTACCCATCGGGATCGGAAAAGTCTCCAAAAGGTCCGTCGAGAGGGCGCAGTCCGTTGGCACGCGCCGCAATTACCATCTTTGACAACCCGTGATGCCACATGTCTCCCCAATGCGTTTGCCGTGTACCGGCATCATCCAATGGGTCGGTCAAAACTGAATAGTTTTGATTTACACCACCAATGATTGTTGTTCTCGCCCGAACAGAAGCAGCATAGTCCGCAACACCAAAATGAAGCGATTCATTTCGTGGACTTGCCGCAGCAATTTCGTTGACGTTTTGCATTCCAAGCGCGGTTTCAATGATCAGTTCAAACCCGATACGCTTTTTGAGGCCCACCGCATCTTCAACCTGTGTAACAAGCATATCAAGCGCATATACGTCAGATGCAGTGCCCACTTTTGGGATCATGATCAAGTCAAGATGCGCGCCTGCCTGCTCGATAACATCAACAACATCACGATACATGTAATGCGTATCAAGTCCGTTGATACGCACTGATGTCGCTTTTGTATTCCAGTCGATGTCATTTAGACCCTGAATGATATTTGAACGCGCTCCTTCTTTTTCATCGGGAGCAACCGCATCTTCCAAATCCAGAAATACCACGTCGACTTCAGATTGTGCCGCTTTTTCAAACATTTGAGGTTGGCTACCAGGAACTGCCAATTCGCTGCGGTTAAGTCTGGCTGGCGCCTGTTGAATGGTATGAAAGCTCATGATGCTGCTCCGTAAGAATCCGAGGGTCATTTTGAAGCGGATATGGGGATATACGATCAGCTGTTGTCAAGCGTAAATTTACAAGAATGGTTTTTGAAAAATCCAGACATTACAAAAGTTACAAAAGTGAAATGTGTAAATTACAAAGCGTACAAGTTTACTAAGAATGCCGTGCAATTCGATCGCGAATGCGTACCAATCACGAACAACAACATAGCTGGTGGAGTGTGAAAGATGCATATGAATTCAGATCGAAACACAATGTACAATAATTTTAGTGTAGCCGCTGCCAGGCATCTTGTTCCGCACGAAATACAAAGTGGCACAAAATTCCCTCACAGCCATGTAATTGACTTGCGTTGCGATGGACCAAGTGAAAGTCGCGCTATTGAAGAAGAAGTTCTCAAGCGCCTTGCCAACCATCATATCAGCTACCAGCAATTGCCTTTTGACAGTGATACCTCAGCCGGAAACGCAGAAAAATCTCTTCTCGAATTGATAATACAGAAGCGTGGTGAAGTTCTTGTAGTCACAGATCAGGTCTCCCGGATTGCGGATTTTTGCCAACGCCTGAACATTCCATTCAACTCAAAGTCTTTCTATATCGTCGAGACCGGGAAGGGCGACATGATCCGGCATGTGCCGGCCGCCCCGGTTTTCAAAACCAGTTTCGGAAATTTCGCGAGCTAATACAGTGTTCACATCCTTGATGTGAAGCGGCTCAGGTTTCAGGTGGAGCAGAAAATGGATATACACGAATATCAGGCCAAGGAAATTCTTCAGCGTTTCGGTATTAAAATACCGCCGGGTGGTCTTGCTTACAGTCCCGAACAGGCGACTTACCGCGCCCATGAAATCGGCGGCGAGAAGTGGGTTGTGAAAGCACAAGTCCATACCGGAGGCCGAGGAAAGGCCGGTGGCGTTAAGGTCTGCACGAACGAGCATGAAGTGTTTGATGAAGCCAACGAAATGTTCGGCAAAAAACTGGTCACGCCTCAATCAGGACCAGCAGGAAAGGTCGTTTACCGGGTATATATTGAAGGCGGTGTGGAAATTGAACGCGAGCTTTATCTAGGCTTTGTTCTTGACCGGTCCAGCGAACGCATCATGGTTGTAGCTTCGCGTTCCGGTGGTATGGAAATCGAAGAGATTGCAGAAGATGAACCGGACAGCATCATTAGAAGTATCATTGATCCAGCCGTTGGTCTGTCGGAATTTCAGGCACGTGAGATTGCCTTTAAGCTTGATATGGAGGCCTCTCAGATCCCACAAACCGTAGCGACCATTAAAGGATGCTATCGGGCTTTTCGCGACCTTGACGCAACCATGGTGGAAATAAATCCCCTGGTTGTCACAAGTGATGGTTCGATCATGGCGCTTGATGCCAAAATGGGCTTTGATGATAACGCCATGTTCCGCAGGCCGGAAATTTCGGAGTTCCGGGACAAAAGCCAGGAAGACGCACGCGAGACAAGAGCTGCGGACCGTGGATTAAGTTATGTCGGCCTTGAAGGCAACATCGGCTGTATTGTGAACGGTGCTGGCCTTGCAATGGCAACCATGGACATGATCAAGCTTGCTGGTGGTGAGCCTGCGAATTTTCTGGACATTGGCGGTGGTGCCTCACCTGAGCGCGTTGCCAAGGCATTCAGACTTGTCCGTTCTGATGAAAATGTAGATGCGATACTCGTCAATATATTTGCCGGCATAAACCGTTGCGACTGGGTTGCGGAAGGTGTGGTTCAGGCCCTGGAAGCCAATCCACTTGATATTCCGGTGATTGTTCGCCTTGCAGGAACAAACGTCGAAAGGGGCCGGGAAATACTGGTTGAAAGCGGCGTGTCTGTTATCATGGCATCAACATTGGCCGAAGCGGCTGAAAAAGCAGTTGGCTGTTGCGCAGAAAATCCGGATAAAGTTACAAAATTGGCAGAAGCGTCATGAGCATCTTGATAAACAAAAATACGCCGGTCCTGGTCCAGGGAATTACTGGAAGAATTGGCACGTTCCACGCCCGCGAAATGATTGATTACGGTACAAATGTAGTCGGTGGCGTTGTCCCGGGCCGAGGCGGAGAAACAGCGCTTGGCGTGCCCGTATTCAATACAGTGAAGGAAGCTGTTGGAGAGACCGGTGCGACAGCGACACTTGTTATTGTTCCGCCTCCCTTTGCAGCTGATTCCATTATGGAAGCTGCAGATGCCGGCATTGAACTGGCAGTTTCAATTACCGATGGTATCCCTGCCCAGGACATGATGAAGGTTAAACGTTACATGCGGCGCTATCGAGAAAACAAACGCATGAGACTTTTGGGCCCAAATTGTGCCGGCATCATCACGCCCGGGGAGGCGCTTGCAGGCATTATGCCGGGGCATATTTACCTGCCGGGGAATGTTGGCATTGTTGGAAGGTCGGGAACGCTGGGATATGAGGCTGCTGCCCAAATGAAGGAGCTTGGCATCGGTGTATCAACCAGTGTGGGCATCGGTGGAGACCCGATTAACGGAAGCTCATTCAAAGACATTTTGCAGCTGTTTGAGCAAGATGATGCAACATCTGCAGTTGTCATGATCGGTGAAATTGGCGGGCCACAGGAAGCTGAAGCTGCAGAATTTATCAAGGACCACATGACCAAACCGGTGATTGCCTATGTTGCCGGCCTGACCGCACCCAAGGGCAAACGCATGGGGCATGCAGGTGCAATTATTTCAGCGTTTGGTGAGAGCGCCCCTGAAAAGGTAGAGCTTCTGCGCGATGTCGGGGCTGTTATTGCCCCAACACCATCTGAAATTGGTACAACGGTCGGCGATGCATTGCGAAAAGCGGCCTGATCCCGCTTCCTGCTGAATGCAGAATTTATACCAAAGGAACTTGGAATTATCTGTAGAAGTTCAGATTTGATCTGCCAGTTTGCCGTTGCTATGCGAGCGCAAAGCGAGCCGGACTTATGCCCGCCCTCACTCACCCCTGCCTAAACCACCCGAAAACGGTATCATCATGGGCGGTTTGGGCGGGGGTGAGGGCCGGATAGAGACTTTTCTGGATAGATACTAATTAAGCACTCCGAGGGAGGTGAATAAATTAAGTTTAAATTTATCAAAGCTTTGAAGCTGGTAAAGAGTTGCTATCATACCCCCCTCTCGCTTCTATAATACTTCGCTATATCGGCTCCTGAAGGAGGATCCCCCTTGGCAAAGAATCTAGAGAAGATAGTTCTTTGCGTAATTTCATAAGAACTTCCTCTATAAATACTGCTCCTTCAATCGTAGATCTGCAAATGTTTTCGCTATACCATACCGGTATAGACCATGCCGGTCTAGTTGTGCCGTCGACAATAACGCGCTGATGTGGAATAATGTTAGTTGCATGCAGGCCCAGAATTTTGGCCAATTCGCTAAATTTGAGCGCAAAATGCAGAATTGCTAGGGATGCGACCAGTGAACTCGATCATTTCGGGTTGTTCCGTCTTCGTGTATGTATGTGGTGGGTGTGCTATCTAGGATCTGGATTGAAGAAGCGATCTGATAATATAACTAACGCTGGCGGAATTTAAGCTTTCGGTGGCTATCTCTGATTTTGTTAGTATTGGTATTAAAAAGATTGGGATTAATGCGCGGATTGGAAAGATTAAAAACATTAACCCTCACATCCCCACCGGGCAAGCGGTCCCATGTCAAAAAGTGAGGGTGAATGACCTTTTCGTGGTTTAGATTATCGATTTCTGACCGTATTTTTGAAAGTTGTTGCGCAGATGTTAACCCCTGTCCGCCAAAGAAAAACGATTTCACTGGAATTGCGTCTGTATTGGAGGATAAGGCATTAATTAACGGAATAAAGGCATTACTAAAATCTGCATGTACTCTTTTTGTTTCTTCGGAAAAACTTTTCCAGAAAGGTGTCTTAAGGTTCTGGGACGATTGAATGATGTTGTTGACTTGTTCCTTTAGGCCCTCTTTATCTTTTGCTACCACGTTCGGCTTAACTGTTTTACCTGCAAGTACTCCGTAGCCGAGCGTACCATGTAAATTTCCTAAAATGGTGGCAGTGTCTGCCAGGTTATTTTTCCAGTCTCTTTGCCCAGCGTCAAGGGCATCGACGGCTGACAAATAGCTGTCTTCATCAAGTGCACGCTGAATTGAGAGCTTTTGAGCGGGTGTACGCGAGCCTTCAGGTATTTTCTGTAAGATTTTCAACTTAGCGGTTCTACTTGCAGGACTTTGAATTTGTAAAACATCTATTTTTCGTTTTGCGATTGTCGCAGTATTTTTAAGCTTGGAAAATGCTTTTAGTGATGATCCCATAGCGGAAAAAGCAGAGGCTCCGCCTGCTAGTAAAGAAAGACCAGAAGTTATTAAGTTTACCATGTTGAGTATTTTTTCAATGTTTTCCTTTTTCTTTATACCTTTAATTGTACTTTTATGGATATTCATCGCACTGATTGATTGTTTCATCAGATCACGCGCATTGGTGTCGATGAGTTTACCCACATCAAACATAGCCTGAGTTCCCAAACTCCTGATGCCAAGAGCTCGAAGATCCGAACTTTGAAACAACAATTCAGGATTGACCCCGGCTTGAAGGCCTTTAAAAACGGTCTGCACATAATTATCAGATTGGAACATCAAATCGGTAAACGCCGATACGTGTCGAATTGCCTGGTCCGTGAAAATTGTCGATGCGTCGGCAGAGCTGATGGAAGTGAGTGCCGAGATTAAATTTGAATTCTTGGCGGCTCTGAATGAATCTACAAGTCTGGTCAATGAACGGCCAACTCCCTGGGTCAGGTTGTTCCGTTTTGTCTCAACCGCCCTAAATACTCTTTCGACATATCTTGCATCTACATTCCCGCTTCTCAGTAATTTTCCTATCTTCTTTGATTCTACTACATCTCTTTCTGCCGTTGTACTGAGCAGGTGATCGTCAGTAATTTTTTCCCAGGCGTCGACTAGTCCATCCTTCAATTTGAAATTAAACTTGAATCCGATTTTGCCGTTTTCGCGAATGGCTGTTACCGAACGCACCTCCGGTATTTCCAATTCAGGATCAATCCATTTTCCAATCCCGTTCGAATCTTCAGATTGCAAACTGTCGACCTTCACGTATGGTTTCAGCTCGTTTTCACCTCTCCTAACTGCAAAATAAGCTTCTTTGGTGATTGTAAAAGAGAAATCTGGGAGTGCCGGGTTTTCGACTGTGATGGTAAAATCTTTAGCAGAAGACGATGCGGGCGCCAGTGGGATGTCATCCGGCAGCCAAACTATTCCATCGGTTATGTCAATTCCACGTCCATCGGCGAGTCTCCTCCCGACTTGATCGCCTTTGCCATCACGGACTTCAACGATCGCATTTTCTCCAACCGCGGTACCTGATAGTGTCGAAGCTACCCCTACCCTTGGAATTGGGAGAAAATCTACTTTTATCTTGTGAACGCCATTTACGACTTCTACTGAAGCCTCTAATTGTTGGTGTCCTTGGTAGCCATCTTCTAAGAGTCTGACTCGAAACTAATTGTGTAATTTCAATCTCTTGCGATCCGCCTTGTTATCATCCTGATGTGAGCAATGAGGAGCCAACTTTCTGCTGAGAGGATGGATTTCTCCCAATCCTTTGCCAATCTGCGACATCTACCGAGCCATGCGAAGGTGCGCTCGACTACCCATCGGCGTGGAATGACTTCGAAACCTTTTGCCTTGTCGGAACGCTTGACAATCTCCATTGTCCAGCATCCGATTTTCTCCAGCTTGCCTCGCAGTTTTGGTCCCGCGTAACCACCATCGGCAAATACATGGCGTAGCCACGGGTGTGTGCGGCGGATTGAATTGAGCACATGAACGGCCCCGTCGCGGTCTTGAATATCAGCAGTATGAATGACAAATCCAATCAGGAAACCAATGGTATCGGTGATGATATGACGTTTGCGACCCTTGATCTTCTTCCCTGCGTCATAGCCGCAAACCCCGCCACTTTCCGTTGTTTTAACGGACTGACTGTCAATTACTCCGGCGCTTGGCGAGGCTTCTCGACCTTCTTGTTCTCGCGCTACCATGACCAGAGCATGGTTGATCTGATGCAGTATTCCATTGTCGCGCCAGTAGTAAAAATAACGCTGCACTGTAGAAGGTGGCGGGAAGTCATTAGGGATCATCTTCCACTGGCAACCGGTTGAGGCCATATACTGGATCGCATCCCAAACATCGCGCATTTGCGTCGTGCGCGGGCGGCCTATAGGTTTTTCTGGTGGAAGAAACGGCTCAATCAAATGCCATTCTTTATCGCTGCAATCACTTGAATAGCGACCAGTTTTGCGCTCATATTGTAGGCGGGTGATATCAGTCCAGACCATTGTGTTCTCCTTCGAATCGTAAACAATCCGATTGAATCACAAATTACTGATATCACTCAATTACTTTCGAGTTGGACACTAAGGCAATTTGCTGGGTGTCGTAATTGTATATTAATGTGGCATCTATAGTTTTATCTCCTTGCCTAATCGGATCAATGTGTATATTGATCCATTTCTCGGATACGTCCGGTTTCAGGGTAGTGTCGATGGTAAGGTGGCCATCTCTGACGCCATCTTTATCCGGCCTGACAAGCTGACTAAATCCCGCTCTTTCATCTAAAATAGTTTCCTCCCTTTCTCCATCGAAAACATATTCCAGATAACCTATATTACGAATACTTCGAATCATTGCATACGCGCCCGGTCGCAGCAGAGTGCCGGAAATTTCGGTAGTAATCGTGCGGTCAGAATGAGCAGAGGTCTGGCCAGCAGCAGAGGTCTGGCCAGCAGCAGAGGTCTGGCCAGCAGCAGCAGGGTTCTGGCCAGCAGCAGTAGAGGTCTGGTCAGCAGTAGAGTCAGCACTTCTTCTTCTTCTTTCCCTCGCAGCGTGTTCTGCGAATGATCTTCTGCCCTCCGCCGTGCTGCCCCCGTCTGGTTGGCTGGATGGTAGTGTACCTGATGATGTACCTGATGATGTACCTGGAGCCTGCATATTATTCATCCCTTCATTTGGATTTGTAAAATCAGATGAAAAACACTTCCCTTTGTGAATTCATAAAACTGATTGTTTGTTTACGATTCCTCTTTGTCTATGTACCTTCCCCGTTACCAGCCGCGTAGAGTTTGATTATTGGTTCTATCTTGAAAGATCGGCAAATATTCATGAAGAATTTGCACAGTACTTTCAGTATATTTCTGACTAAATGCCTTGTTACGGCGGGTATTAATAGCTATTTATTTTATATATTACACAATAACATCATTAACTTATTGTATAATATATAATTTTTAAGCCTTATCCCTTTTGGTCCGGTGGCACAATATGTAGTGACATTGCCGTTTGAATGGTGTAGAACATATAGTGAACATTGTGCTTATGTAAGGGAGCTTTGCCATGCTGTTTACACCAACATCCTTGATTGAATTTCAACACCGTTTTGCCGATGAGGCGGCGTGTGCTGCGTGGCTTTACGAGATGCGCTGGCGCGATGGATTTGTGTGTCCGCGATGCGGGAATGATAAGGCATGGGCGCTTGAGACGAAGGCCTTTACTTACGAATGCACACGCTGTCATCGTCAGACCTCGGTAACCAGCGGCACAGTAATGCACGGCTCGAAATTACCCCTGACGGTCTGGTTTTGGGCAGCTTTTTTGATGACCACCCATTCCAACGGTATTTCCGCCTTGCAGTTGCAGGGCCAGTTGGGCCTTGGTTCTTATAAAACCGCGTGGTTATTGTGCGCCAAATTACGCCGGGCCATGGTGGATAGTGATCGCTCGCCCCTGCAAGGCCTTGTGGAAGTTGATGAAACCGCGATTTCCTGCCGTTCGAAACAAGAACCCGTCATGGGAGGGCAAGGCCGCTCGCATCAGGGGAAACTATTGGTGGCAGGTGCGGTTGAAGTGGACCAAAGGGGGCGTCCGGGGAGGCTGCGTCTGGCGAGAATTGAGGATTATAGCGCCAAATCCCTGCATCTCTTCGTTGAGCGGAGCCTGGCTCCAACAACGATTGCAAGGACCGATGGCTGGTCCGGTTATCAGGGGGTGGGCGACATTATCCCCGGTCTTAATCATCAACCCCATACCATCGGGCCGATGGCAGCACACATCGTATTGCCCTGGGTGCATCGGGCTTTTTCAAACCTCAAAACATGGGGCTTGGGTGTCTATCACGGGCTGCGGGCCAAACATCTGCAAACCTATCTCGATGAATTCGTCTTCCGGTTCAATCGTCGCCGAAACCGCCACTCCGCCTTCAAAACCATCCTCGCCATCGCCGTCAAAAAATCACCAATGACCTACAACATGTTGATCTCACCGGAACAAAAGGGATAAGGCTTTAATTTTTACCATATTTATTAACTTAAATGCTTGCATAGTCAGGCAAATTTCTAAATTAGAAATTTTTACTGATACACTACGTAATTTCTACGTAGGTGCACAGCACTAGTGGATTGATTCAAACATTTGGAACCCGTTTTCCGAGACCTCTCATCCAAATATTTGAATCTTAAAATCCACTAGAAAACAATACCTTGCTAGTGGTCTTTACGTTCGAAACAAATGATAAAGAGTTCGCCGCAAAGGGACTCATTTGTTTCGAACGGACCACTAGTGGATTGATTCAAACATTTGGAACCCGTTTTCCGAGACCTCTCATCCAAATATTTGAATCTTAAAATCCACTAGAAAACAATACCTTGCTAGTGGTCTTTACGTTCGAAACAAATGATAAAGAGTTCGCCGCAAAGGGACTCATTTGTTTCGAACGGACCACTAGGGTCCATGCTCAATCGGGCTGGACAGCGGCTCTTCCATGACTTTTTACGGACACCGGTTTTGCAGCATTCGCAGCAACCCCGCATCTGACAGCAAGTGCTGTGGCGATTGCCAGGATGGCCATCAGGGTGCCGAGTTTTTTCGGATTTGCGATATGGGTTGCCTCCATATCAAAGCCTCTGGTTTTGAGATTGGCAAACAGGGTTTCGATCGTACAACATTTGCGCCCGGATGTCCCCCGGCACCCGTAATACCAACGGCCATTAGGATTTACTCTTTTGACCAGGAATTATTTTGGCTTTGGTTAGGCGCGATTAGCGAAGGGGTGCGGCCTACCTTGAGTTATACCAAAGGAAGTTGATATTAATTGCAACGCAGCCAAAACCAAAAGAACCCTGGCCTGCGGTACGCCAAAATTGCCCGCCGGGCCTGCGTTATGCCGCTTGACCAATGCGTTTTGCATTGCGCTTCGAGACCTTTTTTGCCGGCAAACAATTTTGGAACATCAAAAGGGTCAATCCTAATCGCCGTTGGTATAACCGCCACCAACACCTCAGGCTGGTCTCATAAATGGGAGTGGCGCACGCGGTCGATTATTTACGAAATACGATCGACGCGCCGAGAGTATAAACAATGTCATCATCAAATGTAGCGGTATACCCTACCGGGCTCAGACCGCCTCCTGCCAGATTTGCAGTGCTCAACCTACCGCCGGTCAATATTCCTATGGTGCCGCCCAATTTAATCTCTGTATTTTCATTTGGGCTGAATATTCCCGTAAGTCCAAAATTCCATGTGTCCGTCTGAGAGGTGAACCCCTCTGTAGCTCCCTGATCCCAGGTCACGTTGCCGGCGAGCGAAAATTTATCTGAAAATTGATGTGCGGCACCGCCGGTGACTGTCCAGGTATCCTTCCATAACAGGGTCAAACCGCTTATTGCCGCCGGTTGGACACAAGCTGGAACTCCGACCGGACAAAGCAACATGCTGTCAGTAACACTCCAATCTGTCCATCTGACTGCGCCAAAAGCCAACCAGCCGGGCGCAACACCAGATTGCATCTTGAATTCCACCGACTGTGGCATGGATAACTGACCACGGACCGCAGTGGCACCGGGAATGTTGGCAAAAGACACCGTACCTTCCAAATCGTAATCAACCTGTGAATTATAAATCAGGCTGGCACGTAGCGCGTATTCCGGGATTTCATAGGCAATGCCGGCCCGCCACGCATAGCTGCTATCGGAAACGTCGGTCGTGTGACGCCCTTCCGGGCCTCCGTTTTGTGTCAGGAAATATTGGATCTCCTGATACGAAACACCGCCAAGCAGATGCAGATTACCCTTGCCGAACTGTTGTGAGATCGAACAGGTTAAGCCGATATCCGACGAGTTGAAATTTTGTTCAATTGCTGAAAACGAGCCTGCCCATGTGGTGCCGTAGTCGGCGTCACCTCCCCATGGTTGTCGGTAGCTCCCCATGCAATGCGCATGGTCACCAAATCTTCCTGTTATGCTGTAACGTTCGACCGCGAAGGCCGCTGTTTCATTTGTCGATGTGGGAGCCGGTGGCAGAGGGAAGGTGTTGGTTACATTCTTGATGCGGCGTTGAGGGTTGATGTATCGTACACCGGCCTCAACCGCAATTTGCTTTTCCTGAAACAGAAAATCCCAATCGCGCTCCCCGGTATCGTATCCGCCGGCATTTGCGGATATTGATAAGTTGCCGGACAACACGGATGCCAGGCAACAAACAGTTGTCACCTTCAACGAGTAACTGGACACAATTTTCCCCCGATAGATAGTCAGTGTTCTTGTTTATCCTCGGCCTTTGCGTGCACCCCACATGCCAGCCAGGTCGAAATCAATCACCTGCATTTGGGAATGTTAGAAAACTCAAGTCAAGCACTATATTGTCGCTCGTGGAAAATTCGAAACTGCGCTTCCCTTTTTACATCATCATTTATATGAGTCTTGAGGGGGAAATATGCACGACACAAAAACCGCAGAGAGTTCGCCGGAGAACCAACCTGATTTGACTACAGCAAATGCGGTCCGGCCATTCAGCCATCTTCAATGGTATCTCCATCATTCCAGAAACACGGTGTATCTTGCTGCGGAAAGCAAACTGGATTTCGACGAAAATGATCTGCATACCATTGCCGGAATGTTCATGGATCTTGCCCCGCAACTTCAATGCAATGTTGCCGGCGATGAAAATGGCCATGTTGCAAAAAGTGCAGACGTCGAACCAATCAGTACATTCAAGGTCACCGATGACCTCAATAAATCTCTTGCAGAAGCGCTTGATCTGCATCAGAAAATTTATTCTCAATCGAGCCTGCCAAATTTTAGAACCTACGGGTTCCGCCTCCGCAATCCGGGAAGTGATGAAATCCGTTCAATGTATGTGTGTTGCTCTTCGCATGCACTTATGGAGGGTTCGGAAAGCGCACGAATTGTCCGCTTTCGCCAGTCCATTCATCAGGCAGGGCAGGTGGATGCCAATTTGGGATCATTTCAAAAAGCGCTTATTTCATCCGCTGGTTTTCTTTTGGCTCCGTTTCATCTTATCGCCTCGGCATTCAATAGCGCTGACCAATCGACGGGCAACTGGGCGGTCATTGATATCGACCGCAGGAGTGTAAAAAACCTGGCCCAAAAATATGGTGTCCGTCAACGCAGTATATTGTTTTCGCTGCCACTGTATGGCCTGCATATGGCGAAGGGCGTACGCAACCCGACGTCGAAGAAGAAACAGCTGGTTAGTTATTCGATGCTTCCGGACACCAAGACAACAATGGAAGACAGCGCACTCAATCTTCGAATGCAGGTTGGCAGTCTCCCGTCAGCAGATGAATTCGAGGCCCACGTTAAACTCAATAGCCAAGTCCTTGACAAAGAAGACACAGCAGAAGTTTACAGTCAGGCATTCTACAACTCAGTGCTTCGGGTGCATCGATTGCTGCACCGGATTTTTCCGTTTTTCTATGGGCGGCGGTTCTTTACCTACGTTCCCTATGATTTTGTGCTTTCGTTACTTCCACCGCACATTGCAACTGGTCCGTTCCGAAAATTCTTTAATGCCTCAATATTCTGCGGATCCTATACGCCAGGGGTCAACAACTGCGTATTCGTACCCTACAGAAATGGGTTCAGTTTAAATCTGTATCTGTCAGAAGCCGAATATGAAAACCTTGACGCTCTGGTAGCTCTGCTGGATGATCTGGGTATCAAGAACCGCCGTGTGGTCTAAAGTGTTTTGCGTTCAATCCTAGAGCTTTTCGCACTTTTGTGAATTCACAAAAGTGATAACGAAATGCGTAAAAACAATGACTTATAGCGTGCCAAATGAATCCAATAAAAAGCGACACGCTATAGTGGCCGTTGGTATAATACCAACGGCCATTAGGATTTACTCTTTTGACCAGGAATTATTTTGGCTTTGGTTAGGCGCGATTGGCGAAGGGGTGCGGCGTACCATGAGCTAATTGCAACACGGCCAAAACCAAAAGAAACCTGGCCTGCGGTGCTCCAAAATTGCCCACCGGATCCGTGTTATGCCTCTTGACCAATGCGTTTTACATTGCACTTCGAGGCCTGCCTTGCCGGTAAACAATTTTGGAACATCAAAAGGGTCAATCCTAATGGCCGTTGGTATAAGGTACGCATTGTCGCTGTTTGGATTGAACGCAAAACGCTCTACTGTGTTCTCAGTGACAGTTTTACAAATATCGGATCCCGGGGTCTCAACGTGCCGTGAAAGTCCAGATCGATTGGAACATCTTTTTCCAGCTTCCAATCGAAAGTTCTTGCAACCATCGCAACAGCAATCACCAACTCAACCATCGCAAAATGCTTTCCAAGGCAAATTCTCGGGCCAGCTCCAAATGGTGCAAAAGCACCTCTATGTGTTGTACGTTTTGCAAAAGGGGGTGAAAGCGTCGGTCGGAACTCTTCACCTGCAGCCCAGTATTCCGGGTTGCGCTGTGCAATATATGGACAAACAATCAGCATGCTGTTTTTGCGCACTTCATGACCTTCGATTGTACAATCGACATTCGTCTGCCGTGCCATCAACGCCACAGGTGGATACAACCGTAGAGCCTCGTTGACCACATCCGTTGTAAACGGCAATCGCCGCGTCATCTCTTCGGTACGGTCCGGCTTTACTAAATCAGCAGCTTCCTGGCGAATTGTTTCAAGCACATCCTGATCTTGCGACAACATATGCATGACAAAAGTCATGGTTCTTGCAGTTGTTTCAAAACCCGCAAAATACAAGCTGATCACCTCATCGCGGAGTAATTTTCGGTCATTTCCGCGAAGTGCAGCAAAGATCTTGCAATTCATACCATCAGTGGTGGACCGGGATTCAGATTCGTCGATAAGTTTATCGATGAAGGCTTCGATTGTAGCCAGTGCTTGCTTGAATTTCCGGTTGTCGCGGGTTGGGATGAATAGGGGCGCACGAATGGGTTCTGCAGTAATATCTGCCACAAACCCGAACGCAAATTCGAAGGCATCTACGATTTTGTCATGTCCTTGGGCAAGATCCACACCAAACGCAGCTTGTGAAATGACCCGCATCGTAAGACGGGTCATTGCGTGACCAATGTCAACCGGCTGCTTGCCTTTCGTCAATGTCTTGAGTTCGTCCATTCCAAGTTCGCACGCTTCAAAAACCGAGGAGGAATAGGCATTGATTGCACCAGGTGAAAACAGCGGATTGAGTTTTTGACGTTGATCAGACCAATGCTCTTTGTCGGTGGTAATAAGGCCTTCACCCAATAAGATGCGCAATCCTGAGTAGCCAAGACCTTTTCGCATAATCTTGTTTTGGGAAACAAAGACATCATAGATTGCCGCCGGTGAGGCAAAAAACCAGATGTCCATAAGGCCGAGATTGAATTTTATTGTGTCGCCATATTTATCGTGCGCATTACACCAAAATGTCAAAGGATCAGTGTCACGCATTGCGCGCAATTCGCTAAAAACGGATAGCCCAGATGGACCCGGTACCTGCTTCATAGTGAAAATCTAGTCGTGATCCATTTGGGCAATAAGCGATGCATTCACAAAATTCTCATTCTAACCTAAACACAATTGATACCGATTTTCGGGCAAACGCAACCCATTCTTGTTTGTAAAACTAACGGGCTTGTTTGTAAAACTAACGGGCTTGTTTGTAAAACTAACGGGCTTGTTTCATTTGGTAAATGCGGTTTCTATGTGGTCCGGTCATCAATCAGACGGTTGGGTTTGGCTAGATCCGTCAGAGCATCCACGTCCTCCAGTTTTATACGTGAACCATCAACCACCACTCCATAGGGTTTCAGGGTATTAAACGCCCGTGAAAGGTTCTCGGGCGTCATCCCCAACAGTGAAGCCATGATCTTTTTGTCTTGCGGAAGTGCGAGGCTTCCCTTGCTTCCCTGATCCTTATGGTATTTCAACAGCCGATTGGCCAGCCGCTCCACAGTTGTACGCAGCTTGAGATCTTTGTGCTCCTTTACGACCGCTCGGTAGCAGCTGGCAAGTTCGGTCACCAGCGCCCTTGAAAATGCGACGTCCTTTTCAAATGCCGTGCGGACATCTTCTGATGGTATCATCAGCACTTTGGATCGTTTGCTTGTCCTGGCAGACATCAAATAGAGCGCATCCTCCAAAACCGCTGCCAGTATAAAGCAGCCGATGGGGCGAACCATTGCCAGGGACGTTTCCCGGCCATTGGATTGCCCAAAGAGTTCAACACATCCCGCGACAACGATGTACAGAAAATCGGCAGGGTCGCCTTCTTTGATCAACTCCACCTGTGCGGGAAAAGTTTGCAGGTAAGCTGCATTTACAAGTTCATCAAAATTATTCGAATCCATTGAACCGAACAGTTCGAGGGATCTGACTTCGGGAACATCATCTGCGCGCATGGAATGCCTTTTGATAATAGTCAAGTTGCTAATTGACAAATGTAAGGCAACAAGCCTGCAGGATCAATCGGGTCTTTTGATTGTTTTTCCACGCTCCACTAACCGCTGTCACTATTCTCCTTGTTTCTCGATTAAACCCGCGGCTGCTTGATCCAGATCAACAAAATTCCCCGGTCCTCCATGCATTGCTGGGTTTGAAATCAATTTTCGATTTCTGATTGCAGGGAGCTTGTGATGGACGTCCATTATAGAATTTCAACCACCGATCAATATCGCGCACTTGGATTGAGTACCTTTGCGTTCACAGTCTGCTTTGCAGTCT
Source organism: Rhizobiaceae bacterium (assembly GCA_965250255.1). Lineage (GTDB taxonomy): Bacteria > Pseudomonadota > Alphaproteobacteria > Rhizobiales > Rhizobiaceae > JAALLB01. Next base: position 191,533 of record CBDFNP010000009.1, read on the forward strand.
GGACGATATTTTCGATCATCGGAGTGAAGATCAAAGGCGACTTGGGATTGAATGACACCCAGTTCGGGCTTCTTGTGGCAACGCCGGTCCTGACCGGTTCGATCAGCCGGATATTCCTGGGAATCTGGACAGAACAGTTTGGCGGTCGCCTCATGTTCCCGCTACAGATGCTGATTACCGCCATCGCCGTATGGTTGCTCACTTCAGTTCAAACTTATGAAGTCTTCCTCCTTGCAGCATTGGGTTTGGGATTGGCTGGCGGTTCCTTCATTGTCGGCATTGCCTATGTCTCGCGGTGGTTTGACAAAGAGCACCAGGGAACGGCTCTGGGCATATTCGGTGCCGGTAACGTCGGTGCTGCGGTTACCAACTTCGCTGCCCCGTTTCTTGTCGTGGCTCTTGGATGGGAAGATACCGCACGCATCTATTCAATTGTGTTGGCGATAACAGCAGTATTGTTTTTCCTGTTCGCCAAAACGGATCCCTCCCAGCAGGCACGCAAACGCACAGGCACTGCGCCAGTCTCTGCTGCCGAGCAGTTAGCGCCACTCAAGGACATTCAGGTCTGGCGTTTCTCAACCTACTATTTCTTCGTGTTCGGTGCATTTATTGCATTGGCTTCATTCTTGCCGCGTTACTACGTTGGAGCCTATGGCCTTGAATTGACGACCGCTGGCGTTTTTGCAGGTTTGTACTCTCTTCCCGGGTCAATCTTCAGGGCTCTGGGCGGTTGGATGTCAGACAAATGGGGTGCCCGCTTCGTGATGTATCTGACCTTCATCATTTCCCTGATTTGCCTGTTTGTCATGAGTTACCCCGACACCAGTTATTCTGTTCAGGGCATCAACGGTACAATAGATTTTGACATAGGCCTGAGTGTCACCGCCTTTGTGGCAATCACGGTTGTCCTGGGATTTGTCATGAGCCTCGGCAAGGCGGCCGTCTACAAACACATCCCGGTCTACTACCCGCACCATGTCGGTTCGGTCGGCGGTTTAGTCGGCATGATTGGCGGTCTTGGCGGATTTGTTCTGCCGATTTCCTTCGGCATCTTGCTCGACCTCACAGGAATTTGGACTGCCCCTTACATGCTGATGTTTGTCATCGTGGCTGTCTCAACCATCTGGATGCATGTTGCGATCCGGCGGATGGAAAAACGTCGCCATCCTGCGCTCGGCAAAGAGAAGTACCTGTCCGATGTTCCCGAGCAACCTTTGCCCAAACCGGACACAGCCATGAATATGGCTGACGCGGCGAAAGCTACACGGTGAACCGGATAAACAAACCGTTTGAAGGCAGTTGCGACTGCCTTCTCAAACCCATCACTCAAAGGAGATTAGCGTGGGCCAAGATATAAGAAACTGGAACCCGGAAGATGAAACCTTCTGGGAGGAAAAAGGAAAGAAGATTGCAAATCGCAATCTGTGGATTTCAATCCCAAGTCTCCTTTGTGGATTTGCCGTGTGGTTGTATTGGGGCATCATTACCGTACAAATGCTGAACCTCGGATTTGCGTTTGAAAAGTCAGAACTGTTCACCCTTGCAGCGATCGCCGGTCTTACCGGAGCAACCCTCAGAATTCCAAGCACATTCTTTATCCGCATCGCAGGTGGGCGGAACACCATTGTGTTTACGACCGCACTGCTGATGATCCCCGCTTTGGGAACCGGTCTTGCTCTGCAAAATCCCGATACGCCATTGTGGCAGTTCCAGGTTCTGGCGTTCCTTTCAGGCATCGGCGGCGGAAACTTCTCCTCGTCAATGTCCAATATCTCATTCTTCTTTCCCAAGAAGATGCAAGGTTACTCTTTGGGCATGAATGCGGGTCTCGGAAATTTTGGTGTTACAACCATGCAGATCCTCATCCCCTTGGTTATGACCTTCGGGCTTTTCGGTGGGGAAAGCAGCACGCTGGTCAACACTTCCGGTACGCTGATTGGTAAAATCCCTGCGGGAACGGAAACCTTTATTCACAATGCCGGGTTTGTCTGGCTGTTGGCACTTGTTCCGCTTGCCGTTATCGGCTGGTGGGGCATGAACAACATTCGTGACGAACACGTGTCACCGAATATTCCAAACCCCATTGGCGCGTTCTCAATTATCACAGGCATGCTGCTCGTCGGCTTCATAGTTGCAGCATTTGGACTTTGGTTGATGTTGCCGGAAAAGGTCGGCGGATCAGGCTTTATGGTTTCGAAGTGGATAGTCTTACCGGTGGTAATCGCACTGACCGTCTTCCTTCTGAAGATGATACCGGGTTCTGTAGGTCAGAACCTAACCCGCCAATACAAGATTTTCGGCAACAAGCACACATGGGCGATGACCATCATCTACACCATGACCTTTGGTTCCTTCATCGGTTATTCCGCCGCATTGGCTTTAACCATCAAAGTGGTGTTCGGTTTCCAACACCTTCTTGTTGATGGCGTAATGACCCATAATACCGCCAATCCGAACGGACCGAGCGCTTTGACCTACGCCTGGATAGGGCCCTTCATTGGAGCGTTGATCCGTCCGGTGGGAGGCATGATTGCCGACAAATTGGGTGGAGCAAGGGTTACTCAATGGATTTCGATTGTCATGGTCGCTTCCGCGCTTGGCGTCGCATACTTCATTCAAGCCGCTTACTCATCTGCAACGCCAGAACAGTATTTCTGGCCATTCCTCGGACTGTTCTTGATTCTGTTCGCTGCAACCGGTATTGGCAACGGCTCAACCTTCAGAACCATCGCCGTTGCTTTCGACAAAGAACAAGCAGGCCCGGTTTTGGGTTGGACGGCTGCGGTTGCCGCATATGGCGCTTTTATCATCCCAAAGGTGTTTGGTGAGCAACTGAAAGCAGGAACCCCGGAATACGCGCTTTACGGATTTGCGGTTTTCTACGCGGTCTGCATCGCCATCAACTGGTGGTTCTACATGCGGCCTAACGCATACATCAAGAATCCATAAACGAAGAAAGTTCGATGGGGTACAACAACCCCACCGCCCGGAACAAACGAAAGAGGAAATAGATGTCAAATTTACTGGATCGCCTGAACTTTCTTGCAAAAAAGAACGTTGGAACGTTCTCCGAGGGGCACGGCGTTACAACTGAAGAAGGCCGCGAATGGGAAGACAGCTACCGCAAGCGCTGGCAGCAGGATAAGATCGTACGTTCCACCCATGGAGCAAACTGCACAGGTTCATGCTCTTGGAAAATTTATGTGAAGGGCGGGATTGTTACCTGGGAAACCCAGCAAACCGACTATCCACGGACGCGTCCAGATTTACCCAATCACGAGCCGAGGGGGTGTTCGCGTGGTGCCAGTTACAGCTGGTACATGTACTCAGCCAACCGGGTGAAGTATCCGCTGATCCGGTCACGTTTGATGAAGCTTTGGCGGACAGAAAGAGCAGTTAAGACGCCGATAGGTGCATGGACTGCAATTCAGGAAGATCCGGCCAAGCGCAAGGATTATACCAAGATGCGCGGGCTCGGTGGCTTTGTTCGCGCATCCTGGGATGAAGTGAACGAGATTATTGCTGCAGCAAACGCGTACACTGCCAGGAAATGGGGACCAGACCGGGTTATCGGGTTTTCACCCATTCCAGCCATGTCGATGGTTTCTTACGCTGCCGGCTCGCGGTACCTGTCTCTTCTTGGCGGTACCTGCATGTCATTTTATGACTGGTATTGTGATCTTCCTCCATCATCTCCAATGACCTGGGGCGAGCAGACCGATGTGCCGGAATCAGCCGATTGGTATAATGCGGGCTTCCTGATGTTGTGGGGCTCCAACGTTCCGCAAACCAGAACCCCTGACGCTCATTTTTATACAGAAGCCCGCTACAAGGGTGCAAAATCAGTTGTTGTTTCGCCGGATTATTCCGAGGCGGCCAAATTCTCTGACATATGGCTTCACCCGAAACAAGGAACAGATGCAGCCCTTTCCATGGCGATGGGGCATGTGATCCTACGGGAGTTCCATCTCGATCGTCAGGCTGAGTATTTTGAGGATTATTGTAGCCGTTACACCGATATGCCGATGCTGGTCAAACTGGTTGAAAAAGACGGCCAGTTTATTCCCGATCGACAGTTAAGGGCATCAGATTTCAAGAACAATCTGGGCGAGAAAAACAATCCGGAATGGAAAACCGTTGCCGTCGATGAAAACACCGGAAAGATCGTTGTTCCGCAAGGCTCCGCTGGTTTCCGGTGGGGAGAGCAAGGCAAGTGGAACCTTGAATCGAAAGACAGTAAAGGCAAGGACGTAGATCTCGAACTGAGTTTCATACTGGATCAAAACCACGATACGGTTCTGCCGGTTGCCTTCCCATATTTTGGCAATCGTGCGCATGATCACTTCAAGGGAACAGACCATGAGAGCGTTTTGGAGCGCTTTGTTCCGGCCAAAAAGGTGAAGCTCAAGGATGGCGATGCCTTCGTAGCATCAGTCTTCGATCTCTTTGTCGCAAACTACGGCCTTGATCGTGGTCTTGGTGATAAGACGTGTGCCAAGTCATTTGATGATAATGTGCCCTACACACCAGCCTGGGCCGAGCAGATAACCGGTGTTCCAAAGGATCATATCATTACGGTAGCCCGTGAGTTTGCATCCAATGCGGAAAAAACCAATGGGCGCTCCATGGTCATTCTGGGTGCCGGTCTGAACCACTGGTATCACATGGACATGAACTATCGCGGTATCATCAATCTGTTGGTGATGTGCGGTTGTGTTGGCCAATCCGGCGGCGGGTGGAGCCATTATGTAGGCCAGGAAAAACTGCGCCCGCAAACCGGTTGGCTGCCCCTTGCCTTTGGGCTTGATTGGGCCCGCCCGCCCAGACAGATGAATTCAACTTCGTTCTTCTATGCCCACACCGATCAGTGGCGATATGAAACATTGAAAGTTGATGAAATCCTCTCTCCAACAGCACCTGAAGGTCCGTGGGATGGCACGCTGATTGACTACAATATCAGAGCCGAGCGGATGGGTTGGTTGCCGTCAGCACCGCAACTCAAAACCAATCCACTGGATGTAGCCAAGGCCGTTGCGAAATCAAAGAAAGAGCCTAAGGATTACATTGCCGCACAATTAAAATCCGGCAAACTCCAGATGTCCTGTGAAGACCCGGACAACGAAGCCAACTGGCCACGCAATATGTTTGTGTGGCGCTCAAACCTTTTGGGGTCATCAGGCAAGGGGCACGAGTATTTCCTTAAACACCTGCTCGGAACCAATCATGGTGTGCTTGGAAAAGACCTCGGTGACGAAGGGCGTCAAAGAGCAAAAGAGGCGGTTTGGCATGATGAAGCGCCGGAAGGAAAACTAGACCTCCTGGTCACACTCGATTTCCGAATGTCAACGACATGTGTCTATTCAGATATCGTTCTTCCAACAGCCACCTGGTACGAAAAGAATGATCTCAATACGTCTGACATGCATCCGTTCATTCACCCGCTTACTGCTGCTGCCGATCCGGCATGGGATGCACGCTCTGACTGGAGTATTTTCAAAGGCATTGCCGAGAAGTTTTCTGAAATTGCTCCTGAAATCCTGGGCGTGGAAAAGGATGTGGTGTTGGTGCCAATCCAACATGATACACCCAATGAAATCGCTCAGCCATTTGGCGTTGAGGATTGGAAAGTGGACAAGACCACGCCAATACCGGGTAAAACAATGCCGATGGTTGCAGTGGTCGAGCGCGATTACCCCAACCTCTACAAGCAATTTACCGCACTTGGTCCATTGATGGACAGCCTTGGAAACGGCGGCAAAGGCATTACCTGGAATACCGAACATGAGGTTGAACTTCTTGGTAAACTCAATGGCTTGGTGACAGAGGACGGGCCGGCAAAAGGGCGGCCGAAAATCGAAACCGATATTGACGCCACCGAGGTAATCCTGTCCCTTGCACCCGAAACCAATGGTGAGGTTGCGGTCAAGGCATGGGAGGCATTGTCCAAATTCACCGGGCGTGATCATGCGCATTTGGCTCTGCCGAAAGAGGATGAAAAAATTCGCTTCCGTGATGTGGTGGCCCAACCCCGCAAGATCATTTCTTCGCCCACATGGTCAGGAATAGAATCTGAATCGGTTTGCTATAACGCAGGCTACACAAACGTCCATGAACTCATACCCTGGCGGACAATTACCGGGCGTCAGCAATTGTATCAGGACCATTTGTGGATGCGGGCGTTTGGCGAGGCATTTTGTGTCTACCGGCCGCCGATCGACACCAAGTCAGTCAATCCGGTGATTGAGGAAAAAGATGATGGTTCGCCGCAAGTGGTTCTGAACTTCATAACGCCGCACCAAAAATGGGGCATTCACTCAACCTACTCGGACAATTTGATGATGTTGACCCTTAACCGGGGTGGGCCGGTGGTCTGGATGTCAGAAGTTGATGCCGCAAAGGCCGAGCTCGTCGATAACGACTGGGTTGAGGTCTACAATGTGAACGGCGCAATTTCGGCCCGCGTGGTGGTTTCCCAAAGAATGAAAGAGGGAACGATCTACATGTATCACGCGCAAGAAAAAATTGTGAACACGCCGGGATCACAGGTAACCGGCCAACGCGGTGGCATTCACAACTCGGTCACCCGGGCGATTGTCAAACCGACCCACATGATCGGTGGTTATGTCCAGCAATCCTACGGTTTTAACTATTACGGAACCGTCGGCTCAAACCGCGATGAATTCGTGATTGTCAGGAAACTCAAGAAAGTCGACTGGATGGAAGGCAGCTACCAAGATGCAGTTAAGGAGACAGCAGAATGAAAATCCGTGCTCAAATAGGAATGGTCCTGAATCTGGACAAATGCATTGGTTGTCACACTTGCTCGGTCACCTGCAAGAACGTCTGGACCAACCGCGAAGGTGTTGAATATGCCTGGTTTAACAACGTTGAAACAAAGCCCGGTGTCGGATACCCGAAGGAATGGGAAAACCAGAAAAAATGGAACGGCGGCTGGGCCCGCAAGAAAAACGGCAAGATAGAGCCAAAAATGGGCGCAAAATGGCGCATTCTGGCAAAGATTTTTGCCAACCCTGACCTGCCGGAAATTGATGACTATTACGAACCGTTTGATTTTGATTACGGTCATTTGCAGACCGCCGGTGAAAGTCAAACCACACCGACCGCGCGCCCTCGATCTCAAATTACTGGGGAGCGCATGGAGAAGATCCACTGGGGTCCGAATTGGGAGGAGATCCTCGGAGGAGAATTCTCCAAGCGGTCGGCTGACTATAATTTCGAAGGTATTGAAAAGGAAATCTACGGCGAGTATGAAAACACCTTCATGATGTATTTGCCCAGGCTTTGTGAACACTGCCTGAATCCGACATGCGTCGCTGCTTGCCCCTCAGGTGCGATTTACAAGCGTGAAGATGACGGTATTGTCTTGATTGACCAGGAAAAGTGCCGCGGCTGGCGGATGTGTGTATCCGGCTGTCCATACAAGAAAATCTATTACAACTGGTCATCTGGAAAATCCGAGAAATGCATTTTCTGCTACCCACGGATTGAATCCGGTCAACCGACCGTGTGTTCAGAAACCTGCGTTGGCAGAATTCGGTATCTCGGTGTCATTCTCTATGACGCTGACAAGATTTCAGAGGTAGCTGCAACTACGGATGAAAAAGACCTTTACGAAAAACAACTGGAGATTTTTCTGGATCCCAACGATCCGGAAGTCATTGAGCAAGCCAGGAAAGACGGCGTGCCGGATGCATGGCTGGATTCCGCCAGAAACTCTCCAGTTTACAAAATGGCGATTGACTGGAAAGTCGCCTTCCCGCTTCATCCAGAGTATCGGACTCTTCCGATGGTCTGGTATGTGCCACCGCTATCTCCCCTTCAGGCGGCGGCTGAAGCGGGTAAAATTGGAACGATTGGAGATATGCCGGACGTAAAATCCCTTCGCATCCCGGTTCGCTATCTTTCCAATCTGTTGACCGCAGGCAATGACCAACCGGTAATCTCCGCTTTGGAACGCATGCTGGCAATGCGAAGCTATATGCGCGCCAAGACCGTTGACGGATTGGTGAACACTGCTATCGCCGAAAGAGTGGGCATGTCCGCTCAGATGATCGAAGACATGTATCACGTAATGGCAATCGCCAACTATGAAGACCGGTTTGTCATTCCAACAAGTCACCGCGAAATAAGTGAAGATGCTTACGACGTACGCGGATCGTGCGGTTTTTCATTCGGCAATGGTTGCTCCGGCGGCAGTGCGGAGGCTGACCTCTTCGGAGCCAAGAAAACCCGTACCGTGCAGACCCCAACAGATATTCTGAAGGAGATAAGCTAATGAACAATACGCTGAAAATAATCTCGCTATTGCTTTCATATCCTACAAAAGAGCTTCAAGATGAAATCCCCGCCATCGTGGATGTTTTGGGCGGCACTGACTTGGCTACTCCGCACAAGGTAAGGCTTACAAAACTTGCGGACAATATCGTTTCTCAGAACCTTTATGATGCTCAGGAACGATATGTCTACCTGTTTGATCGAACCCGAACCTTGTCACTTCACCTGTTTGAACACGTCCATGGAGAAAGTCGGGACCGTGGTCAGGCGATGGTGGATCTCAAGGAAATGTATGAAGCCGAAGATCTTGAAATAGATGAAAAGGAACTGCCTGATTATCTGCCGATGTTTCTGGAGTTTCTGTCGATCCAACCAGTGGAGAATGCGGCTGAATTACTGGGTCAGGTCAAGCACATAATTGTCGTGCTGAAGGAGCGGCTGAAAACACGCAAATCGATTTATGCAAACGCATTTGAGGTTCTGGAAAGCCTTGCATCAGGTAAATTCGACAAGAAACTGGTTGATGAGTTGCGCAAACAACCCGACGACAACCCGGATGATCTCGATGCCCTTGACCGGATTTGGGAAGAAGAAGTTGTCACATTTGGTGGAAATGCCGGTGAAAACAGTTGCGGTACAGATCGCTTGAGAACCCAGATGCGAGCTGTCAGCAGAAAGCCGGAGAATTCCGATACTTATCCATTTGAAGGAGCCAACAACAATGCTTGAATATTTAAACACATTGGTTTTCGGAATTTACCCCTATATCGCGTTGGTTGTCCTGGTTCTGGGCAGCATCATTCGCTATGACCGTGAACCCTACACATGGCGGTCCGGCTCAAGCCAACTTCTGAGCCGCAAACAGTTGATCCTGGGCTCAGTGCTTTTTCATGTAGGAGTGCTCGTGATTTTCGTTGGCCACCTTGTCGGTCTGCTCACCCCCATTGAACTATTTGATGCAATGGGGATTAGCCATGGGGCCAAACAAATACTGGCGATTATTGCCGGTGGCATAGCCGGTGTATTGGCAATCATCGGCGCTACCCTGCTTGTACATCGGCGATTGTTTGACGCGCGCGTGAGGGCAACATCAAGCTTTTCCGACACAACCATCATTGTGCTTTTGTGGCTTCAGTTGGCGCTGGGCCTGGCAACCATTCCACTGTCCATGCAACATCTGGATGGACATGAAATGGTAAAGTTCATGAGCTGGGCGCAGGGAATTTTCACGTTTGATACAAGTGCATCTTCTTTCATCATTGGTGCTCATCCAATCTTCAAGGCGCATTTGTTCCTCGGGCTGTCCATATTGCTGGTTTTTCCGTTCACAAGGCTTGTGCACATGCTAAGCGTGCCGATCCGTTATATCTGGCGACCCGGATATCAGGTTGTACGCAAGCGCCGAAACAATATGCCTGCGGAGTAAGCTAGATGGTAAATCTGTACGTTAATCCAAATCTGGCGGCTTCGAGTACCGATAAAACTGAAAGCTATTCTGGATACAAGGAGCCGGACACAAAAGTGCCACCAAAGGCCAAGCCGGTATTGGACAAGGTGTCTGTAAATGGCATCGAAATTCCGGAAACGGACATTCTGGCCGAGGCACAACATCATCCGGCGGAAAATCCAGGTGCAGCCCTTTATCAAGCGGCCCGGGCACTGGTTGTTCGGGAGTTGTTATTGCAGCAGGCAAGACAGCTGAAAATTTCGCCCCACCCGTTGATGGAAGACGATGGAAAGCCCGAAACTCCTGAAGACGCATTAATCCGCAAAGTTGTGGACCTTGAAGTCAAGGTTCCCAAAGCAACGGATGAAGAATGCCGACGGTTTTATAAGAACAACCGTGAGCGGTTCTCCTCGGGAACGATTTACGAGGCAAGCCATATCCTGTTGGCAGGTCCGGTGAGTGATAAACCTGGGAGAAAGGGGCTCCTGGCAAAAGCGAAGAACCTCTGCAAACATCTGCAGGATAAACCCGGCGATTTTAAAAACCTGGCCAGGGAGTTCTCGGCCTGTTCGTCAGCAGAGCAGGGTGGTAATCTGGGTCAGTTGACCAGCGGCAGTACGGTTGAAGAGTTTGAGCAGGCAATTGAAAACGCGGACGGAACCGGGCTCTTGCAAAATCCGGTGGAAAGCCGGTTTGGCGTGCACGTAATCAGGCTCGATCGCATCATTCCCGGCTCTGTCTTGCCCTACGAACAAGTTGAAGTGAGGATTTCATCTTGGCTCGAGGCATCCAGCTGGTCAAAAGCAGTTTCGCAATATGTACATATTTTGGCCGGAAGCGCTGATATTACCGGGATTTCCATGGCAGAAACCGATGGCCCGCTGGTCCAATAAACGTGCTCGTTGAACTTGAAATAGCGTGAAACCAAATGCTAATACCAACGGCCATTAGGATTTGCTCTTTTGACCAGGAATTATTTTGGCTTTGGTTAGGCGCGGTTGGCGAAGGGGTGCTTGCGTACCATGAGCTAATTGCAACGCGGCCAAAACCAAAAGAAACCTGGCCTGCGGTGCCCCAAAATTGCCCACCGGTCGGTGTTATGCCTCTTGACCAATGCGTTTTACATTGCTCTTCGAGACCTGCCTTGCCGGTAAACAATTTTGGAACATCAAAAGGGTCAATCCTAATGGCCGTTGGTATAATAGATCTTCTTAATCACAACAAAAGCTGGGCTGCCGGTAAAGCAAAGGAAGACCCCGCATATTTTGACCGGCTTTCCGAGTTGCAAAAACCTGAGTACCTCTGGATCGGTTGCTCTGATAGCCGTGTGCCCGCAAATGTTATTACAGGTTTGGAGCCTGGCGAAGTTTTTGTTCATCGAAATGTCGCTAATCTGGTTCACCGCGGTGATCTTAACCTGCTGAGTGTTCTGGAATTTGCAGTTGAAACGCTGGAGATCAAACAAATAATCGTTTGCGGCCACTATGGTTGCGGTGGTGTAAAAGCTGCAATGGATGGTCATCGCCACGGGGTGATCGATCACTGGTTGCAGCCTATCCGCGACATCGCATTGGAATATGAGGGCGAACTACAGGAAATTGATGACGAACCAACACGGCTACGGTTCCTGTGTGAAAAATCCATTCTGGCTCAGGTGGAAAGCCTGTCGCGCACGCCGATTATCCAGAGCGCATGGAAGAACGGCAAAGAACTGCACATCCACGGTTGGGTATACGGGTTGAAGGATGGTTTGTTGCGGGATCTTAAATGTGATTGTGCAGGCCAGATCATGAATGGCGAAACGCTCTAACCAAAGCCAAAATAATTCCTGGTCAAAAGAGTAAATCCTAATGGCCGTTGGTATAAGAGACAATCCGTGGCATTTCCAGCGTTTTGAAATTCTACTCAAACAGGTTCTCGAATTGCTTACGAAGGACGTTTTTCTGGACTTTACCCATTGCGTTACGAGGAAGCTCGTCGATCACGTGCAGGGCCTTGGGTTGTTTGAAGCGTGCGATCTTGTCTTTCATCGCGAGCAAAATTTTGTCGCAATCCAGCGTTCCGTTATCGGCAACCAATATCCCAACGACACCTTCGCCGAAGTCAGGGTGTGGTACTCCGACTACCGCTGATTCAAGAACGCCTTCTTGTTCATCTAGAAAAAGCTCGACCTCTTTTGGATAGATATTATATCCGCCGGAAATGATGAGGTCTTTGTTGCGTCCAACGATCTTCAAGTAGCCATCTTCGTCGATAGTTCCCAAGTCCCCTGTTATGAAGAAGCCGTCACCTCTAAATTCATCTGCGGTTTTCTCCGGCATTTTCCAGTATCCAGAAAAAACGTTGGGGCCCTTCAATTCAATACTGCCAATCTCGCCGTGAGCTAGTTCATCACCTGATTGCGCGTCACAGATTTTCAACTCCACATCGGGAAGAGGAAACCCTACTGTTCCGGCTTTGCGATCTCCTGCATAGGGATTTGAAGAAATCATGTTGGTTTCTGTCATGCCGTATCGTTCCAAAATACGCTTGCCAGTTCGCTCTTCAAACGACTTGTGCGTTTCGGCGAGAAGCGGGGCACTTCCAGATACAAACAAGCGCACATGGGCGACGAGGGTATTGGTGAAACGGGAGTCGGCCAGCAACCGCGTATAAAACGTCGGCACCCCCATCATTGCTGTGGTCTCAGGCAGGTATTTAACAATCGCATCGTTGCTGAACGCCGGAAGAAACAGCATCGATGAACCAGCCACCAGCATTACGTTAATGGCGACGAATAATCCGTGCGTGTGGAAAATTGGAAGAGCATGAAGAAGCACGTCGTCGCTTGTGAACTTCCAAAGTTCTGCAAGAATTTGAGCATTCGAAAGCAGATTACCGTGGCTAAGCATCGCTCCCTTTGAACGCCCGGTGGTGCCGGATGTATAAAGGATTGCTGCCAGAGTGTCAGAACTGCATTCGACGTTTTCAAATTCTGGTCGAGCGACAAGCGCCTTGTCAAAGAACGAGCCGGCACTGTTCCCATCTGTGGTCAAAACTCCCAAAGTTTCGAGAGGGATATTTCGCGCTTCGGTTACATTTTGAAGTGTAAATTGTTTTGACGGATCGCACACAAAGAGTGCAGGTTCTGCATCTAACAAAAAATAATCGACTTCATCTGCCGTATAGGCCGTGTTGAGCGGCAGGAAAATCGCACCGATGCGAATGCAAGCAATGTAGAGCATTGCGGCTTCAATCGACTTTGGCACTTGGACAGCAACACGATCGCCAATTGACACGCCTAGTTCGGCAAGAACGCTCGCAAACCTAGCGGACACATCAAGAGTGCCGCCGTAGGTGTAGGTTCTTCCATCGGGCATTTTAGCCAGTAAGCTCTGGTTTGGTTTGTTTTCGAACAATCCGTCGAAGAGATGATTTACCATTTGGATGAGAGCTCGGTTATTGTCACAAATGCGCCGCGCTGTTCGCAGTCGTGTATGATGTTGAGCACATCGCGTGCATCACGCCTCAACCGATCAAGGCGCGTGACGATCAACTCATCACCTTGTCTTAAAAACCCGATGATGGTTTTAAGTTCTTCGCGTCCGTCGCGGCGGGCACCCGATACCTTTTCGGACCGGATGATCTCGCAGCCTTCAGCTTTGAGTTTGGCCACTTGACCATTGAAGTCTTGGTCAACGGTACTGGCCCGCGCATGGCCAACTTTTGTCATGTGTCACCTCAGGGTTTAAGCTCAAAGCTACCGTGTCACAAATAGTCGATGTCAACCCAGATGTTACGCCAATCCGGTAACCAATGTTATGTCACATGCGGGTATGCGCTGATGTGATAGTCAGTGGCTACAAGCGGCAGGTGATAATTTATGCTCACAGCATATGAGTTATACTCCTTGCACCCGAAAAGTGGGCACCGGTTTTCGGGTGCAAGGATCAAAAGAAGAATCCTATACTCAAAATTCGGGCCATTCCGAGTGTTTTGCCAAGGTCGGCTCAGCGGACTTTTCGAGTATAGCATTCAAAGCGAAATTCTCGAAAGCTGCCATTCATTTCGATAGAATTGGTTTTACCGCCAAGGTCGGCTCAGCGGACTTTTCATGCTGACAATGTTGAACTTGGTTTATTGTCCTGCCTACAACATAAACACAAGAGGCACGATGTGATCTGACATTGCCTATTTCTGAAAAGCAGCTCTCAATTTTTTGAAACAAGATATTCGACTATTTGATCGACCAGTGTATCCACATCCTGTTCATCACCTTTGAGAACAATTTCCGCGCTTTCAGGTGTTTCGTACTCCGAGTCAATGCCCGTGAAATTTTTTAATTCCCCGCTTCGTGCCTTCTGGTAGAGCCCTTTGGGGTCCCGGTTTTCGCAAACCGCTAATGGTGTATCCACAAATACTTCAATAAACTCCCCTTCATCCACCAAAGAGCGTGCCATTTGCCGCTCGGACCGGAATGGCGAAATAAACGAAGTTAAAACCACAAGACCAGCATCGACCATCAGTTTTGCAACCTCACCAATGCGGCGAATATTCTCAACCCTGTCCTGGTCAGTGAAGCCCAAATCCTTTGCCAATCCATGGCGCACATTGTCACCATCAAGCAAATATGTGTGCCGACCTATCGCAGAAAGTCTTTGTTCAAGGCGATCTGCAATCGTTGACTTCCCGGATCCAGACAATCCGGTGAACCACAGTACGCAGGGTTTTTGCTGTTTTGCAGCAGCGCGAACCTGCTTATCGACTTTCATCGCGTGCCATTCGATATTGCTGGCGCGACGCAAAGCAAAGTCGATTACACCCGCACCAATCGTGGCATTGGTATATTTATCGATCAGCACAAAACTTCCCGTGTCCCGGTTATCACGGTATGCATCGAAGGTAACCGCCTTGTCGAGCGCGATCTTGCAATAGGCAACCTCATTAAGCTTAAGCGTTTTGGCGGCAAGATGATCCAGCGTATTCACATCCATCTTATGCACCAAATCCGTGATCTGGGCAGTCGCGTGAGATGTTGCAAGCCTTATTGTATATGCCCGCTCGGGCAACATCGCTTCTGCACTCATCCATATGATATGTGCCGCGAACTGGTCTGCTACTATTGGCAGCTCATCCGGTGATGCGAGCAAATCTCCACGACTGATATCCAACTCGTCAGTAAGGGAGATGGTAACGGCTTGGCCGGCAATCGCCTGCTGGATCTCACCCGATGGGCCGAGAATTTGTTTGATGGTTGAACGTCTATCGGAAAGGCACGCGGTAATGATATCCCCGACAGAAATATTTCCCGACGCAATCGTTCCACTAAACCCGCGAAAATCACTGTTCGGACGGTTAACCCATTGCACGGGCATCCGAAACGGCCCGGTATGCTTGAATTCCTGCACTTCAACCGTTTCAAGATGCGTCATCAGTGTGGGTCCGTCATACCAAGGCATTACATTAGAAGCTGCAAATACATTTGCCCCGGTCAGGGCAGAAAGCGGGACCGCAGCCACGTTTTCAATGCCAAGTTTATCGGCAAATATGGTGTATTCGGCCACGATTTGATCAAAGGTTTCCTGGTCGTATTCAACCATGTCCATTTTGTTGACCGCCAAAACTACACGAGAAATACCAAACAGCGAAACAATAAAGGAATGCCGCCTGGTTTGTGTGAGAATACCCCTGCGCGCATCGATCAGAATGATTGCAAGATCAGCAGTTGATGCACCGGTCGCCATGTTGCGGGTGTATTGTTCGTGCCCCGGAGTATCTGCTGCAATAAATTTGCGCTCGTCTGTCTCAAAATAGCGGTAGGCAACATCAATGGTGATGCCCTGTTCGCGCTCCGCCTGCAAGCCATCCACCAAGAGTGCAAGATCAACCTCCGCTCCCTGGGTGCCGTATTTTTGGCTTTCTACCTGTACCGTAGAAAGTTGATCCTCAAAGATAGCCTTGGATTCATAAAGCAATCGACCAAGCAATGTAGATTTGCCATCATCAACCGATCCGCAAGTGATGAACCGCAAGCTGTCCTTCGCCTTCTGCACATTCAAAAACTCTTCAATGCTTATATCCGGGACGGTCATCAAAAATACCCCTCCTGCTTTTTCTTTTCCATGGATCCAATTTGGTCTGAATCAATCATCCGTCCTTCACGCTCCGAAGTGCGTGCTTGCAGGAGTTCCAGTATGATGTCTTCGACCGTTGCAGCAGACGATTCCACCGCACCCGTCAGCGGGTAGCAGCCCAAAGTGCGAAACCGCACCATTAACTCCTCCGCCTTCTCACCCTTTTCCAGCGGCAGACGCTCGTCATCCACCATGATCAATTGTCCGTCGCGTTTAACGACCGGTCGTTTTGCTGCAAAATACAATGGCACCAGGGGAATTTTGTTCCAGGCGATGTATTGCCAGATGTCCAGTTCGGTCCAGTTGGAGAGCGGAAAGACACGAGCACTTTCACCGGGCGCAATCTTGGTGTTGTAGAGATTCCATAATTCGGGGCGTTGCGACTTTGGATCCCATCGATGCGACTTTGAGCGAAATGAAAAAATACGTTCTTTTGCCCGTGATTTTTCTTCGTCCCGGCGCGCCCCCCCAAAGGCTGCATCAAACTTGTGTATGTCCAATGCCTGTTTGAGCCCTTCAGTCTTCATAATCTCGGTATGAAGCTTCGAACCATGCGTGAGTGGTCCCACACCCTTTTCTACGCCCTGCGGATTAACATGCACCAGAAGATCAAATCCAAGCCGCTTCATCAGTTCATCACGAAACGAAATCATTTCACGAAATTTCCAGGTTGTATCCACATGGAGCAGTGGAAATGGCAGTTTACCTGGTGCAAACGCTTTCATGGCGAGGTGCAACATTACAGCTGAATCTTTGCCGATCGAATACAACATGACAGGGTTGCTGAACTCGGCAACGACCTCGCGGATAATCTGGATGCTCTCGGACTCGCGCCGTTCAAGATGGTTTAATGGTTCCATTGAATTATTTGCCTGTACCGATTCAGGAAGCTTGAAGCGGACCGTATTAGATTTAGAATCGTAAATGTAATCCGCATTCCAAGTGCGGTTCTGCCTTTGTTGGATCAAGGAAATCATGTCCGCCAGGCAGCCGATGCAGGGCAAGATATGCATCTATATCAACATCTCGCCAATCCAGTAATGGGCAGACTTTCAACATGTTTTGACGCGACGTCTGGAATAAAGACATGCGGTCACGCATTTCTGTCTGCTCTCGCCGAAGGGCTGTAATCCATACGTCCGGATCGTGTTCAAGCAAGGCCCGGTTAAAGGGTTCAAGCTTTACCTGATCAACGAAACCTGCCTGCTTCGGATCCTCACGACCAGGTATTGCCGCAGTCCAAGCTACCTTGGGGTAATAAACATGCAGGTTGAGATTGAGGCTTTCAACAATCGCGGCCGCAAAATCATACGTGGCCTTGGTATTATGGCCCGTGTCCACCCAAATTACCGGAACTGTAGGAGTAATCTGCGTGACCAGGTGCAAAAGGACAGCCGATTGCGGACCAAACTTAGTTGTGACAATCGGCTGCCGTGCACGCTGCAGTCCAAGGTCTATGGCATCAAGAGCGGAGTTGGTTCGTGAGACAATATTAAGACCGGCAGGTCCCGGCTGCCTTAAAGAGCTTCCATTTTCTAACAACATTTAGAATCCAACCAAGTTGTTGATGTTAATAATCCTTGCGGTCACAATTGACGCTTTGATCTGATGATAGAATTTAACGAAATATCTCTTTGACTACAGAAATGGATTTCTGAGTTTTATGGCAGAACGGAAAGAATAATCGCGTTGTAGGGCCTTGGATAGGACATTCATCGTCAATTTGAAGGGCTGTGCTATTTGGTGCCAAAATCACTTTGGCTTTACGATAAATATCAAGGATATAATTGCCGTGAACTGGCAGCACTTGGCACTCCCTGAGTTTTGTTTGTTGGCATCTGCCCGAATGATACTGGCATCCGTTGCAAATATCTCACCACCAACCACGCCTTCCGCGATGCAACGAGCAACAACGCTTTCGAACAATTGTCGGAATAGGTCGCTCTCACGAAATCGACCGTGCCGATTCTTCGAAAAAGTTGATTGATCAGGAACTGGGTCACCAAGATCAAGACGGCAGAACCAACGATAGGCAAGATTCACATGAACCTCGTCACATAATCGTCGTTCAGATCGGATGCCCATGATGTATCCAACCAGCAGCATCCGGATCATCAACTCGGGATCAATCGACGGGCGACCGATATCACTGTAAAATGGAGCTAGATATTTGCGGATATCACTGAGATCAACAAACCGATCTACTGATCGAAGTAAATGATCATCTGGAACATGATCTTCAAGGCAGAACTCATAAAATAGCGCCGCTTGTTGATGCTTTTGTAATCCCATCATCGCAATCAATCTCCCAAATCAATAAGGAAACTGAATCAGTAAATGATGATTACTTTATGGCCGCCTTTTTCATCAAAATCAGCGCAAAGCAGATGTTCGAGTAAGTTAGAGTTTTTATTCTGCAATCTCGAAAGCTGCCATTGCCATTGTGAGAACTTTCTTTCAGGTAAAAGGCAGCTCAGCGGATAAGACACCGGATAAAATTGTGATTGATATTCCACCACGACATACCAATTGGGATTTCAATGTGCCAGACATCAGTCATAGAAGGGCCTGAAGTTGATGTGTACTTTCCCTGCATTGCAACCTTACAACAGCACTTTTTCAGAGCTTAACATTCCAGATTTCAATTCTTTTTCATATGCAAGAAACTTACTGGATTTCTGTCTTCGTTGAGCTTCGCTTTGAGGGAATTGTATCATCGATCTATAAAGTCCAGAAATTTTTACCGCCTCAACACTATTAACATCAAACATCAGTGAATCTCCGTATCTCATTTCCTTCTCAATCAAGAATTCTTTTCCATCCAAATACATTGATATTATTTCAGAAATTTCATTGTCAAATTCAGCAATAATAATTTTTGAAAAATCCTTACAATCTATATTATCTTCGATAATTTCGCCGTTCGATTTATCAAACAATGTTTGTACAAATTGTATATCACCTGTCCGCTTGCAAATTCCAAACAAGTGGGGACAGGAACCACACAACCATTCTCTCGAAATTAAAAATAGTGTGTCGGGTCTGAAATCTTCGAATGCAACTTCAAATTCTTGACCTTCTTTAAAAAACGATAATGATTTTGGAATGTAGATCTTTCCGCAGGTCGCAAAGTCACTATCAACACCTTCGGAATTGAGGCATACGCGAACCAAGGTGTCGCCTTCGTTGTTTTCGTTGATTTCTGGACCCATCTCAAATTGATATGATGAGGGGTCGTAATCGATTGGCCCAGCGATCACTCCGAGAAACAGAGAAATGTTCTCATCTTTTGACAATTCCATATTATTCAAATTCGTAGTGAGATGCCGTTTGGACATATAGTTCCGAGCTTTGCCATGCATGTCATTTCAACACCGAATTGAGGTCAGATTTCTACAATTCCGCGATGCGGGTAATCGATTAACTCAAATGCCTTCTCATCTTTTACGAATGCACACGCTGTCATCGTCAGACTTCGGTGCACAGTTATTAATCGAACCCGTCATGGGAGGGCAAGGCCGCTCGCATCAGGGGAAACTATTGGTGGCAGGTGCGGTTGAAGTGGACCAAAGGGGGCGTCCGGGGAGGCTGCGTCTGGCGAGAATTGAGGATTATAGCGCCAAATCCCTGCATCTCTTCGTTGAGCGGAGCCTGGCTCCAACAACGATTGCAAGGACCGATGGCTGGTCCGGTTATCAGGGGGTGGGCGACATTATCCCCGGTCTTAATCATCAACCCCATACCATCGGGCCGATGGCAGCACACATCGTATTGCCCTGGGTGCATCGGGCTTTTTCAAACCTCAAAACATGGGGCTTGGGTGTCTACCACGGGCTGCGGGCCAAACATCTGCAAACCTATCTCGATGAATTCGTCTTCCGGTTCAATCGTCGCCGAAACCGCCACTCCGCCTTCAAAACCATCCTCGCCATCGCCGTCAGCAAATCACCAATGACCTACAACATGTTGATCTCACCGGAACAAAAGGGATAAGGCTTTTATTCAATTCGTAGAGATTTTGGACTTCCGACATGTCAAACACGTCAGATTTTACAATTGGATTTAACTCAAATGGTTGGTTATTAATCGACGTGACCCTTATATTTTCATCACCAAAGTTCATGATCTGAGCGAAAACATAATACGGTTTTCTAGTTTGATAATCGATTCCCCAACCAGAACCGCCACAAGCATCATTGAAATATTGCATACTTGCGACCTGTTCTGGGGAAGCTCCGGCTTCTATCAGCTTAAGTGCGAATGGGTCTATAAGCTTCCCATTCTTCAGAACTCTTTCACTTAGTGGCACATTCTTGCATCCGATAAATTCGGGATATTCCTCAATTAAGTCTTTTCTGCTTTCGTAAAATTCTTCGGACCAGCCTTCTGTTTCATTATCTTGGACACTGTCACTGTAGGCACTTTTAAGCGCTTGAAATTGCTTTTGTAGACTTGGTGTATTCAGTAAATATTTGGTTTCCACCACGGACTTCTCATCAAACTCAAAAACTCGAGAGGCAGTTTCTCTGTCTGCTGTAACATAATACCGGCAAACTATTTTATGGTCAGGCGTCTCTTCGCCCAATTGGAGCGGATTTTCTCTGACGGCTTCAAGCCATCGATCCTTATGGCCCTTTAACTCCTCTGTGCTATATTTGATACCTCTTGGGTGATTTGAATTGTAATGGCCAGCAGCACAGTGGCAATCGAAACAAAGAGCAATTCCATTTTCATATGTATCTGGGCCTCCATTTGCCTTTGGAACTATGTGATGAATCTCAACTCCGACACCCTTATAACGGTTGCAAACACAACATCTGCGAGCACTATCTATCATCAATTGCTTTTTGACAGTGTTAGAAAACGACATTAAAATTTCCGTTTTGAAGTTAAAAGAAAATTGCTATGTAAATTTGTTTCCTTGTTACCATACAGTATTTCAACGTGCCAATTATGTGAAATCATGAACTTCCGCGTCTGGAAACACATACGGCCTATACCGGTCGTCCAACAGTTATGTGATGCATATTTTGATTTCTCATATGCAGGCATTCATATTGTCGCATCGCGTCGAATCTCTATCATCAAGTTATAAATTTGGAATTTTTGTTTCCTTGCCATCGACGCTCACTCGGTAAACGTTGCCATCCGCTTCAATTTCAAAAATGTGCACAACTACACCGAGGTTGAGCGTGGGGGGACTTTCGCAAATTTCGGTACTTCTGCTGATTGTTGAAAGATCATCATTTTCATAGATGTGAAATGTTCTATAGCTATGAAGGTGGACTGCTTTCGGAATGCCGTCCATTTCATTGAAAACCTCGCGAATATCTGTTGTGCGTGGTCTGCCACCCGTTCGTGGCGGCGGAATGAATTTTTCCACAGCAGCCCATTCTTCATCGTTCAAATCACTTGGATAACGGGTGTAATCGCGGTTATGCTGTTGGCGGGTGATATCAGTCCAGGCCATGGTGATCTCCTTCGAATCATAATCAATCCGAATGAATCACAAACCGCTGATATCACTCAACAACTTTTAAATCAGGCTCTTAGGTGACGGTAAGCGCAAACGAACCCGTGTGTTCTCAGAACTGGTGTCGCATTATCTGTTTACGGACAGGTTTGGCCGTCCGGCAAAGGGCAATGATAAAGGTAAAGTTGAAGGTATGGTTGGTTACACCCGCCGCAACTTCATGGTTCCCAAGCCGGTTTTTGCCAGCTTCGATGACCTCAATGCTTATCTGGCAGATCAATGCCTCAAACGAATGGGCGACAAATTGCGTGGCCGCAAAAAGACAATTGGTGAACGGTTCGTATCTGATGTTGCACAACTCCAACCTCTGCCAACTGTTGCCTATGACGCCTGTGACAAACAGTCGGTTCGGGTGAGTTCACTATCCCTGGTACGCTATCGCGGTAATGACTACTCCGTCCCCACATCTTATGGCCACAGCCAGGTTCTGGTGCGTGGATACGTGCATGAGGGGGTGATTGCCTGC
The DNA here is from genome assembly GCA_965250255.1 of Rhizobiaceae bacterium. Classification (GTDB taxonomy): domain Bacteria; phylum Pseudomonadota; class Alphaproteobacteria; order Rhizobiales; family Rhizobiaceae; genus JAALLB01. Next base: position 213,387 of record CBDFNP010000009.1, read on the forward strand.
GGTTCAGAAGTCATCGCCCGTCATGCAAGGTCATGGGAGAAGGAAGACTACATCTTCGACCCGCTGCACTATCTGGCGCTGATTGAGCAAAAGACCAATGCGCTCGATCAGGCGGCTCCACTGGTGGGTTGGGAGTTGCCCGATGTATTTGCAACCCTGCGTCGGTTGTTAGAGGCGCGCATGGGCAAGAAGGGCAAGAAGGGCAAGCGTGAGTTTGTTCAGGTGCTACGTCTACTGGAGACCTTCCAGATGGCGGATGTGGAAGCCGGCGTCAAAAGTGCTCTTGAACGCGGAACCATTGGCTTTGATGCAATAAAGCATCTAGTGCTGTGCCGTATAGAACGTCGCCCTCCGCGGCTTGATATGACGGTCTATCCCTACCTGCCCAAAGCGCATGTGGCAGCCACTTCGCCGGTTGATTATATGACCCTGTTATCGGGAGGAACCCGATGACGGAGATAAACGATACCCCGCAATTGTTGCTTTCCCATCATCTCAAAACCCTGCGATTGCCAACCTTCCTGCGCGAATATGACAAGCAAGCCAAACAATGTGCTGCCGAGGGTGTCGATCACACCCGCTATCTCCTGCGTCTTGCTGAGCTGGAACTGATCGACCGAGAACGCCGTATGGTCGAGCGACGGATCAAGCAGGCCCGCTTTCCTGCAATCAAAACCCTCGTTTCTTAGTCCTATCAAAACATAGAACCTGAACGCCACAAGGACGCTGCGCGCCAGCAAGCTGGTTAAAATCCTTGCGCTCTTATCAGAACCATATGTTTTTCCGTCCTTGCGAAAGCGGCTCATACGAAGCAGGGGAAATTAATAACCCACCAGCAAAACTAAAGAAAAGAGGGTATTGATAAGTGACTATTGTCATGTTACATTAAGGCAACATGATCGCCAGCTTTAAACATCGCGGATTGAAGCGGTTCTTTGAGCGTGGAGATGCCAGAAAAATTGCTCCTGAGCATCACCGAAAAGTAGCCGATATTCTGACCGCGTTGGATGCCGCGCAGGATATTGAGGATATGAACCTTGCTACGTTTCATCTCCATCAACTTACAGGAGACAGGGCAGGCGACTGGTCTGTCACCGTAAGAGCAAACTGGCGAATAACATTCACGTTTGAAAATGGCAAAGCCAATGACGTGAACTACGAAGATTACCATTAGGAGGTAAAACCATGCGTATGCACTCACCAAGCCGACCCGGTGATATGGTTGGCAACATGATTGAGGAACTGGAGATCACCGTCACTGGTGCCGCTAAGCATCTTGGTGTAACCCGTCAGACCCTCAATAATCTGATTAACAATGACACCCGCTTCTGTGTCGCCCGAAATGGCGGTGAGGTTGGAAGCTGTTTTTGGTTCCACGGCTGATAACTGGCTTCGGATGCAGGCCAATTATGATGCTACCAAAATTCGCAAGCGGAATCCGAGATCACCAAGGGATTGAAGCGGTTTATTCCCTCTGTAGCCGAGCCAGAGCAACCGAGGCTGGTGTAATACCTGTATTTTTTGACAAGAGCAGTGTGAATAGGGAATTTTTCGTAAGCCTCCTGAGGTTCTGCGGAAAAGAGGGATTTCCAAGACGTAGCTCACTTTATCGATGAGCATTCAGAGAAAACAAGTGTGCTATCGCGCCAGATTGATGGTGTTATGAATTCTAGTGGATTGATTCAAACATTTGGAACCCGTTTTCCGAGACCTCTCATCCAAATATTTGAATCTTAAAATCCACTAGTTTGCAAAAAATAATCCCCGGCATCCTCTACCATTATAAAATACGGTTCAGTGTGACTGCATGTAGGAGCTTTTGTGAATATTTCACCGTTAGAATACAAACGCGCTTTTGATTTGTATCTTCGCAAGGGTGTGCCAATTGACCTGACACTCAAGCAAGCAAAAACGACGACGCATTACATCTGGCGAACCCGTCGCGATAGGAAGGTACGTTCAAGCCATGCAGCCAATGACGGTAAAATCTTTGCGTACCCTATAGCTGGAAAATGGCGATCGGCCATGGTGGCTACGGTTTTCAAAAATCCAGCAAATAGCCGTTATCGATGACAGGGATGGAAATGAAACGTTTTTTAAAAATTTCGGTAGTGACCATCGCTTCTATACTCGGGCTGTTATTGATTGCCGTCGAATTCACACAGAGAGTACCGCTTCCCAATGGATTGTATATATACAAAATACCGTTCATCCCAGCCAGCTTGGCGGGGGCGGGATTTTATATTTATAATCAAGACGATGAATTGATTGTCGACGATCCCGTTGATTTGATTTGTTTCAACGATGGTTATCTCGAAGGTACTTTTTCTTTATCGAGACCTTCGGGAAGCGCCTTTATATATGAGATCACAACAAAAAAAGTATTTACGAGCATTCAGCCAGAATATTTCTTAATGAGCAAAAAGTCTGGACTATCTGGCTCCGAGTACGGCTGTGATGGCCATATCAAAGGAAATATTGGGACAAATCTACTGTGGATGAAGCCCTGGCTCTTGATCGTCGACCGCAGGTTGAAGATGTTGAGAGGAAGCAGAGGAACTGGCCTTCCGTGATGCATCTAATGTTAATGAGATTGAAGCCAATAAAATCCAAAAAGGCGTCTACCGTTTGGAACTCCTTCGCCTGTCTAGTGGATTGATTCAAACATTTGGAACCCGTTTTCCGAGGCCTCTCATCCAAATATTTGAATCTTAAAATCCACTAGAAAACAATACCTTGCTAGTGGTCTTTACGTTCGAAACAAATGATAAAGAGTTCGCCGCAAAGGGACTCATTTGTTTCGAACGGACCACTAGAATACTCTCAAGCGCACATAATGAAATTCACATACCGGCCTGCAGGGTCACGTTCACGGGAAAAATCAATGAATTGCTGTACCGGGTCTATCCCAACAAAGGTACATAACCCATTTATCAAAAAGGCTATAGTTCCAACCCGTACAAGTCCTGTATTTCAGCTTCCTGAATGCACAGGTATTCAAGGGTTTCAAGTATCATGGCTACAGCGGGCCGTGTCCTCAACCGCCGCTGCCTCAGCATATGAGCGGTGTTAGGTAGCAAACGCACCAAGCGTTTCTCCAGCACCTCGTTGAAATGAGGTCAAATTGAAACTTATTCACCTAATCCGCAGTGCATCAAAATCTATTTTTTTTAGATTGACTACAGACTTGGCACAATCGAATCGCTATAAACAGGGGACCTTGAGAGGAACAAACCGTTAACCACAACCGTTTAAACGGGAGGAATGGCAAACGGCGAGCGAATGGAAACATGGCGTACACACCGCAACACGTTGCAAACTACTTTCTAGATTCGGCAGCCGCCGAGGGTTTGCCTATGACACCACTTAAGTTAATGAAACTAGTCTATATTGCCTACGGATGGCATATAGCAATTACGGAAAATAGGTTGTTTTCAGAACCAATTCAAGCTTGGAAGCATGGTCCAGTAATTGAGTCTATTTATCATGAGTTCAAACATTTCAAAAATTCCTCCATCGATTGTAGTTCTGAGGATGTTGATTTTGACACTTGGGAAAAAGTAATTCCTCGTATCCCACCTAACGACATTGATGTGGTATTTAGCCTTAGTAAAGTGTGGGCATCATACCGCAGGTTCCGAGCGTGGGATTTAAGAAATAAAACGCATGAAACGAACAGCCCTTGGCATCGGGTTTATAAAGAAGGCCAAAAAAGTATTGAGTTGAGGGATAAGGATATAAAAGATCACTATCGTAAAAAAATAGCAGAGTATCTTGATGTCGCAAAAGACACCGTCGCCAGCAAAGCTAAAGCAAGGGCTTGAGTCGCTTTCTGATGATGCCTTAGAAGAAAGTGTAGAAACTGCTGAGGGTGTAAACGGCTCTACGATAGAGCCTGTTTATTCAAAGCGGAAAATGAAGGCTTACACCGTTACTGAAAGTGAGCTTAAACAAATAGGGTTGGCAAATATTGGCATTACTGGCACAGCTTCTATTGGCTCTGCATTCTTTGTTTTTGGCCTTGATATATTAAAGGATACTGTTCTCGCAACAGAAGTACCTAAAGAAGCAGCGGCCATCGTATCCTATGTACAGCCTATTTCTTTCTTCATAGGAGTTGCTTTCTGGTTGTTTTCCGCAGTCTTGATGTATTGGCGACGGGATATGATTAACACAATTAAGAAAGAATCGACGGATCACTAAATCCTAACTTCGCGCTCCCCAATTGCTTCCAGACATTGCACCATAAACGCCGCGCAAACCGGCCAACACAATCCTAATCTTGTCTTCAGATGAGTAACGCTTACGCGTCTTGCGGCGGATGTCCTTCACCGTTCGATCTGCTGCATCCGTATGGCGTTCGGGTGTATGTCTCATTCCTCACTCCTAGGTGATGAAGATGAGCCAGAATCTCTCTCTTATGCAATCACATTAATTGATCCCATGGGCGCTGACGGGGAAAAATGGTTGGCCCCGTAATTCATTTCTTCGTTTGATCTAACCAAGTAAGGACCATTCGAAATGACCTACATCCTGGTTGTCCGAGAATGTAAAAACCCGGGTTCCGTTGGCATCCAAACAGGGCTAACGCTGGATATCGCGTTAAAACGGATTTCAGAGCTTCATGACTGGGAGCTTCTTTCACTAACTATAGATGCAACATCGGAGCGAAACGGTGAGAATTGATTGCGGAAGTATTTGGCAAAAATATTTAGCTATGAAGGTATTACTTCTCTTTTAAGAACAGAAACCAAACTTAATGCCCGCGCAAAGCAATTAACATCAAGGATCTGTATTTTTGAGCGCATATGAAGCCCCCGGCGAAAGCGACGAGTGGTATACTCCTGCCTACATTTTCGAGGCATTGGGGGAGCGTTTTGATTTGGACGTGGCTTCCCCTCCGGGCGGTCCACGATATGTCCCGACAATCAACTGGCGCTTTTCTAATTCTCTTAACTCGCAATGGTATGGTTTCATCTGGATGAACCCGCCATTTGGCCACCAGTCAACAAAGCGGAAATGGCTGGCAAAGTTTTTTGAACACGGCAATGGTATTGCACTCTTGCCAGATAGAACGTCCGCACCTTGGTGGCAGGAATTTTCACCGATGATGGCGACCGCAATACAATTCATTTCACCGAAAATAAAGTTTGAGCGACCGGATGGTTCGATTGGAGAGCAACCAGGAACCGGCACAACATTACTTGCAGCCGGTGAGCGCGGTGCAAACGCCTTGCGCCGGGCAAAAACCCTAGGCGTTGTCATGAGGGGAGATTTTATAAATGCCGCATAGTCCAAAAGCAGTTCCATCATCAGATGCGGCCGCTTCCGATAGTTGTAGCGATCTGCAGCAGCTCTTTGAATAATTTGTGTCAATTTTGTGCCAGTAAGTTCTGCATAGTTGTGCATGTTTGTGCATGTTTGTGCATGGTTTGGAAAAATAAAGGCAGAAAAATCCGGCACAAGCAGTAGTGCAATTCACAAATATAATTGTTTATTAACAACATGTTATGTAGCCATCACTGGCGGAGAGGAAGGGATTCGAACCCTCGAGACGATTCCTCGCCTACTCCCTTAGCAGGGGAGCGCCTTCGACCACTCGGCCACCTCTCCACCGCCGTGGATAGGATGGAACGCAATTCTTGACAAGTACTTTTTCACACCCGGTGTCTGGTTTTCGTTCCAGGTGATATGTGACGGATAGGATTGGTGAAATAGTTCGCCTGTTTGCGGGAAATACTTCGAAGGTTGTCTACGTTAAGCGTCATATTGCAAATTTCTGAATCTCCTGCTCCATTGACTCAGGCGATAAATGGTTTACGTAGCGTAAGCAAATTGAATTGATAGGTTGTTTGGCGTATTATTATAATCTGCAGGAAACCTGTTCGTTGCTTGCAAAGTAACCTAATTGCTGTTTATTACAGTGCGCCGCGAATTAAAGGGAGTGATTTGGGATGTGTAACTGGAAAAGATGGATTTGGCCTGGCATCCTGGCAGTCGTAATCCTTACAGCACTGGCCAATTGGTTTAAAGGCGATCCGATTGAGGAAGATTTGTCTGCAAAGGCGGCAACACTCATCGCATCCAACCATCCCTGGGCTTCCGTCGAGCTTAACCGGCGTGATCTTACCCTGAAAGGTTTTGCACCTAGCCCGGAAGCAGCGCAATCTGCTTTGGTAATGGTCGATGAAGCTTACGATGTGCGCATCGTAAATGACGGTACCGAGACGCTTGCTGCTGTAAGTCCCTATCATTTGAATATTGTCAAATCCGGCGATGGAATAATCTTAAACGGCTTCGCGCCCGATCATCAGACCCGTGATGCAATTTCGGCTGCAGCTGAAAAAGTTGCTGGCGGCGCGAAAGTTGAAAACAAGCTTGAACTTGCTTCAGGCGCTCCAAAGGCTTTTGGTGGTTTTGCAGATTATGCGCTCGGGTTCATGCCTGGTCTTGATACCGGCGAGGCTGGCGTATCGGATACCGGGTTTTCGATTTCCGGCGTTTCGTCTTCCCTTGAAGAGTTTGATCAAGCCAACACGCGAATTGGCGAAATGTCCGGCGATTATTCTTTGACGCAAAACGCTATTGTGCCGCCGGCCGTTTCTCCATACCGTTGGAGTGTTTCCAAACAGACCTCCGGTGTCACCTTGCGTGGCAACGTACCTTCTTATGTCGCAAAGGACGAGGCCGCAGCGCAAGCTGCACAAACCTTTGGCGTTTCCGATGTGACCGACCGCCAGGTGCTGGCAAGCGGTGTTCCTGAAAGCGCTGGTGATGTGCGCGGATTGTTGCAGGGACTTGTTGCTCGACTGGACGCAGGGCAAGGCAACATGATTGACCGCGCAATTTCAATTTCGGGACGGGTAAAAGACCCAGAGGTTGCCAAAGCTGTTGAAGCTGATTTGCTTGGCAATATGCCGGAAAACTATACCGCTACCACAAACATCCTCGTGCCAGTTCCTGAGCCGGTAGTTGTGGAAGAGCCTGAGCCACCGGTTGCAAGCCCGTTTGTCTGGAATATGTCCAAAGCTGAAGCAGGCATTTCTGTTTCCGGTAATGTTTCAAGCGATGAGGTAGCTGCTGCCAATGTTGCACTGGCAAAGAAAAGTTTTGGCGTAAGCGACGTGACCGATACCCAGACCGTTGCACGAGGCGCTCCTGATGGCATTGCAGCGGCACGTGAATTCATGGCCAAGCAGATGAAGTTTTTCGAAACCGGGTCTGGTGAAATCTCAGACTCCACCATAAACCTGACGGGCAAGGTTAAAAACAAAAATATTGCCGGTCTGATAGAGCGCGCGGTTAAGAACCGCATGCCATCCGGTTACAAAGGATCCGTGGATCTTGATTATCCCGAAGCAGAGAAAATTATCGCGAAAGCGGTTGTCGTAAAGCCACCGGTTGCAAGCCCGTTTGTCTGGAATATGTACAAAGCTGAAGCAGGCATTTCTGTTTCCGGTAATGTTTCAAGCGATGAGGTAGCTGCTGCCAATGTTGCACTGGCAAAGAAAAGTTTTGGCGTAAGCGACGTGACCGATACCCAGACCGTTGCACGCGGTGCTCCTGATGGCATTGCAGCGGCACGTGAATTCATGGCCAAGCAGATGAAGTTTTTCGAAACCGGGTCTGGTGAAATCTCAGACTCCACCATGAACCTGACGGGCAAGGTTAAAAACAAAAATATTGCCGGTCTGATAGAGCGCGCGGTTAAGAACCGCATGCCATCCGGTTACAAAGGATCCGTGGATCTTGATTATCCCGAAGCAGAGAAAGTTATCGCGAAAGCGGTTGTCGTAAAGCCACCGGTTGCAAGCCCGTTTGTCTGGAATATGTCCAAAGCTGAAGCAGGCATTTCTGTTTCCGGTAATGTTTCAAGCGATGAGGTGGCTGCTGCCAATGTTGCACTGGCAAAGAAAAGTTTTGGCGTAAGCGACGTGACCGATACCCAGACCGTTGCACGCGGTGCTCCTGATGGCATTGCAGCGGCACGTGAATTCATGGCCAAGCAGATGAAGTTTTTCGAAACCGGGTCTGGTGAAATCTCAGACTCCACCATGAACCTGACGGGCAAGGTTAAAAACAAAAATATTGCCGGTCTGATAGAGCGCGCGGTTAAGAACCGCATGCCATCCGGTTACAAAGGATCCGTGGATCTTGATTATCCCGAAGCAGAGAAAGTTATCGCGAAAGCGGTTGTCGTAAAGCCACCGGTTGCAAGCCCTTTCCGCTGGAGCATCAGTAAATTGCCAACCGGGGTTACAGTCCTTGGGAATGTAGCATCCAGGGCGATCGGAAATTCAAATGTCGAGTTCATTAAGTCGAAGCTCGGAGTTTCAGATGTTGTGGACAAGCAAACCGTTGCTCGCGGCGCTCCTGATAATATTGGTAATGTGCGGGAGATGCTGGTTAAACAGGTCAAGTTTCTTGAGGCAGGACAGGGAAATATTATCGACAAGTCGGTAAGTGTTACGGGCAAGGCCAAAAATCAGAATATCCGCAATCTGATTGATCGGGCGGTTACGAACCGTCTCCCGGCCGGATATACCGGCTCCACCAATATTGTGTTTCCGAAATCGGAAGTACAAAAAGGCTCAGCGCCCAAGTTTGTAATCAAGGAACCGGAGCCTGAACCTGAACCGGAACCGGAGCCTGAACCTGAACCTGCCCCAGAGCCAACTCCAGAAGAATTCGCAGCAATTTGCCAACAAAACGTCATCAATGCTGTGAACGGTCGCAAGATCCAATTCGAAACCGCAAGGGCAATCATCAAGCCTGATTCAAGGTCAATTGTTGATGATGTCGTCAGGGTTGCAAAAGAGTGTCCTGGCGTGAACTTCGAAATCCGGGGGCATACAGATTCACGCGGTCGCGATAATTATAACCAAAGTCTGAGTGAGGCACGTGCCAAATCTGTAGTCAGCTATATGTCGAAAGCGGGCATTGAGCCTGCGCGTTTGCAATCTCGCGGTTTCGGAGAAACGGAACCGATTGCAGACAATGAAACCAAAGATGGTCGCGCCAAAAACCGCCGCATCGAATTCAAAGTCATTAATTAGGGGAGGAGACCTTCATGTTCTATCTAATTGAGCAATTATTCCTGTTTCTGCTCATAGCCTTTGTAATTGGCATGATAGTGGGGTGGGTTACGTCCGATCCCCAAAAACAGAAATAACGGCAAGCGAGCAAGGAGCTATACCATGACTATGTTCATCATTCAGTCGCTGCTGTTGCTGGCGATTGCCTATATCCTGGGTTGTATTTGCGGATACCTGTTGCACCGCTTGTTTGCCGCACCTGAATTGGCGCCAGTAGCGGTACCTAAGCCGGTGGCATCACCTGTCATTGATCCGGCGCCGGTTGCGCCAATCATAACACCAAACCCAAAACCAAAGCCAAAACCAAAACCAAAACCTGCGCCAGTGGTTGCAGCAACGGCCAGGGATGACCTTAAGCGTATCCGTGGTGTTGGTCCGCAAAACGAAGCACGCCTTAATACCGTTGGCGTTACAGCATTTGCCCAAATCGCCGATTGGTCTGCCAAAGATCAGCGTGAAGTGGGCGAGCGCCTTGCTTTCCCGGGAAGAATTGAGCGTGAAGACTGGGTCAAACAGGCGAAGGTACTTGCCAAGGGGGGCGAAACCGCTTTTGCAAAACGTGTTGACCGTGGAGAGGTGAGTTCATCGCAAGGCAAGGCAAAAGCTTCAGACCTTGGCAAGAAACCGCCAATGCTTTCATCTGCACCTGCTGGCGGTGGTGACAATCTTACGCTCATTGATGGGGTTGGAAATGCCATTGAGAAGAAACTCTTCGCTATGGGGATTCATACCTTTGATCAGGTTTCAAAATGGACCAGGGACCAACAGGTTTGGATCGGCAATGAGCTGGGTTTCCCTGGTCGTCCAGAGCGTGAGAATTGGGTAAAGGAAGCCAAGGTTTTGGCCAAGGGTGGCATGACCGCTCATGCAAAGCGTGTTGAGCGTGGTGAGGTAACATCCAGCCGAAAAACCAAACTGTAGGTTTGTTGACATCCGAAAGTCTAAAAACCCGCGCCTTGGTGCGGGTTTTTTGTTTCCGTTGGTATTATTGTAAAAAGGCCGAAATCATGCTGGGTAAATTGCCCAAATGCAAATGCGGTGAATGTCCCTGACCTTCTGCAATAGTGATCTCAAGATCAGCCTTGATATCTTGCATCCTTTTCAATGTTTCAGCTGAAATCATATCCGAGTGCTGGCCGCAGATAGCCATGGTCGGGATGTTCTTCAAGCCACCGAATTCAGGCCACATCTCACCCAGGGGGACATCAAGATTGATGTTTTTCAAACTGTTGAGGATTGCCGGGTCAAAATCCGGAACCAATTTTCCGTTCTCTTCCCGGTAACGCACATCAACTTCATCTGCCCAGTCCTGATCAGTCAGAGCTGGGAAAAACGGCTCGCCAAAGCTTTTCAAGAAAGCGATTGCACCATCTCGATCGCCAACTTTTTTCTGCCGGATCAGGAACTGCTTTTGTCGAACGAGTTCCTGTCCTTCAATTTTAGGGGCCGCTTCATTGAGGATGACAGACTTCAGAATACCTGGGCGTTGAGCGGTGAGTAGCAATGCGGTCAGACCGCCATGAGCAGTACCAATTACGTTTACATCTTGCAGTCCGGCAGCGGTGATGCAGGTTAAAACGTCAGACGCCTCAGTCATGAGATTGTAGTTTTTCTTGTTATGGTCCCGGTCAGATAATCCACGCCCACGGGCACTAACCGCCAGAACCCGTCGCATCCCGCCATCCGCAGAAGCGAGAAATTGGGCTAACGGGTCAAACTCAACTGAACTCCCGGTCAGGCTCGGAAGACAAATCACCGGGTAAGGATCGTCATTCGCCCAGCCATATTTGCGTGCATGAAGCAATAGGCCATCGGATGAAGAAAATTGAAATTCGTCATAGCGTGTGTTCGAGTTCATGAGCCAGCCTGCAGTATCAAAAGCAGATTTCTACCCTTTATGACCCGTGACTTCAACGTCGACCATGGGTAAGATCGTGTCCGATGGTTAATCGCGAGTCAGCAATGCGGGTCTTGTAAACCTGGTAATTTTCCATGACCCTTTGTACATAATTACGGGTTTCGGTGAACGGAATTTGTTCAATCCAGTCAAGCACCTGGTAGAGTTTTGCCCCACGCGGATCACCAAATCGTTCAATCCACTCATCTACCCGGCGAGGGCCCGCATTATAGGCTGCAAAAGTGAGGATGTAGGAGTTTTGAAAGTCCCTGAGTTGTTCCGCCAGATATGCGGCTCCAAGGGTTGCATTGTATCCGGCATCACGCGTTAGCCGTTTGAATGAATATGGCAGGCCGGATCGTTTTGCGACCCCCTTCGCGGTTCCAGGCAGGAGTTGCAGAAGCCCACGGGCATTTGCCGGCGATACAGCCGCCTTATCAAAAGCGCTTTCCTGACGGGCAATAGAATAGGCAAGCGCACGCCCGGTATTGCCAATTTTTGCGGAACCAGGGATTGCACCAACAGGCCAGGATAACGTGCCGACATCATACCCGCGGGAAAATGCAATTTTGCCGACTTGCAGCGACAGATTGTGATCGCCCCGCTTCTCGGCACGTGCTGCGAGGATTGCCAGTTCGCCAGGTGAGGTAAGGGTTTTTGCCAGATGGCGGTAGATGCTCTTCGAGCGCCAGGCAAAACCGGTTTTTTCTAGCCTGACAATCGCACGAACCAGTTCGCGAGCCTGAAACCGGTTTCGATCTGCGCCAGAGGGCGATGGCTTCCGGATCGCCAGTTTTTTAACTCCAAGTTCCGCCGCTGCCAACTGACCATAAAAAGTACCGCTGTATCGCGCTGCGGAACGATAGTGTTTTGTAGCTTCGGTGCCGGTGTTTGTCCGCCCCAACCAATAGTGCCCGCGGGATTTCGAAAGCGGCTTTTGGGCTACCTGTAAAATCCGCGAAAAATGTCGACGCGCGGCTTTGCGATCCTTCAAAAACCGGAGAGCATACCAACCGGCATGGAACTCAGCTTCGATAATGTCTTTCGGCTCGCTACTGCGATGTTCTGCGGCAAGCCTGTAGGCGAGTTTGTATTTCCGCTCTTCGATCATCTTTCGCGAGGCAATCCTGCGCTCAACCCACCATTCGCCTGTATCAATCATCGCTTTGGCGCTTTGGGGTGCTTTCAAAAGGAGGCTTGAGGCCGTATCAAACTTTTCTGTGCGCCGGGCATGTTCAATCCGGGTAAAGAGGTAGGCCGGGTCTTTCCTGGAAGATTGCGCGACTGCAGATATCAGTTTGGATGCATTCGAAGACTTGCGTATTACCGCTGTCCGGGCTTTTGCAAGGCTAACCTGCTCAGCCTTGCTCTGAACTCTTTGGGCTGCGGCAATCCTGTCACGATAAAAAAGCGTATGCATCCGGACCCTATGGTCTTTTCTGGTGAGCGCCTGACCAGCAGTTTTTAACACCATTGTTTCATTCGCCTTGCCGAGCCGTTCATGGCGCCAGAATGGAGCGATTGCGAGGTTGGCAGCCTTGGCGTTTCCCAGTGCAAGATGTGCTCTTGCAAGTGCTGCCGCACCCTCAACGGAAGCAGGCTTTGAAGTCGCAAAGGCAGCAATTACACGTTCAGGCGGCAGATTTTCCCGCTTCAGAGCTTTTTCCAGGTTCCGCCTTATTGCTTTTGTTCCTGGCCATTGTGGAAGGTCTTGGGCAATCTTGCTGATCACACCGGATGGCACGTCGACATCTCCTGAAAGTGCGATGGCCCAGGCGAGAGTTTTTCTGTCCACGCTTCCCGCTTTCAAACCGGCCCGTATTGCCAGAGCCCGGCTTGCGTCACCTTTTGAAAGGGCTTCCAGACCTTGCATCAAACTGCCGGATATCGGCGTAACACGCGCTTGTGTTCCCGATATCCCAATTGCTTCGGAACCGGACGATTGCGGCTGGGAGTTCTCCGTACCCAGGGTAGGGCGCTTTTCGGGAACCGGTACACGATCAACCAGTAAAAGCTCGATGCCCTCGGCATTTGCAATCACCGCGCTGAAATTCAGCACCATGCATGCAATCAACATCGCGTATCTGAATTTGGGTAGGTTTGCGAAATATCTGGCCATGGTGTTAGCTGTTGGTGCGCCTGTCCTGCCCCTATTCTAGCTCTATCACGTACCAAAGTGGTGAAAATAGGATAAAGATTGCCTCTGTTTACCCAATCTCTTATCTATGCTTGCGAAGCCGGGTCCAGATGGATATTGTCCGGCGGGGTTCGAAAGATTTTGACCGCTCCTGGAGAGAAAAAATGTTTAGAGGTTCAATGCCTGCGCTTGTTACGCCGTTCGACAATAATGGCGCATTCGACGAAAAGACCTTTCGGGATTTCGTGGAATGGCAAATTTCAGAAGGTAGCCACGGCTTGGTGCCGGTTGGAACTACGGGTGAATCCCCCACATTGAGCCATGATGAACACAAGCGGGTTGTTGAAATCTGCATTGATGTTGCAAAGGGTCGCGTACCGGTCATAGCCGGCGCGGGTTCAAACAACACCGCGGAGGCAATCGACCTTGCCCAACATGCCGAGGGTGCTGGAGCAGATGCCGTGCTGGTTGTTTCACCATACTACAACAAGCCCAGTCAGCGGGGTTTGAAAGCCCATTTTGGTGCGGTTGCGGATGCAATCAAGATTCCGGTAATCCTTTATAATATTCCAAACCGGTCAATCGTCGATATTAATACGATGACGATGGTAGCGCTCACGAAAGATCACAAGAATGTTGCTGGTGTAAAAGATGCAACGGCCAATCTGGCAAGAGCATCTGAACAGCGTCACGAACTGGGTGTTGAATTCATTCAGTTGTCCGGAGAGGATATTACCGCACTCGGGTTTAATGCCCATGGCGGAAACGGCTGTATCTCCGTCACGGCAAATGTCGCACCGCGTTTGTGTTCTGAATTTCAGGAAGCCTCACTCGCCGGTGATTTTGCCAAGGCGCTGTCTATTCAGGACAAGCTCGCCCCCCTTCACAAGGCACTGTTTATGGAGCCAAGCCCGGGTGGTGTGAAATTCGCGCTTTCCCTGATCGGCAAGGTTGAAAACAATCAGCGTCTGCCAATGGTTCCGATTTCGAGCGAAACGGAAATCGCTGTGCGTGACGCCATGGTTCATGCTGGCCTCATCAGTTAATGGAAGTATGATGGTGAGATGGCTCCGAAAAAGAAAGACCCTTTCAAAGGCAAGCTGATTGCCGATAACCGCAAGGCCAGATACAATTATGAGTTTCTGGATACCTTCGAGGCCGGATTGCAGTTAACCGGCACTGAAGTGAAGTCCCTGCGCGGATCCAAGGCCAATATTGCGGAGAGCTATGCCACGGAAGAAGACGGCGAGATTTGGCTGATCAACAGCTATGTGCCTGAGTACCTTGAGGGCAATCGCAACAACCACAACCCGCGCCGTCGGCGCAAGCTCTTACTTCACAAACGTGAAATGGCAAAACTGATTGGCGGTGTGCAGAAAGATGGATTGACCATCATCCCGAGCAAACTTTATTTCAATGAGCGTGGCTTGGCCAAGCTTCAGATCGCACTTGCCAAGGGCCGCAAGGCACATGACAAGCGTGAAGTTTCAAAGCGTCGGGACTGGGATCGCGAAAAAGCGCGGCTGATGCGCGAAAAGGGATGAACCCCATACGGTCAGGCCTTTCTTATATGACCGTCGGCTGCTGCAAACACATCTTCAAACATTGCCTGGGTCAACCGGCCGGTATTCGTATTATATCGCGAACAATGATAACTTGAGAATATTTCGTATCCCCCGAGACTGTGCTGTTTGCAATGCCCGAAGGGATGCTGCGCTACTTTACCTTCTAGCGTACGCACCACAGAATCATGTGAAATCTTGCCGAGTGTGATTATTGCCTTGAGTTTCTTGAACCGCTGAATGGTACGAACAAGAAACGGACGGCATTGGTTGATCTCGGCACCAACCGGTTTGTTTTGCGGCGGCACACAACGAACTGCATTGGTAATGGCGCAGTTTTTCAAAGCGAGTCCATCGTGCGCATGAGCACCGAATTGGCCGTCTGTGTACCCAAACTTGTCAAGCACCGCGTAAAGCAAATCACCGGCATAATCACCGGTAAACGGACGACCTGTGCAATTCGCACCTTTGAGGCCAGGCGCAAGACCTGCAACCAGCAGGACCACATCAGCATCCTTCTCCGCTGCCCATGTATCTACTGGCGCATTATGCCAGTCCGGGAATTTTTTACGGTTTTCGAGAATAAACGACCGCAGGCGAGGGCAAAGATCGCAATCTCTGCCCGGATCGAAACTTAAGTTACTCATCAATAATCGTCATCATCTTCAAAATCTTCATCGCCGTCATTATACGATGGTTTTTCTGAAGGGTCGCGGCCAATCGACTGCTTAAGGTCAGTTAGTTCAAGAAAATGATCGGCCTGTCTTCGTAGATCGTCAGCAATCATTGATGGGTTTGTTGCAACGGTTGAAACAACACTAACCTTTCGCCCGCGGCGTTGCAGGGCTGCAACGAGCGACCGAAAATCACCGTCGCCTGAAAACAGTATGAAATGATCGACGGTGGTGGAAAGCTCCATCGCGTCAATTGCAAGTTCCATGTCCATGTTGCCTTTGAATTTCCGGCGGCCGCTTGCGTCGGTAAATTCTTTTGTCGGTTTGGTGACGACCCGGTAGCCATTGTAATCCAGCCAGTCGATCAGGGGGCGGATTGAGGAATATTCCTGATCTTCTATGAGCGCGGTGTAATAATAAGCGCGCAGTAGATATCCCTGTTTCTCGAAATAGCCGAGCATGCGTTTGTAATCGATATCAAACCCGAGGGACTTGGAAGTTGCATATAGGTTCGCGCCATCAATAAAAAGCGCAAGTTTTTCGCGTTGGTCAAACATGATTTTCAATAACCCTTGTTTTTATTATAGGAATGTGGGCCACACAAAGCGTAAAAAATAACTTTGTTACAAGCTTCACATAAGGCAGTTGCTTTCCACGTCAATACAAAATTGGTCACAAGTTCTTTATACCAACGCTCAATCCTATTCACCGGCGGTATTAGACGCTCATTTGGGTTGAAAGATCATGCGTTTCGATGTATGGACGACCAACTTCTCATATATCAGGAGGCCTTCATGGCACGTGTTACCGTCGAAGATTGCGTCGACAAGGTTGAAAGCCGGTTTGAGCTTGTTTTGCTGGCAGGCCACAGAGCCCGCCAGATTTCAGGCGGTGCGGAAATTACGCTTCCCCGTGATAACGATAAAAACCCGGTTGTAGCGCTTCGCGAAATTGCCGAAGAAACGCTTTCACCGGCTGACCTGGAAGAGGATCTGATTCATTCTCTACAAAAACAGGTTGAGATTGATGAGCCGGAAACAGATATACCTGACGGCGCTCCAATTGGCATCGAAAGCCCGCTTGATGCGGTGCCGGAAGCACCGATATTTTCAGATATAGCGGATGCGCCTGAGCAAAGTGTAACCTTTGACAGCTTGTCAGAGGATGAACTGCTTGCCGGTATTGAAGGTCTGGTTCCACCGGAGAAAACAGACGATTTCTGATTTCGGCCGCAATTCGCATTAATAAAGTGAAACATATAGGTTAAGGCGACTTCCAATTGGCTGCCTTTTTTTACATATTGAGCCAACTGTTATCCTGAGTGATTTCCCCGCATGATGCGCCAATATGAACTAGTCGAACGGGTTGCGAGCTACATAGAGAGCCCGGACGAAGCATTGCTGAACAAAGCTTACGTCTATGCGATGCAAAAGCATGGTGAGCAGAAGCGTGCCAGCGGCGATCCGTATTTCTCCCATCCACTCGAAGTTGCTGCAATTCTGACGAACCTTCATCTTGATGAGGAAACCATAGCCGTTGCATTGCTGCACGACACGCTTGAAGACACTGATGCAACACGCAAAGAAATTGATGCGATGTTTGGCGAGAAAATTGGCATCCTTGTCGATGGACTTACCAAGCTGAAGCGCCTTGATCTGGTTTCCAAAAAAACCGCTCAGGCAGAAAATCTCCGTCGCCTTTTGTTAGCCATATCCAATGATGTTCGTGTTCTTTTGGTCAAACTTGCTGATCGCCTCCACAACATGCGCACACTGGATCATATGCGTGACGACAAGCGGGTGCGGATTGCCACTGAGACAATGGAGATTTATGCGCCACTTGCCGGACGCATGGGCATGCAGGATCTTCGTGAGGAGCTAGAGGCGCTTTCTTTCCGCTATATCAACCCTGAAGCCTATGAGGCAGTCACTCACCATTTGTTGGAACTGGCCGATACCAACAAGAATCTGATTGAAGAGATCTCCGAAACCCTTCGGTCACGTTTGGCCAAGCAAGATATCGAGGCAAAGGTAAAGAGCCGCCAGAAGAAGCCCTATTCGGTTTTTCGTAAAATGGAGAGTAAATCGCTTGGCTTTGAACAGCTGTCTGACATTTATGGCTTCCGCATAATCGTCGAAACAATCGAAGAATGTTATCGGACGCTTGGAATAGTGCACACAGACTGGGCAGTGGTGCCTGGTCGGTTCAAGGATTTCATTTCCCTACCAAAACAAAACGATTATCGATCCATTCACACCACCATTGTAGGTCCATCCATGCAGCGGGTTGAACTGCAGATCAGGAGCCGGCAGATGGACGAAGTGGCGGAATATGGTATTGCCGCGCATTCATCTTACAAGGATGGTGAAGACGCGTATGCCGAAAACACAGCTTATGCATCGTTACGCAAGACCATTGAGCAGTTGGCCGAGGGAGACAATCCGGATGAGTTTCTCGAACACACGAAACTCGAGCTGTTTTTTGAGCAGGTTTTTTGTTTCACGCCAAAAGGGCAGATTATCGTGCTTCCCAGTCGTGCAACACCGATTGATTTTGCTTATGCTGTTCACACAGATATCGGCAACACCTGCATTGGTTGCAAATTAAATGGCAAGATCATGCCGGTAATTTCCGAACTTAAAAATGGCGATGAGGTTGAAATCATTCGCTCCGATGCCCAAACGCCACCTGCTGCCTGGGAGGCAATTGCGGTGACTGGCAAGGCGCGATCCTCCATCAGGCGTGCCAGTCGTCAGGCCATACGCAAGCAGTATTCGGCACTGGGTACTCGAATTATTGAAAGGACCTTTGCCGAAGCGGACAAAGAATTTTCTATTGATGATCTTGCTGCAGCAATCCCCCGGTTGGCTCGTGACAGTGTAGAAGATGTGGTTGCGGAAGTAGGGCGCAACAAACTGTCAGCCCGTGATGTGCTTTTGGCCGTTCACCCCGACCTTCAGGACGATGGTGGAACTGCGAAAAAGGGCAAGAAGCACACCTCCAAAGACGCAAAAGATGCCGCAGAAAAAGTCAACCGTATCCCAATCCGTGGTTTGAGTGACGATCTACCGGTCACATTTTACAAAGATGGTGGAGCCGTTCCGGGAGATCCGATCATAGGGATACTGGAAGCAGGTATCGGTATAACGATTTATCACGGTGAATCGAAAGCGCTGGCCAAATATCGCGAAGATCGGCATGCGTTCATTGATGTGCAATGGGATGTGGATGAGGCTGCAACCCAAAGGTTCCCGGCCAAACTGTTGATCATGGCCAGACATGAACCCGGCACGCTCGCCTTTATTGCCAACGTGATTGCCGAGTTCGATGGCAATATTCAAAACCTCAACATGCATGTACCCGTGGATGATTTCGCAGAACTGGCAATTGATGTTGAAGTTCAGGACCTGGATCATCTAATTCGTATTATCAAACAGTTGGGCAAGAAGCCGGTAATCACAAAAGTCGAGCGGGTATTGGGTTAGCATCTGGATACGAGTACCAAGGGAGACCGATATGCAAACACAGGATGTGCTGGAAATTTTCAGGGAATGCGGCGCCATGCTGGAAGGCCACTTTGTATTGACTTCGGGGCTTCACAGTCCGGTATTCCTGCAAAAGGCAAGAGTTTTCATGCATGCGGACAAAACCGCACTTTTATGCAAGGCGCTAGCCGACAGGATTGCTGAAAAATTTCCCGGTGGGATCGACTATGTTGTGGGTCCCGCTGTTGGCGGCATTATCCCGGCTTATGAAACCTCCCGTCATCTTGGAGTTCCCAATGTTTGGGTCGAGCGCGAAGACGGCGTGTTCAAGCTTCGCAGGTTTGAATTGCCGGATCAGGCCAGAGTTGTGATCATCGAAGATATTGTAACAACCGGCCTTTCTGTCCGCGAAACGGTGCAATCTTTGAATGATATTGGTGCGAATGTACTGGCAGCAGCCTGTCTGGTAGACCGTTCGGCGGGCAAAGCGGATGTCGGTACCCAGCTGATCGCCCTGGCTGAATACGAGGTTCCTGCCTACCAGCCGGATCAGTTGCCACCCGAGCTTGCAGCTCTCCCTGCTGTGAAACCGGGCAGCCGCAATCTTTGAACTTCTTTTGCCCGATGGAAACGAAGGGTTAAAAGAAAGAGTGCTATGGATAAATTGCCGCAATTGAGAGGCTAAATTCTCTTTGCGGTGGTGATATCCTAGTGCAAATTTCGCTTAATCGGAGCCGGTTAAACCAAATTGCGCAAATGAAATCAGCTAAGTCACGCGTTGTCGCTGTTCTGATTGAACGCGAAACGTTCTAGATTGGACCTTGTTTGTAAACATGATGTTCGGACGGAAAAGACCAGCCTCTTGGGCAGAAAAGCTGCGCGTCATGCTATGGCCGCGCCGCAGTTGGTTGCGTTCTTTCAAGTATGTATCAAAAAGAATTCTTCGGCTTACCGCTTCACCACACGCGATCTCTGCGGGCGTCGCGGCGGGTATTTTTGCCTCTTTCACCCCATTTCTCGGGTTTCACTTTATCATCGCATTTTTGGTCGCATATGTCATCGCCGGAAATTTTCTGGCAGCTGCAACCGGTACCTTTTTCGGCAACCCATTGACCTTCCCGCTTATCTGGACGTCGACCTATCAGCTTGGCAGTTTCATTCTTTCCGGTGAAGCGGTGGAAGATGAAAATCCGGAACTCTCCAAACTGGCAGAAGCAGACATCATGGAAATCGGCATGTCCGGCATCTGGGAAACGGTCGTTGGTATCTGGGAACCGGTAGTCAAACCAATGCTGATTGGGGCCGTACCCATCGGCGTTCTTTTTGGTATCGGCGCATACATTATCACCCGGTGGGCCTCTTCCAGTTTCAATGAAGCCCGACGCAAGCGACGGCACTTAAAACAACAACGTGAAGCGGCATCTGATTTGTAGATCTGTCGGGCTTGGCCGGTTGCAATGATGGTTCAGCGCCTATAGATTTGGCGCGCATCACGGGATTCTTTTCATGATCATCGGACTAGGCAGCGACCTCATTGATATCCGTCGTATAGACAAATCAATTGAGCGTTTCGGTGCGCGTTTTACAGGCCGAATATTCACGGAAGTCGAGCAGTTAAAGTCGGACCGTCGCAAGAACCGGGCTGCGTCTTATGCGAAACGGTTTGCTGCAAAAGAAGCGTGTTCGAAGGCTTTGGGAACAGGTCTTTCCGGGGGAGTTTTCTGGCGTGATATGGGTGTTGTAAACGACCGTGCCGGAAAACCCGCCATGCGACTGGAAAACGGAGCTGCAAAAAGGCTTGCGCAATTGACTCCCAGTGGATACGACGCGGTAGTGCATGTCACAATCACCGACGATTTTCCGCTGGCCCAAGCTTTCGTTGTGATTGAAGCGGTACAAAAAATCTAAAGTGTGACAACGCAGGTGAAGTGGATATTAGAGTGACGGACAAGAAAACCGAAAAAAGTGGAAGCGTTATTGGTGAAACGTTTTCGGTCATTATTCAGGCCCTCCTGTTGGCCGTGGTTCTGCGTACCTTTTTTTTCCAACCGTTCAGCATTCCTTCTGGTTCCATGAAGCCGACTTTGTTGATCGGGGACTACCTCTTTGTTTCCAAGTTCAGTTACGGATATTCAAAACACTCAATCCCGTTTTCGCCAGATCTTTTTGATGGGCGTATATGGGCCAAAGAGCCTGAACGCGGTGACATCGCGGTTTTCAAGTTTCCGCCTAATCCGGAGATTGATTACATCAAGCGGGTTATTGGTCTTCCGGGTGACAAGCTCCAGGTTTCGGAAGGGATCTTGTACCTGAACGGAAAACCGGTGCAACGGGAGCGGGCTTCCGAGAACTTCCTTGATGAGGATCGCGGAATTGGTCCTGTCCAGATTTTCACGGAGACACTTCCCAATGGCGTAAGTTATCAGACACTTGATCTCAATCCGCATGGCCTTGGCGATGATACGCAGGTCTTTGAGGTGCCTGAAGGCCACTATTTCATGATGGGTGACAACCGTGACAACTCTGAAGACAGCAGGTTTGAAGTTGGGTACGTTCCATTTGAAAATTTTGTTGGCCGGGCGTCTGTAATCTTCTTCTCCATGCGTAATGAATCCAGCCCGCTTGCAATATGGAAATGGCCAAACGACCTGCGGTTTGACAGGGTATTTGATGGCCTGTAGCGATGAGTGATCACCATAGCTACCGAAGGAAAAGGCGATTTGGAGCTTTGGAAGAGCGACTTGGCTATGAATTTGTTAATCACGGAAATCTCGAGCGCGCACTCACACATACCAGCGTCCGAAAAGCGGCGGATGACAAATTCCACTATGAGAAGCTGGAGTTTTTGGGCGACCGTGTGCTGGGTTTGTGTGTTGCTGAAAGATTGTTCAAAGAGTTTCCAAATGCTGATGAGGGAGAGCTGTCGTTGCGCCTCAATGCGCTGGTGCGTGGCAAAACTCTTGCTCAAATTGCAGACGAATTGAAACTGCATGAATTCATTCGGACAGGCGGGGATTTGAAGCAGGTTACCGGAAAACGAATGCAGGGCGTGAGGGCGGATGTCGTTGAAGCGCTTATTGCTTCAATTTATCTCGATGGCGGGATCAAACCTGCCTGCGAGTTTATCGGACGGATTTTGAACAGCCGGTTCAGTGAGCCCGGTGCGGCGCGTCGCGATTCAAAAACGGCGCTACAGGAATGGGCCCATGCGGATCAACTTGGTACGCCGAAATATCGCGAAACCGAAAAGACCGGGCCAGATCATGATCCTGTGTTTTCTGTAGAAGTGAAAGTAAAAGGTAAACTTGCCGGGCAGGGGACAGGGCACTCGAAACGGGCAGCAGAACAAGTTGCTGCCCGGGAAATTCTTATTCGTGAAGGGATTTGGCAGGACGATTAATCCGCCGGTAATACAGATGAACCACGAACACCCAGATCAACTGCCGCAAAGGGCAGGTTTTGTAGCTCTCATTGGAGCTCCCAATGCGGGTAAGTCTACCTTGATGAACCAGTTGGTCGGCTCAAAAGTATCAATCGTCACCCACAAGGTGCAAACCACGCGCGCGGTGATGCGCGGTATCGCAATTCACGACAATTGTCAGATCGTTTTTGTCGATACGCCGGGTATCTTCGCACCAAGGCGCAGGCTTGATGAAGCAATGGTTTCAACCGCTTGGGGTAGCGCAAGAGATGCAGATATTTCCGTGTTGCTGATTGATGCTGAACGCGGCATCACGGATGACATAGAAAAAATCGTAACCAACCTTGCTTCGGTTGCAGGGCCAGTAATCTTGTTGGTCAACAAGGTGGATGCGGTGCAGCGAGAAACCCTTTTGGAACTGACATCCCGGCTTCACGAATTATACGCCTTCAAGACGACCTTTATGGTTTCCGCCCTTAAGGGGGATGGATGCGATGATTTTGTGTCCTATCTTTCTGATAATTTGCCGCTCGGCCCGTTTATGTATCCTGAGGATCAGATTTCCGATTTGCCATTGCGGGTGCTGGCTGCAGAAGTTACCCGTGAAAAACTCTATCTGCGTCTTCATCAAGAACTTCCCTATGCTTCGCACGTTGAAACCGAAGCTTGGGAAGAAAAGAAAGACGGTTCTGTCAAAATCAGTCAGGTGATTTATGTGGAACGCCAGAGCCAGAAAAAAATTGTAATTGGGAAAAAGGGCGAAACCATCAAGGCGATCTCTACTGCCGCTCGCAAGGAGCTTTCAAAGCTGGTTGAACAGCCGGTTCATCTTTTTTTGTTTGTAAAGGTTCGTGAAAATTGGGGTGATGATCCCGCTCGATATCGCGAAATGGGGCTTGTATTCCCTGTAGGTTAGGACACAATTATTGCCATGGAATGGCAGGACAAAGGACTGATTCTCGGGGTTCGCAAGCATGGCGAGACCAGCGCTATCATCGAACTGATGACGCGCGATCATGGTCGGCACCTGGGTCTGGTCCGCGGTGGCCGATCAAAAAGAATGCGGCCCGTGCTGCAGCCGGGAAATTCTGTCACCGCTAACTGGCACGCGCGCCTTGAAGAGCATCTTGGAACATACAATATCGAAGCCGATGAATTGCGCGCGGCGCAGTTAATGGCGAGCCAGACTGCAATTTACGGTATTCAGGCTCTTGCATCACACTTGCGATTGCTGCCAGAGCGCGACCCTCATATCCGCCTTTATGACGCATCCCGGGTAATCATGGATAACTTTGAGCACCCGGATATTGTTGCAAGTCTGATGGTTCGTTTTGAACTTGTGCTGTTGGAAGAACTTGGATTTGGCCTTGATCTCAATAGTTGCGCTGCAACAGGTACTGCTCATGATCTCGGTTATGTCTCTCCAAAATCCGGTCGCGCTGTCAGCCTTTCTGCAGGCAAGCCCTGGCATGATAAAATGCTTGCGCTGCCGGAATTTTTAAATCGGCACGGCCCGGGTTGGGCGAGGGTCCCCTCATCTGGCGATATCGAAAAGGGGTTTGCCCTAAGTGGGTATTTTCTGGAGCGTCACATTTATGGTGTCAGGGGTATTCAAACGCCTGATGAGCGTACAGGTTTTATCAAGGCGGCACTCAAAAAAATTGCCCTGGAGAAAGAGCATGATTGAAAAGTGGTACGATGAGGCGCATCCTTTTGAGCGAATTCCGACTGATATTTTACTGTGTAATTCTGGCCTCGATCGAACCATTGCCGCCTGCCAAGCAACCCTCAAAAATGAGGAAGGCAAGTTGATTGCTCATGGCACAGAAACCTGCGCGATCTTTAATCCGAAGCCGTAGACTTATACTATAGCGTGTCGCTTTTTGTTGGATTCATTTGGCACGCTATAAGTCATTGTTTTTACGCATTTCGTTATCACT
Organism: Rhizobiaceae bacterium; assembly: GCA_965250255.1. GTDB lineage: Bacteria > Pseudomonadota > Alphaproteobacteria > Rhizobiales > Rhizobiaceae > JAALLB01. Next base: position 237,598 of record CBDFNP010000009.1, read on the forward strand.
TTTGTGAATCCACAAAAGTGCGAAAAGCTCTAACGGCCATTAGGATTTGCTTGCGGAAACTCTGGAAACCGGTTTCTCCTGTATGGGCCAGTGGACAATTGCTGCAAACACCCCAAGTGCAACACCGAGCCACCAGACCACATCATAGGAGCCGTAAACATCCCGCAGGTATCCACCAAAATAGACGCCGAGAAATGACCCAACCTGGTGTGAAAAGAAGACAATGCCGCCAAGCAAGCCCAAATGTTGTGTTCCGAACATTACCGCAACAAGTGCGTTGGTTGGCGCAACGGTAGATAGCCATAGCAGTCCCATGACGATGGAAAAAATGATGACACTCGTTGTCGATTGGGGGAGAAGCAAAAATGCAGTCACTACAATCGATCGGCTAAGATAGAGATAAACCAGCATCATTGGCTTCGAGCGGGTTTGGCCTAATATGCCGGATGCAAGGGAGCCGAAGATATTAAACAGGCCGATCAGCGCTATAGCCCAACCGGCAACACTAAAGCCGGCGAGGTCTTTATCAAGCTCGATATCGGCAACATATTTTGGAAAATGCGCGGTGATGAAAGCAACCTGAAATCCACACACAAAAAACCCGCTGGTGAGCAACAGATAGGATTTGTGGGAAAGCGCTTCGCGCAATGCATCCGCAATTGTCTGGTTCATATATTCGACCGCGACGGTGGCACTCTTGGCGTTTCCCCGCAATGGGATGGCAAAAACCGGGATCATCAACATCAGAGCTGAAAAGATAAGCAATGAACTGGACCACCCGTAAGTTTCGATCAGTTTGACTGAGAGTGGGGAAAACAAGAACATTCCCGCAGAGCCTGCAGCTGTCCCGATGCCAAATACGATACTGCGTTTTTCCGGCGGAACGTTTCGGGCAAAGACTGAAAGGATAATGCCAAATGATCCTGCAGCAACGCCCAGGCCCACTAGAATGCCGCCTCCGATGTGTAGCCCCATTGGGGCATCAGCCGTCCCCATGATATAAAGACCCACCGCATAAATAATGCCGCCCGAAGCAATGGATTTGTAAGCACCGAACCGATCTGCAAGGGCACCAAATACCGGCTGCCCAATTCCCCATGCCAGATTTTGAATTGCAATGGCCAAGCCAAAAGTGGCACTACCCCACCCCGTAGCATCAAGGATTGGTTGCTGGAAAAAGCCCATGGCCGAGCGCGGGCCAAACGCCAGAAGGGCAATGGCGCAGCCACAAGCAATAATCAGCTTGGCGTTGGGGTTAAGGGAAGATGACTGCGGCATTGCAAAAGCTCCGACGTGAAGTTTTACATTGTCTTCACGATCGCGGTTTTACAAGACTGGAATTTTTGTTGGAAGCGGGTGGCACTACGCCACCCGTCATCTGTGGTCACATTATACAAGGGATGGATCATATCCGATCTGGGTATCACAATGTGGGCAGCGCGCAGTTTTAAGGGCGTGGCTCGTCAATCCATGACCTGGGCTTTGTGTCCGGGCGGATGAAATCAGATCATGTGTGATTTGAGTATGTGCGTCACAACATCTGGAGGCGGCGGTGCGGTCGCCCGGTCCATCAAGGAATAACGGGCTTGCCATCGAAGATGTGGCACCCGGTCCGAGAACAATACCGAGCGCTGCGGAGTTAGCCAAAAGTGAGCGGCGAGAGATAGACTGTTTCATTGAAATCCTCCTTCGGTTTCAGTCTTCAGGTGGGAGTTTTCAGTTGCAGATGCAAAAATTGGATTGGAAACAGTTGTTTACTGCAGTCAATTGTATCACTTTATGCAATAGGAAAAATGCGAAACATTGATGTTTTGCCACTCCCCGAAATCCGCTGATAAAGCGAGATGCCAGCCATTCATCAATCCATCTCCGCATCTTTTGTTACCCTCAATTATGAGTAGACTGCTGATTAAAGTTTGCGACAAGAACTGATACTGTAAACTTGAAAACAGATCGCTCAGTTGCTACATATGATTAAAGAGTGAACGCCCATTCAGGGCGTATTTTTTTCGCACCCCTTATACTCAATGTGAGTATAATTATCCAAGGGAGACTTCAAATGGCAAATCTCGCTATGGGAACACCCAACGCGCAATCATCTCAACCGCTTCAATCTGCAGCGGAACGTTTTGGTGTGGTTGATATGCCAACACTTGAATATACCGAAGAAGTGGCCCGCGAAACAGCTCCCCTTTATGAACACGTGAAACATCATATTCCGGAAATCGAGTGGCCGGTTCACGCTCCCTATGTTTATGCGATCAACAAACTCAAAAGGGAACGAAATGCGGTAATTTTGGCGCATAATTACCAGACCCCGGAAATCTTCCACTGCGTTTCGGATTTTGCCGGCGACTCACTTCAACTCGCCATGGAAGCGGAAAAGGTTGATGCGGAAATCATCGTGCAATGTGGCGTCCATTTCATGGCCGAAACCTCGAAACTGCTCAGCCCTGACAAGACCGTTTTGATCCCGGATATGAAAGCCGGTTGTTCTTTAGCTGAATCCATCACCGGAGAAGATGTGAGGTTGCTGCGCGAAGCCAATCCCGGTGTTCCGATTGTGACCTATGTCAACACATCAGCAGATGTAAAAGCCGAGAGTGATATTTGCTGCACGTCTTCAAACGCGGTCCGCATAGTAGAGAGCTTTAAATCCGATACCGTGCTGCTCATTCCTGATGAGTATCTTGCCCAAAATGTTGCAAAGCAAACATCAAAGAAAATTCTGACCTGGAAAGGTCACTGCGAGGTTCATGAGCGGTTCACTGCGGAGGAATTGCTTGCCTACAGGGAAGCTGATCCGGCTATCCAGATTGTTGCCCATCCGGAGTGCCCGACAACCGTAACTGAAGTGGCAGATTTTACCGGCTCTACTTCGGGCATGATCAGTTATGCCAAGGGACAAAAGCCTGGTGCGAAAGTCCTTCTGGTTACGGAGTGTTCGATGGCATCAAATATTGAGCAGGAGGCAAAGGGAGTTGAGTTTATCAAGCCCTGCAACCTCTGCCCGCACATGAAACGGATCACGCTTCCGAAAATCTTGGAAAGCCTTGTTTACATGCGCGAGGAAGTTATTGTTGATCCGGTAATGGCTGAAAAAGCCCGCTGTGCGGTAGAGCGCATGGTAAACCTTAAAACCAACTAAGTCGCAGTTGAATGGCTCAACAAGAGGACCTTTTCCCGCTACATGCCACAGAAGGTGCTGATGACGTTATAATCATCGGCGGCGGGTTGGCCGGATTGTTTTGCGCGTTGAAATTGGCACCCAGGCCGGTAACCGTTCTGGCCGCAGCTCCAATCGGTAGGGGAGCATCCTCTGCCTGGGCGCAGGCCGGAATCGCGGCAGCCATCACGCCGGGTGATACGGTCGATAAACATGTGGCAGACACGCTGATGGCCGGTGCCGGTATCGTTGATGAAAGCATCGCACGGCTGATGGCGGGTGAGGCCTCCGACCGAATTCACGATCTGCTCGAATACGGAGTTCCGTTTGATCGCGACCTCGAAGGAGCTCTGGTTGCATCCAGAGAGGCGGCACATTCCGAAAACCGTGTAATCGGGGTGCAAGGAGACCGGGCTGGAAAATCCATTATGGAGGCGTTGGTCAAGGCGGTGCACGACACACCGTCCATCCGTTTGATGGAAGGTTACATCGCGGAAGAATTGCAGGTTGAAAATCGCAAGATTACCGGCCTTTTTGCGAGACCCGAAACCGGGGCATCACCGCACAGAAAACTGCTGCCCGTTGATGTGATTATCATGGCCTCGGGCGGAACCGGGCATCTTTATGAAATAACAACCAATCCACCCCAGGCGCGCGGCGGCGGTTGCGGAATGGCAGCTCGTGCTGGCGTAATGATCGCTGATCCGGAATTTGTCCAGTTTCATCCAACCGCAATCAATGTGGGCAAGGACCCTGCACCACTCGCAACTGAGGCGTTAAGGGGCGAAGGGTGTACGCTCCATAATGACGCCGGTGAGCGTTTCATGTTGAAAATCCATGAACTCGCAGAATTGGCACCTCGCGATGTTGTAGCGAAAGCAATTTTTGAAGAGATAACAGCCGGACGAGGCGCATGGCTTGATGCACGCAAAGCTGTGCACGACATGGCTAACGAATTTCCGACAGTTTATGGCTATTGCCAGGATGCGGGCATTGATCCGGCAAAGGACATGATCCCGGTAATCCCGGCCGCGCATTATCACATGGGCGGGATTTTTACCGATGCTGATGGGCGAACCTCGCTGGACGGTTTGTATGCATGTGGTGAGGTGACATCGACCGGCGCACATGGCGCGAACCGCCTTGCGTCAAATTCCCTGCTTGAGGCGGTTGTGTTTGCTGCTCGGATTGCAAAGGATGTTCTGGAGCATTTTCCGAAATCGAAAATCAGTCAGATCCTCAAGCGGCCACCTGCAGAGGAGTGTGTTGATACGGATGCCGACAAACTTGCAAGGCTGCGTGCCATTATGTCGAAATGGGTCGGGGTAAGTCGCACAGGCGAAGGGCTCAAACAAGCGATTAGGGCTATTCACGCGTTGGAAAACGAGAATATTTCCACGCGGTTTTCAAACAATCTTACAACCGCAAAACTCATGGCGGTTGCGGCTTTTCTGCGTGAAGAGAGCAGGGGTGGTCATCGCCGCTCTGATTTCCCGGAAGAAGAAACAGAATGGCAAAAGCGCACCTTTATCACCCTTGGGCAGGCAGATGAGGTTGTTTCGGGCATTTTGGGAGCGAATTGATGGAACCGCTTAAACCACACCTTTCTCCAGTGCTGATCCGTAGGGCAGTAGACAAAGCTCTTCTGGAAGACCTTGGTCGGGCTGGAGACATTACCACCAACGCAACCATTCCAAATCAAGCAAAAACAGAATGCGTTCTTGCCTCGCGTGAAAATGGCGTAATGTCGGGCATCGAAATTGCCAGGGCGGCATTTGCCGCAATAAATGAAGACATCAAGTTTAAGGCGGAAAAGAGTGATTGCGATCAACTGAAAAAGGGTGACATTTTGGCCCGTATTTCGGGCAACGCGCGGGGGATACTGGCAAGCGAACGGGTTGCTCTCAATTTTCTCATGCGCATGTCAGGCATTGCTACTTACACGGCACAGTTTGCTGCTGAAATTGAGCATACCAATGCGAAAGTGTGTTGCACCCGAAAAACAATTCCCGGCCATCGTGCCTTTGATAAATATGCGGTAAAATGTGGCGGTGGTTCAAATCACCGCTTCGGGCTCGATGATGCGATCCTGATCAAAGACAATCACATTGCAGTTGCAGGTGGTGTCGTACTCGCAATCAACCGGGCTCGTGCCTTTGCAGGGCATCTGGTCAAAGTTGAAGTAGAAGTCGATACGCTTGCGCAGTTTGAAGAAGCCCTGACAGCAAAACCGGATGTGGTTCTTCTTGACAATATGAGCAATCGACAGTTGAAAAATGCGGTCGCCTACAATCAAAAGCAAAATGGTGGGTCGGTTAAACTCGAGGCGTCCGGTAATGTGAGCATCGATACAATAAAGAAAATTGCGGAAACCGGTGTGGACTTTATTTCGACTTCGAAAATCACAATGGCGGCTCCAACGCTGGATGTCGGCCTGGATATTCAGATCAATTAGCCGGGCGGGCTACTAGGCAAACTGGTCAGCTAAATGCGGAACTCTTCCCACAATTAGCTTCGTCCTACACGAAGACCAGGTGCCGGTCGTTCCCTCAGGATTTCACTTCTAAAGCGAAAGAGTGCTGCCGGTCGGCCCCCGGTTGTTAGTTTTGTAGCACCGGTAGGTTCAACCAGATCGGCTTTTTCCACCAGCCTCCGGAAGTTTTGTTTGTGAACTGAGCGCCCGAAAATGCTCTCCACCGTGTGTTGTAGGTCAGTCAGGGTAAATTCCTCTGAAAGCAGCTCAAAGATTACAGGACGGTACTTTAGTTTTCCGCGCAATCGAGCGATCGCAGTTGCCAGAATTCGCCTGTGATCGTGGATCATTGGCGAACCAGGAATAGCTGAGGTTCTAAGGTGGCTAATTCGACCATCACTCACCGCTTCTCCAATCAACCCGGCGGAATAGATCAACTCATAGCGGTCAAGGACCAGTTCATCGTCCCAACTCGCATCCTCCAGTCCAAACGCGATTTTTATCCGGGATGAAGGCGTGAGGCCGCGAACCGGATTGATGGCGCGACCTGCTCCATCAGCCCAATCCTTAAGAGCGGAAATGATTACCTCATCGAGCAGGGCAGGGCGTCCCTCACGCCAGTCTTCCCACGGGAAGTAGTCATACCAATTGCGCCAGACGGCGGCTCTTTGATCAGGAAGCGTTTGGGTGTCGTGTTGAAGTCGCGTCAGCGCCAGATATCCAACAGAAACCACATGTGGCGTTGCCTCCCCTGCCACCGGCATGCGGCCACGATCGCCGAAAGTATAAAGCTGCTCTACATAACCAGGACGTAATCCTGTTTGCGCCTCAGCCAGTTCCCGCAAACCTTCCTCCATTGTTCGATGCTCAATTGGATCAAACTGGCCATAGGGTAGGGCATCCGGAATTTCGGCGAGCCGGTTTCTTAAACACAAGATCGAAGGAATGCCCTCTTGCACGGCAACAATTGCGGCGTTGAGGCCGATCTCAATTCGCGTCTCAGTTGGCATTGTTCTTCCGTCGCCGTTCAATCTTTTTGAAAGTAGCCAAAAACAGTTTCTGCGCACGTTCGGCCGGGCACGGGTCAAGGCTGAACTGATCAACACAAAACCCGCGTGGGGTTCCAAAGAATTTTCGTGCTTCCATCTGGGAAAATCCTGCAAGCGTGGTTGCCTCGAAATAGGCCGCAATTGAATCAGCGTGTTTTATAGTGCGTTTCAGGGTTTCTGTGGTTCGCGGCGGTAGCGAATATCGCAAATGCACCGCTTCTTGAAGGCGCGCTTCAACTCCTTTGTATTCATCCCCCAAGACGGCCTTGAAAGGGGAGATCAGGTCACCAATCACATATTCCGGTGCATCATGAAGAAGCGCAATCAGCTCTTCATCTGAGCTTGGGTTTTTGGATATTTTGCAGAATGCCTCCCACACAACAACTGAATGTTGGGCGACGCTGAAAGCATGTTTGCCATGTGTTTGACCATTCCAGCGAGCTACTCTGGCAAGTCCATGGGCAATATCTTCAATTTCCACATCCAGCGGCGACGGGGCGAGCAGATCAAGCCTTCTGCCGGAAAGCATGCGTTGCCACGCCCGTGCGTTTGGATCCTTTTTCGCCACTACCGTGCTTCCGGCCAAGTAAAATTCACCCAGTCAGGAAGGCTTGGTGTTATCAGCACATCTCCAGCAGAAACTTCCTTTGCGGTAGCAACACGATCCAGTCGGAGAATGGCAAGGCCCCTGTTTCCCGAAACGCTGCCGATTTTGCCGGCAGGTTTATTATCGGCGGTTATCTCCGCATCTTTTATCAGCTTGCCCGTTTCTCCGGCAATTTTTAACACCCGCTTCTTTGTCGCTCCACGATGTTGCATCCGCGAAACAACCTCCTGACCAACATAGCACCCCTTTTTAAAATCGACGCCGCCAAACTGGTCCATCAAAACTTCATGCGGGTACGCATCACCATATTCAAAGTCGATACCGCCCTCTGCAATTGCATTGGAAATTCGCAACGCCCGATAGGCTTGCGCATCTTCGTCAAGTGACCTGCTGTCATAGGCACGATATCCCATATCACGATGGCGAGGGTCAGCGATCACAAGCTCTCCGGCTGGCTTTTCACAGTTCCAATGCGCAGAGACTTCCAGCTCGGGTCTGGGAGTAATCTCGACTTTTGCACGTAAGCGGTAAAAGGTTAATCGCTTCACCAACTCTTCCACGAGCAATGCATGCGTGTCGATCAGATAGGCATCCGCAGTGCGGATCACGAAGAAATCAAACATGATTTTTCCCTGCGGCGTTAAGAGTGCGCCAAAACGCGCCTCGCCGGACATTAATCCAGCCACCTGACACGTGACCAGATTATCCAGAAAATGCTCGGCATCCCGCCCCGCAATTTCAATTATGGCGCGGTTTGTTAGAGAAATGGCTGACACTGTTTAATCTCCGGCAACAAAGAATTGCCAACGTCCCGTTGGCGTGATTCCCACCCGGTAAAATATATAGCCGCCAAAATCCATCATGTCCTGAAAATCACCGAAAGTTACAAGCCGGAACAACTCAACCATTTGGCGGTCTTCAAGCTTGTTGATTGGATAGGCAAAGAAATAGGGCCAGACAAACAATTCCTGCTCGGTTCCTTTGTCAAGATGAACGTAGCCGGCCTCAAGCACTTCTTCGAGTATCGCCAGAATTTCATGGCCCTTTTCATCACCGGATTGTTCCTTCAAAAAATCAATCGGATCGCCATCAACCCCACCAAGCGACAGCAGGGTCACACTTTCGCCGGTTCCAATGAAGGATCTCAGTTTTTCTATGTCACCAGCCTTTGTGGCTTCCAGAATAAGTTCGTGCATCCTGCGGGTTGGAAAGGGAAGAGCATCAAGATCGTGGAAAATTTCAGGCAGTTCCTCTGCCTCAGCGTTTTCTTCTTCAATAATAGCATTGTCCAACCGGTCTTCAGTCTCTTCCTCCGGCACCTCGACCTGTGGCCCGTCCGCGTCTGTGGTCTGGGCATAGGTCAACCCGGACTGGCACGCAAATGTCAGGCTGAAAACTCCAGCCAACATCATGTTTCGAACCCAAGTCGTATTTCGATTGCCGGTCATGCGGCTATGCTATTGCGAAGTCGCACAAGATGGAAGGGGCTTTTATTGGAGGGTATGACGCCCAGGCAGAAACCCGATTTCGTCCAATTCCTTGAAGTGCGCAATCAACTTTGAGGCTTCTTGCCCGCCACGCTCTGAAATCAGACGTTTGAGAGCAGAATCGATAAAAACTTCCGCTATCATGTCCGGTTCAATGTCCTCAAGGCTGAGTTCTTCCCACACCTCACGAAAACATTCACGTACAAGCTCGCGCTTTTCGTTCGCGATCAATTGCTTCAAAGAAGCTGAAGATTTTATGGCTACACTCACTTGCAACACTCCGGTACAATTGACCTGAAAATACGTTGCAAAGGCAGGGTTTAACAAGGTGTTAAGATAGCGAATGGCTTATATAGTTAACGCCCAAACCGGGACGGTATTTCGAGCGCAAGCTTGGCACCCTCTTTCAGGTAGCGGTTGTTTGCTTCAACCGCAGAGCCTGTACATTCACGATAGGTTTCCCTGAACCCTCTGAACCCCTGATTGAACCGGGCTATCATTTGCGCTTTGCGCTCATCCGTCGGTTCTTCCTTGGAAATCAGCTCTTCCATCTTGCCGCGCCACAACTGCCCCTCTTTTGCATCGCAAAGTTCCCGCAAATAGTGCAGCGCTCCCAGGATTTCCGATAGCCGCATCATCTGAGCATCATAAGCGGGGGGCAGAACCCGAATTTTCGGAGCCTCTGGCTTTTGCTCGCCGCCCTCCACGGTTTCCGTCGTCGACTGCGCCAGAGCCCCGGATGAAGCAATAGTTGCAGCAGCAAGCAGGGCAAATATGCGCAACGGTCGTTTCATGTGAGTTCCCGGACATTAATCAGGCTTCGTTTTAATCGCTTCACGCAGGTAAACGCAACATTGCGCCTAATCAATGATTTTTATGTCTGGATGGAAGGCATGGGCGACAAATGCGAAGGTGACATCATAGATAACCTCATCGCCGGAGTTTTGCTCCTTTACCACTATATTGCCGATCTCGCGACCCTTTGCAATTGAGCGGCTATCAAGCGCTGACGTTTGCCCTTTTCATCATGGCCCATCCGGTCGCGGACAATCGCAAATTCAAGAGAATGTGCGCTAAGGCCGGTTTCCTCAAACAGCTCCCGTCTCGCGCACTTTTCGTGTGTTTCACCTGCTTCATGGCTTCCGCCTGGAAGGGACCAATATCCTTTGCAAGGGTTCTTTCCACGCTTGATCAATAAAACACGTCCCTTATCGTATACAATCACACTGCATGCAGTTTTGAGCCAATCACTCAAGCGAAATTTCCTTTGAAAACAGATTCTTCAACCGTGAAACTTGATTCAGTTCGTTACATACTTCAATCAGCACTTTAAGCGAAATGAGGCAAGAGATGTGCGGAAGGTTTTCACTGGTTGCAGAACCCGACGAGCTGGCGGAGCTTTTTGATCTCGCGGAGCTTGGCGCCTTTCCGCCGCGCTATAACATCGCGCCGACACAACCCATTTTGACAATCGGGATAAATCCGGCTGGCAACAAAGATGCGCAATTGGTGCGTTGGGGCTTGATACCGCATTGGGTGAAAGACCCAGCGGACTTTACCTTGATCATCAATGCCCGCTCGGAAACAGCCGGTATCAAGGCTTCATTCAGGACAGCACTTCGCCATCGCCGTGTTTTGATCCCGGCTTCAGGTTTTTATGAATGGCACCGCCCCGCAGACAAAAAGCTGCCCAAACAGGCCTATTGGATCAGGCCGTCCGATGGCGGCACGATTTGCTTTGCCGGACTGGTTGAAACATGGATGGACAAAGACGGTAGCGAGATGGACACCGGATGCATCCTCACTACACAGTCAAACGACCAGATCGGAAAATTACATCATCGCATGCCGGTAATTATTCGTCCGAAAGAATTTGATCGCTGGTTGGATTGCAAAACGCAGGAGCCGCGCGACGTGAGTAACCTCATGCAGTCAGTGGAAAACGGATTTTTCGATGCAATTGCAGTGAGCGATGCGGTCAACAAGGTCGCAAATTCCGGCCCCGAAATCCAAAAGCCCGGAACTGCAGAACCGATTACACCAGCAAAGCCAAAAAGGGAAAAGCCGGACAGCGGCCAGATGGATTTGTTTTAAAAGCGATCCTTTCCTGCTTGACCCCCAAACCCTTTGCAGCCATAACAATTTGAATGAAAACGACCTTAACCATGCCTTCATCAGGCATCTGCATTATCAAGTGCATCATTGGCTAGCGATTCGCTGGTCCGGTCGTTCTTTTTTCAATTTCTCATGTTGAACGTTCCGGATCACCGGCGCAGGCCGTCTGAAATTGGACCGATCAAATGACCGAGTTGAAACTCTACAACACGCTGACCCGGCAAAAAGAGGTCTTCGAGCCTGAGGACAAGAACAACGTTCGCATGTATGTTTGCGGGCCGGGATTGCGCAGCCCGAAAAGTGGTCGCCGGTTTTCGGACAAGCTGCGCAACAAAAAAGCGGGAGGCCCGCTATGACCGAGTTGAAACTCTACAACACGCTGACCCGGCAAAAAGAGGTCTTCGAGCCTGAGGACAAGAACAACGTTCGCATGTATGTTTGCGGGCCGGGATTGCGCAGCCCGAAAAGTGGTCGCCGGTTTTCGGACAAGCTGCGCAACAAAAAAGCGGGAGGCCCGCTATGACCGAGTTGAAACTCTACAACACGCTGACCCGGCAAAAAGAGGTCTTCGAGCCTGAGGACAAGAACAACGTTCGCATGTATGTTTGCGGGCCGGGATTGCGCAGCCCGAAAAGTGGTCGCCGGTTTTCGGACAAGCTGCGCAACAAAAAAGCGGGAGGCCCGCTATGACCGAGTTGAAACTCTACAACACGCTGACCCGGCAAAAAGAGGTCTTCGAGCCTGAGGACAAGAACAACGTTCGCATGTATGTTTGCGGGCCGGGATTGCGCAGCCCGAAAAGTGGTCGCCGGTTTTCGGACAAGCTGCGCAACAAAAAAGCGGGAGGCCCGCTATGACCGGGTTGAAACTCTACAACACGCTGACCCGGCAAAAAGAGGTCTTCGAGCCTGAGGACAAGAATAACGTTCGCATGTATGTTTGCGGGCCGACCGTCTATGACTTTGCCCATATCGGCAATGCGCGGCCGGTGATTGTGTTTGATGTATTGTTTCGCCTGCTTCGCCATATGTATGGCGATGACAAGGTCACCTATGTTCGCAATATCACGGATGTCGACGACAAGATCAACGCGCGGGCGTTGCGGGATTTCCCCGATTTGCCATTGAACGAGGCAATCCGGAATGTGACAGAAAAAACCGCCAATCAGTTTCATGCAGATGTGAAGGCGCTCGGATGCCTCGAGCCGACGCACGAGCCTCGGGCGACAGAACATATTGATGGCATGATCACAATGATCCAAACCCTGCTCGACAAGAGCCATGCCTATGTGGCGAAGGGGGCGCAGGGCAGGGAAGTGCTCTTCCGGATAACTTCGATGGAAGCTTATGGCAAATTATCGAACCGCAAACTTGAAGACCAACAGGCGGGCGCTCGTATTGCAGTTGAAGGCCATAAGGAAAACCCCGGCGACTTTGTGCTCTGGAAAGAGTCAAATGCGGACGAACCGGGTTGGCCCGGTTCATTCAACGCTGAGACGATCCACGGTCGCCCCGGTTGGCATATTGAGTGTTCAGCAATGTCGGCCGCGTATTTAGGTGAGACGTTCGACATTCATGGCGGCGGATTGGATCTGATTTTCCCGCATCATGAAAACGAAATTGCGCAAAGTTGTTGTGCTTATGATGCGGATCACATGGCGCGCTACTGGATGCACAATGGCTACCTTCAGGTTGAAGGCAAGAAGATGTCAAAGTCGGACGGCAACTTTGTGACAATCCACGATCTTCTGCACACGGAAAAATTTGGTGGCCGCAAATGGCCGGGTGAAGTGCTGCGCCTTGCGATGCTCATGACACATTACCGTGAGCCGATAGATTTCTCTGTGAGGCGATTGGAGGAGGCGGAGAATGTTATACGGCGACTAAGAAATTTCAAAGCTTCAGTTAATGAAAATATGCCGCCGGAAGTGTTAGAGCAAAAACGCAATCTCGAGAACGAGAGGCGAATAATATTTGAGATTGATGATGATCTAAATACCCCGCGAGTAATGGGAAGACTCAATTCGGAAATGATTGTCGCTTCAGGAAAGGCTACATTCATAAATGGAACCGCTGATACTATTTCCATCGGACGCGCGGAGGCCCTTTTGAGTTTTGAAATTTTGTGCGATGTCATGGGTATCGAATTGGACGTGGATGTGCCGGTCCATGATCCGGAAATGGATGCTAAAATCAACCATCGCCTCTCCCATCTCAACGCCAAAAACTTTGCCGAAGCCGACCGAATTCGAGATGAAT
>CBDFNP010000010.1:0-614159 GCA_965250255.1 Rhizobiaceae bacterium
GAGGGCATAATCTTGCATGTCGTCACTTCGCAAAAATATGAGGGCGAGCGGAATCTGGTGACGGTCTACAAGCTGCTTATGCGGGGAGAAACCTTCACCACTGACGAGGAATCTTTTGGTGGTATGATAGGGCTGCGGCTTTCCATGCGGGGCAACACCGCGCAAGGGGGAACAGTAGCCGATATTGCCGCTGATTTTTTCGAGAAATCAGAAAAAGAGCGTAGCTCGGTCTTGTCCACGGCCAGACGACATTTGCGCTTTATGCGCTCTACCCAAATGCACGATGTCCTGAGCGGCCATGACTTTGATTTGACCGATCTGCACAGCGAAGACACCACCATCTATCTATGCCTGCCAGCCACACGGATTTCCACGCATAAACGCTGGCTGCGCATGTTTATCAATCTTGCTCTTGAGGCTTTGGAACGTGTTCCAAAACGCCAGCATAAGCCCCCTGTCCTGCTGATCCTAGATGAGTTCCCCGCCCTCGGCCATATGAGCACCGTTGAAGATGCGGCGGGGCAGATCGCCGGTTTCGGCGTCAAACTCTGGCCGATCATTCAGGATTTGGGGCAGCTCAAATCCCTCTACAAGGAACGCTGGGAAACCTTCCTCGGCAATTCCGGCGTGATCCAGTGCTTCGGCAATAATGAACCGACAACAACGGAATGGATTTCAAAACGGCTGGGCAAGACCAGCTTCCAAGTTCTACGCAAAAGTGACCAGAGCGTCACACAGGCAGCAACCGGAGCAAGCGGCGATAGCTGGGCAACAGAGACACATGATTTATTGACTGCCGAGGAAGTGGCACGATTCTTTTCTCGCGAGACAAAGCGGCAAATTATTATTCGTAACGGGGCACATGCCATTGCGCTAAGACGGTGTAATTATGACGAAGAGCCATTTTTCAGCCAGCACGCAACGCAAATTGAGTGAGACTATTCATGAACAACAAAATTCTATGGTCGGTTGCGATAGTGCCTTTCCTGCTTTGGCTTCCTTACGGCGAATATCGCTACCAGACGGCTTAACCCGGAAATCTGGCATAGCTGCACCAACGAAGATCACACCGCCACCCTGACCACCGAATTTCGGCGCTCCCTGCGATATATCGTGGAAAAAGGCACTCCCTACGTCACCGTGACCTATGAGCGAGGTGGCACAGTCCTGAAAAGCGTTGATTGGCAGAAAGTGTCGAGACGGTTCATGGAACGACGACGCGCGGGGTATGAGCGGCAAGTAGATTATTTCTGCGAAACGGGACAAATCCCGCCAAGCAATCTGGACTTTGGAGGGTAGATTATGCGGTTCATGGTCTGGAGTATTTTGCGCGGGATATATGGCTTTATCGCGCTTGGAGCAGTGGCGGCGGCGGTCGTTGCTTTTGCGACTGGGAACGTTGCAAAAAAGGCAGACGGGGGTACCAATTTTTTCCACTACGTGGAGCAGCCCTTCATCCCGCTCCTGTTCTTCCTGCTCGGCACCGGCCTGATTGCTTGGAAAGGGATTCCTGAACTGGCTGAAAAATATAAAGCCGCACAGGAAAAATCGGGCGGTTTTGAGAGCACCGGAGAAGATGATTATAGCATCTATGAGGATGACGAAAAATACGTCTTTGCCTTCGTTCTACGGAAGGCAAATAGCCTGTTTTTAAAAACGGTCAAAGGCCGGTTTGTTGAAATTACAGATACAGCCCTCACGATTTCAGCCCCCTACCCTCTCACCAATCGAAACCGAAAACAGCAATCCTTAGGCCTGTACAAACAAGATACGTGGCGCAAAGCAGCTAAAACTTATGACCGCTCTAAAATCACGGGTGTCAGAATGTATACAGAGCAATTTGAAAAGGATCAGAAAAAGCTACGTGACCCACATTCGGATAAAGTGGCCTATGTTGTAACATTTGACTACGGGAACAAGGCCGTTGACATCAATTACCATTTGGAGCGTGACATTATATTTGAAATCCCATGGTCACAGTTTCATGAACAATCTGGGCTTTCTCTACATAAGGCC
Source organism: Rhizobiaceae bacterium (assembly GCA_965250255.1). Classification (GTDB taxonomy): domain Bacteria; phylum Pseudomonadota; class Alphaproteobacteria; order Rhizobiales; family Rhizobiaceae; genus JAALLB01. Next base: position 2,017 of record CBDFNP010000010.1, read on the forward strand.
TTTACCCATGCTTTGAATGAACAGCGCCCCTATAATCCCGTCAGAACGATACATGAAGATTTGAGCGTTTCGGGTGGCCTTCCTGAAGCGGACGACATGGTCAGCAGAATTTTAGCGCGGGAAGAAAAAGAGGGAAAACAAAAAGACGATGACATGCCCGATCCGTTTTGAGCATTCGGAACCGCTTCCATACTGAACAGAACACGCGGAATTTTATTCCGACCTGCGGCGATGCCTTCGGGCTATTCAGGATCAAAGCCGGTTAAAGATCACTAATATCCTGTTGTCCAACGATCCGCATGATTTCAACGACATCATCCGTCAAGCTCATCAGCAACACTGGGAGCCATGAAGATTTTTCGTTTTTTGCGGAATTTCTTGATCTTCGGATCAAAGTTTTTCTCAATGTCATCATATTGCTTGATCAGAAATTCTTCAGTTCGGTCATTTTCCGCACGGATACGTTCATCCAGAATTTCGGTGCTGGTCTCTATTTTCCGGCAGTCGGCCATAAAATGGCGCAAACGTACAGATTGCAGGGCGGTTTTATCTGAAAAGACAAAGGTCATTTCCGTGTCATTGTCGTGGGATGTGTCAATCAAATACGCACAACCAAGCGCATCACTATCCCATATATCTTGCAGTTGCCGGTATCGTTCGCGCTCGTAGTTCCAATAACGTGAACGTAACTCCTCATATTGTTCTTCCTTGCCATTGGCATCAATTTTAAGGTCAAACAAGAAGCCCTCTCCGTCTTGTTTCCCATGGTTTTTGCTGCGAACATATTCATGTGGAAGGAGACGATCCATAACAGCACTGCCATGGCTTTCGATCTTGGTTAAAAGATAACCGGCTGCACAATTTAAAATACCATAGGTGAAGACATCATCAATGAAAAGCCGCACCCAACGGCAGTAAAGCGAGCCACGATAGAGCTGAATCTCATAGTCTGGAAAATCGCGTTGACGCGCTGCTTCCTGAAAATGATGGTCGTCCAGATCGTAATCATAGAGGGTTTCAAAATCGAGCAAGGTTTTTTTGTCGAACCCTTCATTCAGCCAAAAATAGTTCTCTCCAATTCCCTGAATTGGCAACATTGCGGCATTGAGAGTATTAAGGGTCGCATGATCAGCTTCATCATGCGCTTTATCCAAATCGGCTTGCGTCCTGACAGAGACATTCAGGAGATCATTGAATAATTGCTGCCAAATGATAAAGCGGTCATCCTTGGGCATGGTGACACGGTATTTTTCTTGCTCTAAGACCGACATGCGAAAGTAATCTGGATACACCCGTATCATTCCGCGTCTGAGCGCAGGAGTTATGATTACATCGGGTTTCTTTTTCTTGTCGGTCATCACTTTCAGCCTCTTGCGGGCAGATATTCCTTCAGGGCATCAATCACCACGTTGTTGAGATTTAAGCCCTTTTGCTTTGCAAACAGGGCGGCTTTCCTGTGAAGGTCTGCGCCAGTCCGAACATTGAAGGTGCCTTTGAACGCCGTTTCGGGTTCTTTGCCTTCCTGCTCACAAAGCTCAAGATAATCGTCCACGGCTTCGCGAAAGGCGGTTTCCAGACCATCAACGTCTGTTCCTTCATAGCTGATCAACGAGCGGATAAACTCGACCTTTCCATGAAAAACCCTGTCCTTTTCGCTGAATTGGACAGAACCCTGATAGCCTTTGTGGTTGAGCATGTTACTCATATTAAGTTCTCCTGTTTCAGTAAGGTCAACACATCGTCAATCACATACATTTTCACGATATTCCCGGGGTGCGGCTTATGCAGCGTCACCGTTGCGGCGGTTTCGTGAATGAACCGTCTGCGGGAACCGCCGGTCTTGCCTTGTTTGGCCAGCTCATAGCCCAGTCCCTCCAGCAATCTTTGCAGTTCGTCCCACGTAAAATCCCTTGGACGGCCCTGTAACCGCTTGATCAGCTTTTCTTTGCGGCTCAATGCTCATACCTCCTTTAATATTTTATCAGTCTACAGAAAAACAGGATCTTTTGCAACTAATTTTAGTTGCACATTCCGTCGTACAGGCGGTAATCTATTTTCCCTGCTTTTCGGAGCCGCTTTCGCTTGAACGTCCTTCAGCTATGCATGGTTCTGATAGCACCCGTAGGGGCGTAACGCAGTGAAGCACGGCGTAAGCCGTTGCTGTCAGGTTCTGCATGGTTGATGGTAAGTGTCGAAAGAGGCGGGATACAGGGAAATTTCCCACTGTTTTTTGGTGAGCTGAAGCGAACCTTAAATTTTAGAGTATTTGGCCTGTGAGCGTAGCGAACTGAATAGGCCAAATTCCATTTGAGTATCCGGCTATGCCGGATTCCTTTTAGGCTTGGAGCGTAGCGGAAAGCCATTTGTATTATTTTGATAATCATGTGTGGCGTGTGAGGTACCATAAATTTTGCTACACGGATTCAAGGAATAAGATTCTATAAGGTAAGGTTAGCAAGGCTAAAAGGCCATAAAAGGGCGAAAAAACAAGAGGTTAGGAAAATGCACTGCACGCTAAACCTACCGCTTGGCGTTTATCTGCACGCTAAACCTACCGCCATTATGGTAGGTCAGGCCGAAATTCCCCCCATCTGCACGCTAAACCTACCACCTTTTTCATGATCTGCACGTCCAACCTACCACTAGTACCCTGATTCATCTATATTGCCGGGTATAGATGTTTGAGTTTAACTCGGGCGGTTTGGGTTGAAAAATGCCAGTCAGCTTTTGCGTTGTGTTTATTGCGATGGGTTTGCCATGCTGCCACTTCGGCCTCAAGTAATGGCTTGTCGCTGATACGCCGATCCAGGCATTGCGATGCGAGCACGCTGAGTTCTGTTTCGGCCATGTTGAGCCAAGAACCGTGTTTGGGCGTGAAATGCCATTCGAAACGCTCGACCAGGCGGCGGGCTTGGGATGGCGCGAAGGCCTTGTAAAGTGCTGCGGGACAGTGGGTGTTGAGATTATCCTGTACCAGCACGATTTTGTCAGCCTCAGCAAAATGGATATCGGCTAAATCCCTTAAAACACAGGCATAATCAATTGCTGTGCGACGTTCGGTGACCTTAACATTGCGCCAGCCTTCAAGCGGCGCAAACAGCATGAACAAATTGGCAGTGCCATTGCGTTCATACTCGTAATCGATGTGCTGGATCCGCCCCGGTTTCATCGCGATGGGTGTGCGAGTTTCTTTCACAAGCTGCTTGTTTGTCTCGTCCAAACAGACCAGCGGGCGCTTTGGATCGTACGGGCGGGTATAAACCTCCAGAATATCCTCCAGGGCTGCAACGAATGCCGCATTTTCCTTTGGTGCAATGACCCAATATTTACGCCGGTGGGGTTTGAGAGTGTTTTTTTAAAACCCTGCCAATTGTTGTATCGCTGGCAGCATCGACGATGCCAAGCTCCACCACCTTGCTTTCCAAAAGCCGCAACGACCAGCGCGCATGGCCCTCAGGTGGCTCAGAACAAGCCAGCTGGATCAGGCGAGCCTCCTTCTCGCCATCAAAAATCGGATCAATTGGCGGCCTTTCACGGCTTTTGCGGCTGATCGCTGCTTCAAGGCCTTCCTCAACAAAACGCCGGCGGACACGCTGCACACTCGAAATACTCGTCTCAAGCGCCTCGACAATTCGTGCATCCAGCCAGCCCCGGCCATCTGCCGTAATATCCGCCTTTAACAAAATCCGCGCCTTCAAAAGCCGACCAGCAGCATCGCGACCCGTGCGGATGATCGTTTCAAGTCTGTTTCTTTCCTCACTGCTTAACCGAACAATGTACCTCTTTGCTCCACCTGAATGAATGACCATGATCCCCTCCCAGTCGTAAAATGATAACCGGTAAACAGAATCAGTAATAATCACATAGGTCAAATTAAACGAAGCAGCGCACTAGCATCATGCTAGAATATCAAAGAGGGCAGAACATATATGGAACATACTTTATCTGCACGCTAAACCTACCGTCATCTGCACGCTAAACCTACCGCTATTGCACGCCCAACCTACGGAATCGAGAAACCTAAAGTCCATAACGACTTAACCCTGTGGATAGTTCCGAAAGGTGCGAATAGATTTTCCAAGAATCTGGGTTCCTGATAGTGCGAAGACGGGTTCCTGAAACAACTAATTTGTAAAGTTCCTGATAGTGCGAAATTTTTGGTTCCTAATAGTGCGAAATTCTGGCATGATCGATTCATGGCATTGTTACCGATCAGACACCCACAAAAAGATTTTTTCATTCTCGATATTTCGGACGTGTTGCCAAAAGACGATCTTGCCTCAATGGAACACCCCCTGTTCTCACTGGCGACAAAGCCAGACATGCGCCACCTCGTCTATAAGACGGGTAACACGAAGCTAGAGATAGAACCCTCTGGCCGTGGCCTACCCACCATCTTTGACAAAGATATTTTGATCTTCTGCATTAGCCAGTTGATGCACAAGAAAAATAGAGGCGAGGAAATTGGTAAGCGCGTTCGCTTCAACGCCCACGAACTTTTAGTCGCCACTAACCGACCAACAAACAACCTCGGATACCAAAGATTAGCGGCTGCGTTCTCACGTCTACGTGGTACTAATTTCGTCACCAATATAAAAACTGGCGACAAAATCGAAACCCGAATTTTTGGCCTAATTGACGAAGGCGGTTTTGTCCGACACGAAGATACTTTTCGTCTAGATTACTGCGAAATTGTTTTGTCCGACTGGATAATGAGAGCCATCAACAGCAACGAAGTTGTCACAATATCAAATGATTATTTCCGCCTCCGCCGCCCCTTGGAGCGCCGCCTCTACGAGATCGCCCGCAAGTTCTGCGGCAACCAAAAAAAATGGCACGTCGGATTGCTAAACCTTCAGGAGAAAACAGGCTCAAACGCGCCTCTGAAGAAATTTCGTCTGAACCTCAGAGAAATCATCGAAGCCGACCATACGCCCTTTTACAAGTTCGAATTAGACGATAGAGATTTAGTCATTGTGCGCCCTCGCCGTGCTAAAATCGACCTGACACCCGCAATCAAAATTCCTGAATGGGCAGACGAAAAAGCCCGCGACATTGCCCATACTCTAGGGTGGGATTTTACCCCCCTGCGCAATAAATGGTTGGCATTTGCCACAGAAGAAAGCGCCAAAGGCAACCCGCCGAAAAATGCGGGTGCGGCCTTTGTTGCCTACTGCAAAAAACAGAAACGGTTAAGATAGTTGTAGCGTAGGGTGGCTAGGTCAGCAATTCTGACGCATAAGCAAAATTATGTTAAGTTTTTGTGCGGTTCGTTATTTCGAGGGATTAAAATCCACCATATCAGGCGTGCCACGCCCATCATTCCACCAACGGTTAGGGTTGTCGCTTTTAGGTGTGTATTTGGCTCGGCTAGACCATTCCTCTCGAAGATGAATTGTCGGTTCCTCATATTGGTGAGCATAAAGAACAGCGTCCATTATTTTTTCAAGAATTTCTATGTCACGCTCAAATGAAATTTTTAATTCAACAGTTGGATAAACCTCTGTGCCGTCAGCCTCAAAATCGGGTTGATGTATTCTCGTAACTGTATTGGCACTTGGTTGCCCTGTTTCCGCTCCGATAGCAGTGACGGTTGCATTGCGTCGGTACTCGCCCACGACAAGCGGTTGAACTTTCATCACAGCGTCGAGTATTCGTGTAGCGTCATCTGGACGGGTACAAATTTCTAAACGCCAAACAGGAACTAAATTTCCAGACTTTGCCTTATATTGCTCGAGCGTTTTCATCCGCATTCCCTCTCAAAAATTTATTTGCGATGTTGATCAGGCAACCAATCTTGGTTTTCATTATTCCAAAACCTGTTTGGATTATCTTCATCCGTGCCACGAATGTGCAGTGTTCTGTTTGTGGGGTTAACAAAAACTACAGGTTCTTCGTATGGGTGTTGGCTGTATATAGTTTCCAAAATTTGGGGGAGGTTAGGCGTGTCATTTGGCACAAAGAACTGTATTTCTTGACATTGCACAGAAACGGTATCTTCGGTTGGCATATTTCTTGCCGTTGGAAGGGTTCTGAAATTTTGTGTGCCAATTGCGGTGCGAAAAGACACTCTATCGTAGTCGCCATATTTCAAAGGAACAACTTGATAGATAGCCTCTAGCATTTTTTCAGCGTGGCTTTGTGGAATTTGAACAGCTATGAGCAAACCCTCTTCGACGTTGTATCGGTTGCTCTTAAGCTGGCTCTTCATTACAAATTCCTTTTGTTCCCTTAATGTTCTCGTATCGCTTAAAAGTCAAGAATTTAGTTTCTCATTTGTAGGGTTAGATAATCATTCAATTTTTTAGGCAAATCATCGCCATCTCTCAGCATTGTAATTTTCCAAGCGTTCACTTCAAATCCAACTATTTCCATCTCCCAAATACACCCTGATACTTCCGCTTTCCCATCGCCAAAGGCAGTAGGGTTTTTCCATGGGGTACGAAGTTGGGGAATGCTAGCCAGTACGCTACCCCATTGCCAGAAAAAGACGGGTGAAACGATAGCCACTTGTGCAAAATGGACAATTTGAAACCCAATGCCGTGGTTAGTGTTCTTGTCGGCGATATTGCCCGCTTTGGGTAATCGCTTGATAGCTTCCACCGTGGCAGAAGAGGCAATATCTTCGTCGAATGTTTTCTCATCCCCTAGGATTGCATACCGCTTAATTTGCCAACCATTCTGTTTAACGGTGAGCAAAGGTAGGGTTGTGAGAGGTAGATACGGTTGGAGGTGATTCATGATGAGCACGGTATCAAAAACCCCCGTTCATAACAACGCGATCACAAACGGTCGATTCTGAACTGTCTCAACCACCCACCAAAAATCAACAACTTAGCCCGTTCAGAAACCTATTCCAAAACCTCAGATGTTTTGAAACGGTTTTGACACTTGGTTAAAACACTTCTTTTATCGGCTTTAACGCTCGCGGTCTTGATCTTTCTGACGATCTTTACGCAATGATCGCCAGTCCTTCTTGTCGCCCTTTTCGTTGTGAGCCTTGGTGAAAGAATCTTTTGAACTGTCGGGCGATTGTTGCGCGGATTTCTCAAAAGTCTGTTCGCTCTCGTGCTGGCGTTCGTCACGGAGCTTGCGCCAATCTTTTTTGCCGCCTGTACGATCATGCGATTGGATGAAGGCTTCCTTTGAGGTCTTCTTGGATGGTTTCTCAAATACCTTTTCTGGAAGACGATTTTTAACCTGCTGGTGGCGGCGTTGTTCCTGTGCTTGTTCGCGGGCAATCGTTTTCTGGATTTGCTCGTCTATCGTTTTGTTAGCTTCAACATACATGCCCCGCACGTAAGAGGCTTGTTCTCTTTGTTGATCTGGCAACATCCGCGCCCTTACTTTGGCGGCAATGGCGGCAGGTGATTTACCAGATAAGCCCGTAATCGTCAGAATCGGGTTACCCTGTTCATTCACTTCTTTGTTGATATTATCGTTGATCTTCTTGGAGTGGTTTTGTTTCAATCGAAACAGTTCACCAGTAATTTCTTTGTCACGCTTTTTGAGCTTTAAGTCCAAGTCATGCCGCGCTTTGTCGTCCTTGATCTTGATAAGATCGGCCTGACGCTTTTGTTCCTGTTGCTGTTCTTTCTTATTCAACAGCTTCTTGGCTTCTTCTTGCTGCTGTTTTTGCAACTCAGCAGAACGCTGTGCTACGTTAAAATCATTGTTTAATTTATTATTTTCACGATCTGGCATAGGAGGACTCATGGATGAAGAGGACAAGAAAAAGGTAGTTCATATACATCAAAGCGATATGGATAATTTCAGCAAAGACGTAATGGCCGCAGTTCTGGATTTGATGGTTGGCCAAGAAAAATTCACGACCGTTGAAAAGCTGCTGGCCGTGTACGGCGCATGCCTTCAAATTGGTTGGGAAATAGACATCTTTATCTATCGCGAATTTGTCGAGCGGGTCATTGAAGCCAATGAGCGTACTATCAAAGATATACATGAGGGCTTCGCTTTGGCTGGGCAATCAAATGAGAGCAAGGCAGACATACCGTCACCAATGCGGTTCTGGGCGAAGGCTTCCGATTAAAGCTCGTGGCCTTTGTCACGGCTGCGTTGTTGTCGCTTTTCTCGCAACTCACGCCAGCCCTGTTTTTCGGTTTCAATTTGTTCAACATGGGCTTTAACGGCCTCCCTTTGTGAATCCTTGTCCATTGCCAACCAATGCCCCAACACGGCGCGTTGTTGGTTGGTTTCACGCAACTGTTTTTCCTTCATAGCAGAAATTGAACTTTGCAGCTCCGCGCGTTCATCAAGCTGGCGGTGTCGCAAAACTTCTTTTTCTGCTGCATAAATTTTTCCCGATTTTTCAGCCTCGGATGCGTTCTGCTTGGCAATGCGGCCATGCTCACCCGTAAAACGCTGCCACAAGCCCCCTAAACCTGTTCGCAAACGATTATGCCCTCTCAAGGTCTTCTGTGGCTCTACGGGCTTCCTGTGATGTTTTGAGGGCGATTCTGGCGGCGCGATGTTCTTTGCGCTGCGTCATGGTCTGATCGATGAACTTTGATCGTTCAACGGTCTGACGCTGTTTTAAATCCTCAAGCTGTTTTTCAGCCTGTGCGGTCATACGGCCGCGCAACAATGAACGCGCCTGGTCAATGGTGATTTGTTCCTTCACATCGCCCAGCTTGGCGCGAATGTCTTTTTGTTTCATATCCAGATAGCGATTGATCGGCAGGGCTTCGCCTGTGTGATGTACCACCACAAAGCCCCGACGATCACCACGGGCAAGCTGCATTGCCTGTGCTTCAAGTTGGGACTGAAAGGCTTTGGCTGAATCGGCGTCCTTGAAGGCATCCCCGATAATACGCTTCAGGTCGCGCGGATCTTCACCAAGCCGCTTGGCTTGCTGCCAGATCTTCGGACTGAAATTATCAGCTCTGACTTTGCTACGATCGTGCATTCCTTCGGGCATTTCAAAACCGTGCTGTAAAAAAAGCTCTTTGCTCACATCCTTGAGCTTCAATTTGGAATAGGACAATTCCACTGCTCGCATGTGGTCGGTGTCGATCCTTGACCAGACAACATGAGCATGAAGGCGAGCGTTTTTCTCGTGAGTGACAATCGCGCGGGGTTGATCTTCGAGGCCAAACTTTTCCTCGATGGCCTGCGCCGCCTGCTTAAAATCGTCTAATGTCAAACGGGCGCTTTCAGGGGGATTGATGCTCACAGAAAAAAATGGTTGTATCGCCTTCGTGCCACGAGATATTGCCTCAATTTCGAGAAACGCCCCGTGAAGGTCACACGCGGCAACGCCCCGCAAATCGGCCACTTCTACGTGGTCATTTTCGCGGGTGTTCATCAGGTGGTCAGCAAGATTGCTGGCACCACCGCGTTGTGAACCTTTCAGGATCATGGGGAAGGGTGCTCCGGTTCTGCTCGGACACCAAGCGCAAGCATGAGCGTTCGGCGCATCCACTGGATGTCTGCCGCCGCCTCATGCAACAGCCGCGATTCCGGCCATGCTCCACTATTGGCAACATGGGCAAGCTGATTAACATTGCTGCCAATTTTGCCAACCGCACCCAAAAGCCGAGCAAGCTCCTCACCGTCCTTGACGGGGCGGCGGTTGGCACGTTGCGAACGGGGTGGGGGGAGAGGCTGCGACAATGCAGACGCGCGGATAAAGTCGCTCAAGGTCACGCCTGCCGCATAAGCGGCATGGGTGAGCGTGTCGCGTTCCAGCTCGCTATAGCGGGTTGGAATGGGGACACTTCGGCGATTTTCTTTGCGTGGTCGTCCCATAAGGGCGGCCTCCTTCGGGGTTTTTGGCTCAATGCCAAATGCACCGAACCGCTAGAGGGTGGACGGGAGAGCGCAGCATCTCTCTCCCAAGAGGGTGTGTAGAAAACGACAGTTTTCGTATAACACACACATCTTGCAACAACATTATAGCAAAGATTTTAAGAAGTTGTTAATGTTTTCCATAACAGAGCCAATTCCTGATAACTCAAGGCCGCGATTTTATGACCGATCCCATTTTTACCAATGTTCCGCGCGGGGTTCCGACTTTGGCGCAGTCCGCATTTGCACCCCCACTCGCCACCTTCGCCGATCCGCAGCACGTACAGCAAAGCCAGACTTTACGATTTGATGATAACAAGCTGTTTCTGGGCGTTCTCGGCGCAACCATGAAACAAACGACACGCCGCAACGGAACGATAGAGCACTACGCACAAGGGGTCATGCGGTCGGGTTGGCCGATGATCGCCATATGATCACCGTGGCAGGCTCACGAGCTGGCAAGGGACGCTCGGCCATTGTGCCGAACATGCTGCGCTATACAGGCTCAATTTTAGCCACTGACCCCAAGGGCGAGTTGGCACACCTGACCGCAGAACATCGACACAAAAAACTGGGGCAGAAAGTCCATGTGCTCGATCCCTTCGGGGTGGCCGATGTGCCAGAAAAGTATCGCGCTTCCTTCAACCCCCTGTCGATCCTCAAGGCAGATAGCCCTACCTTGATTGAAGATGCTGGATTGATTGCTGACGCTCTGGTGATTGCATCCAGCAAAGATGAACATTGGGACGCATCCGCGCGGGAACTAATCACCCTTATTATTTTGCATCTGGTGTTACAAAATAATCCCGACAAATGCACTTTGCCAGAAATGCGCCGCATCTTACGTGATGAAGTCAAGCTTACAGAAACGCTAGAGGGCGAGGGTGGGTGCGCGGATAGCAAGGAGCTTGACGGTATTTTAGCGGGTCTAGCACAATCGCATATATTTAGACCCGCCAATGAAAAAGGCTCGGTGGTTTCTACGGCACGGCGACATACTGCCTTTCTGGATTTCAACGCCATTCAGGGCGTATTGTCTGGTCATGATTTTGATCTGGGCGCATTGAAAACAGGCAAGACAACTGTCTATCTCTGCTTGCCAGCAATGCGCATGGGGACGTGTAACAGGTGGTTGCGTCTGTTTATCAATCTGGCATTGGCCGCAATGGAAAACCCCCATGTGCCGCCACCAGAACCGCCCGTGCTACTCTGTCTCGATGAGTTTGCCACCCTCGGCCATATGCAGACGATTGAAAACGCCGCAGGCCAGATTGCAGGCTTCGGGGTCAAGCTCTGGCCGATAATTCAGGATTTAGGCCAGCTCGAAACTCTCTATGAGAAACGTTGGCAAACCTTCATGGCAAATGCAGGGATATTACAGTTTTTTGGTAATTCTGACCTGACCACGCTCAAATGGATTTCTGAACGCCTAGGAGACACAACAATGCGCGTTATGACCCAGAACGAGGTAGGCCACAAACAAGCGGCAGAAACAGGCGCTACAGGCGAAGCATGGGCAAATGACGTGCAGCCCTTGCTCAAGGTTGATGAAATTTCACAAATATTCAGCCGTGATGATCGGTTCTGCCGTCAGCTCGTGATATGGGCTGGCCGTGACCCAATGGTCTTGCAGCGTGCCTATTACGACAAACACGAGTTATTCACATGAAACAGCGCCTTCTGAAAGGGAACGCGCTGCGCCCTACCCGCGCCTATGAAACCGAAACGGGTTATGTCGTAAAATCACGACTGCGGTTTACCGCCATGACATTGCTTCAAAAAATCATCTTTGGCGCTCTGATCGCGATTTTTGCGGCCATGATTTACCGTGATGGTCTGAGCTTCGATACAATCGGCGGCGCGGTCATCAGCTTGGGTGCTATTGGCGCTCTGTTCCAAGTCTTGCCGCTTTGGGTGCGAGTGGAATTTGACACGCATAAACAGCAGGTTAAATTGCGCTGCGGCATACTGGATCGCGCAACCTTGCCAATCGAAAGCAGCTCAGTCTTTGTTTTCGACAATGACGACAAAATTGAATATCGCCAAGGACAACGCGGGTCTGTTCTCGGCTATGGGATTCAATTCAGCGTCAACAAGGAAAAGGCATGGGACAGCGCCCATGTCACCGCCCTAGTTGCTGTGCTCAATGAAATGTTGAATCTTGCTCGGAACACCCCTGCTCAATACCCTGTAGTAAACGAAGCTGTGATTGACGACTACAACCCGATGGATTGAAAGACTAATAATGCAGATATTCGCCTCTATTTACTGGCTTATAGGCCAACTTCTAGCGCCAATCATCAACGGCATGACCCTCGCGGTTGAGGCGTTCCTGCCCCTTGATATTTCCAAAGCAGTCGTAGTGGTCGGGTTTTATATCATCGGGCTTTGGGTGTTCGAATTTGCGAAGCGGCGTCTGAGAAATGTTCTTGCGAGGTTGATCTGCATGCTGGCAATCTTCTTCATCATCACCGCAGGTGTCAGCGCATCTGATGACCACATTACCCGCGACAGTTTCATGTTCGGGCCGTATGTTGATTTTATTGATAAATATTTTGGAGGAAGATCATGAGAAGCGGGCAATCTTCTCGGAATTAATACCCCCCGTATTCGCTTTACACCCCCAAGGGGGTCGAAATCCATCACAGCACAAATGCTGTGATGGAGCCTAAAATTACCTAAGGTCAAGTGAAAGTTTGCGCCCTACCGCCGCCGCCGCACGTTGCATTGTGTGAAGTGTTACGCCTGTGTTGGCAGGGTCAAGTAACCTGTCCAAAGCTTGGCGGCTCGTATTCATACGCCGCGCCATAGCCGCTTTATTTAGCCCCTCGGTTTGCATGGCGGTTTTGATCTGGTCGGCCAGAATTTCCTTGATAGCCTGTTCCTCGCAAGATTCGAGTAATCCGTCCTCTGCGAGAAAATCGTCAAAAGCTGAACCGATATTTTTTTTATCAACCATTTTAATTCACTCCTTTCATTCGTTTACGAGCAATGTCCTTTTCCTTGTCGGGCGTGGCCTGTGTTTTTTTGATAAAACCATGCAACAGGATCATTTGATTGCCCTGAAGACAAAATAGCACCCGCGCTATACGACCATTTGAAATATTGCTACGAACCTCCCAAAGCCCTTTTTCCAGCTTGCGGCTGTAGGGCATTCCTATAGGCCAGCCAAATTCCACCTTTTGAATATCCTTGCCAACAATCTGACGGTCGCCGCGATCCAGTTCTAAAAGCCATTCTCGTACCGGTTCTTTGCCGCTATCGAGTTTGAAAAAATGCGCAAAGATTTTTTTGGTCTTATCAATCATAGAAAATAGTACCAAAATTGGTACACAATGTCAATTATTGTTTTCTTCCTCTGGCAGGGCTTCAATCTGCTGTCTCATTAGTCCTGCGTCCTTGTTGAGGTCTTCCAATGCTGTTTTGGCTGTCTTCGTCATTAGGTCGAGTGTTGTAAGCAAATGCTCCTTGGTTGTCGTCATGATAGGCTCTCAAGTTCTTGGTGGTCGGACTGTAGAACAGCATAGATATACGCCTCCCTTATTCGTGCTATGCCTTATTTCGGGAAAGACCGACCCTAAAAGAGCCGTATCTATCGGTGTTCTACGCCGAATAACCACAATACGCGGTTACAAAATCAGGGTGCGCGGTCTGGTGCTTTTTGAAAACAACAAATCGCGATATTGCCTATTTCATCCACGTTGTTTTTTGGGTGCAGGTGGTGGTTTTAATTTCCCCTGCTTCGTATGAGCCTGCTTTCGCTTGAGCGTTTCTCTGATGCACAGGAGGAAATGTCAAAAGGAGTAGCGTAGCGCCTTTTTACATTTTCACATGGGTGACAGATAATAAGCGTCGAAAGCAGGCGGGAAGTAATGGAAATTACCCATGCTTTGGTGAGAGCTTGAGATAATGAATTAAAAATAATGTATACCTTTATATTGGTATACCAATATACCTCTACAGGATTTTGGCCTTACCTTTCTTGACGAAAAGCAGGTTGAGCGCCTCGGTTAATAGCGCTTGTGAAGTCGTATCTTCTTCGGCGGCAATCATGCGTAATTGCTGTTTAACGCTTTTGGGAAAATGTCCGCCAATCATCACAGTGCTTTCCCGATCTGGCCGCGCTCTTTTAGCCGTGGTTTTTATCTTTGCGGGCTTCTTGGGTGTGGGTTCTGGTTTGGTTTCAGGGACTACACTAAGCGCGGCTTGTAATGGGTTTACTGGTTTTTTCGCCATGATTTTCCTCTTGGTATAGTTTTATATTGGTATACCCATATAGGGCTACAATCTGTTTAGCGGCAGAACTTTGCGGCTCTGTCTCTTGGGCGCTCTGGCCTGTTTGTTGTGCCCGCGAGAATGCTTTAAGCTGATGCAATTCAACGGGGCATAATTCCGAGCTGATCTGTGCAACACCTTCACGTGCGGCGGGAACTTCCGCCCCTGCTGGCGGGCAGAAATTTAAAACAACGGCGTGGGGTTTATTTACTGACCTGATAACTTCAATCGTTTTGCTCATCGACCTCACGTCAAAAACATCGGCGCGGCTTGGTATCAAAATAAAATCAGACAAGGCGGCGGCATCGTGGGCAATATCGCGATGCACGGCAGGGCAATCAATGATAGCCAGATCGCAACCCGCTTGCTTGGCCGCTTCAAGATAATTCGGTAATCTGGCAACAGAACAATCTTTGACGGCAGGGGTAGGGGCTTCGCGCACATCTGACCAGAAACAAGCGGTTGCTTGCGGGTCAAGATCAAAGATCGCCACATGTTTGCCATCTAGTTCGGCGGCAACCGCTAAGGCCGTGGCAATGGTGGTTTTTCCAGAGCCGCCTTTTTGGGTGATGATAGATAGTGTTTTCATATAGGACTATACCCCTTTAATGGTATACCCATATACCGTGAAGGGATTCGAGGCAAGCGTCAAGCAAAAGGGCAGACCGTTAAGCCTGGGGTAGTTTGCGGCTGAGGGCGAAATACTACCTTAGAATAAGCGAGAAATTCGTGGATCTTATTTCATTGGCAACATTCTTTGGTAAAGGGCCACAGAATTTGTTTCAATGTATGGTTTGGTTGGGGATAGGGTGACCCGTCTGATGCCAAGCCGATTGTGTCGGGTTCTTCTTCGTCTGCTGGATTGTAAAACGTTCCAAACAAGTGATCCCAGATTACGAGGGCACGTCCGAAGTTGTGCATACCTTCTTTGTACGCGGCTGAATGGTGCCAACGGTGTAATGTGTTGGTGTTGAGTATATAACTGAGAATTCCAAAACTGAATCCTACATTTGAATGCTGGAACAGTAGCACTGGTAACGTCAATGCGGTGTATCCCAAGATGGCTTCTGTTGAAATCCCAAGTGCGAGAAGAGGCAAGAACATAATCAAATAGTTGATCACATGGTTGAACGGATGAAACCTAAAATTGTTCAATGTATACAAACGCTCAGTACTATGATGCATAGCATGCAATGCCCAAAGCGGTTTGTATTTGTGGTGCGCCCAGTGGCTGATCCATGCTCCAAACTCAATCAACAACGTGGTTACTATAATTTGCAGCCATAATGGCCAGCTGGAAGCCGTGCCCATATCAGGCAAAAGTGCCAATATGATAAATGGAGACAGCCACTTTAATGCGCCATCTATGATACCAAAAACAAATACAAAACTGCCGATGTCGCCAGCGGTATCCCCTTTGTTGCTGTTCCATTCGTTGTGCAGCGGAAACAGGCGTTCCATTGCAAGTGACAGGCCAATCAAGGCCAAAGTAGCGATAGTTAGGTAGGCCTCTTGCGTACTGCTTCCAAGCGTTGAGAAATAGAGAAAGCCCATAAGGGTGGTCAGGGTAAGCAAGAAAATTTGCGAAATTATTTTGTACATCATTGGTTGGGCTCGTTTTCTGGAATCTGGTCAGCTGAGCAGCAAAGTTGCATCAACGCAGTTGCGATTATTGTCAGGTTTTTGAAATCAAGTGAGGTGATTGTGCTCTGCCCGTTTGCAGACCGTTCAATCACGCCGCCCTTCTCCATCTCGTGTAAGTGATGAGTTAATGTTGAAGGGGCAATGCCAGTCTTGTCAGACAAAAGGCCTGCCTTCAGACCTTTTGGATGATGTGCCAAAAGGCACTTGAAGATATCCATCCTAGATGGATGAGCAAGGGCTGAAAGAGTCTCGGCAGTAGTTTTTGAATCAAGCATTCATATAAACTAGTTTAACAGTTTATGCACGTCAAGCTATCACAATCGTCTGTCCGTTTAACGACCGTCTGTCGGTCAACTCCAAAACTGTCCGTAAATATACCTTGACAATGGAAAGTCGGACAGATTGATTAACGGACAGGAAAACGGACAAAAGGGTGCTTGCAATGGGATTGATCGGATACGCGCGGGTTTCAACCGCAGACCAAACCCTTGATCCGCAGAAAGACGCGCTCACCCAAACAGGGTGCCTGATAATTTATGATGATATCGTATCGGGGGCCAAAGTTGAGCGGCCCGGACTAAGCGAGGCAATCAGTTATGCCAGAGATGGCGACACACTTGTTGTCTGGAAACTGGATCGTCTGGGTCGGTCCATGCAGCATTTGATTGAAACCGTTATGGATCTCAAAGCCAAAGGTGTTGGATTTCGCTCAATAACAGAGGGGGTGGACACGACCACCAGCGGCGGCACGTTGGTTTTTCATCTCTTTGGTGCACTGGCTCAGTTTGAGCGTGACCTAATTCGAGAGCGAACGCAGGCAGGGCTGAAGGCCGCAGCGGCGCGCGGCCGTAAAGGAGGGCGAAAGCCTGTTGTGAGTGATCAAAAACTAATACGCTCTCGGCAACTGATTGATGGCGGCTTGACCGTTCGCGAAGCTGCGGCACGTTTGAAGATTGGTAAAACCAGCCTTTACTCGGCACTTAAAGCAAAATCTCGTGCAAACGACATACCTGGTTCGTAACAGAAATGCCGAGAAGAACCGTCCTGACTGCCCGTCAACGGGCCGCCTTGTTTGATTTGCCGATCGAACAAAGCGAATTTTTGACCCACTATATTCTCAGCGATGCCGATCTTTCCGAGATCAACACCCGTCGGGGTTCGCCCAATCAAATTGGTTTTGCCATCCAACTTTGCGCCTTGCGATATCCTGGCCGCCTGTTGCAACGGGATGAAGTTATTCCTGCCGAGATGCTTGATTTTGTTGGCGGTCAACTGGGGTTGAATAGTGACGATTTGCTGACTTACGGAGCCAGAGATGTCACGCGATACCAACATTCGGCGGCACTACAAAAGCTCTACGGCTACCGTCAGTTCACATGGGGTGCCAGAAGAGACATTGATGATTGGTTGCCAACTGCTGCCGAAATCGCTCGAACAAATGATGGATTGGCAGCTAGCTTGGTCACAGAGATACGGCGACGCAATATCATTGTTCCAGCGGTCACAACTATTGAACGACTCTGCGCTGATGCTTTGGTGAAAGCAGAACGCGCTATTTGCAAAAGAATAACAGCCCGGCTGGACACATCAGCTCGCTCCCGTTTACTCAGTTTACTTGAAGAAACAACGGATCGCGGTATCACTCGGTTTGTCTGGTTGAGGCAACACGAAGCTGGCAATACACCAAGGGTAGTCAATAATCTTTTGGATCAGTTCGATTGGATTGCCAATCTTAAAATATGTCCTTCTGTTCTCAGAGAAATTCCAGCACACCGTATTGCACGGTTGCGACGCCAAGGCGAACGATATTATGCTGATGGTTTACGTGATCTATCCGAAGATCGCCGCTTGGCCATTCTGGCTGTGTGTGCCGTTGAATGGCGTGCTGCTATTTCAGATGCAGTTGTTGAATCCCATGACCGCATCATTGGAAAACTCTACCGCAGTGCCGAACGCATCTGTGTTGCGCAGATTAATGACCAAAAGAGTGCAGTAGAAAAGACACTGAAATCCTTTGCAGATATCGGCGCTACCATGGTGGCCGCCAACGAAACATCCAAAAGCATAGGTCAATCAATCGAACATGCCTTGGGCTGGGGCCAATTTCAGGGCTTGGTTGCAACAGCCAACAGTCTCGTTGGCAACCTGTCGGTTGACCCACTGGATTTTGTTGTTTCTGGTTATCCGCGACTAAGACGTTATGCCCCAAGATTACTACGAACATTGGAGTTTCAAGGGGGACGTGCGGCACAACCGCTTCTGGAAGCAATTCAAAAATTGCGAGAAATGAATACGGTTGGCGACACAGGACCAGCAATCCAACCACCATTGTCATTTGCGCGTCCGAAATGGCGGAAGCGACTAAAACCAATACGTCGCCCAGATCGTAAATTGTGGGAAACCGCAATCCTCTTCGCCATTCGTGACGGCTTTCGTTCTGGGGATATTTGGCTTGAAGACAGTCGCCGTTATCGAGAGCTATCAGCCTATCTTGTCCCAGCAAAAGTTATCGAGGCTTGCGGGGCATTGCATGTTCCCTTGAATGCAGGGGATTGGTTGAAAAACCGCACGGAAATGTTGCATCAAGCAATGCAGGCAGCTGGTAATGCGGCCCAAGCGGGTCTTTTACCATGCGGAACAATAAAGGACGGTGTTCTGCGGTTGGAAAAACTAGAGAAGCGACCAGCCAAAGAAGCCGACGGGCTTATTCTTGATTTGTACAAACAAATTCCGCCAACGCGGATTACTGATATTCTGTTTGAGGTTGATACTGCGACAGGATTTTCTGACGCATTCACCGATCTGCGAACTGGTACGCCCTGTAAAGACAACGTTGGCTTGCTCACTGTCATTTTAGCAGACGGTATCAATCTCGGCTTGAAAAAGATGTCCAGTGCTTCAGGTCGTCACTCTTTTTGGGAACTTCTTCGAATTTCTAGAGCGGTTCACAAATTAATTGAATCGAATTGGGATTCCCTTTTGTTTTGAATTGTGATTCAAGATGTATGCTGGAGCAAGGAGGCCAGTATGCATGGTTAAACCTTATTCAAACGATCTCAGACAACGCGCTGTGTCGGCAATGGCTGGCGGCGATCCTGCAAGTGTAGTGGCGAAGCGGTATGGCGTTGCCAAGTCCTCGGTGATCAAATGGCATCAACGCTATCGGGCGACAGGCAGCGTTACACCGGGCAAGATGGGTGGACACCGTAAGCGCAAACTTGACCCCCATCATGATTTCATCATGGAAGCGATCGAGCACACATCCCATCTGACGCTACATGGCTTGAAGGATTTGTTGGGTAAACGAGGTGTCTTTGTCTCGCATAATGCGGTGTGGCATTTCCTTAAACGCGAAGGCCTCAGCTTCAAAAAAAACACTGTTCGCCATTGAACAAGGACGCGCTGATGTGGCGCGCAGACGCAAGCGCTGGAAGGGTTTTATGGGACAGCTTGACCCGCGCAGGCTGGTCTTCATTGATGAAACCTGGATCAAAACCAACATGGCCCCAATCCGCGGTTGGGGCAGGAAAGGGAAGCGGTTAAGAGGCTTTTCTCCCCATGGCCGCTGGAGTACCATGACGTTTGTCGCTGCCTTGCGCTATGATGGCCTGAGCGCGCCTTGCGTCTTCGATGGTCCTATCAACGCCTTATGCTTTCGTGCCTATGTGGAACTGGTTCTCGCACCGACCATTAAACCCGGAGATATCGTCATCCTGGACAATCTGGGAAGTCATAAGGCAAAGGTCATCCGCCAGATCATCAGGGCTGCCGGGGCAAGATTATGGTTCCTGCCTCCATACTCCCCAGACCTCAACCCAATCGAGCAGACTTTTTCCAAAATAAAGCACTGGATGCGCATGGCCCAGAAACGAACTATCGAGGAAGCTTGGAAGTACGTTGGCCATCTCGTTGGAACAATCACTCCAAAGGAATGTGCAAACTACATCAAAAACGCCGGATACGGTTCAATCTAAATGTGAAAGAGTCTAGGTGGCATGTTCAGGAAGATGCGTACATCCGCGCATTGGCAACAATTATCGAAGCACAGGCCGCACTTCCTATGGCAAAAGTATGGGGATTGGGCCAGACATCCTCGTCGGACGGTCAGTTCTTTTCTGCTGGCGGTACAGGCGAAGCTATGAATTTGATCAATGCGAAATACGGAAATGTGGCTGGAGTAAAGGCCTACACCCATGTTTCCGACCAATATGGCCCTTTCGCAACGCAGATGATCCCAGCAACGGCGCATGAAGCGCCATATATATTAGATGGCCTGCTGATGAACAATTCTGGTAGGCAGATCAAAGAACACTACACGGATACAGGCGGATTCACCGACCATGTTTTTGCGCTTTGCTCGATACTAGGCTTTATCTTTGCTCCCCGTATTCGAGATTTACCGTCAAAACGACTGTATGCCTTCGAACCATCGGCCATGCATTCTGAAATCCAGCCTTTGATTGCTGGAAAGATCAAAACCGATTTGATCGAGAGAAATTGGCCGGACATTTTGAGGCTGGCGGCCAGTTGCTCTCTTGGAACAGTGTATCCCAGTCAAATACTACGCAAACTCAGTTCCTATCCGCGCCAGAACGAACTTGCCCAAGCATTGCGTGAAGTTGGCCGCGTTGAGCGTTCGTTGTTCATGCTGCGTTGGATCATGGACGCCGACCTACAGCACCGTGCCCAACTTGGGTTGAACAAAGGCGAAGCTCACCATGCGCTGAAACGCGCCATCAGCTTCAACCGAAAAGGTGAAATCCGTGATCGCACATCAGAAGGCCAGCATTACCGTATTGGGGTCTATCCCAACAAAGGAACGCGAAGTCCCACAGGATTATGCTTGATCTCTGACGCGCATGATTGTCTGCCTGCTGGTTTGGAACTGTCGTGCGATTGCTGAGATTGCCTCTCCATTTTTGATTTTCTCTTTCACGTCGAGTTGCTGATCCGCTGATAGGACAGATGGTCGCCCCAATGGTTTACCTTCCGCCTTGGCTCGGGCGAGGCCGGATTGGGTGCGTTCGATCAAGAGGTCGCGTTCGAACTGAGCGACGGCATTGATGACGTTCATAGTCATCTTTCCGGCTGAACTGGTGAGATCGACGCCGCCGAGAGCCAGGCAATGAACACGGATGCCAATGCCTTCGAGCTTTGCGACGGTGGTGCTGACATCGATGGCGTCGCGGCCTAAGCGGTCCAGCTTGGTGACAATCAGCACGTCACCTTTTTCCATCCGATCCAGCAGCTTGGAAAACCCGTCCCGTTGGGCGATGGCCATGGAGCCTGAGATGGTTTCAGTGATGATGCGATGAGGCTCGACGGCAAAGCCAGCCGTTTTGATTTCTTGGATTTGGTTTTCGGGTGTCTGGTCAAAGGTTGAGACTCGAGCATAGGCGAAGGTTCTGGACATAGGGCAATTCGTTACGAAATAGGTGTACGTAATGATACCTGTGTCCTATAGTATTGCAAGGTAATTTACGGACGGTCTTTGCGGCCCTGTCCGCAATCGTCCCTTTTCGGTCAGTTTTGATAGGATCACCTCATGCCTCGGATGCGCATTCTCTCAGCCAATGAACAAGAACTATTCGACAAGCCTCCACTGTTTGGTCATCGCAACCGCAAAAGGTTCTTTGACTTACCTAAGGGGCTTCTTGATATCGCAAATAGCTTGCGAACTCCCAGCGGTCAGATTGGTTTCCTTTTGATGTGTGCATATTTCAAAGCCACAAAGCGGTTTTTCCAACCATATGATTTTTGTGAACGGGATGTCGAAGCTGCTTCTCGTGCTTTAGAATTTCAGCATTCAGATTTTTCAGCTGATAACTATGCCAAGCAAACACGGGCACGTCACCAAAAAATTATTTTGGATTTCCATGGTTTCACTACCTTCGACGACAAAGCCAAGGACATGTTAGCTGTCGAGATCGAAACGATGGCGCACGTACATCTCAAGCCCAGGTTGATCTTTGAACGTTGCGTTGATTTTTTGATCCAGAGACGGGTGCAAATACCGCAATCTGGAACGCTTTTGGAAATGATACGCATTGGACTGCAAGATCGCAAAACAGAATTGGTTGTGCTGATGGATAGGCATTTATCGAATGATGCCAGAGGCCTTCTGGACGATCTTTTCACCGCTCCAGATGATCAAAACCGATATCGGCTGACGCTGCTGAAGAAATTGTCACAATCCACCAGACCCTTGAGGATCAAAGAGGCGGTAGCTGATTTTGAGATACTGTCAGATTTACATGACCAGCTGGGAAGTGTTATCTCAAAACTCGATCTGGGCACAGCGGGCATCCGGTATTTCGCAGGCAGCGTTTTGCGCTCAGAGATTTTCCAAATGCAGAGGCGCGATCAGAATGACCGCGATATTCACGCGGCCGCCTTCATCGCGCACCAGTTTTATCGATGCCATGACAACATGATTGATCTTTGGCTTAGCGTCATGGCCTCGTTCAAATCCACCGCAGCCCGTGAATATCAAGAAACACTGGCACAAGATCGCAAAGGTCAGCAGCGTCAGATTGCATCTGTTGTCGATAGCCTTGATGTTTCTGTCTTTGGCGTTCTGCGTAGCATTCAAAGCGTCATGGCAGCGGCCAACATGTCAGATACAGAAAAGGTCGCTGCTATCGAAAAGCTTATGGCCCGCAGCAAGACCGAAGATTTTGATCAGTTGAAAGGTGATCTGGCCCAGACGGCCAGCAATGCCAGTTGGTACGACATCATGGAAGCACGTTCGCTGAAGCTGCAAAACCGTCTTAGCCCTGTGTTGCGTGCCTTGGAGTTCATGCCAACTACGCGGGTCAAAGCTCTGCAAAAAGCGATTGCCCATTTCAAAGCGGATGGGGAATTACCCGCCAGTCATATGCCAATGGATTTTCTTGATGCTGAGCAACAGGCCGCGCTTATCCGTGACGACGGCACTTTCCGGATATCCCTGTACAAGGTGTTTGTGTTTCAGGCCGTTACTACGGCTATTAAATCTGGTGATTTGAATGTGGAACAGTCCTATAAGTATCGCCCCATGGACGCCTACCTGATCGACAAAGAAAGGTGGCAACGGGACAAGGCACGCCTTCTGGAACGGGCTGGCCTGACGGAATTCTCTAATCCTGAAGCCGTGTTGGCGCTTCTAAAAACCGCCCTATATGGACAATATGAGACGACAAACAGCAACGCAGAAGCCAATCCACACTTGAAACTGCGCAAAGATGGGACGTTCCATATTGCAACGCCTGCACTTGACGCTCGTGAAGATGATCCTATGGGCGACCTCTTTCCTCAGCGACACGATGTGCCACTCGCCCAAGTTTTGGAAACCGTCAATAACCACTGTGGCATGCTGCGGTCGTTTGAACATTGGCAACAGACCCACGTCCGACAGGCTACATCTCACCCAGCCCTTTTGGCCGGGATTATGGGCCTGGGCTGTGGAATTGGTATACGAAAGATGGCGCGGATATCGTCCAGCGTCACGGAAAGTGAGCTGGATCACACCGTGAACTGGCGCTTCTCACTGGAAAACATTCGCGCGGCTAATGACGCCGTGGTCAAAGCCATGGATGCGATGGAACTGCCAAATCTCTATCGGCAAACACAGGATCAACTCCACACAGCCAGTGATGGCCAGAAGTTCGAGGTGCGCGGCGACAGCCTTCATGCCAGCCGGTCGTTCAAATATTTTGGTCAAGGACAGGGCGTCAGTGCCTATACCTTCGTCGATGAACGTAATTTCCTCTGGCACTCCCTGATGATCAGCGCAGCTGATAGGGAAAGTGCCTATGTGATTGACGGGCTGATGCACAACGACGTTGTGAAAAGTGACATTCATTCCACCGACACCCATGGGTACACGGAAGCTATCTTTGGCCTCACCCACATGCTGGGCTTTTCCTTTGCCCCAAGGATCAAAGGGCTCGGAAAACAAACGCTCTATGCGTTCAAGCCCAGAAACCAAGGCGCGGAAGACTGGGCAATCCGCCCGGACAAAACCATCAAAGAAGCTGTGATTTTGGAAAACTGGGACGATTTCCTGCGCCTCGTGACGACCATCAAGCTCAAGGAAAATACCGCTTCTGACATCTTCCGGCGACTGAACTCTTATTCGCGCCAGCATGCCCTGTATCAAACAATGAAAGCCTTTGGGCAGATCATCAAAACCCTGTTCATTCTGCGCTACATTGATGACCTGGCGCTGCGCCAGGTCATCGAAAAGCAGCTCAACAAAGTCGAACTCGCCAACCGCTTTACCCGCGCCGTGGCTGTAGGAAATCCACGCGAATACACCCAGACCGAAAAGGAAGAACAAGAGGTCGCAGAAGCCTGCAACCGGCTGATCAAAAACAGCATCATATGCTGGAACTATTTGTATCTCGCTCAACAGATCGAAAAGGCACCAGACACAGAAAGCAAAGAAAACCTGCTGCGTCTGATCGCAGCACATTCACCCATGTCATGGGCACACATCAACATGCTGGGTGAATATGATTTCTCAGAAGAAAAGCTTCGCGACACCCTCGGAATTCTCCCCCCGAAAAGGGCAGCGTAAAATCACTGCAAAAATGGGAGGCGCAAAAAACAAGAAAACCCTATAGGATCAAACAAATACCGAGATCCCAGTGGGACTTCGCGTTCCTTTGTTGGGACGAACCCAATTGTGGAAAAACTATCGCAAAGCTCTCGCTCACGGATTCCTGGACGCGGTTGAGGTTGGTGATCCAGAATCCTTTGATCAGCTCAGAACCTCGTTTGATCATCACTACTGTGAAAGCAAACGACTTGCATTGGAAGCTATACAATCCACTTCAGATCCTGTCACAAAAATGGCGTTATCACTACAGCTTTCTTTATGGGGTAGAATTCCTGCCTGGGCAAGATCGAAGGCCAGTCCGGAGGAACTGGGGCAGATCAACTTTGATCGGCAAAAAGGGTGGCGATCTGAAGCCGCCACGATCCTGAGTGAAGTGCAAAAGTCTGGTTGGGATGGTTATGGCGAACGCAATGCCAAAGCCAAGCGTAAGATCAAGTCATCGATCACCAAGCTCCAGAACCAGTTAGTAAAGGCTTCAGTGCTCCAACGGGCTTCTATGCGGTTGTCTGGCAAGCGGCGCAGGATTATTCGGGAGATCATGGCCGCAGAGACAAAGCTTCAGGCTGTTGGGGTCTAATCCGGCTGGGGGCGGAATCGTATCATAAGGCATTCCTGACCTTCGCTGCACGGCGCATGAACTGGTAAGGAGCGGGACTTTGCTACCTTTGGTCGAATGTCTGTCCCCCGCCCACGATCAAACTTTCGTTCTCCGCCTGATTGAGGAGGGAGGCCTACCATAGAGCGCCTTGAATACATCGTTGAATCGCCTAACGCTCTGAAAACCGGCTGCGAAGGCTATGTCGGACAAGGCCATGTCACCATCGTCAATCATCCGCTTTGCGCGTTGCACCCTTGCGGTCGTCGCGACTTGGCTCGGACTTGCGCCTGCATGTTTGGCAAACAAGCGCGACAAATGGCGTGAGCCGATGCCTAGCTTGTCGGCAAGATCATCGACGCTGCCGGTATCCAGAAACCCTTCTTCGATCAGCCGCAATGCACGCCCAACTGTGGTTGCGGTTCCAAGCCATGCTGGGCTGCCCGGTGCCGTTTCCGGGCGACAGCGCAGGCAGGGACGGAACCCGGCGCGTTCTGCCGCTGCTGCGGTTGGATAGAACGTGACATTTGCAGATTTTGCTGGTCGCACCGGGCAGACTGGACGGCAATAAATTTTGGTGGACCGGACACCAGAAAAGAATAGACCATCAAAAGACTTATCGCGGGCCAGCCGTGCTCGGTCGCAGGTTTCGGCGTCGGGAAATGAAGTGGAAGCATCATACATGCCGCACAATCAACTATGTCCGGGTCGGTCGTCTAGCTGGAATCGGACCTGATCGGGGGATGGCGTCCGATTCCAGCCAGCAACTTCGAATACAGAGTGAGATACTTACGAAAAGTCAAAGGTTTCGCATGTCTCAAACACACCAAAACACTTTCCTTGAAATTGGCCTTCTCATCCTGCTGTCTTTTCTTTGGGGCGCGTCATTCACTCTAATCGAAGTGGCTATTGAGACGATCCCACCCGCCACCATAGTCTTTGGCAGGCTTTGCATTGGGGCCGCCTTGTTGGTGCTGCTGGCGCTATGGAGCGGCGTGGTGTTTCCAAAATCACCATCGCGATGGGGTGCGTTGCTTATTCAGGGCATCCTGCAAAGTGCACTTCCCTTTACGCTTATCAGTTGGGGCCAGAAATACATCGACAGCGGGCTTGCAGGCTTGCTCAACACAACGCCGCCGTTATTCGTGTTTCTCATCGGGTTTTTCCTTCTGAAAGACAGAAGTGCTGGAGCGCGGCACATCATTGGAATCCTTCTGGGGTTCGCGGGTGTTGTGGCCATCATGGGACCGGCTGCTCTGGCGGGCGAGGGAAATTCCGTCCTGGGCCAACTCGCTGTTACCGGGGCGAGTCTCAGCTACGCTGTCGCGGCACTTTATGCCAAACGGTTTTCGGACCAGCCGCCTGTACTGACAGCCGCCTGCTCGATGAGTTTCGCCACCCTTCTGATGTGTTACCTACCTCTATCTGGGTAGATGATCCCTTGAGCCTTGCGCCTACGGCTCCGGCAGTTGTGGCTGTCATCGCATTGGGTGTGTTCTCGACGGCAATCGCCATGACGATCTACTTTCGCCTTGTTCAAACGCTCGGCCCGCTTGGCGTCACCATTGGCAGTTACATGCGGGCCGGTTTCAGTGTTGTTCTCGGCATGCTGCTTCTCGGCGAAGCCCTATCAACCACACTGGTCATTGGCCTCGTAATGATCTTTGCGGGCGTTGCAATCGTCACAGGGCATATAAAGTTGCCCACTCAGAAAGCTACCATGTCATAGGAGATAGATCATGTATTCGATACTTCTTTGGATGCTCAGGTTTTCTTGCTCAATCGGGCGAGTGGACAGCGATAGCCTTCAAAGGAAATCGAAGGTTTACGAAGTGATACGCCAGAAAGTTTCGGACACTAACCGCATAACTGATGCCTATTGATCGTATCAGCTAGCTAACCTCCGGCAATGGCATTCAATTCACTCTGAACCGTGATGGCCGAGCTATGATTGAAGTTTTGTGTGTCCTATAAGTAGTAGCCATGAGCGTGACATCAAAAATCTTAGTCAGTGCTTGCCTATTGGGCCAGCCCGTTCGTTACAACGGAAAAGCGCTTACACTAGAGAGCAATCTGATACGGCGCTGGACAGACCGAGGCATGATCGTCCCGCTCTGCCCTGAGATCGCAGCTGGCTTCCCGATACCGCGCGCCCCTGCCGAGATCGAAACTGGGTACGAGGGGTTCGATGTGATAGAAGGGCGTGGCCGCATCTACGAAGATACGAAAACAGATATAACCGAAAATATGCTCCGTGGCGCACAAATCGCGTTGGATGTGGCAAGGAGCGAGAACTGCGAATACGCCCTTCTCACGGATGGCAGCCCATCATGCGGGTCAACATTCATTTATAGCGGCAAACATGACGGAGTGCGCCGCGCAGGGATCGGTGTTGTCGCAGCACGCCTGTCCAGCGAAGGCATCAAGGTTTTCGCACAGCACGAAGTCGGAATCCTGGCGGCGGGACTTCGTGAGTAAGCATCCGTCGGTGCCATCGAGAACGGACGTTCGCTGCATTCCACCTAATGCCGAGCAAGGGCTCTCCTTCCTCTTTCGCTACATGATGGACGAAGGTCCGGTGTCTCTAGGTTACGACGATTGCCTGTGTCGTTTCATAATTTCAAGCACGGTGTTTTTGGAAATGCCGAGATCGCGGGCGATCCACCGATAAGACCGACCGTCGGCAACGGCCTGAATAACCTTTGGCGCAAGCTTGTCCGATTTTGGCCTCTGTCCGGGTTGGCGACCAAGTTTCTTACCGCGTGCTCTGGCGGCTGCAAGACCAGACTTAACCCTCTCACTAAGCAGGTCGCGCTCAAATTGGGCGATCCCGGCCAGCATGGTGGCCATCATCCGGCCATGCGGAGTGCCCAACTCGAATGTCATGCCGCTCATAGCCACAATTGAGACCTTCCAGCCTGCCAACTGATCCAGCGTTCCCAACAAGTCCTGCGTTGAACGCCCCCACCGACTGAGTTCAGACACAAGAATGGCATCAATCTTGCGCGCCTGCGCCAGTTTCATAATTTTGCTGCGCGCAGCACGGTTTGACTTGGTGCCGGATGCTGTCTCCTTGAAGATGTCCACGACTTCGTAACCACCACGCTCGGCAAAAATCGCCAATTCATCCAGTTGCCGTTCGCAGGACTGATCGGACGTAGAAACCCTGGCATAGATGGCGGCGCGCTGTCCCATTTGAACCCTCTTGGAATTTAGCCTTGCAAGCCCTTGTTATTGCTGGCGTCAATATTGTCTCAAACAGACAAGTGATTAACAAGGACAATTTGAAATGCCAAGATGCCAGATATTGACGGACCGCACCCGTGCTGCTCTTTTCGATTTACCAACAGATGAAGCTTCATTGCTGCGGCACTACACGTTGGCCGATGACGATATTGAGCATATCCGTACTCGGCGCAGCGCCCCCAACAAGCTCGGGTTTGCACTTCAGCTTTGCGTATTCAGATATCCAGGGCGTCTGCTGAACTCCGGTGAAACTATTCCGCTGGAGATGGCCGAATTTATAGCCGCTCAGATCGGTGTGAAGGGAATTGATCTGGCGGGGTATGCTGAAACTGATGTGACGCGACGGCGGCATTTGATCGATCTGAGAGAAATCTATGGCTACAAAATGTTTACCGGACGTGGCGCGCGCGTTCTGACGACCTGGCTTGGAAACCAAGCGGGGGTCGCAAAATCCAACGAGGACTTGGCTCGCAGGTTTGTTGATGAATGCCGCAGAACACAGACTATCGTACCAGCTGTATCATCTGTCGAAAGATTATGTGCTGATGCATTGGTTGAAGCTGAACGCCGTATTGAGACCCGCATTGTGGATCGGTTGCGCGAACTCACCAAAACCCGACTGGATGAAATGCTCGCAGAAGAGGTCGAAGGCCGCGTCAGCCGATTTGTCTGGTTACGCCAATTCGAAGTTGGCAATAACTCTGCAGATATCAACCGCCTTCTGGATCGGTTGGAATTTCTACAGGGACTACATCTGTCTCCTGAGCTGCTTGAAGATGTGCCTCCCCACCGGATCACACGCTTGCGCCGCCAAGGTGAGAGATATTTTACGGACGGTCTGCGGGACATCTCCAGCAATCGACGACTGGCGATCATCGCTGTCTGTGTCGTGGAATGGGCAGCAGCCATTGCCGATGCAATCGTAGAATCCCATGATCGGGTAGTTGGCAAGACCTGGCGAGATGCAAAGAAGCTGTGTGACACGCGATTTACAGATTCAAAGACGGCCCTGAAAACAACCCTGCGTGGCTTTTCCAACCTGGGGTCGTCTCTGCTTGGGGCCAAAGCAGATGCCGCGCCGCTTGAAGAGGCCGTTATTGCCATAGGCGGATGGGAAAGCCTCGAACAGCTTGTTGCCACCGCATCGCAGTTAACAGATACGATGGCCGCCGAGCCGTTGGCCCATGTGGCGCAAGGCTTTCATCGGTTCAGGCGGTATGCTCCAAGGATGTTGTCCGCTCTGGAAATCAAGGCAGCACCTATAGCGCAGCCATTACTGGAAGCAGCTCATATTGTCAGTTTCGGTAAGAGCAATGCAAGCCGACCGACAGCATTCCTGCGACGCAATTCCAAATGGCGTCGCCACCTTCAGTCGCAGGAGATGGAGCCCCACCGATTATGGGAAGTCGCTGTCCTGTTCCATATGCGCGATGCGTTCCGGTCTGGTGATATCTGGTTGCCTCACTCGCGGCGATACGCTGACTTGAAACAGGCCTTGGTACCTCTCGCTGCGGTGCAAAACACGCCACGCTTGAGTATCCCATTTGAGCCGCATGACTGGCTGGATGATCGCAAGGCCCGTCTGAAAAATGGGCTTGAACGACTAGCGCATGCTGCCACCAACGGGACTATCCCCGGCGGATCAATCGAAAATGAAATTCTCAAACTTGATAGATTAACAGCCGACGTGCCTGCTGAAGCAGATCAGTTGGTATTGGACTTGTATCGCCGAATTCCGGAAGTTCGCATCACAGACCTCCTGCTGGATGTTGATAAGACTACCGGGTTTACCGATGCCTTTACGCATTTGCGAACTGGCGTTCCATGCAAGGATAAGATCGGCTTGTTGAATGTCTTGCTGGCAGAGGGTTTAAATCTCGGGCTAAGCAAAATGGCAGAGGCGTCCAACACCCACGAATATTTCCAGCTCTCGCGTATATCACGGTGGCACATAGAAAGTGACGCAATCAATCGGGCACTCGCTACGGTGATCGAAGCGCAATCAGGGTTGCCAATGTCCAAATTCTGGGGCGCTGGCGTAACCGCTTCCAGTGACGGTCAATTCTTCCCGGCTACCCGTCAGGGCGAAGCGAGGAACCTTATCAATGCCAAATATGGAACCGACCCCGGGCTGAAAGCCTACACTCACGTCTCGGATCAATTCGGGCCGTTTGCTACTCAAAATATCCCGGCAACTGTGAGTGAGGCACCCTTTATCCTTGATGGCCTGCTGATGAATGCAACGGGCAAGAATATCAAAGAGCAATATGCTGATACCGGCGGCTTCACAGATCATCGGTTTCGATATCTTTTCTTGTTGAACGGGTAAGGCCGTTTCCGGTTGATCTTGTTTGGAATGACCGGCTGTATACGCAACTGCTTGAGCCGTGCGCGATAGTGGTCCGCATCATAAGCCTTGTCGGCCAGCAAATAGCGCGCATTGGGCAAGTGATCCGCCAGCCATCACCGCGCCTTTGATATCGGCGGTTTGACCCGGTGTCAGATAGAATGCCAGAGGACGGCAATATGCATCACTTATGGCGGACCGCGCTTTTTGTCTTTTGAAGAACTGGAGGCAATTTATGAGCAGCATGTTGTGCCTGCCATCAAGAAACATATTGAACCGGGAAGCACCATAAAGTCGGATGGAGACGGTGTCTATGTGAAAGCGTCAAAACAAGGATATGAGCACGACCGATCGGTTGCTTTGAAAGAGCCCGAGCAAACCTGCGAACATCTCAAATGGGTCAACACCATTACATCGAACCTGAAACGTTATCTTCTTTCAACCCATCATGGTGTGTTTCCAAAATACCGCAAAGCATTTCTGGCCGAGTTTGCCTATCGCTTTAACCGGAGATATTGGCCCTATCAGGCGTTCGACAGATTGCTTTTTGCATGCATTCATGCACATCCTGTCCCCTTACCTGTACTACGTGCCTAATCAGAGATTAAAGTTATTGATTTATCGCTCTTTTATCGCTAGCGACCGCCGCGCAATTGGCGGCAGCATTACTCAATCAAAAAATCACTGCCAGTGCGCAACACTTCGTCTTTCAAAGCTCTCGCGGAACTGCTCTGTTGTTTTTGGGAGGGGATCGCCTGTCTCCCAGTCCAAGATTACAGCGAAGCGGCGCACAACATCCATAGAGTTGATTTCGCCGTTGCGATATTTCTCTGCAATCTCCTGCGGGTCAGAGCGCGCCCATGCAACGCGGTAATCCCGAATATATGCGCGCAACTTGGCGGTCTCCACCTCATCCACCTCATATTCGCACAGGTCGACGTCCACTTCGTTGATCATCACGCCGTAGTCCAACGCGGCCCGACCAACCGAAACATAGTCGTCGACAACATCCGCCAGCACCATGTCGGTCGTGCGCTCAAGCGGATCACCAAAGCCGCCGCCGCCCGCCGTGGGCCGTGCAAATTCATCGCCCGAATACATTGGGAAGTCAGAGAAGACCGATCCAAGCCATTCGGAGGTTTCCGACCCTGCGCGCTTTATCGTCAGGCCATGCGGCATGGAAGGAAGACCGCCTTCGACACCCCAAACAACAGCACGTTCACGGTCGCAAACATAGGACATTACAGATTTTTCGCTTTCCAGCAGCACCGAGGTTTTCTGCACCCCTGCCCCGCCGCGCCATTTACCCGGACCGGCACTGTCTTGCTTGATCTGGAACTCCAAGGTGCGTGTCGGATTAACCCGCTCGTTGCCCTCGTTAGGCTGTGACATCAGACCAGTGCCGAAACACGCCGTGGTGACATCGCTGCCATCCTTGCCGCGACGACCGCCCCACCCACCGGGAAGCCATTCGTAAAACATAAAGGTTGAATCTTCTTCTCTCCGTTTGTCCGTGCCACCCGCCAGCAGGTATTCCAGATTGAAAGCGCAGGCGATCGCGCGTTCTGGAATGATCTGGGACCACATCTCGAAGACCGAGTTCATGATCTTTTCAAACGGCATCAAAAAGCCTGTTACTGCGACGGGCCATTGCGCACTGACGACCGAGTTTTCCGGCGCATCAACCGAAATCATGCGATAGAAACCACTGTTCAAGGGTAAGTCAGGGAAGAAGGTCTTCATCCCCGCCACCACCGCTGAGAATGTCGCCCCTGGTGCGGAATTGTACATCGAGCCAATCGTCGGATGGCTGCCTTCAAAATCATAGTGAATTTGATCGCCCTTGATCGTCATCTTGATGTGGATCGGGATCATGCCCTCGCCACCCGCTGGGTCACGGTCAATGTAATCCACGGATTCCCACGTGCCGTCCGACAGCGCGGCAATACGTTGACGCACAGCGCGTTCAACATAGTCCTGAACTTCATCCATGCCTTGGGTCACTTGATCGCGGCCATACTTGCGCACAAGACGCAGAATTTCACGCTCAGACACCTGCGTCGCCTGAGCTTGCGAGTGAATGTCGCCAATGATTGAGACAGGGTCACGTGTGTTGGCTGCAATCAGGTTCGCCACGTCTTCGCAGAAATCACCAGCACGAAATAGGCGGACAGGAGTGATACGCACAGCTTCGCGGAACATATCCTTGGCTAACACGTCAAAAGAGCCCGGCACAGAGCCGCCCAAATCGGACCAGTGGCCGTTGGATTGCGAGAAACCGATCAGCACGTCTTCGTCGAAAATGGGCCGTACAAGACGCACATCACTAAAGTGGGTGCCGCCCGCATAGGGGTCGTTGATCGCGTAAACATCGCCCGGCATCATATCACCCTTGAAAGCGCGAATGACGTCTTTGCAGGTAAAGTGCAGCGTGCCGACATGCACGGCGATGTCATCATTCCCTTGCGCGACCGAGTTGCCTTCGGCGTCATGCAGTGCGTTGGAAAAGTCGCGGTTGTAGATCACAAAAGAATAGCAGGTGCGCAACATTTGCTCCGCCATCTGGTCTACGGAGGTGATAAAGGAGTTCTTGAGAACTTCGAACGTGACGGGATCTAGGGGTTTTGTGTCAGTCATAATTTCACTCCTGAACTCGAATGAGGATGTTCATGTGGGTGTCCACTTCTGCGGTCGTGTTCGGTGGCGCAACTGTGGTGGAATCAAACTGTTCCACAATTGCTGGGCCATCGAATTTGGCACCTGCCGTAAGATTATCGCGCTCAAACACTTTTGCCGAGAACGCTTTGCCTTCGAACCAAACATCCCGCACAACCATGGTGTCAGGCGTATTGGGCGTGACTGTATGCGTCTGCAGCTCTGCCTTGGGCACCATACCTGTTGCGGCAATTGCAACGCGGAAAATCGAGACCGGTGCGTCATCGCGGCGATAGTTGAATTCCCGCTGATGCTCGGTGTGAAATCCTTGGATCAGCGCATCAATATCATCTACTTTAGACGGGGCAGGAACGGCGAGCGAACGCCATTGCCCTTGGTACATCATCTCTACGTTGCGTTGGATCACGATGTCTTTGGCTGCGACCCCTTCGTGAGTTAACCGCTCCCCTGCATCCGCTTCAAGCCGACCAAATGCTGCTTCGATGTCTGCGGGTTTTGTGCCGCTTGCCGACGCCATAAAGCTTTCGGAGAAGTCATGTTGAATGTCTACCAGCAGGCACCCCAATGCGGATGTCACACCGGGGTTCGGTGGGACAATGACAGTTGGGATCGAAAGTTCCTTGGCAATCGCCGCACCGTGCAAGGCGCCTGCACCACCAAATGCCACCAAGGCAAAGTCGCGCGGATCATACCCACGGCTAATGGACAAAAGGCGTACTGCATTGGCCATGTTCGCATTTGCAACACTAACAATCGCTTCTGCCGCTTCATGCAATTCCATCCCGAAAGGTTCAGCAACCGTTGTGCGAACTGCGGCTTCTGCCAAGGCTGGATCAAGCTGGATTTTCCCTCCTGCCAGTGACGATCCAAGACGTCCTAACACCATGTTGGCGTCTGTGTTTGTCGCAACGTCATTGCCGTTCTTGTAACAAGATGGCCCAGGGAACGCGCCCGCAGATTGGGGACCATTGCGCAACGATCCGCCTTCGTCTTTCCATGCAAGCGATCCGCCGCCCGCACCGATTGTCAGAACTTCGATAGATGGAAACCGGATCGGATAACCGTATTCAACGTACCAGTCCTTTGTGATCCGCGACTTACCTTCAAAGACCAGCGATACATCCGTGCTTGTGCCCCCCATGTCAAAACCGATTGAATTGTCAAAGCCGCACAGATTGCCAATAAATCGGCTTGCGATAGCACCAGCAGCAATACCGGACCCTGCCAGGCGGGCGGCAAAGTCTTTGACACTGGCAGGGGTCATAACACCGCCACCGGTGTGTAGCAGCAGTAGATCACGTTCATAGCCACCATCGGCAAGCTTGCCCTCAAGGCGTTCAACATAATCAACCACAACGGGGGAAACGGCGGCATTCGCCATCGTGGTTGAAAACCGTTCGTGTTCAAATATCTCCGGCAATACCTGCGAGGAAATGGACACCGGGATATCCGGCATTACGCTTAGCAGGATCTCTCGCATCCGCTGTTCGTTTGCCCCGTTTGTGTAGGAATTCATGAAACAGATTGCGACAGAGGCTACATCGCGCTTCTTGAGCACTTCGGCGACTTTCAGCGCCTCTACCTCGTCGAGCGCTTCAATAACTTCGCCATCCGCACCGATCCGTTCTTTGACAACCAGGCGGTCACGGCGTGGCACATAGGGCTTGGCCACGTCTTTATAGGTATCCCAAAGGTCTTCTTTGTTTGCGCGGCGAATTTCAACAACATCGCGAAACCCGTCGGAGCAAATCATTGCGGTCCGTGGCAAATTCCGTGTTATCAATGCATTCGTGGCCACTGTCGTACCGTGAGAGAACATTGAAACTTTGCTTAGATCAATGCCGCCTTGCTCGATACCATTCAGAATGGCGACCATTGGATCATCAGGGGTTGAAGCCGTCTTTTCGATACGGATTGCGCCCGAAGTTTCGTCCATGATGCAGACATCAGTAAACGTGCCTCCTACATCAACGGCTACTCTGATATCCTTCATTCTTTCATCCTTTTAAAGACAATAAGCCACCTCACATTTACCCTCAACCCTTTAATCGCCAACATGTCAGCGAAGCATGTGGGAAACGAGCGCTCGCAATTTCCCAGGGCGCACAGGTTTTGACAATAACCTGTACCCCTGATCTGCAATGTCACGCATGGGACCATCTGCCAAATCACCGGTTACAATTATAACTGGAACGGCGTGACCCAACATTAGCTGAAGGTGGGTTGCAGCCTCTACCCCTGTCGCGCCACCTGGCAAACGATAATCAGCAACAATAATATCAGGAGCCATATTCTCCCGTGTTGTCAAAACCGCCATCGCTTCATCCATGTTCGTTGCCGTAAGAACATTACAACCCCATTGGGCCATCAGCTCGTGCGTGGCCTTTAGTACAACTGGATCGTCTTCAATCAACAGAATTGTGACATCTTCCAATTGCTGAATTTGAACTTCTGTCGGCAGTTCCCGCTTCGTCAATCCCGCTTGGGGCTTTCCCTTGGGTACCAAAATCGCAAAACGTGAGCCTCGATCAATTATGGAATCCTGTTCCATAACACCTCCGAGTGGAGTAGCCAGGCGGCGCGCTATCGCAAGCCCTAATCCCAAGCCTTTGCCACGATCACGTTCCTTATTATGGATCTGATAGAAATCCTCATATATTGATTTTTGTTCTTCATCAGCAATACCCGAACCAGTGTCCAATACTTCAATGGAAAGACTGTCTCCTCTGTGGCGGCAACCGATCAAAATCGCACCTTTGTCGGTGTAGCTAACTGCGTTTGATGTGAAATTGCCGATTATTCTCTCCAACAATACGGGGTCACTATGAACGTACGCTGTTGATTTAACGACCGTGAGTTTCAAGTTCTTTTGAACTGCGGCTGGTTCAAATGCACGGGCAACACGGTGAAGAATCTCTTGGACGGGATAATCTTCAAAGTTAGGTTTGATAACACCCGCTTCCAGTTGGGACACATCAAGAAGAGCGTTGAGCAACCGTCCCGTAGAAATGGATACGGCGTCTATATCTTCTACAATTGCAAGTGCTTTTGCATCTTTGAGATTCTCTCGCAGGGCCGCGATATACATTTGCATTGCATGCAGGGGTTGGCGTAAATCATGGCTGGCGGCAGCCAAAAACTGTGATTTCGCATCGTTTGCCTGCTCGGCTTCTTCTTTTGAATTCTGCAGGGCCTCCCGTTGGGCGTACAAGTTGTGTTTCAACCTATTAAAACTGCGACTCATTCTACCCAATTCGTCAACGCGTTCCATCAAATGTTGCTCAAATTCGGTCTCCTCTACTTTTCCCAGCGCATTAAAAGCGTTGATCGTATCGGTCAAAGAATAAAGCGGTTTGGAAATGTTCAACAACACCACAAACCATAAGACTAGGGCGACGAGAGACATCGCGAGTATTGTGGCCAAAATGGTGTATCCTATAGCAATTCGTTTGGTTTTCAGCCCACTGGCAGTTAAAAACACCCGAGTTTTATCGAAAATACCCTTCAATCCACCGTGCTGCAAAGAAACAAGTAAGCCGTTGTTTTTACTAGCAACATTTATCGCATTGCCATTCTCAAACTCGTTTATAATTTTGTGAATTTTTGTGTCTTTTAATTCTACCTGATTTTTCAGATCATCAAAACCTGGAAGCAAGTCCTTCGAAAATTCGGCACTAAATTCAAACAGCGGGTGCTCCGGATTATGCAGGGAAGAAATCAATTTTTCCGCGTTTTCCAATTCACTTGTTAGGCTAGCCTGCCGGACCAAATAGTTCCGATAAACCACCGGAATGTCACCGCCAGTATCCTTTGACTGCCGGGCGCTCTTTAGCTTCCCGATTTCCTCTGCAGCTTCATTTCGGTCTGAAACTAGTTTGTTAACGCGCGCAATCGAAGCATCCAGCGGAAGATAAAATTCGGCTGTGACGCTCGCGTGATCCCAAACTCTTGTAATCGCCGAAGTGGCAACAATGCAGACGATTAAAAAGCCAATCAAGTTGACAATGGCTAGTGTCAAAACTTTCTGGCCTAATGAAAGACGATCGAGCTTTGATCTCATAGAGATTGGTGCTTTCTGTATTCTTTGGCCGCTACGAATGTAAGATCAATGGTGGATGCCCCACTAATGTTTCATTGTATGAACCAATTTTTGACGAAGGTTATCGACAATAATGGCCATGATGAGCAATATCCCAACCGCCACCAATTGGAGATAAGAGCTGATTCTAAGCAGATTCATGCCGTTCTGAATTAGAATGATGAAAAATGATGCGAAAATAACATTTTGAAGACGGCCAACACCACCCAACAGACTGACACCCCCTATCGCACAGGCAGCAATCGACAACAGTGGATAGTCGGTGCCTATATTAGACTCACCGCTTTCAAGTCGCGCGGTCAACATCAATGCCGCGACACCCGTGCACAGTGAAGATATTATGTAGGCAAAAAATATGTAAACCTTGGTATTGATACCGGAAAGTTCAGCAGCGCGTACATTTCCTCCAATTGCATAAAGATATCTGCCCATCGGGGTCCAGCTCATCATCACGTACACGCATGCGACCGAAAAAGCTGTTATCCAAACCGATATGGGAATTCCTACAACGCTACCGTACCCGATAGTATTCGCAAAAGCTTCCGGCATGCCATAGATAGGCGTGCCACCTGTAACAGTGAGAGCCATGCCGAACACGATGGACGACATCGCAAGAGTCATGACAAAAGGAGCAACTCTAAGATAGGCAACACCAATTCCATTGATCATGCCGATTACAACACTCGAACCCAACCCGGCCAAACATCCCAGTATTATCGCGTCCCATCCGGAACCAAGTCCGGACCACAGCGATACCATAACAAACGAACTAGTAACCGAACTCATCGCGATCATCACGCCAACGGATAGATCCAAACCTGCCGTTAACAACACAACCATCTGCCCCATTGAAACCAGCATTAAGTAGGTGGACTGCCTTGAAACGCTCAATAGGTTTTGCTGGGTAAGAAAATTATCGGATGCTGCAGAGAAAAACAGCGTCACGATAAGCACAATAAACGGAAGTACTCCCAATCGCAGAAACACGATTACTATCAAATGTTTTGCTGCCTCTTTAAACCGAAATAACGATGATGCATCACTATCGCGCATTCTGCATTTCCTCGCTCCTGCTGGTTGCCTCTTGCTCGAAGAAGTAACTCAGCACGTTCTGTTCCGTAATTTCCTTGCCTTCCAATTCAGTAACCAGCCCTCCCCGGTACATCACGTAAGTTCGATGTGTGAGGTGTAATATCTCAGCCAGGTCAGAGGAAATTATCAAGACGGCAGCACCAGCTTCACAAATATCGCGAATAAACCTGTAGATCAGTACGCGCGCACCAATGTCGACTCCGGTTGTTGGCTCGTCGAGAACAAACAATCGGCCTTCACGTACCAGCCCTTTCGCAACCATTGTTTTTTGTTGGTTCCCGCCAGAGAAATGCTCAAGTTCCAATTCGATATTGGTTGTTCCAAACTCAAGCTGACTGGAGATCGCTGTTACAAATTCCTTCTCATTGCTTCGTCTGAGAAAAAAACCATTGAAAAACTTGGCTAGCCCTAAGGACGGTAATGTTATGTTTTCCCGCAGGCTTTGGACCATGACCAGACCTTCCTGGTGCCGGTCAGAAGGTAAATAGAACATCCCCCGGTCAAGCATCAATCGAGGGCTGATACGGTCTATTTTGTTTTGTTTGTCAAAAACAACCTCATCACTATAGGTTATTTTCCCTTTTGTGATTTTCTCAAGACCAAAGGCTGCGCGTGCCAATCGCGATTTTCCGGACCCAACCAAACCAGCAACGCCAACGACTTCCCCGGCTCGGACATTCAAAGTGACATCGTGAGCCACATCGTTGGCCAAAGTCATATTCTCAATATTCAGCAAGGTTTTTTGCGGATTATTTTTTATTACCGGAAACACCTGTTCGATGCGACGCCCAGTCATAAGGGTGACCAACATATTGTCGTCGGTATCAGGGACATCCAGTGTGTCGATGGCCTGTCCATCTCTTAGGATGGTAATCCGGTCACCTATCGTTCGAATTTCATTCATTTTGTGAGTGATATAAATGATCGCAATGCCTTCATTTTTCAAGGTTTGGATCAGTGAAAAAAGCCGAGCAGATTCGCGTTCCGTTATTGAAGCAGTGGGTTCATCCAGCAATAGAACAGATGGCTTGGTCCGGAACGATTTGGCGATTTCGACCATCTGTTGTTCTGCACGCGAAAGATAGAGAACCTTGTCAGTCAAATTGAGATCAAAGCCCAAACGGTCCAGAGTCTCCTGCGCTTGCAGGCGTTGCTCTGATTTGTTCAGAAAGGGGCCGAATATCTGTTCCGAACCCAAAAACAAATTCTCTTCAACGGTTAACTCCGGTATCAAAGAGAAATCCTGAAACACCATGCTAATCCCCAATGATCTTGCATGGCTGATCGACCGTATCATTATGTGTTCATCATTGAGGAATATTTTGCCATCCGACGGCTGATACACGCCCGCGATCAGCTTGGTTAGTGTTGTTTTTCCCGCTCCGTTCTCACCAAACAGCACGTGCACTTCGCCCGCGCGAACATCAAGATTGACATGGTCAAGGGCGAGCGTTCCCGGAAATCGCTTTGAAATATTGTCGACATACAAAAGCGGGCCGATAGCTGGAACACTAGTTTCAGGCCTAGCGTGTGGTTTCTCTTTGTCTTCCACCAAAACTGACATATTAATTGCGCTCACAATTTCCCATAAATTTACTATCAACACCGCCAAATGATACAGATATTACTCAACTGAAAACTGCGGACGCCAATCAGATGGTGCAAGCGTCGTGGTGGCATCAAATCCACCAACGGTTTCTGGTGTGACAATAATTGGCAAGGGCTGGACGTGTTCAGTCCTACGACCCGTATCACCATATTCCCAGCGCCCACCGGTGGCCATTCCGATTCCCTCCAAGAGACGGACAGCTTGATCAACAGCAATACGAGCCTGAATGATCATTTGATCCGTTGGTGCCATGGCCACATCACCCCTGTTCAGAAAAATATGAATGCCAGGGGTGTAGTAGAAAGACACCAGTTTTACCTTATCTTTAAGATCGGCATCGCGTAATGCACCTGCAGCCGCCTCTATTGTCGTTGCAGTGCCAACAATATAGTCCAATTCTGTTTCTTCACCTGACAATGCTGACACAAGCACATCTTCAACGAGTTTCAACTGAACACTTTTGCCGGTGTCGCCCCACCTTGTGAAGATCATTTCCAGATCACTGCCTTCAATCGCCGATCTACAGCCCTTGTCAGCGGAAACGGACCAACCTGCGCCTGGTGGTCCTGGAAACCAGGCAATTTTTGTTTTCCCACTGCCTTTAGGGTGTTGGTTTGCCACCCATTTGCATGAAATGAATCCCATATTGTAAAAACTTTGAAGCGACTTCGCGTCTACCTGAGTATTAATTCCATTGATAACATCTATTACGGGAATGCCCTGTTCACGGATGAGGTCAATTTGCTTGGCGTTGCCGATGGCAGAAACCGACCCAATGATTAGCGCTTCAGCACCATTAGCGATACAGTCATCAACTTGGGAAAGTTGCCGTTCCAGTTTTGTGTACCCACCAGCCTCAACCAACGTAATTTTCTGCCCAAGCCGACGGCCTTCCTCAATAACGCCGTATGCTACGCCAACCCAATAGGAATCCTTCAAATGCGGGAAAGAAACACAAATATGATGTTTTAAACTGACCTGGTCAATTTCGAGTGGAACATAGTTCACGCTAGCCAATCTGTCCTGCGCATTTCGTGGATCGGTCCAACATCCAGGATCCCCGTTTGTGCAGGCCGGGTCGAAAACCTTAATTGTGGCTGGCCACCATTTCTCCTGCGCTTGAGCGAAATTGGTTTGCCAAAACCCAACTGCGGCAAGCAAAAATGTTATCAGGCATCGGATTTGATACAAATTCACACCCTTAATTCCACGCGACCCATATGCCACTTGGCATATCCTATATACTTTAGTCCATTTTTTAGCTTTAGTAATCCCTTTTGGCACTTTTTTTAACGGGTTTCGCTGATAAACAAAAATTTGTTTGTATGCACTTTTAGCGGTAGTCTTTAGGCGATAGATTCGTATCCATTAGGATTTGTGGGATGTATTAAGCCAAATGGCAGCGACACCGATGTGAAGGACTTAAACATTGGAATCCGATCAGCTGAACATCATTATTGCCGATGATCATGCATTAGTGCGTGGCGGACTTGCATTGCTGGTTGGCATGATTGAACAGAACGTAAACACCTTTGAGGCAAACAGTTTTTACAACATACTGGATCTTTTATCGCAAAATTCAAATATTGATTTGATATTACTTGATCTGATGATGCCTGGAACGGATGGATTTGAGGGATTAAAAACGCTGAGGTCTGATTGGCCTGAGGTGCCGGTTGTAATTGTGTCAGTTAAAGACGATTTTGCCACAATCAAGGAGGCGCTTGCATTCGGTGCCATGGGATACATTCCAAAAACTTCAGCACCCAACGTTACTTCTGGTGCAATCAAATTGGTTCTGTCAGGAGGAATTTATGTGCCGCCAAACATGCTGCGGTCGGATGAGCAGACTCCAGGTTCAATGAATTCAAATGCACGCCCTGGTGCAAGATCGGCACAATTTGGACTGACAAACCGGCAATTGGAGGTCTTGAAACAGATAAGTGTCGGCAAATCAAACAAAGCCATCGCAGATCAACTCAATCTAAAGGCGGGAACAATCAAAATGCATGTGTCGCGGATTTTCAAGGTTCTTGGTGTTGAGAACCGGACCCAGGCCGCGGCCAAATTTAGCGAATTACAAAAATAAGATCCGAACCGTATTTTCAATCATAGTATCCCTGTGGCGCCTTTCGAAACCCTTTCCACTGATACGGGTCATGACCCGTCACCACCAAAGCATTCTCCTGTTCTGCAAGTTTTCTGAGTTTTGC
The DNA here is from genome assembly GCA_965250255.1 of Rhizobiaceae bacterium. GTDB lineage: Bacteria > Pseudomonadota > Alphaproteobacteria > Rhizobiales > Rhizobiaceae > JAALLB01. The sequence continues at coordinate 44,219 of CBDFNP010000010.1, forward strand.
AACCGAATCTGCAACATCTGCCGCAGAATGAATCAGACCGGGAAGCGCCTTGTTATCCCAGTGATCCGTCGTGTAGGCCGCATCAATGGTTAGAAGGACAGCGCCGGTATTTGGCAGATTGACGAGGAATGACTGATGACCGGGTGAGTGACCGGGAGTAAATATCATCGTGATTGCCCGATCTCCAAACAGGTCGTAATGGTCGGAATTTTTGCCCCTCAAAAATCGCCAATCCAATCCTTTTTGGTCAAAATCCTCCGGAATGTAGGCTCCCTTGGCAAACCAATCCGGATCAAAAGCGTAGTCATACTCGACCTGTTGCACAACATGTTGCGCGTTTGGAAACCGGCCAATTGCTCCAGTATGATCCAAGTGAAGGTGTGACTGCAGGACATATTTCACATCTTCAGGCTCAACACCAACTGATCGACATTGGTCCACACAATTTTCATTGGAGCTCATGACAGGATCGTAAACATCGATGACTGAGCCCCAATGCTTGCGCTTGTCAATTGCCACCTTCACAGAATTACCACCGTCAATCACCACATTACCGCTCGGGTGTTTGATCAGAAACCATGGCACCGGAATTTCATAATCTTCCTCACCCTGGTTCATCTTGATGTATTTTTCCCGAGTACGCAGTGTTCCGGTTTGAAACATGAAAAGCTTTATCCCAGCATCACGCTGACGTCGTCGAACTCCCGCTGCCGTTCCTCGATCGAACAACGATTCGTAGTTGGCTCTTCCGACCCTATCTTTATACGCACGGTTTCTCATGGTTGTTTGTTGCTCTGCATAAAACTGGGATTTGTCTCAACGCTAGCCTGTTATTAGTGACATCGACACGGGGTGGTTTCGCCGCGCGCGATTTTGAGTTTCTCTGCTGCTTCCTGAGCTGCTTCTGGTGAGTTAAATACCTTGTCTTCAAACAGCACTACTGGCTTTATCCTGTCCGCATTCAACTGACCGACGCACCATTGTCGATCAGGGTCAATGCAGACAACTACATAGGCTCCCGGGATCGGGCCGTAGTGGCGATTGTTCAAAACAAACAGGCTCTCCGCCAGATCATTCAGTTTATCGGGATCGAGACCGGTAAGCGCTTGGGCTTCCAATTCATTAAATGGTTGAGCGCTCGCGCCAATTGTTTCTTTTCCCTCGGGGCGATCCAACATCGGTACGTTGCGGCTTTGGTATGAAACTGCCATTTGCAGGCCTCCTTATAACTTCAGTGGTTTTAAGGTTCTTGGCAAATACCAAGAACCGCAATCGCTGTTTCTCGCAATCATGGCAAGGATCCTTCTTGCAGAAAGCCGCCCAAGACATTCTCCATGATCCGGGAAACATTGTTGTCATAATTGTTGTGCGAGAGACTGCCACACCATGACAAAGAACCGGGAGCAAACACCGCACCATCGCTTGGAGTCTTGTAATAAATCATGTCGGCGCGAACCTGGGGGTTTTCCGTACCACCGCCATAATATCCACGAACCGAGAAGTGAATTTCCTCATTTACCTGCAACATCAAATTGGTGTGACCCTCAGACCTTGCAAGCAGATAAGCATTGTGCGGGGTGCCGAATTCCAGATCATAACGATCCAGTTCCAGTCCCGCGGCTCCGCCTCCGACCAATCCAAAATCTCCAATGATCTCATCTTCACCCACACCATCAAATATCCACTTTGTCTCGCGTAGATTACTGTCTTTGGCACGACGATAGTAAGAGGACACGTCAAAGCCATAGGCTGTAAAGGTCAGACCGCAAAGCTTGCTGGGGATTCGCCCTCTGGCCCGCCACATGCCACCATACTTTCCGTCAAAGGCGTTGTTGTATTCTCCCGGGTTTGCTGTCCAGGCTCTTGTGCCGGCTTCACCTTTGCGGACTTCAATAATGTTGAAGTTATCGGGGTGATACTCACTAATCCAGTAAAACCCATTTGCCCCAAGATACATCCAGCGACCACCCTGTTGCTGATAAGTTTCGTAGGCTTCATACATGCGTTCAGAAGTATATTCTGGGTGACTGCCGGTCAAAACAACTGAATATTTATTCAGTAGATCAACGCCCTCTCGATGCAAATCTTCATCTGTATGAATATCAAATTCAAAACCTTTTTCCTCAAGCCAATCCGTCAGATGAAGATCCCCATTCAATTGCCAAAGCGATGGCGATAGCCAATGCCGGTATTTAGGCCGCATATTCAATATTGGCCGCAGTCTGGATGAATAACAAACTCCGCTACCGTCAGAATGCAGGGAGTAGGTGGAGAGACCGTATTCCCTATGCTCATTGAGATATAGATCGCTCGCCGACATCACGGGCACTTTGCCGGCCAATAGTTGCGCGACAACCGAGTTGGTTCCAAGATTGTCGTTCGAATAAGCCATGTAGGCGTTGGTTGGCAGAATGAGCGCCACCTTGGCTGTAGCAGTTCCTTGCGGCGGTCGCACGACAAAGGGCACAAAATCTTCTGTGTCAGGTGAGTCTATTCCACCTATTCGCAATCGCGCCGCGTAAACACCGCTTTTGAGATTATTGGGGATGGTTAGCTCGAAATCAACATCCCAGCGGGCATCATCTATATCGTCATCATGAAAGTGGATTGCACCATATTCTTCTGGCTTGTGATGATAAATCATCTCATCAGCAGTCCAGTTATAACCTGTCATCGCACGACAAGGCATGTTGACAATAAACCCATCCAACCGGTTTCTCCCGGTATCAACAACCAAAGTGCTGGCGATATTGGTGGTAATGTTGGCCTGGAAATCCCAGGCCCCCACAACATCACGGCGCAAATCCGCCGGACAGCCGCTAAAGCCGCGAGCCAGGGCTTCTATTTCTGAGCGATCAAGTGCACGGCGTGACAAGCGCGGACGGTCGATCTTGCCATTATAAACATTGACCTGTTCGGGAAGTTCTATCGGATTTCGCGCTTCTTTGTAGTGCCCGCCATAGATATGGCGTCCTGTTCGATTATGTAGTGTTGATGCTGCCATCAGCAATGGCGCGTCATTGAGTGCCGGAATCGAACGGGTAGAACCTTCAACTACGGCTGTTGTGTCATCTGTGGGGTACAGTAGCGATTGGCCCAGTCCGCCATTCGTTGCGGTTACAACCGGCTGTTGATACAGGGTCACTTTTCCTGAACGCGCATCATAGCTTGCGGCAATTAGGTACCAAACTTTTCGCATCATCGGTTTCTTTGTCGAAAGCCGGAACACCTGGCCTGAACCATCCCCGATCTTCAGTTCCAGACAGGAATTTTTGTCGATGAACAATCCAAAACCGGTGTTTTCGCCTTCTACATACTTCGTCAGCAACCCCTGACGGCCTTTGTCAGGTGTGGTTGGAAACACATAGGCTTGAAGCGTAAAACTCTCAACGTTCAACAAATCATTTTGAGGTATGATCACATAGGACCCACCATGTATACGCTGGTTGCGGCCCCGATAATTGCCATTGCAATCCGCATTCACTTCTTCTTCTTTGTAACCAGGCCCGTCGGGATTGGTATCACCGTGAATCAACCGAACTAGCTGAACTTCAAAGTCCTCATCGTTTTCCGAATTGATGTAAAATTCCATCTTGTCGTCAGGACAGACCGAATATTTATCGCTATATCCAGTAATTCGCAGCATATTTTAATCCTTTTTGTCTTTTGAATTTCGCCCATTCAGCTTGGCTGTGAGTTTTTTCAGGAATTCGCCGCCAAAATATCTGCAACTCTTCTCAAGAAAATTGCGTGTTCACTGGCCTCTTCTGAAGAAAAAGACCCATCAAGCATTTCAAGGGGAACGCCCCGTTCGCCCGAACAAATGCCAATCCTGTAATCCTGAAATGGTACCTTGCAAACGGTTATGTATTTTCCTGCCATGGGTTGACGGCGAAATTTGTCCAACACCGTTCGCAGTTCTTTACTATGCTCAATCGCAGCATTTCCCTTGGATGGGGCCTTACCAATCGGATTGATTCTGTGTTCCGCAATCAATTTGTTGCGCATCTCGTCATCTCGCAACAAAGGCAGGACATACGTGCGGGTGATGTAGTCATCCGTATTAGAACGACCCTCATCCATTTGAACACCTGTTTGTTTGTAGCTCATATCTTAGTCCTCTCAGACGTTTGTTTCGGATTGGGGTAATGTTTCGATTTCAATGTTCGGTCTTGTTGACATTTCCATCTTGTAGGCAAGAAACCAGATCATACCGACACCCAGCGCCCACCAGATAATCTGCCAAGCCCAAATGGACGGCATTTTGAACAACCAGGCATCAAGACCAGCATCAGGTGCACCAAACAAATCGTTGCCAATGACAGTTCCCGGACCAACACCGAAGAAGAGCCAAACCAGTGCAAACAGCCAAGCAACCGGTTTCAGCCTGTCTCGACCCTCGGGTAATTTTGTATGTTTGCGCAAAAATTTGTGGAACGCGTCGCGTTTTGAGTCCGTGTCGCCATTTTTTGTTCCCAGCACAACAATCAAACACACTGCGATATTGAAGAAAATTCCCCACCCAGCTGAATGGATTGTAAGCGGCCACCGCCCCCAAGGTAGTGAGTACCCACTTAGCAACTGGCCAATTGGCTCGGTAAGCACAACTGCTATCAGACCGGCGATTAATCCCAAGGTAACGGCGCGTCTCGACAACCAGGGCAACCATGTAACCGCAAGTAGTGACGGCCAAAGCTGGAAAGAAGATGCGAGCGCAAGGCTTCCCAGCAAAGTTGCGGCGTTCATAGAATAAGTTGCCATCAACAGTGCTGCGCACAAAAGCAGAGCGGAACAAATTCGTCCAGCAAGCATCTGGGTTTGATCATTCACTTCTGGATCCAAATAGTTCCTATAAATATCCCGAACCAAAATACCGCTCGTAGTCGTTAGGAAGATCGCTGCCGTGGCATGTATTGCAGCAACCACACAAACCCCAAGAATGCCTATCGCCCAGGGTGCCGTTTTGCCGATATAGTTGATATAATTCACTAAAACTGCGGCTTGCCCACCTTGTTCAATCGGGGGCATGGCGGAAGCAGAATTGAGATTGACGGAGTTAACTGCCGCGTCCGATCCCAGAAGATGCGCGCCAAGGCCTTGAACATTTGTGAAGAAAATCAGAATGATCCCAAGGCACAGTCCGGTCAACCAAACCTGGTGGACACCAAATCCGCGCGGAGAACGGCTTGCATATCCCATCATGGAAAATGCCGGTGACGAAAACACTCCCATCAGTGCAAACATGTAGGAAAGAGTCATAACGCTGGTCCACGGTCCGCCTATCGGTATTTCCTTACCCAATCCGGCAGTAAATTGTATAACGCCGGGAACGGCAAAAAAACCGTCATAATTACCGCCGCCAAATCCACTGGTATTGCCCCATTGGCCCAATGGTACAGCAGTGATCCCCCCCAATGCTGTGTTGAACCCTTCAAATCCACCCAACAGGTTGAATGCAACGCCACCAATAACCAGGCTGACGCCGGCAAACAGCACACACTGCACCACCCCGATATTTGCAACAGCACGCAATCCGCCGGTAACGATGTAGAATAAGACAATCATCGATAGTGCCCACATCGATAGTGTCCGGTTGATCGCACCTCCTGTCAGTTCACTAATTACAAATCCGGTTGCACCCAGAAGAATCGCTGTAAACGGAACGGCAAACAGGATTGCTATCCCAACCGAAATCAGGCGCACCGCATTGCTGTTAAAATAATCCGCCAGTAGTTCGCCGGGAGTTGTGTAACTAAAATGTTTGCTGATCATCCACTGCCGTTTCAGCAGGACAATCCCCGCAAGCGGAATTCCAATAGCGATAACTGAAACATTGGTCGCCTGAAATCCATCGCGATAAACCAGGGCTGGCTGCGCTACAATAACAAGACCCGCTACCGAAGCGACTGTCGTCGCCATGGCATAAACCCAGGTGCCCAAATCACGTGAGGCGATGAAAAAATCGCTGGCAGTCCTGTTCATTTTAAGCCCGCGAATTCCGAAGAAACCGCAATAGGCCCAATATGCCGACAGGAATATGAACAACCATGTTACATTTTCAGTCACGTCCGGGTCCTTACTGGTTACATTGCTGACGTATTTGCGAATACCGATGGGTTGCGAAAACCGGAGCGCGACATCTGCGGACAAAGTGCCGTAGAAAATCAATGCCCATATTCGAAACTCACTTGTCTGCCCTTTTCTCTTTGACTTGCTTTTTATCGAAATTGCCCAAAATGTTGCTGATATTGCTGATCTCGCCAGGTGACATGCCGATTTCGTTCAGCAAATTGTCAACAAATGGCATCTGTGCCCGGTAACGCAGGGCAGAATTCACAACGTCATCAGCAAGGTTGGTGGTGCCCCCACCTTTGGTAGGGGAAATTGCGTTGCCGCCGCCGCCAGTACCGCCGGTGGTCGCTTCACTGCCACTGAATCCAGGCATGCCTTTTACATCGAGAATTTTAATCGCATCGATGTTGTCCATAGGTTTGACTGATTCACGGATGATTGAATCCAATTTCCTGGCCAACTCCATACGTAGCTCGTTTTCCCTGCTGGCATCGCTGCGCATGTTTTCAGCTTCATTGAGCTTTTGATGCCCTGCAGCATCAATCTCATAGCGCAATTTTGCGGCAAGGCTTGCGTGCTTCTCGGCATCTTCACGCGCCGCTGATGCTTCTTTCTCAGCTTTTGCCATGGTGGTTACCTGCAGGGCATCACGCTCAGCTGTTTGGGCAGCCTGAATGAGTTCAATTTTCTTATCGCGTTCTGCCACCTCAAGTCGTCGGATCGTGTTCACTTGCTCTGTAGCTTCTTCCGCCTTGGCGCGCGCAGCTTCTTCTTTGGCTGTAGCAACAAAGACCTCACTTGCTTTAGAGGAAACTTTTACTGCCCGTTCTTTTTCTGCCAATTCGAGAATTTTGCGTTTTTCAATATCCAAAGACTGGGTCGCTTGATCGCTTTTGATCCGCGTTTTCTCCACCGCTTCCTGCTGTGCAAGCATAGCTTTGTTAATTTGTTCATCAGCGGTGATCTTGGCCTGTTCAGCTTCGCGACGGCGTTTGGATTCTTCCAACGCCACATCTGCTTTTTGCTTGGCTTTTTGATGCGCAATATTCTTTTCCTGTTCAAGTCTGGCGAACTCGCTTTTCTTTGCAATCTCTAGCGCCCTGACTTCTACTTCCAGATTTTTACGCTTAATCTCAATTTCAGTCTCCTGTTCTATATCGTTGCGTTGTTTGCGCCGGTTTTCGATTTCTTCAGTCAGACTGTGTTCCCGAAGCGAGCGTTCAACTTCAATTGCTTCCTCTTGAGAAATCCTGGTTTTCTCAACCTCTTCGATTGCCCGCAATTGCGCTATTTCGGTTTCACGTTCCTGATGGGCTTTCTCGATCGCTATGTCTTTGCGCTCTAGAGCGTTTTGCTTGGCGATTTCCCGTTCCTGCTGGATCTTTGCAAATTCGCTTTCTTTCTCAATTTCAAGCACCTGCTTTTCAGTCTCTAGGTTTTTGTTTCGAATCTGGATCTTGGTGTCCTGCTCGATATCGTTACGGGATTTCTTTCGCGCCTCGATCTGCTTGGTCAGTTGTGTCAGTCCTTCAGCATCAAATGCGTTGGACGGATCGAACATGTCGAGGCTCGCCTGGTCCAGGCCGGTAATTGATACAGCTTCCAGTTCAAGACCGGTCTGGGATAGGGACTCTTCAAAAAGTTTGCGAACCTCTTTGGCATAAACGCCGCGCTGTTCCTGCATGTCGTCCATGCTCATCTTGGCGGCGACAATACCCAAGGCATCAATAAAGCGGCCTTCCACCAGTTCTTTGAGACTGTCTGGTTCCAAGGTCCGTTTGCCAAGCGATTGAGCCGCAATTGCCACCGATTCACGAGTTGGGCGCACCCGAACATAAAACTCAGCGACCAGTTCAACTCGCATCCGATTGGCAGTAATAAGAGAATTTTCACCACCGCGACGCACTTCAATGCGGAGAGTCCGCATCCCAACCGTGGTAACATCGTGAATAATTGGCAATACGAAGGCTCCGCCACTTAGAACCACTTTCTCACCACCAAAGCCGGTTCGCACGAAGGAAATTTCCTTAGAAGATCGCCTGTACAGCCAGTGTAGCAGATACACCGCCACGGCTATGGCAAGCGCAATCAGGATAATTCCAGCAATAAAATCTGCGCCAGTCATAATTAGTTACTCCCATTTTGAAATTTGTTTTCTGTCACCGGTTTCAAATGTGTCATATCACCCTCACTCGGATTTCTGCGCTGAAGAGCCAGTTTCAATTGTGCTTTCAGTTCTCGAGTCCTTAACCGCCAGGCGGTGGATTACGAGGCAGAAAACCAGTTTGTTTAGGAAATCGCCGAGGTTGTAGATCACATTCAGACTGTTAACTTCTACCCCGCCACCAAGGTGCTCAATGAAATAGCCCAACGGATAGATCGCCCAGCCTATTGTCACGATTAGCCGAAGCGAGTTGAAAGCGGTATTCAGGTTTTCGTTTTCACTTTTCGCATTGGCTTTTCCTGCTTCGCCCATGTAAATTTCACCAAGGATGTACAGCCAGCCAACCATGCCGATCAAAAATCCGAGCGTGACACTCATGTAACCTGCGGCGCCCAGGAATTCGGCGATAACCATCAGTAACGCTCCGACCAACAACCGCCAGAACAGAGCTGGCTGAACGCTTACTACCGCGCCGAGAATGACGTAAAACAAGATGACCTGAAGTGGAAACGACAACATCCAGTCCAGATACCGCATAATGATCGGGGCTGTGCCAGTCGTAATCCACATGTCGCGCATATAAAAATAATGAACCGCTGCAATCATGGTTACGACCCCCGATAGGGTGACCGAGGTATGCCATTTTGGCGCGACGTTTTTGCGCTCGAGTAGAAGAAATAATGACGCGGCAATCATTGCAGTCGACATTAGCCAAAATGAACCACCAACAATATCTGTGGGAGAAAGAACTTCAGTCATGTTTTTCGCCTACCTTTTTGTTTGCAGTTCTCTTGGACGAGAACGATATGCTCGTTTTCCACTGTTTCTCCCCTTACGATTTTTTCGATTGATTTCATGGTTTCCTCAAATTTGAGCGCTGATGTGTGGCGAGCGCGCATACAGTGCGACCATCGGCAAAATCAACAGTCCAAAGACAAATTGTTGCCCTTCGAAATCCAACCCGATACCGACTAGAAAAGAAGTCAGAACCTGGAGCACCAACACTCCGATGACGGTAAAGCCATAACCGCCCCAGCCGCCAAGAAGCGAGGTTCCGCCAACCACAACTGCTGCCAATGTCATAAACAGGTAGGGATCACCTACACCCACGAACCCACCACCGCTCCAGCCTAACAAAAGTGCACCGGTGAATGCAGAAACGACCCCACTGATTACGTAAACGCCAATCCAGTATTTCCGTTCTGAAATGGACAGTCTTTCTGCTGCAGTTCGGCTTCCACCTAGGGCATACAGATTACGACCGTAGGAGGAATTTCTAAGTCCAATGATCAGTATGATGGAGGCAATCAACCAAATCAGGATAACCGGTGGAACACTTAGACCAAATGTTGAGCCGTTCATTGCAGCGATGTTGGATAACCAACTTGGCACAACACCAAAAACCGTGCCGCCAAATGCAGACCCAATACTGGTAATGATTTGTGCTCCACCCGTTACCGCAAAACCTACTCCAAGCGTCATGATTAACGCTTGTCCCTGTAGTCTGAAGCTCAGCACTCCGTTGATGAAGCCGATCAATCCTCCAAGCAATAATATTATGATGACTGCAATCCACGGGGGAACGCCAAGGGTAAACAACCACATTAATCCAATATTTGAAGATCCGATCACAAAGGGGATTGAAAGGTCCAAACCTCCCAGCAGGGCCACCAGGGTTAGCCCAATGCTGGCAAGCCCCAAAAATGATGCAAAAACCAACATCGATTTGATGTTAGCCGAGGACAGGAACCCTTCCACAACCAGTGAACCAATGATGAACAGCCCAACCAAGACAACAAGGCCGAAGAAGGCACTTTTGTTCACCGAAATGAACTTGTTCAGTACAAATGCGCCAATGATAAAAGCAACAAACACGGCAACTGAAATAAGGTTTCTTGGTGCGAAAAATCCGTCGAACACAGCTCCGGCCACGCCGAACGCAATAATCCCAGCGATGATGGCAATGACAACCCCACGATTGTTGGTTAACAGGTTTCGCAGAAAGCTAGGCTCATCATCTGGTTCATGAATTTTCTTTTCTTCAACTTGTGGTGTCATCTGAGCGGTGATTTGTTGGGCGATACCATCACCCTGGTAAACCCACCGAACAGAGAAGTGGTGCCACCCCCAAAGAACGATCGCAAATGTCGCCGTTGTGTAAAAAACGATGGTTTGCATGTTTATGCTGTCGATCCAGCCTAAAATCGCACCTATCCCCGAAATGAAGAAGGCAACAATCAAGCCAAGCGCTTTATAGAAGGAAAAAGTAGAACGTTTCATGCGGCTTCACCCCGCTCTCTCCCATTATAGGTAGACCAATTCCCGGAGGAACTGCCGTCGCGCGCCTGTCGTTCCCGATAGGTCTTAATGATATGGAGCACGATGGGGGTCGACGGTATGCCAATTACAAGCACGGCCAGTATTTTCCATATGGCCACGCCGATTGAATAAAAGAATGCGCCACCGCCCAAAATCGATAACACAACGATATAGGCGTATGGCCAGAAGTTTCCGAACCGGGTCTGTCCCATTGCCCGCCCGACAAAGTATTGTGTAATGACAATCAACAAGAGGCTGAAAGAAAATTGCGAAATCACAGCAACCTGATTTTCGCTGTTCGCCTTGATTCGTTCCGGTTGAGGATAGACCTCTGGTTTTTCTTTTTCGAGCGCCGGTTGATTTATAATAGAGGCCGCGTAGGTTTGTGGCGGACTGTCAGGCGCTTTTTGTTCGGTACCAGAGAAAAAATACACAGATCCAATCGCCGAAACACAGAGCACGACTATGTACAATTGAGATATGTTTCGAAGGGGTGTATGGACAAGCGGGCCGGACAAGACAAACAATCCAAGCGCAACCAACACGACAATGTGCAGATCGCCGAACATTGCGCCAACAGCCCCGCCACCTTCCTGACCAAACAGGAAAAGACCTCCAAGAACAAAAGTAGCCATTCCAGCGGCAAACCACCACAAGGATATCTTTTTCGCGCGCGTGGAAATCTGCGGCAGCGCGACAATGATAATAAATGATGCCAATAAAACCGCCGCAACCAGCCAGATAACGCCGTAGGCAAAACTTGACAAGATCAATTCACCCGATGGCATCAAAGATTGGGCTTGTGCTACTTCCATCGGGAAGAAAGATTGTTGGGTCGAGACAGCCGATTCACCACCGACGATTTCAATACCTGTTTTTCCCTCGGCGGCACCTTTATCCGGATTGTTGAAAATCAATCCTAACGCGCCGGCAATCAAAACTGCAGCCAACCCAAAAGCAGTCACGTTTTTCATTCGGATTAACACACCTGCCAGAGAGATCACCGCCACGATGCCAATAACCACAATCATAAATGTGGTGCCGCCTGTGCCAGCGGTTTCGGCGGTTAATTCACTTGCAGATGTGAAGGTGGAGCTCGAGGGCAACAGCTTGCCCGCCAGCTGCGCGCTATCTCTCGTGCGGTGAATGATGACACCCAAAGTCGGGATCGACATGATCACAAAAAAGATCAACGGCGATATACCCCGCACCCGCCTTTGTAACTCCGGCACGAATAGACTGATCAACAAAGAAAACACCAGCATCAGGCCAAACGCCAGGTCGGTCACAAAACTTTGCAGCGTACCAAAATTAAACGTCGCCAATACGTATGTGACCAAGTAGATATTTAACGCGCCCAGCAACGAACCGAAGGCACCACCCCGACCACCCGCCAGATTGGCGCCGCCTAATACAAGCGCGGTGACCGCCATCAATGTGTATGTCGTGCCTTGTGAGGGATCTCCTGAACTGATCAAGGAGGTAAAGGTTAATGCAGCAAGGCCTGCATAAATTCCGCCAATTGCATGGGCGCCAATGCGTACGATATTGATTTTCACACCGCTGGTGTATGCAGCCCTTTCATCTGACCCCATTAACCGAAGATGGCCCCAAAAAGAGGTTTGCGCCAGAATGTACCATCCGATGGTAGCCACAACTAAGATTGCCAAAATTGGCGAAAATATTGTTGTTCCGGCACCCCAGGACAGCATCCATTCTGGCGCTAAACCACCTGGTCTAGGGAGAATGACCAGGTTTAAACCCACAAGAGACAAATAACCACTCAGGCTCACGATAATCGGCTGAACTCGGACGTACACGACAATCAAACCCATGAGAATCTGATACGCCACCCCAGCCGCCATTGCGAAGAGGAAAACAGCTATTGGTGATTGCACAGCACCAAGTGAAGAGAGTTGGATAAGACTGACATTGACAAATCCGAGCAGCGGTCCAATTGACAGATCAACACTGCCCCGTCCCGCCATAACGATTACTGTCAAGGCGTAAGTTGCCAAAACCAGCGGCGCAACAACAATGATCGCGCTACCGATACCTGCGGAAGAAATCAGGCTGGGAGACCGAATAACAGCGAATATCAGTAGCACAAAAAACAGAAAGATCGGCACCAATAAATAGGTATTGACGCCTGAACCGCTCTGTTCCTGATTGTCACTTTCTGTAGCCATAGAATTGCGTTGCTCTGTTGCTTGTTAGTGTGTTCAATCAAAATAATTTAGTTTGATCCGCCCTTTTCCAGGACGCTCAACATTCAAACGGGTTGCACCAGTACCGCTTCTGCCCGGTGACAACTCACTTTGGGAGTTTTGGTGTAATTCGGGGAAACGCCATTTTCGTTCATTCGGTGCAGCGACACCGGGCTGATTTCTTTGCGTAAGCATTCTGGTTTTCGAACTTTCGCCGAGCAATTGGTCAAATTGCTCTTGGTCGGCCTGAGTGTAGACAGAGCGGGTTTTTTGGTCACCGATCCTGCCGCCTGGCGCAACCTGCGCGACTTGTTTCTTAACCGGCACAGTTGAAGCGAGTTTCTCAAACTGGGCTTTATCCGAAACCTGATAGTTAAATGTATCGTTTGTTACCTTTGGCCCTTCCGATAGGGTCTTGCTATCCCTATCAGGAACCGGAGAAACCTTTGGGGCGAAACCAGCACTGAACATTTTCTCGAATTTCTTCAAATCCTTGTCCGTGTATGTTGGACGAGTTTGGATGTTCGGCGCATTGGTATTTAAACGTCTGGACAAACCGGTTGCTCTTTTTCCTGGAACTGACATCAAACTGGCGAATAACTCGCTATCACTGTCGTTATATGGCTTTCTGTCGCTCATTCTATTTACTCCCTAACATCACCTGGAAAAGGCAACGTTGCGTTCACTCTTTGAGCGTGAACCAGTGCTTTCAGGGCGAACCTGAATTGGTTGCTTCCGCTTAATGGTATTTGCTCTTTTTTCACCGAATTTTTGGACTTGTTGAACAGCCGACGGTGTTTTGTGTTGCTGTCCGGATTTTGGCTCCGGCGCCATTCGAGATTTTGTTTTAGCGCTTATTGTCCCGAGGCCTCTGGTCTGACCAAACATGCCTTCAAGGATACCAACTGGTTCAACATGATCATCAACGAACTCATCAAAAATACTGCCATTTCGGAACACCAAGACGCGTGAACAAAAACCGATGAATTCCTCCAGCTCGCTGGACATGTAGACCACAGCCCCACCTTCGGCCGCAAAATCGCGCAGGTGTTTATAAAGCTCGGCCTTGGCCTCGACATCAATTCCACGAGCCGGGTCGTTTAGGACCAAAATATCCGGATGCTTTGCAAACGCTCTGCCGATCAGAACTTTCTGCTGATTGCCACCGCTGAGTGAGGTAATGAGATTACCCTTGGGTCCGGTTTTGATCGACAACCGTTCAACCTCCCAGTCAAACACACCAGACAGGCTGTTCCAGTCAATCATTTTCAATTTACCAAGGCGCGTGTTTGATGCGTAAAGTGGAATCAGCAAATTTTCGAAAATACTGAGATTGGGCAGAATGCCCTCGCGCTTTCTGTCGCCCGAGACAAAAGCCACACCATGAGCCTTAGCTTCATCAATATCCTTAATGTTTTGAAACCTTTGTTCATTGTTAAGCCAAACTTGAGGCCAATCATTATGTGCCGGCTGAACACCTGCTAACACACGAACAAAATCATCTTGCCCGTGTCCATCAAGGCCGGTGATTCCGATAATTTCACCTCTCAACAGGTCGAAATCTACCGGGTCTGAATCTGGCCAAACAACCAGTTCGCGTGATCGCAGCACCGATTGGGTGCTGTCTGTTTGATGCGCCCGTTTTTCAGCTGCTTCATCTTCGCGGCTATGTCCAGTCATCAACGCCAGCAGGTTTTTTTCGGTGATGTCTTTCTTTTCCAGAACGCCAACATCCTTGCCGTCACGCATCACTGTCGCGCGGTCACTAATTCGTATTAGTTCAGCAATTCTGTGAGTGACAATGAGTACCGCAGTTCCCTTGTCTCGCAACTCACGCATTTTCCCGAAAAGACGTTCAGTACTATCAAAGTCAAGGGCGGCAGAAGACTCATCCAAAATCAACACTTTTGGCTCACATAACAACGCCCGTCCTATTGTGATCCAGGCTTTGGTACTTAGTGGCAGGTTCGCAGCCGCCATTTCAGGATCAATATCTTCGGTCGTCAGCTCTTTCATCAAAGCCTTCGCCTGGTCATATTTCTGCTTATAGGAAAGTTTTTTTGTCCAAAGGCCATCATAGCCGACGAACAAATTGTCCAAGACGGACGCTTCGTCCGCAATCATTACCTCTTGAAAGACGGTCAATATACCAATGCCTTTTGCAGAAGCAGGGGTGTCAGGAGCATGCCCCAAAACAGAAACCTTGCCGGAATCAATCGCCAAAACGCCAGAGATTACCTTTGCCAAGGTACTCTTGCCACAGCCATTTCCTCCGACGATGGCATGAATTTCGCCAAACTTGGCACTGAACGAAACACCGTTCAGTGCCTTAGTTACACCAAAAGATTTACATGCATCCTTTACATAAAGCTCCCCCGGAAAGGTCGCCAACACATCTAGGGTTGTGTCGGCATTGCCTTCCAGGAGAATTGTGTTATTTGGCGACATGGTCATGATGCGTATCTACTTTGCAAGCTTATGGCTTGTACGCTTCTGGGTCTGCAGGGCGCAGGAAGAAGTTATCCAGATACTCTTTCCCACCCCAATTCTCCGGACCAACATGCAACCACTCAGTCGAGTTACGATCACAGTCCTCGTCCAGAATCGCTGCAACATCGTCATAGGAGCTGACCACAGCATCAACCAAGATTGATTGCATCTTTGGCCCCTGCCCCATCATGGTGCGCAGCATAATGTTCCAACCCAGCTCGATATCATCACCTGGAGGCCAGGTTTGGATCGCAGCACTGATGTAATCAGGGTTGTTGCGCCAATAGCAAAGCGCACCCAATTCACCACCAATTGAAATCGGGGGAATATCACGGCCCGATTGCAGCAGCGCCTGCAGCACGCCGGTTTCACCGGATGATTGAACAGCTACGCCGTCCAATTTGCCCGGATGCGTCGCAAGCCACTTTTGCACTTCTGCTTGGCCAACCTGTGAAGTCCACATGTGGGCGACCTGCCCGGTGACCTTGATGTCAGGTGAAGCGGCCAAACCGGCGAGAACACCGTTGTTTTGCGAATCCGACGCAGAAGCACCCGGGATTCCCTCAACAACCAACACATTGCCTTTCTCGCCAATTTCCTTGGCCATCCAGCGCCCGATCTCGTAACCGGCTTTTTGGTAGTTCACCGACGAATTGATCGCATAAGGCGATGTCACATATCCAGTGAAGGAGAATGTCGGCACACCTTTGTCATAGGCGTATTTGATGGTTTGGTTCAGCGCCGTTGGGTTTGAACAACATATGATGATCGCATCAACGCCCTGATCAACCAACTGACGCATCTGTTGAATTTGGACGGCGTCTTTAAGGTTAGACTGAGTGATGATGATATCATCAATCAAGCCTTTTTCACGCCACTTCGGCAACAGCTCACCCAACAAGCGCGCAGTGGCACCCTTGCGCCAGGTATTACCCGCATAAGTACTGGCGTAACCGATGGTCCATGGCGGCCCTTTTTTGGGCTTCCAATCGCGATAGGCGCTTGGACCAAGCGGTTGTATCGGATCCATGAAATCCGGATTGTAAACATTATCGCGAATCTCGGCAGGAATCTCATCAAGGCCTTCAGCAGATGCGGCCCCAGACAATCCCAAAGCCATCGCGAGTGAAAGCGACAATTGAACGATTTTCTTCATAAAATACACTCCTCTTGTGTTTAGGGGAGTTGCATCTATCCACGATTGATACATTTGACGGTAAATAAGGCATAGGTATATAAAAGGTATATGGACCTAAGGCACTACTTCCCTCCCCATAGTGCCATTAGACAGTATCACAAATTAATAGTTTTGCAACTTCTTGCGACTTTCCTCATAAATTGGAAGGTCCCAACATCGCGAAAACTCAATGTGAAACGGCAGTACAGCCGAACTGCTTGCTAGATAATTTCTGGTGGAAGTGGGTCACGTTTGTAAAAAAATTTTGCTCGTTTGACGAAACAAACGCGATCGGTGAAACCAACTTTGGGAGTTAACTTGTCAATGCCTGTTCCGTACCCATTGCGAGATGCATGAAATCGACAAAAGCCTTCACAGCGTCGCTTTGCTCTGAAATATTGGCCCAAGCGAGACCAACGTCCATGGTTGGAATTTTTTCTGAAACCTCGATGACTTCCACGCGCCTTCCCTCGAGAGACCACGGGCGATAGACCATGTCTGACAAAATCGATATGCCCATGCCGTTGGCAACCATGCTTCGAACGGATTCAACCGAGGACGTGCGTAAAGTTGTATCCGGCTTGTAGGGTGTCCGGTTCCAGTATCTTTTCGCGGTATTGCTGGCCTCATCTACGGTCAACATGATGTAAGGTTCACCGGAGATGTCCTGCAATGACACCGATTGCTGCTTCAAAAATTTATGATGTGCATCTACCCACAATCGACGCCTAGTGGTCCGTTCGAAACAAATGAGTCCCTTTGCGGCGAACTCTTTATCATTTGTTTCGAACGTAAAGACCACTAGCAAGGTATTGTTTTCTAGTGGATTTTAAGATTCAAATATTTGGATGAGAGGTCTCGGAAAACGGGTTCCAAATGTTTGAATCAATCCACTAGTGGTCCGTTCGAAACAAATGAGTCCCTTTGCGGCGAACTCTTTATCATTTGTTTCGAACGTAAAGACCACTAGCAAGGTATTGTTTTCTAGTGGATTTTAAGATTCAAATATTTGGATGAGAGGTCTCGGAAAACGGGTTCCAAATGTTTGAATCAATCCACTAGAACCCACGAGCTTCTCATGAGAAAGCTCTTCATGATTGATTATGTTCGAAGTCAACATCACCGATATATCAAAACCACCTGTAATGAGGCCCTCTTCAATGGTGCTTCTGTCAGCTTCAGAAAGATTGATCTCAACATTGGGAAACCGAAAGGTTTGGTGGGATTGAAATCAACAGATGCACGTGGTCCCGGTTGATCGAGCCTGCATGAATATGTATCTCATGCGAAATCGCAATCTCACGCAATAACTCACGCCAACGATTTCCCACCTCTCCACCCAGAACTTCGTATCTGTATTTCGTCGTCCATACCAAGTGATACTTGCAGTCCCAACGGTATGGCTACCACGCTTGTTGAATTGCATTCTTGGATGATACTCATCCCGTCGCCTAAAGGCGAGGGGTTTACGGATCCCCAAACGGGGATTCTAAACTTGATGGCGAAGCAATGGAAACCTGGACCGCAATTAAGGCAAAATCCGGACAAACTCTTACCTTCGATTACCTCCGCACAGGAGCTCGCGCTTATATTGCGTTTGCCGGCGGTATAGATACTCCCACCGCGCTCGGCAGTAGATCTACCTACTCCATAGGCGCTTTGGGCGGTGTCGATGGACGTGCTGTTCAACCAGATGACACTCTACCGTTGGGCACAAGTGGTCAATCAGTGACAGAAGGTGCAGGTGTACCCGCCAATCTTCGTCGCGACCCAAAGGAGCAACACTCGCAGAACTTGGCAAGGCCAGTAGCTGGCAGGAACACAGCATCCGGGGATTTATGTCCGGAACGCTGAAGAAGCGTCTGAAACTCAATGTTATCAGTGACAAGAATGCCAATACCATGCGGCGGCATCGAATTATCGATCCTCAATCTGAAAAATCGTTTACCGGTGCGGTCACAGCGGAGCAAATAAAATGACCGGGTCAGCTTCCTTGAATTCGGTTGAGCAAAAACTCCTGGCCATATCCGAGATATCTCGCGAAGATCTTGCAGGCGAGTGGATCAAGATCTACAAATGCCCACCGCCCAAAAGCATAAAGCGTGGCTTACTGGAACGTGCCGCTGCGTATCGTTTGCAGACAAGACGATTTGGCAAGCTCAAGCCAGAAACTCACAAAGCTCTGCAGGCGATGGCCGGTGACCAACCGGTACAGCGGCAGTGCAACACTGACCCTCACGCTCCAAATATTTAGGAGAAGCGCCTGGAAGCAGCGGATGCGTGGCGAACTCTCAAAGCGGCCCTCATAAATCATAAAGAAGCGTCAAAACCGCTTTGGCACAACTGCCCGATTGCCAAGATTGTGACCAGTCGCTAGGTTGGTTGTGGGGCGATTTTGATGCAATTGTAATGGTGGTGAAACATTGGCAAACCCTGATCATCTTGAATGGCTGAAAGAAGGCGTTGAGGCGTGGAACCAGCGCCGCAAGCACGATGATTTTATTCCGGACCTCAGACAGGCGAACCTCAGAGGGGCGGAACTCAGAGGGGCGAACCTCACCGAGGCGAAGCTCAGACAGGCGGACCTCTCAGAGGCGAAGCTCAGACAGGCGGACCTCTCAGAGGCGAAGCTCTCAGGGGCGGACGTAAAATCGGTAAAATCAAATGCGGCAACAAACGATGAAAGCGCATTTGATTTTACCGATTTATCCGTTACCAAATATTTAACTCAAGCTCAATTAAACCGGATGGACGGGGACACCGGCACCCTTCTGCCCGAAGATCTCACCCGACTGGCCGGATTATCGTGATGGATTGGAAGAGGTGGCGCAACCGGAGCCTGAATTGCTGGAAAAAGCCACCGCGTCACATCAGGAAAATGCAGACGAAGATAAACCGGCAACCCCGCCTCAAACCGAAATACCTAGTGTTCGGGTTATTCAGCAGAACATTGGACAAAATCGGATTATAACCTCTTATGTCGGCGCAAAACTACTGGAAGATTTGGATCGGTTTGATGAGACTGTTCGTGGCAACAATCAACTGGACGAAGACATCAAAATTTTTATCCGGGGCTTTATTGCCGAGCATAAAAACAATGTAACAAATATTTTATCGCGGGTGCCTGAGGCCGATGCACCTGTTACCGAAGCAGCTGCCACAGAAACTCAAAACTGGTTGCAGGAGTATCTTTCGCATCTCAAACAGGAAGCCCCGTCATATATTGCGCCGGAGCGGTTAGCGAAAATGACAATCCCGGCAACAGTGGTAGCCGGAACAACCGCCTTTGGTGCGATTATCGCCGGTGCACCGGGTGCCTTTGGTGGCATGGCTTTTGGTGCATGGTTTACAAATAAAATGGGCCCGGATAAAGCGGCCAAGGAAATTGTAAATTCTGCAAAAAGTGATTCTGGAAGTTCTGATGACACTATGGACAATGCCGCACAATAAGCCTTTAAACGCCCTTCAAAACCCGTTCAAGTGTCATTTGAGCAGCTATTTTGTTCCAGAACCAGAGCCCTTTCCATGAAATCAAAGTCGATTTCATGATAAGAAAGTGCGACAAAACAAAGGCATAGAGCATTTTAAGTGACTCTGTTTAAACTCAAAATGCTCTAAATGTCCAAAATCCAGTTTTGCGTGTCACGCTACAGTCACGCTACAAACATGCCAAATGGTAAGTTGGTGGGTCTGGAGGGACTTGAACCCCCAACCAAGCGGTTATGAGCCGCTGGCTCTAACCAATTGAGCTACAGACCCGGCGAAGCACTCAATATCGTGTTTGCCGCTTGCTCACAAGGCCTCTCTTATGTTCAATTCATCAAAGTCCGGCATGCCTGAAATTGATCATAATCATTTCATAAGAGCTTGTGGGCACAGGAGAACCTTACACATGAATTTCAAACAAACCTATATTGCATTTACCGTCGCAATTGCGAGCCTTACGGGATTTCCAGCGCTCGCAGGTGAAAAACCCGTCCCGGCAATATCTGTATCAGGCAATGGCACCGTTGATGTAGCGCCGGATATGGCGATTGTCTCACTTGGTGTATTGCGGGAAGCAAAAACCGCACGCGCTGCACTTGATGCCAACAACAAGGCAATGAGCGCTGTGCTTGCTGCCATGGAAGAACAAGGCATCGAAAAAAAGGACCTGCAAACCTCAAACTTCAACATTCAGCCACGCTACGTCTACCCAAAAGCAAGTTCTAATGGCGTTCATAAGCCTCCGAAAATTGTTGGGTATGTTGTGAGCAACAACCTCGATATCCGGATCAGGGACCTGGATAAAACGGGTGGAATTTTGGATCTCGTTGTAACGCTGGGAGTGAACTCCGGGGGAAACATCCGGTTCACCAATCAAAACACGACGCAGATCCTGGAAAAAGCCAGGGTCAGCGCCGTGAGAAATGCGATGAGCAAGGCAAAAACCCTGGTTAAAACCGCCGGTGCAAAACTTGGAAACCTGATCACCATTTCCGAGAATTTCAGACAACCTCATCCTGTTCCGATGGCTCAGGCCCGGAGTTTTGCTGTGAAAGAAGCAGCGGCAGACAGTGTGCCGATTGCAGGCGGGGAAAACAGCTATCAGGTGACAGTCAATATTAGCTGGGAAATTCTGCAGTAGCTTGAAATTCGAACAAATAAGGCTTCCCCGAAGTGATCGGAGAAGCCGCAGAGCTTGCAGAGATTGGGGGAGCGGCGCTGCAAGCCCTAATACCAACGGCCATTTGAAATGAACCATTGGTATTTGTTTGCGTTCACGGCAGTTTGGCTTTACCAAACGCCTCCACGGGGGCGGGCATAAGCCCGGCTCGCTTTGTGCTCGCATACCAACCAGCGCCAAAATGGGCCAAACCAAGCGGCCGCTGGTATTACTCATTTGATTTCATTCACGCATTTTCGTTTAAGCTTCAAGCGCGTTGTCCATTCTTTGAACAAATCAAAGGAGGAAGCTCCAGAGCTAAATTCGATCAGATTGAATTCAGCTCTAGGGTCTGTGGACATTTAACGTAATGCTATGATTGTAGCAGCGATATTCCATGAAGCCTCAAAACTGACATCGGTTTTATCATATCGCGTATTAATCCCTCGGAACTCTTTGATCTTGCTGAAGTAATTTTCAATGAGATGCCGCCATTTATAAACTTCCTCGTCATGCGGGATATGGATTTTACGGTTTCGCTTGGCAGGGATAACAGCCACTGCACCATTTTCATATAAAGCCCGGCGCAGATGATCTGCATCGAAAGCTTTGTCGCCTAGCATTGCGCCGAATTTCAAACCTTCAATCAGTTCGTGTACACCAACAATCTCACTGCGTTGACCGGGAAGAAGCTTGAAGCGCACAAGATTGCCAAGCGCATCTGTCAGGGCCAGAACCTTGGTGGTTAACCCGCCCTTTGAACGTCCTATGGCCTGATGGAGAGTCCCCCTTTTGCGCCACTTGCTTTCTGGTGAACGCTGACAATAGTACCGTCTATAAGAATGTATTCAAAGTCAGGATCATCTGATACAGCTTCAAAAAGTCGTTGGAATACACCACGTTGCGCCCATCTACGGAAACGACGGAAGACAGAATTCCATGCACCAAATCCAATAGGTAGATCACGCCAGGGACCACCAACCCGGACCTTCCATAATACCGCTTCCAAAAACAGGCGGTTATCTTTTGCTGTGCGACCTCTGTCACGAATACTGCCTGGCAACAAAAGCTCAATAAGTTTCCAGCTTCTATCTGATATTACAAATCGTTCCTTGCGCATCAAAACCTCCTTAAAAGAAAGCTTGAATCACATTATAACTGATTTGGGAATCCTATATGTCCACAGACCCTAGAGCATTTTGAGTTTAAACAGAGTCACTTAAAATGCTCTATGCCTTTGTTTTGTCGCACTTTCTTATCATGAAATCGACTTTGATTTCATGGAAAGGGCTCTAGTGGTCTTAAAGTTCGAAACGAATGCAAACGAGAAAACGGAAAAGGGGACCATTCGTTTCGAACAGACCTCTAGTAAAGGCCACGTGTCTTGATTACGCGGCAATGATGACTGTTACGTTTGAAAACCACCTTCGCACGATGTCCGTGGCTATAACCGACAACTGCAATTGCGCGACGGTTTACCCGTGCTACATGCGGGCGATTTACGCCCAGGTTCCAGGCCTTGCGCAAAGCACGACGCGGGCCACAATGCCCACGATTGCGATTGCCACCACGATAGTGATGTCGACGATGATGCCCACCATTGCCAAAATAGATGCCACCGTGGTGACCGCCACCGATATAGACACCGTAGTTTCCGCCGGCCTGAGCAACATTGGTCGTTGAAAATGCTGCTCCTGCCACGACAACGGCAATAGACAGCGCTGATTTGATTGATTTGCCAAACATGATTTATCTCCTTATTCGCTGACCGGATGGGGCTGACAGCGGTGGTCAACGTTGAAAGGAAGACTAGTCCACGCGAACTGAACCGGCTTGGAATAGACCATTCAGTTTACGTTAAGGTAGGTATTCGCCTTTGATTACAGCTGCTTGGCAAAAATATCTGCGGAATATTTCGCGCTAGTGGATTGATTCAAACATTTGGAACCCGTTTTCCGAGGCCTCTCATCCAAATATTTGAATCTTAAAATCCACTAGAAAACAATACCTTGCTAGTGGTCTTTACGTTCGAAACAAATGATAAAGAGTTCGCCGCAAAGGGACTCATTTGTTTCGAACGGACCACTAGGCAGTGATTTTTGCATACAGATCCGCTGGTATCCGAACGCCATCACTTTCTGTCTTTGTGCGTTTCGCCCGTCGCCCGTCCCCTGGCAGTCGTGTGCCATCCTGCTCCAAAATCTTGGCAAATAGGCCTTCGGATGAGGCAAGCCCGTGCGCGGGATCAAGTGCCAGAAGGAATTCACCCCCGCGTGGTGGCCCGCCATCATTATTGTCCTGAACTACTGCTTCAAAACTAAGCTGCTCACCAATTAAAGAGGCGGCAAGCAATTCCACCATCATTGCAATGGAAGCGCCCTTATAGCCGCCAAATGGAAGAAGAGCCCCTTTGAGTACTTCATTGGGGTCCGTTGTGGCATTTCCGTCCGCATCAATGCCAGCACCTGCGGGAAGCGCATGGCCATCGCGAGCGGCAATCATAACTTCGCCACGGGCCATAACAGCACTTGCCTGGTCAAAGGCGCAAGGCTCGCCGTTTTCACGCGGCCAGGCAAATGCTACCGGGTTGGTTCCGTAAAGTGGCTTTTTACCACCTGCAGGAGGAAGTGCGGGTTTGAAAGCAGTGCAGGCGAATGCAACTACACCGCGTTTTGCGAGCATTTCAACTTCCTGCCACAGTGCAGCGAAATGAAACGTGTTGATGAGGGCCGCAATTGCAACACCTTGGGATTTAGCAAGCTCAGCCAAAGGATCAGCAAGTCTTTTATGCGCAATCGGAGCGTATCCAGCATCACCGTCAACTGTGAGAAGCGATGGTTTTGGTGTTGAAAGTTTAGGATCTGCCTTACCGTTCACCTTGCCGCTGTTCAATGATGCCAGATAACCGGGCATCCGGAACAAGCCATGGGAGTGAGCGCCATGCCATTCAGCCTGGTAGATACATTCGGCAAGCGTTTCGGTGTTTTCTTCGTCGCATCCTGCATTGGTGAGGGCCTGTGATACCAGTGGTTTTACGTCATCAAGGGTCAGATGAATCATTCCGTTTTCAAGCTCTTTCACAATTCACTCCTCGCTTTAAATTCACTCCAACGCATCAACGCACTTGCACCGATTGTATCAAGCGGAGATGGTGGTAGCCGGGTTGGTGTCCCCTGCTCTAACAAAGCTTGGACCAGTTCGGTTTGCCCTTCAACGGCAAATTCTGCCGCTGCCATTCCTGCGAGCGTCCCCCGCGTGGTTCCAAGCCCATTTTGACAGCAAGCAGCAAATAAACCCCCGGCAACTTCCCCAAATGCGGGCGAAGCGTTGCGGCTGAGGCAAAGTCTGCCAGCCCATGAATATTCCTGTTCAACTTGCGCCAATTGCGGATATCGACGAACAAATGATGTTTCATGCCGCTTTGTCATTTTGGCGAGCAATGCGTCACTTGATTGCAGGCCAGGCGAATAAGTCATTTGGTTTCGGGTAATGATCCGGGTGCCGCCTGTACCTTGAAACTTCCGCATTGTCGTCGCCGCCGGGTCAGACGGGGTGATGCCCCAATTGGAGCGGCCTGAAAGATTGCTCTCTTCATCACTAAGTGCCCGGGTCATAGACCCATACAGGATCACGTGGAACACCTGCCGTTTAAAAAATCCGAAACTTTCAATATGGCCGTTCGTGGCAAGAATTATCTTTGTCGCACTGACAGAACCCATAGGCGTTTCTGCAATCCATTTGCCATTGTTCTTCACCAAAGATGTAACCGGAGAATTTTCAAATACTGACACTTGGTTTGCCAGACCTGATGCCAGACCCCTGCAATACATGACCGGCTGAAGCAGCACGGTTCCTGCTGTAAAAAGCCCCGACTGATAGAGGCTTGTACCTGTTGTCTTTTGCATTTGCGATGCGGAAAGTAGCTCGTAGCCTTCACCCAAACTATCCAGATGCCGCGCATAGTCGAGATTGTGTTGGACGGCCTTCACGGCCACTGCACCATTGATTTTTCCGGACTCATCAAATGCTTCTGCTGGCAATTCATACTCTGAAACCGCGTCCCGTCCAAAAGAAATTGCCCGCCGGTTTAGCGCAATTTGTTTACGGTCGCATTCAAGAAAAGAGGCATAATCTGCGGATGCAATTTCATGAGGCAGATCGATCATGAACCCTGAATTTCGACCCGCTGGCCCTTCGCCAATGCGTTTTGCGTCCAGCAGCACAATGCGTTTGTTTTCCTCAATCTGCGAAAGCCTTCTTGCGGCGGCCAACCCGGTAAACCCGCCGCCGATGACCAGATAGTCAGCATTTGTTGCAGCATCGAGAGGAGCCACCATTTTGGGTTGGGGAAGAATTGCCTCCCAGCCAGAAACACCCGTTTCAACCGGAAGGCGGGTTACCTTCATCAATCAATGCTTTCATCCGGAGCATTATCTGAAAGATCAATCCAAATGGTTTTCAACTCGGTGTACTGGTCATGGGCATGAATGCCGTTGTCGCGACCGCCAAAACCGGATTGTTTGTAACCACCGAACGGTGTTGTAATGTCACCTTCGCCATAGCAATTGACTGAAACCGTGCCTGCCTTGATTTCACGGGCCGCACGGATTGCCTTTTTTGTGTTGGCGGTAAAGACGCTCGCTGCAAGCCCATAGTCCGTATCATTTGCAACCTTGATTGCTTCTTCGAATGACCTGACAGTGATCACGGATAGAACCGGGCCAAAGATTTCATCCTTTGCGAGCTTGTCGCCAACCTTGACATTGTCATGGATGGTTGGTTCGACAAAATTGCCCTTGGCTGAACCGCCTGCAAGCGTTTTGACGCCTTTGCCGCCTTTGAGATATTTGGAAACCTTCTTGCAGTGTTCGTTGTCTACGAGGGAACCCAGCTGATTAACAGGGTCCAGAGGATCGCCGGTTCTCCAATATTTGGTGCGCATGAGAATACGCTTCATAAGTTGCTCTTTTACATCTTCATGGACGATCAAACGCGAGTTGGCAGAGCAGTTTTCACCCATGTTCCAGAACGCTGCATTGACCACATGTCCTGCAACCAGATCCAGATCTTCTGCGTCTTCCAATACGACGGCAGGGTTTTTGCCGCCACATTCCAACACCACTTTTTTAAGGTTGGATTCAGCTGCATATTTGAGAAACAAGCGACCTGTTTCGGTTGAGCCGGTAAAGCTCACCATGTCCACATCCATGTGACGCCCAAGCGGTTCTCCGACTTCCGGTCCGAAGCCTGGCAGAACCTGCAGGACCCCGCGGGGCAGGCCTGCTTCGCTGGCAAGTTCAGCCAAACGAAGTGCGGTCATGGAGGTTTGTTCGGCTGGTTTAACAATCACCGAGTTCCCGGCTGCCAGGGCTGGTCCAATTTTCCAGGCCATCATCAGCAGCGGAAAATTCCATGGCAGGACGGCTGCTACAACGCCAACCGGTTCCCGGACGATCATCGCAATATGATCATCACTTTGAGGAGCAACCTGATCGTAAATCTTGTCAATCGCCTCAGCATGCCATTTGATGCACTGGATGGTTTCTGGAATGTCTATTTGCTCGCAATCGGCGATTGGTTTTCCGCTATCGAGGCTTTCCATCACAGCGAGCTCACGGCGGTTCCTGGTAATCAGTTTGCAAAGCCTGATCAGAACATCCTTGCGATCAGCCGGGTGCATGCGCGACCATCTTCCCTGATCAAATGCTTCTCGGGCTTTCTTGACGGCAAGGTTTACATCCTTGTCATTGGCGCCCGAGATCATTGCAATCTTATCGCCGGTTGCAGGATTGACTGTTGCAAATTTCCTGCCGCCCCCTGCACGAAATTTTCCGTCAATAAAGGAGGCCGCCGGATACACCATATCGGCTGCAATTGCGCCATACTCTTCGCGTGTGAGCAAGTCGCCGCTCATTTGCCTTCTCCCTTTTCAATCTGCTCAATGGTCGTATTCATAACCCGGATCACTTGCTCAAGCGCACGTTTGTCATCCTTGTTTAATGGTTGAAGCGGTCGCCGGGGCGGGCCTACAGGTATGCCGCGCAGAGTAAGGCCGTGCTTAATACACTGTACGAACTTGCCGCCCTGCTCGAGCACGCTCATCAATGGCAGCATCGCGGACATGATGGCACGACCTTTGGTGAAATCACCCTCAACAGCACAAGCCCTGTAAAGTGCAATATGAGCTTCGGGCGCAAAATTTGAACCCGCGCATACCCAAGAACGCGCTCCCCAGGCAAAAAATTCCAGCGCCTGATCGTCCATCCCGCAAGAAAGCTGAATATGGGGATAATCACGCGCAAGGGTATGGACCCGGTTAATGTCGCCAGAACTTTCTTTGATAGCACAGAAGTTCGGGCTTTTGCCCAAACGATCAAGCGTTTCTTCATCCATGTTAACCGACATGCGCCCTGGATAGTTGTAAAGCATCACCGGCAGGTTGGCAGCACGGTCGATTGCTAAACCATGGAGCGCTATTTCGCGCGAGGTCGGATAGGCATAGGGTGGAGTGGTGACAAGAATTGCATCAGCACCAATCGCTTTTGCGCTCTCCGCATAAAGTATGGAATCCTCGGTACGAATTGCACCGGTTCCGACAATCAGCGGAAGTCTGCCCTTGTTTACGTCTTTGGCAAACTTCATCATTTCAATGCGTTCATCCATTGACTGCGCATAATATTCGCCGGTGGTTCCAGCGATCACCAATCCGTTCACACCAGAGGCGATCAGGTGTTCAATCGTTTCAGCAAACCGTTTTTTGTTGATCGAATGATCGTTGTTATGTGCTGTCACCACTGGGGTGTAAATTCCCTCAAAACGCATGGGATATTCCTCTGGAGCTTTTGTCCAGATCAAACTCAAGTGGATCTGGACGGGCAAATTTCTCTATTCTGTTACGAGACAATTCCCAATGCTCCATTGTCAATTCAACAATTGCCTTGGGGTCATTGCCCTCAATCGCCGCGATCATTCCTTCATGTTGCTCACATGCTTCCCAGACTTTCAATCGTTCGCTGGAATTTGCCGGACGATAAAACTTCTGACTCATGCGAGTGTGATCAATCAACAACCGTTTTAAACTGGGAAGCAGATAAACACTGCCCGCCATTTCTCCGATCAGTTCGTGGAAGCGGTGATTGTGCGTTGCGATTGCCCGCGTTTCACCAGTCTCGGCAGCTTGCCGGAAACGGTGTTGGACGTCTTTCAGTTCAGCAATTTGATGCGGCATTGCGTTCTCGGTAGCGAGTTTGCCGATGGCTGAATACACCATGGGGGCGGATTGAAAAAAATTGCGCATGCTCTCAAAATCCATTGAAGAAACCTTCGCTCCCCTGTTTTTGACCAGTGAGAGGTAGCCTTCGCCGGCGAGGCTATGGATGACTTCCCGCAAGGGAGTGCGCGACAACCCGAACTCCTGTGAAAGTGCAGCTTCATCCAAAACAGATCCGGGCGCAATCTCAAGCGTGAGAATGCGCTCAATCAATTGCCCCCTGCAGGTTTCCTTGTTTTTGTAGATCATCGCGCATGAAAAATACTATTTGTATACAATGTCAACACAAAATTGCAGCGATGCCTATTGCTTGACAAACAGTTGGCGCGGTGTCTTGCAGAAACATTCAACACCGGTGCCTGTAATCAGGATCGGCTCGGTGATTTCCAGACCCCCGTCATCCAGCCAAAGAGCTGGCATGAAATGAAAGGTCATGCCCGGTTTCAATTCTGTTTTGTCACCACGGCGAAACGACATGGTGCGCTCTCCCCAATCCGGTGGGTAAGAAAGCCCTATCGCGTATCCGGTGCGGCTATCTTTCTCAAAGCCGCACTTTTCGAGCGTTTCATAAAAGGCAATCGCGATGTCCTCGCAAAGATTACCGGGCTTTGCTTTTTCCAGGCCAGCTTCAACTGCTTCAAGAACCGCTTTTTCCGCATCGAGATATTTCTGCGGCGGATTTCCCAGGAAGAGCGTCCGTGATTGCGGGCACTGATACCGACGGTGCGCGCCAGCAATCTCAAAGAATGTGCTCTCTCCCGTTTTCAAAGGCTTGTCGTTCCATGTGAGATGAGGCGCGGTCGCATCCATGCCGGATGGCGCCATAGGAACGATGGCCGGATAATCTCCCCAATGCCCCCCTGCTCCCCTGACAGATGTCCGATAAATCTCAGCCACGAGTTCATTCTTCGGCATGCCGGGTTCTGCGATTTCAACGATCTGAGCATGCATGGCTTCAACAATCTTTGCGGCCCTGCGCATGTATTCAATTTCAGTCTCGCTCTTGACTGCCCGCTGCCAATTCACCAAGCCGGTTGCATCTGTAAATTCTGTTTCGACCAGCTGTGCCTTCAGCGTTTCCCATGCGGCTGCAGAAAAATAGTAGTTGTCCATTTCCAAACCACATCTCAGATTACTCCATCCGCGCTCTTGCAATAACTCCGCCAGCGTTTGCATTGGATGGCGTTCAGGCGTTTGAACAAAATGGTCGGGATAACCTGAAATATTGGCGTGATCCATGAAAACGGTTCGCTTTGCCCCGAGCGCATCCATGCCGCGCCCCCACCATACTGGCTCACCTTCCATGGAAAGGATTACCGCCTGGTGGGTATAAAATGACCAACCATCATACCCGGTAAGCCAGTTCATGTTTGACGGATCGGACACAATCAGGAGTTCAAGCCCAGCCTTTCGCATCGCGGAACGGGTCTTGGCAATTCGACTGTCAAATTCCTGACGGGTAAAATGATGTGGCGGCTCGGTCATAAATGTTCTGTATTTGTTCTTGACATATTGATTGATTACAGCTACTTTGTAGACGCGATTATTGTCATAGTCTGGTGAAACACTACAACAATGACCGAAGAACAAAAGCGACAGCTTGATCATCAATTTGCTGAATCTATTGCGCTGACTGCCAAACTGCAAGCGGAGACAGCGAAATTGCAGGCTGAATCTATAAAGATGCAGCGTGAATATTGGTGGTATCCATTTGTGCTGCTAACCGCCGTTATCGGAACGACAGCCACAATCGTAAAAGTCTTCTTTTAGGATCAGCGTGAAAAGGATATTCCCAGTTGCGCGCCTGAGTGCTTGAGCCATTCTGCAAAATGTTGAGCAAAGCCTGAATAGACCAACAGTTCGTAGCTCGGTTTGGTATCTGTTTGATGGATAATCACACCCGCTTGTGCCATTTGCGTTTGCGCAGACCATCCCTTGCCGGTCTTGGAAGGATGTAGATCGAGCCGGCAGGCCTTTTGCATCAGTTCACTTGCGCGAGGACCGGACAGGCTGAAAATCATACGGCCATCCGATTGCTCAGAAACGTAGCCGTTCTTCTTCAACCTGGTTTGAATATCCTCACCAAATTTCATTCCGGCATTCCGCGCAGAAACAATCATCCACTGGCCCGGAGCAACCGGAATAGCAGTGTAATCTTTGGTCGCAGACGCTTTTCCCGGCGTTTGCTTGATCCTGAGCGCACGTTCTACCGCAGTTGTTTTTCCTTTTGCTGCGAAAACCTGAACGATCGCCCGATTGGTAATTGCCTTGACGAGAACCCCTTTACCACCCGATTGGGAGGCGTGATCAAAAAAGTGATCAAGAGGTGTTGCTGCTGAGAACTTAGCCATGGAGCCGCTCCCCTTTCGGATCAAAGAAATGCGGTGAGACAATCTCGACTTCAACCTGCTCATTCTTGAGAGGATAGTGCGCAATCATTTTGGTGCCGTGCCGGTTGGACCCGCCTTCCACATAGGCGAGTGCAATCCAGCACCCAAGCGAGGGGCTGTCCGCAACGGAGGTAACCCAGCCCTTGCTTGCATTTGGATCGGCTACAGTGCTTGTATCGCTGGGGGTCTCAATCAGATGTGCGCCACCACGCAGACGTCCATCGTCCCGAGCCATCTTGACCCCTACCAGCTGGGGGCGCTCCTTTGCGGTCATGCCTGCGCGGTAAGCCATGCGCTTGCCGATAAACTCTTTCTTCGACGACATCATTTTGCCAAGACCCATGTCATCGGCCGTTGAACGTCCGTCAAGCTCGTTACCGGCAACGTGACCTTTTTCAATCCGCATGACCCCCAATGCCTCCGTCCCGTAAGGAATAAGGCCAAAGTCCTGCCCCGCTTCCCAGATCGCGTCCCACATGGCTTCGCCGTAGCGCCATGGTACGTTGATTTCGAAAGCCAGTTCGCCGGAAAATGAAATCCGGAAGATCCGGGCACATGCCCCGTTCCAGTCAAACTCACGCACGCCCATGAATGGAAGTGCTTCATCAGACATATCCAAGGCTTTGCCAAATGCCTTTTTGAGTATCTTGCGGGCATTGGGACCGGCAACTGCAACACCGCACCATTGTTCGGTTGCCGAACAAAAATGCACGTCAAGATCAGGCCAAACGACCTGGCTGTAATGTTCCATATGAGCCAGAACACGTGCAGCGTTTGCTGTCGTTGTCGTCATCAGGAAATGATCATCTGCAAGCCTGGAGGTTGTGCCATCATCAAACACATGCCCGTCTTCACGAAGCATCAGACCATAACGGGCTTTGCCCGGTGCCAGCAGTTTCCAACCATTGATATAAAGCCGGTTGAGAAAATCTGCCGAATCCGGTCCAAATATCTCGATTTTGCCAAGCGTAGAAACATCACAAATACCGGCTGTTTTGCGGACCTGATCGCTTTCGCGCCAGATCGACTGCATGATGTCTTCACCAGGTTCCGGATAATATTGCGGACGCAGCCACTGCCCGGCTTCGACAAATACCGCGCCAAGTCTTTCATGACAACGATGCATGGCGGTCCGGCGGATCGGCTGGAATTCCATACCACGTTCGTGCCCCGCAAATGCCCCGATTGCTACCGGCGAATAGGGCGGACGAAACCTTGTCGTTCCAACCTCAGGAATAGATTGTCCTCTTGCGCCGGCAAGAATGGCAAGGCCATTTATGTTTGAAGTTTTGCCCTGGTCTGTTGCCATGCCAAGTGTTGTGTATCGCTTGGCGTGCTCAACCGAAACGTAACCCTCCTGCGCCGCCAATGTTATATCCTTGGCACTTACATCGTTTTGGAAATCAACAAATGCTTTGCCATTGCCAGGACAACGCCATACCTGATGGACATCGCCATAGGCTGTTTCATCAGATGTTGAAGGAGCTCCGGCTTTGCCGACTTTCAGACCGGCTGCAGATACCGCAGCATGTCCTGCCGCGTGACCTTCGGACAGACAATCAGCCAATGCAAAACTGCCATTGGAAGCGCCGGCAGAGCGTTCGCGACGGGTTGGTTTGCCGGGAACAAATGTCTGTTTCTTTTCATCCCAAACCGGCATCGCACCTGTCTGGCTGACAAGATGCACATCGGCAGAGTGGCCACCGGCAACGGCTACCAGATCACAGTCAACTGAACCGTATGAGGAACCGTCAAGACGCTGTAGCGAAAGCGATGAAACACGGCTCCACCCATGCGCCTTGGCAGGTATGACGCCCAACTCTACCGGAACACCGTTATCTGCCATTGCCTGTGCGGCATCAGAAGCTTTCTCGCGAGAATCTGCAATTGTCACAACGTTGATACCGTTTGCACGCAGCACTTCGGCAGTTTTGTAGCCGTCATCATTGTTGGTGCAGACCGCAACATTTCTGCCTGGAATAGTCGCATAGCGATCAACGTAACGGCGAACAGCTGAGGAAAGCATCACGCCCGGTTTGTCATTGTTGTCGAACACCATTGGGCGTTCCTGAGAACCACAAGCAACAACAACTTCGGTTGCACGGATGGTCCACATGCGTTGGCGTGGTTCATGATTTTGTGGCTCGGCAACGTGATCATTTACGCGCTCAAGTGCCGCCATAACGTTGTGATCATAATACCCGAACAGACAGGTGCGCATCATGATTGTCACATTGTCCATACGAGACAGTTCGCGTTCTGCATTCGCGACCCAGCGCGATGCCGGCTTGCCATCAATCTTGTCGTGATCAAGTGCCAACTGGCCACCGAGGAAGGAATATTCTTCAACAAGAATGACCCGGGCGCCTGATTTTCCGGCTGAAAGTGCAGCAGCTATGCCTGCAGGACCGGCGCCAACGACCAGCACGTCACAATGGGCATGGGAATGCTCATAGGTATCTGGATCTGCTTCCGTTGCAGCACGTCCAAGACCCGCGGCATTGCGAATGATTTTTTCGTAAATCGGTTCCCAGAACGCAGCAGGCCACATGAATGTCTTGTAGTAAAAGCCCGCTGTCAGGAACGGGCTGAGAAGCTGGTTAAATGACAGGAAGTCAAATTTCAGAGACGGAAAGGCATTTTGGCTTTTTGCTTCCAGACCATCAAACACTTCGGCAATGGTTGCCCTTGTATTGGGCTCGCGTCTTGCCCCTGTACGCAATTCAACAATTGCGTTTGGTTCATGACTGTCCGCAGAAATCGGACCTCTCGGGCGGTGATACTTGAACGAACGTCCCATCAAAAGAACGCCATTTGCAATCAAGGCCGAGGCCAGCGTGTCACCTTCATAGCCCTGATATTTTTTTCCATCAAACTGAAAGGATACGGGCTTTTTGCGGTCGATTGCGCCGCCGCTTGCAAGGCGATTACTCTGTGTCATGATCGCCTCCCTTTAGAGTTGCGCGGTACAGGCAATTTGTCATGCGGCCCGCCGCAGGCGCGAATTTCGTGGGTAACAGTGTGCCGAACAACTTTCACCCATTGCCGGCAACCGCCCGCATGATGCCACCATTCGGTGTGCCAACCCTTGGGGTTTTCACGCGCATAAACGTAATCAAAGAAAGCAGTTTCCGAACCTGTTTCCTTGGGCCTGACTTTTGTGGCATCGCCTTGATACTGAAATTCAGCCTCATCGCGAGTGCCACACCAGGGGCAATTAATCTGATGCATCTCAGGCCTTTCCTGTACAGTTTTTTTGGACGCAGCGCGTGTCAATTTTTGTTCCTGAAGAGAACCTAATTTGAAGTATGCCAGTGGTCTGTTCTAAAACTTGCGACGAATTCAGTGACAAATACCGCCTCGCCTCGAAGAGATATGAAAAAATACTGCCACTTGCGCGTCGAAGAACCTTGTTGACGTGCAAACATGCACTTCGTTCTTTTCCTAAAATTGCCAGGTTTTTTCTCATACTGTGTTCCATAACAATCGAGCAGGATGGGCCTGCCTCCCTATTGAATCCACGGATTGGGGCCAACGCCCTTTTCATCGATCATGCGACCTTCCTTGAAGCGGTTCATTGTGTACGCCTCGTTCAACGCATGGGGCCGATCTTGTGCAATTGTGTGCGCATAGCACCAACCAGATGCAGGTGTCGCCTTGAAGCCGCCATAACACCATCCGCCATTGAGGTAGAGGTTGTTGACTGGCGTTTTGCAGATAAACGGCGAGCCATCAAAACTCATATCCATAATACCGCCCCAGTGACGCAACATCCTGACACGCCCAATTGCGGGCATGATTGCCATGCCCCCAGCCATAACATGCTCCATCATGGGCAAGTTGCCACGCTGGGCGTATGAATTGTAACCATCCAGATCGCCACCATAAACCAGACCACCCTTGTCAGACTGACTTATATAAAAGTGTCCGGCACCGAAAGTAACAACCGTATCAATCAGCGGCTTTACGCCCTCAGAGACAAAAGCCTGCAACACATGGCTTTCGACCGGCAAATCTTTAATTCCGGCCATTTCGGCAATCTTGCTGGTGTGACCGGCAACCGCCATGCCAACCTTGTTTGCGCCGATGAAGCCGCGATTTGTGTCAACGCCGAGCACTTTGCCGCCTTCAACACGGATGTTGGTAACTTCACAGTTTTGAATGATATCCACGCCACGCATATCCGCGCCACGGGCATATCCCCATGCAACCGCATCATGCCTGACTGTGCCGCCCCGGCGCTGCATCAATCCACCCTGGATCGGGAAACGTGCATTGTTGAAATCGAGGATCGGCACCATTTCCCTCAGCTGTTTGGGATCAACCAGTTCAGCATCAATACCTGCCATGCGCATGGCATTGCCGCGACGGGCAAATGCATCGCGTTGGGGGTCTGAATGAAACAGGTTGATTACTCCGCGTTGCGATACCATCACATTGAAATTGAAATCCTGTTCCAGGCCTTCCCAGAGTTGCATGGATTTTTCATAGAAATGCGTATTGGGTCCCAACATGTAGTTGGAGCGCACAATGGTTGTATTCCGGCCGACATTGCCACCGCCAATCCAGCCCTTCTCCAAAACCGCGACATTGGTAATACCGTGCTCTTTTGCCAGGTAATAGGCGGTTGCCAAACCATGACCGCCGCCGCCAATGATGATTACATCATATTTGGGTTTGGGTTCGGGGTCGCGCCAGGCTCGGGTCCAACCCTTATGCCCGGTCAACCCCTGCCAAAGTACAGATAGCGCTGAATATTTCATGGCCAGAACCTAGCTCCAAGGATAAGGACTGTTTGATACAGGATGAAGCTTGCCTTCTGCAAACCTTGAGAAGCGGAATGGTTCAAGCAACTCCTGCTTTTCGCCGAGAACTTCGTCCGCGATCAGGTGTCCCACGCCGATCATTTTCCAGCCGTGGTTGGAGTCTGCTATCATCGCAACGTTTTCTTTAAAATGGTCAAATACCGGGAAAGAGTCAGCTGTAAAACAACCAATGCCGCCGGAAGCTTCTTTGTGATATTTTGGCATCGTGCCTTCATAGCGTTTCTGGCAATGGGCAAGTGCTGATACCCACATATGGGCAAATTCTGCCGAAGCCACGAATTCGGGGCTTGAAGGACCATAAGGGTCAATCGCCACTTCATCCACCGGTGTATCCACCTTGTATGGAGAAGCACCACCCTGGATGCCGTTGAAGTGCCAATCCGGCTTGTAGTAGATGCCCCACATATCCTTGGTTATCAGTGATCCATCAACAGTTGAATAAAGCGGTGCGTCGGTATCAACGTGAATCACCGGAGGCATGTCACCGTCATTATTGTTGCCAAGTTTAGGGTCGATGGTGAGCACGCCTTCTTCAAGCTGCCAGAACCGCCACATATCAACATCATTGTGAACCTGACCATCGAGACCCTTCACAGTGATTTGTCGCGGCATGTCCAGCATGTTCCAGAAGTCACGCGCCCATGGACCGGCGCCGACAATGACATGTTCGCAGGAGATGTTGCCCTTGTTTGTTTCAACCGCGTTTACCGCATCTGATCCACTGTCAGTGATGAACCCTTTGACTTCCACGCCATTGATAATGCGAACGCCCAACGCTTCAACCTTGCTGGCCAATGCATAAAGTGTTTTGGTCTGGTTTGAATAACCGCCGCGTTTTTCATGCAGAACAGAGGTGATGCCTTGTGCCTGCCAATCATCAAAGATGCCGCGCATATAATGCGTACATTTTTGCTCGCCCTCAATCAGATCGCTTTCATAGCCGATAGCCTGCTGTTGCTCGTAGATTGAGCAAATATCTGTGTGCATGCTTTCAGATGAAATCTGCATGTAGCCAACTGGATGGTAGGAAAGTCCTTCCGGGTCGCTTTCCCATACATCAACCGAGTGAGCCATGAGTTTACGCATTGCCGGTTGAAAATAGTTGTTGCGGACAACACCGCAGGCAACACCGGATGCTCCTGCCGCAAGACCTGATTTTTCAAGAATGACGATATCCTCGCCAGAACCTTTGGCGCTTTCTTTCAGCCGCTCTGCAAGACGCCATGCACTTGAAAGCCCATGAATGCCCGCACCAATGATCACATATTTTGAATGCTCAGGAAAAGCCATGCTGTATATCCTCCGGAATTTTGCAGATTGTGCGGTGAGTTTTTGGAAATAAAAACAATTTTCTAGACATTAAAAGGAACAAATGAGACATTAAGTAACGACTACATAGGGCAATTGTCCGTTTCGAAAGTTCCGCGCCGCATGCCGCTTTATCAATTTGTCCTGATCCCGCGTTTTTCTCTGGTTGCATTTTCCTGTGCTATTGATGCTCTGCGCGGTGCCAATCAAGTGCTCGGTGAAAGTCATTATGAATGGCAGACTGTAAGTGCCGAAGGCGATACGGCCCTTTCAACCAGTTCGATTGTCGTTCCGACAGAACTGATACCCAACGACGCGCGCGCGGATGTGATCGCGATATGCGGCGGTGACAGTTCGCATAGTTATGAAAATGCTACGCTGACAAACTGGCTTCACGATCAGGCAAAGGCGGGGACAAGGATAGGGTCCATTTCGGATGGCGCATTTGTAGCTGCGGCAGCCGGTTTGTTTGACCAGGTTCCGTCGACCATTCATTGGAAATGTTATGATGCTTACCGCGAACGATTTCCCAAGCTGGATATCAAACCGTCAATTATCGAGATTTCAAAGACCCGGTTTTCCTGCGCTGGAGGAACTTCCAGCCTTGATTTGATGTTGCACTTCATCCGGGAAGCACACGGAGCGGAAATCACCAGCCAGATCGCTGAAAACTATTTCCACGATACAATCCGCGATGGATCACGAGAACAACATGTCACCAACGCATTTCGCATTGCCAGCCGCAACCCCGTGCTTGCAGATGCGTTATTGTTGATGGAGGGTCATCTCGAGGCGCGACTGACCATCACGGAAATTGCAAAGCAGGTGAACATCTCGAGACGACAACTTGATCGCATCTTCAAGCGTGACATGAAACAGTCACCGCAGGAATTTTACCGCTATCTCCGATTGACCCGGGCTTCAGGGCTTCTGCTTCAAACCGGTATGAGCGTTACGGAAGTTTCGCTTGCCTGTGGTTTTCAGTCCGCATCACATATGGGAAAATTTTTCCACAGCCAATTTGGCCTAACACCGGGTGCCTACCGAAGACATCACGCCGTTGGGCAAGGTGGCGGAACTTAATGGCAAAGAATTGCTTGACTGTCCGGAGCCAAACCGCGAAAGCCAACAGATGTCAAAATTAAATCAGAACTCGGGCTTAAACGGCGGATTGGCGATTACCTTCAGTGCAGCCATTTGGGGTTTGTTCTGGATTCCAATGCGTTATTTTGACGATTCCGGCCTCAGCGCATTATGGGCGATTGCAGCAATCAATTTCTGCGCCTGCCTGATTGCACTCCCCGTAGCAATCTATTCAGGTGAGATCAGGCGGGACAACCTTCGATGGCTGATTATCCTGGGGATTGGAATGGGAATGTCCAACATTTTCTATTTCTCAGGTCTAATCCTTTCTGATGTGGTCAGGGTTACCCTGCTCTTTTATCTGTTACCGATTTGGGCAACGCTTTTTTCCAAACTCTTCTTTAATGTTCCTATCGGAAAAGCGCGATCGTTTGCGCTGATCCTCGCATTTGCAGGAATTTGGCTTTTGCTTGGCGGTGGGAGCTGGCCAATCCCTCAAAATCTGGGCGATGTGTTTGGTCTTCTATCCGGCATTGGTTGGGCTTTTGGATTAACGTTTATCCGGGGACGGGGAAACCTTGGCAGTTTTGCAACTTCTGCATCATCCACCATTTTCGCAACGATCGGCGCATTTTTGCTCGGCGCTGTCCTCGTGCGAATTGCACCTGAAATACAACCCGCATTTCCCAGCATGAAAACAATTTCAGCGATGGTTGTGCCTTTGCTGGTTTTTTCATTCTTTGTTCTGTGGCCAACCCTTGTAGGGCAACTTTGGGGCGCCCAATTTGTAGCCGCTACAACAGGAGCGTTGTTCACCATGTCAGAAATTATCGTGGCCACGGTCTCCACCACGACCCTTGAAGGGAATACGCTGAGCCTGATTTCCTGGATCGGTGGAGCGCTGATCGTTATCGCGATTTTTTTCGACCTCTACGGAGCCAAAGATGCTTGATGTTCTTGGCTTGATCCTTCCCTTGTTTGGGTTGACCCTGCTTGGCTTGGTTGGTGGAAAGGTTTCAATAAAATCATGGGTTTGAATTTTGAATCAGACTCTTAGAACCTGGTCCATACTCTCAGTCGTTGTCGTTGAGACCTGCTCCTGCACCCTTGGTACGCGAAGCCTCGGTTGATGGAGCATAGGTCTTTTGAGCATGCCTTCCCAGGGCTTCAACACTCGGCTTTCGATTTTCACCAACGCGCGGGAAAAAATCAATGGTCAGGGTCGACACTACATCCGATCTCAAAGCGCATTCGAAAAGACCGTCCGAAGTCACCTGATTCGAAATACCGCCGGTAATTCCGGTCGCATTCAACACAATCTGCTGCTTGTTCCAGGACAGCTCAAAGCTATCCTGTCCTGCTATCGATGCCAGAAATGGAACCAGCAATAACGGTTGGTGAATGCTGCACGGGAAGGAGCTATCCCGATTACCGGTGTCTGAAATCAGCGCTCCGGTTGCGATTGGACAATTTGCAGCATCGTGGCTTTGTCCTGAAGTGACATTGTCGAGATACCGTGCCAATGCTTCTGCGCCGGGCAATGCTCGGGTCTCCAGCCATTCAACTGCAAATCCTGCTTCCTCGGCATACCCCCAAGAAAGCCCGGCCCCTCTTGTTGCCTTTACAGAAAGAGATCTAATTTCGCTCAGTGCCCAACTCATGCGTCACCTTTGGACGCGGAAAATGCTTCATCGGGATCACACTCCGCAAGTTCGTGTGGATAGGGTGCGTTTTGATACATCGTGATGCGAACCCAGCGATCAGAACGGGGGTCAAATTTTGTTGCTCCGAAGAATGAAAGTTTGCAGCGCAGCAGGTCAATCGGCAGCATTTCGGATGCAATCGTATTGTCATGAATTTCTGCGTAAACAAAACTGCTCAGCAACTGAATACGCCTGACGATATGTCGATGCTCGGGATGCTTTAAAACAAATGCCGCAACCGTTTCGTCATCTTTCCATGGTTCCAGATCGGCCTTCATCCGCATAGCATCACGACCGGGTGCAAGGGGCTGCTCGTAAGGTTCGAGTTCTTCCTCGTCATAGCGTTCACCCAGACGCGGTTCGAGCTTTTCTTCGGATACGTACCAGATACGCGCATTTGCATCGCGGCTATCAAACTCCACTTTCTCTGCCCAGCCATACTGATCGGCAAGTTGCTTTTTGAAATCACCAAGCAACACGCCACCGTCGATCCGAAACCTGCCGGTTTCATCTGCGCTCATTGATTGAGCCAGATCATCAATCAGTTCACCATAGGGTTCAAGCAAAACAGAAACCAATTGCTCCTGCCCTTCAAGGGAACAGTTTTGTTCTGCCCACTGGTAAAGATTGTCCCATGGATAATCCTTGCCAAGCCCGGTGGCTGAAACATGTTCAACAAGTTGCTTAAGATCACGCGTCAGATCTGCGATCTTTTCTTGTTGCAGCGGGTGACCGGAATTCCATTGTGCGGCATTGGCCTGCGCATGCTTTAAATGAGATTTGAACAAAGCCTGTTCTTCCTCGGTGGCTGTCGGCAAAGACCTCACCCGGGCCAATGCTTCTTCTCGGGCGAATATCCAGGAATGAATAAGGGTTGGATGATTGATCAGGAACGGAGCCATGCCAAGGCCGGTCGAATTGCCTATTCCAAGCATTCGCCGCAAATCCGGTTGAAGATCAACTGCCTTGTCACCACCCGACATCCGAGCAAGATGTTCGACAAGATCAATCGCAAATGAGCGGGTAAACCAGACGGACAAGAGTTCTGGCTGAAATGATCCGGCAAATTCGGGACGATCCGCCCACTTTGAACGATCTGCAGCGCCAAACTTGCCTGACCCGTAAACTGCCGTCGTCCGCATCAGGTAACCGACCTTTTCGATTTCCTCTTGATCCGGTTGCAAACCTGCAGCAAGGCGTTCTTTCACATGTTTGAACAGCCGCACAGACCGATTGGCACGCGATAACGAAAGTTCCTTTCCTGAAATCCGGCCAGCCTCCTGATACGGCACATTGGCTGCCAACCGCTCGATATCTTCGCCACTGGCTTCACCGTCTACCAGTGTGAAAGTCGCATCCCAGGCATCAGCAATTACCCGATCAGAGCGCTTTTCATCAGGAAGGTCATGGGCAAAAGCCACAAGCGTATATGTGCGTTCCGGGCCTACGGCCCTATAGGTTGCTACCCCAACGCCATTTTCGTCGATGTTAAAAACCGGACGGTCAAAGATCCAGTTCCCGGATTTCAACCGGCGCAGCAAAACCCGCATGAAGCTCAAACGCGACTGGTGGAATGATCCCATTCGGCTAAGACGCATGACTGTTCCGGCCGGCCGTAGTTTTGATGCGCTGTCCAACTCATCCAAGGAAATGCTCATCATACTTCTCCTTTGGTATCTTCTTGAGGGCCAAAATTCCCGTCATAAAAACGGAGCCAGTTTTCGCCCATAACGCCTGCGATCTCGATATTTGAAAGCCCCGTTGCCTTCAAACCCTCTTCAATATTCCCGAAATGCCGATTGTCCTCAAACCAATCCGGCATGGGTGGGAAGCCTGCATTGTCGGCGGTACCCTCACCATAATCGATTTCCTTCGACCAGCGTCCAACCCGCATCCATTCAACAACGCTATCTGGCTGGTCCTGACAAAGATCTGACCCAAGCCCAATATTTTCAAGACCCATCAGGTCAGCAGTCTTTGCAATCATGTCACAAAAGCTTTGAAGGGTGCAGTCGGATTTGTCTTTAAGGTGGTGGGGATACAGGGAAAACCCGAGCATCCCACCGGATTGCCCCAAGGCTTTGAGAACATCATCGGACTTGTTGCGAAGGGCTGGTTGCCAAAATGCCGGATTGGCATGGGTAATGGCAATTGGCCTTTCTGAGGCATCAATTGCATCAAGGGTTGAGCGTTCCGCCGAATGGCTCATATCCACAACGAGACCGACGCGGTTCATCTCCTTGATCACCTGTTTGCCCATCCGGGTTATGCCGGTGTCTTTTTCCTCGTAACAACCTGACGCAAGCAAGGACTGATTGTTGTAAGTCAGTTGCATGAACCTCGCACCAAGCGTATGACAGATTTCCACCAAACCAATATCGTCTTCGATTGGAGAGGGATTTTGAAAGCCGAAGAAAATTGCGGTGCGCCCGGTCTCGCGTGCACGCCTGACATCATTGCCGGTACGTCCCTGAAAAATCAGTTCCGGAAACCGTTCGAACCAACGGTTC
Source organism: Rhizobiaceae bacterium (assembly GCA_965250255.1). Lineage (GTDB taxonomy): Bacteria > Pseudomonadota > Alphaproteobacteria > Rhizobiales > Rhizobiaceae > JAALLB01. The sequence continues at coordinate 86,383 of CBDFNP010000010.1, forward strand.
CATTGTTCAAAATTGGCAACGGTTTCACGAAAATTCTCATGATAGCAAATGGTGACATGAATGCCGTCCACCGCGCCTTCTCGCATCTGACGGAAGATTTTCTCCGACCAATTGGCATATTGCAGATTGTCAATTCTGTGCATCTTCGAACCCCTGAAGCACGTTTATGCTGTTGATCCCGATTTCCTCAACCGCATAGCCCCCTTCCATCACAAATAATGTCGGCAAACCAAGACCTCCTATGTCCTGTCCGCTGGTGAAAAAGTCGTCACTTGCCAGTTTGAAGAAACTTATCGGGTCGTTTTCAAATGTGTCTGTTCCCAGCGAGATTATCAAAGCCTGTGGAGCGTAAGATGCAACTGCGTCCAATGACCGCGCCAATGCATCACGCCACGGTCCGAACTTGGTTCCAGGCGGCATGGGGAGGTTGAGATTATATCCCGCGCCAGCTCCCTCACCGGTTTCATCTGCATAGCCAAGGAAATGCGGGAACGCATCCTCCGGATGCCCATGAAGCGAGACGAACAGAACATCATCCCGTTTGTAAAAAATATCCTGGGTGCCATTGCCATGGTGAAAATCGATATCGAGAATTGCGATGCGCCTGGCACCGTCATCCAACAGAGATTGGGCAGCAAGGGCGGCATTATTGAAAAAGCAATATCCGCCATACAGGTCCGGTGCCGCGTGATGTCCGGGCGGACGGCACAATGAAAACACCGCCTTCTCGTCATGCAGCCTGCTTGCACCTTCAAGAGCAACATTTGCACTTGAGCGCGCAGCTTCCCAGGTCCCTTCGGTTATCGAAGTTTCAGCCGCCAAAGCGTAATAGCCCAGCTTGCCATCAATGTGCTTTGGGCAGCGCTGCTGCATTCGTCTTGCCGGCCAACAGGTTGCAATTGCTTCACCCGCCATGCCTTCAGCCACCCATTCATCCCAGCAAGCCTCAAGAAATGCAACATAGTCGGCATCATGGATTGCAAGAACGGGTTCAAGGCCAAAATCACGCGGCGCGATTACTTCTCCAAGTTGCTGGCTTTTGATGCGATCGAGAATGAAATCCATCCGCGCGGGCTTTTCAAAAGGAAGTACCAGTTCGCCAGCATAAAGCTCCGTCTTGGCATCCCGTTTTCGATGGTCTTCTGAGTAGATTGTAATCATGGCACTCTCCGGGCCGGTGCAGATGGTTCGCGGGTCATGCCCCTCTCATCCAGTTCATTGACATATTCAGCCCATTTTTCTTCGAGGTTTTGTCCAAGTTCCTGAAAATATGCCCAACTGAAAATTCCGGTATCATGCATATCGTCAAACGTTATGCGGACAGCATAATTTCCAATCGGTTCCATCTGCATTATCCCGACGTTCCTTTTGCCGCAAACGGTCTGGCGTTGTTCCGGCGAGTGGCCCTGCACTTCAGCGGAAGGGGAAAGCACGCGCAGAATTTCTGCGGAGAGCTCATAGACTTCATTTTCACCAAAGGTGATTTCGAGGGATTTTCTGTCTTTTCTGACGGTGAGTTTTGTTGGTTGCATCGCTTATTCATATTGAAAACTGCAGCAAATTGGAATTAGGTAATTTTATGAATGATCACACGTTTGACCATAAACAATTGCTGGCTGAACTCAGTGATGACGAACGGATCACCCTGACTGCCAAGTCAGACGCAATCGGATTGCTTGGGCTGGCGAGCCACCTCCTCGGGATGCTTGCCACCGGTACCTGGATATTTTCAGGCGTTGTGGGCTGGCAGCTTGGGATGCTGCTTCATGGCATACAGATCATCTTTTTGTTCACGCTTTTGCATGAGACGGTCCATGACACACCATTTCAATCGCTCCTTTTAAACCGGTTAGTTGGCTGGGCATGCGCCCTGTTGATCCTGCTTCCGCCTACCTGGTTCAGGTATTTTCATCTCGCCCATCACAGACACACCCACAACCCTGAAAAGGATCCCGAACTTTTAGGCAGCAAGGAGCAAACCCTTGGGCAATACCTTTGGACGATTACTGGCATTCCGGTCTGGTGGTTTCATATTCGAACAATTTTTGTAAATGCCTTCGGGCCGTTTGGTTACGCATATCTGCCAAAATCTGCCCATGGCCGCGTCAGGAAAGAAGCCCTGTTCATGATTGGCATTTATGCAAGTTTGACTGTTTGCTGTTACTACTTCTCGAACTCAGAAATTGTATATCTGTGGGTCGTACCGGCTATCCTGGGTCAGCCTTTTTTACGGTTGTATTTGATGGCAGAACACGGGCGATGCCCCCATGTGGCCAACATGCTGGAAAACTCGCGCACAACTTTCACCAACGCGATTGTACGTTGGCTTGCGTGGAACATGCCCTATCATGCAGAACACCACGCCTGTCCGCTGGTGCCATTTCACAAGCTTGCTGATTTTCATGAGATAACGCAAAAACATTTACAGGTTACCGAAGCGGGTTACGTCAACTTTCAATTGAAAACTGTCGGGCCGTTGATTTCAAAACGCCCCAAAGTTGATATTCCGGACCGACATTAATCTTGGATGCCTGGCCGATGGCGGACTAGGGTCTGGACTCAATTGGGAATTGGCCTGCACAGCTGACCAATTTTTCAGAATTTAGGCGAAATCGACCGACATGACTTTCCGTCAATGAGGAGATTTCAACGATAATTCGGGTAAATTGGGCGCTGCCCGAACGGGTTGGGCCAAAACGCCTATTTCAGTATTAAAAAGCCTCGCCGATGCTTTGGCATCGCCTGTGTTTTTCGCCGCGAAATAAACCATTTTGTCTCCAATGCAGCCACATTTCCCAATTGGGTTCAGACCCTAATCCAATTGCGAACCGTTTCACTTCGCATATGGGTAAGTGCATGGCTTCGAAATGTGGTTATTCATTATGTATAGACATTATAATTTCAGGAATGAGGTATCAGTTGGCGAACCAAACATTTGATGCAATCATAATCGGCGCGGGGGTGATAGGCGCCTGTACGGCCTTTGAATTGGCAAAGAAGGGCTGGAAAACCCTGAGCATGGATAAATTGCCCGAGTCTGGATACGGGTCAACCTCAGGCTCGTGTGCGATCATTCGCACCTATTATTCTGCCTATGAAACCTGTGCCATTGCTTATGAAGGCTGGCACTACTGGAAGGAATGGGCTGACTATATAGGTGTTGAAGATGAACAGGGCCTGATTTCCTACACCAACACTGGCTGTCTCGTTATCAAGACCGATCGTAACAATAACCTGCAAACGGCTTGCGACACGATGGAGCGACTTGGCTGCCCGTTTGAGCATCTCTCAATCGAAGATGTTTCAATGAAAATTACCGGCGCTGACACCCGTCAGTTTGAACCTGCAAAACGCATTGATGACGCCGAATTTGGTAAAGCGACCGGACCCGGCGTCCATGGTGCGGTGTTTTTTCCGGCTGGCGGTTACGTGTCTGATCCAAAACTTTCTGCACACAATGCTCAACGTGCAGCAGAAGCACATGGAGCAGAATTTCGTTTCAATACCGAGATCGTTGAAATCCGCCGGCAAGATGGGCGCGTTGTCGGCGTAACGCTTAAGGACGGCACAAAGATCGACGCTAAAGTCGTCGTCAATGTGGGTGGACCACACTCTTCAATTCTTAATGAAATGGCAGGCGTAAAATCATCCATGAAGATGTCAACAAGGGCGCTTCGTCACGAAGTTGCGCACGTTCCTGCACCCGCTGATATCGACTATGGCAATGGCGGCTTTGTCTACTCTGACAGTGACATAGCAACTTACGCCCGTTCGGAAATTGGAAATCACATGTTGATTGGATCGGAGGATCCGGCGTGTGATGAAAAAGAATGGGTCGACGATCCGGACAATTACAACACCGAGTTTACTGATCAGAACAAAACACTGGTGATGCGGTTTGCCCAGCGCTTGCCAGCGCTTGGTATTCCTGAACACGCCAAAGGCGTGGTAGCACTTTATGATGTGACAGAAGACTGGATCCCGATTTATGACAAATCCGACCTTCCCGGCTTTTACATGGCTTGCGGCACATCCGGCAACCAGTTCAAAAATGCGCCGGTTGCGGGCAAGATGATGACCGCCATCATTGAAGCATGCGAAAACGGACAGGATCATGATGTTGACCCGGTGCAGTTCAAGCTTGACTATATCGGGCATACGATTTCGCTTGGTACTTTTTCGAGAAACCGCGAAATCAATCCAAATTCGAGTTTTTCAGTAATCGGCTGATCTTGAGCTGAAAAGCAATGCTAGTTGCAACAACGAAATTTAACCCGACACGGGAAGCATATCTGGGGAGAAAAACAATATGAAAGACGCTTATAGGGCTGTTGTCATCGGCGGCGGGGTTGTAGGATGTTCGGTTCTCTTTCACCTGGCAAAAGCCGGGTGGACTGACGTAATCCTGATTGAAAGATCGGAACTAACCTCCGGCTCATCCTGGCATGCTGCGGGTGGTTTTCACACGCTCAATGGCAATCCGAACGTTGCGAAACTCCAAGCTTATACGATCGGTTTGTACGAAGAGCTTGAAAAAATTTCCGGCCAGTCCTGCGGACTTCATCTGGTTGGTGGATTCATGATGGCGGACAGCCCGGAACGCATGGACTTCCTGCGCACGCTTCACGCCAAGGGACGCTATCTCGGCATGGAAACCGAGCTTGTTACTCCGGCGGAAGCCAAGGCCATGTTCCCGATTATGGACGAAACCAACTTTGTCGGCGGTCTTTGGGATCCGGCTGAGGGGCATCTTGATCCCTCCGGCACTACGCATGCCTATGCAAAAGCTGCTCGTGTGTTGGGCGCAGAAATTGAACTACGCAACCGTGTTGAAGAACTAACGCAAGATGCCGATGGCACCTGGAATGTGGTCACCGAAAAAGGAACCGTAAAGGCAGAACATGTTGTCAATGCCGGTGGCCTATGGGCGCGTGAAGTCGGTCGCATGGTAGGTCTTGAGTTGCCGCTTCTTGCCATGGAACACATGTATTTGCTGACCGAAGAAATGCCTGAGGTTGTTGAATACAATCAGGACACCGGTCGCGAGCTGGTGCACGTAATTGACTTCAAAGGTGAAATTTATACCCGCCAGGAAGGCAAAGGCATGCTGCTTGGCACCTACGAAAAAGCCTGTGTTCCATGGTCACCACAAAACACACCATGGGATTTTGGCCATGAACTGTTGCAACCGGATATCGACCGGCTGACGCCTTCTCTGGAGATCGGATTCAAGCATTTCCCGCCGCTTGAAAAGGCCGGCATCAAACAAATCATCAATGGCCCGTTCACCTTTGCTTCCGATGGCAATCCGCTGGTTGGCCCGGTGGATGGTCTCACCAATTTCTGGTGCGCCTGTGCAGTGATGGCCGGCTTCAGTCAGGGTGGAGGGGTTGGCCTTGCACTGTCAAACTGGATGGTTCACGGCGACCCTGGCTATGATATCTTCGGAATGGATGTTACGCGTTTCGGCGAATGGGCGACATTGCGTTACACCAATGCCAAGGTGAGGGAAAACTATTCCAAGCGCTTTTCTATTCGCTTCCCCAATGAAGAACTACCAGCTGCAAGACCACAGCAAACCACTCCACTTTATGACACGATGAAAGACGAAAATCACGCAGTGATGGGCGACACCTGGGGGCTTGAAGTGCCGCTTTGGTTCGCGCCATCTGCTGAGGAGGCGCACGATGTGCTCTCCTTCCATCGCTCCAACGATTTTGAGCATGTTGGTCAGGAGGTCAATGCAGTTCGCAATTCCGTTGGCGTGACAGAAATATCAAACTTTGCGAAATACAAGATTACAGGTGAAGGAGCAGAAAGCTTTATGTCCCGCATGCTGTGCAACAACATGCCAAGACAGGGTCGACTTGCGCTTTCACCAATGTTGAATGAAAACGGCAAACTGATTGGCGATTTCACCATCGGGAAACTCGACGACGGAAACTTCCGCATGTGGGGCTCAAGTGCCGCGCAGAAATATCACATGCGCTGGTTTGAAAAGCACATGCCAAAAGATGGCTCGGTCTGCATTTCCCGATACGGCATGAACCTTGTTGGCCTTTCAATTGCAGGCCCGAAATCGCGCGAGGTTATGGAAAAACTGTGCGATCAGGATGTCTCCAATGAAGCCTTCAAGTTCATGGGCATTCGTGAAATGGATGTAAACAGTGCACCTTGTATCGTCAACCGGGTTACCTTTTCTGGTGATCTTGGTTACGAACTATGGATGGCGCCATCCTATCAACGCAAGGTCTATGCGGGTCTTAAGAAAGCAGGGGCGGAATTCAACATCGTGGACTTTGGCATGCGTGCGCTGCTTTCCATGCGCCTTGAGAAAAACTTCCCCACCTGGTTTGGCGAGTTGCGTCCGATCTACGGCCCGTATGAAGCGGCGATGGAGCGGTTTATAAAACTCTCCAAGAACGACTTTATTGGCCGCGAAGCGGCAGCGCGCGAACATGCAGATGGTCCAAAACTTCATCGCGTCTCGTTTGTGATTGATGCAGACACGGCAGATATCATGGCAGATGAACCGATCTGGGCGAAGGTTGGTGGCAAGGATTATGGTACCACCACCTCGCCGCATGGATATGGTGCGCCCCGCTTTGACAAAGAAAACAAGGAAGTGGCAGTTACAACACCGCACGTCGATGGAGATTGGCGTGTGGTAGGGTGGATTACTTCCGGCGGATATGGACACTCGGTCAAAGCATCGCTTGGTCAAGGATACATTCCGGCAGAACTTGCCGACCGCGATGAGGCAGGTCTTTTTGAAATTGAAATTCTCGGCGTAAGACGACCGGCGAAGATCAACAAGGAGCCATTGTTCGATCCGGCAGGCGAACGTATGCGGAGTTAGTCATGCCACTCACAATCCTTGTTCCCATGATACTTGTCGGCCTGCCCGTGGTTATTGGGCTGGTCTATCTCATAGATAAAAACAAGGAGCGTGAACGGCTCTCAGAAGAAGTTGCAGGGAAATTGTATCGGTTTGATTTCCCGGATGCGAAATTTGACCGCATCATATTGGATGATGCCAGCAGATCAGGACTGATCGTCAACGACAACACTCTTTTAGGGGTCGTCACCGGGGTCGGGCAAAATTTTGTAACCCGCAAAATTGATAATAGGCTTGTCGAAAATGTGGTAGAAACAGCCCGCGGCGTTGGCCTTCAATTTAATGACTTTACTCTTCGCCACATAGAATTGGAGGTGTCCGACCCTGTACACAGAAACGGTGTCCTGACGCTGTTTAGTTCGATGGAGAATTAAATTGGATCTTGTAATTCCAAATTTTCCCGCTGTTACCCAATTGGCAATTCCGGCTTTTGTGACGCTGATCATTATTGAATTATTCGTCCTGAAACGATTTCACAATGTTGAAGGATTTGAAACACGGGATACCGCAACCAGCCTGCTAATGGGCGTCGGTAATGTAGTGAGCGGGCTTGTCTTCGGCCTTGTCGCATTTGGCGTGTTGTCGTGGTTTTACAACTTCCGGATTTTTTCTGCAGGTTTTGAATGGTATTGGATCGTTGCCTGTTTCATCTTTGATGATTTACGCTACTACTGGTATCACCGCATTGCACATCGCTGTCGTTGGGTCTGGGCTGAGCATGTCATTCATCACTCAAGCCAACACTACAATTTATCAACCGCATTGCGGCAAAGTTGGACGGGTGTGTTTACCGGCATGTTTGTGTTGCGCATACCTTTGGTTCTTTTGGGATTTCACCCGGTACTGATCATGTTTGTTGGCGGGGTCAACCTAGTATACCAGTTCTGGATCCACACCGAAGCCATCGGGAAAATGCCCCGATGGTTTGAACTGATCATGAATACGCCGTCGCATCACAGGGTTCATCATGCCACCAACCCGCGATATCTCGACGCTAATTATGCCGGGACACTGATCATCTGGGATCGCATGTTCGGAACTTTTGTCGAAGAACTCGAACGCGAGACACCAAAGTATGGACTTGTAAAGAACATTGGGACTTTCAATCCACTTCGTGTCGCAATTCATGAGTGGGTTGATATGTTCCGCGATGCGGTGGCACCTGGAATTACTGTTCGTCAACGCCTGGGATATCTGTTCAATCCACCCGGTTGGCGACACGATCAGACGATTTCCGGTTCCAAAGCCATCAAACAGGATTATGTCGTGCGCAACCCGCAAGAATCGGGAAATCCGGGCCTTCCGGAACTTTGAGAAAACCTTGTTAGCGTACCGGTTCAATCCAAACAGCGGCAAGGCGTTCGTTATTTGATTTCATTCACGCATTTTCGTTAAAACAAAATTTGCCCTAGTGTGACAGCTCTTTCAAGCCTTGATCCAAACCGGCCAAGGTCATCGGGAACATGCGCCCGCCAAACATCTGGTTGATCATCTGCGTTGATTGCGTGTAGCGCCAGACTTTTTCTGCCATCGGATTAAGCCAGATGGAACTGTTCCAGTGTTCCGTTGCCCGGCGAAGCCAGATTTCACCGGACTCTTCATTCCAGTGTTCAACCGATCCACCTGGATATACAATCTCATACGGGCTCATGGCCGCGTCGCCGACAAAGATCGCCTTATAGTCATTACCGTAAGTATGAAGGACATCCCATGTTGACATGCGTTCAGTGTGGCGGCGGTGATTGTCTTTCCAAACCCCCTCATAGAGGCAGTTATGAAAGTAAAAATACTCAAGGTTTTTAAGTTCCATCCGTGCGGCGGAAAACAATTCTTCTACGAGTTTTACATGACCATCCATTGATCCGCCAATATCGAGAAACAGCAGCACTTTCACTGCATTACGGCGTTCCGGTCGGGTCTTTACATCGAGATAGCCGTTTTCAGCGGTCGCACGAATGGTCCCGTTGAGGTCAAGTTCATCATCCGCACCATCACGGACCCACCGGCGCAAACGCTTCAGGGCAACTTTGATATTCCGGGTTCCAAGTTCGATCGAATCATCAAGGTTCTTGAATTCCCGCTTGTCCCAAACCTTCACAGCCCGGCGGTGCCTGCTTTCATGCTGCCCGATCCTCACCCCTTCCGGATTATAGCCATAAGCACCAAAGGGTGAGGTTCCGGCGGTCCCGATCATTTTTGATCCGCCCTGATGGCGCTTGTGTTGTTCTTCGAGCCGCTTCTTGAGTGTCTCCATCAGCTTTTCCCAACCGCCGAGGGATTCAATCATTTTCTTGTCTTCTTCACAGAGGTGTTTTTCCGCGAGCTTTTGTAACCACTCCCCGGGCAACTGCACCTGATCAATTTTATCCGTTCCGACAACCCGATCGATGCCTTTGAACACTTCCGAAAACACGACATCAAATCTGTCGAGGTGCCTCTCATCCTTAACCAGTGCAGAGCGGGAAAGATAATAAAAGGCCTCGACATCATAGGTGACCAAATCTTTTTGCAGGGCCTCAAGCAGGGTCAGATACTCCCGCAAGGTAACGGGAATTTTGGCTTCTTTAAGCTTGAGAAAAAACGGTAAGAACATGACGAAGAGATCACTTGAATTTTGTCGTTAGGAAAGTGTTATGCCATCGATTGTTATGCGATGCATCAGCCGGCGTTTGCCGGGGTAATCGTTCATGGCCATGTGTTGCACCGCCCGATTATCCCAGATTGCCATCGTTCCGGGCTCCCACCGTAATCTGCAGGTAAAATCCGCACGCGAACAATGGGCGTAAAGCTGATCGAGTAAAGGTTGCGATTCTTCGCACGTCCATCCATCGAAACGGGTGGTGAAATCACCGTTTACATATAGACATTTTTTGCCAGAAAGCGGGTGGGTTATTACGACAGGGTGAAGTGCATCTTGGGTGGCAGCAGTCTCGTTTCCAAGCCTGCCGTCCTGATGTGCTTCTTCGCCCGTAAGTTCTGCACCAAAAGCATGTCGCGAGGAGTGCCATGCACTAAGCCCTTCCAGCATTTTCTTCATTCCGTCAGACAAGCCGATGTAAGCTGCATGTTGTGAAGCAAAGCATGTGTCCCCACCAACGTCCGGGGTTTCACGGGCATAAAGTATCGAACACAATGCAGGTGCTTCATCATAGGAGTGATCTGTATGCCAGGTTTCGCCAATTGCTGTTGTCTGGTCCGGCTCCTTTAAAACCATCGCAATCTCGGGATAGTCATCGACCGGCTTGAAGAAGCGATTGACATTGATCGTTCCCCACTTTCTGGCAAATTCCAGATGCTGATCGGGGGTTAAATCCAGACCGCGAATTGCAACGACGGAATGATCAGCGAAGGCTGTCCTTATTGTCTCCACATCTCTTTCGCTGTTCAGATCAGCACCGTAAATTTCCGCACCCACATTCGGCGTTATCGCTCGGATTTCGATTGACATGACGTTACCTCGCAAAGGTGTTTTTCCGCAACTTAAAGCGTGTCGCTTTTTACTGGATTCACCTGACACGCTATAAGTCATTGTTTTTACGCATTTCGTTATCACTTTTGTGAATTCACAAAAGTGCGAAAAGCTCTAGCTAAATTTGTTACCAATATCCTCAATGTTGAAGGGCGCATTTTGATAAACCTTGTTAATCCAATTGCCAAAAAGAAGATGCGCGTGCGAACGCCAGCGGTTTTGTGGTGGCATCTTGGGATCATCAGCCGGGAAATAATTGTGCGGAATTTCAATCGGCGCGCCGTTTGCAATGTCGCGACTGTATTCCTCGCCCAGAGAAAACGAGTCATATTCAATATGGTTGAAAATGTAGAGCCTGTTGCCTGCCTTCTCATGGATGAGGCATGGACCGGTTATGTCAGACTCCATCAGAATTTGTAATCCGGTTTCAGGCGTAATGTCAGCGGAACGCATTTCCGTCCAGCGCGAAACGGGAATCTGAAAGTCATCAGAAAATCCGTTCAGATATGGCGAAGCCGGATTCAAGTTGCGGTGACGATATACTCCGAATGCCTTTTTCTCCAACTCGTATTTTGGCACGCCATGAAAATGATTGATCGCTGCCATTGCACCCCAGCAAATATTGAAACACGAATGCACATTGGTCACCGTCCAATCAAGAATCTGAGTGAGTTCATGCCAATAAGTAACTTCGGTGAATGGAAGCGTTTCGATCGGAGCACCGGTAATGATGAAGCCATCAAATTTGCGATGCCTGATTTCTTTCCAGGTGCTGTAAAAGTCGATCAGGTGTTCTTCCCTTGTGTTCTTCGACTGGTGGTTCGCAATACGCACAAGTGTCAATTCAACTTGCAACGGGGTAGCGCCGATCAAACGCGCTATTTGCGTTTCAGTCCTGATCTTGTTCGGCATGAGATTGAGCAGGCCGATCTGCAGTGGGCGAACATCCTGGCGACTGGCATCAGTCTCTTTGAGAACAGGTACGCCTTCTTTTTCCAGGGTTTCGCGGGCAGGTAATCCATCTGGTATGCGTATCGGCATATAAAAATCCTCTTTAGCGAGTTGTTTAACGTGGTTGCAATTTGGTGAAATCACCACGATCCAAAGAGCGTCATAACTTGGTATTGGACGTTGGTCAATTCTAGAGCGAATTTCGATCTAACCCTGCTCCTTCTTGTCCAAACTTTCAAACCAATCGATCGCTTCCTCAGCCCACCCAACCGGCACAATATGCCCGCCTTTGTGCAAGTTGAATTGCAGGGCACTTCCGATTTTACATTTTGTCCACCAACGCTTCAGATAAATACCGCTTACATCAAACTTGTCGGCCTTGTGGTTCCAGCAACCGTTGGTCTTTCGCAAAATCTGAAGGCCATAAAACACATCACCCTGCACAATCGAACCACCTCCAAGGACGCGACCTTCAAGAGGTACGGTTTCATCGCGCCAGCCATGGGTGTGCATTAATTTCATGGGCCCAGCACAATCTGTACCCGCATTGTGCGGTCGCCAGAATGATCCAGCAACCGGCGCATAGGCTTTTACAACCTTCGGGTCCTTGCAGGCCAAATACCAAGTCATCGAACCGCCAATTGAAAATCCAGTCATCAAAATGTGATCACGATCAATGTTAAACCTGATGGCAGCGTCAGCCAGTACGGCTTTTGCGAAAACCAGTTCGTCCCTCTGTTCCGGGCGGTTGGGATGAAATGACCACAAGGGCCCAAAGCGAGACCCGGGACGCTTTAAGCCGCTTGGAGCGATTACCGCATATCCGCGATCCAAGAACGCCTCCACCATGTTACGGTTTCTCAATGATCGCCTGCCGGAACCGCCTGCTCCGTGAAAATATATCATGGCAGGAATTGGTGTTTTTGCGTCTGCCCGCTCCGGCAATTCAATGTTGTACCTGCCTAATGGGATTTCACACTCATCGCGACCCAATCCGCATTGTTGATCGGCACGAATGAGCGACGCTGACATCAGCAATATGAAAAATGACAAGAAGAAAACGCGCATGAACATCTCCGAACAACAGTCCGGAGAAAACGACATCAAACAGCGAGTTGCAAGGTACTCGCGAAAAGTTGTGGCGGACGTTACCCCCGGCCCTGCTGCTTGGCCATGAATGCCAGGCGCTGAAGCAAGTGGACATCCTGCTCGTTTTTGAGCAATGCACCATGCAATTTGGGGAGTGCGTCGGTTGAATTTCCACGCAAATCGGCTGCATCCACATCATCAGCAACCAGAAGCCTGATCCAGTCCAGCGCTTCTGAAGTTGATGGTTTCTTTTTCAGGCCCGGAGTGTCCCGCAATTCATAGAATTGGCTGAGTGCTTCGCGAATCAGGGTCTTTTTTATGCCCGGATAATGCACCTCCACGATTTGCTCTAAAACTTCCACTTCCGGGAATCGGATATAATGAAAGAAACACCTGCGAAGGAAGGCATCCGGTAATTCTTTTTCATTGTTGGATGTGATGATCACAATCGGTCGATTGTCTGCCTTGATGGTTTCGTTCGTCTCGTAGACATGAAACTCCATGCGGTCGAGTTCCTGCAGCAGGTCATTCGGAAATTCGATATCTGCCTTGTCGATCTCATCGATCAACAGAACCACTTTTTCCTTGGCTTCAAATGCTTCCCAGATTTTGCCTTTACGGATGTAGTTTTTGACATCATGCACACGCTCTTCGCCGAGTTGACTGTCGCGCAAACGTGAAACCGCATCATACTCATACAAACCCTGTTGGGCTTTGGTTGTCGACTTTACATGCCATTCAATCAGCGCGAGCCCCAGCGAGGCCGCAACCTGCTTGGCAAGCTCAGTTTTACCGGTTCCAGGTTCACCCTTAACCAGCAACGGACGCTCAAGTGCTATGCCTGCGTTAACCGCAACTGTAAGATCGTCTGCTGCAACGTATGATGATGTGCCTTCAAAACGCATGTTGGGTGTCCAGTTTATTTTTGGTGAAAATTGAAATTGTGACTGGCCAAGCCAAAACAGCCTTTTTGATCGATAGGCGTATTTAGCGCGGTATTTACTACTAAACAAGTCTGACAAAAATCCATCATGTTTTTGTTGAATGATAGCTTGAAGCAATCAAACAATCCGGTTATAGAAGCCGAACATTGATGGGGTATGGCCAAGTGGTAAGGCAGCGGTTTTTGGTATCGCCATCCCTGGTTCGAATCCAGGTACCCCAGCCAATTTCTCCAAAATGCCTTTCAAAAAACAAAAGCCCGACCTAATTCCCGGGCTTTTATGATTTGAAACCGGAAGTATGTCCGGTTTACCGGCGCATAAGGATGCTTATTGCAGGAACAGCGGCTGCGGCAAGAATCATTTTCACAATGTCGCCCAAGATGTAGGGTTCAACCCCCTTTGCCCAGGCAAATGCGCTTCCCAGCGTATCACCGCTACCCGTTACGAAGAAATAGCCAAGCCAGACAAAGCCAAGGGCAAACAAAAGCGCATCACCAGCCAGCATTGAGGCCAGGAGTTTCCAGAAACTTTCCGAGCTTACACGATCTGCAACAAATCCGACGATTGCTGTCATGACCACAAAGCCTGCCAGAAACCCGGCTGTTGGGCCAACAAAATACGCAGGTCCGGCAATCGGGCCGGCAAACACAGGAGCACCAAAATATCCTGTAACCAAATATGCAACCACTGTCGCAAGCCCCAGGCGCAATCCATAGGCTGCTGCAATGCCTGCTATCGCGAGCGTCTGCAATGTCATCGGAACCGGCCAAAACGGCACCTGAATTTTGGCGGAAAGGGTGATGAGGGCGATCCCAAATATCACCAGCAAGGGGTAAAGCATCACACTGCTTGTGGTTTGGCTTACCGAACGCACGGCAAGGGCATTTCCAGAGGAAATATTCGACATTTTCTGCTCCCAGATATTATGAGTGTACGACCTAGGGTATATTGGCTAAGACTCGCGCTAGCAAGCATCAAAAAGGCAAAATCATAGTTCATGGCTTCACCGAATTTCAGAACAAAATTTGATCCTGCCCATGGCGAGGTTGTGAAGCTTGCAGACGGCATTCAACGTGTAACCGCGCCCAACGAAAGCGCCTTCACCTTTCGCGGTACCAACACATATATTCTTGGCGAAGAAAGTGTTGCGGTGATTGATCCGGGCCCGATTATCGACAGCCACTTTGACCTGCTGCTTAGAGCACTCAAGGGGCGTAAAGTCAGCCATATCCTGGTTACACATACGCATATGGATCATTCACCGCTTGCCAAAAAGCTGCAGGAAAAAACCGGTGCACCGATGCTTGCCGAGGGCATTCATCGCGCATCAAGGGAGCTGCATCTGGGCGAAATAAACTTGCTGGATGCGGCGGGTGATCGGGATTTCAAACCTGACCACATTCTCAGCGAAGGGGAAATCGTAACCGGAGACGGTTGGAAACTTGAAACCGTATTGACGCCGGGACATGCTAAAAACCACGCATGTTTTGCCCTGGTGGGCAGGCAGATGTTGTTTTCTGGCGATCATGTTATGGGGTGGGCTACATCAATCGTCGCGCCACCAGATGGATCCATGTCCGACTATATGTCTTCACTCAGCAAAATGGTTGAGCGATCTGAAACAATTTATTTTCCTGGACATGGTGGGAGGCTTGAAAAGGCTCCGGAATTTGTAAGAGCACTCCGAGCCCACAGAAAGATGAGGGAAACAGCAGTCTTGTCCCGTATTCGCGCAGGTGATGAAACCATTCCAGAGATTGTGAAGGTAATCTACAAGGATACTGATCCACGCTTTCATGGAGCAGCAGGTCTTTCTGTCTTTGCCCATATTGAGGATCTTGTTCAACAGGGCCGGATAATCTGTGACGGCCCACCCTCGCTTAACTCTCGCTACACGCCAGTTTAAAACATAATCCAGAGCCCTTTCCATGAAATCAAAGTCGATTTCATGATAAGAAAGTGCGACAAAACAAAGGCATAGAGCGTGCCAAATGAAACCAACAAAAAGCGACACGCTATAGGCTTAAGCGTTACCCCTCGCCAGCAATGCCAAGCAATGTGGTATCCAACGCTTCTAGAAACCGGTCAATGAGTTTTGCATTATAACCAAAATCATGCCGTCCCCAGCGCGATGATGCGCGCAGATCCACCAAAGTATTTTGATCTTCACTGACAATGCGAACGACTACATCGTTTTCAAATCCGAAAACCAACGTCCGTTCTACATATTCGATATAGATATCGCTTGTCTCCGGTTCATTGTCTGCAAGTTGCGCTTCACTTTCGGTAGTTGTCGTCTCCTCACTTTCCAGCCCGGCAGCTGTTTGAGGCACCCCAAGGCTTGCAGTGATCGGCCACTCATTTTCCTGGATGATTGCCGTAACCGCTTCAAGTACACGTTCAGGCCCGGCCGGATATCTCCGCGACTGGAGCTTTGGATAGGCTGTGACAATATCGCTGGCATAGTCCGCCGTGTATTCCAATACCGGGTTCATGCCGCTGTCGCTTCTTTCTGCCCGATACTTAACTGCTGCAATATACGGCGGAGGATCAAAGGGGGCAGTTGAGACATCGTTGGCCAGGGGAAGTTGAACAGCCAGGAAGGCAAAATAGAGGAAAGGCATCAATACCAGCATCGCCAACAAGGTACCACGCACAACCCGTGACCCGCCCCGATAACCCTTGGTCCACAGATCACCTGCCGCACGGATTGCCAGAATGGCGGCAATAAGACTGATGATCAAACCAATGCCGACAAGAGCTAGCAATTGTACTGCCTCAATCTTGTTGAAACGAAACAATATTATGACCTGCAGGAAGTAAGGCAACAAGAACACGGCAAGGCGCTGGCACCAAATAGCGGAGTTGGAAACTCGTTCATCGAGGGTGTCAGACATGGAACCCGCCAAATTTGCCGATAATTGCCCCTATTTCGCCCAAGAATCAACATGGGACAAGGGTTTTATGATTTCAATCTATACTCAAAACACTCGGAAACCCGAATTTTGAGTATAGGATTCTTCTTTTGATCCTTGCACTTATCCGAAAACCGGTGCCCACTTTTCGGGTGCAAGGAGTATATTTGTTTGCCTCATATGCAAGCGTGCTTTCCTGTCTCAGCAAAATCCCCGTTGGTATTAATTGACGTTCAATTGGTCAAGTAGTGACGGAAGCTCGCAGATTGAACCAAGAATATGATCGGCAAAAGATACCAGTGTAGCGCGCGTGGCAGGACCGGTTTCCACGCCACAGGTAATAACATTTGCCGCTCGACCCGCTTCCAGATCATGGATGCTGTCGCCAACCATCATGACCTCATCGGGGCGAAGTTGTGATGTCTCCAGAAACGCTTCAATCATCCCGGCGCCCGGTTTTGCACCATATCCCGAATTCGCACCTAGAATCTCACTGAACAGGCTGCGGATATTCAGGCGCTCCATTTGAATAACGGCATTTGCAGCTGCATCATTTGTGGCTACCCCCAGAAGATACCCGCTGTTATGCATGGATTTCAGACTGCCGATGGCTCCTGGAAGTTCTGCAACCGTTTCAGAGCAGTAACGTCCGAACCTTTCATCCAACTCCGTTGCATATTCATCTTGGTCAATCCGGCCGGTGACCGCGCCGAGGATCGTCGCGATCTCAAAACTCGACCCTGCAACAATTACAGAATCGTCGGCAATTTCAGATTTCTCAAGATCAAACCGAACCGCATGGGCGGCAGCTTCAAGCAGGGACTGATCGTCACCACAAAGCTCCTCCAAAACCAGCTTTGTTGCAGGTTCAAAGGTCGCTTTGAAATCGACAATTGTTCCATCCTTGTCGAAAAGAATACCTTTGATTGCCATGTTCTGCTTCCAACTTATTTTCTTTCCGTTTCGCTTTGACAGAACCATTTGCATTTGCCAAGGGTTTGTCTTTGAAAGAAGAGACAATATGGGCGATTACCTCGTCAGCCTGGCTGGCACCGAAACCGGCGCAAGGCTTGCACTATTGCTGGCGCTCGTTTCCGCATTCGCCCATGCGGTATTTGCAGCCCTTAACAAGTATGGAAACCCCTATCTAAATCGCGGCGCAATCAACGTGGCGTATTCCATAATGGCGGCACCGTTTGCCCTGTTTGTATTCCCATTGCCTGAGGGACATCTGATCCCCATCCTCTTCATCTCGTTCATTTGTCATCTAATCTATGAGTGGCTGCAGGCAAGTGCCTTTAGTCGTGGAGAATTTACACTGGTTTATCCCATCGCGCGGGGCATGGGTCCGCTTGCGACGGCAATTTTTTCAGTGTTCTTGTTCAGTGAAGCGCTCGAGCCCGGCCAATGGGGCGGCCTGTTGCTGCTTTCGGGCGCCATCATTTCGCTGGCTGGCATAAATCTGAGCGAAAAAGAAGTAAGCCCGGCATTACGCGCTGCATTGCGCCCTTCAATCCTTTTCGCGGTTGGAGCCGGAATTACCGTTGCACTTTACACAACGGTTGACGCATACGGCGTTCGCGCAACAACCGACCCCTTTACATTTCTTGCCTGGTTTTTCTTTCTTGGAGGATTTGGTTTTCCGGTTGTTGCCTTTGCAAAGTGGCGTGCCCTGGAAGAAAGGCCGTCCAATCAAAAAATGGTCAAACGCGGAATTATCGGAGCACTGGTTGCGTTCTTTTCGTTTGGAACGCTGATGCTCGCAACCCTGATTGGCAAGGTCAGCGAGGCCGCGGCGTTGAGAGAAACCTCCATCATCTTCGCAACCGGCATCGGTATTTTGTTCTTCCAGGAGAAATTGAGTAAAGCCAAGCTGGGCGCAATTGGATTGATTGCGCTTGGTGCGATCCTGATCGAATTTCACTAGAGCATCCGCACAATCAGAACAGCGACAGCGCATACCTTATTTGATTTCAGTTGCGCATTTTTGTTTAAACTTCAAAGGCGTAGTCCATTCTTTTGAACAAATCAAAAGAGGAAACTCTCCAGAGTCTGGATCCTAAATCTAAGCTGTTTCGCGAAGCTCTTCAGCCTGTTCCAGGTTCACTGAAACCAGCTGACTGACACCACGCTCAGCCATTGTCACACCGAACATGCGGTCCATGCGTGCCATGGTGATCGGGTTGTGTGTGATCAGCACAAATTTGGTTTTTGTTGATGCGGCCATCTCATCCATCAGATTGCAGAAACGCTCAACGTTGTGATCATCCAAAGGGGCGTCAACCTCATCGAGTACGCAAATAGGCGCAGGGTTGGTCAGGAATACCGCAAAAATCAGGGCCATTGCTGTAAGCGCCTGTTCACCACCTGAAAGCAGGGTCATGGTTTGCGGCTTCTTGCCCGGAGGACGTGCCAGAATCTCCAGACCGGCTTCAAGCGGATCATCAGATTCAATCAACTGAAGCTCAGCCGTACCGCCGCCAAACAGGTGAGTAAACAAACGTTGGAACTCCTTGTTCACCACCTCAAAAGCTTCGAGCAAACGCTCCCTGCCCTCTTTGTTGAGGCTTTGAATGCCGGTGCGCAGTTTGGCAATCGCTTCAATCAAGTCATCGCGTTCGGTTATTATTTCGGTACGCTTGTCTTCGATCTCGGTTTGTTCGACATCTGCCCGCAAGTTAACCGCGCCAAGCCGCTCACGTTCAGCTTTCTGGCGTTCAAGACGGGATTCAATCTTGATGATGTCCGGCATTGCGTCATCCGGTTTGATCTGTGCAACTGCCGCAAGATCAGCAGGCTGACACTCGAGTTCCTCACGAATGCGCGTCTCAATTTCAGCGCGTTTTTCCTTTGATGCATTTAGCCGTTCTTCCGCACGACCTACTTTTTCGCGGGCTTCAGCAAGTTCATCAACTGCATTGCGGGCAGCACGGTCAGCATTGGACTGTTCCGTTTCAGCAGCGGTTAAAACATCTGCAGCCTGTCTGCGGGAGGCTTCCGCTGTTTCCAGCTGGTTCAATAAGTCCCGGCGCTTGGCATCAAACTCATCAGGAGCATCTGCAAGGCGCGCCAGTTCTTCTGCGGTTTCACCCTGACGTCTGGTGAGAATTTCAATCTGCTTCCCAGCGTTCTGCAATCGGCCTTGCCAGGTTTGTCGCTCGATTTTGATAACTTCAAGACGTCGTCCGCGGGCTTCCGCCTCACTTGAGAGGCTTTGGAATGCCGCACGCGCTTCAGCAAGGGCTGCCCGGTCCTGGGCAACACGTGTGCGCAAGGCTTCAAGTTCAGCTTCAGATTCACGGGTATCCACCATGGCAAGAAGCGCTGCATCAGACTCCACAACACGCCTGCTGGTTTCATCTGTGTCGGATTTCAACCGGTTTTGCGCTTCTGCCAATGCAGAGCGTTTTGCGGCGAGTTGGCTAACTGAACGCTCCGCCAGAGTTAGTGCCTCGCGCGCCGAAGAAAGCGCACGCTGATTTTCCCTAACTGTTTCTCTGGCTGACAATTCAACCTCGATGGCATTTGCCGTCGTTTCCTGACCGGCATCGTAAAGCTTCTGTGCCTCATGGACTGCCATGCGAGCCTTGTTGCCTGCTTCTTCCAGTTCAGCTAACCGGTTTTTTTGCGCAAGACGTTGTGCTGCTGCTGATGGCGCATCAGCACTTGCAATCAGACCATCCCAACGCCACAGGTCGCCTTCCAGCGAAACGAGCCGTTGTCCGGGCTTCAGTTCGTGTGAAATCCGCTCGCCCTTACCGCGATCAACAATCCCGATTTGTGCAAGACGACGGGATAACTCCATCGGCGCTTTCATGACCGTTGCAAGTGGCTTTACCCCCTCCGGCAATGCGGCATCGTTGGAACCATCGCCCGCTTGCGCCCAATGGATGGGAGCCGTATCCTCGACCGAAATATCAAGATCCTCACCAAGCGCTGCACCCAACGCAGTCTCATAGCCCGGGTCAATAGTGATGCGTTCAAGAACCGCCGGGAACAAGTCTTCCCCGCCGCGATTGAGAACCTGACGCAGTGTACGGGCCTCGGTTTCGATTTCCCTTAGAGCGCCTTCAGCATGCTCAACCGGTTTACGCCCCGCAACTTCGGTCTCACGTGCTGCCGCAGTTTTTTGTTCGGCATCCAAAAGTGATGCTTCTGCTGCGGCTATGATGGCTTCAAGGCGGACAACTTCTTCCTGCTTTGAAGCCGGTCCTTCAAGACCGGAAATTTCCGCGACTACACCTTCGAGTTCTGAAGTCACGGAACGTAGTTGTTCTTCCAATCGGCCTTGTCGTGCCTGAACTTCCTCAAGCGTCCGTATTAATTGACCGCGCTTTGCGTTTTCATCAGCAAGTTTGACGGTGAGATCAGAAAATTCTGCTTCACTGTTACCCAACCCTAGGGTAGCTGCTTCCAAAGCCTGTTTGGAGTTTGCTTCGGTTTCGCCGACAAGGCGGCTTTGCTCCTTAAGGTCAGATTGCTCCTTGTCAAGATTTTCCAGCGTCTTGTTATTGTCCGCCGAAATTTGTTCCTCCCGCTCCAGATCGCCTTGAAGCTGGGATTTGCGGTTTTCAAGTTCCGTCCGGCGGAATTCCAGTCGTGAAACCTCTTCTTCCAGCTGTGCTTTGGCAATCTGCATGCGTTGGAGAACCGCTGCGGCCTTTGCTTCTTCTTCACGCAGACCCGGCAATCTGTGAGCAGCAACTGCTTCTTCCTTTGCTAATTTTCCTTGCGTTTCGGCTTTTTCCGCCATTGTCAGATTAAACGCCGAAAGGGCGCTTTGCGCTTCACTTTCGGCCCGCTTGGAGGCGAGCCAACGCAGATGGAAAAGCAGGGCCTCGGTTTTGCGTATCTCGCCGGAAAGGTTGCGGTAGCGATTTGCCTGGCGTGCTTGCCGCTTGAGGCTTTCAAGCTGGCTTTCAAGCTGGCCCACCACATCATCAAGGCGTTCAAGATTGGTTTCAGCAGCCCGCAGACGCAATTCTGCTTCATGACGGCGGGAATGAAGGCCGGAAATGCCGGCGGCCTCTTCAAGCAATGCCCTGCGAGCTTGCGGCTTTGCAGAGATTAATTCGCCTATTCTGCCCTGCCCGACCATGGATGGCGAACGAGCGCCGGTTGAGGCGTCAGCAAACAGCAATTGCACATCTTTTGCCCGTACATCCTTGCCATTGATCCTGTAAACAGAGCCTGATTCGCGCTCTATACGGCGGCTTACTTGCAGTTCATCGGTGTCATTGAAGGCTGCCGGCGCGGTTCGGTCCGCATTATCGAGAAAAAGGGAGACTTCTGCAGTGTTGCGTGACGGACGGTTTCCGGAGCCTGAAAATATCACATCATCCATGCCTGAGGCACGCATGTTTTTGTAGGAGTTTTCACCCATTACCCAGCGCAGCGCTTCGACCAGGTTGGATTTGCCGCAACCGTTTGGCCCGACGACCCCGGTCAATCCCTTTTCGATAAGGAATTCAGTGGGTTCTACAAATGATTTGAAACCGAGAAGGCGCAGCTTGTTAAACTTCATACGCCCAACTCCGAAGCGAAAAGCGGTTCTTTATTCAAGGCTCGCACATCAGAATTTGCTACAAATTTTAGATGCCGGTCATCACGGCAACCAAAAGCCCTAGACGAGGCCGTCGATAACTTCGCCCATAGCCTCGGCAGACATGTTGCCTGAGTACTTTTCGCCATTGATAAAAAAGGTAGGTGTTGCATCGACACCGTAATCCTCGGCCGCTTTCTTCTGAATTCCCAACACATTGTCGAGAAGTTCCTGATTTTTCAAGCAGGCACTGAAGCTTTCCTGTGTAAAGCCTGCAAGTTTTGCAATCTTGAAGAGTTCATCGACCACCTTGCCGCGTTTCCAAACGGATTGCTGTTCATAAAGCACATCAATCATGGAGAAATATTTGTCCTCGCCGGCACATTGGGCAAGCATGAAAGCTGCCGCTGCGGCTGGATCAAACGGAAATTCGCGGAAATAGAGTTTGGCTTTGCCGGTATCAATGTATTTTTCTTTGATGGTTGGATAAACTTCCTTGTGGAAGGTACGGCAGTGCGGGCAGGTCATGGATGCGTATTCGATTATGGTAACCGGTGCTTCGGGATCACCTACGATATGTTCCCCCAAGGGGCCAGGTTCCATAAGCGTGGACAAATCTTCGGCAAAGGCTGGACTTGCATCAAAAAAACCGTCAATTCCACCGACCGCTCCTGCTGCGGTTACGCTCGCTGCGCCAAAAAGTGATAACGTTTCTCGTTTGGTCAGTTTCATTTTCAACTCCGGCTTGCATGTGTGATTGGGTGGAAGATAGGACACCTTTGACAATCTTCCAATCAGGTCAAGGGGGCCAAACTGCGGCAAAAGCGGCTCAGGGCAAAAAAATTGCGTTATTTGGTGAATTTTTTGCGCGAAATAACTCCCCGGCCAAGACGGGACAGCGCATCACGAAGTTCAGGATCTGTAATATCGGTCAAAATTTCGCCAAGACGCATTTCGTCTTCAGCCGTCAAATTCGGGATTATTGGAGCGTCGCTGGTTGTTTGAACCGAAACTGGTTTTTGTAAAATCCGGATGCGCTTGATCGCCTCAAAGCCGAAATACCGGTTTGTCCGCTCCAGGATTGGCGCAAGCTCGTGCTGAAAAAAGAGTGCAGAAGCCGGTTCGCATGCAACCACAAGGGTTGCCGGTTGAAAAGGATCGTCTTCGTGCGCGCGGCGCGGCCAGTCAATCTTTTCCGGCCGTGTGGTAGACGCAAATTCCTCGCCAACCAGATCTTTCCAGCTTGCCAATAACTCAAGCTTCATACCAGTACGCCGGGCGATAACAGGCTCAAGCACCTTACCCAGTATTTCTGAAAGAGACCGGGTTGGCCGGTTCTTTCGATTGTCTTGTGTAGACTGCCCTGTCATGGCTTGATTTTTCGTCCCAATCGCGGTCCTTCGTTTGTCATGGGTACCACCAAACCAACGGATTTTAAACTTGCGCTGGGCTTTGCCCACCGCTTGCTTGCCTGGTACACGGTGAATGCCCGCACCATGCCGTGGCGGGTGCCGCCTGACAAACATGCGGCTGGTGAACGCACGGAACCCTATTATGTCTGGCTCTCCGAGGTGATGTTGCAGCAAACCCAGGTTGCAACCGTCACCAAGTATTTTCTGAAATTTGTGAAGCTCTGGCCAGATGTCGAGGCTTTGGCAAGGAGTGATCTGGAAGATGTGCTGAAAGTATGGGCAGGGCTTGGATATTATTCCCGTGCGCGCAACCTCAAAAAATGTGCAGACACAATTGTTGCCGAGTTTGGAGGCAGATTTCCTGAAACATTTGTGGAATTAAAAAGCCTGCCCGGCATTGGCGACTACACCGCCGCAGCGATTGTTTCGATCGCATTTGATCAGGCCGTGCCGGTTCTTGATGGCAATGTGGAACGGGTGATTGCCCGGCACAGGCGCATCGATGCCCCACTCCCCAAATCAAAGGTCGAAATGAAAGCGCTGCTCAGCGATATTTTAGACAAAGACAAGCCCGGTGAGTTTGCTCAGGCAACCATGGATTTAGGGGCGACTATCTGTACGCCGAAAAAGCCTAAATGCCGGTTATGTCCGGTCAATCAAGATTGCCTTGGCTTCAAACGCGGCGATATGGAGAATTTTCCCGTCAAACTACCCAAACCTGAAAAGCCGACGCGGAAAGGGGCGGCCTTCATCCTCCAGAACCGGAATGGCGATATATTCCTGTGTAAACGTCCTGACGCCGGTCTTTTGGCAAGCATGACACAAGTCCCCACGAGCGATTGGACGGCTCGTCACGATGGTGCAACAGGGGCAGCATCAGCTCCCTTGAAAGCTACTTGGAAATTCAAGGGAACCGCGCGCCATACCTTCACGCATTTTCATCTGGAACTCGAAGTCTGGACCGCAACGGTTTCGGGTCGGGTGAAACTTGAAGGTTGGTGGTGTGACCAAAAATCGCTTGCCCAAGAAGCCCTGCCAACGGTCATGCGGAAGGTCTTGCAAGCGGGGTTGGGATAAAGGGGTTGGCGCATTAGAGCAGACTTTGTTTAACCACCGGCAGCCAAGACTTCTTTGCGGTAGATTGAGCGAAGATCGTCAATCGGCTTCAGTTTTTCGCCCTCTGCGAAGTGCCAGAATGTCCAACCGTTACAGGCATCTAGCCCTTGCACCTTTGCGCCCATTTTGTGAATGGATGCCGCTTCGCCATCAATTTCCACAGAACCGTCAATTCGGACTTTGGCATTCCATCGGTGCTTGGTATCAAAAAGAACCGTGCCGGGTTTCAGCAGACCGGATTCAATCAGCGAGCCAAATGCGACCCTCGGCTCGGCGCGTTTGCCGGTAGTAACCACCAATTGCGGCGCGCTTACCGGTTCGACCGCATCAATACGCTCAATCGCGGCCTTGATGTATTTGTCCTCGCGGTCAATTCCGACAAAGTTCCGTCCAAGTCGCTTGGCAACCGCGCCGGTAGTGCCCGAACCAAAGAACGGATCAAGAATAACATCGCCCGGTTTGGAAGCGGACATGATCACTCTATGAAGGAGCGCTTCGGGCTTCTGGGTCGGGTGAACCTTGTCGCCATTTTCGTCCTTCAAGCGTTCGCCGCCATTGCAGATTGGAAACAGCCAGTCAGAGCGCATCTGAATTTCATCATTTGCCATTTTCATGGCGTCATAATTAAATGTGTAACCCTTCGCCGCTGCGGAAGGCGACGCCCAGATCATTGTCTCGTGCGCGTTGGTAAAGCGGCGGCCACGAAAATTTGGCATTGGGTTGGATTTGCGCCAAACCACATCATTCAAAATCCAGAAACCGAGGTCCTGCAGCGATGTGCCAACGCGGAAAATGTTGTGATACGAACCAATCACCCAGATTGTGCCTTCCGGTTTCAATACCCGGCGTGCAGCCAAGAGCCAGGCGCGGGTGAACGCGTCATAGGCTTCGAAGGTTGCAAACTGATCCCAGTGATCATTAACCGCATCGACTTTTGACTGATCGGGACGAAGCAGGTCTCCATCAAGTTGGAGGTTGTATGGGGGGTCTGCGAAAATCATGTCGACCGAGTTCTCAGGCAACTTTTCGAGAGCTGCAACACAATCGCCTTTGATAATGGAATTGAGCCAAGCAGGCTTACTGGACAGTTTCCGACTGATATCAGCCAGTTTCAAGACACTCATGATCGTACCCTACGCAATACAAACGGGTTTATGGTGGTCAGAGTGTTATCGAATAGGGTAAAGATTGGGTTACCGGTCGACTTGCGCCGCTCAAAATATGTTTTTAATCTCCATCAGGGAAGTGTGTCTTGGCCGAAATTCAGCTGGTAATTTTTGATTGTGACGGCGTGTTGCTGGATTCTGAAATTGTTGCAGCAGCAGCAGAACTTGAAGTTTACAAAGAATTTGGTGTGGATATGGCGCCACTGGATTTCGCTATCCGCATGGCCGGCATGAGTTCACATCATGTTCGCAAAACCATAGAGGATGATCTCGGTATTGATTTGCCTGATCGCGTTATTCCCGATAGTCGCAAGCTCGTGAATGAAAAAGTAATTGGGGAAGCCCAGTTGATAACCGATGCGGACACGGTGCTCGACTTGCTGGATCAGGCGCGCTGTATTTGCTCCAATGCGCCACCGGAGCGACTTAAACAAACGCTATCGCGCGTCGGCTTGCATGATCGTTTCCGGCCTTATGTTTTTTCAGCGCAGGATACCGACCCGCCGCTGTTCAAACCGAAACCGGATATTTTCCTCAAGGCAATCGAAGCGTTTGAAATCAAACCGGCTGAGACAGTTGTTGTTGAGGATTCTGTTCATGGCGTCGAAGCCGGGATTGCTGCAGGTGCAAGGGTGATTGGCTTTACAGGTGCGAGTCACACCTGGCATGGACACGCCCAGCAATTGCAGGATGCAGGTGCTGAAGTCGCAATCAGCAGATTGTCGGATTTACCCGGCATAATTGCTGCATTTGCAGAATGGGATGGGTCTTAAATCACTCAATGGCAGTGATAACCGCCGGTTTTAGTGTTGTTGTGACAACCTTGGCTATTCGTGCCACCACTGTGCGCCTGCGCGCCAATGGGTATTAAGAAAAGCAGGAAAATTACCAACGAAAAATGAACCTTGCGCATGAAATACTCCCCGTAGAATTGCGCCCACTATATACAACTTATAGTTGCATACAAGTATTCATGAAATTTCTTTGATTAACCCGATAATTACTCGACAAACTGCTATTGCGTCGCAACACCTTCAGGCGGACCTTCGTCAAAGCCTACGTAAATAATCATGTTCGGCTTGTCCGGAACCGGGAAATTGAGATTGCTGTCAACGAAGGAGAAACGCGCGTTGGAGCCACCCGGCGGAATGGAAACCGGCACCTGGTTCAATTGCGAATAAAGAACGTTTTGTGCATTATCGACAACTGCTACACGAACCGGGACGTTAACATCACCAAAAGCACCGGTTGGACCATTGATTACCTGTCCGCGAACTCCGACCCTGATGTTGAGATTGTTTGCCGTGTAGTTGCATTCGCGAACAACCTTGGTGATTGTGAACTGGAACTCAAGAGAGGCCATCGCATCGGGATCGGTTTTCTTGACCCCGTTTGCAAAGGTTCGGTAGGTCTCGGTACCATCCCGCAAAACGGTTCTTGGGCAAAATGCCCTGAGGTTCTGCGACTGATCGACAGGCGCATCCGAAATTTTCTCAAGCTGACCAAGTTCAAGTGTTTTACTCGTGCTGCTCTTTTTGTCACCAGAATTACAGGCCGCAAGCAATATTGCCATTGCCCCAATAAGCGCTAGTTTTCCGGCTGATTGCTGAACCTTACTCATCTTAACTCCCGTACCCCCATCACAAACCGCTGATTGTCGATATTTGTGGTCATTATATGTTGCAAGCTGCTTTTGTATGGGTCTAATACAGCGAAAGCAACATTCCATAAATTAAACTGGTTTTCCAATGCAATACGAAAGCACCCGTGGCGAGGCCCCGGTTCTGGGTTTCAAGGATGTACTTCTGACCGGACTCGCTCGTGATGGCGGGCTGTATTTGCCAACCGAATGGCCGCAGATTTCGGCCGAAGAAATCCGTACCCTGGCTGGCAAACCCTATGCAGATGTTGCCAAAACAATCCTGTACCCGTTTGTGAAAGGTGAAATCCCGAAGGATGTCTTCGCTCAGATGGTCGACGAAGCATATGCAACGTTTCATCATCCAGCCGTTGCTCCACTGATCCAGATTGGGGCGAACGGCTGGGTTATGGAACTTTTCCACGGGCCAACACTTGCCTTTAAAGATGTGGCAATGCAGCTTTTGTCGCGGCTTATGGATTTTGCCCTTGCTGAACGAGGTTCAAAAGCCACCATCGTGGGCGCAACATCAGGCGACACAGGAAGTGCCGCAATTGAGGCTTTCAAAGGCCGCGAAAATACCGACATTTTCATTTTGTTTCCCAAAGGAAAGGTCTCACCGGTTCAACAACGACAAATGACAACGGTGGACGAAGCAAATGTCTATTGTATAGCTGTTGAAGGTGATTTTGATGATTGCCAGGCGCTTGTGAAGGAAATGTTCAACCATCATGATTTTCGTGACAGGCTGCAATTAACCGGCGTCAATTCGATCAACTGGGGCCGGATCATGGCTCAGATCGTCTACTATTTCACTACTGCGGTAAGCCTTGGGTCGCCAGACAAACCTGTTTCTTTTTGTGTGCCTAGCGGGAATTTTGGCGATATTTTTGCAGGCTATGCAGCAAAGCGCATGGGCCTGCCAATCGACCAAATGGTGATCGCGACCAACCGCAACGACATTTTGACAAGGACGCTTTCATCCGGTCGGTATGAGACGGCAAAAACCATGCCGAGCATATCGCCATCAATGGATATCCAGGTTTCTTCCAACTTTGAACGATTGTTGTATGAGGCCTGCGATCGGGATGCCGCGATCATTCGTGAGCAGATGGCAAGCCTCAAACAGTCCGGCAGCTTTGCTATCGGGGATAAAGCGCTTGCGCAAATTCGCGCGGAGTTTTCTGCCGGCGCCTGCGATGAAACCCAAACAGGGGACCAAATAAAGCTGCTTTTTGAGCAGACCGGTTACCTTTGTGATCCACACACTGCGGTTGGCCTTCACGTGGCCAGCAGTCATTCGTCTCCAAATTCACCGATGGTTACGCTTGCAACTGCTCATCCTGCGAAATTTCCAGCGGCGGTTAAGCGGGCTTCCGGCTTGCATCCGGATTTGCCTGCACGGATGGGAGACATGATGAGCCGCGACGAGAAATTTTCGGTTGTTGCAAACTCAATTTCTGCCGTGGAAAGCCTTATCGAGAAGCATTCCAGAGCAACCAGCAAATGACGGGCGTAGGGCAATACAGCAACCACCGGAACAATTGGCGTGGTGACAAAGCCCAAACATCTCGGTAAGGTCCTCTGATGACGATAGAAATTACCAAATTGGACAACGGGCTTACGGTTGTAACCGAAGCAATGCCGCACCTTGAAAGTGCTGCACTCGGGGTTTGGGTCCAGGCCGGTTCACGCAATGAAAAAGAAGACGAGCATGGGATTGCACATCTTCTGGAGCACATGGCGTTTAAAGGCACGGCCAAACGCTCCGCACTACAAATTGCGCAAGAAATTGAAGACGTGGGCGGCGAACTCAACGCGGCAACCAGCGTTGAAACTACGGCTTATTACGCCCGCGTCCTAAAACCTGAAGTAGGCCACGCAGCAGATATCCTGCACGACATTTTGGCCAACTCGACTTTTGAAGAACATGAACTTGCCCGCGAAAAACATGTCATTTTGCAGGAAATCGGCGCTGCTGCGGATTCTCCCGATGATCTGGTATTTGACACATTTCAAAATTCCGCGTTTGGTGACCAACCCATTGGGCGGCCCATTCTTGGTACGGCGGAAACCGTGAAGAGCTTTTCAACCGATCAGATCCGCTCTTATCTTGATGCGCACTATACCGGCTCCAATATGGTTTTGTCTGCCGCCGGAGCTGTTGATCACGATGCCCTGGTGAAACAGGCTGAAGGAACTTTTGGCTTGTTTCCCAACCGTCCCGGTGCTGGCGCATGCGAGGCACAATATCATGGTGGAGAAGCGATGATTGAAGATGACTTGCAGGAGGTGCAGGTCATTTTGGGATTTGAAGGCAGGGCATATCATGCCCGCGATTTCTATGCTTCACAACTACTTGGCATGATCCTTGGCGGTGGCATGTCTTCTCGTTTGTTTCAGGAAGTTCGCGAGAAACACGGGCTTTGTTATTCTGTTTCATCATTTCATTGGGGGTTTTCAGACACAGGCATATTTGGCGTTCATGCGGCGACTGGGCCTGAAGACCTCAAAGAACTTATGAATGTAATTGTTTCCGAACTTCAGCGAAGCAGTGATGATATTATTCAGGAAGAACTTGACCGGGCACGGGCGCAAATTCGATCAGGCCTTTTGATGACAATGGAGAATCCCGCAGGCCGGGCCGGACAGATTGCCCGCCAAATCCTTTTGTTTGGCCGCGAAATTCCTAATGCAGAGTTGATGGAACGGCTGGATGCCCTGTCGGTTGATCGGATCAAAGACCTTGCCGGTCGGATATTCCATGAATCCACCCCAACCCTTGCAGCTGTTGGCCCGGTATCGGAATTTCCAAGGCTTGATTCAATCAAGCATTCGCTGAGCATATCACAGGCACAAGCTGCAGAATAACGATGTATCTCCGGTTTTTCTCAACCTTTAGAGTTCGCTGCATCCAAATTCCGAACTCCCCTTTATCTCTTCGCGAACCTGCACGCCGGGATCAACAGCAATGGGTTGAGCTAAGACGCGTTAGTGCTGAGTTTTTGCAGAAATGGGAACCAAAATGGCCAGACGATGATCTTTCCCCTGCCGGGTTCCAAAGAAGGCTCCGCAGCTATGTAAGACAACGGCAGGCAGGAACCAGCCAAACCTATTTTCTGTTTGATGATGCCAATAATCTTCTTTTGGGTGGACTTTGTCTCACTCGCATCAAGAAAAGACCAGAACGTTCCGCCGTCCTTGGATATTGGATGGGGGAGCCGCATACGGGAAAAGGTTACATGTCTGAAGCAGTAACTGCAGCTCTGGATCAAGTGTTTAATCAGATAAACCTTGATGAGGTCCAAGCGGCATGTCTACCTCACAATAAACCTTCAATTGCGCTTCTGGAAAAATCCGGATTCCAAAGATGCGGCTATTCGCAGAAGCATCTGGAGATCAATGGTATTCTCGAGGACCATTTGCTGTTCAGTCGCAGCAGGGAACATATCGTAGGCAGCCTATCTGGAGCTGTAGAAAATGCTGGCAAATCCGGCATCCCTATGGTGTAAGAAGAGCGACGGCCAAAGCGGTAATGAGGGGAGCTAGGTCAAGCTTGTCGAATACAAGATTACTATCGCAAATAATGCTCTGGACAATTTGTCTAGGCTTTTGGGTTTTGGGACCGATTGCCCCAGCGAGCGCGCTGGAACCCATTCGCGTGGGGCCGGATGATGTTGCTATTGATATCACAAACGCGATTGAACGACGCCGAAGCAATGACGGCATTCTAAAGATTTCCACCGCTCCTGATGCAGATGGTATTGTGCGGCGGATTGAAGTTCGTTCAAAAGATACGGAAAAGATATCGCATTGGGCAATATTCTCGCTGGCCAACACCAGTGACCGGCAGATCGATCGGTTGATCGTTGCACCTCATTACCGGTTAGTGGGTTCGGGGTTAACCTGGCCTGATCTTGACAGCAAACGGATCACGGCGATTACACCCAGCGAAGGGTTTTCGCTTGATCGACAGGATGAACCTGGCGCTGATATTTTTCTCATCACCCTCGATCCGGGCGCTGTAATAACGCTGGTCGCGGAGCAAACCACAGAAAAATTGCCCAAACTGTTTTTGTGGGAACCGGCATCTTACAAGGAAACCGCAAACAGCTACACACTCTACTACGGTATTGTACTTGGGATTTCCGGACTGTTGGCTGTCTTTTTGACCATCCTTTTCATTATTCGCGGATCATCGATGTTTCCGGCAACCGCAGCAATTGCATGGGGCGTTCTTGCCTACGTCTGTGTTGACTTTGGTTTCTGGAATAAACTAGCAGGTGCAGCAAATGCCAATGAACCTTTCTGGCGAGCCGGTACGGAAGTTTTCCTTGGTGCAAGCATTCTGGTATTTCTTCATGCCTATCTGAGTCTGAATCGGTGGAACCGGAATTTTTCACTGATTACGCTTGGATGGATCCTCGCCCTTATCATCTTGATGGG
This sequence comes from Rhizobiaceae bacterium, assembly GCA_965250255.1. Lineage (GTDB taxonomy): Bacteria > Pseudomonadota > Alphaproteobacteria > Rhizobiales > Rhizobiaceae > JAALLB01. Next base: position 117,970 of record CBDFNP010000010.1, read on the forward strand.
GGTAGCGATCATTCAGCCATCCATAGCGGCTGGTCTTGCGCGTTTTTCATTCGCTGCATCTTTCATACTCGCGACCGGGTTATTGATCTATCTCGGTATCCAAAAATCAGATCGGGCAATCATGTTGGTTCCAACCTGGATACTCCTTGGGTTCTGGCTGGTTGGTTCGACCCTGGCCGCAACCAGCAGGTTGGAGAATGATATCATCCAGCCGGCATTGGGTGGCGGCCTTGTCCTTATCGTATTGTTGCTGGCCTTTACTGTCATGCAACATGCGTTTTCAGGCGGCGCTTTTGCACAAGGACTAATGAGCGATACAGAGCGTTCTGCTCTGGCCCTCACCGGTGCAGGTGATGTTCTTTGGGATTGGGATATCCGCAGGCAACGCATATCCATGAGTGAAGAATTAACAGCGCTCCTTCATCAGGGCCGCAAATTGTTGGACGCAAAGCCTGATGATTGGCAAACTGTCCTTCATCCAAATGACCGTGATCGGTTTTCAGCCTCGCTCAAGGCAATTCTTGAACATAAACGCGGACGGATTGCACAAACTTTTCGACTTCGAGGAACCGATGGACATTTCCATTGGTTCAAGCTGAGAGCCCGCCCGCTTCTTGATGTGGATGGTGAGGTGACACGCTGTGTCGGCACTCTTACAGATGTGACCTATCAGAAAAAATCAGAAGAGCGTTTGTTGCTGGATTCTGTTCGAGACAATCTGACAGGCCTTGAGAATGGGGAGCTTTTTTCCGGCAAACTTCATGTCCTTGTAGAACTGGCAAAGTCCGGTAGCCAGATACGTCCGACGGTTTTTCATATCGACATCGACGGATTTAGCGAAGTTAATCAGCGACTGGGATATACCGCCGGTGACACAATCCTGCTTACCATTTCGCGCAGACTTTCGCGGTTGTTAAAGGCGGGAGACAGCCTTGCCAGGCTGTCCGGTGATGAGTTTTTAATTATGCTGGTTTCTGAAACGGATGCCAAAAAAATCGCCGCGTTTGCCGATGCCATTCGCCGTGCACTTAAAGCTCCGGTTGAATTTGCCGAACAGGAACTGGTTCTTTCAGCCTCGGTTGGGCTTGTAAGCTGGACACAAGAACACACCAGTGCCGATGAGATGCTGCGCGATGCCGATCTCGCCAAGGGGGAGGCAAAGCGACTGGGCGGAAACAAGACTGAGCCCTTTTCACCCCGCCTGAGAAATACGCGCCATAACAATACAACGCTGATTGAAGACCTCAAAAATGCCATTCAACGTAATGAAATCACCCTGCTCTATCAGCCGATCGTTGATCTCAATGCAAATACGATTTCCGGATTTGAAGCACTGATGCGCTGGCAGCACCCCAAATTGGGCGAATTAATGCCTGGTGATTTTGTGCCTCTGGCCGAGCAATCGGGCGATATTCACAAACTTGGAAATTATATTTTGAACCATGCGCTCAGTGAATTTTCACAATTGTGCGGCAAGGCAGCTGGCGATTGTTATGTGAGCGTCAATCTGTCGAGCCGTGAACTTTTAAAAAGCGATATTGTTCACGATATTACCAATGCACTGTTAAGCGCTGGACTTCCTGCAAAAGCGTTGCGGCTTGAGATCACCGAAAGTCTGGTGATGGAAAATCCGGAGCATGCTTCTCAAATTCTCAATCGTATCAAACACACCGGCGTTGGGCTATCGCTGGATGATTTTGGAACCGGATATTCAAGCCTGTCTTACCTCTTGAAATTCCCGTTTGATACACTGAAGATCGACAAGTCTTTCGTCCAGTCACGCTTGCAACGGGAAAAAATGGTGGTTTTGCGTTCAATCATCACCCTTGCTCAGGGACTTGGCCAAAATGTCGTCGCAGAAGGTGTTGAATATGAGTCAGAAGCGGCCGATCTGTTGCAGCTGGGATGCCAATACGGGCAAGGATTTTTCTTCGGCAAACCGCTTCCTGCCTCAGAAGCTTCAAAGCTGCTTGAAATCGGTTGATCTCAAGCGTGTCCTGCTTCAGTTGACAGCAGGGTTTCATCGACACCCAGCAAGGCCAGGCTTTTGCGGTATTTGTCAGAGTTTGGCGTATCAAACAACAAGGTTTGGTTGCAATCAACAGTAAGCCAGGCATTGGATGAAATTTCCTCTTCTAACTGCCCGGATGCCCAACCCGAATACCCGAGCGCCATTATTGCCTTTTCAGGACCCACACCCTTGGAGATTTCCCGCAAAATTTCCAGCGTTGCGGTCAGACAGATTTCGTCATGAACTTCTACCGTTGAGTCGCTTTCAAAGTCAGATGAATGAAGAACGAACCCACGACCTGGTTCTACCGGCCCGCCAACATGCATTTGCGTTGCATCCAAAATCTCCGGAAGATTGCCGTGTTCTTCTTCAGTAATGATCTCAAGCTGCAACAAAAAGTCGGGAACGTTGGGACTATCCATGGTGCGATTGATAACGAACCCCATGGCGCCTTCCTTAGAGTGGGCGCAGACATAAATTACCGCACGCTCAAACCGTGCATCGCCCATGCCAGGCATGGCAATCAGGCAACGCCCGCACAGGGAAGGAAACGCATCTTCTGGCTTCATACCTCATCCAATTTCATTTGTATTTCAGCTCTTAATCTATCAGTTAGCTTTGAGATTCGGCAAGCCGGTTTACCACGCAAAACGGGAAGCTTGGGAACTTATCACAAACTTGTCCCAAACGGGCTTATACCAACGGCCATTAGGATTATCACTGAAATATGATTTTGGCCCGTGGCATGTCATTCGACAGGTCGGGAATGGGATGATAATTCTCTTTTCCAGAACCGACACAGTGATACCTTTTAGAATGCGCAATTTTTTTCCGGCTTCCATACTGTTTTTTGTTTGCCTCTGCTTTGCCCAGAGTGCCCAATCTGCAACCAGTGAATGGCAAGATCTGGGAGGCGGAAAGGCGCGCCTGCTTGCGGTGCTTGATCCGCAAACAAAACGAGTCGATGCGGCAGTCGAAGTAAAGCTTGAATCCGGCTGGTCAACCTATTGGCGTTATCCCGGTAGCTCCGGTATTCCGCCAATTTTCGATTTTTCCCGCTCAAAAGGGTTTATAGCCGATAAAATCCATTTCCCAACCCCAACTCTGATAAGCCCAAACAACAATCCTTATGCTGGGTACAAAAAGGGTGTAATTTTCCCAATTGAGGGGCTTCTTGATACCGCGCAGAAAGCCAGAATTGACCTCCAACTCCTGATCGGAGTTTGTGCAATAGTCTGCATTCCAGCTCAGGCGAAGTTCTTGATTGAACTACAGGATTTATTCCACTCGGACCCGCTTGCAACGCAAATGATAAACCTTTCCAAAAGTTCAGTACCCATGCACCAGGAAGGTAATGAAATGCTGCTTGGAAAGTCTGTTTCTGAGGATGGTGCCCTACATATCACTGTTGCGCATACGGAAGAAAACAGAAAGCCAACTCTCTTTGTGGAAGGGCCACATGACTGGTATTTGACCCCTGCCCGGTTGGTTGAAACTGTTAATGGCAAGGCCATTTTTTCACTTGATATTTCACGGGCACCGAAGGATGCGGACATCATGGCGACCCAACTCACCTATACGTTGTCAAGAAACGGGCATGGCATCGAATTTACAGATTGATACCGCGAATTGTGACCCTATTTTAATTTCAAATGCCCAGAACAAATTGTCTCAAGGGGAACCAGTATGACTATATCCGTCGGTGAAACATTGCCGGACGCAACATTCCACTGCATCGTAGACGGGAACGCTGGTGCAACAACAACTAGCGTATTTTGAGTTTAAACAGAGTCACTTAAAATGCTCTATGCCTTTGTTTTTTCGCACTTTCTTATCATGAAATCGACTTTGATTTCATGGAAAGGGCTCTAGTCGTTTCCGTCGGGGATTTTGAAATCTTCCATACCGAGGCGGGCGAGTTCGTCCGCTTTTTCATTTTCCGTGTGTCCGGCGTGGCCCTTGATCCAGTGCCAGTTTACGGTGTGTCGTTCAACCGCTTCATCGAGAGCCTGCCAAAGCGCCATGTTTTTGACAGGCTTTTTGTTTGCAGTTTTCCAGCCGTTCTTTTTCCAGCCGTTTATCCAAACGGTAATCCCACCCTTTACATATTGTGAATCGGTCGTGAGTTCGACAATGCAGGGTTCCTTGAGCGCGTTGAGCGCTTCAATAGCAGCCGTCAGTTCCATTCGGTTGTTGGTGGTTTCCGCCGCGCCGCCAAAAAGCTCACGCTCTTTGTCACCATAGCGCATCAAGGCTCCCCACCCTCCAGGGCCGGGATTTCCCGAGCACGCTCCGTCCGTCCAGATCAGAACTTTTTTCACACAGGATCCACCCCATAACCGGCAGCTCCAGAAACTGATTGATGGAACCGTAATTTGGCAATGTATTCAACCGGGTTTTTTGGAACGACCATGGCGCCCTCAGGAACGTTCAGCCAATCGTACAAGCGGGTTAGCAGGAACCGTAGTGCTGCACCGCGGCACAGGATTGGCATTGCATCGATTTCGTCATTGCTCAGCGGTCTGACCTTTTGATAACCTGCAAAAAGCGCCTTGGCCTTGGTGACATTGAACGAGAAATCATTTTCAAAACACCAGGCGTTGACACACACCGCGATGTCGTATGCCAGGAGGTCATTGCAGGCAAAATAGAAATCAATGATGCCTGAAAGCCGGTCTTTCAAGAAAAACACATTATCAGGAAACAGATCGGCATGGATTACTCCGGCAGGCAGTGCAACTGGCCAGTTCTGATGCAGGAATTCAAGTTCACTCACAACCAGTTCAGAGAGGCCCTGAGCAACCGTATCTGCACGCTCTTTTGACTTTTCAAACAAAGGTTGCCAGTCTTTGAGTGTAAGTCCGTTGGCGCGTTTAATTGAAAATCCATCACCCGCCACATGCATTCGGGCCAATGCTTCGCCGACTTGCTCACAGTGTTTTCGATGTGGTCGCCGGACAGAATTTCCATCAAGATACGTGATGATTGCGGCGGGCCTGCCTGCCAGTGTGGCGAGGTTCTTACCCTCTTTCATGGTAACCGGCTGAGGGCAATCCACACCCTTTGCTGCCAAATGATCCATCAGGCCAAGAAAAAACGGTAAGTCGCCTGCATCCACTCGTTTTTCATAAAGGGTCAGGATAAAAAACCCTTCGTCTGTCCCCAGCAGGTAATTGGAGTTTTCCACACCCTCGGCGATCCCCTTCAACGAATGGAATTCACCAATGTTGTAGCGCGCCAGATGTTCGGTCAATTCACCATCAGGTATTTGTGTGTAAACAGCCATGGATTACGATGTCCCATTTACAAATGCCATGTCTTTAGCAGTCAGAGAAGTATCCCTCAAATCACGGGTTACAAGAAACTCTTCATCTTCCTTGACAGTTTCCACCAGATCAAGAGTTAGTTCAAAACGCGCCCGAAAAGCTTGTATAATCTCATTGACCAGTATTTCGGGTGCGGATGCGCCTGCGGACAATCCAGCGATCTTCGCTTCCGTCATTTCGTCCCAGGGAATTTCGGCTGCTTTTTGAACGAGACAAGACCGTTGGGAACCAGCGCGTGTAGCAACCTCGACCAGGCGTTTTGAATTCGATGAATTGGGAGCGCCGACAATCAAGAAGTGGTCGGCATCCTTGGCTGCCAGTTTAACAACTTCTTGCCTGTTTGTCGTTGCGTAACAGATCGATTCCGCTGCTGGTGGTTGCAGGCCTGGAAACCGCTTCTGCAGGGTATCCAGGATTTCGACCGTATCATCGATTGAAAGCGTTGTCTGTGTGACGAAGCCAAGTGCATTCGGATCAGACGGCGAACAGGCTATAGCCTGTTCGACATTCTCGATCAGTGTCATTTCTCCTGATGGGACCTGGCCCATGGTGCCGATCACTTCAGGATGCCCGGCATGACCGATCAACAAAACATGGCGCCCTTTTCGGATATGACGGATAGCCTGCTTGTGCACCTTGGACACCAAAGGGCATGTGGCATCAAGATAATGCAGGTTAAGTGTTTCAGCATTGGCGGGAACCGATTTAGGCACCCCATGAGCGGAAAAGATCACCGGCTGATTGGTTTGTGGGATTTCATCAAGCTCCTTGACGAAAACTGCGCCCTTTTTCTCCAGGCCTTCAACCACGTATCGGTTGTGTACGATCTCATGCCGGACATAAACCGGTGCGCCATACTTCTTCAACGCAAGCACAACCATCTGAATCGCACGATCCACGCCTGCACAAAAGCCTCTTGGGCCACACAGTCGGAGGGTTAGTTCGGGTTTTTCAGTCATGTTGAGATTGCCTGCGGGTGTAGAGGAAATATCCTCCCACGCCAAGCAATGTCAATGCAAGACCGTACCAGGTGACTGCATACTGCAAGTGATTATTCGGCAACGAAATTATGGTTGTGCCACCTTGCGGCCAGTCGCCGGGATTTGGTGCATCATTGGCATCGATGAAAAACGGAACGAATTCCTGATCTGGTTTGTTCCCCATCAGCGAGATCATCTGAGGCAGGCTCCGCCAATAAAATTCACGTTTTTCCAAAGCATTGTTTGGAACAAAACTGCTGGGCTTTTCATTTCCTGGAACCCGCACCAGGCCGGTGATCTGCTGTATGCCTGTTAATTGTCCGTCCAGCCGATTGGACGGGTCCTTCCAGTCAAACGGAACAAAGCCGCGATTAACAATCAAAAGTTTGCCATTTGCAAGACGCATTGGCGTGTGGACATTCCAACCTGCAGCACCGGTTTTGTTGGTGGCATAAAAATAAACTTCCTTTGAATGGTCATAAATTCCGGTAGCAGAAACCGGACTGTAGGGCCAATTATCCTCGAGCATCTGTCTATCAAGAAACTCGTCAAGCGGCATGGGTGCTAGCTTAATCCGGGCGTCAATGCGCGCGATCAGCTCTTCTTTCCAAAACAACCGCTTCACCTGCCAGTTACCGAGCGAACAAAGAACTGCAAGGCCGGCTATCATGCATACAACAATCAATAATGTGGAACGCTTCACGATCTTTCATCTCCGAGTTCGCCTTGCCTGGCCTTGGTCTGAAATTGCAGGGCAATCATCACCCCCTTGGAAAATCTTAACCCCAAAATGGATAGGACAATCACGACTGGTGTCCAGATCATCATGTGAAGCCAAACAGGAGGTGAAAAGGATGCCTGCAGGGCCATTGCCATGGCGGTTACAATGAACCCGATAATCAGGATCATAAAAACGGCAGGCCCGTCGCCTGCGTCTATAAAGGAATAGTCGAGATCGCAATTCATGCATCGCTTCGCCGGTGCAAGCATGCCATCGAACAAACGACCTTCTCCACAACGCGGGCAGCAACTGCGCAATCCGACCTGGCCTGCACTTGGCTCCAAATAGATGGCCTTGTCTTTGTTCATGACTGACACTCCAGGGTCAGGACCGTTTCGCAAGCTCGACCCAAACAGGACAACGGTGGTTTCCTCATGATTTCACTTGCGGATTCTTGTTTCCCCGTTTCCATCAAAACGAGAAGAATCCTATACTCAAAACACTCGGAAACCCGAATTTTGAGTATAGGATTCTTCTTTTAATCCTTGCACTTATCCGAAAACCGGTGCCCACTTTTCAGGTGCAAGGAGTATAAAAGAAAAAGGCGGCCTGATCGACCGCCCTTATCAACAAATTTTTCGCTTTTAGTGGGCGATGGTAGCGCCCGCACTTGCCCATACATAGACACAGCAGAACAAGAACAACCACACCACGTCAACAAAGTGCCAGTACCATGCCGCAGCTTCAAAACCGAAGTGTTGCTCCGGCTTGAAATGACCGACCATGGCACGCAGCAGGCAAACAATCAGGAAGATGGTTCCGATCAAGACATGGAAACCATGAAATCCGGTTGCCATGAAGAAAGTTGAGCCGTAAATCGAATCTGAGAATGCAAATGGCGCATGCGCATATTCATAGCCCTGAACCAATGAGAACAGGATGCCGAGCAATACTGTGATCAAAAGCATGCCTTTTAGGGTGCCACGATCATTCTCTATCAAAGCGTGATGTGCCCAGGTAACAGTTGTGCCTGATAGAAGAAGGATTACGGTATTGAAAAGCGGCAAATGCCAAGGGTCCAGAACTTCAATTCCTGCAGGCGGCCAAATACCGCCTGTATGCGCAACACGGGCTTCCTGTACAAGCTCTCCGGGATAAAGAGAGGCATCAAAGAATGCCCAGAACCAGGCGACGAAGAACATCACTTCTGAAGCGATGAACATCATCATGCCATAACGAAGATGCAAGGATACCGCTTTCGTGTGGTGCCCCTCATGAGCTTCCTTGATTGTATCGGACCACCACGCGAACATGGTGTAAAGAACAATCAACAGCCCGATGATAAATATCCATGGGCCCGCTGCAGCCAGATCAATCCCGGCTAATTGAAACGAGCCTTCCGCCAGGGAACGCATATAGGCAATCCCGCCGATAGCTGTTGTAAGCCCGCCGATTGCACCTATGAATGGCCAGGGACTGGGATCGATAATATGATAGTCGTGGTTTACGTTATGACTGTCAGCCATGGTTCGCTCCTTTATGGATCTGCCTTACGCAAATCTTCCCCTATAGTTTCTCGTTTGCACCCGCTTCAGACACGTTGGAAGAAAGCTCAGTGGCCATCTCTTCGGCAGACGTATCACTTTCAAAGAAAGTGTATGAAAGGGTAATTGTATTCAGATTTTTCATTGCCTCTTCCTTGTCCATGTCCGGGTCGACATAAAATACCACCGGCATTTCAAGCCTGGCACCCGGTTCAACATAGGTGTCGGTAAAACAGAAGCACTCGATCTTGTTGAAGAACATGCCCGCTGCCTGAGGCGTTACGTTAAAACTTGCTGTCCCGACGAGCGGTTTGTCGGACAGATTTTCTGCGATGTAGTTGATCACCGTTTTCTCGCCCATTTGTATCGAAATTTCCCGATGCTCAGGTGCGAATTTCCAGTCAAGGCTAGAGGCGGTATTTGCGTCGAAACGAACGTTGATCTTGCGGTCAATCGCGACCACACCGTCTGCTGAACTCACTTGCTGAGTTGTGCCGCCATATCCGGTGACACGGCAAAACAGATCATAAAGCGGAACAGATGCATAGGCGAGCCCGCCCATGCCCAACACAAGGCCGGCACACAAGCCCACAACCGGGAGGTTGTTTTGGTTATCTGACTTTGTGTGGCGCAATGCTTCACTCATTCATTTCACCTAAAGAGATCTTTGCATGATATTGGCACCAAGCTTTGTCCAGGTTACTGCATAAAGCAGCACGACAAAGCCCGCGAGAACGATTGCAATCGCGATGTTTCGCGAACGTTGCGCTTGGCGCTGTTGTTCGGTCATCTCAACTTTTTCGTCGGTGTACTTTGCTTCGGCCACTACAACACCACCTTTGAAAGTATTGCATCCACGCCAAGTGCACTGAAAAGCGCAAACAGGTAGACAATCGAAAACCCGAACAACCGCTTCTCATGCGCGTATTCATTTTCTTTGGTTCCGTCGCGAAGAACCCTGAAAGCGAACCAACCGAACAACGCTCCCAGCAGGCCAGCAAATACGCCATAGTACAGGCTTGCAAATCCCAGGATTGCAGGAAGAATTCCTGCGACAGCCAGCAGGATTGAATAAACCAATATCTGAAACCTGGTCGATGCTTCACCGGCTATATTGGGCATCATCGGAATTTCAGCGTTTTCATAATCTTCCATCCGGTAAAGTGCGAGCGCCCAAAAGTGTGGCGGTGTCCATAAGAAAATGATTGCAAACAGCACGACGCTTTCAATGGAAAAGTTACCGGTTACCGCGGCCCAACCAATCATTGGAGGAAACGCTCCCGCGGCACCACCAATCACAATGTTCTGCGGTGTTGAACGCTTCAGCCACATTGTGTAGATGACTGCGTAAAAGAAAATCGTGAAGGCTAGAAGAGAAGCGGCTACCCAGTTTACCAATACGCCCAGCATCATGACTGAGAAAATCGACAGTACCACACCAAAGCCCAGGGCTTCGCGAGGTTCGATACGACCATCAGGAACGGGACGTTTTGCAGTGCGCGTCATGACGCGGTCAATATCGCTGTCGTACCACATGTTAAGCGCACCGGAGGCACCCGCCCCTATTGATATGCAAAGTATGGCAACCGTGCCAATCAATGGATTGATTGTTCCTGGCGCCATGATCATCCCGATCAAGGCAGTAAAAATCACCAGCTGCATGACCCGAGGTTTCATCAGTTCGTAGTAGTCGCGCGGCATCGCAGACGAGATCAGCTCATCTTTGTTAATGCTCTGGACCGCTTGCAAACTCATCATAACCTCACGCTTTAATGATCAGGCCGCCATTGGCTGCGGCCTAAAACCTATTTGACCTTGGGAAGGATTTCCCACTGGTGGAATGGTGGTGGTGAAGGCAGTTGCCATTCAAGTGTCGTTGCACCTTCGCCCCAAGGATTATCGCCAGCCGCCCGCTTCTTCATGAATGCTTCAATAATACAAATGATGAAGACCACAATTGCGAAAGTAGAGACGTATGATCCGATGGATGAAACATAGTTCCAGCCCGCAAATGCATCAGGATAATCCACATAACGGCGTGGCATGCCTTGAAGTCCGAGAAAATGTTGCGGGAAAAAGACCAGGTTCACACCAATAAACGCCAACCAGAAATGTGCCTTTGCGAGGAAAGAATTATACAAATAGCCGGTCATCTTCGGAAACCAGTAATACCAACCCGCAAAGATACCGAATGTGGCACCCAGTGACATGGTATAGTGAAAATGCGCAACCACAAAGTAGGTATCGTGGAAAGCCCGGTCGAGACCGGCATTTGCAAGTTGCACGCCGGTAACACCACCAACGGTGAATAGGAAGATAAATCCAATTGCCCAGAGCATCGGTGTGCGGAATGTCAATGAGCCACCCCACATCGTTGCGATCCATGAGAATATCTTAACGCCGGTGGGAACCGCAATCACCATGGTGGCAAACACAAAGTAGCGCTGTGTATCAAGCGACAGCCCGACTGTGTACATGTGGTGCGCCCAAACGATGAAGCCAACGGCACCGATTGCTACCATTGCCAGAGCCATTCCCATATATCCGAAAATCGGCTTCCTGGAAAAGGTTGAAACGATGTGGCTTACGATACCGAATGCCGGCAGGATAAGAATGTAAACTTCCGGATGACCAAAGAACCAGAACAAATGCTGGAACAGGATCGGATCGCCACCCCCTTCTGGAGCGAAGAATGTTGTGCCGAAGTTTCGGTCTGTCAGGAGCATGGTGATTGCACCTGCAAGTACCGGCAGGGAAAGTAGCAGCAAGAACGCTGTTACCAGAATTGACCATGCAAACAATGGCATTTTGAACAAAGTCATGCCAGGAGCACGCATGTTGAAAATCGTGGTGATGAAGTTGATCGCACCCAGAATGGATGATGCACCCGCCAGGTGAAGTGAAAGGATTGCCAAATCCATGGCAGGTCCAGGGTGACCGGCAAGCGATGAAAGCGGCGCATAGACAGTCCAACCGGCTCCCACTCCATTATAACCAGCAGGGCCTTCCACAAACATGGAGAGAACCAGCAGGAGAATAGCCGGAGGCAGCAACCAGAAAGAAATGTTGTTCATTCGCGGAAACGCCATATCAGGCGCGCCAATCATGATCGGCACCATCCAGTTGGCAAAACCGCCAATAAGTGCCGGCATGACCATGAAGAAGACCATGATCAACCCATGACCGGTGGTGAACACATTGAATGTATGCGGATTGGTAAAAATCTGCATACCGGGTTCTTGCAATTCCATCCGCATTAAAACGGACAAGAGTCCCCCGATAATTCCGGCGACAATCGCAAAGATAAGATACATCGTACCAATGTCTTTGTGGTTGGTTGAATAAAACCAGCGCTTGAAAAAGCTTGGCTTGTGATCGTGTGCGTCAGCAGTTGCCATTGTTTTAATCTCCCGCACTCTTATTCAGATGACTGGCCAAGAGCCAGTTTGATGTTTGTATCATTCTCAATGGAAGCGCGCAGCGCCTGATTGGCATCTTCCAAATCGTTCCGGGCAGTGTTTTGCCATGCTTCAAATGTAGCACGATCCACCACCCGAACGGCTACCGGCATGAATGCGTGGTCGAGACCACACAGTTCGGAGCACTGGCCATAATACGTACCTACCTTGTTTGCCTTGAACCAGGTTTCGTTCACACGCCCCGGAACTGCATCCATCTTCACTCCGAAAGACGGCATCGCCCAGCTGTGGATTACGCCTTCAGGATCAGCGGTAACCAGAACGCGGATGGTTTCACCAACCGGTACCACCAATTCATTATCAACTGCCAGCAGACGCGGATATTCGGCTTTGTTGGTTTTGCCCGCAGCCTCGCGTTCTTCTTCCTGAAGCATATTGGAAGAGAACGAAAGCTCGCTTTCGTCCTGATACTCATAATCCCAGTACCAGGTCTGTCCAATCGCCTTAACCGTCAGGGTTGGCTCTTCGCCTGGATCAAACTGGCTGTTCAGAAGGTTGAAGGAAGGAACCGCTATTGCGATCAGCACCAGGATCGGGCCAACGGTCCAAACAACTTCGACGGCTGTATTGTGGCTGGTCTTTGACGGGTTCGGGTTCGCTTTTGCGTTGAACCTGACCATTACAAAAAGCAGAAGCGCCAACACAAACAGTGTAATCGGGGTGATGAACCAGAAGGTGTAGGCATCGAACCATTCAATGCTTGCCATCATGTCAGAACCCGCAGGTTGATGCCAAACACCCCAATCGACTGGTTGGGCCGCATGTGCCGCTGATGCCGTTACAAGACCGGCGAGTGCAGATATGATTGAAGCTACCGCTTTCATTCAAAGTCTCCCAATTGAACTGCGAAGATGCGGTTCACAGGAAAATCCCGTCGCCAATCTTCTCAAATTTTTCGCGCGCGAACAGGTAGCGTAACAGCGACGCTCGCGATACCGGTTGTTCAAACCATATGATATGCCAATTCGCAATCACCCTGCTCAACAAAACTGTGCGGCAAATTTGCACGCGGCTGCCGAAATAGCACAGCATCAAACGGTGGCTAAGGCGACAAAGCAGGAAAAATCAAGAATTTGGCCCCTGATATCGGGAATTTGCTCACCAGCTGGAGCACAAAACATCAAATTGCCAAAGTCCTGATGGTCTTACGCGTCAAATCACATTAAGAAAGTGTTTAATGAATCACATGCACAAATTGTGGATGATTCGGGGAAACTTATGCATTCAATTTCTGCATTAATTGCAATTCTTGCCACACTCGTTGTGTTTGTGTCGGGTCCTGTCGGTTCCGCCCATGCGCAAGGAGCCGTAAAATCCACCCATGGCGCCTGGTCAATGGTTTGTGATACGCCTCCCGGGGCGGCCAGCGAACAATGCGCCCTAATGCAAAATGTGGTGGCACAGGATCGCCCGGAGGTTGGCCTTTCGGTTGTTGTACTACGGACAGCCGACCGTGAAGCAGAAATCATGCGGGTTCTGGCACCCTTGGGTGTTTTGCTGCCAAACGGGCTGGGCCTTAATGTCGATGGCAACGACATTGGTCGAGCCTATTTTGTACGGTGCTTTCAGGATGGCTGCTATGCAGAAGTCATTTTGAAAGGAGAACTGCTTGACACGTTGAAAGCCGGCAAGCTTGCAACCTTCATTGTATTTCAAACCCCTGAAGAGGGCATTGGTATTCCGGTTGACCTTAGCGGTTTTTTGGATGGATTTACCCAAATTCCCTAAATTGTGTCCGGGACAAACGGGGTTGGGCTCTTGGATTTGGCGCAACTGATGTTATGTCAGTCCATGAGGACATTATCATAGCCTGCTTTATAGAAAGACATGCATGGATTTTCTTCTTGAACAGTTTGATATCGCGCGCAGCCGGATTGAAACCCATCTTCAAGATTCAATCGGTAGCGCTGAGGATGGCGAGCTTTTTGCCGAATATTCAGAAACCGAAGCGCTGGTATTCGACAACGGCAAATTAAAAGCCGGAACGTTTAACACCTCACAGGGCTTTGGATTAAGAGCCGTTTCTGGTGAAGTTTCCTCTTATGCCCATTCCGGTGACATGAGTGAGGCTGGCCTCAAACGCGCTGGCGATGCCGTTCGCTCTGTGCAAACCGGTAAGGGCGGAACATATGCTGCGGGACCACGCGGCACCAACCGCAAGCTTTATTCAGCGGAAAATCCAATTGGATCACCCTCATTTGAAGAGAAGGTCAAATTGCTGGAGACCATTGATGCCCATGCCCGCAATCTTGATCAGCGGGTAAGACAGGTATCTGTTTCTCTGGCAGCCAATTGGCAGGTTGTGGAAATTTTGCGGGCAGATGGCGATTTTGTTCGCGACATTCGCCCGCTTGTGCGCCTCGCGATCAGCATTGTTGCTGGTGAAGGTGAACGGCAGGAAAGCGGAAGCCATGGCTTTGGCGGACGGTCCGGGTTTGGCGACTTTATTACACCGGACAAATGGCAGCACGGCGTTGACGAAGCACTGCGCATGGCACTTGTGAACCTTGAAGCAGTTCCAGCACCCGCCGGTACATTTGACGTTGTGCTGGGCGCGGGGCTGGCCCGGTGTAATGCTGCATGAAGCCGTAGGGCACGGTCTTGAAGGCGATTTCAATCGCAAGAAAACTTCGGCATTTTCAGGTTTGATGGGCAAGCAGGTTGCTTCAAAGGGTGTTAGTGTAGTTGACAATGGCACGCTTGACGGGCGGCGAGGTTCTCTCTCGGTGGATGATGAAGGAACGCCGACCAATGACACTGTTCTGATTGAGGACGGGATCCTCGTCGGCTATATGCAGGATCGCCAAAATGCCCGGTTGATGGGGGTTCAATCAACCGGCAATGGTCGTCGGCAATCCTATGCGCACCAACCCATGCCGCGCATGACCAACACCTATATGAAATCGGGTGATCACGAACCAAGGGAAATCATGGAATCAGTCAAAGACGGGATTTATGCGGTATCCTTCGGAGGCGGGCAGGTTGATATCACCTCCGGCAAGTTCGTATTTGATTGCACCGAAGCTTACGAAATCAAGAACGGCAAAGTTGGCCGCCCACTAAAAGGTGCGAATTTGATCGGCAATGGTCCTGAAGCCATGCAACGGATTGCCATGATTGGGAATGACATGGAGCTTGATACCGGAATCGGCGTTTGCGGCAAGCAAGGCCAAAGCGTTCCCGTAGGCGTCGGTCAACCAACCGTGCGCCTGAATGCAGTAACGGTTGGGGGGACCGGGGTTTAGTTTGTCGGTATCCGGATTGGTTAAGGATACAGCTGCACCAAATTCCACGGCTGGTCTAATGCATCGCGATCAAACCGCTGGCGATCGTGTAATCTGAATTTGCCATCACTCCAAAACTCAATCGAGATCGGCTTGATACGAAATCCGGACCAGTTTTCCGGCCGCGGCACGGTTCGGGTTCCAAATTTGGCGGTGAATTTGGCGACTTCCTTTTCAAGGGCAAAACGACTTTCCAGCGGACGCGATTGCTTGGACGCATGGGCTCCAATGCGTGAACCGCGTGGACGTGAATGGAAATATTCATCCGCCTCTTCCTCGCTTACCACCTCTACATCACCACGAAAACGCACCTGCTTTCGAAGCGATTTCCAGTGAAACACGGCAGCGGCCTTGGGGTTTGCAAGTAGTTCCTCGCCCTTCTGGCTTTCAAAATTGGTAAAAAACACGATGCCGCGATCATCGACCCGGCGCATTAACATCATGCGAATGTTCGGCATGCCATCAACATCGGCGGTCGCAAGCGACATTGCTGAAGGATCATTCGGCTCCGATGTCTCCGCCTCCTTTAACCATTTGTTAAACAGAACAATCGGATTTTCATCAGTCTGGTCACTGTTTTTTAACCCTGATGGCTGATCATTCATCCTGAAAACCTTTGTATTGAGTTTAACAACATGTCTTGCGTAGCTGAAAAATACGGTCACAAACAGCCCGTTCTCACGAAAATTGAGCATATCGGGCAGTCCCCTGTCGATGTCAACCGACTTTGCAGGTCAATTTTTCTGGGTGCGGCTTTGTCGGTTACACTTGCAGCCTGCGCCGTATCGTCGGGTGGGGGTCTTTCAGATGCGAAAGATGAGATTGTAACCGGCTCGGTCTCCAAACCGGTTGAAGCCGAAGGGATCCGCTCTGAAGATGCTGAAATCATCAAAATGGTCGTTGCACAATCAGAAGAAGACAAGCTTCTGGCCTGGCAAAACCCTGAAAGTGGCAACAAAGGCACGATCACCGCGATAGACAATTTCATCGGCAGTCACGGTCAGCAGTGCAAAAAATTCCAGACTACGGTGGATTCATTCATGGGTGTTTCACTCTACAATGGCGAAACCTGTGAGTTGAAAAAGGGATACTGGGTTCTTTCCTGGTTCCTGCGCCAGGACGGATAACCCTTTTTTTTGGGAAATTCCTCACCATATCAACCAAAATGAAGTATTTTGGCCATTTTCAGGACGGCCAACCAAAATTGATGTGAGAAGATGTGATGGCAGAGCCTTATTCAGTTCTGGGGGTTCAAAAGAATGCGGACGAGAAAGCTGTCAAATCAGCTTTCCGTAAGCTTGCCAAAAAATTTCACCCGGACCAAAACAAAGACGACAAACGCGCAAAAGAACGCTTCGCCGAAGTAAACCAGGCCTATGAAATCCTCGGTGACAAGGAAAAACGCGGGCAATTTGATCGCGGCGAAATTGATGAAAAAGGCAATCCGAAATTTGCTGGATTTAGCGGCAATGGGGGTGAACCGTTTGGCCAGTTTCGCCAGAGTGGTGGTGGAAGTCCGTTTGGCGGCGGTGGCTTTGCAGGTGCTGAAGATATTCTGGGGGAAATGTTCGGATCAAGTTTCGGCGGCAGCGCCAGGGGGACTTCCGGCAGACCCGGCGGAGCACGTCATCGTGTACAGCCCTCTCTTGACCTTGAAATGAAAGCCGCCATTGGTCTTGATCAACTGCTGCGTGGCAAGGCATCTGTTGCCATGCCGGACGGCAAACACCTTTCCATTTCCATTCCACCCGAAGCTGCCGATGGACAGATTATTCGTCTTAAAGGCAAAGGCAAATCAATGCCGGGCCGGAAAAATGGTGATGCACTGGTTACTTTGAAGATCCGCGCCAATGCCAAGTTTCTGCGCCAGGGAACAGACTTGCGGCATGATGTGCCGCTTGATCTTGAAGTTGCGGTCGTGGGTGGAAAA
This sequence comes from Rhizobiaceae bacterium, assembly GCA_965250255.1. Lineage (GTDB taxonomy): Bacteria > Pseudomonadota > Alphaproteobacteria > Rhizobiales > Rhizobiaceae > JAALLB01. The sequence goes on from CBDFNP010000010.1 coordinate 135,245, forward strand.
ATAACCGTTGAAACTCTCGACGGAAAACTTTCTTTGAAAATTCCGGCAGGAACTCATTCCGGCAAACCTTTTCGCTTAAAGGGAAAGGGACTGCCCAAAAAGTCTGGTGGATTTGGTGATTTGCTGGTCAATCCACAGATTCAACTGCCCGAAGACAAGTTGGATGAACTCAAAAGTGTGTTCGAACGTGATTAACCCAAGTCCCCACTTCTCCTTGCGGATACTCGGGGCTTATGGCATATCCAAACAAAGGGCGCTGACAAGACCGTTGCAGGTTGGTCAAATACGGTTAATAACCGGTAATACATGTTATTCGGAGAAAAATAAATGAGTTCAACCAGCGGATTGATGGCTGGCAAACGCGGACTTGTAATGGGGGTCGCCAACAAGCGCTCCATCGCATGGGGAATTGCGAAAGCATGCCGCGACGCAGGTGCCGAAATGGCGCTTACCTATCAGGGCGAGGCTCTGAAAAAACGCGTGGGGCCACTTGCTGACGAACTCGATGCGTTTCTGGCAGGCGAATGCGATGTATCGGATGAGGCCTCTATCGACGAAGTGTTCGCCAATATCGAGAAAGAATGGGGCAAGCTTGACTTTCTGGTTCACGCGATAGCATTTTCTGACAAGGATGAGCTTACTGGCCGTTATGTCGAAACCTCCGCCGATAATTTCCGCAAGACGATGGATATCTCTGTATATTCGTTCACCGCAGTTGCACAACGGGCAGAGAAACTGATGACGGACGGCGGATCAATGGTCACTCTGACTTACTACGGTGCGGAAAAAGTGATGCCGCACTACAATGTGATGGGTGTTGCAAAAGCGGCACTTGAAGCCTCTGTGAAATATCTTGCCGTCGATTTGGGTAATCAGAACATCCGGGTAAATGCTGTATCTGCGGGCCCGATCAAAACTCTTGCTGCTTCCGGGATCGGAGATTTCCGTTATATTCTAAAATGGAATGAATATAATTCTCCACTTAAACGCACCGTGACGATCGAGGAAGTTGGCGATTCCGCGCTCTATCTTCTATCCGATATGTCGCGGGGTGTGACCGGTGAAGTTCATCATGTGGATTCCGGCTATCATACGGTTGGCATGAAGGCGGTTGATGCACCTGATATTTCCGTTGTGAAAGACTAATTCCGAGAACCTTTCATCTATGACTGATCCAAAAATCTATTATATCAGGCACGGACAGACAGACTGGAACGCGGAACTTCGCTTCCAGGGACAGCGTGATATTCCGCTTAATGATACCGGTCGCGGGCAAGCCCTCCACAACGGCAAGACCCTGAAATCGCTACTGGAAAACCCCGCTCCTTACACTTTTGTTTCAAGCCCGCTCTCAAGGGCGCGCGAAACCATGGAAATAGTCCGCCGGGAATTGGGCCTTGATGTCGACAAATACGAGACCGAGGACAGGCTTATCGAGGTGAGTTACGGCAATCTGGAAGGCATCACTCAACCGGAAATGAAGGCGGCTGATCGCGAACTTTACTATTATCGCAAACAAAATGCCTGGACCTTTCGCCCCGAAGGCGGAGAGAGTCATGAAGATGTCATCGGGCGAGTGAGCGACTGGATCAATTCACTCCGTGCAGACGGCCAATACATCGTTACTGCCCATGGCGCAGTTGGGCGGGTGATGCGCCATCTTCAAGCGGGTCTGTCTTCGCAGGAGGCATCGAAGTTCGTCTTCCCGCAAGATAAGGTGTTTTTGTTTGAAAATGGAGCCGAATTGCAGTTCTGACGCGGCGTTCCCTGCTTTCCTAATTGAATGGTTTCATCTAAAACACCGAAGATATTTGGGAATCAGCATGTCTTACAATTCATTCGGACATTTATTCAGGGTTATGACCTGGGGCGAAAGCCACGGGCCGGCACTTGGTTGCGTGGTTGATGGATGCCCGCCGGGAATAGAGTTTACCCTGAAAGAAATTCAGAATTTGCTCGACCAGCGCAAGCCCGGGCAATCGAAATTTACGACACAGCGCCGTGAGCCCGACGAGGTTGAAATCCTGTCAGGCGTGATGGCTAAGGATGATGATCCGAAAACACTGATTACGACCGGAACGCCGGTCTCCATGTTGATCCGCAATACGGATCAGCGTTCAAAAGATTATTCCGAAATCAAGGATCGATACCGTCCGGGCCATGCCGACTACACCTATGACATCAAATACGGTGTCCGCGACTATCGTGGCGGTGGGCGTTCGTCTGCTCGCGAAACGGCAGCTCGTGTAGCGGCAGGCGGCCTTGCGCGTCGGGTTGTGCCGGGTGTTAGGGTCCGTGCCGCCATGGTTCAGATGGGGGCGAAGAAAATCAATCGCGACAATTGGGATTGGGATCAGGCGAACGAAAACCCGTTTTTCTGCCCGGATGCCTCTGTCGTTGATGAATGGGCAGACTACCTGGATACCATCCGCAAGGACGGTTCTTCGGTTGGCGCTGTTATTGAGGTAGTTGCAGAAAATGTTCCTGCCGGATTGGGAGCTCCTATTTATGCCAAACTTGATCAGGAAATCGCTTCTCACCTGATGTCAATCAATGCGGTTAAAGGCGTTGAAATAGGCAACGGATTTGGCGCTGCGGCTATTACCGGTGTTGACAACGCTGATGAAATGCGGATGGGAAATGACGGCAATGTCAATTTTCTTTCCAATCGGGCTGGTGGTATTCTAGGTGGCATTTCAACCGGACAACCCGTGTTCGCCCGATTTGCAGTAAAACCAACCTCCTCAATGTTGACCCCGCGCAAGGGTGTGACAGCGAAGGGCGAAGAAGTTGATGTTGTGACAAAGGGGCGGCATGACCCTTGTGTTGGAATTCGGGCAGTGCCAATTGGCGAAGCAATGGTCGCATGCGCAATCGCAGACCAGTTCCTCATGCATCGCGGGCAAACAGGAAGAGTTTAATGAGTTACGACCAGCAAAAGATCGTTGATGCTATCCGTGCGTTTGAAAATGGCGGAATTGTTGTCGTTATGGACGATGATGACCGCGAAAACGAAGGCGATCTGATTGTTTCCGCAGTTCACTGCACGCCTGAGAAAATGGCGTTCATCATCCGACACACTTCCGGAATTGTTTGTGCGCCAATGACGGTGTCTGAGGCAAAGCGGCTCAATCTTAACCCGATGGTCGCGGACAATGATGATCCGCATGCAACCGCGTTTACAATATCTGTGGACTACAAACACGGAACAACAACCGGCATTTCTGCCGACGATCGCACATCCACCGTTCGGGGCTTGGCCAATCCAAATTCCGGCGCGCAGGATTTTTCAAGACCTGGGCATATCTTCCCGCTGGTGGCAAAGGAGGGTGGGGTTTTGATGCGCTCCGGCCACACCGAAGCAGCAGTTGACCTTTGCAAGCTGTCGGAACTTCCGCAGGTCGGTGTAATCTCTGAACTCGTCAATGATGACGGTACGGTGATGCGCGGACCGCAGGTAATGGCATTTGCCGAGAAAAATGGGTTGAAAACGGTTTCCGTCGCGGATCTCATTTCCTACCGCCAGAGGCAGGAAAGTCTGATAGACCGGATTGAAACCATGGAGATCACTACCTCTGCCGGTCCTGCTCAAGCCTATGTCTACAAAACCAAATGGGATCCGATGCACCATCTCGCTGTTGTGTTTGGTGATGTGCGTGACGGACAGAATGTCCCGGTTCGACTGCAGATTGAATCGGTAATCGATGATGCATTGGGTGGCTCCAGTCAATTGCCGGATATGTTGAAGACAATGGCCACTTCAGGTCGCGGTGTGATTGTCTATTTGCGTGAAGGATCAGTTGGCGTTGCAGCACAGACCAGCCGCTGGAAAGACCAGCTTGTATCGAATGACCGGGATGAACATGCAACCGCCCAATCAAGAGAAGATGAGTGGTTGGAAATCGGTCTTGGTGCACAAATTCTGAGAGACCTTGGCATTCAATCCATTGCGCTTCATGCTTCTCGCGAGAGGCATTATGTGGGCCTTGAAGGTTTTGGCATCAAGATCACGGAAACCATTACCGAGGACGGATAAATGATCAGACTACTGGGATTTTGTATCACGATCTTTTGGGTGTCTTCCGCGCTAGCCCAGTCCCTGCAAACATCAACCAGAACACTGCCCATTCAAAGCCAACGTCCTGCCCTCTCCCTCACATGGGTCATCGAAGAGGTCGCCGATGGTTCTGTACCTTCTGAAATCATAACCGACACCCGGGAAAAACCGCCCGGTGATGTGCTGCCGGATGGCCGCATTTCAACGCCGCCAATTAAACAGGATATCAAAGAGGCCTGGTATTCGGAACCTACGACCCGATACCGGCACGGTGTACTGGGAGACGCAATCGAAGCTGGTGCGCTCAGGGTCAAGTCAAATCGGGGCGTCATTTTTACCTTCCGCCTTCCTAAAACTGAAGTGTTTGAAGACATCTCACCGCGCCTTGCCGATCTTGATGGGGATGGGACGACCGAAGTGATCACCATCCTTTCTTCGAGAAACGGAGGCGCTTCTGTGGCAGCATTTGGACTGGTCGGAAACGCGTTCATCAAGAAGGCTCAGACCCCTTTTATTGGCCGACCCAACCGCTGGCTCAACATTGCCGGGATTGGCCGCTTCTCCGGCAGACGGAACCTTGAAATTGCGGTGATTGAAACACCGCACCTGGCGGGTCTCTTCAAACTCTACCCTTTCAATCCCGGAAGCCCGCAAATGCGGGCAAGCAGAATGACGCCAGGCTTCTCAAATCACCAGATCGGTTCCCGCGAGTTAGGCTTGTCCGGCGGCGCATTTCTTGACAATGACCAGCGCCCTGACCTTTTCATTCCAAGCCTTGATCGGCGTAGCCTTTACGGCATTTCAATGGTCGGCGGGCGGGTTAAGCTGCTCACGAGCATCGCGTTACCTGCCGCAATTGACCGGGCAATTGCAGTTGAGGGTAGCAGGAACACGGTTGAGATTACCGTCGGGCTTGATGACGGCAAGATTTACAAGCTCACCCAACAATAAGCTTGCGCTTCTCCAAAACCTGCCTACTCTTGAAGGCAGGAGACTGTAGATGACAACCCGCCTTTATACACACAAACTCAGCGTTGAACACATCACCCCCCCAGGGCATCCGGAGCGGCCAGATCGTATGCGCGCATTGGATGAAGCGTTTAGTGATCCTAAATTTGACGCTCTTGAACGGGTTGATGCGCCTCAGGGAGATGCTTCTTATTTTGAACTTGCACATCCGAAATCTCATCTCGACAAGATCAGGAACAATATTCCTGAATCAGGCATTGCCCTAGTGGATGCGGATACCAGTGCGAGCCCCAAAAGCTGGGAAGCTGTCTTGCATGTTTGCGGCGCAGCGATGGCATCGGTTGATGCGGTTTTTGAAGGGGATGCTGACAATGTTTTTGTTTCAATGCGCCCTCCTGGTCATCACGCTGAAAAAACCACAGCAATGGGGTTTTGTCTGATAAACCAGGTTGCAATATCAGCCCGCTATGCCCAACAGAAGTTTGGAGCAGAGCGGGTAGCAATTGTTGATTTCGATGTTCATCACGGCAACGGAACGCAGGATATTTTTTATGACGACCCGACTGTGCTTTTTGCATCCACCCATCAGATGCCGCTTTATCCCGGCAGCGGCGCCCTGTCGGAAACGGGCAAGGGTAATATTTTCAATGCGCCCCTGAGTGAGGGCGATGACGGGTCAAAATTCAAGGAGGCATTTCGCGAGCGGGTACTGCCAGCGGTTGAAAACTTCTCACCGGACCTGCTTTTGATTTCCGCCGGATTTGACGCGCATTTTCGCGATCCTCTGGCTGGTCTTAATCTGATTGCTGACGATTTTGACTGGGCAACCGGGAAATTGCTCGAAATTGCAGAAAATTCCTGTGACAACCGGGTCGTGAGCCTTCTTGAAGGTGGATATGATTTACAAGGGCTTGCAGAGTCCGCCTGTGCCCATGTAAATCGTATGATGACCGGATAGTGGGATAAAGCGATGAGCAAGGAAAATTCAGATATTAAAGACATGAGTTTTGAAAAGGCGCTTGAGCAGCTTGAAACCATTGTTGAAAGCCTTGAACAGGGCAATGTGCCGTTGGATCAATCGATTGCGCACTACGAGCGTGGGGAAGCGCTAAGGAACCATTGCCGCAAGCTCCTTTCTGCAGCAGAAGACCGGGTCGAAAAAATCCGCCTGGATGCTGCCGGTAAACCAGATGGCACCGAACCGCTTGATCCTGAATAGGCCAGTGTCATTTTTACACAGTGTCAATTGATGACATTGTAATTAATGACATTGAGTTGAATTGCCGTTCTTCCCATCTGCGGTATCAGATGCATGGTATCTTGCCTTGCTGAAAACTAGAGCGTGATGCGTTTAGGTGAATTCATTGTGTCGAGGAGATTTTGCGTCAGGATCAAGCGAAAAACGTAGGACATATCCGCCGATACGGGCGAGGCTTTTGGCGAAGATAACTGGCGTAAAATCTCCCGTCCCTAAAGGATTTTACCCCGTTGGGCGTAGAAGAAAGCCTGCAATCCTCGACCGATGCTACGGCATCGCCCTGCGGTTGCAGTCATCCATACGCGCGCAACGGATGAAAAACAGAATTTGAATCCAACTAAGCGCATCACGCTCTAGACCAAACCCGGAGCCTTTATGAAAACCTTTCGGATTGTCCTTTGGCTGCTGGTTGCAGTTGTTTCAGGCGTTGGAGCTTATGGCTGGTTATCTGGCAATACGGGGCAAAAAGTAGCGCAGGCGCCAACGGTGAAAATCGGTGGCCCATTCAAACTGCTCGCTCATACCGGATTGCCAATCACTGAAGCAGCGCTTGCCGGTCGTAATCATGCGATCTTTTTCGGCTTCACGAATTGCCCGGATATCTGCCCAACGACTTTGCTGCAAGCAGCAGGATGGTTGAAGCAGTTGGGCGATGACGCCAGCAAGGTCGATTTCTATTTTTTCTCGGTCGACCCGGAACGCGACACAGCGGAAATTCTCAATGACTATGTGACCGCCTTTGATCCACGCATTACCGGTGTAACCGGCGACGCGGAAGAAGTCGCGCGAGTGATCAAATCCTATCGTGTCTATGCGCAACGCGTTGACCTTGAAGAGGATGACTATACAATAGACCACTCTGCCACTGTTTTGCTATTTTCCAGCGAAGGTGAATTGAAGGGAACTATCTCGTTTGATGAAAACAAGGAAACGGCAATTGGAAAACTCAAGCGGTTGATCAAAAACGGATAGATTGCTCAATACTATAGAACCCACAGTAGCAGCGGCAACTGATCTCATTGTTGCAGGGTCTTTCGGGTTGATGACCACAGGTGGATTTTGGCTTTGGTCCCAAAGTGGTGAAAGTGTAGTTCTGGCAAGTTTGATCTTCGGGCTCCCAACCTGTTTTTAACGCGCAGGTAACCATGTTGGTTGGCGAATTGCTAACCAGCTTCCTTTGCGCTTCCCTAACCCCATTATGGCACAATTTCCCCGGGTAATATTCGGGAGTGCCGGGGAATGTCAGTAAAAATTGTAGCCGTATCAGCGGCATTGTTGTTGATGACAAGTGTTGCAATCAACGCAAATCAAAGCAAGTTTGACAAAAGTGTTCAAAAGGCTGCGACTGATATCGCTGCTGCACAACTAGGCGACATTCGTGGATCAATAGATCATGATCAAAAACCGGTCATGGTGAAGAGTAAAAAAGAACTCAAATCACAAGTTGAACCAAGCATTCCTTCACAGCCTGCCTGGACACCAGAACCTGAAAACAACAAATTGCCACCTGTCACTCAACATGTTGAGGGATTGGATAATACCGCTACAGGCAGTATTGAACCTCTACGTCAGCCGAAACCGCTGATCCAACTCTGGGAACGGTTTGATCAAAATGGTAATCGCGTTAACCGATACGGTAACCGGTTGAACTAGTGTGGTGGATCATAAGTTCGCTTCATTATTGGCAGCAGGTTCTCAAAGCGAACTTTGATCCAAAACCACACTAGAATCTAATATTTGCTAGTGTCCCTTTGAATCTAAAGTTCGTTTGGGATGCGCTTATAAATGAGACGAACTTTAGATTCTGGACACTAGAGCTAAATTCGGTTTAAACTTCAAAGGCTTTGTCCATTCTTTTGGACCAATCAAAAGAGGAAACTCCAGGGTCTGTTATGATCGGGGACAGGTCAAAACAGGCAAAGCTGATTTACCGCTTTGCTTGGCGGAGTGAACTGCGAGTGATCAAGTGTGCGGCGTGTTTCATTAAGTCCGAGTTTTTTACAAGCGATCTCGAAACGCCTTCCAATCTGCCATGCATAAGGACCTTCGCCGCGAAGCCGTTTGCCAAATTCTGCATCATAATCCTTGCCACCGCGCATCGCACGAATGAGGTTCATCACATGCCGGTACCGATCCGGATAATGCTGCAGAAGCCAGTCGCGGAAAAGCGGACTGACCTCACGCGGCAAGCGCAACAAAATAAACCCTGCCTCCTGCGCGCCCGACGCTTTTGAGGAATCAAGAATGCGTTCAACCTCATGATCATTTAGAGCGGGAATAACCGGTGCAACCATTACAGAAACCGGAATGCCTTTTGCTGAAAGATCTCGCATCGCCTTCAATCGAAGTCCCGGCGTGGCCGCACGCGGTTCCATTGCCCGTGACAGTTTACGATCAAGCGATGTGATTGAAAGCGCTACCTTGGCAAGACCTTTTTCGGCCATCCGGGCAAGGATGTCGGCGTCCCTTGTAACAAGAGCAGACTTTGTGACGATCGCAACCGGATGGTTGGCAGCTTCCAACACTTCCAGAATTTCCCGCGTTACCCGCCATTGCTTTTCAATCGGCTGATAGGGATCGGTATTTGTGCCTATCGCAATCGTTTGTGGCTTATAATTTTTCTTCGCAAGTTCTTTTTCAAGCAGCTTTGCCGCATTGGGTTTGGCAAACAGGCTTGCCTCAAAATCAAGACCGGCAGAAAGGCCCATATAGGCGTGGCCGGGCCGTGCAAAACAATAGACACATCCATGCTCACAGCCACGATAAGGATTAATCGAACGGTCAAAATGCAGATCAGGGGAATCGTTCTTTGTTATAACGCTTTTCGGTTTTTCCACCTGCACATGCGTCTTGAAGGGCGGAAGTTCATCAAGCGTTTGCCAGCCATCATCAAAAACATGGCGTGATGTGGTTTCGAAGCGACCGGAGGGATTAAGCGTTGCTCCTCGACCCCGGTTGCGGATTTCACGGCGCAACTTGTCCGGCGATGTATCCAGCCCCTTGGCAATAACCGATTGCCTCATAAAGGCTTCATGGCTGCTGATCGCCTCCATGTTAAACGCCTGATCATCAGATTTGCGAACTGCACCCATGCTCACTCTCCCTTATTTGTTTGCCCGAATTTCCGGACAGTCCTTTTGGCTGGAACGTTTCGCGTTCAGTCCAAACAGCGACAACGCGTACCTTAGTTGGTTTCATTGACATTTGGTTTCATTGACGCATTTTTGTTCAACCGGTTCCGAATAAACGAAATTTGCTCTATAGCGTGTCGCTTTTTATTGGATTCATTTGGCACGCTATAAGTCATTGTTTTTACGCATTTCGTTATCACTTTTGTGAATTCACAAAAGTGCGAAAAGCTCTAGTTACCCTCTTGAGGCCAGCCGTCATTGCTGGATGAACCGTGCTAGTTTCAATTCGCAAGGTACATGCCCTGTTTGATCTGAAGCCCAAATGGGTCGTAGCTGATCAAGATGATGTCGAGAAAAATTTCTAACACATGAAAAAGAACAAAGCAAGAACAAAAATGCTGCTACAAAAAAGTATCGCGCCGACGCGGGCCATTTGCACCTGAGAAAGCCTAAAATTCAGACTTGGATGAGACCTAACTTATACCAACGGCCTTAATCAAATCAGCGGCTTTTTCAGCAATCATCACAGTTGGTGCGTTGGTGTTCCCGCTTACGACATTCGGCATGACAGATGCATCCACCACCCGAAGTCCATCAATCCCATGCACGCGTAATTGCGGATCAACCACTGCCATCTCATCTGTTCCCATCTTGCAGGTTCCGACCGGATGATAGACCGTATCTGAACGGCTTCGGATATGATCCTCGAGTTCGGCGTCGCCGGGGTCGCCATCGATAAACAGCTCCCGGTGCGCATAGTCAGCCAGTGGCTTGGTTTTCATGATTTCACGGGTCATCTTCGTTCCCTTCAACAAGACCTCCATGTCCTCCTCATCGCTAAGAAACTGCGGGTCAATTCCCGGTGCGGCCATCGGGTCTGCGCTTTGAAGGAAAACCGACCCGCGCGACTTCGGGCGCAGGACACAAATGTGACAGCTATAGCCGTATCCCAGATGAAGTTTGCGGGCATGATCATCAACAATACCGATCACAAAATGCAGTTGCACATCCGGGCGCTCTACATTCGGGCCGGTTTTCAAAAACGCACCGCCTTCGGCCATGGGTGAGGCAAGCATTCCTTCTCCGTTTTTACGCCAATTGAAAATATGTTTGATGAGAGTAAAGGTGCCGCGTATTCCCAACCCAAAATTGTCTGTGTCCTTGCTCTTGTAGGCGACAACAAAATCAATGTGATCGTGAAAGTTTTGGCCGACACCTGCCAGTTCATGAACCATCTTGATCCGGTGAGGGGTTATGTCCTGTGCGCGCCCAACTCCGGAGAGCATCAGCAGTTGTGGCGAATTAAAGGCTCCACCACATAATATAACTTCCCTGTTGGCGCTGACCGTTTTGTCCGCGCCCTTGAACCGATAGTTTACCCCGGTCGCCCGCTTTCCCTCAAACGTGATTTTGGTCGCATGAGCATGGGTGATGACAGTCAGATTTGGACGATCCATAACCGGGTGAAGATATCCGGCGGCAACAGAGCATCGTTCCCCGCGTTTTTCCGGATCGTGAAAGTGCGTTACCTGATATCGGCCGATGCCCTCATTGTCTCCCGTGTTGAAATCATCGCGCACGCGTATTTGCATGGCTTCTCCGGCTTTGACAAAGGCATCAGTTATTGGTCTGGGGCTGCGCTGGTTTGAAACTTGCAATGGGCCTTGCTCGCCATGAAAATCATCGGCGCCATTCTCGTTATTCTCTGCCTTCTGGAAATACGGGAGGACTTCGTCCCACGCCCAACCTTCACAGCCAAGCTTTGCCCAATCGTCATAGTCTTCCTTTTGACCGCGGATATATATCATCGCGTTGATAGCGCTTGAGCCGCCAAGCGCCTTACCGCGGGGTTGGTAGCCTTGCCGGTTTTTCAAGCCCGGCTGGGGCACCGTACTAAACGCCCAATTGTTGATTTTTGGTCGGCCCGGTAGCATAGCGATGACAGCAGCTGGCACACGAACCAGGATGCTGTCTCCTTTCCCATTGATGGTTTTGCCGAGACCTTCTTCACAGAACATTAATTTACATTCATTGGAGAATAGAACATTGATCTGACAGAAAAATTGTGCGCCAACTGTATATTTGTAAAAAGTGTTAGCAGATTTCAATTTTTTTGCCACCAAATTTACCTTTCATCACGGCAATCGCTTGAAAATCTGTTGATTCCCTTTTCTGCAATTATGTGATTCATAGGGCACCTCCAAACCAACGATGTGCCCTATGACGACGACCAATATACTTGACCATTTTTCCACTCTTTGTGACCCGCGTCAAAGTTGGATAGTTTTGTATCCGCTACCGGAAATTTTGTTGGTGGTGCTTTGTGGCGTGATGGCAGGCGCTGATGATTTTGTTGAGATTGAGCGTTGGGGCAGACGCAAGCTGAACTATTTACGTCGGCTGCTGCCCTTCAAAGACGGCATTTGCTCCCATGACACTCTCAATGATGTGATGAACGCCTTGCCCGGTGAATTGTTTGCCGAGTGCTTTACCAACTGGGTTTCGAAATTGCGTGATCAAGACCCGGAAATTGTCGCCATTGACGGCAAGACATCAAGGCGTGCTCATGCCCACAATGGTCGTCGCCTGCACCTGGTTTCTGCCTGGGCAAGCCGACAAAGGTTGGTGCTGGGGCAAGAGCCATGCGATGAAAAAGAGAACGAAATCAGTGCTATACCCCGCCTCCTGGAGCGCCTTGAGTTGGCCGGTTCTCTGGTCACAATTGATGCCATGGGCTGCCAACATAACATCGCATCAGCCATTCTTGCCAAGGGTGCTGATTATCTTCTGGCCCTTAAGGGCAACCAGAAATCGTTGCACAGTGAAGTGGCTCTATTCTTTGATGCAGCCAAAGGGCTCGACAGCCACACCACCACCGATGCAGATCATGGCCGTATTGAAATACGACGCGCATCGGTGTGTCATGCGGTTGACTGGCTCAGCGCAGACCGCACAGCGCCGGGCGAGCCATGTTTTGCCGGCCCTGCAACCATTGGCATGGTCGAAGCCGAGGTGGAAAAAGATGGCCAGACCAGTCGCTCAAGGCGCTTCTATATCTCTTCAGCCCATCTCACAGCAGCCCAACTGTCACGCGCAGCACGCGCCCACTGGGGTATCGAAAATCGCCTGCACTGGGTGATGGATGTGGTCTTCCACGACGACCTGATGCGGCTTCGAACCCAAAACGGGCCCGTAAACATGGCCCTCGTCCGCCACGCAGTGCTCAATATCATCAAACAAATACCCGACAAAGCAAGCATAAAAGTACGAAGAAAAACAGCGGCTTGGGACGATGAATACCGGTTCAACGCAATCACAAACTCCGGGTGATTCTTTCAAGCGATTGCCGTGTACCTTTCATGCACACCCATTGAATTTCTAACGTTGTATTATTGGACCTAGTGGTCCGTTCGAAACAAATGAGTCCCTTTGCGGCGAACTCTTTATCATTTGTTTCGAACGTAAAGACCACTAGCAAGGTATTGTTTTCTAGTGGATTTTAAGATTCAAATATTTGGATGAGAGGTCTCGGAAAACGGGTTCCAAATGTTTGAATCAATCCACTAGAATCTGTCGACATTTAGGATTCCCAAGGTTCCGCTAATATAATTCATGTTTCCTTTTATAAGAGGTTTGGATGCGTCCTGAACGTTTTGTTATCACTGACCGCAGCTGGGAAATCATTGAGCCCCTGCTTCCTGGCACCCTTTGGAATCGGGGTCGCACAGCAAAAGGCAATCGGCTTTTTCTTGAAGCTGTTAAGCGAGATTGACAAGGGTAATTTTTGCCCCGGCCCGTTTGATGTCAATGGTTCGGATGAACAGGCCCATCTTGCTTTTTTGCTCACCAAAGACGTGCTCAACACGCGCCCGCAAAGGCGAACTTTTCGGATTGGCTGATGGCCTGGCCGATGTTTCCTATCACAAAATCGAAATTCCCAACCGATTTGAAAACGCAAAAAACAAGGTGCGTGATGCGGTGAATCAAGCTGTTGACGGTAACAGATTTAGCAGCTCAAGTCAGGAGACAACAATCCTGCTGCACAGTCTTGAGAATTATGGTGATGATGCGCAACGGCTGCATGATGACTTTGTGCTGATCAAAAATGAAATTCTGCAACTGGTCGAAAAAGATGAATTGCCGGATGACTTGCTGGTACGGCAGTTGTTAAAGGCTCTCGATGAGGGAGCCGTCGATATACGAGGCTCACAGCCCGATGTGGAACAAACCGTACTCGCACGAGGCAAACTTAATCTGCGAACTGCAGACCATGATGAACGTGAAGAACTCAAACAGAAATTACCAGAATTAACTCAATTCGCCGCACCACCTTTGGTCGAGCAGTTTAATGAGGATATTCCCGAGGTGCTGGCTGTTTTTGATGAGGTGAATATTGAAAATAACAATATAGAGAATGCGGAAATTGGCGGGTTGAAACAAGCCGACCGTATTGTGCCGGTTTACCGCACCGCAAGCCGTGCATCGCGCATGTTGAGATTGATTAAAGAAAATCCGACGCAAGCGATAGCTACTGGTGGCGTTATCGTTGCTGGTCTGGAAAGTCTGGTTAATCTGCTGGCAAAACTGTTTGGGATATGAAACCCAAATCATAGCTGGTAGCGCAAGTTGCCTTCAAACGCCCTTCAAAACCCGTTCAAATGGTTTTTGAGCAGCGGTTTTGTTCCAGAACCAGAGCCCTTTCCATGAAATCAAAGTCGATTTCATGATAAGAAAGTGCGACAAAACAAAGGCATAGAGCATTTTAAGTGACTCTGTTTAAACTCAAAATGCTCTAAATGTCAAAAATCCAGTTTTGCGAGCTACGCTACGCACGTCAAATTTGAAAACGGTGGGCCCGGAGGGAGAAACCTCGAAACGCGGATTATGATGGTCAAAAGAACCAATCCTAATCGCCGTTGGTATAAGGCTTTCTGCTACACGCTGGGATCTGCAAGATGGTTTCTGAGCATTTCCTGATAGGATCTCAGCATCTCGGTTACGAACGTTTCGTGCTCTTCCACTTCGACGACATTCTTGCACACATGAGCATTGTAGCGAGCTGCCGCGTAGAGCATTATCATGTGCAAATCCGTTGCTGGAACGGTCTGGTTGTGTTTGTTGGCAAGGTCGATAAACTGATCAGCAATTTCCATAAACCTGTGATCTGTCATTTCGCCTTTCGCCTCGCGAGTGCGACGTTGTTTGCGGTTTGGCGTGTCAGGACCGGTCATAATCATTCTGCCTTTGCATTGGGTGTAAAAAGAGTTCAGCATTGACGATATTGATCCGTTAAAATGCCTGATACCAGGGCCGTTTGGTTTGACCCTTTTATGGCGCTGGTATGCGAGCGCAAAGCGAGCCGGGCTTATGCCCGCCCCGGTGGAGGCGTTTGGCAAAGCCAAACTGGCGTGAGCGCAAACCAATACCAATGGGTCATTTCAAATGACCGTTGGTATGACTCATCCCAGGCAAAATGTCGCACATGCACGCAAAAACTTGCCAATACTGAAATCACTGTAACAGCGTCCGGGCATAGGCAACAAGAGCATCAATATCTTCCGGCTCAAGAATTATCGGTTCAATCAGGTTTTCGACCAACGCATCGGGTTTGTCATCTTTAAACCTGACAACCGACTGATGCGGGAGGCGCGCATAAAAGCTTGAGAATCTATCTTCCCAATCAGGAAGTTCATTGGCCATCAACTTGAATGAAGGCGTGGAAGCGATGCCTGAGAAAGGCTTTTCGGGGTCGATCACATGACAGCGCGAACAATGTGTTTCAGCCAATTTTTTACCCGTTGAAACAGATGTGGAAGATTGCTCAGCAGAACAAGGTGCGCTGATGGCGGCACAGCAAACCCAACCTAATTTGAGAATACTTTTCACGCTTTTCCCTCCAAATGGCAGTCTGGCAATAAAAACCACCATCGACAACCATGTTTTCCCGTCAGCTTTATTGCCAATCAAGGCTTGGCAAGTTGGCGCAGACTCCATATGTGACACAGGTCAGCAAATAAGGTCACAATCGCATGTCGTCAATTACCAGTGAAACAGTCATGGAACGCCTTTCAAAGGTCAAAGGACCCGATCTGAAAAGCGATATCGTTTCGTTAGGGCTTGTTGAGAACGTGCTGGTAAACGACGGCAAAGTTATCTTCTCGATCACCGTACCCTTTGAACGGGCAGAAGAACTCGAGCCGCTGCGTGAAGCTGCTGAGAAAGCGGTTTCTGGTCTGGCGGGTGTTGAAAAAGTAACAGCGGTACTAACCGCTGAACGAGCACAGGGATCAGCGCCCGCGCGTCCCGCCCCAACCGCTGCTCAGGCTGGAAGCATCCCGCCCCCCATGCAGGCGCAGGTACGTGGAGGCGCAAATGCGGTCGCAACCCCAAAGGCAGGCGTGCCCGGTATCAAATCAATCATAGCGGTTGCATCCGGCAAAGGCGGCGTTGGTAAATCCACCACCTCTGTAAACCTTGCACTAGGGCTAGCTGCACAGGGACTTTCGGTAGGCATTCTGGACGCAGACATTTATGGACCCTCCATGCCTCGAATGCTTGGCATAACCGACAAACCGACCGCGCAAGGAAAAATCTTGTTACCGCTTGAAGGATATGGCCTGAAAGTTATGTCGATGGGGTTTTTGGTCGAAGAAGACATGCCCATGATCTGGCGCGGACCAATGGTTATTTCCGCCCTCACCCAAATGCTGCGCGAAGTAGCCTGGGGGAGATTGGACATCTTGGTGATCGACATGCCGCCGGGAACAGGTGACGCTCAACTGACAATGGCGCAACAGGTTCCACTCGCCGGCGCGGTTATTGTGTCGACCCCACAAGACATTGCCCTGATTGACGCGCGCAAGGGACTGAACATGTTCCGGAAAGTGGAAGTGCCGATTCTGGGTCTAATCGAAAACATGAGCACGTTCATCTGCCCAAGTTGCGGTGAACGGTCAGATATCTTTGGTCACGGGGGCGCAAAAGACGAAGCGGAGCGGCTCGGAGTTCCATTCCTGGGTGAAGTTCCCTTACATATGGATATTCGTACGAACTCAGATGGCGGGACCCCGGTCACTGTGTCCGCTCCTGACAGTCAACATGCGGAGATATACAAAGCAATCTCAAAATCTGTTTTGGGTAGACTTGACGCAGAGCAAAATTCTCCAAATTCTGAACGGCCGCAAATTGTTTTTGAGTAAACAAGGCGAGATTCAATCATTAATAATTTACTTGCCAAGGGCAGGCACATCAGGCTTAATTATCTCCGTAGAGGAGAAGGTTATGAATGTGAGTGCCACGACGCTTAAGGCACTGAATTCCGAAGACCAGATGCGAGCAGATTTATATAATCTGCTAGGCAACGTACTCTTTTTGCCTCCATCCAATAAAATTCTAAATACCATCAAAAACCTTTCCGGTGATGAGACCGAGATGGGTGTAGCTTTTAGCACGCTTGTTAAAATGGCTCAAAAATCTACTTTGCAAGACATTAAAGACGAATTTGATGGTTTGTTTATCGGTATGGGGCGGGGAGAACTCCTTCCTTACGGCTCCTACTATTTAACCGGGTTCTTGAACGAAAAACCCCTTGCCAAACTTCGCAACTCAATGAGCGATTTGGGAATCGAGCGGCAAAATACCGTCAAGGAACCCGAAGATCACATCGGATGCCTGTTTGAGATGATGTCGGGTTTAATCGTCGGCTCGTATGGCGAACCTGCTGATCTGACAATCCAAAAGAAGTTTTTTGCGACCCATATAGAACCTTGGGCGCCGCATTTTTTCACAGATTTGGAATCGGCCAAATTAAGTCGCTTTTATCAACCGGTCGGTACAATTGGCCGATTGTTTGTCGAGATTGAAAAAAACGCCTTTTCGATGGAGTAGGCGCTTTTTTCTTGTCAGATGCGGACTTCTGCCACCGTACTGACGCCCATGATGGACCTTCGGGATTTTTGAGGTCTGAAACGGCAGAATGTTGGAGGAAACATGGTAAAACACCACGAAGGAAAGATCGTTGAAGAACGACGTAACTTCCTCAAAATGGCTGGCTTAGGTGCGGTATCCGGTGGAGCAGCAGTTGCGACATCTGGAGCGGTTCAGGCAGCCGAATTGGAAGAAAAAAATGGTTCTGGCTACCGCGAAACCGGTCACGTCAAAACATACTACGATCTGGCGCGTTTTTAGGCCGGAGATTCACAGGTGACGGGTGTCACCAGGCTTGTTCGTCAGGAAGTATGTAGGACGGACTAACTCAGAGCTTTCCATGGGAAAGACAACTTGGAGGAAACGAAATGCTCAGGAAGAAGGTAGGTGGGGTTGCGAACGGCCCCCGTCTGTCAACCCTTGCTAATGTTTCGGGTGCTGCAGTTAACCGGCGTGATTTTCTAAAACGCTCCGGTATTGCAGTTGGCGGTATTGCAGCCGCTGGAGCACTTACAGCAGGCACGACCAAAAAGGCGCATGCTGCTGGTGCTGCGACAGGCAATGTAGAAACAATCAAGTCCGTATGTACCCACTGTTCCGTGGGTTGTACGGTACTTGCGGAAGTTTCTGATGGTGTATGGATCGGCCAGGAGCCGGCGTTTGACTCACCCTTTAATCTGGGCGCGCACTGCGCGAAAGGTGCTGCGGTGCGCGAACATGCTCACGGTGAGCGCCGCCTGAAGTACCCAATGAAACTTGTTGGCGGCAAGTGGGAACGCCTGAGCTGGGACGACGCCATCAACGAAGTTGGCGACACCATGTTGAAAATTCGCGATGAATCAGGGCCTGATTCAGTTTACTGGCTTGGTTCCGCGAAACATAATAACGAGCAGGCATACTTGGTCCGCAAATTCGCGGCCTATTGGGGCACGAACAATGTCGACCACCAGGCTCGTATTTGTCACTCGACAACCGTTGCCGGTGTTGCGAACACCTGGGGCTATGGTGCGATGACCAACTCCTATAACGACATCCACAATTCGCGTGCGATTTTCGTTATTGGTGGCAACCCTGCTGAAGCGCATCCGGTTTCATTGCTGCATTTGCTGCGTGCAAAAGAGCAGAACAATGCGCCACTTATCGTGTGTGACCCGAGGTTTACACGAACAGCTGCTCATGCGGACGAATATGTCCGTTTCCGCCCGGGCACAGACGTAGCTCTTATATGGGGCATCATGTGGCACATCTTCGAAAATGGATGGGAAGACAAAGAATTCATTCGCCAGCGTGTTTGGGGAATGGATCAAATCCAAGCTGAAGTCGCCAAGTGGACTCCTGAAGAAGTTGAGCATGTAACAGGTGTTCCAGGCTCTCAACTTCGACGTGTGGCCCGTACGATGGCACAAAACCGCCCCGGTACCGTAATCTGGTGTATGGGCGGAACCCAGCATACCAATGGTAACAACAACACACGCGCTTACTGCGCTTTGCAGCTTGCTCTTGGCAACATGGGTAAAGCGGGCGGTGGAACCAACATTTTCCGCGGCCATGATAACGTGCAGGGTGCAACAGACCTTGGTGTTCTTTCGCACACCCTGCCCGGCTATTACGGCCTCAAAGCTGGTTCGTGGAAACATTGGGCGCGTGTCTGGGAAACTGACTATGATTACCTGTTGGGCCGTTTTGCTTCGCAGGATCTCATGGAAGGTAAAGGCATTCCTGTTTCCCGCTGGATTGATGGCGTATTGGAAGATGAAGCCAACATGGATCAGCCTGCGAAAGTGCGTGGTATGGTGTTTTGGGGTCATGCTCCAAACTCACAAACCCGCATGAAGGAAATGAAGGATGCTATGGAAAGACTCGATCTGCTGGTCGTGATTGATCCATATCCAACTGTTTCTGCGGTACTCTCTGATCGGACCGATGGTGTTTATCTCCTACCTGCATGTACGCAGTTTGAGACCTATGGTTCTGTGACCGCGTCCAACCGGTCTATCCAGTGGCGTGACAAGGTAGTTGATCCTTTGTTTGAATCGCTTCCTGACCACACCATCGCCTACAAGCTTGCAGCAAAACTGGGCTTTGCGGATGAACTCTTCAAAAACGTCAAGGTCGAGAATGACGAACCGTTGATTGAAGACATTACCCGTGAAATCAACGCTGGCATGTGGACGATTGGCTACACCGGTCAGTCACCGGAGCGTCTGCGTGAGCATATGAAGTATCAGTACACGTTCGACAGAACGACGCTGCAAGCTGTAGGTGGTCCGCTGGATGGTGAATATTACGGCATGCCGTGGCCTTGCTGGGGCACCGCCGAGATGAAGCATCCAGGAACGCCTATCCTGTATGATCCATCGAAACCGGTTGCAGAAGGTGGCCTGACTTTCCGTGCACGCTTTGGTGTTGAACGCGATGGTGACAATCTGCTTGCAGAAGGTTCCTGGTCTGAAGGGTCTGAAATCGAGGATGGTTATCCTGAATTTACCATGGCGATGTTAACGTCGCTTGGGTGGGACGGAGACCTGACCGATGACGAGCGTACGGCGATTGATGCAGTCGCCGGTGAAAAGACCAACTGGAAAACTGACCTTTCAGGCGGCATCCAACGGGTGGCCATCGAACATGGATGTGCACCTTTTGGAAATGCGAAAGCACGTACAGTGGTCTGGAACTTCCCGGATCCGGTTCCGCTTCACCGCGAACCGTTGTACACACCGCGTCGTGACCTTCTCGATAAATACGCTACTTATGAAGATCGGAAATTCTATCGGCTGCCGACCGCTTATGCATCGATCCAGTCGAAGGATTTTGCCAAGGATTATCCAATGATCCTCACATCCGGCCGCCTTGTTGAATATGAAGGTGGCGGTGATGAGTCACGGTCAAATCCGTGGCTTGCCGAACTTCAGCAAGACATGTTCGTTGAAATCAACACCGCAGATGCCAACGACCTTGGTATACGCGACGGCGAACAATGCTGGGTAGAAGGTGCAGAAGGTGCCAGAGTTAAGGTTATGGCACTGATCACCGAACGGGTTGGCAAGGGGGTAGCCTTCATGCCGTTCCACTTTGGTGGTCATTTTGAAGGCAAGGACCTGCGGAGCAAGTATCCGCCAGGCGCCGACCCTTACGTGCTGGGTGAATCAACCAACACTGCGCAAACCTACGGGTATGACTCAGTGACCCAGATGCAAGAAACCAAAGCAACGCTTTGTAAAATCGAGCGGGCATAGGGAGGAGATCAGCTATGGCTAGAATGAAGTTTCTTTGTGATGCTGAACGTTGCATCGAATGCAATGCCTGCGTAACAGCTTGTAAAAACGAGCACGAAGTACCTTGGGGCGTGAACCGTCGTCGGGTGGTTACCATCAATGATGGGAAGCCAGGCGAACGGTCCATCTCTGTGGCTTGTATGCATTGTTCCGATGCACCGTGTAAGGCGGTTTGTCCGGTAGATTGCTTCTACGACACCGAAGATGGTGTTGTACTGCACTCCAAGGACCTTTGCATCGGCTGCGGATATTGCTTCTACGCATGTCCGTTTGGTGCGCCTCAGTTTCCGCAAGCCTCTAACTATGGTTCACGCGGCAAAATGGACAAATGTACATTCTGTGCAGGTGGACCGGAGGATGACAACACACAGGCCGAATTCCAGAAATACGGTCGCAACCGTCTAGCGGAAGGCAAACTGCCTCTATGTGCAGAAATGTGTTCTACCAAGGCGTTGCTGGCTGGTGACGGAGATGTCGTTTCCGCTGTGTACCGCGAACGCGTCGTTGCTCGTGGTTTCGGCGCGGGCGCCTGGGGTTGGGGTACTGCTTACGGACAGAAAACCGGCGGATAATTTTCCGTTGTTTCTCTAACCCGGATGCAACACTAAACCAAAAAAAGGCGGCCAATTATGTGCCGCCTTTTTTATCCAAAATAAACAAGTTGCCGAACTTCGAATTTGGCATAATCAGGAGGTAGCCATGCAAATGGCCCGGTCATTCTGGATTTTACTTTTCACAGCTTTTGTATTCTTCGCATTTAATGAAAGCGGGATACATTCCCCCGCCCAAGCGCAGCAAAGCGAAACTCAACAACCCACCGGCGGTTCGGTTCCCGGTGGTACAACCGACGGGGCCTCATCAGACGCCGAATTGTGGCGCATGATACGTCAAGGTGGACAAGGCAATGTGGCTGGCGGAGATCCAAATTCCGGTTTGATGATTCAGTCTCAGGGTGAAGAATGGCGGCAAATCCGCAATGGTTCGCTGCCGCTTTATTCTGCTTGGGCAATCCTGGGTACACTCATCTTGCTTTCGTTATTTTTTGCCATTCGCGGTAGAATAAAAATTGCACATGGCAAGTCCAACAAAACGATAACGCGATTTGGACTGATTGAACGTGTCTCTCATTGGCTACTGGCTTCAAGCTTCATCGTTCTGGCGCTCACGGGCATGAACCTGATTTTGGGCAAATCCTTGCTTCTGCCCATTCTAGGGCCTAGCGCATTTACCAGCTTGACCATCTTCGGCAAGTTTGTTCATAACTATGTCGGCTTTGCATTTATGCTTGCACTCGTAATGGTCACTTTACTGTGGATCAAACATAATATTCCAAGCCGCCACGACATCACCTGGTTCCTAAAGGGTGGCGGCTTTATTGGTTTGGGTCATCCTCCAGCAAAGAAATTTAACGCCGGCCAGAAGATGGTCTTTTGGGCGGTAATCCTTTGCGGGGCATCCATTTCAGCGTCCGGCTGGGCTTTGCTCAACCCGTTCACTACAACGATGATGGCGGATACATTCGTGTTATCAAATAGTATTCTTGGAACAAGTTTTGCGACAGACCTTGCTCCAATTCATGAACAGCAGTTGCAAACGATGTGGCACTCCATCATGGCCCTATTCATGATTGCGATTTTTATGGCCCACATTTACATTGGATCTGTCGGCATGGAGGGAGCATTGGATGCAATGACATCTGGTGAGGTCGATGAAAACTGGGCGAAGGAACACCACTCTTTATGGGTTGAGGAAGTTAAGTCCGGCAACGATAAAGCCACTTCTCAAAAGGCACAGCCAGCGGAGTAAGAAAGCAGGTTAATATTGTGAAGAAGGTCACAACATTTGTTAGATGCTTGGCACTAACGACTTTGATCTTCAGTGCGCCGTCATCGGTGTTGGCCCAAGAGCCACCACCACAACTAAAGGGCCACGGTGGCCCAATCAAATCTGTTACCGTGTCGACTGATGGAGAACGTGTTTTAACATCTTCTTTTGATTATTCGATCGTCTATTGGGACATCTCTGAAAAAAAGCCCAAAATTATACACCGGCTTCAGGGGCATGATGCTGCGGTCAATGATGCGGTGTTTTTACCGGGAGGAACTCAAGCTGTTTCCGTAAGTGACGATGGCACGCTCGCGCTTTGGGACCTGGATAAAGGTGAATTGATCATTCGGATCGATGCGCCACAAGATAAAGTCCTGGATGTTGCTGTTTCACCAGACGGCAAGCTTGCGGCGGTTGCCCGTTGGGACAAAACGGTAAGAGTTTATAACCTTACTTTACAAAAGGAAGTAGCGGTTCTTGAAGGCCATCGCGGTAACGTAAACAGTGTCACCTTTTCTCAAGACGGTCGCTTTTTATATTCTGCTGCTTATGATGGCCAAATCCTTGAATGGGAAATTGATACCTTTCGGTTTGTAAGACCGATCCACCGCCACGGCTGGGGCATAAACTCGATTGTGCTATTGAAAAAGGATCTGATTCTATACGGTGCGCTGGATGGGACGGTCGCTGTGGTGAGTATCGAAAAAGCACAACGTATACAGGATATTGCCAAGCAGGAACGGCCTATTCAAAGCGTAAAACTCTCAAAGGATGGCTCCCTGGCCGCCTTTGGTGATGGTGCTGGCGTTATACAGGTTTTCGCAGCAGACAGCGGCACAAAAATCGAGTCTGCGGAAGTCACCTTTGGCCCAGTCTGGGACATGGATTTCATCTCCGGTACAAATCAGATGTATCATGTTGGGCTTGATGATTTTGCTTCCCGTTGGCAGATATCACCACGTAAGCTCAATCAAAACCAGGCGGAATTGCCCCGCAGGTTTCAGGTGCGCAACAGCGAAGATCCTGGGGAACTTGAATTCCAACGTAAATGCAGTGTTTGTCATACGCTGATTGAAGATGGACAAAACCGTGCTGGCCCTACCCTGTTCAAGGTTTTTGGCCGCAAAGCCGGAACGCTGCCAGGCTATAAATATTCAGAGGCGCTTTTGGAGTCACAGATAATCTGGGATGAAGAAACCATCGGCAGACTTTTTGACGATGGTCCAGATAAGGTTGTTCCTGGAACGAAAATGCCAGTACAAAGATTGAAACAAATTGACCGTCGCGACGATCTGATTAGGTTTTTGAAAGAAGCAACTGAGCCGCAAGAGCAATAAAGGAAATAAATATGAAGCCAGTAATATATGGAATCTGCGCAATGTTCATTATTAGTTTTATTGCTTGGGGAATTTCCGAAACCATTTCAGAGACGTCTGGCGAAAAATACATTAGCCAGAACAATTCGGTTCGGCTGGACTAACAAGAATTGCGTCTCGGTCGTCTGATTTCAACAACACTTATCTGGCTGACATTATGTGCCGGCAGCCATACCTTTGAGCTTGAACAAATCGCATGCATAAACAAGCTGGATTGCGCTGCGAATTCTGTGGTTATACCAACGGCCATTAGGATTGACCCTTTTGATGTTCCAAAATTGTTTACCGGCAAGGCAGGCCTCGAAGTGCAATGTAAAACGCATTGGTCAAGAGGCATAACACGGATCCGGTGGGCAATTTTGGAGCACCGCAGGCCAGGTTTCTTTTGGTTTTGGCCGTGTTGCAATTAGCTCATGGTACGCCGCACCCCTTCGCCAATCGCGCCTAACCAAAGCCAAAATAATTCCTGGTCAAAAGAGCAAATCCTAATGGCCGTTGGTATTAGCCTTTTGCCTGACTGGCCTGCCAATTTTACCCGCAATGAAGAACCGGAAGGATCCGGCATTGTTTTGGCTGACGGGACGATTGTTGCAACCGCCGACCATGTTTTGGGTCCGGCCAGTTCTGCGCGCGTCCGCACCCGTGATGGCAAGGTTCTAAATGCGGAGGTAATTCTTCGGGAACCCATGACCGACATCGCCTTTCTTAAGATTAGCACACCTCTCCCCGCTTACACGATGAACGAGCAAGCAAATACAGCAGAGCGGGCATGCGCCATAGGCAACAGTTTCGGGTTGAATATTTCAATCACTTGCGGTGTGATTTCGGCCACAAACATCAGTGGCGTCGGGTTCAATCCTATTGAAGACTTTGTCCAAACGGACGCAGCGGTTAATCCCGGCATGTCGGGTGGTGCGCTGGTGGATGCCAATGGTAATCTCATCGGAATGCTATCGGCTATTTTCACCAAAGGATCGGACGCAAATCTCGGCGTGAACTTCGCCTTATCCAGCAAATTGTTGTTTATGGTCCTGCAGGACTACAATGCCGATGGAAAAGTCGACCTCAGGCAATCGGGTATTGTGAGTAGACCAAGCAATCTCGAAAAGTCGCATGGTCTTATCGGTATAGAAGTCATTAGAGTGATCGCAAACTCTCCTGAACAAAAAGCCGGTGTTCAAAGTGGCGATATCATCCTCAAGGTTGGTAGCCGTCGAATAAAAAATCCCGGCACATATACTGCATCAATCGTGCTTGCCGATGAAGGGAAAAAACTTGACCTTGTGGTGTTGCGCGGCAAGGATCAGCTTCAGATTAGTCTTAACCTGTAACCACACAATCCGAGGTGAAAAATGAGTGAAGAGTTCAACATGTCGATGCGGAAATTTCTCAAGCAGGTCGGGGTAACCTCACAACAAGAAATTGAGCGAATTGTTCGTGATGCTGATTTATCCGGCAAGAGCAACCTCAAAGTAAAAGTCGTTTTGACCGCAGACGGCACTGACCTCAACCATGTGGTTGAAGGGGAAATTGCACTGTCCTGAACAGCCATGAAACATGCTCCCCAATTTCCTCCCTTACTAAAAGGGCACCGTGTTCCCGGCGGCAAGGAACCTGTAGCGCAAGCCCGCGCCATGCTTGCCAAAGGCAGACTTGGTGCTGGCGATATTCTCTGGTCAGACGAGCAGGACACGTTAAACCTCGCGCTGGTTCTTGAACCGGAGGTAACTCGTGAACGCTGCAGCGAGATACTCTATCTTGCCATGGTAGCATTCGCAGATGCCGCAGGAGCCATTAGTGAACCGGAAATTGCGATCGGCTACCGATGGCCCTCCGTCATTCTGGTAAACGAAGCATCTGTAGGATATGCAGACCTAATTGCTTCCGAAGACGAGCAAGACGGAATCCCCAACTGGATAATCTTAAACTTGAATGTAGCGATCATGCCGGACAAAACAGATGATGATCCCGGCAAGAATGCAGACACCACCATGTGGGACGAAGGGTGTGGGAATATTTCCCGAACACAACTTCTGGAATCTGTTTCAAGACACATCGTCAACTGGATACATACGTGGAACGAGGACGGCTTCAAACCAATTCATAACCAATGGATTGGGCGGATAAGCGAAAGGGAAAAAACTGAACCCGTTTTAGCGATTGCTGAATATATCGGCTTGGACGAACGTGGTGATGCTTTGATTAAAGCTGGAGACAAGGTCACCGGGCTGAGCACGCAAATTGCATTACAAACGATCAGAAAACACGCAAGAAAATCATCGTGAAGTTCCTCCAAACCATCCGTTTTGACCCCTCTGACACCCATGTTTTTGCTCACGCCGCTGAACCCGGTGAATGGGCAATTTCTGGCAGTTTCTGGTTTTCCGGAACTGATCAAAACGGCATAAAGGGAAAAGTGAAACAGGCATTTTCAAATGGGTTCCTTTCGCTCGATAGTTTTGGGTTTTCAACATTTGTGAGCGTCACAGACATTACTCAGTCAGAACTGGACCAGATCACGGAAAGCCTGGCCAACAAACTCGTTTCAGAGTTTGGCGCACCGTCGCGGAATGCAGCGGTAACAGCGGCGGCGAATGAAGTGAATTACATCAAGGACATGTGTTGCGGCGTTCCTGTCAATTCGGTTTTTGCCGTGCGACGAGAACTGGATGAGACCGGTGAACTGCGGGAAAGTTTCAGTCTGGTCGAATTACCCACACAGCGAGTACACACGAAAGTATGGGAGATTGTGGAGTGAGCTGTGAATTCTGGAAATCTGCAGGCATGCACCTTGTGGAACGCAATCAACGGGGCTGGCTTGCGGTAACGCCGGATTATCTGCGAGCTTATTTAACAAGGCCGGAAATTCACCCGGTTGAAGAATCCTGCCAGTTTGAACATGCAGTTTTTGAAAAGCTAATGGCCGATCCGTTCATTGTGGTTCCAGAAGCCGAAGTCGCTTCAATCCAAGACGCTGACACAGCTGCAAACTATCGCATTATCCTTCAGTTTCGCGATCACCTTGCTGAACATAAAACACTGGAAGCTGCTTATGCCAAGGTATTTGAGCAAAGTGTCATCAACATTCCCCCGATGTTCATTGAGCAGATGGCCCATCTGATCCTTCGAAATATCCTCGACGATGTTGATGATCCGTATCAACTTCGCGCGGCGGAATTGTTCTTCCGAGAACAGGCCGTAACTACCGGGGAGGATCAGCTCATGCTTGCTGATCAGGAAATTGTGGAAATGAAATCCGAAAGCGGATTTGGTGGCCTTGGGCAATTGTTGGCTGAAGCCGGAACGCCTGCGAGAGAGGTATCCCTTGATGTCATGACGGACCAAAACAGCGGTGCGTATTGGGAGCGTTCAGACCGTTTTGACATGGCCGTTGACTTTCGTTTCACGCAACCGGCTCAAGATGCACTTGCACGCGTCATCGGAGCATGGATTCATCATTTTCTAGGCGTCATAACCCGAGTTACTGCTGTGAAATCGATCCGGGATGAAAAGTGGTCATGGCATATCGGTTGCGATGTGGAGGCAACACGCATACTCAATGCGTTGTACAATGGTGACACTGTTACCGAGAATGAGCATCACCAAATTTTAGCGCTGTATCGTCTTGAATTTGAGAACCCGGCTGACGTGCTGGACACAATGAGAGGAAAGCCTGTATATTTGGGCTTAGCGATGAATGCGGAACGAAAACTGATTATGAAGCCCCAGAACTTGCTCCATAATCTGCCTATATCGCGGACATAACAAAGATTGGGAAACGTATTATGACCACTCAAACTTCCGGAAGTTTTGTTGATACCACTGCAGCAAGGATATTAGCCCTGTGTTTGGCCCTATGCTTTGCCTTTATCCTTTTCAACACTTACGGCGATGAAATCGGCAAGGTCTTTTCTGGAGAACCTGAAACAGGATTGCCTGTGACAAATGCCGAGACTGTGCCTGACGAGGCTGCCAATCCAGCCCTTGCCGCATGTTTGCAACAGCGCATAGGCGACGTAGACCGGATGAAAGAAGAAGGCATCCTTTCAGACAACCAATATGCCTCATTCAGATCTCGTGCAGAAGAACTTTGTTTGCAGCAAAACCCGGCCTAATCATCGATTAGAAAATCATCAGAACTAAGAGTGCCATCTTCCGCAGCTAGATAATCTTCTGTTGTCCTTGGCTTTGGCCGGCTGCCAGCGACAAAAGGATCATTGCTTGAATTGGCTTGTGCTTCAATACGGCAATTTTCACACATCTTGATAAGGCTTGCGCGCTCTTCGTTTGCAAACATCGAATGCTTGCCGGCGAGCTGCCCAGCAATGCGTTCAATGGTTGATTTGGCTGCAAATGGGGTTCCACAGGAAATGCATTCAAAGGGTTCTTCTTCATAAAGTGTTTGCGGCTGCAAGGCAGCAGGTGTGAAGTCGAGTTGTGGGACGAGCGAAAGTGCTTTTTCCGGGCATGTGTTCACGCACAATCCGCATTGCACACAAGCAGACTGCGTAAACCGCAATTTGGGTTCATCGGCAGTGTCCGTGATCGCATTGGCCGGACAAGCTGACGTACAAGCCATACACAACGTGCAGGCATCCTGATTGATTTCAACCAACCCGTAAGGGGCGTCTTTGGGCAAAGCAATGGTATCTGGCTTTGCTTTTGACGCCTCATGCAACCGTGAAAAGATCACCCTTCCCATTTCCCGCTTTGATCCGAGAGGTTCAAAACGTTCATTCTTCAATGGTAAATGTTTCTCAAGGCCCCATAGTATCTGACCAACGATCTTTGGATCGCTCTCACAAATGGTTTCGATTTTTGATTCTGTTGCAAGTTCAAGACCCATAAGAATCTCATTTGCCAATGTTGTTTCTAAATCCAGCCCGGAAAGCTCTTCTTCACATTTGGGATCAGTAAGCAACAAAACCTGGGCTGCACCACTTGCAATCATGCCAAGTAGTTCTATATGGCCGAGCGATGTTACCGCATGAAATCCAAGTGGGATAACGTTTGCGGGAAGCCCATCTTCAAATCTGGCGAGCGCTGAGACCATCTCAACACCAAATGGCTCATCATGGATAAGCAGAACCGGGTTCTGTCCACCTGCACTGAAATATGCCGATACCACATTCTGCGCCCTTGAGATGATGTCCGAGCGGGGCGGATACTGATAAACGATAGACCCTGTTGGACAAACCGAATGACACGACCCGCAACCGCCACAAATGCCACTATCAATCTCAATACTATCCCCGGCATCTGTAATTGCACCGGCCGGACAGACATCAAGGCATTTGTTGCATCCCGCCTTTTGAGAACGCGAATGAGCACAGGTATCCCGATTGTAATCGACATAAATTGGCTTTTCGAATTCACCCATCATATCCATAAACTTGAAGGCTTCCCGCACCACAGATGCCGGATCGCCCGGATCGACATGCGCGTAGCCGTCCCGGTGAGTATGCCCTGAAAACAAGGCCGCCTTACCAGAAAGGTCAAGAATTAGGCTGCAGATCGACTTCGCACCATTGCGCCCAACTGCAAACTCCAGCGTATCACGGGAAGCAGGACGCAATGCAGCGTAGTTGTCGACAGTAACTTCAAACGCGCCGAACGATCCTGATGCTTGGGCAATGATACCTTTGTAAATGGGAACTTCTGCAATCGGGGGTAAAACGAGATCGTCATCATCACTTAACAACAGCGTAACAGACAACCGTTGCCCCAGAAGTTTTGCCGTTTCATACGCATGCTGCCCAGTGCCATAAACCAGGCACATGCCATCGGAATAAATTGACTTCAACCGTGCAGGTGCTGGCTCGTATTCTGCGTCTTTCAATAGTGCCGCAATTTTAGGATGAGCCTTTCCACCATCCTTCGACCAGCCAGCATTTTCACGAATGTTTACAAATTTAAGATGTGTCGCAGATGAATGCTCTTCTGCAATTTCCTGAAAAAGTGGCGCTTCCTGGGTGCAGGCTACGATTAATTCATCACCAGAATGTAACGCGGTTTCGAAGGATTCAAGCTGCGCACGACACAAGCTCATGTAAATTTTATCGATTTTTGCACCCAATGCCCTGGACAGTTTTTTCTTATCCAACGGCATGGATTTTTCGCAGTTGCATATAAGGCACTGTTTTTCTGACAAATTCGTCACCCTCCGTCTTCTCAAAAAGACTACAAATAATATGTCCGATAGCCAAATGGTAATTTTGAATACCTTGAAGCAAGTCAGTTCGGTGCTAAACTACCTTCCAGGGGAGAGTGCTTTGAGTTCTATTGAAAAAAATGAAGTCAATTTGCCATTGGGGATTGTCATAGAAAAACGCAAATCCAAACATCCGTGGGCAGATTGGAATTGGAAGCCGATCGCGGTTTTCGTCAACACTGAATTCAGTAAAGACGAACCGGTTAAGCTGTTGGGTGATGATGAATTTCAGCAATATCACGCTGGCACGTTATTGCTCAATCTCCATCGAAAGGACACAGAAGCGCTTCGACTTAACCTGATGCTGCCACAGCCTGAGCTTTATGTTGTCCTGCGCGAAGATGAAAGCGGAGAAGGCAAGTTTCCATTTTCCCCCTACATGGTAACAGCGTCTTCCTATGATGCTCAGGATTTCAGCGACGCAGGTGATGATCTGATGGAAAAAGTGGCGATGCCTGAAACCGTTGCGGCATTTATTCAGGCGTTTGTCGAGCAACACCATGTAGATGAAAAATTTATAAAACGCCGACGAGATCGTCTTAATACTGAAGATCAGAAATTTGGTAAAACGCCTATTTTCCAAACCCATACCAGGCACTGAACATGAGCGATGCAACCGAAAATGAAGGCGTCTTGTCCCGCTGGTCGAAGCGGAAACTGAAGCCCGTTGAGGAAGAACCAACTGCTGACCCGTCAACAGATGAGCAACAGCAAATCATTGACGCGCACGAAGCAGAGCTTGCCGCCAATCAGGAAGCCGCAGAAGCGATTAATCTTGATATGATTGATGAGGAAAGCGACCTTTCGCTTTTCCTGAAAGAGGGTGTGCCGGAGGCCTTAAAAAAGGCAGCACTAGCGAAACTCTGGCGATCTAACCCCGTGTTCGCCAATGTCGATGGTCTCGTTGACTATGGCGATAATTTTGCTGACCCGAACCTGATTATGAAAACATTTACTTCTGCTT
The DNA here is from genome assembly GCA_965250255.1 of Rhizobiaceae bacterium. Taxonomy (GTDB): domain Bacteria; phylum Pseudomonadota; class Alphaproteobacteria; order Rhizobiales; family Rhizobiaceae; genus JAALLB01. The sequence goes on from CBDFNP010000010.1 coordinate 166,239, forward strand.
ACCAAGTCGGTCGCGGGTATCTTAAAGAGGTGCTCGAAGACCCAACCGAGCAAGTTGAGGAGGTAATGAACACAAACGCAAAAACCTTATCTGACATGGCCGTTCTCGAAACAGATGATGAGGAAGGCCAAGATGAAAACGAACTCGATACCGCTGAAGTCGCAAAACCTGTTTCAGAAAAACCCGAGGAAGTAAAAATTGCGTCCTTAGATGATGCGGAAAAAACTGCGGTCGAAGCACCAAAAATACCGCTTAGAAAACGTCTTGGACTTTCTGATACCGCGAACAAAAATCAGGGAAAGAATTCGATGGAGCACAGATAAAGCGTTTTGCTGGAGTTTATACCAACGGCGATTAGGAATGGTTCGAAGCTGCCGCAACAAGTGCCTGCCCAAGCGAAATCCCTCCGTCATTGGCCGGAAAGTGGACAGGCATGAGCACTTTCAGTTGTCTTTTTGCCAGTTGTTTTTCAATCCCGTCGGCAATCAGGGCATTTTGAAACACTCCACCTGACAGCACGATTGTTTCGACATCTCTGGAACTGGCAATCCGATAGCCAAGGTCACTAACAACCGAAATAATTGTATTGTGAAAGCGCGCTGCGATCACTTCATTTGCAACTCCTTTTTGCAGGTCATTCAATATACCCTCCCAGAGAGGGCGCCAGGTGATGACGGGTTCAGGAAGAACTTCATAACAACCGGCTTGTGATGTGCAGGTCTCGGCCATTGCCTGTAATTGCATCGCAGCCTGGCCTTCGAAGCGAATGGCATCAAAGCAAAGTCCCAACGCCGCCGCAACTGCATCAAACAACCGGCCAGCAGACGACGACAAGGGTGAGTTATTGCCAGTTGCAATGATTTGCGTCAGAATTTCAACCGGTTTTTCCCGCAAGTTACTCAGCAATCGGGATGAACCGTATTTCCGTTCAATGATATCCAATGCCATCGGGCCAAATGCTGCAAGAAGGTGAGCCAGTGTATTGCGCCATGGTTGAAGGTTGGCTTTGTCGGCGCCAGGGAGAGCTACTGGCAGAAAATGCCCGACCCGTTCAAAAGTGTGAAAGTCGGCCAGCATGAATTCTCCACCCCAAAGAGTATCATCCGTGCCATAGCCCAGCCCATCCAGCGTGATCCCCAAAACCGGTGGTGTCATGATGCCAAAACCATGTTCGCCAAGGACAGCAGCTATATGTGCGTGATGGTGCTGGACGGCGTGTGTTCGATATCCCTGATTTGCAGCCGTTTCCTGACCGAAGCGGGTTGAAAAATAGCCCGGATGCATGTCCACGGCGACAATCTCCGGTGAGAAATCATGGATGTCGTGATAAAGAGCAATGTTTTTACGGAAATCCGCATGCGTTTCCGGACTGGCCAGATGCCCAATGTGCTGGGAAACAATTGCCTGACCGGCTGATAACAAGCAAAATGTATTCTTCAAATCCGCACCCATGGCCAAAACGGCCGGAGCGCTTGCGAAACTTTCATGCAGCTGGAGGGAGGTAGGTGCATACCCGCGGGCACGGCGGAGGCTTTGCGGGTTTTTGCCGATGATTTGTACGACGGAGTCATCAAGCCGGTTGACGATGTCCCGGTCATGCATCAGCCAGTAATCAGCTATACCGCCCAGTTTTTCCAGGGTAAGTTCATTGTCGATGACCTGAGGTTCCTCTGAGAGATTGCCGGAAGTAAGGACAATCGGACTATTTACCAAGCGCATCAAAAGGTGGTGCAATGGCGAATTAGGGAGCATGAAACCCAAATTCTTTTGCATGGGTGCAATTTGCCCGGGCAACGCTGTTCCGTCTTTCGGAGCAAGGACAATCGGTGCCTGAGGTGATAGTAATGTTTCTTTTGCGCTTGAATTCAAGTGAACAAATCGTTCGACCATTTCCAGGTTGCGGCCCATCAAGGCGAGGGGCTTTGCGTACCGGTTCTTTCGACGCCGCAACTTCAAGATGGCTTCTTCACTCCTTGCATCGCAGGCTAGTTGAAAGCCGCCAATTCCCTTAATTGCTACAATATGATCCTGTTTCAGAAGATTTGCGGTGACGCGGAGCGGATCACCTTCCACGATTTTACCCTCGGCGTCGCTCACCCAAAGGTGAGGCCCGCAGGTCGGACAGGCATTGGGTTGAGCATGAAAACGGCGATTGGCTGGATTATCGTATTCTTTCTGACATAAAGCACACATCTTGAAACCGGCCATCGCGGTCTTGTCCCGGTCATAGGGTATGGCCTGGATAATCGAAAGGCGCGGTCCGCAATTGGTGCAATTGGTAAAACTGTAATTGTATCTGCGATCCCCAGGATCAAGAATTTCCGCCAGACAATCGTCACAAGTCGCTGTATCGGGCACGATGCCGGTGGTTATTTCGCCCGCCTCGCTTTCCCGGATTTGGAAATCCGGCCATCCAGCTGAAAATTTCAGAGCGGATTTTTCTATCCTGTCAATTCGTGACAATGGCGGTGGCGTTTCACGCAAAACGGTTATGAAAGCATCAATTTCCTCGACATTTGCTGCCAGGCGGATCAAAACACCGGATGCATCGTTTAACACCTCCCCTTTATGCCCAGCCCTGTTTGCGATTTGCCAGACAAACGGGCGAAACCCGACACCCTGGACCAAGCCGCGTACCCGGATTTCCCAAGCCTTAGCCATGCTAATGCACGGTACAAACCATGCACGGATCGAAGGATCGTACGATATGTTGAACCGCAACCGGATCGGTTTCTCCCTTCCGTACCGGTGCATTTACCAAAGCCACTTCCAGCGGACCGGGTTGGCCCGTGGCATCTCGTGGTGAAAAATTCCAGGTTGTCGGCGCGATTATTTGATAATTCCCAATCTTGCCTCCCGATACCCTTAGCCAATGTCCAAGAGCACCCCGGGCTGCTTCCACCAATCCGGCACCTTCGCAATCATCGGGAATTTCGGCATGATTTATGAAAATATCATCCGGTTGAATTGCCCGTATCCAATTCTCCATGGCGGGAACAATCAAAGCCATTTCCAAAAAGCGTGAAATGATACGTGCCTCCACATTACCACCGTTTTCAGACACCATATCCAGCGCCAAAGGATGGCGATCAACAACCTGGCGGGCCAGCGCACCAACTTCGGCAGGCCTGGTTTCAATTCGCGGTGCCTTGCACCATGTATAGCCCTGAGACATTTCCGGGTCCGGTGATGTTACCCCATCAAACGGATGCCGGGGCTTGTCACGTTCCAGCATCCACGCATTGGAAATATCCTCGGTGATCAGGCCAGTGTTCAGGCGCAACGATCCCTGGGTATCCCTTAAACCCCGCGAAAACAAATGCCCGTCATTTTCGTGATATGCTCCATAGCTGAGAAAGTGGTCCGTAGCCCGACCCAGCTTCTGCAATTCCAGGTTGCGTGAAATATACAAAAACCGAAGCAGATCACTGTGATCTGATGGCAAGTTGTCTGCCCAGGCGTAAATCAGGTTGCAGGAGGAAAGGTCGGAAAATTCTTCCAGGTCACAACCAAAAACCGTGCGTTGCAGAAATTGCCGAAATCCGGAAACCAGCAACAGGAGCCGCTGAATTTCGTGCCTCGCCACAACCCGCGTAACACCGCCAGACTGGAAAGACAGGGTATGGGGCCATTTCCCCGCCAACAGGCCAACGATGTTCATCAGTTCGGCGCGTGGCGGTAATATATCTTTCGCTGCACTGCCGTTGATGGCTGCAAACCGGTTTGCAGTATCAGCGAACCATTGTTCGTCCTTGTATATCTCCCGGGCAAAGTCGGGCATGAAAAACATGTAAAAATGCGTCAGGTGATCCGCAATATTTTCAATCGCATGGACAATATTTGTGACCAGCCTGCCGTTTGATGGCGGGCTTAGCGATTGCGCTTCAGCCAGTGCACCGGCTGCGGCTACCGATTGGCTTACCGAGCAAATTCCACAAATCCTGGGTGATATGACCAATGCGTCCCGGGGATCTTTCCCCTGTAACATTTGCTCAAACCCGCGATAAAGTGGCGCCACAACCCTGGCTTCATTGACGATGCCGTCACCAATTTCCAGCCGAACTTCCAAATCGCCTTCCACACGATTGAATGGCCCTACAACCAGGCGACTCATGTCTTTTCACCTGGCTTCGTCTTCAGACGATCGGAGGTTGCATTCTCGCGAAGGCGTTTTGGGGTTGCAGCTTTGGACAAAGATGCCAGAGCAACAAACCAGGCTTTTGGCATATCAGTCGGCAGACCAATCGGAATACCGGCAACCTTGGGGGTTTCAACAAATGCGTGCCCCGGCTCCTCAAAGCCCGGCTCCGTGCAGGCAATACACGGATAACCGCCGGAAATACATGAACCCGATCCATTCCACGGTCGAATGTTACAATCACCTGCGGCCTGCGTACCTTTGCAGCCGAGGTTCTCCATCATGCACCCTTGTTGGCTAAGTTTTTCGGCGCTTGCCTTGTATTCATAAAACTCGTTTCTTGTGCATCCGTGATGGACCAGGGTGCCGGTGATTGCTGTGGGTCGGTGAAAATTATCCAAATCACCGGATGACAGTGTGCCGGAAGTAAGATGCGAAAAGGTTTCCGTAACCCAGTCAGGATGAGCCGGGCAGCCGGGTATGTTGATTACCGGAAGTCTGCTTTTTGAACGAAAAGTTTCACCGAGCAAACCGCCTCTTTGATCACCGTCAAAACTCAGTCCACATGCTTCGGCAACATTTTCACCGGTTGATGTTATGCCGCCAAATGCAGCACAACTTCCAACTCCTACGACGTGATTTGCCCGTTCCGCCAAACCGGCGATTACGTCCATCATCGGTGTGTCAGAACCGGACATCATGTGAAATTTTCCGGTCCTGTTGGGTCCCATCATCACTGAACCTTCCAGACACAGCATGTCGAGAGCAACGCGCCCTTCCATCACATCATCAATAATTGCGGCCGCCTCGCGTCCTGATTCCTGACTTATTGCGGGGTGCCAGAGAATATTGATGTTAGCGGCTTCGAAAGAAGTAAGAAAATCGGGAGATTGCGCGCACATCAACGAAAGAGTGCAGCCACCACATCCTCCAGACTGCAGCCAAATCAGATTGTATTTCTTTTTGGACTTATTGCTCATACTTCTGTTCCGGGATGCGTTTTTGGAATGTCTAAAGTGAATACCGCCCCGCCACCGGGACCATTGGCAACGGTAAGCCCGGCGCCAAGTTCTTCTGCCATCCGGTAGCTGACATACAAACCCAACCCCGTACCCTCGCCAATAGGCTTCGTTGTGAAGAACGGTTCGAAAACCTGCATGAAATCTTCATCGCCAATTCCCGGGCCATTGTCTTCCACAGTGATATTCACTGACTTGTCCTTAATCAGCACCGAAATCCTTATGCGGGGGACTGGTGAGTTATCAGCCATGGCATCAATTGCGTTTTGGATTAAATTTACAAGTATTTGGTGGACATAACCCGCCCGGGACAAAAGTTCTGTTTCCGGACGGCATTCAATTTCGATTTCCGGTGTATATTTTGCACCCCGCAAAACCCAGTTTACAGCGGTCTGGATTGCCGGGAGAAGCTGGAAAACTTCCATTGCCTCTTTTTGATTTCCGGAAAACCGGCGCAAATCCTGCACGATATCACTGATGCGCTCAGCGCCCTCCAGGGTTCCCTCCACCAACGGAAGGATATCTTTTGACATGGCATCGATCTTCAGTTCCTGGCGCAGGCGATGTATCTCTTCATTCGACAGGGGGCCGTCCATGGCGTCGAGATAGCGCGTAATTCGTTCGCTGTACTGCTTTAACGCATACATGTTGCCAAAGACGAAACTGATCGGATTGTTAAGCTCATGGGCAACACCTGCGACTAAGCGACCAAGTGCCGACATTTTTTCTGAGTTAACAAGGTGCTGTTGGGCTTTTTCAAATTTTTTCAGCGCTCTGTCCAATTCAAGATTGGCTCGCTGCAATTCGCCGACGGGACGTCCAATCAGCACAAGTCCCGCAATCCGTCCTCTCAGATCATGCCGGGGAGAACAATTGACCGACAGCGGCACCTGTTCATCGAGCACCCCTTGTACCAAAACCTCACAATCCGAAAATGACTGGTTGTTGCGAAGGCAATCGAGGAATTTTTCTTCCGTTTCTCCTTCTTTACCGGTGAGTACATCTGTCAGATGTTTTCCAAAAAATGAGGCCGACGGTTTCTCCGTCAAACGCTCAAGCGCCTTGTTGACTTGCAGGATATTGCCCTGTTTGTCGCACACAATCATCAAATCCGACATGGCGCCCATGACCCCGGTGATGAATTCCTGTGTTTCTTCTAGTTGAGTGTTTTTCTCCTCCAGGGCAATTTGGGAATCGATAAGCTCAGAATAAACCTTGTCCATCTGATGGATGACTTCAATCCATGAGTTCTCATCAGCCCCGGACAAGCTGAACTGATCGGTTTTCTTAATCGGTGCAACAAGAGAAGACGCGCGTTTTTCCTGACGGTTATCCGGTTCGCTCATTGACAAATTGCAACCTTTCCTTGCCGATGGTTTCTTACGAAACGGTTTCATCTTCCTTGTGTAATCCATAGCGCTCAAGTTTTCCGCGCAGGCCGACCCGGGAGAGCCCCAATTCCCTTGAAGCTTTGCTCTTGTTCCATCGATGTCGAATTAGAGATTCACGCAGGATTTTTTGTTCTATGGCCGCAATGCGGTCTTTCAAGGTTCCGTTTGCGTTACTGAGAAGTGACTGGTCATCGTCAACTCCCGGCAAGGTTTCCATCAGCACTTTAGGCGATAACAAATCAGCCGACAACACATCCCCCTGCGGGCCAAGGATCAACATGCGTTCAATCTCGTTTTCCATCTCGCAAACATTGCCGGGCCAACTGTATCTTTTCATGCATGAAATTGCTTCCGGCGTAAATCCGGCAACATCCTTGCCAATCCGTTCCATTGCTTTTTTTAGCAGAAAATTCGCCAGGATTGGGGTATCTTCCCGTCTCTGTCTCAACGGTGGAATGGATATTGTCACGCCGGCAAGACGGAAGTACAGATCCTGTCGGAACCGGCCCTCATGTACTTCTTGTTCCAGGTCTTTTTGTGTACTGGCCAATATGCGCACATCTACTTTCCGGGATTGACCCGATCCCAGTGAACGCATTTCTGAATCCTGAAGCACCCGTAAAAGTCGCACTTGAAGGGCAGGTGAGATATCCCCGATTTCATCCAGAAAAACTGTGCCACCGTATGCACGTTCAAGCAAACCTGCGTAATCCTGAACGGCACCGGATATGGCACCCTTTTTGAATCCGAACAGTTCGTTTTCCAACGTTTCGTGCGGAACCGACCCACAGTTCAGTACTGTAAATGACTTGTTCCAGCGCAGTGAATTATAATGAATTGCCCGTGCAGCAAGTTCCCTGCCGGTTCCTGGCTCACCCCGGATCAAAACTGACAGGTCAAACGATGAGACCTGGCTGAGTGTATTGCAGACTGCATTCATCGGACTTGTCTGGCTGCGGACGATGCCATCGTCGAAATTATACTGCTTTTGCAGTTTCTTGCGCTGGTCATTCATCTTCTTTTGTGTTGCTTTTGTTGAAAGGCGCAACTCAATACCCAGTAGCTCGTTTTGACGCTGCAACTCAAACATGTTGGCTGCATTCCGTAAAACCATGACGATTTTTTCCGGATGCCAGGGTTTGGTAATAAAGTGATAAATTCCAGCGTCATTCAACCCGGAAATAATATCGTCGGCATCCGTATAGCCTGAAATAATGATACGGATAACTTCCGGCCATTTTTCCCGAACCTGTTTAAGATATTCCACTCCTGTCATGTCGGGCATGCGTTGATCACACAAAATAATCTGCACCCAATGGTCTTCCAGAATCTGCCCTGCTTCTTTTGTATTTTGAGCAAGTTGTACGTCGAATTCGTCGCTCAGGTTGCGCTGCAAAGCCTCCAGAGAACGCACTTCATCATCAACAACCAGGATTGTGGGTTTACTTACTGTCATAAGGTATTCCTCATTCTTGTAACTGGTGTATTGTCGTAACGCTTGTCTCTGTGTCGCGCCAGCGTCACTGGCGTACGGGACTTGCAAATCTTGTGTACAAAATTGTAACGGGCGATGTGATAACTGGGATCAAATCCATAAAAGTTTTTCCGCATTTGTTCCAGTTCCTCGCGTCGGTACTCCGACAACGCTTTTGCTTTTTCATCGATCAGGCGGCGGGTATTTTTTTCCGCAAGCAATGCGTCAAAACAATCACCGGCAAGTTGTTCTGCCCGATTGAAAACTCCATCATCAAAGTCTGATCGCGTATCACCGAAACACAAATCCGCCAAACCCAAAAAGACGGCTTCTGAAGCTCCCATTGGCAGACGTTGTTGCGAAATCCTGTCGGCGTATTCCTGGCCTGCGTATCGTGACAACAAGTATGTCCAGTATTCCGAACCATACAGATTACCCATGTCCTTGTAATGCGGATTGAGGATCACTGCTTTGCGCAGCCAGACCCGGTCGCATGCACGGGCTAGAAACACGCCCCCGGCGCCTGAATTGCCGCGCACCGCTGCTACTGTCAGATGGCTATCCGTGCGGATTATCGCTTCGGCGAGATCATTCATGGCATTAATGTTGTGCCATGATTCGTCCGCAGGACTGGAAGCTGCCTCAATCACGTTCAGGTGGATGCCATTCGACCAGAAATCATCTCCACCCTCCAGAACGACTATATGCGTTTGACGCGTGCAGGCCTTTCGGTAAGCTTCAAGCAATCGTTTGCACTGATCGCCAGACATTGCGCCATTGTAAAAATTAAACCGCAGATAGCCGACCTTTCCGACCTCGCGGTATGAGATTTCCCGGTATCCATTTTCGCTATCAATAGGGAATTCAGGCAATTTGGGTAGTTCTGCGGCCAAAGCCCGGCGGGCGGGCAGTTTGAAGGGGTGCGGGCCATCAAGTACGCGAACATGTCCAATCCAGACGGCACCATCTGTAGTTGCCCTGCAAATCGCCGGGCCGGACGTTGCAAGCAGGGCGCCGGGCGGTCCCGTCATTCCTTCAGCCCGGTGGCAATCATATAGATATACCGACTGACCATTTATAAGGTCACGGACGCCAGGCACACCATCAGCACTGCGGATCTTACGCAGAACCATCCCGGTTGTGTCAGCCGTCCAGTCAATCTTGCGGTCGTTTTGGGTTATTGCTGGCTGCAACTGCCCACAAACACCGGGTGCTGTATCGCCCAATGCCTGGGGCACAATATTTCCCTGTGCCACCTTGTCCAGAGCTTCCAGACCGGCCTCGAGTGCCGCGTCACATACCTCAGAACGATAAATGCTGGACTTGTTTGCCTTGCGCATCGCGAAAGTTCTTGTAGCCCAGATTGGTCCGGCATCCATTTCCGCCTCAGCCTGAAGCACGGTTACACCCCATTCCGTCTCATCTCGCAGGATTGCCCAATCGATTGCGGAAGGGCCACGATCTCCAGTGATTCCCGGATGGAGAATCAGGCATAGATGATTTTTCCAGATATCCTCCGGGATCGCCCGCTTGAGATAAGGCGCCAGAATGACATCCGGCTGAAACAGGTTTACCGCCTCACGCAGTACATCATTGTTGATGTCGAATTCTATGGAAACGTCGTAACCTGCGGCCTCAAGTTCCACAAAAAACCTTTGGGACAGGGCATTGAATCCGTGGATGAGAAGCAGAATGCGCATTAAACTGCACCTCTTAAGACCGGGATGAATTCACCAATAACATTGAAACCGATGAATATGGCAATTCCGGCGACAGCAATCTGGACATATCTGAAGATTTTGCCTGCAGAAAATTCGCTAAGACGCAGCGGCCAGCTTGCGCTGAAAGTGAGCAATGCCATGCCGAGTATGGACCCAAGCCCGAAGATCAGAATGTATACAAGCGTCATCATCGCATTCTGGGTTGCGGCGACCGCCAATGCTACCAATCCTGCTGAACCAGCGCCTCCGTGAAGCAGACCAATCAAAAAGGCCCGCAAGGAAAAACCGGCCACGTGTTCATGATCATGATTTTCCGGTGCATCGTGATTTGAGGTTGCGTGGCTATGGGCATGAAAATGTTTGATGTTGCTGCCATGCTGATGCAAATGAAGATGAACTTTCTTCAAGCGTATTTTTCGCAACACATTGGCACCCATGAATATCAACATCACACCCACAGCAAGTTCCAGTCCGGCGGCCAAGGAAGGGGACAACACAACGCCGAATGCGATTACGGGCAGGCTCATTAAAAGCAGCATTGATGTATGGCCAGCACCCCATGATACTCCGAGAAAAGCAAGGGCTTTCGGTGATGCTTTACCGTTGGTTGCAAGTGTTCCTACAGCTGCCAGATGATCTGCTTCCAAGGCATGGCTCATGCCGATGAAAAATCCCAGTAACAGAAAACTTGCCATTGCCACCCTAACATATTCTCGGCAACTGCTCGCCAGCCAGCCAGTCGACAATCCGGGTGCCGCCAAACCCGGTTTCCATAATCACAAACCCCATGTCGTCATCCGTGACATTGCCAATAATGGCTGCGGCCTCTCCATGCTTGTGATTGCGCATCACCTCAAGCAGGTTGTGAGCATGCTCTTGCGGACAGAACGCTACCAATTTGCCTTCGTTCGCGACGTATAGGGGGTCAAGTCCCAGCAATTCACATGCGGCATCGACTTCGCTGCGCAGGGGAATTTTCTCTTCATTCAGATGCATGCCGACTTGTGATTGAAACGCTATTTCATTGAGGGTTGCGGCCAGTCCACCGCGGGTTGGGTCGCGCATGCACCGGATTTCTGGAACTGCCGCAACCATATCGGCTACGAGGCCATGTAGAGCAGCGCTATCGGAAATAATTTGTGTTTCGAAGGCCAGATTTTCACGGCTGGACATGATGGCGACACCATGGTCACCAATATGACCGCTGACGAGAATAGCATCTCCTGGACGACAATTTTCCCCGGAAATATCAATACCGGCAGGGACAGCGCCGACGCCTGTTGTGGTGATGAAAACACCGTCACCCTTGCCGCGTTCGACCACCTTTGTGTCCCCTGTGACCACGGGGACACCTGCTTCGCGGCTGGCATTTGCCATCGAGATTACAATGCGCTCGAGATCAGCCAGCGGATATCCTTCTTCAAGGATAAAGCCGGCTGAAAGATACAATGGCTTTGCGCCTGACATGGCCACATCATTGATTGTCCCGTGAACCGATAGCGAACCGATGTCGCCGCCGGGGAAAAAAATCGGTGAAACGACATGCCCGTCCGTGCTCATCACCATGCGGCCTTCGGGGGCATCAAAGATTGCCTGATCATTACCTTGAAGCAACAGGTCATTATCAAAGTGGCTGACGAAAAGTTCGCTTACGAGTTGAGCCATTGCCCGGCCACCGGCGCCGTGGGTCATGTCGACCTTGCCACGGCGAAAGTTCAACCGGGTAGGAAACCTCTTTTCGATCATGTTCATTCGGCAGCTTCCTTTGATCTTTCCAGCCGAAACCGTCCGTAGCTCCAGTAAGCGGCACAAGAACCTTCAGAGGAAACCATGCACGACCCTTGCGGATTGTCCGGGGTGCAAACCGTTCCGAACAATTTGCAGTCCGTCGGCTTTTTGACCCCGCGAAGGATAGCGGGACACGCGCAACCCTTGACGTCAGACCCGGTGCTTTTGGTAATGGCGAAGCGATTTTCGGTGTCATACGCCACAAATTCCGATTTGATTTTCAAAGCGCTATAGGGTACCTCGCCCAATCCGCGCCACTCAAATGAACGGCGCAATTCAAAGACTTCCGATACCAGTTCCTGCGCCTTGGTGTTGCCAGCGCTTGTCACGACACGGGTATATTCGTTTTCCACTTCAAACCGGCCTTCATTGATCTGCCGGATCAGCATGATTGTGGATTGCATCACATCCAGGGGTTCAAAGCCGGCAATTACGACCGGTTTTTGAAACTCTTCGGCAAAGTAGTCATAGGGTGCGCTGCCGATGATTGAACTGACATGTGAGGGCCCGAAAAAGCCATCAATGTGTACTTGTCCCAAATCACGCACTTCAGGCGATTGAAGGATATGCTGGATGGCGGCTGGTGTAAGGACATGATTGCAAAAGACCGAAAAATTCTTCAGCTCTTCAGCCGCTGCCTGTTTGATCGCAACCGCAGTGGGTGGTGTCGTGGTTTCAAAGCCGATTGCAAAAAACACAACTTCCCGGTCGGGATTCTCACGGGCAATTCTGAGGGCATCTTCGGTGGAGTACACCATGCGGATATCTGCCCCGTCCGCCTTGGTTTTGATCAGACTGTTCTTCTTGCTGGCGGGAACCCGCATCATGTCGCCATAGGTACAAATGATGGCATCATGTGTGGTCGCCAATTCTATTGCGTTATCAATGCGCGGGATTGGCAGAACACACACGGGGCAGCCTGGACCATGCACAAAATGTACATTTTCAGGCATCAGGTCCTGGACACCATAACGGAAAATCGCATGGGTATGTCCGCCACAAAACTCCATCAAGTTATATTCGCGAGATGGTTGGGCCTCACCGGCGATCGTATCCGCCAGTTTTCTGGCGGTGTCCTTTTGGCGAAATTCATCAACATATTTCATCGATACATCTCACTTATGCCAGGGCTTCATTCATTAGGGCGAGCGTCTTTTCTGCTTCATCCGGGCTAATGGTGTTGAGGGCAAAACCAACGTGAACAAGCACGTAATCGTCAATTTCCACATTCTCTACGAGAGCGAGTGAAATTTCTTTTCGAACCCCGTCAACCGAAACAATGGCACTGTCCGATCCCTCGATAAACTCCACCACTTTTGCGGGAATGGCCAGGCACATATCAAGCTCCCTCCCTGACGGCTGAACTCTCAATGAAGAACATTTCGCGGCCGGCCTTTATCCATTGATACCAGTCGTTCATGCCTTCGCCGGACTTGGCTGAAACCAACAAAACCTTGATGCGTGGATTGACCCGGCGTGCGTATTCGATGCATTTGTCAACGTCAAAATCGAGATGCGGCAGCAGGTCGATTTTTGTCAGCAGCATGATGTCTGAGGCGTGGAACATATCCGGATATTTGATGGGTTTGTCTTCACCTTCTGTGACCGACAGGATCACCACCTTGTGAGCTTCGCCCAGATCAAAGCCTGCCGGGCAAACGAGATTGCCAACATTCTCGATAAATAAAATCCCGTCATCATCGGGTTGCAGATGTTCCACGGCGTGGCCAACCATGTGACCATCCAGATGACATCCCTTGCCGGTATTGACCTGAATGGCAGGTACGCCGGTTTCGCGAATGCGGTTGGCATCATTTGCTGTTTGTTGATCGCCTTCGACCACGGACAAAGAGTGACCGGATTTCAATTCCTCGATGGTACGGGTCAACAACGTCGTCTTGCCGGAACCGGGGCTTGAAACAAGGTTGAGGGCAAGTATGCGGTGACTTTCAAAATACTTCCGGTTCGCCCGCGCATATGCGTTGTTCTTGGCCATAATATCGGTTTCAATTTCCACCATCCGTGTCTGGCTGAGGCCGGGCGCATGGGCATGGGCGGGACCATTGCCATAATGGTGAGTTTGACCGTCACCATCATGATGATGGTGGTGATGGTGATCATGGCAATGACCTTCGATTTTCACTTCTCCTTCACTGCATCCACATACAGAACACATCAATCCACCTCCAGGTTCTTAATTCTGAGCTCATCGCCCCCGGTAATTTCCACCTGATAGCTGCCGCAATCGGGGCAGGCATCATAACGCTGTTTGACCGCAACTATCTTGGAGCATGGCATACACCACCCGTTGACAGGAAGCTCAATCACTTCAAGCTGAGCCTTTTCTGCAACGCCGCCACGCGTCACCACATCAAAACAAAATCTCAAAGCATCCAGTTCCACCCCAGCCAACGGTCCAACCTCCAGGCGAACCATATTGACCTTGTCAAAAGACTGGGCAACCGCCTGTTCGTTGATCACAGACACAATGCTTTCACAGATTGACATTTCATGCATTGGCGACCCTCAATTCAAATTCGACACAGGGGTCTATAGCCTCAATGACGGCGCGGGCTTGATGTACAAGTAACTCTGAATTGGCGGCAGGTATTGCTTCGAGGGATTGCACAGCAACACCGTTAGTATGGAAATTCCATTCGGTAGGAGCAAGGATCAGGTATTCAGCTACAACGCCATTCACAAGTTTTGCAGAATGAACCAGACGTCCTCTTGCGGTTTCGATAATCCCAAGACCATTTTGAGATACGGATGGGCTAAATTCATCTTTCATCTGATCTGGAATGCGTGCCAGATCGATGAGCCTAGCTACCATGCGAGCCAACAGGCCAGCACCATATTTCCCGACCATGTCCTTTAAGAGTGGATGCCCCTTCTGGCGTGCCAGAGGCCCTGTTTCACAAGGGTTGCCGAGCCAGTCCGGTTGCTGTGTAAATCCATCCTGCCCGAGTTGATTATGAAGGTCGACGTCACATATTTCCGGTAGAAAATTCGCCGCAACAGCCCCAAGAGCCGGCCATTCTTTTGAGATTATCTCCTGCAGATAAGCAGTTGTACCGGTATCGTTCGCATCAAGCCATCCGAGAAACTGCCCGGCATCCTCTAGGCGGAGAAATTCATCACAGGTGCAGCCAAAAACATGGATTTCCAGATAGTTGGACAATCCCTCAATGATCGCAGATTGTTCGGCGTTCGCCTCAGCTTTCTCGATTTCGACAATCAAAGCCATGACCGGTTGGGCAGGCACAGGTTCTCTGGTTTCTTCAGGTTTCCAGCCGAGCATAATCCGCAAGAGATGTTCGCGGGCGTTTTCTGCCAAAACCAACAGCCTATCCCTGCGCTGGATACCCATACCCAGTGCAGCGCGCGCCGCTGCTAAATGTGACTTTGCACAAATGGAAAACATCAGCGGAAGAAGCTCAAGCACCTCTTCCGGTTTACGCCCCACAAGTAATTGGGTGACAGAATCAGTTCTGTTCGAGGTTAAAACAACCCGCCCGTCAGCCTTCATGTCAAAGATGATTTTTTGCTCTGCGATCACGGTTGCTCCTCCGTGGTCAAATCAATCCTAGTCCTGTCGCAAGTTTTGCCACCAGGACCAAAGAAGAGTTGCCGCCGGCTAACGGATTTAGCTCGTTTGCTTTCTGGCTTCGTTGTTTCTCCTGCTGTTTCTGGCTCAGGCAATCGACCCGCCCAGATGTCGCGCATGTCTGCATCTTCATCTGTTACCTCACTGCTGTTGTTTGGCGGACTCAGGACTTCCTGAAGGGCTGCATCAGCCGTCTGGAGCGCTGCTTCCTGATCGGAAAATTCAAATACAGGAGAAAAGAGTGAACAGGACAGTGAATAGCCGAAGACTTCTTCATAACCGACAATGAAGTCCACATTTCCAGCGGGAAGCGCGATTGGCTGGGTTTCTCCCACGACCGGCTTGGTATCGGTAAAACTCCTGGCTTCTTGCGGCACCAGCATCAGGTTCATGAACCACGGTGTCGACAACACGCCCAGGTGGTAATCCAGAAAAGGTTCAAATCCGATCGCTGTCACCGAAAGAGCCTTGTTCAGTACAGGAAGGCCATCCATACGGGTTTGGAGGATATGCCGGTAAAGGGTTTCCAGTTCATCTCGTATGTTCTGGCTCTTTGCGGGCATCAGTTTTCAACCACCATGAAATCTTCACGCCGTCCGTCACAATTGGGGCATGACCAGTGTTCAGGCAACTTTGAAAACGCTGTATTTGGCGGAATCTGCCAGTAATCATCTCCCTTGGCAGGATCGTATTGCCACCAGCATATCTTGCACTCTAGAACGTCGCTGGCCTTCAGCTTGCTGATATCCCCACCGAAACTGCCGTTGAACGGGTCGCTCATTTGTAGACGTCCATTACTTCTGCCAAGCGCATAGCGCTGTCATCAATGTCTTCCTGGGCTGCACATACAACTTCTGGAACGCCTGCAATTTCTATGGAGTTTAGGATCAAAGTATCTTGAGCATTATAATATTGCACCCACCAAACGTTGTTCGTGCCGGTTGAGGATACCCGACAATTTCCGTAACCGCGCGACAGGATAATGGTGTCGCCTATGCCCAGTTTTTCAACGAGATAGCTTAGGTCTTCCTCGGTATGCGGTAGAAGGGAAAGATTGATTGAATGTGGAGGTGTACCTGGCTTGTACCCGCGGACCTTGTCGGCAATTTCGGTGAGGATAGATGGTGCGTTGAATACCAATTCAGGCAGCGGGTCTTCAGCCAAGGCGCTGTCTAATGATGCGCCGGAAAAAACACGGTTCCAGACCGAATGAGGCCAATTGGCGACTTCAACGGTATCACTCGTTATGCCGCCGCTCTCATCGAATTGTAAAACCCGCCAAACTCCGGCGAAAACGGATTCTTGCACCTGCAGGTGTGCACCCGATACCATTGAAACTTCACCCTCTCCCAAAATCTGGTTTACCAATCCGATGTCTTCGGGGGAAAGGTCATCAAGCGCCAAAACAGCAGCAGGCATTCCGATTTTATAACCGTCGATTGCAACTTGCAGTTCATTCAGGCGTAGTTTTCCGGCTTTCATCCCGACGGTATCTTCGGGTTCAGGAGCGATTGGCAGATCAAACGTCACCATTTCCCGTGGCATTTCCATATAGCCGAGTTCCTGACCGTCCGGCTCTGTCTGGCTGCCGGGCCCAATTCCGGGTATTATTGGATTTGTTGACATTTCCTCTCCCTCAAATTTGAAAGCGGGTGGCGAAATTGCCCCAACTTGTTGTTCAAAGGCCGGTTTGGAAAATCCGGCCTCACGTATTACAGGCAGTTTTAGTTTCCGGCGGCTGAGGCTGGAAGACATTCTGCTGGAAATTCGAATGATGGCGGCTCGGACGGTTCGGATGCCAGGATCCGGTTGATCTCGGTAATGTAATCCTGCCAATCCAGCACCTTCTGGATCACCCCCAGATATTCCCCGTTACGCAGGAACACCAGGGAGGGAAACTTGTTGAACCGGTACCGCAGCTGGATTTTGCGATCGCTCTGCGGTTCCAATACGGCTGCACTTAGTTGTCCGTTTGCAGCTTTCAGGATTTCCGGGAGGATCACTGCTACATCGTTTGTCACTACGTTTTTTGTCCAGTTGCCCGCCACAAACAAAATCATGTCACCCTTGTCACCGGCAAACTCGTCCAGTGTTTCGGCACTTACAACGGGCAGGTTTTCTCTTTCAATAATCATTTCCATAAGTGGCGAAAACATCAGCCGGTTTCCTTCTGGTTAGAGGCCGAACCCTCAATAATGTCAGCAAACAGATGATCTATGCTGTCCGCAGTCCCCTGTGAAACTGAACTGAGGGCCCGCAATGCGTCGGTAATCTTCATCGCATCTTCTTCGGAGATAACCTCACGGGCTGCATCGATAAAAACAAGGAGCCAGGTCCCAACGGGTTGTTCACCCACCAACATGGTGTCGATCCGTCGCAACTCACCTGCAAAATCACAAATGGCACGGGCCGGGCCGGATTCAGTAACTTGCATCGGAATCCCCATACACATCAGGTTTCCCTTCCTGGAGTGTGAGCGAGAATTTCTTTCACCTCGCCTTCGAAATTTTTTGGTGCGCGCCAGTTCCCGTCGACCAACAAGCGCTCGTCGCCACTGCGACAGGCTACTTCTTCGGCGGGGCGTCCATTCTCGTAGGTATCGGTCAGCATAACCTCACAAGCAATCGTCGTTTCCGGTGGGAGGGGAACGGAGCGTCGGGTAATGGTAATGCCAATTTCTTCCAGATAATCGACAGCCATTTCAATCGCGGGGTTAATCTGCGCTTTCACTTCATCACGCAATCCACCGCCAAAGTCGTCAAGTTCAACCGGTTGCACACCTATCAACAAAAGCTTTTCGGCTGCTTCCTCCATCATGTCCGCCATCGCCAGCACTTCCTGGAACCCGGTTTGATGCAGGCTGATTTTCTTGCAACCCAAGAATTGCGGCACTTCATCATCTTCCACCCGCTTGATGGTGCCGGGGGGAAGGCTGTAATCCACCGCATCAAATACAATCAGGACATCCGCGTCGCGAACATGTTGTACCAAATAGATGCCCTGCGTGCCGCCATCCATGACAACAACATTTTCCGGCGGTTTAAATTGGCGGTGAAATTCTTCAACTGCGCGCACGCCAAAACCTTCGTCTGCCCAGAGCAGATTGCCTATTCCGAGTATCAGAACATTAGGTGTGGCAGCCAAGACCCATCCCCTTTGCAAACTCAAGCGTTCATCCGTCCTGGTAAAATTCTCTTGTCCAAGTGGCGCTCTTAAGGGTGCTGCAACAAACCTAATCAGTCAATTTTTGACCGGTTTACTTCCACCCTGGATAGTTTTCTTCCATGTGACTAGCAATTTTCAGCTTCAGAAACAAGAAAAACATTGAGCTTTGAAGATAAATGTAACGTTTATGACCAATTTACGAAAAAAGCGGACACTAAATTTACATTAACGCCCGCTTTAAAGATTGCAATTAGGACTTTAATTGGATTCGTCGTCCGCCGGACGGTCATCCTTGAACGTCCTCCAGCCCGATATCATCGAGCTCACGATTGACTGACGGGACATAATATCTTCCCGCACCGCGACGTAGACGTGGATGATGATAAAGCAAATCAGCATCCACATGCCCAGGTGGTGCCAGGTGTGCACGTCCTGACTCTGGCCAAACAGCGGGATTACCCAGGAAGAAAACCAGGTGTATTGCCATGAGCCCATTCCGGTGCCTTCGCCGTACAAGGCAAGGCCGGTAATTATCATGAATACCGTCGTCCACACATACATCAGATGCATGGCAATCACTGCAAGCGGATTGTGCCCGATGTATTTTTTCGGCTCTGAGGTAAGCATCGCATACCATTTTATCTCGTGCCAGACTTCGGCCCAGAATGACTTGCGCCAGACAGGGGGAATGAAGATTTCCCGTGAATGCCGATTACCGACAATCGCCCGCCAGATGCGAAGAATGAACCCTATGATGAGAATATAGGCCGCGCTGAAATGGATGAAACGAATGTACCCCATTTGAAAGTAATCCGTCGCTTCACCTGACAGGGAAGCAGGTGGCGAGCCAATCAGGTACCCGGTAATCCCGAGTGCAAGAATGGCAAATACCTGTACCCAATGCCAGGTTCGAACCCAGGGACCGTATACATAAACGGCACTTTGCTGATGTATTGTTTCACTTCTCATGATTGTCCCCTATCGAACCTTGATGTTGGCGAGTTCCTCTCCATCTTGCGACATGACATGGGTCGAGCAGGCAAGACAGGGATCAAAACTGTGCAGGGTGCGCAAGATTTCGACTGGTTCTTCAGCTACCTCAACCTTGGTATTCATCAAAGACGCTTCGAAGGCACCGATGTTACCTTCAGAATCGCGTGGAGACCCGTTCCATGTGGTCGGTACAACACACTGATAATTTTCGATCTTTGTATCCTTTATCTTGATCCAGTGGCCCAGCGCACCGCGTGGGGCTTCGGTAAAGCCCACGCCTTTGACTTCTGCAGGCCAGCTTGATGGATCAAATCTCGTCGTATTTGCTGTCGAACTGTCACCGTTCTTAATATTGGTGATCAGCTTTTCAAGGAAATAGAGTTGCTGTTCTGCTGCCCATTGTGCTTCCAGGGCACGGGCAGCGGTGCGACCCAGCGTGGAGAATAGAGCGGAAACCGGTACGTTGAGCGCGCTCAATACGCCATTAATCTGGTTGGTAAAGTACTCATGCCCTTGTGCATAGCCAATGATATAACGCGCCAGAGGGCCAACTTCCATTGCATTGCCACGCCAGCGCGGTGCCTTGATCCATGAGTATTTGCCAGCTTCATCTATCTGCTCAATGTTGGTTTTGGTACCTACCAGATTCGGTCCCAACTCATAATTCGCTTCGGTTACGCCATCCCAGGGATGAAGCCCTTTTGCGCCATCTGGATACTTGTACCAGGAGTGTGGAACGAATTCCTGAATTTCATCAGGGTTGCGGACATCAACCGGATGCACTTCTTCGAGCTTGCCATTGATGATCGCACCTTGTGGCATCATAAGATTTCCTGCGGAATAATCATTGGCATTGTCGGGAATGTCACCATAGGCAAGAACGTTTTTGCTGGACAGTCCACCGCCATACAGCCATCCCTTGTAAAAACCGCCGATGGCGATGACGTCGGGAATGTAAACGTTATTTACAAAATCGATGGCGCGTTTGGTTATGCTCAATACGTAGTTCAGGCGCTCCATGTTGATCGGCGCTCCCGCTGCCTGCGCACCGTCCATGTTGATTGCGCACGGCACGCCGCCCACCAACCAGTTGGGGTGAGTGTCCTTACCACCAAAGATGGTGCGAACCGTCATGATTTCCTTTTGAAAATCCAGGGCTTCAAGATAGTGGGTTACCGCCATCAAGTCGGCCTCCGGCGGTAGTAGATATGCCGGGTTTGTCCAGTAACCGTTTTTGAATGGCCCGAGCTGACCACTTTCAACAAATTTTCGAATACGGGTCTGTACGTCACGGAAATATCCGGGCGAAGACTTCGGATGATGTGGCGAGACTTTCTGCTGCAATTCAGATGTCGCCTTCGGGTCTGCCTTCAGAGCATTTACCGGGTTTACCCAGTCAAGCGCATGCAGATGATAGAAATGGACCAGGTGATCATGGACCTGCAATGATAGTTGCATGATATTCCTGATCGAATTGGCATTTTCGGGAATATCAATCCCAAGTGCATCCTCAACAGCACGAACGGAAGTCAGAGCGTGGGTTCCTGTGCATACGCCACAAATCCGTTGTACAAATGCCCAGGCATCCCGCGGGTCACGCCCCTTAAGAATTACTTCAAGTCCGCGCCACATGGTGCCGGTGGAAACCGCATTGCGGATGAAGTTGTTTTCATCGACGTTCACTTCACACCGCATATGGCCCTCGATACGGGTTACCGGATCGACCACAACACGTTTGCCACTGTTGTCCAGCGTAAAGCCGTTTGGTGTATTAATGGTAGCCATTACGCATCATCTCCTTTTGTCGTGATCCGCTTGATTATACTTGCACCGGCATGAACAGCGGCGGCACCGCCAACAATAAGTGCTGCGGTTTTTCCGATTTCGTCGGCATCACCTTCAATGCCAAAACCCTTGACATCTGACAGGCGTTCATAAAATCCGCCCTTGTCCCAGAAACCGTCTTCCGAGCAACCGATACAGGGGTGTCCCGCCTGGATTGGGAAGGACAGTCCACCATTCCAGCGGACCGTCGAACAGGCATTGTATGTGGTGGGGCCTTTGCAGCCGACCTTGTAAAGGCAGTAACCCTTGCGGGCACCTTCATCGTCAAATTTTTCAACAAACTGGCCTGCGTCAAAGTGGCCACGACGATAACACTTGTCATGGATGCGCTGTGAATAAAACATTTTGGGCCGACCCTGGTTGTCCAAAGCAGGCATTTTTTCAAAAGTCAGCATGTAGGTTATGACTGCTGTCATTACTTCGGAAATCGGTGGGCATCCGGGAACCTTGATGATTGGCTTGTTGGCTATGCCGGGAACTTTGTGGGTTGGGGTTGCACGGGTGGGGTTGGGTCGCGCCGCCTGCACGCAGCCCCATGATGCACATGAACCCCAGGAGATTATCGCCTTGGCATGGTTTGCTACATGTCTGAGTTGCTCGACGAACGGCTTGCCGCCGATAATGCAATACATACCATCTTCATCCAGCGGCGCGTTACCCTCAACAGCAAGGATGAAGTTGCCATCGTATTTTTCAATTGTTTCCTCGATGATCGCTTCAGCATGATGGCCGGCTGCAGCCATGATCGTGTCATCATAGTCAAGCGATATCATGGAGAGGATTACGTCCTTGGCCAGTGGATGGGCAGAACGGATAAAGCTTTCCGAGCAACAGGTACATTCCAAACCGTGCAGCCAAAGCACAGGAATGCGTGGTTTGGTCTCCATTGCGTGGGCGATTTTCGGTGCGAACGCCGGACTAAGACCCAATGCCCCCGCGGCGAGACTGCAATATTTCAAAAAGCTGCGTCGCGTAATCCCCTGCCTGCGCATCACGTCGTAAAATGTCTCGTGCATTTCCGGCTCCCTATATTCTCAAAACTCGTTTCCCCAGGTACTCGGATGCACCTGCCTTGGGAAAGAATGTTAAAAGCAACCTTCAAACAACCCCATATATAAAATGGATTCGGCAGGGCAAAAAAGCGCTTGGTAATAATTAAGCTTTGTTTTCAATATGTTAGATGGCGCATTTCAAATTTTGATTTTGTAAATGAGGCTGGTTTACTTCAAAATAGCCAAAAAACTGGAAGTTTACTTTCCAGAAAATTTGACGAAATTTGCCGAAGTTTCCACTCAAGTTAAACCGGAGGGCAATTCTATCTGCCGTGTGACAGAGAAAGTGGAGATAGCCAATTCTAATGGCCGCTGGTATTAGAGCAATTCTTGTTTTGATGACTTCGGGAAAACAGAATGCGTAAACAAATCAGGAGGAAGCCACCGTTGTCCCGTTTCTGTCGAAACGCGAAACGGTCTAGTGGTTCGCGTTCAAACATTTGCATCCCCCTTGCGGCGATTTTGTTTGCTAATGTTTGAATCAAAAGAACCACTAGTGGTCCGTTCGAAACAAATGAGTCCCTTTGCGGCGAACTCTTTATCATTTGTTTCGAACGTAAAGACCACTAGCAAGGTATTGTTTTCTAGTGGATTTTAAGATTCAAATATTTGGATGAGAGGTCTCGGAAAACGGGTTCCAAATGTTTGAATCAATCCACTAGAGCGTGATGCGTTTTGGTGAATTCATTTGGCACGCTGTAGGTCATTGTTTTTACGCATTTCGTTATCACTTTTGTGAATTCACAAAAGTGCGAAAAGCGCTAGAGCATTTTGAGTTTAAACAGAGTCACTTAAAATACTCTATGCCTTTGTTTTTTCGCACTTTCTTATCATGAAATCGACTTTGATTTCATGGAAAGGGCTCTAGTGTTCACGACTATTGTGAGACGGCTTCTTCCAGAGATTGGGCCGGGTAAGTCCTACCCAGGATTGGAAGATGGGAGCCTGCTTTTTCAAACAAAAAACGTTCGAATGCTTCGAGCGCCGGTACCGTTACAGAACTCTTTCTCATTACACAGTGCCAATACCGCCGAATGGGTGTTCCCATCACATCCAGAACAATAAGGCGCCCTGTCTTGAGTTCCTGCTCGATAGTATGGCCGGAAATCAGAGCGATACCCAGGTCCGCCATCACAGCCTGCTTAATTGTCTCATTCGATCCCATTTCGGAGACGTTGTCTTCTTGTGGTCTTAAGTGGTCTTTCATGAAATGTTCAAACAACCGTCTTGTTCCAGAACCCGGCTCCCGGTTGAGAAACTGTTCTCCCATCAGATCAGTTCTTGTGATGTCTATTGTCTTGCCTAGCGGGTGTTGAGGGCATGCGATAAATACAATAGGGTGATCTCCAAAGACGGTAGACTTGAATTCCAGATCCTCAGGCGGCTGCCCCATCAATGCAACATCAATCTCATAGTTTCGCAAATTATCTATGATGTCTGCCCGGTTGCCAACAAAAAGTCTGGTTTTGATCCCCGGGTGCAATTCCTTAAACGCGGCAATCAGGCTGGGTGCAAAATATTTTCCGGTTGACGTTACGCCTAGCCGCAACAATCCGGTTTCAAGACCTTTGATGGATTCAACTTTTTCGCTCAGGCTTCTGATTTGTTCCTGTACAGAATACGCGGCTTCCAGTATCAACTTACCAGTTTCGGTGGCAACTACACCGCTTTTGGAGCGGTCAAAAACCGGCAGGCCTATTTCCTGCTCAAGGTGTTGAATTTGAATGGTAACGGCAGATGCGGTCAAGCCAAGATCAGCTGCCGCAGATGAAATTTTTCCGTGTTTGCAGACTGCAATGATGGTTCTCAACTGCTTGATTGTCAGATTGCGCAAAATACATACCTAAATAAAATTTACTAATGTAGTAATTATATTTAATTTTACAAATGTCAAATTTTATCTGAAAAAGTCAACGAGGTGAGGAATTGGAATGAAACATACCACATTAGAATCTTATCTGAAATCAAACTTATCAGTTATGGGTGCTGCATCTGAAGATGTTGTCGATACAATTCTGCGATTGTCAAAGACAGCGGTTTCTGTTCGTGCCCTGATTGCGGAAGGGTGTCTGGACCCTAGCTTTTCTGGTCAGGACAACACGAGAAACGCTGACGGCGATATCCAAAAAAACTTCGATATCATTGCAGACGAGGCCTTTCTCGAGGCCCTGAAGGGGGGAGCTCTGGCGTATTACGGATCGGAAGAGCGTGAAGATGCCATATTACTCAATCCGCATGGCAAGGTTGCGCTGGCCATCGACCCGCTCGATGGTTCTTCAAACATCGATACGAATGTTTCAATTGGCACGATTTTTTCCATTCTCCCTGTAACCGGCAGCGAGCCGAATGACGGCCTGTCTCATTTCATGCAGCCAGGCAGTCGCCAATTGGCCGCTGGTTTCTTCGTTTATGGGCCCCAACTGGCACTTGTGGTGACCATTGGCGCCGGCACAAGGATTTTCATCTACTCATCTGAAAAAGGTGAATTTCAGGAAGCATTCGAGGCGGTTTCCATTCCGGAAAAGACCGGAGAGTTCGCGATCAACGCATCAAATTATCGAAACTGGGAAGACGGGATTCGCCAGTACATTGATGACTGCATGACAGGAACGGGCGGGCCCAGAGAGCAAAATTTCAACATGCGCTGGATTGCGTCGCTGGTTGCAGATACCTACCGGATTTTGGTTCGTGGCGGAATTTTCCTGTACCCCGCAGACAATCGCAAAAGCTATGCAAATGGCCGTTTGCGTTTGGTTTATGAGGCAAATCCAATTGCCTTTATCGTTGAGCAGGCCGGTGGTAAGGCGACCAATTGTGTTGATCGCATACTGGATTTAGTGCCCGAAAACCTACACCAGCGCGTGCCGTTGGTATTCGGCTCATCAAAAGAAGTGGAACTTGTGGAGCGTTACAGCATCGATTCCAACCTGATGGGTGAACGTTCACCCTTGTTTGGCAATCGTGGTCTGTTTCGGACGTAGGAGGAATAATGTCAGCCAAATTCCCAATAATTTCGATCACTGGTTCTTCAGGCGCAGGAACTTCGACCGTTGAACAGACGTTCAAGAAGATTTTTGCCCGGGAGAAAGTAACCGCTTCGTTTATCGAAGGGGATGCGTTTCACCGTTATGACCGTCAGGCCATGAAGGAGAAGGTGGCTCTGGAAAAGGAAAAGGGTAACGACTTTACCCACTTTCATGCAGATGCCAACGAACTCAAGATCCTCGAAAGCGTATTCGAGGAATACGGTCGCAGCGGCACCGGTAAAACCCGTCATTACGTCCATGATGATGTCGAAGCCGAAACACTTAAAACCGCACCGGGTACATTCACCGAGTGGGAAGAGTTCGATGAAACAGACGTTCTGTTTTACGAGGGATTACATGGCTGTGTTGTTACGGATGAGATCAATCTGGCCGAACATTGTGACCTGAAGATTGGTGTAGTGCCGGTTGTCAACCTTGAGTGGATTCAAAAAATACATCGCGACAAGACAGCCCGTGGATATTCAACCGAAGCAGTCACTGACACGATATTGAGACGTATGCCGGATTATGTGAACTTTATTTGTCCACAATTCTCGCTTACGGACATCAATTTCCAACGTGTCCCGATTGTTGACACATCGAATCCGTTCATCGCGCGCTGGATTCCGACACCGGCTGAATCAATTCTGGTAATTCGTTTCGCCAATCCCAGAGGTATTGATTTTGCATATCTTCTTTCAATGCTGCATGGCAGCTTCATGTCTCGTGCCAACTCCATTGTTGTTCCAGGCGAGAACCTCGACCTTGCGATGCAGCTTATTTTCACTCCGCTCATACACAAGCTGGTAGAGCGCAAGCGGCGGATGGTCTGAGGAGCAAAAATATGAATGTATCTTCAAGTATTGAAGCGTCTGGTGATGTTTGCGAACAGGATATGTCGAACGCTATCCGTGCGTTGTCGATGGATGCCGTGCAGGCCGCAAATTCCGGGCATCCCGGAATGCCGATGGGAATGGCGGACGTTGTAACGGTCTTGTTTAACCGTTTCATCAAACTGGACCCTTCAAAACCGGATTGGGCGGATCGCGACAGATTTGTGCTATCAGCAGGACACGGTTCCATGCTGCTTTATTCCCTGCACCATTTGCTCGGTTTTGCCGACATGCCGATGGAAGAACTACGCAATTTCCGGCAATTGGGGGCAAAAACTGCGGGTCATCCTGAGTTTGGTCACGCGCTTGGCATCGAAACGACAACCGGTCCTTTGGGTCAGGGAATTACTACAGCGGTTGGCATGGCACTCGCCGAAAGCATGGCTGAAGCGCGTTTTGGATCAGGATTGTGCGACCATCAAACCTACGCCGTAGTTGGAGACGGTTGCTTGCAGGAGGGTATCAGCCATGAGGCGATTGATCTTGCAGGACATCTAAGGCTGTCCAAACTCACGGTTCTCTGGGATGACAATGAAATTTCGATCGACGGGAAAACCTCCCTGTCCACTTCGATGAACCAGCCTGCCCGCTTTGAAGCAGCCGGATGGGACGTTCAGACAGTTGATGGACATGACTTTGAAGCCGTTGCCGGAGCGATTGTAAAAGCAGGAGCCAGCAACAAACCGTCATTCATTGCCTGCAAGACCATAATCGGCAAAGGGGCACCTAACCTGGAAGGGTCGCACAAGACGCACGGCGCACCTCTTGGTAGTGATGAAATTGCTGCAACCCGTCGAAACATTGGCTGGTCCAGCGAACCGTTCAATATTCCCCGGAATGTAAAATCAGCCTGGGAAACGGTTTCAAAACGCGGCTTTGAAGCGCGTAAGATTTGGGAAAGTCGCCGGGATGTAGCACCAAACGCCACCGAATTCGGCAAAATGATTGAAGGTAACCTGCCAGCCAGTCTCCCGGATAAACTTTCACAGTTCTGCAAGGAACATCAGAAGCAAAAAACCAAGGTGGCTACCCGTAAGGCTTCCCAGATGGTTCTTGAAGTCATCAATGGTGCTACTGAGTTGACGGTGGGCGGCTCGGCTGACCTGACCGGTTCCAACCTGACAAAAACTTCGCAAACGAGATCAATCACGGCTGATGATTTCTCGGGCCGGTACATTCACTACGGTATTCGTGAACATGCAATGGCCGCGGTGATGAACGGCATCTCCTTGCATGGTGGATTTATCCCCTATGGCGGAACGTTTCTCGTTTTTTCAGACTATGCCCGCGGCGGTATGCGCCTTTCGGCACTGATGGAGCAGGGCGTGGTGTACGTGCTTACGCATGATTCAATCGGGCTTGGGGAAGATGGCCCAACCCATCAACCGATCGAACACCTGGCTATGCTGCGGGCAACACCGAACATGAATGTTTACCGCCCTGCGGATATTATCGAAACCGCTGAATGCTGGGAGTTGGCCCTGCAAGATCGCAAAACCCCAAGTGTGCTTGCTTTGTCCCGCCAGAATCTTCCCGTGTTGCGCGAAATTCATGGCGAGGAAAACCTGAGTTCCCGTGGTGCCTATGTACTGCGTAAAAGTGACGGACCCAGGGATATCACATTGTTGGCCACGGGTTCAGAAGTTGAGATCGCCAGCCAGGCTGCAGAGAAACTCATCACTGAGTATGGTCTTAACACCGCAATTGTTTCAATGCCCTGTTGGGAAAAATTCGAACAACAAGGCTCAGAATACCAGGCTGAAGTTTTGGGTTCGGCACCAAGAATAGCAATTGAGGCGGCTGGACGACTGGGCTGGGACCGTTGGTTCGGCTCAAATGGTGCATTTGTCGGTATGGATGGCTTTGGAGCCTCCGCACCAGCGCGAGACCTCTACAAGCATTTTGGAATCACTGCAGACCGCATTGTTAGCGAAGCGCTTGTCTTGGCAGGAAAGGAATAAACAAGTGTCATCAGCAAAAGTAACAATTAACGGATTTGGCCGGATTGGCCGCAATATACTCCAGGCAATCATCCAGTCAGGTCGGGCGGACATCGAGGTAATTGCCAACAATGATCTTGGTGCGGTTGAAACCAACGCGCATCTGATGCGTTACGGTTCCGTGCATGGCAAATTCCCCGGCATTGAAATCCCTGAAAACCAACATTCCAAACTCGAAGAGGCTTCCTGATGGCACGAATAACATTGCGACAATTACTCGACCACGCTGCTGAGAATGATTATGGCGTTCCAGCTTTCAATATCAACAATATGGAGCAGGGGCTTGCGATCATGGAAGCAGCGAGCGAATGTTCTGCACCTGTGATCATGCAGGCATCGCGTGGTGCGCGGTCTTATGCCGGCGATATTATGTTGGCGAAAATGATTGATGCACTAGCGGAAATGTATCCTGATATCCCGATTTGCATGCATCAGGATCATGGAAACAACGAAGCCACCTGCATGTCCGCAGTCAGGCATGGATTTACTTCTGTCATGATGGACGGTTCCCTCGAAGACGACATGAAAACTCCCGCTTCTTATGAATACAATGTCAAAATTACCGAGCGTGTGGCTCGAATGGCTCATTGGGTCGGTGCCTCGGTAGAAGGAGAACTGGGAGTTCTTGGTTCCCTTGAAACGGGGGAAGCTGAGGCAGAGGATGGGTCGGGCGCGGAAGGAAAACTTTCACAGGATCAATTGTTGACCGATCCTGACCAGGCTGTAGATTTCGTCTTGTGTACCAAAGTGGATGCCCTGGCAATTGCCTGTGGAACATCGCATGGCGCCTACAAGTTCTCAAGAAAACCGGATGGCGACATTCTCGCTATGAACGTGATTGAGGAAATCCACCGCAAACTGCCGAATACCCATCTGGTAATGCATGGCTCTTCATCGGTGCCGCAGGAACTACAGGATATTATCAATGAGTTTGGTGGTGACATGCCTCAAACGTTTGGCGTTCCGGTTGAAGAAATCGTCCGTGGCATCAAGCATGGTGTGCGCAAGGTTAATATTGATACTGATTGCCGTATGGCAATGACCGGGCAGTTCCGGAAAATCGCAAAAGAACAACCGGATAATTTTGATCCGCGCAAATTTCTGAAACCGGCCATGGATGCCATGCGCGACTTGTGCCGGGACCGTTTCGAAGCCTTTGGAACTGCCGGGAATGCTTCGAAAATATCGCCGATTTCACTGGATGACATGGCTGAAAATTATGCCGATGGCACCCTAGATCCAAAAGTCCAGAATTCAGTCAAGGCCGCATAACCGAAGGCCAGCACACTAACAGATAAGGAGAAACAATATGGACCAGTCAAACCGATACGCAGACCTTTCACTCAAGGAAGAGGAACTGATTGCCGAAGGCCGTCATGTCCTTGTTGCTTATATCATGAAACCCAAGAAAGGGTTCGATGGCTTTCTTGCCACTGCAGCACACTTTGCAGCAGAATCTTCCACCGGCACCAATGTCGATGTTTCAACAACCGATGATTTCACCCGCGGCGTGGATGCACTTGTCTACGAGATTGATGAGGAAAAGGAGTTGATGAAAATTGCCTATCCCGTTGAGCTCTTTGATCGCAATATCATTGATGGCCGCGCCATGATATGTTCGTTCTTGACCCTGGCCATTGGTAACAATCAGGGCATGGGAGACGTTGAATACGCCAAGATGCATGATTTTTATGTGCCACCGGCATTCTTGCGCCTGTTTGATGGGCCATCAACCACGATCCGCGACATGTGGCGGGTTTTGGGGCGCCCAACTACGGATGGCGGATTTGTTGTTGGAACGATCATTAAGCCAAAACTCGGCCTGCGTCCCAAGCCATTCGCTGATGCCTGCTATGATTTCTGGCTAGGCGGTGATTTCATCAAGAATGATGAACCACAGGGTAACCAGTTGTTTGCACCACTCAAGGAAACCATTGCGCTTGTTGCCGATGCCATGAAGAGGGCACAGGACAAAACCGGTGAAGCCAAGTTATTCTCAGCGAACATCACAGCTGATGACCATTATGAAATGCTGGCCCGTGGGGAATTCATACTTGAGGCTTTTGGTGAAAATGCCGACCATGTTGCATTCCTTGTGGATGGTTATGTGACCGGCCCTGCTGCCATCACGACTGCCAGGCGTGCGTTCCCAAATCAGTATCTGCACTATCACCGTGCTGGCCACGGCGCTGTGACATCACCACAAACGCAGAGGGGTTATACCGCGTTTGTACTGTCTAAAATGGCACGAATGCAGGGCGCGTCAGGAATTCATACCGGCACCATGGGGTTTGGCAAGATGGAAGGCGAAACCGCTGACAAGATGATGGCATACATGATTACCGATGACAGCGCTGACGGTCCGTATTTCCATCAGGAATGGCAGGGTATGAACCCAACGACACCGATTATTTCTGGCGGTATGAATGCGTTGCGCATGCCTGGTTTCTTCGAAAATCTAGGGCACTCCAACCTGATTATGACAGCAGGAGGCGGATCATTCGGTCATATAGACGGGGCAGCAGCTGGTGCGATTTCCCTGCGCCAGGCGGAGCAGTGCTGGAAAGAAGGTGCAGACCCGCTTGAGTTCGCCAGCGATCATTTCGAGTTCGCCCGCGCGTTTGAAAGTTTCAAGTCTGATGCCGACGCAATTTATCCTGATTGGCGCAAGGCATTGCGGATCAACTCTGCGGCCTGATAATTCGAAACCCATACAAATGTCTTCGCTGCTCAACGCGGCGGAGACAGCCACTGAAGTGAGGACCTCATGACTGCCAAAACGATTATTGCCCCTTCTGTGCTTGCTTCGGATTTCTCCAAACTCGGAGATGAAATCGAGGCGGTGGTAGAAGCCGGGGCTGACTGGATTCACCTCGATGTGATGGACGGGCATTTCGTGCCGAACATCACATTTGGGCCGCCGGTTATCAAGGCGGTTCGCAACAGAACTGGCAAGATATTTGATTGTCACCTTATGATCGAACCCTGCGATCTTTATCTCGAAGAGTTCGCATCGGCAGGTTGTGATATCATTACAGTACATGCAGAAGCAACCAGACACCTTGATCGATCCCTTCAGGCCATCCGGGATTTGGGCAAGAAAGCCGGGGTATCGCTCAATCCGTCGACACCGGAAAATGTTGTCGAATATGTACTCGACAGGCTTGATCTTGTCCTGCTGATGACGGTCAATCCGGGGTTTGGCGGTCAGAAATTCATTCCCGCCGTTGTTGAGAAAACCAGACGCATAAAACAGATGATTGGTAACCGGCCGATTGACATCGAGATAGACGGCGGAATTACACCGGAGACAGCACCAGCAATGGCGGCTGCCGGCGCCAATGTACTTGTTGCCGGATCTGCGGTGTTCAAGGGTGGCACGACAAACCACTATCGTGAAAACATAGAGGCGATCCGCAAAGCCGCGGATACGGCTGAACGCGCGATTTGATGTTTATTTTACAGCCTGTTTGCATTCCTCGATGGTTTTTTGGTACCGAGAATTTTACCGGCTGCGATGTCAGGTCAGTTTCGGCTCTTTCCTCAGTCAACCGGATTGGAGATTTGCGATGACCCTGCCGATCAGGGCTGTGTTTTTTGACCTCGATGGTACTCTAATTCATTCTGCCCCCGACCTTCATGTCGCTGCCAATGTAATAGCCTGTGCGCGTGGCTGGGAAGCGTTTGATCTTGCTACCATCACCTCGTTCATTGGTAACGGTGTTCCAAAACTTGTGGAACGGGTCTTTATCGCGACGCGGTGCCGAGCCAGCAGGGTCAGGATTATGAAAACGCAATCAGTGAATTTCTCACCTATTACAACGCACATGCAACCGATTTGACGGCTCCCTATGAGGGGATTGTTGAAGTGCTCCTGTGGCTTGTAAAAGAAAACATCAGCGCTGGGGTGATTACCAACAAACCGGAGACTTCGGCCCGTATCATACTAAGGGATCTGGGGCTGGAAAAATACTTCGAGGTAATTGTCGGTGGCGACACAACCCAGAACACAAAACCCGATCCACTTCCCTACCTGACGGCATGCCAAAAGATTGGAGTGGCCGTTAGCGATACAATCTATGTTGGGGATAGTGAAACCGATGCGGCAACTGCTGTGAATGCCAATGTGCCATTTGTTCTCTACTCAGGCGGATATCGGAGCACGGCTGTTTATGAAATACCCCACAATGTTGTGGTGGACCATCCAGACGAAATTCCTGCGGCTCTGACCATGCCAAACCTTTTGAGGGCAAAAAAAGCATGACACTCAAGGCGTTGATATTTGATGTTGATGGCACTTTGGCAGAAACAGAAGACTGTCATCGTGAAGCATTTAACCAGGCCTTTGGCGAAGCGGATCTTGGTTGGAACTGGGATCGTATGCTCTACAAGGAGTTGTTGAAAACGACTGGCGGTAAGGAGCGCATGCTTGCATACGTGAAAATGATTGGCGCCGAAGAGCCGGATGTGTTTGCCCTTCATGCTCGCAAAACCGAGATTTACAACGAGAGTATCATGACGGGTAAGGTGGGTTTGCGCCCCGGCATTGAAAGATTGATTGGCGAAGCGCGTGCGGCTGATGTGCGCCTTGCAATTGCAACCACGACAAGTTTGCCAAATGTTCATTCCCTGGTGTCGGTGAACCTGGGTAGCGATGCGATTTCATGGTTCGATGCAGTTTGTACTGCCGAAGATGTCAGATGTAAAAAGCCGGATCCGGAAGTGTTCGAAATTGCGCTTTGCCGCCTTCGTCTGTCAGGTCGTGAATGCCTCGCATTGGAGGATTCCTGGAATGGATTACGCTCCGCAAGGGCCGCAAACATTCCTGTGCTGGTTACGCCAAGTGTTTATACCGACGACCAGGACTTTGCCGGCGCGATGAAAGTGGTTTCAAATCTGGATGATGACGGCACCGGTAATCCGGTCAGCTTGGCACAGCTAGAGTATCGGTTTAATCCAAACAGCAACAACGCGTTGCTTAATTGATTTCATTCATGCATTTTCGTTTACCCGTATCCGGTTAAACGAAAGTTGCTCTGGTTCCTGCTTTTGGGTCACTCACACCAACGGCCATTAGGATTGACCCTTTTGAGACGCCATTCAAATCAGATCAGCTATCTTCATAAATCAGTTCAATAACCGCGCCATCGCGCTCAAGTTTCATGGCAAGACGGCCAATTTCAACAATTATCCAGCCATCGCCCATCGTACTTCCAACGGTTGCGTCTTTTCCGTTGTCGAGATGAAGAACAGGGTTCTCTCCCAACCAAACCGAACGAATTTTTGGAAAATGGTCGCTTAGTTTTACAAAGCTAACCGCATCGACCAATGGCGGATAGGCTTCGCGTGACTGGAACCACGCCCTGAACATGTCGTAACGACCGGCATGGCCTGGCAAAAGGGTACCCCGGATGAGAATTTCCCCATCTGGCGTTGTGGATACCTTAAGTGAATTACCGAGCCTCAAATCCTGGAGATGAACACGTGTGGTCCAAACAAAAGCATTCAGGTAATCTTCTTGATTAAGTGTTACAGGCTGCTTTTCTGCAACCGGAGTAACACCGTTGTTCTCAATTTTTTCAAACCGCATCAGCTGATTTACAGCTGATGCGAATTCTGCCCGGTAAGCAAATCCAAACATCATCATGACCAATGCAATACCGGCAAGTGCACCAATAATTGAGGCTCCCAGCAATTTCAAAAAGGATGGTAAAATCTCTACCTCATCCGTCAGCATATCTTTGTGTGCCCATGTTTGCATAATTGCCAAGTCCCGTTCTATTTCCGTAATTCGTCTGCGATTACGGTAATTGCATCCAGATGGCTGGGGCTTCCAACCAACCGGGCAATTGCCTTTTCTTCATCTATCGTGAGTGTATATTTGCCAGCGTCGATACCGCTTTTTCGAAGGCTATCTCTTAAACTCTGCAGTTCAATATCTTTGAGAAGAAGCTCACGTGTTTCTCTATTGGAAGCTCTCGACACATAAAGTTCTTTGCCGTTCATGTACCAATCAAGGTCGAACCGGTTAGCGAGGCGTGGCATCAGCTTGCCGAGATTTATTGGAAGTGAAGCGTTCTTCAGAGTACCGCTTAGGGGGCTTGAAAACCTGAGTGAATAACCATTGTGTCTGGCTGCAAGTTTGAGGAAATCCTCAAGCTTTTGTTCCAGCACAATTACCACTGCCTGATCGGCTTCAACCGGCGGTTCTGCTTTGAATTCGCGGTAGGTGCTCTCGCTCTCTTTAAGCAGGGCAATGTCAAAAGTGCCCTTGGGCAGATTTGCACCGGCAGCGGTTGCGGCCTGGAATGCCAATGTCGCTGTTATTGCCATGCATTTCCCGAAAGACTTCATCGTTATAGTAACCTTGGTCGCAAATCGAATTCGACTCGGCTGTTCCAATTCGGGACAACAGAGCAATCTTGAGCAAGGTCTTTCAAGTTCCATGCCAAAGAATGCGAGCAATCAATTGCATCATCGAATGAGTTCTGATACCAAACGAACTTGATATTGACCCATCTGATGATAGAAAAACCGTCTTCCGGCGCGGCGCAATTGGTGACGTGGTCTTAGCCGACCACGAGCGGATTGCAACAAAGCAGGGGGGCGGTTTTTCATCACCAAAGGCCTGATAGTTTTGACGTTTGGTCGGCGTCGCACCCGGCTCGTGGTACTGGTACCAGGTCGCCGTTCGCTCCTGGCCAAAAGGCAAATCTATTAAGGTCAGATGGGCCAATATCAAGTTCCTTTGGTATGATTACCTCTGGATACCCAGACTCAGTTGGAGAGATTTCATGGATCCGAAGGACAAGGTCATCGTTATTACCGGCGGTGGGAGCGGCATTGGTAAAGCTGTGGCACAGGCATTTGCCCGCAAGGGCGGCAAACTTGTCATTGCAGATATTTCCATGGAAAATGCTGAGGCAGTTGCCAATGAGGTAGGTGGCCATGCTTTTCATTGTGATGTCTGTTCGGAAGACCAGATAAAGAACCTGGTAAAATTCTCCCGGGATACGCTTGGCCCGGTAGATTTGTTCTTTTCCAATGCTGGCCTTGGCAAGGGCGAAGGTGAACATTCCGCATCGGCCAGCAATGAAACCTGGCAACTTTGCTGGGATATTCACGTCATGTCACATGTTTACGCAGCTCGGGCATTGCTACCAGACATGATCAAACGCGGAGATGGATATCTTCTGCAAATGGCTTCGGCTGCCGGAATGTTGAGCCAAATTGGCGACGCAGCTTATTCAGCTACCAAGCATGCAGCCGTCGGCTTTGCTGAAAGCCTTGCTATCACCCATGGTGATGACGGGATCAAAGTTTCTGTTGTATGCCCGCAATATGTTGCGACACCACTGCTTGGATATGACGATGAAAGCAAGAATGCCAGGAGTGTTGGCACCATCACCGCAGACGAGGCCGCGCTAACTATTGTTGATGGAGTGAAATCGGAAGCCTTTTTGATCCTGACACACCCGGAAGTCAGGACTTATTTTCAACACAAGGCTGCCGATACCGACCGATGGATCGGTGGAATGAGGCGTTTGCGTAAAAATATTCTTGACGGTGTCGGCGGTGAAGGAACGGTGGAAACCGGCAAGTTTTTGTAATAATTCGGTTATTGGCAGTAGCAATAATTGCGCCACAACCAATCACATACCAATTCCATACCAATATGAACATTTTGGTTGATTTCAGGATTGAGATTGATACAACACTTTTAGATACGTCTTTGAGGAGGCAGCCATGGACAACGTGGCGGAAGCATACAGACCCAAACCATCGATAATCCAACATCCGGGCTTTCTTTCCCTGCCGGATGATTTGGAGCGGTATGTCGTTACGCCTGGAGGCTCTGTAATTGTGGACGTCTTTGGCGGCGACACTGTCACCGTTGTAGATCTGGAAGGCTTGCAGCCCTGCGAATTGGTAACTGCCGCAAGCAATGGCCGCATGGATGCAAGCGTTTTAAACCATAAACCCGAAGGTGATGCGAACGGTTTTCATGCCATTCTGAGCGGGTCCGATGAGAGTGCAAAGCGCGCCCATCAATCCCTGAAACGGCGCAACATCAATGTCGACAAGGCAAAAGCCATCATAGTTTTTGGGTCAGGTTCCCAAGCCGGTGACAAAGCAGAGTTTAGAGTTGAAGCCGACGGTTTTCTAATCGTCTGTGCTCCCGGCAAGCCGATGGATGTGGAACTACAGGACACCACTACGCCGGTCGAGTTATTTGTCAAGCGAACCAAGCTTCGCAAACCGGGAGATCATCTTCTACCCGAACCCCTCGCTGATCCTGTACAGGATTTTCGCATTCACTGCGCAACTGCCGAAACGTTCACTGTCAAAAAAGGCGAATATATCCAAATCATCGATGTCGCCGGACGACAATGCTCTGATTTCCAGGCGTTCTCCATGTCAAAACTTGATAATGGCAATGAACAAAGTCTGGACGCAACAATTACCCGCACCTTGATTGGTCTTGCCAATCCGATACCCGGTCTGCCTTCAAAAGCCTTTGACGTTGAGATGGAACCGCTGGTTGAAGTCATTCAGGATACGTGCGGCCGCCATGATGTGTTTTTGACCGCATGCAATAGGCGATATTATGAAGACATGGGCTATCCGGGTCACGTCAATTGTACGGATAATTTCAATCAGGTGCTTGGCGAATTTGGCATTGCAAAACGCAAGGGCTGGGAAGCACTGAATTACTTTTACAACACCAATATGGATGATCAGAACCAGATCTATTTTGACGAACCCTGGTCTCGTCCGGGTGACTATGTGTTGATGCGGGCTTTGACCGATCTGGTTTGTGTCGCATCCGCTTGTCCCTGTGACATCGACGCAGCAAACGGCTGGACCCCTACAGATATTCATGTCCGCACCTACAAGCAGAACGAAGATTTCAAACGAGCAACGGCATTTAGAATGACAACAAACGCAACTCCAGAACTCACCAAGCAAACCGCATTCCACGAAAGCTTTTCGAAATTCACCCGTGATTTCACCGAATACAATGGCTATTGGCTTCCCAACCGTTTCAACAACGAGGGCCCAACAAAAGAGTATTGGGCAGCCCGCGAAAAAGTGGTTGTGATGGATCTGTCCCCACTTCGCAAATATGAGGTTACCGGACCAGACGCGGAAGCATTGATGCAATATTGTGTCACGCGGAACATCCGCAAACTGTCTCCAGGTCAGGTTGTATATACAGCGATGTGTTATGAGCATGGCGGCATGATCGATGACGGTACAGTGTTCCGTCTGGATCAGGACAATTTCCGCTGGGTTGGCGGCAATGATTTGTCCGGCATCTGGTTACGCGAACAGGCGGAAAAACTTGGCCTGAAGGTCTGGGTGCGCAATTCAACCGACCAACTTCACAACATCGCCGTTCAAGGCCCTAACAGCCGTGAGTTGTTGAAAGAAATCATCTGGACAGCGCCTAATCGGCCAGCGCTTGAAGAGTTGGAGTGGTTCCGCTTTACGCCAGCCCGCATCGGGCATTTTGAAGGCGCGCCGGTAGTGGTCTCACGGACCGGTTATTCAGGTGAATTGGGCTACGAAGTTTTCTGCCACCCGAAGGACGGTGAAGAGATATTCAACGCCGTGTGGGAGGTGGGGCAGAAGCACGGCATCAAGCCACTGGGTCTTGAAGCACTCGATTGGCTGCGGGTTGAAGCCGGGTTGATTTTTGCCGGATACGAATTCGATGACACCACCGATCCGTTTGAAGCCGGTATCGCATTCACTGTACCCCTGAAATCCAAAGATGATGATTTTGTCGGGCGTGAAGCATTGATTGAACGTAAGGCCCATCCTCAGAAAAAGCTGGTTGGACTGGAAATTCACAGCCAGGAGCCGGTTGGTAATGGTGATTGCATTCATATTGGCCGTCCACAAATTGGTGAAGTCACCAGCGGCATGCGTTCGCCGGTATTAAAGAAGAACATTGCGCTGGCCCGCGTCGATATTGTTCACTCAGAACTGGGAACAGAAGTTGAGATCGGCAAGCTTGACGGGCACATGAAGCGGTTGCCGGCAACTGTAGTTGCGTTCCCGCATTATGATCCGAAGAAAGAAAAACCACGTAGCTAGAGCTTTTCGCACTTTTGTGAATTCACAAAAGTGATAACGAAATGCGTAAAAACAATGGCTTATAGCGTGCCAAATGAATCCAACAAAAAGCGACATGCTATAGGGGTTCTTTTGATTCAAACAGCGACAATGCGTTACTTTTTTGATTTCATTCACGCATTTTCGTTTACCCGGTTCCGATTAAACGAAATTCGCTTGCCTTTTACTTCGCTTCCGCACATTCTTGCAATCAGTGACCAATCCCGGCTAAGTGATACCAACGACCATCTATCCTTTCTGCTGGAGCAAAAAGCTTGTCTACACTCGACCCGTTTTACCTGATTGTAGACAATGCGGACTGGGTCGAACGCCTGGTCCCATACGGCGTGAAACTCATTCAACTGCGTTTCAAAGATCATACTGATGATTTGGCAAAAGCAGAGATTAGCCGCGCTCAAACCATATGCCGCGTCCATGGCTGCACTCTAGTGGTCAACGATTATTGGCAGGCGGCGATAGATCTCAACTGTGAATATCTGCATCTGGGTCAGGAAGATTTGGATACTGCTGATATTCAAGCAATCAAGAGAGCCGGATTGAAGTTTGGCCTCTCTACACATGATCACGCCGAACTTGACAGAGCCCTTACTCACCAACCCGACTACATTGCACTGGGACCTATATACCCGACTGTTTTGAAAGAATTGAGCTGGGCTCCTCAGGGACTGGAGAAAATTGCTGATTGGAAAAAACTGGTTGGTGATGTGCCACTCGTTGCAATTGGAGGTCTTACTCTTGAACGTTTACCTGATGTATTGGAGGCAGGCGCCGATACTGCGGCTGTTTCCACCAACATCACACGTCATGCACACCCGGAAGATCACGCCGTCAGATGGTTGGAATTAACCCGGTAATACAACTGCCGACCAAGCATCAAACACACTTCATGAAACTTTCATATAGCTTGCGTGAATTAGCTTCAAATTGGCTCATCACCGCGGCAGCATCAGCACTCATCTTGTCAAGCGCTCCTGCTCCCAATGACTGTTCGAGTGCATTTGCATAGGCAGGAATTGCACCCCAATTGGCAATGGTGTCCGGTTCGCATTCAACATGATATTGCGCCGACCATGCCTGATCACCAACGCGCATTGCCTGGATTTGACACGCTCCCGAGGAGGCCAAACACACAGCGTTTTCCGGCATTTGCGCTACTTCTACAGAGTGCCATTGCAGGCACTTTTGAACCGCTGGAAGTGAACCGAAAACCCGATCACTCTTCCCTTCGTCTGTCAGTTCGACTTCCAAAATTCCGATTTCCGGCGGCCTCGCTGGCCCGCATGTTCCACCCAGTGCATCTGCCAGAAGCTGATGGCCGAGGCAAAGTCCCAGGTAAGGTTTTTTTAACTCTTGAACCCAGGTGCGAATTGCCCGCTTTTCTTCAATCAGCCATGGATTTTCTGCCACATCCCAAACATCCATCGGCCCGCCCATAACCCATAGGGCATCATAGCCATTCATATCCGGGATAGGCTCCCCTTCATCAAGTTCAACCGCATCCCACTCTACTCCGTCTTCACGCAGGTAATTGCGAAGTGAGCCAGGATGTTCACAATCCACGTGTTGAAAAACAAGAAGTTTCATGATGGCTATCCCTTGCCGCGTTAATCTGGTTCCGCGGCCACACTAACAATCCTGTCTGCATTGTCACGCGGGAACTTCGCCCTTGCTATAGTGCTGGAAATTTCCCTCAGAAGCTTTTTTCGGATTGCCCTGCCAAAGTCTTCAAAGCTCTCCGCGGTTTCCACAAAGGAACCCGCACCAGTGATGACATTCTGCTCGTAGTATTTGTCGAGATGAGGAAAGTTCCTGGTCAAAATCGGAAGGCCGTTCACCGTTACATTCTCAGCATCAGCAAACTTTTTTACCTCAGACATCATGACTGATTTTGAAAACCAAAACTCGGTTTCAACCCCGTCACCCGACACATCTATGACGCGACGCAGGCCTTGCTGTCGATTGGCATTTAACAACCGCAGTGCTTCTTCAACACCCGATCCAATTCCGGTTCCCCCGCCGCCGAAACCGATTTTGCGATCTTTTGTAAGCTGAAAATCTTGAACGCGGGCTGCAAATTCAATCGCCGTTTGCGCACCATCAAGAACGAACCAGCCAGAGTTCACCTTGGCGAATGCTGCATCTGACCACAGCATTACATTTACCGCGATTTTCCCCGACGGTCCGGAGGTTATTGCGGCTTGAATTACAGGATCTCTGAAAGCTTCAGCCGTCCCGTCCAATTGAAGAATGTACTCCGCATGGCTTATCGAGCCCGATGCATCCATCGCCAGGACAAGTTCAAGATCAACTTCCTCTGCCTGCACGAAGGATGGCATTGCCAGAAACAGAAAACAGAATATCAGGGTATGGATTAATCTCATAAATGATCACGCATCCTTTTGTTTTTCAAAAGATAAGCAGTGTTCACCATTCGTCAAATCACGGATTTGAGAGATAAATTTACTGTGCTGCCAGAACCATTTCAAGACTCCGGCAGCGCAATTATCCTAACTAGACCGCCAGATAACTCTCAAGTGAATCATCTAACGCATCTTTCCATGGTGTATGATGCGGAGGTGCTTGTTTACCGGTCATCGGTGAAGTGTACCCGTGATTACGGAACTCCATGATGCCTTTCTTCTTGTGTTTTTTCCACTCAAAGAATGCTTGGCAGGCGGCCTCAACATCGAAACTTGGATAGTCCGTTTCATCAATTAGTTCCTGAACATACGCGCCTTGATAACGGATACAGGCATAATCGTCTTCAAGGGCATCTTCAGAAGCTTCACGAGCCGGTGGATCAGCCTCCATTGCTGCCTGATCCGGCAAACCAATCTTGTCCATTATGCTGTCACGCACCCACCAAGCCTGTGCGTCAAACATGTTGAAAGTGAACCATTGGTCCTGCATGCCCAAATAATACATCTTCGGATTCTTCGTCCAGACGACCCCCTTGTACAGGTCAGCGGCTGCCAATCGGTTCGCGGTCTTTAAACGCAATTCGTCTGGCAGAAAATTAAAGTGATGACGGTAGCCGGTACACAGAATAACAGCGTCGACTTCCTTGCTTGTCCCATCCTTGAAATGCGCAGTACGCCCGTCAACCTTGACCAGGGCAGGTACTTCCTCCCAGTTATCAGGCCAATTATATCCCATTGGCGCGGTGCGGTGTGCAACCGTCACCGACTTACAACCATATTTCCAACACTGCGAGCCAATATCCTCGGCGGAATACGAAGTGCCGAGGATCAGGATATCCTTGTCCGCAAACTCGCGTGCATCACGGAAATCATGAGCGTGCAGAACACGACCATTGAAGCTTTCAAATCCAGGATAATACGGCACGTTCGGCGTCGAAAAGTGGCCTGACGCTACTATGACGTGATCATATTCTTCCGCGGTTTCGGCATCAGCTTTGCTGTCACGAGCCGTAATGGTGAATTTTCCAGTATCGTCGCTGTATCGAACATCCCGCACAACGTTATTGAATCGAATCCAATCACGTACTCCAGCTTTTTCGACACGCCCCTTGATATAATCCCACAGTACAGCGCGCGGTGGATAGCTGGCGATTTCCTTTCCAAAATGATCATCGAACGTATAGTCAGCAAATTCCAAACCTTCCTTGGGCCCATTTGACCAAAGGTAGCGATACATGGAGCAATGGCAGGGCTCACCGTCCTCATCAACGCCGGTTCGCCATGTATAGTTCCACAATCCGCCCCAGTCAGATTGCTTTTCATAACAAACGACTTCAGGGATATCTTCGCCATTCTGCTTGGCTGATTGAAATGCCCTTAACTGAGCAAGTCCAGACGGACCTGCTCCGATTATTGCCACTCTTTTGCTCATGAATTTTCCCTCCAGAAATATATTGGCATGACCGATGCAAAATCAAAATTGGTATATTTTAACCTAGACCAATTCTAGGTTTTTGAGACCAATAGTCAAGATTTTCGTTGAATTTCTCTCGATTTTTATACCAATTTAATGCCAATTGGTATAATCTGGTGTATGCACCTGCAATCTTTTGGTAATGTGCGATCAAAACCATCAAGGTTGATGGCAAGGAGTTGTTTGTGAAAGCTGCCAGTTTCGCCCTACGCATGTCAGTTTTTGGCGCGACAACAAAATTCGGAATCAGTTCCGATCAAACCATCAAGGTCGGATTTCTAGCACCTTTGACC
Source organism: Rhizobiaceae bacterium (assembly GCA_965250255.1). Taxonomy (GTDB): domain Bacteria; phylum Pseudomonadota; class Alphaproteobacteria; order Rhizobiales; family Rhizobiaceae; genus JAALLB01. The sequence goes on from CBDFNP010000010.1 coordinate 208,681, forward strand.
GGTGAAGTCAGTTCTTGGGGACAGCCGGGATTGAACGGATCCCTGATTTGGGCAGATTGGGTAAATTGCGAGGGTGGCATTTTGCTCAATGGTCAGCGCCACAAAATCGAAATTGTTGCCTATGATTGCGGTTATGATGGAGACCGCGCCGTTGCAGGTGCCAAGAAACTCATCCAGGAAGAAGACGTTAAGTTTCTGATGATGCTTGGCGGTGACACGTTCACGCCCATACAGGAATATGTCAGGCAGCGGAAAATTCTGACGTCGACACTTTTACCTAGTGACCTGTCTCCCGACACACCTTACCTGATTGCCCCAAGCGAAATCCATCCCATTTACAATGTTACCGGGGTTGAATGGTTGGGAAAAAACAAGCCGCATCTGAAAACGGTAGCACTTTGCAGCCAGAATGATGCGCTTGGCCTTCCTTCACTTGCAACGTATCGTGCCGCATTCGAGGCTGTGGGGATCGAGATTGTCGAAGAAATAATCTATGAACCTACGACTTCAGATGCAAATGCAATTGCCGCTAAGCTTATCGATTCAAATCCTGATATTTTGTGTTGGTGCACTGCATATGAGCAGATGGTGCATGCTTTGACATTTGCAGCCTTTGAAAAAGGGTATGACGGACAACTTTTGTCCTGCACAATTGATGATTACAAATCGCTGATTGAAGCTACGAGTGAGGAATTCATGGAGGGGTTTATTTTTCAGTTTCCTGATTTCGACGACAAAATGCTCAACAAAAAGTCGGTGAATTTTGACCGGCCAAATTCATTTTACGAGGAATACAACAAGCGGTATCCCGGTTCATGGACTGCCGTTTCATGGGAATATGTTTCCGGCCTGGATTTATGGCGATCAGCAATTGAAAAAGCAGGGACAGTAGAACCCGTTTCGGTTCTTGCCGCGATGAAACATGGCGGACAGGCCGTTCATGCATTCGGTAATGCTGATTGGTGGGGAGACGAGTTATTCGGGATAGATAATGCATTGGTCGGAGACTGGCCCGTGGTTACCATCAAGAATGGAAAGGCGCAAATCGAAGAGTTCCGGTCGACAATTTCGTGGTGCAAAAAACACGTTAGCCTGCTTGAAAGGCACATGCGGTCTCTGGGTCAGATGTGGGATCAGCGCTTAAACCCAAGCTCCTTGCAGGAAACAACAATACCAAGACATTTTTCACCCAGGGCATTCTGACCCGGCAACAGATACCGTACTCAGTCTTCCTGCAACAAGAGGCGCTGCTCGTCTATCAGGTGAAGTTGCACAAACTCGACCGCGCTCTCAATATCTCGAAGCGCGATAGCATTGAATAACGAATTATATCTGCGCTGAGACTCCTCAATCCGTCTTGGAGAATAGTGTCTTTTTTGCTGGGCAGAACGGAAGTTTTGTCTTCTCACATCAATGATCAGTTCATAACAGGCCACAAAGAGCGGGTTACCTGTTCCAGACGCCAACTGCCGGTGGAATGTCTCCTCCAGACGGACATATTTTCCGGAATCCGTATGAACAGCTTCCATCTTTGAGAGTGTTTTGCCCAATATTTCAATCTCGCGGGGCGGCATGTTCACAATCGCCAAACGAACCATTTCGGGTTCTATGATGCTTCTCATGACATGTAACTCAAGAGGGCTTGTGGCAATTGACACAGGGCTCGCTTCTTCTGAGAGCCCGTCTTTCAACTCCTGATCCTCCTCGGATCGCAAGGTTACAAAACTTCCGCTACCGGGGCGGCGCAAAATTATGTTTCGGCTCTCAAGCAAATCAAGCGCTTCGCGAACAGTGTTACGGGCAACACCAAGTTCACTCGCCAAGCTTCTCTCTGCCGGAAGTCTCGAATCGGGTGGGTACTGCTCTGATATAATGCGTGCGTACAATGTGGATGCGACCGTTCCAACGGTACTTGATATGGATTGGTCTGCAAACAAAGCAGAGCCAGCATCTTTATTCAAAACATTCACATTAACATCTTTATCATATTTACAATTTGAGATTTCGCCGGGATTTTCAACTTCCAGACATCTGCAATCTATACTCCTTGCACCCGAAAAGTGGGCACCGGTTTCCGGATAAGTGCAAGGATCAAAAGAAGAATCCTATACTCAAAATTCGGGTTTCCGGGTGTTTTGAGTATATATCCTACGATCAGGTGTTTCAACACAGAGCTTTCTTGGCCTGATTTAACAGGATGATTGCTCGTCCGACAAATACCTGGTGCGCTATCCCATTGGCGCAGGAAACCGTTTGAGGCAATCAAATTCATCCTGCTCATCAATGTTGATGCAAGGAGTAATCCGTCAGGCCAAACCAAGTACCGCTTTTCTTTGTCGTGCCCATGTTTGAAGAATGTGATCAATCGCCAAGCCGATGAATGCCACACACAGACCAAGGATCAAGCCGTTCCCGATGCCATTTCTGTCTGACAATGAACCAAGGATCAGTTGGCCGAGATCATCAGTACCGATCATGGCGCCGATGATGACCATGGCCAATGCAAACATCACGGTCTGGTTTATGCCCAAAACAATATGTGGAAAAGCCAATGGCAATTCGATTGAGAAAAGCCTCTGCATGCGACTAACCCCGGACATTGATCCAGCATCTTGTAATGCCGGTGAAATGTTTCGCAACCCTTCAACCGTATATCGCATGGCGGGGATCATCGCATATGGGGTGATCGCAATCAGAACGGCTGTGTCGGACACATTGAACAGCATGATTGCCGGGATGAGGTAAATGAATGACGGAAAGGTTTGCAGCGTGTCGCAGACCAGCAACACTATTTTGGTTGCACGTACATTCTGCGCGCACAATATCCCGATAATTATTCCCAGCGTCACCGCAGTCAAAACAGAAATTGTAAGGAGATATGCGGTAATCAATGCCCGGTCCCACCATTCAGTGACCGCGATAAACAGCAAGAAACCACCTACTATAAGGGTTGAGCGGATGCCGCCCACGATGTAACCAATACCCATCACCAAAACGAAGGTAGCGATTACGGGCATGCCGAGATAGGCTGTCTTGATCGGCACCAACACATCTTCAATCAGCCAAACCTTGAAGTTGTTAAGCGGCGTGTACCAGTTTGCGACCATCCAATCGACCCCGGACTGCCAGAACCATTCTGTGGTTACACCCTTGTTTGTCGGGATGAGGTACAGGTAATTGATACCGTCTTTGAAAATCAGCTTGCCGATAAAGGCGAGAGCAATTCCGCCAACAAAAATTCCTGCGAGAATGAACTTGTTGCGGTGGCGTTCCGCAAACGACAGGTCGGCAAAATAGTCGATGGGTTTGTTGGCCCAAGCGAGCGAAAGCTTGTCGAGAACAATTGCAATCAAAACGATGCAGATACCCAGTTCCAGTGCTTTACCGATTCGGAGGCCGTTGAGCGCTTTGAGCAGATCATCACCCAACCCTTGAGCTCCAATCAACGCCGCAATCACAACCATTGCGAGACACTGCATGATAACCTGGTTAACCCCAACCAAAATGTCTTGCCGCGCAGTTGGCAGCATTACTTTGTACATAAGCTGCGAGCGGGCGCATCCACTCATCAATCCGGCCTCTACCACTTCCGGCGGTACAGCCTTTAACCCCAAAAGCGTCAGCCTGATCATCGGCGGTGTTGCATAAATTACGATCGCCAATGCAGCCGCATGGTCGCCCAGTCCAAACAGAACTGTCATTGGCACAAGATAGGAAAATTGCGGCATCGTTTGAGCAATGTTCAAGAACGGCATAAGCGCTGTTTCAACGGTACTATTGCGGTAAGCTGCAATGCCAAGAATAAGGCCAATTATCACCGACACAGGTGCCGCAACCAACACCAGCGATACGGTTTTCATCGCTGGTTCCCATTGTCCGAAAATCGAGATGTAGGCCAAAGAAAAACCAACGAGAGCTGCGAGAATTTTGCCGCCCAGATTGTATCCAAGCAGAATTCCACCTCCGAAAACCACAGTCCAAGGAAGGCCTGGAAGTTTTGCCCAGGGGTTTTCGTTGATGAACTCCCAGCTTGTAAACGTCACAATGGTTTTGATACCGCCTACCAGGAACTCTCGAATGGTCTGAATGAAAAACAGGACGAACCAGGAGGTCGATCGGGTAATTTCTTTCAGCAGGGAAATTTCTTCATTTTCTTCAAGATCAGCGTTGTAGACCTCAATCGTTATCCAGTCGAACATCACATATTTAATGCTTTCAGTGAGCCATTGGGGAAGCCACGCAATAAGCGCCGGCAAACGCCAGAGTAAATTTTGAGCACCATTTTCGGAGGGCTGAACACTATTGTACAGCACCAGAAAAATGATAAGCAGCAATCCGAATTGCTGAAGTTTGGAATTTTTAAAGTGGTCTAACATGATCAATCTCCAAACTCTTATTCAGCGTCTTTGCCGAACAATACATGGATGATCGATTTACGATTGAGAACGCCGATGGTCTTCCCATTGTCATTCACAACCGGGACCGATTTGGCTTCATTCAATACCGCTTCAGCTACGGTTTCGATGACAGCATCATGCGGCACTGTCAGCCCGCTGACTTTTTTACTGTTCGTTTCAGGTTTTTCCATAACGTCCTTACATTTTAGCACCTTTTCCCGCGGCACTTCATTTGTAAACTTGGCAACATATTCAGTGGCAGGATTAAGAACGATATTTGCCGGCGCATCAATCTGCTCGATCACGCCGTCTTTCATGATTGCAATTCGATCCGCCAGCCGAAGCGCTTCGTCAAAGTCATGCGTCACAAAGAGAATTGTCTTGTTGAGCAGTCCCTGCAAACGCAGAAATTCGTCCTGCATCTCTTTACGGATCAAAGGATCAAGCGCAGAGAACGGTTCATCCAAAAACCAGATGTCAGGTTCAACAGCCAGCGACCGTGCAATACCGACGCGTTGTTGCTGTCCGCCTGAGAGTTGTCTTGGATAATAGTTGTCGCGACCGCTCAAACTTACCAGTTCGATCATGGCGGCAGCTCGCTCAATACTGTCCTTGGTATTCATCCCCTTCACCTGAAGAGGAAACGCTATGTTTTCGAGGACTGTTTTGTGCGGTAAAAGAGCAAAACTCTGGAACACCATACCCATTTTGTTACGGCGGAGCTCAATCAACTCATTGGGTTTCATCTCGAGAAGATTTTCACCATCGATGGAAATTTTTCCGGATGTTGTATCGGTCAGCCGGGAAATGCATCGCAACAGTGTGGACTTTCCAGATCCTGAAAGGCCCATAACAACAAGCATTTCACCCCGGTGAACTTCGAAGGAAGCTTTGTTTACACCGAAGATACAACCTTCATCCCTGAACTTTTCGACATCAATTTCCCCGTTTGATGCCTGCATAAGATCTGCTGTTCTGTCTCCAAATATCTTGTAAACAGATTCACATTTAATAACGGGCTGTGTGGCCAACGTCGTCCCCTCTTACTCTCACTTACCTTCTCATTGCTACAAAGTATAACCCAGATGCACGCATTGAAAAGCCCCATTCAAGTTCCGTGAAAACGTTCACCCAGTTTCCCCGGAAGCCAGACTAATTTTATTAACTCTTCAATCTTATCGCTCACAGTAAAAATATCGAACGGCGGGTTCATAGCCAGTTCGTGTCGGTGAGGATATTGTTGAGTTTGTTGTTAAAAACTGCCCTCCCCCGGGAATTTCAGGGGAAGGGCAAAATCACCAGCGCAAGCTCAACCGGTTTAATCCGCAGAGCCTACAACCATGCCTTCACTACTTGACGAATTTTTCCCAAATGTCCTTGTGATCTGCAAGCCATTTCTTTGCAGCGTCCTCGTGGCTCATTTTATCAATGTCCACCAGAGCGGCCATCTGGCCGATATCTTTTGTTGTGAAAGACATTTTGCTGTACGCTGTGTAGGCAGCTGGATGCGTTTTAGGGAACTTGTAGTTCGCGGCTTTTTTCAACCAACCTTTTGGAGATCCGCAAGAACCATCACCACCGTCCGCCTTACGGCAACCGTCGGTGTATTCCGGGAATTCGATGAACACAAAGCCATCAGCATCGGTGAAGTTTGGTGTCCAGTTAAAGGTAATGATACCACGCTTTTCTTTCTTCGCGGAAGCAAGCTCAGCCCAGATTGCATCAGCACCACCAGCAAATTTAATTGTGTAAGAATCGCTGAGACCCAAAGCTTCCAGACGTTCTGGCATCAATTCACCGTGCCAGCTTTGCGGACCTTCAAGCCAACGGCCTTTGCCGCCAGAATCTGGTGTTGTAAAGACGTCCTTACAATCTTTCAAAGCTTCCCAATTTGGCAGGCCAGGGCAAAGGTTTTCGTCGATCACATACTGTGGAACACCCATTTCTTCGAGTGTTGAAGCGGCATGTGTACCGGCATCAATAACTCCGCCAGCTTCCATCGAATTGTAGAATGATTTGCCAAAGCTTGACTGCCAAACTTCGTGGGAAATCGTTACATCTCCATTGCGGATAGCTTCATAGACAGCTTGTGAATCTGCAGGCACATACTCGACATTGTTGCCGAGGCTTTCGAAAATTCCGCCAATGACGTAGGCCATCACAACCTGGCTTGACCAGTTATGTGTTGGGATTTTGATCGGCTCGCTCGAATCAGCAGCCATTGTTGGTGCTGCTAGACCAGCCATAGTCAACGATGTTGTTAGCGCAAGCGCCAATTTTGTGGTTTTTGAGAACATTGATTTTTCCTCCCTCAATGTGAACAGACAGCTACAACCCGACATAGTGTACGATCTTCGCATTTCGCACAAGATGGGTCACACCTGCTGGAGACAGTATTGGATAATTTTACAACCAATGCAATCCAAACCTATACCAATTTCATACCATTTGCGGATTTTTGCGTTGATTTGGGAACCCTTGCGCGCTCATTGGAGGTATTTGCGGCCATAGCTGCAGCAAATTTTTTGATTCAATTTTCAGGTGAAACATCATTCAACCCGCTTACGCACTCGGAATGCTAACGGGGTTTGGCTGAACAGCTCGATTTTCAAGGGAGTCATTCATCCACAAAAGCGGTTGTTCAGATTACAAAACCATTGTCAAAAGGGTAAAAAGAGGGTTACAACCAATAAGGACCAATTTTGGGACCTGACTAGGGCCTGAACCCAATTGGGAAATGTGGCTGCATTGGAGACAAAATGGTTTATTTCGAGGCGAAAAACACAGGCGATGCCAAAGCATCGGCGAGGCTTTTTAATACTGAAATAGGCGTTTTTGGCGCAACCCGTTCGGGCAACGCCCAATTTACCCGGATTATCGTTGAAATCTCCTCATTGACGGAAAGTCAAGTCGGTCGATTTCGCCTAAATTCTGAAAAATTGGTCAGTTGTGCAGGCCAATTCCCAATTGAGTCCAGACCCTAGCTAAACCGAGTAACTTTCCGGAGGGGGAATAACTCATGGAAGAAGAAATTGCCAAGTTGGCGGCCGAGATAGCAGCGCTGAAGGCTGCTAACGGAACCGGCAACACAGTTGCAGCAGAAACGTATTACTATCTTACAATTCCGATCATGATCCTGATCCATGTTGGGTTTTTGGGTTACGAAATGGGCGCATCACGCATGAAAAACGTGCTTGCGTCAGGTATCAAGAACATTCTCGCATTTGCGTTCATGATCCCGACTTTTTACTACTTTGGGTGGTTCGTGTATTGGGCCTTCCCAACTGGCTTCAACTTTGGTGCCGGCCCCAACGGCATTAGCGGCTGGGAATATGCGATTGCAGTTGCCAATCCTGCTGGTGAAGTGATGGGTCCGCATTTGGGTGACAACGCTACTGGCGTATTCTGGGGTGCATTTACGCTCTTTGCATGTACCACAGCATCCATCATGTCAGGCTCGGTGATCGAGCGTATTCGACTGGTACCATTTGTGATCCTTGCGGTCGTGCTTGGTTCTTTTGCATGGGTCGTTGCGGCGGCCTGGGGCTGGCATGCCGATGGCTGGCTTGTCGTCAACTGGGGTTTCCATGACTTTGGCGCAGCAGGTGTTGTTCATATGATCTCGGGTTTCTTTGCACTTGGCGTGCTGATGCACCTGGGACCTCGGATTGGCAAGTTCAATGCTGATGGTTCAGCTAACCATATAGCAGGTCACTCCATGCCAATGACAATGATTGGTCTTATGACCATTATCGTCGGCTTCTGGGGCTTCCTGATGGCTTGCCTGATCTATCCGGGAGAAGCATGGTCATGGTCTGCAACCGAGTTCACCAACATCTACGGTACTCCGATGACGTTGTCCGCGTTGACCTTCAACATTTTGATGGCCTTCGCTGGTGGTGTGATTGGTGCATGGATGACGACACGTGATCCTTTCTGGATGATGTCTGGCGCGCTGGGCGGGATTATCTCCTGTGCTTCAGGTCTCGACATCTACTGGCCGCCAATGACATTTGCGATCGCATTTGTCAGCTGTGCATGGATCATGCCTTGGTCTGCCAGGATGATTGAGAAAATGGGCATCGATGATGCGGTTGGCGCTGTTACCGTTCACGGTGTTCTCGGCGTAGTTGGTGTGATGGGTGTTGGTATCTTTGCCACCGGCTATCCTTCAACAACAGCTGAAGGTGCCGTACTGACCAGCTTTATTGGTCAGTTTGTCGGCATGATCGTCATGGCGCTGTGCGGCTTTGTTCCAGGTTACCTGATTGCATGGCTGTTCAAGGTTATGGGTATTCTCCGCACTAGCAGGAATGTCGAAATCACTGGTATGGATCCGTCCAAAGTACCGGCCTCAGCTTATCCTGAGGGAATTCCAACTTCACCTGCTCCGGCAGAATAACCAAATCAGAAAGGACTTAACCAATGATAGGTACACCTTTTGAAGGTTCATGGGACACAGTAACAGATGCTGCTTATTATACCGGAGCCGGTGGCGAAGCGATCTGGCTTTGGATTTCAATCGCCCTTTGCATTCTAGCCTGTGTGATTGGACACATGCATGAAGCAAGAGCCAACTCAGACTAGATCCGAGTTCAAAGAATAAAAGAGGGGCCGCCGAATTGGTGGCCCTTTTTCGTGATAGAAGCAAAGGGCAATCGAGCAACTCATGAACCAGATTGAATTACGAGAACAGTTTTTTGCCTGGCAATGCCGTATTCGGCAGATGGCCATGCGCGAAGATGAAGGAAGACCCGCTCCCGGCATGTGTCCTAAAGTTTTAGGTGTCAATGACGAGGTGTTGACCGACAATATCATTTCAATGATTATTCGTGGCGCGCCTGAGGAGAGTACGGAATTTTTCCGGTTTCAGGTTCAAAAGAACAACGACCCTAACGAGGTTCGCAAAAAGACACTCACCTATCTGCAGGCGACCCATTATCATGGACCGCGTGAATTTATGGATTGCATTACGGCGCTGTTTGACGCGCAGTCTGCCTTTGCAAACGATCTGATTGATCACGGCAAATGCGTTTTGGAATTCAGACAGTTCAATCAGGGTTACAGACTACACTGCAACGTTTTTCTGCTGACTGTAAATGATCCGGAACATGGGGCCACCCTTTGGCATAATCGATGTTTCAATCCCAATCTTGCGGATGATGTGATGATCCTGAAATTCGAACCTGATTGGCTCGTATCAAGCCTGCTCGAGAACAAACAGGCTTGATCCATCCCGACATGTTCTGGCCGAACCGATCCGTTATTGAACGGATATTTTCTGGCTCATTGGCGCAGAGGTATCCGCTGACCATTCTACAATGGAGCCATCATACAGTTTGGCATTCTTGTTCCCCAGCAACTCATGGCTCACAAACCATCCCAGGCTTGCCCAGTGGCCGGTGTTGCAGAAATTAATTTCATCACCCTGACCGGAAACCTTTGCAACTGAATAAAGCTTCCCAAGTTCTTGTTTGTTACGGAAGTATCCGCCGCCGTTTTGGGTCAGCCAGTTTTCCGGCACATTCTTTGCGCCCGGAATGGTCCCCAGTCGCTTGGAAGCAGGGTGCTTGTTTATTCCAACAAACTGATTGGCAGGGCGATTGTCGACAAGCGTGATATTTGTCCCCAACGCAGCTTTCACATCTGACTTGCTGGCCAATAAATCCGCTTGCAAACTAACGGTGTAAGCAGCGGACTTAACGCTCGTTGCTCCCGTTTCAACCGGATTGGCTTTTTTTGACTTCCAACCTTTGTAACCGCCGTCCAAAATGGAAACCTTGTCATGGCCCGCGACTTTTAAAGTCCAATAGACCCTTGTGGCTGATCCCATGTCGAGTGCTTTCTTTCCGGCACCAACGATGACAACATGGCTGTCATTCGAAATTCCCAACTGGCCGAAGAGTGCTTCAAGCTTACCTACTGGTGGAAGAACGCCAGGCGTTCCTTCTGCATTTTTCACCCGCCATCCACCGGTCAGGTAATTGGAATAAATCGCACCTGGAATATGCCCTGCTTCAAACGTCACTTTCGAAGCTCCGGCAAGTGCGCTTCGAATGTCGAGTATCAAAATCCCGTCATTACCAAGGTTTCCTTTCAACCATTCAGCTGAAACCAGAGGCTTTACCGGCACTTTTCCAAAAGCATGGGGTGCAGCAAAGATAAGCGCAGTTACGAAAACGGCAGTAAACAAGGATTGGCGCGCGATAGCAAACATGATGTTGATTTTCCTTTCATTCAACTATCGCCAGGATGAACGAATGAGGAAGACATTGCAAAACATTAGAGCGTTTTGCGTTCAATCAGAACAGCGACAACGCGTACTTTGGTTGATTTCGTTCACGCATTTTCGTGTACCCGGTTCCGACTAAACGAAATTTGCTCAAGGCGCGGTTGGCGAAGTGGTGCTTGCGTACCATGCGCTAATTGAAACGCGGCCAAAACCAAAAAGGCCCTGCCTGAAGGATCAAGCAGGGCCTTTCTCATTGAGTGGACCGGGGTTCCCCCTTGCTAACTTAGAACTTCCGATAAGCCTTGTTGAGTTGAACCATCGGATGATCTGGAGACATCTGGAATTTGATCAGCATCTCCCGAGCTGCCATGTCCCGGTCCTGTTGGTTATCAGGCAATTCCATATCTTCGGGAATTGCCAGCCAACCATTGATGTTTCGGTCAAACACGGCTGCCTTTCCATCATCATAACCCATGTGAATATCTTCAAGCCAGTTGAGGTCTTCCCAACCCATATACTCGATATATCCGCGAAGGAAATCAGTCAGTCGATCATAGTCTGGAACAAGGTTCACATCATATCGGTAGCCAATATGCTGACCGATTGTTTTTTCACGTTCTGAATCTACGCCACCGCCTTTAAGGAAGTGATCGACATCATCAATTTCCGCACCTTTATAACTAGTTCCGGCCATTGTAGTATCCTTTCAATTTCCTAGATGTGGTGATAGTCGGCGACGCCAACTGTATGTTCAGTACCCGCAAGTGGAACTTGCGCGATCGCAGATGCCTCCATGGTCAATGCAGCCAAATCTTCAGGCTCAAGACTATGGATATTTGTCTTACCACATGCACGCGCCATCATTTGCGCTTCCATGGTCAGTGTGTGCAAGAAGTTGTACACGCGCTCTGAGGCTTCATCCGGATCAAGACGCTGGCGCAGGACCGGATCCTGAGTAGCAACACCTACCGGGCAACGACCGGTATGGCAGTGATAACATTCGCCAGGTTCAACACCCATTTCTGACGGGTAATCTGCTTCATCGATGTCTTTGTTACAGTTAAGCGCCATCATTGCCGAGTGGCCGATTGCAATCGCGTCGGCACCCAGTGCAATGGCTTTTGCAACATCGCCGCCATTGCGAATACCACCTGCATAAACCAAAGATATTTCCCCGCGCTTGCCCACGTCATCAATGGCTCGACGTGCCTGACGAATAGCGGCCATTCCTGGAACGCCCGTTTCTTCAGTTGCAAGGTGCGGTCCGGCACCGGTTGAACCCTCCATGCCATCAATGTAGATGGAATCCGGATCGGTTTTTGCGGCCATCCGCACATCATCATACACACGTGCAGCACCCAGTTTCAGCTGAATAGGGATTTGTCCATCTGTCGCTTCGCGGATTTCCCGGATTTTCAGAGCCAGATCATCCGGACCCAGCCAATCAGGGTGGCGTGCTGGAGAGCGCTGATCAATGCCTGCAGGCAATGAGCGCATCTCCGCCACTTGATCGGTCACTTTTTGGCCCATAAGGTGCCCCCCCAGGCCCACCTTACAACCCTGACCGATGAAGAACTCACAACCGTCTGCCAATTGCAGATGGTGCGGGTTAAAACCGTAGCGTGACTGGATGCACTGATAAAACCATTTCGAAGAATAGCGTCGCTCATCCGGGATCATGCCCCCTTCGCCAGAACACGTTGCTGTCCCAGCCATTGTAGCACCGCGGGCAAGAGCCGTTTTGGCTTCAAACGAAAGCGCACCAAAACTCATACCCGTGATATAAATCGGAATATCAAGTTCAAGTGGACGCTTTGCACGAGGCCCAATAACCGTTTTGGTCAGGCACTTCTCGCGATAACCTTCAACCACAAATCGCGTTAGCGTTCCCGGCATAAAGGTCAGGTCATCCCAGTGAGGGATTTTCTTGAACAGCGAAAACCCCCGCATACGATAGCGACCAAGTTCGGACTTGATGTGAATGTCATTCATGACTTCCGGTGTAAAAATCTGGCTCTTACCGAGAGAATATTTTTTCTCAACCTGGAGCTTGGTGATACCGGCGTCGGATTTGTTTGGTTTTTCCAACATTTAATTCAACCTTTCGTAGGGCAGAACCCCAAAAATTTTGCCACTCAGAGAATCATCTTCTTTTCTGACGGTTCGAGATTGTCGTAGCTCCAAAGCTGTTTACCAGCGACGATTTTGGTGAAGTGGTCTACGCCTTTTTCCGGCATCATCTCATACAGAGTGAGCTTTCGGGTAAGCCAGGCTTTATCAACCTCACTGAGCGGCTCTGGTACCGCATCAACGCCGAGATCCTGAATTTCCCCACCAATGTAGATTGTTCCATCATACATGGAATCGCCGAGGTTCTTGCCCGCATTACCGCAAATAATCATGCGCCCGCGTTGCATCATGAAGCCAGTAAACGCTCCCGTGTCACCACCCACGATAATCGTGCCACCCTTTTGGTCAATACCGGTCCGTGAACCGACGGAGCCTTTGCAGACGAGGTCTCCACCACGAATTGCAGCGCCAAAGGTTGAGCCTGCATTCTTCTCAACCAAACAGACACCGGCCATCATGTTCTCGCCGAATGACCAACCAACACGTCCGTTGATACGCACGTTTGGTCCATCCAGAAGACCGCAGCCGAAATAACCAAGGCTACCTTCAACGATGATGTTCATGCGGTTCAAAATACCGACAATCAGTGAATGCTCTGAACCAGGGTTTTTGATAACAACAGAACCATGCCCTGAATCCATCAAAGCCCGGATTTCATTGTTGGTCTGTGTTGCACTCTTGCCTTTTGCGTCCACTTCTCCGCGCTTGTTGAAATCAACGTCACGGGCAAAGGCATAGCCATAGCCTCCCTCGTTTTCGAGAGAAAACATCGTTTTGATATCACGGCCCTTAAGCGGCTCCGTGTGCATTCCCATTTCATGGGATGAGTTTACGCCTGCCATACCCGAACCTCCTCGTCATATGGATCATATGTATCAATTTCATGCGGAATGATTGCGCGAATGGCGACTTCTTCGGAAGCCAAAGCCACCATGTCGTCGCTTTCATAAAGAACCATCGGCTTGGCAGCCATCGTGTCTTTAGCCATTCCCAACTCATTGGTTGTCGTCACCAGATAGGTGAAAACACCATCGATTTCTTCAATCGATTTTCTCAGAGATTCCTCCAGGGTCATCCCCTTTTCAAGATTGGTTGCGGTATAAACTGCGAGCAACTCGGAGTCACAATTGGAAACAAAACGCTGACCCTCGCGCTCAAGCTGGCGACGCATCAACCAATAATTGGTGAGCTGACCATTATGAACCACAGCGATGTCATTGTAAGGATATGCCCAATACGGATGAGCCGAACGAATATCAACGTCAGATTCTGTAGCCATTCTTGTATGACCAATACCGTGTGTTCCGGTAAAATCCTTGAGGTCATAGGCTTCACTGACGACGGCGGCATCGCCCAGATCTTTGATCAATTCGAGCGCATTTCCGATGGAAAGAATTTCTGCACCTTCAATTTCCTCAACCCGGTCAGCGAGCTTTTTCAGATCGCCATCAAATTTGACCTGGTATCTGAATGAATACTCAGTTGCATCGTTCTTGTTGGTAACCTTGGCTCCATTGTCTTTCAGAACTTCATCAACAGCTGCTTTTCGCGCCTTGATCTCGTCATGAATTTTGCTGCCGGTGTCGAGTTCATCTTGTTCAGCAACCTTGAAGCGGAGAACGTATTCCCCTTTTTTCGGCTCTCCATAGATGGCATACCCGGTTGAATCGGGACCGCGATGCTTGAGTGACTGCAACATATCGGTCATTTCCTGACCTATATTGCTTTTACCCTTGCGGTGAATCAGACCTGCAATTCCACACATGGTCTTTATCTCCTTTTAAGTTACAATTTGATGTTTGAATTTCTTTGAAACGCCCTTACCGGGCGCTTCGAATTTCCCCGCTGCCTATGGCAGGCATTCCATATATGTTTCTTTGTCCCAATCAGTCACGGTTGCATTAAACCGTGCGAACTCGTCGTATTTGTATTCATGGAACAAGCGATACATCTCTCCTGGCATTCCGCGACGAACCACTTCACTGCCTTCAAGATGGTCCAGCGCCTCACCAAGAGACATCGGCAGTTTTTTAACCTGCTTGCCAGCCTTGATTGCTTCGTAGATATTACGCTCTTCCGGTTCACCTGGATCCAGCTTGTTGGTGATACCATCATCCATGGCAGCGAGCAGAGTTGAGCCCATCAGATATGGGTTCACCATCGAGTCCACGGAGCGATACTCAAACCGGCCTGGTGCAGAAACCCGCAAACCAGTCGTACGGTTCTGGAAACCCCAATCGGCAAAGATCGGTGCCCAAAAACCTGTATCCCAAAGACGGCGATATGAGTTCACGGTAGAAGAGCCAATTGCTGTCAATGCCTGCAAATGGTGCACAACGCCACCGATGGCCTCAAGACCTTCGGCACCTGGCATCTGCGGGTCATCATCATCCGGCATGAAGGTGTTTTCACCACCTTTGACATACATGTAGTTGTCTTTCATGCCGGGAAGATTCTTTGTATCGTTTCCGCACTTCACAAACTCGTCTTTGCCGCCACGCCATAGCGACATGTTATGGTGACAACCAGAGGCAGATACACCCATGAACGGCTTGGTCATGAAGCAGGCAAAGATACCGTTCTCACGTGCTACCTGAGCACAAATCTGGCGGTATGTGGTTAGTCGGTCAGCATTGCGCAGCACATCATCAAACATCCAGTTCAATTCAAGCTGGCCCGGTGCATCCTCATGATCGCCCTGAATCATATCGAGGCCCATTTGGCGCGCATACTTGATTGTTTGCATTGAAACCGGGCGTAATGATTCAAACTGATCGATATGATAGCAATACGGCTTGGAGTAGCCATCATTTGGCTTGCCGTTTTCGTCAAACTTCAGCCACATCATTTCCGGCTCTGTACCAATGCGCAGGCTACGGCCATGCTTGGCTTTAAACTCTTCATGCATGCGGCGCAAATTACCGCGGCTATCAGAGGTCAGATATCCGCCCGGGTTCTCTTTTTCCTCACGGTTGCGGAACAACGTGCAATAAAAGCGACCAATCTCCGGCGCCCAGGGCAATTGCATAAATGTCTCAGGCTCGGGGATACCGACAAGTTCAGCAGCTTCCGGCCCATAACCAAGATAGTTGCCTGCGCGGTCCGTAAACAGATTGACGGTCGCACCATAAACCAGCTGGAACCCCTTTTTGGCAATAGCTTCCCAATGATCGGAAGGGATGCCCTTGCCCATAATTTTTCCGGTCACAGAAACAAACTGCAGATAGAGATATTCAATCCCCATCCTGTCGATCATCTCGCGAACTTCTTTGATTTTCTCGTCCCGGCCTTTTGCCTCGACAAACTTTTCTAAATCCGTTGCCATACTCGCCACTCCCTCTTTTTTTACAAGATCGCCGGTAGACCGGTCGTATCAATTGAAACCAATTCTTACCAAACATATACCAATTTTGACAATAGCTAAAATGGCAGTTAGGTTAAAAATGTGCAGAAACTTGTGTGGCAACGGGAATTGCGACCTTAACTGAAAGGATAATTGTGATATCACCGTCCCGAGCACCCGTTGATGCGATTGGAGACATAGGCGACCTAAAGATGGACATAGTAGATCAGCTCAAACAGCCGGTTGGTGCTCGGGCAATCAGCTTGCGAATCCGCAAGGCGATTGAGTCCGGGAAATTCTCTGATGGTGATCAGTTACCAACCGAACGCGAACTTGCCGAGAATTACGACGCGTCCCGCAGCACTGTACGCAATGCGCTGAACATGCTGGAAAATGAAGGTTTTCTTGTTCGCAAAGTTGGTAGCGGCACCTATGTAACCTACGATAAAAACCCTGCTGACGGCATTAATATGGTTGTAGACCAAATCAGCCCAATGCAACTCATTGATGCTCGTATTGGTATGGAAAGACAGATGATCCGCCTTGCTGTAATTCATGCAAGCAGGCGAGACCTTGAATTACTTGGTGCGCTGCTTGTTCGCATGGAGGAAGCGGCGAACGATCGAGATGAGTTCTCCCGTTTGGACAGCGAGTTTCACCTGCAAGTTGCAAAAAGCACCGGCAACCCGCTTATGGTACATCTTTATGAAACGGTGAATGAAGTTCGGGGACACTCACAATGGAGCACCATGAAAAACCTGGTTCTCTCACCCGAACAGATCAGGAAATACAATACGCATCACCGTACCATGCTGGAAGGTATACGTAGCCGCGATACAGCTACTGCAATTGTTGCGGTCAACGCACATATGGAACTTGCCAGCAATGACCTGTTAGGTGCAGACGACCGGCTTTGACAGTTTTTTAGAAGTTCTTTTGGTATCTAAATCGCCAAATATTCGTGACGAAGCTCTTCATTATCGAGGACTTCTTTCGCCGCCCCATCAAATACGACCTGTCCGGTATCGAGAATAACCGCCCGGTCCGCCAGATTCAGCGCTGCAACGGCGTTTTGCTCCACGATAATCGTGGTCATGCCTTGTTCGCGGATCAACTGCAGGGTCTTTTCGATTTCCTGAACGATTACAGGAGCCAACCCCTCATAAGGCTCATCCAGCAAAAGCAGTTTGATATCCCGGGCAAGAGCCCGACCAATTGCCAGCATCTGCTGCTCACCACCGGAAAGCGTCGTGCCTTCTTGCCTGCGACGTTCGCCCAAGCGCGGAAAGAGTTCATAAATGCGCTCAAGGGACCAACCGATCGGCTTTTCAATTTGGGCGAGTTTGATGTTTTCTTCCACCGTCAAACCCTGGATGATGCGTCGGTCTTCCGGCACCAACTGAATGCCGCACTTTGAAGCTTCGTGGCTTGCCATTGTGTGAACGGGTTGATGGTCGAGCCAGATTTCACCATGGGTCAGCATTGGGTCCGCCAATCGCGCTATTGAGCGAAGGGTGGACGTTTTACCGGCGCCGTTGCGACCCAGCAGAGCCAGAATTTCACCCTCGTGCACATTGAGACTCACGCCTTGCACAATAAAACTCTCACCATAGTAGCTGTTCAGTTCCCATGCCGAAAAATAAGACGGCTCATGTTTGGGGTTGATTTTATCAGCTGCCGTTTGTGTCCCAGACATCAGTGCGCTCCCCCAAGATAGGCTTCCTGCACTTTAGGGTGGCCTTTGATATTTTCCGGAATGTCCTCAACAATAGGAGTGCCTTGCGCGAGGACGGTAATTTTTTCCGCCAGAGAAAACACCACATGCATGTCATGCTCGATGATCGCCATCGTGATGCCACGCGCTTCCTGAATTTCCTTCAGAAGATCAATGGTGTTGTTGGTATCAGCCCGCGCCATACCGGCAGTTGGCTCATCCAACAACAGCAGCTTGGGATCCTGGGCAAGGCACATCGCCATCTCAAGACGCCTCTTGTCTCCCCTTGAGAGCGAAGCTGCGTGCTCTTCACGCTTGTCTATCATCTTGACATCAATCAGCATTTGCTCGGCAGTTTCGCGCACATCTTTTTCACTGAGTACAGAAGCAAATGCATTGAGTTCAAACGCGCCATCCCGTTTTGCAAAACACGGGATCATGACATTTTCGAACACTGAGAGTTCTGTAAAGATTTCCGGGGTCTGAAATACCCGGCTTACACCAAGCTGGTTGATCTGATGCGGCTTGATGCCGAGCAGAGAATGACCATCAAACATCACCGTGCCGGTATCGGGCTCCAGCTTGCCAACAAAACAGTTAAGCAGGGTGGACTTTCCTGCGCCATTTGGTCCGATGATGGCGTGTACAGTACCTTCTTCCACACTTAGATTGACATTACTTAATGCCTGTAGTCCGCCAAAGCGCTTGTTGACATTGGTAACTTCCAAAATGCCCATTTCAGTTATCCCGCTTATGATTATTCAGCCGGAGACGGCGCTATTGCCGTATCGCCCGATTGGTTGTCTTTTTTGTTTTTGCCGCTCAGGCTTTTCCAAATTCTATCACCTCCATCAACCAAACCACCGGGCAGGAAGATAACGATCATCATGAACAAGAGGCCCAGTGTAAGGTGCCATCCTTTGCCAACGAATGGGTAGAAGATGCTGACGAAGACATTTTCCAAACCGTCCGGCATGAAATTGAACCAACTGTGCAGTACAGTGTCATTGATCTTCGAGAAGATGTTCTCAAAATATTTGATGAATCCAGCACCAAGAATTGGACCAAGCAAAGTTCCAACTCCTCCAAGGATAGTCATAAGAACCACCTCACCGGAAGCTGTCCATTGCATGCGTTCTGCACCAGCCAGTGGGTCCATTGCAGCCATCAGGCCACCTGCAAGACCGGCATACATGCCGGAAATTACAAATGCCGCCAACGTATATGGGCGCGAATTGAGGCCGGTATAATTCAGCCGTGTCTGGTTGGTTTTGATAGCACGTAACATCAGGCCAAATGGAGAACGGAAGATGCGGATAGAGAGATAAAAAGCTGCCAGCATGAACAAAGCGCAGATGTAAAATCCAAAGTTAAACTGGAAGGCCCAGGCGCCAACTTCCATCACATATGTGTCGCGCATTTCCAGGCCAAAGAGATGGGTAGTATCCGGTCCGCTTCCCTTCAGAAATTGCGGGTCATCATTGTAGACCTGCAATCCCGTTTCACCATTGGTAAGGTTGAAGCTCGGTTTGAAAGGACCGAATAAGCGATTGAAAAGCTCATCTGCGCAAATGCCAACGTCAGGATCGAGAAATAAATGCCAGACCGCCTTAAGCAGATATAGCCAATCGCAAGTGAGAAAATCCCTGCAACGATTACTGCAAGAAAAATTGCGGGCACAATGTTGTAGCTCAGTAATTTAAACATCCAGACTGCGGCATAGGAACCAACCCCAAGAAACGCAGGCATGGCCAAATGACAAATAGCCAGTAAGGCCAAACAGGATATTGTATCCGATTGCGAAAATTCCAAAGATCACAAATCGCTGCATCAAATCAGGATAACCAGCATTAAACTGTGCAAGAGAGGAGTCTGTTGGAAACGGATTCATGATGAATGGAGCCAGGAATGTAATCGTGATCACAATCAAAAACATTGTTGTGTCGTTTTTGTTGAGTCCCAACATGACGTTACTCCTCCATAACGCCTGCCCGACCCATTAGTCCGCGAGGACGGGTGAGCAGAATAATTATCGCTACCAGATAAATAATGATTTGGTTGATACCTGGAAGCGTTGTTGTCGCCCAGGTTGTGGATGCAAAGCTTTCAAGAATACCGAGCAGGAAGCCTGCCAGTACTGCGCCGGGCAAGGAACCCATTCCGCCGACGACAACCACAACGAAGCTCAAGACCAAAAAGTCCATACCCCAATGGTAGTTTGGCGGGTTGATTGGGGTGTACATCACACCGGCGAGGCCAGCCACCGCCGCTGCAATACCAAACATGATGGTAAAACGCCGGTCGATATCAATGCCCAGCAAGCCAACCGTTTCGCGGTCTGCCATACCAGCTCGCACAACCATGCCGAAGGTGGTGAACTGCAGGAATGCGAACACTCCGAAAATAATTGCTGCGGAAAACCCAAAATATACAATTCGCCAGATCGGGTAGGACAGGTTCATGTTCAACCAGGCTCCCAGGTTCAATACCCCCTGAAGCGCGTCAGGTGCCGGTGATTGAATGGGATTTGCTCCAAAGAAAGCCTTTACGATTTCCTGCATTACGATTGCCAGGCCAAACGTCACCAGAATCTGGTCTGCATGCGGCCGTTTATAGAAATGCCGGATCAGACCGCGCTCCATTACGAAGCCGACCAGCAACATAACCGGAATTGCCACGAGAATTGCCAGCGGGACCGTCCAACTTATGATCGCCTGCCCTGCTGCTTCACCAAACCATGCCTCTACATAAGGTGTCTTCACCACGAGCGGTTTGCCGAGAAAATCTGTCTTTGTCGGATCAATGGTTTCTACTGAAATGTTAAGAACGCGTTGTAGCGTAACAGCCACAAAAGCGCCAATCATGAACAGTGCCCCATGCGCAAAGTTCACAACACCCAATGTTCCAAAAATTAGAGTAAGCCCCAAAGCAATAAGGGCATATGCACTGCCCTTGTCGAGCCCATTCAGAACCTGAAGAAGGATCGCATCCATATCCCAACACCAATTATTTTGTGTTTTTTCTGCCCGACTTTAGCGGCAGTTTTATAATCAAATAGCACACACCGGCCCGAAGGCCAGTGTGTTATTTTCAAAACCCGCTTGGATTATGCGCCCGGATTACATTTTCCGAGATCACCACCGGCAAACATTGGGTGGTCAGCAGGGTATTCAACCTGTGAACGAGGTGTCACTTCCACAACTTCCAGAACGTCGAATTCTGATGTCGGGTTTTCTTTACCCTTCACAACCAGAACGTCCTTGAAGCACTGGTGGTCTTCAGCACGATATTCTGTCGCACCGTTACCAAGGCCATCAAACTTGAAGCCTTCAAGAGCTTCACCAATGCCGCATGGGTTGAACGTGCCGGCACGCTCTGCAGCATCTGCATAAAGCAGGGTCTGACAGTAAACAGTGTGGGCAGCCTGCGATGGCGGGAAGCCATGCTTTTCACCAAATGATTTCACGAATGCTTTCGTGCCATCATCGGACAGTGACCAATGCCAGTTTGTGGATCCGAAGATGCCCTTAACGTTTTCACCAGCACCACGAGCCATCAGGCGGGAATAAAGCGGAACGACGATTTCGAAGTTCTTGCCATTAACCTGCTTGTCACGAAGGCCAAACTGAACAGCTGCAGTCAAAGAGTTGACCATATTACCGCCGTAGTGGTTCAGAACCAGAACGTCAGCACCAGAGTTCAGAACCGGAGCAACGTAAGACGAGAAGTCTGTAGTTGCGAGCGGTGTCAGAACGTTGTTTGCAGTCTTCCAACCTTTAGCTTCTGTAGCTTGCTGGATAGACTCTTGCTGTGTCCAACCCCAAGTGTAGTCAGCGGTGAGGTGGTAAGCTGTGCGGTCTGAGCCGTAACGGGCTTCAAGCACAGGAGCAAGTGCTGCACCTGACATAAAACCATTAAAGAAGTGACGGAAGCCATTGGCTTTCTTGTCTTTGCCGGTTGTGTCGTTTGAGTGTGTCAGACCAGCCATAAAGATGACGCCAGCTTCCTGGCATAGGCCCTGAACAGCGATCGCAACACCGGAAGAAGAACCGCCTGTGATCATCACAGCGCCGTCTTTTTCGATCATTGATTTTGCGGATGCACGAGCAGCGTCAGATTTTGTCTGAGTGTCACCGGTTACAAATTCAACTTTCTTGCCAAGGATGCCGTTACCCTTGAGGGCTTTTGATGAAAATGTATTCATCATGCCGCCATCGCCGCCGCCATTAAGGTGCTCAACAGCAAGTTTGTAAGCGCGAAGCTCGTCAGCACCTTCGTCGGCATATGGGCCGGTTTGTGGCACGTTAAAGCCCAATGTTACCGTACCGCCCTTAGGCTCGTTGGTGTACGCATTGGCTGTATTCGTAAGGAGTGTAGGCATTGCAAGACCTGCGCCAGCGATGGCACCAGACTTGATCAACCCACGGCGAGTGAATTCAAATTTGGACATGGATTTCCTCCCAAGTTACGCATTTCGAGACGATGCATGAATGCACGTTTCGAGTCAGCAGCTAACGGATTAGCTGAGATTGGAGAAAACATCACTTGGCGCAAGGTTTCCATTGGACTTTAGACTCAATCATCAATTCTTTTGCGCGACTGATGAGCGGATTGTTGTAAAGTTTCAACGGCGTTGCCCACTCATTTGATGGAATCAAGACAGGAAACACTTTTGGTCAACACCAGAAGAACCCTGCAGAATTCGCTAAATTTCCGGAATTTTGTTGCAGCTGGTCGACTTGCTAATACCAACGGCCATTAGGATTGATTCTTTTATACCCAAAACACCCGGAAACCCGAATTTTGAGTACAGGATTTTTCTTTTGATCCTTGCACTTATCCGAAAACCGGTGCCCACTTTTCGGGTGCAAGGAGTATAACTAGTGGATTGATTCAGACATTTGGAACCCGTTTTCCGAGACCTCTTATCCAAATGTTTGAATCAATCCACTAGGAATTATTTTGGCTTTGGTTAGGCGCGATCAACCAGCATATCGATTGCTTTTACAATTCTGTTAAAGCTTTTGGCAGCCTTTTTCACGCTGGATCGCGCGCGCAGATATCCGTGAACCAGCCCTTGCTCTTCAACAAACTCCGCTTTTCCTCCGGCTGCGGTTATATTTGCGCAATAAGCCCGCCCATCATCACAAAGCGGGTCGCACTGGGCGGAAAAAACAACCGTTTGCGGAAGATCAGAAAGGTCTCGATCAGAAAGTGGCATAGCTGAAACATCATTTGTGAGATCTTGCCCGCCAGCCCTCAAATTTTCGTAATATTCCATATCTGAAGTAGACAAAAGCGGTGCATTGGCATGTTCAACATAGGACCCTGAAGACATCTCACCACCGAGCGCTGGATAAATCAGCACCTGCCCTTTTGGCTTGCATTTTTCGTTACGGGTTGCCTTTGAGACCGCAGCGGCAAGATTACCCCCAGCGCTGTCACCGACGAGAATCATCGGGCGTCCTTTATCAAGGGTTACACGTCGCAATGCTGTCAGACAATCATCGAAAGCGCTAGGATGCAAATGTTCCGGGGCAAGGCGGTAATCGACTGCTGTCACATCGCAATTTGAGCGATCACAAATATCCGCGCAGATGCTGTCATGGCTATCAAATCCCCCAAGTATGAACCCGCCACCGTGGAAGAACGCAACATGGCCTGAAGGCTCGCGACGAAGATTTTCATAGTGGCGAACAGGAACACTACCTTCACGCCCTCTATAAAATTCAACGCTGGTCGACACATTCTCAGGTCGTTCGCCTGCGAAGGCCGCACTTAGGCGGGAATAGAATTCGCGCTGTTCAACAATCGTCATGTCAATTGCATCGGATGGATAAAATTCTTCCGACTGTCGGATGAATTCCAGCATATCAGGAGCCAGGAGTTTGTTGTATTTATTGCCCACGCAATACCCTTATCAGTCGGTTCATCGTATGATATCTGAATTCTGGCTTGGCAAAGAAGCTCTGACTTCTGGTTCCTGCTTGAAACCGTTACCTGTCGTTCTTCACGCTTTCGTCAATGGCAGTGAATTGGATTGCGCCGGTTTCCATATATTTTCTAATCGCGATTCACTATCGAAGTTTTAACATTTACTATAGCCTCATGATCAAACGGAACGCGCACATGCGAAACCAATCACACAACTCTTTTCTATTCCGTGCAAATGTGGGGATGATTGTGGTATTTTGTTTTTGCTGCACCGCTTCTGCGGGCGAGGTGTGGCAATCCGGCAGGTTTTCCTTTTCAGATGAATTAGGTGGTTTTCGCATCCAAAATGTTACCGGATCGGGCAGCAAACGTGACCCGTATGTAATCCGACAAATTCTTGACACCGCTGATGCTGCAACACTCGTAATCCGTACACGCAAGATGACCAACGTTGCCAAACTGCCCAACAACAATATCACTCACAGCAGCATCCATGTACAGATCATAACGCTGAACAATTCCAATCTGCCATGGATAGGCTTTGGCTTTGAACTTCAAGAAACGATTGATGTGGCAAGCACTTATGGTGACGGCCTCTCATTCGACCAATTGGGAAGACGCGCAAGCGACATTTATTCGAACCGGTTTGCTGAGTTTGAAGATCAGTTTGAACCGGGTGACCGGCTTGTCTATACCAATGGGTACGTCAACAACCAGACAAGCGTTACCACCCGTTTCATAATAACCGACTTCACGCCGGTGAAAATTTTTTATCTGTATCAGGAACCGCTCGTTCCGGCTTCCTGAGAATTATGGAGAATGCCTTAATGCCCCACCCGCTCATCGCCCAGCAACACATTGATGAATATCAGCGCGATGGTGTTTGCTTGATCAAGGGCCTCTTTGCGGATTATGTGGATATGATTTGTGCAGGGATCGAAACCAATATGCGTGAGCCGGGCCGGTATGCAGCCGAGAATTTGAAGACTGGTGAGAACGGTCGCTTTTTTGATGACTATTGCAACTGGCAGCGCATTCCGGAATTTTTTGATGTCGTTCGCAATTCACCCGCTGCACAGGTTGCCAGTGACCTCATGATTTCTTCCCGTGTGCAGGTATTTCACGACCACGTATTGGTGAAAGAACCCGGCACGTCCAAGCCAACACCGTGGCATCAGGACGGGCCATACTATTTTGTCGATGGAAGCCAGAATGTGTCTTTTTGGTCTCCGGTTGATCCAGTGACCAACGCAACCCTCAGATGTGTTGCTGGGTCCCACAAGTGGGAGAAGCAAGTCCTGCCAACGCGGTGGCTTAACGAGGACAAATTTTATCCAAATGAAGATGAATATATTTCTGTGCCTGATCCAGATGCCGAGGGCATGCCAATTCATGAATGGGATATGGAGCCGGGTGATGCGGTCGCATTTAACTTCGGTGTCTTGCATGGTGCTCGCGGCAATGAGACATCGACCAGACGGCGTGCTTTTTCGTTGCGCCTGGTAGGTGACGATGCACGGTATGTGGAACGCCAGGGACCGACCTCTCCGCCGTTTCCCGGACATGATATGCAAACGGGTGACTACCTGCGTGAAGACTGGTTTCCGGTAATTTTTGAACGCTGATTTACAGGCTAGTGGTCCGTTCGAAACAAATGAGTCCCTTTGCGGCGAACTCTTTATCATTTGTTTCGAACGTAAAGACCACTAGCAAGGTATTGTTTTCTAGTGGATTTTAAGATTCAAATATTTGGATGAGAGGTCTCGGAAAACGGGTTCCAAATGTTTGAATCAATCCACTAGAGTATCCCGCCGTTAATTGGCCGGGACGCTCTAATGGCCGTTGGTGTAATACCAACGGCCATTAGGATTGATTCTTCTGACCAGGAATTATTTTGGCTTTGGTTAGGCGCGATTGGCGAAGGGGTGCTTGCGTACCATGAGCTAATTGCAACGCGGCCAAAACCAAAAGAAACCTGGCCTGCGGTGCCCCAAAATTGCCCACCGGGCCGTGTTATGCCTCTTGACCAATGCGTTTTGCATTGCACTTCGAGGCCTGCCTTGCCGGTAAACAATTTTGGAACATCAAAAGGGTCAATCCTAATGGCCGTTGGTATAAGTTGCCAGTAAAGTGCTGATCAACAAAGAATTGGGATCGCTCAACGGCTCAATTACCGTAAAATGGTTTTTACCGGTATCCGTGACTGCATTTACCTCCGCGCCCTTTTCTTGCCAGGCAGAAAGCAGGCCGTTTTGACGCAAGAACTCGGGCTTTTCGTCTGCGCCAACAAAACAGGTTATTCGTGCCGTTTTCCTTGGTCCAAGAAGTCCCGGGCTTTCGTCTTTCACTTCTTGGAGGTCAAGTTGCAGATCGGCATTCATCGCAGCGTATTGAAGGTTTTCAAGGTCAAACAGACCAC
The DNA here is from genome assembly GCA_965250255.1 of Rhizobiaceae bacterium. Lineage (GTDB taxonomy): Bacteria > Pseudomonadota > Alphaproteobacteria > Rhizobiales > Rhizobiaceae > JAALLB01. Next base: position 234,850 of record CBDFNP010000010.1, read on the forward strand.
TTACTGCTACAGTATGCTCAATCCGGGCAAAGGTCTCAGTTGAAAGCAGGTTATCAGCGCACAACATGCGCGCCACCAGATGTCCGCCAGCAGAGTGACCTATCAGTCTTAGTGGCCCATCAGTCTTACCCGCAACATGTTCAATCGCAGCGGCAATCTCGCGGGAAATGTCTTTGATCCTGACTTCAGGCGTAAGAGTGTAGGAGGGAATTGCAACCGCCCACCCATGGGCAAGAGGGCCGGTGGCCAAATGCGAGGAATAGGACTTGTCGAGCATCCGCCAATAGCCGCCATGGATGAATATAACGGTTCCTTTGGGAGTGCCCATTGGCACAAATAAATCGAGCAAATTCCTGGCCCGTTTACCGTATCGTAGGTCGAGATAGTTCTCACAAAAAGCATCTGATGATGAACGGAATTGTGCTGCCCTTTTACCCCACTCGGAAATCATCATCTCCGATTGGGGCACCGCTTTACGGTTATCAAATTCTGCTGTCCAGTCTTTCAAATCACCCTCTGTGCAAAAGCCATTTACTTAGGGTCCATACTCAATGCTCAATCGGGCTGGACAGCTGAAAAATTGATACGGGTTCAGGCGAAATTGATGAAGTTTGCTATGAGCAAACGAAAAGATTTCAACAAAAACCCGTATCAATTTGGCGCTGCCCGAAGGGGTTGGGTTAAGAAGGGTTAAAATGAATGATTTCAACGTCGAAAAGCCTCGATGATGCCTTGGCATCCCTTACGTTTTTCTCCTTGAAAGCAATCATTTTACCTCCAATCCAGCTCCAAGTGAGCATTGAGTATAGACCCTAAGGTCTGTTGACAATTAGGATTCCCAAACGGCACCGAATATGATTCATACTCCTTTTTGAGGAGATTTGAATGCGCGAAGATCGTCTGGTTATAAGTGATGCATTGTGGTCTGTTATGGAAGATTTACTTCCAGGCAAGTCAACGGATTGTGGTGTGACTGCAAAAGATAACCGAGCATTTATGGAAGCGGTCTTATGGCGCGTTCGCACCGGCTCACCGTGGCGTGATTTGCCACCCTGTCTGGGTGATTGGAACACGACCTTCCAGCGTTTTCGCCGTTGGGCGAAGAAAGGCGTGTTTGATAAGTTATTCAATGCGTTATGTGATGATCCAGATTTTGAGTATGCGATGATTGATGGCACAATCATATCCGTTCACCAGAAGGCAAGTGGCGCAAAAGGGGGACTCAAAATCAGGCCATCGGGCGCTCCAAAGGCGGCCTGACAACCAAAATAGTGGCGCTTGTCGATGCTCTGGGTAATCTGGTGCGGTTTGTCGTACAACCCGGTCAACGCAATGATATCGTCGGGGTGAGACCCCTCATTGAGGGCATATGTTTTGATGCTTTGCTGGCAGACAAGGCCTTTGATGCAAACTGGTTGCGTGAAGAATTGAACAATCGTGGAGCCACCGCCGTGATCCCCCCGCGTTCAAACCGTAAAATCCAATTCGAATACGACAAGGAAATGTACAAGTGGCGGCATCTGGTCGAAAACTATTTCGCCAAAATCAAGGAATTCCGAGGAATTGCAACAAGATACGACAAGACTGATACAAGTTTCATTGCAAACATCAATCTCGTAGCAGTAGTGATCGCCACCCGGTAATTGTCAACAGACCTTAGTGGTCCGTTCGAAACAAATGAGTCCCTTTGCGGCGAACTCTTTATCATTTGTTTCGAACGTAAAGACCACTAGCAAGGTATTGTTTTCTAGTGGATTTTAAGATTCAAATATTTGGATGAGAGGTCTCGGAAAACGGGTTCCAAATGTTTGAATCAATCCACTAGGAAGTCCAATCCTTACCGTAACTTAGCGCTTCTGCAAGCTTGTTCTTAATGCTCTTTTGGGTCGGAAATTCAGGCTTGGTTGGCCCTTCCTGGACCGCAGCTTTTTTGATGTTGACCTTTAGATCAAACCAAGCAGCCTGGCCAGTAATTGGGTCTGAATTTGCCCAGCGCAAACCATCACCTTTTTCCGGCAACAATTCCTTGATGAGATGATTGATCAGAAATCCCTTTTTGGCTTCCGGAGCATCCGGATCAAGGTTCCACGCACCCGATCGTTTGCCAATCGCATTCCAGGTCCAGATCGTATTCGGGTTTACCGCATCCATGCGCATGACCGGAACCTTGATCGACCCGTGATGGGACGTAACTTCGGCCCAATCGCCGTCTTCCAACCCCTTCGCATCACAGATTTCACCGGGAACATAAAGAGGGTTCGATCCGTGTATCTGACGCAACCATGCGTTTTGGGAACCCCATGAATGATACATTGCAGCCGGACGCTGGGTCAGTGCATGAAATGGATACTCGTCTTCACCGACGGCAGCCCCCTCGAAAGGCGGATACCAGCTTGGGAGTGGATCAAAGTGTACAGCAATTCTTTCACGATGGGTTGTGGGAGGTTGTGGATCAACCTTTCCCTCAGCGCTCAACTGAAACTTGCGCATTGGTTCGAGATACAGCTGAAAGATGTTTTCGACGGGTTTGTCCTGAAAGCCCATTGAAATCGCCCAGTCCTGCCAAGCCTGATTGGCATGTTTGAAATAGTGAGCTTCCTTCGGCACGCGGGCCTCGAAGAAGCCGCCATTCTCAATATAGCGTTGTAACTGATCAGGGTTTGGCTCACCCCTTCCCGATCTTGAACCGTCTTTACCTCGCCAGCCTGCGAGCGGACCAATGCCCGGTCTACGCTCGTGATTGACCATATAATCAGCATAATCCTTGTAGGCAGCTGATCCGTCCTCCTTGGTCATGCCCGGCAAGCCTATACGATGCCCAAGATCCAGCAGAACCGATTGGAACCCTCTCACATCACGGTTCTCGCCCTGTGTTGCAGGATCGACCACAGGCCACCGGATGGAATCTGCCATGACCTCCGGCTCGCAAATCGGTCGATCAAGCAGTGAAATACAGTCGTGTCGCTCCAGATAGGTTGTATCCGGAAGCACCAGATCTGCATAGGCGACCATTTCGGAATTATAGGCATCAGCATAGATGATCTTCGGGATCACATAGTCGCCGTTCTCATCTTTGTCTTCCAGCATCTGCATCACCCCTCTGGAATTCATTGATGAGTTCCAGGACATGTTTGCCATGTACAGAAAAAGAACCTCAATCCCGTAAGGATCCTTGGCATGCGCATTTGAGATTACCGAGTGCATCAGCCCGTGGGATGCCAAAGGTGCATCCCAGGAAAAAGCCTTGTCGATACGCTGGGGTGTGACACCATCTTCTTCCAAAAGGAGATCATCCGGGCCACGCATGAACCCAAGATGCGGGCCTCTAAATGGCTGGTTGCGAACAGCGCCACCGTGCGGTTTGGGCTGGTTTTCAATGGGTCTTGGATAAGGCGGTTTGAAGCGATATCCGCCGGGGCAATCAATCGAGCCAAGCAATATCTGCAACAGGTGGATGGCACGGCAGGTCTGAAAACCATTTGAGTGGGCAGAGATACCGCGCATCGCATGGAAGGAAACAGGGCGACCAATCATGCGGTCGTGCTTCTCGCCCTTCATGTCTACCCAAGGTTGCTTGAGCACGATTTCTTTTTCAAAAGCAGCCTCTGCCAATTCTTCAGCTATCCGACCGATCTGGCTTGCAGGAACACCGGTTGCCTCGGCTACGGCGTGAGGAGAATATTCTTCATTAAGGTACTTTTCCGCCAAGAGTTGGAAGACCGGTACGGCTTTTCGGCCACCGGTTAATTTTGCTGTTCCCTTGAGATCCGGTTTGACGCTCTTTTTCCTGGAGGAAACAACTTTACCGGTTTCACGATCCACAACCAGCGGTTCACCCTTTGCATTGCGGGCAATGAGACCATGATCTTCGGCGCCTTCATCCTGAATCACCAACCATGGCGAATTTGTGTATCGGATCAAATAGTCGAGATCGATTTTGCCAGCGTTCAGCAATTCATGAACGAGTGAAAGAACAAACAGGCCATCCGTGCCCGGTGTGATCCCGACCCATTCATCGGCGATAGCATTATAGCCGGTTCGGACCGGATTGACGCCAATAACCTTTACCCCGCGCTTTTTGAGCTTGGAGAGGCCCAACTTGATCGGGTTGGAATCATGATCTTCCGCAACGCCAAAAATCATGAACAATTCGGTCTTGTCCCAATCCGCTGATCCGAACTCCCAAAAGGCGCCGCCGAATGTGTAAATACCACCGGTCGCCATGTTGACCGAGCAAAAGCCACCATGCGCGGCATAGTTTGGAGTACCAAATTGTTGCGCCCACCAGCCGGTAAATGACTGGCTCTGGTCCCTGCCTGTAAAAAACGCCAAACGCTTGGGCTCGGTTGTGCGAATTCTTCCCAACCAACCTGCTGCAATGTCCAGCGCTTCATCCCACTCGATTTCCTTGAACTCGCCTTTTCCGCGCTCGCCTACCCGCTTCATCGGCTTGTTAAGACGGGCTGGAGAATAGTGTTGCATGATACCCGCAGAACCTTTTGCGCAAAGTACGCCACGATTTACCGGATGATCGCGGTTACCCTCAATGTAGCGAACTTTTGGTTTGCCATCTTCTCCCTTGCGCAGGTGTACGTTGATACCGCAGCGACACGCGCACATGTAACAGGTCGTCTGCCTGACTTCGTCGGAAACATGCGGCTTTGTATCTACAATACGGTCGATTACTGCCATTCAAGAAACTCCTTAGGCTTGGGATATTTCGTTGTGTTGTTATTCAACAAGTCTGCAGCCTGGCTGTCAGTTGCTTGAGAATATACCAGATTCTTGCAGGCAGTCTTTGGTTATGATCTGCACCATCACTCATGATCTTGCCAAGCCGGCAGATCATCGCAATGCACCAAATTATGGCTCCACATGGGGAAAATTGCTAGCGCCACCTCATAAATTGGCACCACATTCAGGGAATGAATAGTTCCACATTAGCGCTAATCTGGCTCCAAAGAAACAACCACACAAATTCACTTTATCAACCAAATGAAAGAAATATTGAGACTTTTTTTCTCAAATTAGTTGAAGCTCCCGAGACAACACTGTCTGCCCAATCAATTCGGTTTTTGGCCAAACCCGATGGAATCCTTCATTTTGGGAGGGTAAAGCTGACAAACCTGCCTGTTATTCAACTGAAAAAGTCCCGAGCTGACAAACATCTAACAGAACGGGGCGTGTTAACCGTTGCTAGGCATCAGACCGCCGAAAACTGCAAATTTTGAACCAAAAAGACCCACAGACCTTGCTCTCGTAATGGGGCCGCACAGTTGAAGCGTAGAAACCCTTGGTCTAAACTTGAAACCCTGGAACTAGAGCGTTTCCTTTTTTGATTGAATCAAAAGAGGAAACGCCTTTGAAGTTTAAACCGAATTTTCTCAATCACCGTTTCAAAGAAGCGATGATTGAGTCTGGGGCCAATGGGAGACTGCCGTCCAATGCTAACAACCAATCACTTCGCTGAACTTTCCGGGATGATACCAAGCCCTGTCATGCAGACATACGTCATCATCATGATCCTGCTTGTTGCAGGCGGAACAATCTATGACGTTCTTCACAAGCAGAGCGCAAAGTACTTTTTCAATCACGCTAAAAAGACAGAAAAGAACGCTTCGCGTTCTGTTGAGGGCGGGGAAAAAGCTTCCCTTGCTGTCAAAACAGTAATGTCTGAGGTGCTGACCTCTTCAGAATTTTGCAATCCGCATCGTCGTATCGCCCATCTACTTGGTATGTACGGTTTCGTGATTTATCTGATTTCAACCCTTGTCATGGTGTTTTGCTTCCCCACGGCAGCTGTGGAAACACCTTCAATATGGCCAATTCTTTGGTGCCTTGGGGCACTGATGGTTTGTGTCGGTGGATATTGGTTCTGGTTTTTCATCCGCGTTGATGTTTCCGCCGAAGGGAACTCCGTATTTCGCATCGTGAAAGCAGACCTGTTTATTTTGTCACTGGTATTGAGCGCAACGTTCGGCCTGATCTGGGCATTCCTGCAATCATCAGGCGGTGGGGTTCTTTCCTACATTTTCCTGGCTCTTTATCTGATTGCAACGACGGCGCTGTTTGCCGGTATACCGTGGTCAAAATTCTCACACATGTTCTTCAAGCCAGCAGCTGCGTTCCAGAAAAAAGTCGCTGTTGCCAATGGTTCAAGGGATAACCTGCCCGCTCCTGCGGACCGGTCAAACCCGGAAGATCGGGACAGACATTCCATGGAGCTTCTCAAAGACGCGCCCCTTGATATGGGACTGGGCATTAAACGCGAACAACCGAACCACTATTGATCAAACAACAGAATTTACACTAATTTTCGAAGGAACCTGAGATGCCAACCTTTGTCTACATGACACGATGCGACGGCTGCGGCCATTGTGTTGATATTTGTCCGTCGGACATCATGCATATCGACCCAACCTATAGGCGCGCATACAATATCGAACCGGATATGTGCTGGGAGTGCTACTCCTGCGTCAAGGCATGCCCACAACACGCAATTGACGTTCGTGGTTACGCCGACTTTGCTCCGCTTGGACACAGTGTCCGGGTACGACGCGAGGAAGAAAAAGGAACCATTTCCTGGAAGATCAAGTTCCGCGACGGGACCGAAAAGAACTTTCTCTCTCCGATCACGACCAAGCCCTGGGGTGAATGCATTCCGGAGCTTGAAAAAGAAGCAGCTCCAACCGACGATATGCGGGAAAGCCAGCACCTTTATAGTGAACCACAATACATTCGCATGGACGAAGGCGACGTTCACACTCTGGAGTCAAACAAACTCAAAATGAAGTTGGGAGTGTATTATTAATGTCTCGCAAAACACTTATTGAAGACAACATCGATATTCTGGTCGTCGGTGGCGGGCTTGGCGGCTGTGGAGCGGCTTGGGAAGCTCGTTTCTGGGGCCAGGACAAAAAGATTGTTGTCGCTGAAAAAGCCAACATTGATCGTTCCGGTGCGGTTGCGCAGGGCCTTTATGCGATCAACTGCTACATGGGCACTCGCTGGGGTGAAAACAACCCGGAAGATCACGTACGCTACGCCCGTATCGACCTGATGGGTCTTGTCCGTGAAGACCTGCTGTTCGATATGGCTCGTCATGTCGATTCTGCGGTCCACCAGTTTGAGGAATGGGGCCTTCCAATCATGAAGAACCCGAATACCGGGTCCTATCTTCGTGAGGGACGCTGGCAGATCATGATTCACGGTGAATCATACAAACCGATCGTTGCTGAAGCTGCCAAGAAATCCGCCGACAAGATCTACAACAGGATTTGCGTAACGCATCTGTTGATGGATGATACCAAAGACAACCGGATTGCCGGTGCTGTTGGATTCAACGTGCGTACGGGCAACTATCACGTATTCAAATCAAAAACCGTAGTTGTGGCAGCCGGTGGCGCATCCAACATCTTCAAGCCGCGCTCGGTGGGTGAAGGTGCGGGTCGCGTTTGGTATGCACCTTGGTCTTCCGGCTCCGCTTATGGTCTGATGATCAATGCAGGCGCCAAGATGACCCAGATGGAAAACCGGATTGTGCTGGCGCGGTTCAAGGATGGGTACGGCCCGGTTGGCGCTTACTTCCTGCACCTGAAAACCTATACCCAAAACGGTATCGGAGAAGAGTACGAATCCAAATGGTTCCCTGCCCTGCAGAAAATGGTTGGCAAGGAATATCTGGATCCGGAACTGTCGCACAGGACACACCGTCCGATCCCTACTTGTTTGCGGAACCACGCGATCATCAGTGAGGTGAATGCCGGTCGTGGTCCAATCCACATGGTCACCATGAAGGCATTCCAGGACCCGCATCTGGAAGAAGTGGGGTGGGAAAACTTCCTCGGCATGACCGTCGGCCAGGCAGTGCTTTGGGCAGCAACCGATGTTGACCCCAAGAATGAAAACCCTGAGCTTACGACTTCTGAACCTTACGTTATGGGTTCCCACGCTACCGGTGCCGGTGGTTGGGCAAGTGGTCCCGAGGATGTGTCACCGCCAGAATATTTCTGGGGTTACAACCGCATGATGACCATCGAAGGCCTGTTTGGTGCAGGTGATGCAGTTGGTGGTACGCCGCACGCGTTTTCTTCCGGCTCCTTCACCGAAGGACGCCTGGCTGCCAAAGCTGCCTGTAAATATATCGATGACGGAAAGGCAGAAGGCATTGTCGTCAACAACAAGCAGATTGAAGACAGAAAAGAAGAAATCTTCAAGCCGATGGATCACTACAAGATCTACCGTAACGAAATTGTGGCCGGTACCGTTAGCCCAAGCTACATCAACCCAAAGCAAGGCCTTGATCGCCTGCAAAAGTTGATGGACGAGTATTGTGGTGGGGTGACGGTTAGCTACATGACCAACGAAAAGCTTCTTCACATTGGTTTGAAAAAACTGAAAATCATGGAAGAAGACCTTGAAAGCATCGCAGCGAAAGACATTCATGAATTGCTACGTGCGTGGGAATTGAAACATCGTCACCGCACAGCTGAATGTGTTGCCCAGCATACGCTTTTCCGCAAGGAAACCCGCTGGCCTGGTTACTACTACCGCGGTGATGCCATGAAACTGGATGATGAAAACTGGCATGTTCTGACAGTTTCCCGCCGTGATCCGGAAACTGGTGAATACACCATGGAAAAAGCTCCGTGCTATCACCTGGTTGGTGATGAAGAAGAAAAACCTGCCAAAAGGAAGGTGCCGGCAAAGAAAAAGCCAGTCGCCAAAAAGGCTGGCAGAGCTGCCAAATAACCTCCGGCATGGGGCAATGCGCCTACCGAAACTGGACAGCAGCTTACAGGAAATTGAATTCGGCGCGGTATTTTACGGCGCCGAATTCATTTTAACCAATATGACAAGAAAGGTTCAACGATGAACATCGTGAACAACAACGATGAAGAAATCATGGCTTTGGCGGATGAAATCTGGCGCAGCCTGATCAAGAGCTCAAACGCTGGCAACTATGCTGAATTCGTAAAGAACTTCTCGCCATCTTTGATGCTCGGTCTGGATGAAATTGAAGTTGGACGTCAGTTCGCGACCAGCGAATTGACACGGAACCTTTCTGAAGAGTTCGACGAACTTGGCATCATTCGCCGCGGCGAACATGTGTCGGTTCTATACCGTCAACGCAGCAGCAAACGCGAAGGCGAATGGTTGGGCCGGCTGGTTTTGGGATATGATGACACTGAAGTCAGAGTGTTCGGCGCTTCAATTTTTTAAGCATTTTGACCGACCAAAGGTGAGCAAAATGAGTGACGTAATCGAAGACAAAAAGCTGGTTGAACTTACCTATCGGGTGAAGGACGCAAAGTCCGATCAGGTGTTAAGCACTGTTGATTTTCCAATCGCCTATGTTCACGGTCATAACGATGTTTTAGCACCGCAAGTTCTTGAAGAGCTTGAGGGCAAATCTGCGGGCGATGTTATTGATGTTCCGATTGACTGTAATGTGATTTTCGGACCCAGGGATGAAACGCTCGTCTTCACCGATCACATCATAAACGTGCCGGAGGAATACCGGGAGATCGGCACCACCATCACGATGGAAAACGACAAGGGCGAGACCAAAAACTTCATCGTCACGCGAATTGACGAGGAGACTCTGACTGTAGATGGCAACAATCCAATGTGTGGCCGGCAGGTGATCTTCACGCTTGAAATTTTAACGGTTCGCGATGCGACCGGGGAAGAGATCGAAGCCGGCGGCAAAGACCTGGATGAACTGCAGATAGAGCCGGAATTGCTAAAAGGTGTCAACGCGCGCAACGGATGAAAAACAGAATTGAATCCACCTAAACGCATCACTCTCTAGACTCTTTCACATTTAGATTGAACCGTATCCGGCGTTTTTGATGTAGTTTGCACATTCCTTTGGAGTGATTGTTCCAACGAGATGGCCAACGTACTTCCAAGCTTCCTCGATAGTTCGTTTCTGGGCCATGCGCATCCAGTGCTTTATTTTGGAAAAAGTCTGCTCGATTGGGTTGAGGTCTGGGGAGTATGGAGGCAGGAACCATAATCTTGCCCCGGAGCCCTGATGATCTGGCGGATGACCTTTGCCTTATGACTTCCCAGATTGTCCAGGATGACGATATCTCCGGGTTTAATGGTCGGTGCGAGAACCTGTTCCACATAGGCACGAAAGCATAAGGCGTTGATAGGACCATCGAAGACGCAAGGCGCGCTCAGGCCATCATAGCGCAAGGCAGCGACAAACGTCATGGTACTCCAGCGGCCATGGGGAGAAAAGCCTCTTAACCGCTTCCCTTTCCTGCCCCAACCGCGGATTGGGGCCATGTTGGTTTTGATCCAGGTTTCATCAATGAAGACCAGCCTGCGCGGGTCAAGCTGTCCCATAAAACCCTTCCAGCGCTTGCGTCTGCGCGCCACATCAGCGCGTCCTTGTTCAATGGCGAACAGTGTTTTTTTTGAAGCTGAGGCCTTCGCGTTTAAGGAAATGCCACACCGCATTATGCGAGACAAAGACACCTCGTTTACCCAACAAATCCTTCAAGCCATGTAGCGTCAGATGGGATGTGTGCTCGATCGCTTCCATGATGAAATCATGATGGGGGTCAAGTTTGCGCTTACGGTGTCCACCCATCTTGCCCGGTGTAACGCTGCCTGTCGCCCGATAGCGTTGATGCCATTTGATCACCGAGGACTTGGCAACGCCATACCGCTTCGCCACTACACTTGCAGGATCGCCGCCAGCCATTGCCGACACAGCGCGTTGTCTGAGATCGTTTGAATAAGGTTTAACCATGCATACTGGCCTCCTTGCTCCAGCATACATCTTGAATCACAATTCAAAACAAAAGGGAATCCCAATTCGATTCAATTAATTTGTGAACCGCTCTAGTGGTCCGTTCGAAACAAATGAGTCCCTTTGCGGCGAACTCTTTATCATTTGTTTCGAACGTAAAGACCACTAGCAAGGTATTGTTTTCTAGTGGATTTTAAGATTCAAATATTTGGATGAGAGGTCTCGGAAAACGGGTTCCAAATGTTTGAATCAATCCACTAGACACCAATCAACAGGTTTGAAATCTCCGGCGTTAGTTCCTCGAACGTACCGCTCCAAACAGATTTTCCGCGCTGAAGGATGGTTCCCCTGTCGGCAATCAACCCAAGTTCCCTGATCGACTTGTCAATTAACAGGATTGCCATGCCGGTTTCTTCTTTGAGCGATGCAATCGCTTTCCAGATTTCCTGGCGGATTACCGGCGCCAGGCCTTCTGTTGCTTCATCAAGGATCAGGAGTTTCGGGTTTGTCATCAGCGCACGCGATATCGCGAGCATTTGTTGTTCTCCGCCAGAAAGCGTCGCGGCACTCTGGGTTCGTCTTTCTTCAAGCCTTGGAAAAAGTTGTGCAATCGTATTGAAAGTCCAATGCCCAGGGCGGGCTGCAGCCAGGAGATTTTCTTCAACACTCAGATTGGCAAAACAGCGCCTTCCTTCCGGCACCAGACCGATACCCAGACGGGCAATCCGGTGTGGTTGAAGAGAGGTAAGTTCCGCTCCTTCGAAACGGATTATTCCTTTGGCAGGTAACAACCCGCATATGGTTTTAACGGTGGTCGACTTGCCCATCCCGTTGCGTCCCATCAGGGCATGGACGTCACCTTCTGCAATTGTCAGTTCAACTCCGAAGAGAGCCTGGGCGGCACCATAGGAAGCGGTGACGGATTGGAGTTCGAGCATTGTCATGCCGCTTCACCGAGATAGGCTTCACGAACCTCGCCGTTGTTGCGAATTTCTTCAACCGTTCCTGTCGCAATCACTTTGCCATAAACAATCACACTGATCCGGTCAGCAAGGGCAAACACGGCATCCATATCATGTTCGACCAGCAGGATCGGAGCCTGGTCCCGCAATTCATCAAGAAAGGTTGTCATGGTTTTGGAGCCGTCCGTTCCAAGTCCTGCCATCGGTTCATCCATGATGAACGCTTTTGGCTCAAGGGTGAGTGCAATGGCAACTTCCAACTGGCGCCGTTCGCCATGGGAAAGTTCCGAAACCTTTGCGCCACACTTCTTCTCCAGCCCGACGCGTTGCAGTGCTTGTATGGCCGGTTCAACCAGAGATGCATCTTGTAGGGCATTGGCAAAAAGCCCCGGCCTTTTGCCACTATTGGCAAGCGTGCCAAGCACCACATTTTGAAGAACCGTATCCTGCATGGCGAGTGCGGAAATCTGGAAAGTACGGCCAAGTCCAAGCTTTGCCCTGGCTATTGCATTTAGGCCGGTCACATCTTTACCAGCCAAATACACTTGACCCGCATCCGGCAACAAGCTGCCGCAAATTTGCTTGATGAGGGTGGTTTTTCCAGCCCCATTCGGGCCGATAACCGCATGAAGTTCCCCCGGCTTCAGATCAATTGAAATGTTCTGCGCTGCTTTAAGGGCACCAAATGACTTGGTGAGGTCGCGTGTTTCAAGGATCGGATCAGCCATGCAGGTCTCCGCGGCCGGAAAGGGTTCCGATAATCCCGCCTCTGGCAAATAGCACCACGCATAAAAGGATCAGTCCCAGATAAATGTGCCAGAACTCCGAGAGCCCGCCCAGATAATGTTCAAGGATAATAAACAATGCCGCACCTGCAATCGGTCCGCACAAATAAGATACGCCGCCCAATATCACGAAGATCATGATCTCGCCGCTCAACTGCCAGGAAAACATGGTTGGACTGACAAAGCGGTTTAGGTCGGCAAACAAAGCACCTGCAAGACCGGTGATCGCGCCGGAAATTACAAAGCCTGTCAGGCGAAGGCGAAATGGATCAAGCCCCACTGTTTCCACGCGTTCCGAGTTTTGGCGAGCAGCGTTAAGTGCCAGTCCAAAGGGTGAGTGAATAATCCGCCAATTCACCAACAAGGCAATCAGCAGAATTACAAAGCATACGGCAAAAAACTGGATTGGCATCAGCGTATTAAGGCCCGGAAACGAATTACGGACGTAAATCGACAAACCGTCCTCGCCCCCATAGGCGGGCCAGGATATCGCGAAATAATAAAACATCTGGCCAAAAGCCAATGTAATCATGATGAAGTAGACACCGGAAGTTCTCAGCGACAGCCAGCCGACAATCAGGGCAGCAAGCGCAGACGCCATCATGGCTACCAACCAGATGATTGGCATCGATTTTGTGCCTTCAATCAGGAAAGGCCATTCCATCAATGGTGCATAGCTTTGTGCATGGCTTGCAAGAATGCCCATTGCATATCCACCAACACCGAAGAAGACCGCATGGCCAAGGCTGACCAGTCCGCCCAGACCAAGCGCAATGTTCAGACCGAGGCCTGCCAGGGCGAGGATTGTAACCTTGGTCGCAAGCGTGATGGTAAAGGGTTCATCCGCTGTCCAGGCCCAAACCGGTACCAGGAGCAACAGCCCAAGGATCAACAGGTTGAGATTGGTCTCGCGCGTCATGTCCGGCCTCCAAAGAGGCCTTGCGGGCGAAAGATCAGCACACCCGCCATGAGGATGTAAATCGACATCGAAGCAAGGGATGAACCGATAGAGGTCGCTGACGAGGGATCCATGAATGCGCCAAACAGAATTGGTAACAGGAACCGGCCAAGTGTGTCGGTCAATCCCACCAATAGCGCTCCAACCAGCGCACCTTTGATAGAGCCAATACCGCCAATTACAATCACGACAAAGGCGAGGATGAGAACCGGTTCACCCATGCCGACCTGAACCGACTGAATGGCGCCGACCAGAGCACCGGCAAGTCCTGCAAGAGCAGCACCCAGGGCAAAAACGATTGTGTAGAGTTTTGAGATATCAACCCCTAAAGCTGCGATCATTTCCCGGTCACTTTCACCGGCACGGATACGGATACCAAGTCTTGTTTTTGCGATGAGTTGAAACAATCCGACCGCGACAAGCAATCCAATGGCAATGATAGCGAGCCGATAAGATGGATAAAGAATGCCGCCTGGCAGCATCACAGGGCCTGAAAGCCAATTGGGCGTATCCAGATACAATGGGAAAGAGCCAAACAGCCAGCGCGTTCCTTCCGAGAAAATCAGGATAAGCGCGAAGGTGGCAAGAACCTGATCAAGATGGTCTCGTGCATAGAGTTTCCGTATGACCAACATCTCCACCAATGCACCGGCTGCGGCAGATGCCGCAAGGGCTGCAACAAGTCCCAGCATGAACGAGCCGGTCCAGCCTGCTACGGTTGCTGCTGCAAATGCGCCAATCATGAAAAGAGAGCCATGGGCGAGGTTAATCAACCCCATAACTCCAAATACGAGGGTCAGGCCCGATGCCATCAAAAACAGCATCACGCCAAATTGCAGCCCGTTCAAAAGCTGTTCAATCAATAATATAGAAGACATGAAATGTCCTGGGCAGCCGGAAAAGCAACCGGCAGACCTGCAAAGTCTGCCGGTTGCCGGATCTGTTACAAGCTACATTCGCCTGCATAAGCGTCGGAGTGATTGGTCAATCCGGTAGCAATAATCTTGTTGGTGAACACATCGCCTTCCTTGATCACTTCACGCACATAGATGTTCTGGATCGGGTGCTGGTTGGATCCAAACTTGAAATCACCACGCACGCTGTCAAAGTCAGCTTCGTTCAAGGCAGCACGAAATGCGTCCGCATCCTTGACGCTTGCTTTGCCCATGGCTGACAGGATCAGATTGGCTGTGTCATAGCCCTGGCTTGCGTAGAGCGAAGGCAGGCGGCCATACTCAGCCTGAAACGATGCAACAAAATCCTTGTTCGCAGCATTGTCGATATCCTTGTTCCACTGTGAGGTGTTCTTCACACCCAATGCAGCTTTACCAACCGCCTGCAAGATTCCCTGATCGAATGAAAATGCCGGTCCAACCAACGGGATATCCACACCTGATGCAGCATACTGCTTCATGAAAGCAATGCCCATGCCGCCGGGCAGGAAGAAGAACACGCTGTCAGCGCCTGATGCTCTGATTTGTGCAATCTCTGCGGCGTATTCTTTCTGACCAAGCTTGGTGTAAACCTCATTTGCAACACCGCCCTTGAAGAACCGCTTGTAGCCGGTGAGGGCATCTTTACCCGCTGGATAGTTTGGTGCCATGATGAAAGACTTTTTGAAGCCTGCATCATTGGCATAAGCACCAGCTGCTTCGTGCAAATTGTCGTTCTGCCACGCAACATTGAAGTAGTTGGCATGACATCCCTTTCCGGCAAGGGCGGAGGGTCCGGCATTTGGCGAGAGATAAAACTTGCCCTGCGCGGTTGCTGCAGGAACAACAGCCATAGCAAGGTTGGACCAGATGATGCCGGTCAGAATATCAACCTTTTCGCTTTGGATCATCTTGTCTGCAAGTTGGACTGCAATATCGGGCTTGCGCGTATCATCTTCGATGACAACGTCGATGTCGGTATTGCCCGACTTTTTGACCGCCAGCATAAAGCCATCGCGAACATCAATGCCAAGCCCTGCACCCCCTCCAGAAAGGGTTGTGATCATGCCGACCTTCACAGATTCAGCATAGGCAGAAAACGCAGCCGACAACGACAACGCAGCTGCAATTGCTACAGTTTTGAGTTTCATGGATAGTCCTCCCGATTTTTTTATATTTGAAATCAATAGGTTTTGAAGGTCAAGGTGGTAACGGTTCGTTCTATGCCTTCAATATTGAGCAAATTGTCATTAATGAATTTGCCAATGTCCTCATCCTCCGGAACGTACATTTGGACCAGGAGATCAAACGGGCCACTGGTTGAATAAAGTCCGGAATATTGCTCTCTAAGAGCAATCTCGTCAGCGACTTTATATGCACTACCGGGTTTGCAACGGATTTGAATGAATACGCATTGTGACATGAATAATAAGCTCCCAGTCCTCCATCCTCTCTTTTGTTTCACCAAAAGAGAAAAAATCTTGGGCTAACAACGCCCCTTACCAACAGTTCTAATCGGTTCTGGCTTCTCTGCAACCCCCGAACCTTAAACGCTGCAATCACGGAAGAGCGAAAGCCGGCTGAAAGTACTGTCCGCCGGCCCTTCTGGATGGTACGGCACCCCTTCGCCAACCGCGCCTAGATTACCCTCAACGCATCACCACAAGGTGGAACGGGCGCGGGCCTCCCATTTGTCATCATAGGTTTTGCCACCAATTTCGCCCTTTGAGAGTTCCGCCAACACGTCACCAGCGCTTGGCAGGGACTTGGGATCAATCTTCGCATCTTCTTCCCAGAGCCTGGAGCGAACCATGGCTCGTCCGCATTGGAAATAAATCGCCATCGTTTTGATTACGATAATCGAGCGCGGCTCTTTGCCGTTTACTGCAAAGGAAGCGAGGGTTTCAGGATCAACGGATAAATGCGCCTCTCCATTGACCCGCAATGCATTACGCACCCCCTGGATCAGGAAGCATAGCGCAACGCGAGGGTCGCGAACGATATTTTTTAAAGAATCAATCCTGTTGTTTCCCCGCCGGTCCGGCATCATCAAGGTTCGGTCATCCTGGATGCGGACGAAGCCCGGCAGGTCTCCACGGGGAGAACAATCAAGTCCCTCAGGGCCGGCGGTCGCCAGCGTGCAGAAGGATGCAGCCTCTATATAGGCCCGATATTGCGGGATGACCTGACGCACTTCCTTGACAAGCGAAGGTTTGCCCGGATGGCCGTAAATGGCTTCCAGTTCTTTAACCGTAGAGATTTTGGACATTGGCAAATTCCTGTGAAATTGGAATACGCCAGATGAATATTACATTTTGCCCCGGGCGACAAATGCACCGTTGCGATATTCCGTTTTGCCATAGGTGAACAAGCTGTCATCGGGATTGGAGACGCTTCCGCCTGCGGCCCGCAATACTGCGTCTCCAGCAGCGGTATCCCACTCCATGGTTGGCCCAAATCTGGGGTAAACATCAGCTTCGCCGGCGGCAACCAGACAGAACTTCAAGGACGACCCGATGGAGACGGTTTGTTCAACATTATTGTCTGCCAGCCATTGGTCGGTTGCTTCATCACGGTGTGAAGCACTGGCGACTGCGACGCCCCCCGATGCAGGTATTTCCCGAACACTGATGGGTTGATCTTCTTCAAATGCACCTTCATTCACGCTGCCGGTAAACATCCGGTCCAGGGCCGGTGCATAGACAATACCTGCGACGGGTGTGCCGTTCTCAATCAATGCAATGTTGACGGTAAAGGAACCTTTGCCATCCTTCTTGAGAAATTCTTTCGTACCATCCAGCGGATCAACCAGAATAAACCGGTCCGGCGCACTCAATTTGTGACTTTCGGCATTTTCTTCCGAGATGACGGTTATTTCAGGAACAATCTCCCTGAGAGCAGAAAGAATAATGTCTTCTGAAGCCTGATCGGCTTTAGTCACAGGAGAACCATCGCCTTTTGTTTCAGCAGTAAAATCCGTGCCATGCACCGCCATGATTGCTTCGCCGGCTTTTCGGGCAACCGGGGTAAGCATTTCGATCAATTTTTGGTTGCTCATCAGTTTGTCTTTTCAAGATAGGCGATGATTTCATCTGCCAGTGTATCGGCGTCGGTGTCACCACTGGTGAGTACGATTTCGGCGTTTCTGGGCGCTTCATACTCAGAATCAATCCCGGTGAAGTTTTTCAGCTCGCCGGCTCTTGCCTTTTTGTAAAGCCCCTTGGGGTCACGCTGCTCGCAAATTTCCAGCGGAGTGTCCGTGAACACTTCGATGAATTCGCCGTCCTCCATCAAAGAGCGGGCCATTTGACGCTCATACCGAAACGGAGAAATGAACGAGGTAACGACCACAAGACCTGCATCAACCATCAGTTTTGCGACTTCTGCCACACGGCGGATATTCTCAACCCGATCCTGATCGGTAAAGCCAAGGTCCTTGTTTAGCCCGTGACGGACATTGTCGCCGTCCAGAAGATAAGTCCGCTTGCCGATTGCATGTAGCTTTTGTTCCAGCCGGTCAGCGATTGTGGATTTGCCTGAACCGGAAAACCCGGTGAACCACAACACACAAGGCTTCTGGTTGTTGGCTTTGGCGCGAACCTCCTTGCTGATTTTCATCTCGTGCCATTCGATGTTACTGGCACGGCGCAACGCAAAATCGATCGTGCCAATCCCGGCAACCAATTTTGTAATGCGGTCAATCAGCCGGAAAGTACCGGTCGCGCGATTGTCAATTCCGGCATCAAAAGCAACTGCCTTGTCAAGCGCGACCTTGCAATACCCGATTTGTTGTTTCTTCAAAATTTTTGCAGCTATCGGGTCATCGCTATCTGTGTCTACAACATGAACCAGATCCGTAATTTGTGCGGTTGCCTCACATGCGGCAAACTCGATTGTATAACCGCGTTCCGGCAACATTTCGTCGTCTGTCAGCCAGATGATGTGCGCAGCGAACTGGTCAGCGATTTCAGGCTCCTCTTCGCCGGAAAATACGATATCCCCGTCAACCACATCGAGTGGTTGTTTCAGGGTCAGGGTCACATATTGCCCGGTTGAAGCCTCGCCCAACACGCCCTCGGGGCCAGTGATTTCACTAACGAGTGTTGATCGACCGGTTGAAGCGGCTGTAATTTCCTCGCCAGATCGCAACGAGCCGCTCGCAACCACGCCCTCAAGTTTTGAAAGCGGCGTTTCACCATCAAACCGCACAGCCATGCGGAAGGGCTTTTCGGCAAGCGTGATTTGAGGCAACTTTGAATGCAGAAGTTCAATCAGCGATGGTCCATCGCTGGGAGGATCTTTACAAAGTAGAAGTTGCAGACTTTCTTCTTCCAGGAAAGCCAAGCCATTGTCGGGCATAATTAGTTCCCAAGTTCTTGATCTTTATCGTGTCTGTTTGAATACGGTCAGCAGACCGCAGGTCAAATGGTGATTACCCTTATCAGCGTAGAAATTTGGAAACAATGTGACTTTTGACAATTCCGGAAATTATGCCGCAGTAAGTCTCTTCTTTGCTGCATCATATTCGCCGACCAGCCTGCCGACCAGTTCAGCAGTGGATGTCACTTCCTTGATCGCGCCAATTCCCTGCCCGCAACCCCAGATGTCTTTCCATGCTTTCGCATCGGTGTTTCCGCCGGATCCGAAATTCATCGCAGAAGGGTCGCTTTCCGGCAGATTGTCCGGATCAAGGCCTGCACGCTCAATTGAAGGGCGCAGATAATTGCCATGAACGCCCGTAAACAGGTTGGTATACATAATGTCATTTGCATTGTAGTCGGCGATAGCCTGCTTGTAGTCATCCATGGCGCACGCCTCATGGGTCGCAATAAATGGTGAACCGATATAAGCAAGATCAGCGCCCATGGCTTGGGCTGCCAGAACCGCGCCGCCATTTGCAATGGAACCGGAGAGCAGCAAGGGGCCATCAAACCATTCGCGAATTTCCTGAATAAGCGCAAAAGGAGACAAGGTGCCTGCATGTCCGCCAGCACCTGCAGCCACCGCGATAAGACCATCTGCACCCTTGCGGATAGCAGAATTCGCGTGACGGTTGTTGATGATGTCGTGCAACACAATTCCGCCATATGAATGCACCGCATCATTAACTTCCGGCACAGCACCAAGTGAGGTGATCACAATCGGCACCTTGTATTTGGCACACATTTTGAGATCGTGTTCCAGCCGATTGTTGGACCCATGAACGATCTGGTTCACCGCAAACGGGGCTACCGGTTTGTCAGGATTGGCTTGTTTGTAACTTTCAAGTTCTTCGCTGATTTGTGCGAGCCACTCGTCAAGTTGTGCTTCCGGTCGTGCATTGAGCGCGGGAAATGCGCCAACCACACCTGCTTTGCATTGCGCGATTACGAGCTCAGGGTGTGAGATAATAAACAGTGGGGCGCCAATAACCGGAACACTGAGATTGCCCTTTAATATGTCTGGAATTCCCACTTACCGCTCCTTTTACCTTTACGTAATTGTCATATGTCTCTTATTGTGTTTGCTGAGGGCATGCAACGGTTTTGCCAAAACTTGGTGCGGGAAGGGAATGAAAGTCCATAATTTAAGATATCAGAGACGATTATGTTTGGATTACGCTACGGAAATCACGCTTTTCGTTGAAATATCGCCTAACACCGTTAAAACGGGAAAGGGCTGGCACAATAGTGCCGGATCGTTGCCATGACTGGCAATTCCTTAATTTTTAATGAACGGGCAGAAATTTGGCAAATTTCGAGGGACTGATACGAGGTGCGATTGCCGCCAAGCGGGCTACGACGCCGGAAGCACGTCTTGAAGTCTATCAGTCTTCGCGTAGTGCTCTTTATCGGTTGATTGAGGGAAATCGTACGCTAACCGTTGAATCAGCCATGCAGGAACAAAAATCGCTGGAAGACGCGATTGCCCGCGTTGAAGCTGAATGCGTTGGGGTTGCTCGCACTGAGGTTATTGAGCCTCAATATTCAGAGCCAGTTGAACGACCGCCAGTTGCCGGGGTGCAGATTGAGCCGGAAATTCCGCTTGAATCCGACGCCGAATTCCCGAACCCTGTAATGCCAGGGCCGGCCATTGTGGAAGAACCGGGTCCGGTTGCTGAAGTGGTTTCAGAAAATGAGGTTCAACAACCTTCAGCTGGAATTGATGATGATCCACTTGCTGAATTAAAGGAGATATTGCTCGACCGCGCGGATGATGAGGTGCGCGGAAGTCTGGGGGTTGAAGAAGTTAATCCATCTTTGTCAGTTTTGCCAGATGCCTCGCAATCAGCCGCTGCCGCTTTGGAACTTGGAAGTTATGAAGGCGAAGTTACGAATTTGGAAATACCTCAGCCCTTAGAATCTGGAGCCGCGGAGGCAGCAGTGAGCGGCGAAGTTTCACCGGCAATAATTGAGGAAGCGCCCGCTGTTCCACCCTCTTATGACGAAAAAGAAAACATGCCTTTGGAATTTGCCAGGCGCAGAAAAAAACAGAAGTTTATAGGTTGGTTTCTGGCGGTCCTGGTGATTTTGGCACTCGTTGGAGGGCTGGCATATTATATCTATACCGGTGTCGTCAGCGGCACCTTGTTCGGGCTTATCAATTCCAGACCGGCGCAAAATCCGAATGCACTGTCAAATCAGGCAACCGCTGCAAACTATATCACCATTGTGGAGCCGGGCGACTTGTCGGCTTTGATAACCGCAAATCGCGGACAAGCAGAGTTGGTCAACGAGCTTAACCTGGAAATGGTCCGGATTGTTTCTGTTCGCAGCGATGATGATCGATCGAAAGCGGCAAGACCAATCCTGTTTCGCTTGAAACCGGGTGTTCTCGAACAGATATCCGGCAAGAATGTCACCTTCGAAATATATGCAAAATCCGCAACACCAAATCCGGCACAATTTACCGTAAAGTGTCAGTTCGGTGCCTTGGGCAATTGCGGGCGCAAACGCTTCCGCGTTGGGCTGCAGCCGGAAGCCTCGATATTTGCGTTCGATTTGGGTGAGGTCGTCGATCCGGAAATGAAAGCCTATATCGCAATCAGCACAGACACGGCCGCAGTTGCAGCGACAACGGGCAAGGGTGATGTGATAGATATTGTTTATGCGCGATTGCGGGCCAACAATTAGGCGACACCAACTCTCAAAAGATCATGCAGATGAATGATACCCCTAGGCAGGTTGTCCGGATCCGTCACCACCAGTGCGGAAATATTGAATTCATCAAGCATCGCCATTGCAGCGATTGCCAGTGCATCACCTGAAATTGTTTTGGGATCGCTGGTCATCAAATCGTCAACACTCAGGCTTTGCAAATCCCGATCAAGGTTTCTTGCAAGATCACCGTCGGTAAAAATGCCGGCAATCCGACCGTTGTCATCAATAACCCCGACACAACCAAAGCGTTTTTCAGATAGTACCATTATGGCCTCCGGCATCGGCGTATTACGCTTTACCAAAGGTATGGCATCGCCCTTGTGCATGATGTCGCTAACCCGGGTAAGGCTGGAACCAAGCGAGCCGCCGGGATGATAGATGCCAAAATCTTCCGCGGAAAACCCTCTTGCTTCAAGCAGAGCAACCGCAAGCGCATCACCCATAGCCATCTGCATGATGGTAGAGGTTGTGGGTGCAAGCCCGTTTGGGCAGGCTTCGTCAACCTTGGGTAGCTCGAGGCAGACAGAAGCCTCCCGACCCAGTGTGGAGTTACGGTTACGGGTGAACGCGATCATCGGAATGGAAAAGCGGGTCACATAACTGATGATGCCTTTGAGTTCTGTTGTCTCGCCAGACCAGGAAAGGGCAATAACTGCATCATCGCGAGAAATCATGCCCAAATCGCCATGATTGGCTTCTGCCGGATGCACAAAAAAAGCCGGTGTTCCCGTGGATGCAAGGGTTGCTGCAACCTTGCCGCCGATATGGCCGCTTTTGCCGACGCCAGCCACAATCACTCGCCCGCTTATACCCTCGATAATGGAACAGGCTTCAGAAAACGCATCACCAAGCTCACTTTCCAGTTCTGCGGCTAGCCTGGAAAGGCCGGAAGCCTCTGTCTGAATGGTTCTCAGTGCGGAGAGTTTTGGGAGTTTCGACATGAAATTTCCTGTTTCAGGGTTTTGCGAAGCAACCATTCGTTAACCACAATTGTTTACGATTTGGCAAGAACTTAAAAACGCTTTGGCCCTGTACAGGCTCTATATGACAAACGCCTCAAAGTCCAAGAAAACAAAGGTCTGGGTTCCAATTTTTGTTGGAGTTCTGATTGGTTTTTGCGTGCCGTTTGAAACTTTTTCCCAGAGCCTTGATGACAATCGGCCATTTGGCGAACTTGGAATTCGTGGGTCAATTGATGAAGCCAATGAACCACAAGGAGATACGGACCTTCAAGAGGATGATGAAACTCCTGTAGAACTTGGCCGTATCGTCACGAATACACCTGTAAGAAGAGTGCAACCTGCGGGGCCAGTGGGCACGACGCCTGGAGAGCTTATAAGTGAACCCCGAACAAGCCAGGCAGTTGATCCGGTTCAGACCGGCACCACCCCGGTTGATGAACAAGACCCGTTTGCAGCAACCGGATTTCGAATGGGGAATACAGAAGTACGGATGAGCCTTGAGCAATCCTTCGGTTATTCCAGCAATGTTTCTCAAAATGGTGGTGGGGAAGACGGCGCCTTTTCCCGGACTGACGCAGCATTGAGTTTTTCATCTGACTGGTCGCGTCACCAATGGCAAACCAACTTCAATGGCAGTTTTCGCAAACCCTTTGATGGAGACGCTACCGACGATATTTCGTTTTCTGCTGATACGGAATTAAGGCTCGATATGATTGACGGGCTAGCGCTCGTCACTAGCGGCTCTTATTCAGCAAGTAGGCAGGAATTTACCAGCACAACACTTGCACCCGGCGCGGTTGATACCCCATTGACTCAATCCTATGGCGGCGGTGTGGAATTGGAGCGTGCGGATCGAAAACTGCAATTTTCGATCACAGGTTCGGTACAGCGTAACATATTTGAAGATGCGGATTTGGGTGGTGGCCTTACTCAAAGTCAGGAAGACCAAAACAACAATCTTTATAGCCTCGGATTGCGAGCAGGGTATGAAATGTCTCCCGTACTTACTCCATTTGTCGAGGGTATTTATTCGATCCGTGATTATGATCTGGAAGTCGACCGAAACGGTAATCGCAGGGACAGTGATATTTTTGAGTTGCGAGCTGGTGTTGAAGTAGGCCTTGGAGAAAGGGCGCAGGGTGAAATATCAGTCGGGTATCTAAGCGAGCAATTTGATGACCCGCTGTTGGATGATCTTACCGGATTCACGCTCAATGGTAGCCTGAACTGGTCTCCTGAACGGGATTCACAGATTACCCTAACACTTGGGACGCAGACCAATAACTCAATCACAGCCAATGAGAACGGCAGCCTTCTCTACAATGCAAGGCTGGATTATGCGCGCCAAATCAACGACAGGCTGACGTTTGATGCATTTACGGGCGTGCAGGTGGAAACCAATGATGACCGGAATACCACTTTTGAGATTGGAACCGGACTTCAGTACTGGGTAAACCGGTTTGTCGCTGTGACCGGTGATGTTGAATATACGTCCTTTAACAGCGGTGCCGCAAACTCAAGTTTCGATGAAGTCTCGGCTCGTATTGGTATGAGGCTGCAGCGCTAAGGCGTGTTTTTCAATTGGAGGTTCAGTTGCGCGCTTCCAAATAGGTCATCAAGTCTTCCCGTATTTCCTGATCATCAAGGGCAAAGGCAAGGTTTGCCTGGATGAAACCGGATTTCGAGCCACAGTCAAATGTTTCCCCGGTGAAGACATGACCATAGAACTTTTGGCTCTCCGCTAATCTGAGCATGGCGTCGGTAAGTTGAATTTCATTGCCGGCACCGGGTTCCTGATCTTCCAGCAAATCAAAAATTTCCGGTTGCAAAATATACCGGCCATTGATGAAAAGGTTGGAGGGTGCAGTACCAGCGGCCGGTTTTTCGACCATGCCGGTAATTTCGAAACCAGATCCGGCATCTTCACCTTTTTCGACGATTCCGTATTTGTGGGTCTCTTCCCACGCGACTTCCTCAGTCGCAATAACATTGCCCCCGGTCTGGTGATACAGGTCCATCATTCCCGAGAGGCAACCCGGATTGTGCTTCATCACCATATCGGGGAGCAGAAGCGCAAAGGGTTCATTGCCAACGATTTCACGCGCGCACCAAACAGCATGCCCTAGACCCAATGGAGCCTGTTGACGGGTAAAACTCGTTTCCCCTGCGCCCGGCTGATAGGTGGCAAGAATATCAAGTGCTTCCTGTTTGTTCCGTTTTTCAAGCGTATCCTGAAGTTCGTAGGCAAGATCAAAATGGTCCTCGATCACTGCCTTGTTCCGTCCGGTTACAAAAACAAAGTGTTCTATTCCGGCAGCTCTTGCTTCATCAACTGCATATTGGATGACCGGTTTGTCGAGGACCGTGAGCATTTCTTTTGGAACAGCTTTAGTGGCTGGCAGGAACCGCGTTCCCAAACCGGCAACGGGGAATACAGCGGTGCGTAGATCTTTATT
This sequence comes from Rhizobiaceae bacterium, assembly GCA_965250255.1. Taxonomy (GTDB): domain Bacteria; phylum Pseudomonadota; class Alphaproteobacteria; order Rhizobiales; family Rhizobiaceae; genus JAALLB01. The sequence goes on from CBDFNP010000010.1 coordinate 259,812, forward strand.
GGATTGCATGTGGCCTCCGAGAATCACATCTGATGCAGACGGTTTTATGTTTAACAAATGCTTTCCCAATTCACTAGAATTGCAACGCATATATTTCTGCGATCCTAATCGTTTGGCTCTAGCTTGTCCCGTGAGGGAACGAAAAGGTGGATTATGACTGTACTGGTTACAGGTGGTGCGGGTTACATTGGTTCGCATATGGTTTGGGAATTACTCGACCATGGTGTTGAAGTTATCGTTGTTGATAATCTTGTCACTGGGTTTGAATGGTCAATTCCTGATGGTGTTACTTTCGTCAAAGGCGATGTGGGCGATCAACCCTTTATGGAAGGTGTCCTGGCGGATCACAAAGTTACTGAAATCGTGCATTTCGCGGGTTCAGTCGTTGTTCCAGAATCGCTTGAAGCTCCTTTGAAATATTATGAGAACAATACCGGGAAGTCTCGCAATCTCATAGCTGCAGCTGTTGCAGTTGGTGTCAAAAGCTTCATTTTCTCTTCGACTGCCGCAGTTTACGGCACGCCAACCACCACCGGCCCAATCAGTGAAAATGCAATTCTTAACCCAATGTCTCCCTATGGCACATCGAAACTAATGACGGAATTGATGATCCGGGATGTTGCGGACGCGCATGGTCTCAACTATGTGATCCTGCGATATTTCAACGTCGCTGGATGTGACATCAAGCGAAGAACCGGCCAATCAACTGCAGGTGCCACCCATCTGATCAAAGTTGCCTGCGAAGCTGCTGCAGGCAAGCGTGCATCAATGAAAGTATTTGGTACAGACTACGATACTGAAGACGGAAGCTGCATCAGGGACTTTATCCACGTAAATGACCTTGTTAACGCACACTATGTGGCGTTGAACTTCCTTCGTGACGGCGGCCGCAAATTTACGGCAAACTGTGGATACAGCAAAGGCTATTCGGTCAAGCAGGTAATCGATGCCGTTAAACGGGCATCCGGGAATGACTTTAAAGTCATCGAAGATGAACGACGCGCAGGCGACATTCCAGCCCTTACAGCGAATGCCTACCGTTTGATGAGCAGGCTCAATTGGGAGCCAAAACATGACGATATCGATCTGATTGTTACAACCGCTCTTGATTGGGAACGCGAGCTGATAGAAGTGCGCGAAAGCGCCTAAAGCTCTCCCTATTATACCAACAGCAATCCTAATCGCCGTTGGTATTACTGGACAGTGCCTACAGGTTGGATTTTTGCTGCCGGTTTCCTGGTATCTTCCCCAGACGGCTCAACTTCTTTTACTGGGATACCCCAATTGGCATCGATCCGGCCGGGTTGGGGTTTGCGAAGCTTGCCATTTGATACCAGATCGTAGCTGACGCTATTGGTGGCATCCTTTGCTTTGAGAAAATCGGCTTCTCCTTCCAGCGCATCTCCACCATCAAGTGCCGGGGAGTTAAGCGGAAGCACAACCGTTTTGCCACTTTGTGCCGGGTCGTACTCTGGAACTCCTGGTTGCGCAACGCTAAGATTGATGGTGCCAAGAGATGCATAGACAAAATCTTCAGCGCTTCCGACAATGCCAAGCTTGCGCAATGCCTTGTCCGCGAAAAACGCCAGTTTCCGACGACCGGCTCTTGTCATGTTGATGCCTTTTGAACCACGAAGGCGGACGATCCGACCATTCACATCAGGGCCAGCGCTTACATATTTTCCTTCAGCATTGGTAAAGCCATCCCAAACATCGATGAAGCTTCCGCCAATACTCTCTGAAATCGAACGGTACATTTCGTTGAAAACGAGATAGTCGGTGTTCATTTTGTTGAACTTGACTGGTGGCAGACCCACCCAAAGCAGAGGAATTTTAGCACTAGCCCCGCTTGTTGCAATCTTGGTAATCCGGGTTTTGTATGCAGCTGTCCAGGCTTCTGAATGTTTCTCGACCCTTCCGGTTTCAAGTTTCATTTGTTGCCGATCGTTCATTCCAACAAGAGCAATTATCGCAATTGGTTTTTCTTCCTCAATCATTGTCGGAATAACGCTTGGCCAATCTATAACGTCGTCTCTGACGATGCCTGAATTTGCTTTGCCACGATTGACGATAACGATATTTGTATTATCGGCATATTGGCGTTCGAGGCCGTTTGCCAATGCGCTTGCAATAAAGTCGCCGACGACAAGTATCTTTGCTGCATTTTCATTCTTGACAACAACGACGGCTGGTTTGGGCCTGGTACGACCCGCAGTGCCTGAGCGCTTTGATGCTTTGCGTTTAACCTTTTTCTTGGTGGAAGTGTTTCGGGTTTTTAGCTTTACGCCGGGAAGGTTCGTGGCAGGACGTGAGTTTGATTTTGCAGATTTACGCTTTTTCTTACGGCGCTTGAACAAGACATCGAAAAGTGTCTTGCGCTTTTTCTGCGCTGCGTGCGCTTCTTCCACGCCAACCGCAACCGCCAGATATGGCAGTTGTGGAACCGCAATCGTAAAAGCGATCAGGAACAAAAGTGCATAGCGAGTGGCAGTGCGCATGAGTTGATCCAAATTCGTATGTGCGCAACCCTGCAATACGAATAAGACCTCAATTTGGCTCTCATATGGATTGGCTGCTATTTTCGCAGTCTAGCCAATATTTTCCTGGAGGCATAGCCATTTGCGTCCATCCCGACCCGTGCCTGGTAAGCCTTGATTGCCGAGCGCGAACCTGACCCGATCTTGCCGTCAATTTCGCCTTCATAAAAGCCTGCGTATTTGAGGCGTGCCTGCAACTCCTTGCTCTCTTCTTCGTCGAGGCGAATATACCCACGCGGCCAATCAACAACGAACGGATTAAAACCGCGAAGCCGGTCAGCAAGGTGGCCAACGGCCAATGCATATTTGTCGGCATTGTTATAACTTTTCAACACGAAGAAGTTTTTCAACATCAAGAATGCAGGGCCTTTTGAGCCGGCAAGTATTTTAACATTTGCCCGGTCAGAGGGGCGGGGAAATCCCTTTCCATTGATGCGGCGAACACCAAACTTTCTCCATTCTGACAGCGTACGGCTCTTTGTGCCAACTTTTTTGGCGCTGAAGCCCCGTGGTGTTTTTACCTCATATCCCCAGGTTTTGCCGTTACGCCAGCCGTTCTTCTTAAGGAGGTTTGCTGCAGAAGCGAGAGCATCCGGAACTGATTCCCAGATGTTGCGGCGCCCGTCACCATCAATATCCACCGCCCAGGCTTGATAACTCGTTGGGATGAATTGCGTATGCCCCATGGCACCGGCCCAAGAGCCACGAAGTCCGCGTGCTGATACATCGCCATTTTGCACAATCTTCATTGCCGCAATCAGCTGGTTGCGGGCAAATTTGCGGCGGCGTTTGTCTTTATAGGCCAGCGTCGCAAGTGATCTGGCAACGCTACGAAGTGCGCTGTCTTTTTCAAGTGCAGCACCGTAGGAGGTTTCCATCGACCAGATTGCCAAAAGAATGTGCTGATCAACCCCAAAGCGCTTCTCGATTAAGCGAAGCCATTTTGCATATTTGGCTTTCATTTCGAGACCTTTTTCAATCGCGGATTTGGTCACGCGATTATCAAGATAATCCCACACTTTTGATTTGAATTCGGGCTGGTAGTTGGCGGATTTGATAACCTCTGGATCCGGACTCGTTACGCTTGAAAACACTGCATTGTAGGTTCGCTTTGAAATGCCGTTTTTTGCAGCTACACCATAAAAATCCCGGATCCATTTCTGGAAACCTGCATCTGCTTTTGCATCCGGCAGGGCGAGTGCGCTGAATAGCGAGGCTATCAACAGGGCTACAAACATGTTTCTGAACAAAGCAAATCTATGCATTCATGCCTCCGACAAAGTGTCCGCGAATCACTGCACGCGATTTTAGGGCAGTAAAACAAAGTGTCTACAGCACAAAAAGGCAACGATATGGCGGTCTTCGGCGACAGCTTTGATAGAAAACAAGGTGGGTTTATCGTGGCAGGTCAGTTTTTCCCATCAGATCAAGGTCAATTGAGCGTGCGGCTTTTCGACCTTCGCGGATAGCCCAGACAACCAAAGACTGCCCACGACGGCAGTCACCAGCGGCATAAAGACGACTAACACAAGTGCGATAATCTTTCTCGTCGGCTGCAACCGACATATCGCCGCGATGGCTGGTATTGAGGTCTGGGGAGAGCTGTTTGACGAAGGTATCCGTCACGGGGCTTCCAAAACCAATGGCAATGAAAGCGAGATCCGCTTTCATGATGAACTCTGTGTCTTTGATGGGTTTGCGCTTTTCATCCACGCGGATGCATTTTACGCCTGTCAGTTTGCCGCTACGCCCGACAAACTCAAGTGTTGCTGCCATGAACTCACGCTTCGCACCTTCGGCTTGCGATGATGATGTGCGCATTTTTGTCGCCCAGTAAGGCCATACCAGCATCTTGTCTTCGCGTTCGGGTGGTTGGGGTCGAATATCAAGCTGGGTTACGTTGACGGCACCCTGTCTGAACGACGTTCCGACACAGTCAGAAGCTGTATCTCCACCACCGACAACAACAATGTTTTTGCCCGTCGCCCAAATTTCTTCAGATGGCCAACCAGCACTGTTGATCGGTTCGCCACCAATCCGACGGTTCTGTTGTACAAGGAACGGCATTGCGTCGTGGATGCCCGCCAGTTCGCGCCCCGGGATTCCGGGGTCCCGTGGAATTTCAGAACCAGCGGCAATCAACACCGCATCATGCTTATCCATCATTTCACTAGCGGAAATGTCAGCACCGACATTGCTGTCATAATGGAAGGTAACGCCTTCACCTTGCATCTGTTCCACACGAACGTCGATATAATGTTTTTCCATTTTGAAGTCGGGAATGCCGTAACGCAGCAAACCGCCAGCACGGCTTTCGCGTTCATGGACATGAACTTCGTGGCCTACACGGGCAAGTTGTTGCGCTGCAGCCAGTCCCGCCGGGCCGGAACCGATGATTGCGATTTTCTTTCCGGTTTTTTCTTTCGCCGGCTGAGGTTTGATCAAACCAAGCGCATAGGCCTTGTCGGCAACTGCCTGCTCAACCGTTTTGATCGCTACCGGTTCGTCCTCGAGATTAAGCGTGCAGGCCTCTTCGCAGGGTGCGGGGCAAATCCGTCCGGTAAATTCGGGGAAATTGTTGGTCGAGTGAAGGTTGCGTACAGCTTCGTCCCAATCATCATTGTAAACAAGATCATTCCAGTCCGGGATCTGATTGTGGACGGGGCAACCGGTATCGCCGTGACAATAGGGAATGCCACAATCCATGCAGCGAGCGGCCTGTTTGGCTACTTCCTTGTCCGACATCGGAATTGTGAATTCTCCGAAGTGCCGCACGCGATCAGATGCAGGTCTGTACTTTGGAACCTGCCGGTCAATTTCAAGAAATCCGGTTACCTTGCCCATCTTGCTTACCTCTTACTCTGCCGCAACCTTGCCCATGCGGCGATCTTCCATCTCGCGCAAGGCACGGCGATATTCAACCGGCATGACTTTCACAAATTGCGAACGATAGGCTTCCCAATCATCCAGAATGTCTTTGGCGCGGGTGGAGCCGGTGTAGTGCATGTGATTGGAAATCAGTTGCTTCAACCGTTCCTCATCATGCCGGTTCATGTTGGATGTAATATCAACCCGTCCCTTGTGCATAAGGTCGCCACCGTGGTGGTGCAGTTTTTCAAGAATGTCGTCTTCTTCGGGCACCGGTTCAAGATCGACCATGACCATGTTGCAACGCTGTTCAAAGGTTCCTGAACGGTCCATCACATAGGCAACGCCGCCTGACATGCCGGCCGCAAAGTTGCGACCCGTCCCACCAAGAACAACCACAACACCGCCGGTCATGTATTCGCAACCGTGATCGCCAACGCCTTCAACAACCGCGATCGCCCCTGAGTTGCGAACCGCGAACCGCTCACCCGCCACACCACGGAAATAACATTCCCCGGAGATTGCGCCATAGAGCACTGTGTTACCGACAATAATTGATTTTTCAGCCTCAAAGGTAGCCTCATCTGACGGATGGATGACAATACGTCCACCTGAAAGACCTTTGCCGACATAGTCATTCCCGTCTCCCTGCAGATCAAAGGAAATGCCTTTGGCAAGGAAAGCACCGAAGCTTTGTCCGGCAGTACCTTTGAGCGATACGGCGATGGTGTCATCAGGCAGGCCTTCGTGACCGTGAATTTCGGCGAGTTTTCCTGAAAGCATGGTGCCGGCTGACCGGTTGGCGTTTGAGATATCCATTTCAATTCTGACGGGGTTACCCTTTTCAAGGGCCGGTTTCGCCTGCCTGATGAGTTCGCGATCGAGGACATCTGCAATTGGATGCTGTTGCAGGCTTGTTTGGAAAATTTCTTGTTTTGCAGCTTCCGGCTTGTGAAAAATACGGGAGAAATCCAGGCCCCTGCCCTTCCAGTGTTCAAGCATGTCGGTTTTTTCGAGATAGCCGCTTTCACCGATCAACTCGTCGAGTTTTGTGATGCCCATCTCAGCCATAATCATGCGGACTTCTTCGGCGATGAAGAAAAAATAGTTGATAACGTGATCTGCTGTTCCACGGAACCGTTTGCGCAACACCGGATCCTGGGTGGCGACACCAACCGGGCACGTGTTGAGGTGACACTTGCGCATCATGATGCATCCGGCTGCAATCAGTGGAGCCGTTGAGAAACCAAACTCGTCAGCACCAAGGAGTGCTCCAACGATTACATCGCGTCCGGTTTTCAGTCCGCCGTCAACCTGCAGGCGAATTCGTGAGCGTAGTTTGTTCAGAACCAGTGTTTGTTGGGTTTCGGCAAGGCCAAGTTCCCATGGACTGCCAGCATGTTTGAGCGAAGTCAGAGGGGAGGCGCCGGTTCCACCATCATAGCCGGAAACCGTAATATGATCGGCACGTGCCTTGGCCACGCCTGCTGCAACTGTACCAACACCAACTTCTGAAACAAGCTTGACCGAGATGTCAGCTTTTTCGTTGACGTTTTTTAAATCAAAGATCAGCTGTGCCAAATCCTCGATCGAATAAATGTCATGGTGCGGGGGCGGCGAAATCAGACCAACGCCTGGCGTAGAGTGGCGGGTTTTCGCAATAACCGCGTCAACTTTGTGCCCCGGCAATTGTCCGCCTTCACCTGGTTTTGCTCCCTGTGCAACCTTGATCTGGATCATATCTGAATTAACGAGATATTCAGTCGTCACACCAAAGCGTCCTGAAGCAACCTGTTTGATTGCAGAGCGCTCCGGATTGGCGCTTCCATCCGGCATCGGGTAGAAACGATCTGGTTCCTCGCCACCTTCGCCGGTGTTGGATTTGCCGCCAATCCGGTTCATCGCGACAGCAAGTGTTGAATGTGCTTCCCTCGAGATTGAACCAAAAGACATGGCTCCGGTGGAAAAGCGCTTCACAATTTCAGTTGCTGGTTCAACCTTGCTGATAGCGACCGGTTTGCGGCCGATCTCCTTTGCCTTTTTGATGGTAAAGAGGCCGCGTATGGTCGCGAATTCTTCAGATATCTGATTGGCATGATTCGCAAATTCAGCATAACCTTCCGCATCACCCGCCCTGACAGCATGCTGCAGTTTTGCGATGTTGTCCGGAGTCCATGCATGGGATTCACCGCGCATGCGAAACGCATATTCGCCACCGATATCGAGAGAATTCGCGAGGATAAGATCCCCGCCAAATGCTTTTTGGTGACGGTTCATGGTTTCTTCCGCAATCTCCGGCAAGCCTACGCCTTCGATCATTGAGGCGGTCCCAAAGAAGAACTCATCGACAAGTTCACAGGAAAGGCCAACCGCATCAAATATTTGTGCACCACAATAGGATTGGTAGGTCGAGATGCCCATTTTCGACATGACTTTCAAAATGCCCTTGTCGATAGCCTTGATATAGCGTTGAACGATTTCCGTCGGATCAACCTCGTCGGGGAATTCGCCGCACGCATGCATTTCTGCAAGGGTCTCAAATGCAAGATAGGGGTTAATCGCTTCCGCGCCATATCCAGCCAGAACACAAAAGTGATGAATTTCGCGCGGTTCGCCGGTTTCCAGCACAAGCCCGACTGACGTGCGCAGACCCTTGCGGATCAAATGACGGTGAACAGCTGCCGTTGCGAGCAAGGCAGGAATTGCGATGCGGTTTTTACTGATCTGGCGATCCGAAAGAATGATGATGTTGTAGCCGTTACCAACCGTATCTTCTGCCCGTTTGCACAGTGAATCCAATGCCGCTTCCATCGCTTCCGTACCGCGCTCAACGCTGAACGTAATATCGAGCGTTTGGGTTTGGAAGTGGTTGTCGCCGATGTCGCCAATCTCGCGAATTTTCTCAAGGTCATGATTGGTAAGGATTGGCTGACGGACTTCAAGTCTTTTGCTCTCCGAAAGCCCTTGCAGATCAAAAAGGTTCGGACGAGGGCCGATCAAGGATACCAGGCTCATGACCGATTCTTCACGAATCGGATCAATCGGTGGGTTGGTCACCTGCGCAAAGAGTTGCTTGAAATAGGTGTAAAGGAGTTTGGGTTTGCTGGAGAGTGCCGAGATCGGCGTATCAGTTCCCATTGAACCAATGGCTTCCTGACCGGTCGTGGCCATCGGAGCCATCAACAGCTTCAAATCTTCCTGAGTGTATCCAAATGCCTGTTGCCGATCGAGAAGGGTCGCGCGGCTTTGCGGACTTTGCCGGGTTGGGATTGGCATTTCTTCCAACACGATCTGGGTACGGTCAAGCCACTTTTGATATGGGTTTTGCGAAGCTAGGTCATGCTTGATGGTTTCGTCTGAAATGATTTCGCCTTTTTCCAGATCAATCAGCAGCATCCTGCCGGGCTGCAAGCGCCACTTCTCGGCAATGTCTTTTTCGGCAACTGGGAGTACACCTGATTCCGATGACATGATAACACGGCCATCTTTCGTTACGATATAGCGTGCCGGTCGCAAACCGTTGCGATCCAGGGTTGCCCCGATCTGTTTGCCATCGGTGAAGGCAACAGCCGCCGGTCCATCCCACGGTTCCATCAGGGCAGCATGATATTCGTAAAAGGCGCGGCGTTCCGGCCCCATCAAAGGATTTCCGGCCCATGCTTCCGGGATTAACATCATCACTGCATGCGCAAGCGAATAACCGCCCATTGTCAAAAACTCGAGTGCGTTGTCAAAGCAGGCCGTATCTGACTGGCCCTCGTATGAAATAGGCCAAAGCTTGGTGATATCATCATCAAACAGTGGAGATGATACGGAAGCCTGACGTGCAGCCATCCAGTTTACATTGCCGCGCAGGGTATTGATTTCACCATTGTGCGCCACCATGCGGTAGGGGTGAGCCAGTTTCCATGAAGGGAAAGTATTGGTTGAAAACCGCTGGTGAACCAGTGCGAGAGCAGACTTGAAATTAGGGTCACGCAAATCCTTGAAATACGGGCCAAGCTGGTCCGCCAAAAACATACCTTTATATACTATGGTATTTGAGGAGAACGATACGATGTAATAGCCATTGTCGCGTCCATCGGTCTTTGAGAACACCATGTTGGAGATGACTTTACGAGCGGTGTAGAGACGTCGCTCAAATGCTGTGTTGTCTTTATCTTCGGGAGGACGGGCGACAAAATATTGGCGGTGAACCGGTTCGGTTGCTGCAATTTCGGGGTCCTGTGACAGGGCAGAATTGTCGACCTCAAGCGTACGGGTGCCGATTAAATCGAGATTCTCGCTGGCAAGGCCTTTAAAAATCATGGCCTCTATTTCAGCGGTAAGGTCTTCATCCTGCGGCAGGAAAACCTGCGCAACGCCATAATGGCCGACTCCAGGCAGTTTAAACCCCTCGGCAGCACAGGCTCCCTTAAAAAAGTCATGCGGGATTTGAACCAACATGCCTGCTCCATCACCCATTTTGGGGTCTGCACCAACAGCGCCACGGTGTTCAAGGTTTCTGAGAACTTCCAGACCGTCTTCAATAATTGAGTGTGTAGCCGAACCTTTGAGGTTGGCGACAAAACCGACGCCGCAAGCGTCTTTTTCGTTCCGCGGATCATATAGCCCTTGTTTTTCAGCCATGCCGCGGTGCGAATTTGCTTCTCCAACCTCAAACACCTGGTGGTTCATGTCTTTACCCGTCACGTTTGCCGCTCTCTGGAATGGCTCATTGGTCGTTGCCAGAGACGGATTTTTGTCAAACTTATGGATTTGCGAAAGTCCCGGGGTTCTTGCCCCGACTTTCAAGGTGATTTTATGCAAGGGTTTCAATCACCCGAACAAAATCCAAACCCCGGAAAGGACAGTAGTATTGACCTTTTCTGGGGAGAACATGCCAAAATATGTCGCGAGGAGCAAGGTAAAACCGGGCAAATTGGAAATCTTTTTCAACCCGGGACTGCACCTGAAATTTTCTCCCGGTTGCAATGTAACGCTTTCATTGGATATCAGGCATGATAATAAGAAATGATTGCGAGATGGGAAAACAAGATGTTTTTTGCAAGTGACAATTGGGCTGGCGCGGCGCCTGAAATTTCCGAAAAACTAAACATATATGCTCACGGTTTTGCGACCGCTTATGGTGACAGTACCCTTGATAAGAGCGTAACCGCCAGAATTCACGAGATTTTCGAGCGAGAATGCGAGGTATTTTTTGTTGGAACGGGCACGGCTGCGAACTCGCTTGCATTTGCTACATGCATGCGGCCCGGTGGTGTTGCCTTCTGCCACAATGAGGCACATCTGGTAGCAAATGAAGGGGGTGCGCCAGAGTTTCTTACCAGCGGTGGCAGGCTTAAGTGCGTCGGTGGGAGGGATGCGAAGATTTCAGCAGAAAAACTGCAGGAAGCTGTCCAATCCTACCCCAATCAGTTTAATCATCTGGGGCAGGGAACGATGATCTCGGTCACTCAAACCACTGAGGGCGGTACGTGTTATGGACTTGAGGAGATAGCCGCGATTGGAGAAATCGCGAAACACCACAAGTTACCGCTTCATATGGACGGAGCGCGATTTGCCAATGCACTTGCGCGCTTAAAATGTTCACCCGCCGAGATGACCTGGAAACGCGGTGTCGACATGATTTCCTTCGGCGGCACAAAAAATGGCTGCTGGTGTGCGGAAGCATTGTTGGTGTTCGATACAAAGCTCGCCCGGGACATCAAGTTTCAACGCAAGCAAATGGGGCATCTGTTTTCCAAGACACGCTTTATTTCAGCGCAGTTTGAGGCTTATCTCGAAGGTGATTTGTGGCTTGAGCTTGCAAAACACTCAAACCAGATCGGAGCAGAACTCAGCCAGATGGTTCAAAAAAGCACCCGCGCAAGGCTTGCCTGGGAAGGGGATACCAACCAGGTATTTATCATTGCAAAACGAGCCGAAGCTGAGCAGTGGTTGGAGGCTGGGGCATATTTTTATCCGTTTGCTACGCCTAGGGGAATGGAAGCAAATATTGGTGATGACGAACAAATTTATCGGTTGGTGACGAGTTTTGCATCAACATCTGAGCATGTCGCTGAACTCGCTTGTCTGATGAGCACCTAATGGCCGTTGGTATAAGCCAAAAGGGCATCTGTTGGGATGCCCCTTCGTTCATTTGAAATTCCTGTTCGATGCGTCAGGCAGCTTTTTTGCCGCCTTTGCTCTCAATTTGCTTTACCTTTTTGCTGATCGCGATTTTGCGCGGCTTCATTGCTTCGGGGATTTCCCGAACCAGGTCCACATGCAGGAGGCCATTTTCAAGGCTGGCGCCTGTGACTTCGACATGATCAGCGAGCTGAAAGCGGCGCTCAAATGAGCGGGCGGCAATACCTTGGAAAAGAACTTCACGATCGTCTGCGTCCTGCTCGGATTTTTCCGCTGTTATAGTCAGTGTGTTCTGTTTCGATTCAATCGAAATATCATCTTCGGTAAATCCGGCGACAGCCATGGTAATGCGATATGCATCTTCGCCAGTCCGCTCAATGTTGTAAGGTGGATAAGCCTGGCTGTTATCGACATGGGTCATGTTATCCAAAAGTGAAAACAGACGGTCGAAACCAACGGTTGAACGGTAAAGTGGTGAATAATCTATAGTACGCATGATTTGTCCTCCTTGAAGCGACGTTTGCGTTGTGGTTTTCAGTTTTAAAACCCGACATCTCCCAAACTGGGCAGATGTAAAGTTGCGGACCCGACTGGCGCCCTGACCATAATTTGGGTATTGGAACAGGGCATTTCAAGAATTGAGGTTGATTGCGCCTGTGCTTTTGAAGTCTCCATCATATAACCCATTGCCTGGTAAGCCGAAATCCGGCGTGATTGAGGTCGAGGTGGGAATATTTATTCGCTATGCGTTGTGGCGCAGCCGGGTCTCAACCGGCAAAGGTAGCGTTCTTTTGCTACAGGGACGAAGCGAATATCTGGAGAAAAACTATGAAACCGTGAGTGATCTGATCAATCATGGGTATGATGTTTTGAGCTTTGACTGGCGAGGGCAGGGTGGATCCAGCAGGTTGTTGGAAAAACACGATGCCGGATATGTTGACAGTTTTGACGAATACGTCTCGGACCTGTTGGCGATTATCGCTCAAATTGCCCTGCCGGATTGCCGTGGGCCACTGCATATACTGGGCCATTCGACCGGCTCGCTGGTTGCCCTTTTGGCAGCACCTGAGATCGGCAACAAGATCGATCGCATGGTATTGTGCTCGCCTTTGTTGGGTATTGGCCACCAGCGTGTTTCTGAAGGAATGATCGAAAATTTCTCTGGACTGTTGGCAGCGGTTGGTTTGGGCGAGGTTCTACTGTCCGGGCGCGAGCCGAGCCCTGTAAGGATGAAATTTCAAGGCAATATTTTGACGGGTGATTCAGCACGCTTTAAACAAAACGCCAAATTCGCCAAGGAGTTTCCGGAATTATGCATCGGCGGGGCAACTGCGTCATGGATATTTGCCATGTGCAAGGCCTTCGAAAAGATACGCGAGCCCGAGTTTGTCAGAGGCATTAATGTACCGGTTCTGATCATTGCGGCAGGCCTTGACAAGGTAGTGGACAACCAGGCGACCGAGCGATTTGCACAAGGATTACGAATTGGGCGGGTGCTGACAATTGATGGGGCAAGACACGAGATCTGGCAGGAAAAAGATATATATCGCGAGCAGTTCCTGGCCGCATTTTCGGCGTTTGTGCCGGGGTCTTCCCTGATTTCAAAAAGTGCGTGAATTCAGTTTAGGTAGTTAAGCGCATCTTTTTGCAAGGACGGGTTGGCAGTCGCAAGTATCTGGCCAGACCCGTCAAAAGGATTTCCCTGCCAGTCGGATACAACCCCACCGGCATTTTCGGTAATAGGTATCAATGCTGCAATGTCGTGAAAATTCAACCCGGCTTCAATTTCACTTGCCATTGAAAATTTATTCCGCTGCCAGGGATTGCTGTCCGGCGAGGGTATCGAAATCCAGCTCGCAAAAACGGCTGAAGAAACGAGACAGATCATCCGCCAGATTTATGAAGTTGCGATTTTTTGTGATGCGAATTTCGTCCATGTAGAGTTCGCGGTTAAGTTCAACCTGGAGAGCGTGCAATCCACTTTGCGGGCGGCCATAGTGTTCTGTGATAAAGCCGCCTGCGTAAGGTTTGTTGATAGAGACATCATAGCCAAGGTCGCTGAATACTGCTTTTGCATGCAGAACAACAGATGGGGCGCAGCTGGTTGAATATCGATCTCCAAGAACGATATCCGGGCGGCGGCCGTGTTCTGGCAATGCACCGGACGAGGGCATGGAATGAAAGTCAATCAATACAGCCTGCCCGAAATCAACATGGGTTCGGGCGATCAGGTTTTGCAGGGCGTTGTGATAGGGTTTGTAGATAGACGAAATTCGCTGCAGTGCATCTTCGACCGGGATCTTTCCCGCATAAATTTCTTCGCCCTCTGCAACAATGCGCGGGATGGTTCCCAAACCGCCGGAAACTCTGATTGACCGTTTGTTTGCAAAACCTGGAAGTTCTCCATCAAACATGACCTGATCAAGTTCATAGGGTTCACGGTTCACATCTACATAAGCACGTGGATAGGTTGCTGAGAGCATTGGAATCCCGTGCAGGGGTGCGGAACGAACAAGCTCATCGACACCAAAGTCCTCTGATTTTCGGATCGCAAGATTGCCAAGGCGTGAAGAGTTCACAAAGGACGGCGGGTAAAAAGAACCGCTATGAGGCGAATTGACCACGACCGGCATCAGCTGCTCTTTGGGCAGCAACTGTAGAAAGGGCTCAGGATTTGCGTTTTTATCGGTCATATAGCTTTCTGAACATGGCTGTTGACCCTACAATGTCGCGTAATGGTGTGTAAACCAACCGGAAAATCCGCCAAATCCCGGGATATTGTGAAAATTAGCGGCTACACTGCCCAAAATATCCTGTGTTCATCGCATGTTTACCAAAATGGTGTGAAATCATTGGAAATCGATTCTTAGGGAAAGTAATTCGGCACGATGACAAAGATACTGCTTGCTGAAGATGACAATGATATGCGCCGGTTTCTTGAGCGCGCCCTAGACCAGGCTGGCTACCAGGTCGTTGCTTATGACAATGGGGCAAGTGCATACGACCGGTTGCGTGAAGAACCCTTCACGCTCCTGCTCACTGATATTGTGATGCCGGAAATGGACGGAATTGAACTTGCAAGACGTGCAACCGAGATTGACCCGGACATGAAGGTGATGTTTATCACCGGATTTGCAGCCGTTGCGCTTAACCCTGATTCAGACGCTCCAAAGGATGCGAAAGTGCTTTCCAAGCCGTTTCATTTGCGTGATTTGGTCAATGAAGTTGAAAAGATGCTGGCAGCAGCCTGACTGTTGTCGGGCAAAAATTTGGACCTTTCTAAAAACCTATCCACCGCATTGATATTATGATTCAGTGTCTGAATTACACAACATGATTTATACCAGGGCTGTTTGGTTTGACCCTTTTATGGCGCTGGTATGCGAGCGCAAAGCGAGCCGGGCTTAAGCCCGCCCCCGTGGAGGCGTTTGGCAAAGCCAAACTGCCGTGAACGCAAACAAATACCAATGGGTCATTTCAAATGGCCGTTGGTATAAGTGTCACAACCGCGCATCAAATCCTCCATCATTACCAAAACGACGGAATCATATTCGTAAAATCAAGGCGAGGGCTTTTTCAGCAATCTGCTATGCTCCTTGCACCCGAAAAGTGGGCACCGGTTTTCGGGTGCAAGGATCAAAAGAAGAATCCTATACTCAAAATTCGGGTTTCCGAGTGTTTTGAGTATAGAAGGTATTTTTGTCAAATTTGGTCAACTGGTTTGACTCTTGACCGGCTCACCTTATAATAGAACAAAAAGAGAACATTATGCGACACAATTCAGCAATCCTTTCTGATCTGCAGCACGCCATCCATACGGTTGAGGAGCGGCGAGAGGTGCTTGGCTGTGATGCATCCATTCCCGGTATGCTACGTTTTGGCTGTTCACTGATTGATGATCACATGCAGGGTGGATTGGTGATGAATGCCCTGCATGAAGTTCGCTGCTCGCTCACCAAGGATATCGCCTGCGCATCGGCGCTTGTTTATGGCCTGCTTGCCAACAGCGTCTTCGAGAATAGCCGGATTTTGTGGATTACCGACCCGGCGACCGGGTCTGACAGCGGAAGCCCAAACCCCGATGGGTTGCGCCAGTTTGGCATCGAGCCTACCCGTTTTGTGTTTGTGAAGCCTGCCTGTTTGAAGGATGTGATCTGGACTGGGGGAGAAGCCTCAACACTCCGTGAGCTTGCAGCGGTTGTGATCCATATCAAAGGTAATCCGAAACTGTTTGATCTTGCGGTCAGCAGGAAACTCATGTTGCGGGCGCAACACAGTCACACTCCGGTTTTCATACTCCGGCAGGCGGGTGAAGAAGAAGCATCCAGCGCGCTTACACGTTGGCATGTAAAACCTGAATCGTCCCTTCCGGATGAAGACTTTCACCAGGGCATAGGTGCGATGCGGCTCACCCTTACCCTAGAACGCAACCGCAATGGTCAAACGGGACACTGGCTCATTGCATGGAACCCTAAAACGAGGTCCTTTGAACATGCCGCAAAACTATCCCAAACACCGGATACTGGCTTGCCACTTCACCCATCTTCCAACCGACATGATAGCGCGGAAACGATGGGGCAAATCGTGGCGTTTAACCGGGCGTCCCGGTGAAGCCCCGTTCATTATCGTCGACAAAACCAAGAACGCCATGCGCATCGTAGCAATGGAAGCTGATGATCGGCTTGCAGGCCTTAGTCTTGACCAGAGCCTGGGCGATGCCCGCACAATTGTCCCCAATCTTGATTGCATCCAACATAATGCATATGCAGTTCATGAATTACTCGTAAACCTTGCACGCTGGTGCGAGCGCTATACGCCGCTGGTTGCAGTCAGCGGAGAGGATGGGTTGTTTCTCGACATCACAGGCTGCACTCATCTCTTTGGCGGGGAAACCCAGTTGCTCACTGATCTGGAAACCCGCCTCAGTGCCCAGGGGTTTTCAGTACGTAGCGCAATCGCAGACACGGCGGGTGCAGCATGGGCTATTGCCCGATACGACAAGACGCGGATTGCGAAGCCTGGCCATCATCGCGAGCATCTTTCAAAAATGCCGATTTCCGCTCTCAGGGTTTCTCAGGAAACGTCACGTGAACTAAGCCGAGTAGGGTTCAAGACGATTGGTTGTCTTGCAGATTTACCCCGCGCCCCGATTGCGAGCCGGTTTGGCCGTGCTGTTTTGCAAAAGCTTGACCAGGCGTTGGGAGATGAGGATGAAGTTCTCTCTCCTTTTCAGCCAGTCCCGGAATTTATTTCAGAAAAACGCTTTCCAGAACCAATTGTTTATGAAGATGACATCAAACGCACTCTGGCCCTGCTCGCCCGGAACCTTGTACCGGGGCTGGCGCGCGGTGGACTTGGGATGCGTCGATGCGCGCTTGTTTTGTTTCGCGTTGATGGCGAGATTGTTTCTCTAACCGTTGAAGCCTCTACACCCCTGCGCGACCCGCAACGCATTGCCCGGCTGTTCGAAGAACGGCTTGCTGGCCTGCATGATGACTTGGATGCAGGCTTTGGCTTTGATGTTGTTCGCCTGTGTGTTTTGCACACAGATCCGCTTAATGCGGTTCAACAGGATATCATTACCAAGGATCGGAATTCAGAAGACACCACTCATCTGGTGGATCGGTTATCTGCACGATTGGGAACGAACCGGGTGCAGGTATTTCAATTAAGTGACACGCATATTCCCGAACGCCGATTTGGATTCATGCCGGCAAACCGTTCAACAAACAGTGCTGTGCAGGCAATTCAACAGGAGGAGAAACCGGTGACCCGCCCGCTAATTCTATTTAATCGTCCAGAGTTGGCGGATGTGATTGCTGAAGTGCCGGAGGGGCCTCCAGTGCGATTTCGCTGGCGCAAAGCCCAGTATGAGGTTGTACGTTCGGAAGGTCCGGAGCGCATTGCCTGTGAATGGTGGCGCGATGGGAGGGCTGCCCAAACCCGGGACTATTTTTGTGTAGAAGATAAAGCGGGATACCGGTTCTGGCTGTTCCGCCATGGGCTTTATGAGCGCGAGACAGATACGCCTAAATGGTATCTGCATGGTCTTTTCGGGTAGCGGTCATGACGGGCTATGTCGAACTTTCAGCTGCCAGTAACTTTTCATTTCTGCGGGGTGCTTCACATGCGGAAGAACTTGTGGTTCAGGCAAAGAAACTCGGGCTTTCCGGCATTTGCATTACTGACCGGAATTCCGTTGCCGGTGTTGTTCGTGCACATATGGCAGCAAAAGAGGCCGATGTCCTTTTTGCGCCGGGTTGCCGCCTCGTCTTTATGGACAAAACACCAGATATTTTTGTCTGGCCCAAGACGCGTAAAGCCTGGGGTAATCTGTGCGAACTTTTAAGTCTCGGCAAACGTCGCGCAAGCAAAGGCGAATGCCAGTTGGAGATTACGGACCTGATTGAACATGGCGCTGGCCTGCTGATTGCTGTGCATCCGGCAAACCATCGTATTGGTGACCTCAAACCCTGCCTCGGTCAGTTGAAAGAAAGATTTGGCACTGCAGTCCATTTGGGGATGCTGCGTTCTTATGGCAGCCGTGACACCAGGCGAATGACAGCCCTTGCAAAACTTTCTGCTGCGACCCGCGTTCCACTGGTCGCACTTGGTGATGTCTTCTACCACAAACCGGAACGCCGTCCCTTGCAGGATGTGCTTACCTGTATCCGTGAAGGTGTAACCCTGACTACTGCCGGCACCCGGCTTGCAGCCAATGCCGAGCGACATTTGCATACAATTGAGGCCATGCTGCACCTTTTTACAGACTATGAAGAAGCGGTTCATCGCACCGTTCATCTATTTGAGCAGATTACGTTTTCGCTTGATGAGCTGAAGTATCAATATCCGGACGCACCGGAGTTTGATGACGCTGGCATCACTCCTCTCAGCACACAGGCAACGCTTGAACGCCTTACTCAAAAGGGTCTGAAGGAACGCTATCCGGAAGGTGCGCCCAAAAAGGTTCTGGAAGCAATTGCCCATGAAACCGCACTGATTGCCAAGCTGGATTATGCACCTTATTTTCTGACCGTTTATGACATTGTTCGTTTTGCCCGCAGCCAGGACATTCTGTGTCAGGGTCGCGGATCAGCGGCTAATTCCGCTATCTGTTACTGCCTCGGTATCACGGAAGTTGATCCGGACAAGGTTGATCTTCTGTTTGAACGCTTCATCTCTGAAGAACGTAATGAGCCTCCGGATATTGACGTTGATTTCGAACATGAGCGCCGCGAAGAGGTAATCCAATATATCTATACCAAATACGGGCGTGAGAAAGCAGGACTTGCTGCCACCATTGTCACCTATCGCTCCCGCTCGGCAATTCGTGAAGTTGGCAAGGTGTTCGGCTATGGCGAAGATACAATCACTGCTATCTCCGGCACCAAATGGGGCAGTTGGTCACGCAAGATAGACACCGAAGACGCAAAACGAGCAGGACTTGATCCAACCGACAAGCATCTTGGCCAGATGCTGGATATTGCACAAGAGATCATCGGCTTCCCCCGACACCTGTCTCAGCATGTGGGTGGATTTGTGATTACGCGTGACCGGCTGTCATCGCTCATTCCGATTGAAAATGCGGCGATGGAAGATCGTACCATCGTTGAATGGGACAAGGATGACCTTGAAAGCCTCGGCATGCTCAAGATTGATGTGCTGGCGCTTGGTATGCTCACCTGTATCCGGAAGGCTTTTGAATTTCTTGAACATCACTACGGGCAAATCGAAACACTTTCCTCCATCAAGGAAGGTGACATTCCAACCTATGACATGATCTGCCGAGCAGATACGGTTGGGGTATTCCAGATTGAAAGCCGGGCGCAAATGTCGATGCTGCCCAGGCTGAGGCCTCGATGTTATTATGATCTTGTAATTGAGGTGGCGATTGTCCGGCCCGGACCCATTCAAGGCAATATGGTGCACCCTTACCTCAAGCGCCGACAAGGCAAGGAGCCGGTGAAATATCCAAGCAAAGAGCTTGAAGAGGTCTTGGGTAAAACGCTTGGCGTGCCGCTGTTTCAAGAACAAGCAATGAACATTGCAATTGTTGCAGCCAAATTTCCACCCGGCGAAGCCGATAAGCTACGCCGCGCAATGGCAACGTTTCGGCGGGTTGGCACGATTGGCTCATTCCACAAAAGAATGGTCGAAGGCATGGTCGCCAACGGGTATGAGCGTGAATTTGCGGATCACTGTTTCAAGCAGATTGAAGGCTTTGGTGAATACGGTTTTCCGGAGAGCCATGCAGCTAGTTTCGCGCTGCTGGTTTATGTCTCCTGCTGGCTCAAATGCCATTATCCGGATGTGTTTTGTGCCGCGATCCTGAATTCCCAGCCCATGGGATTTTATGCGCCTGCCCAACTGGTGCGTGATGCCCGCGAACATGGCGTAGAGGTTCGCGCTGTCGATATCAACCATTCCAACCGGGACACGACCCTGGAAGCAGATGCTTCCCCTCCCCCCATAAGACCGCAGCACAGGGACATGCGACCGGTTATGAAAAACACCCATGCGGTGCGGCTTGGATTTCGCCAGGTAAAAAGCTTCGGTGAACAGGATGCAGAACAACTGATTGCCGTACGCGGGAACGGCTATGACAGTATTCGTGATTTGTGGAACCGATCCGGCCTCACCCGTGCCGCGATTGAAAAACTGGCTGAGGCGGATTGTTTCAGATCCATTGGCTTGGATCGGCGGGACGCTCTTTGGGCAGTCAAAGCTCTTGATCCGTTGTCAAGTGCTGAACGTCTGCCGCTGTTTGCCAAGGCCGATGCAAGCAAGCTCCAGCGCGAACCTGAAATCACCCTGCCGCCAATGTTGCTCGGAGAGCAGGTAATGATCGACTATCGCTCGCTCTCCTTGTCACTCAAGGCGCATCCAATCAGTTTTCTGCGTTCCCGTCTGCAGCACCGCGGATTTGTCCGCAATCAGGATTTGCAGAAAATTACCAATGGCAGACGTGTAACCGTGGCAGGCCTGGTCTTGATCCGTCAGAGGCCTGGATCAGCGAAAGGGGTGATTTTTGAAACCATTGAAGATGAAACAGGTGTCGCCAACATCATCGTCTGGCCAAAAACCTATGAGAAATACCGTACTTTGGTACTTGGAAGCCGGTGTGTAGCAATAACCGGAAAATTACAAAGTGCAGAAGGTGTCATTCATGTGGTGGCACATCATGTGGAAGATCTCACACCGATGCTTACCATGCTGAATGATAGTGACGCGCCGATTGAAAGCCTCGCCAATGCCGATGAAGTTCGCAGGCCGGTCGAGGACATCCGTCACAAGATCAAACCCGCGTCCCGACTTCAGCGCCTGTTGAAGGATGCACCTGAACTTCGGCAGGACTATGCAGACCTTGCCCTTCAAAAACAGGCAAAAAAAGTGCTTCCGAAGGGCCGCAATTTTCATTGATCCAACGATAATGATCATCAAGCTCTTGCGCACCAAACGGTGCCGCGCCAAACTGTAATCTGCAATATCGGCCTAGAGAGTTTCCTCTTTTGATTTGTTCAAAAGAATGGATAACGCTTTTGAAGTTTAAACCGAATTTACTCGCTCACCGCTTCAAAGAAGCAATGAGTGAGTCTAAACAGGAATCCAGCATGACCCCCGTCAGCACAGAAATCTCCAGGAGCATCGCTTTTGTCCGGATTAACAATCCACCCGTAAATGCCCTTTCCCATGCAGTACGGACAGGGTTGTTTACTGCCTGCGAAGAACTAGACAACAATGACGCAGTGAAAGCTGTCATTATAATTTGCGAAGGACGAACATTTATTGCCGGAGCGGATATTCGCGAGTTTAATCTACCTCCCAAAGAGCCACACCTGCCCGATGTCATCAATCGTATCGAAAAAGCAAAAAAACCGTGGATTGCGGCAGTACACGGAACCGCTCTTGGTGGCGGATGTGAAGTAACGCTTGGATGCCATTACCGTGTTGCAGTGACGTCGGCAAAATTTGGATTGCCCGAAGTTCATCTTGGCTTGATACCCGGAGCAGGAGGTACAGTACGCCTGCCCCGCCTGATTGGCGTTGAAGAAGCAATCAACATGGTGTCATCCGGCAAACCCATAACAGCGGAAAAAGCAAAGCAACTGGGACTGGTTGATGCATTGGCCGAAGACGATGAACTCGTTGGCATCGCAACCGAGTTTGCAACTGCCCGTTTCAATGACCCACTCCCCGAACCCGTGTCCAGCCGTGTGATCACAGATATACCGGATCAGGAGAAAGCTGATGAGATCGTTGCCGGCATTACCGCAAGGGCCAAGGGCCAGATTTCACCTGGCGAGGCCGCCCAATCTGTTTTGCAGGCAGTCGACCTGCCCCTTGAAGAAGCGTTTTCACAAGAACGCGAACGGTTTGATAGATTGAAGGAAAGCGAACAGTCCGCAGCCTTGCGCCATGTGTTCTTTGCCGAACGAATGACTTCAAAAATTGATCAAATCGAAGGTGTAAAACCGAAACCTATCCGCCATTGCGGAGTTATCGGTGGCGGCACCATGGGAGCAGGGATTGCCGCGGCAATGCTGTTGTCCGGACTAAAAATTACCATGGTGGAAAAAGATGAAACCGCAGTTGCAGCGGGAAGCAAGCGCGTTGAAAGCATATTGCAAAGCAGCCTGTCACGCGGACTGATCTCAAAAGCAAGGTTGGAAGAACTTCAATCCGCATTCGCAGCCCGAGCGAGATATGAAATACTCGCAGATGCTGATCTGGTGGTAGAAGCAGTGTTCGAAGACATGGCCGTCAAAAAGCTGGTTTTCTCTGAACTCGCAAAGTGTTGTCGCCCGGATACAATTCTTGCCACCAACACTTCGTATTTGGATGTTGATGCAATTGCCGCGATCACGCCCAATCCGCAACGCGTACTTGGTCTTCACTTTTTCTCCCCCGCCCACATCATGAAACTGGTCGAGGTAATAAAAACCGGCACGGCATCTGCCGAAACTCTCGCGACCGGATTTGCTTTAGCGAAATTGATGAGAAAAACGCCGGTTCTTTCAGGAGTGTGTGACGGATTTATTGGCAACCGCATTCTCGCCAACTACCGGAAACAATGCGATTACATGCTGGAGGATGGCGCGGCTCCGCAAGATATTGACCTTGCAATGCGCAATTTTGGAATGGCGATGGGCCCGTTTGAAATGCAGGACATGGCTGGCCTTGATATCGGATGGGCAAATCGAAAACGTCTGGCCCCAACGCGTGATCCGAATGAGCGCTACGTGAAAATCGCCGACAAAATTTGTGAACTCGGCCGATTTGGCCAAAAAACCGGATCGGGGTGGTATGAATATCCAGGCGGAAGCCGGAGGGGCATTCCCGATCCAATTGTTGAAAAAATTATCGAAAAAGAACGGGAGGCAGCAGGAATAACACCTCGCAGTTTCACGATGGCCGAAATTCAGAGCAGGATATTGCAAGCCATGGTGTCAGAAGGTACTAAAATCCTCGATGAAGGGATCGCCCGGTCTGCGGCAGATATCGATATGGTGTTTATTCTGGGCTACGGTTTCCCGCGATGGCGGGGGGGACCGATGTTTGCTGGTGGGGTTCTTGACACATGAAGCCGCTCCATAAATTGAAGGACATGCCCCGTACAATACTTTGGGATCAGCCAACCCCGCTTGAACGGCTGCCTAATCTTGCCCGGCATTTGGGCGCTGATAACATCTGGGTAAAGCGGGATGATTGCAACGGACTTGCTTTCGGCGGCAACAAGGTCCGGCAGATGGAATATTATCTCGGCGATGCGATTGATCGTGACGCGGATACGCTTTTGATTACCGGTGCTGTCCAGTCCAACTTTGTGCGAACTGCCGCTGCTTCATGTGCCAGGCTTGGTCTTGCCTGCCATGTTCAACTTGAAGAACGTGTCTCAAAAAATACTCCTGCATACAAAACTTCAGGCAATGTGCTGCTCGACAAATTACTGGGCGCTACAATTCACCATTATTCGGAAGGTGAAGATGAAGAAGGGGCCGACCGAAATCTGGAAACAATTGCAGATCAATTGCGGAGTGATGGGAAGTCTCCTTATGTGGTGCATCTCCATCCTTCACATCCTCCTTTTGGGGCTTTGGGCTACATCGATGCAGCAAGCGAGCTTGTGGATCAGACCGGGCAACTGAAACTCCAACCGGATGCAATTATTACTCCATCCGGATCAGGTAATACCCAGGCCGGATTGGTTTATGGTCTCAAATCACTGGGATGCAATATTCCTGTCATTGGCGCCTGCGTCCGGCGAGATGCGGATTCGCAAGAACCGCGATTGGTAGAACGGCTTGCTCAAATAGGTGATCTGCTGGAAGAAAATCCGACTGCAACTGCGCAGGATATCAACCTAACCGATGCATTTCTTGCACCCGGCTATGGTGAGGCAGGCACTGAAACTCTTGAGGCCATATCGCTTGCTGCACGACTTGAAGCACTCATTCTGGATCCGGTCTATACCGGCAAGGCTTTTGCTGCACTTGTTGCCCACGCACGTGAAAACCCGAACTCCAATCTGGTAATCGTTCACACCGGTGGCGGGCCATCCATTTTCGGTTATGCCGACAACATGCTTATACCAAAGGGCGGATTGATTAACCCTTCTTGATCCGATTGGGCCGATGACATCCGGCTTCGCTGTAAGCTTGTTCCATGCATCACCGGCAGCATCGAGAATGTCTTAATAGTTTTCAAAGACGCTATTTGAAAGCCAGTTCTGATGACCTGAAAAACCATGACGAAACAACGAAAGGGCAGAGTATTTCTGCATTATTCCCAAGCCCTGTTGTGAGCATATTCAACAAGCTCCGCATAATCATCAGGATTGGCAGGACGGCCCGAGAAGCATTCAAGATAACCTTGCATGCGTTTCATGCGTTCTTTCATTGGCTCATAATCGACAAGCGCGTGATAGCCAAGCTGCATGAAATACAAAACCCGCGCCCGAACATCCGCTTCTTCAGGGGAATAATCAAACCGGTCAAACATCGATGTTACCGTATCAAGACGCTTGGCGTCGGCGCGGTCAATCCTTGCACGAACTTTCGCATCCCGGCGCGACCATTCCCTGACTGCAAAATCGAGCCCCTTGTCAAACAGTTCCGGGTCAACGAAACAACGGAAAAAATTGCACAGTGCTGCGGCAATCGTTGCAGCATCCATTTCACAATGCGTCACAATACTCACGGTATTGCGGGATTCCCAGTCATCCAATAGCGCTGCAAGGAGGTCGTGCCGGCTTTCAAAATACCAGTAAAAACTGGATCGCGAAACTTTGAGACGCTCACTCATTGAAAGGATCTTCACCTGGGTGATCCCTTCATTCACCAGAATATGTCTGGCGACATTGATCCAGTCTTCTCGCGTAACTTTGACATGCCCGACAAGTGGTTTCTTGTCTGGATCATCTCGATGCAGGACTATGCAATCTTTGCTCATACCCTGCCCTAGCTCTCTGGAAGAGCACCGCCCTCAGCGCTGCGTTTTGCTATAAAATCATGAAGGTCCGCTATTCGGTCAGGATCGTGGTTAAGGTTCGGCTTGTTGTTGATGATGTTTTCCCATACCGTTGTTGCGCGATGATTGGCATCCATCTCACCGCGTTCAGTCCAGGCGCCAAAATTGGACCAGTCATGAACAATCGGCTCATAAAATTCAGTCTGATACCGCTCCATCGTATGCGCGGCAGAAAAGAAATGACCACCCGGTTGCACTTCTTCCAATGCGCTCATACCGATTTCTGAATCCGCTGCGGACGCTTCGCTGCAAAGTTCAGCAATCATCTGCATTGCTTCAATATCTGTGATGATCTTTTCGTAAGAGATTGTCAGTCCGCCTTCGAGCCAACCGGCCGAATGGATAATAACCGTAGCGCCCGCCATAAGGCAGCCCCAGGTTCCCAATTGGGTTTCATTGGCGGCCTGGGCATCGTTGATGTTTGCCGCGCTGCCGCTGGCACACCGCCAAGGAAGTCCCAGTTTTCGGGCAAGCTGGCCGGCACCCAGGGATGCACGAAAATGCTCCGGTGTGCCAAATGCCGGCGCTCCTGATTTCATATCAACATTGGAGGTAAACGTGCCATAGGTCACAGGCGCACCGGGATTAACCAGTTGGGTAAGTGCAATCGCCGCCATTGCTTCTGCATGAGAAAGTGTAAGGGCACCGGCAACTGTTATCGGGGCCATGGCGCCCATCAGTGTGAAAGGGGTAACAATTGAAACCTGTCCCGCCCGGGCAAAATCAATCAAGCCCTGCGCCATCGGAATATCAAGCTGACGCGGGCTGTTGGTGTTGATGATGGTATAACAGTGAACGTTGTTTTTAAATTCGTCATCAGAGAGGCCGCGGAAATTTCTCAGCATTTCAAAACAATCCATCGCCTGCGGTGTGCCGCGCGAGAAAACGAACGGCACTTTGTCGGTCTGTGTCAACTGAACTTCGGCCATCGTGTAGTGGCGCAGATTAATGGGCACATCCTGCGGCTCAACCAGCGGCGGGACCATATGCAATATGTCGAAGTGCTGCGTGAGTTGAACAAGTTCCCTGAAGTCTGTTTCAGTCCCGGGTCTGCGTCCACGTTTCAAATCTGTCGCGTACGGGCACCCGGCCCCTGGCTGAAAAACGATATTGCCCAGTTCCAACGTTACATCGCGTTCCCGCTTTGCGGCGTTTAACAAGATCGACTTTGGAGCTGAAACAATTGCCGCTTCAATGATATCGCGGCCAATGAATACCATCTCCGTGTCTTCATCAACTTTCGCGCCGCCGGAGGCGAGAATTTTTCGAGCTTCAGGATGCAAAACCTTTATACCCAAATCTTCCAGTGTCCTGAGTGCAGCCTCGTGAATTGCTTCTATCCTGTCTTCAGAAAAGACCGGCATCAGCGGAAAGGGATTTTTGAGATTACGGTAGCTTGACCTCCTTAATGGCGCGGCTGCTTGTTGTCGCGCGCCACGCCGACCTCTGCGTCTTGGGGCTGGACCCGCACTCATCCGCGCATTGCCTTTCCATCGGGGTCATGCGGTGAGGATTTGATGACTTTCGCATCACATTCCACACCTACGATATGAACGGACAGGTCAGATCCGGGTTTCGCGTGATCTGGGTGAACAAGCGCCATCGCCAGTGATTTTCGGGTCGTATGGCCATAGCCGCCAGAGGTTACGAATCCGATTTTTTCACCCTTAGACCAAACCGGTTCAAATCCGCTTGCATCCGCATCTTTCGAATTAACGTCCAGGGTCACCAGTATTTTCGAAGGGCCGTTTCCGTCGCGTTCTGCAATGGCTGCATCCTTGCCAATGAACTCGCTCTTGTTCCAGGCAATCCACCGATCCATTCCGGTTTCACCTGGCGTATAACCTTGGGTGAATTCCGCCGACCAAATGCCGAAAGATTTTTCAAGACGAAGCGACAGCATGGCATTAAATCCATACTCTTTGAGTTCAAACCCGGCCCCTGCCTCAAGCAGAATACGGCGTAACTTAACGTGGTCTCCCATTCGACAATTGATCTCAAAACCAAGTTCTCCGGCAACCGACATTCTGGCGATTTTTGCACGAACCATCCCGACATCGAAGTCGCCGCAACCCATAAACGCAAGCGACCCGATATCTTCGTGGCAGAGTTTTTCAATGACTTTTCTGGAGTTGGGCCCGGTCAACGCAAATCCAGCCATCTCCTCACCCAGATCCCTGACATTCACCCTTTCATCCATGTGATCATTGAACCAGCGCATGTGCCACGCCCGCAGATAGTAAGAGCCCATGATCCACCAGCTGCCATCTCCCCAATTGAGAACTGTAAGGTCCCCTTTCAGACGTCCGTCATGGCTCAACATTGGCGCAAGCCGTGCGCGGCCGGGGCCCGGCAGTTTTGACGCCATCATCTTGTCGAGCCAGCGCTCTGCATTGGGTCCGGTGATTTCAAATCGGGAGAACCCGGAAATATCAACCATTCCGACATTTTCGCGGGCATTTTTGCATTCTGCCGCAACAATATCATGTGCGTTGGAACGCTTGAGCGTCGGGGTTTCGACAAAGTCCTTGCTGGGTGCAAAATAAAGCGGGACTTCCAAATCCCAACTGCAACCCCATCGGCATCCGGCCTCTGTCATCTGCGAATGCGCCGGGGCCATTTTCAAAGGCCGCCCTGCTGGCAATTGCTCGTTCGGATAGGTCATTACAAACCGACGGGAATAAAACTGTCCGGTCGTCTCGCGTATATATTGCTTGTTCTCAGCAAATTTTCCGTAACGCGCGACGTCCATACACCATACGTCTGCTTCTGGCTCTCCATGGATGATCCACTCGGCAAGCGACTTGCCAACACCGCCGCCCTGCAGAAAGCCAGCCATAACAGCACAGGCGCACCAGTATCCCGGTTTGCCGGGGACAGGCCCCACAAGCGGGTTACCATCCGGAGAGAATGTGAAAGCACCATTGACCCAGGTTTTAACACCAACATCCTGCAGCACCGGATATCGCTCAAAACCACAAGTCAGTTCATGTTCGATCCGATCAGTCTGCTCGTGAAAAAGCTCCATGCCATAATCCCATGGTGCACCATCCATTGCCCAATGCTCATGATTGACCTCGTAGATCCCTAGCAGAACACCGTTCTGGTCCTGGCGAAGATAGGTAAAACCTTCCAAATCAACGGTCATCGGCACTTCAAAATCGAGTTCTTCGAGCAATGGAATACTATCAGAAACCAGGTAATGGTGTTTGAGTGGCGAAACAGGCAGTTCAATGCCAGCCATTCGACCTAATTGCTTGGCCCACAGGCCACCTGCATTTACAACGTGCTCACAGGTGATCGTGCCCTTGTCGGTTACTACCTTCCATCCGTCCTGAGTTTGAATCAATTCCTCTACTTTGGTGTGTTCAAAATATTCAGCACCACGTTTCCTGGCAGCCCTGGCATAAGCGTGGACGGTACCGGTTGTGTCGATATAACCTTCACGGTCTGCCCACATACCGCCCAGAAGCCCTTCTGTGGACATGATCGGGCATCGCTTTTGGGCTTCTTCCGGCGTGACGAGTTCGCAATCCTCAATGCCAATGGACTGAAATACCCGATAAGCGGATTGAAGCCACTCCCACCTATCCGGCGTACCTGCCATTGTGAGACCGCCCGTCATGTGAAGCCCTATATCGTGACCGCTTTCTTCCTGAACTTCACTCAACAAATCAATTGTATAGGCCTGCAATGCAGCCATGTTCGGGTCGGCATTCAGCGCATGGATACCGCCTGCCGCATGCCAACTCGAGCCGGCGGTCAAAACCGAGCGCTCGAGCATGCAAACGTCTTTCCAGCCATATTTGGCAAGGTGATAAAGAACCGATGACCCAACAACACCACCGCCAATGACCACAACTCTATAATGTGACTTCATGTATGCCTCCAACAGACCGGTAACAGACTCGCAAACGCGTAATCTGAATTCTAGACACGAATGTACAATCCTGTCTAGACGAAATTGTACAATGCCTGTGAATTCAGGCCTGAGCGGTTTTCGAAATGTTTTTGACAATCATTTACTGGTGGCCTAGCACTATGCGGAAACGGTAATTTCAGGAGCAAACACAATGAATACAATTCCCATCCGGCATGGCGGTAAAGCGCTCGTGGAAGCTCTGGAGGCTCAAGGGGTAAATCGCGTATTTTGCATCCCTGGCGAGAGTTACCTTGCGGTTCTTGATGGATTGTTTGATTCCGATATCGACACAGTGGTTGCGCGCCATGAAGGCGGCGCTTCAATGATGGCAGAAGCACACGGCAAGCTCACCGGAAAACCGGGCATAGCGTTTGTTACCCGGGGTCCGGGAGCGACCAATGCCTCTTCCGGTGTTCATGTCGCATTTCAGGATTCCACCCCGATGGTTCTTTTTATTGGCCAGGTTGCAACCGACCAACGGGACCGAGAGGCATTTCAGGAAGTTGATTACCGCGCAATGTTTGCTCCCTTGGCAAAGCGGGTTTTGGAGATTGATCGGGTTGACCGGATTCCCGAATATGTGAGCCATGCATTTCATGTGGCACAGGCAGGCAGGCCTGGGCCGGTTGTTGTAGCGCTTCCCGAAGATGTTCTTTCGGCTCCCTGTGCGGCCAAAATTGTATCTGCTGCCAATCCTCCCGCTGGTGAAGCCTCAACTTCACAAATAAACGATATTCTAAGTGTGCTCGAAAATGCTGAAAACCCATTCATTCTTTTGGGCGGTGGATGTTGGTCTGCGGAGGGGGCACGTGCATTGGGCGAGCTCGCTGAAAGGCTTGATGTTCCCGTTGGCGCGTCTTTTCGGTGCCAGGATTTTCTCGACAACCGGCACCCCTGTTACGCCGGTGATGTGGGAATTGGCATCAATCCCGATCTTGCGGAGAGGATACGTCAATCCGATGTAATTTTTTGTCTCGGGGCGCGTATGGGAGAGATGACCACCAGCGGTTACTCGCTAATCGACTTACCCATTCCTACACAAAAACTCATTCATGTTCACGCTGATGCCAATGAGCCGGGGCGGGTGTATCATCCAGATTTCTCGATTGCAGGACGGGCAGACAGGATTGCTGTGCAGTTGG
Organism: Rhizobiaceae bacterium; assembly: GCA_965250255.1. Classification (GTDB taxonomy): domain Bacteria; phylum Pseudomonadota; class Alphaproteobacteria; order Rhizobiales; family Rhizobiaceae; genus JAALLB01. Next base: position 289,940 of record CBDFNP010000010.1, read on the forward strand.
CAGACGCAAGCAGGAAAATAACCCCTGCTCAACTGCGTCGGGCAGCAAGTGCGCATGCAGATTATCAAGCATGGCAGCAACCGGAGGAGACACCCGGTGACTTGAAAATGGAAAGTGTGATCGCTTATCTGAATGATGTGCTGGCAGAAGAAGCCATTTTGACAAATGGCGCCGGAAATTATGCCGGATGGTTGCACCGCTATTACCGCTACAAAAGCTGGCGCACCCAATTGGCTCCAACCTCGGGTTCCATGGGGTATGGATTACCGGCCGCGGTTTCTGCAAAACTGGAGCATCCTGATCGAGAGGTAATCTGCCTGGCAGGTGACGGGTGTTTTCAGATGGCCGCACAGGAGTTTGGAACTGCATGTCAGTATGGCGCAAATATCATTGTGCTTGTTTCAAACAACGGTATGTATGGCACCATTCGCATGTATCAACACAATACCTATCCACAGCGCCCCAGCGGCACGGAATTGAAGAACCCGGATTTTGCTGCATTTGCCCGTTCTTATGGCGGCCATGGCGAAACTGTAACTGCGGATGAAGAATTTGCAGAAGCGTTTGAAAGAGCCAGGAATTCCGGACTTCCCTCAATCATCGAGTTACAGACATCACCGCAGGCAATTTCATCACGCTCTAGACTGGAGTAAATGCCGGTCATTCCGCAATGGCTGTTGGTATAATTGGAGACCGTTTGCCTGCAATTTTCTCCGTGCCAGTACCGCTGAATTTTCTGATGTGGAAATCAATCACTTTGGATAGCGGCATTTCCTCAATAGCATCGAGGTTTTTCTCAGACATCTGTGACAGACGTACCGGATTGTTGAGAATTTCGCTGATTGCCAGCAACATGGAATTTTCATTGCCCGGTGAATAGTGGACCCCATCCAGGCCTTCACGTGTACACAATTCAACGAAATCCCCAATTCTGGGAAATACCGGCACGGTTCCATAACTTGCACATTGGTGGAGAACACCGGAACTGCCGGTTGTGGCTTCATAGTCAAAGACCGCAAGCATTGCATCTGCAAAGAATTCGGGCACATCCTCTTCAGGCACATATCCGGCGAATGTCACGTCTTTAACCCAGCTGAATTTTTCTTTCATTTCTTCCATATAACCTGCTGCATTTGGATGATCTGAGCCACCGATTACCAGTTCCAGTTCTTCATCCGTTTCCTTCAGAAGCGAAAACGCCTGCAAAAGTGTGCCAAGTCTTTTGTATGTCCCAAATTTTCCCATGGTGACGATGCGTTTTTGACGTTTGTTCACGGGGGCAAGATCAATTTCGGGGCGCTGAAACGTTCCATGCGGTACCATCGAGATATCCGCTTTCGGGAAGCGCTGGCACAGCAAATCAGAATATGTGTCCAGCGTCGTGGTCAGATAGTTTGCCCGGGTCATAGCCCAGCTTGCAAGCCATCCGCCGATACCCACAATTTTTTGGCGGACCCAATTGCCCTTCAAAATAGTATTTTCAAGGTCGACGCCTTCAATCAGATTGTGAATAAGCACCCCGCTACGCAGGCCCCACAAACGAGTGAGCAAAGGAGTGAACAAACCTAACGCAGCGGGGATCTCTCGATCACCGAAGGTGACCATCTGGAGATTGTATAAAACACCATCGGGTTGTTGACGCCGCAAAGCGCCTGCAATTTTCAATGGTGTTAAAAGGGAGTTGAAGTTCCAAGTCCGGAGAATTCGTATTTTTGGGTTGAGCACGGTTTCCTCAGTCTCAACCCTCATCTTGTCAGCAATTATCACGACCTCACTTACGTCTGAACGCTCAGCAAATTCGAGTGCAAGGTGATAGCCATATTCATTCAGCGAACCGGTCGATGGCGGGAATGCGGTCACGAGGGCAATTTTCATAATTTAATCCTTTACTAAAGACCCGCAGTGTTCCACCCGGGTAAAAACTTGAACTCTTTGAAAACCTGCGCCGAAGGCTTTGGCTTCCCTGATCTGTCAATGAGGCCAAAGCTTGCTTGAAAAGCACGTCGCCATGGAAGGCGAGCAACCTTAGCCGTGTCCTCATATGAAAAGTCATGCAGCGTCCAGACAAATACGCCGTCAGCATCATTCAACTGGGTAAGTTGCATCTTCAGCCAGTCAGCCTGTGAGGCATTCGAGAATGGGAGATCCATTACGACAGACCATGATGGTTTTCCGGTTTCGGTAATTAATACAGGCTTGTTCGGAATGGCTTGTCTTGCTGCTTCATAAACCCGCGCCGCATCAGATTGCTTGCCATATTCATGGTAGGAAACAACGTCAACCAACCCGGCATTTCGAATAGCGTTTTCATGATTTAACCAGCCGATCGTGACTGATAATTCTGGTGCAATCTCACGCAATAGAGTAGAAAACGTAATAAGCCAGGCATCTACCAGTGCACGGTCATGATAAGCGTAGTCGAGATCTGGCTCATTTTTCAGATCCACAACTTGTACGTTTTCATGTTGAACCAAAACCTCAACCACCTTTGTGAGGTAGTGATAGTCTTCCGCCCAGCCGGACGAAACATATGTACCACGAAAATCAAATAACGTGGGCATTACGGATATATTGAACTGTTTTGCCAGATACAAAAAATGATCAAGACGCGCTAATGCATCCCGGCCGGTTTCAATGTTTGAAAAATACTCATATGGAATGAAAATGCGAATGGAATTTGCTCCCAAAGACGCCATCCACTTCATGTCATCTTCGATTGTCTGCGCATCAAATATTTTCCAGAATTCATCCCAGGGTGTATCCGCTGGATAGTAGTTTATGCCTTTCAACGGCAGACCAAGCGGTCGTAAATGCCGATTTTCTGAAGTGAGGGTTATCGGGTTTGAGCAATCCAGCTCGTGATTGCGGATCTTCCATCCAATGGATCGCAGTATCAGTATCTGCCGCGTGCAATCCCTACTGACCGAAAGAAAATTGATCGTCTCTCCTTTGGGCTCAAATTCATAACGAACGGTAAGTGTATCATCGCTGGTAGCTTCAAAGATCGAGCCGTCTGAATGAAAGAACCGGGGAGAGATAGTTTGCGCCAAAACGATGTAACCTTGTTCAGGCATTCCGGGTTTGTTGCTTAGGCGTGCTTGCGCCTTTTTTAATGCGGTCGTATCAAAATGATCCTGGATAAATCTTTGATCACCAGAAGTGTTGGCTACCGCCAGTTTGGCCCATGCCTCGCTAAGAAATTTGCTGATTTCTTCCCCATCCACCGAAGAAAACTCGCGACCGTCAGGTTGTACACCATCTACGAAGGTGATGTTGGACTTGGTATTTACATCCTGATGGAGCGTTTCAGAAAAATATTTGTATTCCTGTCTGGTCTGTAGAGCCATCTCATAGCCAGTTGCCGTCAGGGACAGAAACCCTGTCACGGCAAGGGTAACAAAAATACCTAACCCGGCGAACCGTTTGCTTCGGCAAAGAAAACTCATAAAAAGTCCTCGGAACTTTGTAGGGCTTTAGCGGTCGAAATACCGGAAGCGTTGAGGGTCAATTCCCATATTTTGGAGCCGATCCGCATGCGTGCATGATTTATTGGCACCCCGTTATCGAATGAATAACGGAAGTCGACCTTACCTTGATAAGATTTTGCACTGAACTGACGCTTGTCAGGGAGGATAAGTTCTACAGACATGCCATCAGAAACAAAGACTCCGTTTTGATGCAGAATAGGCCCAATGGTTAAATTGGCGGTGCTGCCTTTTTGTCGGCCTGCAACTTCGAAATCCTCACGAATGTCGAGTGATCCAAGATTAAAATTGGATGCGCCGCCGATCACGTCCCGGTACCGGGCCGCAACCTTTAGCTGCCCGGTCATTTCACGCTTGATAAACTTCGATGCAGCGACACCATTTACAACGATCGCATTGAGAAACATTGGGCGACCCATGCTGTCCTGGCCGGCAAATTGTACATAGCTGCCATCGTTTAGTACGTTCCCAAATTGGTCTTTCAACGGTTTGCTTTTCAACCAGAACTGCTGGTCGTTGATACTCAATCCAGCTTTTACGCGCTCTTCAATCGCCACCATTACCGGTTCTGCGGGGACAACCCTGAGGGTGTTTGATTGTGTTGTGATGTTGCCAATTTTGCCGGTGACCTGAATATAGCCAGCCTCCGTTGGCGAGTTTCTAAGATTATATGCAATTCCACCGCGGGTAATTGCTTCAACAAGAGCACCATCGCCGTGAAGAAATTCAACAATTGTTCCATCCCGCACAAGACTTCCATTTTCCAGCTCTGCGATGCCCATCGACATGAATTCATCATTTCCAGCAAGGATGCTCTTTTGGCCAGTCATCAGGATTGCGCTGTCTGGGCGGCCGGATTTCGACACGAATGCAACGCCCGATTCCATCAAGGATTTTAGGTGGAGATCAGAGCTGGGAGCATCTGACTGCAACCGAATTTTGCAATCTACGCGGTCAACTCCAAACCCGGTACGTTTGTATGCGCAGACTTCTGTCCTGATCGCTGCGTCTTTCCAACCTTGCCGTGTATCGTCCTCAACGAACCAATGAGAAAAGAAACCAAATGCAATCGCTATAACTGAAATACAGCAGGCAACAGAAATTACGCTTGGTTTCTTTCTCAGGGGCATCGTGAAACTCTATTTGATATTCACCACCTGCTTTGCAAGTCGGGTGCCAAACTTAGCTTATTGTTTTTACAGCGATTTTTTAAATGCCAGTCAATTATCATTGCAATACGCAAATTGACTCATTGCAAAATGCAACCGATATTGGAGCAAATTTCGTTTAATCGGATTTGGTTGAACGAAAATGCGAGAATGAAATCAAATAAGGTACGCGTTGTCGCTGTTTGGATTGAACGCTAAACGCCCTAAAACAAACGCGACACCTACTGTAACTATCCTGGGTAAATTTAAAAAAGCGGGTCGAAATTCATGGTAGCCACGTTGAGTGCAATACCGGAATACCCGGTTTTGGTATCCAGTGAAACAAACCCCGCCAGATACTTTGGATCAATCTGACCTTGCATTAGCCGACCCACCCGCTTGTTCGTCATCATTTCATCGTCGGCCAGATCATGGATCACCGTCACTTCATTGTGAGCTGGCAGGTCAAGCTGAATTCTCCGGGACTGTCCGGGACGCAAATCCTGTTCAAGAAACTTTGCATCAACATTCACGATGCGACCATCTCCATCAAACAACGCATATTGTAATTGCGCGATGATCACCTGTTCCGTGCCTGTATTGGTCAACAGCACCGAAATTGCAGTGGCATCCACCGTCTCTTCGACTTCAATCGATGTCATGGCAACCCCGGGGTAATGGTTTTGCTCGTTTACAAATGCCTGAACCGACAATTCCGCTGTCTGCGGCTGGCGGACCAACTCCGGCGGAATGTACAGCGTTGGATCAAACGCATCATTTTCTTTTGCATCGTCTAGCGACAGGACGCCCTCAAAATTGATGCTGAAGAACCCGCTTTGCCCCGGCAACAACCGGTGGGTTGTGGAAAAACCAGACTGATGAGAAATCATCCGTCTTCCCTCAGCATCAAGCAAAAATCCGGTAGCCTTAATTGCAGCAGGATCGGCATCCTCATTGCGCAGGAACCCGATCAAACGATAACGTCCTTCCTGTTCAATCAATCTTGCATCCGCCACACCGAGGATAGGCCGATCAAGAATATCTTGATGAAGATCATCCTTGATTGGCACACGCCTGCCAGCGCGGTTCCAGGAAACCGTTGGCTCTGATTGTAAGCGTTCAACGGGCTTGTACCCCCGCACTTCCTCAAAGGCAATTTTCCAACTCCCGTCACGTTTGACTATGTGATGTTTGTTTTCGGCCGTAAATTCGCGAAACGGGGTGAGGTAGCTCGCCGTGACTATCCAGTCACCGCTATCGTGTGAGGTTGTTTCAGGACGCGCAGAAAAATCAATTAACTTCGCGTAAGAAGCAAGAACTCCCCCCAACCAGCGCCGGTTTATCATGAAGGTTTCAAAGTCTAGGCCTTCCGACTGATCCAACAACTCAAACGCTTCTCCCATTTCGACAAAATCAAGGTGGGTATAATACTGTGCGAGCGTCTCTTCTGGGCCTGCTTCAAATATTGCAGCGCGGATAATGCCACTGGTCGCATAAATCAAAACACCAATGACAGAGATTATGAATACAAATGCAGAAGCAACCAGAGCTCCACTTTGCCGGCTGGTCAGAGGCTTGAAGGCGGTTAATTCCCTTTGCCTTCTGGCATCATCGATGGTCAACCGGCGAATGCTGATCACCACCATACAAAGAAGACCAGTTATCAGAGCAAACGGAGGCAAGATTCCCCACATCAACATATGCGTCAGCGGAAAGTTGCGACGTGGTTCAATTGTAGGAAGCGGCGCCACATCCGGTTTCTCCCAAACAACAATGCCATTTGACAATCTCAACAAGCGGTTCCAGCCGGAGAAGTGTAAAAGCGGGTCATAGAACTCATCGTTGGAGAAAACGAATTTTAAATGATAGCGATCACTGTTCACCAAGAATTGCTGAAGGCTGCCCAATCCCGCCACGCCGAGGTATTTTGAGTTTTCAAGCCTTTCAACCGAATAACTTACAAATTCAGGCAAGCGGCGGGCGGAATGGTAGTTTCCATCCACGGATCGCGCGTCAATCTGTGCGGAGATGTAAGCAAACTGGTCGCCAAATCCCAATGTGAGATATCGCCACCGATCATGATTATCTTCCTGCATGAAGTTGACGATTGGTCCTGGATCAATCGTATCTGGTTGAGTGGGACGCATGGTGGAAAGGGTAGCGGTAGCAACAGATGAGGTTATCGCGACAACAAAGAAACCCAACATCGCTCCGCTACTCGTCCGCGAGCCAAACCGCGTTCCAATAAAGGTGCCCAATTGGCCATCCAGCATACTTTCCAGAAGCGCTCCGGTGAATGGAAGAATGAGTATGGTTGCCCAGAAAGTGAAACGGTCAAGCGTAAGGATATCAAATGCAGGACCCAGCAAAAGTCTGGACAGTGCAAAAGTGCCACCCGTACCAAGAATGAAGCAAAGAACAACCGATGCTGCAAGCGGCCACATGCGAGATGTAAATGTTTTGAAAAGCAAATAGGGGAATACGAATAGTTGAACTCCCCAGGGTATGACAAAGAACACCAAGCCCAAATCCAACCGCGCAAGAAAATCCTCGCGGCTACCATGAGGTATCGAAACCTGAGTGATTGGATCTGTCACCGACCAATACCAGTAGGGAAAGATCACCAGAATTATCATTGAAAGAAGCAGGAGGCCGAAAAAGATACCGCGTATTGCCGGCTTGCACAAAAGTGTAATCCGTTGCAAGCGGGTCAAATTTCGCAGGCTATTTTCTGGCAGGGATTTGAGGTAGGACAACCACGCATAGATTGCGACAGGACCAATAAAGAGGATGGTGCCGAAGATTGTCGTTACATGATGAGCCGCTGTTGTTGCTCCGCCGAGCGCTACCGCGAGCATCAACTCCGGCCACTTTCCATCGGTCAGCCAGCGAAATACGTGGGGAAGTGAATTCAGGAACAGTCCCAGTGAAAATATGGTGGGGAGTTGCCCAAACAAATGCACAGTTTCAACAACCGATGTCGAAACAACAGAAAATATTGCAGCAAGGCCGGATGCCCTAGTGCTTACAAACAACAGGCAAAATCGATAAACTCCCAGGACGAAAACCGCCAATCCAATCAACATCATGGCAATGAATGAGCCGATCAGACCGAACCCATATGAAAACAGAGCGATGCCCATGTGGGTTCCAGGTGGGTAGGAAGTCGTGGTGAAACCGGTGTACCATCGCGGCTCCCAGGGATCGAACCAGCTTCTCGCATAGCTGTCACCGAAGAACATATGGATGTATGCATCATAGCTGTTGCCTACCGTAAACGGCAGCAAGGCCCCGTGATAGATGATCACAAGACCAAGAGCAATCAGCAGCAGCTTGTTTACCTTAAGAAATCTAATTGGGTTTGGTTGAAGTGAATTCATGCCAGGCAACTTTTGCAAATAATATGGTACAGAAGCCCAACACTACTGCTTTCAACTTAATTAAAAACAGTACATTAACTTCTGGCAGCGTCAACGCTGTGATCACCAAAGTCGCGATTATCAAAATAGACGTTGCGAGCACGACATACCCTATCTTACGTTTTGACATGGCCATCAAGACTGTTGCAAGCAGATAAATAACAACGAAACAGGCACCGGAAATCGAGGACCATATCAGTGCAGGTGCTGTTTCAATATAGTTGTCTCCAAATACGAACGCCACGATTGTTTTCGGATACGCACCCACCAGCGCAATGAATGGAACTATTGTAACTGCAAGCAAAACCAGTATCGGTGCAATTGCATGCATGAGTTCCCTTTTGCTGGTCGCGTTTGCGACCATCGGAAGGACTGCGGATGCAAGGCCAAAACTACCAAAAAACAAAATTCTCTGAACCAATATTGCTACAGCTGAGTGCCCGCTTTGTTCTGCGGTGAACAAGAATTTCGAAACCAGGAAATCACCATCCAGTACCAAGACCTGACCAAGTTGAAGGCAAGCCCAGGGCAGTGCAGCCACCAGGAGGCCATTGCCAAGTATGCTGTCATTCATCTTTGTGCCGCCCGGTGTTTCAGCTTGCTTTCGCATTGAGCCTTGCGATGGGTGTTTTGGAGGCGGAACTGCAAACCACCAGCCCGCAATGATTGAAAGGGCAATTGCCAACGCTACACCCGGCAATCCAAGCCCCAGATACCAGGCAAGAATGGATCCAGCCAACCTGACAGCCATCTCCACCTGGGCAGAGAGCACTATGTGTTTTAGATCAAGCTGCCCCTGCGAAAGCCCCCTGGCCATACAAAGGGGCGCCATAAACGGCAGACAAATTGCAAAGACAACAAATGCAAAATTGCTATCCGATGCAATTGAATTTGCCGGGAACAACAACAGGGCCGAAGCTGCTCCTGCCAGAAATATGCATCCACCCGCCGCCAGCAGAATTCCAAGGAGCCGACTGGTCTGCTGGCTAGCAAGGTGGATGGATCCGCTGTGAACCGCCCTTGCAGCCCTTGCGGCAATTTCAAATTGCACCGCGCTCAGCAGACATAAAATCGAGAGTTTGATTGTCAGCAAAAAAGCAAGATCGCTGAACAGTTCCGGGCCGAGCCAACGGCTGAAAAGGATGTTGAAGGCAAGGTTGCCAACATTCACCAGATTAGCTGAAACAAACAGAATAAGCGGTGGACTGAACAAAACGGAAATGAGCTGTTCACGCGTGAACTTTCCTGCTGGTAATTCAGATACCGCCCCGGGCTTCATTTTATGCGGCCTTGCGAACAGGCATCGCCGATTGAATATAGTCTTCGTTCACCAACGAACCTGCAGGCATGGTTTCCGCGCTGGCTTTTGGAGTTTCCTCGCCCATGATACGAGCTCTGGCTATCAGACCGAGAATGGATATTCCTGCCTTCATCACTGCCTTGCCTGTAATGTTTGAACCCTCAATTTCATCCCATTGACTGAGTGGGTACTCATAAAATGCAGAGCGCGGGGTTTCGATCATGCGTGACAGACGGGTGAGGAGTTCAATGTCAAACAACCAGCCGCTTTTGAACGGCACTGAAAGAGCGTCGCGCAATTGCGGGCTGTTGCGGAACATCTTGGCTCCACATTGGGTATCGGAAACTGGCAAGGCAATGGCAAGTCTTGCCAGTGTTGCGCAGATCAATGAGATAGCACGACGGGTCGCGGTCCGCTTGATACGGTGGCCCATCAACATTTTGCGCGCGCCATAGATTACATTTACATCGTCGTAGCGGTCGAATACGGTTTTGAAATCCGTAATTGCATGAAGCGGGGTCGCGAGATCCGCGTCCCAGTAGCCGACAATTTTCACATCCAGCCGTGCTGCATAGCCAAGTCCAGCCCGTACTGCTTCGGCCTTGCCGCTATTTTCAGCGAGAGTCATGAAGTGCATTTGTTCAGGGCACCGAATACGAAGACTGGTAAGGAGACCGAGGGTGTTGTCCTTGCTTCCATCATTTACGAAGACAAAGCCCATGGATTTGTGTTCTTCTGCAAAATCAAGAAAAGACTGCGGGTCAAGTCGCTTCTCCTCATTGTAGCAAGGAACGACGATAAGGGTTGAAACAGAAGTTGCTTCAGAAGCACCCTGATCAACGGAAAAATTCAATAGATTTGTGTTTGCGTGTTTCATTTGTTGCCTGTTGCCTCACTGTGTTATTTTTCTAGGCATTGCAAACGATGGGCCATATATTTTAATGTTATTTATCAACTACTTATATTTTTCTGAGCTCACAGGATTCGCAATTGGCAATGAAAATTTTTGCAATCCGCGAATCCTTTTTAAAAAAAGGCCAAATAATATGCATGGCCTACCACCTGTAGCTGAGGTTGAAAGCAAAACGACCTTCCTCAGCTTCTTCAAACCGGCTATCACCGAGGATTGGTAGGCCGTAACTGACATCAAATTCCCATTTATCAAAGCGGGTTTTCAGGCCAATATTGGCTGATCCAAGGAAAGTATCACGGGCGTATTTGAGTTCATCAGCCGGATCGTCAAAGAGCGAGCTTAATGCGGCGGTCCCGACTTCAAAATATGGGACAAAAACAAAAGAGCGTTCCTTGCCAAACACCATTCGCTTGTGATCAAACTCGCGGCCGATTTGTAAGGAAGCACCGACCCCAAGTTCGCCTGCCGCCTCTGCTGCTGCAAAACCACGGGTATGGCTATTTCCACCAATACCAAAATGCTTGTGCCATTCGGTGACCCGGTCAGCATAATGGAAGCCAGCGCGAAAATGCCAATAAGCACGCGTCTTTTTCCATAGGTGCCGAAGATCCAAATTTCCTTTCACAACCAAGGGAAAAGCCGAAGCCTCCTCTCGCACCTTGAAGCGATCGGAGGCGCCAAAAAGATCAACCCCCTTCTCCAGGGAAAGGCGATAATATAAGTTCCGGGTCGTTTCTTCGTCGTCCTTGTTGATGCTGCCTGCTGTGTAGATGCCAACTTCCGAACTGATAAAACCCAATTGTTCAGGTACGGTAGTACCAAGCCCGAGTTTTGCCTGATCTGAATCCAGAAAATTAATGAAAACTCCTGTTTCATTATATGTTCCAGCATCGGCTTTTATTTTGAACAACTCCAATCGATGCTCATACTCTGTAATGGTCAAAGACTGGAAGTCACCATCTGTCGGAAACGGCGTTATCCGGCTAAGGTTGAAAGAGTACCTTAGCTGCGCATCCTTTTTTTCATTTAGCGGTGTTTGGAACCCACCCCGCAACGCCAGCAATTCTTCACCAAGCGCAAAGGTATCCGCCATTATCCAAAGGTTATCGCCTTGATTGAACAAATCTGAAATTGAGAATTTCTGGTAAGCGTGTATCGGCCCCACCTCCTGAGTTGAGTTGTTTTCAACGAAAAACTCCCCGTGAATGCGCTCGAGTATCGATTTCACTTTGTCATTTGTTTTTTGCGGTTCTGGTGCCGGTTGTTCGACAGGTATTGATACATTTATCTGCTTCTGGCTTTTAGAGAACTTTTTTGATGAACTGGCGGAAACCGCTTTCACAGTGCGAGGTGTTTTAGTGGCCTCTTCCTGTTCCTCTTCCTGTTCCTCTTCCTGTTCCTCTTCCTGTTCCTCTTCCTGTTCCTCTTCCTTTTCGTTTGCAGGAGTATTTTTTGAATCCCCGGGCGAAATATCCTGCCAACGAGGAGCGTCAGCTTCATGATCAACCGTCGGCCACCAGGGTTGGGAAATCTGATGATTCCCCGCATGCCGGACCAAATCCGGTTGAATTTGAGGCTGAGGTTGAGGTTGAGGTTGAGGATGGGCGGCATCATTGTTCTCAGCTGCCGATGACTTTTCAACTGCTATCAGTTTTGCAGAGAGGCGCTGAAGATTGTCCGTTGTTTGTTCGGGTTCAATTTCCGGCGACTGCAGCTCATTTGTAGTGCCGGAGGTTGATGTCTCTACTTCATCGACAGGATCCCTTACAGGCTCAACAAGGCCGGCAAGTTCTGGGTCATTTGATTTCAAGCGCCATTCTGCTCCTTCTGCCAGGGAAGAAACCGAAGCAAGTTTTCCATCTCCGCTGATGCCGATTGAGATTGCCGGTTTCCACCGACTGATGATGCGGACTGTTTGCTGATCAACACGAAGCAACCATTGAGCAGACCACCAGTCACCCGGAATCTTTTTAAATTCCGGGTGACCATTTTGAATGTTTAAGAACTTGTCCGGTTCTGCCGAACTGGCAATTTGATATACCGGCAACCCATCATCATTTGGCACCTTGAGGATCAAAATTGCTGCTCCGGTACCAATATCACTGGCTGCGCCGGAAAGCGTGGCACCGGTTTCCACATTGGTAAACACTGATGCAGCGACAGATTGACGGCCCTCCAGCTGGGACGCATCGGCGGGAACTGTTGCAGTTGTCAAAGCCAGTACCAATACGATGCTCTTATACAATGAGCCACATGGTCTTTTAACTTTGCGATGTTGGGCAGCTTCTGACCTGGGTGCCACGAAAGCACCCATTTGTGGCGTTGAGACGTGCCGGCAATCTCCCTGCCGAACACGAATGTTCGAATTCATATTCATAATTGCTCACTCCTAGCAAAAGAAGAGTTGCAAGGGGGATGCCAGATAAATTCGTTTTTAATTTCAATGGCTTAAGTATTTTTTGGGTGATAGCAGATTGCATAATGCAAATTAGGGTTTGCAATATGCAAACTTTTTCAACCTTTTGCGCATTTTTCAACCCCTCTCAATTTTTTCAGAAATTTCGCTAAATATCTGGATTCATTCGCTAATTCAAACAACAAAAAGAGGAGCTTTCCAACTGGCATTGCGATTGCAACGGCAAATCCAAGTAATAAAAACACACAGGAGAGCAACATGAATTCCCGACTTATTACGCCAATTATTCTGGCTGGCGGCAAAGGCACCCGCCTCTGGCCAATGTCCAGAGAAGCCCTACCAAAGCAGTTTTGTGATATTGGCCAGGAGCAGACCTTGTTTCAAAGCTCGCTTTCGCGGGTCGACAATCGGCTGATTTTCAATCCGGCAATCGTGATCTGCAATGAACAACATGCAGAAACAGCGACGGCCCAGGCCAATGAACTTGGCGTAACCCTCAGTATGGTTGTGTGTGAACCCGCAGGACGCAACACCGCACCCGCAATCGCACTGAGTGTGGAGGCAAGTAAACATCCGTCTGACCATCTTTATCTGGTGATGCCTTCAGATCACGCAATCAACGACAAGCAGTTGTTTCAACAAACCATTACTGCGGCGAGATCCGCGGCCGCTGACAAATACCGTATTGTGACACTTGGGAAGGAACCAGATTATGCAGAAACCGGCTTTGGTTACATACGTGCTGGAGATGTTCTGGAAAATACCACATGTGCAGAAATTGCCAGCTATATCGAAAAACCGGAGAGAAAGAATGCCGAGATGCTTGTCCAGGAAAACGACGTGTTCTGGAACGTTGGAATGTTCTTCTTCCGGGGCGATACGCTATTTTCAGAACTGGAACGCCTCACGCCAAAAATGCTCAAGGAAATCCGAAGTTCTGTGCGAAATGGCATCAGAACAGGCAATCGGTTCGTACCCGAAGCCTCTGCATTCAAGGCATGTGAAAACATCTCGTTTGACTACGCCGTCATGGAGAAAACCAATCGCGGTGCGATTACAACACTGAAGTCTGACTGGAGTGACATGGGCTCCTGGGCCGCACTTTGGGAACTATCCGGGAAGGACACGGATCGCAATTGCATCAAGGGCAATGTTATTGATGTTGATTCCGAAGGCTGCATGATTTCTTCGGATGGCCCCTTTGTCGGCACATGTGGGTTAACCGACATTGTTGTTGTCGCTAACCGGGATGCGGTGCTGGTTGCGCCCCGCAGAAATGCACAAGGTATCAAGAACCTCGTGTCAGCAATGCGGAAAAAGAACAACCCTGTGATCAAGGCACATGCCGGGGAAACCCGCCCCTGGGGGAGCTTTGAAAGCCTCGACAAGGGTGAAAACCATCAGGTGAAGCGAATTGAAGTTAAACCCGGAGGCCAACTTTCCCTTCAATATCACTTCCACAGGAGCGAACACTGGATTGTCGTCAAAGGCACGGCAACGGTAACCGTGGATACGGAAGTTTGTGAATTGGGTCCGTGTCAGCAAATTTTCATTCCGCAAGGCGCTGTACACCGGCTGGAGAATTTTACCGATGAACCGGTGGAAATTGTTGAAGTCCAATATGGCGACTATCTTGGCGAAGACGATATTGTCCGCGTTGAGGACGTTTATGACCGCGCAGTACAGGCAAACAGTGCTGCTGAAAAGAAAGTTGCGTAAGGGGCAAGCCATGACCAAACTATATCTCTTTGACGAAGATGGATCTCTGGCATTCTGCGAAGAAGTGTCCATTGCCGATCACTGCCTCAATAAAATTGAGGAATTAGGAAACTCACCATGCACACGGATTGAAAGAAGTGTTCTGGATATTTTCTCAGAACCCTCAAACAGCGCTGAAGCTTTTGGTGATGCGCTCAATCTCGAATTTTAGCTGGCCCGCAGGGTCATGCATTGTAATAGGTGAAAACATGAGTAACATTTTTCTATTCGACGTTGATGGAACACTAACCCATCCTCGCAATGCCATGAATGAGCGCTTTGCTGAATTTTTCTACGGGTTCAGCTCAGCCAATCCGGTTTATCTTGTTTCCGGCAGTGACTACTGCAAACTTTGTGAGCAGGTGCCTGAGTACATTATGAACAATTTACGTGGTGTGTTTGGCTGCTCTGGTGCGACATACCATGTAAAAGGTATCGAGGTTTACGCCAGGAGCCATGAGTTTGATCGAAAGCTGGTTTTCGCTTGCGAGAACTATATTGAGGATAGTGAATACGTCTTCAAGACGGGCAAACATCTGGAGTATCGGACGGGCATGCTCAATATCTCCACTGTTGGGCGCAATGCGACCGGAAACCAACGCGGCATCTATCACAAGTGGGACCGCGCGGCAGGTGAACGCCAGCGAATGGTTGATGAGATCAATCTCAATTTCCCTGACTATGAAGCCTCGGCAGGTGGCGAAATAAGCATAGATATTGTACCTGCTGGCTGGAACAAATCTGTTGTCAAAAAGCAGGTGCTTGAACAACATCCGGCAGCAAGCATTCATTTCTTTGGAGACCGGATCATAGACAATGGTAATGACCTGCCATTGGCGCAGGCCCTGGATGACGGCAGTGGCCTTCACTTCAGTTATTCAGTCAGTAATTTTATGGAAACCTGGAAAACCCTTGAGTTGGGAGCGATCGGGATTGCCAGGAAAGCAGCCTGAGAAAACAAAGTGAGCTTGGCACTGGGATGGGCAGATTGCTTTTGGCACACGGCTACCATTCAATCTGCCCGCTTTTTTTGGTCAGTCCCAGTTTTCTTTTTTGCGATAGATGGTTGAAGGGCTTAGCCCCAGCATTTCAGAAGCCTTCGGGATGCTGTTGCCACAATGGGATATTGCCGCTTCCATGATGTCACGTTCAATGTCGGCGAATTCCTGTTCAATGCTAATTGTGATGGTTTTTCCTCTATTTCCGCTCGGCGACATTCCTTTCCCGGTCATGATACGTAACGCTGCGCCATTGTGATTTAAGCCAAGCATCGCGGCATCCATTTCCTCGCCATCATTCAGGATAACCGCCTTGCGGATTACGTTTTGTAACTCGCGAATGTTCCCTGGCCAGGAATGGGAAAGAAGTTCATCTTCTGCATCCGGGCTAAACCGTTCAAATGCTTTGCCTTCTTCGGAGGACATTTCCTTTAAAAAATGGGCGGCAACTTCAACTGGATCAGAACCTCGCTCACGCAAAGGAGGCAGATGCACAGGCAAGACATGAAGACGGTAAAACAAGTCCTCGCGGAAGCGGCCCTCCTGAACCTCCACAACCGGATCACGATTGGTCGCACAGACAATTCGCACGTCAACGTTAACCGGTTTGTCGCTGCCAACCTTTTGTGTTGACCCGGTCTGTAGAAACCGCAGCAGCTTTGATTGCAGGTTCATATCCATTTCGCAAATTTCATCGAGGAACAATGTGCCTCCATTCGCGGTAGTTGCCGCGCCTGAGCGGTCAGAGGTGGCGCCGGTAAAGGCGCCTGAAACGTGGCCGAATATTTCGGATTCCATCAAATCTTTCGGAATTGCTGCGCAATTGAGTGGCACAAAAGGCCCGCCACTTCGCTGACTGGCAGAATGAATTGCCTCAGCGCACACTTCCTTGCCGGTTCCACTTTCACCGGTAATGAAAACGCTTGCCTTTGACTGAGCAATCGATTCAATTTCGCGGTAAATTGCAACCATCGGAAGGCTTGATCCGATAAAACCGTGACGTGATTTACGCGACGATGTTTCCTGAATCTGCTTGATGGTAGTCGCCAGAGCTTCACGTTCAAGCGCATTTTTTGCCGTTGTGACCAGGCGCTCTTCAGAAGTCGGTTTTACCAGAAAATCATACGCTCCGGATCGCATGGCATCAATGGCCGTGCTAACCGATCCGCTGGCGGTTACAACTACAAAGGTCGTGTCAATTTTTTCCTGGGCTGAGATTTTCAATATCTCCAGTCCGGAGACTTCAGGCAAATCCAGATCCAGCAATGCGAGCTTGTATTCACCGTTGCGCAGCATCTCGATACCCTGTGCCCCATCGGAAGCAAGGTCTGCCATCATTCCTTGTTTTTTTAGCCATGACTGAAACACCATAGCTATTGACCCGGTATCCTCCACGATCAGTATTTCAGGTTTTTTCTGAGACATTATGAATACCCTGCTAGTTGCCAACACCCGTGTGGGTGAGCTTTTGTGCTGCGTCACCTGCATCAAGGTTTACCAAATTTTCAGTTTGCTCGATAAGTCGTTTGGCCTCACCTTTGATGTTGCCTTGCAAGCCATTACGGCACATTGTGTTGACCCTACCCGACAGATCACGCAAGTCGAGAGCACCAAACATGCCTGACGCACCTTTCAATCCGTGAGAAGCCTGCTCAAGTTTATCCCAATCGCCGCTTTTTAAACCTGCTCTCGCGAGTTCAAGATACCGCGCCAGATCGACGCTAAACTGTCCGATAATTTCACCTATTGCGGTGTCATCCATGCCGGTTAATGTTGAAGCCAGAGTTACATGATCTAAATCAAGATTGCGGGCAATTTCATCAATCAACTCGCTGCTGCCATCACCGGTTTTTGTGTCCAGATTTTCCTGCGATGCCAGATGCGGGAGATGTTTAACAATTGTATTGATCAAATGGTCTCGTGAAAAGGGCTTGGTGACATGATCATCCATACCAGCTGTCTTGATCCGGGATTTATCGTCTTCAGTCGCGTATGCTGTAAATGCTACAATCGGGACGGATTTGCCGTCATCATCAAGAAATCGAATGGCAGCAGTGGCCTCATAACCGTTCATTTCAGGCATTGAAATATCCATCAAAACAAGATCCTGCCTGCCTTTGTGGTATTGCTCGACCGCTTCCATACCATTGTTTGCAACGTCAACCTGGCATCCAGCTTTGCTAAGGTAACGTTTAACGATCAACTGATTGGTAAGGTTGTCATCTACAACAAGAACGCGAATTCCGGATAACCCGCAGAAGCTGGGGCTATAGACAACTGCGGTGTTGTTTTGCAGCAGTTCTTCCCGGCCAAACTCCAGTGGCACGTCAAACCAGAAAACAGATCCGTTTTTTGATTTGCTTTCAAAACCAATGCTTCCATCCATGGCCTCAACAAAGGCTTTTGATATTGCCAGCCCCAGCCCGGTCCCTTGGAAGTCACCTTGCTGACCATGGGTGATGGTTGCAAACTCAGCGAACAATTGATCCTTCTTGTGATCAGGAACTCCAACGCCAGTATCATCAACTGCAAATCGAATTATGGGGTTTTCGTCATCCCCGGTCATACCGACATGAACCGTGATTTGCCCATTATCCGTAAATTTGAGCGCATTCCAAATGAGGTTCAACAGGACCTGTCGAATTCGGTCCGCATCCCCATTGAAAACCCTGTCGAGCTTTTCTTCCACTATGCACTCAAACAGCAGCCCCTTTTTCTCAGCCTGAGGCTCCACCAAATCCCTGATCGATTGCATCAACAACTGAAGCCTGAATGGATTAGCCTCGATTTGAAATTTTCCGGCTTCCAACTTGGAAAAGTCCAGGATGTCATTGATGATACCGAGCAGGGAACGACCGGACTCTTCTGCTACACCAATCAATTTTTTCTGCTCATCGTTGAGGCAAGTATCACCCAGCAGACCAACGACACCCAACACGCCATTGAGAGCGGTGCGTATTTCATGGCTCATTATTGCAAGAAAGCGGGCTTTGGCCCCAGTTGCAACTTCCGCCTCGTCCTTGGCGCGAATAAGCATTTCCTCATTGTGCTTTCGCTCTGTTATGTCTCTTGCATAACCAAAGAACCTCTTGCCAGAAATTCCATCAATCTCTCTGATAACGAGCTCAATTTGCAATTCCGAGCCGCTGGCATGCAATCCCTGGATTTCAATCGGGGTATTCATCGCGAGCCCAAGACCTGTTTTCAGCGATTGTTTCATACCGTTTTCATGAGCTTCGCGATATCGCTCAGGAATGATGGTTTCGCTTAACTTGCGACCCATTATTTCTGTTTGGGTGAAACCGAAAATTTCTTCAGCTGCCGGGTTGTATCCGGTCACGCATCCATGTTCATCGATAATGACAATTGCATCCATCGCAGCATCAACCGCACTTTGGAATTGAGCCTGCGCGCGCTTTTCATTTAGTTCGGCCAACTTGCGAGATTTGATATCGCGGATGAAACCGGCAAAACGAATTTCACCGAAAGCTGAGAATTCGGTTATCGAGAGTTCTATATCGACTTGATATCCATCTTTATGAAGGCCCGCACTTTCAAAACTTGCACCAACCAGTCCACTGTATCCGCTATTGAGATATTGCTCGATCCCGAGTTTCAGCGCCTCTGAATTTTCTTCTGACATCAATAGAGCAGTGCTTTGACCAATCAAATCTTCACTTTCGTATCCAAATATTTTGGAGATTGCCGGATTGATGCGAATGATTATTCCCGCGGTGTCGACAATAATAATTCCATCGGTTGAAGAACTATAGAGGTTTTCAAAATTGGCTGCGTTTTCTTCTGCTTTACGATTGGCAACCTCGAGTTCCTCCACCGTTGCCGTTCGAGCCAGAAAGCGCCTTGCGCCAGCGGTAACCACAGCCAGTATTCCCAGGAAGCAGCAATATCCAACTGCCATTTCGAAGGCAGCACCAACAAGAAGTTTTTGGCTAACAAGATATTCAGTGTAGTTCGTCGCAATGTTGTCACCATAAAAGTAGGTTGTAGCAAATAGAGCAGCCCACCCACCGATGACTGTACCTCCAGCCACCAAAACGGGTTTGGGGTCGAACCGAACCAGTTGGGCGGCTGTATAAATCACAAACAGGACAACACTCGGCGATTTGAAAATTGCCGCCAGTTCCAATTTGTATGCAACGTTATAGGATAGCAAAAGCAAAAATATCAAAAGCCCGTCGACAACCGTCAGGAACAAAAACTTGCCGGGCTGGAAAGTCTCTGCCTGTGTCAGCATCATACGATAAAGCGAACTCGTGATAATCAGCGTAATCGACAGTATTGTTCCAAGGTTAAATGTCACCCAGTTGTTCTGCACCGCAGAGGTGAGGTGCAAAATCAAAATAATCACGGCCATGAATGACTGGATAAAGGCGATGCTCTGCTCACCCAGCCGATCATTTTTCTCAAGAATTTCGGCGACTTTTGAGTTGGACACGTGGTTACCCGATATTTTTATTGAACTGATTCCCGCCTCCAATCCAAACTGTTAATCGAAAAGACTAACAATAGATTTACGGGATCAATTTAGCTGCCATATTAAAGGCAATTACCGATGTAACTCGCGTATTCCTTGTGATTTCACTTAATATACAATTTATTTCGGGCCCGGTTTCCCATCAAACTTCTTTTCAATATCTGACCAGCAATCAATGTAGTCATCTTGAACCGGGGCTTCTTTTGCGGCAAATTCGGTGAGGTGTTGGGGAAAACGGGTCTCAAACATAAATGACATAGTGTCGTCGAGCTTGTTGGGCTTCAGGTCTTCATTTGATGCACCTTCGAAAGCATTTTGGTCTGGACCATGTGGTATCATCATGTTGTGAAGGCTCATGCCGCCGGGAACAAATCCTTTCGGTTTTGCATCATACTGGCCGTAGATATTACCCATCAGTTCGGACATGACGTTTTTGTGGTACCAAGGTGGCCGGAACGTGTTTTCAGCAACCATCCATCGTTCACGGAACAAGACGAAATCGATGTTCGCAGTTCCCGGCATTCCAGATGGGGCGGTCAGTACCGTAAAAATCGAAGGATCCGGATGATCAAACAAAATTGCACCCACCGGACAATAGGTTCGCAGGTCATATTTGCAGGGTGCAAAATTTCCATGCCATGCGACAACATCAAGCGGGCTGTGTTCAATCCTGGTTTGATGGAACTGGCCGCACCATTTCACGGTGACGGTTGACGCTGCATCACGGTCTTCAAACGCTGCAAGCGGAGTCTTAAAGTCACGTTTGTTGGCCATGCAATTCGCGCCAATCGGGCCTCTCTCCGGAAGGGCAAGTTTCTGGCCGTAATTCTCGCAGACAAAACCACGGGCCGGCCCCTGAAGCACTTCCACCCGATAAACGAGGCCGCGAGGAATAATCGCAATCTCCTTTGGCTCAAGATCAATGATCCCGAGCTCAGTAAAAAAGCGCAGCGTGCCTTCTTGGGGTACTATCAACAGTTCACTATCAGCAGAGTAGAAATAATCATCCACCATGCTGTCTGTTACAAGATAGATGTGGCTGGCCATACCAGTTTGAGTGTTAACGTCACCGGCAGTGGTTATCGTCCGTATCCCGGTTAGCCAGGTAAATTTTTCCTCTGAATGCTGGACAGGATCCCACCGATACTGGCCAAGGCTTGCTACATCATCCAATACGTTTGGTGCTGATTTCCAGAATGGAAGATCGATGCGCTCAAAGCGGCTGGTGTGCCTGACTGACGGCCTGATACGATAACACCAAGTGCGTTCGTTTTGGTGGCCGGGTGCGGTAAATGCAGTTCCCGACAGTTGTTCGCCATAGAGACCATAATTACACTTTTGAGGACTGTTCATGCCCTGTGGCAGAGCGTCTTCAAGTGCCTCGGTTTCAAAGTCGTTTCCAAATCCGGGCATGTAACCTGGATGCTGCGCCGAAACCGATGGAGCAATTGTCATTCGATCACTGATCTTGAATAGTACATTCATCAGGCTTTCCTTTCGTTCGGCAAATGCTATTAGTTGAAAATGTAACTATCAAGGACGAAACCGTGGGATTTGATCTCGAAACTTTTTTGCCATATCAACTAAACCTTGCTGCAGAAGCCGCCGCGAGAGAATTCCAAACCGTCTATAAAAATCAATACGGCATGTTGCGAACGGAGTGGCGGGTGCTGTTTCATCTCGGGCAGTTTGGCGCCATGACAGCAAAACAAATATGTGAGCGCAGTAACCTTCATAAAACAAAAATCAGCCGTGCTGTTGCCGCGATGGAAACAAAACGTTTTTTAACACGAACAAGACTTGAAAAAGACCGGCGACATGAGATGCTATCTCTGACGCATTCTGGACAATCTGTATTTGGTAAATTGACTAAACACGCAGAAGCTTATCAGAACGGGCTTTCGGCGAAATTTTCAAAACAGGAACTGGCCGTTTTGAACAAATGCCTCAATGAACTGGCGGACAAATAATTCTGTCACTTTCCGATTGATGTAATAGTGCCAAGAAGCCGGGCAGCATTTTTCAAAGACGCGCCGGTCTCAATGGTTATCTGCGGTATGATCATCCATTCCAGCGTCCATGCAGAACCTGATCTTTCCTGCTCATGGATTGCTGCTTGCTGCATGCCGCCAGCAAGTGTTGCAACAAAACGGGCCTGTGCAACCAACGCCTCAGCCCTTATCGGGTTTTGTTTATGAGCCATGGCGGATGAACCACCGGCATCATGGAAAGAAAACTCATCTGAGCCATCACGTGCCATCAACAAGAAGTCCTGACCAATTTTGCCAAGTTGCGCACAAGTTTGGGCAAGCCAGTTGCAGTAAGCAATCAAACAACTTCGATCTGTATGCCAGGACCTGCCGGGGTCATTAAGCCCCAGTTCTTTTGCAAGCTTTCGGCGAACGGCCTCTGCCTTTTCAGCCATCGTCTTCAAATCGCCAACAGCTCCGCCCAATTGCACGACGTGAAGTTCTCGTTCGATTTGATCAAGAGACGCAAGCTGCTTTTCCAATGGAAAAGACCAATTTGAAAGTCTGTGACTGACCCTGATTGGAAGGGCAGGCTGCATGCGGGTATGTCCCATCATTTCTCGCTTGCCGAACTTCCGGTCGAGATTTGCAAGTTGTTTTACAAGATCAACCAGACGCTTTCGAAGGATTGAATTCACCCGCTGCAAGCGAAGGGTGAGGCTTGTATCAATCACATCCTGACTGGTCGTGCCTAAATGAAGAAACTCGCTGGCCTCATCACACGCCCGCCG
Source organism: Rhizobiaceae bacterium (assembly GCA_965250255.1). Taxonomy (GTDB): domain Bacteria; phylum Pseudomonadota; class Alphaproteobacteria; order Rhizobiales; family Rhizobiaceae; genus JAALLB01. The sequence continues at coordinate 312,633 of CBDFNP010000010.1, forward strand.
CAATTGAGCGATGAATTCGGGCACCGCCATCCCATCACGCTCAACCCCAATCTGTAACGCGCCCATGTCGGGTTCAAACCCGCCGCAGGCTTCGTTGATTTTTGCTGCAGCGTCATCAGGTATCATGCCGGCTTCTGCTTGTGCAACCGCCAGAGCAACTTCAAAGCTGAGCATACACTCGACATCGGACTTTACCGAAAAATGCTGCGCCAACTCCATGTCACCCAAAAGTGGCGAAAGCAGATGTGCATTGAATGGCGTAAATGACATGAAGCATCCCAAGGCGTTGATTGAGAAACACTTTACGCCAAAACTGCCGGAACTGGAATATCATACCAACGGCCATTAGGATTGATTTTCTTGATCAGGAATTATTTTGGCTTTGGTTAGGCGCGATTAGCAAAGGGGAGCTTGCGTACCATGAGCTAATTGCAACGCGGCCAAAACCAAAAGAACCCTGGCCTGCGGTGCCCCAAAAGGGTCAATCCTATTGACCGCTTGTATCAGTCCTTGGCGGTGGACCTGATATATTGAGCCGCTTCTTCACGGCTTTCAAAAATATGCGGTGGAATGGAACGGTTCTTAAGATCATTCCCAAGTTTCTGACGCATAAACGCACTGGTGGTGTAGCGGGTGGCGGTCAAATAGTAATCATATTCCAACTGCCCCATGAGGTTCATGAATTTTGACGAAAGTCTGGGAGCAATCGACATGCCATCCACATTGGTGATGATGTTTACCTTGCAGCCAAGAGATTTGAAAAATTTATTGAGCTCGCGGTCAAGATCTGCGAGCTCTTCTCTGGTTGATATCTCAAACCCACTCATGTTTGAGAACACCAGGTTCTGCTCCGCATCATAAACAAGACGCTCCTGCACCGGAATTTCCAACATCTGCTTTCTCAGCTTCAACGGCGCATCCTCAAACAAACCCGGGTCCATTTCTCGCGGATCATCTATTAGAGGTTCGAAATCCATCTGCGCGAGGATATCCTTATCAATATCGACACCTGGAGCGACTTCAATCAATTTCAGGCCTTTTTGTGTAAGTTCAAAAACGCAACGCTCTGTGATGTAAAGAACCTCTTTGTCCTGCCCCGCAGAATATGGACCGTTGAATGTTATCTGTTCAACATCGCTTGTGAACTTTTTGCTTTTGCCTTCCTGAAGAATTTCCAGCTTGCCACTTTCAGCCTTCACGCTGAGACCGCCGGCAGTGAATGTTCCGACAAAAAGCACTTTCCGGGCGTTTTGTGAAATGTTGATGAAGCCGCCGGCGCCAGCGAAGCGACCCTTGAAGAGGCTGACATTCACATTGCCATGCTGATCGGTTTCGGCCATGCCGAGGCAGGCCAAATCCAGACCGCCGCCATCATAAAAATCAAATTGTTGATTGGTTTGAATGATTGCGCTTGCGTTTACTGCCGCGCCAAAATCCAAACCTGATTGTGGAACACCACCATGCACGCCTGCTTCAGTTGTAAGCGTGATGCAGTCAATGATATTTTCCTCGTTCGCAACCGAAGCCACCCCTTCCGGCATGCCAATTCCAAGATTGATAATACCATTGACCGGTAATTCCATTGTTGCACGGCGGGCAATCACCTTGCGCTCAGTTAATTCCATCGGAGCGAGTGTGTCGACGATTGATTTCATGCGGCCGGAAAACCCATGATTGTAGGGGGTCTGATAAGTCTGAAGATGTTCATCAGGTTCTGAAAGGACGACACAATCGACCAGATTGCCGGGCACGACGACTTCCTTCGGCATCAAGGATCCGGGGGCCGCAATCCGCTCTACCTGCGCAATCACCAAGCCGCCTGAATTTTTTGCAGCCATCGCGATTGGCAACATATCCAGCGTCAGTGCTTCACGTTCCATCGTGATATTACCCAATGGATCTGCGGTTGTGCCGCGTATCAGCGCAACGTTTACCGGAATTGAATGATAAAACAGCCACTCTTCTCCCTGAATTTCCTGAACTTCTACCAACGGTTTCGTGGTTTGCGAGTTGATTGCACCACCAGACTGGCGTGGGTCAACGAATGTGTGCAAACCAACCTTCGAAAACATGCCTGGCTTACCTGATGCAATGTCACGGTAAAGTTGCGAGATACAGCCAAGCGGCAGATTGTAAGCTTCAATTTCCTCCCTCATTGCCATAGCGCCAAGTTTTGGCACCAAGGACCAATGTCCACCGATAGCCCGTTTAACAAGCCCTGGATGAGCCAACCGGTTCAAGCCGCGTTCCTTGCCATCTCCGGGAGCAGCGGCAAAAAGAAGCGACACATCTCTTGGTGCAGCATGGGCAAGAAAGCGTTGCTCAATTCCACGCAGCAGGCTTTCAGGGGTTCCAATCCCGACGAAGCCGGAAACACAAATTGTGTCGCCATCGGCAATTGTCGCAACCGCATCTTCAAGGGAAACAACTTTATCGACCATCTCAACGTCCTTACTGAAACAGATTGTCTATTTCGCTTTGGCGGATTTCGCTCTCGTTTTCCGAACTCTCGGCTTATTATCTTTCGGCCCCCCCAGCCACTCGACCAAACCACCGGCAACAACGCCTTGAGCTTTTCGACTGACAAATACTCCGACATGCCCGCCGGGAAAACCGATCTCCTGATATCGTTCCTTGGGTAGAAACTTGCCAAGAGCGCGCGAGCAACTGACCGGAATGATGTGATCCTGAAGCGCATAAATATTCAGGACCGGACAGGAAATCTTCCTCAAATCCACCGCCTCGCCGAGTACTTCGAATGTTCCCTTTACAAGCCTGTTTTCCCGATAAAGATCATTGAGCCATTGGCGGGCAAGCTCTCCTGGATGATCCGGACGATCAGCAATCCACTTTTCCATACGCAAGAAATTGAGCATTGCATCCCGGTTTCCATCCATTCGCGCCAGCCCAAGGCTATATTTGGTCAGCGAATTGATTGGGGTAAGAGAAGAAAAAATGGCCCCGGTCATTTCTCCAGGCAGCATGCCGTAGGTTTCAACGAGCAGATCAACATCAGCTTCCGAAAGGTTGCCGATCCATTGATTGAGGAACCCCTCGCCTCGCCGGAAATTCTCCTGATCGCCGTGAAAATCAATTGGCGTAATCGCAAGCGCAAGACCCGCAAGGAGTTCCGGGCGAAGAGCCGCCAACATTGCAGCAAACGTTCCACCTTCACATATGCCAAATAGGTTGACCGGCTTCCCGTCATTTGCAGCCACCACGTGTTCAACACAGGATCCAAGATAAAGATCAACATAATCATCGAAATTGAGAAACTGGTCAGCGCGGGTCGGGTTGCCCCAATCAACAACATATACATCCAGGCCTGCAGTCAATAGATTGCGTACCAGTGAGCGGTCTTCCTGAAGATCGATCATTGTCTGCCGACCAAACAGACCGTAACAAATAACGACAGGCGGAATGTTTGCTTTGGTTTTTTCCACCGAACGGTAGTGAAACAAGCGAACCTTGTCCATTTCAAATACAACATCGCTTTCCGCTTCCGCGATGCGAACCTCTTCATTTGCTACCTGGGCCAGAAATCCTCCGGAACGTACTGCTTTGACGCTGGTTGCCATGAGTTGACCCATTGCGGCTGACCAGGCTTCAAGCCCCGCTTCCACTCCATCAACAGGTTCGCCCTGTTTGTTGCGTAAAATCGGCATCATGCCCTTGTTTCCTTCAACTTTTGAAGTTCCCGTTTGACCTCACGCAATTCGCGGCGAAGTTGGTGCACGGACAAAGCCAGGTCATCTATTTCTGTTCTGGTCGGCATTTGCCAAGCCTCACTCCACTGCTCAGCCATGTCTTTTTGTCTGGCGCGAATTTCAGTGGAAGAACGGATCATGCGTTTTTGGGCATCAAGAAACTCATCACTTGCCTGCGTGTCCAGCAGCGAAGCGTTTGCCGCCTTAAGCCATTCATCCAACGCTTCGTTGACATCGCCCGACTGCAGATCTTCAAGCGTGTATTTTTCGCTATAACTCGTAAAGGCTTGTGACCATGCCTTTTGCATGACCTTCGACATATCGCTTGCAGCCTGTTGGTAGTCAAGGCTCTCGCGCCAGGCATCGGCGGCAGCATGTTGAGGCGTTGCAAGATCCGCGAACTGTGGACCGTTGGCAATCTTTTCCAAGATCAGCCGCAATTGTTCCGGTGCATATTTGGTCCATTTCTGCGGGTCGAGCAATGCAAAAAACATGTCATTGCCGGTTGAAAAATCAAACTCTTCGCCCGCTTTTTCGGCATTCCACATTGGGGCCCATGCTTTAATCAGGGATTGCCAGGCAGCCAGTGGATCAGCAGATTCACGTTCAATCGTATTTGACATTTCGCTGAGAGATTTTCTGAACTGCTCACCAACTTCTTCCTGGGCCTTGAAAAAGGCATCCTGACTTTGCTGCCAAATATCAAGGAAGGCATCAAAACCCTCTGGATCTTTTTTCGCACTCACTCGAGAAACTCCCTTTTGATTTCCAAGAACTTACAAGGCCTGTGTGTAAATTTCCAGCGCCGCCTCATAGGTCATCTCGCGGGGATTGTTTACGAGCAGGCGCTGCTGCTTCATCGCATCCTCAGCAAGCATCGGAAGGTGATTGTGATTAACTCCAACTTCCACAAGCTTTGACTGCATGCCAAGTTCCGGTCCCATTGCCTTGAAGCCTTCAACCATGGCCTTACACTTTTGAGCATCTGATTTGCCGATCGTGTCACGGAAAATAATGGGAGCAAGTTCCGCATAAAGCGTCGACGCTTCGCTCATGTTGAAATCAAGGACGTATGGAAGAACAAGCGCATTTGAAAGACCGTGGGGAACATGAAAATGCCCGCCCAAAGGATAGGCCAGGGCATGAACAGCGGCCACCGGTGCATTTGCAAAGGCCATGCCCGCAAGCATCGAACCAAGCAGCATGTTGGAACGGGCTTCACGGTCACCGGGAGTTGTACAAGCTGTGTGGATTGAATTGCCGAGCAGGTCGAGAGCCTGTCGGGCAAGCGTATCAGATACAATATTTTTCTTGTGCTTGGATGTATAAGCCTCAATCGCGTGAACCATCGCATCGATACCGGTTGCAGCAGTTACATGGGCTGGAAGACCGACTGTAAGTTCCGCATCAAGCACGGCCCAATCAGGTAAAAGCTGGTGCGATACAACGCCCTTTTTTTCGTTTGTGCCAGTTGTGACAATCGAAATTGGTGTTACTTCCGAACCGGTTCCCGCTGTGGTTGGCGCCAGCACCATCGGCAAACGTCCACCCTTGACGAGACCTACGCCATACATTTCTTCAATTGGCTGATCCGAGTTAACAAGAACAGCGATCAGTTTTGCGGTATCCATGGATGACCCACCACCCACTGATACAACACCGTCAACGCCTTCAGACTTTGCTTCTTCGACAGCCTTGAGGATCATGGCTTCCGGCGGATCGGCAACCACATCGTCAATTACATGGACATCAATTCCCGCTTGTTTCAGGCTGTCTAATGCAGCTTTTGCGAGGCCAAGCTCCAGAATGATCTTGTCCGTTACGAAAGCAATTTTTTTACAACCCATATCGGCCATGATCGCACCAATCTTGGCGGTACTTCCGACTTCACTGATAATGGATTTAGTAGTCTGAAACTGGAATGCGTGCATTTTCTTTCCTGTCATATCTGTGTCTCAACGAGACGGGTATCCGGTAGTTGTTCCGGCTTGGTGTTTGCCGTTACAGAGATTTCATTTCCTTGAGACGCGCGGTTAATTTCATGTTTTCACTATAGTCAACCGGGCAATCGATTAACGAAACACCGCCATCCTTCATGGCTGTGCGCAAGGTATCCTGCAAATCCTCCGCCCTTTCAACCCGGTACCCGGTGGCGCCAAAGCTTTCGGCAAACTTCACGAAATCCGGATTTCCAACATCGACGTGGCTTTTACGACCAAATTCGCGAAGCTGATGCCATTCAATGAGGCCCAGCTTGTTGTCGTTAAACATCAGTACGGTGATGTTTAAGCCAAGGCGAACTGCTGTCTCGATTTCCTGATTATTCATCATGAAACCACCATCGCCACAAACAGCAACAACATTACGATCCGGGTTCACCAGTTTGGCGGCAATTGCACCGGGAAGAGCAATACCCATTGCTGCAAAACCGTTGGAGATGATACAGGTGTTTGGTTGCTCAGCCTGGAACATACGGGCCATCCACATTTTGTGGGCACCGACATCTGAAATCACAATATCCTCGTCGTTCAGCACTTCACGCAAATCACAGATTATACGCTGCGGTTTGACCGGAAACTCAGTATTGTTCGAATGAGCATTCAGCTCTTCGACAATTTTTTCCCTAAGTTTCGGCATGGGTTTTGCCGGAGCCCGCTCACAACGTACTGCAATGCGCTGCATGGAATCCTTCATATCCCCAATTACACCAGCCTCCACAATATAGTTGGCATCTACTTCTGCTGCTGATCCATCAATGTGGATAATCTGTTTATCGTGGTTTGGGTTCCAGTGCGCAGGGTCATACTCAACAAGATCATAGCCAATGCAAATTACGAGATCCGCCTCATCAATGCCGAACGCCACCAAATCGTGAGCCTTGAGACCAACCGTTCCAATGCTGAGGGGGTGAGATGAAGGCATTGCACCCTTTGCCATAAAGGTTGTTGCCACAGGTGCATTGATGGTTTCAGCGAACTCAACAAGAACGCCACTTGCGCCGTGGCGAATAACGCCATTACCTGCAATGATAACAGGATTTTTGGAATTGCTGATTTGTTCAGCCACCTGGCGACATTTACCGCGGGCGGCTTCAGATTTCGCCGGAGATTGAACTTTCAGGGGAACGGCATTTCCCGTTGCCATGCCGGCCACGTTTTCCGGGAAATCGATAAATGCAGCGCCAGGTTTTTCCGCCTGGGCAAATTTGAACGCCTTACGGACAACTTCCGGCACAATTTCCGGTTCGCGAATTTGTGTGCTGTACTTGGTTATCGGCTCAAACAGATTTACCAGATCAAGGATCTGATGGCTTTCCTTGTGCATTCTTGTAGTGGCACCTTGCCCAGCAATAGCAACGATTGGGGCACGGTCCATATTGCCATCAGCTACTCCGGTTACCAGGTTGGTAGCACCCGGTCCCAATGTCGACATGCAAACACCTGCCCGGCCGGTCAATCGCCCGTACACATCGGCCATAAATGCCGCACCTTGTTCGTGCCGGGTAACGATAAACTTGATGGGGCTATCCAGTAGGGCATCCATTACTGCGATATTTTCTTCACCAGGTATGCCAAAAATGTATTCAACACCCTCATTTTCGAGACATTGTACGAGCAGCTGTGCCGCTGTCATGTTGCTGTTTGAACTCACCGGTATCTCCGTGGATTGGATTTCATAGTCTTTGCCTATGTAAAGATCGCAAAATTAAGACGATTTACGCCAAATTGCATTTCACCCCGTCACTTGCGGTTTCCAACCATGCTTACAGGGCAGTTACAATTGACAATGTCGTAGATGAGCAATGCATGCCCTGCATAACTTGCCCTGCTTTATACATCAACGATATGTACAAGTCATATGCGCACGTCTAGAGTATCCGTTTAATCGGAACCGGGTAAACGAAAATGCGTGAATGAAATCAAATAAGGTACGCCTTGTTGCTGTTTGGTTTGAACGCAAAACACTCTAACTGTGATAGTCAGGTTTTGAACAAAAATTGTGCGTTGCACAATTTTTTGTTGCAATGCACAATTTTTTATCCTATATAAGCTCAGCAGACACAAACAACGGGCTTATTCCTCCCAGCCCATTATAAAGGATAGCATAATGACCAAAAGAATTGACGCTTCAGAATCCCTTGAGCAATCAAAAGAATATGTAACCAATCACATCGCAAACTCAGAAAAATTTGTTGACGGCTTGATCGAATTCAACGCTGCGATGTTCAAAGGCAGCGAAACCCTCGCCAAAAAAGCTTATGACAACTACATTTCAAACGTAGCGGCCTCTTTTGATGGCGTCAAAGCTCTTAACAAAACCAGCGATCTTCCCGAGTTTTACAAAGTAGCGACTTCAAACATGGCGGCTGCAACTGAGCGCTTTACCGAACAAGTAAAAGACTACACTGAGCTTTCAACCAAAATCATGAAAGACACCGGTGAAGCAGGCCGTGTTGCATACTCAAAAGGCTTTTCCGGCAACCTTTAAGTCTCTCCTCCTCCCAAAGACTTAAGCCGGATCATATACCGTCGCCCCCTCAGGGCGGCGGTTTTTTGTTTTCCCTTTGTGTGGAAAACTTGCTAGGTAGAAATTATTGCACCGCAACAAAAACGGAAATATCGCATGGGAACTGCCTCCGAAAATACCGGTACGGAAGATCAAAAGACTGACACACCTATCAAAATCAAAAAATATCCGAACCGTCGGCTCTACGATACCAGCAGCAGCTCCTACATCGTTCTTGATGACATTGTTGCGTTGGTGAAAGCGGGCACAGAATTTATCATTGAAGATACAAAAACCGGCGAAGACATCACACGCAGCATACTGAGCCAGGTGATCTTCGAGCGAGAAGCTGATCAATCAAACTATCATTTCCCATTGGATGTCCAAAAACAACTGATCTCAATGTATGATGATGCCTATAGTCAGATGGTGCCTGATTACCTGCGTGAATCGATGAATGTTTTTGTGACCGAGCGTGACCGGATGAAAAACACGTTTCAGGAAATTGTCGAGACCAACTCCCGAACCATGGCACAGTTCAATGAAAACCTCGCGAAACAGAACCTCGAGATTTTCAATCGAAGTTTCGAGTTCTTTCAATCCATGGCGGGTTTTGGGCAGGATTCGTGGGCACAAGAAAAATCAGTGGATGAACCGGATGAAAAAACTGACAATGGCGATGAACTTGAAGACATTCAGGCTAAGATAAATGAATTACAGGAACGGTTGAAAAACGTGAAGTAAGGAGTTGCAATCAGCCCATGCCCCATCGGAAAAAACAGCCTGCTAAAGCCTTCTCCAAACACTATTTCATGGGCCTTGGATTTCACGGGTTTCACCGCGTCAACTATCTTGAATGGGGAAGTGTCGACAAATTCCCGCATCAGGAAACGCTGGTCTGTGTGCATGGTCTTACCCGCAATGCCCGGGATTTCGATCGCCTCGCTGCCAAACTTTGTGATCGATACCGAATTGTGTGCCCGGATGTCGTGGGCCGGGGTGACAGCGATCACTTGCTGGATGACGAATCCTACAATTATCTGCAATACAACGCCGACATGAACGCTTTGATCGCCCGGCTTGGCGCAACAGAAATCAACTGGATTGGCACATCCATGGGTGGCATCATCGGCATGGTACTGGCCTCTGTTGCGCAATCGCCTATCCGGCGCTTGGTCGTGAATGATATTGGACCGGAGGTTTCCAGAGATGCCTTGCTATCGATTGCTGAATACATCGGCCGGTCGGAGGAATTTGCGTCCGTTTCCGAAGTAGAGGAGTACCTGCGCAAAATTTATCCGGAATTTGCACCCATGTCCGATACCGACTGGACTCACATGGCCAAATATTCCAGCAAACGAACCGAGCATGGTACATTTCGCATGAAATTCGACCCTCGTGTCGGGGATGCGTTTCGAGACTCAATTTCCTACTTCAACGTCGATATGTGGGAAACCTGGGAGAAAATATCCTGCCCTGTTTTGGTGTTGAGAGGCAAGAATTCAAGTTTTCTGACGGAAGAGACTGCAAACAAGATGCTTGAATGCGGGCCTGAAACAACGCTTGTCGAGTTTGATGATACGGGCCACACCCCAACGCTACGAAATGACGAGCAAGTCGGTGTTATCGAAGAATGGCTGGCTGCAAACTAGAGCGTACCACGCTTAGGTGAATTCACCTGGCACGCTATAAGTCATTGTTTTTACGCATTTCGTTATCACTTTTGTGAATTCACAAAAGTGCGAAAAGCTCTAGACGTCTAATGTATTTGCTCGCTCCCAGTCAGAGAAATGAGAAACATATGAATTCCACTCGGTATGTTTGAGCTTGAGAAACGCCGCAGACATTTCTTCACCAAGTGCCGCTTTGAGAGGATTGTCCTTGTCAAAAGTTCGAAGTGCATCAAGAAGATTCAATGGCAATTTCTGTGCGCCTTTAGCCTTGTGACCTTCGGTATACATGTTGATGTCCCAGCGCTTTCCGGGATCTGCTTTCGAGCGAATTCCGGAAAGGCCTGCCGCGATGATCACTGCTTGCAGGAGATAGGGATTGGTTGCGCCGTCTGGCAGCCGCAGCTCAAAACGACCCGGTCCAGGTACCCGCACCATATGGGTGCGGTTGTTTGATGTCCATGTAACTGTGTTCGGTGCCCAAGTTGCACCGGATGAAGTCACTGGCGCATTAATGCGTTTGTAGGAGTTTACAGTAGGGTTGGTTATCGCACACATGCCCGTTGCATGTTTCATGATCCCACCCAGGAAGTTGCGCCCTTTTTCAGACAGGCCAAGATCCATATTGTCATCAGCAAAAATGTTGGTTTTACCTGCAGTATCCCAAACAGAAATATGGGCATGGCAACCATTCCCGGTCAGACCTTCAAACGGCTTTGGCATGAAGGTTGCGCGAAAGCCATGCTTTTCGGCGATCGATTTGGCCATAAACTTGAAGAATGAATGCTTGTCTGCCGTAGCAAGAACATCATCAAATTCGAAGTTCATTTCAAATTGGCCATTCGCATCTTCATGGTCGTTTTGATAAGGGCCCCAGCCTAACTCAAGCATATAGTCGCAAATTTCAGCAATCACATCATAGCGTCGCATGACAGCCTGCTGATCATAACAAGGTTTTTCCGCAGTATCCTGCGGATCAGAAATTTCAGTGCCATCCATGTTGGTAAGAAAAAACTCGGCTTCAATTCCGGTTTTGACTCTCATGCCTTGCGATGCCGCTTCTGCAATCAGTCGTTTCAACGTGTTGCGAGGAGCCTGATCAACAGGCTGGTCTTCCATCACGCAATCGCCAGCGACCCACGCCACTTCCGGTTTCCATGGCAGCTGGATAACGCTATCAGGATCCGGAACTGCCAACATATCTGGATGGGCCGGCGTCATATCGAGCCAGGTTGCAAAACCTGCGAAGCCTGCCCCATCTTCCTGCATATCAGCAATCGCTGCAGCCGGAACCAGTTTGGCACGTTGCCCGCCAAACAAATCCGTAAATGAAATCATGAAGTATTTTACACCATTGTCTTTGGCGAATTTTGCGAGATCCTTAGCCATGTTCCCCTCCCGTTTGTTATATTTCCGATAAGGCCATCACCTTATCGACCATTCATGAGCTAACGCTTAGGCAAAATGCCTCAGCGTGTTCTGGCACGGAGCGGCGAAATCCCTCGCTCTGTTTTACACAAAACACTCAATACCCCCCCTGACCCGGTATCCAGTTGGTACCGGAAAGCGGAACTTGTGCCATTGCGGCAGCCTCTAGTGTCAGTGCCACAAGATCTTCCGGCTCCAAGTTGCGAAGATCATTCTTGCCACAAGCCCGTGCAATCGTCTGGGCTTCCAGCGTCAGGACTTTCAGATAGTTTGCAAGCCTGCGTCCGGCAGCCACTGGATCCAGGCGCTTCATCAACTCCGGTTCCTGGGTCGTGATTCCCGCCGGGTCCTGACCTTCGTGCCAGTCATCATAGGCTCCGGCAGTTGAACCAAGCGTCTGATACTCTTTTTCCCATTTGGGATCATTGTCTCCCAGCGCAATCAATGCGGCAGTTCCGACAGCAACTGCATCTGCACCCAGCGCCATTGCCTTTGCAACATCAGCGCCGTTGCGTATGCCGCCGGACAAAATCAGTTGCACTTCACGGTGTACCTCAAGATCCTGCAATGCCTGAACTGCAGGTCTGATACAAGCAAGCGTTGGTTGGCCAACGTGCTCGATGAAGACTTCCTGGGTTGCCGCAGTGCCACCCTGCATGCCATCCAGCACAACCACATCCGCGCCTGCCTTTACAGCCAGAGCGGTATCATAATAAGGGCGTGAGCCTGCTATTTTGACGTAGATCGGCACTTTCCAACCGGTGATTTCGCGTAATTCCAGTATCTTGATTTCGAGATCGTCTGGCCCGGTCCAATCCGGGTGGCGGCAGGCTGAACGCTGATCAATGCCTTTGGGAAGATTGCGCATTTCAGCCACACGGTCCGAGATTTTCTGACCCAGCAACATACCCCCGCCACCGGGTTTTGCCCCCTGCCCGATAACGACTTCAATTGCGTCAGCCTTGCGCAGATCATCCGGGTTCATCCCGTAGCGTGATGGTAAAAGCTGATAGACAAGCTTTTTCGACTGGCCCCGTTCTTCAGGCGTCATGCCACCATCACCGGTTGTGGTTGATGTTCCGGCAGCAGATGCACCGCGCCCCAATGCTTCTTTTGCAGCGCCGGAAAGCGCGCCAAAACTCATGCCTGCAATGGTGATCGGGATATCCAGGTGAATGGGATTTTGCGCATGCCGCGTCCCAAGTGAAACCTTGGTATTGCAAGCTTCACGATAACCCTCCAACGGGTAACGTGACATGGATGCGCCCAGAAACAGCAAATCATCAAAGTTCGGTACGTGGCGCTTTGCACCACCACCGCGAATGTCATAAATGCCGGTTTGAGCAGCACGCCGTATCTCGGAATTTGTATATTCATCGAAAGGTGCAGGGATACGCGGATGGGTTGGAGAGTTGGTCATCAGTAAGCATCCACATTGTCGATGTTGAAATTGTATAGTTTACGGGCAGAGCCATAGCGTTTAAAATCTTCGGGTTTTGCGTCTTTCACCTCACCGCGGTCCAGCAAATCGGCAAGAAGTTTCAGATGGTCGGGTCGCATTTCCTTTTCAATGCAATCCGCGCCGAGCGATTTAACATTGCCCTTAACAAACAATCTTGCTTCATAAAGACTATCACCCAGTGCATCACCAGCGTCGCCGCAGACAACAAGATTTCCAGATTGCGCCATAAAAGCCGACATATGCCCGATATTGCCATGAACGATAATGTCGATACCTTTCATCGAGATACCACAACGCGAAGATGCGTTGCCCTTGATGACAAGTATCCCGCCATGCCCGGTTGCACCTGCATACTGACTGGCATCCCCCTCAATCACGATTTTGCCAGACATCATGTTTTCAGCTGCCCCCGGGCCGGCAGAGCCTTGAATATTAACCGTCGCTTCCTTGTTCATGCCGCCACAATAATATCCGGTGGAACCTTTGATATTGACCGTGACAGGACCATCAAGTCCGCAGGCAATGGCATGGGCGCCTCTGGGATTTACGACATCCCATTCGGTCTGATTTGAGCCCTGTGATTGTGCCTGCAGGGTTTCGTTCATGTCCCGCAGCGGTGTCTGCGAAAGATCAATCGTCTCCATCTCAGCGCTCCCAAAAATAGACGGTCGCGGGTTCCGGCTCCCAGACCTTGGCTTGCTCAATTCCGGGCAGATCAACCAGTGCCCGGTACTCGGACCCGAACGCTACATACTGGTCGCTCTCCGCAAGCACTGCAGGTTTGCAGGCAATCGGGTCACGCAGCACACCAAATCCATCCTTGGTACCTATTACAAAGGTATAAAACCCATCGAGGTCTTTCAAACCTGCTTCCAGCGCCTCACCAAGTGAAGCACCCCGCTGCATCTGATTGGCAAGATAGGCGGCACCTACTTCCGTGTCATTCTCGGTCTCAAAGGTCATTCCTTCGCGCACCAGTTTACGGCGGAGTGAATTGTGATTGGAAAGCGAGCCATTGTGAACAAGGCACTGGTCTTCGTCGGTCGAAAAAGGGTGGGCGCCGAGCGTCGTAACCGCAGATTCTGTCGCCATGCGAGTGTGCCCTACTCCATGGCTGCCACTCATTTCACGGATACCAAATCGATCGATCACCGATGACGGAAGTCCAACCTCTTTGTAGATTTCAACACTTTCGCCGCTGCTCATCACCCGAACGTCCGGATGGTTAGCTGCAATCTCTGCGCGTACAGCATTGACGCGGTCAGCAGCCACATCAAGAACCGCGTGAGTATCGCGCTGTTCGAACTTGATATCTACACCGATCGCATCTGAAAGCGCTTTTTCCAATCCGTCATATATATCGCCCGGATCATCACACTGGATCGTCACCTTGGCCCGACCTTTGCCAGCTTCCTGATACATTGCAATGCCCGCGCTATCTGGACCGCGATCCGTCATGGTAACAAGCATATCGGACAACATTTCACCAAGCTGCGGTTCAAGGGATTTGTCTTTCAGAAACAGACCAACAATTCCACACATGATCTTAACCTCCGCTTAGCTTTCGAAATCTTGAACAGAAAGTAATTGGGCTTGATCAAGAGTCAATCAAAAAGAATAAATATTTCCTGTCAGTGAATTTTTCTAACGGTATGTTCAATCGGACTGTTGATAGGAGATGACGGACAAATAGACTGCCGGAAGCCTGGCCAATGTTACCGGTCCATGTGGTGCATCCGCATCAAAGTAGAGACTGTCTCCAGGTTTTAAGGTGTAATGGGAGTTCCCATGCCGATACTCAACCTCGCCTTCGAGCATGTACAAGAATTCCAAGCCTGGATGCTGGAAAGTCGGAAATGTATCTGATTCTTCCGTCAACGTAATCAAATAAGGTTCAACAGTTACACCACTGGTATTGCCGCCAATATGGCCAAGCAGCTTATAGTGATGGCCGGCCCGGGTTCCGCGCCTTTCGGCCGCGAACCCGCCGCCGGCCTTCACGTAAACCGCTGACCGTGTTTCCTCGAACCGCTTGAACAAAGAGCTTATGGGAACGCCCAGGGCATCTGAAACGATTTGCAAGCTGACAAGCGATGCAGAGGTGGAACCATTTTCCATTTTCGATATCATGCCAACTGAAAGACCTGAGGCATCTGACAGTTCCGCGATGGTAATTCCGAGGCGCTTGCGTGCGGCGCGTATCTCATGGCCGATTGCAAGTTCGAGCCGCTGCTCAAGATCGGCCTGAACATCATGCGGGTTTTGCTTAAGGGTTACCGGTAGTTTTTTGCCCATCCATAAAGCTTACCCTGCCAGCAACCGTGGTCAATCCAAATTACACCTTGTCCGCATTCATGGGGGCCGGTTTGCATGCACAGTGCCAAGGCTGCTAGAGCACCTTTTATTAAATATGGTACACTTTGACCACCTGAAATTTGTCACAGGAACAGGCGCGGATTGCGCCGTGGTGTTTTTGCACCACAAGAAATTCGCAACGCCTTCCTGGGGCAAAGCCATGCGGCTGCGATAAATGGGTGAGAAAACAAGTTTGAATTCAATACTTTATCTTCAGTCTTATCGTCTGCCTGGGCGATCTTTGCGCGCTCGTTTTGCTGTTTTTCTCAACCGGGTATCTAACCCGCTTTTTGAAAACCGCCAGGCGAGATCACAAACCTCACGCCATCAAAGCGGTTCATATTTAATAAAAGATGCTCTAGATTGAGATTCGAAAGCAATTTTCCAACCTTAGCGGAGTTCCAAGAAGCTTGGCCCTTGAGACTTTATTCCAGACGCCAGCATTTCTTTTCGTCAAAGATTTTTTGGCCAATATCGGATTTTCTGTCAACAACATTTTCAGCCGCTGGACGCTGATCCAGATCGCAATTGTTTTGCTTATCCTGCTAAGCTCCAGAATAATTACCCGGCTTTGCGAGGAAACTGTTAACCAACGCCTCCGGCAAATCGAGGGACAGAGATCGCTTCTTCGATTTCTGATCATTCTGCACCAACGTCTCTTCTGGCTTCTTGCCTCTGTTCAACTGTGGATCGCTTATGGTGTCCTGCGGTCTGTTACCTGGCCAAGCAACAGCTACCTCATCAGGGTACTCGCAGGGCTCGCTACCACCTGGTTCATTATCTCGGTTCTCTCCCGCCTTATCCGAAACCGTTTTTTCTCCCGGTTGATCGCAATTTTTGCCTGGACCGTTGCAGCGCTTTATATTCTCGGCCTCTTGCCGGAAACCCAAGCCGCCCTGGACAGCGCCGCCTTTAACCTTGGGCAAACCAAGGTCTCCGCCCTTTCCGTAATCAAAAGCGGCATCCTGCTTACATTGCTCGTTTGGGTCGCTTCGACCGCCTCACAGTTTTTGGGCAATACTATTAACAAAAACGAAGATCTGTCGCCATCTGTAAAAGTGCTGCTGACAAAGGTCTTGCGCTTCTGCCTTCTTGCGCTGGCACTGGTTTTGTCGCTTGGCGCGGTTGGCATCGATTTTACCGCACTTGCGGTGTTTTCCGGTGCCGTGGGCATAGGGATAGGCCTCGGTCTTCAAAAGATTGTTTCCAACTTCATCTCAGGCATAATTCTGCTTCTGGATAAATCAATCAAACCCGGTGACGTGATCGAAATTGATACCGTATCAGGCTCCACCTATGGATGGGTCCAACATCTTGGCGCGCGATATACATCCGTGCGCACCCGTGACGGCACAGAAACACTTATTCCGAATGAGACCTTTATCGATACGCCGGTTACCAACTGGACCCACACCAACAAGTCAGTCCGGCGAAAACTACCAATTGGCGTTTCTTATGACACAGATGTTGAGAAGGCGATTGAACTTTGTATCGACGCGGTGAATGATCTGCCGCGTATTCTTAAAGTTCCCAAAGCAGTTTGCCTTGTCAAAGGGTTTGGAGATTCGTCAGTAGATCTGGAGCTACGCTTCTGGATCAATGACCCGGAGGGTGGTGTCGCCAATATTTCAAGCGTTGCCTATCTTGAAGTATGGAAACGGTTCCAGAAACACGGCATTGAAATTCCGTTCCCGCAACGGGATCTAAATATCCGATCCAGCGTGCCGTTTGAGATCAAAACCAAAACGTAGATACCGATCGAAACCCAGCGTTTCCCCGTTTGATTGAATCAAAAGAGGAAACGCTCTAAATAAAATTGACGACCAGCGTTGCACCCAGGATTATTGCGATCCACAACACCATTGAACCTGTCGGCCAGACCCGCGCCATGCGCCCTTCAGGGCCATGTGAACGGTAAAGCGCCCCTACAATTCGGTTCAACCTCGCCGCCACAAACCAGGACCCGGCTGTCCAAAGCGTGGACGCAATGTTGCGCGTGCGCGTAAGAACATCAGGCATAAATTTGCGGTAGATCACATCAACATCAAGATTAATCGCGCGAATTTCCGGTGGATGGATGCCGGAGCGATAAAGGAAACAGAACGAAAGTAACGCAAAGAGGAGAAGCTGCAACTGCCAAACCACATGATAAGTCGTGTAAGGATGATATTCGACCTCATAGGGTAGCAGCGCGTAGAGCGGTTTAGGAAATGCGCCTATGAAAATACACAGGAACGCTGTAATTCCCATAGCCCACAGCATATGGGTAGGGGCTTCCGCAGGCCGTTTGCCGCTATCATGGGCGAAGAAGGTAAAGAACGGAATTTTAATGCCGGAGTGAGACAGGACACCGGCAGACGCAAATACCAGCATTGCCCAGACAACCATATAGTGATTTTCAGCCGATGCATCGAGCACGAGCGACTTTGTGACAAAGCCCGAAAACAACGGAAAAGCCGAAATTGATGCAGCACCGATGAGACAGAAAAGCGTTGTCAGCGGCATGGTTCTATAAAGGCCACCCAATTCGGAGGCTTTCGAAGTGCCGGTTCTGAACAAAACCGCGCCGACGCTCATGAACAAAAGTGCCTTGTACAGAATATGTGCAAACGCATGAGAGGCAGTGCCGTTCAACGACATTTCAGTCCCAATACCCACGCCTACCACCATGAAACCAAGTTGGTTGTTAAGTGAATAGGCCAACACCCGACGCAAATCGTTCTCGATTTCAGCAAAAAAGACCGGGAAAACAGTCATGACTGCGCCGATGTAGATCAGGATTTCCGTTCCCGGAAATCCGCGTGCGAGTGCATAAACAGCAAGTTTGGTTGTAAATGCTGACAGGATCACCGTGCCGGTAACGGTCGCAGCCGGATAGGAGTCCTGCAGCCAGTTATGCAGTAACGGGAATGCGCATTTAATACCAAAGGCAATGAAAATCAGCCCGGCGGCGAGGCTCTCCAATTGCATCTTGTCAAAGGCGAGAGACCCGGTTTCGCGATACAGAAGAACTACGCCTGCTAAAAGGATTACACCTGAACCAATCTGGATCACCAGGTACCGCATTCCAGTGTGGAATGAGCCCTCGGTTCGCCGTGCCCAGATAAGAAAAACCGATGCAATTGCGGTCCCCTCCCAATAGATAAAAAGTGTCACAAGATCACCGGCAAACACGGCTCCGATGGCTGAACCGGCGTAGGCGAGTGCCGCCACCTGCTGTATTGTATCCCTGACGTGCCAGGCATAAAGATTGCCCAAGAAAGCCGCGAGACAGAAAACAAGCGCAAAGACTGTCGAGAGCTTGTCTACCCGCATCATCTCGAGCGAGAGCCCAAAGAGTTCCGTATGACCGCCGTTACCAGGTTCGAGTTCCCATACCATTGCGGCTGCAATGACGGGTATGAGGATGGAAAGACTTGCTCTGGCGGAGCCTGCCCTGGGCAGCAGCGAGAGTACCAGCGCACCAAGGAAGAACAAAAACGCAGGCGGCATTGGGTCAATCCACATGGTGATCAATCCTTTCGGTTCCCGCTTGCGGATATTCTTCCCCGTCTATCGCCCTGTTTGCATAATAGTCTTCATCGCGCTTGATGATTGCGCGCAACGCTTTTGCAGCAAATATGATGAAGCTGAACGCAACAAATCCAAACACTGCATAAAATCCAATTATTCCCTCAGCGGAATAGTGTCCCCTGCCGGAGAATGTGAAATTCAACAGCAGTAAAATTACACATACAATTCCCAGCCCCCAAGTGAGTGTATTGCGTTCGCCAAGCCGATTGAGCCAATGGAAGAACCGGGCAAGTACAGTCCAGTTTTGAGGATTGTCATTGTGACCTGATGCCATTATTTCACCTCCCCGATTGGCGCAAGAAATGCACTGATTTCGCCGCCATACAAAAACAGGACAAGACAACCCAGCGCCGTGAACACCGGTGGCGCAACACACCAAAACGGAGCTTCAGAAATTCCATCTGCTGCAAGCTTGTCATTTTCAACATCGCGTAAATAAAAACCTTTTGCGACAGGCCCGAGCAGGTAGACAACATTGAGAAGTGAACTCAACATCAACACCGCAATCATGACCAGTTGCCCGGTGTCAGCGGCTCCCACCATCAGCTGCCACTTTGACCAGGAACCGCCCAAGGGAGGAAGTCCGATTATCGATAATGCTCCTACCAGAAATGCGCCATAGGTTACAGGCATGGCCCGACCCAGCCCGGTCATCTGACTGATGTTGGTTTTATGGGTCGCCACATATATCGCGCCAGCACACATAAAGAGTGTGATCTTGCCGAACGCATGCATGGCAATATGAAGCCCGCCGCCGATCGCGCCCATGGCCGTAGCAAGCGCAACGCCAAGCGTGATGTATGAAAGTTGACTGACAGTAGAATAGGCAAGTCGGGCTTTCAGGTTGTCCTTTGTCATCGCGATGATGGACGCAGAAAGTATTGAAAAAGCCGCGAGCCACATTAGCCACTCAGAAGCCCCGGTGGTTGCAAGAAAATCAATCCCGAAAACGTAGATGCCAACTTTCAGCATGGTGAAGACACCTGCCTTTACAACCGCAACCGCATGCAACAACGCTGATACAGGGGTGGGTGCAACCATTGCGGATGGCAGCCACCGATGGAATGGCATCAGCGCGGCCTTGCCGATACCGAACGCATAGAGCCCAAGAAGGACAGCAACCATTGGCCCCTCAATTTTACCATTGAGGATACCGCCTTTGGTAAAATCAAGCGTACCCGCCAGAAACCAGGTCCAGACAATCGCAACCAGCAACAGGCCGATTGAGGTGCCCATCAAAATTCCAAGATAAACCCGGGCACCGCGCTTTGCCTCTTGCGTGCCCTTATGCGCAACAAGCGGATAGGTAGCCAGCGTCAAAGCTTCATAGAAAACAAAAAGCGAGAACAGGTTGGCGGAAAACGCAATCGCCAGAGTAGCAGCAATGGAAAACGAAAAAGCGGCAAAGAAGCGAGCCTGATTTGTTTCCTTGTTTCCGCGCATATAGCCAATTGCATAAAGATGCGTGACACACCAAAGCCCTGACGCGATGAGTCCGAAAAGAAGCCCTAGTGGTTCAATTGAAAAGGATATTTCCAAACCAGGCATAACGGTGAAAAGTGTGAGCGGTTCAGTTGGAACGCCTGCGTTCCCAATCAAAATTCCGAGCACGCAGGCGAATGTGCCGAGTGCTGCCAAAAGGGTAATGCCATCTCTGAGGTTCGCACGATTTTCGCCATGCAGCAGATTGCTGAGGCATGCGAGCAAAGGTAAAAACATGGAGAGAAGGATGAGGGATCCAGTGTCCATCAGCGGCCTCCCCCGAGCAATCCGCTGGCTGCGACTTGTGCCGAACCAATCGTGATATCCGTGTTGAGCCCAAACCATACGCATGCTGCAACCAGCACCCACATCGGCAATAGCATTGAAAACGGCACATCTTTTACAACAAGCCCGTCTGCAGGTTCTTGCATGTAGAGGAGTTCGACGATCTTCCAGACATAAATCAATGCGAGCAGAGAAGAGGCGACGATTAGCAGTGCCATCCACCACCATCCGCGTTCGAATGCAGCCTCTATCAACACCCATTTGGAAATGAACCCGGCAGTACCTGGAACTCCAATCAGGCTAAGACCGCCAATTACAAATGCAGCGCTGGTTATTGGCATCTGTCTTCCAAGACCGGCAATCTGTCCGCAGAAACTTCCCCCGGCCCGCATCACATATGCACCGACAACCATGAACAGGGCACCCTTGGTAATACCGTGATTGAAGAGATGAATGAGTGTTGCAGTCAGACCGGTCTTGTTGAGCAAGCCGATACCCAGCATCATGTATCCTACCTGCGCGACACTTGAATATGCCAGCAGACGTTTCAAGTCCTGCTGAAAGACTGCGATGATCGATCCGGCAAACATTGCCAGCACCGCGAGCGGAATGATGACCCAGTTGAGCGTGTGCGTTTCGAATACAAATTCTGGCTGGTAAACCGAGAACATGAAACGCAACAAAACGTAGATTGCAGCCTTCGTAGCGGTAGCGGCAAGAAATGTCGTAACAACCGATGGCGCGTAGGTGTAGGCGCTTGGAAGCCAAAGGTGCATCGGATAAACGGCTGCTTTCAAACCCATGCCAACAACAATAAACGCAAAGCCCGCCTGGACGGTTCTGTTGTCACCAAGCTCCGCCAGTCGCAATGACAGGTCTGCCATGTTGAGCGTGCCTGTTGCCATGTACAAAAAGCCGATGCCGATGACAAAGAAAGTAGCACCGATTGTCCCCATGATCAGATAATCATATGCAGCCGTCAGCGCCCGCTTGTCACGTTCTGCGCCCATCGCGATCAGCACATAAGTTGAAAGAGATGAGATTTCCAAAAATACGAATACATTGAAAGCGTCGCCAGTTGCAACGACACCCAACAATCCCGCAACACACAGGAGATAGCAACAGTAAAAAAGCGTATGGCTTGCTTTGCGGATCTCGTGGGCAATGCTCTCACGTGCATAAATCAGTGCAATTGTGCTGATGCCTGAAATGAGAAACAGGACAAAAGCATTGGCCGCATCAATGCGATACTCGATGCCAAGTGGCGGAGCCCAGCCGCCAAGCGCATAGGATATCACATCCCCATCCAGCACTTGCACCAAAAGATGGGATGAAAACAAAAAGGAAACCAGGCTTGCCAGGATTGCCAAAAGCCAAGCCAAATACCGGTTCCCCAGAATTACACACAATGGAGCAGCAAGCAGCGGTACAATCACCACCAGAACGGGCAGATGGTCGATAACCGTCATGATTTGGGCGGGAGCGGAATCAGTTGCCACTAGGCCCGCCCTCCCATGGCATTTCCATGCTCTGTATTTTCTTCTCGCTGCATTGTACTTTCAATCTCGAGAACATCGTCCTCCTCAATCGAGCCGTACTCTTCGCGGATGCGTACGATTAATGCGAGCCCCAGGGCAGTCGTGGCAACACCAACAACAATCGCAGTCAGGATCAACACATGCGGCAGTGGATTTGAGTAGGTGATGGTCGGGTCTATATTGAGGTCAATCGGGTAAATCGGCGCCGTGCCGCCGGTGACCTTGCCAATCGAAATGTAAAACATGAACACCGAAACCTGAAAGACATTCAGTCCGACAATTTTCTTTACGTAGTTACCCCGTGACACCACAATATATAGACCTGTCATCATCACGATAATGAACAGCCAGTAGTTCAAATGGCCGAGAATAAATTCAAGGGTCATGGACTACCAGTCCTCGTCATTGATGCGCGGCGGACGGGCTGCGAACGCATAGTAAATTGCTACCATGACAGCGGCGACAGTAATTCCTACTCCCAGTTCAACCACCAGTATTCCGATGTGCTGGCCATCTTTCGGATAGCTGGCGAGAGCTGAGTAATCGAGAAAGGCCCTCCCGTTTAAAAGGCTTACCACCCCGGTTCCGCCGTAAACCAGAACACCTAATGCCGTCAGCTTATGAACCAGCCAGGGCGGAAAGACCTGTTTTACCCGGCGAAGGCCATAGACTATTCCAAAAAGGATCAGGCCTGCTGCGAGAATGACACCGGCCTGAAATCCACCACCTGGTGAATAGTCGCCGTGAAACTGAACATATAATGCAAAAAGTATGATCGGCGGCACGATCAGTTTGGTGATGACCCTGAGAATAAGGTGATGGCGCATCAGTCTTGCTCCTCACCCGGGTCACGTCTTCGGGCAAATCCGCCGATCAATAACAAAACACCGATTGCGGCTGTGAATACAACCACAACTTCTCCAAATGTATCGTATCCTCTGTAGCTTGCGAGAATGGCTGTCACCACGTTGGGGACACCGGTATCCTTTGGGGTGCGTTCAAGGTAGTCAGCAGCAACGTGGGTTTGGGCCGGTGATGTTGCAGAACCAAAATCCGGCATATCCAGCGTGCCATAGACAAGAGCTGCACCAGTCACAATCACAACAACCAATGGCAGGGCCGAAAAATTGCGTGGCATTTTCTCCTCGCGGCTTGTAAGTGCCAGCGTACCCAACATCAAAACTGTCGAAATGCCCGCACCAACCGCAGCCTCGGTGAAAGCAACATCCACGGCGTCAAGCGTTACAAACAACAGTGCTGAGAGCAGGCTGAAGACACCGGATAGCATGACGACTGCGAACAGACGCCGCATCTGAAGTATTGCAAACGCTGTTGCAACTAGCATTGCGAACAGAATAACGTTGATCAGGATATCCATCAGGTGTCTCCGGCCCGGGTAATGTCGGACGTATCAGGAATATCGCCCTCATGGCCAATATCGCTGGCCGCTTTCTTCGTAATACCAGGCTGGATTTCCCCGTTTGGTAACAGGCCTGAAACGAGTGCAGCATTTGCAACACCATGCGTGGCGGTTGGACCGGTTACCAAAAGAAAGGCACCTATCAGAACAAGCTTCATGGTAACCAGAGTAAATCCACTTTGCATGATCATCCCTGCGGTCAACAGAATCATACCACCAGAATCGGAAACAGAAACTGCGTGCAGTCGAGACCAAAAATCAGGAAAGCGCAAGGTTCCAATTGCCCCTACAAGCAGGAGCACGCACCCGCCCATGATGAAAATCCAGCTGATCACTTCCACCAAAATATCTGGAAAATTCATCAGCGAGCCCCCCGGTCTTTCAAGTTGCCGGATGAGGTTGGCAGTCCTTGGGGCGTTGGAGAAGTATCACCAATTGCCCGGTAGCGAAAATATTTAAGTACCGCGATTGTGCCAACAAAGTTGATCAGAGCATAAAGCAGTGCAATATCCAGAAAATCAGGACGGCCTGTCAAAAATCCGAGCACTCCGATGAAAAGTACCGTGTAGGTTCCAAAAGCATTTCCGGCCAGAACGCGATCATACAATGTTGGGCCTGCATAAAGCCTTACAAGAATGACGGCCATGCCTACCAGTAGAGCTATGGTTGCGATCAGAAACATCATGCGTCCCCAAACTCAATTGCGGATACCCGCGCATCCATATCCGCAAGCGCCTCCTCATCACCGTCGCCGAAGTCGAGTGCATGAACGATGAACTGATCGTATTCGGTTTCAACGGTGATCGTACCAGGCGTCAATGTGATTGAATTTGCAAAGACAACCTGCGCCATATCGGTTTGTTGGGTAACCTGAACCATAAACAGTTTTTGTCTCGACGGATTGCGTCCTGAGAGAATAACCTTGGTCACGGCCCAATTTGATTTTGCGATCTCACCCAGCAACCAGACTGCGTATTTGATGGTGGCAAATACCGCAAGCGAATAGTGCAGTTGTTCCCCATCCGCCTTGTCCATACGGATTGCAATCCAGATTGAAAGTGCTACGGAAAACAATCCAAACGCAAGGATCAGGGGTTTGTCATAAATTCCAGACATCATCAGCCATAAAGCTGAAAGTCCCAGTGTTCCCGCTAATAAACGCATGCGTTTCCTGCTTTGCTTTTGAGTCTACGACAGAAATACCAACTGGGATATTTTTTTCAATATCCCGCCACAACAATCAACACATCATCATCGCTGGTTGGGGGCCATACTCAATGCTCAATCGGGCTGGACCCTAGCATATTCCTTCAAAAGGATATGTGCCGAGTGTTCTGCACCTTCAAGATCAAAAGCGACGCGTTCGGGCTTTTGATCGAGCGCTTTTGCAATAGCATCAGAAAGGCTTTGTGCCGATAGCGTTCCAGGTTCTATCATTTCTGCAAGCCCGTGGCGTTGCATCAGGCGGGAGCGTCGCAACTGCTCGGTTTCCCTTCCCCCGGTATAGGGGTAGAGAACTGACATGGTTTCGGCCCGCAACACGTCACCAACTGTGTTGTAGCCGGCATGGGAAACGGAAACTTTCGCGATTTTCATCACCGACATCAGATTTGGAATGAAACGCGCGATACGCAGGTTGGAACTTGCAGAGGAGAGGAGCTTTTCAAATTTCACCTCCGGCATTTGTGATCCGGTTGCAATCAGCCAACACAGCCGGGAGTTGTCGCTGAGCCTGAAAGCCTTCAATGCGGTTTCAGCAAGCTCTTGGCCAAACGCTCCGCCACCGACAGAGACCAGTACATCGCAATGATATGCTTCCGGCACATCTGCAAACACAGGATCAGGGGTCACCAATCCGGTATAACGGACCTTTTCAGAAAACTGCTCAACTCCCTGAAGGGTATCTTCTATCCGGATCAATCGCTGGTCGCCATGGACAAGTATGAGATCAAAATAAGTCTCAACAAAGCGATTTGATTCATCAACACGGGATTGTTTGCGATCTTCCTGCATGATGTCGCGAATGGATGCGACAATCATTGGGCGTTTGGGAGCTGCAACTGCTGCATCAAGCAGCGGTATGAGTTCATGCCGCATCTGCCGCCGCCCGAAGGGAAACGCCTCTGTGATCAAAATGTCCGGTTCAGCCGTGTTAAAGAGGTCAAGCAGCTCAAAGCAGCGTTTTTCCCTGTCTACGGCGGAAAAAGGCTTCCCGTCCGCATGCACCAGATCCGAAAATGATACATCTCCAGAACGCACCGGCGTCAGGCGATGAACCGTCAGACCGGTAAAGTCAAAACCCGGCACCTCTGTCCCGCCCCAGATCAGATGAACATCTGCCCCTTTCCGCGCCAGACCATTTGCAATTCTCGTCGCCCGATAGACGTGGCCAACTCCCAAAAGGTGCTGAACATAGAAGAAGACCCGCAACGGTTTCACTGGTTCCGCTCCAGGCTTTCATTCAGGAGCGCTACCAGTTCGCCAATGGTTTGAGTGTGGCTGAAATTCTCGCGAACGCGGGCCCGCCCCTTCGCGCCCATTTCATTGCGGCGCTTCCCATCAATAGCAAGATCAGCAATTGCAGCACTCAGCGCGTTAATGTCATCAGGTTCAACCAGAACCCCATTTTTACCATTTTCTATGAGTTCCGGAATCCCGGATATGGTAGTAGAAATTACAGCCAGACCCTGACTTTGCGCTTCCACGATCACATTTGGCAGGCCGTCGCGGTCGCCCGTTTCGTCGATCCGGCTAGGCAGGATAAACAGATCAGACCTGCGGTACATATCCAAAACATCAGACTGTGGGAGCGCGCCCAAAAAACTGCACCGATCTGCAATACCAAGCTCTTTCGCCTGAGTTTTTAACGCATCCCTCAACGGCCCGCCGCCAACATGTGTCCAATGCCAGTGCAAGTGTTCGGGCAGTTTTGACAGGCTGATCAGCAGGGGGGCGATGCCCTTTTTTGCAACTGCCCGACCAACTGTCATCAATTCAACGCGCTTTTTGCCGGTGGAACTGTCATTTTTGTTTTTGCGTTTTGGCGGTGATGGGAAACGGCTGAGATCTAGTCCGTGATATACGAGTTTTACCCTGTTCGCAGGCGAGAGTGTTTCCAAATATTCTGCTCCGCTGCGCGTGCAGGTTACGAGCCAATCGCAATCAGCAAGTTTCTCACGAATTTCCCATTCCGGAATTGTCCAGATATCCTTCGCATGAGCCGAAATGGAAAATGATTTTCCGGAGATGATGGATGCATAGCGGGCAACAGACCCCGGTGTGTGTAAAAAATGCACATAGATATGATCTGCATGCGGGGCATATTCCTGTGCCAAGACCATTGCTTGTCCAAACCTTCTGACACGGTTTGGAGTGGGATCGCGGATCAGATCTTTCAAAAACACGCCAACGGCTTTCCAGTACCCCAATTTCAGCAAACATTTCAGCTCCGCCTTCATCACCCGTAACGGTTCATCAAACAGGTATT
Source organism: Rhizobiaceae bacterium (assembly GCA_965250255.1). Taxonomy (GTDB): domain Bacteria; phylum Pseudomonadota; class Alphaproteobacteria; order Rhizobiales; family Rhizobiaceae; genus JAALLB01. The sequence goes on from CBDFNP010000010.1 coordinate 339,546, forward strand.
CCGGGAGATAGTGTTTTTGAGCTTTTATTTCAGCGTGAACAGGATGGGTGTGTTTATCGGTCGGGTGCCTCAGAGATATGATGGAAATATCAAAACCTGCGCGTTCAAGTTCCAGAATCTCCTGGGCAATAAATGTTTCGGAAAGCCGCGGATATCCTTTGAGAACAAGCGCAATCCGCCGTCCTGAGTGATGATCGTTCATGCGATGACAGCTTCTTTTTCATCCTTGCGGGAAATTTCCTGTTTGCGAACTCCTTGCGAGATACGTGCGATTTCACCACAAATGTTATCCAGGCCTGCCATATCTCCTGGCTGAAGGTTTCCCGACGGGTTTTCCAGTTCCGGCAAAGCCCGCAGCTTTTCCGCCATCTTGCTTGGAACGGAGGCTTCATCAGGCGTCAGCATATCGCACAGTCCAAGTTCCTTTGCCCGTGATGCGCGAATATATTGCTCTTCGCGTGGTGAGGTTCGGGGCACAAAAAGTGCTTTTTTATCAAAGGACATTGCTTCACAAAACGTATTGTAGCCGCACATGCCAACAATGGCCGTTGCATTTTCAATCATCACCTCAAGCCGGCTCTCAAAATCAATAACCGTAATATTGGCGATATGTGATGCGCGCATGCGAATACGCTCACGACACTCCGATTTCATGAAAGGTCCGAGTACCATAACCAGGGGAAAGTCAATTGAATGATCATAATCACGTGCCGCCAATACCTGTTCCATCAGTGTGATACCGTCTCCACCACCACCTGCTGTCACTAGAATATAATTGTCTGGCAGCGAATGATGTTCCAATACAGGCAGGTTTCGGGATTCCCGATCAAGAAATCCGACATAGGAAATGCTGTCTGCGAGGGACTTGGGAATATCCAGTTCTTTTAATGGATTCCAAAAATGCTCAGGCCCATAGGCCCATACATGATTATAGAAATGGTCAATCTTCTCAACCATGTTGCTCTTGTCCCACTCCTCACGCAAAAGACGGGGGGAATCCATTACATCGCGAAGGCCTAAAACTGTTGCCGTATCATTTTCCCGAAACATAGACAGCGTGGGTTCAAGTTCACCTTTGAGGCCCATCGGTTCCTTGTCGACAATGAAGATATCCGGGTTAAAGACTTCTGCTGTTCGCTGAATAATGAGTTTGCGCATTTCGAGAATTTCATCAATCTCAATATACTCGCCAACAGAATCATACTCGCCATTGTATAGCTTGATCACTGACGGGATTTTCACAAAATCCACACGGGCGCGGAAATCAAAAGCACCGGCGATCTGTGAACCGGAAATGATCAGGACACTCACGCCCTTGAACTGCTCGACAATCGCATGCGCAATAGCACGGCAACGGCGCAGGTGGCCGAGCCCGAACGTATCGTGGCTGTACATCAGGATACGGATGTGTTCTAGGCGATTGAGTTCCAAGTTTTCCAAATCCTGAGGCTCGATAAACAAAACTGCACCGACCTCTGCCGGAACATTGAGACAATTATCAGGATTTTCGGATATGACGCAAGGTCAGTTTAAACTGCGGCATTGAAAATATCATTGCAAACAAGCACATTCATTTGATGACAAATCCCAGAAAAATAGCCTTTTTCGCTCCAATCAAGCCTCCAGATCACCCTATTCCTTCAGGTGACAGGCTGATTGCACAAAATCTGATCAAGGCGCTTGAACTTGGTGGGAACAGTGTTGAACTCGCCTCAACATATATTTGTTACTCCAAGCGCAGCGCCGATGATATTCTGGGCCAGAGAAAGACCGGGGCACTTGAAGACGCTGATCGGCTTGTCACCCATTATCTGGCGTTGGAAGCACCCGAGCGGCCTGATATCTGGTTTACCTATCACCCATACTGCAAGGCACCGGACTGGATCGGACCGCTTGTATCGAAAACACTGCGCATTCCGTATGTGACGATTGAAGCTGCACGAACGGGTCAAGGTGGACCAGACGATGAATGGGGGCCGTGGCGCGCCGAAGCTCAATCGGGCATAAAACAGGCGGACATGCATTTGGTGTTCAAGCCATCAGACCGGGCGTATCTTATGAAATTGCTACGGTCTGAGGAGAAGCTGCGGGATTTCCCGATATTCGTGGACCTGGAAATGCTGACTGGCGAGGAAAAGCATGATCTTCCTGTACACTGGGCACTGGATACACCAACGCTCATCACGACGGGAATGATGCGCAAGGGTAAGAAAGACAAGAACTTTTATATCCTTGCCGAAATTCTCTCTGGCATGACGAACGACAGCTGGAACCTTGTTGTTGTCGGAGGCGGCCCGGAAGAAGAGGTAATCCGCGGGGCTTTTTCTTCTATCCCCGATGATCGCATACACTGGACCGGACAAGTTGACCATGAAGACGTTCTCAAATGGATGCGCGCTGCAGACACCTTCATCTGGCCGGGCTGGAAGGAACCGATTGGCATGGTTTATCTCGAAGCCGAGGCTCAGGGCCTGCCCGTGATTGCCTATGAAAGCATGGGAGTTCCCTTGGTGGTAACGCATGGTGACACCGGACTGCTGGCGCCGGAGGGCGATGTTGGTGAGATGCGCGAAAACACTCGAATCCTACTTGGCAATGCTGACTTACGAGCGCGGATGGGCAAGGCTGCAAAGAAAAAGGTGCTAGAACAGCATTCGTTGATGGCAGCTAGCGTTAGATTGAATGCGGTGTTGGGCGAAGTTGCGGGGTGAACGGCAGATTTGCGGATCCAGTGAAAAGCCAAGACTTGCGACCCGTCGAAATAACACCCTATTTCCATGTCTGCCAATGGGCTTATTAGTCCCATTGCGTGGTTTTGACAGCATTGCTCCCAGAATTTTCAATGGTGCAGATTTTGCTTGGCATGACGCTGATTTGGATGAAGACTTTTCCCCAATATATGTTCATTGGTACCGATCACCTCCGCGCTTGATCCCACAATCAACGCATCCGGATGACCCACCACCCGCGTATCCTTCTTTGGATAGGGCAAAGAAGCCAGAAAATGGCGCATGCAATTCAGGCGGGCGCGTTTTTTATCATCGGATTTGATAATGGTCCAGGGTGCATCTGCGGTATCTGTATAGAAAAACACTGCCTCTTTGGCTTCGGTGTATTCATCCCATTTGTTCAATGATGCTCTGTCGATATCCGACAATTTCCACTTTTTCAGCGGTTCGTTTTCCCGGGATTTGAAGCGCTTTTTTTGCTCTTCCCGGGAAACGGAAAACCAGTACTTGAATAAACGCATGCCGCTTCGAACCATCATGCGCTCTATCTCCGGAGCCTCGCGCATGAATTCCAGATATGCGTTGGGAGAACAGAAATCCATTACCCGCTCAACGCCAGCACGATTATACCAGGATCGATCAAACAGGACTATTTCTCCGCCCGAGGGAAAATGCTGAATATAGCGCTGAAAATACCATTGGGACTGTTCCTGGTTTGTCGGTTTTTCCAAGGCGACAATACGAGCTCCGCGTGGGTTAAGATGCTCGGTAAAACGCTTGATGGCACCGCCTTTGCCGGCTGCGTCGCGACCTTCAAACAGTAACACGATTTTTTGCCCGCTGGCTTTCACCCAGTCCTGGGCTTTGAGTAACTCGACCTGCAATTCGTTCTTTTTCTTTTCGTAGGATTTGTGGGACATGCGCCTTTTGTAAGGATACTTACCGTTTTCAAAATAACTGCGGTTGATACTTTGGTCGCCGGCAAAGTGCGAGGTACCCAGGGATGGGTCAGGACTATTTTCCGAATGCGCCATATCTAAACTCCAATGTCAAAACCCCCAGAGATTTCAACTTTCAGGTTGCCAACTTTTCTACCAATTCTCGCGCATCCACTTGCACACTACGTTTAATCTGTCCTAGGGTCCATACTCAATGCTCAATCGGGCTGGACAGCTGAAAAATTGATACGGGTTCAGGCGAAATTGATGAAGTTTGCTATGAGCAAACGAAAAGATTTCAACAAAAACCCGGGTCAATTTGGCGCTGCCCGAAGGGGTTGGGTTAAGTTGGGTTAAGTTGGGTTAAGTTGGGTTAAAATGAATGATTTCAACGTCGAAAAGCCTCGATGATGCCTTGGCATCCCTTACGTTTTTCTCCTTGAAAGCAATCATTTTACCTCCAATCCAGCTCCAAGTGAGCATTGGGTCTGGACCCTAGGCTCAAGAATTGATTGAGGTATATGCCGGTTGATCGGGCACGGGAGAGACGGGTTGAAAGAGGAATGAGGGAATACGCATAACCAAAAGGGTGAGATATCATGTCCAATAAAGCGACCGGAAATAAAAACGGAAATTCAAAAAACCGCAAAAACGGCAAGTTCAACAAGATTTCCAACAAAGCATATGAAAATGCACTTGCTCTTCAACAGATTGAATTGGTCAAACTACAGGAATGGGTAAAACACACGGGTCACCGGGTCGCGATCATATTTGAAGGGCGTGATGCAGCCGGCAAGGGGGGAACGATTAAGCGTATTACAGAGGCGTTAAATCCCAGAATTTGCCAAGTCGTTGCGTTACCTGCACCAACTGAACGCGAAAAGACGCAGTGGTATTTCCAAAGATACGTAAACCATCTTCCAGCCGCAGGCGAGATTATTATATTTGATCGATCCTGGTATAATCGGGCTGGCGTTGAGCGGGTAATGGGGTTTTGCAGCGAAGAAGAATATAAGGAGTTCATGCGTAGTTGTCCGGAATTTGAACGCATGCTGGTGCGTTCCGGTATTCAAGTGATCAAATACTGGTTTTCGGTTAGCGATGAAGAGCAGGAGAGACGGTTTCAGAAACGGCTCACCGATCCAACCAAGCGCTGGAAACTGAGCCCTATGGATTTGGAGAGCCGGAAAAAGTGGGTGGATTACTCCAAAGCAAAGGACGCCATGTTTTCCCATACCGATATTAAACAGGCACCCTGGTATGTTGTTTCATCGGATGTTAAAAAGCATGCCCGGCTAAATTGCATCAGCCATTTACTTTCCCTTATCCCCTATGAGGATTTGACACCAACGACAATTAAGCTAGATGAGCGACCTCAACAGCGTGGTTATGTCCGTCCACCGATAGATGATCAGACGTTCGTCCCAGAAGTACACCATCAAGTCTAGAAATATTGCGTATTACTCTTTCTTGATGTCCAAAACGTAATTGGGCTTGCCAATTATACATCTACTTTGGATCAATTTCAGTTAGCTGGGTTCCTTCAACGCATTGAAGCCCACGGGCCTCAAGTACCTGTACTCCGGGAGCATCAAGCTTGTCCGCAGCAATGCGGCGATTGCCTCCTCCATTCCCCAGAACGAGGTGGGTGGAAAATTCATTCATGCAGCGCGGCCGTAAAAACCGACTTGTTCTTCGGATGTAAACATTACTCCCGGTTTTTCATAATAGGAAAAAACCGCGATGATCCGTTGTTTGCCGCCTTCAATCCTGGTCACCCGGTGTGGGGTATTGATACCGCGAAATACGTTGAGGGTTCCTGGCGCAGGGCTGATTGATTGTTTGAGGGGGTCTTTGCCTTCAAGGAGTTTTACAACACCGTCATAGTTTGGGTTATCTGAGGTGCGCAAATCGGTGCGATATTCAAACTCACCGCCTGCTTCTGGTGCCTGCAGAAGAAGTGTCGTCGTAAATTCCGAGCGGTCGAAGTGCCAGTTCAGGGTTTCGCCTTCGCGATAGGCCATTACATTTACACGTGCAAGCGGATCTTCCATTGCGTGCAATTCATTCTTGCTCATAACCTCTGCAAGGAAATTGGCCAGGGGGTTCCATTCATAAATTCGGATAACCGGGTTTCCAGCAAGCTGGTCAGCGCAAAGGGTGCGGTTGCTGGTTTGAAATTGCATCAGAGCCGGGTGGTCTTGAGGCAGGCCGTCCACGTTCTTTTTGAAATACACATTGTGCTGGCGTTGATGCAGAAATGATTCTGTCTCCATTTTGGGCATTATCGCATCAATGGATGCGTTCAGCACATCTGCATGAACCAAGCCGTCCAGATTGAACATGCCATCGGTTTCAAGCTCGTTCCTGCAACGTTTAACAAGGTTCGAATATTCATTGCTTTCGGGTTTGTCGAGCGGAAATTTTTGCAGATCAAGCAGTTCGTTCATCATCATCTCCCAAGCGATCAGTTGTACTCAACTTGTTCATAATTTCAATCTGAAAAATAGCATTTCAGAGATGCTTTTCAATCCGCACTTGGCAGGCGGCGCATGGTGAACTCAATCACGTCACCTTCAAGCGCGCGCCAGCTCTCAACCTCGCTCCAATAGGCAGCCTTTGGATATTTGCGGAAAAACCTTCGAGCAAAATCGCGGGCCTCTTCACGGGGTAAAATTTTGGTTTCGCGTTTCCAGCTGTCTGAAGCACCCAGGGATTTGCGTAACTCCCGGCGGCGCTCCGACCAGGATTTGTTGGTCTTGCGGGTGTTTTCGACAGCTTCGGCCTGTCGCGCGGCTTGCGAAACTGAAAATCTGGGATGCCGTTCAAAATCCTTGCTCATTGGCTCTCTCCGACTTCTTGACCAAATGTGGTGGCTCTGCTGGAGCAAGTCAAGTTTTTGCAATTCGGGTTATTGCAAACCCGAACAAAATATGTGCAACTCGCATCGAAATTTGTTGGGGAATTTTCGTGATAAGTGAACACACACCGCCGCCGCCGGGGTTGCCGGAAGGTATTGATAACAAAAAGGCCATTGCCAAGGCCTGGTTCGGGAATATACGCGATACAATCTGCAAGAGTTTTGAATATTTGGAAGACCAACTTGAAGGGCCACTTTCAGAACGTGAACCCGGCCGATTTGTGCAAAAAGAATGGCTGCGTGAAGACGGCGAGGGCGGCGGCGGTAAAATGTCGATGATGCATGGCCGCGTTTTCGAGAAAGTCGGTGTCCATACTTCAACTGTCCATGGTGAGCTCTCGGAAGATTTTCGTGCGCAAATTCCAGGTGCCGATCAAAATCCGGAATTCTGGGCCTCCGGCATTTCATTGATTGCTCATCCGCAAAACCCGAATGTACCTGCCGTTCACATGAACACTCGCATGGTTGTGACCACCAGCCAGTGGTTTGGTGGGGGTGCTGATCTGACGCCGGTGCTTGATGCCCGCCGCACACAGGAAGATGCGGATGCGCGGATTTTTCACCGCGGTATGAAATTTGTCTGTGATCGCCATGGTGTTGCCGATTATGATGAATACAAACAGTGGTGTGATACGTATTTCTTCCTCAAACACCGCAATGAAATGCGTGGCATTGGCGGCATATTTTATGACTATCTGCATTCAGATGATGAGGCTGGCGGTTGGGAGGCTGACTTCGCCTTTACCCGGGATGTCGGCCGGGCATTCAATCTGGTTTATCCGTCGCTGGTTACGAAAAATTTCAATACGCCGTGGACAGATGAGCAACGCGATGAGCAACTCATCCGCCGTGGACGATATGTGGAGTTTAACCTGCTTTATGATCGTGGCACGATTTTCGGCCTCAAGACCGGCGGCAATGTCGACAGCATTTTATCGTCCATGCCGCCTGAGGTTAAGTGGCCATAACGGCGGTGGTCTGGCCATCAAATCGCATCCAATTAACGGCGGGATGCTCTAACGGAGCAATCCGATGTCTTCCTTCAGGAAGGCGCTCATTTGGCTCAACTCATGGATATTTTTATTTTTCTGCCGCTGGCGGCTAACAATCCGATAGATACGCTGGAGCGGAGAAATTGCGGGGAAACCGTGTGTTCTTGTTTCTTTTATCGCTGACATGATCTTCTCCTTCTTTAGTTTTGATGGCTCTTGATTGGCGTTTCATATTCCTTCAATGATTTATCTATAAGGGATCAGGTGTATATTCACGAATCATTTGAATTGTATTTATAATTTAGATAAACTAAATTCTTATGAGCAACTGGTTGCCGTCCCTGAATGCCTTGAGGGCCTTTGAATCCGTGTCGCGTCACCTGAGTTATCGGGATGCGGCATCGGAACTTAATGTCACGCCTGCGGCGGTGAAACAGTTGGTTTTGAAGCTCGAAAATACGCTTGGTATCAAACTCGTGCAGCGGCAGGGGAAGGGAATCGCGTTAACGGTTGAGGGGTTGGAAGGCGTTCACGGTCTACGCCTTGGTTTTAAGCAATTAAATGACGCAGTTGCAAAAATGCGTGAAACACAGGAACGCCACAGCCTGACGATTTCGGTTGAACCGTCATTTGCTGCAACCTGGCTTGTAAAACGCATCAACCTGTTCAAGCAAATCCATCCGGATATTGATGTGTTGATCGATTCATCACTCAGAATTATCGACCTGCATCGCGAGCCGGTGGATGTGGCAATACGCTATGCGGTAACCCCGCACGAGGATCTGATCTGCCACCGACTATTCGACGACGAAACCGTGGCTGTCTGTAGTCCGTCAGTCGCGGCGGGACCCCCGCCGTTAAGGGAATTGAAGGATCTTGAGAATGTGCCGCTGATCCATATGAACATGAGTGGCCCGGAATGGTCTTCGAATGCCTATCGAAATCTGTTCGACTGGCAGAGCTGGTTTACCAATATTGGTGCATCAAACATCAAGCCCGGGCGTGGATTGCGGTTCTCGGACTACAATCTGGCGGTGCAGGCGACAATTGCAGGACAAGGTGTTGTGTTGGGAAGTTTTCCCCTTGTCAAAGATGCAATCGAAGCGGGCCTGCTGGTTGCGCCCTTTGAAGAGCGGGCCAAGAGTGACATTGGCTATGATATGGTTACCACCAAGAATGCCTATGAAAACCCCAAGGTTGCCGCCTTTGTTGAGTGGGTACTTAGCGAAGTTCGGTAGCGGTGCATGTGCCAAATAAATGCAAAGGCTCTTAACCTGACCGGTGTTTGCACCTGATTATACCAACGGCCATCAGGATTGCCCCTTTTGACCAGGAATTCTTTTGGCTTTGGTTCGCGCGGTTGGCGTTCAATCCAAACAGCGACAACGCGTTATTTGTTTGATTTCATTCACGCATTTTCGTTTAACCGGTTCCGGCTAAAAATATTAGCTCTAGTCGTAATAACCAGCACGTACCGTTGCGCCGATAAAATTACACAACACTCGCTCAGCATGAGTCAGTGTCAGGATACCGTTTTCGCAGGCAGGTGATATTTCAACCAGATCCATGCCCAGCACGCGGCCTTTTTTTACAAGCCCGTGAATGAGCTTGTGGGTTTGCACCCAGCTTAATCCTCCGGGCGTCGGTGCAATAACGGCGGGCATGATCGTCGGGTCGAGACCATCCGCGTCCACGGTCAGATAGTAAGGACCGCCATCAGGAATTCGATCCAGTACCGCATCAATGCCAATATCATGCATTTCGTAGGCTGATATCAAGTTTGCACCATAGGCTTTGGCCGCCTCCACTTCCTCGTTCCGCGCGCTGCCAACGCCACGCAGACCTATCTGGAAAATATCGCCAATCCAGTCCAACTCGGATGCCCGTCTGATCGGACTTGAATATCCGTCGGCAACGCCGTTCACATCATCCCGCCAATCCATGTGGGCATCGATCTGGATCAGCGTGATTTTTTCATCTTTCGGCAAACCACGCATGATTGGAATAGGGATGCCGTGATCGCCTCCGAGCGTCATAAGGGTTGCTCCGGATTTGAAAATTTTCTCAGCTGCTGATTGGGCGCGCCGGTAATGCGCATGAGGATCGAACTTGTCTGAGGTGACATTGCCACAATCGACGACCTTTATCGGGCGGTCATCCAGCAACGGGCCGCCGAGGTCCCAGTCATAATGCGAGCGTGTGCGTGGTTCTTCCCAGGCTCCGTCTTGTGCATTCTGGCGAATGGCGTCCGGCGCATTGCTTTGATCGTTTGCCAGTTCGCCGGTCTCGTAGGGAAGGCCATATGGCACACCAAGAATTGCGATGTCAGCATCAAGTTTGTCGAGATCAAGCTCAAGTGGAAATCCCAGAAAGCTTGTCGGAGTGCCCAGCGGGGCTTTGGTAAGTTCATCGGTCATGGTTGAAGAATATGCTGTAATTGCTCACGGTTGCAAGCGTTTAGGAACGTGTTTGTCTCAGTGCTTCAGCCAAAACCATTGCCCCTGAAAGTGCCATGTTGAGGGATCGTGCTTCACTCTGCATGGGAATGCGGAGGCGGGCGTCGGCAGCTTTATGCACATAATCCGGAGCGCCGGTGCTTTCACGCCCGAGCAGGAGCATGTCCGGCGGCTGGAATTCAAAAGTGGAATAGGATGTTTCGCACTTTGTGGTGAGGAGGATCAAACGGTGGTTTTCACCTTTGCGCCAGGTTTCGAACGCTTCCCACGTGACATGGCGTTGCATGGAAGCCTGATCAAGATAGTCCATGCCAGCACGGCGAAAAGCCTTTTCATCCATACGGAAGCCCGCGGGTTCGATGATATGCACACGCACGCCCAGACAGGCGCCAAGTCGCAGCAAGGTGCCTGTGTTGCCCGGAATGTCCGGCTGAAAAAGTACGAGATCTGGCATCGTGCAATTTTGGCCCTGTGACTTGTCCGCAACAGTAGCAGAATTGTTCAACCTTTATCGCGTCAACCATTGCAATTCAAAAATATTCGGTACACATTGGACAAACGAACACCAGCAAGAGGAGGCGTGACTATGTGTGTTACATTTAACAAATGCATGCCTTCTTATGCCGGGCCGGGACTGGTTATCAGTTAGCGCCCCCGCCTTTCGGCATAAAGGCCGTCGAACCTCTCATAACAATTTATTCGATGGCAGAACCAAAACTCCTGCTGGATTAATCTCATGTTCTCGTATTTTGAAAGCCTTATAAATCCGTATCCGCCTGAAATCCCAAAGCGTCCTCCCAACACTTTGCTGGCGTTTTTCTGGCATTACACAAGCTCGTGTTGGAAGATTTTGGCAATCATGGCCCTTGGGGTCGCCATATTTTCCATCGTTGAAGTTTATCTGTTTGCCTTTCTTGGAAACATCGTTGACTGGCTCACCACTGCAGATCGTGAAACATTTCTAAGCGCCGAAGGCGGCAAGCTCATCGTCATGCTGGTGATCGTTCTCTTTGCATTACCCGCATTGAGCATGGGCCATTCACTGTTGATGCATCAGGCAATCCTTGGCAATTACGGCATGATCATGCGTTGGCAGATGCATCGCTACCTGCTCCGGCAATCCATGCGTTTTTTTGCTGATGAGTTTGCAGGTCGTGTTGCAACCAAAGTCATGCAAACCTCTCTGGCCCTGCGGGATGCAACCGTTGCGGTCCTCGATGTCATGGTGTTCGTCTCGATTTATTTTCTGGGCGCGCTTATATTGGTTGCGTCGTTCAACTGGATGCTGGCGTTACCCTTTGTGGGATGGTTGATCGCTTACCTTTTCATGCTGCGATATTTCCTGCCTCGCATGTCGGTGATTGCCGAGATGCAGGCAGATGCGCGTTCCGTCATGACCGGGCGTGTGGTCGACAGTTATACAAATATCACCACGGTCAAACTGTTTGCGCATGCGGATCGGGAAGAAACTTATGCGCGTGACGCGATGGATACGTTCCTGCATACCGTGCATCCTCAAATGCGGCTCTCAACCTGGTTTGAGTTCTGGTTGCAAATTCTCAATGGTGTTCAACTTGCGGCGGCAGGTGGCATAGGCATCTGGTTGTGGCTCAATGAGGCGACAGGCGTTGGTGCGGTCGCTGTTGCCATTGGTTTGGTCTTGCGAATGAACGGTATGGCCCACTGGATCATGTGGGAGCTTGCACGCATGTTTGAATCACTTGGCGTCGTTCGTGATGGCATGAACATGCTGTCACAGGCTCATTCGGTTGTGGATAAGCCGGATGCGCAATTGCTGGATGCTTCCGGTAAACCGGTCCGGTTTGAAAACATTCGTTTCACCTATGGTGGTGATGGTGATGTGGTGGATAATCTGTCGCTGGAGATTGAGCCGGGTCAGAAAATAGGCCTTGTTGGCCGCTCTGGTGCCGGTAAAACCACGCTGACCAATATCTTATTGCGGTTTTATGACGTGGAAGGTGGCGCGGTGAAAATTGGGGACCAGAACATTGCCGATTTGAAGCAAGACAGCCTTCGCAAGAACATAGGCATGGTGACGCAGGATACGTCTTTACTGCATCGAACGATTCGTGAAAATATTGCCTATTCACGACCTGATGCAGCGGATGCGGAGGTGATTGCTGCCGCCGAGCGCGCGAATGCCTGGGAGTTTATTCAGGCGCTGGTCGACAATGAGGGTAACCATGGGCTTGATGCCCAGGTGGGTGAGCGCGGTGTGAAACTTTCTGGCGGTCAACGTCAGCGGATCGCAATTGCACGTATATTCCTCAAGGACGCGCCTATCCTTGTGCTGGATGAAGCGACGTCTGCTTTGGATTCAGAGGTCGAGGCGGCTATTCAGGAAAGTCTGTTTGATCTGATGGAAGATAAAACTGTAATTGCCATTGCCCACCGTCTTTCAACCATTGCGCAACTGGACCGGCTTGTCGTAATGGATCAGGGGGAAATTGTTGAAACGGGTAGCCATGATGAACTGGTCGATGCTGGTGGAATTTATGCTGACCTATGGTCGCGGCAGTCAGGCGGATTTTTGCCGGTTCAGAATCCCAGCGCCAATAAGGACACGCAGGCAGCGGAGTAGGGCATGAAAGTTTTCGATCCGGTTTTCCGGCTGTTTGAAAGCTGGATCGATCCCTTTGCGCCGCGTGAGCAATATGAACCACCCAATCGTTTGTTGGCTTATGTTTGGTTTTATGTAGGCCAGGTCAAATGGGCATTTTTTGCGCTGCTTGTGTACGGATTTCTCAATGCGATTGTTGAAGCAACGGTGTTTTCCTATGTCGGGCAACTGGTTGATGTTCTGACACAGTTTGAAGCCGGGGCGGATAAATCTTCAGGGTGGGATGGATTGCTTGCCGAACATGGCGAAACGCTTCTGGTCATGCTGCTGGTGGTTTCGGTGCTGCGGGCAAGTGTTGTTACTTTTGGTGCACTGGTTGAAGAACAGGTCATTGTTCCGGGTTTCTTTATCCTGATGCGGTGGCAAAGCCACAAGCACGTGATTGGTCAGTCTCTTTCTTTTTTTCAAAACGATCTTGCCGGGCGTATCAGCCAGAAAGTTTTTCAGTCAGGGATGGCAACCGGCGACATGATGATTTCGCTGTTGCAGGTCATCTGGTTTGTTGTGATTTATGCCTTTACGACGGCCGGGCTTTTGTTTGCACTTGATTGGCAATTGGGCCTCGTCATTGCCTGTTGGATGCTGGTATTTTTTACGATAGCTCGATACTTCGTTCCAAAAGTGCGTGAACATGCGCGGCTTACCGCAGAGACCGCCTCCGGTGTGTCCGGGCGTATGGTCGATATTTACGCCAATATCCAGACGGTAAAACTACATGCCAGCCAAGCGCAGGAAGAGGACTGGGTGCTGGATGCTACGCTCTCTCATCAATCGGCAATTTTCAAATTCACCCGCACGTTGACGACGATGCGGGTTTTGCTGACGGTAGTGAATGGCGTCATCATTTCGTTGACAGGATGGATTGCTGTAGATCTTTGGTTGTCGGGCCAATCAACCCTGGGTGCGGTTGCGTTTGTGATGGCGCTGGTTCTGCGTCTTCATCTTCTATCAAACCGGCTGCTTGGTAATCTGAACGGGTTTTTCAGTAATGTCGGGGTTACCCAAAATACAATGGAACTGGTTGCCCGCCCGCATGGTCTTCAAGATATGCCAGCTGCACCGGCGCTGGATTTCACTAAAGGCGAATTGAAATTTGAAAATGTATCATTTGGTTATGACACGCCATACCCGGTGCTGGAAGATATTGGCCTCTCGATCAAAGCGGGCGAAAAGATAGGAATTGTTGGACCCTCAGGCAGCGGCAAGACCACGCTGGTTTATCTGGCCATGCGGTTTTTTGATCCAGCGTCCGGTCAAATCCTGATTGATGGACAGGATATTGCGCAGGTTCGTCAGGAAAGCATCCGCAAACTCTTTTCATTTGTCCAGCAGGATGTGCAGCTCTTCAACCGGACTGTGTTTGAAAACATTGCCTACGGCATGCTCGAAGCTGATCAGGCGGCTGTGGAACGTGCGGCCCGTCTTGCGAATGCGCATGAATTCATTCTTGATCTTCAAGACGGCAATGGTGGTAGTGCCTATCAGGCACGTGTTGGTGAGCGTGGGGTGAAACTTTCCGGCGGACAGCGCCAGCGTCTTGCTATTGCGCGCGCTATGTTGAGGGACGCACCGTTTTTGGTTCTTGACGAAGCCACAAGCCAGCTTGATTCTATAGTGGAAGAAGCAATCCAGGCCAATCTGCTTGAAAAAATGAAGGACAAGACGGTGATTGTCATCGCACATCGTCTTTCGACCGTTATCCATATGGACCGAATAATCGTAATGGAAGATGGGAAGATTGCGGGCGAGGGAAATCACAGGACATTGAAATCTGAAAATGTGCTCTACAACCGTTTGTGGGGAAAACAGAGTGGGGGGTTAAAAAAATGAACGATCTCGCAGGGAAAAATGAAATTTGGTTCCGATTGAGCATGGCGGTTTGAATTCGGGAGGGCACAAGGTGTAAAAACGCCAACATGTCGCATTCAAATTGAGAACTAGAGCGCACCTATACCAACGGCCATTAGAGCCCTTTCCATGAAATCAAAGCCGATTTCATGATAAGAAAGTGCGACAAAACAAAGGCATAGAGCATTTTAAGTGACTCTGTTTAAACTCAAAATGCTCTAGCTTTCAAAGCCCTCAGCCAATAACTCGAGTTCAAGCCATTCTTCTTCTTTTTCAGCAAGCAGTGTTTCGCGCTTGGCCAGTTCCTGAGCCCAGGAATTGAACTTCTTGGGGTCTTTATCATATAGTCCCGGCTTGGCCAATGCAGTATTGAGTTTGCCAATTTCAAATTCCAGACGCTCGATCTCCCTGGGCAACGTTTTTAGCGCGTATTGTTGATTGAAGCTCAATTTCGTGTTCGCATCAGTATTGCTGTCGTTGTTGTTTTGGTTACCGGCAGGCTTGGCTTTCTTACGAAGTATCTTCTTTGGTTCTGAGCCAGGTGGTTCAGCGCGCTGTGCCAACATGTCCGAATATCCACCGGCATATTCGTTCCATTTTCCGTTGCCTTCACTCACCAAAACGGAGGTGCAAACCCTGTCCAGAAAATCGCGATCGTGGCTGACCAGCAAAACTGTGCCCGGATAATCTGCCAAAAATTCCTGCAGCAAATCCAGTGTTTCCAGGTCGAGATCGTTGGTGGGTTCGTCCAACACCAGAAAGTTGGAAGGTGTGCGCAGGCCGCGTGCAAGCGTCAGGCGCGCGCGTTCTCCCCCTGAAAGGGCATGAACCGGTGTTCTTGCTTGTTCGGGGAGGAACAGAAAATCCTGCATGTAGGAATAAACATACTTTGTTTCCTCGCCGATAACGACGGCATCGCCGCGTCCATCAGTCAGAGCGTCTTTTAGGGTCCAGTCCGGATCGAGAACTTCACGCTTTTGATCAATCACGAGAGGTTCGAGATTGGCCCCAAGTTTGACCTTACCCTCATCGGGCACGAGATTGCCGGTAATGAGATTGATGAGCGTTGTTTTGCCGGATCCGTTTGGACCAACGATCCCAAGCCTGTCGCCCCGCGAGATGATTGTACTCAGATTGCTGACATATTCAACATCACCTAAAGATTTCGATATGCCGAACAGTTTCGCGACCAGCTTGCCTGAGGCTTCACCCTCGGCCATGGTTATGTTGACGTCACCTTGAACCTTGCGTTCACTTGCTTTGGACTGCCGCAGGTCTTTAAGCTCGCGAACACGGCGCATGTTACGTTTTCGCCGTCCGGATACGCCGTGGGTGATCCAGTGCTCTTCACGAACAATTTTGCGGGAGAGTTTATGGCGATCTGTTTCTTCTTGTTCCACGAACTCATCGCGCCATTCTTCAAATCCGGCAAAACCTTTGTTGAGCTGACGTGATTGCCCACGATCCATCCAGACTGTTTTTCGGGTGAGCCGCTCCAGAAAACGCCGATCATGGCTGATCAAAACCAAAGCAGAACGCAAGGATTGCAGCTTGCCTTCCAGCCACTCGATGATTGGAAGGTCGAGATGGTTGGTCGGTTCATCGAGGAAGAGGATTTCCGGACTGGGGGCCAATGCACGAACAAGAGCCGCCCGCCGCATTTCGCCACCGGAAAGTTTGGAGGTCTCCGACGCCCGGGAAAGTCCGAGTTCTTCGATCATCAAATTTGCGGCATGAGGATCATCCTGCGGACCAAGTGAGGCAGAGACATACGCATCAATGTTCTTGTATCCGGCGAGGTCCGGTTCCTGTGGAAGGTAGTGAAAAGTCGTTCCCGGTTGGACAAACCGCTCGCCCTTGTCCGGCTCAACCAACCCTGATGCAATTTTCATCAAAGTGGATTTACCCGAACCATTGCGACCAACGAGACAAGTGCGGTCACCTGGATGAATGGCAAGGTCAGCCCCCTCCAACAAGGGTGTGCCGCCGAAATTGAGATATATCTGGTCCAGGTAAAGGATGGGAGCGCTCATGCGCATCCATATACGGACTATTTTAGAAAATAATAGGCTGAAAGGCCAAAGCCCAGAACAATGACTGCGATTTTAAGGAATTTCTGGGAAATCCGTCGGGCATAAAGAACCGTCACATAGCCACCAACGGCAGCTCCGGCCATCATGACAAGGGCATGGGACCACGCAATCAGACCGCTTGCCGCAAAAATCACAACACCCAGCGCCCCGATTACGGTGTTGGTAAGGTTCTTCAGCGCATTTGCCTCGTGAAAATCGGAATATCCGATCATGTTGAAGACTGCGAGCATGATGACGCCCAGGCCTGCTCCAAAATAACCGCCGTAAATTGAAGCAAAAAATATCAGGACATAGGTCCAAAAACCCTGCGACATCGACTTTCCGCCATTGCGGGCGCTGACAGCTTTGTTGATTTGACCACCAAACGCATAAAGTATAGTGGCCGTGAGAATGAGCCAGGGCACAATCTTGATAAAAAAATTGTCTGTGCTGTAGATGAGGAGCACACAGCCGACCGCGCCACCAGCCATGCTTGCGAGTGCAAAACGCAGAGCTGTAGTGCGGTTTTTGCTGATTTCCTTTGCGTAGGCTGGAATTCCCGCTGCATTGCCCGGCAATACGGCGACGAAATTCGAAGCATTGGCAACGGTTGGTGGCAGACCAACCGCCAACAGGACCGGGAATGTCACCAGAGTGGCGCCGCCGGCAATAACATTGATGCCGCCTGCGAGGAATCCGGCCCCAAAAAGCATCAAAATGATTTCAAGTGATAAATTCATCTGTGTCGATCAGCTTTTTTGTCTCGCAATGCATGTAACCGAAAAATCCACGAGTTTTTCAAATAATTTCGATTTCCCCATAAATTACCGCGACAAACTGCCGTTTTTCATCATTCAGTCTAGACACAATATGAAGAGGGGAATAGAAACCCGACGAACATGGTTTCTTGACGGGATTCTGTGAGATCATGCCATTGGGGCAAGGTTTGGCAGAATTCGGTTTAGCAGAAAGGAATATGCCAGTGGCTTCCAACAAGAAAGCTGGAGCTCCCGAGCCTACCCGCCGGGATTTTCTGTATGTCGCAACAGGGATGATGGGGGCTGCCGGTGTGGCAGGTGTCGCATGGCCGCTTATACGTCAGATGTCGCCAGATGCTTCAATACTCGCGCTTGCGTCAATTGAGGTGGATGTGTCGTCTCTCGAGCCGGGTCAGGCAATGACCGTTAAATGGCGCGGCAAGCCGGTTTTCATCCGCAACCGTACGGATAAGGAGATTGAGGAAGCCCGGGCGGTCGAACTGGCGGAACTTAAAGACCCGATAGCACGCAATCAAAACGAAACGGCTGGTGAACCTGCAACGGACGTGAACCGGTCTGCCGGTGAGGGTAAGGAAAACTGGATCGTGATGATCGGGTCTTGTACCCACCTTGGTTGTGTGCCGGTTGGTCTTGCTGGTGATTTTGGTGGCTGGTTCTGCCCATGTCACGGTTCACACTACGATACAGCAGGTCGCATCCGTAAGGGTCCGGCTCCTGAAAACCTGTCGGTTCCACCGTTTGAATTCATTTCAGACGATGTTGTGAAAATCGGTTAAGGAAGAGGAGAAACAAAATGAGTGGTGGACATTCCGAATACACCCCGGACAATGGCTTCTCCAAATGGATGGATGAGCGCCTTCCGCTTCCGCGCATGGTATATGACAGCTTCATTGCCTATCCGGTTCCGCGCAATCTGAACGGATGGTATACATTCGGTGCTATTTTGATGGTTATGCTGGTTGTGCAGATCATCACCGGTGTTGTTTTGGCAATGCATTTTGTGGCCACGACCGCTATCGCTTTCGATAGTGTTGAGCATATTATGCGTGACGTGAACTACGGTTGGTTAATGCGCAGAGTTCACGCCAATGGCGCTTCAATGTTCTTTGTTGCGATATTTATCCATATGTTCCGTGGAATGTATTACGGCTCCTACAAAGCCCCTCGTGAAGTGCTTTGGATCCTCGGTGTCCTGATCTTCCTCCTGATGATGGCAACCGCATTCATGGGCTACGTGCTTCCATGGGGGCAAATGAGCTTCTGGGGTGCAACCGTTATTACTAGCTTCTTTTCTGCCATACCGCTGATCGGCACAGGCCTTCAGGAGTGGCTGCTCGGCGGATTTGCGGTTGATAACGCAACGCTTAACCGCTTCTTCTCACTGCACTACCTGCTGCCATTCATGACTGCAGGTGTCGTTATTCTTCACGTTTGGGCGCTTCATGTGACCGGTCAGACCAATCCGACCGGTGTTGAAGTGAAGAATATGAAGAAGGAAACGGTTCCGTTTACACCATTTGCCACAATCAAGGATGCGTTTGCGATTGTCCTGTTTATGATCGTCTTCGCCTGGTTTGTATTCTATCTGCCGGATTTCCTCGGTCACCCGGACAACTACGTCAAGGCTGACCCGTTGAAAACACCGGCCCACATCGTGCCTGAATGGTACTTCCTGCCATTCTACGCGATCCTGCGTGCGGTCACTTTCAACATCGGCATCCCGTTTACCGACATTGTGCTGATTAACTCCAAGCTTGGTGGTGTGATTGCAATGTTTGGCTCAATTGTGGTCCTTCTGTTCTTGCCCTGGCTTGATACGTCGAAG
Source organism: Rhizobiaceae bacterium (assembly GCA_965250255.1). Lineage (GTDB taxonomy): Bacteria > Pseudomonadota > Alphaproteobacteria > Rhizobiales > Rhizobiaceae > JAALLB01. The sequence goes on from CBDFNP010000010.1 coordinate 358,746, forward strand.
GTTCGTTCAGGCAGCTACCGTCCTTTGTTCCAGCAGTTCTTCTGGCTGTTTGTATTGTGCTGTATCGGTCTTGGATATCTGGGTTCGCGCCCGGCCGAAGGGATTTACACAACACTGTCGCAGATCCTTACTGCTTACTATTTCGCGCACTTCCTGATCATTCTTCCATGGCTTGGAAAGTTCGAGAAACCGAAAAAGGTGCCGCCAAGTATTGCTGATGCAATATTGAGTGAAGATGCGAAGATGGGTGCTGGCGCAACTGCCCAGCCTGCAGAATAATCGTTGGTCCGGAGAACAAACTGATGAAACATCTAATTTCAAAAATCGCCGGACTTGCCCTTGCAGGATTGCTTGCAACGGGAGCAACAGTCGCACTGGGCGCTGGTGGCGGAAAGGATAGCGGTACACCGCATTATCCGATCAACCAGCCGCGAGAGCAGAGCTGGAGTTTTGCCGGCCCGTTTGGCAAATGGGATCTAGGCCAATTGCAGCGTGGCTTTAAAGTTTACAAGGAAGTTTGTGCCAACTGCCATTCGATGGGACAGGTTAAGTTTCGCAATCTTGGAGCTCTGGGTTTTTCCGATGCACAGGTAAAGGCGATAGCGGCTGAATATGAAGTGCCGGCCGAACCAAACGAAGATGGTGAAGTTCTTGAGCGCCCGGCAAAGCCATCCGATGGCATTCCCGGCCCATACGCCAATTTACAGGAGGCTGCTTCTGCCAACAACGGCGCTGTGCCTCCAGACTTTTCACTTCTGGCAAAAGCACGTGCACCGGAGCGCGGGTTTCCGACCTTCGTTTTTGATGTGTTCACACTTTATGCTGAAAACGGCCCTGACTACATCTACTCACTGTTGACCGGATATCCTGAAGAGGCTCCGGAAGGCGTCGAAATTTCGGAAGGCTCGCACTACAACCCGTATTTCATTTCAGGCCCTGCTCTTGCCATGGCTTCACCGCTTTTTGGTGACGACGTTGAATTCGATGATGGTACGGAAGCGACAATCGATCAGCAGTCACGGGATGTTGCGGCTTTCATGATGTGGGCGGCAGAGCCGACACTGGTCGAGCGTAAATCCCTCGGTTTCCGGGTCATGATCTTCCTGCTTATTTTTGCAGTGCTGATGTACCTTACAAAGAAAAAGGTCGTTCGCGCCGTTAAGGAAGCCTAGTGTGGTGGATCATAAGTTCGCTTCATTATTGGCAGCAGGTTCTCAAAGCGAACTTTGATCCAAAACCACACTAGAATCTAATATTTGCTAGTGTCCCTTTGAATCTAAAGTTCGTTTGGGATGCGCTTATAAATGAGACGAACTTTAGATTCTGGACACTAGAGCGAAATCATTTCCAAGTAATATGGGCGCTGTTGGATTACAACAGCGCCTTTTTTCATGCCAACGCTTCATTCCCAGCCAAAAACGATTTAAACAGAACGAGTTGCAGGCCACAGGGGACTTCGCTGCAAAATGGAATACTCACTTCGAAATCAGCTTGAGACGGCGATCCGGTCTATTCCGGACTATCCGCATAAAGGCATTATTTTCCGTGATATCACCACATTACTGGGCGATGCGTCGGCCTTTCGCCGTTCCGTAGATGAGCTGGTGCATCCGTATAGCGGTTCAGATATCCAGCATGTGGTGGGCATTGAAGCGCGTGGATTTATCATGGGTGGAGCGATGGCACACCAATTATCCTGCGGCTTTGTGCCGATCCGCAAAAAGGGGAAACTGCCATGCGAGACGGTAAGTGCCGAGTATGCGCTTGAATATGGAACTGACGTGGTTGAAATGCACAAGGATGCGATAACTCCTGGGGACCGTATTTTGCTGGTGGATGATCTGATCGCTACGGGCGGGACTGCAGAGGCTGCCATTAATCTCCTGCGGGAACTGGGCGCTGACATTGTAGCGGCCTGCTTCGTGATTGACCTTCCAGAGCTTGGCGGTCGGGCCAAGATTTCCGATATGGGAGTTTCGGTGCGGACCCTTGTTGAGTTTTCCGGGAAGTAACGTTTCGCCAGGTGTGTCGCCTGGCATGTCGCATTTACTGCTTTCGTCCGGCTTGCAAATCAGCCACTTTCATATGAATTCAGGGAGGGCTTCATGAAAGTTGGGTTTATTGGTCTCGGCAATGTCGGCGGCAAGCTTGCCGGTAGCCTCATTCGCAATGGCAAGGATGTCACGGTTCGCGATCTTGATCGTGAATTGGCACAAAAATTTGTCGATCAGGGCGCCAAATGGGCGGACAGTCCCCGCGAGATGATGGAAGCCTGTGACCTGGTAATCACCTGCCTGCCAAGCCCGGCGGCATGTGCTGGCGTTATGGAGGGGAAAGGCGGTATTCTTGAGGGGATGGGGCCAGGTAAAATCTGGGCTGAAATGTCCACGACCGACGAGGAAGAAGTCAAGCGGTTGGCAGCTCTTGTGGAGGCCAAGGGGGGTGAAGTCATTGAGTGCCCCGTGTCTGGCGGGTGTCACCGGGCTGCAACGGGAAATATCTCCATCTTTGCCGGGTGCAAGCGCGAAACTTTTGAGAAAATGCTGCCGTTCCTGACAGTCCTGGGAAGGCGTGTGCTGCACACCGGCGACATCGGAACCGCCTCCATGCTGAAGGTCATGACCAACTATCTGGCAACCGCCAATTTGATCACGGTTGCGGAAGCCCTCGTTACCATGAAAGCTGCAGGTATGGATCTTACAACCACTTATGAGGCGATTGCGATATCATCTGGAACATCTTTCGTCGCTGAAACAGAAGGTCAGGTGATCCTCAATGGCAGCCGGGATATTTCCTTTACGATGGACCTCGTGAAAAAGGATATCGGACTGTTTCAGGCTCTGGCCGAAAAACATGATGTGCCGCTCGAGATATCGCCCCTGATGGTTGATATTTTTGATGACGGGATCGAAAAGTATGGCCCCCGGGAATTATCCCCCAACATCATTAAACGGCTTGAAGATAAAACCGGTCTCGAGATACTTGCAGATGGCTTTCCAGCCGAAATGCTGGACCATGAACCAGAAGAGCCGGGTTACGAAGTTGTTCCGCGAAATCGTCTATAGAGTGTGATGCGATGATTGATCCGGCTGGTTATATCAATACCGAATGTTATCCGGTTGACAAGCCGGGGACTGACCAGTTCAACGAGATGATCCGGATGGTCCGCAGTGATCTGGCAGATGATGGTTGTGCGGTTCTCAAGGGGTTCGTGAAGACTTCGAAGATGACAGAGTTGATCGCAGAAGCCGACAAGGCTGCGCCGAATTCGCATGACTCCAGAAATCGAACCAATGTGTATTTCAGCAAGGATGATGCAACGCTTGATCCCTCGCATCCGCGAAGGCGGTTTTTTGACCGGTCCAACGCCTTTATCCCGGCTGACAATTTTGGCGACGGTTCAGCCCTGCGCGCGATTTATGAATGGCCCATGTTTTTCGGCTTTGTACGCAAGGCGCTGTCCGAGCCCGAAGACCGGTTTTTTCGTTACGCGGATCCACTGGCAGATGTAATCGTCAACATGGCAAGTGAGGGGAACGGCTTCCCCTGGCATTTTGATACAAACAATTTCACGGTGACACTGGCCATTCAGAATGCGGAAGCAGGCGGTGATTTCGAATATGTACCCAATATCCGCACGGGTGATGAAAATTTTGATGCGGTTCAAGATGTGCTCGATGAGAAATCCGGTCAGGTGAAAACCCTGAGACTGGAGCCCGGCGATCTGCAAATATTCAGGGGCAGATATTCTCTTCACCGGGTAGCGCCCCTAAAAGGGAAATTGCCCCGTTATGTCGCGATATTTTCCTATGTCGACGAACCGGCCATGGTGGGTTCGCCGGAGCGGACAAAACAGCTTTACGGAAAAGTACTGCCTATTCACCTGGAACGGGCAGGGCAAAGGATTGATGGGCTCCTGGATTGAAAGCGCTTGCGGTCAAACGATTTCATTTTCTTTTTCTTTCAACAGTTTGTTGGAGCCATTGATGTCTGCTTGGCGTGCCTTTTCGCCTGTGCAGCTCCTAAACCCGGTGCCCTTGCTGTTCTTTGAGAATTTCACGCTCATAGGGCAGCATTGTTAATCTACCTGCAACTCGCTGTAATCTACCATGACATGGGTCTGATAGGTCGGGCGGGCTTTCAGACGCTCATAATAAGCCTCAAGGCGGGGTAGATCAGGACGATCGATTTCCAGCGTGTAGTAGCGATAAAGCGTATGGCCAAACATGACATCAGCAAAGCTGAGTGCTTCGCCACCAATGTATGAGCGGTCGCCAAGTTGTTGCTCCACAAGTATCATCAAATTGCCCAGTGTTTTGACCTGCTGAGCGTGCAGGACCCTATCGCGCTCAGCCTTTGGGGTGCGAACCAGGGTCCAGAACACCTGATAAATCAGAACCGGACAAAGTGTGGTCTTGGTCCATTCTGCCCAGACATCCAGAGATCCGCGTTTGCCCGGTTCTCTTGGCCAAAAATCTTTTGAGCCGTATTGCGCTCCGAGATAACGAAGAATGGCCGCACTTTCGAAGAGAACCACATCTCCATCCTTAAAAACCGGAACCAGCCCATTGGGGTTCATTGCGCGAAATTCAGGACTGTCAGTACCGCCAAATTTGCCACCGGTATCAACGCGTTTTACCTCAATGCCGACTTCAGAAGCGCCCCACATCGCCAGTTGCACATTACTTGATGTTGCCCGTCCCCAAAGAGTAGCCATGGTATTGTCTCCATCTGTTTTAATGGTGGATTGTTGCCTGGAATTGAGAAACCGCAAAGGGTCAGTTGCGGGAAGCCTGTGGCTCCAGAGTTGCTTGGACCGCTGGTGTGGCTTGTCGGTCAGCAGTTTCACCGGGGTAGCGCTAATCATTGCCGCCACCATGCAAAGTGAGAACCCAATTTATAATTGAAAATTTTGGTGCGACTGTTTTACCGTTGAGTGTGTTTTTGTTGCAGATGGTTCCTGCCGGTCCTATACCGTTGGAGTGAAGCAAATACCTGACCCAGTTACGTTTCTTTCAACCCTGTTTGATGCAGCAGTTGATGCAGCTTTACCTGACAAGGTAATGGCTGATTTTTTGCCGGAAAAACCCAAGGGCAGAGTGATTGTGGCTGGTGCGGGAAAAGGTTCTGCCCAGATGGGGCAGGCTTTTGAGAGCGCCTGGAAAGCGCGGTACGGTGAGGCGGTAGAAGGCGTAATTGTTACCCGCTACGGCTATGGTTGTGCGTGTGAAAATCTCGAAATTCTCGAGGCGGCACACCCGGTCCCGGATGCGGCGGGACAGATTGGTGCCCGGCGTCTTATGGAGCTGGTTTCAAACCTTAAAGAGGACGATCTGGTCGTTGCTTTGATTTCAGGGGGTGGATCGGCCCTGCTTCCCTCTCCACCGGAGGGGTTGACGCTTGCCGATGAAATCGCTGTCAATGAGGCGCTTCTGGCCTCTGGCGCACCGATTTCCGCAATGAATACAGTACGTAAGCATGTATCCGGAATTAAGGGCGGAAGGCTTGCCGCTGCTGCCTATCCGGCCAGGGTTGTGTCGCTTTTGGTGTCAGACATCCCGGGTGATCATCCACAATACATAGCTTCCGGCCCAACGGTGGCCGATAAAGGTTCGCGCGAGGATGCGCTTGCTATCATTCGTCAGTATGAAATGAAATTGCCCGATGCGGTGGTTACCCACATCAAATTGCCGGCAGCGGATGCACCGCGTCCGGATGACAAGAAACTGGCAAGTGCGGAACATCATATTCTGGCGTCAGCTGCAAAATCGCTGGAGGCAGCGCAGTTGGTTGCGCAAAATGCCGGGATCAAGACGTATATCTTGTCGGATGCGATTGAGGGGGAAGCACGGGAAGCTGCTCGCACCCAGGCTGCAATTGCCAAAGAAATTCTTCACCGGGACAGGCCATTTAAAAAGCCGGTGTTACTGCTTTCAGGTGGTGAAACAACGGTTACCTTGCGAGGGAATGGAAAAGGGGGCCGGAATACCGAGTTTCTGCTTTCTCTTGCCATAGAGATCAATGGTGAGACCGGTATTCACGCGCTTTGTGCCGACACAGACGGTATTGATGGTAGCGAAGACAATGCCGGTGCTTTTATCGATGGTGACAGCTTTGCGCGAATGCGTGACTCTGGAGTTGACCCGGTTGCAACTTTGCAAAACAATGATGCATGGTCCGCCTTTGACAAAATTGGTGCTCTGTTTATACCGGGGCCGACAGGAACAAATGTAAATGACTTCCGGGCGGTCCTGATTACCGGATAGTTCTGGTAGGGAGAAAACTATGTCTGACAGAATTGTAATTGCGGGTGCAAAACGTACGCCAATGGCCGGGTTTCAGGGCGAATTTTCCTCGCTTACCGCCTCGGAACTTGGTGGTGCTGCAATCAAGGCGGCGATTGAAGACGCCAAACTTGATCCCGCCAGGGTTGATGAAGTGATCATGGGCAATGTGTTGCCCGCTGGTCAGGGGCAGGCTCCTGCACGCCAGGCATCGTTTCACGCGGGCCTCGACAAGGGTGTGCCGGCTACGACCCTCAACAAGATGTGTGGCTCCGGTATGAAAGCGGCAATGGTTGCCTTCGATCAGCTCAAGGCAAAAAATGGCGAAATCATTATTGCCGGCGGCATGGAATCAATGACCAATGCGCCTTACCTTCTGGACAAGATGCGTGGTGGTGCGCGACTTGGGCATGGCCAGGTTGTGGACCACATGTTTTTGGACGGTCTTGAAGACGCCTATGACAAGGGCAAACTAATGGGGTCGTTTGCGGAAGATTGTGCGGAGAAATATCAGTTCACCCGCGAAGCACAGGACGCTTACGCGCTCAAGTCGCTTGAAAATGCCCAAAATGCAGAAATGGATGGCAGGTTTACACGCGAAGTATCAACGGTCACTTATGAAACACGTAAAGGCAGGATAGAAATTGCAAGTGATGAGCAGCCTCGCAATGCCCGGCCTGACAAGATCCCGCAGCTTAAACCTGCGTTCCGGAAAGATGGTACGGTAACTGCTGCCAACGCTTCGTCAATTTCTGATGGCGCAGCAGCACTTGTAATTACGAGGGAAAGCGTTGCCAAGCGCGAAGGGCTTGAGATACGAGCCGTCATTCATGGTCATGCCAGTCATGCCCATGAGCCAGGCTGGTTTACAACCGCCCCGGTGCCGGCTGCAAGAAAGTTGATGGAGAAAATCGGGTGGACCGAGGATGACGTTGATCTTTGGGAGGTCAATGAAGCATTTGCGGTTGTGCCGATGGCATTCATGCATGAATTCGGCATCGATCGGGATAGTGTCAATGTGCATGGCGGCGCATGTGCGCTTGGCCATCCGATTGGAGCTTCCGGCTCACGGATTGTTGTGACGCTCCTTAACGCCTTGGAAACACACGATAAAAAACGCGGCCTTGCTGCCATCTGTATTGGCGGTGGTGAAGGAACCGCGATAGCAATCGAGAGGGTATAAACATGGATTTGAACAATAATCTTGCAGCTGTTGTCACGGGTGCCGGATCAGGGCTGGGTGCTGCGACGGCCAGGGCTCTTGCCGCGAAGGGTGTCAAAGTTACAATCTTTGACGTGAATGAAGAGGGTGGCAATGAGGTTGCTTCGGAGATTGGCGGGACCTTTGTCAAAGTTGATGTGTCTGACCCTGCTTGTGTATTGGAAGGGTTGCAATCAGCCCGTGACGCCAATGGCCAGGAAAGCATCTGTGTTAATTGTGCCGGTGTTGGATGGGCCGCAAAAACGGTTGATCGTGACGGTAATCCGCATGACCCGGAATTATACGCAAAACTGATCGGGATCAACCTGATTGGCACTTTCAATGTTGCAAGCCAATGTGCTGCTGGAATGTCGGTGCAAGATCCGGTCAATGACGATGGTGAACGCGGCATTATTATCAACACCGCATCGGTTGCCGCCTATGATGGCCAGATCGGGCAAATTGCCTATAGCGCATCGAAGGGTGGCATTGTTGGTATGACGCTTCCAATGGCGCGGGATTTATCGAGGAGCGGGGTCCGTGTTATGACAATTGCGCCCGGTATTTTCGGTACGCCGATGGTTTCCGGAATGCCGCAGGAAGTGCAGGATGCGCTTGGTGCCATGGTGCCGTTTCCATCGCGTCTTGGGAGACCTGAGGAATATGGAAATCTGGCGGTTGCGATATGTGAAAACCCGATGTTGAACGGTGAAGTCATTCGCCTCGATGGTGCTATTCGTATGGCACCACGCTAAGGTCTGTTGACAATTAGGATTCCCAAACGGCACCGAATATGATTCATACTCCTTTTTGAGGAGATTTGAATGCGCGAAGATCGTCTGGTTATAAGTGATGCATTGTGGTCTGTTATGGAAGATTTACTTCCAGGCAAGTCAACGGATTGTGGTGTGACTGCAAAAGATAACCGAGCATTTATGGAAGCGGTCTTATGGCGCGTTCGCACCGGCTCACCGTGGCGTGATTTACCACCCTGTCTGGGTGATTGGAACACGACCTTCCAGCGTTTTCGCCGTTGGGCGAAGAAAGGCGTGTTTGATAAGTTATTCAATGCGTTATGTGATGATCCAGATTTTGAGTATGCGATGATTGATGGCACAATCATATCCGTTCACCAGAAGGCAAGTGGCGCAAAAGGGGGACTCAAAATCAGGCCATCGGGCGCTCCAAAGGCGGCCTGACAACCAAAATAGTGGCGCTTGTCGATGGATTGGGTAATCTGGTGCGGTTTGTCGTACAACCCGGTCAACGCAATGATATCGTCGGGGTGAGACCCCTCATTGAGGGCATATGTTTTGATGCTTTGCTGGCAGACAAGGCCTTTGATGCAAACTGGCTGCGTGAAGAATTGAACAATCGTGGAGCCACCGCCGTGATCCCCCCGCGTTCAAACCGTAAAATCCAATTCGAATACGACAAGGAAATGTACAAGTGGCGGCATCTGGTCGAAAACTATTTCGCCAAAATCAAGGAATTCCGAGGAATTGCAACAAGATACGACAAGACTGATACAAGTTTCATTGCAAACATCAATCTCGTAGCAGTAGTGATCGCCACTCGGTAATTGTCAACAGACCTTAGAGCTTTTCGCACTTTTGTCCGGAATAATCAAAAAACAGGCCCACTGACTCATGTCAGCGGGCCTTTCTTTAACCCATAGGGATAATCCTGTGGAATCAGCCGCAGTGAATTAATCTGCGGATATTCAAATGACCCGGCACAAAAGTAACTCTGCGCCGGGCTCTATTCTGTTTCGTTGACTTAGAAGTCGCGGCGAAGTGTTACTTCGAAGCCGTCAAAGTCAGCGTCTACATTGGTTACACCAGCAGCGATACCCAATGGTGAGATCGCACCTTCGATCTCGCCATTATAGTAGGCAGCCTTGATTGAGAATCCAGGAGCAGCAGCAGGGAACCAGTTAAGGCCGACACCAAACTGGGTCAAGTCACCAGTGTTTGCGCCTCTATGAGATGCAAACGCACCGCCAGCAATACCGGTAGCCGCAATGTCTGTACCTTCAACATCCCAGTAGTTAGCCCAGAACTGAACTTCGTCTGAAAGGTCAGCATTGAAGGCTACGCCCCAGATTTCAGACGGGTTGAATGTTGATTGACCCGTGTGAAGGTAATCAGTATCGTATTCGCCATCTTCCATGTAGTAAGCTGCGATAGAGCCGCCAGGGATGAAGTCAGACAAGTCTGCATTCACAGATACCTTGTATGCCCAGCCACCCACGTCACCGTCGTCCTGATCAACTGCGATAGAATCATGTACCGCAGTAAATGCTACACCGAAGCCATCGCCAGAGTAGTTGAAACCAGCATAGAAGTTTGCACGGCTATCAGTACCACCGGAGTTGGTAGCGTTACCGAAACCACCGGTGAAACCGCCAGCGCCATCAGAAAGTGAATATGAGATGCGTGGATCTTCTGCACCAACTGTGATGGAGAAACCGTCACCAGCCCATGTGTAGTCGAAGATGGTTGCATCGTCGAAGCCGTAATAGCCATCTGTATAGACTGCGCCACCTGCAACTGATGATACTGATTCTGCATTTACCCAGCCAAAGCCGTGGTTTGTCGCCCAGTAGTTAGCACCGGCAAAACCTGCACGGAAACCGGCAAGTGAAATCAATGCAATGTCCATGTCGACGTCTGTGTCAACGTTTGACTGGCCACCTTCAAGACGATACAGCGCACGAAGAGTGCCCCAATCTGTCTCGTTGCGTGTGTCAACGTTCAAACGAGCACGTTGGCCCCAGAGGGTGAAGTTGCTGTCGAAAGCAACATTGTCCTGTTGTGCAACTGCAGCAACATCGTCCGCGTCACCGTCAATACCATTAGGACCGGCGTTTGCTGCTGTAGCATCGATTGTTGCAGTACCATCGATTGTGTACTTTTCGTAGGCAGAACGCACGAAGCCTGAAAAGCGGATGCATGTTTCTGTGCCTGGAATGTAGAAGAAGCCCGAGCCGTATGCGTCACAGACGCGAACGTACTCAACTGGCTCCGGCTCGACGACAACAGCGTCTGCTGCTTGTGCGCCAGAAACAGCTACCATTGCAGCTGCTGAGCCAAGAAGGAGAGATTTGATGTTCATTTTGTTATCCCTATAGGTTGATATTACAATTTCCCAAAAAAGAAATCGTGGTAAATTTATTACACAAACATTATTAACTCCGTCAATTCAGTTTCGGGTTTTCCAAGGTAGAATTCAGGCAATCATGGGCGATTGTTTCAAGGGTGTGGTAAAATTACAACAAAAGCATTGCCGAACCAACTGCAGACTGTGAATCGCGGTGTTGAGAATGTTTAGGTCAAAAGAACCCCTAGCAAGATATTGTATTCTAGTGGTCCGTTCGAAACAAATGAGTCCCTTTGCGGCGAACTCTTTATCATTTGTTTCGAACGTAAAGACCACTAGCAAGGTATTGTTTTCTAGTGGATTTTAAGATTCAAATATTTGGATGAGAGGTCTCGGAAAACGGGTTCCAAATGTTTGAATCAATCCACTAGGGGATTTTTAAATTCAACCATTTACAAAGGAACGAGCTGAAAATGGGATGCAAATGTTTGAATCAAAAGAACCCCTAAATATCAATGTGTTGCTAGGGGTCTTTGCAGGAACCCGCAGACCGACCTCACAAACTTGCAGCAACGAACAGATCCGCTGCTGCCGGGCTACAGGCTATGGGGATGTCGTGCTGGATTGAGAGCCTGATGAGGGCGAGTAGATCTGAATCAAGTGAACCGGGCCCTTCCGGATCCGCGAAGAAGATCACCGCATCAAGCTCGCCGGTTGCCACCAGTGCGCCCAATTGCTGATCACCACCATGGGAGCCGCGTTGCAGCCGGTGGATCGAAAGATCAGGCTCGGCATTGCCAAGCAGACTGCCGGTGCCGCCCGTACAGACAATGCGGTGACGCTTCAATTGATCGAGATGACGGCTTACCCAGGCGAGCAACTGTGATTTACGGTTGTTGTGGGCGACTAAAGCGATGCGGCGGGGAGAGGCTGAAACCTGTCTCGCCTTGCCAGTCATTGAAAGAATGGACTGAACCTGTGCCACAAGCCCCTCGCGGGACGCGGGAAACGCACCCTTGAATGCGGCGGTGCCAACGGTGAACCCGGCGGCGCCGGATTCCGCGACTGCCGTAATCCGGTCTTCGTGGTCAATTGAACCCGCCATGATTACCGGCTTTTCCGTGGCTTTGCATACGGCCTTCATGAGTGCAGGTACATCGCCTTCAAACCGGTAAGCCAAAAGATCAAGCCCGTGTACGGTTTCAAGATCAGCGAGACTATGGGCGCTTTCTGCAATTTCTTCTATACTGCCGGTCAAGACGCTTGGATGTCCGACAATTTCTCCTGGAAACGGGTAATAGCGGATCGGGTGATGGCGCAGCATCTGGGTCACTGCGGAGGCACGCGTTCCGCCAAGCAGGCAATCAACTTCAAGGTCGACCGCTGCTTTTGCCGAGCGCAATTCGCTTTCCTCATCCAGACTGACAACTTCGAGGTAGGCCCTGCCCCCGGCGGCGCGGATTTCCGATGCAAGAGCCTTTAGTTCGCTGAACGGCAGACCGATATCCTTGAAGCCGATGTGCCGTGCGCCACCAGCCAGCACGTCTTCAAGACGTGCGCGCGCATCTTCAATCGTCCGGTCATCCTCGGTCAGCATGAAAATGAAATCGAACGCCATTGGTGTGAGCTTTCCCTATACGTTGAATTTGAACAGCAATACGTCGCCGTCCTGCACCACATATTCCTTGCCTTCATCGCGGGCCTTGCCTGCCTCTTTGGCCTTTGTCTCGCCACCGAGACCGACATAGTCATCATAAGCAATGGTTTGGGCGCGGATAAAGCCTTTTTCGAAATCCGTGTGAATAACGCCTGCTGCCTGTGGAGCCTTGGAGCCGCTCTTTACGGTCCATGCGCGCGTTTCTTTGGGCCCCGCAGTGAAATAGGTGATGAGTTCCAGAAGACGATAGCCTGCGCTGATCAGGCGATCGAGACCAGATTCTTCCAAGCCATTCATCTCAAGGAATTCTCCTTGTTCCTCTTCGGGAAGCTGGGCGATCTCCTCTTCGATAGCGGCGGAAATGATCACCGATTGTGCGCCTTCATTTGCAGCGAGCGTTGCAACTTCATTGCATAAGGCGTTGCCATCGGCTGCTTGGCTTTCAGCAACGTTACAAACGTAAAGAACCGGCTTTGAGGTGAGAAGGTTTAAGCCCTTGAGGATTTTGAGGTCCTCGTCAGCAATGCCGTCCAGCAGGTGACGTGCCGGTTTTCCGTCCTGGAGCAATTCAACCGCTGCTTCCATCATCGGCAGGACTGTACTGGCTTCCTTGTCTTTGCCGGTTGCTTTCTTGCGGGTCTGGTCGAGACGTTTTTCCAGGCTCTCAAGATCAGCGAGCATCAACTCGGTTTCAACGGTTTGCGCGTCCTCAACCGGATTGATGCGGCCATCGACATGGGTGATGTCATCATCTTCAAAACATCGCAGCACATGAACGATTGCATCGACCTCTCGAATGTTGGCGAGAAACTGGTTGCCGAGACCCTCGCCCTTGGACGCGCCCTTTACGAGGCCTGCAATGTCCACGAAGGAAATCCGGGTTGGAATGATTTCCTTTGATCCGGCAATTTTCGCGATCCCGTCAAGACGGTTGTCAGGCACGTTCACTTCGCCTGTATTGGGTTCGATCGTGCAAAACGGATAGTTGGCAGCCTGCGCCGCGGCAGTTTTGGTAAGCGCGTTAAAAAGGGTTGATTTACCGACATTTGGGAGGCCGACTATTCCGCATTTAAATCCCATGGATTGGGTCCTTGCGCTGTGAATTATTATATCAGCAATGCTTTATTGGAAGGAGGGGATGAGGGCAAGCGAAGGTTTGGGGGAACAGGGTGAATGGCCGGTTTGGGGTGCGGTTTCAACGGATCGACGCAGCCGTTATACCCCCTCACCCATATGGATCAGCGGCGTCTCTCAATCCGTCGCCGAAGAAGTTGAAGGCCAGGATAACGAGGATCACAGGCACGACTGGCAGGATCAGCCAAGGCGTGATCGCAACAACTTGAATGTTCTGGGCCTCGTTGAGCAGCACACCCCAACTCACTGTCGGAGAGCGTAGGCCAAGGCCGAGGAAAGAAAGCGCTGTCTCGCCTAATATCATGGTGGGAATTGTAATGGTTGCAGAAGCAATCAGGTGGCTCATGAAGCCCGGCACCAAGTGCAAGCCGATGATGCGTTTTGGGCTTGCTCCCATCAAGCGCGCTGCCAGTACATAGTCTTCCTCGCGCAGGGACAGAAGTTTTGAACGCACCGCTCGCGCCAGGCCTGTCCAGTCGATCAGGCCCAATATAACCGTTATCCCGAAATAGATGAGAATGGGCGACCAGTTTGCAGGCATGATTGCTGCAAGCACAAGCCAAAGCGGCAAGGTAGGCAAAGACTGAACCACTTCGATCAGGCGCTGGACAACGAGATCAATCCAGCCGCCATAATAACCTGCCAAACCGCCAAGAATGATGCCCAGTGTGAAACTGATTGCAATGCCAACCAGACCGATGGTCAGGGATATCCGCGCGCCATAAATGATGCGGGAAAGAAGATCGCGTCCCAAACGGTCCGAACCCAATAGATAGACCGGCTTTTTCACGCCCGGACAAAAGAGGTGATTATCCGCCTCCCAGAAACCCCAGTATTTGTATGTATCACCTGAGCAGAAAAAATTGATCTTGATGACTTTTTTCGGGTTATCCTTATAAATCCGCTGCATGGTGGTGAGGTCAAGTTCTTGTTTGTAGTCATAGACAAACGGGCCGATAAACTCGCCTTCATGAAACAGGTTTATCGATTGCGGCGGAGCGTAGATGTATTTGGGATTACGGGACTCCAGCGAATAAGGCGCGAGGAACTCGGCAAAAACGGTCATCAGATACAGCAATGCCAAAAACATCCCGCTTGCAACCGCAAGCTTGTGGCGTTTGAATTTCCACCACATCAACTTGCGTTGGGAAGCAAGAAATACAGCCTCCTGCTCCGGTGTCAGCGCTTCAATTGCAGCGGGATCAAATGGCGTATCATCCACATAGTGGCCAGCGGAAAGTTTGCTCTTGCTCATCGGCTCACCCCTCCCTGCAGACGGATGCGCGGATCAAGGAATGCCAATGCAATATCGGACAACAACACGCCGATCACGGTGAGCAGGCCAAGCATCATGAGGAAGGATCCGGCGAGATACATGTCCTGGCTTTGAAGTGCCTGAATAAGAAGCGGTCCGGTTGTTTCAAGTGAAAGCACAATTGCTACAACCTCAGCGCCGGATATTACCTGCGGCAGGATGCTTCCGATGTCAGCAATGAAAAAATTGAGCGACATACGGAAAGGATATTTCATCAACCCCTTGAATTCCGGCACGCCTTTTGCCCTGGCGGTCGTCACATAAGGTCTGAGCAATTCATCAAGAAGATTAGCCCGTACACGCCTGATCATTGCCGCTGTCCCGGAGGTCCCTATCACAATAACGGGGATCCAAAGGTGTTCCATTACAGACAGAAACTTGGCCCAACTCAGAGGCTTGTCAATATATTCAGGATCAACGAGGCCACCGATGGAAGTCCCGAACCATTGGTTTGCCAGGTACATCATGATCAGCGCGAGCAAAAAGTTCGGCGTCGCAAGACCCAGCAATCCGACAAAGGTAAGTCCGTAATCCCCCCAGCTGTATTGGTGTGTTGCAGAATAAATTCCAATCGGGAACGCAACGAGCCAGGTGAATATAATGGTGAAAAACGTAACGATGATGGTGAAGATCAGGCGATCGCCAACAACTTCACGGACCGGCAATTCATACTCAAAAGAGTAGCCCAAATCTCCGGTTAGAAATCCGCCGGCCCAGTGGAAATACCGCTCCCATAAGGGGCGGTCAAATCCATACTCTTCGCGCAGAAAATCAATATGCTTTGGATCAACTGTCTCGCCGGCTGCAAGGAGTTCATTGACATAGGTTTCGAAATAATCGCCCGGCGGTAGCTCGATCAAGAAGAAAACGAGCATGCTGATCAATACCAGGGTCGGTATCATATAGAAGAAACGCTTAATGATATAGAGCAGCATGAGTGATCTTTGACTAACGAACGATTACCGATCAAACCAAAAGGTGTCTGGTTTGTATATTCCGAAATAAGAAGTGGGATCCCAGGCATAAATACCATCGTCCGGCAAATTACGCAGGTCATTTGAAACAACAACAGGTTGCCTGCTGTTGTTCACGGTGCCGATTGTATAAACCTGATCGGAGTAGTTCTTCAAAATTTCCTGCCAAACAGTTTCCTTTTCCGCTACCGATCCTGCAGCCAACCACTTGTTGTACAAATCCAGCTGCGCTTTGACCGGCGCAAGGTCAACCGGCTCACCGCTTTTCCCATCCGTCTCGATGTACTGTCCCCACTTCGGCCACTGTAGTTGAGCCTGCGCAGTAGGTGCCAACTCCTTCGGGCTCATTTGTGCACCTGGTATCGCATTGTCGAGGCCGTTGAAAACGGAAATCACGGTATCGCCCGCATAGGCCCGACGCCGGAAGATGTCACGTTGTGAGGCCCGGACGAAAATTTTCACACCTATCTGTTTTTGATGATCAGCAATCAACTCAAGCACATCGGTTTCTTCGGTACTTTCGCCGGCCGATTCTATCGTGATTTCAAGACGCTCACCGTTCGGCAACAGCCTGGTCCCGTCTTCATCGCGTTTTGTAAGGCCAATTTCGTCAAGCAATGCATTTGCCTGGGCAGTGTCCAGCACAGCCCAATTTTCCGCATACTCGGATTTGTAGAGTGGGCTTTCTGGCATGATTGTATTCCCGCTTGGAGTAGCGAGACCGAAATAGATTGCCTGGTTAATTTCATCGCGATCAATTGCCAGCGACAAGGCACGCCTGAAACGAACATCGCGTACAAGACCACGCCAGATCGGGTCATTGGTGTTGAGGTTCGGGAACAAAGCGATCTGCGAACCGCGTCCAACGGACCAGAGCAGCGTGCGATATTCACCTTTCTCTTCCCCTTGCTTAAGGAACGCCACATTGTCGAAACGCAGATACCTTGCTTGCAAATCACTTTCGCCAGTGCCTGTTTTCGCAGGGATCACATCCTTGGAAACGATGTTCATGATCACTCGATCAATGTAGGGCAGTTGACGCCCATCAGGATCCACACGGTGATAATATGGATTGCGTTCAAAAATGAATCTTGTGCTTGGTGGCGCTGTAGTATTCCGCCAGGCTTGAAGCGTCGGCAGGTCGGGATTTTCCGGCCGTCTCTGGCGCTGTTTGCGGGTATGGACACCAGTCCAATCCTTGCTCTTCAATTCAGCAACGACTTCATCCAACTTTTCCTTGTCAGCATAGCTGGCGTGAAACTGCTTCATGTAGTGGGCAGGGCGATAAATATAAAGCGGTGAGGGTTTTGCAAGCGCCGACAGAAAAGCCGGATTTGGATTGCTCCAGCTATATCTAAACGTCTTTTCGTCGATCACTTCAAAGACCGGTTCTTCGCCCTTCCACCATCAGTTCTGACGGGACGCCTTTTCGTCCCAATTCCGGGTTCTTGACCATGTCTTCCCAATAATACCGGAAGTCTTCTGTTGTCAGAGGATGCCCGTCAGACCATTTGTGTCCTTCCCGCAGGCGAAAGGTAAATTCTCGGCCTTCGTTCACCTCAAAAGAGGCTGCAATGTCGGCATGAAGCTTATAGTCGCGGCCATAGCCTACCAGTCGCCCATAAGTGTAGACAGTCATCTGACCGATGTCTTTTGCCTTCCCCATCAGGATATTCATGTCGCCGCCGTATTTGCCGACCACTTTATCTTCAGCGGCAAAATCGACAACGAGGGGCTTTGAAGGCAGGCGTTCGGAAAGTGGCGGCAATTCACCCGCTTTCACCTTTTCCTCAAACATCGGCACTTCGTCTGCAATGGCAACATGCGCGGAAAACCCGGTTCCAACTGCCAGAATTAGCGCCAAACCAAATCTAAAAACTCTCATCAGGTTCATACCCTCAACTCCCAGATATCACTATTTTCATTTGCCAGAACGAAATGCCCGGCTTCGATTTCAATTCGTTTCAAGCCTGCTTCATCAGACACCCGAAACGCCTTGCCCCATTCTTCTGCAGCGAATGAAGAAGCAAAAGTATTGTTCTCGAAATCCAGCAGATGGTCGAGGTCCGGATTTGGCACCGATGCCAACAACGATTTTGTATAGGGGTGGCGTGGATTGGCAAACAACTGCTCGCGGGAGGCAAGCTCCACCAGTTTTCCCTGACACATGACCGCGATCCGATCTGCGACGTAATTCACAACGGCAAGATTGTGAGAAATAAATATGCTCGTCAGACCAAGCTCGGCGCGAAGATCATTTAGCAGGTTTAAAATTTGTGCCTGGACAGATACATCCAGCGCCGATACGGGTTCATCACAAATCAAGAATTCAGGATGCAACGCCAATGCGCGGGCAATACCAATGCGTTGGCGTTGACCGCCGGAAAATGAATGCGGGTAACGATTGAGAAAACGCGGGTCCAAACCAACAAGGGACATCAGATCAACGATGTCACGTTTACGTTCTTCATCTGACCCAATATCATGTACGACAAATGGCTCGCGTAAAATATTCATGACGGTCATGCGTGGGTTGAGAGCGCTGAAGGGATCCTGGAAAATCATCTGAACGCGACGGCGAAGGGTCTTCAACGCGGCGCCATTTAGCGACAAGACATCAACCAGCCCGTCTGCCGTATTCATTTCAACCGTGCCGGAAGTTGCTGAAAGGGCACGCATGATCAGCTTGGAAACGGTTGTTTTGCCCGATCCGCTTTCACCAACCAGCCCGAGGCACTCACCCTTTGCGACATCAAAGCTGACATCATCGACAGCAACAATTTTCCGGCTTTCACCGATTCCAAACCAACTGCCCTTACTTGTATAGAATTCCTTGCGAAGGCTGGAGACGCTAAGATGCGGCCCATCTGCAGAAACACCTTCTTCTGCCCTGAAACGGTAGGCAAGTTTTTTGACCGCCTCATTGTCACTGGAGCTACCTGCTTCACGCAGCGAAACCAGTCGTTGCCCTTCCTCCATCTGAAAATGTGGAACTGCCGCCATCAAGGCTTTCAGATAAGGATGTTGGGGTCGCCTGAAGATGTCTTCAATTGTACCCGCCTCCATAATCCGACCGTGATAAATTACGACTACATGATCAGCCATGTTTGCGACGACACCCAGATCATGGGTGATTAGAAGAATTGAAGTGCCAAACCGCTCCTGCAGTTTTTTCATCAGACCGATGATTTGCGCTTGAACCGTGACATCAAGTGCGGTTGTTGGTTCATCAGCGATCACCAGAGCAGGGTTGCAGATCAAAGCCATGGCGATTACCGCGCGCTGGCGTAATCCGCCGGACAGCTCGAACGAGTACATATCAAATCCGCGCTCTGGATCCGGGAACCCGACCAGTTTCAGAATTTCCTCTGTTTCCCGGCGTATTTCATCCGGTGACATTTTCTGGTGCAGTATCAAGGCTTCAGAAACCTGGTCACCGACTGTGTGAATGGGTGACAGAGCGGTCATTGGCTCCTGGAAAACCATGGATATCCGACCCCCACGCATCTTGAGCAGATACGGATCTTTTTTGCTGATGGATGCAATATCGACAGCTTCATCCGGAGTTTCCGGGTCGCGGAACAAAATCTCACCTGCATCAATATTGGCAATTGGTGGTAAAATTCGCAGGATGGATTGGGCGATCACGGATTTGCCTGAACCCGATTCTCCAACCAGAGCGACCACTTTGCCGCGGGGAAGCTGAAAGTTCACTCCACGCACGGCTTCAATGGAGCCACCTTGAATAGCAAAAGAAACCTTGAGGTCTATCACCTCAAGTAATGGTTCTCCCTGGCCCATACTTCCCCTTTTGCCCTCCCTTTAGGCAACGTGCCAGCCTTGTTTGTACGCAGTGTCGTGCCTCAGTTCAATCACCGAAGTGTGATATAATGCACAGACCGGAATGAATTTCTCTGTTTAGCCGCTGTTTTTGATATTACGCAACTCATCTGTCGGGCAAATTGCCTTTGAAACCCGCTTCGCGGAGAATTAGACAATAGCCGGCATCCATTACCCCTCTTCCACTCGCTAGTTGGTACAGGTTGAGGTCGCCGCCAAAATTTACTTCCAACAGCACAGGTCCCGCGTCGGTTAGAGCTACATCCCAGGATTGGACCCGTACAGCAGGCAAAAAGCGCGCTGCATCCAGAACAACCATTTTTGCCTTCTCAAAACTCGGAAGTTCGAAACCGCGTATCCTGGATTGCGCTTTATCAGCCCTGCCAAGTGGTTTTGAACCAGCAGCGGTTTTGAGGATCGCACCCTCAACTTTCCCGATTTCAGTATCAATCGAGGCGAGCACCGATCCTTGCCGCCAAAAGTTGTCCGCAACTTCTCCAGATGCAGGTAACTTCATGACCGCGCTGTGAACTACAGCGTGATCATCGTGATTGAGTACGACAAATCGAAGCGAAGAGATCACTTCACAGCCGATTTCGCGAAACTTTTTATGAGGTGCCAGAACCTTTTGGAAAAGGTAGCCCTTCTTGGAAATTCCGGTAATATAGTCGCACACTTCGTTGATCGAGTATTCATGCGTCCCGTTGATGATCAGTTTATTCTTGTTTCTTTTATCAATTCGAAATGATCCGATGCTGAGCAGGCCGGTGGTGGGTTTGCAAAAAACCGGAAGGCTGGATTTTTTGAGGAGAAACTCCTCAAGCTCCTCCCGTGTTTTCAACACCGGCGAACCTGCGCCTCTCCCCTTCCTGTCATAGATAGCGATTGTCTGAGGAACAGGCTGGTTCGCACCTTTCATCAGGGTATCAAACAACATCTTGTTTTTGGTAACTGCATACCAAGTCTGGTCATTGTAAATCTTGTTGAAGGCTTGCTGCGCACGTTTTCCTGCGAATGTCTCAATGTGTTTGTCGGAAACATCTGAGTCACAAAATCCGAATTGTATAAACTCGTCACTTGAAAGCATGCCAGTACCAAAGCGTGCACGCAGAAAACGGAGCAGAATTCTTAATCTGCTTCCGGATGGCGTTGCGTTAAAAATGTCGGCGAGAGATGACTTTTGAACCGTCGATAATTTTGCACGTAGTGCAAGATGGGTTGCAAGTTGTAACGGTCGATCTTGTGTTTGGGTCAAGTCACTCGCCATCAAGGCCCATCATCTGCTTTTGATGGTGTGCCCGCTTGCGCTTCCGCTTCATCGTCATGTACTCTTCTCGCCGCCGCCGCGATCTGGCCTTTTTCAGCTTTTGTGAGCGGCTTAGCCGGTTCGTCAGCCAGACGGACCGTAACCTCTTTGCTCGCAAAGCGAATATCTTCTTGTTCAAACAAATCGCGAATGGAGGCATAAACCACCTTTCGCGTTACAAACTGATCACCCGGTTTGGTCATGAATTTTATCCGGATAATCATTGCAGAATCCTCCATTTTGTAGACACCCTGTGATTTCAGGGGTTGCAAAAAGAGGTGACCAACTTCTGTATGCTCCATCAGGCGCTGCCCGAGTTTTTTCACAAGCTTACGAACACGCTCGACGTCAGTGTCATAGGTAAGACGCAATGGAAGTTTCATCATCACCCAGTCCCGGGAATAGTTGGTCAGTTGTTTGATCTCACCAAACGGAACGGTGTGAAGAGGGCCATTGTGGTGACGCAGCTGGAAAGAACGGAGAGAAATTTTTTCAACGGTGCCGCGGATATTTTCCATCTCGATGTATTCGCCTTTTCGGAATGCATCATCGAATAAAAAGAACCCGCCGGAAAAAATGTCACGGATCAGCGTTTGAGCACCAAAGCCAACCGCCAGACCAATAACACCGGCACCGGCAAATAGTGGCGCTATGTCCACGCCGATGTTTGAAAGAATGATCATTGCGGAGAAAATGATGATCGCGGCGATCAGTACATTTCTGAGAAGAGGCAGCAAGGTTCCAAGGCGACTTGCGCTCTTGCCTGACATTTCCTCCCCGGGTTCACCCGACAGTGCTTCGCTGTCATCCCCTTCTTCTGCCAACTGGTTATCGATGTAAACGACTACCGCACGGTATGAGAACCAGCCGAGGAATGCGATTACCAGAGTGTCGATAAAGGCGGTAACAGGATGCCCCTGTTCGCCAACATTCACATCCCATGCCGCGAGAATGTAGGTGAGACCGGCAATCACAACCAACACGCCGGCGGCTTCTTCGAAGATGGTTTTGAAAACCGGTTTGAATACCGGCATCTCATCCAGATTGTTTGCAGACATCACCTCGTTGATGATCATTTGCTCATCATCAAGATCAACATCATCACCGGAGGCTTCGTGCTCAAGGCGCGCTGCTTCCATCTCCCGTTCAGCGGCTTCTTGCTCAAGCTGTTTGTGCTCTTGAGCTAACGCCACGCGTTCTTCAAAACGTCGCTGCCGGGTGTGATACAACCGGTCGATCACAATCAGGAGCAGGCTGTAGATGGCAATGCAAGCAATTGCTGCAACGACCGGTGCAGCGATAATTGCCAAAGCCGACGGCAAATTGAGCATGATCCGGCCAACGCTGACAAACCAGGCTGTCGCGAGATAAACGACAAGCAAGGTTGGGAACCCGCTTGCCAACAAGCGCCTTGCAGCGGACTTTTTGGTCGGTTCTCCTGATCCAAGTACAATGTCTGTGATTGCACCGCGATGACCGTGAATGGCCCAGGCCATGATGATTGCACACAACAAAAGGCTTGCGATCACCAGCAACTTCAATGGATCTGCCGGAAGACCGAGTATTGCCAGCCAAACAAAGAATGCACAAATGATGATTACAACCATTGCAATGTTGCGCCAGTGGGTCTGCATCAGTTCCGCTGTCTCATCATCCAGATTGATCATCCGGTGAGTGGGGACATCCGGCGCGATAAGATTAAAGAAAATCACATGCCTGAAAATACGATAACTCAAATAGGCAACAATAATGACCGCAATCGTTCCATAGCTGGGTTCATGTCCTGAATCGAAAACAATCGCTACAAGGCCGGCGATTGCACCCGCAATACAGACGTTAACAAGGATCACAAATGCCCTGAACATCAGGTAGGAGATTTTCTCAGCCCTGGTTTCCACTTCTTCGCTGAACCGAGTTCTAAAATGCCGTTGGCTCCAGCTTCGGGCGGAATAGGAGATGGCATATCCAAGGGCCAAACCACCAACTGCGGTCGCAATCGCAATCCACAGCCAGTTAAATGTTCCGTCAGGGCTTCGTTTCTTCAGCGCGGTGTAAATTGCGGACGGGAGTTCTGGTGCTTTGGGGATAATTCGCTGCAATTCTGTTCGAATTTTCAAAGCCCGCTCTCGAAAGCTTGGGCCATCTTCTTTTACACCTACATCCTTCTTGGCCGGACCGACTATAATTACGTTGAGACCATCTTCTCTGGCTTTATCAAGAAGC
The DNA here is from genome assembly GCA_965250255.1 of Rhizobiaceae bacterium. GTDB lineage: Bacteria > Pseudomonadota > Alphaproteobacteria > Rhizobiales > Rhizobiaceae > JAALLB01. The sequence continues at coordinate 381,782 of CBDFNP010000010.1, forward strand.
GGCTCAAGTTGCGTAGCGATGTCCGAACCTTCCGCTTCGGACAAAGTTTGTGCGGTTGCTGGCATCGAAACAAAGACAACTGCCAGGCACGCAAAGACGGCTGCTAGAAGGTTTACAAACATCCCACTTTTCCCTGACTGCATCGATTTTCCCCACACCCTCTTGTTATTCTGTGAAATTGCATAAGACTGATTTTATAGCTTTTTGTATTCACGATACCAAGCAACAAACTTGTTCAGGCCATCTTTGAGATTGGTTGTTGGCTTGAAACCATAGTCACGATTGATTGCCGTAATATCAGCGTAGGTTGCGGGAACATCGCCTGGTTGCATCGGCAGGTCTTTTCGAACTGCTTTTACACCCAGTTCATCTTCCAGAATCGAAAGAAAGTCATCCAGCCGCTCGGGGCTGTTGTTGCCAATATTATAAACACAGTGTGGTGCACCCTCACACGGAACCGGCCCTTTTTCGATAATCCGGGCAATGCCATCGACGATATCGTCGATAAAGGTGAAATCCCGCAGCATATCGCCGTGATTGAAAACCTCGATTTTCTCGCCGTTTAGGATCTTTTCGCTGAATGAATAATACGCCATATCGGGCCTGCCCCACGGGCCGTAAACCGTGAAAAACCGAAGGCCGGTAAGCGGCACGTCATAAAGGTGCGCATAGGTATGGCTCATCAACTCATCAGATTTTTTGGTCGCTGCATAAAGTGACACCGGCGTATCAGCGCGATCGGTTTCGCGGAAGGGCAGATCTGTGCGACCGCCATAAACTGAACTGGAAGAGGCGTACAACATATGCGCCAACCCTTCGGTATGACGGGCAATTTCCAGCATGTTGACATGTCCAACCAGGTTGGAGCGCACGTACGCGCGCGGGTTTTCAAGCGAATAACGCACGCCGGCCTGGGCGGCCAGATGGACGATCTTTGTGAATGATTTTTCGCTCACGAACTCATCAAGTGCCAGATCATCTGAAATATCAACTTCACCAAATTGAAACCGGTCGCCGAAATTTGAAAGGACATCAAGGCGCGCGCGCTTCAATTCTGGAGAATAATAATCATTCAGATTGTCTACACCGATCACCTGTTCACCATCGCGCAACAGGCGGGAAGCGAGATGAAAACCAATGAAACCGGCAACACCGGTGATAAGCGTGGGCATGAAGCATTCCGAAACAAAGTTGAGCAATGCGGCAATCAAGCTGCAGTTGACCTGTCAAACCACAAGCAGGTGCCAACCGCAAACAAAAACGGAAGCCTGATCCCCGTCCCTACGGTTTTCCCGGCTTCCGCAATTCATTTACCCGTGTCGGGTGCTCTACCCAACTGGTCGATGCGTTTTACGCATTCTTGCTTTTACACGGTGCTTTTCGCACTTTTTTTGTTTTTGGCCCATTTTGGGCTTCCTGGCCGATCCGCACTTCTTTGGTGCGGTTATTCATTTGGCGTGCCCCGGCGGAACTTTTTCGCCGCTCAGCAGGAACACGCCTGACCATCCTGGGAGGAGGAAGGATGGTAATTCCGTTTAGTGTTGTGTCAGCCACTCACGCGCTGCACGTTGTGCCTTGGCGATTTGAGCACTGGTCATTTCCGCAGCGATTTCCTCGCGGCGTGCCTTTGCAACCTCAAATCCACGAAACGCTGCAATGTTGAACCATTTATGCGCTGTAATCAGATCTTCTTCACCGTCGCGACCGACTGCATGCATCAGACCCAGTTCAAATAGAATTTCAGGGTTCCCTGAAGACGCCATTCCTGAAGCGTCATTTTTATAAGTGTCAAAACGTGCCATTCACTCTTCCCTCAATTCGCTCCTTCAGAGCTTGTTCGAATGTTTTCTTCTTTAGTAGCGCAGCCGGTTTTCCCGGTCTTTTTGTTGTGTGCTGGGTTTGTCCCGGTCTTGTTGTTCGATGAGGTCACTATGACGGGAGGAACTGAAAGCCTGCTTAAAAACAATGCTTAACGGGATCAAAATGAATCAAAAACGAAATATGAAATTAAGGCTTGATTCACTCTTCAAATTCAACAAAAACAATATTTTACAGCAATATTTACCCCTGATTCAGGTTTAAAATTCAACCATTTTGTAACCATTGCGGAGAAAGGCATTTCATAATTGAAAAAAATTGGCGGTGTTGTCTGTCGGTTTTGCTGTGAAGATAATCCCGATGGAACCGGGATGAGAAGCCAAGGGCTGGTCTGGTGATGTTTCGCCCTCGCAGGTTCAAAGGCGCGTACGATACACTCTTATACCAACGGCCATTAGGATTGACCCTTTTGATGTTCCAAAATTGTTTACCGGCAAGGCAGGCCTCGAAGTGCAATGTAAAACGCATTGGTCAAGAGGCATAACACGGATCCGGCGGGCAATTTTGGAGCACCGCAGGCCAGGTTTCTTTCGGTTTTGGCCGCGTTGCAATCAGCTCATGGTACGCAAGTACCCCTTCGCCAATCGCGCCTAACCAAAGCCAAAATAATTCCTGGTCAAAAGAGCAAATCCTAATGGCCGTTGGTATAAAGCGTATGGCGAATGAAAAGCAGATTACACGCGGCTACGATACCGCTGGTGAGATTTGGCTTCCATCGTAAGGCTACGGATGAACGGGGGAATGTTGTTTGGGGGGTTAAAGAAATTTAGTTAAAGCACTGCAGCAAAGCTTGATCTGCCAACCTTCCATAAATTCGCTGTCAACAAGCACAGTGTGAAGATTTTTTGCATGGGCGTTGTGCAACTGGCCAACTTTTACTGGACTGCAATCGCTTAGTTCTGAGTCTGTGTAAGTCACGATACTGGTACAGCATATGTAGCTCACGTCTAAGGTCAAGAAACCGTAATCGGTTCTTGATATTTCAAAATCCTCACCATAGTTGGCCTTATTTATGAAAAGAAAGGCATGCCCTTCTTCTCTCCAACCAGCTTCGCCGATATAGAGGTGATATTTCCATCGCAGTTCGTGACCTTGCGCTTTGTCAGTATTCCAGACATATATCTCGCCAACAATCATTCAATGTGTTCTGCAACTGGCCCAATATCTTCAAGTATTAAAGCTTGCTTTTCCGCGTCTTCAATCATTTCATGATACTGCATTTCGGCTCTTTTTGAACCTGGTTTTCTGGAATCCCATGCCTTTTTATAAGCCACATGCTTATGCGTGATTTTGAAAAGTTCATCAAAATCACATTCGCCGTAATCTTCCAAAATCTTATCGAATACCCTTAAATCACTCTTGGAGAATAAATCAGTATCAACCTCTCGTTTTGGCTTGCCAATATACAACAATACACGACCGTCTACTTCTTTTTCATAAGTTTCAAAGGGAAGTTCTGAAATACCGGAGTTGCTCATAACCCATGCATTATTTTCCAGAAAATCCTTAGCCGTTGACGCTACAGGACCGTAAGGTAATGCGTAATAAATTTCGTGCGTAATAGGTCTGCCGTGTTGAATCAAATGCTCACGGTCAGCAAGATAGAAAAATTTTACAGCTTGGTACTTGTCGGAATCTGGTAGCTTATGCGCCAGATACAACAGCAATTCCAAAATCTTATCTATTTTTGGGGTGAATTTTAATGTCACTTTGTGCCCTTTAGTTCAGAGCGAATCGTAGTGGTTTAATTCCTAATTCGTGTCAAGTATTATTTTTGTTGTCAAGCCTTTTTTGCCAATACCCCTTCCAAACCCGACTAACAGGCGACATCATAGCGCTCTCAACAACCGCAAATGCATTCTCCCCGTTTGAATTACGGCGGTTATCCTCTAATACCAACGGTCATTTGAAATGAACCATTGGTATTTGTTTGCGTTCACGGCAGTTTGGCTTTGCCAAACGCCTCCACGGGGGCGGGCATAAGCCCGGCTCGCTTTGCGCTCGCATACCAGCGCCATAAAAGGGTCAAACCAAACGGCCGCTGGTATCAACTACCGCAGCGTGATTGGCGTACTGGTGAAGATATTGCGGCGATACCCAATGATGTTGACCCCGGATCATACGGCGTAGACGTGCAAAGTATGATTCAACCCAGTTGGTATGTTTGCCGTGGTCGCTGTAGGCTTCACTGTGATTGATACGGTCTACGTCCCACCCTGCATGAAGCGCATCCCAATGGCTTGCTTCGTCCGCTGCCATTGTTGCTAGACGGGATACGTTCTCATTAGCCTGTGCCACGCCTTCCGCTTCCGACTTGGTGACGAATGGCAGGGTACGTCCAAGACGTTCTCTTAAAGCTACTACAACGCGGCGGCGCGGGGATTGATTTACTTTCTTGCGGCGATCAACGCGGTCCTGCTCAAAATTATGAAGGCGAACGTGACCACCAACATAACAACCGTCAATCTCGACTTCACCTTCCGGAATTTCGCCAGTGTGTACTTCTATGGAAAGCGCTTCACGTAGCTTGTGAGCGAGTACCCATGCCGTCTTGTACTGTACGTCCAGATCACGCGAGAACTGGATTGAAGACATGCCTTTTGAGCAGTTGGTGAACAGGCAAATCGCAGCAAGCAGGTCTGTGAAGTCCAATTTGCGCGATGCAAAGATGGTGCCGGACGTAACGCTCACGCATTCCTTTTCTGATTTCATTCACGCATTTTCGTTTAATCTGTTCCGCTTAAATGAAAATTACTCTAAAACTTTGCCACCACATCGACGTTATACATTCTGAATTTTGATTGACTTCGTTTTCCTGTTGGCTCGTAGCATAAAAATTTTGGTACATTTGTTTTGAATTTTGAGGCGTGAGATTGAATAAATCTTTATCATTCAGGAACAAAGCTGGCGCTTCAGGTGCCGCTATAATGATAGTGTTGGTGCTGTTATTTGCCCTTGGCCAATTCCACCGTGCATCCGGTGGTGTTCTGGCATCTTTTTTGCGCGAGAGTTTTTCTCTGGATGCATCAAACATTGGTACAGCAATCTCCATGATGTTTCTGGGTATGGTATTGTTTCAGCTCCCTCTCGGGGTTGTATTGGACAGATTTGGTGTTGTCCTAGTTTTACCTGCCTCGTTGATTATTGTAGCTGTAGCGACCTTGTACTTTTCATATGCAGGAACGAAAGAAGATATCATTCTCAGTCGTTTTGTAATGGGTGCTGGACTAGCAATACATGGCGCGGCGACCCATGTGTTGATTTCCCATTTTGTATCCAACAGTCGGTTTGGTTTAGCGAATGGTTTGATAACAGCTTTTGGCGGAATTGGAGGTCTTGCAGGTACCTACCCCCTTGCATCCGCCATGGTTCATTTCGGTTGGAGGCCGATTTTTAGCATACTGGCCGTTTCAACGTTTGTTCTGGCGGTAGTAGTATTCTTTATACTGGCCAAGGCGCGCAACATTAACAAGGAAAAAACAAAGGTACAGAACCAGGCAGAGACTGTATCAGCGAAGTCGCTATCGCTTTTCAGCAACTGGGAGTTTATGAAAATCCTTGTACTCGGATTTGTTGCTTATGCCCCAATCACGACAATAACAGGGCTTTGGGCGGGGCCATTTTACAGTTCGGTGTTTTCTTTGGATGCAGAATTTGTCGGTGGACTGATCGCGATTATGTTTGGCGCTACAATATTGGCTAGCTTCGTATTCGGCGGATTGGATGCGATAATCAAGGCGCGGCGAAAATTTGTAGTCGCGGCTGCATGCCTTTCCGGTTTGTCTCTTTTTGGGGCTGCAGTCATGCCATACCGAAGCATTCTCCCCGTTACAGCATGTTTGCTTCTGATGGTATTCGTTCAGCAGTTTTATATTCCGTTACTTGCGCATCTGCAAAAAGTTGTACCTGCCAACATGTTGGGGAGAGCATCGGCAATTTTTTCGCTGGTTTCTGTATTTGGAATTTCGGCAATGCAAACGGTTTTTGGTATCGTTTTGGATAATTTGATAGGGCTTGGATTTGAAGTCGTAACGGCTTACCGCATTTGTTTTGCACTGATGGGTGGGTTGATTTTCTTGTTAGTGCTTATTTATGCTTCTGGCAAAGGTACTGGAAAATAGTTCCATTGCATTTCAGATTTCCAGCGATGTGTATTGAGCTGCATCAGACCCAATGTAGCGCAATCCTGGCATTATTCCTGACTATAGTGGTCAAGCAAAGGAATTTAAACTGTTTCGCAAGTTCGACAGAATCGGGACAATGGTGGCTTCCCCCTGATTTCATTCACGCATTTTCGTTTAATCTGTTCCGCTAAAATGAACTATGCTCAATTCGTCATTGACAGCTTCAATAAACCATAGCTTGTGTTTCATGAACCCATCGCAATCGTATACTTCACTCACTATTGATGTTTACGTCAAAGTCATAGTATCTGGGGTAACAATTCCTGGAGGTGTGTCATGAAAAAATCAGTATCCGTTGCTTTGCTCACATCAGCATTGCTGAGTGCATCGGTTGTTTCTTCCTTTGCAGCAGAACCGATTGTCGGAACCTGGAAACGGGCCAATGGAACCTTGATCAAATATTCTTCGGCAGGCGGCACAAAATATTGTGGCAAGGTGTTGACGGGCGAATACAAGAACAAGTCAATCGGCTGCATGTCTGGTACAGGCGGCTCGTACGTAGGGGAAGTCAAAAAGCTCGATGAGGGTAAAACCTACACCGGGAAAGCCAAGGTAAGAGGAAACACTCTCAAGCTTGCCGGCTGTGTTCTTGCAGGCGTGATCTGCAAGTCGGAAAACCTCAAGCGCCAGTAACACCAGCGGCCAATAGGATTGACTCTTTTGACCGGCAGTTATCAAGAATTTGGCCCGGCTTCTGCGGGGCCTGTTTTTTGTTTTGGTCCCGAACCGTAATTTGCCGCGCTTATTGTGGCCGGTGCCAGACCTTGCAACGCACCCAGGTAATACCAACGGTCAATCCTAATGGCCGTTGGTATAAAGGCAATTGGGAGCAGGTTTTTTCCTCGCACCGACCAAATGGACCGGGTATAATGACGTATGGATTCGGCATCTAAAAGCAACGCCCCCGAGCATTCAATCGAAACACCACCTCTACGCGAGCAGTTGCTGCACAACGACGCTGCAAACGCAACCCAGGACCTGGTCGAGCGATATGAAGACGCGGCCGGCTTTTTGAGATCGGCCTTCGAAAATTTCCTGAGTGAGCCGGTTCCGGATGTTCGGTATCGGGGATTTTATCCGAAGCTGTCGATTACGACTTCAAGCTTTGCCCGTATCGATACCCGTCTATCCTTTGGCCATGTCAGTGGTCCAGGCACTTATTCCACAACGGTTACCCGTCCCGATCTTTTCAGAAAATATCTCGAAACCCAGATCAGCCTTTTGATGGAAAACCACAGCGTTCAAGTTGAAATCAGCCAGTCGGATATTCCAATCCCGATCCACTTCGCGTTTGATGAAGGCGAAACACCAAAGGTCGACACGGTCGTCGAAAGCATTGACTATATCCGCGACTGTTTTGATACACCAGATCTGGCGGTCATGGATGATGCAATCGTCAACGGTGACTTTGGAGCGCGAAACGGCGAAGCCCTGCCACTGGCTCCGTTTACAGCTCCGCGGATAGATTACTCACTCCATCGTCTTGCCCATTATACCGGAACCAGCCCGCGTCATTTTCAGAATTTTGTACTCTTTACCAACTACCAGTTCTATGTCGACCGGTTCGTTGAATTCGCTCATCAGCAACTCATGGACGAAGCCTCTTCTTATGATGCGTTCATTGCGCCCGGCAATCAGCAAATCTGCAAGGGTGAATGCAGCAAGGATGAATTTCCGGTCACGCAACTTTCACGAATGCCACAGATGCCCGCTTACCATCTGAAGGCCGGAAACAACGCAGGGATCACGCTGATCAACATTGGTGTTGGCCCTTCCAATGCGAAGACGATTACGGACCACGTAGCGGTATTGCGTCCCCATAGCTGGCTGATGCTTGGCCACTGTGCCGGATTGCGCAATACCCAGTCTCTGGGTGATTTTGTGTTGGCGCATGGCTATGTGCGTGAAGACCATGTGTTGGATGCAGACCTGCCGATTTCTGTCCCTGTACCTCCGTTGGCAGAAGTCCAGGTGGCCTTGCAGGAGGCCGTGGCAGAGGTGACCGGGTATTCTGGCTATGCCCTCAAAAACATCATGCGAACCGGAACCATTGCAACGATTGATAATCGTAATTGGGAGTTGCGGGATCAAAAAGGTCCCGTGAAACGTCTTTCGCAGTCCAGGGCAATTGCACTGGATATGGAATCTGCAACCATCGCTGCAAATGGTTTCCGATTGCGGGTGCCCTATGGGACATTGCTATGCGTTTCCGACAAACCCCTGCATGGGGAATTGAAATTGCCCGGCATGGCAAGCGAATTTTATCGCACCCAGATTGACAGGCATTTGCTAATCGGGATCAAGGCGCTTGAACGGTTGCGCAACATGCCGCCGGAACGTCTTCATTCGCGCAAATTACGGGCGTTTGATGAAACAGCATTTCAATAGCGCGAGTCATAAGAACCTGTGAGAAATCCGCTTTCAATTATCGTCAGTTTGATGTTGACCGGTGCAGTTTTAGGAGTTGGGCTGGGGTATCTTAACTGGCTCCATCCGGCCTTCGACACGGTTGCCCATTTCAGACTGCACCTGGCAGCCGGACTGATCCTCCTGGGTTTACTTTTGCTCTTTTCGGGCGAGCGCTTGTCAGCCGTGATCAGCCTGTTGGTCGGAGCGATCGGATTTTGGGGAGCAATAAGCGGAACACCGTTTTCGGCACAATACACTGCATCCATTCCGGACAAGCCACTTTACTCGATGATCCATTTCAATTTGTATTGGAGGAATGAGCACAAGCAGGATTTTCTAACACGTGTTCGCGAGAACGACCCGCAGTTTTTGTCGTTTTCAGAGACATCCCATTTTTGGATGCCAAAGCTCAAAGCGTTAGAGAAGCAATGGCCCCATGTCGCCCATTGCCCGGAATATGGTTCACATGGCGGAGTGATGTTGTTTTCAAAATTCCCAATGGATCGATCGAATGACTTCTGCGGGCTGTATGGCACATTTATGAAAACCGCTGTTGTTTTTCCAAATAACACCGTTATCGAACTTGGCTCGGTTCACCCGCGTTGGCCGTGGCCGGCAAGCGGCCCCAGACTTTACAAAAGTTTTGTGCCAGCCCTTGAGAAGCTTGGAGAAGATGCGCTGATCACTGGCGATTTCAATGCTACAACCTGGTCGTGGGCTTTGCAGCGATTTGCACAAAAAGGGAACCTCAGTATCGTACCCGGTATCGGGTCCACATGGTTATTTAGAGACCTTCCCACACCCTTGATCCGCGTGTTTGGCCTGCCAATCGACAACGTTATGCACAAGGGCAGAATAAGGGTTTTGTCGGTTGAAACGCTGGAAACCTCAGGTTCGGACCATTTGCCGCTCTTGATCCAATTCCAAATTGACTGAATTTCCGCCAGTTTGCTGAATTCGCCACTTTTGCTTATAATGAATTTGAGGACACATGGACGTTCATATTCCAGTTGAAGGAGATGGTCATGGCAGTTTCAGATATTCTGGCAGGCAAGGGACGCGAAGTTATAACCGCCAACAGGCAGTCAACCATCCAGGAGGTTGCCGATTTGCTAGCCACCAATAAGATCGGGGCTGTGATAGTTTTGGACAGCAAAGATGCGGTATGCGGCATTGTTTCGGAACGTGATGTGGTGCGTGAAGTTTCAAAAAATGGTGCAGATGCGCTCAGCAGACCAGTAACCGGTTGCATGACCAAAGATGTCATTTCGTGTGATGATGATGAGAACATAGACTCGTTGATGGAAAAAATGACCACAGGCAAATTCCGCCACATCCCTGTTATCAATAATGGCAAGCTGGCCGGGATCATCTCAATCGGTGATGTGGTTAAGCGCAAGATTGAGCTTGCCGAGCGCGAAGCCGAAGACATGAAGCGGTATATCGCCGGTTAGAAATGAAAAAGGCCAGATGGTATCCGGCCTTTAAAATACTTCAATAAGTTTGACCGGTTACATGTTCGGGTAAACCGGACCTTCACCGCCTTGTGGGACTGTCCAGTTGATGTTCTGGTTCGGATCCTTGATGTCGCAGGTTTTGCAGTGGACGCAGTTTTGATTGTTGATCACGAATGTAGCGTCATCGGCTTCTGCTTCCCTGCCAAGTTCAATCGCATCACCCTTACCATCAACCCATTCATATACGCCCGCAGGACAATATCGTGTGGAGGGGCCCGCAAATTTGTGAAGTTCAGAAGCTTTTTGAGTATCGAGATCGGCTACCTTCAGGTGAACCGGCTGGTTTTCCTCATGGTTGGTATTTGAAAGAAACACCGATGAGAGCCGATCGAACGTCAGCGTACCATCAGCTTTGGGATACTCGATCGGAGTATGCCGTGACGCGGGCTCCAGCGCCTCATGATCTGCTTTGCCGTGCTTCATTGTACCAAAAGGCGACCATCCACCAAACAATGTGTTGCACCACATATCGATCCCGCCCAAGACGATACCAAGTGGTGTTCCGTATTTTGTCCAAAGCGGTTTTGCGTTGCGGACTTTTTTAATATCCTTGCCGATGTCACTTTCTTTCCAGGCGTCATCATAGGCTACAAGTTCGTCATTTGAGCGACCGGCGGCAATTGCCTCAACAACATGTTCAGCGGCCAGCATGCCGGAAAGCATCGCATTGTGTGACCCTTTGATACGGGGGACATTCACAAAGCCTGCAGCACAGCCCATCAATACTCCGCCCGGGAAGGATAGTTTTGGCACGGATTGCCAGCCACCTTCTGTTATTGCGCGTGAGCCGTAAGAAATGCGGCTAGCCCCGTCGAAAATATCCTTAATCGCCGGATGGGTCTTGAACCGCTGAAACTCCTGGAATGGCGACAAATACGGGTTCTTGTAGTTGAGGTGTACAACAAAACCGACCACAACCTGATTGTTATCGAAATGATAGAGGAATGACCCGCCACCGGTTGATTTATCGAGTGGCCAGCCGAAGGAATGCTGAACCGTCCCCTCTTCGTGTTTTGAAGGGTCAACTTCCCAAAGCTCCTTCAGGCCGATGCCAAATTTGGCTGGTTCACAATCCTTTGCCAAATCAAATTTGGCGATGATCTCTTTTGAAAGAGAGCCACGCGCTCCCTCCCCCAACAAGACGTATTTGCCATGAAGTTCCATGCCACGTTCGTGCATCGGACCAGGTGTGCCGTCTTTTTGTAGCCCCATGTCGCCGGTCGCAACCCCTTTGACGTTTCCGTTGTCATCGTAAATCAGTTCAGCAGCTGCAAAGCCCGGATAAACCTCGACACCGAGAGCTTCCGCCTTTTCCGCCAACCAGCGGCAAACATTTCCAAGCGAAACAATGTAGTTTCCATGATTGTTCATCAATGGCGGCATGCCGAAGTTTGGTAAACGAAATTTGCCGCCTTTTGTCAGAAAGTAGAAGATATCCTTCTTGACGGGAACCTTGAAGGGATTGCTGTCATCATCTCGCCAGTCCGGCAGCAACTGGTCGACACCAACGGGATCCACCACGGCACCGGAAAGAATGTGAGCGCCCACTTCGGGCCCCTTTTCAAGCACCACAACTTCCATGTCAGCATTCAACTGTTTGAGTTTGATTGCAGCTGAAAGGCCTGCGGGACCAGCACCTACAATCACAACATCGAATTCCATGCTTTCGCGTTCTGCGACTTCTTCGGACATATTTTGCTCCACAGCGATAATTTCGGGCAGATGCCCGTCCGGATTTTTTTCTTCTTAGCACGTCATGGCAGGGCTGCTACGTAATTTTTGCCGCATGTTCATTGTGCATTCGCGACTCTTTTTGCTGATTTCGGCACGATTTGTCCCTATGATGACCAAATGGACAGCAGGCGGGAAATTCTTGAATGGTATGTCGAAGCAGGGGTAGACGTCCTGCTTGAGGATGATCCGGTGGATCGATTTGCTGTTTCCGCGACAGCTGCGAAGAAGACAGAGGCTAAAGCCGGCGGACCGAGTTCAAGGCTTGCTGAGCGCGCAGACATTAAGCCGAAGACAAATTCTCCCCCTCCTTCTCCTTCGCGCCCTTCTTCTCGCCCTTCTTCCCCTCCTGCGGTTCCTGATCAAGATCAGGTGAAATCTGCCAGGGAACTGGCGCAATCGGCAACAGATCTTGATCAGTTGCGCGACCTTGTTGAAGGATTTGATGGCTGCAATTTGAAACGGACTGCGAAAACCACCGTCTTTGCTGACGGCAATCCGGCCGCGAACATCATGTTCATAGGCGAAGCCCCGGGTCGGGATGAGGATATTCAAGGTCTCCCATTCGTGGGCAGGGCTGGTCAATTGCTTGACCGGATGCTTGCAGCAATAGGGTTAAATCGAGAAAGCGCGTATATCAGCAATATTATTCCTTGGAGGCCGCCCGGCAACCGGACACCGACACCTCAGGAAACTGAAATCTGTCGACCCTTTATCGAACGTCACATTGAACTGGTTAAACCTGACGTGATCGTATTGCTCGGTGGCTCTTCTGCAAAAACCCTTTTAAACACTACTGATGGCATCATGCGACTGCGAGGGCGATGGGCCAAAGTTGATATACAAGATCGTTCAGTTAAGGCGATGCCAACGCTACATCCTGCCTATCTCCTGCGCCAACCTGGCCACAAGCGCCTTGCCTGGCAGGATTTCCTTCAGGTTTTGGGGGCGCTCGAAAAGAAATCTGATTGATCCTGCAAGCGCCTGTCCAGGTAATATCTTCATAAATAAGACGGAAAACTCTTTGGAAACATTCCGGTTTTCGAATTCAGCGCTTTACGAAACACCCGCTATTTCATAATCTGCCGTCACGTCAGGGAGAACATAAAATGACTAAACTTGCCACGGTAACCAAAACCCTTGGAGCTAACTGGATTGTTATTCTGGCAGTTTCGCTTGGCATTTTGATGTCGGTATCGTCCTCCGGGCAAGCACTCACTATTGAGTTCGGGATTTCCTCGGGCAAGGCAAGCCGTGCGATGGTTAATCAAGGTTTCAGCCAGATCAAGATCATCGATAAGAGCTTCAAAAACATTGAGGCGACCGGATGTCAAAACGGAACCCGCTACAAGGTTAAAATCAATTCCAGATACCGGCTTAAGAAAACCCAGAACCTTGGCCCTTGCAGACGATCAGTTTCCGTTGATCGATTGAAACAAAATCTGGAAAGAAGCGGCTATACCCGCGTTTCGATTGAAAATCAGAATGGAAAGTACGTGGCTATCGCCTGTCGTGGTTCCGCCCGTATCAGGATTACTTTTTCGCAACAGGGTGAAATCCTGCAACGCAGGAATATCGGCGAATGCCGCTCTGCGCTAGAACCCAATGATGTCAGACCAATTCTGGCCAGGCGTGGCTATAACCGGATCCGGTTTACAGATCGTCAGTTGCCAAAATATGTGGCTGAAGCCTGTTATGAAAGTCGCAAGGTTGAATTGGTCATGAACCGGTTTGGCGAAATCAGAAAAGAGCGCCGCATCGGGAAATGCGCGCCACCTGTAAATCCAAAAAAACTCACAGCATTCCTTGAGAAAAAAGGGTATGAGCGGGTTGAGATCATCAGTGACCAATTGCCAATTTATGAAGCCCAAGCATGCCATGACAATGATTTGGTTGACCTTCATATAAACCGCTACGGGACAATTACCAGTCGCAAGGTTGTTGCCAAGTGCCGCAAAGGCATGAGTGAAGTGGAAATTATAGAGGTATTGGAAGCAGAAGGTTTCAGACGCATCTCAGTTACACGAAACGGACGCGGAGAATTTCGCATTGAAGCCTGTCACGACGGGTACAAAAAGTACGCAACCCTGTCGCGTTACGGTGAACTGCTATCAGAACGTGATGGTGACCGCTGCGAACCCAGAAGCATCAAGGAAATACAGGATAAGCTGCGTGATCGCGGTTTTCGAAACACTGAATTTTATGCCGAAGGCTGCCGGAAAGGTCGCAGGATCCGCATACAGTTTAATGCGCAGGGAGAGCGTGTGGGCCGCAAAAGATTAGGCAGCTGTTAAAACAGACGCATTGCCGAAACAGATAAAAAAGCCAACGGGTCAAGCTATGTCGCAAAGCCTTAGCTGAAGACACAGTTATGCAATGAATGCATTTGTGGTTTTATCATTTTCCTGGCACAGGAAAATGACTGAAATTTCTTTTTCGTAGGTTGTGTGAATTGATCCGACAACTCATTCCTGTTCTGGCTCTATTCATGAGCACCGTGTTCCTGCTTATCGGTGGCGGCATGCAATCCGTACTGTTGCCAATCCGCGGGCAGATTGAAGGTTTTAGTGCGAGTCAAATCGGTTACATCGGCACCGGTTGGGCAATCGGCTTTACGCTTGGCTGCATTCTTGTGCCTCATATGGTTCGGCGCGTCGGACATGTTCGCACGTTCGGAGCATTGGCTGCTCTGCTTGCGACCGTTGTTCTTGCCAATGGATTGGTAATCGAGGCCTATAGCTGGATTTTGTTAAGGGCGCTGGCCGGGTTTTGTTTCTCCGGTTCATACATGATCATCGAAAGCTGGCTTAACGAAGGAATATCGGACGAACAACGCGGGGCCATGTTTTCAATCTATATGATCGTATCGCAAGGATCATTCATGGCTGGCCAATATCTGATCGTTGTCGCGAACCCCGAAAGGGAGACGTTGTTTATGGTTGGCGGCATTCTGTACTGCCTTGCCGTGCTGCCAACGGCTTTGTCAAAGGCTCGATCTCCTGCGCCTCTGACACAGGTAAAAATCGACATCAGGGGACTTTTCGCAAAATCGCCGTCTGCTTTTGTTGGCATGTTGATCGCCGGAATTTTGTCATCATCGTTTCAAAGCTTTGCACCGGTTTTCGGTGTTCGTGAAGGCATGTCTTCCACCAATATCGCCAATATGATGGCTCTCGTCATGCTCGGCGCCATCATATTTCAGTATCCGCTAGGGCGAATATCAGACAAGGTTGACCGGCGTTATGTGATGGTCGTGCTTTCCATTGCGGGCGCATTGGTTGGATTTTTGATTTCAAATTATCAGGTCGAAGGCCAAAGTCCGCAGTTTCAGTTCTTCTTGTTGATGGTCCTTTTGGGCGGGTTTGTGTACCCGCTTTACGGGCTCGTAAACGCGCACGCCAATGACCACGCTGATCCGGAAGACTTTGTGAAAATTTCCTCAAGCCTTTTGATAATCTACGGCTTCGGGAACATGATCGGACCCGTCATGACCGGTTCAGCTATGGAAATTTTCGGCACCAATGCGCTATTCCAAATGATTGGCCTGTCGCATTTTCTTCTCGCTGTTCACATGACCTACAGGATCATCCGCCGCAAAGCCCCCGACACCGAAGACAATATGGATTATCAGGTTGGCCCGATAGCAACGGTAGGCTTCTCGACAGAAACCTTTGCACTTGATCCGCGCTCTGATGCGGAAACATATATGAGTGATGATGGGACTTCAGAAGAAGATCACCTCTAGGAGTGTGTCGGGTTGACAAAACGCACTAGTGGATTGATTCAAACATTTGGAACCCGTTTTCCGAGACCTCTCATCCAAATATTTGAATCTTAAAATCCACTAGAAAACAATACCTTGCTAGTGGTCTTTACGTTCGAAACAAATGATAAAGAGTTCGCCGCAAAGGGACTCATTTGTTTCGAACGGACCACTAGTGGATTGATTCAAACATTTGGAACCCGTTTTCCGAGACCTCTCATCCAAATATTTGAATCTTAAAATCCACTAGAAAACAATACCTTGCTAGTGGTCTTTACGTTCGAAACAAATGATAAAGAGTTCGCCGCAAAGGGACTCATTTGTTTCGAACGGACCACTAGGGCTTGTGGGGATTCACCTTGAATTTAGCTCTCTAGCCTCTGGCTGAAAGAAATGCCCGGATAGAGACTTTCGACCATGGGTCAAGATGGCTGGCAGCTTTTGCATAACTTGATACAATTTTTGCAGTCATCTCATCACCACCGGCCAATTCATCCATTACCTCAACCGTGGCTGACCTTGCAGCGATGATAATTGCTTCGGGAAACGCGCGAATTTCAACGCCCTCATTGGCTACCAGATGTTTCAAACTTGCCGCATTATTCCATTCAGATTCTCCCAGGGAGAAGATGTTTTCTGCCGCACATGCAGCACCAACAATTGCCTGCAGGTCCTTCGGCAACTTGCTCAATGCGGACTTTGAAACCAGCGCTTCGCCAGTACCATTTGGTTCGTGGAAACCGGGGGAATAATAGTTTTTTGCAATCTTGTGGAACCCCATGGCTGAATCACTGTAAGGGCCCAAAAATTCCGTTGCATCAATAACGCCGGTTGTAAGGCTGGTAAAAATCTCCGAAGGCGGCAGAGAAACCGGTAGCGCACCAAGTTTTCTCATTACTGCACCACCCAGTCCCGGCATACGGATTTTGAGCCCCTTCAAATCACCAAGGCCCGTGAGCGGTTTTTTGTACCAACCACCCATTTGATATCCGGTATTGCCTGCCATGAATGGTTTGATGCCGGAAGATGCATAAAGATCATCCCATAGTTTCTGGCCGCCACCATGATCAATCCAGGTAATGTGCTCAACTGGCGTCAAGCCAAACGGTCCTGCGGTAAACAACGGGGCTGCAGGAAACTTTCTCGACCAAAAGAGCGGCGCGGTGTGTGCCATTTGAGCGGTACCGTTTGCAACCGCATCAAACACACCAAGACCGGGAACGATTTCACCTGCTGCATGCAAATTTATTTTCAATCGCCCGTCTGACATTTCCGCAATACGGTCTGCCAGGCGCTGGGCTGTGACACCGGGACCGGGCAGGTTCTTGGGCCACGAGGTCACCATGCGCCACTGTGACATTCCCCGCGCCAATGCTGGGGTAGCCAGAACCGGCAGGGTTGCTGATGCGGAAATTAGGCCTAGCGCCCGACGACGGGTGGGTCTTGATAAAGTCACGTTACTTGCTCCAGATGTTATGAAAATGATGAACCGGGCCACTTCCCTGACCAACTTCAAGTTGGTTGGAAGAAGCAATTGCTCCGGTAAGCCATGTTTTTGCGTTTTGGACCGCTATCACCAAGTCATCCCCAAGGGCCAGATTGGCGGCAATTGCGGAAGACAGGGAGCAGCCGGTCCCATGGGTGTTTTTGGTTTCAACTCGCTTTGACCGGAACCAGTTTGTATTCGTGCCATCAAACAGGAGATCAGAACATTCATCGCTTTCACCATGACCGCCTTTGATCAAAACCGAGTTCGCGCCTGTCGCGGCCAAAACTTTTGCCTGCTCGCGCATTGCGTCATCATTTTGCGCGTAGGGCATATTACTGAGTTTCGCTGCTTCGTGCAGATTTGGAGTGATCACATTTGCCATCGGAACGAGGATGGATTTGACCGCTTCAACCGCATCAGCGGCGAGCAGCAAATCACCGGATGTCGCAACCATCACCGGATCAAACACAATGTTCTTTGCGTTGTATTTTTTAAGCGCTGCAGCGATTGTTTCAATCACCGGCACTTGCGAGAGCATGCCGATTTTCACGGCATCGATGCGTATGTCGGAAAAAACCGCGTCCAGCTGGGCCATGATAAAATCAGGCGGTATGTCGTGAATTGCAGTAACACCTTTGGTATTTTGAGCGGTTAGCGCGGTGAGTACACTTGCGCCATAAACGCCGTTTGCTGAAAACGCTTTCAAGTCAGCCTGTATGCCAGCGCCCCCGCCAGAATCCGAACCGGCAATCGTCAATGCATTTGGAATGGATGTCATATCCCCACCTTCGCTCTTTTCCTGATTTCCTGCAGAGAAACCAAATTCAAAGCATCAAAAAATTCTATCTGAAAACTCCCCGGCCCTTTTGCCTTCTCAGCGGCAATTTCTCCAGCTATCGAGAACCACAATAACGCCGCGAGAGAGGCTACCATTCGGTCTTCTGATTTTGTCGACAATGCACCGATCAGAGCGCCCAGGGCACAGCCGGTCGCTATAGTATCGCTCATCATTGGGTGGCCGTTGTCAACGGTTGCCCATTTACCCAAGAACGTAATCTTGTCGGTCTGACCTGTCTCAACAAGGCAGACATCATCTCCCAATGTTTCTTTTAGAGAATTGATTTCTGCTTGGTTTCCACGGATGATTGTTGCCCTGCCCGCCAATTCACGGGCAAAGCTTTTGCGCAAGCTCGACACATGAACCATAACCGGATCAAGCATAATTGGCATGTTTGAACGGGCTGCAATTTCTACAGCCTTGCGAATGGCCGACATCCGCTCATTATCCAAAGTCCCGAGATTGATGTGAAGTGCGCTTGCCCTGTCGACAAAATCGGCCATCTCCTGCGTATTTGAAGTCATGGACACAGTCGCCCCGCAAGCCAGCAGGACATTGGCGGTAAAGTTCTGGGCAACCGTATTTGTGATCGAATGCAGATGCATCCCATCTTTACGAAGGGACGTAATTGCAGCAAGCGCTTTTTCAACAAGATCAGAAATTTCGACCGACACTGTGTCACTCATCCCATTTGCCATTTGGATTTGGACCAGTCGAGCGTTTTAGGGAAGAGTTAGCAACACCCATTCCCTACGCCGGTATGATCCGGATCAGGTTCAAAGAGTTGAAGCCTTGCTACTCTCAGCCCCGTAATCGAGGCACCTCTATGGACAGGCCAAAGGTTTATCGTTTTGCCTCGCTGATTGCAAGAAGCCTGATCGCAATTTAAGCCAACGGCCATTAGCGGTTCTGAATTGCCTGCCAAAGCCGTGCCGGCGTTACAGGCATATCAACATGTTCAATTCCGTATTCACGGGCCAATGCATCAACCACGGCGTTCATCACGGCTGGGCAGGAGCCAATCGTGCCGGCTTCACCTTTTAAATCTTCCGGCCCGTTTGCAGCTGAAGCAATATCCGCGAATGAAATCATCCGGTCAGTTCCGACAATCCGGGCTTCGCCATTTTCAAGGTCATCGGTATCACCCTGGCGTAGGTTTATTTTTTCGTATTCCAAACCCAGCTTTTCTGCTGCCAATTGTGCATAGGCAGTCGCGTGTCCCTGCCCGTTGGATTGAGTCCCAATCCTGAGATCAACGCATCCATCTGATTTGAGTTCCAGAAATGCGGGCTCCGATCCGGCAAATGCGCATGCCTCTATATAGGTGGAAAGGCCGCTCCCACGGATTTTACCGTTTGCCTTTGCTTTTGAATTTCGATCGTCAAAACCACCCCACCCAGCGTTTTCCATACATGCATTCATGTGCCCCTCAAACTCACCGGCATCATACATGCGCCCAGCAGGTGTAACGTATGGCAGTACCGTGTGGGGTAACTGCCGCGCATTAGTGTTGCCATCGCCGGGATATCATATAGTCCCGTTGTCATTGTGAGGCCTAGGAGTGGAATGAATGGGCCGTAGGAATGAAGATAGGCACCCATTGCCGCGTCCATCTATACGATCCATCGTGAAGCCCAGCGCAAACAGGTCAATTTGCGAACCGCAGAAGGTCGGGAGAAAGTTTCTTAAGCGCCTGATCCAAGGTTATTCGGATCGTGGCTTTTTCGTTTCTCGAAACGAATGAAAAGCGTTGAGCAGGTTGCTGGTTGACGGATCACCGGCATCGCTCTTTTCCGGGCTTTTTACCAGAGGTTCGATTTTTGTTGATAGCTCTTTACCAAGTTCAACACCCCATTGGTCAAACGAATTGATCCCCCAAAGAATGCCTTGCACAAACACTTTATGCTCATAAAGCGCCATCAACAAACCGAGCGTGTGCGGATCCAACCTTTCATACAAAAAAGTATTGCTGGGCCGATTTCCAGTGAAAACGCGATGCGGATTTCCGTCTGCTTCCTCCAATGTCCGACCAAGCATCAGGGCTTGGGATTGAGCCAGGCAATTGGCAACCAGCAATTGATGTTGATGGTCCAGTTTCGGTTCATGACCTTTGGCCGCAACCAGAAAATCGCAAGGAATCACATCTGTACCCTGATGCAGCATTTGGTAGAACGCGTGTTGTCCGTTTGTACCAGGCTCGCCAAAGATCACCGGACTTGTAGGCCAATCAACGCGGCTACCTTCCATCATTACAGATTTGCCGTTTGATTCCATGTCGAGTTGCTGCATCCAGCGCGAAAAATACTCCAGACGGTTATCATAGGGCAAGATCGCATGGGTGCCGTAACTACAGACATTACGATGCCAGAAGCCGATCACTGCCATAAGGACCGGAATATTTGCAGACAACTTCGCCTGGCTAAAATGTGTATCCGCTTGATTGGCACCTTTCAAAAATGACTGGAAATTGTCCGGGCCAATCGCGAGCATCACAGACAAACCAATTGCAGACCAGACGGAGTATCTTCCGCCTACCCAGTCCCAAAAACCAAATGTACGCTCTTTTGGAATTCCGAAAGCGGTGGTTTGTTCCAGATTTGTAGATAGGGCGACGAAATGATCAGACGCTTTAGCTCCAATCTCCTTTTCCATCCATGCAAATGCGGTAGCCGCATTCGTCATTGTTTCCTGGGTTGTGAAGGTTTTGGATGCGACAACAAACAGTGTGTTTTGGGGTTTAAGTTTCTTCAGTGTATCGGCAATGTCTGCCCCATCGACATTGGATACATAATAAATTTCCGGCCCATCGTGATAGGGAGCCAACGCAGCCTTGACCATTCGGGGGCCAAGGTCAGACCCGCCAATGCCTATATTTACAATGTACCGGATCGGTTTGCCTGAAGGTGAATACTCCCCGGTTCTGACTTTATTTGCGAACGCTTCCATTCTTTTAAGAACTGCCCGAACGGCTGAAGTAACATCGCGACCGTCGAAGAAAAGCGGTTCGTGTGACTGTTGACGTAATACCGTATGCAGGACCGCCCGGTTTTCGGTCTGATTGATCCTGCTTCCCGCAAACATTTCATCGCGCCTGCTTTCGACATTCATGTCTTTTGCAACACGGACAAGTGATGAAAGGGCCAGTTCATCCAGGTGATTCTTTGAATAGTCAAAAAGGAGAGAACCCAATTGAACAGACATTTTTTCAAACCGTTGCGGATCGGCGTCAAACAAAACCTTGGTGGATCGCTTTTCAAGGCGCGGCAGATGATGGGAAAGCATGTACATTTCTGGCAATACCCGGTTTGGCAATTTAGCTGTCGTAACGACAAGGTCTGCAATTTGCAATTGATCGCAATTGCTCTAAATACGTTCAATCTAGCGGATTCGAAACGACACTGGAAATTTTTATGCGTTCTACACAAGGCCAAGCAATTTATCTGAAAAACTACCAGGTTCCCGACTACCGGGTGCTGACGGTCGATCTTGATATTCACCTGGATCCGGAAGAGACCAAAATCAGTTCCAAACTGGTTCTGGAGCGCAATAGAAAAAGTGCGGCGAATAAGCCCGTAATACTCGACGGCGATGAATTGGAATTGGTATCTGTATCCGTGAATGGCAAGCCTCTTACCAAGGCTGATTACAAACTTGATGATACGCAACTGGTTCTTTCCAAAATTCCGAAAAAACGCAGGTTTCAGGTTGAGGTGGAAACCAGGATCAATCCAACCGCCAATACCAAATTGATGGGGCTTTATCGCTCAAACGGCAATTATTGCACCCAGTGTGAGGCGGAAGGGTTTCGCAGGATTACATATTTCCCGGACCGCCCTGATATCCTTGCTGTCTACACAACGCGAATTGAGGCAAACAAGGCGGACGCGCCTGTCTTGTTGGGGAACGGCAATCCGGTCGGGAAAGGGTCTGCCGGCAAGGATCGCCACTACGCGATTTGGCATGATCCGCACCCTAAACCAAGCTACCTGTTTGCGATGGTTGCAGGTGATCTTGGTTCAATTCACATGCCGTTCAAAACCTGCTCCGGCAAGAAGGTTAAGCTTGGCATTTATGTGGAAAAGGGCAAGGAAGAAAGTGCGCATTATGCAATGGACTCCCTTATTCGTTCCATGCGTTGGGATGAGGAAGTGTTTGGATGCGAGTATGATCTTGATGTCTTCAACATCGTCGCAGTTTCAGATTTCAACATGGGTGCGATGGAGAACAAGGGCCTCAACATCTTCAATGACAAATACATTCTTGCGGATCCCGGGACGGCAACTGATGGTGATTATGCCAACATTGAGGCAATCGTTGCGCATGAGTATTTCCACAATTGGACCGGCAACCGTATTACCTGTCGAGACTGGTTTCAGCTTTGCCTGAAAGAAGGACTGACGGTTTTTCGGGATCAGGAATTTTCATCCGATGAGCGCTCCCGGGCAGTCAAACGCATCGAAGACGTCCGCCGTCTGAAAACAGACCAGTTTCCCGAGGATGCCGGACCGCTAGCTCATCCTGTGCGCCCTCAAAGTTATCGTGAAATCAATAACTTCTACACTGCAACCGTATATGAAAAGGGCGCAGAACTTGTCCGGATAATTGCGACCATCCTGGGAGAAAACAAGTTTCGCAAAGGCATGGACCTTTACCTGAAACGCCATGACGGTGAAGCGGCCACAATCGAACAGTTCATCAAATGTTTTGAACAGGCCGCAAAGGCAGATTTGTCCCAGTTTGCACTTTGGTACTCGCAGGCTGGCACTCCGCTACTCAACGTTTCCACCCAATATGACAAGACAAAGAAGCGTTTTGTTTTGGAGATTGAACAATTCCAGAAAGCAACACCGGGCCAACAACGCAAAAAGCCGTTACATATCCCGCAACGGATAGCGCTGATAAGCAGAAAAACCGGTTTGCAGGAACCTGAAAACGTGAAAGGCGCCGACTTCAAAGATGGCGTGCTGCACCTCAGCAAACGCAAACACACAGTTTCGTTTGAAGGAATTGAGGATAAACCAATTGTCAGCTTGAACCGGGGGTTTACGGCGCCGGTTGAAATTGACTATCGCCAAAGTAATTCCGACCTTGGTTTCCTTGCGCTCAATGACAGTGACGGGTTTTGTCAATGGCAGGCTTTTCAAACTTACGCGGCACGTCTGTTGGTCAGCGGTGTTAAATCTGTTCGGGTAAAAGAAAAAGTCGACATGGATGAGACCTTTCTTGAGATTGCAGCAACACTCGCGACCGATGAAACGCTTGAGCCTGCTTTTCGCGCCACCATCCTGACCCTGCCAAGTGGTGGTGACATTGCCCAGATGATTGGAAGGAATGTTGACACGGATGCAATTCACAGGTCCTGGCTTACCCTCAATAGACAGATTGGAAAAAAACTCGAAGACCAGCGCTCGGGCATCTTTTCCAACCTTGTAATAGACAAGGACTTTTCACCCAATGCAGAACAGGCAGGCATACGCAGTTTGCGCGCGCAACTTATGAGGCTGGCTGTGATTGGACGGTCAAAATCTGCCCTTTCGCAAATTGCCACTCAATACTCCGAGGCGGGAAACATGACGGATCGCTTTAACGCGCTCGTCACTATCGTTCACTATCATCCTGATTCCAAAGTGCGCGAACGGGTATTGGGTAATTTTTACAAACGCTACAAAGACAATCATCTGGTGATCGACAAATGGTTTGCTGTTCAGGCATCCCGCCCAGGTATTGCCACCATCTCCAATGTGCGGAAACTGATGAAGCACAAGGACTTTACCTTCACAAATCCCAACCGGTTACGCTCACTGCTTGGTGTTTTTGCCCAAGCAAATCCAACGGCCTTTAATGCTGCAAGTGGAAGTGGTTACAAGCTGATGGTAGATGCGATCAGCAAACTTGATGGTATCAACCCTCAAGTCGCTGCCCGGCTGTTGACGGCCTTTCGTTCATACAAATCGTTGGAAAAAGACAGCCGCGACCTGAACGAGCAACACCTCAAACACCTGCAAATGAAGAAAAATCTTTCTCGCGATGTCAGTGACATTCTGGATCGAACGCTGGACGGTTAAACGCGCAAACCTTGTGTGACAAATATTGTGTGATTTTGACTGGACAAGTTGACTCCCCCTGATTCATTGTAGCAGTGATTCGGAGGTGCTGCGCCTCCGCAAGCAACTATACGAGGAGGCGGGCATGGCTCGGACGGAGGCGCACGATGGGCGACCCCGCGAAAGCATATTTCGGCTGAAGGGCAAGAACACGGCCAATGTGGTGGCTGGATATGCCCGACAGCTAAGCCACCCTGCCTATGAAAGTCTGCTTCGTTCAGAGAATTTCCTGCGCAGACTGGTCCCTCTTTTAATTGTCGTATTTCTTGTGGTGGTTGCAATTTCCCGCTGGTCTTATCTCCAGTCAAATGCCGAGTTTATCTCCACTACCACCAATAATGAAATGCATTTTATTGCCGAGTTGCTGGAAGAACGAATCAAGTTTCAAACCACGCAGGTCGCGGGAAATCTTACCGGGATGCAATTGCAAAATGTGCTCTCCGATGCGGTGCCTTCCCGATATCTTCAAAACGGGAGACGGGTCTTCATCTCCAATCAGGCTGGTGCAATCACTGCGTCCCTGCCCTATTTCCCCGAACTCAATGGTAATCATCTGGAGAGCCAGTTGGGTGATGTGGTTCTGCTGACCGTATTTGGAGAACGCGCTCGAAGCCGTGGTGTTGAACTGCCAAACGGAGAAAAAGCGCTAGCCGTTCACCGTATTCTGGAAAGCGACCTTGGTGGCGTGACATTGATCCAGCCCGACCGTGAAACCTTTGCAAGCTGGCGAAAAAACCTGTCGATGAATGTGACGTTGTTTGTGGGCACGTCAAGTATCTTGCTGGTCATTCTCTATGCGTACTTCGCCCAAAACCAAAGGGCTCGCGAAGCTGACAAGATTTACGCAGAAGTGCAGGACCGGTTTGATACGGCTTTGATGCGCGGTGGTTGCGGTCTCTGGGATTGGGAACTTTCCCACGGACAATTCTATTGGTCAAAATCGATGTTTGAATTGCTGGGTCGCGAACCCCATGACGAGATCATCGGATTTTCTGAGGTTTCATCCCTCATCCATCCCGACGACATTGATCTTTACCAACTGGCCTGCTCCGCACTGGAACATCAACTCGCTCATATCGAAAACGTGTTTCGGATGCGGCATGCCAACGATGAGTGGATTTGGATCCGGTTAAAAGTTGAACTGGCTGGTGGAAATTCTGCACGCCCGCGTCTGGTCGGCATTGCGGAAGACATTTCCGAACAACACATGATTGAACTCACTAACAAGCAGAAAGATATGCGCCTTCGTGATGCGATTGAAAACCTGCCGGAAGCGTTTGTGTTGTGGGATGAAAATCGTCGCCTCGTTATGTGCAATTCGAAATATCAGCAATTGCATCGGCTTTCAGCAGAACATGTAAGCCCCGGCATGACTTATGATGAGGTAATGGCGATGGCCCAATCGCCGGATGTTTCTACGCAGTTGATCCGTGGTCAACAAGAAGACAAGCACATACGCACGCTGGAAGCCAAGCTGGCGGACGGGCGTTGGCTGCAAATCAATGAACGTCACACAAAAGACGGCGGCTTTGTTTCGGTCGGCACGGATATCACCGCGATCAAACGACATGAAACGAAACTTCTTGAATCTGAAAAACGCCTTATGGCCACCATTTCCGATCTCGAACACTCCCGGCAAACCCTTGAAGTCCAGAAGCAAAAGTTTGCGGAAATGGCCGAAAAATACGCCAACGAGAAAAACCGCGCAGAAGCCGCCAACCAGGCCAAATCCGAGTTCCTGGCCAATATTTCACATGAATTGCGAACCCCGCTAAACGCGATAATCGGGTTTTCAGAAGTGATGAATGAGGGACTGTTTGGCCCGCTTGGCTCCGAAAAGTATTCTGAATACGCAAGCGATATATATGAAAGCGGCTCTTACCTTCTTGGCATGATCAACGATGTCCTGGACATGTCAAAAATTGAAGCCGGCGGCTTTGTCCTTGATTACAGTTCTTTCAACCTGGATGACATGATTGATGAAGCGCTTCGGATTGTGAAAGGTCAAGGTGAAGAACGCGGCATCATGATTGAAGAAAATGTGTCGAAGAAAATCGAGCTGGAAGCAGACCGCCGCGCGATCAAGCAGATTTTGATTAACCTGCTTTCCAACGCAATGAAGTTCTCCAAAGACGACGGGCGTATCCACGTCAGGGCAAAACGCCGGGAAAATTGCGTCACCATTTCAATCGAAGATACCGGGATCGGAATTTCAACGGCCGATTTGCAAAAATTGGGCCGCCCGTTTGAGCAGGTTCAAAACCAGTTCACTAAAACCCATACGGGCTCAGGTCTTGGGCTCGCGATATCCAGGTCCCTGACCGAGTTGCATGGCGGCGCCATGAAGATCAGGTCAGTTGCCGGCAAAGGCACGATTGTTTCAATTCGCCTGCCCGTCAAACAAGGCACTCCCATTTCGGAGCAAAAAGCCGCCTAAAGATTACAGTTACCCTGCCAACTGAGCTGCCCCGGACCCTGTCCGGGGCTTTTTTTGAGCTTATTTCCTATTGCGATGGCGTCGATGACCAAAGCTTCCGCGAAGGCGTTTTGCCTCTGCAAGCTCCACCCGGCCATCATCATTCCAGTCGGCAAGTGCATGCATTTTTCCGAGACGGTTTTCCAATTCGGCAAGGGCGAGGAAACCATCCAGATTGATATCTCCCTGACGGACGAGACGGTCAGCGATTTTGCCGGAACGACGTTTTAACGGCTTTGGCGCAGAACCGGTATCAATTGCGGCGACAATCTCTGCTTTGGACAGTTTACCATCGGAATTTTTATCCGCCGAGCTGAAGTGGGTCTTTGTAAGCGCAGAAATCTCGTCCCTGCTTGCTGCCCTGTCGCCATCCAGGTCTACTTTCTCGATAATTTTTTCAGGAGAAAACGCGCGGCGGATTTCCTTATGCTCCTTGTAGCCCTGAGCAGCGAATGCAATACCACCTACTGCTATAAGGGCTGCAATACTTGCAATTGTAACTTTTGTTTTATGTTTCATATCAGTCTCCATTGGGGTTTGGCCGCCACCATTTTTGTGAGATCAGGACTTTCCTCCTGTTCCCAAATTCCTGTTAAATATTTCCCTGATTGTCTTTTTGGTTTCTTTCAGATGGGCCTCGCATGCCGCGATATTCGGCAGATCGAGAGCAGAACTTACAATCGCACTGAAACCGTCCGGCATCTCATTTTCTGACAGCGAAGGTCCGATACAGGTTCGTTGCAAATGCAATACCGAAGAATAAGTATCAAATGCGCTGATCAGTTCTTCGGTATCCGGGAGCGACAGATGTTTTTTGCCGATCGCGTTCAAAATTTCCAAGGTACCCGTTGGGGCCTTCTGTCCTTTTGCATGTTTTAATACAAGCCATTGCGCAATAAACTCGATATCGAGTAATCCGCCCTGGCCGATTTTCATATCCCAGATATTGCCAGTGCCCTTTTCCTTGTCGATGAGATTTCGCATCTTGTATATTTCAGCTTCGAGAGACTTCTCAGTCGAATGGCGTTGCAATATCTTCGGAATTTCGGCATCGATCCGTTTTCTGATTTCCAGGTCACCAGAAACAACACGAGCGCGGGAAAGTGCCTGTGCTTCCCATATCCATGCATCTTGTGCCTGGTACTTCAAAAAGCCGTCAATCTGTGTTGCCAGTGGCCCCGCATTGCCGGACGGCCGAAGGCGGAAATCAAGCTGATAGATCAAGCCTTCGGCGGTCGGCGCGCTCATTGCAGTAATAAACCGCTTGATCAACCGAACAAAGTACAATGTCGGATCGAGCGGTTTTGCACCATTTGAATCTTCCGTACCCTCAGGAAAATCATAGAGAAAAATCAGATCCAGGTCTGAGCCTGCTGTGAGTTCACGACTACCCAGGCGACCCATGGCGAGAATGCATGTCTTGGAATTTATAACGTCTCCGTGGGTCGCAGAAAACTCTTCGCAGACACCTGCAAACATGACAGCGCTCATTGCTTCAGCAAGGTTGCTCAGGGAATGAGCAGAACCCATGTGGTTCAACGCGCCACCTAAATATCGGCAGGCAATCTGAAACCGGATTTCACGAAAAAACCGCCGCGCCTGATCAAGCTTGAGCTCATAGCCCGAAATCCCTTTGAGGCTTGAGGTCAATGCAGCTTCCAGATTTGTGCGGGAAAATTCTTCTTGCTCAAATTGCGGCTCAAGCATTGCATCAAAAATGTGAGGCTTATGCGAAATTTGATCTGCAAGGGCAGGCGCTGCGATCAGGATTTTTACAAGCAGGGCGTTTAGCACCGGGTTCGATTTCAAAATTGCAAAGAGCTGAATGCCAGCCGGAAGGCCACTAATGAACCGGTCAAAGGTGTATAGAACAGCATCTGGATCAGATGACTTTGAGAATGCATTGAGCAAATCGGGAACCAGTTCCGTCAACAATTCACGCGCGGTGCTTGCCTGAAGGGCTGGCAGTTTTGCGACATGCCAATGCTTGATGATTTTGATGACTTCAACAGGTTGGTTAAAGCCCAGCGTTTCCAATGTCTCCAGCGTGCCGGGATCTTCCTCATCGCCAGTGAACACCAGATTACCGCCCGTACTTGAAAGTTCCGGAGCCTTTTCAAATAGTTCCGCATAGTGTTGCTCAACCAGACGCAGGGTGTTCTCGATCCTCTTTGACAGTTCCTTTTCCGTTACTCCAAACATCGAGGCGAGATGTTGCATTCCTTTTTTGGTATCAGGCAGTGAGTGGGTTTGGGCATCCTCAATCATTTGAAGCCTGTGTTCCACATCACGTAAAAACCAGTAAGCCCGGGTGAGGTCTGAGGCGGTGTCAGCTTCAATCCACCCCTGCCCAACCAGCGCAGAAAGTGCATCCACCGTTCTTTTTTCACGCAATTGAGGGTTACGCCCACCAGCAATCAACTGCTGGGTTTGGGCAAAAAACTCGATTTCGCGGATTCCACCACGGCCAAGTTTTACGTTGTGGCCGAGTACCGCAATCTTTCCGTGTCCCTTGTGGGCATGAATCTGGCGCTTGATGGAGTGCACATCCTGAATGGCTGCAAAGTCCAAATACTTACGCCATACAAATGGCGATAGATCGCGCAAAAAACGCTCGCCCGCAACAAGATCTCCGGCAACCGGAGTTGCCTTGATCATCGCAGCGCGCTCCCAGTTTTGCCCCTGCCCTTCGTAGTAGTTGAGGGCTGCTTCAACGGGTATGACAATTGGTGTTGAAGAGGGGTCAGGACGAAGGCGGAGATCGGTACGGAAAACGTAACCATCGCTGGTTCGTTCCTGCATCAGTTTTACCAGATGTTTGCCCATGCGAACCAAGAGCGTGACCGGATCATCGCCTAGAAGTTGGATTGCAGATTGTTCCTCAAAGAACAAAATCACATCAATATCACTTGAATAATTAAGTTCATCAGCACCGAACTTACCCATGCCAAGGATGATCAATCCACACTCTTCTTGAGGATTGGCAGGATTGGCAAGAATGAGTTTCTCACTTGTGTGGGCTGCGAGCAGAATGAAATCGAGCGCAGCTGAAAGTGCTGCCCGGGCAAAATCCGAAAGTGATTTGGTAAGGGTTGCTGTATCCCAGAAAGAACCAAGATCAGCAATGCCGCACAACAAGGATACACGCCTCTTGGCAATACGCAGGGTTGCCATCAGTTCGGCTTCACAGGACGCAGTTTTACCTGCACCAAGGATTTTTTCCAGCACTGTATGCAATGCAACATCCAGGCCACCGGCAAATGCATCAACAAGGAATTCCGTTTCCTTGCGCAGGCACTCTTTCAAATAAGGAGAAAGATCAAGGGCTGCTTCAATGGCTTGTCTTTGTTCTGCGGAAAGTGATGAAGCTTTTGAACTGTTCGAAAAGATGGCCTCAAAAGCTTCTCCAATACTGTCCTTATTCAGTGGTGATGCCGGGCTTCGCAACCCAGCTGTTTGCGCATCACTGTTCATAATCACCCCCCGAACAGGAAGGAATTAACAGCGATACCGCAAGGCCTGGATCATTGTCTTCCAGTAGCAACTTTCCATCATGGACTTTGGCAATTGCTTTTGCGAGTGACAATCCAAGGCCGTTGCCTGACTTGTTTCGGCTTTTATCCAGACGCACAAAACGTTCAGTTGCCTGATCACGTTCGTGGACCGGAATGCCCGAACCATTGTCACTCACCTTAAGCCTCCAATGCCCGCCATCCATTTTGGCGGAGAGTTCAATCTCCAACTCACGTTCAGAACTTGCAGCATATTTAAGTGAATTGTCGATCAAATTTGAAAGCGCCTGACTGAGAAGTTCCCGATTGCCGGACAATTTGCCATCACTATCCGCCAGAACGAGTTTAAGAACAGCGCCGACTTCTTCTGCAACAGCTTCGTAAAGTTCATGAACATCACAAACCAGTGCCTGAACATCCAACCTGGTCCGATTGGCTATGCTGGCCCCAGATTCGACGCGTGAAATCATAAGTAGCGCATCGAATGTCTTTACGATCTGATCGCAGTCAAAAATAATCTCTTCAATAACTTTTTCACGGGCTGGTCTATCAGCCGCGAGTGACAAAGCCTCATCAGCCTTGTTGCGAAGCCTCGTAATCGGCGTCTTCAGATCATGGGCAATATTGTCGGACATCTGCTTTAACCCGTCATCAAGCAGGTTTATCCGATCAAGCATGTGATTGAGATTTTCAGACAAGCGGTCGAATTCATCACCGGTTCCACTGACCGGCAGACGTTCTGAACGATCTCCGCCCATGATACGCAGGGAAGATTGTGAAACCTGATCTATTCGTTTGAGTGCGCGCCGGCCGACAAAGAACCAAGTGAGAACCCCGAGCGCGAGCATGGTTCCAATTGCCAGATTAAATGCCCGGCTGACGACTTTGCGAAACCCTTCATGCTCTCCGATATCGCGGCCAACCAGAATGCGCATCTTGTTTGGAAGTTCCAGTACACGCGCAATTGCACGATGATCATCATCCTGATCATCACCGTAGCGTTCATATCGGAACGGTCTACCGGTCCAACCAACCCGACGCATGACGCCCGATTGTAAACGCGGGACATTGCCGGCAATAATTTCTCCGGTTGGGTTGGTAACAATATAGAGATTTGCACCCGGCGCACGTGCCCTTCGGTCGAGAACCCGAATCAGCACGTTCAATCCGCGCTGGCGATAAATTCGCGAGAGGCCAACAATTTCCTCATCAATTGATTCCTCGTATTGCTGACGCAGCACGTTGACTGTCGCACCGGTCATGTAGGCGACGATACCGACCGCCAGAAGACCGAATATGATTGTGTAAATAATTGAGAGGCGAACTGCGGTAACGCGCAATAAGGATCGCAGCTTGGCAAACATTATCCGGCTTCCGGATCTGAGAGTTTGTAGCCTGCACCTCGAACGGTCTGAAGCATCGGTTTTGCAAAATCCCTGTCGACTTTGGACCGGAGCCGGGAAATATGTACATCAACGACATTGGTTTGCGGATCAAAATGATAATCCCAAACCTTCTCCAGCAACATCGTTCGGGTTACCACGCGTCCTTCATTTTGCATCAGATAAGCCAGAAGCCGGAACTCACGCGGCTGCAACAAGACCTTCTGCCCTTCGCGCACGACCGTATGGGCAAGGCGGTCCAGTTCCAGTTTACCAACCTTGAGAGTGGTTTCTGCATCACTGGACGCTGCTCGCCTTCCAAGCACTTCAACCCGTGCAAGGAGTTCTGAAAAGGCATAGGGTTTGGTGAGGTAGTCATCTCCACCTGAACGCAAACCTTCTACCCGGTCATCAACCTCTCCCAGAGCAGAAAGAATGAGTGCTGGCGTATTGTCACCATCGGCACGGGCCGATTTTAGTAGAGAAAGACCATCAAGTTTCGGCAACATTCGGTCGAGAATGAACACATCGTATTGATCTGTTTCAGCCAGATGTTTGCCGTCCTCACCGTTATTTGCATGCACGATGGTATGACCGGATTCAGTGAATGCGCGAACAAGATAGCCGGCGGCTTCCATATCATCTTCAACAAGCAGTAGTTTCATGGGGTGAACCTACACAATTTTACCGCGATGAAGAAAGAAAAATGCGGTGGGGCCAGGGTTAACCCCACCGCTGTTGAGACGTTCCGCATGGAAGCGGCCTTGGGGGAGCGGAACGCCATCATTTGGTTTATCCGCGGGCCAGTGGAACCGGCACGAAAACAACGCCATTTTGTCTTTGTATCTGCAGAAGTGCGCCTTTGCGCCCTGCGTCGCGGGCAAATTTAATCCGATCTCGAAATTCCCGAACAGAGGCAACCCCATCACCGTTTACCGAGACAATCACATCGCCCTGGCGAATGCCGCGTTTGTCAGCGCGACTGCCTGGTCTCACGTTTGTTACGGTCAAACCTTCATCGGTTTTCTCAAGCGACAGACCAAGCTTCTTCAAGCGTGTTGGCTTTCGCGGTTCTGACCCAGGCTCTATGCTCGCCTTTTCCAGGTTACCAAGGGTCACATCCAAGGTGCGGCTTTCGCCGTCACGCCAGACGGTCATGGATATTTCAGAGTTGGGTTCATAGCCTCCAATGATGCGTGCCAGCGCACGCGGCCCTTTGATACTCTTGCCATCAACTTCAGTGATGATGTCGCCGGCCTCGAGACCGGCATTTGCTGCCGGGCTGTCATCTTGAGCCGAAGTGACAATTGCACCTTCGCTCAACTCCAGGCCAAGTGCGTCTCCCATTTCTTTCGTCATCGGCTGTATCTGAACACCGAGCCAGCCACGGGTGACCGACCCATTTTCGATAAGGTCATTTACGACTTCATCAGCAAGCGCTGCCGGAATTGCAAAAGCGATGCCCACATTTCCGCCCGACGGAGAGAAGATTGCGGTGTTCACGCCAACAACTTCACCATTGAGGTTGAACGCCGGACCACCGGAATTCCCTTTGTTCACGGCCGCATCAATCTGGATAAAATCATCATATCTGGAAGTACCGATTTCACGGCCATGCGCAGATACAATGCCGGCGGTTACCGTACCACCGAGGCCAAACGGGTTTCCAACCGCAACAACCCATTCGCCAATTCTTGGGCGGGTACCACCAAAATCCACGTAAGTGAACTTTTCTTCCGCGGCCACCTTGAGAACAGCCAGGTCGGTGCGTTCGTCGCTTCCGACAAGATCAGCCTTATGCTCGGTACCGTCTGACATCACGACAGTGAACTTTGAGCCGTTGTCGATCACGTGATTGTTTGTAACAATGTAACCATCTTCTGAAACAAAAAAACCGGATCCTTGAGAGTTGCCCGAACGCGGTCTCTTGTGGCGTGGTCGTTTGAACTCTCCGCGCGGACCGTTGCGGAAATACTCTTCAAAGAAGCGACGACCGCGATCTTGGAATTCAAAATCTCCGCCATCATTTGCCGGCTCAATGCTGGTTTCGACGCGAACACTCACGACTGCCGGCGAAACTGCCGCGACGACATCAGCAAAGCTGAATGCTGCGGGAGCTTCTACTTTAACCGCGTCAGCAAATGATGGCGTCACAGCCAACAAGTTGGACGCGCCCAGGCCATAGCCCGTGACGCCTGCGGCAACTGCTGATGCTATCAGTAGATTACGGAGTGTTTTATTTCCGGAATTCGAATTCATTATAAGCTTCCTCTTTGCTCATCTTTCCCGGGCGTGTTGCCCGTCTTTGATGAGGCCAATATGGGGAAGTAAAAATTACGAATTAATGGCTGGAAAGTTACAAACGTGTAATGTTAAGCTTTTGTAATGTTACGCTAATTGGTTGTTCCATAGTGCGTACTAACCTTCGCACCCTTCTCCAAGGTCTTGTGAACCGGGCACTTGTCTGCAATCTCGACCATCTTCTGCATGATGGTCTCGTCTTCCAACCCGGCAATGGTTATGGCCCGGTCAAACAGGTCAATTTTCCCACCTGCAGAGGTTTCATCATGTGTGCAGGTTTCGCAATCAGCAGCATGGATTTTCTCATGCGAGACATCGACGGTGATTTCCCCAATGTCCAATTTCTTGAATTCCGCATACATGCGCAACGTCATCGATGTGCACGTGCCAAGTGCTGCAGCCAGATAGTCATAAGGGGAAGGCCCGCTATCAAGGCCGCCAACCGATTTTGGCTCATCCGCCAACAGTTTATGGTGTCCGGACAAGACGCGATTTTGAAACTTTCCTGCTCCAGTTTCGCGAATGCGAACAACGCCTTCTGGCTGTGAAACAGCATCAGATTGCTCTTCGGAGATATAACGTTCCGCCCATGCTGCAATGACCGATGCCGCAAAATCGGCATCCCTCTCGCCGGTTACCAGATGATCCGCCTGATCAAGGGAAATGAAACTTTTCGGATGTTTTGCAGCGACGAATATTTTTGAAGCATTTTCAACGCCAACGGTCTGGTCAATCGGGGAATGCAATACCAACAGGGCTTTGTTTAGTTGAGCAACACGGTCCACAACGTGGTTGCTGGCAAGATCGTCCAGCATTTGTTTACGGATCGAGAACACACGACCTCCAAGCGAAACTTCAGCTTCACCCTTGTCTGCAATTTCATCGAGCTTGATGCCAAAATTATGAACCACATGTTCTGCTTCCGCCGGAGCGCCGATGGTTGCCACCGCCCTTACTTCCGGAACATCGCCGGCGACAGACAATACCGCTGCACCACCAAGAGAATGCCCGATCAAAAGCGAAGGAGCTTGGAAATGTTGACGCAGATATTCAACAGCCATCAACAGGTCTTGTTTATTCGAAGAGAAATTGGTGGAGGCAAAATCACCAGAACTGTTTCCAAGTCCGGTAAAGTCAAACCTTAAAACCGCGATACCTCGTGCCGAAAGGGTTTGGGAAATCCGCCGTGTTGCGTGGAGGTCTTTTGAACAGGTGAAACAATGGGCGAAGATCGCAAACGCCCGGGCCGGTGTATCCGGCAGGTCCAACCTTGCAGACAGGCTTGCGCCCTGACTTCCTTCAAAATCCAGTTTCTGGGTGGTGGGCATGGCCGCATTCCTCTCTCAATAACATTGTTATAATGAAGGATATCGGCGCTTATTTGCCATGCACAAGATGGTGAAGGTTACTTTTCTTCAAGAATTCGCGAGAGCGCCTTCTTTTCCTTTTCGCTAAGGGATGGCACCTCGGCTTCACGGGCTGATCTTTTTGAGAATATCCAAATGCTCCCTGCCCCCACCAAAAGCAAGGCAAACGGCAATCCCCACAATATGTAGGTTCTGCTGCTAACCGGTGGTTTCAAAAGAACGAACTCG
Source organism: Rhizobiaceae bacterium (assembly GCA_965250255.1). GTDB lineage: Bacteria > Pseudomonadota > Alphaproteobacteria > Rhizobiales > Rhizobiaceae > JAALLB01. Next base: position 416,961 of record CBDFNP010000010.1, read on the forward strand.
CCATATCGCGCGACCAAAAAATCGAGAACCTGCTGATCGCTCAACCCTTCAACGAGCTTTTCGCGAACCAGCACACGCAAGTCGCGGGCAAGATCAGCATCAGAGTCGTCAATCGATTGATTTTGACAAACCAGACACCGGATTTGCACAGAAAGATCACGGGCACGGTTTTCCAGAACAGGATTATCCAGCACCTCATCCGGATTAACGGCGAATACCGGAACAAGCAGTGCCAACATCCAGATTATTGCCAGTATTGGTCTACGCATCGGCCAGCTTCCGTTTCGCTTTTGAGGATACTGGTGCTCCTATACGAAGCCTGCGATCAGCAAGGGAAAGACATCCCCCAAACGACATCAATATCGCGCCCAGCCAAACGAGAATGACCTGTGACTTCCACCATCCGCGCAATACCGTTCGGCCTTCCGCATCTGTATCCCCGACAGAAAGATAGAGTTGTGAAAACCAATGGGTTTTGATTGATGCTTCAGTCGTTGCAGAACCATGGGCAGTATAAAACCGTTTTGCCGGCGTCAGCTGGTACAGTTCAGTGCCATCTTTCATAACTGTAACGTTGAGAACATCTTGTACGAAATTAGGGCCCGTTTCACGGGTTGCGCCACTGTGTATAAGTGTAAAACCGGAAATCTCAATTTTCTCTCCTGGTTTCAATGCTGCCGATTGTTCTGCACTAAAGGCAGTAGCACCGACAATACCAAGAACCATAACTCCAAGGCCACAGTGTGCAAATGCTGTTCCCCACATCGAACCTGGCAATCCTTTTAGTCTTGAAAACGCTGTTGCATTTGGCACTCTCCCAAAACCCGATCGTGAAAAAACTTCTGCGAAAGCACCCAGCATGGTCCAAGCACAAAGTCCGATCGCCAAAACAGCAAGGGTTGGTTCATCCTGCGTATAAGCAAGTATGAGTATGACTGTGAGCAGTGTTGCTCCTGCAATGAAATATAATCTTTGCAGTACCGGCAAAAGATCAGATCGCTTCCAAGACATCAGTGGCCCCAACGGCACCGCCATCAACAATGGGACCATCAATGGAACGAAAGTCAGATTGAAATAGGGGGGGCCTACTGAAATTTTCGATCCATCAAACGCTTCCAGGAAAAGCGGATAAAGTGTTCCCAGTAAAACGGTTGCACAGGCAACCGTCAGAAACAGGTTGTTGAAAACGAGAGCCCCTTCACGCGAAATGGGCTGGAACAAGCCACCTTGCTGTAAAACACCTGCCCTTAAAGCAAATAGTGTCAGCGAGCCCCCTATAAAGAACAGCAATATCACGAGGATGAAAACACCTCGAGCTGGATCAGAGGCAAAGCTGTGCACCGAAGTTAGCACTCCTGATCGCACGATGAAGGTTCCAAGCAATGACAATGAGAAAGTTAGGACCGCCAACAAAATAGTCCAGATTTTCAATGCGTCGCGTTTTTCCATGACAACCGCTGAGTGGATAAGTGCTGTCCCCACAATCCATGGCATAAAGGAAGCGTTTTCCACCGGGTCCCAAAACCACCAGCCTCCCCAGCCCAATTCATAATATGCCCAGTATGATCCCATCGCTATGCCAGCGGTCAGGAATACCCAGGCAAGCAACGCCCAGGGTCGGACATATCTGGCCCATGCGCCATCAATTTGCCCGCTGATCATGGCGGCTACCGCAAAGGAAAATGTTAGTGAGAACCCAACATAACCGACATAAAGAAGCGGCGGATGAATTGCGAGGCCAATATCCTGCAGGATTGGATTTAGATCCCGACCCTCGGGAGCTACCTGCGGCAATCGTTCAAATGGGTTGGACGTAAAAAGGATGAAAAGAAGAAATGCCACAGAAATCCATCCCTGCACCCCAAGCACGTTTGCGCGCAGGCGTGCAGGCAAACCGGAAGAAAAGGTTGCAAGAAGCGCGGAAAACAGCGCGAGGATCAGCACCCACAGCAGCATTGAGCCTTCATGGTTCCCCCAAACACCGGTAAATTTGTAGAGGAGCGGCTGGTCAGAATGTGAATTTTGCCAGACATTCGTCAGGCTAAAATCAGAGGTTACATACGCATGGGTGAGAGCTGCGAAAGAAAAAGCAGTCATAAGAAATCCGGTTAATGCCGTCGACGTTCCGATTGCCATTAATCCAGGATCGTTGCGATGAGCTCCCACCAATGGAAGAATAGACTGAACAAGCGCCAGAGCCAGAGCAAGAATAAGTGCAAAATGACCCAATTCGGCGGTCATTACTCGTCACCGCCCTTCCAGACATTTCTGTCTTTCAGAACACCCTCAAGCTCTTTGGGGATATAATTCTCATCATGCTTGGCGAGAATATTTCCAGCCTCGAAGTTGCCATCCGTTATCAGTTGACCTTCGGCAATCACACCTTGACCTTCGCGGAAAAGATCCGGCAGTAAACCTTTGTAACTGACGGCCACATCATTCGTACCATCAGTTATGGAGAACTCCACGATTGCTCCTTCTTTCTTCACCGATCCCTCCTTGACCAGACCACCCAGTCGGAAATTTTGGCCCGGCGCTACTTTCGATCGCTCGACAACATCTGTTGGGTCATAAAAGAAAACGATTTCATCGCGCAATGCTGTCGCTACCAAAATCACCGCCAAACCCATTACGCAGCCGATAGCTCCTATCCCAAGAAGGCGTTTTTGCTTTCGTGTCATGGTTTTGGTTTCCCGGATTTGCCATTCGATATCAACCTTTTAAGAATTGTAAGGAGTTCAGCATCTTCTGCAAACAATTCTGAAGCGCGTTGATAGGCATTTGTCGCATCGTTAACTCTCTCCAGCACCATATAGGACCGAACCAATCGCTCCCAGTCTTGTGGTGTGCCGCGCTCTTCTTCCAGGCGGGAGGCCAATCCCGCAACCATTCCTTCTACGCGCAGCATTTGTTCTTCGCTCAAATTTGGAACTCCAGATTTCCCCTCATCAAGCCCGGTAAGTTGATCACGAACGGTTGACAACCAGGGCTCATCTCCCTTGGCATCCTCCAGAAGTTGCTGCCAAATTATCCGGGCCTTGTCTGTTTCTCCCCTTTGTTGCGCCGCAAGGCCCAGGAAATAACTGGCTCTTGGATGACCCGGCCGCGATCCGTCAATGCCTTTGAACAGAGCCAATGCTTCATCACTAATTCGATTTTCATTCCTGAAAACCAGCAACTCGGCCAATGCTTGCCTGGCATCAATGTCCATCCCATCAAGGCGGATCAAATTCCGATAGGCTTTCTCCGCATCTTCATACCGACCCGAACGGATGTAAACCGGAGCAAGAACGCGCCAACCCCTTGCATCATCCGGCTCGATTTTGAGCCGTTTTTCAGCAATTTTCATAAGCTCTTCAAGGGAGGGTTGGGTCTGTTGATCATGGTTGGCAACGGTGGCTGTACCGACTTCCGGCACTCCAAGATGCGTGTACAGACCGAGTGAAAACGCTGGGACCGCAAGAAAAATAACCGGGATAATCAGCGCCAATTTGGATGAAGTAACATCATTGGTAGCTGGCGAAGAGGTTTCTTCAAGGCGGATAAACCGTCTGCCTTCTTCTGCAATTGCAGCGTCACGGGCGAGACTATCAATGCGGCCCAATTCAAAATCGGTGTCAATTTCTGAAAGCCGCGCATTATACAGCACGCGATTGTGCGAGCTATTGCCAACAGCTTTTCCATCGGCATTCTTCCAGGCCAATGCAGTGGGTGCAATGGAGAAAGCGCAAAGAAGGGAAAGGAAAATCCAAAACAGCATAGGGTCTACATAAACAAGAATTGCTCTGTAAAAAAGGGATAGATGCTATTCAGATTGACGCGGACGGACTCTATCAACCACAATATCAATCACAATCTTGTTGTATTGATGAAAATGTTTTCATGGACTTGTCAGGTCAGCGGTGTCCAGGTTCCATTTGCATTGCGGCAAGCAGTGCCGGCTGCTTGTTGTGGAGCCCCATCAATGTAGATTGTGTGGGTGTATCTGCGGCAGTTCTGTGATCCAACCTGATAAGTCTGATGTGGGACAACTGTGCCATACGAACCCTGGTTACCCTGCCATTGAACGGATTGTCCTGCCCGTCCGTTTTCAAGCGCATTATATTCTGCTTGAAGCGCTTGCTTCCGACTGCCGTTATCAAGGCGACTGCCAATATTCCCGCCGATTACCCCACCTGCAAGGGCACCCAATGCAGTTGCGGTAATTTGGCCAGACCCCCCGCCAAACTGGCTACCTGCAACCCCACCAGCAACTGCGCCTGTAACCTGCCCAACGCTTTGGTTGCTGACTGAACAGCCTCCAAGAAGCAAGCTGAAAACAGCCAATAAAGAGCAGAGTTTGAAAGAAGTAGACATATTAATCGACCTTGATCCGTTCGGAATATCCCATGGTAGCGTCAAATTTGTTTAAATTTTGAAAATGCGTCGCCTATTTGGTTCCCGGCAATCTCACTTCAGCCTTCAAACCACCAAGATCAGATCGAGAAAGCTTGAAATCCGCGTTGTACTCATCAATGATGTCCGTCACAATAGAAAGACCAAGACCCCACCCGGTTTTTCCTTCGTCTATTCGTCCGCCTCTGCGGAGCGCTCTTTCTATTTGCGCTTGAGACATGGCATCGCCATCGTCCTCAACTGTAACCGTGAGCCCGCCTACATCATATTTACCTGTAATCGACACTTGCGACTTCGCGTATTTCGCAGCGTTTTCTATCAGGTTACCAAATATCTCCTGAAGATCATGCACCTCGCCTTTGAAGTTCACATTCCGAATGCCTTCAAGATCAGAAGCGAATTCCCGATTGCGGTGAAGTTTGGCGACGACCGAAATCAGTTTCTCAAGTTCAGGATAGGCAGGCGTCTTGGCTATAGCAGTAGAACTGCGTGCTGAAATTCTTGCGCGATCCAGATAGACCTGTACCTGCTGACGCATGATGTCTGATTGTTCTGCGAGAATACTGCGTTTCTTGGTTGGGAGGGATGATATTTCGTTTTGGATTACAGCGAGCGGCGTTTTCAGAGAATGTGCCAGATTCCCGACCTGTGTCCGGGCGCGATCAACAATCGTTGAATTGGATGAAATCAGTGCATTGGTTTCATCAATTAGAGGTTGGACTTCTTCCGGGAAACTTCCGTCAATTCTTGTTGCCTTCCCCTCTCGTACATCGCTCAGGAGTCGCGTTGCGCGAGACAAGGGTTGCAAACCAAAACGCACGAGCAAGGACATCGCCAGAACCAATGAAAGGGCAAAAACCAACAAGGTCAAAAACAGCGTGCGGCGAAACTTAGTAATTTCTTCATCAAGTGTGCTTTTGTTGGCCGTAATCTTGAAACTGAAGAGATCATTGCCGTCTCCCAGAAAGACCTGGGCTTCAAGGCCGGAGAGCATTTTCCCTGTACCGTCATCCAAATCAAAGCTGCGCTGGAACGTTTCATCGAAGCCGGCGGATTTCGGCACTTCAATATCCTGCCCGGCAAGAGAAGGGCTTGTTAATCGGTTTTTTGAAGCACCCAGCTGTTCGACTGACCAGTACCAGCCGGAATCAATCAGGCTGTAACGCGCATCTCCCAGATCCGGAAAGCCCATCAATTGCCCACTGTCGCTAAGTTGTACAGTACCCATCAGGTTGAAGACATTGGCCGTTAACACATCCTGCAATCGCTTTTCTGCGCTTGAGCGGAAGTTTTCAGATATGAAAAACCCAACAGCTGCCACACCAAGCAGTGCTGCAAGGGAAGAAAGAAGGAAAAGCCGCCAGGCAAGCGTGTTTGGAAACAGAAAGCTAAACGGCGAAGAAGCTTTCATTTTCTTTCTTGTATCCTGTATCCCATGCCTCGGACCGTTTCGACAAAATCCGCGCCAATCTTTTTACGCAATCGGCCAACAAACACCTCAATTGTGTTTGAATCCTTGTCAAAATCCTGATCATACAAATGCTCGGTGAGTTCCGTGCGGGAGATAATCTGCCCCGGGTGGTGTAACAGGTAGGACAGAAGCCTCAACTCATGGGAAGTCAGTTTTACCGGCTTTCCCTGAAAGGTAACTTTTGAGGTTCTAGTATCCAGCACCACATCGCCACTGCTGATTTCAGAACTGGCATGGCCGGCAGAACGGCGGATCAAGGCGCGCAACCGGGCGAGCACTTCCTCAATGTGAAAGGGTTTTGCAAGATAGTCATCGGCTCCGGCATCAATGCCAGCCACCTTGTCACTCCAGCGATCTCGTGCGGTTAGCATAAGTACCGGCATGTTCCGGCCCAACTTCCGCCAGTTTTCAAGAACGGTGATGCCGTCCATGCCGGGAAGACCGATATCGAGGATCACCGCGTCATAGGGTTCAGTATCCCCCAGGAAATGGCCCTCTTCGCCATCGGTTGCAGTATCGGCTACATAGCCAGCTTCCAGACAAGCATCCACGAGTTGCCGATTGAGGTCCGGATCATCCTCAACAACAAGAATTCGCATCGACCACTCTCCCCGAAATATCGCTCAAAGTTCGAAATTGCGCATCACAACCCGACCAGGCTTTCCATCCTTGGGTTTCAGCTTAAAACGAACTTTACAAACCGTCGAGCCATTGGCTTTTAACTCGGACTTTACCGACAATAAAGTTGCCCCTGGATAGGAATCCAATTCAGCTCGCGCGCGATCGCTACAAGCGTCAGCAAATGCAGCACCTGTTCCACAAAGCACTGTCATCAGCACAAAAAATGGGATGAATATCCGTTTCATAATACCGGACTAGCATTCTTCGCATGAACCAACAATGAACACTTTTGGAGAAGTGTTGGCGAAATTTAATGGAGAACCCACGTTAATGGCCAAGCAAAATGAAGCGACAAAACCTAGCTTTCCCCACACAAACTATCCCAAACTGCATTATGCTCACGCACCTGCTTAAGCGTTTCGGCGGTGTCTTTCGAAGACCAGGTGATTGGTTGAAATGCGATACAGTGCCAGGTGTTCTCAGTCTCGCCGGTAATTGTCGCTTGGCAACCCGTTTGCGCCACCACGATCAGCCCCAGCACGGCGACGTGCAAGAATTGCTTTTCGAAGTTTTTCAAATGACCTTGCCTTTGTGCGCAAATCCGCATTCTTTTTTGCTTCGCGGTGTCGCAACATCGTGCCAAGAATAACGAGAAAGCGTGCTATCGCTCGAAGCGCAAGTGTGAATGTGACCATCTCCTTGCGTGATCAGTTGATCACCCGTGTGGCACCTAGCCGGCCATAAACTGCCACCATTGCTCCAAGAGCGCCAACCAGTTGAACGATTGAATCGGCTAATTCACCCTGCACACTCGCATCAATATTAAGGCCAAAACCGCCGGCAAGAGATGTCAGTACGGCAACCAAAGCTCCCCAAATAGTCCGCGATTCGTACCAGTTTTTTTCATCAACCATCGTAACTTCCTTTCAATTTAATTGGATATATTGGCGAGTACAGCTTCCGCTCCTGCTAGGCCGGTATCACCGATTTGGGCGACACGAATTTCAACCGGAGCGGCAGCAGAACCCATATCTGCGACCCTGTCGTGAAGTGAATAGTGAAACTCTGACTGAGTTACGATTGTTTCCCGCTGTATGATTTCAGAACCATCAAGAACACGCACCCGGTATTGCTCCTGTTGAGCATCCAGCTGGATATCAGCATCTTCCCAACTGTCTGCATCAATGCGCCCACGCCTAACCCAATGAGTATGGAGGTCGCCGGTTGCAGCAAACGAAGACTGCAAATGAACCGGGCTCAACATTGTTTTGCTGCGCCCGTTATTGGTGTGAGTAACCTGATTGAAATTTGAAGCCGAAACCGGAAAACCGGCCGGCCCGATACGCCAGTTCAATTCTATGCCGCGTTCACTCGCATCAAGTTCCACCTGCAACACCCGGTCATCCAGCAATACCGCACGTGCTCCCGTTTGCACGTCTGATTGCAATTGTGTGTCTGTTCCCAATTGTCCGCGCAACAATCCGCCAAGCATCCAGCTCCCGTCACCCTGCAACGCTGCCGTTTGGAATTGTAGTATTTCGAATTCACCAGGAGAAATTTCAACGGCCAACGTGTTCGCGCCGTTGAGAACCAGCTGAGCTTCCCGCGATTGCAACGTTCCGTGATTAAGCGACAAATGTATGTTTTTCGAATAGTCCCATCGGACGGTTACGCCGCCGCCAGGTGACGACAACAACCGACCCATAATGGCTTGAAATGAATGACTGGCCTTTCTTACAAAGCCACTGGTGTCAGGTGAGGTGAATATTCCATAATCCTGACCCCACGGGTCGGCGGAAATTGCCAAGTGGCTGACGGTGCGTTGGGAGTTAGCGCTTCTCAAGAGAGGTAAATCCATTATCAGCACTTCCGGTGCACCAAGAATTTTTGGGTTGGAAACTCTGCCCTGTTCGAGGATTGTGCCGGTCGCACTTCCTTCAAACTGGGTGAATGAACGCATATTCAGTTCCTGCTTCACACCTTTATCTACGTTGACAATCAGCCATTCCTTGTCGCTTTCTGGTGGAAACTGGACAATGTCACCGGCACAAATAGCAAGACTTGCAGTGCCCAGAGACAGCGCCATTTCCTCCCTACCCGTCCAACTTTTTCTGAGCTGGCTTTCTGCCAGTTTTGCAGCAGAAGCTTCCGGCATGACCGCAGAACTTTGCAAACTGATTTGCCTTCTGCTGTTCCCCTCCAAACGCCGGGATTTAGTGCCGAGGTTTTCATACTCTGAAAATACGGACCCATGATGAACTACCGCTTCGCCAGGCAATTCCAATTCGGGGTCGCGCCTGCGCGTAATCGCAGTCTGGTCATCTTCCTGAATGATATCTTCCGGCCGCAGACTTATGCGCTGTGAAAAAGCCAGATTGCGAAAAATCAGAATTCCTTCTTCTTCGATAACAACAATATCAAACAGGCCCAACAGTGGCTCAAGGGCTTCACGGGCTGAAACCGCGCCCGGTACCGCGTATCCATCGAGGATGCCATCAAGCTCAACAATTACATTATTGATGCCGAAGTCGGCTAAAATTGCCTGCACCAGATCAGAAACCGCGCACCCACCCAACCGGCCATTCAACCAATGGCCCTGGTGCCAGTTTTCACCATCACTCCAGCTCTCAACATCAAGTGGAAACCATGGAAACGGTCGCGCATCCCATGCCCAGGGGGCGATCGCATTGCATTCCAACATTTGGGCTTGGTAAACTTGCGAGACAGGATTGTTTTCCGCCTTTTCCCAATGGGCATAGTGAGCTTCGAGAAACCGGCGCTGAATCAGGTCATCCCGACTGCCATTCGAGTGATATGGAAGTGCTGATTGCGCGGATTTGGGATCAACAAATACATTTGGCTGATTGCTGCCGTGCGATACGGCCGGGCACCCAATTTCTGTCAGCCAGATGGGCTTAGACAATGGAACCCATTCGGTTGCGTTGGACTGACGTATGCCCAGCAAACGCTCATGATGCGGATTGGACCACCAGGAGACAATATCCTTGTATCGGAATACCCAGGGTTCTCCCTCGCCATCTGTAATTGGCGTACGAAGTTGATCACGACGGTCTTCAACTGTTTGATAATACCAATCAAATCCTTCCTGAGCTGAAATGTTCTCCCCCAGATATGACGAGTCGTAGATTGATTTGACGGTCAGGTCGGTGGGATCTTTGCCATTTTGCCAGTCTGACAAAGGCATGTAGTTGTCAATACCAACTGCATCAATGTCAGCACTCGCCCAAAGCGGGTCCAGGTTGAATAATACATCACCACTTCCATCGTCAGGTTGGTAGCCGAAATACTCACTCCAATCGGCTCCGTAAGAAATCTGACAACCCAGCCCGAGGACCGGGCGGACATCTGACGACAGGGACTTCAAAAATTCAACAAACGGAAATGCGCCGGTTTCATCCCGAACTTTGGTAAGGCCCCGAAACTCAGACCCGATCAGAAAACCATTTACTCCGCCCGCAGTTGCACAAAGAGCAGCGTAGTGTTCAATCATCAAACGATACTTCTGGGAAAATGCCTGCAGCTGATTTCGCGCACTGGCCGATTGATCGCTCGACCCGACTGTTCCAGGTGGCGGGAAGCAACTAATCTCGCCTCGCCAGGGATATGCAGGTTGTGCCGATGCACCACCAATCCAGGAAAGGGTATTATCCGGGGGAATGTCCATCATCAGGAAAGGATAGAGCACCACCTGAAGTCCACGGGCTTTCAAATCTTCAATCGCGTTCAACACAGATGCATCAGATGGAGTGCCGCCAAAGGCAGAGGTACCGTAGATCTGTGAAACCAGATGCGCCAGGTGGCGTTGATACGAAGCAACACTCCAACCTGCATTGAATTGATGGGTAACGCCTGGCTGGATTTCACAGGTTCCGGCCCGCAAGTCCGTGCCATACCAAGTGACAACCAGAGACACTGATTTCAAATTTGGGCAAACCATTTGAAGTTCATCAATTGAGGCTTCCCAATCGGTCTCAGCAAGTGATGTATGGCGGTTTTGAGCATTGTATGTCTCGTCGGTCCCGCCACTTGCGATCAGCTCGGTATCATACCCATATTCGGTAGCCCCGGGTATGACTGTCATCGAACCGATGTCGCGTTCAAGCTGGCCAATTCCACGAACAATTTCGAACGCCAGTTGCGGGATTCGGTTGCCATATTTTTCGAGAGGAAAACTGTCGAATACCACATAAGCGGTACCCCGATATGCGGGCGTATTGCCAGAACCCTGCTTTGCTTCAATCAGCGGATCAGGCTTTTGATCAAGATTTCCCGTATAGGTTCGCAGCTCAAATTTGGTTTGATCCAACTCCTGGCCATCAGCCCAAATGCGCCTTATCCCGGAAATTTCTCCTTCACAAATCGCTACGGCAAAATTGGCAAAATAGGAAAAACTACGAGTGGTAGTGCCACTACCTCCGCCACCTTTGGAGGAAACCTCGTCCTCCAATACAACTTCATCAAAACGGGTCGCCCATATGATTTGTCCCGACATTCGTTGCCGACCGTAGACTTTCGGAATTGGAGTCCCCTCGGTTGAGGAAAGCAGACGGGATGTATCGAGTCGTGGTCCTTCTACGACCCTGTCTTTTGAGAATAACTGCTGGTCAATTGCATTGCCCGCGAGAGCTCCAGCTGCTCGTCCGACTATTGCTCCAACCGGGCCGCCAATAGCGCCACCAATCGCAGCACCAACGGTCTGCAATACTACAGTTGCCATAAATTATGTCCGTACTGCTGAGGGTTCGGGAAAGGCGTATGTTGCAACAATACGATTTCGCCACTGGCTGCCGAGGTATGATTCAACAACCCCGACTTTGTCATAGGCGTGTATGAAGCGGTCAGGATCAGTGAAAATACCGGCGTGTTTCGCCACAGATACATTCTTCCAACGAAATACAGCGATATCGCCACGCCGCGCCGTATCCACAGGAACGAACCATTTCTGTGCCGCAGTAATCATGGTCTCTTTCCCGCTCACTTCTCCCCAATCAGCCGAGTATGCAGGTAGATGCTCTGGCTCAGGACCGATTACTGATCGCCAAACCCCACGGATCAGTCCCAAACAATCTGCACCTGTTCCGCAAACCGACGCCTGGTGTCTGTAAGGTGTTCCCAACCACTTTCGTGCTTCGAAGACTATATCTGCCCGGGTTTTGTCATCGATCATGGGATCAATGGCTCCCCGTCGAAATCATCAGCGTTCGCGGCATGGCTTACTGCAAATCCGTCCCCTGGCATGTGAGGGAAGCCCTGAAAGTTCAAACTATTTGAAAACTTTTCTTTGCAGGTTTTGAAAGTCTTGTCGCATCCAGTTGTAATCGTAAACGTATCGCCGACATCAACCGCTGCAGACATTGCCTGCCACAGGGTAAGCCTGACTATCCCATCCTCTACAACATGAATCGCCACTTCTATGCCGCGCCCGTCATTTTTACCTGAAATCCAACGTAAATGGCCAAATGAAAACCAGTTGGGTTCAAAATCATCCAACCCCGAGATCTCCAACGAATATGGCGACAAGATTTCTGCGACTGTGCCGACGCCGCTAAACCCAGACGTATCGAGGGCAACTTTGCATCTCACATCGCCCAGATCTGCCTGGCACCGCTTTATGAAATGCCTGCCGCGGGTATGATCCAGCATGGAAGTCATGCTTTGGAGTTCGAATCTGAACACTCCGTCTTGTTGGGTGATCTCTCCAATCAACAACACCTGATCGATGAAATGCTGGCCGGGGGCTTTCCAGTTCACGAAATAGGTTGTGATCTTTCCACCATCATATTTTCCCGAATTGATATCGTCGGCAGTTATCCTGTCAGACTGCAAGGCTCCGTGAATTTCGCTTGCGTCAATGTTCAGACCAATGCGCTCTTCAACTGAACTGGATTCAGCTCCTGCGTCCCGTTCGCATAAGACGCCATTCACCTCATTATTTTCATCGTGGTCCGTAAACCCAAATCGCACCCCATCCACCAGATCGATGATCCAACACCTGCAAAGTGTCGTCACCTCACCTCGAATGTGGGCGCTCGTTGCAGTATCGATTTTCTTCACGGCAGCAGTTCCACCAGTGGGATGGATGGGATATCACCGGCTTCAAAATGCCCAAGATTAATGGATATCTCGTCAGCGTCGAACCTAACCGGCACATCAAATTCAAAACCAGCGGCAATAACCTGACCTGTTTCGGGAATTGAGCCGGTTACAAAAGTTATCGCACCGGTCTGCGCATCGATGCCATATTGTGACGGCGACAGCCCAACTCCATCCACGGAAACGAGAACACTTGTTTCGACCGGTTTTGCGATTGGCCTTGTGTACTGCGATACCCCCTGGCCATAATTTTTCACTATTTGGAAAGTGTCAGCTGAACCGTCACCTATCCCTATTTGCTGATCAACCTGGCTTGCAGGGATGTTTCCACGAGATGACTTCCAGTCTAACGGATCCCTGAATCTGAAGCCATAGAGGCGACCGCGCCGTTGCTCGAAAAATTCAATAACCGTCTGCAAATCCGCAACCGTTTTTACTCCATAACCTGCATTATAACGCCGCCGCGAATGAGCCCATCTTGTGTTGCGTTGTTCGTGACCGGAACCAAGTGTGATGATCTCAGTACGCCTTTCCGGGCCGCCGGTGGAACCAATCGCGAGATCAATCGGGAATCGAACATCATGAAAGGACTTTGAATTGAACATGATTTACTTTCCTACAGTCCCCGATTTCCACGACTGACAACCCGTGCCAACATGGCGCTGATCTGGCCCTCAGATTTTCGGAAGCTGCCTGCGTCGTTTGCCTGCACATTGAAAATGACATTGAGGGACTTTCCTGCACCTTCCTGGTTGGCGATACCAAGCCGCCCATCAGGCCCTCGGCTAAGCGGTACTATTGCCTCAGGTCCTGCTTCTCCCATCACGCCTAATCGTTTTCCAAAATTGAAAAGCGTTGGACTTGAAACCACCCCACCACGAGCAAACGGGGCCACTCCTTCATTCGAAAACACACCGCCCTTGGCAAACCCGGGAACTCCACCTGTTACCCCAGTCGTTACAGCTGACAACGCCGCGTCGAGAAAGTTGCTGAACAGATCCTCCAGCGGTTTCAACGCCTTTGAGAGTGCTAGATCGGCGAACCGCTGACCCAGGTTTTTGAGAACGTCATCGAAACCCTTTCCAGATTTTATTGAACTTGAAATCGTCGAGACAAAAACTCGACCGAAATCACGAGTGGAATCTGTGAGCGCATTCATCGAAGCTTCAAACTGAGACGTATCAGCCTGCACCGCGACCTTTACCATGTCACTGTTCATGAATTTCTCCGTGCATCATCATCAGGGTAGTCTTCCAGCATATGCGTTAAAGATGATCGGGGTGGAGGATTGCCTGCTCCACTAAACCCGGTCAGAGCAACCGATGCAGCGGTAATCTCCCGCAAGGTCATCGACCAAAACTCAATTGGAGATAATCGCAATTTTCCAAACCCAAACGCCATCAGATCCTCCCAGGGGAGAGGTTCGCTGGAGCAATCAGACTTTTTTTTCTGCATTAATGAACCGTTCTGGAGGCGTGAAAGTTGCGGAGAGCAGACGTGCGGCTATATCGACAAACCCAGACGCACCACCATCAGCCCGCATTCTGGCTACATCGTCCTCGCTACAATCATGGCCTCCACCAAGGAGGCCAGCAGTGATCACTTTGATAAGCTCATCAGCGCTTAAAGTTCCTGAGGAAAATTTGTTAGCCAGGGCACCGAGGTTTGCCACTCCCAAGTTTCCTTCCAGAGAAGCAAGCGCACCAAGTGTCAGACACATCGTGTAGTCTCTACCGTCCAGCTTTGCAGAAACTTCACCGCGCAATGAGTTCACCATCACGCATCACCAGCGAAAGTTAATTCACCGGCAGATTCAAGTGCCAGGTCAAATGTGACTTCTCCGTCATGCTGGCCTGAATATTCAAGCGAAACAATCTGGAACATACCTTGGAGATCGCCGAAATCCGGAATGATTACCTGCCATTGAACGATGTTTCCGGCAAAGAAGACTGAACGCACTTTCTCATCGCTTGCGGCATCTTTGAAAATGCCATTTCCGCTGATTGACGCACGCCGGAGGCCTGCCCCGGACAACAGTTCCCGCCATCGCCCGGCCGATTGTGAATCTGTAACGTCAACGGTTTCAGCATTCAGAGATATTTGCCTTGCTCGCAGGCCCGCGACGGAAACAAATCCGTTGCCATCATCGTCGAGCTTGAGCAATAGGTCTTTGCCTTTTTGGGCAACCATATTATTTTCCTTGTGTTTGAGGCTTTTTAGTTTGGTTCGGTGACTGCCCGGTAGTTGATGCGAGCTCGGAACAGTCCGGTCTTCACATTGCGTTCTACTTCCGTCGATTCATGACGGAAGTTGATGAGATAACTTTCCTGCAACTGCGGGCTCATTGTGGCAAGGGCATCCTCAGCTGTCTGCGCAATCTCCAGGACTTCCTTCCTGCCGTCCACCTTTGACCAAACCTCGATAGACAGGAGATGCTCCATGCCTGTCTCGGTACCCGTGCTCCAGTCAAAGTGCGCGGCATTTCCAAACGTGATGTAAGGGGGTTTGCTGTTTCCCGGGACATCGTCAAAAATCTGAGGGCCACCCAATATCGTCGTTAGGTCTTGATTGGCTGTAAGTGTTTCGTAAACCCTGGATTGCAAATCCAGTGCGGGGTGTATCATTTCGCAACTCCGCGGTTGGATTTTCTGATCCTGCGACGAGTAGATGAACGGGCCAGATTCGTTAGCAATCGCATGAGGTCCACTTTGGTAATTTGAATTGAAAGCTGGCTTTTCATTTCTCAATCACCATGCATTCGAGATATCGACGTGTCTCATCAGGATCGGAAACGGTTTTTACTTCAAAAGTCCGACTTCCGGTTATCAGTCGGGTCCCGGCGACAATGCCGGAGCGAAACCGCATCACCACCCGGTGGGTGCTCTTTTGAGATTTCAGGTCCGCAGCAACTTCAAGTACTGTGACCTCTGGGCAGAGTCTCGCCCAAACTGACCCCTCAACAACATAATTGCGGGCATATCCGCCAAAACCATCGGGAACGTTAATCTGATTTTCTATTGAAAGCTGGCGATTGAACTGACCAGCATCATGAATGACTGATCCGCTCACAGCTTCTTCCTTCGAACAGGATTGAGAAGTGCTTCAAGACCGCTAGGTATGATCGCTGTTTCATCGCTTGCCGACTGGGCACCGCGATGTTCATACCAATGAGCGATGAGAAGGAGCAGAGCACGAGTGATATTGGATGGAACATCAACACCGCTTGCGCCATATCCACATGTTATGTCCACTTCCAGGCCGTTCGGATAAGAGGAGGCGTAAAAATTCCGAGTGAATTCGAGGGTGAAAACGAAATGATCCCGACCCAGTCGGTAATTTTCGCTGGAAATAATTTCAGGTTCCCCATCCAATTTAAAACCTGTAACCGATGTTATGCTGATAACCGGAAAGACCTCAATCAACAGGCTGGTTCCTGGCGCAGATGCATCTACGAATTGGCGCACATCTCGTACTATGAGCGACTGGCGAATTTCCGCTTCGACGTGAGCGGTGGCGGATTCACCAAGGGACGTCAGATACTCATCATCCGAACCGTGGTCGATACGCAGATGTTGTTTGATCTGCGGTAGCGTGATCGGCAAAACCGCAGGAGGAGAAATAATTGAGACGGGCATGATGTCCTAAATTGTAATGAGCAAAAGAAAACGGCCCCGCCAACAAGTGGCGAGGCCGCACACGGCACACGCGTGCACTAAAGTGCAGCAACGAGGGAGGAGATCGTTATGCGGTGCCAAATTTGATAAGTTTGATTGCATCAAAATCCTGAATTCCGCCGCCAATGCGTTTGGTGGTGTAAAACAGGACATAAGGTTTTGCTGAATACGGATCGCGCAACACTCGAATTCCGGCACGATCAACGATCAGATAACCGCGCTGAAAATCTCCGAAGGCAATTGAAGTGCTGTCCGTTGCAATGTCGGGCATATCTTCTGCTTCAACAACCGAGAATCCCATCAGGCTAGCAGCTTGTCCCGCAGCTGCAGGTGCCTGCCACAGATAGTTACCGTCCGCATCTTTTAATTTGCGAATTTCAGCCTGTGTTTTGCGATTGAGCACCCAATTTGCATTTTGACGATAACCGGCTTTCAGCGCGTAGATTGTGTCGACAAGAACGTCGGATTCAGCACCAGCATCAAATGCACCATCTGCACCCGTCGGTACATATCCAATGTTGCCCCAACTCCAGCTTGCGTCATCGATTGCGGTTTCTGCAAGAAAACCCTTCGGCTTGTTAACACCATCACCGTTTACGAACGCTGCACTTTCCTGTTCCGCGAAGGCTTGTTCCACCTCACTTGCAATCCATGCATCAATGTCAACCGCCGCATCATCGAGCAATTGTGACGTGGCAGCAGGCATCGCGTAAAGTTCCATTGTCGGGAACTGCAATTCTGCCAAGGAAGGAGAGGCCGTTTCTGAACGGAGATCGGTTTCATTTGCCCATCCGGCAACCGGGCCCGACACTGCAAACGGTTTCTTGTAAACAGAAGCAGAAACCGTTTGAATTCCTGAGATCGCCCTGATTGGAGACCCAAGAGCCAGTCGACGACCAATCTCGGTAGCTGTCTCATCAGGAACGAGATAACCCCCATCAGTGTCTGAACCGTATGACAATGCCTTTTGTTCATAGCGACGCAAACCGTCTTCATTGCCATGGCGGAAGTAACCGTCAAATGCTTGTTTGTGTTCCAGATTTGCAAGAGGTGAATGTGAATTGCTTCCCGACCCCGGTCGCTTACCTTTGATCAAAAGCGAATCCATCATTGTTTTTTGTTCATCAAGTTTTCGGTTGATACGGTTCATTTTTTCGACCGTCACCACATCTTCGCCAACACGGTCCTCAACCTGCGCAATGCGCTCATCATTGGCATCTTTGAATGCTTCAAATGCCTCCATAAAATCATCGAAACATTCGGCAACGCTTTGTGCATCGCCCATTGCAGCTTTGGCCTCGGGCGCTCGTTGTGTTACATTTGTCATATCAGTTCCTTGTCATCAGAGTTTGGGTTGCCCTTCGGATTGTTGCCTGAAGGGGTTCAAACCGTGCAGCGTCCTGCTTGCAGGCCAGTTGGTGATACCCGTCGGACAAAACCGTCCTGGCATCACGTCTTGAAAGCCCCGCATCCCGCGTAAGCCATCGTTCGAATTCTCTAAGTGTTGGAAGCCCCTCGCTAGCCGCTTGGGCACTCTTGATCGAGGAAATCCGTGCGTTTTCAAGCAAAGGGAAAGTTACCACTGAAATTTCCCAAAGATCGGCTTCCAGAATGCGCCTTGTTCGAGTAGATGCATCGTTCTTGGCACGCTTTGTTTTGAAGCCTATTGAAAGCCCATCAATTGCCCCTGCCCGCATCAATTCGAGAATTTCCTCGCAGCGTGTTACGCCGCGTGTAACCTTTCCTTCAACATAGAGCCCTTTCCGGTCTTCCTTGATGGTAGTCCAAACTCCAATCGGTTCATCCGGATTATGCTGAAACAACATTCGGATTGCAGATGCAGGTTTTGCGTTCAATGATGAGCTGAATGCTCCTTGAGCTACAACGTCCCTACCCTCATCGATCTCACCAAAAATACTTGCATATCCCGAGAAGCGCCCATCCAGTCTTACGGTATCCATCTCAAGCGGCATGAATTTTGTCTCGCGGCGGCTGTTTATCCGATGCGATCTCTTCATTGTGTTCTCCTGAATGACGGCTAAGCCGACTTGCTGTGATGATGATTGGCAAAACGTGAAAGCACTCCAAGCCCCCACCAGGAACACAAACTTGCGGCAGCAGAGCCGGAGAGCGATATTTCCACCGCACTCAATCGGTCTGCAATCCCAAGATAATCCGAAATTGCAATTCCTGTCGCCGAACCGAAAACCACACCAATTCCCAATCCGACAAAGAAGCGGACAAGCGCATCACGTCTTCCTTTCGGCAGCACATAGACAATCGATATTGCCGACCCTGCAGTTGCACCAACAAGCTTTGCTAAAAGCAACCAAAGGCTCTCTGGAATTTCTCCCAGTTCTGAAAGGGCACTGGTAAAATTATTCTGCAATTGTGGTGTCCGGGTCCAGAGCTGCAAATCCAAGCGCTTCCCGCTTCTCATCATCTGTAAGGAAGGAAGCCTGCCCGATTCTGTTCCACTGAGCATCCCGTTCATGGGCAAGTGCATCCAATCGATCACTTGCTGCATGAAGTGATGTGCTGCCATCAAGATCATCAATCAGCCAGTTACCAATGTCAGCAGCGGTTTTTTCTACCAGAGGCATGACGGTCTGGATCCAGAATGCACGATTGGCTTCCTGGTAGTTGGCATAGGTGTTGTCACCGGGAATACCCAACAGCATTGGCGGCACGCCAAAGGCGAGTGCTATTTCGCGGGCAGCGCCATTTTTTGCTTGCAAAAAATCCATGTCCCGAGGGCTGTATCCCATCGCTTTCCAGTCCAGCCCACCCTCCAGGACCATAGGGCGACCGGCACGCGAAAGGCCCGAATACCCTTCTTCCAGTTCTGATTTCAACCGATCGAATTGCTCGTCGCTCAAATTATCACCGGTTGTTGATGCATAAACCAAAGCGCCTGACGGGCGGGCTGAATTATCCAGCAAAGCTTTGTTCCACTCACTTGCTGCGTTGTGAATATCCAACGCCATATGCGATGCGGAAAGCGGCGACAATCCCGTTACATCATCGACCGGGTTAAACAATCCCATATGAAGGATGTCGGCATTATCGCCATTCGCATGGTAGATAATCTTGTTGCCGTCGGTGGTGTAGCTGTACCGCGTTGGCCAGCCGTTCTCGTTGTCAACAACGGATACACGCTGCGGGTCCAACGCATGAAGCTCGCGCAACTCTTCTCCCAGATGAAGTTTCGTGAGATAGGCATTTCCGGATATCAACAAGTGCCCGTACAGACATTCCAGCAACTTCGCACCTGATTGCCTTGGATTGGGCCGGGCGAGCAACTCCAGTACGGGATGTTGGTCACAATCCACACCATCCTCACATATTTGGAGCGGTACCGAAGAGGCTGCTTGAGAAATTAGACTGACGCATCTATAGACGATCGGGTTCCTGCAAAAGCCATTACGAGCAGCATTTCCATCGCTGATACTCGACCAAGCAGGGTGACCTCCAGAATGGAATGCAACCAGATTGGTGACAGCATTTTTCTGCTCTATGCGGGCGTGCGTTTTCGCATCGGGTTTTAGCCAGTCCAGAATTCTGTTCATTCTCATCTTCCACTAATGGCCGTTGGTATTAGAGGCCACGGATCCGGGGTTCATTATTTTGCTGCAGGGCGAGTTCTGAAACAGCCCAAACAAGCGCGTCCAGCCGGTCGGGCGAAACGCCTTCGGCGAGGCCATCTGGGCCAATCGAACACATCTGGTCTTCAAGGTCAGGAAACGCCCCCACATGTCGAACCAACCCACGCTCATATAGCATTGCAACAGGTTCCGCCCGCAGCCATTTGTTCCGGCTGGCATGTACTGAGCGAACCGGTAGCGACGGATCATGAGTATGAAGGACGGACCGTACCATCTCCCCTCCCTGATTTACCTCAGCAACGATCACATCCGCTTCCACTGAATGATACAGTGACGCAGATTTTGCTGCCCATTGATGTGGCTTTGCATGACTAATCGTATGGTCGGCCAGCACATAACAGGCCCCATCCGGATTTTTTCCAACAGCCACTATTCCACAACAGGCGGAACTCTTTCCAGAACCTGCTGGCGGATCAACCGCTACTACAATGCGCGCAAGATCAGGAGCCTTTGAAACCCTGGCCGCCTCGATAGTTTCTCGCGACCAGAGGGCGTTTTCAATTGCTTCTATAATCTCACCATCGAGTTCCTGACGACCTAACCTGGTGCCTGCATAAACACCTTCCACATATTCCATGAACCCATCAGCCAAATTGGCAGCGTTTTCGCGGGTGGTGGACCGAACAACAATCGTCGAATTGTCCTCCGTCAACGTCTTCAACAGTTTGAGTGGCTTCGGTGTAGTTGTCACGACCTGCCTCGGAAACTTTCCAAGCCGCAGACAGAACTGCAACATGTCCCAAGTCTCTTCCAGCTTGTGCCATTTCCCAATCTCATCCAGCCATGCTGCACCAAATTGGTTGCCCCTTATTCCTTCCGGATCAGCGGAGGAGAACAATTTTCCAATCGCGCCGTTTGGCCAAACGAGTTCTCGTCTAGATGGATACCAGCCTGGCCGCTCCTCCTTTTGCGATATCGCCAGAATTCCTGATTCACCTTCGACCATAACATTACGCATATCATCGTAACTGGTGCCAAGGAGTGCCACACGACCACCGGAACTTCCGGGGTAATGCGGATCACCCAGGGCAACACCCTTTAACCACTCCGCACCTGTGCGGGTCTTGCCGGCCCCCCTACCTCCTAGAATCAGCCAGGTTCTCCAATCGCTCAGGGGCGGACGCTGCTTAAGGCGTGCCCAAAGCGGCCAATCAAATTTCAACCGTGCTACTTCGTCATTCGTCAGCTCTTCCAGAAACAGGGAGCGAAGTTTCTGCGTCGACAAGTCGGGCAATTTGTGCCTCAAGTTCCCGGCGGAATTCCACAACTTCAAGTTGCTTTTCGCTATGCTGCTCACGCTGCTGTCTTACTCCTTTTGAAATCATCTCGACGCCCTGGATCAGTTTAAAGAAATCCGCAAATGCTTTGACCTGTTCGCTTGCTGATGACTTGTTACCTTCAAGATCGTCACCAAGCTTCTTGATCTCTTTCGACAGTGTTTCGCGAAAATCGAGCACGATTGATTCAAGCATGTCGGCAAGTTTGATTGTGGTCGTCATAAGCTGATCACCATGCACATCCCAACGAAACACAAAGCGTCTGTCATCCAAAAGGAATGCCAGAGTTCGCTGTTTTAAAACTAGTGGATTGATTCAAACATTTGGAACCCGTTTTCCGAGACCTCTCATCCAAATATTTGAATCTTAAAATCCACTAGAAAACAATACCTTGCTAGTGGTCTTTACGTTCGAAACAAATGATAAAGAGTTCGCCGCAAAGGGACTCATTTGTTTCGAACGGACCACTAGGGTCTGTGGACATATAGGATTCCCAAATCAGTTATAATGTGATTCAAGCTTTCTTTTAAGGAGGTTTTGATGCGCAAGGAACGATTTGTAATATCAGATAGAAGCTGGAAACTTATTGAGCTTTTGTTGCCAGGCAGTATTCGTGACAGAGGTCGCACAGCAAAAGATAACCGCCTGTTTTTGGAAGCGGTATTATGGAAGGTCCGGGTTGGTGGTCCCTGGCGTGATCTACCTATTGGATTTGGTGCATGGAATTCTGTCTTCCGTCGTTTCCGTAGATGGGCGCAACGTGGTGTATTCCAACGACTTTTTGAAGCTGTATCAGATGATCCTGACTTTGAATACATTCTTATAGACGGTACTATTGTCAGCGTTCACCAGAAAGCAAGTGGCGCAAAAGGGGGACTCTCCATCAGGCCATAGGACGTTCAAAGGGCGGGTTAACCACCAAGGTTCTGGCCCTGACAGATGCGCTTGGCAATCTTGTGCGCTTCAAGCTTCTTCCCGGTCAACGCAGTGAGATTGTTGGTGTACACGAACTGATTGAAGGTTTGAAATTCGGCGCAATGCTAGGCGACATAGCTTTCGATGCAGATCATCTGCGCCGGGCTTTATATGAAAATGGTGCAGTGGCTGTTATCCCTGCCAAGCGAAACCGTAAAATCCATATCCCGCATGACGAGGAAGTTTATAAATGGCGGCATCTCATTGAAAATTACTTCAGCAAGATCAAAGAGTTCCGAGGGATTAATACGCGATATGATAAAACCGATGTCAGTTTTGAGGCTTCATGGAATATCGCTGCTACAATCATAGCATTACGTTAAATGTCCACAGACCCTAGAGCATATTTCGTTTAATCGGATACGGTTAAACGAAAATGCGTGAATGAAATCAAATAAAGTACGCGTTGTCGCTGTTTGGATTGAACGCGAAACGCTCTAATGGAAACTTAAGAAAGCCAGCCCAGGAAATTTGCAGCGCTTGAACGTGCGCACTTCTCCGACCGTACAAAGGTTGTACTCCAAGACCGTCACGGTGTCAAGAATATATTCCTATTTTTTGGAATTTTCTTTTTGCAAATAGATCTCCAGCGGCCAGTAGACCAGGTGATTTTCATAGTCTTCTGGTGGAATTCCACTATCAGGAACCGCCCTTCCCCTCGCGCTGACGCCAGCCTGGTGAACCGTTTTGTGATCTCCGGAAACCAGATGGTGCCACCAATAAAGGTCATTGCCCTCAGAAATCAGACGATAAGCACAAGTAGGTGGCAGCCATCCAAGCGTTTCGATTTTGTCCGGCGTCAACTCTATACAATCCGGCACTTTCTCTAACCGGTTTTCATAATCAGCGCATTGGCAACTATCACATTCAAGTAATTCGCAACCGATATTGGTCCACAAAATATCACCCGTATCCCAATCCTCAAGCTTGTTGAGGCAGCACTTTCCGCAACCATCACACAACGACTCCCATTCATCGTGTGACATTTGAGATGGGCTCTTCTTTTTCCAGAACGGTTGATTGGGCATCGCAATTTCTTCTGATCTGCAGGGCTTTTGCATATTCTTCCAAGAATAGGGTGATATGGCATTCAGACATATTCTGGTATAGATATCATCTATTGGGTCAAGACCCATATGAACCGTGCGCAATAACAGGACATTTGCTGGTGCAGGATCCGTTTGAAAATTCGAACAAGGGCAAAGGCTGGAGCCGCTTGCTCGATTTCGATTCATGGATTGATTCTTCCATTTACAACCTGTTCAACAGTGCAACAGATCGTTGGGAAGCCATCACTGTCTTTTTTAGGCGTTTTCGCGTCCGCGGCTGGAAACGGGTGACAGTTGAATTCCTGGATGAGGGGCTCACATTGGGCATCCTGGGTTCTATAGTCATGCTCGCACTCGCGCTTCCGGCTTTTGAAGAGACACAGAAGAATTGGCGAAGTCAGGGGGAATATTCGGTTACTTTTCTGGACCGAAACGGCAAGACTATTGGCCAACGTGGCATACGCCAAACCGAAGCTGAATCCCTGGATGAATTGCCGGACCATTTCATCAAGGCTGTACTTGCAACAGAAGACAGGCGATTTTTTGAGCATTTCGGCATCGATTTTCTGGGCCTGTCCCGTGCGATGGCAGAAAACGTCAGGGCAAATTCTGTGGTTCAGGGCGGTAGTACAATCACTCAGCAATTGGCCAAAAACCTCTTTTTGACCAATGAGCGAACGCTGGAGCGCAAAATCAAAGAGGCCTTTTTGTCGCTTTGGCTTGAAGCCAATTTGAGTAAGAAAGAGATCCTGAAATTCTATATTGACCGCGCTTATATGGGCGGTGGTAATTTTGGCATTTCCGCAGCGGCAAAATATTATTTCGACAAGAGCATCAAGGATGTCTCACTGTCAGAAGCAGCGATGCTGGCCGGTCTCTACAAGGCACCCGGCAAATACGCTCCACACATCAATCTTCCGGCTGCAAGGGCGCGTGCCAACGAGGTTCTGACCAACATGGTGCAGGCCGGATTCATGACTGAGGGGCAAGTTGTCAGGGCCCGTAAAGAACCTGCATCTGTACTCGAACGGGATGACCTTGCAGGGCCAAACTATTTCATGGACTGGGCTTATCAGGAAGTGCAACGCCTTGCGGTGCGATTTGATACACGAACCCTATTTGTAAAAACCACCGTTGATCTTGATCTTCAAAAGGCAGCGGAAGAATCCGTCGAAAGCCATCTTCGTCAGTTTGGACGCCAATACGGGGTGAGGGATGCCGCCATGGTCGTGATCGATCATGAGGGGGCGGTACGGGCGATGGTCGGTGGACGAGACTATGGTCAAAGCCAGTTTAACCGGGCAACTGCGTCGAAGAGGCAACCTGGGTCTTCGTTCAAACCCTATGTCTATGCATCAGCAGTTGAGAATTTTGGGTATACCGAAGATACACGAGTAACAGATAGTGAGGTCTGTCGACGCGCCTTTGGAAAAAAATGGTGCCCGCGAAACTATTCAGGCAATTATCAAGGACGTACTGACCTGGCTACAGCCTTGGTGAATTCGATCAACACCATACCAGTGAAGCTGTATTTGGGTAGAGACAACTTAAAGCAACTGGGGGGCGAACGCCTTGTTGAAACTGTCCGTAAGATGGGCATTGTGTCTGATCTTGTAGTAAACCCGCCTATGGTTTTGGGCGCCAATGGTTTAACCGTTCTGGAAATGGCAACTGGGTATGGTACTTTCATGACCGGCGGCACACGCCTTAACAGAACAGGTATCTCTCAAATTTCTGACAGTAGCGGAAATACACTTTATGATTTTCGAAAAGACGGCCCTGAAGATGAAGAAGCGCTAAAACAGTCCACAGTAACAGTTATGAACACCATCATGGCGCAGATCCCAGAACGGGGAACTGGCAGACGCGCCGCACTTAATGGCATACGTTCAGCAGGAAAAACCGGCACCACCCAGGCCTATCGTGATGCCTGGTATGTGGGATTTACCGGAAATTACGTTGCAGCAATTTGGTACGGCAACGATAATTACCAGCCTACCCGACGGCTGACTGGAAGTCGTTTACCAGCAATGACATGGCAAAAATTTATGACATATGCCCATCAGAATATTGAGCTAAGACCAATCCCATATATTGAGAATCCGCTTCCAGGCGTTTCAGAAGGTTCTCAGGTTATCGCTTCTGCAACTGGGGATATCAAAGCGCCACCACCTGCCAGACCCAAATTACTTTCGCGCGAAGCAGAAAACATGCTGCGCGATTTGGAAACCCTGTTTAACAATGCCAAACCGCTTAACCGTGATGATGAACTTGCTGGTTCTACACAGGGCGGAACTGTCACGCGATAGAAACAATAACAGCGAACGGCAATTACTTTTCATGCGCCTTGCAATCAATATAGCCATTATCCTGTTTACCGGTCTCGTGTTGGGTGGACTAAGCGCGCAATTTGCCATTCAAAGAACCTATGGTATTGGCGCAATCAAGGCCGGGGTATGGTCAGCATGGCCATTTGTCGGTGGACTTGAAGTCGACCCTTATACCGCTGCGCGGTCAACAATCGAGGGAGCAGTTCCACTGGGTGCCGCTGAAGGGCTTACTTTTGAAGCTGCGGTTGATGAAGAAGGTAGAGCTCTAACTCGGGAGTGCAGCTATCAATTGGTCGGCAATACTCCGCCTGCACGTCTTTGGACGCTTACAGCCCATCAGCTTGATGGTGCAATCATTCGTGATGAACATAAGGCTGCGGCAGCAACCTTTTCCGGCGAAGTAGTGCGCAAGTCTGATTATTCCCTTACCATCAACGTTGGTGACGTTCCCAGCGCGGGAAACTGGATGAAAATCGCTGGTGCCGGAAACTTCAAATTTATTATGCGCTTGTATGATACACCCATAACCAGCAGTGCTGGATTGAGTGCTCCTTTGATGCCGAGAATCAGTCGTGTGGAGTGTCCTTAAGTGAAGCCGAACCTGGTTTATCTTGCAATATGTAGCCTTGTAGTGGCGGCTATTGTTCATATTGCGATTGTTCTTCTCGTCCCCAATTTTGGCCAAAAGGATGCAGCGCGTGCTATTATGGAGCGCAGCACAACAAACAAATTTCGCACTGTAGACAACAATGGGAAGCCGATGCTTCCAAATGCCGATCCATTTTTTGATGTTGCCAGTTGCAGGTTTGATCTTGTAAATGCGGGAGTGGTTGCAAGCGGCGGAGAGACTGATCTTTTTTGGTCAGCAGCAGTTTTCAACCAACGCGGACGGGTGATTTACAGCCTCAGCAAGCGATCAACGATTGGCAACCGCTTGCGCATGATTGTCGTCAATCCTGTACAAATGGCACGGATGCGCCAATTCCAACCTGAAGATCTGGAAACTTCCATTATTGTTGAAACCACTGAGTCAACCGGATTTATCATGATCCGCGCCTTACATCGGGATGCAAGCATGATCGACAGAATTGATAAATTCATGAGCGGCTTAACTTGCACCAATTATTTGCAAGAAAGTTAAGACCAGGCACTCATTTGGTTATTTTTGTGGCTCGGCAGCGGGACGAACAATATTCTGATGGTTCTCTTGTTCAAACGTTGAATACCTAACGCCCTCAAATACCAGGATACTGGCATTTTTAATTCTATCAGAACTTTGTCCAATCGTACGCCGAACTCTCTCAATCGGAAACCTAATCACCTCACCCATTGAAACCTCCAGAGTGAAACATCAAAAAAAGCCTCGCCAGCCGTCCACCATCCAAAACTAACATGGTTAATACATTGTAAACGATTGATGGATGAAACTATAATATAGAATCATTTCAAGGCCGAAGCACCATGATATCCGTTGCGCTAGATGAGGGAATTTCGACTCATCGTTCAAGAAATTTGCCCGGCGATATCCTGGTTGATCAGATGCAAACCTTCAGTTTGATGAGGCGACCTCGGGTATCCGACATCGTCACAATCAAGGAGATGTTTTATTCGCTGATTGCCAAGGCAGATTCGAACCAGAGGCGTAAAATATCCAATGCTCTGGGGCAGAATTCCTATGTTCCCAGGCAACTGGCACTATTCATGGCGCTGCAACCAATTGAAATTGCCACACCCGTTCTATTATGCTCGCCAGTTTTGGGTGAGCGGGATTTTCTGGCTGTTCTCAATAAATGTGACAAGAGCCATGCTTATATCATTGCCCGGCGTTATGATCTTTCAGTACGGGTTATCAATCGTCTTTTATCATTGGATGACAATACCTGCAGTCTTGAAAAAATTCTGAGGAAAAACGAAAGCGCACGCGAAAAATTCAAACGTGCGAGCATGCCTAATATTACACCAACAACAGCCAGCGTATCTCACTTGCAAAAAGCCCGGCAAGCCACCAAAGCCGTTGAAAAGATCTACAACAGGAACGAAGATCTTTTGAAAGTCGCAAGGATTGGCAAAGAAAAGAAGGCTCCTACCAGACAGAATGATCCAGATCGCCAGACCTTCAAGCCGGCAGCTTTCGGCCAACGGCTTATTGCACTGCTGCATGAATCAAATCACGACGGGTTTGCAGATGAGATAAAGGTGGCGTGCGGCCTGAATAGGAAGTTGGTAACCCAATATGTGGCGGAAGCAAATGCTGGAACATTGGCATCACTCTTGTTTCTTCTTCGTGTTCCACATTATACTTCCGCCAGAGTTTTGCTGCTCATCTGCCCAAAAGTAGGCCGAGACCACTCGGTGTTCATCCGCATCATGAAAGAGTTTTCAAAACTTGATCGAACAGCCGCAATTGCATTTTTCAGAGCCAAAGACAGTAATTTTGCGCTACCAGCGAAACGCCATCACATTATCGAGGCTAAGCCCATGTTCAACGCACTGCGCAGGAGCGGCGAGCGTGCAGCGAGCACAAAAGTGCAGAATTCGCAAAGAGATGTCAGAAGGCTTTTGGCTGGATAGGATCAAGAACCGCTTGCAAGTGATAGTGAAATTTCCCCTGCTCCGGATTCGGTTTCTATGACCCATATGTCTGGATCAAACCGTTCCTGCTTAGTCAAAAATTCTTCAACATCACCAATTGATGCATTTTTTAGGACACGCTCAAAAAGCCGTTCTGTTCCAGCTTCCTCAAACATGCTTTGTGGCGCGGGCCCATACACATCTGATAAACCATTGAGTTGATTGTGGAGTACGAAGATTGCGCCTGCCTGTTGCGCACCTTTTCTTGCAACGGTAACAAAAGCTCCACGCGCACTTTCAAGCCGCATAAAAACACCCAGCCAAATAGCGGTAGTGAGACGCATTCATCGACCCTATTCAGTTGGCTTAATCACGTAGAACCTACGATACCTGCTTCTCGCAGTTTGCCCATGGTTTTGTGATCAATTTCACCGGTTACTTCCAGCTTAAAACGCTTTTGAAACTGACGAATTGCATTGCGTGTTTGGTTGCCGATAATTCCATCGACACTCATTTGATCCTCACCGTAAATGTCCCGCAATCCAATTTGTACTTTTTGAACGGTCGCCGTATCAAGCACGATCATTTGTAGTTGGACGGATTTCAAAGACTTTGCAGGTCCGTCAATCTTCGCGCGAATCTGAGCAACGGCAAATGCTGATTTGATGCTTCCAAGCAATCCGTAGCTTGCTTCTCCATTCGGAATTATGCCGGCTTGTTTCTGGTACTCCAGAATTGCGTTCTTTGTTGCATCTCCAAAAATACCGTCAACTTTGCCGCTATAGATACCAACCTCGCCGAGAATGGATTGAACCTCCCTTACCAGTGAGGATTGAGCAGAAATCCGGTACACCTTGACCGGGTTGGCAGTAGGCACAGGAATGTTAGTTAGGCTGATACGCTGGGTTAGCACAGCATGTGTTGGAAGCCGGACATCGGAACTAACCCTGGTCTCAGTGAGGGTTGAATTGGTCTTTATCCTTGTTTGCCAAAAGGGTGCGGAATGTCTCTCCGATTGCGAAACCAATGCGTTAGCAGCTACGAGGCTAAATCCAAGACCAAATAGTACGAGAGTTGAAAACCCTGCCGGGTTTTCTGTGATCCAGTTTTTTCCATTTCCTGTAATCGATGTAATAAACGACATGGCATCAACCTGTTTTGTGGGTTCGTGGGATAGGGTTTAGGGAATGATTTGCATTCGCTGCAATACGGATGTTTTTGACCCGCTCTTCATTGTTCGCGAGATCTGGCGCAACGATGCCCGCATTTATCGGTACAAGAATTTCCAAACGAAGATCGGTATCTGAAAACTCAAGCTTTTGCAGTTTTCCGACTTTGTACGCGCAGGCAGTTATGGCTTGCTGATCAAAATTTACATCGGCAGTTGCAAAGTTGCGGACAAATTCAAATCGTACGATGCGCGCTTTTCGCATCAGCGATACCGAGACACTTTCCCTTGAAGAGTTACTCTGCCTATCTGTCACGCGACCTTGTGATGCCATTACCTTGCCGAGAAGAACTTTCCAATCTTCCCTTATGGCAGTGATTTTTGGGAGATCAGGACCCTTTTCCAAGGAAAATGCTGGAATTTCACCAAAAACCGGGCTTGCAGTTGAACCGACGGATTGTCTTATCAAATATTCAATGTCCAACATTTCTGCGCGCGTCTTTTGTGAGGTGCCGCTTCGATCAAGCGATAAGAGCCGACCTAACCTTTTTGCCGAATGCTGTAACTCAAGTACCCGATTGTTATAATTTTCCTGCTCAGTTGATGTATGTACATTACCATCGGCTGCACCAAACATGCTCACCACGATTATCGCGTTGCACCCCTGTCCACCGCAATTTTGTAGAGGGGAGCAGTGAACGTGGCATGAACTGGTATGTTTTGTTTCATTGTGCTCATTCATCCAGACCGATTTGGCTTCACCGGATAAATTGCACTTCTGGATAAGCGAGAGAAGGTTGGCGCATCCATCCTCTGAAAAACGCTCAGACAAAACCTCCGCTAAAGTCGATCTTTGGCAATTATTTATGCCGGATGTTGATAACACATCCTGTGCAGACCAAAGAATTTTACCTGTTTGAGTTACGGCAAAAACTGATCCAGGGGCCGCATGCCATAATTTTTGGGAGTGCTCACAAAGACAGTCGCATTCCGGCAATGAAGCAATTCCGTCACCGGGACTGTTGCTGTGCAATACCGATCGCAATCGGTGCAAACTGAATTTCTGTGTGATACTCAAAACAAATTCCGCAAATGCTACTGGGGAATTCGTTACATAACGTCTTTAATAGAACCCTAAAATCTGAAACTCAATTGCACTCCTCCGGCAATATAGAGCGCTGAATTCCAAGGTTCTTGTTGCCATGGTAAACAGACCCTTTCGGAATTGCTTCGTTAGTGGAAATCATAAAGTTTTAATTAAAATTGGCCTTGCACCGAAGCTCGTCTTTAAGTTCGCCCGTGTACAGTCCCGGTGAATTGATCGGGTAGGACATGATTAAACTGGTTTTAGCAATTGGAATAGCAACAGCACTTTGGCCGGTTGATGAACACAACCGGCCGTTGAGTGTCGGCAGTCCAGATATCAGTGCGGTGGATGTAATGTCGGCGGGATATTCCATATTGAATGATGTTGCCGGTTTTTGTGAGCGCAATGTCGAAACCTGCCAAACTGCATCCACGTTGGCAGCAAATTCTATCGGGATGGTTCAGTCCAAAATTTCCGGAACTTCTGAGAAATTTATCCAAATTGAGGTGCCTGCCATAGCTGCGGAATGACGCCGCAAGCTTGATGCCGACAATTTGGCAAAATCAGTTCTTTCACCTGTTTATCTGCAGTCATCTGGGATATAGCGTTTCAACAAACGACCTGGATGCAACATGACTATTGAAAAAATCACTGAAAATTTTGAATTCCTGGATGAATGGGATGATCGCTACAAATACCTGATTGAGCTTGGTGGCATGCTTGATCCAATGCCTGTAGAATTGCGCACCAGAGAAAACAAAGTTCAAGGTTGTGTTAGTCAGGTTTGGGTCGAAACGAATAAATCTGAAGACGCCGACCCTGTCATGACATTCCAGGGCGCTTCCGATGCTCACATCGTCAGCGGACTTATCGCTGTAACTTTTGCAATATTCTCAGGGAAACGTGCGAGTGAAATATTGAGTATTGATGAGAAAGCAATCTTTGATTCGATCGATTTGTCTGAACACCTCACACCACAGCGATCAAATGGTTTGAAATCACTCGTCGAACGCATCAAACGGGACGCAAACTCAGCACAATCGATACCAATGACAGGCATCGGCTATAGGCCTACGGACGGACGATAATCACTACTACCCCAGGTTTGAATTTTTCCCCCGGTATTACGGGTATGCGCGGCGATTCCATAGTGTTTCGATAGCATTCCCAATGCTGTTTTTAACATGAGCTTTGCAGACCTTGGTGGCCAGCACCGTTCCCGTTCAACCAATTCAAAACCCTTTAGAAAGCAACATATGTCAAGCGCTACCCCGGCAAGTTCAGGGCCCAATAAATCAATAGCATTTGATATCCGGGTGCGCGCGTCGACAGCGAAGTCGGATATGTCTGCTGAAGTTGGCCCAAAAGCCGATTTAGAGGAACTCGCGATTACACACTCATAATTTGCAGTTATGCGCGGTTGCAGTTGGCCTCGTTCAAAGTCTTGCCGAAGTCGTTCTCCGGCGTGAAACTCATCAGTAGAAATGTATGAAATTCCAGCTTTTGTCCTTCGAGAGTACAATCGCATCAAAGGCGCTTCATTTCGATTCACCTGAATTTTCTTCTTCTGATAGCCGGTTCGACATAAATCGAGATTACTCGTGGGATGCAGGTTATCAGCTACCAGCCCCGAAACATTCTCCAGCACTTCCAGACCTCGTCCCGTAACTGACAAAACAGATTGGGTTTTGCAAACCAATCCCTCCGCAATTGTCGCATCTATCAGGGCGGGCTTGAAGTTATGCAACCTATTCCTGCTCTGAATGCATATGTTTCCATCAACAAGCCTGAATTGAATTCCCTTGCTGGAATGTCTTGCAAGCAGTTTGAGAAGTCTGCGCTTTTGTTTAATTTTGGATTTTTGGTCACTCATTCGCAGGATCCTGAGAACCAGATCGGATTAGTTCTCGTATGAATTCAATAGCCTCTTCACATGCATGGAGGCGCTGATCGAAAAACGGTTTATCCCGTAAATCTTCAACCAACCGGCATGCATGGCTGATGGTTGTACGGTCTCGCGAGAAATACTTTGCCACCTCAGTCAACTTCATGGAAAGGCCTGTGTGCAAGAGATAAGCTGTTACCTGACGAGCCCTGGCAATTTCTGCAGTGCCGCGTTGCCGGGACAAAATGTCACCAGGCTCCATATCAAATGAAATGGCTACAATGCGATTTACTAGCTCCGCAATTATCAGCTGTCGATCACCCAATTCTTGCAGTTCAGGCCAGCCAACTGTTTTTTGCTCATCTTTTTCAGACGGAAATGGATTGACTTTTTTTCCAAAACCCGCCTCTTCATGCGGACAATACATTGTGACCACTCTCTCCAATATATGATTATATTCCTATTATCACACACTGCAATACTTGGGATAGATTTGGTATTTAAATTTATATAATTGTATTTATGTGTTTTTTTTCAACACGTTATAATATTATTATGAAAATTCAGAAATATTCTTTTCCTCGCCTGCCTGTCCATTGTTTCACTGAAAACAAACAGGAGGTTGGATTTGGACATACATGAACTTGCGGAGGCAATTGAAGCGGAGGCTCGAAAACACGCTAATATGTTATTTCTAGCCAATTGCACAAACAGTACAAATACAACCGATAAAAGGATTTCTGGGCAAATTGAAGCTATGCTGCAGAATCTAAACCGTCTTGCAAGAAACAAGTCCCCCCGCTATGATTTCAATACGCACCTGTCCGCACTTCGGCGGCACAGATTTGATCCTGTTAATGGACGACAACAATCACCAATACCGTAGCCATCAATAATACCAACGGCCATTAGGATTGACCCTTTTGATGTTCCAAAATTGTTTACCGGCAAGGCAGGCCTCGAAGTGCAATGCAAAACGCATTGGTCAAGAGGCATAACACGGATCCGGTGGGCAATTTTGGAGCACCGCAGGCCAGGTTTCTTTTGGTTTTGGCCGCGTTGCAATTAGCTCATGGTACGCCGCACCCCTTCGCCAACCGCGCCTAACCAAAGCCAAAATAATTCCTGGTCAAAAGAGCAAATCCTAATGGCCGTTGGTATAAGGCCATGAGTACGGCAAATTCGAAGAGCGGTGGCCCCGTACAAACACAAAATTCCGGTGGTTGGCCAAATATTTAGCACATCCCAGGTTGGTTCTCTGACCGACATGAACCGTCAGTTTGCTTAGGCTGCCTTTGGAGTATCAGATCTGGCAGAAGATTTACGCCCCAATCCAATCTGTTTTGCCAGCCGCGACCGAGCCCTTGCATAGCTTGGTGACACCATTGGGTAATCGGCAGGCAATCCCCATTTTTCCCGGTAAGCTTCGGGTGAAAGACCGTAATGGCTGCTCAAATGACGCTTGAGTGATTTGAATTTTTTGCCATCCTCAAGGCAGATAATGTAATCATCCGCAATGGATTTTTTGACCGGAACTGCCGGCTTTTGCCTAGCTTCATGCTTTTTCGAAGAACCCAAATTATCGGTCAGATTCAAAAAACAATTGTAAACATCTGAAATCACTTTTGGAATTTCACTTGCTCCGACTATATTATTGGATACAAATGCTGAAACAACTTCTGATGTTAGTTCGGCAAGGTGTTCGGTTTTAATTCCTTCTTCCAAAGTCTTCGCTTCGTTATTTTCCATTTTTATTTCCATTTTTTTGTTTAATAATCCGCCTTTACTGACGGATTGAGGCATTTTGTGGGCTAAAGATAACAAAAACCTTTGTTGAAAATCAACTAAATTATTGACGTAGCGTAAAGCACTCCAATGGAGATTTTCATCTATGGTCTTATTTTTTCAAGCAAAAGTGCATTGAAAAATGAGGCATATTGCATATTTTCTCTTGTGGATAACAACTGGAAAAAATTATGGCGAAACTAGAAAAATCGAATGCTGAATGGCGTAAGCAGTTGAGCGAAGAACAATATCACGTAACTCGGGAACACGGTACAGAAAGAGCCTTTTCCGGACCACATCAGGACGAAAAACGCGATGGTACTTTCACCTGCGTATGTTGCGGAAACGATCTATTCAACACGTCGGAAAAATTCGATTCCGGCACCGGTTGGCCGAGTTTTTATAAGCCGTCTTCAGAAGGTTCAGTAAGCGAGCACAAAGATCGTTCGTTTTTTGTGGTTCGCACTGAAGTTCGATGCGCAGATTGTGATGCGCATTTAGGGCATGTATTTCCGGATGGACCACAACCGACGGGTCTGCGATATTGTATGAATGGGCATGCTTTAGAATTTGACCCTGACGAATAACTCTCATACAGGCGACTTAATGACCAATATTTTCCCTGCCCTGGAAGGTACACCTTCCGCGGACAAACGGACCTTTACGCAAACTGTGCACGGGGTTGACCTCAAAGACGATTTTCACTGGCTGCGCGCCGATAACTGGCAAGAAGCCATGCGTGAACCGGAAAAACTCCCAGACGACATCAAGCAGTATCTTACTGAAGAGAACAACTACTTTGAGCGTGCGATGTCAGATACCGCAAGCCTGCAGGAGATATTAATTGCTGAAATGCGGGGACGTATCAAGGAAGATGATAATTCTGTTCCGATAAAAGATGGTCCTTACGCTTACTCCTGGAAATATGTTGAAGGGGGCGAACATCCAATACGAGTACGAACGCCTCGCGATGGGGGCGAAGAAGATACACTCCTTGATGTAAACAAGGAGGCTGAAGGAAAAGACTATTTCGAGCTTGGGTTTGTTGACGAAAATCCGTCACACTCTGTTCTTGCCTGGAGCCGTGATGTTTCAGGTGCAGAATACTATGCAATGGTGTTTCGAGAACTCGATAAGGGGACCGATCTGGACTGTGAACTCAATGATGTCGGTTCCGCAGCCTGGGCAGATGACAAGACATTGTTTTATTCCAAGGTTGATGAAAATCATCGTCCCTCAAAGATATACCGACACATCCTTGGTTCATCACCATCCGAGGATGTTTTGGTATATGAGGAAGCCGATCCGCGTTTTTATTGCGGCGTCGGTCGTAGTCGATCAGGCAAGTTCATTTTTCTTTCTGCCGGAATGAATGACCAGGATGAAATGCGCTTTATCCCAACCGATGATCCGACTGCAACTCCGCAATTGATCCAGGAACGACAGGAAGGGCTTGAATACTCTGTTGAACATCAAGGAGACCGGTTTTTAATCCTGACAAATGCTGATGGTGCTGAGGACTTCAAGATTGTTGAAGCACCAATTGGTTCTCCGGCAATCGAAAACTGGGTAGATTTTGTTCCCCATAAGCAGGGTAGGATGCTTGTTTCACTTGATGCTTACCGCGACTGGGTAATTTGGATGGAACGCGAAAATGCATTGCCGCGTATCTGCTTTGTTGGTCCAAATGGCAGGCAACAGGAAATCTCGATGGACGAGGAAGCCTACTCTCTTGGAGTTGCTGCAAGCCCCGAGTTTGACCGAGATGTATTCAGGTTCACTTACTCATCCCCCACCACACCGACACAAGTATTCGACTATGACCTCAAGAACGGAGATCGAACTCTGCTGAAGGAAACCGAGATTCCATCTGGTCATACCCCCCAAGACTACATTGCCCGGCGCATCACAGCAAAATCGCATGACGGTGCAGAGGTTCCTGTTACTCTGCTCTATCATCGCACAACCAAACTAGATGGAAGTTCACCGTGCTTGTTGTATGGATACGGTTCATACGGAGCATCCATGCCGGCTTCATTTTCCGCTAACAGACTGTCGCTTGTTGATCGCGGATTTATCTACGCAACTGCACACGTTCGCGGCGGACAGGAAAAAGGGCGAGCGTGGTACGAAAACGCAAAATTCGAAAAAAAACCAAACACGTTTCATGACTTTATCTCAGCCAGCGAAACATTGGCTTCAGCAGGTTTTACCTCAAAGGGAAAAATTGTAATCATGGGAGGGTCTGCGGGCGGATTGCTTGTCGGCGCGTGCGTTAATATGGCGCCTGAACTCTTTGCAGGTGCAATTGCTGATGTACCCTTTGTTGATGTTCTCACTACAATTTTGGACGACACGCTTCCGCTAACACCAGGCGAGTGGTCACAGTGGGGTAACCCGATTGAAAACAAGGAAGCCTTTGACTGGATTGCGTCATATTCGCCATATGACAATGTCGAGGCCAAAGACTATCCTGCCATGTTAGTAACAGCAGGGGTCTCCGATCCAAGGGTTACTTATTGGGAACCTGCCAAATGGGCGGCGAAACTCCGAACTTTGAAAACTGATGATAATATTTTGTTGCTCCGGACTAATATGAGTTCCGGACATTTTGGAAAGTCGGGGCGCTTTGCAGCACTTGAAGATGCAGCCCGATCCTATGCATTTGCATTGAAAGCAGTTGGCAAGGTTTAGTTCGATGGGACTGGCGGCACTGCTTTCAGGTACCCAGCGATTGCCTCAAGATCGCTCTTGGGTAGTTTCGCCATATTTTCTTGAACGGAGACCATACTGCCGCCAGCGGAGTCAAAATCCGGTGTGAAACCCGTTTCCAGATAATAAACAATATCGCCTTCAGACCAACTACCAATACCGTCTTCGTGAGGTGTGATATTTGGAATTTTTCCGATCCCTTCCGGCGCAGGGCCGCCGGAAAGCCATTTCGATTTTTTCATGCCTCCCAAGATGTTTCGAGGCGTATGGCATTCACCGCAATGACCGAGGGCTTCCACAAGATAGCGACCGCGAGCAAGTTTTTCATCTGACTGATCGACTTCTAAGGCCCATTCATTTGTCGCAAACATAAGTTTCCAAATTCCAAGCGGTCGTCGCCACCGGAATGGTAAGGCCAACTCGTGAGGTTCATTTTTGCGAGAGACAGGTGGGAGCGTTTTAAGAAATGAGAATAGATCCGAAACATTTTGCGCCTGCATTTTCTCATATGAAGCGAACGGAAATGCCGGGTAATAATGCGAACGATCGGATGCCTGGCCAAAAATCATGGCATCATAGAATGTGTGAAATTCCCACTGGCCGATCCCGGTTGCAATATCAGGAGAAATGTTAGGTGTTATGAAAGTTCCAAAAGGCGTGTTTAGCCTATACCCTCCGCCCAGCAAAAGTTTATTGTCCCCCTCAGCATTTTTGCCGGCATGGCAAGATGCACACCCCGCCGCCCAAAAGATGCGTTCGCCATTTGATAAGATTGGAACAGGAGTGTCGAGATAGCTTACCGACAAGTCATATTCCGGGATCGGTTGGGTAAGCCACCAGAACACACTGACCCCGATGACAAAGGCTGCCACTAGAAGTTTCAGCAGCCTTTGCATGGTTTAGTTCTTTTTGACGCGGTAACCTTTATGGCAAGCGCCGCAATTTCCGCCAACTTCTTTCAGTGATGCTTGAAGAGCAGGCAAATCAGCAGGGACATATTCAGTTACACTGGTGAGCGTCGCTTCAAAGGCTGCCTGTTTTGCCACAAACCCTGCGCGATCTTCAAAAATCGCTGGCCCGGCT
Organism: Rhizobiaceae bacterium; assembly: GCA_965250255.1. Taxonomy (GTDB): domain Bacteria; phylum Pseudomonadota; class Alphaproteobacteria; order Rhizobiales; family Rhizobiaceae; genus JAALLB01. The sequence goes on from CBDFNP010000010.1 coordinate 454,823, forward strand.
TCAGTTTTTCCTTCGCCGGAACCCTCTGGAAAAAAGTCAGAAAAACCTTCAATTGCACCCTTCATATCCACATAAGCCTGCAATGCAGCGTCAGCGTTAAACTCGGTATCGCCTTTCGCCATTTTGGCAACAATACTCATATTCCTGCCGACTATTTTCATCTTTGCTTGCCGGTCTTCAATTGGGCCAGCGCGAACAGCCGAAGTTATAAAAAAAGCAAACGGCACAATTAAACCTGCCAACAGCAAACGTCTGAGTTGGAATCTCATGACGGACCTCCCAGTTTCTCGAATCATTTTGTGACACTAGTGTGCCCGTGAATTGTGTCCAGTAAACAGCCTGTTAACAATAAATCCCGGATAAACCGGGGTTCCAAAATTGCAAATTGGAAACAGTCTTTTACGAGGTAGCTGCCTCATACAGTTCGAGCACATAATCCCAATTGATCATGTTGTCGACAAATGCTTCGAGGTATTTTGGGCGGGCATTGCGGTAATCGATGTAATAGGAGTGCTCCCAAACATCACAGCCCAGAATAGGCGACGCTCCATGAACCAGCGGGTTTTCGCCATTGGCTGTTTTCATGATTTCCAGTTTGCCGTCCTTCACAGCAATCCAGCACCAGCCGGAACCAAATTGTGTAGCACCCGCTGCCATGAAATCTGCCTTGAATTTTTCATAACCACCAAGATCAGAATCAATCGCTGACTGCAATGCGCCGGGAACCGAAGTGCCGCCGCCATCCTTTTTCATCCACTTCCAGAAATGAATATGATTGTAGTGCTGGGCTGCATTGTTGAAGAGGCCTGCATTGGAGCCGTGACTGTCGCGAACAACATCCTCCAAAGATTTACCTTCATGGCCGGAACCTTCGAGAAGATTATTGCCGTTGGTCACATAAGCCTGGTGGTGCTTGTCGTGGTGAAACTCAAGTGTTTCTGCTGACATATATGGGTTAAGCGCATCATATGCGTAGGGTAGCTCAGGAAGTTCAAAGGCCATTGGTTCGCTCCAAAAATGTCCAAAATTGATACTGCCCTCACAATTAGGGCTTTATGACAGATTTGCCAATGATTAGTGTGATTGTCAAAGAAAGAAATTGGAGATAGCCGATGTCCTTCAAGGCCTATGCATTTGATGCCTATGGAACTTTATTCGATGTGCATTCCGCAGTCTCGCGTCATTCAGAAATTGTCGGGGAAAATCCTGCACGGGTTTCAGAAATCTGGCGAAACAAGCAGCTTGAATACACCTGGGTGCGAACTGGCATGGATCGCTATCGCGACTTTTGGCAATTGACAGCCGATGCCCTTGATTTTGCGCTTGCAGCCGTTCCCGGAAGCGATCCTTCTTGCCGCAAAACTTTGATTGATGCCTATCTTTCGCTTGATTGCTACGAGGAAGTTCCAGATGTTCTCGGAACTCTCAAGGAATCCGGAGTTAAAACGGCTATTCTTTCCAATGGATCGCCTGAAATGTTATCCGCTGCAGTTAATTCTGCCGGGCTTGCCGAATTACTGGATCATCAGTTCTCAGTCGATGAAATAGGCGTTTTCAAAACTGACCCGGCGACTTACGCGATGGTAACCGATGAGTATGGCATTCAGCCGGAAGAGGTCGCATTCCAGTCCTCCAACCGTTGGGATATCGCAGGTGCCGCAGCTTTCGGTTTCAAGTGTCATTGGATTAACCGCACAGGGCAACCGGATGAATATAAAGACCTAAGTCCTGCGAAGATTGTGGAGGATTTGCGAGGTCTGGTTTAAAGAAATGGCTGGTTTGCGGAGGACACTGCCAGGAATTATCCTTAGAACGTTTCGCAAGTTCGATAGAAACAGGACAACGGTGGCTTCCTCCTGATTTGTTCACGCAATCTTGTTTTCCCGAAGCCATCAAAACAAGAATTGCTCCGGTGGATTGAACCAAACATTTGCATCCCATTTTCAGCTCGTTCCCTTGCAAAGGTTTGAATCTAAAAATCCGCTGGAAAACAATATCTGAGCCTAGTGGCCTATTTTTTATCAAATCTCGTTTGCATAAATCAAGTTAGTTTGATCTTCTGATGTAAAGTTCGGGAGATTGAAATGACAGCCTTAAAAGCACGCGCATGGGTTCCGGCAGATTGCGAAAGCTATATTCAGGAATTGGCAGCTACGACAGCAAAATCCAATTCTGCAGCTATTGCCGAACGCATTGATACACTGATTGCCCAAAACCGAAATATTCACGAAAGAGAGTGCTTCAATCTAAATCCCGCCACGAATGTCATGAGTCCAAAAGCAGAAGCTGCGCTTGCATCGGGGCTGGGCTCGCGACCATCCCTTGGATATCCAGGTGACAAATATGAGATGGGATTGGAGGCCATCGAAGAACTCGAAGTCATTTGTGCCGAACTTTGTGCCGAAGTATTTAAAGCCAAATATGCGGAAATTAGAGTGGCATCGGGAGCGCTGTCAAACCTCTATGCCTTCATGGCTATCTGTAAACCGGGTGATGCGATAATTGCTCCACCAGCCTCCATTGGCGGGCATGTTACTCATCACAATGCAGGCTGTGCAGGCCTCTATGGAATGGAAATTCACGAGGCCCCTGTCAATCCAGATGGATTTACAGTGGATATTGCGACACTTCGTGATCTGGCGCTGAGGGTAAAACCTAAACTTATCACGATTGGCGGAAGCATTAACTTGTTCCCTCATCCGGTACGGGAAATTCGGGAAACTGCGGATGAAATTGGTGCAAAAGTACTCTTCGATGCTGCTCATCAATGTGGAATCATTGCAGGTGGAGCATGGCCTAACCCACTGAAAGAAGGGGCTCATATTATGACCATGAGTACCTATAAGAGCCTAGCAGGCCCAGCTGGCGGCCTGATTGTTACCAACGAGCCCGATATTGCAGAGCGTCTTGACGCGATAGCATTTCCGGGAATGACCGCAAATTTTGATGCAGCTAAATCAGCGGCACTCGCGATCACCATGCTGGATTGGAAATCCCATGGGAAAGCATACGCTGATGCTATGGTTGAAGTTTCTCGGAGCCTAGCGGAAGAACTCTACAATGTCGGCCTTCCTGTTTTCGGAAAACAACACAATTTTACAAATTCACACCAGTTCGCTGTGGAAGCAAAAGACTTTGGTGGTGGACAGTCAGCATCAAAAACACTTCGTAAATCCGGCTTTCTTGCGTGTGGCATTGGTCTTCCCATCGACCCTGTAGCGGATGACCTGAACGGTCTGCGCATTGGAACACCAGAACTGGTACGGTGGGGCATGAAACTGGAACACACCAAAAAACTGGCAGAACTGATATCAAGAAGCCTGACAACCAATGACACCGTATCACTTGCGGCCGAAGTTGCAGAATTCAGATCGCAGTTTTCAACGATACAATTTGTGAATTAGCGCCGAGGTCCTAAAACCCTTTTTTCAAGCTACCCAATATTCCGCGAACCAGCGCTCTTCCAAGGCTTGTTGCAATTGAACGGGCTGCTGATTTTACCGCAGCTTCGGTGACGCTCTGGCGTCCACGGCTTCCGCGCTTGCGACGGGTCCTGGATTTAGACCGCGAGCGTTTTGTCGGACGATCATCCCGATCAAAGTCCGGAAGCTGAAATCCGGAACGGGTTCGCTTGGTACCGCCTCTTTCCTCACGCTCATCATCTTCGCGTTCGCGTTGATCTTCCTCACGTTTGGCGGCTTCTTTCGCGCGCTTCTGCAGAACTTCATAGGCTGATTCTCGGTCAACGGTCTTTTCGTATTGCGCGGCGACAGGACTCAATTTTACGATTTCAGCGCGTTCTTTTTTGGTAAGCGGCCCCAGACGAGAAGAGGGTGGGCGGATCAAAGTTCGCTCCACAATCGAAGGCACACCTTTTTTCATGAGCGTGGAAACAAGGGCTTCTCCAACCCCTAGCTGAGTGATGACTTCCTTGGCCTTGAAAGCCGGATTGGGTCTGAAAGTATCGGCTGCCACACGAACTGCTTTTTGCTCTTTCGGTGTAAATGCACGCAAGGCATGTTGTAGGCGGTTACCGAGCTGTGAAAGGACGCCATCTGGAATATCGACCGGGTTTTGCGTTACAAAATATACGCCAACACCCTTGGAACGGATCAGCTTTACAACCTGCTCGACCTTGTCAACGAGCACCTTTGGTGCTTCATCAAACAGCAAATGTGCTTCGTCAAAAAAGAAAACCAGTTTGGGCCGATCCAAGTCACCGACTTCGGGCAGTTCTTCAAACAGCTCTGAAAGAAGCCAAAGCAAAAATGTTGCATACAACCGTGGGGATTGCATCAATTTATCAGCCGCTAGAATGCTGACAGCGCCTCTGCCATCACGCGTTGTGCGCATCAAATCTGAAATCTGAAGCGCAGGCTCGGCAAAGAAATTTTCACCCCCTTGTTGTTCCAAGACCAGCAATTGTCGCTGGATCGCGCCGATGGAGGGTTTTGAAACATATCCATAAGATGAGGTCAGTTCCTTTGAGCGCTCTCCCATGGATATCAGCAACGATCTAATATCCTTCAGATCAAGCAGAAGCATGCCTTCATCATCGGCAAGTTTGAAAGCAACATTCAAAACTCCTTCCTGGGTCTCATTGAGACCAAGAAGACGGGCAAGCAGCAGTGGACCCATTTCTGAAATGGTGGTTCTGACCTGATGCCCCTGTTTGCCGAACAGATCCCAGAATATCACCGGAAATTCCTGAAACTGGTAATCATCAAGCCCGATCATATCAGCACGTTTTGCAAGAAAATCCTTGGCTTCTCCCTTTGCAGCAAGACCTGAAAGGTCGCCTTTTACATCGGCACAGAAAACCGGAACTCCCGCATTTGAAAACCCTTCTGTGAGGATTTGCAGTGATACAGTTTTACCGGTACCGGTTGCCCCGGTTATCAAACCATGCCGATTGGCGAGCTTGAGGTTCAGGTATTCCGGTTTGTTGATGCTGTCATCCGGATTACGGCTGGTTCCCACATAAAGCGCATCATCCTTGAGCATGGTAAAGTTCCCCACGGCAAATCTCTCATCTACTACATATTGCTTCCAGCAGATGTTCGCAAAGCCTGTTTTCACAAAACTGGCACGATTCCTGCAAATAAATGCGAAAGAGGAGCGTTTTATGTCTATCACACGCAGAGGTATGCTCACAGGACTGGTTGCTGCGACTTCAAGCATGGCACTAAGCAGACCTGGTCTTGCCTTTTCAGGAGCGATAAATGCCAATAGTGAGGGTCTGCGCGCAGGTGCCACCAGCGATCAGGGGGCGTTGCTCCAGAGCATCCTCAACCAGGCGAGCATTCTGCGTAAGCCGGTCTTTCTGGAACCGGGGCAATACCAGATATCAAACGTTACACTGCCTGAGTTTACGCATTTGGAAGGTATTTCCGGTGCCACAAAGATCAATTATGGCGGCGGCGATCATTTTGTTTTCGCGGAACGTGGAGAACATGTTTCACTTAATAGCATCGACTTTGATGGAGGCCTGGTGCCAATGGTCAAATATGCAGATGCTGCAATCCACCTCAATCAAATCAAAAACCTTGCGGTTACAAAATGTCGGGTATCGAACGCTGCAGGGAGCGGAATGCACATTACAGGCTCAACCGGTGCGATTGATGAAAACCGAATTGACGGCATTATAGGCCCTGCCGGTTTCATTGGGCACAACAATAACGGCCTTAGGATAACCGCAAACATTGTCGAGGATTGTGCCAATGGCGGAATTCTCGTTCATCGCTGGAACCGAGGCGCCGATAATTCCATAGTCACACAAAACCGCATCAGGCGGATCGCGGCAATTTATGGCGGAACGGGTCAATGGGGGAACGGCATCAATACCTATCTGGCAGATGGCGTTATCATGGCAGATAATCATGTATCTGATTGTGCGTTCTCCACCATTCGCTCAAATTCATGCAGCAATATCCAGATTAGTGACAACACGTGTTTGCGGGCCGGGGAAACCTCCGTTTACTCCGAATTTGCATTTGAGGGGGTCAAGATCACCGGAAACATTGTTGAAGGTGGGGCCACCGGAATTTCCATGGCCAACTTCAACGAAGGCGGGCGCATGAGTGTATGCGCGAACAACATTGTCAAAAACATGCATGCAAAACTTCCATACGAAGCTGACGGACACATTCATGGCAGCGGGATTTATGCCGAAGCGGATACGGTCATCAATGGCAATGTGATTGAAAGTACAGAAAATTTTGGCATCATGATGGGGTGGGGAGCTTTTTTGCGCAACGTGCTTGCGAATTCAAATATTATACGGAAAACCAAATCTGGTTTCTATGTGAGCGTAGTTGAGGGAATCGGCACCGTATCCATTGCCGACAATATCATGTCGAAACTGTCAGGCGATGCGATCGTCGGATATCAGTGGCATGACGCTGTAACTGCGGATCTTGCAAAATCCGGCGCATCCGGATTTCCAACGCTCGAAATCAGCGGTAACCGAACTGCTGCTTAGGAAATTCAAAATGCCCTAGTGGATTGATTCAAACATTTGGAACCCGTTTTCCGAGACCTCTCATCCAAATATTTGAATCTTAAAATCCACTAGAAAACAATACCTTGCTAGTGGTCTTTACGTTCGAAACAAATGATAAAGAGTTCGCCGCAAAGGGACTCATTTGTTTCGAACGGACCACTAGCTGAAAATTTTTGGGTAACCCGTGGTAGTCATCGTTATAATTCCAACGGTATCAATTCCCAACAAAAGCGAGCGATCCGGCGAAGTCATGCAATACCCTGTAATTCAGCCCGTTTTTGATCGGGCTGCGGTAAAGTCGCAAGTCCTAAAAACGACCTATAGTTTTCGTCTCTACCCGCTATTGCGCAATCCGGCTGCAATGCCATTGATGGACAGTTGAATGCCACGCAGCACTTTTTCGTCATCCCCCTCTTCGCGATACTTGCGAAGAAGTTCCACCTGAAGGTGATTTATTGGATCAAGATAAGGGAACCGGTTGTTTATGGAACGATCCAGAAGCGGGTTTGCTTCAAGCAGCTTTTTGTGGCCGGTAATTTTGAACAGCACTTCCACAGTAACGTTCCATTCGGCTTCAATCCGGGAGAATATTTCTTCAGCCAGCTTCTTGTCCGGAACAAGATCCGCGTAACGTCGACCAATACCGAGATTGGTTTTGGACAAAACCATGTCAAGATTGGAAAGCTGAGCCTGGAAGAATTGCCATTCATCGTTCATGCGATGCAGAAGTGCCAATCCATCGTCACCGTGGTTATCGAGATATGTTTTGACTGCCGAGCCAAAGCCATACCAACCCGGAACCATGAGACGGCATTGCGACCAGCTAAACACCCAAGGAATAGCTCTTAAATCTTCGACCGCTTTCGTCTTTTTTCGCGACGCAGGACGAGAACCAATGTTTAGTCCTGCAATCTCATTGATCACCGTTGAGTTCCAGAAATAGTCAACAAAGTTGGGCGTCTCATAAATCAAACCGCGATAGGTTTCAAACGCGGTTTGAGAGATTTTATCCATCACATTTACAAATTCTGGATCAGGATCCGGGCGTTCCTTATCGACCAGAGAGGCTTCCAGCGTGGCAGCTGCCAATGTCTCAAGATTGCGGCGGCCCAATTCCGGATTGGTGTATTTTGAAGATATGATCTCGCCCTGTTCAGTCAGGCGTAAATGTCCATTCACAGCGCCATTGGGCTGGGCAAGTATCGCATCGTAACTTGGTCCGCCACCTCGACCTACTGTGCCGCCCCGACCATGGAATAGCCGCAGCTTAACACCGTGCTTGCGGAAGAGTTCGATCAGCTTGATTTCTGCTTTGTAGAGTTCCCACCCGGATGTGATGTAACCACCATCCTTGTTGGAGTCAGAATATCCCAGCATAATTTCCTGAGCACCGCCCATGACATCAACCAGTCTTCTATATACAGGGATTGAGAGAAGGCGATCCATAATCTCTGGACATGCACGCAAATCAGTGATGGTTTCAAACAGCGGGATCAAGTGCATGGTTGTTTCACCCTCGGGTGACACAAGACCTGTCTGCTTCATGATAACAGCCAGTTCAAGCAGATCTGAAGTACTTTGGGTGTTTGAAATGATTGAATTGCGTATGGCACCACAACCGAAACGGTCCTTCAGTTTTCCTGCCATCCTGAATATGCCGAGCTCTTTTTCTGCCTCTTCGGAATATGTGACATCCTGGCGAAGCAAAGGTCGTCCCTGTCCAAGTTCGACAGACAGTAGATCAATGCGAGCATCTTCATCCAACTCAGAATATCCGGTTCCGGGTTCGGCTGCCTCATACAATTCGTGAACCAGACGCTCATGCACATCAGAATTCTGGCGCATATCGAGGCTTGCAAGATAAAAGCCGAAACAATCAACAGCGCGCCGCAAGTGTCGTAAACGCCCGCGTGTCAAAAACTCTGACCCATTATCTTTCAGGGATTGGGAAATTACGTCGAGGTCCGCAACAAGTTCATCGGCTCTGGCATAGGCTTGCGCTTCTGCAATTGGCCGACGTGAAGATTCGGTTTTGTCAATTTTCTGCAAGGTTGCAGCCAAGCGATTATACATTCCGACGATTGCACGACGATAAGGCTCAGTGTCACGGTGTTGAGATGCGTCTGCGGAACGATCTGCCAAACTTGCCAGTTCGTCTGATACTGAAACGATCCGGGTTGAAAGCGACAGCTCCCCGCCTAATTTGTGCAATTGTCCAAGATAAAACTCTAACGCCTTGGTACTTTGGCGTCGCATGGTTTCAGACATCACTTCTGCGTTTACGAACGGATTGCCGTCACGGTCGCCACCGATCCATGCCCCGGTTTTGAAAAACGATTTGATCTCGGTTTCGCCACCTTTTCCCATTTCGGAGAGTTGATCTTCAATCAACGTATAAAGCCGTGGAAGCTCCTTGAAAAAGGTGTGCGTATAGTAGCTGAGGCCATTTGAAACCTCATCGAGAACATTGAGCTTGGTTTGGCGCAGCAAGTTGGTCTGCCACAATACCAACACTGCACGTTTCAACTTATCTGAAATGTCTTCTTCTTCAACCTGTGTCCACCCTCCGCGGTCACGCTTTAAAAGAAGATCAGCCATCGCAATTTCCCGAGCCATGGTCGATTTGCGTCGCACTTCGGTTGGATGGGCTGTTAAAACCGCACGCAGGTTTGCATCGTTGAAAAACTCCTCCAAGTCCGCGGCGGTTTTACCTTCAGCTGATACCCGTTCAAAGGCTTTCGCAATTGTACCGTTACGCGGTGGAGAACCTGCCAATTCATGAGCGCGGGTTCGGCGAATGTGATGTTGATCTTCCGCCATGTTTGCAAGATGCGAAAAATAACTGAACGCGCGAACAACATCGACTGCCTGAACAGGCGTTAGGCCTTCCAGAATATCTTCCAGTTCTTTTCTTGCAGGTGCATCTCCGTTTCTCAGATACGAAACTGATTTCTGGCGGATGGTTTCAACCAGATCAAATATTTCCTCACCCTGCTGTTCCCGAACAATGTCACCAAGCAACCGTCCGAGAAACCGGATGTCTTGTTTGAGTGGAATGTCTTTGTCAGGGCTCGTATCCAACCCTTGCGCCTGTATGTTCATCACATCTGCCTGTTTTATCTTGGCCCGCATGAGGGATAGCATTTGAAAACACTGGAAGCGAGGGTTGGTAGCGACTATTGTGACCAAATTTCACACTGTCAGCTGTATTTACTCGCCAACAAAGGCCTTTTCGAGAACAAAGGTTGCAGGTTTCGAATTTGCACCCTCCTCGAACCCGCCGGATTCCAAAATTGCCTTGACGTCAGTATTGAAATCCATTGAGCCGCATAACATCGCGCGATCAGTCTCTGGATTGAACGGCAAAATACCCAGATTAGTAAAGAGCTTACCTTCATCAATCAAAGTCGTAATCCGTCCCATTGTCGGAGAGGTTTCCCGGGTAGTGGTCGGGTAATATTTAAGCTTGCCAGCTACGAATTCCCCAATCAACGCATCCTCTGACAATCCATTGATCAACTCGCGACTGTAATCCAGTTCCGCCACATCCCTGCAGGTATGGGTAACGATTACCTCGTCAAATTTCTCATAGGTCTCCGGGTCACGCAGCAAAGACGCGAAGGGCGCAAAACCAGTCCCGGTAGCAAGCATAAACAACCGCTTTCCCGGGATCAGCGCATCCAGCACCAGCGTACCCACGGGTTTTGTTTTCAGAATAACATCATCGCCAACTTGTATGTTTTGAAGTTTTGACGTCAAAGGACCATCAGGCACCTTGATTGAATAAAATTCCAATTCATCGTCCCAGGACGGTGAAGCAATTGAGTATGCGCGCAAAAGCGGTTTACCATTATCGCCAATCAAACCAATCATTACAAATTCACCGGAGCGAAACCGCAGGGACTGCGGACGTGTCATACGGAAAGAAAACAACCGGTCGGTATAGTGGCGTACCGCTGTGACGGTTTGCGCATCCGGATGCCTTGATGGCGCTTCTTTTGCATCACTCATTAAAATTGCTTCACCCATAATTTCTGTCCTTGCGCGTACTTTTGAAACATTCATGGAAACGTGTCAAAGCCATTCAGAGATTCACCAATTCGCGTTACCCTAACAACTTTTCCTGATACGAATTTTCGCCTTTAAGATGACGTGCTTGCCATTGTTTTTCCGGTTGGCGAGTAGCGAGTTCTTCGTCAATTTCAACCTCATCAAAACCGCAAGTTCGCGCAAATCCATACTGATCTGCAATAAGGTGTCCAACCGCCCTAAGGCGCCCGGTGTATCCAGACTGGCGCAATTGCATTGCAAGGCTGAACCCGCGCCCATCCGCAAATGACGGAAAGGGAATGCGGATCATGGCAGCGCTGGCTAACAGTCCTTTAAGACTTTCGGTAGTCACATCATTGGGAATGTCGAGGCAGGTCTTTTCAGGAACCTTGTCCGAAACATCCTGGCCAAATTTTTCAAGATCGATAAAGAGCCCACCTTCAGCTTCCCATGTATCGGGTGCAAATCCATCGTCACGAACAAGTATCGACATATCGCCCCCTACGCTGCTTCAGCCTGGTCAGTGTAAAGCGCATCCTTGAAAGGGTCCGCTCCAACACGACGAAAAGCTTCAAGGAAAGTCTCATCAACATTTTCCCGAATATCGAGATAACGATCAATGATGCGCTCAATTGCGGGTACGATTTCTTCATAAGAAAAACCAGGGCCTGCCCGCTCGCCAATCGTTGCTGTTTCCGTGCCGTCGCCGCCGAGTGTAATTTGATAGCTTTCAACTCCCGCCTTATCCAAACCGAGAATCCCGATGTGGCCGACGTGATGATGGCCGCATGCATTGATGCATCCTGATATCTTGATCTTAAGCGGACCAATGTCTCTTTGACGTTTCATGTCTTCAAAAGCGATAGAAAGTTCCTGCGCAACCGGTATGGAACGCGCGGTTGCCAGAGCACAATAATCCATGCCGGGGCATGCGATTATGTCCGAAAGCAACCCCACATTTGCAGTAGCAAGGCTGGCTTCACGAAGAACTTTGTGAACTTCCGGCAGATCATCGCGGCGAACATGCGGCAGGATAACGTTTTGCTCATGGCTAATCCGCAACTCATCATAACCATATGCTTCTGCAAGGCCTGCCATGATCCTCATTTGCTCTGCGGTCGCATCGCCTGGGGTTCCGCCTATCGGTTTCAACGAGACCGTTACAATTGCATGGTTAGGATCGAAGTGCGCATCCACGTTTGTTTCCACAAACGAGCGCAAGAGAGGGTCTGAACCCACAATCTTGCTGAGTTTGTCCTCATCCACGGGGCTTGTATCAAATTTCGGCGACGCAAATTGCTCTTCAATCGCCTCAATCATCTCAACCGGGGGCGCTTGATGATAGGTTTTCTGTGTTTCGAAAACTTCCTCAATCATTCCCTTCAACTGATCCAGACCGGTCTCGTGAACCAAAATTTTGATGCGTGCCTTGTATTTATTGTCGCGACGGCCGTTCAAATTATAAACCTGCAAAATGGCTTCCAGATACCGCAACAGGTCAGCTTTCGGAAGAAACTCACGAACGATTTTGCCAATCATCGGAGTTCTGCCCAATCCACCGCCAATGATCACTTCATAACCAGGTTCATCCAGAGAGTTTCGCACCATACGCAACCCAATGTCATGTGCCTTTACCACTGCCCTATCTTTCGGCGAACCGGTTACTGCAATTTTGAATTTCCTCGGGAGAAATTGAAATTCAGGATGATCAGTTGACCATTGACGCAGAAGTTCCGCGGTAGGCCTAGGATCTTCGATCTCATCAGCTGCGGCGCCGGCGAAATGATCAGCTGTTACATTTCGGATACAATTACCCGATGTCTGAATTGCGTGCATTTCCACTGCCGCCAGCGCATCGAGCATATCCGGCACGTCCTTCAACTTTGGCCAGTTGAACTGAATATTCTGCCGGGTCGTGAAGTGGCCGTATCCCTTGTCCCACTTGTCTGCCAGCAGAGCCAGCTGCCGCATCTGGCGGCTGTTGAGCGTTCCATAGGGAATAGCAACCCGCAGCATGTAGGCATGCAGTTGCAGATAAAGGCCATTCATCAAACGAAGCGGTTTGAATTCATCTTCCGTGAGAGACCCATCAAGCCGACGCTCCACCTGATCCCGGAATTGTTTTACCCGGTTGCTTACAAAATCATGATCAAACTGATTGTACTGGTACATGGCTCAAAGCTCCGCCTGTTTGCCGTGATCTGGATAATTTGATGGTCCGCGTGTGCGAAATGTTTCGCGAAAATGGATCGGTTGGGGATAACCATCCGCGCCGCGCCGCGCGTCTGCAAGGTAGGCTCCAACCAATCGGTCAGCTTGCTTATGTGCAGTGTCCAACGCTGCTTTTGCGTCGGCTTCATCTTCAAAAAGCTCTGCTTCCTCGTGCCTGCGCGACCACTTGCCGGAAGCTGTCAAATAGATGACATCACCCTCAAGCAGGTCATTGGCGGTCACAACTTTTGAAACAAAGGCACGAGCCATCAAACAACTTCCCTGTCTAAAGTATTATCTTCAAATTCGATCTGCGCTGCACTCACTTCGCGCGGTTCCAGTCCCAACATCAAGATGGCTGGTCCATCCGTGCCACATGCCTCTGCGTCGCGCCCAAGCCGGCCAACTGAAGAAAGAGAAATGCGTTGGTCGGGACGCGAAACGTTTTCCATGATTGTTACCGGAATATCGGAATTAGCGCCATGCATAAGCAGTCTTCCAGAAAAAAAATACGCTTGTTTCAACCCCATATAGATTGCAGCCACCGCTCCGTCGCGAGCCAGATCATGCCAATCGTGTTCGCCAATTGCGATTGTAACCGGATGGCGATCCACCATTGCTGTATTAAAAAAGTCTGCGGCGCCGATGATACGACGCTCCAAAACAAGTTTTCCTGCCCGATCCCATTCATCAATTTGCCGTAACGGCTTTTCTGCAAAAACCACGATTTCAGCATCGGTATTGAGGAGAAGCTGAAGTTTGGCGATTGCGGTCTCGCCGCCGCCTGTGACGAGGATCCGCTTACCTGCAACTTTCATGAATATCGGAAAGTGACGCATGTCATTAACCTTGTGAGTATCTTAGAAGGGCGTTTATTCCAATATGGAGCCGAAATGCGCGAATTTCAAAGTAACTTGTTCTTTCAAAAATTGATTTACCGGAACCAAATTCCATACTCCTGTACAATATGGAATTCCTATTTCTATGGGTGCTTGTTACGAACATGCCATTGTTTTTTCGCTCAGATTTACCGATATTCAGAGGTAACAGCCCGTCAAACGAAAAGGTCGTCTACATGCGCTGGTTCAAGACATTACAATTGGTTGAAGTACACGCTGAGGGAGAAGTCGGTCGCATTGTGACCGGCGGCCAACCGCTTATCCCGGGTAATTCTTTGCTTGAGAAATTCCGATACCTCAACAGCGGCAAAGACACCCTACGCCGCCAATTAGTACTTGAACCACGGGCAAGTGCTGCCGGGTCAACCAATTTGTTATTCCCGCCGGAAAATCCTGAAAATCACGCAGGCTTTATTGTGCTGCAACCCGATCAAGCGCACGCCATGTCGGGTTCGAACGCTATCTGTGTGACGACTGCTATGCTCGAAACGGGCATGATTGAGATGCAGGAGGGAGAAAATCTTGTCCGTCTGGAAACTGCCGCCGGATTGGTGATTGCAAAGGCACGTTGTCAGGACGGCAAGTGCAAGCATGTGACGCTGACCATGCCTGCCTCCTATGTTGTGCAACTAGATGCCAATCTCGAAACGGAAGAATGGGGAACCGTCCGTTCCGATATAGCCTTTGGAGGTGTCTTTTATGCAATCGTTGATCCAAACTCACTGGGGCTGAACATAGAACCTGCGCAGGCGAGGCAACTGTCTGACGCCGGAATGAAATTGAAGCAGTTGTTCAATCAGGCAATGACCGTTAGCCACCCGGACAATCCGGATATTGGCGGCATTGCCTATGTGATGTTTCGGACGAATGAAGCAGATGGTATTGTTCGCACCGCAACCACAATATGGCCAGGCCGACTGGATCGCTCACCATGCGGAACCGGCAACTCCGCAAATCTGGCGGTGCGGGTTGCCCGTGGTGAGGTCAAAGAGGGTGAAAGCTATACTTCGAACTCTATTATCCGCAGCGAGTTCAAGGTTCGGCACGCGGGTTCAACAACCGTGGGAAACCATGAAGCTGTGATTCCAGAGATTACCGGAAGAGGATGGATTTACGGTATGCACCAACTGGGTTTTGATCCGACTGACCCATTTAAGGACGGCTTTGCGATGACAGACATCTGGGGTCTGTATGCCGGGAAGTTTAAGCTCTGAAAACCAGAAGCTTGCCGTCGATCTCCTCTTTTTCGAGATATGGGATATCCAGCTGTTCTGCCAGATCAAGTTGATGCTCAACAATAACCGACGGCAGTACAGTCTCCCAATTGCGATCAACCCAACCTTTTCCATTGACCGTCAGAATTACAAGTCCGCCCGGTTTCACTGAAGTAACAAGGTGGCGAATGTGCTCGGGATTGGGTGGCCCAAACCCAAAAACCCCCACACTGAGGACCGCATCAAATGGCTCTTCCAAAAGTGGTTGGGTAAGGTCCACCACGTCCAGCGACTTATAAATCTTTCGATCTTTTGCGACCGCAAGCATTTCCGGTGACAAGTCCCGACCATGAATGTTGCCATACCCAAGCGCAGCCAATGCTTCACCTGATAATCCGGTTCCACATCCTGCATCCAACACGCGCGCACACTTGTTGGCAATCCGTTCGGCAAACGCCTCTGCTGCCGGCTTGAAGCCCATCCAACCAAACTCACCCGTTGTTTGATCGTCATAGGTTTCTGCCCACTCGCGATAAATCTCGCGCTGGTCATCGACGGTGCGGTCTTTGTAAACTTCTTTCAGCTTGTCGCTTTTTGGTTCAATTGTGTCCGACAAAACGCCCTCTCCTATCCTATTGAAGCTTTTGGCAGCAGGTCATCAAATTCTGCCTGCTTCTTTTGCATGCGTGCCTGCAACGCTTTGGAGAGATCATCGGGGCGCAGCATGCCACCATTCCAGGTTGCGATCTGGTCAAGCCCGTCCGCTACAGAATGATCTCTTGCATAATTGAGGGATTGCTTGATGCCGGCAATCGCGAGTGGCGATTTACCGGCAATTTCGCGCCCAAGTTGCAAAGCGGCTTCAACTACAGCTGACTGATCTTCATGAAGCGTATTCACCAACCCCCAGGCCAGCGACTCTTGCGCTGAAAACCGGCGGCCAGTAAATGCAAGTTCGCGTACAATTCCCGGCGCAATCAGTTTTGGAAGACGTTGAAGCGTGCCCACATCTGCGGTCATCCCAATGTGAATTTCCTCTATGCCAAACTTCGCATCATCGGTTGCAAGGCGGATGTCACAGGCTGTGATGAAATCTATCCCACCACCGAGACAGGCGCCATGAATTGCTGCTATGACTGGAAGCCTTGATTGTTCAAGTACTGTAAACGTGTCTTGCAACTTTAGGATCATTTCCCGTAATGCGAATGCGCCGCGTGCGGGTTCTGATTGAGCAAGCCCCATGATGCCCTGAAATGCTGACAGGTCCATGCCCGCCGTAAAGTGCTTGCCTTCGCCTGAAATTACCAGTGCCCTGACACTTGGTTCTCCGTCGAGTTCGCGCACAATCCACGGGAGGCCATCCCAGAAATCCGGTGACATGGAATTGGCTTTTTCCGGCCGCGACATAATGAGATGGGCAACGCCATCATCAATTGTTGTCTTGAAGAATGTACTATCCATTTTCATGTCGGCACCTTAGCGCAAAGATGTAACAATTAAACAGAAAATTGTTGCATCAAATTCGATTGTTTATACTCAAAATCAAGATTTCCGGCGCAGGCCAGGTGCAGGCGGCGTTTCTGGCGGGCCTGCAAAACACTGGGCATTTGCCATCCACCGCTTTGCAATTTCTCCTTCAACCTTCAACTTTGTATCCAAAACATTCCTGGTCTGAGTAACTACCTGGCAAAATTCATAAGCACTGCCGGAAATACATCCCTCACCTTCTCCAAATTTCCAAATCTCTGCGTCAGGTGAAGTCAGCGCGATTTGCGGCATGGCCTCGGGAATATCAAGCCCGTGAACCTTGTGGCTCCATCCAAAAGCATTGACGCCAAGCATCGCGATATTCTTGATACGATTACCCTCGCGTCGCACCTCCCCCAACAGATCAAAAATTGCCTGACCATGTGCCCAGACTTCCATCTGGCGCGCGCTGATGGAGGTCCTTGCAGACATATCGGGGCCCGCCCATTTAACCCGAGTTTTAGGATCGACAGCTACCCACCGTTGTCCCATATCGCGAAAAAAGCCGGACCAGATTCCAACAAGATCTGCGCCGCACACCCTTACCTTCGAATTCTCGTGTTCACGCAGCTTTCCTGACTTCAACGCGCCAGACAGTTCTTCAAACATGACGGTAAACTCATCGGGATCATTGAGAGCCAAATCCGCGGCCAGATTCCAGAAGTGAAGATGGGCCAGAATATCGTTGATGGTCCAACCCTTGAACAAAGTGGGTTGATTGAACTTGACCTCGTCCACACCGGAAACAAGAGAAAAAAGGACTTCACTCTCTTCGAGAAAATGGTGTGCCTGATCCATTAAATTCTCCTAAAAACGATCGGGTGAATATTGCGATAAATCAACATTGGGCTTCTCACCACTAATCAGTTGCGCCAACCAGCGGCCGGTTTTCGGAGCGCCGGTCAAGCCCAGGTGCTGATGCCCGAATCCCGCCCAAACATTGGAAACGTTCTTGAATGCCCCGACCAATGGAAGAGAGTCCGGGGTAGACGGGCGATGGCCCATCCATTCATCAACGCGCTCATATTTGAGATCGGGAAATATCTCTTTTGCATTTCGTTTGATCAACTCAAATGGCGCACGGCTTGGTTCGGCATCCAATCCTCCGAACTCAACTATGCCTGCACATCGCAACCTGCCATTCATGGAAGTCATTGCAAATTTCTTGGCCACGATCATCACCGGGCAACTCAGGCTAACATCCGCACCTACAAATTCGACGTGATAACCACGTTCAGATTCAAGCGGAATTTTCGCGCCCAACTTGCTTGCCAGCTTTCCAGACCATGCCCCCATCGTAAGAACAACATGATCCGCATCTACTGCACCATCGGCAGTTTCCACACCAACTGCCTGATCGTTTTCGACCCTTATGTCGAGAGCATCAGAAATCAAAATTTCTCCGCCATTCGTCTCAAAATGCTCCGCAAGTGCTTTGGTATATTCTCCCGGGTCCCTGATTTGTCCGTGATTGAGACAACGCACACCGAACCCGAATTTTCCAGCAATCGCTGGCTGATAATCGGATAGTTCCGAGCCACCTAGTACTTCGAATTCCACCCCAAATTTCCGTCTGGTTTCCCAGGCAAGGCTGTCCTTTTTATAGGACTTTTCATTATCGTAGACGAACAAATAGTCACCAGTATCCAGGAATTTTTCCGCTGGGGTGCCCTTCGCCAGAGCAACGTGCTGGTCAGCGGTATCATGCATCATGTCTGCAAGCCCCGATGCAATCCGGTCCATGTCCTTGTGGTTGGCATTTCCCAAATAGGAAATGAGAAAGGGCAACAGCCTGGGGAGATAAGACCACCGCAAAAACAAGGGTTCGTCGGGGTTGAACAACATCCCGGGAGCTTTTTTGAGAAGGCCAGGTACAGTCACAGGAACGACCGCCGCGGCGGCCAGAATCCCTGCATTTCCGTAGGAGGTTCCAGCGGCCGGCCCCTCTCGGTCAATCAGTGTTACCCTGAAGCCAGATCGCTGCAGCCAGATTGCGGTTGAAACCCCGACAATCCCTGCACCCAGCACCACTATTTTTTCACCCACTTTATAAACTCCTAACCCGAACGATTGGAGCAAATCACCAACGCGCACGTAAGGCAAGAAAAAACCCCAGTGCGGCGCGCCGGGGTTCTTTTGCTCCGTGTAGGAAGGGAGATTACACGGAGTAGTACATGTCGAACTCAACCGGATGGGGGGTGTGCTCGAAGCGAAGAACCTCTTCCATTTTCAACTCGATATATGCGTCGATCTGATCTTTGTCGAACACATCGCCTTCGCAAAGATACTTGTAATCCTTGGCAAGACTGTCCAAAGCGTCGCGCAATGAAGCACATACTGTTGGAATGCGTTTCAACTGACTTGGCGGGAGGTCATAAAGATCCTTGTCCATTGCATCACCTGGATGGATTTTGTTCTTGATACCATCAAGACCGGCCATCAGCATCGCGGCAAATGCGAGATATGGATTTGCTGTTGGATCCGGGAAGCGAACTTCAACGCGTTTTGATTTCGGCGATGAACCGAACGGGATACGGCAAGACGCTGAACGGTTGCGTGCGGAGTATGCCAAAAGAACCGGAGCTTCATAACCGGGAACCAGACGCTTGTATGAGTTGGTTGAAGGGTTGGTGAATGCGTTCAACGACTTGGCGTGCTTGATAATGCCGCCAATGTAATAAAGGCAGCTTTCAGACAAACCTGCATATTCGTTGCCTGCAAAAGTAGGCTTGCCGTCTTTCCAGATCGACTGATGGACGTGCATGCCGGTGCCGTTGTCGCCAAATACCGGCTTGGGCATGAAGGTCGCTGTTTTGCCATAGGCATGTGCAACCTGATGTACCGCATATTTATAGATCTGCATTTTATCGGCATTGACAGAAAGTGTATCAAAAATGATGCCTAATTCGTGCTGAGCGGAGGCCACTTCATGGTGGTGTTTTTCAACCTTAATGCCCATTTCTGCCATTACAGAAAGCATCTCGCCGCGATAATCCTGCCCGGAATCAATCGGTGGCACCGGGAAATAGCCTCCTTTGGTACGCGGACGGTGGCCCATGTTACCCGCTTCATATTCCGCGTCCATGTTGGATGGCAGCTCTGAACAATCGAGTTTGAAACCTGTGTTGTATGGATCGGAAGCAAAACGAACATCATCAAAGACAAAAAACTCAGCTTCTGGCCCCACGAAACAGGTGTCACCTACGCCGGTGGATTTGAGATAGGCTTCTGCCTTTTTTGCAGTACCACGTGGGTCTCGGTTATATGGCTCACCGGTTGACGGGTCGAGAATGTCGCAGAAAATCGCCATGGTTGACTGCGCAAAGAACGGGTCCATATGTGCAGACGAGGTGTCGAGCGCCAAGGTCATGTCCGATTCATTGATCGCTTTCCAGCCTGCGATCGATGAACCATCAAACATCACGCCGTCAGCAAACATGTCTTCATCGCAAACACTTGCATCCATGGTTATGTGCTGCATTTTTCCGCGCGGATCTGTAAAACGAAGATCGAGGAATTTGATGTCCTCATCCTTGATTCTTTTCACGATTGAACTGGCATCACTCATAAGTCTTGGCCTTTCTTGATAAAATTCCTTGCGACGAATGTCACTAGGGTCTGGACTCAATTGGGAATTGGCCTGCACAGCTGACCAATTTTTCAGAATTCAGGCGAAATCGACCGACTTGACTTTCCGTCAATGAGGAGATTTCAACGATAATCCGGGTAAATTGGGCGTTGCCCGAACGGGTTGGGCCAAAAAGGCCTATTTCAGTATTAAAAAGCCTCGCCGATGCTTTGGCATCGCCTGTGTTTTTCGCCTCGAAATAAACCATTTTGTCTCCCATGCAGTCCCAATTCCCAATCGGGTTCAGACCCTAGGGTCTGAACCCGATTGGGAATTGGCCTGCACAACTGACCAATTTTTCAGAATTCAGGCGAAATCGACCGACTTGACTTTCCGTCAATGAGGAGATTTCAACGATAATCCGGGCAAATTGGGCGCTGCCCGAACGGGTTGGGCCAAAAAGGCCTATTTCAGTATTAAAAAGCCTCGCCGATGCTTTGGCATCGCCTGTGTTTTTCGCCTCGAAATAAACCATTTTGTCTCCAATGCAGCCACATTTCCCAATTGGGTTCAGACCCTAATTGCTTGTTTTATTCAGATCGCTTCTGAACCGGTTTCTCCTGTCCGGATGCGAATAACTTCTTCAACGCTTGAGACGAAAATTTTGCCGTCCCCAATACGCCCTGTTTGTGCAGCGTCACGGATCGCGTTCACAGCCTTTTCGACCATATTGTCATCCGTCACGATTTCGAGTTTTACCTTTGGCAAAAAGTCGACGACATATTCAGCACCGCGATAAAGCTCGGTGTGGCCTTTTTGTCTGCCAAACCCCTTGGCCTCTGTCACCGTAATGCCCTGAAGCCCAACTTCCTGCAAAGCTTCCTTCACTTCGTCCAGCTTGAAAGGTTTGATAATTGCTTCAATCTTTTTCATGGGACTTCCTGAATTGATGTCGTGAAAATCTGTGCCTATCTAAAGTACAGTCTACAAGGGAATTCTGCTGGTGATCGCCCTAAAACGCACGAAATTTCACTCCTTTTTCACGACTCAATCTTTTTTGCCTATTTTTTAGGCGCTTTATCCAATTCAAATGCTAAAACCAGCGAATTTGGGAGAATTTCAGTTCGAATATTTTTGTTCCGAAAACCGCCGTATTTCGCTTGGAATTGGAGACATTGCACTTTATAAGCGCATTGGCGAATGCGATTGCGCAAGCATGTGTTCGCTAAGCGGGTATGGTGAAATTGGTAGACACGCCAGATTTAGGTTCTGGTGCCGCAAGGCGTGGGAGTTCAAGTCTCTCTACCCGCACCAAATCGGACTTATTGTCTGAGATTTTCTGTAAAGCCTTGAATGGTAAGGATGTTTTTGGTGTTCGATAAGCTTCTTTTCGGGTATAGTGAAGACGCTCGGAAAACGCCAGTCTGAGCACCATTCGTTGGAAGACAAGATTGCCGGAAGCCCATATTTTCCAAGGATTTGAGAGGAACTGAAGCGGGAGTTCGAACATTTCGTCGAAGCGTTTGTCAACGCCGGACTAAATCATTGCCGCAAGAAACAGAGGGTTCGAAATGTTGGAATCAATCCACTAGTGGTCCGTTCTAAACAAATGAGTCCCTTTGCGGCGAACTCTTTATCATTTGTTTCGAACGTAAAGACCACTAGCAAGGTATTGTTTTCTAGTGGATTTTGAGATTCAAATATTTGGATGAGAGGTCTCGGAAAACGGGTTCCAAATGTTTGAATCAATCCACTAAGGTCTGTTGATAATTACCGAGTGGCGATCACTACTGCTACGAGATTGATGTTTGCAATGAAACTTGTATCAGTCTTGTCGTATCGGGTTGCGATGCCGCGGAATTCCTTGATTTTAGCGAAATAGTTTTCAACCAGATGGCGCCATTGATACATTGTTTTGTCATAGGCATACTGGATTTTTCGATTTGAGCGTGGCGGGATCACTGTTGCGGCTCCGCGTTCATCCAGTTCCTCTCGCAACCAATCTGCATCGAAAGCCTTGTCTGCCAGCAGGGCGTCAAATGAGACCCCCTCGATAAGCGGTTTTACCCCGATAATGTCATGGCGCTGACCCGGTTGCAGAACAAAGCGCAGCAGATTACCCAGAGCATCAACAAGGGCTACGATTTTGGTAGTCAGGCCACCTTTTGAACGCCCGATGGCCTGATTTTGAGTCCCCCTTTAGCGCCGGACGCCTTTTGGTGTACGGAAACAATGGTGCCATCAATCATGGCGTATTCAAGATCGGGATCACCAGATAACGCATTGAATAGATTCTCAAAAACACCAGACTTCGCCCAACGGCGAAACCGCTGGAAAGTCGTATTCCAGTTACCCAAATGTACCGGCAAGTCTCGCCAAGGCGAACCTGTTCGAACACGCCACAAAACTGCCTCCATAAACAGCCGGTTATCTTTACCTGTAACACCGCAATCAGTTGATTTGCCCGGCAACAAACCCTCCATCAAAGACCACAACCTGTCATCAATTACCAACCGATCATCACGCATTCAAACCTCCCCAAAAGAAAGCTTGAATCACATCTTAACTGATTTGGGAATCCTAATTGTCAACAGGCCCTAGCGGACCCGTTTGGATGGATCAAAACAACAGGGCAGTTCCCAAAAATGAACCTTGAGTTTCTCTTTTTTACAAAAAGAAACAAATCTCTGGGAGCAGATTATCATACGTGCCATCTTCATATCCTGGGCAAGACAGAAATCTCCTTCAATCTTTTTATTGATAACAAATTTTTCGGATTTGAACCTCTTCAAATGCGGCCAGTAATACATCGGAGGTGTATTTTTATCGATTACATCGACAAAATTGGTTACTTTTCCAAGATAGAAATCCCTGCCGAAATTTTCCTTTGTAAGGGTTTTACCATCCTTGATGATCGTGCATTTTTGAAAATTCATCTCCAGATTACCGAGTTTCCCTGAAAGTTCGACAAACCGGTCAGAAAACACGAGTGTACCATTTAATGTATAAAAAAGATCATATCTTAATAATGACTTCAGCCGTATGTTTTCTGCTGAGTAAGTCCAATCATGATTTGCAGTGACATTTTCTGAATCAACAAAATCGCTGGCTTTATCCCAATCCGATTCCTCTAAATGGTCACCGGAATTATCATCGATCTCGCTAAGTCCATAATATTGAGTTGTATCTTCCATTATTTTGTTCCTAACGGCAGTGCCCTTGGGGTGCAATTTGAATGGCACCGGTTTGAAGTTGTGTGCGTAATGATAATTGTAATTTACGCAATGCAAGTGCGGCACATTTCTTGCTCCATTTATTTCTTTTTGCTTTTTTTTCTAAAAGCCTTATCCCTTTTGTTCCGGTGAGATCAACATGTTGTAGGTCATTGGTGATTTTTTGACGGCGATGGCGAGGATGGTTTTGAAGGCGGAGTGGCGGTTTCGGCGACGATTGAACCTGAAGACGAATTCATCGAGATAGGTTTGCAGATGTTTGGCCCGCAGCCCGTGATAGACACCCAAGCCCCATGTTTTGAGGTTTGAAAAAGCCCGATGCACCCAGGGCAATACGATGTGTGCTGCCATGGGTCCGATGGTATGGGGTTGATGATTAAGACCGGGGATAATGTCGCCCACCCCCTGATAACCGGACCAGCCATCGGTCCTTGCAATCGTTGTTGGAGCCAGGCTCCGCTCAACGAAGAGATGCAGGGATTTGGCGCTATAATCCTCAATTCTCGCCAGACGCAGCCTCCCCGGACGCCCCCTTTGGTCCACTTCAACCGCACCGGCCACCAATAGTTTCCCCTGATGCGAGCGGCCTTGCCCTCCCATGACGGGTTCTTGTTTCGAACGGCAGGAAATCGCGGTTTCATCAACTTCCACAAGGCCTTGCAGGGGCGAGCGATCACTATCCACCATGGCCCGGCGTAATTTGGCGCACAATAACCACGCGGTTTTATAAGAACCAAGGCCCAACTGGCCCTGCAACTGCAAGGCGGAAATACCGTTGGAATGGGTGGTCATCAAAAAAGCTGCCCAAAACCAGACCGTCAGGGGTAATTTCGAGCCGTGCATTACTGTGCCGCTGGTTACCGAAGTCTGACGATGACAGCGTGTGCATTCGTAAGTAAAGGCCTTCGTCTCAAGCGCCCATGCCTTATCATTCCCGCATCGCGGACACACAAATCCATCGCGCCAGCGCATCTCGTAAAGCCACGCAGCACACGCCGCCTCATCGGCAAAACGGTGTTGAAATTCAATCAAGGATGTTGGTGTAAACAGCATGGCAAAGCTCCCTTACATAAGGCCTAATGTTCACTATATGTTCTATATCATTCAATCCGCAATGTCACTACATATTGTGCCACCGGACCAAAAGGGATAAGGCTTAACTGAAATTTGCTTTGAATTGGTCTCTGAGTATCATGCTTGCACTACACAAATCCATTTCCCTGAATGACTTGCCCTAAATGTGGGGATTAGGTCAGATTTGTGTAGTAACATTCTGGGAAACCTAATTCCCATTTTTGGAATATTTTTTGACTTTGAGATCATGGTTCCTGATTATGACTACAAATATTACGTGATTTTGAAAAACGCAAAAGCCTTATCCCTTTTGTTCCGGTGAGATCAACATGTTGTAGGTCATTGGTGATTTTTTGACGGCGATGGCGAGGATGGTTTTGAAGGCGGAGTGGCGGTTTCGGCGACGATTGAACCTGAAGACGAATTCATCGAGATAGGTTTGCAGATGTTTGGCCCGCAGCCCGTGATAGACACCCAAGCCCCATGTTTTGAGGTTTGAAAAAGCCCGATGCACCCAGGGCAATACGATGTGTGCTGCCATCGGCCCGATGGTATGGGGTTGATGATTAAGACCGGGGATAATGTCGCCCACCCCCTGATAACCGGACCAGCCATCGGTCCTTGCAATCGTTGTTGGAGCCAGGCTCCGCTCAACGAAGAGATGCAGGGATTTGGCGCTATAATCCTCAATTCTCGCCAGACGCCCCCTCCCCGGACGCCCCCTTTGGTCCACTTCAACCGCACCTGCCACCAATAGTTTCCCCTGATGCGAGCGGCCTTGCCCTCCCATGACGGGTTCTTGTTTCGAACGGCAGGAAATCGCGGTTTCATCAACTTCCACAAGGCCTTGCAGGGGCGAGCGATCACTATCCACCATGGCCCGGCGTAATTTGGCGCACAATAACCACGCGGTTTTATAAGAACCAAGGCCCAACTGGCCCTGCAACTGCAAGGCGGAAATACCGTTGGAATGGGTGGTCATCAAAAAAGCTGCCCAAAACCAGACCGTCAGGGGTAATTTCGAGCCGTGCATTACTGTGCCGCTGGTTACCGAGGTCTGACGATGACAGCGTGTGCATTCGTAAGTAAAGGCCTTCGTCTCAAGCGCCCATGCCTTATCATTCCCGCATCGCGGACACACAAATCCATCGCGCCAGCGCATCTCGTAAAGCCACGCAGCACACGCCGCCTCATCGGCAAAACGGTGTTGAAATTCAATCAAGGATGTTGGTGTAAACAGCATGGCAAAGCTCCCTTACATAAGCACAATGTTCACTATATGTTCTACACCATTCAAACGGCAATGTCACTACATATTGTGCCACCGGACCAAAAGGGATAAGGCTTAAACGCAAATTGAGGACAGTCAAGATGATACGTTCAATCAACCTTTGATTTACGCTCGGTGTTTCCGCAAAGCCCTTGGCTTGGAGAGGCAGATAAAAACATGCCATCACTCTGGATTGAAACGATCATGACAACAAAGAAACTTCCCTTCAAGGGAAGTTCATCTTCGTCAAATTGACACCCCCTATACAACCTTGCCTGAACGTTGGTCTCTCAAGCGTAAAACACGTATCTCTGTTTGTGTGACTTGGTATATCAACGTGAAAGGCGTTCTGGGAATTGCAACCTCTCTAAGTGGTGGATGAAGTTCGGATTCGTGACCTATGAGGGGATTGTTTAAAAGAGCCTTTTTCAAGTATTCAAATTGAGCTTATCAAGTATTTCTGTGCGGGTGCTACAGCGCGTTCTGCGGCTGAATTATCAGGCGTGAATCGCAACACAGCAATCCTCTTTTTTCACAAGCTTCGCGAGACCATCCACGCAGAATCGTCAGCGAAGAACCGGCCATGATGAGCGGCGAGATTGAGTTGGATGAGAGTTATTTTGGCGGCAGGCGCAAAGGCAAAAGAGGCCGTGGTGCTGGCGGCAAGGTTCCTGTCTTCGGGCTTTTGAAGAGGAATGGCTATGTCCATGCCAAGATCATCCCAAACGCCGCCTCTGCAACGCTTTTCCCTATTATAAGGGTGAGAATCCCGGTGCAATAATCCCTCACTGAGCGCTTCGGAAACCGGAGTAAAAATACATCAGTGATAAGTTCCCAGTTTTGGGAGCGGGGATGAAGTGCGTGGAATTATATGGTCGGGTTCGTCATAAAGTTTTGATTGAGGGTTACAGCAATCGAGAGGTTGCGCGGATGTTTGGCATTGATCCGCGCACGGTTGCGAAGATGTTGAAATATTCAGTGCCGACGGGTTATCGTCGAACGAAGCCTGTGAAGCGTCCGAAGCTGGATGGTTTTACCGAGATTATCGATCAGATCTTGGAAGATGATAAAGTGGTTCCCAAGAAGCAGTGCCATACGGGTAAGCGTGTTTTTGAGCGTCTTCGTGATGAGTATGGCTTTGGAGGCGGCATCACGATTGTCAGCGATTATATTTGTGCGGCCAAACAGCGGCAGCGTGAGATGTTTGTGCCACTGGTTCATCCACCCGGCCACGCGCAAGCTGACTTTGGCGAAGCCCTGGCGGTGATTGGCGGTGTCGAGCGTAAGATCCACTTTCTGGTAATCGACCTGCCGCATTCGGACGCCTGTTTCCTGAAGGCATATCCAGCAGAGACGACCGAGGCATTCTGTGATGGGCACGTGTCTGCCTTTGAGTTCTTCGGTGGAGTTCCGGTTTCGATACTTTACGACAACACCAAAATAGCGGTGGCCAGCATTTTAGGTGATGGCAAACGTAAGAGAACCCGTGTGTTCTCAGAACTGGTGTCGCATTATCTGTTTACGGACAGGTTTGGCCGTCCGGCAAAGGGCAATGATAAAGGTAAAGTTGAAGGTATGGTTGGTTACACCCGCCGCAACTTCATGGTTCCCAAGCCGGTTTTTGCCAGCTTCGATGACCTCAATGCTTATCTGGCAGATCAATGCCTCAAACGAATGGGCGACAAATTGCGTGGCCGCAAAAAGACAATTGGTGAACGGTTCGTATCTGATGTTGCACAACTCCAACCTCTGCCAACTGTTGCCTATGACGCCTGTGACAAACAGTCGGTTCGGGTGAGTTCACTATCCCTGGTACGCTATCGCGGTAATGACTACTCCGTCCCCACATCTTATGGCCACAGCCAGGTTCTGGTGCGTGGATACGTGCATGAGGGGGTGATTGCCTGCGGTTCAGAAGTCATCGCCCGTCATGCAAGGTCATGGGAGAAGGAAGACTACATCTTCGACCCGCTGCACTATCTGGCGCTGATTGAGCAAAAGACCAATGCGCTCGATCAGGCGGCTCCACTGGTGGGTTGGGAGTTGCCCGATGTATTTGCAACCCTGCGTCGGTTGTTAGAGGCGCGCATGGGCAAGAAGGGCAAGAAGGGCAAGCGTGAGTTTGTTCAGGTGCTACGTCTACTGGAGACCTTCCAGATGGCGGATGTGGAAGCCGGCGTCAAAAGTGCTCTTGAACGCGGAACCATTGGCTTTGATGCAATAAAGCATCTAGTGCTGTGCCGTATAGAACGTCGCCCTCCGCGGCTTGATATGACGGTCTATCCCTACCTGCCAAAGGCGTATGTGGCGATTACACACCCAAGTGATTATATGACCCTGTTATCGGGAGGAAGACGATGACGGAGATAAACGATACCCCGCAATTGTTGCTTTCCCATCATCTCAAAACCCTGCGATTGCCAACCTTCCTGCGTGAGTATGACAAGCAAGCTAAACAATGTGCAGCAGAGGGTGTGGACCATGCCCGCTATCTACTGCGTCTTGCTGAACTGGAATTGATTGACCGCGAACGCCGGATGGTGGAACGACGGATCAAACAGGCCAAGTTCCCCGCAACTAAAAGTCTGGATAGCTTCAACTTCAAGGTTCTGCCATCTCTTAACAAGCTGCAGGTCATGGAACTGGCCAGATGCGATTACATTTGTGATTGCGTTGAACCGGTATTCATCGTCCCAAGCCGCTGTTTTTCTTCGTACTTTTATGCTTGCTTTGTCGGGTATTTGTTTGATGATATTGAGCACTGCGTGGCGGACGAGGGCCATGTTTACGGGCCCGTTTTTGGGTTCGAAGCCGCATCAGGTCGTCGTGGAAGACCACATCCATCACCCAGTGCAGGCGATTTTCGATACCCCAGTGGGCGCGTGCTGCGCGTGACAGTTGGGCTGCTGTGAGATGGGCTGAAGAGATATAGAAGCGCCTTGAGCGGCTGGTCTGGCCATCTTTTTCCACCTCGGCTTCGACCATGCCAATGGTTGCAAGGCCGGCAAAACATGGCTCGCCCGGCGCTGTGCGGTCTGCGCTGAGCCAGTCAACCGCATGACACACCGATGCGCGTCGTATTTCAATACGGCCATGATCTGCATCGTGTGGTGGTGTGGCTGTCGAGCCCTTTGGCTGCATCAAAGAATAGAGCCACTTCACTGTGCAACGATTTCTGGTTGCCCTTAGAGTCTGACTCGAAACTAATTGTGTAATTTCAATCTCTTGCGATCCGCCTTGTTATCATCCTGATGTGAGCAATGAGGAGCCAACTTTCTGCTGAGAGGATGGATTTCTCCCAATCCTTTGCCAATCTGCGACATCTACCGCAGCCATGCGAAGGTGCGCTCGACTACCCATCGGCGTGGAATGACTTCGAAACCTTTTGCCTTGTCGGAACGCTTGACAATCTCAATTGTCCAGCATCCGATTTTCTCCAGCTTGCCTCGCTAGTTTTGGCCCCGCGTAACCAGCCATCGGCAAATACATGGCGTAGCCACGGGTGTGTGCGGCGGATTGGAATTGAGCACATGAACGGCCCCGTCGCGGTCTTGAATATCAGCAGTATGAATGACAAATCCTTATCAGGATTTAGCCCCAATGGTATCGGTGATGATATGAGCGTTTGCGACCCTTGATCTTCTTCCCTGCGTCATAGCCGCAAACCCCGCCACTTTCCGTTGTTTTACACGGACTGACTGTCAATTACTCCGGCGCTTGGCGAGGCTTCTCGACCTTCTTGTTGCTCGCGCTACCATGACCAGAGCATGGTTGATCTCGATGCAGTATTCCATTGTCGCGCCAGTAGTAAAAATAACGCTGCACTGTAGAAGGTGGCGGGAAGTCATTAGGGATCATCTTCCACTGGCAACCGGTTGAGGCCATATACTGGATCGCATCCCAAACATCGCGCATTTGCGTCGTGCGCGGGCGGCCTATAGGTTTTTCTGGTGGAAGAAACGGCTCAATCAAATGCCATTCTTTATCGCTGCAATCACTTGAATAGCGACCAGTTTTGCGCTCATATTGTAGGCGGGTGATATCAGTCCAGACCATTGTGTTCTCCTTCGAATCGTAAACAATCCGATTGAATCACAAATTACTGATATCACTCAATTACTTTCGAGTTGGACACTTAAGGGCCAGAAGATAATCAGCACCCTTGGCAAGAATGGCTGATGCGATGTTATGTTGGCAGCCCATGGCATCAATTGTGACCAGAGAACCGGCCAACTCAAGGCGCTCCAGGAGGCGGGGTATAGCACTGATTTCGTTCTCTTTTTCATCGCATGGCTCTTGCCCCAGCACCAACCTTTGTCGGCTTGCCCAGGCAGAAACCAGGTGCAGGCGACGACCATTGTGGGCATGAGCACGCCTTGATGTCTTGCTGTCAATGGCGACAATTTCCGGGTCTTGATCACGCAATTTCGAAACCCAGTTGGTAAAGCACTCGGCAAACAATTCACCGGGCAAGGCGTTCATCACATCATTGAGAGTGTCATGGGAACAAATGCCGTCTTTGAAGGGCAGCCGCCGACGTAAATAGTTCAGCTTGCGTCTGCCCCAACGCTCAATCTCAACAAAATCATCAGCGCCTGCCATCACGCCACAAAGCACCACCAACAAAATTTCCGGTAGCGGATACAAAACTTTCCAACTTTGACGCGGGTCACAAAGAGTGGAAAAATGGTCAAGTATATTGGTCGTCGTCATAGGGCACCTCGTTGGTTTGGAGGTGCCCTATGAATCACATAATTGCAGAAAAGGGAATCAACAGATTTTCAAGCGATTGCCGTGTATTCGCTCCTAGAAGTTTGTTCCAAAATAATAATTATGATATAATTCAAAGACTTATCTTTGAATTATATGACCGTTGACGCCCGAGTCCATGCTAAATTCGATTCTGATTAACGTAGCGAAACAAACACACGAACCATCTTCTACGATTTGGATATGTCGGTCATAACAGACGAATCCTTCTCAGGTAAATCAGCGGGTATCCCATACAGTCCCCAGCACATCGCACGGCTTGAAAAAGTTGGTAAGTTTCCCAAACGGATTAAACTTGGCGGCTGTCGTGTAGCATGGTGTTATCAGGAAGTGTGTGACTGGATAGATCAGCGGATCGCTCAACGTGATCTAGCGTCTAACGCTGATAACAGTTCCTTTTAAAGGGGTTGAGGAAGGTGAGGTGCATACTTGCCTTCCTCATTTCTTTTTACTCGATTGATTTAAACATCCACAATTTTTAAAAATGCACCACATGAAAACCGTTGCCACTAAACAAACTCAAGACCACTTGAGGGAAGTGTTGGAAAGTTAAATATGAAGTTTTGCTTTCTGCTCGCCGCCTAAAACGGTATCAATGTAAATTAGTTTTTCAGCTTCAAAAACTCGGTAAAAAACAGTATGTGCCTTGTGGTAAATACGGCGATACATCACTCCATTAATTTCAATTTCTTCATGGCGTACTGGAAATGTTGAAAGAGTTTGGCACTTGGCTATAATTTCCTCAATGTATTTATCAGTGTGGACTTTACCAAAACCCAAAAAATCTTGCTCTATTATTTTTAGTCGTTTGTCAAAAACGTCTGAAAAAACAATTTTGTATTTACCCATGTAACTGACTGGTTCGGGCTTTTGAGCGTTTCAAAATTTCGTCTGCACTGAAACAGTTTCCATCTAAGCGGTCTTGTTCTGATTTTTCCAATTCCCCTTCAACATAAGCCTTATATTCAGGGTTTTTTAAATCATCGGCAAAGGTATTATTGGCTTCGTGTTGAGCGACAAGTTTTTCAACTAAATCAATAACCTGCTGTTGCTCTGTTTCAGACAACACGCTTTCGGCAGTTTCAACGGCAATTTTTAATTCTGGTGACATGTGGGTATCTTATCATTTTTCTCAAATTTTGGCAATTTAATCCACTCCGTCTATAAACGTTTCCACAAAATCCTTGATCTTTCCGATGACTCGTTCTGCCACGCTGCCTCTTTGTTTGAGACTGGGACGGGTTGCCATGATGCCAACGACATCATCTCGCATGGGGGGTTTTTCCGTGAAAAGATAATTCCCGATAACCTTCTCCAAGCCATTGGAATTCAGACCTTCTTCCTCGCTCAAGTTTTGAATAACCAGTCGTTTTTGTTTATCCCAGTAAGTGTCAAAGGCTTCACCAACATCGCTACCGGCTGGCATGTTGGCAAAATGTTGAGAGATAAACTGCTCAATAAGCTCTTTCTTGCTGCGAAGTTGAGCATCAGTGTCGAGAATATCCATGATGGTTTTTCGTTGTTTTGCCCAATCTGCTGGGCTGGCTTCTGCCATGTTTTTGAGAAGCGCAATAATGTAACTGACATTGATTTTGTCACGGCTAGTCAGCTCAATCTCAAAATCAATATCATCTAGAATCGAAACTTTTTCCTTTTCCTTCTCGCTTCTTACCTTGTCATAAAGATCAAGATACTTGCTTCGGAAATCAGCAAAAAGTTGTTCGTCCATCGGCAGATCGTCGAAACTGAATTGGGTGAAGCAGTCCAAAACATTTTTCACCCGGATCACTTCACGAAACGCTTGAATAAATTTCGCCTCGTCTTCCTCAGTCAGCAGATCATCAACACTGGAAACATCGGGCGTAATGGCAAACAGATTTGTTACCGCTTCCGAGAACTTATCAACGTAATCCTCGTATGGAGCGAGGATTATATCCTCTTGAGCATCTTTGTTGGCAAACAGTTCAATAGCTTTATCCGTGGCTGGCTTTAGGTTCCTAAAACAAACTACGTTCCCCTGGGATTTTTTCTGCCCCATGGTTCGGTTGGTTCTGGAAAAGGCTTGCAGAAGCCCATGATATTTGAGGTTCTTATCAACGTAGATGGTATTGAGCGGCTTACTATCGAAACCCGTCAGGAACATATTGACCACAAGCAGAATATCGACCTGTTTAGCCTTCACACGTTTGCCGATATCTTTGTAAAAGCCATAAAAATTATCAGTCGAAAAATTAGTGGCAAACATCGTATTATAATCGTCGATGAATTCATCCAGTTTCTCACGGCTGTGTTTATTTACGGGTTTGTTTTCATCCGGCATGTCATCACCAGAACCCGAGCCATCCGCGTCAGCGTCTTCTTCATTGGCCTGATAAGAAAAGATCGTTCCTACCTTTAATAGATGTTCACCAGCCGCCTTTTTGGCTTTGAAAAGCTCATAATAGGCGATCAGGCTTTTGATATTTGAAACGCAGAAAATAGCCGTATATTCCCGTGCATGGGTTTTGCGATCATGGTTGGCAATTATGTAATCGGTTATCCGCTCCAATCGTTCTGGCGCTTCCATAACTTCAGCGGTATCGATGGCCTCAACTTCGATGTCCACCACATCGTCTTTGCGCTTGACGGTACGAATATATTCAACTGAGAACTTCAGAACATTCTCATCACGAATAGCATCAGTAATAACATATTTATGTAAGCACTGCCCAAAGAGGTCTTTGGTAGTACGTTTGCCCAGGGCATTTTTAGCGGCATTTTCGACAAAAATTGGTGTGCCGGTAAAGCCAAACATCTGCACATTTTGAAAATAGTCGGTAGTGCGTTTATGGGTTTCACCGAACTGGCTACGATGGCATTCGTCAAAAATAAATACCATGCGCTTATCCCGCAAAGCACCCATCTTACTCAGATGCCGTTCGTGGCTAATGGCCGTATTGAGCTTTTGCAGGGTCGTAACGATCAAAGGCGTATCATCGGCAAACTGCTTAACCAACATGGCGGTATTATTGGTTGCATCTACACTGCCCTCTGAAAAACTGTTAAACTCCTTGATCGTCTGAAAGTCCAAATCCTTGCGATCCACCACAAACACCACCTTATGGACATCCGGGGATTGGGTCAGGATTTGCGCCGTTTTGAATGATGTTAGCGTTTTACCTGAACCGGTCGTATGCCAGATATAGCCGTTCTTTCTGGTATTCTTTACCTGCTCAACAATTCCCTCTACGGCGTAGTATTGATAAGGACGCAATGCCATAAGCATTTGCTCGCTCTCGTTAAGCACACACGGGAATCGCTTGAAAGAATCACCCGGAGTTTGTGATTGCGCTGAACCGGTATTCATCGTCCCAAGCCGCTGTTTTTCTTCGTACTTTTATGCTTGCTTTGTCGGGTATTTGCTTGATGATATTGAGCACTGCGTGGCGGACGAGGGCCATGTTTACGGGCCCGTTTTGGGTTCGAAGCCGCATCAGGTCGTCGTGGAAGACCACATCCATCACCCAGTGCAGGCGATTTTCGATACCCCAGTGGGCGCGTGCTGCGCGTGACAGTTGGGCTGCTGTGAGATGGGCTGAAGAGATATAGAAGCACCTTGAGCGACTGGTCTGGCCATCTTTTTCCACCTCGGCTTCGACCATGCCAATGGTTGCAAGGCCGGCAAAACATGGCTCGCCCGGCGCTGTGCGGTCTGCGCTGAGCCAGTCAACCGCATGACACACCGATGCGCGTCGTATTTCAATACGGCCATGATCTGCATCGGTGGTGGTGTGGCTGTCGAGCCCTTTGGCTGCATCAAAGAATAGAGCCACTTCACTGTGCAACGATTTCTGGTTGCCCTTAAGGGCCAGAAGATAATCAGCACCCTTGGCAAGAATGGCTGATGCGATGTTATGTTGGCAGCCCATGGCATCAATTGTGACCAGAGAACCGGCCAACTCAAGGCGCTCCAGGAGGCGGGGTATAGCACTGATTTCGTTCTCTTTTTCATCGCATGGCTCTTGCCCCAGCACCAACCTTTGTCGGCTTGCCCAGGCAGAAACCAGGTGCAGGCGACGACCATTGTGGGCATGAGCACGCCTTGATGTCTTGCCGTCAATGGCGACAATTTCCGGGTCTTGATCACGCAATTTCGAAACCCAGTTGGTAAAGCACTCGGCAAACAATTCACCGGGCAAGGCGTTCATCACATCATTGAGAGTGTCATGGGAGCAAATGCCGTCTTTGAAGGGCAGCAGCCGACGTAAATAGTTCAGCTTGCGTCTGCCCCAACGCTCAATCTCAACAAAATCATCAGCGCCTGCCATCACGCCACAAAGCACCACCAACAAAATTTCCGGTAGCGGATACAAAACTTTCCAACTTTGACGCGGGTCACAAAGAGTGGAAAAATGGTCAAGTATATTGGTCGTCGTCATAGGGCACCTCGTTGGTTTGGAGGTGCCCTATGAATCACATAATTGCAGAAAAGGGAATCAACAGATTTTCAAGCGATTGCCGTGCAGTCCTCCATAGTCTATTGCCCGCAATTGACCATCCATGGTACAGTTGCGTTTCATGGCGGCAGGACCTTCATTCTTGATGCTGGCCCAAAGATTGCTGGCACCGATCATCGGACGGGAACTACCCGGATTAAGATGGCCCAGATCAAGCCAACCTGCATTGCAGGTGTAGATCAGGCCGCTAGTTACATTTCCCCAACTGCCATTGGCTCCAAACGCATTATACGCTGTTTTAATATCTCCGAACTTGCTCATGGCATCTTTGCTTCATCGGAATGGAAACTTATCCGCGCTTGTGAGCAAGCTTCACCAGACTTCTCTTCAACAGTTCCAAAAGTCACAAAAACATGTAGCTTTGCTGGAAGTGTCAACACATCAAGTACACGTTGTAATTCTGCGTTTGTATCACCTGTGGTAAATTCTATTCTGTAAACCCATCCACATTCTCCTCCACCACAAGACAAAAAGGAGCGAGAATAGCTTTGAACTTCGCACAATCCCGGTAGTTCCAGTTCCCTAATTTCGTCCGGGATCATCAAACGGGCATACAATCCGCCGGCAGACATGTCTTCTCGTTCAGCCAGATATGCAATCATAGTAAGATAGAGTGCCGCAATAATCAGCATACCTGAACTCAAGAAAAACAGACGTTTTACCATCATGCTTTTCCCTTTGGTCTACCAAGACTGGCGTAGAGTTTGGTGAGACGTTTGAGAATCTGTTTGGGATGCCAGGGATGTTGTGGGGCATCTGGATTTTCGGATATACGACTGACGGTCGGTCGGTCCTGTATACTACCGACGCGCGCCTGTTCCTGTTCGCTCAGTTCTTCTTCTGCCAGATGTGCAAAAACCCCTTCCTTCGCCTCAACCGGGTCGGGGCGGCGTTGAATACGGTCTGTCACAAGACCAATTTTCACAGGTTTATTGCTCTCAAGACTGAATAAATTTCACAGGCATAAGTAGTATTCACAAACACCTTCTGATTTTGGAAGATTGTGATCCGCACCATTGTAACATGATTCTAACTGACACGGATCACAAATTTCTTTGTTCAGAACGCCCTATGTAGATTGCACCGGATTGCGCCAATCATCGGAGCCAGATGTTCCAGCCACAACATGCTCCCACATGACCTTGCGATAGGTCATTTTCACATCAACCATCTGAGTAAAATCTGCCATCTTTGGATCTTTTGCGTGGGGCATGTGGCAGTTGATATCGACGATAAGACCTTCTTCAAACTTGGTGGTAAAGAAATGCACCTGCTCGGAATTTTGGGTACGGAACCATTTCAACTCCACATTGGTCAGTAATTCCCCTGTCACAAGCGCGTTGTACATCAAGGGCACAGCCTTATTGAGCGTACAGGTGAACTTGAATGGCTGGTGGATGCGGGTACCGGTTGGGTTTCCCGATTGGGGATCGCGGGGGGTAATAACCGCATGATCAACCGCCTGAACCATGATCTCGTCTTCATGGCCGGACTGCCATTCATTGTTGATGGAATCAAATGTCGTAGCGCCTTGTGAGATAAGACCCTGGGTTTCGCCTTCAAGGATCAGATAAGCTGGCATGGGCATGGGGGTGTTCCTTTAAATAAATTCCGGCACAAAAGCCGAATAAACCAAAAGCCTTATCCCTTTTGTTCCGGTGAGATCAACATGTTGTAGGTCATTGGTGATTTTTTGACGGCGATGGCGAGGATGGTTTTGAAGGCGGAGTGGCGGTTTCGGCGACGATTGAACCGGAAGACGAATTCATCGAGATAGGTTTGCAGATGTTTGGCCCGCAGCCCGTGATAGACACCCAAGCCCCATGTTTTGAGGTTTGAAAAAGCCCGATGCACCCAGGGCAATACGATGTGTGCTGCCATCGGCCCGATGGTATGGGGTTGATGATTAAGACCGGGGATAATGTCGCCCACCCCCTGATAACCGGACCAGCCATCGGTCCTTGCAATCGTTGTTGGAGCCAGGCTCCGCTCAACGAAGAGATGCAGGGATTTGGCGCTATAATCCTCAATTCTCGCCAGACGCCCCCTCCCCGGACGCCCCCTTTGGTCCACTTCAACCGCACCTGCCACCAATAGTTTCCCCTGATGCGA
Organism: Rhizobiaceae bacterium; assembly: GCA_965250255.1. GTDB lineage: Bacteria > Pseudomonadota > Alphaproteobacteria > Rhizobiales > Rhizobiaceae > JAALLB01. Next base: position 491,749 of record CBDFNP010000010.1, read on the forward strand.
GCGGCCTTGCCCTCCCATGACGGGTTCTTGTTTCGAACGGCAGGAAATCGCGGTTTCATCAACTTCCACAAGGCCTTGCAGGGGCGAGCGATCACTATCCACCATGGCCCGGCGTAATTTGGCGCACAATAACCACGCGGTTTTATAAGAACCAAGGCCCAACTGGCCCTGCAACTGCAAGGCGGAAATACCGTTGGAATGGGTGGTCATCAAAAAAGCTGCCCAAAACCAGACCGTCAGGGGTAATTTCGAGCCGTGCATTACTGTGCCGCTGGTTACCGAAGTCTGACGATGACAGCGTGTGCATTCGTAAGTAAAGGCCTTCGTCTCAAGCGCCCATGCCTTATCATTCCCGCATCGCGGACACACAAATCCATCGCGCCAGCGCATCTCGTAAAGCCACGCAGCACACGCCGCCTCATCGGCAAAACGGTGTTGAAATTCAATCAAGGATGTTGGTGTAAACAGCATGGCAAAGCTCCCTTACATAAGGCCTAATGTTCACTATATGTTCTACACCATTCAAACGGCAATGTCACTACATATTGTACCACCGGACCAAAAGGGATAAGGCTTTTACGAGGGAAACATTGCGATGTATGGCAAAGTACAAGCCAACAAAGAATACCAAAATTTTGGAAAAAAAGGTACCTCAGTAATTGTTACACTCTTTGTAACAATCGGATTGGTTTTACAACCGACCGCGCCAACCTATGCAGGAAGTAACAAACTCAAAAAGGTTATTGGAATTGGGATAGCTATAGGTGCTGGTGCAATTATTCTGGATAAATTAAAAAAGAAAAAACGTGCCAAAAACCGCTCCAAAAAGAAACACGTTACATCTGCCAGACGTGGCCATCTCAAATCTATTCAAACCGCTCTAAACGCAAAGGGATATGAAGCGGGAACGCCCGATGGCCTTATGGGAAGAAAAACCAGATCAGCTATAAAGGCTTTTCAGGTAAATTTAGGTGAGGCACAAACTGGCAAACTAACGACAAGCCAGAGTTCACTTTTATTGGGTGTTGTAACTGCCAGCGCGTCAACAGATGTCAATGAATTGTTTGACACAAACCTGGGTCAATATGGGGTGGATATTACCGCAGAAAGTTTTGCGCCAGAAAATCAGGAAATATTTTCTATATTGGTTCAAACTGCACGGCAGATAAAAGCCGATACAGGTGAAAATATTGACCTGAGTAAAATAATAGAAATGTACATACAGGCAATATACCAATCCAAATCGCTATTTGGAATGGTATGAAAAGCAATCTGGACATCTGGATTTTTCTCCAGAGTTTTATGGGAAAACTCTGGGGGAGCAGCAAGCCTTGATCAGGGAGCGGGCAATAGTAGGGTTTTGTAAATCGCCAAATAATCCAAAATGCGGACGTGTGATGGATGATTGCTATTTGGCGACAATTGCGGCTAGTACGCTAACAGCAACCACCAATACCACAGGATATGATAAGGCATACGCCATAGCCCAAGCGACAATATTTCTCAGCGTTTATAAACAATCTGAGATTAACAAGCTTCACAAACTCCATTGGTGGTATGTGGAATTAGGTGACAACGAACTAAAACGAGCACAAAATTGGTATCATTTCAGGTTCGCTAACACAGTCAAAATAATCGAAGATTTTCGCCAAGAATTTGGGCTAACCAAAATTGAAGCCGCTGAGATTAGAACCAAAAGCCTCGAATTGGCTAAATTATTCTCATTGCTCAGAAATACGTATGCCGTTGATCTTATCAGCCATTCCAAAACCACGGCTGAAAAGCTGAAAGTGATTGCCAAAACCAAGGGTGTAAAAAAACTCTACGGGACTGCAACAAACCGGCTTTCCAAGGAAGCTAAGAAACTCTGGGAAGCTTACGCAGCGGCAGAGTTCGCGGCCAATGATTTTTTTGAGGTGTGCCTGATGCACAATGTAATCATTCCTCTTGAGCCTCTTATCACCCGATGTTTTGAAATTCTCTATGAGCAAAACAATATCTCAGATGCTGAGAAGGTTATTGAAGGGCGCAGAATATACGAAAATATTCGAAACGTACTTCGTGGAGATCGTGTATTATCAAATTTCTACGAAGCCAAATTCAAGCGAAAGTAAACTATGCCCGATTTTCGTTCCAAGTCAGAACAGGCACAAGATCAACATAGGAAAAATGTTGAGATACATAATTACAGGCAAGCCTTCGAAAATGCACAATCGGAAATTGACCAACTAAAAACCCAGATTTCAGAATTAGTAAGCCAAGCCTCTGACTTTCGGACACAGTTGCAAACATTAGCCCAAACCCAAGCCGAAGGTATCCGTGAACTACGAAGTCAAGTTGAAGCCGGACTTGAAAAACTCAATGACGACAACAAAAAACTTCATACTCTTATCCAGAGTGGTCAGGCCGAAGATTTAAAACTCGTAGAGCAAATGGATGCCAACCACCGTGAACGCATGGAAAATATTATGCGGCTGGTAGATCAAAAGGGGCTTCCCAATGGGTGAGCAATGGCAGATGGACGAGCGACAACATAACGCCTTAGCACGACTTGAGCGAAGCCATCAAAATGCGGTCATAAGGCAGGAAAAAAATGAAACACGGAGACAGTCATACCAGCGTGAAGCCATAATTGTTGAAGGCGAAAATGCCGAAACCCTCATGCACTTGAAACATGAACTAGACAAAGAAAACCGGCTTTTGGATCATGCTTTCAATCGAGCAGAAGACGCTCGTGAAGTTGAACGCTTGGCCACAGAAATTTCAATGCGTAGACGTGACGACTACATACGTCACCTTTGGGATGCGGAAGATGGCTTGTTTGAACTTGAGGCCAAAGTTATTGCAGCACTCGCCAGCGGAGCCATTACGGAACGGCAATCGCATATTAATCATGCCCACAATATGAAAGCCAAAGCCACCGATCATGACAATAATATGGAATTTGAGACGCATAAAACTAGTGAGGAAATGAGGGAGTTCGAATTTAAAGAACGTCTGAAAGATGAACTTTCAGTCGGACAAAAACATGACGAGGCCGCCATCTCGAAGATTGTTTCGAAGTTGAAAAATTCGAAAGAAGTATAAAATTTTAGTAAAATTTTAATGTTTTTTTGCCAGCGTTAATGGTCTGTTAATAATTGTGGCGAAATATTGTGAATAAAATTTCAAACTCTTTTCAGGTTTCGAGTGGAGAGTTCCATGAGTGTTAATGAGATAAAGCAATATGATTGCCGCGGGTTAAGTAATGAGGTTTTAATTTTTTCCGAGCAACCGAAATACCAAAAATTTAAAATAAACCCTATATTATTATCCAATATTATAGTGATGATAGATATATTTCATTATCACATACATAAGGTTGGAATTAGTTTTCAAAGGCCGATATTTAATGGGCATAATTACAGTTATAAAGAAATTGATTATTGCTATCAACAAACCTTTAGCCACGAAAAGCCAAGTTTGATAACGCTTGGTAAAGGTGAAGAACCCATACGAGCAAACCTACATCCTTCTCAAGCAGAATTGGTATTTTTCGTATGGGAGGTGATTTTTGAATACAATTTCACAGTGTTTGATTTCCCAGATTTGTACACAGCGTCAGCGAAGGTCTGAACTATGTCTGTAGATGTTGACTCAACTTCGCGATCCCTTCTTGATCAATCAACTAAGGACTTCATCAAGAATAAATTGGTTCGCCAGCGAGAAAATAGGGAATACTCTTTTGATGCGGTATCTGATCATCTGCAGTCCAGAACATTTGCTGTAGAACAGGCTATCACTACCGACGTAAGGCAGATGAGAGATCACACCACTCGGGTTAGAGAGAAAAAGATAAGAGAATTTATGTTGGTTTTCCTGTGCATAGGAATCATTCTTGTTCTCTATATCGTCGCCGTGTCACTGAATGTTGTTTCAATACCCATTGGCAGAATTTATGTGGCTTATTTGGCTGCGTTGTTTTCTCTTCTAGTCGTATTGATAACGTCAATAATGAGAAAGCCTTATCCCTTTTGTTCCGGTGAGATCAACATGTTGTAGGTCATTGGTGATTTTTTTGACGGCGATGGCGAGGATGGTTTTGAAGGCGGAGTGGCGGTTTCGGCGACGATTGAACCGGAAGACGAATTCATCGAGATAGGTTTGCAGATGTTTGGCCCGCAGCCCGTGATAGACACCCAAGCCCCATGTTTTGAGGTTTGAAAAAGCCCGATGCACCCAGGGCAATACGATGTGTGCTGCCATCGGCCCGATGGTATGGGGTTGATGATTAAGACCGGGGATAATGTCGCCCACCCCCTGATAACCGGACCAGCCATCGGTCCTTGCAATCGTTGTTGGAGCCAGGCTCCGCTCAACGAAGAGATGCAGGGATTTGGCGCTATAATCCTCAATTCTCGCCAGACGCAGCCTCCCCGGACGCCCCCTTTGGTCCACTTCAACCGCACCTGCCACCAATAGTTTCCCCTGATGCGAGCGGCCTTGCCCTCCCATGACGGGTTCTTGTTTCGAACGGCAGGAAATCGCGGTTTCATCAACTTCCACAAGGCCTTGCAGGGGCGAGCGATCACTATCCACCATGGCCCGGCGTAATTTGGCGCACAATAACCACGCGGTTTTATAAGAACCAAGGCCCAACTGGCCCTGCAACTGCAAGGCGGAAATACCGTTGGAATGGGTGGTCATCAAAAAAGCTGCCCAAAACCAGACCGTCAGGGGTAATTTCGAGCCGTGCATTACTGTGCCGCTGGTTACCGAAGTCTGACGATGACAGCGTGTGCATTCGTAAGTAAAGGCCTTCGTCTCAAGCGCCCATGCCTTATCATTCCCGCATCGCGGACACACAAATCCATCGCGCCAGCGCATCTCGTAAAGCCACGCAGCACACGCCGCCTCATCGGCAAAACGGTGTTGAAATTCAATCAAGGATGTTGGTGTAAACAGCATGGCAAAGCTCCCTTACATAAGGCCTAATGTTCACTATATGTTCTACACCATTCAATCCGCAATGTCACTACATATTGTGCCACCGGACCAAAAGGGATAAGGCTTTAATGAGATTACTGGTATTTCCTTTTAATGGGAGCGACGACCCCAGAGAGATCTATTAATTTCTTATCAGGATGTGGCCAATCATCCTTCATATATTCTTCCAAAGAAATAATATAGAAAACTCTGTTTACAACTGATTGATATAGGCAATCTCTTAAATTTCTTATCTCAGCGCCCTTTGAATCATCAATGCGAATTCTCCAATTTAATCTCGTTGACCCATTGGGCGGAATACTGCGTGTGAGGAAATCTCCTCGAAGACAATGCTCCAAACCAGGACGTTCCTTGATCATCTCAATTAGTTTGTCAATTTCATCAGGATTAGGATCGAGTGTTTCCAGAGCCCAAGATGATATTTCGACATCATTGAAAGTCATATTTCGTAGGAAATCGATGTTTTTCTGCATTAATGTTTCTTTTGTCCGAGAAGGTTGTTTTGGCTGAACCATTTGGATGAAAATAGTAGAAGACCATTTCAACTTAACCTGAGATTGACATTGGTATTTTAATCTAAATGTCTGATATCTGAAGCCATTGATTAACTCTGATCGTCAATATCAAGTTAGGAACTGGCCACAAATTGGCAAGTTGATATTCCGTTTTAACACTACAAAAATTTTGGTACAGTGTTTTGTCGACAAAGGAAAACACCGTGTCATACATTGTCATCAAACACATTAATGGCGGTGACTATTTGTACCGACAGTCTTCCTATCGGGAAGGTGGGAAAGTTTGCACCAAGTCCGAATATCTATGCCCCATCAGCACCAGCGTTGCCGCACAAGTTAAATCCACCAGAAGCCGCCTTGCGGAGCTCGACATCAAGGCTACGGTGAAAGATGTTCGGGATTTGATGGGGGAGGCTGTAGAGCCACTAGAGCTAAACAAAAACACTTCCGCAGATGAGCCGTTGATTTTGTGGCGAGAGCAAGAAGGCAAGACCACAGCCCTTTGGGTGGATAGAAAAACCGGTGAAGTTCTCAAAGAGCGGCGCAGTATTTTTGATAACAAGTCCCACAAGAAGCCATCAGCAGAGCTAACCCTAGAACCAAAATTTTCAAACTCAGATGATGGAATTAACACTACAAATTTACGTATATCTGTAGACCCACAAAAACACCGTATCAGTGAGACAGCCATAAAAGAAACTCATCGGAAATTTTACCAACATCTTCACTTGATTGGATTGAATGTAGATAGCCTACCACAAATAAAAATTAGCTACAGCGTTACGGCAAAAGTGGAAGTGCATAAACGTTTAGCCGGTGGCTATCGGATCAATCTTCCGTTTATAAAACCATCCAAAATCACCAAGGCACTTAACAAGCCACATGACCGCCGTACCAAGTTTGGTCGCGCGCAACCTCGAACCTATAAAGACCCGAGCTTAGGTGTGCGAAGTGATTTTTGGCGTGAGTATCGCAAAGCCTTGGCTTACACATTCCTCGATCAATTGGAAAAACAGCAAACGCAAAATTTCAAATCGCTCAAGCGCGAAATAAACCAGCAATACAAAGCGCACAATCTTTCCATAATCCAGTATTTGAAGCACACAAACGGCAAAAACAGAACGGCATTAACACTACATTTTAACACTACAAAAGAATTATCTGGCTGGGCAAAGCGAAACATCAAACCTGATGGTTTGGGTTTGCCAGATCACCGAGCTAGACCCAACTGGAAAGCCGACTGTGTTTCCCTTTTGGCAGAAACCCAAAAGCGTGGTTTTCTGGCCACCGAAGAACGGTATTTGGAATTGTTAGGCTACGCACAAAATACCACCAGAAAAGCCAACAGAGAGTTCGAAGGTTTGAGTAAACTTGACCGCTTGAGTGGTAAACAAAAGGGAGTGAGGCGAGCCATCAAGCGCGGTGAAGCCAGAGAACAAGCCACGCTTGCCACGTTGAAAAAATTACAAATTCTTAAGCCCTACTTTGTGTCAGACAGTCGGATTCATGATCTGCCAGAAAACCGCCGATTGGAAGATTTTGAAATCCGCACCATCGCCACGGAATTAAACCAATCACACAAATCAAAAGAGGACAAACAATTCAGAGAATTGCGTGCCGCACAAACCTATAAAAAGATGAGGAAGCTACGAAAGTAGGGAACCCAAAAAACCTCCTCGTGGGAAAGTTCCCACACCCTGATTTGATAGTAGGATTGAATGAAGATGAACGAACTATGTGAGAGAAGAGGAGAGAAAACCCTGAGGATTAGGATTCGGAGCTTAGAAACAAGTATTAAATCTTTGTTTTCTTGAGCTTTTCTAAATTCTTAGGTAGGATACAAAACCATAGTCAAAAGTAGAGGCAATAATCTGAATGCCCAAGCCCACGCTAGAAGCATTATTTCAAAAACTATTCAGGCCGAAAACTACGCAAACGGTACCGCCAATTAACTTTGGGAAGATTGAGTTTACTCATAACTCAAATTTGCAAGGCCATCTCACTACAGCGTATGCCAGCTATCATAAGCACATTCCAAGCTTCGCAGAATATGAAGACTGTTTGAAATCCAAACATACGCCGCCCATTCCACCCAAGAAAACAGATTATGCCCTTGCTCCCAAGCCAGCACAACTAGCAAAATTCAGTGCCCCTGAATGGCGTGATGAACAAGAACTTTTGCATGAAGTAATTACCCAATGTAACTTTATTGATGCCCAAAAAATCTATCACGAACGATACCATCGCTATGAGAAAATGGCGCAGAGATCACGCCTTGTTGCACAGGCTCATAAGCGTGGGCGTGAGGGGTATAGATCGTTTTTGTGTGACTCCAATTTTCAGGCTGATGACTTGGCCTTTCCGAGCAGTTTACCGACGCATGATCGGGCTTTTTTTATATCAGCCCCAAAATTTCAGCTTAGAGAAAGTGACCGCCAACGCCATACCTACATCACCGCTGGTACTGGACATGGGAAAAAGCGTCACTATTGAGCGACTAATCTACCATTACGTCACTCAGGACTATTCCTCAAATTTGAACGAAAAGCCGTGTGTCATTCTTCTTGATCCCCACGGAGATTTAGCCAAATCCGTAGCGCAATTCAAGATACCTTCGCTCAATGATAATTTGGTCTACATTAAACCTGCTCTATCTAACACACTCACCCCAACCCTAAACCCGTTCGATCTGAAATCAAAAAACTGGGATGATATTGCCCTCGCCACAGATGCCTTTGTCGAAGTGTTCAGGGAGATCATGACAGGTGATAAAGAGGGTAGCACCTTTAGCCCTCAGATGGTCACCATCCTCAAGCCTTGCCTTGCTACGCTGCTTCACATGGATCACACAACCTTGGCAGACTTAATGCCATTCCTCAGTGACGACAGAGTGGATTACGAACCCTATATAAATCACGCGAAGCGTCATTTAACCAATCCTTCTCAGTTGGAGTTTTTGAAAAAAGATTTTTTCAAAGATTCATACAACCCTTCCAAACTTTCTATCAAAACCAAGGTTAGAAATTTGCTCGCAGATGATTTCTTTTACAATTTTCTGTGTGGCTCAACTACCTTTGACCTTGAAGTGTTGGTCGCCAAACGTGCGGTTATTCTTTTTGATTTGTCAGACTTGACCGATGCCGCCGATGGCAGCATTGGCCGTTTCATCATGGCGACCCTTACACGGTTTGCCTTTTCCCAAGGCAATCAGTCTTTTGAAAACCGCATACCTATTCACCTGTTTGTAGACGAGTGCCAGGATTTTATTTCTGACAGCATGCAAAAGATTGTGACCAAAACCAGAAAGTTTCGATTGTACGGAACCTTTGCTCAACAATTTTGTGGTCAAGGGATGGATGCCAAACTCAAACGCGCCATTATTGGGAACAGTCGCATAAAAATCTCTGGCGACAATGAAACCAAAAGCCTCAAAACCATTGCCGCTGAAACTGGCGCATCTATGGAAGAACTACAAGCCTTGGATACAGGATACTTTCACATCAAGGCTGGTAAAGCTCCATCCGTTGCGGTCAAAATTCCAAAAGTGTCCGGCAAGGCTAAACTGAAAACGGCGCAATGGAACGGACGCAAAAAAGAGCAGATCAAAAAATTCTACCGCCCAATTCAGCACTTAAAATCAGCAGTCAAAATAAATTTGGATCAGGAAAATATTTTTGAAAATCATACGTCCGATGTTGAATCCACGATCTCAACGCCAAAAGTGAGGAAAAGAAAACCTGCCTATAATCCAGAAACCGCCAAATGATACCATTATCAGAAAACGATATTAAAGCTCTCGAAGCCTTGGCAACCTATCAATACCTTTCTCCCTCCCAAATGGAGAAATTGGGAGTAGGTAAAAAGCGTGAGTATATTCGCCAACACACTTTAGCCAGACTTACACGCGGTAAATCATCTTTGGTAAAGTTTCAGGATTTTGGCGTTATCGCTGGTATTGGCCGTCTGGAACGGATCTACTTTTTGTCCGAGCATGGAGCTAGAGAAGTTGCCGAATTTTCTCAATGCGAATTATCAGAAGTCTGCTATCCAAAATATGGCTTGAGATATCAAAACGACTATTTTCATCGTAAGGCATTTGTGGATTTTCACATCTGGCTTCGGCAATGGGTTGAAAGTCACGAAGACGCAGAATTAGATTTTTTCCACCCCTATTTTGTTAAAGACCGCAGCAAACGGTCAATTAATAATTTCAAGTTCAAACCCTCAGACTATCGGTCACCCTTCGACCGATTAACCATTGAACCGGACGGAATATTTAGGCTGCAAAGTGGAAACAAAACCCAATTAATGGCCGTTGAGATTCACCGCAAACCCGACACCAAAATTATTTGCAAACAACTTGACCAACTTATAGAGGCCATGAGCGAGGAACAAAATCTGATAGCCGAACGCTTTAGCCACCAAGGGCCAATTCAAATTCTGTCCGTGCATGAGCATTTACGAAGCTTCAAAGCTGTACAGGCACGTTTGATGCAGATGAATGATTTTGAAGCCTTCTTGCCGTTGTTTCATTTTAACCTAATGGAAAATGTTCGGGAAAATAAAGGACAGTGGATTTTGGCAAATGGGAGGCAATCTGCGCCATTCTAACACTGTTAAATTCGTAATTAACGATACAAACCGGAGATACTACTTTTTACCCGATAAAAGAAAGCAGCCATTTCCTGATTTTCTAAAACTGGGAAAATGAACTACTTTCTATGCCCGACAAATTCACAGGCAACGACCGCTGCGAGCCCAAAGCTACCGATTTGAGCCTGTCGCTGAAAAGATACCCTTGCCGTAACCCTGATTGTAAGCATCCATCAAAAAATTGGCCAGCAATAGCTCTTTGGAAATTCTCACAACATCAATCCTTTATCCAGTTAATGGAACTTAATATTCTTCGTTTGGTAGTAGGTAACTCTTGCCAAATTTTATCAAGCGAACCATCACCAGGATTTCGACCCAATACTTTCTCCACCTTGCCCTTGGTCACAGGCTCATCGGTGATTTCCAGACTGATAGATTTGAGCTTATAGCAATCATTGGACATGTCTCTTCGAAATGGCCCATTAAATTGATCTTGGTAATTTTCTTCCCAATGCTTGACCCAATTGCGCCAATCAGCGCCATTATATTTGTTGGACAGTTTCTGTTTCTGGGAGGACGCCAATTTATATTCCGAGGCCAATTCAGGAAAATCGTCCAAGAACCAATTATTCATTTGAACGGCAAACAAGGCATCGGATGCCTCTTTGGTGAGACCTGCTTCAATTCCGATTTTCTTCGCGGTTTTCAGAGTAAAACTACGTTTGGACCAATGATGCCAACTCACGCCCTCAATGCGCCAAGGCTTTGATTCTGTAGAGGATGTGCACCCAAATACTGCATCCAAATCATCAGGGTCAACCTCTCTCACGCTCGCTGGGTCGTTGATGTCGTTGAAAGTAACGAGCATAGGATAAAGCTTGGGCGGAACAATAGCTGGGCGCGGTAAGGTATGAACACCTTTAAATGCTTCAGCACTCCAAGCACGCTTCGTCGTATCCATAACCAATTGTGTAGCAAAATTGGCTGTAGTTTCACCACCAAGCAAGGCAAATAAATATTGACCATCACCCAAATCAACAACAACAGCTTCACCGATGGTTTTTTGGTGCATTCGAGCCCCGCCCCAACCGCCACTGAACGGATTGTTCCTCCACTCAATCGACGTCACTGCCGTCCCGCTTCTCACGCCATCTGGTGTTTCCACTTCAAGCATCAGCTTCTGATTCCAGGAATAAGGGTAAAAGTATAGATAGATCGCAGCAGACAGTGCCAAAGGCACACCAAAAAACACCAACAAACAGCCCATTCGTTTGTTCACGCTGCCAGCCTTTCGTAGAACACAACACGACGCACCCCATGCTTTACGAAAAGCCAAGCGCTCCAATTTTTCTGAAGATTTCCACCCACACCTAAATTCATTAAAATATGATTCACCCCCTGCATCTCTTGGATGCAATGAAAACTAGCTGGTTGGGGTTGTAAAGGGAAGCCATGTCGCAGGCTGGACAAGAATCAAAAATGAAAACAGTAGTTTGTCCGCTGTGCTGCCGTTCAGCTACTACCAAAAAATGATACTACCCAGTCAAAACACCATTTTGAGGTGTGGATTAGAATGACAGCTATCTGGTATGTGGCGAGCCAGAAAATTCAATAAAATTTGCCAAATACTCGCAACTCATTATTCTTAAATTGCTCTTTCAGGGAGAGGCTCTCAGATTCAATGACGTTGCCGAAAAGTCGTGCGCCAACAAGTCAGTTATAGAGCGCGAAACCAATAGTATTACACCACCTAACGCACATGGTAAGGGTGAGGTCTTGGGTTCAATCCCCAAAAGCGGCTCCACAAACGGATCGTGTAGTTCAAATTGGTCGTTCAGGACGCACTTACAGTACGGATGAGGTCTTGATAGAGCACCCTTGAGGGAGTGAAATTTTTCTATTTTTTTACCCTCATTCGCCATGGAAAATTCCCCAATCGAAGTCGTTTTTGAACGCTATATTCAATATTCCGCAACCGCTAAAGGTGTCGTGCCTGTTACGATTAAAAGTTATCGCCAAACATTTTCTTTGGTCTCGAATGAAACATCAGCCAAGCTTATTCGCGATCTCACCGAGTCCGTTCTGGAACAAATGCTCATTCGTGTTTCAAGCCAGCGAAACTGGTCAGCCCATTCCTTTTTTACCCACCATAGGAATCTGAAAGCTTTCTATGTTTGGGCAACGGCTCGGGGATATGTGGACTTAAACCCGATGCGAAACATTGCGCGCCCACGCTTACCCAGAGCCATACCGAAAGCACTTGATGAAGAACAAGCCAACCAATTGATTGACGCAGCCTATCATGTGAACTGGCGTTTAAAAGGAGCAAAACTGAGAAACCGAGCCATAATTGCTACATTCATTTTTGCCGGGCTAAGACGACGGGAGCTGATGAATCTCAAACGTGGTGATGTGAATTTGGTGCAACAACAAATCTTTGTTCAGGATGGAAAAGGAGGACGAGATCGGTTTATTCCTATCAACTCTCGTCTTCTCTATTTCTTGAATGAATATGCCTTTAGTCGAGACAATCAGTCGGGAGACAGCATCCATTTTTTTCAAACCCTAATTGGTGCCAAGCAACTCAAGACGACAGGCATAAAAAAAATGTGCAATCGCCTCAAGCTGGCAACCGGAATTCACTTCACCCCTCATATGCTCAGACATACATTCGGAACACTTACATATCGCGGCTGCAAGGACATTCTAGCGGTTTCTGCAATGATGGGGCATACTACGGTTAAGACTACCCAAATTTATACCCACGCCGACAGTTCAGATATGCGAAAAGCTATCGAAGCCCATCCAGTAAATTTCTAACTTACGCTTAGAGTTGCCATCGTTGAACTGGCCTTGGCGGTGAGATGGCAACTTCTTTCGATATACAGGTCTGTGGTGCTGAAACGTGAATGACCGAGGAAGTATGACATTTCTCCCCGGTCCACACGGTTCTCGCTCATGGTGGTTGCCACATAACGCCGAAATCCATAGGCATTAACCCGAAATCCCAATTCGCGGGAAATCTTTTTGAATAGGTTCTGCAATCCGCTGACGGTCAAACCTTCATAGGTTGACATTGAAACAAATAAGGACGTTTCCCAACGGTGGTACTGCGTTCTAAGTGCCATGTAACGTTGGAAGCTATCTACAATGAAACTCGGACAATGATAATAGCGTGTTCGGGTAATTTGTTTTCTGCCCGGTACAGCCAAAACCCATTGCCCTTTTTCTCGGTAAATTGAAGCCGTGGTAAGTCCGAGCAATTCACACGGACGAATGCCAGAGAACCGCAAAATATCTGCCATCAGCAAATTTCTAGAGCGTTCCAGTGAACAAGAATGTGGTCGCGTGTTCAGGTGGGTTAAAAATCGGTCAATCTCACATTTTTTGAGAGGTGTAATTTCTTTTCGACGCGCCCGTCCTCGTTCAATACGGGCAATGTTATTGGCATCTATGTAGTGATTTCTATAAAGCCAGAGGAAATAACCATTCAGATTTTTTAGATAGGATTTTCTGGTATTCAGGCTAAATTCACGTTCGATTTGAAGTCTTGTAATCTGATCATCCAAAACTCGCGGTTGGTTCATCATCTCGACGGACACAATGCCTGTGTGCCTGATCAGAAATTTGACAGTATCCCTTACCCCCTTAATGGTTATAGGGCTTTTACCGAGCATCAAACTTTTGTTGACGAACTCATCCCAATATTCCCAAAGCGGCGTTTGTTCAGGCTCAAGGAACTCTGAAAAAGCATGCTTTTCGGCATCCGAAAGCAAGTTGAATAAATGTTTGTGCTGGCCATTGGGCGAAACTCTGCGTCCAACGTTTGTGATTGAACCTATCATGGTGTTTTTTGGTTAAAATGGCAGTGATCTAGCCGAAACCGCACAGCTATCAATGCCCATAATTCATCTGCTTTTCACGTTTGCAGGTTTCATCGACAAGAAAACTCAGAAAACAAGTTAGGTTTCTTTCACTTTCAGTGTGCCAATTTTGGGAGCCTAATGAGAGCCTAAAGCCTCATTCAATTTTCAAAATTCTCTCTAAGTCATTGATATTGTTGGTAGCGGGAGAGGGACTTGAACCCCCGACACGCGGATTATGATGCGGATGATGCTTTGCATAAAGCATTGGAGTTATTACACTTAATCCACGATATACCAATATCGTGCCATAAAACGTGCCAATATAGGGGAGTGAATTTTACCTTCTAAGATATTGAATCAAATACCATTTTTTTTGTGTTCATACTAGCAGCCGATGATATTGCCACATTTCAAGACCAAAAATTCTAGATACTGCCAATATTAGGAAACAAACTCCCAGCGAGCATCGTCTGGACTACGAATTGAGGGATCATTGTAATTTCGAAACTCGTCAAAATACAATTCTCCTTCGTGCCGTTGGAACAGGTGGTCTATCTGGTTCAATGTTTTTTCAAGACCCTGGGGTTTTGAGAGGTTTGATCGATCTTCCAAATAATGAACTTCGTTGGCTTCTTTCACACGGCCTACCTCATTCTGAGAATCTCGGTATTTCACCAAATACTCTATGGGCCCGAGAGTTTCTTCGAGTGTAAATTTATGCAACAAAAACACAATTCCAATCGGTGGGTAGGCGACTGCGAAGGCAACTTTGTGGACCGCTATAATATAAGTATCTGCCAATTTTACCACGAAATCCCGCGTTTCACGTTGGCGTTGTGTTTGCTTCGATTTGTTCAGACGAGAATCTAGGTCTTGTCCACTAGGGCGAGAATCTAACCGCATCTTCAGAACTCCCCAATTTGAGCGATTCGAAAGTACAGGATGATGTCTCGAATCTCGGAGGCCTCTCTGCCGATGTCTGATTCATTGGAAATATCTATCTCCCAGCTAGTTGCTGCGCTCATGTTCAATTGGGTTTCGTTTTGAAACCACTTAATGGAGCTTGGGTCACGAGTTGCAACAACATCATGCAGCACAGATTTGGTGTGTATAAAATGATGAAAGTGGGAAGCGGGGCCAAATTTGAAACGCTGCTCCTCGGGCGAGAGGGTGATCCCCCAATGACCAACGCCGACGTCGTATTCCCTTGCATCCGTCTCAGCAAATTTGTCGGAAAGCGCATCAATTATACGGATCCCCAACCCCTGAAGTCTATGCTGCCGCCTAAATTTCTGGAATCTTGATAAATCAAACTCCAAACGATAGTGATCTAACCCTGATTTGTGGGTTCGCTTGTCATCGCTCGCCTCAGATCTATTCCACTTTGCAATAAAATTGTTATCAATTTTTGTATGTTTTAAACTAATTGGAATTATTGGCTCGGTTTCCCTTTTTGCAATTCGTCGGCGAATCTCCAAGAGATCGCGTAAGGGTTCACGAATTTTGGATAACGGATCGTTGGGAATGTCATTCATTTCTTCCAGCTCAATTTGCCAAAATAATTGGGCAGCCAACTTCGCGGCTTTTCCGTATTCAATCAGATCAATCAACCTCTTGGATATTCTGAATTGCAATCCATTTCTGATTTCTTCGAATCGCAAATT
Source organism: Rhizobiaceae bacterium (assembly GCA_965250255.1). Lineage (GTDB taxonomy): Bacteria > Pseudomonadota > Alphaproteobacteria > Rhizobiales > Rhizobiaceae > JAALLB01. Next base: position 507,373 of record CBDFNP010000010.1, read on the forward strand.
TGTTGTAAGTGATTTCAGTTTTGTGACGATAGTTGGATCAAGCTCGCTATACACGTAGTCCAGTTCTAGCTCCACAAACCCTCTTTGGAGTTCTGACAGCGAATGCAATCTATACTCCGCCATGAGTGCATCGACATCCTTTAGAGCGTTGATCGCTTGAGCAATGTTATTCTCAAAATTCAGAGGATTGATCCACTCTGGTAGGAACTGACCAGTCAAATCTGTTTCAATTCCGTTGGTAGGAAAACGCAAATGGAGGGACTCTTGATGTTGATCTAATGCATTTTCGACCGCGTATGATAAATTGCCTGGGGTTTCCCTCATAGTGGAAAGGGTCGACCGTTGGTTCTCGTTGGCTTGCGACAAACTCAACAAATCGCTCAAGTACTCTTTCAGATTTACAGCCATCAATACCCCTTTCGCGTTTCGGAATTTACTTGTTGTCACAATATATTCGTGCTGACATGATAGGTAACTGAGATACCAATACAATGCGTTTCTTATTTTTGTGAGATAATTTATGTACGGTCAATCGATTAGAGGGATATACCTTGGCCTCACTGCCGCATTCTGGCTTCTGTTTTCTTGTCTGTCTACTTCGGCTGAAAATGTGAGTGGACAAGAAGATTCATGGCCAACGGCCTCATTTGGGGAATTTCAACCAGACCCCAAGCTGGCGGAAGTAAGCGATTTGTATTGGTTTTTCGATGCAAATTGGGGACAGGAGGACCCATTTCTGCTGGATGAAACAACGGGAGTCGTATGGAGTTGGAAGCCGCAAAAATTTGAATTGAATCAAACTTCTACAGAAGAATACGGTGATGATGAGCTGATCAGTAGCTTTGAAGAGGCCCAAAAAAGATGTGAAAATCGCTACAGATTACTGGCCAAAAGGAACAGTGCAAGTGAGCTAGGTATGGTCAGAGGGGGTATTGTACCGAACAGATTACCCACGTTACCGGAGATGCTAACCCTCCTGGGTTCAAGTCCACAGAATACTGCGCATGAAATGCTTCGTGAATTTCCAGAAATCCGGAACTCCAGCGGTGAAATGTTTTATGGGCCTGCGTTTTGGGTTGGTTCAGCGTCACCAAATTCCAAGAAATTCGGTGCCGTACTGATCTTGGATGGAATCGGCGGCTGGAAAATCGAACATTGGCCTAATGGACCCCAAACTCTAGCAGGCTTCCTTTGCGCGGGAACGACGCCTGTCGAAGGTTCGAGGACAACGCCGCGTGTCGTTGATAACAGCAGAAAGATAAAGGACAATCTTACCGGGTTGGTGTGGCGGAAGGCTCCAAATGGTCAATGTAACATTCACAACACAAATGATTCAATTTGGATTAATCCAACACTTCGCCACTATCAGACGCTTTTGGTCCGCAAAATCGGCAACAACAAGTTTCACCTTGCAATAGACCAAACTCAAATTTTGAACTCAGATCTGAATTCTGATTATCTTCGGAAATTAAAACTCTGCATTATGATCGATCCTATCCATGATAGAAATGGGGTTTTGATTGGTGACAATTTGGAGCTGACGTCCAAAAATCAGGAGTTAATTACAGGAAGCAAATTGAAGGAGATCAGCGGCGACCTCACCATAAAGTTCTCGAGTGCGAAAAATACAGTAAAACTCAACCATTTAGAAAGCATTGGCGGTGACTTGAGAATAATGGGATTCGACTCAAACAATACAAATAATTTAAATAAAAAACTTGAAGTAATTGCGCCAAATTTGAGTTCAATAATTGGCAGTGTTTATATATTAAATCTTGTCGGAAATGAATTATTTATCAACTCTAATGCTGTAACAATTTTGGGCAATTTGAGTATATCAGGAAATTCTATAGGCGAAATGGGTACTCACGTCCTTATCCCAAATTTGGAAAGATTGGGAGATTCACTTTATGTCAATAATAATTCTGGATTAGTTTCTATAAATTTTCGAAACCTTAGAGAAATCAATGGCAGCATGCTTATAGATGGCAACGAATCTCTGGGCCAGAAGAAATATTTACTGTCAGATACGTTTTCAAATAGTTTGAAGTTTTTCAGTCTTCACTTAGTCAAAGGGGCAGTAGTGATATCGAATAATATTAGACTTTGTGAACATCGCGAGACTGATGAGGGTTTCTTAGAACAGTTATTGATTGGGCAAACGAGACCCAAGAATGTCAAAATTTCTGGAAACGATACAACGACAGCGGGCTGTTTCCCCAGCCAATGCCCCAACTTGCATTTGGCCTGTAGCATCGCAAAGTGAATGTGCATTGATTGGATGTTCCCGCCTCACGTCAGGTTTGTTCGCGCGGCTTATGCTTGCTTTTTCTAGGAGCACGAGTAAAATTCCGTTGTAATTCAGTATCTTGATGCATTTTTGCAAATATCTTTTGGTCTTTTTAATGTGTGGCGCCATTTGCCTGCTTAATAACCATTCATAACGCACGCTTTTAGAAGAAGCGAAAACGCACAAGTATTTCACCCAATTCAAATGAGTTTCCGCGAAGGTGCACCCTGGAACAAGGGAATGGTCGTCGGGCAAATGCGCCCATTCACCAAAGCACAAATTCAATCCATTACCCGAACACTTGAAGAGAAGAAATCATTTCGCGATCTATGTCTGTTTTGTCTGGGCATTGATACGATGCTGCGTGGTTCCGATTTGATCGAAGTGAAAGTTGCAGATGTCATTGCACCAGATGGAGATGTGAAGTCGGAGTTCAAGTGGTCTCAGAAAAAGACAGGTCGGCCGGTAACCAGTGCGCTAACTCCATACACAAAATCCGCGATCAATGTTCTCGTCAAAGCAAAAAAACTTTCGAAAAATGATTATCTGTTTCCATCCAGAAAAATCATCGGAGAACCAATCACTACCGGCACGCTGAGACGTTTGGTCAAGAAATGGGCATATATGCTCGGATTGCCAGATGGAGAATATTCCGGCCACAGCCTTCGGCGAACAAAACCATCTTTGCTTTACGCAAAGGGCGTTCGACCAGAAATGCTGCGTATTCTTTTGGGCCACCAGAGCCTTCAGTCCACCCAGGAGTATCTTGGTATTGATCAGAACGAAGCTCTTGAGATTGCACGGCAACATGATTGTTTTCGTGAGGACAGGCCATGAAAGTTCTCAGCCTATCAGTCTTTTTGCTTGTCGGAGCTAATGGGCTTGCATTGGCAACAGACTTGAATTCGCAAGCATTGGATAAAATTGCAACCAACTACAAAGCCTGCATAAAAGAGGAACTAATCGCCTCTACCAATGAAGATGGAAGTTTGGATGAAGTTTTCTTTTTGGAAGGGAAGGCTCATTGCGATAAAATAAGAGGGCTTCAAATCGATACCGCTCGGGCCAACCAACGTATTTCCGCGTCAAAAGAACGGATTGCTGAAATGACTGATGACCTAATCAAAGGGGCAAAGTTGGAATTGGGGCTTCAATAACCAAATTCAAATGAACCAGTCTGGAAATCCAGATCAAATTTCCAAAGTTGAACCTGAGACGGCATTGTCTGCCCGTGAAATTGTCCATTCTGACTGCTGCCGCGAACGTAGCAACTTGGCGTGCGAAGTTTGTGGTTCTAAAGACAGTTTAGAGAACTCTCAAAAGCGTATTGCCGAGATTCAAAGAACCCTTGATAACATGCAGCCCCCACTACCTGAAGGGGCAGCAGTTCATTTGCTGCAATATGAAAATACCAAACGTGAAATCGACCCGTCTTTTGATATTACACGGCTTCCTTCAAAACGCCTTGTCCGCATCATTGAGAGAAAAACCACACTCAAGATTGAAATGAGCAAGAACAAAGACAAAAAGGCATTGGCTCAAGAAACTGAGAAATCGGAAGATGCATACCAAACTAGAATCGCAACTCTCCAGTCGTCAGGAATATCCAACTCTCAAATCATCCAAATTCTAGCGGCTGATCAAGTAACACCAGAATCCGAGAGAACTGAGCTACAGCACTTTTCTGAAATCATTTCGCTGGCAAGCACACCACAAGACCAGCAATTGATTGCCGAGAAGGTAAATTGGTTGAATATTTCCAAATTACCTGATCCTGTTTCGTTCATTCAGCACCAAGTATTTGACACGCCAGATCACCAATCGGGGTTTAGTGAAAGTTTCCAACACAGCGTTGCCGAGAAGTTCAATATCCCGCGAATGCGTAATGCAACCGTGGCGGATATGGAAAATAATCTGGATGCCAAAGTTCCAGTCATTGTTTCTGAAACTGGAAAAGTCACAGGATACAAGCCTGCTATTACCAGAGAAAACGCGCCGGAAATTCGGTCAGGTATCATCATGTATGTGAATGAGCGCGGTCACAAAACATACGAAGATTTGTATTCTGGTGAAACGTTTCCGTTCCATGGTGGTGTTACCGGACGCGAATTAGACAAAATGAGGTTGCAGTTCTTAAGTAGTCGCCCAGAGTTACTGAACAATGGTGTAGAAAATTTCTTTGGCTTCAGCCTAAAAAATGCTCGAATGCCAAAGGAACATGAACTTCACAGAATTCATGAAATTCAAAATGCCCTTCTTGGCGGTAACAGGAACCTCAGTGCAGATGTAATGTATGCGGGCGAACAAAAGCAGTTTTCTCAAAGACTGCTTTTGCTCAGTCAATTTGGAGATATTGCACCTTTCTCCCATTCGTCAGAACAAATGCACCAAAGCAGAAATCAAATGGGTTTAACAAATTCTGCTGACCCCCTGGATGTGAATTTAGAGGCACTGGCAATCGCTGGTGACTGGCTTAACGCTCATCCAAACGTATCAGGCAAAGCCGCATATGACGAATTGCAAGCCCACTTGCAGATGACATTGCCCGATCAAACAAACACTAAGCATTGAGAGCAAGCATCAGTCAGATTCACGCCCCTCTTTGCCATCTGCTTTCTTATGCAAGCGGAACTGATCCATCACCGTGTAAACCTTCTTTTTGGCACCAGCGATGTACCCCTTTCTTTTTGCGGCTTCCCAATCTGCCAGAACCATTTCTGCGGAAACAAGAGCCTCCCAGGGATCAGGAATAATAATAGCGCGAGTTTTCAAACTGGTGATGAGTTTTTGGCCTTCCTCCAGAATTGACAGCGTATCTTCATTGGGAAATTCACCGGCAAAATATTTGATTTCAGAGTGATTGTCAGTCAATTGTGTAATGACGTTTGCTAAGAGTTCTTTGGGCAGAATCGCAACATCATCAAGTTGTACTTCTGTAATTTTCCGCTCTCGTTTTTCTGGGACTTTCATGTGCTGGAATACGACAAGGATACAAGAACCGTGACATGGTGTCTTAATGTTATCTTAATATAAAAACACCACTTTACCCGTAATTTCACCTATAACTTGGGTATATTTTCCAGAGTTATACTCTGCAAAGCCGTGGGCATTTGGTGGCGGGTTGTCAGGGGCGTAATTTCTTCAATTATTTCAAAGGTCTTTACCACTTACCGCAAGCGAAAAGCGTCAACACCCAGAAATAAAATGTTTCAATTTACCCCTGACTCCGACCCCCTTAAACGAACATCCCGGGGGATCGGAGTCAGGGCTAGGCCCTAACAACCCAAATTCCCACATGGAGGTAGCTTCATATAGGGGGTCAAATTTTGGTTTTCTCGAAACCAAAATTTTCAAAGGTGGGAATTTCTTTCTGACTTATTTCAGAAAGGCCACCAAATTAGATGCAGAATGCAGATGCAAATTATCGATCTTCTAAAGAATGCCACACGCGAACAATGACTACCTGCCCCTCAAAGAGGCGATACCGGATCACGTATCCTCTAGCCCCAAATTTTACAGGCAATTCCCTGAACCCTATTTCCAACTCCCAGGGTTTCCCTTTCTCTGGATATTCTTGCAGAGATTCTGCTGCCTCAATGAGTGTATTGATGGCGCGTGATGCAGCATCAGAACTGTGAGGTTCAATGAATGCATGAAGCCTTTTAAGGTCATCTAGAGCCTCGGGTAGCCACTTTAGAATGGCCATTAGGCGGATTCTGAATCAGTATTTGTTTTCAAGCCAGAAACCCAGAATTTCACATCTTCATGGGTAATGGTTTCCCCAGTAAGTTCAAATTTCTCCCAACGCGATTTAACCAGTTGCCTTTCGGCTTCTAAGGCTTCTTCGACATCAAGAAATTTCTCAATGGCTTCATTCATGAGATAACTCGTAGAACGATCTCGTGCTTTACCGAGTGTTTCCAAGCGGGTTTTGGTATCGTCTTTAAGCCGAAGGCCGGTAGTTGAATTTGCCATGATTATTTCTCAAATATATCGATTGTTGCACAAAGTATAACATATATGCGCATTTGCTCCAAATCGGATTTTGGAAAATTACCGCGTAGCCAAATACAAGCTGATTAATAGCCGAATACCTACCGCTCAGTATCGGGAATAAAGAGCCTAGCCCTTCTTTCATTTTTCAGCTGCTTTTTGCACGTTGCTAATAGGTTTGGATTACGTGTTCGAGTTTCACGAGTTGGATGTGCATTGCTCGCAATTTGGCTCACGAAAATATAACACCTTCGGGAACGTACCTGCCACGCTGCAAAGTCAAGGATTTGCCCCTACGGGTTCCTCCTTTGACTTCTTCGCTTATGCGGCAGGTGAAATACAAGGTGCTCAATATTTCCTAACCCAATATATCATGAGCAAAACAAACAACCGGCCTCGTTACACCGTTTATGCGGTTAAAGACCAAGAAGGCAAACCTTCACGGTACACTGCTATTGGTGCAGCTTTCGAGATGAAAGACAGCAAAGGGCTTACCATCCAATTGGATGCGTTACCCACCAACGGACGGATTTTGTGTTTCGCACCAAAATCATCCAATACTGGAGAAACCCCAGCTGAATGAGAGTTCTAGGCCCCGCTTTCAGGTGGGGCCTACTTGTTTATTTCTAGCAATTCAAAACAAATCTGCAAAAAATTAGTCATTCAATTTTTTGAGTGCTGTTCGATTCTTGATCGAACGGAGAAAATAACACGACTATTCCTTGACTGCAAAATTCAACCCATGTTTACTAATCAATAAGTTTAACCGCCTTCCTCCATCGATCTTTTCTATAAATGATAAAATGCTTTGTAACTTATTGTTCTGACGACAAAACTGACTTGGACGTTAGAATGCTAGTAAAGACCTTGCGAGATCAACTCTCGGAGGAAGTCGAGTTTATTGTCTACTATGAGCAAGGATATGGAGAAGACCTCGATCCATACATGTCCGAGAACATCAGAAGCTCTGAAGCAATTTTGGCGCTTTTTGGTCCTGGTTACAAACAGCGCATTGATCAATCTATGCGCAATACCGGCTGCCACAAAGAATACAGCCACATAGTTGACCGGCTGGAAAATGAGATGGGCATAGATCGTCCAGAAGTAATTACGATTTTTTGGGCAGGTGGCTCCGAGGCAGAGGCCTTTCCAGGGGTTTTTTCAATAAAGACACCATATGCATGCGACTTAACTAGGTTTCATGCACTTGAGGTTTCAGGAAAGGAACCATTTGTTCCCAGGGCTGTGCAAGAGCATGTGGATAGTAAGCTGACAGACATTGTAGCTCAACTTCGCAGGATCGCAGATCTCCATCACCCTAATGCAAAAGAAAATAGGCGGTTTTACTTCTCAAGAATGTTACAACCGACAACACCACAGTCGAAAATAACGAACTTGGCAGTTAAAGATATTCTGAATCTAAAATTTGAGAATGCTCCTTTCAACATCTCTGAGTTTCACGATCTCTATTTTACTGAAACTTTGTTCTTCAGAAAACTTCGCTTGGACACACTCGCACTGATTAGCGGACGAAAAGGCTCCGGAAAGACAACAATAGTTCAGATATCAGAATTCCTATCCATGAATGAGAACTTCTATCCAATAGTGGACATTTCGGTCGAGAATTGGAAATTGTCCTCTATTTTGCAGCTGCCAACTTTCAAGCAAGCATCAAGTGACTTTGAATTCATAAATCTGGATATTGAATTTTTTGATTTTGTTTGGCCCGCCTTTTTTGCTTTCTGCATTTTCCTCGCTTGGGCAGAAGAAGAAAAAGTTTCTTTAGAAGTTTTGATGGACCTCTTTTATGATAAAGAAATTTCTCGTGATTTTTCAAACTTGGTTTCATTGCATAGAAACCGGGTGCCCGAAGAAGACGGTTATGAAGGCCTCAGCGCCTTTGACTATTCGAGCCTTTTTATTCTATCAATGAGCTGTGCCAAGAGGTTTATTCAGCACAATGTCGATGCTGCTCGAAATGAGAGTATTGAAGGGTTTCAGTTTGATGTTTCTGTATCAACAAAGGTTGATAAATTTATTTCACACTATTTTGGCCATCGCTATTCTCTTTATTTCAAGGTAGTAGGAGCGTCAAAAAATAAACGGCACTCGATTTGTTTCGACCGGTTCGATACATCGTTTCAAAATTTTAGAAAAGACAATCAATACGCAGATGAAAAATTGAAGAAATACCATGCAAAATTGGAAATCGATTGGTTGACGTCATTAGTTTCATTTGTTGAAGACACTCAAAATTTGGACCGATTATCTGAAAGTAAGTGGGTTTATGAGTTCTACAAGAATACAAACATTTTGTTGGTAATCCCGTTTGATAGAGAAATTGATCTGAGAAATCGCCAGCGCGATTCCATAAAGGGTGCTGAGATACAACACCTCAAATGGCAACCACTCGAGCTTATGACTATGCTTCGCAAGCGGTTAGAAGCTGTACTTAATGTGAAGGCTAATAAAGAAAAATATAAGCGCCCAAGAGAAAGATTCGAAAGCATTTTAGCTGAAGGCTGCCACGATCTCCCGATTTCCGTAAGTGTAAATCTAGCTAATAAAAAGATCGAAAAGGAGCTCTTTTTAAACGTTCTCCGCCACACGTTTTTTAGGCCAAGAGATGTATTAGTCTACTATGCTTCAATAATTAGCTATTATAAATCTCAGGAAATTAGAGGGGAATTGTGCTCGAAAAACGCTGTAAAAGACATAATTTCTAAGGAAACAAGGACAATAGTAAAAGCTGAATTCATAGGCGAATTAAAGGACGCCTGGATCAATATTGATGAAGTGCTCGACAGATTTGTTGGCTCACGCCAAGTTTTGAGATTTGAAGATCTCGAGAGAATAATCGGCCCTGTGCCGTTTGAGTATTACGGAGACGAAACATCGAAAACTGCGATTAGTGAAAAACTTGATTTTCTTTTCGATACGGGATTTCTTGGATACCGTGACCCTAGAGGAGCTGGAAGCAAACGAAACGATTTCAACTTTTCTTTCCTCACAAATGGGACAGACCCTTCTTTTGTGTCAGGAAAAGTTCGGCAACGACTAGAATTTGCCGTGCATCCCATCTTCATCGAGTATCTTTCATTAGAGCTCCCTAAAGATCAACCAGTTCTAGATTTGACGTGGGATGTCATTGAGCGAATGGATAGGGTGAATTAGTTCCAGTCCGATAGCTTTATTGAGGCCTAATGAAAATTGTTTCCTTCAACACCTAACCACATCAAATTGGGTTTTCAGGCCCATACCTGGGGCTTAATTTTCTGGCAGATAAATTTGACCGGCGATCCAGAATAAGTACCGTGAAGTTTGCCGAAACTAATTTTGGTTCCTAAAAGTGGTAAAACCAGCATCGCGCGAACGACACTGGTTTTGAGGAATGATTAACGAGGGTTCCGCCTCGTGGACCGTGAATCTGGAAGAGCGTTCGGCCCTATAACCAGATTCCACCAAAGTGCAGAAAGAATTGAGGCTAAAATGCCTCTCTTTCTGTTTTGATGTTTCTCGACCCTTTCCGATGGCACGACAATGATGTTCATGACACATGGGGTTAAGAATACGAAAAGCGGCGATTGTTCATCGGCAAGACAACCACAAAGGTGAAGCGCCGACGCGGACAATCAAAAAAACAACAAATTTTCAGTATAAATCTGATTTAATCCGTAGCCTTCGCAACCGCTATGCTTAATATAGGCATTATTTGTTTGAGTTTCAAAGGCTAATGGCACTGTGGTATTGAATTTTGCGAAAGGTTTAGTGAAAAAAGGAGCTTCAGCAGCAGCTGGTGCTGTTTCGAATAGTTTTCACCGACGCAAAATTCGGAAGAAATTCGAATCCTATTTCAAAGAAACTCCAGAACATCGTGATCCGTTTGTTTTTGGAAACGCGTTTGCCGGTGATTTTGTTGTTGCAGGCACCTTGCATCAATTTCAGGGAGTTGAATTGTTAGAAGCTTGTGCTGGAATTTTTCTGAACTCCCATAAAACAACGACAGCCAAAAAATTTTACGAACCTGATGCTGCTATTCGGCACAAATATTATCGAGATTTAAGTGGCTGGGAAAATGACTATGAAGCTGTGAAGGGTACCACTTCAGAAATTAAAAAAGGGGTTGAGTGCCTGTCTGAGATTCCTCCTGAAACGCTTACAAAGTTAGAAAACGTACAATCGAATTTTAAAAACTGGGTTATGGAAATGAAAGAAGAAGTCTATTCTGCTTTGGATAAATTGCTTGATCGGGCCGCATTCTATGAAGCAAGCAAACTGGATTTAAAGGATCATCTGGAGGCGTTTTCCAATGAACTTGATGATGCACAAGTTGCGGAGTTGATCGGCGAAAACCAGAGCAAGATCGTTACGCTCTATAAAGGTATGAGTGATGCATTCATGCGCAACGATTTGGTTGAATTACAAAGGCTGGCAGCAGTTCCTGAAGATGTAAATCGTATTAATCAGATAGAGACAATCATTGATCTCTACACCCTGAAAATGCGCCGGGTAAAACGAAGATAAAACACTTTCTGATGATGAGCGGGATGTTAAAATTGCTTCGTGGCAAAGCCTGATGGAAGCTGATATTCAAGTCTTAGGTGGTGCCAGTTGATCGGCGAAAACCAGAGCAAGATCGTTACGCTCTATAAAGGTATGAGTGATGCATTCATGCGCAACGATTTGGTTGAATTACAAAGGCTGGCAGCAGTTCCTGAAGATGTAAATCGTATTAATCAGATAGAGACAATCATTGATCTCTACACCCTGAAAATGCGCCGGGTAAACGAAGATAAAACACTTTCTGATGATGAGCGGGATGTTAAAATTGCTTCGTGGCAAAGCCTGATGGAAGCTGATATTCAAGTCTTAGGTGGTGCCAGTTGAGCGGTGACAGAAAATCATCAGTCAAACCAATTAGTAATAAAGCCGGTGGTCTCCGGCGAAAACGCGCAACAAATTCTCCATTAAAGAAAAAATTCTCACTTCCAAAACGCCGTAACTTTTCAATTGTGCTGGGCAAAGAAAACCGCTCCCAATTTGGTCTGACGGATAAAGACCGTCAGAACCACATGCATGTAATCGGTTCTACCGGTACGGGGAAGTCAAAGTTCTTGGAGCTTTTGCTTAGACAAGATGTAGAGAACCAGGAAGCTGGTATTTGTCTACTTGATCCCCATGGGTCGCTTTATGATGATGTTCTGCATTATGTCAGCCACGAAAAGCCGGAATTGGCGGACAGATTCATTTTGTTCAATCCCGCCGGTGAATCGGATCACGTTATTGGTTTCAATCCGGTGGCCGGTGACATCGAGCGCATGGATTATCTTCTCGATAGTCTGATTTCGGCCTGTTTGAAAGCCTGGGGTCAGGACAGTACGGATCGCACACCGCGTATCACCAAATGGCTGGAAAACATCTTTTATACCCTGATCGCCAATGATCTGACTTTGGTTGAAAGCGCACCACTTCTAACCATTCACAATAAAGAACAACGCCACGCATTATTGCGGAACGTGAACAATGACTTAGTTCTGGATGACTGGCGGATGTTTGAAACGTCTACCAACACTCAGAAACAAGCCCTGATTGAAGGTGCAGCCAACAGACTCAGAAAGTTTCTGAGAAACGACATCATACGCAATATCATTGGACAACAACAAAATGTGTTGAGCTTTTCCGACGCCATGAATCAGGGAAAGATCGTGCTTATCAATCTAAATGGTCAGGGTAAAATCAGCCACGAGAATGCGAAGCTGTTGGGTATTTTGCTGGTGAACGAGATATTTCGTTGTGCAAAATTGCGAGATCCTCGAGATACGAATCTAAAGCCGTTCTATTTCTACATCGATGAGTTCGCTCAATTCATTACACGAGATATTGCTCGTGCGCTGGAAGAAGCAAGGAAATTCAAGTTGTATTTAACATTAGCACACCAACATCTGGCTCAGCTCAAATCTGAAGACCCCTATTTATATGCCAGCGTGTTGACCAATTGTAAGTCGAAGGTGGTGTTTGGTGGGTTATCTCGGGAAGATGCCGAACTGATGGCTGGTGAAGTGGCAACCGGATTTCTGGATTTAAAGGCAATTAAGGATGAAACTTTTTCCACCAAGGAACGACATCGTCTGGAACTCAGAATGGTGAAAAACAAATCTAAAGCTAAAACCGAAGGTGAAGGTCAGGGTAACACTGAAGGGCAGGCGCATGGATCATCCGTCACCCACAGCGAAAGTGAAGGCGAGTCTGAGACCATAAACAGTGGAGAAAACTTCAATTTAGGTAGCAAGGATTTTGGAGAAAACCTCGCCCGGAAAATGTTTGGCATGGGCCCAAAAGCGTCAGGAGCTTCAAGAGGCGTATCTCACGGTAAAAGTCGCCAGTCTGGCGTTTCTGAAACCACTTCACAAAATGCATTCCAATCCACCACCCATGCCACCAGCAAAAGTGAAACTCAAACGGAAGGTGAATCTGAAACTTGGGTTTCTGTTCCAGAAGAATATCAGGAAATGTCATCAAGGACATTTTGGAGTGTTCAAGAATTGGAGAACATGCAAACCGCAGCGTTAAAAAATCAGGGCGTTGCCCAAGCTTTTATCAAGCTTTCTGATCAAGCTCCAAGCCAGGTGAACATCACAAAAATTGAAGCGCCTGAATATCACACCAAAAACTCCCCCAAGTCTCTAGACGAGTTTCGGTTGAGTGCCATTGAATCCAACGCGGATTGCTTCACACCAATTGCCGATGTGCACTCAGAACGCAGTCAACGACAGATTGATGCTTTTGGCGAAGTATTAAGGTTGGATGCCAACATTGTCGAAATTGACGAACTGGAAACTAACGCACCCGTAAAACATCCAAATGATCCATTCGTGTGACCACCACGCGGCTTTCCACAACGACCAGGCAACCAAAGAAAGTTCAGTTTAATCTGACTGACAGAGATGTTCGAATTCTGGAAGCATTGAAACGCTACCGTTATCTAAAAACCAGTCAGATAGCTCGTTTGATATTTACTGAAAACAAAACGATCCAAAGCACCCGCAGACGACTTAAGTACCTTTTTCATGCAGGGCTCATTGGAAGGCTTCAACCATTTATCCAAGTGGGAAAATCCAGTGGTGAAACAGCCTACTATCTGGAAAAGAAGGCCTGGGAATTTATTGAGGATGATGGATCAACCCCACGTTACGGCAAAGTTAAGAACGTAAAACCTCAATTTCTAGAGCATGCCTTGGCTGTTTCGGAATTTCGGTTAAACGTAGAACTTTCCTGCGAGGATAATGAAATCGTGGAATTGTACCGGTTCGTGGCCGATTTTGAATTAAAGGAGAACTTTGAAAACATGGCGGGTAAACACCGCTACCGCCTGTTTGATGAAGTCAACGATCCAATCAGCAAACAAACCCACATTGTTTACCCCGATGCGATGTTCATCCTTAAGGGCAGAGGTGAAAAATACGCGCAATTCCAGCGTTTGTTTTTCGTTGAAATTGACCGGGGAACAGAGGGGCTACGGGTCATTCAAGACAAACTCACCGGCTACCATCTTTACAAGCGCGAAGGTATTTTCAAGAAGTATGGCCAATTCGATGATTTTCGAGTGTTGTTTCAAGTGCGGAGTGATAAGAGATTATTGAATTTTCAGAATATTGCTACGCCGTTTGCAGAATCATTGAACGTGTGGATAACAAACTCGGAGATAGAAACAAAAAACATAATCTCCCAAGAAATCTGGTTTACAGAATCTGGTTCGTTAAAATCCATATTGGCCTAGTGCTTCCCTAGAGCACCGAAAAAATTGCGTATTTTCTGCATTCCTTTCATGTTTTCCGAAACATCCAATAAATTTGCAATTGCTAACTTTTTGGAGATTGGGCACTGTTTGGACAGTAAATCAATTTTAGTTGGATTGAATTTTTCAATCAAACTTAGGACAAACTCTACATCATTACGGGCTGTGTCTGAATCATAATTTGTGTCCGTTTTCAACGTAGAAATAACTAGTTTAAGGTATGCAATTGCATGGTCACACATATTTTTTGTTGGCGATAATTTTTCGTAAGAATTATAGTGTGTTAAATTTATCTGCCGTGCATTTTCAAACGAGGGGTCGAAAAGGTGAATTCGCTCCCTAATCTTAAGTTCTGACTGATAGTGTGTTTGAGCATGGGTCATTTCTCCTAATTGGGACAGGTCATTTCCTGCAACTCTGTAGAATGTTGCAAAGCCAACAAGTTTATTTGGTGATGTTTCGTACCTTGCCAGCGGCCTAAGTGCTTCATCCATGGTTGAAAAGGATTCAATCGACTTTTCTGTCATACCAAGTTCACTTTGGTTGGACCCGAGTTTAGAGGCAACACTTGCTCGGTTATAAATATGATGAAGCGATCCTGTGATATCTGATAGCATTGTATATTTTTCTAGTGCTTTCGTAAAATATTTCTCAGATTTACGGTTATTACCTTGTATCAATAACTGTGTACCAAGATTAGCTAATGAAACGGCGTAACTATTAAGAGAAATTACATCGTTACTACCGTCTGTGTTTGCGATACGAGACGCTTCCACACTATACTCCAAATATTTAGTCGCCTCATCCGTTTTTCCAAAGAGCAATAAACTCTTTGCGTGTTGATCATATGCACTACTTAGATAACTCTGATAGGTGTTACTGTCATTGATTCCAATTGCAAGTTTTGCGAATTGGATAGCACTCTCACTATGAGTTAACGCATCGCTACGAGCATCAATACTTGCAAAAAATGCACTGGCACTTGCACTTATAAGGCTGGCGTCTCCCATCCATCGGGGGTCATCAGCATCATATTCAATACTACTCCGTATTTTTGCTAGCGAAGCTAAGTAATACTCTTCTGCTTTTTTTGCATCGCCAATGTCAGAAAACCTTCCTGCCAATAACATTAAATAGACTGCTCTTCTTCTTATCCAAAGGGATTCTTTTTCGTCAATATTCTCCAATTTTTTCGAAACATCATTGAAAACACTCTCATACTTACTGAATTGCTGGTTATTATCAGAAAATATTCTAAGTAATTTCAATAATGTAGCGGATTGGCTATTTAATACTTCTTTAGAATAGTTTTCTGTCATATCATTCAACGTTGACTGTAAATCAATTGCTTTCTCAAGTAATTCAATGTGAAATTCACTACTCAAATTGCGTCGAGAAAATCTATCGGATATGCCAAATACAATTTTATTTGCTGTCAATGTAGCTTGATCCAAGGCATCTTTAGCCTTTTTCTTCTCTATCAATGCTATCTTTTCATTTTCGATCGCGAGAATTTCACTTTCAATAGCAGCATTTCTTTGCACCCATGCAAAAATAGCCAAAACACCAACAATTAGAACTGCTGCAATTGATCCAGTAACAGTAAGCCGCTGGCGTTTTGTGGCGGCCCTTCGGCTCTCATAAATGTATCGACGTTGGATTTCTGTTGGTGATGGTGCCTCCTTTGGTTGATTTGCGAGCCATCGTTCAGCAGCCTCCAGGTCCTTGCCACGAAGCGGCTGTGCACCGAGATTTCTCGTTTGTTCCCAACGATAGGCAAGATCGGCAATCCGAGTGTGTTCTCTGATCCAGTCAATATCAATTTCCAGAGCCTGGCCAATTGAAACCAAGGCGGGTTCAAACTCAGCCTTCTTTCTGCAAAAAACGTAATTCAGTTTAGTAACGGCATCCGGAATGGTTTCGTTTGCCACATCTTTGATAACGACCGGCACAATTCGTTTGTTGAGCTGACCGGCAAGCTCCATTTCCCATTGGCAAATTTCCGATGAAGCAGAATTGGGGCTTATGAAAAACAAGATACTATCAGCAGATCGAATGAAATCCTCCAGTCTGGATTTCCATTCGACTCCGGCTTCGATATCATGGGTATCAAGATAAACTTCCAGTTCATCATCGCCAGAAAGCGCGTTGTGCAAAGCCTCAACCCGAGTTTTGTCCTGACGAGAATATGAAATGAATAACCTTGTTTTCTTGTCCTGATTTTTGGGGCTATTATTCAATGTGTCATGCCTCTTTAACCGTGGTAGGTGTTTGGAATATTCAAAGCCGTATGAACTTGATAGTAGGAAAACATTTTGGGCCTTTCAAAGACAAGTATATTTTTGATATTTGCTGCAATTATTGCATTTGTAAGTGGTGTTGTAGGATTTAGTTTGGAAAATCCATACTGGATCAAACCAAATGACCCAGAGGATATCAATCGATACGATCTCTTAGGAGGGGCGCTTTGGGTACTATATACAACCGCCAAATTATTTGTATTGGAAGGTCCAGAATATGTGCCAACTAATCTTGATGCGACCCTGTCCCAAAATCTTATCAATGTTGCTCGAATTCTAGCCCCTATTTCATTCGCTGGAGCCTTGGTAACTGCGTTCGTCAATTTCTGGCATCCACAATATAACTATCTGAAGGCGCGCTTAGCACGAAACCACATAATTATTTTTGGAGGCGGACCCTATGCTCAGGAGTTTTTGAAAAACCTCCAAAACGAAGAGTACAAGGTACTATCCTTGTCCTCAACAATTGAACAAAAAGCCGCAATCCAAGAAAGGTTTGGAGATAGGATTTACCCTCATCTATCTATGCCGGATAATTCCAGTGTCTGGACTTCGCTGGCAATCTCGAAGGCACGATCCATTATTTTGTTGGATGAATGTGACCATCTAAATCTTTCTGCAGCCAATACAATTGTTCAGCTGAGCAATCAAAATAGGGTTCAATCACCCAGAGTATTTTGTCACATTAGTGACTATAAACTAAGAAACGAACTGGTCGGTCAAACCGATGCGTTTGAGTCGTCAAACTTCACCCGGATAGAACCCTTCAGTTGCTCGGAGCTCGGAGCGAGGAACTTTTTTCATCAAAACGATTTTTTCTGGGAAACAACTAAAAGAAATCAAGATAGGATACATTGGCTTGTCGTTGGTATGTCAGAAGCCAGCTTCACCCTTCTTTCTCACTTTATGAAGATTAGCCCCTGTCCAAGCCTAACTCATCCCAAGTTCACTGTTGTTGCTCCGACAAACAACAAATTATTTCGGGAGTTATCTGACTTGGTTTCAGGCTGCGCCGGTTTGGCAGAAATTGAGGTTTATGATCCACTTGATTTTGAAAAACACCTCCGAGCTGGAGAAGTAATCGGAGAAATCTCAGACCCAATCACGGCTATTTTGTTTGCTGGCAATGCTGAAAGTTCGTTGGAAGCCGCACTGCAAATTAGAAGAATCTCATCTAGAGATACACTTTTAAGAGCACCTATTTACTTCTCTGATTATGACGGCACAACTAACCTAAGCGGAATTTGGAGTCAGTTATCAAATCACATGCATGATAAGATCGATTGGATCAGTAATCCTGATGATATATGCACTCTCCAGTCTCTCCAGGGACAGTTGGACAAAACCGCAAGAACCTTACACAGTAATTATCTGTCAGCTTTGAAAGTCCGTGATCAGCAAACCATCCCAAGTCATCGCAGTTGGGACAGCCTTGGGGAAAGTTTTCGACGAGCAAACCGACGGGCAGCAGACCACGCCAAAACCAAATTCGAATCTCTGAATGTTCTAGGAAATTTCGACCTAACGAATTTGCCAGAATCCATGCATGAACATCTTGATTCTATTACAATAGAGAAGCTCTCTAAGGTTGAGCATCAAAGCTGGATGATTGATCGCCTTCAAGGTGGCTGGAAATTCGCAGAGGTGCGTGACGACCGGAAACGTTTTCACCCAAATATCGCCCCCTATCGTGAACTAACAGAAGATGTCAAAGAGCTTGACCGGGAACAAATTCGATCGCTAACAAGACCGAAAAAGGGTTTGCAACAAGATTCCAGCATGCGACCTGTGCTTTCAGTCGGCCTAATTGGTAGAAATCAGCTTGATGAAACTGAAGCCCTCCACATCTACAAGTCACTACGCGAGAAAATACTCCCCGAACTTTGCCAGAAGTATCCCGGTCATGAACTTCGATTTTTTTCACCTTTAGCTCCAGGCAGTGACTTGATCGCCTGCCAGTCAATGGAAGATTATTTCAAAACAGCGAATCAACTGCATCAATTATACGTAATAACATGTGCAGGTATTGATGAAATTGTGGCGGCTTATCTTGATCAGGCAACTGATAAAAGATGCTGGACATTGGATGAAAACCTCAAACCAAAATGCACGAAACCTGCCCATGAAATTGTGAAGACGCTTGAAACATTCTCGTCCCGATACAAGCATATTGATATATGCAACGTTCGGGCAAGCACACTTACAGAGCGTCTCGCAATAAATTCTGAATATATTGCCACAAGAATGGATGTACTCGTTGCATATTTGGGAGACAGTAGCAAAAACGGACCAAGTGGAACCATAGAAACCGTCGAACTCGCATCCAAAAACGAAATCCCTACGATTGCAATTTGAGTTATGCTGACAGGTCAATGAGGTGAATCTAATCGCCCTCGTTGGATTTCTTTTTCATGCAAAGTTTACCAGATCGCTTTTCCAGAGCAGCTCTGATTTTATTTTTCGAATTGATCTGGTAGTCAAGACACTGCTTTTCTTCGGATGATTTCAGAAGCTCAGACAGCGACTGGATTTTCTTATCAGAATCAAAGCAAATTTCACCCTCCTGCCATTCTGGTTTGGCACGATAATGATCTTGTCCCCGCATAGAAAATTCAAAACACTGCTTGCCGCCTTCACTTTTGGGCGGTCGTTCATCTGAAGATGGTAAGAATTTTTCACTCATAATAATTTGGATTAAGAATGATGTATTATACCATGATTTTAAAAAACTACAAACATTTCATATAGTTATATGATCTTTTGATTAAACTGTACGGTCACAACTTTATTTTCTAAAGCGTTTTGCAAGGTGTATCTGATCACTCATTTGTGGAATGCAACAATATGACACTCCCTTGTCGTTTGGTTTTGTGGCAGTCGTCCTTCAGGTTTGTTTCCAACAAACTGAAAGATTTTTGAACGCTTTTCCCGGCGCAACCCCTTTCGTGGATTGTAATTTCAATAGGTGTCTGCACTTCCGAGTTCCCCAACGCCCATACTTCCATTCAAGCAATGAGCAAAACCACCATTGTGACCACTTTGTTAGCCACTTCCCAAACCAACTTGGAAGCCACCGTCGAGACCACATCCAAAACCCCCTATGTCCAACCTATCAGCGCATTTCCGCTATATGGAATGTTTCACAATTTGGGTACCCTCCTGTTATTCTGAAGACAATGCGAAGACAAAAACTGGACCCGAAACATGTCAGAGATTTCTTCTTTGATCATGCCTTATCTGTTCGGATCATGACACTCTGTTTTGATGGAATTTGGTGGTTAATTTCTAGCGGATTTCAGAAGGCTACGTTTGGAGCTTTCAGAAAACTACGAAGTGTGTTGCCATTCCGCTTCTCAGTCGATGAGCATCTCCGTGAACTTCATACATTTATTGCCGGGAAAACGGGAACTGGGAAATCTGTTCTGCTTCATACCTTCATCCGTCACTACGCGACCAAAAACAGAAAACCATCAATTGTGCTGCTTGACCCACATGGCGATCTTGCTCGGTCTGTTGCACGAGACAAAATCAATCTCAAACATGATCGGCTGGTCTATATACAGTTTGAAAACGCTATGGGGCGTTTTGCTCACTTTAATCCGTTTGACCTTCCAAACCCAACAGAGCAAAAACTCAATCGTGCTCAACTGCAATTTGCCGGAGCCATTGAGCAAATTATTGGCGAACCATTCACCCCACGACAACGCACCCTCATACGCGCGTGTCTTGGCATCATGCTTCACCGACCGGCAAGCAATCTGGTTGATTTGGTAAGATTGCTTCAGGACGGTCAGAATGCGGACCTTCTGCAATACGGGCAAGAATGTCTGCCGAACATCATTGACCGACGGTTTTTTATAGCATCCTTCAATGATCCAAACTATCGGGCTACCAAACTGGCTCTCATCAGCCGGTTGACTGACATTGTGCGTGATCCCATAGTTCGAAGGTTTATTTGTCACACAAGCACATTTGACCTCGATAGCATCCTTGATACCGGGAAAATTTTTGTGATCCAATTTGACCCTTCAAAACAAGGACGCGATACGATTAAAACAATCGGGCAATTATTGAATGCGGCAATCCTTAGCCATGTTTTGGGAAGGCCCGCCAGCAAACGCCATCCAATTCATCTGTTCATTGACGAGTGCCAATATTTTGTCAGCCCTACCATTTCTGAAATATTGGGAGAAAGCCGTAAATTCGGTTTGTATGCAACCTTGGCCACCCAGAGGACCGAAGCATTGGATAGCCAACTTCAAGATGCCATCCTTGGAAATGTAGGGAGTATCTGGATTGGTGCATCTCGCCATATCACAGCAGAAAAACTCAGCCGGGAAACCAACATCAACTCAGATAAAATTCGGAAACTTCCGAATCTCCACTTCTTCCATTCAACCAGCAGTCGGCCAGTTTCGCGCCATAACATCCGATACATCGGAAACAGGTTTGGCATGAAACAATCTCACTGGCTCGAGGTTTTAAAGCAGCAATCAAAACTATACTACCGAGTTCAAAGTCCTGAACAAACACCCCAAGCAACTAGAATCGCCAAACCAAATTGGCATCCTGACTTCTTCTAAATCTCTTTCAATTTATGAATGCAGCTTTCACGGTTTTCAGCCCTCAACAATGGCAAGTGCTTCAAGCACTAAGATGCTACCGGTTTCTGACGGTAGACCAAATGTTGCGCCTAGGAATTTCAAAGAACGCAAAATCCCTCAGAGATAAAACCTTGTTTGCTTTGAGACATCACAAATGCATCCATTCCGAAAAGATTGGCGCTTTCCTTCCAGATATCCATCACCTGACACCACACGGGCAAGACACATTGGCCGAATTAGAAGGAGTGGAACTAGGTTCTGTACCTATCAACAAGCGTGTCCCATTTTCACCGATATTCGCTCCACACCGATTTGCTCAAGTCGATTACCAAATCGGCATTAGGCAGTGGGCAGAACAACGCAGCGATGCTGATATCGTGCTGGAACTTCAAGATTTTGTCTACGAAGCCGGTTCAGGGAGACGGAAACCGAGTTCTTCAACAGAACTAACCATCATTGACCATTCCAAAGCAATCATACCTGACGGAACATTTGCAGTTGAATTGACCTCAGGAAAAGCGGTGGTTTATTTGGTTGAGATTCACCGTTCTACCCAATCCAAAGCTGTTACCGAACAACTAGTGCGGTATTTTGGGGTGATCAGACAACGAGTGATTGAGCAGAAATATGGATACGCAGTTAATCCGATAATTTGCTCAATACATCACCAAAGTTCAGTTCTCGCCAGCGTCAAGAACCGCTTGAATGCCGCGCCGGATTTTGAACCATTCAAGCGAAATTTTGTGTTCCGCACTCTCGATGGTATGACCAGCAATTTTACCGACGATTGGCATTTTGCTGACGGAACTTCAGCTATCCCATTTCCTAATTTGTCAAGAAATGAACGTCAGTAATGTCCAGTATTCATTCAAAAGGTATGCCTTGCACGAGCGTGGAATGCGACCGAGGAGCTACAAGCACATAATGGCCACGGTTCAAATGTGCTGTACATGGGCTGATACGGAAGAGCTTGGAAAACTTGACCACGGTACGGTATTGGCGTTCCTTCACTGGGGGAGAGAAGAACGTGCCTGGGAAGCGCGGACGTTTAGAAACCATCTGCAATATCTGCGGTCATTCTTTAAGTGGTGTGTCAAACAGCGGTTCCTGAGTTCAAATCCTACAAATGGCATTGAGAAGCCCAAACTTCCCAAACGGCTGCCCCGTTGTCTTAACAGAAAGGATACTCAGGCCATCTTAAATCAAGTCAGATGGTTCCCTTGGCGATATCGGTTTGAAGGGGTGCGCAATGAGATGGTCTTGTATTTGTTAATCTACACTGGGCTGCGGTTGCAAGAAATGCTGGATTTGGAAATTCCAGATGTAAATCTCTCTAGTCGAGAAATACTGATACGTCAGGGCAAGGGACAGAAAGATCGAATTGTGCCGATCCACCCGAGGTTGGTTCCTATTTTGCGTGGGTATTTGACGGAACGCAAAAAGAGAAAGAATTATAGCCGATTTTTCATTACTGGTGCACAATCGGAAAAGCCGGTTTCGGGCAAAAATATTCGCATCATGTGTCAAAAATTGTCACGGGAAACTGGTGTCTATTTTACACCACACATGTTGCGGCATACTTGTGCTCGATTGCTAATTGAAGCCGACATTGATGTGTTCAAGGTAAAGGAAATTTTAGGGCATTCCAGCATTACCACCACCATGACGTATTTGTCTGTGTCTACAGAAAACCTTAAACGCACCCTCAGTGACGTATCACTCTTGTAGAACTGAGTGGATGCTTTTTTGCTTCAGAACGCAGATGTGCGGTTGTAGCCGTCAGATAGATCATCGTGGTTTTGATATCACTATGTCCCATCATTTCCTTGATGGCCACCAGATCGGCTCCCCCTTCAAGCATCAAAGTTGCGAAGGTGTGTCTGAGCATGTGCGAAAAGAAATATATACCACTTCGTTCCCGGAGTTTTTCGACAAGCAACTGCAGAGCTTTATACGTCATGGGACGGTCAGAGCGAACCTGCAAAAAGAATCTTGGAGACACACGTTTCAATCGGTCTCTGTCTTTCAGATATTTTTCCAACGCATCAATGTGCTGATGGTCCAGAAGCGGTATCAGGCGTTCTTTGTTGCCTTTTCCGAATTTTATAAGAAGCGACCGATCTTCCAGTCGAACATCTTCACAATTGAGGCTCAACAATTCCTGAGCTCGGATGCCGGTGAATATCAACGTGTATATAATTGCGATGGCCCGTAACCGCTCAAACTTGTATGTGTAAGGAAAATTTCGCGTCCATTCGAGAAGGTCCTGAGCTTGGTCTATTGTCAGATGTTCGGGAACTTTGATGTCAAGCTTGGGAAGAGGAATTTCAGTCGCGGGATTATCAGTAATAAGATGCTCCTTGACGCCCCAATCAAGAAACAGTTTGAGGGCGCTGAGGCGATTGCGAATGGTACGTGCAGTCCATTGGTGATCTACCTTGCCTCTGACGATATAGCGCTTAATCACCGGATAAGAAATTTCCGAAATGCACCCTACATCTGTCCATTTCAAGAAGTGTTTCAACGTGGATTGATACCAGTGTATTGTGCGGGGTGTATTGCCTTTGAAGGTGAGTGAATCTTCACAAAATTGCCGATGCTGATTGATGATTTGACTCATAGCCGACGGGTTACGGGTAGAACCCGCTGGTCATCGGTTAGCTGTTTTTGCCCCTGTGAAATTCCGTTGTCCCGCTCATAGTGCGGAAAATGGAGCCGCCTGTCGGAGTCGAACCGACGACCTACAGGTTACAAACCCTCTCTCTATTTTCATTGAGCCAGTAAAGTCGCTCATAGAGCGAGATATTCAGTGTTTTTACCCCAAAACAATATTCACAACCGATGACCTACGGGTCATTTTTAAGGTTACGGATCAAATTGTGAAATGCAAATCTTTTTAGAAGTGTTTCATGAATACGGATAAGCTGAGAAGCCAAAAACAGAAGTAATTCAGCTGAAGAATTGAGATGTGCTGAATATTGCTCGGGCTGATCACTTAAAACGACCGATTCAAAATCTGTTGCAATTTCAACTGATTCAGCCGAATACTCGCTCAAGTTCTTTTCTTGGTGCATTATGAAACTCGCGTCCCACTACTCACATTTTAACGGCCTCGAATGGTTGGTTTACCATCACCCCGAATACTGGGTCGAAATCCAAGATGTGATAGAAAGCGTGGATGCAGAATCATGCAAGACTAAAATTTCAAAAGAAAAGACCATGAAGGGACGTTTGTTATATAGCCCTGAAGATATGAACGCAGCTTATCTGAAGGAATTTGGAGAAAGAAGTTGGGCGAAGGCTGGCCGCACTAATTACTATGTGACCGATGATGCATCGTTGAATCGGAGGCTCGTCAAACTGACCCTTCCTGAGCAGCGTGCGTTGCTTGAAGAAGAGGAAAAGCCTCTTATTAAGACCTACAATTCTGCTGACTTTCGCAAGGAACGTGTATCGGTAGAAGTTCAATTTGGAAAATACTCATTTGTGCAATTTGATCTGTTCGTAAAGCACACAGCAGATTTCATGCATGACAGGATAGATCTTGGTGTCGAAATTGTTCCCACAAAGATTCTCGAGGAACAAATGTCCAGTGGCCCACCTTATTTTGAGAAACACTTACATGAGATTGTACGGCAAGGACGGACGTTCCCCCCAGTGCCGCTGTTGTTACTCGGAGTTGAGCCATGAGCGAACTGGAAGGGCTTGAAAAACTGAGAGACGCAGCTTGGGAAATTCAATCAATAAATTTTGCTGATGTCATTGTAAGGGAGGAATTTTCAAAAGAGCTTGATGAACTGGCCGATATTCTGTTGGCATCTAGCTTTACAATTGAAGACAGCATCATCAAACGCGGTGGCGGCCTGGCAGATCAAACCCAAGAGCTTACGGTTTCTTTAAATAACAAGGGTTGGTGGAAAAATAACATAACCATTAGCAACACCATTGAATTCCAAAATGAATTTGATCCTATTGTCTCGAGTTCAACTTCCCATGAGATCGATCACTTGAAAAAGAACGATGCAGATCAAGTGATCGCTTTAGAGATTGAGTGGAATAACAAGGATGAGTTCTTTGATCGTGATTTTCAATCGATCAGACGCTTATATGAACTCAATGTTATTGACCTTGGCGTTATTATTACCCGAGGTCAAAATTTGGAGGATGAATTGCTCCCGATGATATCCCAGTTTTTTGAAAGCTGGAAAATCGACTGTTTGGATGACTTTGGGAAGCTACATGCTCATTTCATCAACGACCAAGGAACAGACAAATTTTCGTTCCCTACTAATGCACAAGCGCAAGCAATAAGGAAAGCTGCCAATAATCCTGAAAAGTCTTTCGCTCAGGTAAGTGCAGAGGTGTTTAAGGCTAACAAGTTTGGTGGAACCACAACAAACTGGCGGCAACTGCAAAAACGTATAGACAGACGTGATGCTGGTAGGACGCCAATTCTTTGCTTAGGAATGCCTAGTTCTCTTTTTGAATAGTCATTCGGCAGCGATTTGACAGATTCTGTTTCGGAGTTTCGCGTTTGTAGCCGCTGCAATTGTCATTCCAATAGCAATCGGCAATACCAAAGATGTAATCTTGTTCTTTGCAAGATTTGCTTCTGCGCCGGGGCCGTAAACTTCGCTAAACACAAAGGATTTGATCTCACTTTCAGAAATAATATCCCACTCATTTCCACCAATGGTTTCTTTTGCTAATTTCCCTAGCATATCGATAACATCAAAGGGATGAGTGTCTTCCGTTTCGCGAGCCCACGTTGATTGTAACTCTGTTAAGTCAAAGTAAGTAAGTGCATCCGAAGTTCGTTCATAGAGTGCACTCACTATAGTATGCAGTTCTCCGGATATTGCTGCTGCCGCTAATTTTAAGTCACTTGTCGTAAAATTTCTTCTTTCAATGCGCTTTGAGTCCCCAAAATAGAAACCCACTCCCCAAGCATCGGGTCCGTCGATGTTGGCTAACTCAAATCGCGTACCGCTCTTGAAACGTAAGTTTGGAATTGCGAACCTAAACCTGCGAGTACTAGGATAAGATTTTCCCGCTTTGTCAGGATTTGTCTTAATCGGCTTTGCTTTGGATAAGAGTCCGTTTGCATCGATAGATGATGGCAAAATTAGGTTCTTTTGCTTTGTTTTTTTGATCGCTTCGGCAATAAGATAAGTGAACATCGGTGGAATAGCATTCCCCACCATCTTCAATTTTTCAGCGTGGCTTTTACCCTGGAATTGGAACGAAGCCGGGAAACTCTGTAGTGAAGCTCTTTCTCTTACTGATAATCGCCGGTATTTTTTTGTTTCAGCATCTAATACTATGAGGCTTTCACGAGAAACCCTTGTGCAGGTCGCGGTAACGGTGCGGCTTGTTCGATCCAGTGGATCAGGAAATGGCATCCCGTTGTAAATGGGGTGGGAGACCTTCATTTCCCTGTTAAATCGTTCTTCCTCCCAATTAAGTGGGGCTTCCTTTTCATTGTCTAAGACTTCAACGCTCTCGATGATTTTAAAGCAGGGATCCAAGCCATCTGCCAATTTCTCCACAACATCACCTAATGTAGTCTTGGGCATGCGCTTTGCATATGATTGCAATAAGGTGAAATTGAAATTCCCTACGATACATCTTTTGCGGCGTTGGGGGATGCCAAAGTTAGCCATGTCGAAAATTTCAATTTCCGCCTCTTCTAGCAAGTCCCTGTATTCATTCAGGGAACTTCCACAGGAAAGTTCAGTTTCTATTACGCTTTTAACCCTTGGGACATTCTCAAAAACCCAGAATTTGGGCTTTAGTTTGCGTATGGCATTGAGGAAACATTTGATGTCTAACAAGCCGTCCGCAATGTTGCCTGAGCCGCCTCTATTTGAGTAAGAAAACTGAGTGCAAGGAGGACTTCCGACAACTAGATCAATGTCCTTTGGAAGGTTTGACATGTCTAATTTTCGAATGTCTGCAACTATAATTTTAGAGTTGCTATTAGCATGATGGGTGTCGGCAGCTGGTTGCCACCATTCATAAGAGCATACGAGATCGATCTTGGCCATTTTAAGTCCTACAGCCCAGCCTCCTACACCTGCATATAAATCTATAGCTCTCACGTCGTCTCCCGATAGTTGATTGATTATATCACGCTACGATCACAAGATCCACCCAAAAAAACTGTCTATCAACCCGCATTTTCTGAATGCACGGGCTTCTTTGGTTTCCTAACATTAATGGCGGCGGCATCAAGATGGTTTTTCAGATGCACTGCATAGTGCTTTTCAATCATCTCCACAGAAGTACGGCAGTTCTTGGCAATCTGATAAATATCCGCCCCTTCGAGCAGACGAAATGAGATATAGCTATGCCTGAGTGAGTACAATGTTCTCCGGTTTCCTTCCCGGTCAAACTTAAGATTCTGCTCTTCCAAAATCCGGTTAAATTGCTTCTTGTGATCCACCGGAAAGAGACGGTCCGTTGGTTCCGGTCGATTACGCTCCATTATTCTCTGAAAAGGTCTAACAGCACCGGTGGTGCTTTTGCAGTAGCCCACACCGCGCTTGCCGCGGACTTCAATTTCGAGAATCGTTTCGCCGGTGGCGTCGTCTTCAACGATCTCGATATCCCGGTATTCAAGCCAGTTGGCTTCATCAGGACGAATGCCGGTATTTGCCATAAACAGGATTTTGTCATGTAATTGTTCAGCCATGCGTTTGTGATAAACGCTGTAAGCGTCTTTTATATTTTTTCTCGTCGCTTCATAAAGCTGTTTGTATTCAGCATGGGAAAACCATGCCCGATGACTTACTTTCCCAGCAGACTTATAGGGCATTGATAAATCAGGAAGCCGATCTAGCCATTCATGTCTAACGGCAGTTTTCAAAACCTGCCTAAGCGTTACGATCTCATGGGACATGGTACTTTTTGACGGAGGACGCCCAGAATTAAGCCTTTCAATTCGATACTCTTGCACCATTCCGGGATTAACTTTGGACAATCCCGTTTTCCCAAAATATGGATTGAGATGGTTTCTCAAGCGAGCATGATGATCCTGTACGTACTTGGCATTACGATCTCCCTCGGTAATGACTTCGTATTCTTTTAAAAATTGCTCCGAAGCTTGGCTGAATGTTTTTTCGCTGAGTAATTCGCCCCTGCGGTTCAAATCCCTCAAACCAAAATACCAATCTTCAGCAAAGTCCTTCGCTTGCGACAGACTATCTGTCTTCGTGGATTTTCGCCGTTTCTTACCTTCCAGAAAGGTTGAGCACCACCAAAACGAACTATCTGGCCGCTGATAAAGGTGAACCTTTCCTCCCATCATTGTGTGATTTGCCATGCTGAGCCTCCAATCCCAAAATTCGTGTCAAAACGTGCCATAAGCGTGCCACATGAATCTGGGGGTTGAATTATGTCAATTCCAAGGCAAGTTATTCATTTTATTGAGAAATTTGGTAGCGGGAGAGGGACTTGAACCCCCGACACGCGGATTATGATTCCGCTGCTCTAACCACCTGAGCTACCCCGCCATCCGGGCCTTCAATTCATAAAATTGTCAGGCGAATGCGCATATAAGGTTTTAGCGTATCGACTGTCAACAAATAATGAGCATGACTTTGAGGCTTTTTACCAAAGCCATGCTGCGCCACGAACACCGGATGAATCTCCATGCCTTGCAGGCAAAATCGGTGTATCGAAATCATCGCTGAAAACAAACCCGCGCACCAGCGTCGGCAGTTCGTCATAAAGATTTGGGATGTTGGACATGCCGCCGCCAAGCACAATGATATCCGGGTCCAGAATATTGACCAGGAGAGCCAGCCCGCGTGCAAGCCTGTGGCAGTAAGCATTGTAGGTATCAACACTTTCGCGCGTATCCAGTGACAAAATTTCGTTCCCAGGGCGCAGAATTGTTTCGCCTGTCCGTCGAGCAAAATCGCGCTGAAAACCTGTTCCGGATATCCAGGTTTCATGGCACCCGCGCTGGCCGCACCAGCACTCATTTCCCGGAAATTCATCTTCCTGCAGCCAGCCAAGCGGGGTGTGGCCAAATTCACCTGCAATGCCCTGTCGTCCTAACAGTGCTTTACCGTTAACGGCAATGCCGCAGCCACAACCTGTCCCGATGATCACTCCGGCAACAAGCATCTCTCCTGCGCCTGCGCCATCTACTGCTTCAGATACAGCAAAACAATTGGCATCATTTTGAATGTGAATGTCACGATCAAGGCGCACTTCAAGATCCTGTTTCAGAGGCCTGCCATTGAGCCAAACGGAATTTGCATTTTTCACAAGGCCGGTTTTTTGCGAGAGCGTTCCGGGAATTCCAATGCCGAGTGTTGCGGTTTGCCCGGTATTGTTTTCGGCCCGATCAACCAGCTCATATACGGCATTTATGCATGCGGCATAGTCATCCTTGGGCGTTGCAACGCGCTCACGCCAGACAATCATCCCGTCATCGTCAAGTGCAACCAACTCAATCTTAGTGCCACCCCAATCAATACCAATGCGCATCAGCTTGTTACCTCTGCCGGTAACAGACCTTTGAGGTTTGCCTCGATAGAGGCTTCACGCAAGGCAGAGGCGATGAAACCCCCACCCAAGACACGCGTGTCTTGGGTGGCGTCTTCGTAGAAAACGCATGCCTGGCCGGGCGCAATGCCCGCTTCTCCACCAACAAGATCAACCATTATACGACCTTCGCCATCTGGCGGAAAAAGTACTGCCTCAATCGGCGGACGCGTGGAACGGACTTTGACGAACAGGTCCAATCCTCCTTCCGGCAAATCTTTTATCGCACCGTCACCAAGCCAATTCACATCCCGCAGATAAAGCCTGCGGGTATCAAGTGCTTTTCTTGGTCCGACGATGACGCGCGCATTGTCTGCATCAAGATGAACCACGTAAATCGGATCGCCGGTCGCCACTCCAATGCCGCGGCGCTGGCCGATTGTAAAATTGATGATGCCTTCGTGGGTGCCTAGAACCGGCCCATCGATATGACGGATTTCACCAGGTGTTGCGGCTTGCGGCTGAAGCTTGTTGATGATGTCAGAATAGCGACCCTGTGGCACAAAACAGATATCCTGGCTGTCAGATTTCTCAGCTACAACCAGACCAAGTTCGCGGGCAATCTCGCGTGTTTCCGCTTTTGGTAAACCACCCAGGGGAAAACGCAGATAATCAACCTGCTCTTGCGTGGTCGCAAACAGAAAATAGCTTTGGTCTCGCGCATGATCACGTGGCCGGAAAAGCACTCGACGACCGGTTTGGGGGTCAGCAGGGGCAGAGCGAATGTAGTGGCCCGTCGCAAGTGCCGCCGCCCCAAGCTCTTTGGCAGTTGCGAGCAAATCAGCAAATTTTACGGTTTGATTGCAGGCGACACACGGGATTGGCGTTTCGCCTGCGATGTAACTATCCATGAACGGATTAATCACCTGCTCGCGAAACCCGTCTTCATAATCGAGCACATAATGCGGAATTCCAAGAGTTTCAGCGACCCGGCGCGCATCATGAATATCTTGACCCGCACAACATGCGCCCTTTCGGTGAACCGCTTCGCCATGGTCATAAAGTTGCAGCGTCATGCCAACTACATCATACCCTTCACGAGCAAGCAGTCCTGCAACAACGGATGAATCGACCCCGCCCGACATTGCAACCACAATGCGCGTGTCTTTCGGATCGCCCGGCAAATCGAGCGAGTTCAAATTTTCAGATGACATATTCTTCTCCAAACATGTGCCGGTTAAGGCGGCACTGATGAAACTGCGCGCGTTATAGTCTAATTTACGAATTCTGAGAACCCTGACCGCCGAGAACACCAAGGCATCACTCAGGCCCGCTTGGGTATGCGGTTTTCCAGGTGCCGAAAAACAAGCACAAGAATTGCTGTCAGGCACAAATAAATTCCGGCAACCACCAAGAGCGGCTCATAAATGCGATAGGTTTCCTGGCGGACAATAGAACCAACCCCATAAACATCAAAAATGGTTATGGTTGCAGCAAGCGGAATGGACTTCAGGGTCAGAATAAATTCGCCGGTCAATGTTGGAAATACATTTTGCACAGCACGCGGCAGCCAAATACGCCGCAGGGTCTGGAACAAGGACATGCCAATGGCCCGTGCTGCTTCAAGTTCTCCCTTGGGAACACCGCGAAACGCGCCGCGCATGATCTCCCCTTCATAACCAGCCACGCTGAGAGAGAAGGCGACAACAGCATAGGGGAATGCATCTCGCAGCAGTGGCCAGATCATGCTTTCCCGAATTCCCGGGATAAACGGAAAGAGAGAACCAAGACCATAATAAATCAACCACAACTGGATCAGCAGTGGCGTTCCACGAATGACCGTACAAAACCCGCGTGCAATCCAGGCCAATGGCCTTGGTCCGGTTACTTGCACCAGGCCAATCGGTATTGCCAGCATCATGCCAATGAAAATCGAAAGGACCAGCAGTTCAATTGTAATCCAGAGCCCGCCAGCAAATTTCGGTAAATATTCGGGAAGCCAATACCACTCCATGACCTACCCCTGCACCGGCTGGCCGCGCCTGAAACGGCGTTCGATCAGGCTGAAAATGCCGGTCGAAACCAGCGAAAGCAAGAGGTAAAGCGCACCGGCTGCCACATAAAACAAGAAGTATGCTTTGGTCGATCCGGCCGCCTGTCTTGTTTCCAGCGCCAACTCGCTAAACCCGACAACCGCCAGCAAAGCTGTATCCTTGGTCGCAATCAACCAGAGATTGGCAAGGCCCGGCAGGGCAAAGGGCAACATGGCAGGAATTATGACCCGCACATGTGCCCGCACCGGCGACATGCCAACAGCACGCGCTGCTTCGACTTGACCGGTGGGTACAGCAAGAAATGCCCCACGCAGAACTTCGGTGGAATAAGCCCCTTGCACAAATCCGATTACATAAATTCCCGCCCAGAGCGCGCTGATATTAATGCGTTCAAATCCAAAGGTTTCCAGCATGGTGTTGAGGAGATCAGTACCCGCATAATAAAGCAAAAGGATCAACACCAGCTCGGGTACCGCACGAATGAGGGTCGTATATATTTCCAGGATTGTGCGAAGTACCGGTCCGCCGTGGATTTTCCCAAGGGCTCCTGCCATCCCCAAAATCAAACCCAGTGCATAAGCCCCAAGTGCAATCTGGATGGTTGCCAGCAGGCCGCGCAACAAATTGCCGCCCCAGCCCGGTGGCGAGAACGCCAGGAGTTCAATCGCCCTATCCATGAACTGGAGTGCTTATGTCTGGAAGGTTTACACCGGGAAGAATGTTCCCGGTGCAATGGTTTGAGTAATTAGCCGCCATAGATGTTGAAATCGAAATACTTCTTCGAAATCTCATCAAAAGTGCCATCGTCGCGGATTTTCTTGATCGCCGCGTTGATTTTTTCAACGAGTGCAGTGTCTTCCTTACGCACTCCAACGCCAACACCTGGGCCGAAGACAGCTTCGTCGTTAAGCTCGCCTTTAACTTCGCAGCAAGCTCCCACATCACTGTTCAGGAAATCCTGGAATGCAATGGAATCGCCAATCACCGCATCAACACGTCCGGCAACGATATCCTGATTGTGCTCGTCAAATGTGTTGTAGGTCTTGATATCGGCATCACCGAAATGCTTTTCCACATAGTTTGCATGCGTGGTTGAGACCTGAACGCCGACAATCTTGCCGTTGACTGATGCGGGGTCACCGCTGACGGACGATGATTTCGGAGCAACGATTACGGCAGGCGTATTGTAGTACTTGTCTGAGAAATTGATGGTCTTCAAACGCTCTTCGGTAATCGACATGGAGGCAACAATGCCATCAATTTTCTTGGCAAGCAGAGCCGGAATGATGCCATCCCACGCAACTTCAACCACGACACAGTCGTCTTCCATTGCGGCACAAATGGCTTTCTGGATTTCGACTTCCCATCCCTTCCACTGGCCGTCAGCACCTTTCTCGGTAAAAGGCGGGTAATTTTCCGCCGCATAGCCAATCTTGATCTCTGCACTTGCAAGATTTGCACTGAACGCTATTACCATTGCAGCGCCAGTGATAATTTTTACTAATGCTTTCATGATCTTCTCTCCCTTGGTTCTGGTTTAGTTTAATGTATTGATTTTACGAATGCCCGACAGCGATCACTTTTCGGATTTCCAAATACCTGCTTTGGAGTGCCCTGTTCTTCTACCTTACCCTCATGCAGGTAGACAACTTCACTAGACACATCGCGGGCAAACTTCATCTCATGGGTAACAAGGATCATCGTTCGCCCTTCGTCTGCCAGCGAGCGAATGACCTTGAGAACCTCCCCAACCAACTCCGGATCAAGTGCAGACGTTGGCTCATCAAACAACATTACCCGCGGTTCCATCGCGAGCGCACGGGCTATAGCTGCGCGCTGCTGCTGGCCACCCGACAAAAATGCCGGATACTGGTCTTTCTTGTCGAGTAATCCGACCTGATTGAGAATACCTTCCGCCCGTTCAACCGCTTCCGTTTTCGGAATCTTCAAAACCTGGGTCGGGCCTTCAATCACATTTTGCATGACGGTCATGTGCTGCCAGAGGTTAAAACTCTGAAACACCATGCCGAGCTGTGAACGGAACCGCTCAACCTGACGTTTGTCAGTTGGCACGAGATGACCCTCCCGGGTTTTGAACTTCACAGCCTCGCCCCGAAGCAGGATTTCTCCCTGACTTGGCAATTCGAGCAGATTGATACAACGCAAAAAAGTACTCTTCCCGGACCCGCTTGATCCGATGATGGAAATAACATCGCCTTCTTTAGCTGACAGGGAAACACCTTTTAGAACTTCTAGCTCGCCAAAGGATTTGTGCAGGTCGTTGACTACAAGGACCGGGTCGCTTGAGCCATTTTTCTTGTTCTTTGCCATCAGATCCTGAATACTTCTTCACCGCCAAAAGCGACAGCAGAACAAGAGAACCGGATTTTTAGGCCTGATGCAATAGCTTGGAATAAACAAAGTTAGACCAAACGCATAAAGGGCGGGTTCTCCGTTGGAGAATCCACCTTAATACGCTATCGTTCGAAAGATGCGTTAGGCGCGGTATTCTTGAATGCGCGTGGTGCGCAATCCCGCAAGACCATGCTCATCGATTGAACTTTGCCAGGAGAGGAATTCCTCGACTGTCAGAGTGTATCGCTCGCAAGCCTCTTCAAGAGACAAAAGCCCACCGCGAACAGCGGCAACAACTTCAGCCTTCCTGCGAATTACCCATCGACGTGTTGAAGTCGGGGGCAAATCGGAAACCGTCAACGGGCTACCGTCAGGGCCTATTACATATTTAACGCGTGGTCTTACCATATCGGTCATCTTACTCACTACAAACTGGACCAAAATCCAGGACAACTTACGCCATCAATCTTAAATTTTGGCTAAGATGCTGGTGACGATTGAGTAAGGAGTATTAAGAAGACTTTACGCACAATTCCGCGTCTGGAAGTTTGCTTCTGCGATCATAGCCTGACTTCCTCCCGGGTTTTCAGCCCAGGCGATAAACTTTCCATCTTCCCTCTTTCCGCACAGCGTTATCTGCTCGTTGCAGAAAAGAGGAGTGGTCGCGCGATACACAAAATTCTTCGGTTCATCTTCTCCATGCTCCCGTACCAGTTGGTAAAGCAGAGTGGCCGTGAGTGGTGCATGAAAAACAAGTCCCGGATATCCTTCAACATCCCGTGCATACTCAACATCGTAGTGAACCCGGTGGCCGTTAAACGTCAGTGCCGAATAGCGAAACATCACGACAGGGTCCGGCGTAAAGTGCTTTTGGATATCTGGCTGTGACGGTGGCACAATCAGACCAGGCGAAGGATGTCCTTGTTTCGGGTCCTCGCGGTAAACCAGGTTCTGCCTTTCAACAACGCACCGCTTCTTGTCATCATAAAGTTCATGGCGCACCGTTATGATACAAAGTGCGCCCGTTCGTCCGGATTTTTCCCGGATACTCTCGATCGTTGACCGGCGGGTGATTTCTTTCCCGATGATTATCGGACTGTATGCAGTGATTTCACCGCCTGCCCACATACGACGCGGCAAAAGAACAGGTGGTAGGAAGCCACCCTTTTTTGGATGACCATCCCTACCCAGCGCTCCTGCGGGCAGGGCATCATTAAACCAGCCCCAATGCCAGGGGAGCGGTAATGCATCCCCCGAACCTGGAACATCCAAATTCAGGGTCACCGCCATAAGTTCGCAATGACGGGGATCAATCAGCGCTTTGCGGGTCTGTTCCTGATCAATCCAGTCTTTGAGATTGTTATTGCTCTGCAACGTTCCGTTTCCCAAGTGTTCAGGCCCATGTGTCGCCGCAATGTGCTCGCACAAGCCAAACGACACATCAAGGGTTAAAAACATGAACAGGCTGCACAGACCAATCGTTAAATCTGTCTTCCGGCTTTCATTGGTCGTGATATTGATGTTGTCTTCCCACGCCAACGCACAATGCGGCAACGCCTCTTGGTGCGCATTAAACTCTGATACCGCCTCTGGTGAGCACATGAACCCGAATGCATTCACGGCTGCTCATCGAAACCTTGGTTTTGGAACCAAAGTGCGTGTGACAAACCGCCGGAATGGAAGAAGTGCGGTTGTCGGGATCAACGACCGGGGCCCGTTTATACGCGGGCTTATTATTGATCTTTCCAAAGCGGACGCTGCTAAACTTGGCTATCTCAATCGCGGGCACGCCTTCGTTTGCATATCCAAATTTTGAAATTCGCAAAGCGCTTAAAACCGCAATAATTTGCGGCAAAATCCTCGTTGTAAAATCACGCATAGCGTGCAAGATGCGGTTATTGAAAATTCCTGCCACAACAGGTTTCGGGAGGCGGATTTGACATGAACAAGGTGTTTGACGAGGGTAAGCCGATTGTCGCTGTAACAGGCGCAAGTCGCGGCATTGGCCATGCGATTGTCAAATATTTCTACGACAAGAATTGGGACGTGATAACGATGGCCCGCACACCGTTTTCAGATGTTTGTCCCTGGGCCGACGGTCCCTGGGCCGACGGGATTGTTCGACACATCCGTGTCGATCTGTCGGATAATCAATCAATACTGAATGCAGTTGACAGTTTGAAAGAATTGCTCGGCGACAACAGCCTTTCTGCTCTGGTCAACAATGCCGGCATTTCACCAAAAAAACCTGATGGCAGCCGGATGGCTGCAAGTGAGACGGATGTCAAAACCTTTCTTGCGGTCCAGCAGGTAAACCTGGTGGCCCCGCTGGTATTAAGTCAGCACCTGCTAAAATCCTTGCAGAAGGCGGAAGGCGCTATCGTAAATGTTTCCTCAATTGCCGCATCACGTACCCACCCGTTTGCCGGCGCTGCGTATGCGGTTTCAAAGGCGGCCCTGACGACATTGACGCGTGAGCTTGCGCATGAACTTGCAAGCAAGGGTGTTCGGGTCAATTCCGTTGCTCCCGGCGAAATTGAAACCTCCATCCTCTCCGCCGGAACAGACGAAATGGTGCAAACAGATGTACCCATGCAACGCCTCGGCAGTCCCGAAGAAGTAGCAGAAGTTGTCTACTTCTTATCAAGCTCAAATTCATCTTATGTGACTGGATCAGAAATTCCGATCAATGGCGGTCAACACATCTAAGCAAAGGCCAAAACAATGAACCATATGCCAAATTCACCCGAAGCCCGCGATATTGCCTATCATTTCCACAGCTACACCAATGCCATCGCCCATGCGGAAGTCGGCCCCCTGGTCGTCGATCGCGGCGAGGGAATTTACGTATTCGATATCCATGGCAACAAATACATGGAGGCGATGGCAGGCCTTTGGAGTGTTGCTTTGGGGTTTAGTGAAGAACGCCTGGTAAAGGCGGCGACCGATCAAATGCGCGCGCTGCCCTTTTATCATAATTTCACCCACAAATCGCATGGCAAGGCGATTGACCTTGCGGAGAAGCTGATTTCCCTCGCACCCGTTCCTATGAGCAAGGTGTTTTATACAAATTCAGGGTCTGAGGCCAATGACACCGTTCTCAAAATGATCTGGTATCGCTCCAACGCTTTGGGCCTGCCGGAAAAGAAAAAGATCATCAGCCGCTTGCGTGGCTATCATGGTGTAACACTTGCCTCAGGCAGCCTGACCGGTCTCCCCTACAACCACATGTCGTTTGATATGCCGATTGACCGGGTTCTACACACCACCTGCCCGCATTATTGGAAAGACGGGTTGGAAAACGAAACAGAAGAAGAATTTGCAACCCGGTGTGCAAACGATCTTGAAACAATGATCATGGAAGAGGGCCCTGAGACCATTGCAGCCTTTATTGCTGAACCGGTCATGGGTGCGGGTGGTGTTGTAGTTCCGCCGGCAACCTATTGGGATAAAATCCAGGCTGTCCTCAACAAACATGACGTGCTGCTTGTTGCGGACGAAGTAATCTGCGGATTTGGCAGAACCGGCAACATGTTTGGCTGTGAAACCTACGGCATCAAGCCCGATGTGATGGTAATGTCAAAGCAAATCACATCAAGCTACGTGCCGTTTTCTGCATTCATGATTAATGATCGCTTTTATGATCCCATAGCCGAAGAAACCGGTCGCATCGGTGTACTCGGTCATGGGTTCACCGGAGCTGGTCATCCGGTTGGAGCAGCCGTTGCGCTTGAAAACATTGCGATCATCGAAGAGCGCGATCTCGTTCGAAAGGCAAAAGAAAACAGCAAGCAATTGTTGGGCGGTTTGCACAAGCTTGCCGATCATCCCCTGGTTGGTGAAGTACGCGGCGTTGGCATGATCGCTGCAGTTGAACTGGTTACCGACAAAAAGACAAAACAGGCAGGTGAAGTTCCTGGTCAGCTTGGCGGTGCGATGAACAAGTTTCTGCAGGGCAATGGCGTCATTGTTCGCAACATGGCAGATGCCTTCGCCCTGTGCCCTCCAATGATTATCATACCATCGGAGATTGATGTATTGCTCGGTGCAATAGAGAAGTCATTGGATCAACTTCAGTCTGAGATGGGTAAATGAAGTCAAATTAGGTACCCGTTGTCGCTGTT
Organism: Rhizobiaceae bacterium; assembly: GCA_965250255.1. GTDB lineage: Bacteria > Pseudomonadota > Alphaproteobacteria > Rhizobiales > Rhizobiaceae > JAALLB01. The sequence continues at coordinate 545,384 of CBDFNP010000010.1, forward strand.
TTGTTTGAACCCGAAACGCTTGGGTCGCAACCCTGGATCAACAAATGAGTACGCCCAGAAATCTTCGGGGCGTACTCGTCCAGTGCTTGGGAGAAAAGGCGATTTATAGGACCGAGCACTGAATTTCGTTTGCGAGGGATAATACCAACGGCTCCTTCGCCAAAAGAGATAGCCGCTCAACAGCAGATCCGATGTGCCGGATGTCACAACATGATTTTGGGGTCCGTTTTTATAATGGAGACTGTGAAAATCAGTCCAGCTTGACGGAATATGTTACTTCGTCTGTGAGGATAGTCATTTCCCGCAGTTCCACAACACGATCAAGCAAATCATATGCCTTGCGGCTTGCAACAATTACGGGTGTACCAACCGGTTTTTCCAATTCCGAAGCAATTGTCGCTTCAAGTATATCGGCTTTCAGATTTTCTTCTGCAGAAATAATAATGCAGGAATAAGCCTGTTGATACAAAACATAAAGTTCGTTCGGCAAAGGGGAGCGGTCTCTCAGTCCCGGGAAAAGACTGGACGAAACTATACTGATTTCGTGGCACAACGGTTTGCCATTGAAGGTTCTAATCCGGTTGATCTCCAAGACTTTATCCGGGTTTCCAAACAGGGTCTTTTTCTCATACGCCCGCGCCGAGCGAAGTGAAACAGACTGATTTTTCAGTTTCGGTGCAACCTGTTGATCATCTGCTGTTCGGACGCTAAAGAAACGAAACAGGGAATTTTCCGGCGTTCGCAAAGTGACAAATGTACCCTTACCCTGGCGACGCTGCACAATTCCCTTCTGTTCCAATTCAATCAGCGCTTTACGGACCGTACCCTGGCTAACACTCAGTTCGGCGGCGAAATCTATCTCGCTTGGCAACATGGACCCTGGAACATACTGCGCAGCCGCGATGCGCTGCACAATCGTATCATGAACTTTTTTGTACAGTGGATCTGACACTCACCCCTCCAACTCCTGATTACCGTCACACTTAGTCGATTTATCAGGATAATTCTATATTGATTCTTATATAAGAATAGTGCTATATTAATTCTTTGTCCACTGATGAATTGGAGTACCTTATGTCCGAAATTCCGCATCTTCTTGTACATGAACACGAGGACAATGTTGGTGTTGTTGTTGTGGAAGGCCTCGAGGCCGGCACTGACATGCTGGTTTGCGTGACCCATGACAATTCAACCTTCCGACTGACCTCAGGAAGCGATGTACCGATTGGCCACAAAATTGCGCTCAAAGAATTCAAGACAGGCGATACAGCGATTAAATATGGAGAAGATATTGGCAAGATTGTCGCTGACATTGCCAAAGGTAGTCACGTACATATACACAATTGCAAAACAAAACGCTGGTAAGGATTACGACGGATGGCTTCTCAATATTCTAACACAACAATCCAGGGTTATCGTCGTGAGAACGGTCGCGTGGGTGTCCGCAATCACGTGGTTATCCTCCCGGTTGACGACATCTCGAACGCGGCTTGCGAGGCAGTGGCAAACAATGTCAAAGGCACTCTTGCAATCCCACACGCCTACGGTCGCTTGCAGTTTGGCGAAGACCTGGACATTCACTTCCGTACCATGATCGGTACCGGCGCTAACCCGAATGTTGCAGCGGTCGTTGTAATCGGCATCGAGCCAAGCTGGACCAAACGGATCGCAGATGGCATTCGCGAGACTGGTAAGCCGGTTGCAGAATTTTCGATTGAACAAAAAGGCGATTTCGAAACCATTCGGGCCGCAAGCTGGGCAGCCAAGGACTTCGTTCACATAACATCGGAGTATCAGCGCGAAGAATGTTCCGTGTCAGAACTTTGGATTTCGACGAAATGTGGTGAAAGCGACACCACAACAGGTCTTGGTTCCTGTCCAACTGTTGGCAACATGTATGACAAGCTTCTGCCTGAGGGTATCTACGGATTTTTTGGTGAGACTTCAGAGATTACTGGCGCTGAACATATCTGCCAAAAGCGTGCAGTTAACGACGAGGTGGGCAAACGCTGGCACGCCATGTGGAAGGCATATCAGGATGACGTTATTTTTGCGCATCAGACTGATGATTTATCTGACAGCCAGCCGACAAAAGGTAACATCGAGGGTGGTTTGACCACGATTGAGGAAAAGGCACTTGGCAACCTCGAAAAAATCGGTCGGACATCCCAGTATATCGACATCCTGGAACCTGCTGAGGCACCAAATTCAGGTAAAGGCTTGTACTTTATGGATAGCTCATCAGCCGCCGCAGAATGCGTGACGTTAATGGCGGCAGGTGGAGCGGTGATACACACCTTCCCGACAGGCCAGGGTAACGTGGTAGGCAACCCGATCGTACCGGTAATCAAGATCACCGCTAATCCTCGGACGGTTCGTACAATGAGCGAGCACGTTGATGTTGACGTTTCTGGCATCCTTCGCCGGGAGCAAACCATCGATGAAGCCGGTGATGTGCTGATCGAAATGATCCGCCGTACTGCAAACGGTCGCAATACTGCAGCAGAAGCACTTGGTCACCGTGAATTCTCCATGACCAAACTATACCGAAGCGCGTAAACAATTTGAGGCGGCTCATGGGTCGCCTCTTTTTTCGATATCGGAAAAGTCAATCCTAATCGCCGTTGGTATTACATCGAAGCCGATAGATCGAACTCTTCATCCGGGAAATATTTTGCAAGGCGCACATCGGCTGCACGGGCATGTCCTTCCATTCCCTCAAGGCGTGAAATTCGTGCTGTAGCTTCAGCAACTGGCTTTGCGCCTTCTCTGGTCGCACGCTGCCAGGTCACAATTTTCATATATTTGTGAACCGAAAGCCCGCCGGTATATTTAGCAGCGCCTGATGTGGGAAGCACGTGGTTGGTTCCAGCAGCCTTGTCACCGTAAGAAACCGTTGTCTCTTCACCGAGGAAGAGCGAACCGTAACAAGAAAGACGACCAAGCCACCAATCCAGATCTTCGGCTTGAACCGTAAGATGTTCCGGTGCGTATTTGTCGGATGTGTCTGCCATTTCTTCGCGGCTGTCGCACAGAATTACCTCTGCATAATCCCGCCAGGCAGCTTCAGCGTTTTTGCCGTTTAATTCAGGTAGATCTGCAATCAGTTCTGGAACACGCGCTAATACCTTGTGCGCCAAAACTTCATCATCTGTAACCAGCCAAACCGGAGAGTTGTATCCGTGCTCGGCTTGGCTAACCAGATCAACGGCAACAATCTCTGCATCCGCTGTCTTGTCTGCCAAAATCAAGCTGTCAGTCGGGCCAGCAAACATGTCGATGCCGACGCGGCCAAATAAAATTCTTTTAGCTTCAGCAACAAACTGATTGCCCGGGCCAACCAGAATATCCGCCTTTGGAAGATCAAACAAACCAAACGCCATACTGGCTACACCTTGCACGCCTCCAAGGGCAAGAATGGTATCCGCACCGCAAATGTGGGCCGCGTAGACAATCGCAGGTGCGATACCAACGCCCGGACGTGGCGGCGAACAAGCCACAATGTTGTTACACCCGGCAACACTGGCCGTCGTTACGGTCATGATTGCAGAAGCGATATGACTGTACCGACCGCCTGGAATGTAGCAACCGGCAGTTTCAACGGGAATGCATTTTTGACCAGCAATCAGACCCGGCACAATCGCCAATTCAACATCCTGCATGGTTGATTTTTGAACCTCTGCAAACCGGCGCACATTGTTATAAGCAAACTGAATATCACGCTTCAATTGTTCTGGAACAAGTCCGCTTGCAGCTTCAATCTCTTCTTTTGAAAGGACGATGTTTCCATCATATTTATCAAACTTCGCAGCATATTCCATTGCGGATTCATTGCCGCCTGCCTCAATTGTGTCGAGGATTTCCTGAACCGTGTCGCGGACATCTGTAGCATCACTTGTTGCTGTCAATTCGGCCTTTTTCAGATAGTGCGGAGACATTTTGAGACATTCCTTACGAGCTGGGGCTTTGGGGTAGTTCCTTCCAAAAAACCTGGAAGGCAGGTAATCCGCAATGCGATTTGCAGCCTTATCCCTTTTGTTCCGGTTCCATTGGTGATTTTTTTGGCGAGGATGGTTTTGAAGGCGGATGGCGGTTTCGGCGACGATTGAACCGGAAGACGAATTCATCGAGATAGGTTTGCAGATGTTTGGCCCGCAGCCCGTGATAGACACCCAAGCCCCATGTTTTGAGGTTTGAAAAAGCCCGATGCACCCAGGGCAATACGATGTGTGCTGCCATCGGCCCGATGGTATGGGGTTGATGATTAAGACCGGGGATAATGTCGCCCACCCCCTGATAACCGGACCAGCCATCGGTCCTTGCAATCGTTGTTGGAGCCAGGCTCCGCTCAACGAAGAGATGCAGGGATTTGGCGCTATAATCCTCAATTCTCGCCAGACGCAGCCTCCCCGGACGCCCCCTTTGGTCCACTTCAACCGCACCTGCCACCAATAGTTTCCCCTGATGCGAGCGGCCTTGCCCTCCCATGACGGGTTCTTGTTTCGAACGGCAGGAAATCGCGGTTTCATCAACTTCCACAAGGCCTTGCAGGGGCGAGCGATCACTATCCACCATGGCCCGGCGTAATTTGGCGCACAATAACCACGCGGTTTTATAAGAACCAAGGCCCAACTGGCCCTGCAACTGCAAGGCGGAAATACCGTTGGAATGGGTGGTCATCAAAAAAGCTGCCCAAAACCAGACCGTCAGGGGTAATTTCGAGCCGTGCATTACTGTGCCGCTGGTTACCGAAGTCTGACGATGACAGCGTGTGCATTCGTAAGTAAAGGCCTTCGTCTCAAGCGCCCATGCCTTATCATTCCCGCATCGCGGACACACAAATCCATCGCGCCAGCGCATCTCGTAAAGCCACGCAGCACACGCCGCCTCATCGGCAAAACGGTGTTGAAATTCAATCAAGGATGTTGGTGTAAACAGCATGGCAAAGCTCCCTTACATAAGGCCTAATGTTCACTATATGTTCTACACCATTCAATCCGCAATGTCACTACATATTGTGCCACCGGACCAAAAGGGATAAGGCTTTTGCACTTATTGCCTTCCTTTTCAAGGTGAAATGTAATAGCTTGCATTTTTAAATGCAAGCTATTACATCGTGGCTGTGCATTTTCATGCGAAAAGACACATCTTTCTGATAGGATGAGCAGAATACTGTTCCGGGCACTGTGAGAATTTGAAAAAACGAAACCTGCCTACTGTGGAAGACGTTGCAAATGCGGCAGAAGTTTCGACTGCAACGGTATCACGCTGTCTAAATGAGCCGGCCAAAGTATCAGAAAAAACCCGGTCACGGGTTATGGATGCAGTAAACAAACTCGATTACTTCCCAAATTTTGGTGCGCGCGCAATCGCCGCAAACCGCACAGGTATATTCGGTGCTGTGATCCCAACCATGGAAAATGCCATTTTTGCACGCGGCATCGAGGCTTTTCAAAGGGTACTTGTTGCAAAGAACTCAACCATGCTGGTTGCAAGTTCTGACTATGATCCGGAGCAGGAAGCCAGACAGATAAAAACCCTGGTCGGGCGCGGCGCCGACGGATTGCTGCTAATCGGGTTTCAAAGGGATGTCGAGATTTACAACTTCCTGGCAGATAGAGAAATCCCGGTAGTCTCCGCATGGGGTCGTACTGATGATGTTACACAATCTTATGTTGGATTTGACAATCGTTCAGCGTCATTAATGCTTGTCGAGAAAGCGGTTTTTATGGGGCACCGGTCCTTTGCCTATGTCTCCGCCCCAACCGAAAAAAATGACCGCGCCCGCGAAAGGGTAGCAGGTGCAAGAGAAGCAATCGCAAACTCAGGCCTGAACCCGGATGATATGCAGCTGATTGAAACCGAATACTCCATCCAAAACGGACGGTCTGCTTTCACGGAAATTCAAAAAGCGAAAATTCCCTCTTTGATCATTTGTGGCAATGATGTTTTGGCGGTTGGCGTTATCCAGGCGGCAAAGGAAAGCGGACTGTCCGTTCCAGATAACGTGTCGGTCATCGGATTTGACGACATTGAACTTGCATCCGTAGTCAGTCCTTCATTAACTACCGTGCATGTCCCACACAAGGAAATGGGCAAAATTGCTGCAGAAACTCTTTATGGGCTGGTAACAGACTTAAGCACCCCAAAACACGTAGAGCTGGAAACCCGTATTGTGATGCGTAAATCTCTGGCACGCGTCTGAAAAACCTGATTACCGAGCGCACTGTCAATCAGGCGACTGATTTCAATTCAGAAGATATGTCGCTAAACCCCTGCAACTGCACACGCTTCTTGTTCTGCAAAATTTCAACCAATAGTTGAAGTAACATTGGCGCCCGCGCCGGCTTGGTGAGGCTTCCCTCAATCCCAAGGGATGAGATGATTTTCCCCTCTGATGTCTGATCAACAGAAGTAAGCAACAAAACCGGTATATTGCAAAGCCTGGGATCGGCTTTCAAAGCAGCAACAACATCGCCGCCATCCATCTCAGGCATCTGGTAATCGAGAATGATACAATCCGTTGAAAGGCCGTTCTCCTCGATCGCATGCAACAGGCGGATTGCTTCAATACCTGAGGCTACGGCAGCATTGTCAAACCCCCAACATTCCATCTGCTCGGTCAAGATTAGGCGATTGACTTCATTGTCATCAACAATCAGAACTCTGGAACCTTGAACATCGACCGGAGCTTTGCTGGTCTCTTCATTTTCATGCACCGGGAGCGTAATCTTGAACCAGAAGGTTGATCCTTCTCCCAGCTTGCTTTCAACACCCATTTGGCCGTTCATAAGATTCACTAACGATCTACAGATTGAAAGGCCAAGGCCGGTACCCTCGTATTTCCTGGTTGCAGACGTATCCACCTGAGAGAATTGCTGAAAGACAGTTGCCAATTTGTCGCCTGGAATGCCGACACCAGTATCCTCTATGGAAATACAAAGACCCTGCCGCTCACCCTCTTCACAATCAAATGCAGTCACATTTACATAAACATGACCCATTTCAGTGAATTTCACGGCATTACCAATCAGGTTGGTGACAATTTGCCGTATTCGACCGACATCACCGACAAACATGGAAGGCAGGGTGGGCTCGATCCGGATAATCAATTCCAACTCTTTTTCTGTGACCTTAGTTGAAATGAGCGTCGCTATATCCTCAATCGCATCTGATAGCGAAAACGGAACCGGGTCCAATTCCATCTGACCCGCATCAAGTTTGGAGAAATCGAGAATATCATTGATAATGGTAAGCAACGAAGCACCAGATTTGACAATCACATCCGTGAACATCTTCTGCTTGCTGTTCAATTTCGTTCCCGACAAAAGCTCTGCCATACCCATAACGCCATTCATTGGCGTCCTGATTTCGTGGCTCATGTTTGCCAGGAACTCGCTTTTTGCGCGATCAGCAGATTTTGCGTTCGCAAGCGCTGCTTGAATTTCCCGATCACGTGTCTGAAGCCGATCAGTCATCGAGTTGAAGGCGTTGCAGAGGTCTCCCATTTCATCCCGACTTGTGACTTCTATGGGGACAAAGTTGCCGGTTTCAACTTTACCCATTGTATTCAAAAGAGTGGAAATTGATGTTCCAACGGAGAACCGGAACGCGGCTATACTCAAAACCATGGCGCAAAGCGCTGCCACTCCGGTAATGATCATTGCAACAATAATTGCCTGCTCCTGCGCTTTGCGGACTTCTTCTTCCGAAAAGCCAACAGCAACATTGAAACCATCAGCCTTGGGGACCGGAACTGAGATCATTTTTTCAGGTGTAATTACCTTACAACCAAGCCGCCGGGGCTGGGAGAAGTCGATGATCGTTTGCTCACTTTGGTTTACATCCACGCACAAAATTGCAGGATCCGACATCATGGTGTTCAGCAATTGCCTGACAAAGCGAGGATCCCCTTTGAGAAGGTTTTGATCCAGAACGCTTGTGATTTTACCTACCTGACTACCTATCCGGGCGCTGAGCTGGCCGCTTGCGCGTTCTGTGTACCAGCCGGCCATTAGATACAGAACGGCACCCATTGAAACCAGGAACAATGGAATGAATGCCAACAAAAACTTGGCTGTTATCGTTCTGAAAATGGACACTTGCCTAAACCCGGGTCTTCAGAGCTTTTTGATTCGCCCGGCAGACATCAACTTTTTCAACGGTTTCCGGTTATCGATTTCCATCCGGAATACCTTGAATGTGCCTTCATGCGGCTTGATATAAAAATCCACATCTACAGCTTTTCCCGCTGGATCGATGAAATCGGCGCACAGAACAAAGTTCTTCTCAAATCCCAAAATCAATGCATGGGCTTTTGTTGGAACAAGGTCGACAATATCGCCGCTCTTCAGATCAACGTGTGTTATCGCGCCATCATTCAGGTTAGCCTCGATATGCTGGAACATGACAGCTTGGAGCTGGACCTTCTTTTCACTTTCAAGCCCACCAGCTACAGATGCACCTGGCAAACAAAGACACAGAATAATTGCTACTATAAAACGCATGGGATGAACCTTCCTGTCAATTCAGGCATCTGCATATCATATTTCTACACAGTTTCGTGATATGGGTGTTTTATCGGTAAATTTCCGGTTAATCCTGAAAATTCGAAACCGCTCTGAAGGCTCAAAAACGTGTAGTAGAACTACTTGAAAAATATCACTTCATAGCAAATCTGGAGTATAGGGCGGCGGCGAAAATTTGGTTTTATCTTCGTTCAGCCCCGATCGTGGCAACTGCAACCGATAGGGTTGAAAGTGCAAAAAACCACAATCCGGGCTGAGATATTGCATTGGCAAGGCCGCTGGTTTTGGCAGCAAACACAACAATCGCCACTAACATAACGTCCATCATCGACCATTTTGCCAGCGCCGCGGCCCACCCGCTTGCCTGCTTGTTGTGAAACACAGCCTGAAAGCTTGAGGCAAGTTTCAATACCGGAAAGAGGAGTGAGAACCCACCGACTACAATTGTCAGGGAAAACTCACCCTGGTTCCATAAATCAGCAATGATTGTCAGGAGGGATGGGGTTTCTGAAAAAAACCAGAGTTTTTCAAATCGCATCAGTGGCAGGGAAATGCCAAGTCCAAACGAGATTGCTGAAACCAGTAAAAGAAAGGGACGAAAAGAGGCTGGCAAGTTGAAAACTCCGAGAGATATTCCAATCCCCTACCATGCGTGCACCGCAATTAGAAGCACATCCAAAACAACCCCGCTCAGCTTCGCTGGCAGGGTTATCAGGAGTAAAAAGATAACGGTTGGTTAATGATCAGCCGATCATCATTGCACGATTTTCGGTCACCTCATCGGTGTAATCCTCAATCAGGCCAGACCCACCGTCCCGCTTTTCAAGCTTCTGAGCTTTCTTCAGTTCTTCTTCCGCCTCAACAAGAGCTGCTTCGGCATTGACACGCTTGTCTTTCAGGTCCCGGACGGAGCCTTCGAGGTTTTGCTGGCGTTGCAATGCAGCCTTGGCGAAAGTTGGATAGGCAAAATGCTCTGGATCTGTGATCCCGGCTTTTTGCTCTTCAATATCAATTTGCGCTTGTAGATCGTCAAACATTTTTTCAAACTCGGCGATCATCATGTCAATCTGCGCCAACTGACGGGTTTTGTCCTCCACCTGAAAATGTTTCAGACGAAGCAGGTTTTCACGCGATTTCATACTCAATACTCCTGTGAACCGCACAGAGCCAAATAAGGCTCTTATATGTTGATCCGGAAAAACACACCGAACCATCGGGCAATCAAAAAAACAGCTAATTCCCGGTAAGGAATTTGTCGTGTTGTTAACACTTTGTTTACTCGACTTTTTAATTATAGGGGCTGGATATTAAAGGTCGGTAAATCAAGTGCACCAAATTTTCCAACGCAGATTCTAATAGATGATTCGTGGCAAGTGGGTGTTCGGGCTTATCCCCATAATATTCTTTAACATGCTAACTCTATATATTTCAATGAGTTAATATGATTTCCTAAGGCCTTTTTAGAGGTTGCGTTAAGGAATTAGAATTTGTTAACCATTATGTATCAGCATGCTGGTTATAAATGATTAACCATCGCTTGTACCCTGGTTTACGAGGCAACCACGACAAGCCAGTGCTGACAGGCAAAAGGGGAAGAAGATGCGTGTACTGCTAATTGAAGATGATAGCGCTACGGCTCAAAGTATTGAATTGATGCTCAAATCAGAGAGCTTCAATGTTTATACAACCGATCTTGGTGAAGAAGGTGTCGATCTCGGCAAGCTGTATGATTATGATATCATCCTGTTGGATCTTAACCTGCCGGACATGTCCGGTTATGAAGTGCTTCGCACACTTCGTCTGTCGAAAATTAAAACTCCAATCCTCATTCTTTCCGGTCTGGCCGGAATTGAAGACAAGGTTCGCGGTCTAGGCTTTGGTGCTGATGATTATATGACCAAGCCTTTCCACAAAGATGAGTTGGTAGCACGTATTCATGCAATTGTTCGCCGCTCCAAGGGCCACGCCCAATCGATTATCACAACCGGTGACCTGGTGGTTAATCTTGACGCCAAAACGGTCGAAGTAAACGGTCAGCGCGTACACCTTACCGGCAAAGAATATCAAATGCTTGAGCTTCTTTCACTCCGCAAAGGCACCACACTCACGAAGGAAATGTTTCTCAACCACCTTTATGGCGGCATGGACGAGCCGGAACTCAAGATTATCGATGTCTTTATCTGCAAACTCCGCAAGAAACTGGCAGTTGCAGCAGATGGTCTGAATTACATTGAAACAGTCTGGGGCCGAGGGTATGTACTTCGTGAGCCGGATGGTTCGGAATTGCGGGAAAGCGCATAAAACCCACAATCAACCACGCCATCAACAAACCCCCGCTTTCGAGGCGGTTTTTTAATGCGATGTGAAAATTGCCAGTGGTTCTTTTGACCTAAACAATTGAAAGCATGCCTGCTGAGAGGGGCTTAATTGTTTCGGGCGGACCACGAGCGCGTTTCGCGTTCAATCAAAAGAGGAAACTCTAGAGGTCCGTTCGAAACAAATGAGTCCCTTTGCGGCGAACTCTTTATCATTTGTTTCGAACGTAAAGACCACTAGCAAGGTATTGTTTTCTAGTGGATTTTAAGATTCAAATATTTGGATGAGAGGTCTCGGAAAACGGGTTCCAAATGTTTGAATCAATCCACTAGAGTGTGTTCAAATTCTCAGCAGATCTTTTAACGGTGTCTGAGATTTCCTGCAACTGTGTGGCCAATGGATTGGACTTGCGCCAGATCATCCCGATGGTTCGCGACGGTTTCTGCCGCTTGAACCGCGCAACGCTTACCGGGGTTGCGCGGGTTTCAACCCCCACCGCCATCTGCGGTATCAGGGTCACTCCCATTCCAGCGCTCGCCATCTGAACCAGCGTGGACAGGGTACTGCCATCCAGCCCTTCGCGTGGGTGGGTTGGGCGAATGTTGCAAAACGAAAGCGCCTGATCGCGAAAACAGTGGCCTTCTTCGAGAAGTAAAAGCTTCATCTTCGCAAGCGAGGCGCTGCTTGGTACCGGCTTTCCCGCATCATCTGCTGAGCGCACCAGCACAAAGTCTTCCGAGAAGAGTGCAATTTCCGTGAGCGATGGCTCTGAAACGGGTAAGGCCACAATTGCAGTGTCAATTTTCCCGTCAGACAATTCTTCGATCAGCTTTTGAGTAAGCGTTTCACGCACATGTATGTCAATCTCCGGATAGGCATGGCGCAGTCGTGTAATTATTGAGGGGAGAAGATAAGGAGCGATTGTCGGAATAATCCCGATCCGCAAACGGCCAACCAGATTGTCCTGTGTTGCACGTGCAAGATCGCCCAGCTCTTCTATAGAACGGAGAATTTGCTGAGAGCGAAGTGCAAACTCTTCCCCAAGATTTGTAAGCCGGATCTGTCGTGCACTTCTTTCAAACAACGCGCTTCCTATTGTGGCTTCCAACTCCTTGATCTGCATGGAGAGGGCGGGCTGTGAAATTGAGCAAGAGATTGCAGCCCGTCCGAAGTGACCTTCACGGGCCAGGGCGTCGAAATAACGAAGTTGCTTCAGAGATAAGTTTTTCATAAGAAAATCTTATCATATCGATCAGAAAATAGAAATTCCTCTAATCAAAAAAGTCTGCTATTTTTGCAATGATCCTGCCGGTTTCTACAGTCAGTCACTGCGTCGCAAGGGATGCCGGTCAAGAACCCCAGAAAACTACACGCCCATTTTTATCAGGAGTAGAAAATGAACGATATGAACCAAGGCAAATGCCCGGTCATGCATTCGCAGCCGGCAACCGGAAGCACAGCAAATCAGCACTGGTGGCCACACCAGTTGAACCTGAAGGTTCTTGGCCAGAACTCGGCGAAGGTTGATCCGATGGGCGAAGAATTCGACTATGCGTCTGAGTTCAAAAGCCTTGATCTTAAAGCTGTGAAAAAGGACCTTAGCGACCTGATGACGAATTCCCAGGATTGGTGGCCGGCTGACTATGGTCACTATGGCGGATTGTTTGTACGGATGACCTGGCACAGTGCAGGCACTTACCGGACCTATGATGGTCGAGGTGGCGCATCAACCGGTACTCAACGTTTTGCTCCGCTTAACAGCTGGCCGGACAATGGTAACCTGGACAAAGCCCGTCGTTTGCTGTGGCCGATCAAGCAAAAATATGGTCGCAAGATTTCATGGGCGGATTTGTTGATCCTTGCTGGCAACGTGGCGATGGAATCGATGGGCTTTAAAACTTTCGGTTTCGGCGGTGGTCGTGAAGATGTTTGGGAACCGGACGAAGATATTTATTGGGGGCCGGAATCTGACTGGCTTGGTGATGAGCGTTATAGCGGAGAGCGTGAATTGGCGAGCCCTCTTGGTGCGGTGCAGATGGGCCTGATCTATGTCAACCCGGAAGGCCCAAATGGTAATCCAGATCCATTGAAATCAGCTTTCGACATTCGTGACACGTTTGGCCGTATGGCAATGGATGATTATGAAACCGTTGCTTTGGTTGCCGGTGGCCATACCTTCGGCAAAGGTCATGGCGCAGGCCCTGAAGACAAAGTTGGTCGCGAGCCTGAAGGTGCGGTAATGCAACAAATGGGTCTTGGCTGGAAAAACGATCATGGCTCCGGCAAGGGTGGTGATACCATAACCGCCGGATTTGAGGGTGCGTGGACAACCAACCCAACCCAGTGGGACATGGGTTATTTTGATGTGCTTCTGGGCAATGAATGGGAACAGACCACCAGTGCCGCCGGCCACGTTCAATGGACCCCAACGGCTGCTTCAAATGCACCACAAGCTCCCGCTGCACACGATCCTTCACAAACGCAGCCCCTGATGATGACAACGGCCGATATGGCTTTGAAGCTGGACCCTGGGTTTGCGAAAATTTCGAAGCAATTTCACGAGAACCCGGACGAATTTGCAGATGCCTATGCGCGTGCATGGTTCAAGCTTACGCACCGCGATATGGGACCCGTTGCCCGATATCTGGGTGAAGAAGTTCCATCCGAAGAATTGATCTGGCAGGATCCTGTCCCGGCCCAAGAAGGCAAGATGATCGGTGATAGCGATGTTGCTGCCCTTAAAGATGCAATCCTTGCATCGGGTTTGTCCGTATCTGAATTGGTATCGACTGCATGGGCTTCCGCTTCAACTTTCCGTGGTTCAGACATGCGTGGTGGTGCCAATGGTGCTCGCATTCGCCTTACGCCGCAGAAAGACTGGGACGTGAATAATCCGGTGAAGCTTGCCAAGGTTCTCTCGACGCTCGAAGGCATCCAGAACGATTTCGACGGCACTGTATCCCTTGCCGACCTGATTGTTCTTGGTGGCTGTGCGGCAATCGAAAAAGCTGCTGGCGGCGGTGTAGCCGTACCGTTTACACCGGGTAGAACTGACGCTTCACTGGAACAAACCGATGCGGATTCCTTTGCAGTGCTGGAGCCAAAATATGATGGTTTCCGAAACTACAAAAACACGCAAGATGCCCGCTCGACAGAAGCACTATTGGTGGACCGGGCTCAGTTGCTGACACTGACTGCTCCGGAGATGACGGTGTTGGTTGGCGGGTTGCGGGTTCTTGATGTGAACGCGGATGGTAGCAAGAACGGTGTCTTTACGGACAAGCCGGGGACGCTCTCCAACGACTTCTTCATCAACCTTCTCGATATGGCAACCGAATGGAAATCAACCGATGATGGGGAAGAAGCATTTGAGGGTTGTGATCGTGCCTCGGGTGATGTGAAGTGGACTGGAACGCGTGCAGACCTGGTTTTCGGTTCAAACTCAATCCTGCGATCTCTTTGCGAGGTTTATGCAGCCGGTGACGCAAAACAAAAGTTCGTTAGTGATTTCGTAGGCGCCTGGACAAAGGTCATGAACCTTGATCGGTTCGATATTGCATAAGGTTCATTAACACCAAATATTCCGGCTGGCGTAAGTGCGCCGGCTGGTATCAATAAGCTTAGTGCAAATTTCGTTTATTTGGATACGGTTAAACGAAAATGCGTGAATGATACCAACTTATACCAATGGCCATTGGTATAAGTTACGCTTTGTCGCTGTTCTGGTTGAGCGCGAAACGCTTGTGGAATGGTTCAAATATTTGGATGAGAGGTCTCGGAAAACGGGTTCCAAATGTTTGAATCAATCCACTAGATACTTCCTCCGACAACCCAGCCACTTGACCATGCCCATTGGAAATTATACCCGCCCAGCCATCCGGTGACATCCACGGCCTCACCGATGAAATAGAGGCCGGGCACTTTTTTTGCCTCAAACGTTTTTGACGATAGTTCGTTTGTTGCAACACCGCCAATCGTCACTTCCGCTTTTGCAAACCCTTCTGATCCTGACGGGGTAAACTTCCAGCTCGCGAGACGTGAAGTGATGGCTTCAAGGTCTGCATCTTTGAAGTCAGCCAGATTTTTACCGATGCGGTCCAGTTTCCGGGCGAGTGTTTCGGCCAGACGCTCTGGCAAATGTTTAGCGAGTGCAGCCTTCAACCCTAGTTTGGGGGATTGTTGTTTCATCCGTTTGAGCCAGGATGTATCTTCGTCCGGCAGGAAGTTTACTGAAATGATTTCACCGTTTCGCCAATAAGAGGAAAGTTGCAGAATTGCAGGCCCCGAGAGACCCTTGTGGGTGAAAAGCGTGGCTTCGCGAAAAGATGCTTTGCTGTTTGAAACGACAGTCTCTGCGGCAATACCGGAGAGTTCGGTAAACAGTGCCTGATCCTTGCCAAGCGTAAAGGGAACAAGGGCAGGACGGGGTTCTACCACTTTCAGTTTAAACTGTCTGGCCAGATCATAGGCAAATCCGGATGCTCCCATTTTGGGGATAGAAGGTCCGCCGGTTGCTATGATGAGAGATTTACTTTTGTAAATGGAATTCCGGGTCGCAACTTCGAAAATGCTTTCGCTCTTTACAATGTTGTTGATGGTTTCGGAGTATTTGAACGTCACGTTTTCGCAGGGGCACTCATCTAAAAGCATTTTCACAATCTGCTTTGCGCTGCCATCACAGAAAAGCTGGCCTGGTGCTTTTTCATGCCAGGCAATGCCATGGGCATTCACAAGATCAATAAAGTCATTTTGTGTGTAACGCGCGAGTGCTGATTTTGCGAAGTGCGGGTTACTGGATAAAAACCGTTCAGGCTTCACATCCAGATTTGTAAAGTTGCATCGACCGCCGCCGGAGATGAGTATTTTTTTGCCCGGCTCGTCGGCATGATCCAGAACCAGAACCCGTTTGCCGCGTTTTCCCGCAGTTGCAGCACACATCAACCCGGCACCTCCGGCACCGAGGATAATTGCATCAAAGATGGGTTCCTGTTTCATTGGTTCCAAATCAAAAAAGCCCGAACATCAGCCCGGGCTTTATCCTTGATATCATTTTGCAATCAGGCTGCTTCTGAGGTCTGTGTCCAGGTGCCAAGCGCTGCCATGCCGTTCATTTTGGCGCGGTGGCTAAAGGCAGACTGTGCGGCTGCAACATTTTCTTCTTTACCCAACCAGGCCTTCAGCGCGGCAGCTTGAAGTGCACGGCCGTATGAGAATGTCAGTTTCCACGGCATGTCATAGGCTGCGTTCATTGCAGCAAGATGCGCGGTTGCTTCTTCATCTGACTGCCCCCCCGAAAGGAACGCAATCCCCGGTACTGAAGAAGGTACGCAGTTTTTTAAAACCCGTACGGTGCGCTCGGCGACCTCTTCGACCGAAGCAGATGTGCCGGAGCTTTGTCCTGGAACAATCATGTTTGGCTTGAGGATCATGCCTTCAAGGTTCACGCCAGCGTAAAACAGTTCCTGAAACTGCTCTTTGAGGGCCCAGATGGTTATCTTTTCGCAGGTTTCAATTGAATGCTTGGAGAGTTCGCCATCCATCAGGACTTCAGGCTCAACGATCGGCACAATCCCGGTTTCCTGACACAATGCCGCATAGCGGGCAAGCGCGTGGGCATTTGCATGCAGGCAGTTATGTGATGGGGTGCTTTCAGTGATTGTAATGACTGCACGCCATTTTGCGAAACGGGCACCCTGTTCGTAATAGCCCTGAAGGCGTCCGCGAAGTCCATCAAGGCCCTCGGTTACTTTTTCGACGGATGTGCCAGATAGATCCTGCGCGCCCTTGTCAACCTTGATGCCCGGAACAGCACCAGTTGCCTTGATCAGGTCTACCAAAGGTGTGCCATCCTTGGCTTTTTGGCCCAGTGTCTCTTCAAACAGGATCACACCGGAAATGTGATTTTTCATCGCTTCATCAGCGCGAAACAACATCTCGCGATAATCACGTCTGCTGTCTTTTGTTGATTCCGCATTGATTGAATCGAACCTCTTTTTGATGGTTCCGGATGATTCATCTGCAGCCAGGATTCCCTGACCTTCTGCGACCATTGCGATGGCAATGTCCTCAAGGCGTTCGCTCATTGGTATTCTCCTTGGAATTCTATGATGTCGGTGTATCACTAGTGTTGCCGGATTTGAATGCGTGCTTGCATTTATCCGCAACAAACCTTTGTCGATGCCTATAGCGTGTCGCTTTTTATTGAATTCATTTGGCACGCTGTAGGTCATTGTTTTTACGCATTTCGTTATCACTTTTGTGAATTCACAAAAGTGCGAAAAGCTCCAGGGTCTGTTGACCTAAACAATTGAAAGCATGCCTGCCGAGAGGGGCATAATTGTTTCGGTCGACTACTAGTGGTCCGTTCGAAACAAATGAGTCCCTTTGCGGCGAACTCTTTATCATTTGTTTCGAACGTAAAGACCACTAGCAAGGTATTGTTTTCTAGTGGATTTTAAGATTCAAATATTTGGATGAGAGGTCTCGGAAAACGGGTTCCAAATGTTTGAATCAATCCACTAGGACACACCCCATATCAGAAAACACACACATTTGGGTAGTCATTGAGCAACCCATTGCACATGAACAGGTTCATGGTGGCACATGCCCTGATTAAGCCCGCAACGTTATTTCTTCAGGACTTCAACGCCTGGCAACGCCTTGCCTTCCATCCATTCAAGGAATGCGCCACCTGCAGTTGAAACATACGAGAAGTCCTGCGCAGCACCGGCATGGTTGAGTGCTGCAACGGTATCGCCGCCGCCGCCAACAGAAACAAGTTTGCCGTCGCGGGTTTGTTTGGCAGCAGCCTTCGCGACTGCAACAGTCGCCCTGTCAAACGGTTCGATTTCAAATGCGCCAAGAGGGCCGTTCCAGATGAGCGTCTTTGCTGACCGTATTTTCTGCAAAACGGTTTTCACGGTTGCGGGCCCTGCATCCAGCGCAAGCATGGTGTCGGGTACGTCAGAATGGGCAATTTTCTGGAAGGTGGCGTTGGCAGCGAATTCTTCTGCCACAATCAAATCTTCCGGAAGAATGATTTCGCAATTTTCCTGTTTCGCCGTCTCCATGATCCGGGTAGCCGTGTCTGTCAATTTATGTTCGCAAAGTGATTTGCCCATTCCCATGCCTTGGGCGGCGAGAAAGGTGTTTGCCATTCCACCGCCAATCACCAGCATGTCGACCTTTTTTACAAGATTGCCGAGCAGTTCGAGCTTTGAGGAAACTTTGGCACCGCCAACGATTGCGATAACCGGGCGTTCGGGATCACCCAACCCCGATTCAAGTGCCTCCAGCTCTGCTTGCATGGTGCGTCCGGCAACTGCCTCCATGTGCCGAGCCAACCCTTCGGTGGATGCGTGGGCCCGGTGTGCTGCGGAAAAAGCGTCCGAGACAAATGCATCTCCGTTTGCAGCCAGCGCTTCCACGAATGCAGGATCATTTTCTTCTTCACCTGAATGAAAGCGGGTGTTTTCGAACAGAACCACATCCCCGTCTTGCATTGCCGAAACAGCGGCCTCCGCCATCGGTCCGATGCAATCGGTTGCAAAAGCCACCGGTTTACCCAGCATGTCGGATAGGGTTGAAACAACCGGAGCCAGTGACATTTCGGGGTTCACTGCGCCTTTTGGTCTGCCAAAATGCGCCAGCAGGATAACCTTCCCATCCTTGTCCGCTATCTCGTTGATGGTGGGTAATACGCGCAGAATTCGGGTCGCATCGCTTACTTGACCGTCTGCCATGGGAACGTTTAAATCCACGCGCACCAGGATGCGTTTTCCGGCAATTTCAATGTCATCGAGGTTTTTAAAAGAAGCCATAATTATCCTACCTGTTTGGGGAGGTGTTGGTGTTTTCTTACCAGATCAGGGGTGCTGCGCAACAGCGCCACAGGCCCTAATCCATCGCGGTATAACGGTTTATTAACCATAAAATATTTAATGTCACATAATTAGTGGGAGCTGATCATGATTCGACACGTTACCGTGACCCTGTTTTGTGCATTTTATCTTTCATCATGCGCAGCATGGTTTGTTAAAAAGCCGAAACCAAACCCGGTTCAACCGGTTGTCGAGCAAACGGAGCCTCAACCCGAGCAACAGCCGGAAGCTGTGCCTACTCCTGAGCCTGCACCCGCTGCATCATCTACCGGTGGTCAAATCGGTGAGCCCACAGTGATTACCTGCACAATCTGTTAATTCCGCCTGAATTATGGAAACTCTAGCGATCTGCTGGCGGAACGTCTTTTGCCTGACTGGCAAAGGCTATCAGCTCATCTTTTGAATATTTTGTGTATCGCCGCTTGCCAGAAGCCGGTTGATGCTCAAGGCTGACCCCATCACGTCTTGCGGTTTTTGGGCGGATCGGGCGCGGTACAAATCCACCGCCGCAATTTGGGCAGACATTGCTCAGCACGGTTTCCACGCAGTCCCGGCAAAAGGTGCATTCATAGCTGCATATTCGTGCATCTGCCGCATCAGGCGGGAGATTCTTGTCGCAGCATTCACAATTGGGGCGCAGTTCCAAAGCCATTAGTGGTGGTCTCCTTCATCAATCCCGTTCCAGGTCGCAACCCCGTCACCATCGCGTGGATTACCGTTAGGGTCATCAAGGTGTTTATCATGCTGAATGGTTTTTCTAAAGGCGCGTGAAAGCAAAAAAGCGACCGCGATAATTGTTATCGCGATGGCCAGAAAAATCAGGATGGGGTCCATCTAACTTTGAAAATTTTCAGTTGGGATTACTGCAATCGCAGAAATTTCCACCAGCAGTTCCGGTTGGACAAGTCCTGCCACACGGACTGCTGTACTTGCAGGGCCATGCTCCACACTAAATGCATTCTCCCTCGCATCACAGATTGCTTTGTAATCATTTTGGTCAACATAAAATACGTTGACTGAAATGATATGTTCCAAGCCACCACCCAGCGATTTTAATATGCGCTCAATGTTCTCAATGGTATGCTTTGTCTGGGTCCCGGGATCACCTGGGCCGATAATATTTCGGTCTTTATCCCATGCGACCTGGCCAGAAACATGAACCCGATGACCTTCCGGTTCCACAACTGCATGGTGAAAAGGAAAGCCCAGACCGGGCCACAATGTTTCTGGATTTACGCGGATCGGATCTGGCATCTATCCAAGCTTGCTCATCGCAACGGCTGTATCACTCATGCGGTTTGAAAAGCCCCATTCATTGTCATACCAGGTAAGGATCGAAACGAGATTTCCGTCCATCACCTTGGTTTGATCCATGTGGAAAATGGAAGAATGCGGGTCGTGGTTAAAATCCATGGAAACCAGCGGCTCATTGGTATAACCAAGCACGCCTTTAAGCGCGCCTTCTGCGGCTTCCTTGATTGCGGCATTGACTTCTTGCGGAGTTGTGTCGCGGGAAGCAACAAATTTAAGATCAACAACAGAAACGTTTGGGGTTGGTACACGAACCGAAATGCCGTCCAGCTTGCCATTGAGTTCCGGCATCACGAGGCCAATCGCTTTTGCAGCCCCTGTAGATGTCGGGATCATGGACATCGCTGCAGCACGGCCACGATAGAGATCCTTGTGCATGGTATCCAGTGTTGGCTGATCACCGGTATAAGAGTGGATGGTTGTCATCATGCCTTTTTCGATGCCGATCTTGTTGTGAAGCACATAGGCAACCGGCGACAGACAGTTGGTGGTGCAAGATGCATTGGAAACAACCTTGTCATCGGCAGAAAGGTCGCCGTGGTTTACACCGTATACAATGGTTTTGACATCGTTGCCACCAGGAGCCGAGATCAGAACCCTGTTTGAACCGTTTTCAAGGTGCATCGATGCCTTTTCGCGGTTGGCGAAGATGCCGGTACATTCCAGTGCCACATCCACATCACCCCATGGCAGTGCTTTCGGGTCACGCTCAGCGGTTACCTTGATTGGACCCTGGCCCACATCAATTGTATCACCCTCTACTGTCACAGTGCCCGGGAAGCGGCCATGAACTGAATCATAGCGCATCAGATGGGCGTTGGTTTCAACCGGGCCAAGATCGTTGATTGCGACAACCTGAATGTCGTTGCGGCCAGATTCAATGATTGCGCGAAGCACGTTGCGGCCAATCCGGCCAAATCCGTTAATACCGACTTTAACAGTCATCTTTCATATTCTCCGTATCAGTTCACGAGTCGTTGTTGACATCGTTTTCAAGTTTCGCCCGAGCCGCTTCAATAACCGCTTCAGACGTAATTCCAAAATGCTCATACAGCACTCCACCAGGAGCGGAGGCACCAAAACTGCTCATTCCGACGAATGCTCCCTCGCTGCCAATGAAGGCTTCCCAGCCCTGTTTTATTGCCGCTTCCACGGCAATCTTGACCGGGGCATCACCAATGATCGAGTTGCGATAATCACCGGATTGCGCCTCAAAAAGTTCAAAGCATGGAACAGAGACAACACGGGTTGGAACACCGTCTTCTTCCAGTTCGCTTTGAGCTTCCAGAGCGATTTCCACTTCTGAGCCTGACGCAAAAATACTCACCTGAGCTTCGCCAGATGCTGATGAAATTTCATAAGCTCCCTGAGCGCAGAGGTTTTCTTCTACGTATTCCGGGCGAACTGATGGCAGGCCCTGGCGGGTCAGCGCAATGGCGCTCGGAGTTTCTTTGGTTTCAAGGGCCAGTTGCCAGCACTCTGCGGTCTCGGTTGTGTCAGCGGGGCGGAATACATGAAGGTTTGGAATAGCGCGAAGCGCAGCCATATGTTCAACCGGTTGGTGGGTTGGGCCATCTTCGCCAAGGCCAATGGAATCGTGCGTAAGTACATGAACCACCCTGATTCCCATCAAGGCCGCTAGCCGAATGGATGGTCGGCAGTAATCCGCAAAGATCAGGAAACCACCTGAATAGGGGACAAGTCCCCCATGCAATGCCATGCCGTTCAGCGCTGCTGCCATGCCGTGTTCGCGAATGCCATAGTGAACAAACCGGCCTGAATAATCTGCCGCGCTGAAGGCCAAGGTCTGGCTGGTTTTTGTGTTGTTCGATCCCGTCAGGTCGGCAGAGCCGGCGATGGTTTCGGGCACTGCGTCGTTGATTACCTCCAGAACTTTCTGCGAGGATTGACGGGTAGCCATTTTGGGTTGCTCTTTTGCGAGTTCTTTCTTGAGCTTGGCAATAGCGTCGCCAAACTTGGTTGGCAGATCACCTCGCATGCGGCGCTCAAATTCGCCCTTGAGTTCCGCGTCAACGGCACTGAAATGTTTTTCCCAGGCCTTGTGCTTTTTACAGCAGTTGAGGCCCGAAACGCGCCAGGCGTCGAGAATTTCTTCAGGCACTTTAAACGGTTTATGCGTCCAGCCGAGTTCTTTACGGGTAAGTGCAATTTCTTCATCACCCAGCGGGGCGCCGTGAACGCCGGAAGTTCCAGCCTTGTTGGGTGATCCAAAACCGATTGTGGTTTTGCATGAAATCAAAGTGGGCTTGTCGCTTGTCTGTGCTTTTTCAAGCGCTTCTGCAATCTCGTCATGATTGTGGCCGTCCACATGCAATGTGTTCCAGCCGGATGCCTTGACGCGGGCCAGTTGATCGGTTGAATCTGATATTGAGATCGGGCCATCGATCGAAATGTTGTTGTTATCCCAAAGGACGACCAGCTTGTTGAGTTTGAGGTGGCCGGCAAGGGAAATTGCTTCCTGACTGATGCCTTCCATCAAACAACCATCACCGGTAAGGCAATAGGTGAAATGGTTGCACAGATCATCGCCAAATTCGGCATTCAACTTGCGTTCGGCCATTGCCATACCGACAGCATTTGCCAATCCCTGACCCAATGGGCCCGTGGTTGTTTCAATCCCGGCGGCGTGGCCATATTCTGGATGCCCGGCGGTCCTGGAACCCAATTGGCGGAAATTTTTGATCTGATCGATGTCGATGTCTTCATACCCCAACAGATACAGCAGGGAATAAAGAAGCATCGAGCCGTGTCCTGCGGAAAGAACAAAACGGTCGCGGTCCGGCCATTCGGGATTTTTAGGATCGAAATCCATGAATTTTGTGAAAAGCACTGTGACTATGTCTGCTGCACCCATTGGCAGGCCGGGGTGCCCGGAATTCGCGGCCTGAATGGCGTCGATTGAGAGGAACCGAATGGCGTTTGCCATATCGCCCAGTGATTTTGAAGTGACCATGTCGTCTCGCAGGTGGGAATGAAAAGAACTGGACTGTTGTGTTTGTGCAGATGCCAATTTCAGGTTCTTTCGGATGGCCGAACACTTACCAGTTGGGCCGTCAGAGTCAATGCGTTGGGTGTTCAAACCTGGGGGTGGAATTTTGACGCAGCGGGTCGTGAAATCAGTGTGTTGACGGAGCAAAATAACTTGTCGGGGGAAAATTGCAGGAGTGCAGTTGACGACAAGTTGATGCAACGCGTAATGATTGTTGTCTAAGCACTTGTGTTTGCGGCAAATCGGCCGGTTTCTGATTACTTCGACTGGACAGTGAAATTCATGCTTGCTTTCAGTTGGGTGGTTGTTTTTTCGGTTGTTGCTCAGGCAAGGGCTGTACAGCAGTGAGTTGAGTTCATGCCCCAGGACAATGATGTGGCATCGGCGCTTAGGCGTCTTAACGGTGCCCTGGAGAAACTTGAAATTTCGGTAGATGCCATCCTCGAACGGGAGGGCAATCTTCAGGATGTGGAATCAGAAGTTCAACGCATGGGTGCTGATCGGACACGCCTTGCTGAAGCGCTCGATCAAAGCCAGGAACGTTCCCAGCAATTAGAGCATGTGAACAAGGAAGTTTCCCGCCGTCTTGTTGATGCCATGGAATCAATTCGTAATGTGATTGATGTCAGGCAAGCAGGTTAGGAGCGTTTGGTGCCTTCAGTAAATGTGATGATCAACGGCAAGAATTATCGCATGGCGTGCGATGATGGGCAGGAAACCCATCTTTCGGCACTTGCGGCCGAGTTTGACCAATATGTGAACAATCTGAAAGGCTCGTTTGGTGAAATTGGTGACCAGCGGCTTACGGTTATGGCTGGCGTTATGGTGACCGATGAACTGCTTGAACTGAAAGAAAAACTCCGCAAGACCGAGGCTGATCTTGTCAAGGTGAAAGACAACAGCCTTTTGCAAAATCGCGAAAAACAAGCGGGTGATGAGGAACTGTCACAGGCAATTCTCGAAGCAGCTGGCAAGATTGAGACGCTCAGCAAAAAAATGGCAAAAAGCGCCAGCTAGTGGATTGATTCAAACATTTGCATCCCATTTTCAGTTCGTTCCTTTGCAAATGTTTGAATTTGAAATCCGCTAGAATACAATATCTTGCTAGGGGTACTTTTGACCTAAACAATTGAAAGCATGCCTGCTGAGAGGGACTCAATTGTTTAGGCCGAACCAATAGAGTATCCGTATTGGTCAAACCCTAAGGTCTGAACCCAATTGGGAAATGTGGCTGCATTGGAGACAAAATGGTTTATTTCGCGGCGAAAAACACAGGCGATGCCAAAGCATCGGCGAGGCTTTTTAATACTGAAATAGGCCTTTTTGGCGCAACCCGTTCGGGCAGCGCCCAATTTACCCGAATTATCGTTGAAATCTCCTCATTGACGGAAAGTCAAGTCGGCCGATTTCGCCTAAATTCTGAAAAATTGGTCAGCTGTGCAGGCCAATTCCCAATTGAGTCCAGACCCTAAGGTCTGTTGACAATTAGGATTCCCAAACGGCACCGAATATGATTCATACTCCTTTTTGAGGAGATTTGAATGCGCGAAGATCGTCTGGTTATAAGTGATGCATTGTGGTCTGTTATGGAAGATTTACTTCCAGGCAAGTCAACGGATTGTGGTGTGACTGCAAAAGATAACCGAGCATTTATGGAAGCGGTCTTATGGCGCGTTCGCACCGGCTCACCGTGGCGTGATTTACCACCCTGTCTGGGTGATTGGAACACGACCTTCCAGCGTTTTCGCCGTTGGGCGAAGAAAGGCGTGTTTGATAAGTTATTCAATGCGTTATGTGATGATCCAGATTTTGAGTATGCGATGATTGATGGCACAATCATATCCGTTCACCAGAAGGCAAGTGGCGCAAAAGGGGGACTCAAAATCAGGCCATCGGGCGCTCCAAAGGCGGCCTGACAACCAAAATAGTGGCGCTTGTCGATGGATTGGGTAATCTGGTGCGGTTTGTCGTACAACCCGGTCAACGCAATGATATCGTCGGGGTGAGACCCCTCATTGAGGGCATATGTTTTGATGCTTTGCTGGCAGACAAGGCCTTTGATGCAAACTGGCTGCGTGAAGAATTGAACAATCGTGGAGCCACCGCCGTGATCCCCCCGCGTTCAAACCGTAAAATCCAATTCGAATACGACAAGGAAATGTACAAGTGGCGGCATCTGGTCGAAAACTATTTCGCCAAAATCAAGGAATTCCGAGGAATTGCAACAAGATACGACAAGACTGATACAAGTTTCATTGCAAACATCAATCTCGTAGCAGTAGTGATCGCCACCCGGTAATTGTCAACAGACCTTAGGGTCTGTTGACGTTCAGGTGAGGGATTCCTTTTTAGCATAAAAACTGATTCAAGACTGGAAAAGGAGAACGGTCTTGATTCGCAAAATTTTGAAAGATGAACAGTGGGAACGCATTGCAGCGCATTGCTGTGGCAAAGCGGGCGATCCGGGGCAAACGGGCGGCAATGCGCGCGAGTTTGTTGAGGCGGTGTTGTGGATTGCCCGCACAGGGTCGCCGTGGCGCGATCTGCCTGCAGAATTTGGTGCCTGGAACTCTGTTTTCAAGCGCTTCCGCCGATGGGTAAACAATGGTGCATTTGAACGTATATTCAATAACTTAACCCAGGACGAGCTTGATCTGGAATATGTCATGGTTGATGGCTCCATTGTTAAGGTTCATCGCCATGGAATGGGCGCAAAAGGGGGACTCTCAATCAGGCCATAGGTAAATCCCGGGGTGGCATGTCGACGAAAATACTGGCGCTTGTCGATGGATTGGGAAATCTGGCGCGGTTTTCGATCCTGCCGGGTCAGCGTGGCGAGACAATGGGCGTTGCGAATTTGATTGAGGGCATTGAGTGCGGTGCTTTTCTTGGCGACAAGGCCTATGATGCGGACTGGCTGCGCGAATTGCTTGAAAGCCGGGATATCGAAGCCGTCATTCCGGCAAGAAGGGGAAGAAAATCTCCGGCATTGCATGACGAGGAAAAATACAAATGGCGGCATCTTGTCGAAAACTACTTTCAGAAACTCAAGGAATTCAAGCGCATAGCCATGCGTTCAGAAAAAACCGACGAGAGCTTCTGTGCTATGATCTATCTGGCTGCAACAGCCATCGCAATCAGATGAACGCCAACAGACCCTAGCCAATTCAGCCAACAAAGACTATATAGAAAGTGCGTTCCTGCCTGGTTTGACAGACGCACAATTCCCGGGGCCTTACCGATCTCTAAGGGAACTGTCCCTGACCTCGCTCGTGGGCTTGGTCACACGGTGCCCACCTACTTTGTAGGTTCCCGGGATCGTCAAACGGTTTGCCGGCCAAGGTGGTGCGCACTTTTTGCTTGAATGGTTGATGCTTGTGGTTTTGAAAAAGTAATGAGTTTACAGGAAGAAAAGGCGCGCCTGCGCAGTGCGAGCCTCAAGCGACGTGATGCGCTTTCTCTTCATGACAGAATTGAATTGAGCCTTGCCGCGACAGAGCACGGTAATCCAGTGCTTGAGTTTGATCCCGGTGCCATCATCTCCGGGTTTTTTCCGATCAGATCTGAAATTGACCCGCGCCCGCTAATGGATGAGTTAGGCAAACGTGGTGCCAGACTTTGCTTGCCGGTAGTGATCGACAAGACCACCATCGTCTTCCGCGAATTGCTGCGCACGGCAGACCTTGTGGATACGGGGTTTGGAACGCGTGGACCGGGCCCGGAAGCTGAAGTGCTTGATCCGGAACTTCTGGTCATGCCGCTATCCGTGTTTGATCATCATGGCGGGCGTGTTGGTTATGGTGCCGGTCATTATGATCGGGCAGTTGCCAGGATTATTGAAAAAGGGATCAAGCCAATACTGGTCGGGATGGCGTTTGATTGCCAGCATGAGGATCGGGTGCCTGTGGGACCGTATGACCAGCCGCTGAACGCGATGATCACCGAGAGCGGTTTTCACACTGCAATTGGAGAGAATATATGAGACTGCTCTTTTTGGGAGATATGGTAGGGCGCGCTGGACGAGAGGCGGTATACGATCAATTGCCGGGCCTGATTGAAAGCCTCAGGACGGATTTTGTCATCGTCAATGGTGAGAATGCTGCGGGCGGTTTTGGTATTACGGAAGAGATTTTCAACCAGACGATTGAAGCAGGTGCCGATGTGGTGACGACCGGAAACCATGTCTGGGATCAGAAAGAAGCGCTTGGCGTTGCGGACCGCGAAGACCGGTTTTTGAGGCCGGCAAATTACCCAACCGGTACGCCTGGTCGCGGGGCTTATGTTTATGAAGCCCGCAATGGAGCACGGGTGATGGTGTTGAACATCATGGGCCGTGTTTTCATGCATCCTGAGCTTTATGATCCGTTTGCCTGTATTGAAGAAAAACTGGAGAATATGGAATTGGGGCAGGACGCGGATGTGATCTTTGTTGATTTTCATGCCGAAGCGACATCTGAAAAGCAGTGCTTTGCACATTTTGTCGATGGCCGGGTTTCAGCTGTGGTGGGTACCCACACCCATGTGCCGACAGCGGACCATCAAATCCTGGATGGTGGCACCGCTTATCTTTCAGATGCGGGCATGTGTGGTGATTTTAACTCCTCCCTTGGTATGGACAAGGAAGAACCGATCAACCGTTTTGTAACAAAAGTCCCGCGCGGCCGCTTTGAGCCGGCATTGGGAGAGGCAACACTTTGCGGGGTGGGCATTACCATCGATGATGCGACCGGCATTGCAACCGCGATCAAACCCTTGAAGGTGGGGCCAAGACTGGAAAATGTGCTTCCCTGGTGATATCTGCACGCCCTCATTTAGCAAATCGGGATAATGTCGAAAGATTTTTTTATCGGGTGAGACGAGCATTGGGTGATTGGTAGGTTTGTAGACTTTTGACTACTTGGTTGATGTCGCAAAAACCGATCGTTTTCGCGACGGCCTAAGGAATGGCCGGTTTGCTGCGAAGTTGTCATCTGGCTTTCCGTCTCAGATGCATGTTATTCTTCAGTAAATATCAAAAATGAAAGACATCTGATGGTACTTCCTGAACCTCCTCTGAAGGGGGCCTGCCTTTGTGGAGCTGTGCAGGTCAACGTGACAGCGTCACCTCTTCTGACTTTGGCATGCCATTGTCGCGACTGTCAAAAACTATGTGCAAGCGCGTATTCATTGACCACGATGGTCCCGAGCAACAGTTTTTCCTACACAGCGGGTCTGATCAAAGGCGGTCTCGGCTCCAGCGGGCGAACGCACTACTTTTGTAAATCATGCCTAAATTTTGTCTTCTCTCAAATTGGAGGAGCAGATCAGCGGATCAACCTACGCACATCGGTGCTCAACGAAGCGTCGTCGTTTGAGCCATTCGTTGAATTGATGACAGACGAAAAAATGCCTTGGGTAAGTGTTCCTGCCGTTCATAGTTTTGCTCAATGTCCAGAGTCGTCCGAAGAGCTACAGGCCCTTATGGACGAGTATTCTGAGCGATAGTTTTGGCGTCACGGTTTAAAATATTTCGGCGAGCCGATACTTCGCCGTGTCGAAAGCGACCATTCATACATCGCGCAACATACGGTACTTTAGCCGCCAAGCAGAATTTAGAGCGATTATGGAACTTTCTTCCTTCAACTCCATCTTACCAAACCGATGATTGCTGATGTTGCATAGAAAAATTGCAACAGTAAAAATGCCCAGCGCTGATCGATTACGGCCCAGGCGGCAAACAGGAGGGCAGATATGAGAAGCAGCGAGAAGCCCAGAATTTCATTGCCAGTGTTTGATGCAATCAGCAATGCGTAGATCATGGCAAGCACGGAGCCGGAGGTTTCGAAGGCCGTTACCCAGCGCTTTCTTGTCATTTTCATTTACCTGCTTCTCCAAGCTGATTTGGTCAAAACTCGAAACGGTATAGACGCATCCTCAAAGCTTTTCTATAAGCAGCGGAAATTCAATCATTCAAATATGGGAGTGCGCCGTGGCCGGCCATTCAAAATTCAAGAATATCATGCACCGCAAGGGGCGACAGGACGCGATCCGTTCGAAGATGTTTTCGCGGCTGTCAAAGGAAATTACCGTTGCCGTGAAAATGGGTGGCGGGGTGGTTGATCCGGATATGAATCCGCGCCTTCGGCTGGCAATTCAAAACGCCAAAGGGCAGTCAATGCCGAAGGACAACATTCAGCGCGCGATTACCAAAGGGTCGGGTGCTGGTGGCGAGGATTACGAAGAAATCCGCTATGAGGGCTATGGTTCTGGCGGGGCTGCCGTAATCGTTGAAGCACTGACAGATAACCGCAACCGCTCCGCATCCAACATCCGTGCGTGTTTTACCAAGAATGGCGGGCAGATGGCGGAGACCGGTTCGGTCTCCTTTATGTTCGACAAGATGGGTGAGATTACCTACAAGCCGGAAGCCGGTGATGAAGAGGCGATCATGGAAGCAGCGATCATGGCAGGTGCCAATGATGTGCAATCGGATGAGGATGGCCACGTGATTTACTGTGAATTTGACGCATTTGGGGAGGTGACGAAAAACCTCGAGGAAGCCCTGGGTGAAGCAGAGAGCGTTAAATCCGTCTGGAAACCTCAAAACAACACGCCGGTTGATGAAGAAAAGGCTGCAACACTTCTCAAGCTGATGGACGCGCTTGACGAGGACGACGATGTTCAAAACGTCTATTCGAACTTCGAAATTGATGATGAGGTCATGGCGAAGCTCTCGGCTGATACCAACGGCCAATAGGATTAGCGAATTATTTCATCAAGCAGAGGTAGCGAAGTGATTGCTGCAATGAGGATCATTATAAAGGCAATCATGCGGTAGAGTTTTTCGCTCGCACCGGAAAAGAAATGCGAGCCGATCCAGATTCCGATTAGATAGCCTGGAACACATAATATTGCACGCGCCAGCGCTTCCAGGGTGTAGATGTTGCCAAAGAGATAGCCGATTATGATGATCAGGTCGGTGATGAACAGGTACCAGATCATGTTGGCTCGGACTTCGATAGCCTTTGCCGCGCTCGCCAGCCAGAAAATCAAAACTGAGGGACCCGGAAGTGCAGCGGCTGCACCCATGAAGCCACCCAGGCCGCCGAATGAAAGCGATACAGGAGTGTTGCGTGGACCGCGATATTTCCAGCCTGACCACAAGATCATGACAGCAATCAGGATGCTGATTGAGATAAACCAGCGCAGAGCAGTTGGATCACCGGACTTCAACAGCCAGATGCCAAATGGGGTCAGTATCGCATAGCCGATTGCGACGGAAATTACTTCGCGCCAATTGACCTGATCACGGGTACTCCAGGCAAGAGGCAGAGTTGGTAAGGCATCCATGATGGAGATCATCGCCAATGCCATTTGTGGGCCAAAAAGCGCGGCAGTAGTTGGCCCAATGATCATGCCTGAGCCGAAACCGGAAAATCCCCGGACAATACCGGTGACCAAAACTATCACAATGACCAGTTGCATCGCGGGTTCGCCGAGCAGCGAAGCAATTGCTTCAAGAGTGAATGACATGGTTTGATCCCGCCTGGAAAATTGAAGGGGAATCAATAGCAGGATTGCAACAATGTGTCTTTAACCAAAGCACCGGACGAGCCAAAATGGTTGCAAATACGTGTGGAAAATGTTTCCGTTTTGTTCACATTTCGTGTGCAAGGTGAATTGAAGCGGGTTATGGTGAATTATGGAAGAAGCGATTCGGATAATCGGGATTGATCCCGGACTGCGGAGAACCGGATGGGGGGTGATTGAAAGCCTTGGTTCCAGCCTTTCATTTGTTGCGGCAGGCACCATACGCTCTGACCCCAAGAGCGATCTTTCTTCCAGGCTTTGCCAATTGCATGATGGGCTTGCAGATGTAGTCCATCACCATGTGCCGGTAGAGGCAGCAGTTGAAAATACCTTCGTTAACAAGGATGCGAAAGCAACATTGAAGCTTGGGCAGGCGCGCGGCATTGCCTTGCTTGTTCCGGCCCGGGCCGGCCTGCCGGTTGCTGAATACGCGCCCAATCAGGTCAAGAAAACGGTGATCGGTGTTGGTCATGGCGACAAGGCGCAAATCAAACTGATGGTCAACATACTTTTGCCAAAGGCGAGTTTTGATTCAGACGATGCCGCTGATGGGCTGGCGATAGCGATCTGTCATGCGTATAGTCGTAGCGTGTCCACTCTAAAGATAGCGGCTTCGTTTTGATTGCGCCGAAATATACGCCCTATGATGGTTCGGTTAAATCCTTCGCACTGGAATTGCGCCCGCTGGACCTTGCTGACTGGATAGAGGTGGATCAACATTTGCCGCGTTATCTTGTCGAAAAGCACCGGCTGATTTCAGAAATTCCAGAGCATGTCTGGGCGGCAGAATTTGCAAGCGAGGCGGCTCAACAAGAAGTTCTGGATTTGCTTGTTCCGCATCTGCTTGACGGGTTTCCTGATATCTATTCGCGCGAGGGGAACATTATCTCCATTGCCGGGGTCGCAGACGCTGATCTTGATGATATCTCCCAACCGCCGTTGCAGATCGCGGCGTTGTTGGTGCAGGAAGACCTTGCGATCATGCGTAAAAGTGAAGAGGGTTGGCGTCTTGTCGCGGCGTCGCTTTGTTTTCCTTCTTCGTGGATATTGCAGGAAAAGATTGGCCGTGTGATGCACGATGTTCATAAACCGGTGCCCGGCTTTCAGGAGGGATCACGCAATGCCGCGATGATTGAGCGGATATTCGACAACCTGAAGGTTGATCAGCCGGTCGAGCGGTTCAACTGGTCGGTTTATGGCGACGAAGTGCTTTATCATGCGGATCGGTTCCGCGACCATTTTCCGGATCCAGGGGATGGTGCGCCTGAATTTTACCTGCGCATTGAACACCAGACCCTGCGCAAACTGCCGGTGAGTGGCGACATTTTATTCACAATCCGGATCCATATCGATCCATTGGAAGCGCTGGAAAAACACTCTGACAGTATCAAGATTGCCAGGAATTTTATTGCAACGCTTGAGGCGATGGATGACGATCAGAATGAATACAAGGGTATCAACAAGGGCAGGGATGTCTTGAGGATGCGGCTGAAAGAAATGGTGAAAGACTGATGATCGGCAAGCTTAAGGGCATTCTCGATTCAATTGGTGATGAAACAATCATCATTGATGTCGGCGGCGTGGGGTATGAGGTGCACTGTTCAACCCGCACGCTCACCAGCCTGCCTTCTATCGGTGCGGCTGTTTCAATCGCGATTGAAACCCATGTGCGGGAAACTGAAATCAAGCTCTTTGGGTTTTCTGACGATCTGGAACGCGACTGGTTTAAGTTGTTGCAAAGCGTGCAGGGTGTTGGAGCGAAAGTGGCGCTTGCTATCCAGTCGACGCTTTCTGCGGGCGAACTGGCCTCGGCAATCGCATTGCAGGATAAGGCTATGGTTTCCCGCGCACCGGGCGTAGGCCCAAAGGTTGCGCAGCGGATTGTGCTTGAACTTAAAAACAAGGTGCCTGCCTATTCCGGCGATGCAGCAGCGGAGATGGGACTGGCCGCCGCGATTGGCGATGGTGTTGCCTCCAATGCGGTTCAAGACGCTGTCTCTGCATTGGGCAATCTTGGCTATTCATCGCAACAGGCAGTAGGGGCGGTTTCGGCGGTGCTCAACAAGGCTGGCGAAGACGCTGACAGCGCGACGCTCATTCGTCTTGGTCTCAAGGAGTTGGCGCGGTGAGCGATGATCGCCTCATAACGCCCGAACAAAAGGGCGAAAATGTCGACCCGGCGATGCGACCGCAGGTGCTGGATGACTTCATCGGGCAGGCTTCCGCGCGGGCCAATTTGAAGGTATTCATTGAAGCCGCCAAGAAACGTGGTGAGGCGCTTGATCATGTGCTTTTTGTCGGGCCGCCGGGATTGGGCAAAACGACTTTGGCTCAGATCATGGCACGTGAATTGGGGGTAAATTTTAGGTCAACCTCCGGTCCGGTGATTGCCAAGGCTGGTGACCTAGCGGCACTCCTTACCAATCTTGAAGATCGCGACGTGCTGTTTATTGACGAAATTCACCGGCTTAATCCGGCGGTGGAAGAAATCCTTTATCCGGCAATGGAAGATTATCAACTCGACCTTATCATCGGTGAAGGTCCTGCCGCGCGTTCGGTGAAGATTGATCTTGCGAAATTTACGTTGGTAGCGGCAACAACACGCCTTGGATTGTTGACGACACCGCTTCGGGACCGCTTTGGGATTCCGGTGCGACTTAATTTCTACGAGGTGGAAGAACTCGAACTTATTGTCAATCGAGGCGCCCGGATTATGGGTTTGCCGCTGGCTGAAGATGGCGCTCGGGAAATTGCCAAACGTGCCCGGGGAACACCGCGAATAGCGGGAAGGCTTTTACGCCGGGTTCGGGATTTTGCGATTGTTGCAGATGCAGAAAGCGTGACGGCAAAAATTGCCGATGAGGCGTTGTCACGATTGGAGGTGGATACCATTGGCCTTGATGAACTGGACCGGCGTTACCTCAATCAGATTGCCCGGAATTTTTGCGGTGGCCCTGTCGGAATTGAAACCCTTGCGGCAGCTCTCTTTGAACCACGCGACGCGATTGAAGATATTATTGAACCCTTCCTCATTCAACAGGGATTTATTCAGCGCACGCCCCGTGGGCGCATGATGACCGAACGCGCCTGGAAACATCTGGGTCTGCCGACACCCAAAAACATGTCCGCGATGCAGTCAAATTTGTTTGAGGAAGAATAGCTTACTGAAACGAAAACCGCGCCTCAATCGGCGCAAGTTGATCATTCCCCAGAATATAGTCTGCGGCTCTTGCTGCCATCATCTGGGTCGGTGCGTTGAGGTTGGCGCTGATGATTTGGGGCATAACCGATGCATCGACAACGCGCAGTCCTTCAACGCCGTGGACACGAAACTTGTGATCAACAACTGCATCTTTTCCCGCTCCCATCCGGCAAGTGCCACAGGGATGGTAGTCTGTTTCAGAAATTGCGCGGATAGCGTTGCGGATTTCCTCGTCGGTCTTGGCATGTGGGCCGGGGGTAAGTTCTGCTCCCCGGAATTCATCAAAGGCCGGTTGCAAGACCAGTTCGCGTGCTTTCTTTACGCCTTCAACCATTTCATCAAGGTCTTTGACATCGGTAAAATAGTTGAAATACAAGGCGGGTTTTTCATTCGGGTTTGCTGATTTGAGTTCTATATGTCCACGACTGCGTGGGCGAAGTTGATCGACATGAACGGAAAACGCCTGGCGCAGTTTGATCTTGCCGTTTTTGTAATGTGAGCCGACCGGGCCAAAATGATACTGGATATTTGGATAGGTTACTTTGTCATTTCCCCGGATCAATCCGCCTGCCTCCCAGATGTTGGAGGAAACCAACCCTGAACGGGTAAACACCCACCAGGCACCTGCCGCGGTTTTTTTAAGCGGATAATCAACCTTGTGGATTGGAAAGGATTTCAGGCATTCATACTGCAAAACAACCGTTGCATGGTCCTTTAGGTTTTGGCCTACACCGGATAAATCAACACGCGCTTCAATGCCATGTTTGGAGAGGCGTTCGGATGAGCCGATGCCTGACAGCATCAGGGTTTGGGGTGAGTTAATCGCACCGCCACACAGGATTGTTTCCTTTGTGGCCTGAGCCAAATGTGCGTCCCCTTTCCATTGGTAGGTAATGCCGCTGGCTCGAGTTTTGGAAAATACAATGCGTTCAACCATTGCGCGGGTTTTTAAAGTAAGATTGGGCCTTGAAAGAGCTGGGCGCAGGTAAGCGACAGCGGCACTGCATCTGCGCCCGTATTGCTTTGTCGCATCAAATCTTGAGACGCCTTCAGGTTGGTATCCGTTCAAGTCTTCAGAACGCCCCTGGCCGGCCTGTTCTCCGGCATCCAGGAATGCTTCATAAAGCGGGTTGTCATAATTGCCTTTGGTGACCCCAAGAGGACCGGCATCGCCGCGCCATTCGTCCGCACCCCGGTCTGATGTTTCCTCAGCCCTGAAATAGGGAAGGCAATCGGCGTATTTCCAATCCGGCAGTCCGTGGATTTGGGACCAGCCATCATAGTCGAGCGGGCTTCCGCGCATATAAACCATGGAATTGATCGATGATGACCCGCCAACCACCTTGCCGCGCGGTATGCCCACATTGCGGTTGTTGAGGAATTTTTCATCTTCGGTTTGGTAGTTCCAGTTGAGTTTCGGATTTCGGTAAACCTTGTAGACACCCGCTGGCATGTGAATGAAAAGATCGTGATCCATGGGGCCGGCTTCGAGCAATAAAACACGGTTGGATGGATTGGCACTCAATTTGTTGGCGAGAACACATCCGGCAGAACCGGCGCCGACAATGATATAGTCGAACTCGGCGCCAAACATCGTCAGACCCGGCCAAACGGGCCACAAACGACGAGCCGGTCACCGGCGCTAAAAGCTGTGCGAAGATGTTCGCTAACCGGATCAGCCGTTGCGCTTTTTTCAATCTCGAAATGATAGTGTCCTGATGTGGTGCCTGCGATATATTCACTGGTCCAATTGTTTGCCCCCAACAAAAAGCGGATGCGTTGGCCGGGTTTAGCCTCCGGCAAGGGCCAAGGACCGGTTCCTGCAAGTGACATGCGTGTTATATCGTCACGAATTTCACAGTTGGATATTTCAACGATCCGGGGCCACAAACGGTAATCCTCCGCTTCGCGAGAGGCGGTTTCAAAGGACATTTTACAGTTGCCCAGAACTTCTATTTCATCCAAAACAGATATCGCGCCACTCCTGGTAACGACCGCATACATGCCGCAATAGGAATGGCCGAATTGTTCAGGCATCAGACTTTCAAACGGGATATCCCGATCTCCGGTCTTGGGATCAACGCCTGGAGTTGGACAACGGGCAATCGGGCGCATGACCTCAAATTCTGCGCCGCCTATGCGTATACGCTTGCCCATCAGCGCAAATTCTTCCCAGGCTGGAAATCCGTCAAGTATCAGATTACCCCGATAACGCAGCGGATCCATTTCCTTGCCCATGGCTGAGCTTATAACCCGGACGGTCTCGCCATTTATGATTGAAATCGGCGTATCCGGATAATCCCAATTGCCTTTTGCTCCACGCTCAATAATCTGGGGCGGGGGAAGGTCATCTGCTACGCCGGCATGCTCCATAAATTGCGGCAGGACCAGATTGGCACCCTCCAGGCTAGCTGAATTGTCCGGCTCAATGGTCACGGACTTTCCTGCCGGGTTGGTTATCTTGATCGTACCGCTTTCCGACTGATCCAGTTTGAATTTTAGCATCCCGTCAGTTCGCGCATTGATGTAATAGCTGCGCGCCGGCATCCAATCTCCGGTTGGTGATACACCACGGGTGACGGCGTAGTGGCGGTCGCCGGTAATGCCTTTGCCGCTGGTCAATCCGGTTGAACTGAGTTCGATACCCGGGAAACCCTTGATCGGAAACGTGTAGATTTTCTCAAGAATTGAATTGGCCATGGATTTACTGCTATCAGGCGTTTAG
Source organism: Rhizobiaceae bacterium (assembly GCA_965250255.1). Lineage (GTDB taxonomy): Bacteria > Pseudomonadota > Alphaproteobacteria > Rhizobiales > Rhizobiaceae > JAALLB01. The sequence goes on from CBDFNP010000010.1 coordinate 581,925, forward strand.
TGAAGAAGACAATGAAAGGTTCCACCTTGTATGTCACGTGAAAAAACAGGGCTGCTCAATCAGCTTATTGAAAACGGTCACGAGATGGAAGTCCGGGTCTATTACGAGGATACGGACTTTTCCGGCGTGGTCTATCATTCAAACTATTTGAAGTATATGGAGCGCTCGCGAACCGAGTGGTTGCGCCATTTGGAGATTTTCCACACTGATCTTGAAAAAGACGACAGTGCATTTGCTATACACCGTATGGCATTGCAGTTTGGTCCCCCGGCAAAGATCGATGATCTGCTGATAGTCCGCACCACAGTGATCAAGCTCACCGGCGCCCGCTCATATCTCCGGCAGGAAGTTTTGCGCAATGATAAGGGTGAAGAAATTTTGCTTTGCGGAGCCGATGTGGAAGTTGCTTTCATCAATCATGGGGGAGGGGCAAAGCGTTTTCCGGATGATTTGAGAGAGAAACTGGGTGGCTAAAGGCCAAGTCTGGCAATGTTGTGTTTGATTTTGTGAATGAGGGCGCCCAAAATCCTAATACTTCATTAACCCTAATCGATTCTAACTTGCGGCGAGTCATTTGTAGTGGTTTTGCGTCATGCTTTGACCACAGTTTCCTTATTTATGCGATGTCGGTGAGACGGCTGGTCCACGCACCACAAACTCGAAAGAACAGGCAAAAATGATTGCACCAACACTTTTTGGCGTGTCACAGGCTTTCGCGCAGAGCGTGGAAACAACCGAACTGGGGGGGGCGATTGATGTTTCTTTGATTGGTCTGTTTCTTGAAGCTTCCCTGGCAGTGCAAATAGTCATGATCGGGCTGTTGTTTGCATCTGTGTGGAGCTGGGCGATCATTCTCGATAAATGGATGCTGTTTGCCAGAACAAAGCGACAACTCGACCGTTTCGAGAAAGTCTTCTGGTCAGGGCAGTCGTTAGAAGAATTATACCGCAGCCTGCAAGACCGTAATCCATCCGGGATGGGCGCGCTATTCATGGTGGCAATGCGGGAGTGGAAACGGTCTTTTGAGCGTGGCGCAAATTCCGCAATCGGTCTTCAGACACGCATTGACAAAGTCCTCGATGTCAGTCTTGCAAAAGAAGCCGAAAAGCTGGAACGGCGATTGATGTTTTTGGCGACTGTTGGGTCGGCAGCACCGTTCATCGGCCTATTCGGTACCGTGATCGGCATCATGACGTCATTTCAGGCAATTGCCGGATCCAAGTCCACTAACCTGGCCGTTGTTGCGCCGGGCATTGCAGAAGCGTTGCTTGCCACCGCACTGGGACTACTTGCTGCGATCCCGGCAACTATCTTTTATAACAAGCTCTCCTCAGACGTTGGCAAGATTACGACCCGGTTGGAAGGATTCGCCGATGAATTCTCTGCCATTCTTTCGCGCCAAATTGATGAGAAAAACAGTGCAGCTCAGCCGCGCCGCGCAGCTGAATGATCAGGACGGGTGAAGCGCAATGGGAATGTCGACAGGTGTAGCGCAATCCGGTGGCAGTAAACGTCGCCGTTCCAAACGCCATCAGCCAATCAATGAGATTAACGTTACGCCCTTTGTGGATGTTATGCTGGTACTACTTATTATTTTCATGGTCACAGCTCCGCTTTTGACGGTCGGCGTTGAGGTTGATCTGCCGGAGACCAAAGCCGGTCCGGTTAATGTTGAGACCCAGCCGATTACGCTGACAATCAGCAGGGATGGCCAGATTTTTATTCAGGAAACCGAGATCGGGCTTGGCGAATTGTCGCCCAGATTAGCCGCTATTGCTGAAACCCGGGAAAAGTTCGATACGCGAATTTTCATCAAGGGTGACAGTCAGGCTCCTTACGAGGTTGTTGCCAAGGTACTCGGGCAAATCTCCTCTGCGGGTTACAAGAAATTTACAATGACCAGCCTGCCACAACAATAAAGTGCAGGACGGAGACATAGTCAGACGCAATGAAGTTTGGAGTAGCCACATCAACGGTTCTGCATGCTGCAATTCTCAGTTGGGGATTGTTGAACTTATCTGCGCCTGAAATTGAGCAAATTGAGTTGTCCGGTGTTGAAATTGATTTTGAGACCAGCAATGACAGCACACCGGTAGAAGGAAAAAAAGAAGCAGATGTGGCGGAAAAACCGGCACCAGCTCCCACGAAAAAGCCTCAGGAAGATGCGGAGGCGAAAAATACCGGAGATGCAAAGACAGACGAAAAGTCTGAGAACAGGGAAAAGCCGGTAGAACGGGTGGTTGAAAAAACTGCAACTGTGCCTGAACCGGATCAGGCTGTTAAAAAACCGGACCCGGTTCCAACAACCAAGCCGGAAGATCAGCCAACCCCTGCAACCGAACTTGCAGCGATCAATGACCCGGCAACGCCTATCACGCAGGAGCTTCCGTCAGAAGAAGCACCCGAAGTGTCAGAGGCTGAGTATCAACTGGCAGCACTGGCGAGCAAGTTGCCAACTCCGACTGCCAAACCCAGCCCGCCAAAACCGAATACTGCAAAGACCAAAGAACGCAAGAAACCGGACGATGCACCGTCCAAGAAGACCCGCGATGCCAAGAAAAGCAAAGAGCCAAGCGTTAGCGATCTGATCAAAAACAATAAAACAACGGAAAAAGCAGCGTCCGGTGGAAAGAAAAAGTCGACACAGACGGCAGCACTTGGAACAAGTAAATCGAGTTTTGCCAAGAACCTGTCGCGGCGGGAAGAAGATCAGTTGATCTCCAACATCAGCCGGTGTTCCACAGGGCAGGCCGGGCAGATCATTTCTCCGGATTTGAAAATTACCATAATCCTCGAACTCAACCCGGACGGGTCCTTCAGGATTTCACCAAAAGGCAAGGCCAGCGGAGGCACGTCGAAGGAACAGAGCAAGTTTACACGGGACGCTTTACGTTATTCGTTGCGTTGTGCGCCCTATGACTTTTTGCCAAAAGAGAAATATGAAACCTGGAAAGAAATAGTCGTGACGTTCCATCCCTCACGGATGTTTGAATAGTTCCGGCTGAATGGCTGGCATGGCCAAAGGATGAATTGATGAAGATGTTTTTGTGTAAAGTATTTGCGGCTGTAATTGTTGCATTGGGTGTAGTCACTACAGCACAGGCCCGCGTTGAGATTGATATCACAAAAGGCAATGTCGAACCCTTGCCGATTGCAGTTATGGATTTCAAGGGAGATAAGGTTGCGGGCGACATCATCAGTGTTGTCGAGGCAGATCTTCGCAATTCAGGCCTCTTCAAACTGATCAACAAGGATGCGTTTATTGAGCGCGATCTTGCACCGAATGCCCGACCAAGATTTGAGGACTGGCGTCAGATCAATGCGCAAGCACTGGTCAACGGCATGATTTCAAAATTGCCGGATGGACGTTTGCGGGCCGAGTTCAGATTATGGGATGTGTTTGCAGCCGATGAACTCTCCGGCCAACGTTTCGACATTGAGCCCAAATACTGGCGCAGACTGGCGCATATCATGGCCGACCGGATTTATGAGGCATTGACCGGTGAAAAGGGGTATTTCGATACCCGTGTGGTTTTTGTTCAGGAAACCGGGCCCAAGAACAAGCGGGTCAAAAAGCTTGCGATTATGGATCAGGATAGCGCCAATCTGAAATCGCTGACAGGTGGCAATGATCTGGTCCTAACGCCCCGGTTTTCGCCGACGCGACAAGAGGTTACATATATGTCGTTTGATGGTGGGCAGCCCAGGGTTTATCTGCTTCAGATTGAAACCGGCCAACGCGAAGTTGTTGGAAATTTCCCCGGCATGACGTTTTCGCCACGGTTTTCTCCCGATGGCCAGAAGATTATCATGAGTTTGCAGCAAGGCGGGAATGCCAATATTTATTCGATGGATCTTCGATCTCGAAACACGACGCGACTAACCAACAGTGCGTCGATTGATACGGCACCTTCTTATGCGCCGGATGCTTCAAAAGTCGTGTTTGAATCCGACCGCGGCGGTAAACAGCAACTTTACGTGATGTCCGCAAGTGGTGGTCAGGCCAAGCGGATTTCTTTTGGTAATGGCCGCTACTCAACTCCGGTCTGGTCTCCGCGCGGGGATTTGATAGCCTTTACCAAACAGTCCGGCGGACAGTTTCTCATCGGCGTCATGAGGCCCGATGGCTCCGGCGAGCGTATCCTGACCGAGGGGTATCACAATGAGGGACCAACCTGGGCGCCGAATGGCCGGGTGTTGATGTTCTTCCGCGAAAGCCCGGGAGCAAGTGGTGGTCCCAAACTTTATTCAATTGACCTGACTGGATACAATGAACGCGCGATCCGGACGCCTTCTTTTGCTTCTGATCCTGCATGGTCTCCGCTACTTGATTGATCTTGTTGAGAAAGATCAGGCTTGCCGAAGTTTCGTCATATTGCCGTGCTCAATCCTTTGGACCCTGGTTCGCGTGATCCAGGAAAAGAGGGGCCGGTTGGGGTTATTACCCAAGTGTAGTAAGAGTTTGTTAACTGTAATTCTTGAACGGAAATTAACCTGAACAAGGTATTTACAGAACCTAACCTTTTTAAGGAGTTGCGGAGCGATGTTGGCATCAAATCCGATCAGTAAATCGCCGATAATGATTGCACTATTCATGAGCCTTGCTCTTGCGGGCTGTGAGAAAAAGAACAAATTACCGGATAATTCCGGCCAGCTTGGTCTCAATGGGGCAACTCCGGGTTCCCAACAGGACTTTACGGTCAATGTTGGAGACCGGGTCTTCTTTGAGACCGATTTATCCATTTTGACACCAAGTGCCCGTCAAACGCTTGACCGTCAGGCGCAATGGTTGTTGCAATATCCAAACTATCCGGTGACGGTTGAAGGTCATGCTGATGAACGCGGCACGCGCGAATACAATCTTGCACTCGGTGCTCGTCGTGCAGCAGCTACCCGTGATTACCTTTCCGGTAAGGGTGTGCAGACAAATCGCATGCGTACGATCTCTTTCGGCAAGGAACGTCCTGTTGCAGTTTGTAATGACATTTCATGCTGGTCGCAGAACCGCCGGGCCGTCACGGTACTGGCCGCACCTACCGGTTAGAGCATCCTGCTGTTAATTGGAATCGATTTGATTTTTCAAGGGCAATCCGTCAGTGGGCTGCCCTTTGCATTCGCTTTTTTATAACGTAAACAAAGTTCTGACGAAGTTGTCTGGTTCCTGATGAGCCAGTCGTTTATGCAGCAAATGGTTTCACTATGAAAAGACTACTACTTTCACTGGTTGTGTTGGGGGGGATTTATGGACCCGCCCAGGCTTTGGATCCGTCGGCTCCGGTTATTCTGGCGCAGTCGAGCAATGTTGACTATCGGGTTAGCGTTTTGGAGGAACAAGTTCGCCAGCTAACGGGGCGGATTGAAGATCTGAACTTTCAGATGCTTGAGATGCAGGAAATGATCCGCCGCATGCAGGAGGATAATGATTTCCGCTTTCAGCAATTGGAAGAAAAGCAAGGCAGCCTCAAGAAAGAGGGTGACGCTGTCGTTGCAGAAGATGACGGGTTTATCCGCTTGGAAAAGCTGGAACCGTCTGATCAGCAAGCAGGTTCAGCTGATACAGGCGGTCAAGTCGAAAGCGCCAAGCGCACGATTGATGGTGTCGAAATCTATGAAGGCGAAAGCAGCGTTGACAAAAATCTTGAAGGTTCGCTGGGTACCATTCAATTTGATGAGAATGGCAATATTATTGATTCAACGCTTGGAAAGCCGTTGGATCTGACAGCGGGTTTGAACAGTCCTGCAGCCAATGATCCCCTGGCTTCGTTGCCACAGGATCCGGAGGGGCTTTACACAGCCGGCTTCGATTTTGTGCAGATTGGGCGTTATGAAGATGCGGAAGTAGCGTTGGTTGCTTTTTCGGACAAGTTCCAAAATCACCCCCGGCTTCCGGAAGCCCGTTTTTGGCTGGGTGAAAGCCATCTTGGAAGGGCCCAGTATCGTGAGGCCGCTGAGGTTTATCTCGATCTGCAGAAAAAATGGCCAAGCAGCAAGTTCGGTCCGCAATCGCTGTTGAAACTTGGAGTTTCCATTGCTGGCATGCACCAGCGCGAATTGGCCTGCGCCACATTTGCTGAAGTTTTGCAAAAATATCCGAATGCCTCACGGGCGGTTAAGCGCAATGTGGCGTATGAACAACGCGCTGTAAAGTGCGCAATGAACTGATTTTTGGATGAGCGCCACTCTTGATCCACGCAAGTTGTTTCACGGGGTTCCGACCGCTGGTCCGATAATTGTTGCGGTGTCGGGCGGGAGTGATTCACTCGCGCTTTTGCACTTGGCATCGAGTTGGGCCAAATCATGTGGCGCAGATTTGCGGGTTGTAACGGTTGACCATGGTCTGCGGCCGGAAGCGGCGGCAGAGGCGGGTTTCGTATCCGGCATTTGTGAGGGATTGTTCCTGCAGCACTACACGCTTGCATGGGAGGGGATCAAACCGACTACGGGAATTTCTCAGGCTGCGCGAAATGCCCGTTATATGCTGATTGAAGAGTTTGCCAAAGATGTGGGCTCGTCAATCATGCTGACAGGGCATACGTTGGATGATCAGGCCGAGACAATTTGGATGCGTAACTCGAGGGATGGTGGCAGCCCCCAGCATCGTGGTTTGTCTGGCATGGCGCCGCGTATGGTGTTGCCATACGGAATTCAGGTAATTCGCCCGTTTTTGGGAGTGTACAGAAAGAGGTTGCGGGCTCATTTGGCAGAAATCGGACAAAGCTGGATTGAAGATCCGTCGAATTTTGATGCTTCTTACGAGCGGGTGAGGGCGCGTCGGGGACTTGCACAATCTGATATTGGTGCGTCGGCAATTTCGCGGTTTGCACAACTCAATGCAAGGCTGCGTGAACTCCGGTGCAAGGTGGTTCGCGACCTGCTTGTCGAAAACCTCACGATCAGTGATGGACCGGTTTACGCATTTGATATGAAAGTGCTGCAAACATGCGATCCAAACGATTGCAATCTTGCTATGCAGGCTTTGCTCGCGCTTGCAGGCGGTCACGAGCATTTCGTTTCACATGATCTTGCGGACGCATGTCTTAAACTTGAGAACGGTCAGCGCATGACTGCCGGCGGCTGTGTGATTGAATTGCGAAAAGATGGTTTGAGTATTTATCGCGAAGCCAGAAATCTCGCGACCATTCGTCTTGAACCGGGAGATCGTACTCTTTGGGATGGACGCTTGTTGTTGGAAAACACAAGCGCACAATCTTTTATTTGCCGTGCCATGGATGCAGCGGAAATTAGACAGATTGAAGAGGAAACCGGTAAACGGTTTGACGTAAAGCCACGTGCGGCGCTTCATTCTATGCCGGTAATTTTTAATGCGATGGATGGGCCGCATTTTCCCTTTATCAAAGAACAACCTTCGGCAGAAGGTCTTTTGTGGTCTTTAAAGTTTCCGGCAATTGAATATTATTGCTCCAGCTTCGATCTTGCACTGATCGATTTGGCAAATTTTGTTCGGAATCAAATCGGTAATGAGGTCCCTCATCCTGACAATGGCTTCAAAGCTCCGTGAAAACCGGGGCTGTGACAAAAAATTATGTGTCTTTACCTTGGCAATTAACCCATGACTGCCTATTTTTATGATATAAGGCCCAGATAACCAGATGACTGGGCGACTTTTTGGGAACACCAGATGAATTCTAATTTCAGAAATCTCGCTTTGTGGGCGATTATCGGCGTCATGTTGATTGCATTGTTCAACATGTTCCAAACTCAAGCCCCGCAAGGGGGTACTACAGATATCGCTTACTCCAAGTTTCTTGAAGATGTTGAAAACGGTCGTGTTAAAGCCGTTACAATTGCCGGGCGCAACATCAAGGGCGCATATTCCGATGGCGGCGGCCTTTTTGAAACCTATTCGCCCGAGGACCCGGAGCTTGTGAGCAAGCTCAGTGCACGCGGTGTAGAAATTCAAGCCACTCCACCCAATGAAGGTTCTTCGGTGCTTGGTTTTTTGGTGAATTGGCTTCCAATGTTCATCATTCTGGGTGTGTGGATTTTCTTTATGCGCCAGATGCAGGGTTCCAACCGTGGTGCGATGGGGTTTGGCAAATCGAAGGCCAAAATGCTGACGGAAACACAAGGCCGCGTTACCTTTGAGGATGTGGCGGGTGTTGATGAGGCCAAACAAGATCTGGAAGAGATTGTCGACTTTTTGCGAGACCCGCAAAAGTATCAGCGCCTTGGCGGCAAAATCCCGCATGGTGTTTTGCTGGTAGGACCTCCAGGTACGGGTAAGACACTCCTTGCGCGAGCAGTTGCCGGTGAAGCTAATGTCCCGTTCTTCACAATTTCTGGCTCAGATTTTGTTGAAATGTTTGTCGGTGTTGGCGCAAGCCGGGTACGCGATATGTTTGAACAGGCCAAGAAGAACGCGCCTTGTATCATTTTCATTGATGAAATTGATGCGGTTGGTCGTCACCGTGGTGCCGGTCTTGGCGGCGGCAATGACGAGCGCGAGCAAACGTTGAACCAATTGCTGGTCGAAATGGACGGATTTGAATCCAATGAAGGTATTATTCTGATTGCTGCAACCAACAGGCCGGATGTTCTGGACCCTGCGTTGTTGCGGCCAGGTCGATTTGATCGCGAGGTTGTTGTGCCCAACCCGGATGTTTCCGGACGCGAGAAAATTCTCCAGGTTCATGCCCGCAAGGTTCCACTTGCTGACAATGTGGATTTGAAAATTCTTGCCCGTGGTACGCCCGGGTTTTCAGGCGCGGATCTCATGAACCTTGTTAATGAGGCTGCCTTGCTTGCTGCACGGCGCAACCGTCGACTGGTAACTCATCAGGAGTTTGAGGACGCAAAAGACAAAGTCATGATGGGTGCAGAACGCAAGACCATGGCGATGAGTGCAGAAGAAAAAGAACTGACCGCTTATCATGAAGCTGGCCATGCAATCCTTGCAATGAATGTTCCTCAAACCGACCCGGTTCACAAGGCAACAATCATTCCTCGTGGTAGGGCGCTTGGTATGGTGATGCAATTGCCGGAAGGTGACCGCTATTCCATGAATTATACGCAAATGACTTCGCGACTTGCCATTTTGATGGGTGGACGTGTTGCCGAAGAACAAAAGTTCGGACGCGACAGCATTACTTCGGGTGCAGCATCTGATATCCAGCAGGCAACCAAGCTGGCGCGGGCGATGATTTCCGAATGGGGTTATTCCGATGAATTGGGCAAAGTTTCCTATGGGGAAAACCAACAGGAAATTTTCCTCGGGCATTCTGTCGCCCAATCCAAGAACATGTCGGAAGAAACGGCGCAGAAGATTGATGCTGAGGTCCGCCGGATAATTGATGAGGCTTACGGCACAGCCACTAAAATCATCAAGAAAAAGAAGAAGGACTGGGAAACACTTTCTCAAGCCTTGCTTGAATATGAAACACTGTCTGGTGATGAGATCACCGACTTGTTGAATGGCAAACCGCCAAATCGCGATGAGGATAGTGGCAAACCACCATCTCGCGGTTCAGCAGTTCCGGCAAGCGGTACTTCCGGCAAGAAAAAGGGTGACGAACCCGATGCGGGCGATATGAAGCCCCAACCCACATAAGCCGTTAACCCTAATTCAATTTTAACAAGCCCGTATCCGGCTCGGATACGGGCTTTCTTTAGAATTGTGTTATATTCTGACACATCAAGTGTATTTGGATTGGTTGCCGGTTTGCGGTATTATACCAACGGCCATTAGGATTGATTCTTTTGACCAGGAATTATTTTGGCTTTGGTTAGGCGCGATTGGCGAAGGGGTGGCGTACCATGAGCTAATTGCAACACGGCCAAAACCAAAAGAAACCTGGCCTGCGGTGCTCCAAAATTGCCCACCGGACGGTGTTATGCCTCTTGACCAATGCGTTTTACATTGCACTTCGAGGCCTGCCTTGCCGGTAAACAATTTTGGAACATCGAAAGGGTCAATCCTAATGGCCGTTGGTATTAAGAGCCGCAGGCTAGGTAAATCGCGAATAACGGTATGGCAACTATTCTAGATGTTGGCCGGATTTCGAAGGGTAGGGTATATGCGGAAATACTTTGGAACCGATGGTGTTCGGGGTACAGCGAACAGTTTTCCAATGACAGCGGATATTGCCATGCGTGTAGGCATGGCAGCTGGCATTGCGTTTAGACGTGGCGAGTACCGGCATCGGGTTGTGATTGGCAAGGATACACGTCTTTCCGGTTATATGATTGAGAATGCGCTTGTTGCAGGCTTTACTGCGGCAGGCATGGATGTGTTTCTGCTTGGCCCGGTTCCAACGCCCGCAGTTGCGATGCTGACACGCTCTATGCGCAGTGACATTGGCGTGATGATTTCAGCTTCCCATAACCCGTATCAGGACAATGGTATCAAATTGTTCGGCCCCGATGGGTTCAAGCTTTCTGACAAAATTGAAGCAAGAATTGAATCTTTGCTGGATCAGGATCTCGCCTCACAACTTGTCAATGCAAATGACATTGGCCGTGCAACCAGGGTTGAAGGTGTGCAGGCGCGCTACATTGAATTTGCAAAGCGCACGCTTCCGCGCAAACTTTCGCTCGAGGGCCTTCGTATTGTTGTCGACTGTGCAAATGGTGCTGCTTACAAGGTTGCTCCAGAAGCGCTTTGGGAGCTTGGTGCGGAGGTTATTTCGATTGGTGTGACACCTGACGGGACAAACATCAACGAGGATTGCGGCTCAACCAGTACCGGTGAGCTGCGTCGCAAGGTTCAAGAGACCCGAGCTGACATTGGCATTGCACTTGATGGCGATGCGGACCGGGTAATTGTGGTTGATGAAAAATCCCAGGTTGTCGATGGCGATCAAATCATGGGCGTGGTTTCCGAGTATTGGAGCAAGTCTGATCGTCTCTTGGGCGGCGGAGTTGTTGCAACGGTCATGTCCAATCTGGGGCTTGAGCGTTTCCTCAATGGCATTGGCCTTGAGATGGCACGCACCAAAGTTGGTGATCGCTACGTTGTTGAACACATGCGCCAGCATGGATTTAATCTCGGCGGCGAGCAATCGGGCCATATGATCTTGTCTGACTTCGCAACAACTGGAGATGGCCTTGTAGCTGCACTTCAGGTTCTTGCTGTTGTCCAGGGACAAAGCAAGCCGGTGAGTGAAATATGCAAGAAATTTGACCCTGTGCCGCAAGTTCTGAAAAACGTGCGCTATTCTGGCGGGCAACCGCTGGAAAACACGCAGGTGAAAGAAGTTGTCGCGGACGCTGAAGATCGATTGGGTAAGTCGGGACGTCTGGTTGTTCGTGCGTCAGGAACAGAGCCGCTAATTCGCATCATGGCAGAAGGTGATGACCAGGCAATGGTCAACTCAGTTGTTGCCGACATAGCAAGTGTGGTCAGAGAAATTGCTGCCTGATCCTGAATAAGATTTCATTTACGCATTTTCGTTTATACTCAAAACACTCGGACACCCGAATTTTGAGCATAGGATTCTTCTTTTGATCCTTGCACCTATCCGAAAACCGGCACTCATACCAACGGCCCTCAGGATTTACTCTTTTGACCAGGAATTCTTTTGGTTTTGGCCGCGTTGCAATTAGCTCATGGTACGCCGCACCACTTCGCCAATCGCGCCTAACCAAAGCCAAAATAATTCCTGGTCAAAAGAGTAAATCCTGAGGGCCGTTGGTATCACTTTTCGGGTGCAAGGAGTATAACCGTAACCGATTAAACGAAATTTTCCCTATTCTGAAAGCCGGGTTTCCGGCTTTTTTTTGTTGGTAATTTTTGATTAACCCCTCCAGTTAACCTTAAGAAATACGGTTAAGGGCGTTTTAACCATTCTGCGCGACACTCCAAATACTGAAATTCAAACACTCGCCTGCATGGCGGTAATCAGGAAGGAAGTTGTAATGCGCAGCTTGAACAAAATGTCTCTTGTAGTCGCTGCACTCATGGCATCTACCGCTATGGTACAGGCAGCTGATATAATCCCGGCACCCGATGACGATTACGTTCCGGAAATACTCCCACATTCTTCAGTTGGTGGTTGGTACATTCGTGGCGATATCGGGTATGCCTCACTTGATGTGGAAGATGTAACCTATCTCCAGGGCGCCTTTTTTACCGGCTCCTTTGAACAACATGACCTGGACAGCACTTGGTCCATTCAAGGTGGTATTGGTTATCAAGCCACTGATTATCTGCGGATTGATGCAACTCTTAAATATTTTGGTTCTTCAGAATTTGAAGGTTCATCAGCACAAGGGGCTCCCTGTAATGGTTATCCGGCGAATACATGTGACTACAATGATGATACCGAACTGGAGTCAACTACACTGTTGATGGCGAACGCTTATGTGGACCTGGGAACAATCAACAATATCACACCCTATGTCGGTGCCGGTATAGGTGGGGCACATGTAAGCTGGGGCACTTTGTTCAATGATCAAATATGTGATGCTGCGGCACCTGCTGCGTGTAACGGTAACAGCTTTGTCCATGTGGGCGAAGAGCAATTGCGTTTTGCATGGGCTGTTCATGCTGGTGCGTCATATGATGTGTCTTGTCGCACGAAAATCGATGCCGGTTACACATTTACCCACATTGAAGGCGGTAGAATGTTCGGTTCTGGAGTTCCAATTGGTGGCGGTGCAGTTGTAGGGGGTAACGGATATGATGATGGCATCGATATTCATGAAGGCCGTATCGGCCTGCGTTATGCGCTTGATGACAGTGGCTGTCATTCCACACCACCGCCAGTTGTTTACAAATAAGAGTTTTGCCGGGGGAACTTTCCCCGGCAGCAACCTCCCGGCGAACGGGTAACGCTTTCTAGGGTTTAGGGCAAAAAATGAAAAATTCGATCCTTTGTAGTTCCGTCGCAGCATTATCCTTGCTTGCAGTTTCCAGTGCCTTTGCCGGGGATTACAATTCCGGGATTGTAACCAAGACACCAAGTGTGGAACAAACACCGGTCGAATTTGGGAGTGGGTGGTATATTCGCGGTGATATTTCCTATAACCTTGGCGGGCAGCATGAAGTTTCTTCGCAATATATTCCTTCTCTTGGTCAGACCGTTGTTGCTGATTACGATGATGTAATTGGGTACAAAGTCGGATTTGGTTATACTTTCAACCCGGCATTCCGGATGGATCTGACTGGCGAAGCAAGTTTTGATTCAGAATTTGGTAGTGTGCATGGCGTGAATTTAACTGGCTCACTTGAGGTTACGGATGCCGTAACCGGCCTTGTGTCGTATGTGCCGGTTGCCAACATATCGGGCGTGGAAACGGTGGAAGCCAACTATAATTCTACAAATTTGATGGTCAACGGCTATTTTGACCTGCCAACAATAGGCCGGTTTACACCTTATCTTGGTGCCGGCATTGGCTTGGCTCGGGTCGAGTATAATGAAAGGCGTACAGTTAGTTGTATCCCACGCCCTCAAGAAACCTGCTCCGACGGAGTGGTTGCTGGTGCACTTGGTGCACAAGTGGACGATGTGGTTGTGGTCAATGCCGAAGAAACCAGTTTCACCCACGCTTACCAGATCCACGCCGGCACGGCTTACGCGCTTTCAGATACGCTATCACTTGATGTGGGGTACTCTTATTTTGCGACAGGCGATGGACCTGAGATTAACTACACAGATGGCACAGCGATTGATATAGATGGATACAGCGTTCATAAATTGAACATGGGACTTCGCTACGAACTCTGGTAGGGAGCAAGGTTACAATCGTTTGGAATTGAGGCGGCTTTGGCCGCTTTTTTCGTATGTTGAATGTTTTATTTGCGAAACTGAGTTGACTTTGGGCGACAGGCCCATTAATCGCAACGGTGGGCCACCCCTCCCCAACGAGGGGCTCACTAGCTGGAAGGTTAGCTACCGTGAATACGATACCAAAACCGGGTACGCGCCCGGACAATCCGCGTTTTTCATCTGGACCTTGTACCAAACGTCCCGGATGGTCTCTTAAAAATCTTGAAAATGCTTCGCTTGGACGCTCGCACCGCGCCAAGGAAGGGAAGGCTCGTCTGAAACAGGCAATTGAGCTTACCCGCGAAGTCCTTCAGGTGCCTGATACGCATCGCATCGCGATTGTTCCTGCCTCTGACACCGGTGCTGTTGAAATGGCGCTGTGGAGCTTGCTTGGCGAACGCGGTGTTGATCTTCTTGCCTGGGAGAGTTTTGGTGCCGGATGGGTAAGCGACGTCATCAAACAACTGAAGCTTGAAGATGCCCGTGAGATCAAAGCACCTTATGGTCAATTGCCTGATTTGAGGACTGTGGATTTTAACCGTGATGTTGTCTTTACCTGGAACGGTACAACCTCAGGTGTTCGGGTTCCAAATGGCGATTTCATTCCCGAAGACCGCAAGGGTCTCACCATTTGCGACGCGACTTCTGCGGCTTTTGCGCAGGCGCTGGAATTCAATAAGCTCGATGTTGTGACTTACTCCTGGCAGAAGGTGCTGGGCGGTGAAGCGGCCCACGGCATGCTGATCTTGTCACCACGCGCAATTGAACGGCTGGAAAGCTATACGCCGCCATGGCCGATGCCGAAAATCTTCCGTCTGACAAAAGGTGGTAAATTGATCGAGGGCATTTTCGAAGGTGCCACCATCAACACACCCTCCATGTTGTGTGTTGAAGATTATACCGATGCCCTCAATTGGTCGAATACGATTGGTGGTCTCGATGGGTTGATGGAGCGGGCAAACGCCAATCTTGCGGCAGTTGAGACGTTCGTCTCCAATGTGCAATGGGTCGATTTCCTGGCAACTGATCCCAAGACACGTTCCAATACTTCTGTGTGTCTTTCAATCGTCGATGACCGCGTTACCTCGCTGAATGACACCGAGCAGGCTGCCTTTGCCAAAGGCATGACATCCATTCTTGAAGCAGAAGGTGTTGCCTTTGATATCGGGTCTTATCGCGATGCGCCTCCGGGTCTTCGAATTTGGACAGGTGCCACCGTCGAAACATCGGATCTTGAAGCGCTTATGCCCTGGCTTGATTGGGTTTTCCAAGAGCAGCTTCAAACACTTGGCGACGCACAAGCCGCCTGATCCACCTCTTCTATTTTATTCCTGAAAGGAAGCCATTATGGCTCTTCAAGAAAAACCACGTGTCCTTGTCTCTGACAAACTTTCTGAAACAGCAGTTCAAATTTTCCGTGACCGCGGCATTGATGTCGATTTCAAGCCGGATCTCGGTAAAGACAAAGAAGCGCTTTACGAAGCCATTCATGAATATGACGGGCTGGCCATTCGTTCAGCAACCAAGGTCAATGAGAAACTGATTGGCAAGGCAGACCGGCTGAAGGTTATTGGTCGGGCCGGTATTGGTGTTGACAATGTTGAAATTCCCGCAGCCTCTCGCAAGGGTATCATTGTCATGAATACGCCGTTTGGCAATTCCATCACCACGGCCGAACATGCAATTTCCCTGATGCTTGCCTGTGCCCGGCAAATTCCTGCTGCCAATGCATCAACCCATGCCGGCAAATGGGAAAAGTCGAAATTCATGGGTGTTGAGATTACCAACAAGGTATTGGGCCTTATCGGGTGCGGTAACATCGGAACCATTGTCGCTGATCGCGCAATCGGCCTTAAAATGCGGGTGGTCGCTTTTGATCCGTTTCTTTCTGAAGAGCGGGCTGAGGAAATTGGCGTTGAAAAATGCGAGCTGGAGGACGTGCTCGCGCGCTCAGACTTTTTGACACTGCATGTTCCGAAAACAGAAAAGACAACAATGATGATCAATGCTGATGCGATTGCAAAGATGAAAGACGGTGTTCGGATCATCAATTGTGCGCGTGGTGGCTTGGTTGATGAGGCTGCTTTGGTTGATGGATTGAATTGTGGAAAGGTCGCAGGTGCGGCGTTTGATGTGTTTGAAGTCGAACCGGCCGAAGCAAGCCCGCTTTTCAATCTTCCAAATGTGGTCTGTACACCTCATTTGGGTGCTGCAACATCTGAAGCGCAGGAAAATGTAGCCATTCAGGTTGCCGAGCAGATGTCTGACTATCTGCTGAAAGGCGCTGTTGCCAACGCAATCAACATGCCGTCCATTACTGCAGAAGAAGCCCCACGTTTGATGCCGTTTGTGAAACTGGCTGGTTATCTGGGTGCGTTTGTTGGCCAGGTAACCGATAGCCCAATTCAAAAAGTAGAACTGCTTTACGACGGTGCGGTCGCCAATATGAATACCAAGGCACTCACAAGTGCGGCGCTTGCGGGCCTCATTCGTCCCCAGGTTGCGGATGTAAACATGGTGTCCGCTCCCATTATGGTAAAGGAACGCGGTATTCAGGTTTCTGAAACGAAGCAGGATAAATCCGGTATCTATGACAGCTATATGAAGCTGAATATTGTGACGGCAAATCGACAGCGTTCTGTTGCCGGAACCGTCTTTTCAGATGGTAAGCCAAGGTTCATCCAAATCAAGGGTATCAACATGGATGCGGATGTCGGGCGGTACATGCTCTACACAACCAATCATGATGAACCTGGAATAATTGGAACACTCGGTGTGGCCATGGGCGAAGCAGGTGCAAACATCGCGAATTTCCATCTTGGCCGGAATGAGCAGGGGGGTGATGCGATAGCGCTGTTGTATCTTGACGTTCCTCCAAACGAAGAAACAGTCGGCAAATTGCTTGCGACCAAGAAATTTCAGCAGGTAAAACCATTGGAATTTGATGTCGATTAGGCTTTGCCAGGCTTGGCTGAAGCAGTTTTCTGGGCGAATGCAATCCCGCCCAGAACCAGGGTCAGGCCCAGTGCGTGGTAAAGCTGAAATTTTTCGCCCAGAATAAGTATTGCCAGCAATGCACCAAAAATCGGAACCAGGTTGATGAACAGTCCACCACGGTTTGACCCGATTTTCTCGAGCCCGATTACCCAAAACAGCTGAGAAACCAGCGAGGGGAAAAGCGCTGCATAAACGATGACACCCCAGCCCAGTTTGTCCGGATAAATCATTGTGCCGGTTGCAAATTCATAAACAGCAAATGGAATGCTTCCGATAAAGGCAGAGATTGCCAGAATACCCATCAGACCGAGCAGATGGATATCCGGCTTGTTTTTCAAAAAAACCGAGTAAATGCCATAAGCCATTACTGCGCACAGCATGATGATATCGCCGATGTTGACGTCCTGGCTAGCGATTGAGAGGATATCGCCGCGCGCAGCTGTAAACATTACGCCAACAAGTGTTATAATAAAGCCGATTATCTGGAAGGCAGTGACCTGTGTCCTGAACAAAATGTAATTGAGCGCGAACAGGACCAGCGGCATGGAAGCCTGTTCAATCGATACGTTGATCGCGGAGGTATAATTTAACGCCAGATACATCAGATTGTTGAATATCGAGAAACCAATGATCCCGAGCGTAAAGAGAAAGGGCAGGTTGGCTTTGATTAAAGGCCAGTCCCGTCTTATGTGGGACAGCGCAAACGGGAGTAAAACCAAACAAGCAAATAACCACCGCATATGGGTGAGCAAAAATGGTGAAATGTGTCCGGCAGCCAACTTCCCCGCCACTGCGTTTCCTCCCCAAACCAATGCGGTTATCATCAAAAGCAGATATGGGTGCGTGAGCGGGTTGGAACGTGATTGCATCAGAATGTGTGGTTTTTCGATTTGATTGTATGTCCGAAGCTTGATGTTTGCCGCTTTTTCATTCTATTAACAACCGCAATCTGGGAATCTGTTTGGTCCGGTTTTCAGTTTGCGCGACAGCAGTTTGCTTATTTCGCAAACCTGCTGCTGATCCATGAAAACAAGAGCGCAGAGAATTTCATGACAAATGTTGCTGTAATCGGTTCTCAATGGGGTGACGAAGGCAAGGGCAAGATCGTTGACTGGCTTTCAGAACGCGCTGATCTTGTTGTACGTTTTCAAGGCGGACACAATGCCGGGCATACCTTGGTAATTGACGGGACGAGTTACAAGCTCAGCCTGTTACCCTCCGGCGTAGTACGCCCCGGCAAGCTTGCCGTAATCGGCAATGGTGTGGTGATAGATCCGCATGCGTTGATGGCGGAAATCGAGCGATTGGGCGAACAGGGTGTTGTGGTTACTACGGAAAATCTCCGCATTGCAGAAAATGCGACGCTGATTTTGTCATTGCATCGCGAGTTGGATGGAATTCGGGAGGATGCGGCATCCAGTAAATCGGGCACAAAGATCGGTACGACCCGCCGAGGTATTGGTCCTGCCTACGAAGACAAGGTGGGTCGCCGCGCAATCAGGGTTCTTGATCTTGCCAATATGGAGAGCCTTCCACCTAAAATTGATCGCCTGTTGACCCATCACAACGCATTGCGTCGTGGTCTCGGTCAGCCAGAGGTTGAATTTCAGACAATCTATGACGAACTTGCTAAGGTTGCGGACCGGATGGTCCCGTTTTCCGAACCGGTATGGAAACTTCTGGATAATGAAAAACGCAAAGGTTCGCGTATTTTGTTTGAAGGAGCCCAGGGTACTTTGCTGGACATTGATCATGGCACTTATCCGTTTGTCACCTCATCGAACACCGTTTCCGGGCAAGCTGCTGCGGGCTCGGGCATGGGCCCAGGATCAGTCGGCTATGTACTGGGAATTACCAAAGCGTACACCACCCGCGTTGGGGAGGGACCCTTTCCGACCGAACAGGATAATGAGGTTGGCAATTTTCTTGGTGAGCGCGGCCATGAATTTGGCACTGTCACAGGTCGAAAGCGCCGTTGCGGCTGGTTTGATGCGGTTCTGGTGCGTCAGGCCGTTGCCACAAACGGTATTACCGGCATTGCCCTTACCAAGCTTGATGTGCTTGATGGACTGGAAGAAATCAAGATTTGTGTGGGCTACAAGCTTGATGGTGAAGAAGTCGATTATCTGCCTGCAAGCCAGGGACGTCAGGCTCGTGTAGAACCGATTTATGAAACCCTGGAAGGGTGGAAAGATACGACTGTCGGTGCGAGAAGCTGGAGTGAATTGCCAGCCCATGCTGTCAAATATGTGCGGCATGTGGAGGAGTTGATTGGATGTCCGGTGGCTCTTCTGTCCACAAGTCCAGAACGAGACGATACAATACTTGTCCATGATCCGTTTCAAGACTAGGTTATGTTCTGAGATAAACGGGGAGATGGCAATCCGAATGGTTGCTAAACTGAGGTGGGCATAAGCAAGCATGGCAGACTATTATTCAATACTGACCAAAACTATTTCCAGACTTGATAATAATATACCGGAACGTCGTCAGATGGTTTATGGGAAGGCCAGGAAGGCAATTGAAGCCCAACTTCGCCAACTTGAACCTGCCCCGGGCGCGGATGCTATTCGATCGCAGCTTAATCTGCTTGAAGAGGCGATTGTTTTCATTGAATCGGAGTATGATGACGGATCCCCGTCCGTGCCGGCTCCTAAACCCGTTATAAATATTCCTGTACCTCCTCCTGCGACACCGGTGGTGGATGCGCGTGCACCTTCCGAAGCAGAGGTTTCTTCAACAAGTCTGCCAGTTGATGTTGGAGTGCCCGTATCTGCTTCAAGTGAGTTACCTGGCCCGGATACCCAGATTTCCCAACCTGACAATCAAAGTGGGCAGGCAGGTGTTCCACCTGAACTTGTTGAGCTGGCAGGCACATCCAGACAGTCCGGCATTGGGTCTGCGCTGATTACCCTGATTATTCTCGGCTTGATCGGAATGGGGGCGTATGCCATCTGGCTTAATCGGGATACCATCATAACCACGGCTTCTTCCTTTTTGGAAGGGGACAGCTCCGGAACCTCGACCCAATCCGGTGCCAATACCGTTGAAACGGCACCGCAAGAAGAAAGCGTGCCCGATGTTCCAGAGCCTTCGACTGACGACAAGGAAACTGTTCGTATTGCTGATGCGGGCAATGAAGAAACAACTGAACCTGCAGAACCTGAACCACAACAAGCTGCAGAAACTGAAACCCCGGTTGTTATTGAGCAACCGGAACCGCAGCCAGAAACTCAAGAACCATCAGATGCGGTTGAACCTGCTGATGGCGAAGAAAATGCGGGTGCAGCGGGGGATACCAATGACCCCGTAACGCCCAGCAATGCGCCGCTTGGAGAGATTGCTTATCTCTATGAAGAGGGGAGTGCAGGATCAGGCGCTTCTCGTTCAAATGCCCGGATAAACTGGTCGCTTGTCAATGTGAAGCCAACTGAAGTTCTACCTGCAGAACCTGTGATTTTGGGAAGCATGGAAGTTCCGGAAAAAGGAATAGCCGTTGAGATTAACATCAAACGCAATGTGGATGAATCGCTTTCCGCAAGCCACATCATTGAAATGACCTTCGAGGTACCAGAGGGTTTTTCAGGCGGTTCAATTGAAAACATTGCCCGCTTCGTCATGAAACCGTCAGAAGAAGCCCGGGGAGAACCCTTGGTGGCTGTGCCGGTCAAAGTCAGCGATGGCTTCTTCCTGATCGCGCTTGATAATCTTGAGCAAGCGGTGCAGGTAAACCGGCAATTGCTCTTGAATTCGGGATGGATTGATATCCCGATCAGCTACGCGACCGGCAAGCGTGCACTTTTGACACTGGAAAAGGGTGGTTCTGGTGATCAGGTGTTCAAACAGGCTTTTGCCGACTGGCAAAACCGATAGAGGCGCTGGGATGGCTAAATACCAACGGTCAATCCTAATGGCCGTTGGTATTAGAGCGTGATGCGCTTAGAGCGGTTCACAAATTAATTGAATCGAATTGGGATTCCCTTTTGTTTTGAATTGTGATTCAAGATGTATGCTGGAGCAAGGAGGCCAGTATGCATGGTTAAACCTTATTCAAACGATCTCAGACAACGCGCTGTGTCGGCAATGGCTGGCGGCGATCCTGCAAGTGTAGTGGCGAAGCGGTATGGCGTTGCCAAGTCCTCGGTGATCAAATGGCATCAACGCTATCGGGCGACAGGCAGCGTTACACCGGGCAAGATGGGTGGACACCGTAAGCGCAAACTTGACCCCCATCATGATTTCATCATGGAAGCGATCGAGCACACATCCCATCTGACGCTACATGGCTTGAAGGATTTGTTGGGTAAACGAGGTGTCTTTGTCTCGCATAATGCGGTGTGGCATTTCCTTAAACGCGAAGGCCTCAGCTTCAAAAAAAACACTGTTCGCCATTGAACAAGGACGCGCTGATGTGGCGCGCAGACGCAAGCGCTGGAAGGGTTTTATGGGACAGCTTGACCCGCGCAGGCTGGTCTTCATTGATGAAACCTGGATCAAAACCAACATGGCCCCAATCCGCGGTTGGGGCAGGAAAGGGAAGCGGTTAAGAGGCTTTTCTCCCCATGGCCGCTGGAGTACCATGACGTTTGTCGCTGCCTTGCGCTATGATGGCCTGAGCGCGCCTTGCGTCTTCGATGGTCCTATCAACGCCTTATGCTTTCGTGCCTATGTGGAACTGGTTCTCGCACCGACCATTAAACCCGGAGATATCGTCATCCTGGACAATCTGGGAAGTCATAAGGCAAAGGTCATCCGCCAGATCATCAGGGCTGCCGGGGCAAGATTATGGTTCCTGCCTCCATACTCCCCAGACCTCAACCCAATCGAGCAGACTTTTTCCAAAATAAAGCACTGGATGCGCATGGCCCAGAAACGAACTATCGAGGAAGCTTGGAAGTACGTTGGCCATCTCGTTGGAACAATCACTCCAAAGGAATGTGCAAACTACATCAAAAACGCCGGATACGGTTCAATCTAAATGTGAAAGAGTCTAGGGTCCATACTCAATGCTCAATCGGGCTGGACAGCTGAAAAATTGATACGGGTTCAGGCGAAATTGATGAAGTTTGCTATGAGCAAACGAAAAGATTTCAACAAAAACCCGGGTCAATTTGGCGCTGCCCGAAGGGGTTGGGTTAAGTTGGGTTAAAATGAATGATTTCAACGTCGAAAAGCCTCGATGATGCCTTGGCATCCCTTACGTTTTTCTCCTTGAAAGCAATCATTTTACCTCCAATCCAGCTCCAAGTGAGCATTGAGTCTGGACCCTAGTTGGATTTAAATTCTGTTTTTCATCCGTTGCGCGTATGGATGACTGCAACCGCGGGGCGATGCCGTAGCATCGGTCGAGGATTGCAGGCTTTGTTCTACGCCCAACGGGGTAAAATCCTTTAGGGACGGGAGATTTTATACCAACGGCCATTAGGATTGACCCTTTTGATGTTCCAAAATTGTTTGCTGGCAAGGCAGGTCTCGAAGAGCAATGCAAAACGCATTGGTCAAGAGGCATAACACGGATCCGGCGGGCAATTTTGGCGCACCGCAGGCCAGGTTTCTTTTGGTTTTGGCTGCGTTGCAATTAGCTCAAGGTACGCAAGCACCCCTTCGCTAATCGCGCCTAACCAAAGCCAAAATAATTCCTGGTCAAAAGAGCAAATCCTAATGGCCGTTGGTATTACGCCAGTTATCTTCGCCAAAAGCCGCGCCCGTATCGGCGGATATGTCCTGCGTTTTTCGCTTGATCCTGACGCAAAATCTCCTCGACACAATGAATCCAACTAAGCGCATCACGCTCTATAGCGTGTCACTTTTTATTGGATTCATTTGGCACGCTATAAGTCATTGTTTTTACGCATTTCGTTATCACTTTTGTGAATTCACAAAAGTGCGAAAAGCTCTAGCCGACATGCCCAAGTTGAGGTTGTGGCTTTTCCAACTGCTTGGCAGCGGTAACAACAGCCTTTTGAACTTTCTCAAATGCACGCACTTCGATCTGGCGTACGCGTTCACGCGAAATGTTGAACTCGCCTGAAAGTTTTTCAAGCGTGATCGGACTTTCCTCAAGCCGACGGGCGATGAATATCCGCTTTTCCCGATCATTGAGAACATCGAGTGATGCAGCGAGCATCCCGCGACGGGTATCCAGTTCATCCTGTTGTATCAAAATTTTCTCGGCATCGTCT
The DNA here is from genome assembly GCA_965250255.1 of Rhizobiaceae bacterium. Lineage (GTDB taxonomy): Bacteria > Pseudomonadota > Alphaproteobacteria > Rhizobiales > Rhizobiaceae > JAALLB01. The sequence goes on from CBDFNP010000010.1 coordinate 604,831, forward strand.
GAATCATCAACAAGCCAATCTTGCCATTCACCGCTTTCGCCTTCAGCGGCCTTGATTGGCGCATTAAGCGATGCATCGCCACCAAGGCGGCGGTTCATTGAAACAACTTCGTCTTCAGATACACCAAGCTGGGTCGCAATTTTTTCCACCTGGTCAGGGTTGAGATCGCCGTCATCAAGGGCCTGAATACGGCTCTTGGCCTTTCTGAGATTAAAGAACAGACGTTTTTGGTTTGCGGTAGTGCCCATTTTAACAAGGGACCATGAGCGCAGTACGTATTCCTGAATAGAAGCCTTGATCCACCACATCGCGTAGGTAGCCAGACGGAAACCACGCTCAGGATCAAACTTCTTCACTGCCTGCATAAGGCCTACATTGCCTTCTGAGACAACTTCACCAATTGGAAGACCGTAGCCGCGATAGCCCATGGCAATTTTCGCAACAAGCCGCAAATGGCTGGTTACAAGCTGATGCGCTGCATCGCGGTCATCATGCTCAAGGTAGCGCTTGGCCAACATGTATTCCTGATTGGGCTCAAGCATTGGAAATTTTCGGATTTCCCGCATGTAACGGGAAAGCCCGTCACCGCCGGAACTGATGGTAGGTAAATTCTGGGCCATAAAGCACCCTTCTCCCTTATTTATAAGCGTTCCCGATTATCGGCAAACGCGTAGTAACCTTCATATAGGTATTTTTTTAGGCAGTTTCATGAAATTTTGGTAAGGTTTGCGTACAAGACTGGTTTGGCCATTTTACCGCTAATTATTAAGAGAATTATTCTCAAATTCACTCAATATGTTGGCAAAATCCGCCGGAATAGGTGCTTCAAACCGTAAAATTTCGTTCGTCACCGGATGTTCAAACCCTAAAATTGCAGCGTGTAGTGCCTGTCTGCGAAAGCTTTTCAGCGAATTTTGTAGCGTTTCAGGCAACGTATTCTCTTTTGTTTGAAAGTGTTTTCCGTATTCCTGGTCACCCAATAGCGGATGACCAATATGGCTCATATGGACACGAATTTGGTGAGTTCTACCGGTTTCAAGCCGACATTCGACCAAAGAAACGACTGCAATGCCATCCTTATCCCTGCCATGTTCCGCAAGCACGGTATAATGGGTGATTGCCGCCTTTCCATCCGGATGATTTTCCGTAACAACGGCACGTTTTCTACGATTATTAGACGACCGACCGAGGAAAGTGTGAACATTTCCTGTTACCGGCGAAAACTGCCCCCAAACGAGTGCCCGATAAATTCGTTTCAGGGTGCCGGTTCTACCGTGATCCATGAACTGAGCAGCAAGACCTGCATGCGCTTTTGCTGTTTTTGCCACGACCAACAGGCCCGAAGTTTCCTTGTCGAGGCGGTGAACAATGCCGGGCCGTTTAACCCCGCCAATGCCCGACAAGCTCACACCGCAGTGGTGGAGAAGGGCGTTCACCAGCGTTCCGGTCCAGTTTCCAACTGCTGGATGTACAACCATCCCAGCCGGTTTGTTAACCACCAGGAGGTGGCCATCTTCAAAATAGATATCGAGCGGAATGGCCTCTGGCTGGGGAATAGCTTCTTCTGCTTCCGGCACCTGGAGTACTACAGCATCCTGCTCCTTAACCCGGTAGTTTGGTGATGAGCAGTCATTGTTGTTTACCGCAACACCACCCTGCTTGATGATGTCCTTGATACGCGAACGGGAAACATGAGGCGGCATTTGGGCGGCGATGAAGGCATCAAGTCTTTTGCCAATATCGTCGCTACCGGCAATGATTACTTCCCCTTTGGGTTCGTCTCGGCTAACAGTCATCCAACACATCATCCAGGTTTACAGGTTCAAGGATTACCCATGGCATATCAGGAAGAAGAGGAACAGCCACTGGACCCTGTTATGGAGCGGGTAAGGAAAAAAATGATCCGGCTCATGGTGATATCCATCGGCATCATGATGGTTGGGCTTCTGGCTGTCCTGTTTGCCGTCATATATAAAGTCAGCAATGGCTCCTCGGTCGCTAAAGAAGAAGCGACAACTCCACCCGCAGGAACTGTTGTGGAGACAAATCTGGAACTCCCCGTCGGCGCGAAAATTATTTCAAGCACGGTTGAGGATGGCAGATTGGTTGTTCACATCACAAAGTCTGATGGAAGTGTTGAGTTTTTGATAGTTGATACCAAAAGCGGGGCTCTCGTGAGCCGTATTACGAGCAGATAATCCGTAACTTGTAATGGCCGTTGGTATTAAAGCTATTGCAGAGAAGCAAGATCGGACGTTTTTTCGCCCAGTTTACGAATGCTTTCACGCAGGCGTTCTTTTTCTGCAGTCGTCGGCTTTTTGTTCGCCAGCGCTTTTATTTCTGCGCTTATTATTTCACCGGTTTGTCGGAATTCCTGAAGCTTGGAAACCTTTTCATCGCTTGTTGAACCATCGGCTGAATTCGCTTCGGTAATTTCGAGATTTAGCGCCCTTCTTGCAAGTTCCGCCTCAAGTTCAATCGAGCGGGTTTTCTCCTGCATCAGTTCTTCTCCCAGCTCTACGATGCGAGCCTCCAGATTTTTGCGGGAACCGGCAATTTCGCCGGAATTTTTCTGACTAGAAGCTTCTATTTTAGTACTTGCAGTGGTCAGCTGTTTTGCCAGCGAAAGTGAGCTTTTCTCGTGCTTCTTTGAGAGTTTCTGTTCTTCATCGAGCTGTTTTTCAAGAGCGGCAATTTCTTCGCTCAAGGTTTTAACCTTGGTGGCCTTGGCGTCTTCTGAAAGATCTAGGGTGCCCAGCGTTGCAGCCAGGCTTTCAATTTTACCATCCTTGGCGATCAGGTCCACCCGCGAACGGCAAAGCTCTTCTGTGTCCACCGAGTGGCGGGACAGCAATTCTTTGTGTTCTGTATCGATTTTTTCAAACTTCGTTGTTGTTGTTTCCAACTCCTTGGACAGGGAAGTGTTATTCTCGTGCAAGTCTGCGATCTTGCCACGCATTTGTTTGGCGGCCTGTTCCAAACTTTCAAGGTCTTCCTTAGCAAGGGAAAAGGTGGATTTTAAACGGTTGTTCTCGTCCCGCTTGCCATGTAGCTCTGCAATATGGGTTGATGCCTTTTCGCGCAGTTCACCAATCGCGAGTTCAAGGCGCCTGACCGTCATTGCGTGTTCTGCACGAAGTGTATCTTTTTCCGCTTCGACTTCACGCGCGTTGGAGGGGAGAGAGCCTTTAACCTTGCGCTCGGTCAGATATACAGCGCGGTTCCACACAACCGGAACAAGTATCAAGGCGAGGAAGACAGCAACCAGGAAGCCGAATGCGAGATACAGAATGGATTCGAGCGTCATATAGCGTGCCGATTGGATCAGATAGCAATTGTTTCCACAGTTCTCACCATGGATCGAGACCTAACATATACACGGGATTGCGGCAGAATAAAATCACAACTGTCCGGCAATTGCCGGCATGGTAAAAACGAACAGACAGCCCGGAGGGTGTCCTTATGAAAGTTCAAAAATAAGTTGTACGCGGCGGATCAAAACGGGTTGATGCGAGGCGTGCGGCGAAGTTTCAGGTAGCCAACGTTTACACCAAGTCTGGCACCTACACCGGTGCGGATTGGGACCAGATGAACTCCCTGCCTGGTGAGGGCGGTTACCCCCACGCCGCCCACTAAAAATGCCGAACCGGAGACGCCGAAATAACGGTGGTACAGCGCGTCTATTGAAGGGAGGTTGTAAACCAGCATCATGGTCCGGTTACCGTCTGCGCCATAGTCCCAACCAATTGAAGGGCCTTGCCAGAACACTTTATGGTCACCTGCATTCTTTGTGTAAAGGAAGCCCTCACCGTATCGAAGCCCACCAATAAATGCGCCGCTGGCCTCTTCACCCAGAATATAGCCGTTTGGGAGGCCGTATTTAGCAAACGCTTTTTCAAATGCTGCAGCCAGATTGCCGGATGTCGCTCCAAAAAAGCGGTGACCGGCGTCAACCACTTCCTGGCTGGAGTAGTGATTTGAACTTTGTGCGTGCGCGCGGTCTGTGTTCATGGCGGTTACTGTAATGAGAACAAGAAACGCGCTGATCAGGTTAAGGGATGTATGTACTGCCTTTGATATCACTCGGTTTGAAGGGGCCATTTCATTTGCCTTTTTAAGAATTTCCAATGATCGCCGATAAAAACGCACGATCGCCTGGATGCATTGTTAACGAAAACCTTTTCTGATTGGTGAATCAAAAGTGACTTTTTGGTGGCAAAGTTTAATCAATCATCGAATGTCCCGGCAAAGTGTGGGATTCTTTACTCAATGGAATCAAAAAGTCACCTGAAGTGTTCTATGCTTTTGCAACTGATTCGGGGACGAAATACCCAAAGCCTGCATGACGGAGATTTTCATATGCAAAAACTGCCACAAATTCAGGGAATGGATCTCGCTTCATATTTATGTTCGCGGGTGTGCCATGATGTAATCTCGCCGGTTGGCGCTATCGCCAATGGAATAGAGCTTCTGGATGAGGGTACTGATGAGGAAACTTCTGAAATTGCGATGGATCTCATAAGGTCTTCGGCCAAGAACGCTTCGGCAAGGCTGCAGTTCGCGCGAATTTCCTTTGGTGCAGCCGGCTCTGCCGGTGCGCATATTGATACAGGGGATGCGGAAGCGGTTGCTCGTGCTTATTTCGATAATGAAAAGAAAACTGACCTTGAATGGATTGGTGAACGGGCCTTGCTTGCAAAAAACAAGGTCAAGATGCTGCTCAACCTGCTATTGGTTGGACTTGGTGCGATCCCACGTGGCGGAAATGTCAAAGTGGAAATCATTGATCCGAATGGTGACGTGGCCTTTAAAATCACTTCTACCGGCGTGAAGGCCCGTGTTCCACCAATCTTCCTGGACCTTTTGAGCGGGACATTCGAAGAAGCTATTGATGCTCATTCGATCCAGTTGATCTATACGCTGCAGCTTGCTGAGGCGTCTGGGCTGGAGATTTCTGCAAAACTTAAAGGCGAAAGCGTCGTCTTCGAAGCTAAATAGCAAATTATTGCCTTGGCAGAAAAATAGTACTGAGATTAGGTGGTTTTTAATCTTACTGGTTTATAGCTGTTTTATCGAAGTTGTATTTGGATAGGATGCCATGAAGGTATTTATGCTGGTTGAAGACGCGCCCGTCATCAGGAAAGTTGCCAACCGTATTCTAAGTGATCTTGGTTTTGTCGTTATAGAAGCGTCTGACGGTTTTGATGCACTGGAGAAGTGCCGCGATACGATGCCTGACGGCATGATAGTCGATTGGGATCTTCCACGCATGAGTGGAGTAGAATTCATTAGTGAATTCAAGAAAATAGATGGGTCGAAGAAAACCAAGGTTCTCTATTGCACGAGTGAAATCATGGTTTCAGACATGACAAAAGCCAAACGGGCAGGGGCTACTTCATTTCTGCTCAAGCCATTTAACCGGGAAATCCTGCTGCACAAGCTGATTGAGGCAGGCATCGATATTGCTGAAATGCCGACAGTTGCGGCTTAAACCCTGTTTGTGGTTCGCCAACGGTATTCAAAGGGATGCACCTTTCAAAACCCCATTTGAATGCCGCTTTTTGAAGCGGCACCTGACAACTGGTAATCGTAACCAAGGCGTTTGCGCCTGAGCAGATTTTGAAGCCTTCAGGCTTATACCAACGGCCATTAGGATTGTTTCTTTTGACCGAGCCTTCAGACCTGGAGCCATGGCCAATAGGCGCTTCACCTCCTTTTTACTGAGAACCAGCGGCACCTTCACCGGTTCTTTGAGGCTGAAAATCTCCACCACCAGATCGTGCCGCCGAAGCGTTACCCGGAACAGAAACTTCACCCCGGTCATCGTCTGATTGCGCGTACAAATACTTGTGCCACTCTCGATCAGATATTCCTGAAAATGCTTCACATCATCGGGTGTTGCCGTGTCGTAGTCGCCGGTGCATGGGATAGTGTCTGAGTGTTCATAGGGAAAATTCCTCCGTCAATCGAGGCAAAAGCACCTCAATCAACAGATCACTCCCGTTACAAACCCACGCGCAACTCTTTCCTCTTCAGCATAAACCCCTGCTCAACTCGCCAATTATCGCAAAGTGATTTAGTGCTTGGGGCCTTTTCACGTCATTGATCTCTTGTCGCGATTTGGACGCTGGTTTCAACTAACTTACCAACCATTGCTTTCGACATCTGAGGCTTGTATCGCAAATCGGCATGTGGTCTAGTGGATTGATTCAAACATTTGGAACCCGTTTTCCGAGACCTCTCATCCAAATATTTGAATCTTAAAATCCACTAGAAAACAATACCTTGCTAGTGGTCTTTACGTTCGAAACAAATGATAAAGAGTTCGCCGCAAAGGGACTCATTTGTTTCGAACGGACCACTAGTTTCTGTACAGAGTTGCAACTCACTTCTTTGGAAGACATCAAGTTCATGGCCCTTCGGTTTTTTCGTAAGAAAAACAAATTTGAAGATATTCGACCGGACCTTTTGGCCTACGCGATCTCGCTTACCCGCGATCAAGACCTGGCGAATGATCTGGTGCAAGATACTATGCTCAAGCTCCTCGACAGCTCGAACACTTCAGCAGCCGCACATGATGTTAAACGTTATTCTTTTCGCATGTTACGCAACCTGCACATCGACAATCTGCGAAAAAATAAAGTGCGAGTGGAATATTCCGCTGAACAGGAACGTCTATGGAGTGATACGAAGTCTGAAAATTTCGATACGGTGGAGCAGCTTATTGTTCGGGATGCGTTCTCACATCTTTCTCCAGACCATCGCGAAATTTTGTTTTTGGTTGATGTAATGGGCTTCAAATACGCTGAGGCTGCTGAAACCCTGGAGATTGCCACGGGAACCATTATGAGCAGAGTGAGCAGGGCGCGGGCTGAAATGATCGAGATATTGGACGCATCATCTATCACCTCGTTGAAAGACCAAAGAAGAAAACGGAATAAATGAGAAGATCTCCCCCACTGTCCAATTCTGAATTGGAACATCTGAATGCACTGGCTGATGGTGAACTTGGCGCGCCCGAGCGCGCCCATTGGCGGGAGCGAATTGCACACGATTCATACGTTCGACGTGAATTTGACAAGATTGTGGAATTAAAAACCAAACTTGGTCAGATGCGGCCGCTAAATGATGACAACACAAACCCGCCTATCATTGGCAAAAACGTGGCCATTGGGCCGCGTTGGGCAATTGCAGCGTCAGTTGCATTTGCATTGTTAGCCGGTAGCTTATGGTTTGAGCTTACACAAGATACCAATGAACCAATGGATTTGATCGCCTGGCACAAACAATATTCTGGCCAGCAATACGTAGTCAAAGAAAACAACAAGACGCAATTTGTCTCCCTGGGGGCAAAAGGTGATATTTTGGTTCCCGACCTAGAACCTTCCAAGCTTTTCCTCGTCGATACGAAAGTTATAAAGGACAGTGATGGCCGAGCCGTCATGCATTACCGCGGATTAAGTGGTTGCCGTCTAACAATTTGGACCGGACCAACAAGCGTTAATTTGGTGATGAAGCAAACGGCCACACAACGTTTCTGGAAAGCCGGGGAACGGCAGTATGGTATAATCGCGACAGGTATGGACGAAAAACGGTTTGAGTCGATAGCCGCGTACGTGCAAATCCTAACCAGGATTTCTGTTCCTGCTGCCCAGCGGCAACGAGTGGCAATGGTCGATGCGTATAAAAATTCCCTGAGTTGCGCATAATCAACGTGCGAACGTTAGGATTGCGCGAGGTTGCATCGCCCAATGGTGAGGATAATAAGAAGCCTCACCTCACGCTTAGATATGCCTCGTTCATGGCTTGGGAAAATTCGGACGGTCTATATTATAGTTGATGGTCAGATAGCTAATAATTAGGGATAGATCGGGCTCTTCAATCTCATCCATTTCTTGTTCTTCCACCATCCAAACCATCATTTTTGCCCATTCGCTTTTGGAAAGTCCTTGTTGCGCAACAATCCGTTCCGAATGGCACGCCGTGCAGTATGCATAGGTTTCTTCCACTCCCTTTGCAGCAACCAACACCCCAAATTCCGCATCCGCGTTGGCTGATGCAGTTTTTGGGATGGGGGATTGTACTGTCGCTAGATTTATTGGTGCATCACTCTGCGAATTGAGATAGGTGATCAGATTGTCCCGATCCGCATCCTTCTTCAAACCGCCGAAAGACATTTTCGTTTTTTTCACTTCGATCTTGGGTTTGGTCAAAAATGCGTTCAGCCGTTCGACGGTCCAAGTGCCGCCATAGGCTTTCAAGGCTTTGGAATAGCGTTTGGAAAAATCTTCATTTGTCGCAACAGGCCGTCCCAGAATTCCGAAAAGATTAGGCCCGGTTTTCTTCTTTCCACCTTTCTTGATGGTGTGACAGGCCTTGCATTTTTTGAAAACATTTTTGCCAGCATCGATATCACTAGCCCATGAAGTTGGGGCTAAAGAGGTTGCAATCGCCAATAAAAGCACAGAGTTCAAGCGATGGAAGCTAGAAAGTTTCATAAAGGTGTTCCCGGATAAATCGTCGCACTGAAGTACCATCGGAGCGAGTACCCCGATGGTGGCGGACCATGCATAATAGGTCCATGTTGATCGCCTTTTGGTTAGATCAAGAGACCGTTAACGCAACACGGTGCATTGTGTTGTTCAGATATCCTTTTGGATTCCAGTTCAGCGCAAACGGTTGTTGCTCCCCGGCATCGTCAGTTGCACGTGCCCAGACTTCGTAATAACCGGCTTGAGGGAATTTGACATTGGCACGCCAGTTTTGCCATGCGCCATCATTGACTGGTGCATCCAACTCAGCACTTTGCCACGTCGCTCCAAAATCAATCGATATGTCGACCTGTTTGACTTTACGGTCTCCGGACCAAGCATGACCTCGCACCTTGATATTATCTGCCGAATCAGTCGCCGTTTGCGGTGAAGTAATCAGAGACTTCACGGGCATGCGTTCAATGATCTTGAAGTCCTTCTTCTCAACTTCTTCACCCGGTGCCACCGGACGATTTGGAACACGATAGGCTTTGCCTGTCATCTTTGGTCCGTCGTGGACAATATCACGCAGATATATGCGTGTCAGCCATTTGTGAGCCGTAGATGCTGGCCAGCCGGGCACGACAAGGCGCAAGGGTGCACCATTGTTTGGATGAATAGGAGCGCCATTTTGTGCAAACGCTATCATCACTTCATCACCCATCGCCTTAGCAATTGGCATGCCTCGCGATATAGCCAACTTTCCTTCTTTACCGGAAAGGTGGGCATCCGCTCCCACATGCGCGGTGTAAATCACTTCCGGCTTTACGCCAGCGGCATTCAAAACATCCTTGAGCA
>CBDFNP010000011.1:0-853540 GCA_965250255.1 Rhizobiaceae bacterium
GTCAGATATGGCAGTTATGCTAATTAGATTAATATCGGAATCGATGCTATTTTGAATTGCTAATTGTACTTCAGCGTAGGCTGCGGATAGTTTTAAGCCTGAATTAACATACTGGTTGACCTTGGACGAAATAACGTAGTCGCGAATGTTGTTTGACATTCTACCACCCAGGCTTTCATTTAGCTTGAATTGAATACCGATTGATGCGTCGGAAAATGAACGGGATTGACGCTTATCTACCGGTCTAATGGACATTGCTAAACGGCTAAGCAAGGCCTGCGGTGGGGGATCAAAGTCCAGCGCCTTCGATAAACAAAACCTGCAAAATCGGTCAACCTCCGGATATGTCTTTTCATCTAGAAAAACACGAACCGGCAAACCCCACTTGTCATCAACATAGACGCCGTCTAGTAAGCAAAGCGCAGCGTAAATTTTTTTCTGTTGATTTTCAGAATACACCCCATTTGGCAATTTCGAATTGCGTTGAAAGTGTCTGGATTGATAGCACCGCTGTACATACTCAATTGTGATTTGCTGATTTCTTTTTGCTTTACCCATGCAGCTTCACCACATTGTCAGATGAATGCCCGTTGCAATATTCTGCCCATGCATTGAGAACAAGGCGGCGCTTTTCAACCGCACTTGATCGCCGATAGGCCTGTTCGGTCTTGTTGCCGACCGAGTGGGCAAGACAGAACTCTAACACCTCGCGTTCAAAGTTGGTTTCGTCCCCCGCCCAATCTCGGAATGTAGAACGGAAACCATGAGGCGTGGCGTTGTCTACCTTCATACGCCTTAGAAGCATTTCCATCGCCATACCAGAAATAGGCTTGTCTTTGTGAACACCCTTGCCACGTCTTTGACCGGGGAAAACATATGCCGAGCGCTTACCCTCTTTCAGTGTTTTCAGAATGTCAATTGCAGGAAAGGGTAACGGTACAAGATAGTCTCGTTTGGTTTTTGTGTTGGATGCAGGAATAGTCCAAAGCTGTTTTTCAAAGTCGATATCATCCAACGCATTGTGAGCACATTGCCCGGGCGCGATACTGTATAGATCAAAAGTTCCAATGCCCTTGCAGCGTCAGCAGAGCGCTCTCTAAGCGTTTCCATGAATGCACGCAGTCTTTTGTAGGGAAGTGCCTTGAAGTGGCCTCTCATGCGGTTCTTTTGACTTGGTAGTGCTTCTCTGAGGTTTCCCCGCCATGCGGCTGGATTATCACCATCGCGCCAGCCTTTGACCTTTGCATAAGCAAGAACTCTTTCAATTCGTCCTCTTAGCCTTGAAGCTGTTTCAGGGCGTGATTGCCAAGGTTCTCGCAAAACCGCGAGAACATCATTGGTGGTGATTTGAGAAACCTTCGTGCCAAGTATATGGCTGCAATAAGCCGGACCAAGTGTTTGTTGCCATTGGTGTCGATGTTTGCATTGCTCCACTCCGACTCTCTTGCTTCGAGGTATTCAGCCACGCACTCTTTGAAAGTTGGTTCAGTTTCTCTTTTACGCTCTAGTTTAGGATCAAGACCATTGGCTACCATCTCTCTGCAATCAGATGAGATTTCTCTAGCTCTCAAAGGGAAATAGACGGATAACTTCCCAGCCCAATTTCACGAGCCTTGCCTCCAGTAGCCCAGCGGAACACCCAGGTTTTCTTTCCTGATTTAGAAACGTTTAGCCAAAGGCCATTGCCATCACGCAATCGTGCCGCTCTTTGGCGCCCTTTATTTTTGTGTCTGTAAGTAGACTTGCTCCACCTGCCATAAACGTCGTTCCAAAAAAATCTTACTATGATTCTTACTTTGTATTGCTGCTAGCAGGATACAACCAGAAACAGTGAAAGACAAGAAACGGCTCAAAACTAGGGGTTTAAGGATAATTGAAGGGCAATGAGAAACAATCAGAAGCAGAAATATGGCGGACAGACAGGGATTCGAACCCTGGAGACGGTTGCCCGCCTACACACTTTCCAGGCGTGCGCCTTCGACCACTCGGCCACCTGTCCTTTATTTTCACTCGGCTGGAAAAACGAGTGGGTCGAAGAAAAGCGCACGCCTTTCTATAAATGAACCCCTTGCAAAGCAAGGTTTGGCGCCTTCGACCGGCCGGCACCTGTTTGTGTTTCATGCACCTGCAAAGCAGATCAGCATCGGCGCAATATACAAAGAAAAAGCGCGCGATCAAGCATTGTTCTCGCCAGCGGCAACAAAAAATTCGGCTTGAACTGTCTCGCATGAAGGCATATTTAAGTGGAATGACAGGATGGAATAAATGTTGAGATTTTTCGCCAAGACTGCGGGCATGTTTTTGCTGGCATTGGCCGTGATAACAGCAGTGCTTGACCTTACCCGAAGTGTCGCCAATTCCGAATTGGTAGTTACTGCAATGGGCCTGGAGTGGCGCGATTTTCATGTCGAAAGCCTGCAATACTTCCAGGTGGGAATAGAACGCCACCTGGGCCTCACCTGGCTTTGGTCAGGCATCATTCAAAACATATTGCTGTTACCGAGTTGGCTGGTGTTCTTCATTCTATCGATGATATTCTTCTGGATCGGCAGAACACCAGACAGGCGCTGGCAAAAACGCTTCGGTCGGTGAAGTCTGGTTCCGCCATTGGTGAAAGGTGACACGCATGTTTCTCGCACAAATGTTTAATCGAAAATTGAATAGGCCAAGTGCCTCAACCGCACTGCCCGGACGGGCTGAGCAGGTTAATTCCGGAAGTCATCATTTTGTGACTGGCCACGAAATACACGGACCATATCCGGCCGGAATGGAGCCGGCAATGTTTGGCATGGGATGCTTCTGGGGTGTTGAGCGAAAATTTTGGCAGCTTGACGGTTGTGCATGTCACTGCCGTTGGATATGCAGCCGGATATACGCCGAACGCTACTTACAAGGAGGTTTGCTCCGGCCTGACCGGACACAATGAAGTTGTGCTGGTGATTTTTGATCCCAAAGTGGTTTCCTATGAGACTTTGCTCAAGACCTTCTGGGAAGAGCATGACCCAACCCAGGGAAATCGTCAGGGCAATGATATGGGCACGCAGTATCGCTCCGGCATCTACGCATATTCCGCAGACCAGAAAATTGCAGCAACCGAATCAAAAGCAGTATTCCAGGAAGCGTTGCAAAAATCGGGCATAACAAACACAATCACCACAGAAATTCTCGATGTGCCGGAATTTTATTTCGCTGAAGAATATCATCAGCAATATCTGGCTAAAAACCCGCAAGGATATTGCGGCGTTGGGGGCATGGGTGTCTCGTGTCCAATTGGAACCGGCGTATCTGCGGGTTGAATTTATCGTGACGGCCTTGGCGTTGGTACCGGAATGTTAAATTCAGGCAGTGTGGTCTTTGCAACTTTACCCGTTGAGGGCGCCTCAATCGATTTTCCGGCAAGAACACGTTTTGCCGAAAACCTTGGCATCTTAATCTCCGGTGCGGCAAACGCAAGATTGAGCGGCTTGTGGGTCGCTTGCTCCAGGGTTGGAGCGCCAGCGGATAAAACGGCCTGACAGGCTTCTGGCAAATCCCGCAACACCAGCTCGCGGCGCTTCTTGGGCTTTGTCTTTGGTTTTTTCTTGTTAGGGTTGAATTCAACATTAAACCACCAGTCGAGAGAACCGTCATTACAACCGGTTTTGGTGCCGGTCGAATTTTGCCGTTTGCAATGAGGTGAACCGCGCGGACAGCCCATGCGAACATGGAAATGGTAGTGATGGCCCCAGGTTGGACGAATTTTATTAAGCCATTTGCGGTCACCCCTGACGCTGTCGCAGAGCTGTTTCTTCACGCCAGGATGAACCAGCACGCGCTCAACCCCCGGAAAACTCGCAGCGTGATACAGCACCATGGTATGGGCCCGGGTCCAGCGTTTCTGATCCACATAAACGCTTCCCATTTTCAGCACCGAAACAGCACTCGTATTTTCACGATCCTTGTAAGTCATTCGTTTGTTTGGCATCGGATTGAACCAGATATCCGCATCCAGTCCCATCTGATGAGATCGGTGGCCCGTCAACATCGGCCCGCCGCGTGGTTGCGATATATCGCCAACCATCAATCCGTTCCAGCCATCTTTATTGGCCTTGTAAGAGAGTTCTTCAATCATGCGGATCAGATTTGGATGGCCCCACCGACGGTTGCGTGACAGCCGCATCGCCTGCCAGTTTGGACCGTCAACCGGTATGGCAACGCCACCTGCAAGGCATCCTTTTGTATAAAATCCGTGGGCTGCCGGTTTGAGTTCCGCAGGTAGAGGTTTTGTTCCAAAAAGCCGTTTTGCCGGGGTTTGGGCCAGCACGTCAGCGGTCGAAGAAAGGAAACTTACACAGATTATGGCGGAAAATAATACACGCACAAACTTTAACAGGATAGAACCAAGCATGGATTCGGCTTCCTCTACCTTTCCGTGAATCAGTATAGGCAGGATAATAAAATTCCTGCGCCCTGCCTATACACATTTGAAAAAAGGTTTATCCGCGCAATACACCGCCGGTTGTTTTTTCCACATTTGCAACAATTTTCGAGGCAATGTCTGCGATATCTTCATCGGTCAGTGTTTTATCCGTCGGTTGAAGTGTCACCTCAATTGCAATCGACTTTTTGTCTTTCCCAAGCGAGTCGCCTTCAAACACGTCAAAAACGCCAACATTGGAAATGAGGTTTTTGTCAGCACCGGCTGCCGCACGCAACAGGCTCGCGGTTTCACAAGATTTATCAACGACAAAGGCAAAGTCGCGACTGACCGCTTGCAGGCCTGATATCTCCAATGGCTGCTTGGTTTTAGTCGCTTTTTTACGTGGCGCCGGAATAGTGTCCAGCATGATCTCAAAACCGCAAACAGGACCCGTTACATCAAGTGTCTCAAGCGTCATTGGATGCAGTTCACCAAAATACCCAAGTACAAGTTTCGGGCCGAGCTGGATTGTAGCGCTACGTCCAGGGTGAAACCAGTCTGGCCCACCCGCAACGATTTGAACTTTTGAGGCATCCATTCCGGCAGCTTGAAGAACCGACAATGCATCAGCTTTTGCGTCATATACGTCCACATTGCTGCCTGCTTCACGCCAGTCACGCCCACCACCGGCAAGTTTTGCGGTGCCACGGCGTATGCCTCCGGCAACGCGGTGTTGGGTATCAGACGTGTCGCCGAGATATATGCTTGCCACTTCAAATATCGCAACATCTCCATTGCCACGGTCCTGGTTCCTGCCACTGGCAGCAATAAGGCCGGGAAGCAGCGATGGTCGCATATCTGACATTTCAACCGAGATCGGATTGGCAAGTTTGCAGGCGTCACTTCCTCCGCCAAATGCAGCAGCATGGGCATGTGGAATGAACGACCAGGTAACAGCCTCCATCATACCGCGTGCAGCAAGACCACGACGGGCATTGCGTGAGCGTATTTGCCCGGTAGTCAGTATTTTGGAACCTACAGCACCAGCCGCCGGAAGCGGCTTGGGCTCAATGTTGTTGATGCCATGAATACGCATGATCTCTTCAACAATATCGGCTTTGCCAAACACATCCGGGCGCCAGCTTGGCACGGAAACCTTCAATCGTTCTCCGCAACCTTCAGCGCCAAAACCAAGACGCGTGAGAATGGCAATGCACTCCGGGGTTGGCACTTTTATGCCGGTCAGCCGATTAACCTCGGAAACCGGAAAATCGATAACAAGACCGGGTTCGGGAATTTCACCAACCACCAGGGGTTCGGAGGGTTCACCACCACATAATTCCATCACAAGATTGGTGCCCTGACAAAGGCCCGGAATATTCATTGCCGGATCAACACCACGCTCAAAGCGATAGCGAGCGTCAGTATTGATACCAAGATCACGGCCTGTGCGAGCAATGTTGAGCGGGTCCCACAGGGCTGATTCGACCAGAACATTGACAGTGTCGTCCTGACAGCCGGATTCTTCTCCACCCATGATGCCGGCAAGTGATTCAACCCCGTTTTCATCGGCGATCACGCACATTTTGTCAGTCACAGAATACTCTTTGCCATCAAGAGCCAGATAGCGCTCGCCAGCGTCTCCCCGGCGGACAACAAGATCGCCTTTCACCTTGTCCGCATCAAACACATGAAGCGGGCGCCCGAGATCATAGGTGACATAGTTGGTGATATCGACGAGCGCTGAAATCGGCCGCAAACCGATCGCAAGCAAACGCTGCTGCATCCATTTGGGAGACGGGCCGTTCTTGACGTTTTTGACCATCTGCAGACCAAAGGCCGGGCACAGGTTCTCGCGAGCCTTGTCGAAATCCAGTTTGACATCAACCGGGCACGGATAGCCGCCTTCGGGTTCAGCAATTGCGACGGGTTTGACTGTACCCAGACCGGCAGCTGCAAGATCGCGGGCAATGCCTGCAACACCAAGCGCGTCCGGTCGGTTGGGCGTAATTCCGATTTCAATCACCGGATCATCAAGACCAGCATACTTCGCAAAGGAACCACCAATGGCTGTATCTTCTGGCAGATCAATAATACCGTCATGGGCATCCGACATTTCAAGCTCCCTTTCAGAGCACATCATGCCATGGCTCTCAACACCGCGAATGTTGCCAACGGCGAGCGTAACATCGATACCGGGAACATAAGCACCGGGAGCCGCAAATGCACCGACCAATCCGGCGCGGGCGTTCGGAGCACCACAAACAACCTGAACCGGTTCACCACCATCGCCCGTATCAACAAAAAGCACTTTAAGCTTGTCTGCATCAGGATGCTTTTCCGCGGTCAGGACCCTGGCAATTCTGAACGGCGTAAACTGTGCTTTGTCATCAAGCTCTTCAACCTCGAGTCCAATCAGGTTCAACGCCTCAACAATTTCGTCGAGACTTGCGTTTGTGTCCAGGTGGTCTTTCAGCCAGGAAAGGGTGAATTTCATTTGCTTATTTCCGTGCTCTTAATCGGTTTTTATGAACTTGGTTTTCTCGTATCGGGGAAGATCATCCGACAATTGAAGCCAAACGATCTGCTGGCCCTCAAACGAATGATAGGTCGGTGGAAACCTGTTCGGCTCTTCCATGAAAGCGGTGTAGAAAAAAACCAGGTCAGGTGCACTTTCATGTTCTTGGGCAACCGGTGATCCACAAGTGCCGCAAAATGTTCGTGTACACGTACCGTTCACATAATTTGAGAGCGAAGCCCTTGCATTCCAGGAAATCGCATTTTTTGGCATGCCTATGGCGGCAATCACCGGCGCACCGGATGAGCGGCGACAGTCATCGCAGTGGCAATAGACGGAGACTTCCGGTTCGCCTTGAACCGAAATTGCAACGCCCTTACAGCGACAATGTCCCCGGTGTGAGGTCATGATTTGCGCTTTCTCTTTGCAGCTGGCTTGCGAGCGGTAGATTTTTGTGCAGGCTTTTTGCGCTTTGCCGCATCGCGTGACTTTTTACGTTCTTTCAAAGCATCAAAAATCACAAACCCTATTTGAAGGCCATCATCATCGTCAGGGTTCTCTTCAGGATTTTCCGATATTACCGCTGCCTTGGTAAATGTGAGAGACAGTTGCTCTACGTGTTGGACGACCGAAACCGGATTGGGACCGCCGGGCTTCACCCCATCGACCCGCATGAGTTCGCCATCCATCGGCGTGATACCAAGCACCTTGATGGGCCCAATTGCAGAAAAAGAGACGACCTCCAGCTTTTCCTTTTTCGGGTCAATCGCCTGCTGAAATCCGAATATCTGCTTGGCAATTGCCTGAGCTGCTTCTTCCGAACCGTTCTCACAGTCGGTCTTTTTCCATTCAGCCTCTTTTGGTGGCTGTTTAAGCATGGTTGCATAATCGCCCTTCAAGAGAGCTGCATCTGAAAAACGGGTCATTGTGAAAGTCCTCCAAACAAAGTCGGCATATCAAGTGGGCGGAAGCCGTAATGTTCCATCCAGCGCACATCTGCATCAAAGAATGCGCGTAAATCCGGCATACCATATTTCAGCATCGCAATCCGGTCGATCCCGATACCCCAGGCAAAGCCCTGATATTCATCCGGATCAAGTCCACAATTCTTCAACACGTTCGGATGCACCATTCCGCAACCGAGAATTTCCATCCAGTCCGTACCTTCGCCAAAACGCACCTCATTGCCGGAACGGTCGCATTGAATATCAACCTCAAGCGACGGCTCCGTGAATGGAAAGAAGGACGGGCGAAACCGCATCTTTACCTGATCGACCTCGAAGAAGGTTTTGCAAAATTCTTCCAGAACCCATTTGAGGTTCGCGACATTGGACGTCTTGTCGATCACAAGGCCCTCAAGCTGGTGGAACATCGGCGAGTGTGTCGCATCCGCATCACATCGATATGTTTTGCCGGGAATGACAATCCGGATCGGCGGCTCCTCTACTTCCATGGTCCGGATCTGAACCGGTGACGTATGCGTGCGCAAAACCTTGCGCTCGCCATTTTCATCTTCCTGCATGAAAAACGTGTCATGCATTTCGCGCGCTGGATGGCCTTCGGGAAAATTAAGCGCCGTAAAGTTGTAATAGTCCGTTTCAATTTCCGGGCCTTCTGCAACCGAGAAACCCATATCCGCAAAAATCGCGGTGATCTCGTCCATCACCTGACTGATCGGGTGAATACGGCCTGCTTCCGTGGGCGATTGGCGCACCGGTAAACTCACATCCGCATTTTCACTTGCAAGGCGGATTTCAAGTGCTGCCCTTTTAAGGGTCGTCTTTCGTTCTGCAATTGCATCCGTCACTTTTGCGCGCAAACCGTTGAGGACTGGACCCATGGTCTGGCGTTCTTCCGGACCCATCTTGCCAAGCGTTTTCATCTGCTCGGAAATCGATCCCTTTTTGCCAAGCGCACGTACGCGCACCGCTTCAATCGCGGCTTCATCCGCAGCACCCTCAATTTCGGCAAGGATGGATGTTTCAAGGTCTGCAAGTTCGGTCATTTTGTTGTCCGCTTTCAAAAAGAAACCCGCGTCCGGCGATTAGGCCAGCGCGGGTTCCCGAAATTTCAATAAATGCGTAGGGGCCGCGCTGACTTAACGTACAGCTGCCTCAAACTCACCCGATGTAGCATCTTTGAGATAGGCAAGTGCGTCTTTTGCTTTGCCAACAAGCGCCGCAAATGCTTCCGGCTCATGAATGGCAAGGTCTGAAAGAACCTTGCGATCAACTTCGATACCGGATTTTGTCAAACCGTCTACCAGGCGACCATAGGTCAAACCGTGCTCACGGGCACCGGCATTGATCCGCTGGATCCACAAAGATCGGAAGTTGCGCTTGCGGACTTTGCGGTCGCGATATGAATATTGTGCAGCTTTCTCAACTGCCTGTTTGGCAACCCGGATCGTGTTTTTCCGGCTGCCGTAATAGCCTTTTGCCTTCTTGAGGACTTTCTTGTGCTTTGCGTGTGCGGTAACGCCGCGTTTTACTCGTGCCATGATCTAGCTCCTGAAAATTCTGTTCCGTTTGTGGCGCACGGGTTTACGCGCAGGCCGCAAACAAATGCCTATTTTGAGTACGGCATAAACTGTTTGATGATTTTTGCATCCGGATCGCTCAACACCATAGTGCCTCTGGCATCGCGAATGAATTTGTTGGAACGTTTGATCATCCCGTGGCGCTTGCCGGCTGCAGCAACCTTGACTTTGCCTGTCGCTGTAACCTTGAAGCGCTTTTTCACGCTTGATTTGGTCTTCATCTTGGGCATTTCGCTCTCCTTAAAAACAGGTCCGGGTTCAATTTTAGCAATTTCTTGGGAGCAAAAGTCTGTAACTTTTGCTGAAACTGCTTGATTCCAGAAAATTAAAAGCCCCGCCAACCGGAGCGGAGCTTCGCGTTTAAGATCAACATGGCATGCCCTGCCAGCCGATCAACGTGGGCGATATACGCCCAAACCGCATATTTTGCAAGGGTTTTTGCCGCTAAAACGAATCTCTATTTGGCCGGAGCAACCACCATCATCATCTGACGGCCTTCAAGCTTGGGTTCAGCCTCGACTTTCGCGATTTCTGCGAGTTGTTCCTTAACCCGATGAAGCAGCTGCATGCCGAGTTCCTGGTGCGCCATTTCACGACCGCGGAAGCGCAACGTAACCTTTACCTTGTCACCCTCGCCGAGAAACTTCTCAACTGCACGCATCTTCACATCATAATCATGCGTGTCGATGTTAGGACGCATCTTTATTTCCTTCACGTCCTGCGTCTTCTGCTTTTTGCGGGCTTCGGATGCTTTTTTCTGCGACTGGTACTTAAACTTCCCGAAATCGAGAACCTTGCAAATGGGTGGATTGTTGTTGGGAGAAATCTCTACCAGATCAAGGCCTTGTTCAGCGGCGATTTCCAGCGCGCGACTTACACTGACGGTGCCGTGGTTTTCACCTTCAGCGTCAATGAGTTGCACTTCTGGTACCGTGATTTCTTCATTTGAACGCGGTCCTTCCTTCTTGTGGGCTTGGGCCCTATGTGGTCTGCGAATGGTCGTAGGCTCCTGTGTTGTTTCATTTCAAAAGGCCGATGGCCTGTTGGCTTGTTCCACGGTTTTGTTTAAACCTGAAAAACATGCGTCCAATATCATATTCGGAATCAAAACGCATGTAAAATCGTATATCCAATGGTTCCAACAAAGGCGCAAGGGAAAAAATGCCGAATCCGGAAATGATTTTAGTAGGCGAAGGTGAAAATAAGCGTGCAATTGCGGTGCGCCACACGCAAGGCGTGTCTCCGGGGCTTGTATGGCTTGGCGGATACCGTTCTGACATGGCCGGCACGAAAGCCGAGGCGCTGGATGAATGGGCGCGCGAAAATGGCCGTTCATGCTGCAGGCATGACTATTCGGGTCATGGCGAATCCGGAGGAGAATTCAAAGACGGCACAATCTCGTGCTGGCTCGAAGAAAGTCTTGCTGTATTTGACCAGTTTTGCACCACCGGCAGCCATGTGCTCGTCGGTTCATCTATGGGTGGCTGGGTGGCGCTTAGAATGGCACAGGAACTTGCTAAACGGACCGAGAGCCATCGCCTCAAGGCGCTGTTGTTGTTGGCCCCCGCGCCCGACTTCACCCATGAACTAATGAAGCCGGAACTGAGCGATGAGCAAATCGCGCAGCTTAAAGAAAAGGGGTATATGGAAGAACCATCCGAGTATTCAGATGAGCCCAATATTTTCACCAGGGCCCTGTTTGATGATGGCGAACAAAACCGGGTTATGACAGGCATGATCGAAACCGGATGCCCGGTTCACATTTTGCAGGGAATGCAGGACCCGGATGTCCCATATGAGCATGCGCTGAAGCTCGTCAATTTTCTGCCAAACGAAGAAGTTTCAATGACCCTTATCAAGGATGGCGACCATCGCCTGTCCCGTGATGAGGACATTGCGCTTCTACTACGTACCGTTGAAACGCTCGTTGCGGAATGAGAAAGGGTGTTCACGGTCCTTTGGCACAAAGCGGAAATTCGCCACCGCCGGACTTGATCTATCAGCCTCCACCCGATGATGGTCTTCCCATACTTCATGTAGACAACGATATTCTCGTGCTGGCAAAACCGGCTGGACTGCTGAGTGTTCCCGGTAATAAGCCCGACCTGCGCGATTGTTTGGAAACACGCGTCCGGCAACGCTACCCGACGGCGACAACGGTTCACAGGCTTGATCGACCCACGTCAGGCGTATGCATCATGGCTCTGAAAGCGCTTGCTCATCAAAAATTGGGTATGCAATTTGAAAAACGTAAAACCAAAAAGGCATATATTGCGCTTGTTATCGGCAATGTTCTGGCTGACGAAGGACGTATTGAACTTGCTTTGCGCACGGATTGGTACAACCGCCCTAAACAGATGGTTGACCCCTGTCTTGGTCGCGAAGCTGTCACCGGTTGGAAGGTTCTGCAACGAAACGGTAAAACGACACGGGTTGAACTCAATCCCGAGACCGGTCGCTCTCACCAGTTGCGGGTCCACATGCAATCCATGGGCCATCCGATTGTTGGTGATGAATTTTATGCACCCCAGTTTGAAGTGGAATCCGCTGACCGGCTCATGCTCCATGCACAAAGTCTGGAAATCAGACATCCAGGCACGAATGAATTTATGAAGTTTGAAAACCTCTGCCCGTTTTAGCGCGGCGGGTGGAATGGAAAGGTAATGCGCCAGACCGTCGTTTGGTGTATCCGGGAAATGGAATTCCCGAAAGAGTCAATAATTCAACCCGTTAGTATGACACATCACTTAAAAACAAAGTCAGATTGAACCCAATCCTAATCCGCCACATAGCGTTCAAGACCGCGTTCGGTTCATACCTTCCTTGGCTGGCGCATAATTACGGTCAAGGCTGACGGCCCTGGCATAGGATTTGAACGCTTTCTTGCGCTCGCCCTTTTGCTCAAAAATCAAACCATGATTGGTCCAGGCTTCCGCATATTTGCTGTTAATCAACAGCGCACGATTGATATCACTCAGTGCGTTTTCCGAATCATTGAGTGCGAGATACGAAACCCCGCGCGCGTTATAGGGTTCAGCAGCATTCGGTGCAAGTGAAATGGCCGTTGTGAAATCATCAATCGCCTGATCATGACGCTCAACCGATTGAAGGATGATGCCACGCGCGTGATAGGCACGTGGATTTGTTGTTCCCAGTTGAATGGCGCGTTCATAATCGCGTATGGCCTGTTTGGTTTTGCCGGCAAATCGATACACATTACCCCGGCCAATATATGCATCATCATATTGGGGGTTGATTTTAAGCGCGCTGGAATAATCGCGGATAGCATTGTTCGGCTCTCCGGTCTGGCGATAGATCAGCGCCCGGTTTGCATATGCCTGATAAAATTTCGGGTTGAGTTGAATTGCCCGGGTAAAATCGGCAAGTGCTTCGCGATTACGTCCTGCACGGCCATAGGCTGTACCGCGCACATTATAGGCTTCCGGCGAATTCGGATTGGCGTTTACGACTTGTGTAAGGGAGGCAATGTTGTTTTGTGCACCCTGTGCTGGATCAATATCAACAGCGCGTTCCAGCGGCGATGACGTGCACGACGCCAAGAGCGTTGCCAAACAGCACAGCATAATCGCCATCTTGTTTGTTTGTGTTGACACCCGTTCAACCCCTTCCACACCCAACTCCACCAATCAGCAAACTTTTCAACGCCGGAATTCAAAAAAGGCGAAGCAGCACAAAGTCTGCTTCGCCTTGAATACTATACCAATGACGGCAAAAAAAGGGCGCTAGTGGATTGATTCAAACATTTGGAACCCGTTTTCCGAGACCTCTCATCCAAATATTTGAATCTTAAAATCCACTAGAAAACAATACCTTGCTAGTGGTCTTTACGTTCGAAACAAATGATAAAGAGTTCGCCGCAAAGGGACTCATTTGTTTCGAACGGACCACTAGCGACCGCTTCTTCCGACAATCATGCCTTCGCGCTGTGCTTTTTTGCGAGCCAGCTTGCGAGTACGGCGAATAGCTTCCGCCTTTTCACGGGCACGCTTTTCAGACGGTTTTTCATAAAAGTTCCGCAATTTCATTTCGCGGAATACGCCTTCGCGCTGAAGTTTCTTTTTCAGGGCACGAAGAGCCTGGTCAACATTGTTGTCACGTACAAGTACTTGCAAGATCGAGTTCCGTTCTGATTGAATTCTGAATGACAAATATCATTTGCACCCACAAGGGGTGCTTGCCGATTGCGGCTGATGTAACAGAATCAACCCGGCTTGTCCATCATTGACCCCCAAAAAATAGCGGAAATCACCATCAGGAATCAGTCTTTTTTGCGAGGGTCGTAAAATGCCCCATTTTGCGTCCGTCACGCACTTCACTTTTGCCATAAAGATGAAGCAGCGTTGCCTCCATCGACAAAATCTCCGGCACCCGGTCTACATCATTGCCGATCAGGTTTTCCATCACACAATCCGAATGTCGCAACGGATTGCCGAGAGGAAGTCCCGCTATTGCCCGAACGTGTTGTTCAAACTGGGAAATCGCACAGCTTACTTCTGTCCAATGACCTGAATTGTGAACCCTGGGCGCATATTCATTGGCAATCAAACCGCCGTTGCCCATCACAAAAAACTCAATTCCGATTACACCGATGTAATCAAGCTTTGAGAGAACCTTGTTGGCAATTGCATGTGCCTCGCCGGTCACATCGGCACTACCGGTTGCCGGCACCGTGGAGGTGTGGAGAATGCCATTCAGGTGAACGTTTTCAGCCACATCAAAACAACTGATTTCGCCCTTAATCGAGCGCGCAGCTATGACTGAAACTTCGCGCTCAAAATCAACCAACCCCTCAAGAATACAAGGCTGGCGCGAAATCTGGGCTTCTGCTTCCGCTATGGCATCATCGCGTCCGGGTCCAAGTCTCACCTGCCCCTTGCCGTCATAGCCAAATCGTCTGGTTTTAAGGATTGCACTGCCACCGAGTTGTAGCAATGCGCCTTCCAGATCATCTGGATTTGCGACATCCACAAAGGGCGCGGTCATAATGCCAAGACTATTGAAAAACTGCTTTTCGGCCAACCTATCCTGACTTACTTCCAGTGCATTTGTATTGGGCCTGCACGGGGTTTTACCTTCGAGTTTTCGAATGGCTTCAAGATCAACGTTTTCAAACTCATAGGTAATAACTGCGCTGCGCCGCGCCAGTTCAGCCAGACCACCAGCATCGTCATAAGGCGCTATAATCGCATCATTGGCACACTGAACGGCCGGTGCATCTTCTTGAGGATCAAGAATGATCGTATGCAATCCCAATCGCGCCGCAGCCATTGCCAGCATCCGCCCAAGCTGCCCACCCCCAATAATTCCGATTGTATCTCCAGGCACCAGCGCCAAGTTACGCCCCCTCATCAGGCACGTCTGCAACACTTTGTGTATGGGCAGTGCGATACGCATCCAACCGTTCCGCAATTGCATCGTCTGACGTGGCAAGAATACCAACAGCCAACAAAGCGGCATTTTTGGCACCGGCTTCACCAATCGCAAGGGTTCCAACTGGAACGCCAGCCGGCATCTGGACTATGGACAGAAGGCTATCCTTGCCAGAAAGCGCTTTTGATTCCATCGGAACACCAAGGACCGGCAATGATGTCAGTGAGGCAACCATGCCCGGCAAATGTGCAGCACCACCTGCCCCTGCAATGATTACTTTATACCCGTTGCGTTTTGCAGCCTTTGCAAACCCGTACATCCGGTCAGGGGTTCTGTGAGCAGACACAATCTTGGCATCGCAGGCAATCTCCAACTCCTTTAGGAGGTCTACCGCGTGCCTCATGGTAGTCCAGTCTGACTGACTGCCCATTATGACGGCCACCTGCGCTTTGCCTGCACTCATAGTTCCAGACCCCCGGTTCGTTCGAATTAAAGCGCACTTTCTAGCAGAACCCGGAAAATTTTCAATTGCCAGTAAACCATCCTTTAAGCGTGCAGACTGATTTGTTCACAGGCTTGTCATATGCGCTTCTGGCAGTCGAATTTTTCGTGTACACTGATTCCCACCAAACTAAACTTGAAAAAGGAGAATTCCATGGCTGTTGAATCTCACATTCATTCCCTGAAAGCTCGTCACGAGGAACTCGAAAATCAAATCAAGGAATTAATGTCATCATCAGCCCAGGATAACGGAACGCTCAATGATCTGAAACGGCGAAAATTACAGATCAAAGACCGAATCCGGGAACTCTCCGAAAAGACCCTGAATTAGCAAGGGCCTGGACTCAATTGGGAATTGGCCTGCACGGCTGACCAATTTTTCAGAATTTAGGCGAAATCGACCGACTTGACTTTCCGTCAATGAGGAGATTTCAACGATAATCCGGGTAAATTGGGCGCTGCCCGAACGGGTTGGACCAAAAACGCCTATTTCAGTATTAAAAAGCCTCGCCGATGCTTTGGCATCGCCTGTGTTTTTCACCTCGAAATAAACCATTTTGTCTCCAATGCAGCCACATTTCCCAATTGGGTTCAGACCCTAGGGTTCCGGCCTTAAAGCGTTTCCTCTTTATGATTGAACCAAAAGAATGGACAGCGCCCTTGAAGTTTAACCCGAATTTGCTCATTCACCGCTTCAAAGAAGCGATGATCGAGTCTAATCAAAACTATGCCTTGAAATTACCTGAAAATCGCTTCAAGCATGGCACGGGGCTTATGGTTCCTTGATAATTTGAAACGGCATGGGTCATCATGGATGCAGAACGGTGCAGGCTTATCCTGCTCGCAAATCCAAATTCAGCATCACCATCGGAGCTCTCAGCGATTGCTGAAACGAAAGCGCTTGCCTGCTGTATTCTTTACAACCTGGATATGCAGGAGAAGGAATTTCTCGGTTATTGCACGTCAGCAGTAGGTAATTTTCAAAGCCATGACATCCCGGTGCTGATTGCCGACAACACTCAGGTGATGGGCCGATCCGGTGCAGATGGACTGTACCTTGAAAAGGATCGATCGGAACTCGGCAACATGATCGAGCAATTTTCTCCCGATCGGATGATCGGTTGCGGTAATTTCAAAAAGCGACATGGGATATTGGAAGCCGGCGAAGCAGGCGTTGACTTTATTTTCTTGGGCAAACTCGGTGGCGACACCAAACCCGAACCTCATCCCCGCAATTTGCAGATGGCCCAATGGTGCTCTGAGATACTCGATGTCCCGAATATTATGCTGGCCGGAAATGCAATTGAAAGTGTGGTCGAATGCGCACGTACAGGCGCGGAGTTTGTCGCGGTTGAACATGCTGTTTTTGGGGGCGATATCATCCCACACGAAGCAATCGTGAAAGCTGATCAATTACTTGAAGAGCACGCTCCACGGTTTGAGGAGGCGGAGGTGTGAGATTTTCTTCAACACTCCTGTTGCCGGTGTTTATTTTGGCTTCCGCTTCAATCTCAACCCACCCCGCTTTTGCCAACGAGCCTGAAAATACTGAACCGGCCAACCAATCGATCGGCCTTTCAGACCGCATGGGCACCGGAACGGGCAATGCAGAAAAAATACAGGTTACAGAAACCGACCGGGCATTTGGCGCTTATCAACGCGGCCTTTATCTAACCGCATTCGAACTGGCTTTACCCCAAGCCCGCAAAGGCGATGCAGCAGCCCAGACACTGATTGGCGAATTATACGAAAATGGTCTTGGCATAAGCCGTGATCCGAAAGAAGCAGCAAGCTGGTATGAGATCGCAGCAAAATCCGGCAACCGCGAAGCACAATTTGCCTATGGTATTAAGCTGATGAAGGGCGAGCATGTTGAAAAGAACCTTGAGCGCGGCCTGGAACTGATGAAACAGGCCGCAGATGCCGGTCATCCGGTAGCTCTGTTCAACTATGCAAGCCATCTCGTTACAGAACGGCCAACCTCCGCGACCTATCGTAAGGCACTTCCCTTGTTTGAAAAGGCTGCGGAATATCGGCTTGCGGATGCCTATTTTGCACTCGCCAGGATATACTCAGACGGGTTGGCGACCGGCATCAATGATACCGAAAGGGGCAGTATCTGGCTTAAAAAAGCGGCAACGTCCGGTATCGACACTGCCCAGATAGAACTCGGGATCAAACTTCTTGACGGAAATCCGTCACCTGAAGATAAGACCCAAGCTTTTTCCTGGTTTAAGGCAGCAGCAAACAGTGGCAATGTTATCGCCCAGAACAGGCTGGCCTACATGTTGTTTGAAGGCATTGGCGCCGAGAAGAACCGGATTGAAGGCGCAAAATGGCACATTCTTGCAAGCCGTGCCGGGCGCAAGGATTTTGACCTTGATCAGATCATGAAAGCCATGACGGCTGAAGACCGTCAAAAGGGGTTGGAATTGGCAAACCGGTGGCCGTCTGACACGTAGACGTACAAAAAGCCGGCAATCGAAGCTCCCACACTATCTATTTGTCGCTTGCGCCGACCGAAGAATTGTGGTCAACCCGCCCAACACCTTCACAGGAGACCGCCGGTCGGAGGCGGCTTTTTAATATGAAAATCAATGGCAATGAAATCAAACCCGGGAATGTGATTGAACACAAAAACTCACTCTGGGTTGCAGTTAAGACCGGCGCTGTAAAGCCGGGCAAAGGGGGTGCATTTAACCAGGTTGAATTGAAAAACCTTCTGGATGGTTCAAAGCACAATGAACGGTTCCGGGCCAACGAAACCATCGAGCGGGTAAGGCTTGAGCAAAAGGACTTTCAATATCTATACGAAGAAGGCGATGCACTCGTGTTCATGGATTCTGAATCTTACGAACAATTGGAGTTGCAAAAGGAATTCGTTGGTGAACGTTGTGCGTTTCTACAAGACGGTATGATGGTAACAGTTGAACTCTACGAGGAAAAGCCGATTGGCATAAGACTGCCCGATCAGGTGACCCTGAAAATCAAAGAAGCAGACCCGGTCGTAAAAGGGCAAACCGTTTCTTCATCTTACAAACCGGCAATGATGGAAAATGGCGTGCGCGTGATGGTTCCGCCGTTCATTGAGGCTGGAGAATCGATTGTCGTAGACACTGTTGAAATCCAGTACATCCGACGCGCCGAATAAACTCTATCGGAGACAAAGGCATTGGCCCGTTCCGCAATACTAAATGTAATGACAACTGCCGCATTCAAGGCTGGGCGTTCGTTGTCACGTGATTTTGGTGAAGTACAAAATCTCCAGGTCTCAGTGAAAGGCCCGGGCGATTTTGTAACAAGCGCTGATTTGCGGGCCGAAAAAATTATTCGTCAGGAACTGGAAAAAGCCCGACCAGGCTTTGGGTTTCTTATGGAAGAGGCGGGCGAGATTAAGGGCACGGAACCCCAAAACCGCTGGATAGTCGACCCCCTGGACGGCACGCATAATTTCATGCACGGCCTCCCGCACTTCTGCATCTCGATTGCACTGGAACGGGAAGGTGATATCGTTGCCGGTATAATCTACGATCCGAATACGGACGAGCTCTTTGCAGCAGAGCGTGGCCAGGGCGCATATCTGAACGACACACGCATTCGCGTGGCAGCCAGACGCAATCTGCGCGATTGCCTCATCTGTACTCACATTCCACGTCTCGGCCAAAAGGAACACAAACGCGCCCTTGTAGAGCAAGCAGCGGTGATGAAAGAAACAATCGGCGTGAGGGCTACCGGCTCGACGGCTCTTGATCTGGCCTATATTGCTGCCGGTCGGTTCGACGGAACCTGGCAAAGAGGACCTCAAGCCTGGGATTTTGCAGCCGGCATGATCCTCATTCGAGAAGCCGGCGGGTTCATCACAGACCTTGATGGCGGGAAGAAACTGTTTGATACCGGGACCGTGTTGGCGGGTAATGAACATATCCACCGCGAGCTGGGTAAAACCGTAGCCGACATACAAAAGCGGCAGTAAAGCCTTTAATTATTCGTCTTTACGGTCTAATCCTCTTTGAGCTGATTTGCCGGAGGTAACCTTGCGGCGGGTGATCGAACACAATTCAAGCAAGCTGGATAGGCCAGATTGCTTGAATTCAAACCATCGGAAGTGCAAGCATTATGCTTCTGGCGATAGATGAACGGCTTCGGAGGGCGAGAAGTGGCACGGGAATTTGATCCTTACAGACTGTCGAATCCAAGCTTGTTCTTGATGAGCATGGTGATTTTCCTGATCATTACAGGGTTTTTGGCAGCAATCCTGTATCGGCAGATTTTAACCGCATTTGAAACAAATCCCGGACTTAATGGTCTCATCCTCGGTGTTTTGGTGATTGGTGTTCTACTGGCGCTTGCCCAGGTCATTCGTCTTATTCCTGAGGTTCGCTGGGTCAACAGTTTCAGACAGGGTAACATTGATCTTGATACCGGACGCGAGCCGGTTCTGCTTGCGCCGATGAAAGCGCTTCTGGGTCAATCCAGTCGCGAAGTCAGTATTTCAACGCTTTCCATGCGCTCAATACTCGATTCCATCGGCAATCGCCTCGATGAAAGCCGGGACATCTCGCGATACCTGATCGGGCTTCTTGTCTTTCTTGGTCTGCTCGGCACCTTTTGGGGATTGCTTCAGACCATTGGCTCAATTGGCGACACAATCCAGTCTCTGGATCCCAGTTCAGGTGACACAAACGATGTGCTTGATGCCTTGAAATCAGGCCTCAGGGAACCGCTAGATGGCATGGGAACCGCATTTTCATCCTCCCTGTTTGGTCTTGCAGGCTCACTTGTTCTCGGGTTTCTTGATCTTCAGGCAGGCCGCGCCCAAACCCGGTTTTATACCGAACTTGAAAACTGGCTTTCTTCTGTCACCGATCTCACATCAGACAACCTTTTTTCCGGAGGTGCAGAAATTGAGGGGGTTCGTGAGCACCTTGACCAATTAGCCCGCGGCATGGAAAACCAGGGTAATTCAGGCAGAACCAATGAGGCGCTCGTAGGGCTGGTCGATAGCGTGCAGCAAATGGTTAAGCACATGCGCAGCGAGCAGGAAATCACCCGCCAGCAACTAAAGCAACAAGAAGCGCAGCAACAAGACGTGATGATGTTAATGCGCAAGCTCAATACATTTTTTGACAAGGCATCGAAGGATTAGGCCCTGAACATGGCAGTGTCTCGCTCCCGATACAAGGAAAGAAGTGTCAATTACTGGCCGGGCTTTGTTGATGCGCTTGCAACCTTGCTTCTCGCCATCATGTTTTTGTTGTCGGTTTTTGTTCTTGCGCAGTTTATCCTGAGCCAGGAAATCAGTGGCAAGGATGAAGTCCTCAACCGGCTAAACTCCCAGATTGATGAATTGACCTCGCTCCTGGCATTGGAACGTTCATCCGGTCAGGAGTTTGAAGACACCATCGCCAATCTGGAAGCTTCGCTTAGCCAATCAACCAACGAGCGCTCCCGGTTGGAAGAACTACTTGCTTCAGGAACCGACAACTCAGCTGAAAATGAAGAACGCCTCGGCGCACTTTCAACCAGGGTTGACGAAGAGCAACAGATAAGTCAGCGCGCGCTCAGTCAGGTAGAATTATTGAACCAACAGATTTCAGCCTTGCGGCGTCAGATTGCAGCGCTTGAAGAGGCGCTCGATGTATCCGAGAACCGGGATCGCGAAAGCCAGACAAAAATTGTTGATCTGGGCAAGCGCCTCAATGTCGCACTTGCCCAGCGGGTACAGGAACTCAATCGCTATCGCTCCGATTTCTTTGGTCGTTTACGTGAAATCCTCGGCGGACGCTCAGACATCCGGATTGTAGGCGACCGTTTTGTGTTCCCTTCCGAAGTGCTTTTTACTTCAGGGTCCTCTGATCTCAACGAACAAGGTAAAGGGGAAATGCTCAAAGTGGCACAAGCGCTGTTGCAGATCGGATCGGAAATTCCAGATGACATTAACTGGGTATTGAGAGTGGATGGCCACACCGATAACATTCCGATTTCTAGCGGAGGCTTGATCAAGGACAACTGGCAATTGTCGTCACAACGCGCCACATCAGTCGTACGGTTCTTCATCGACAGCGGTATTCCGGCTAAACGGTTGGTCGCTGCCGGTTTTGGAGAATTTCAACCGCTTGAAGATGCTGATACCGATGAAGCGCGTGTAAAAAACCGCAGGATAGAACTCAAACTGACCGAGAGATAAATCATGGAAAAGGCCGACGTCATCATAGTCGGTGCAGGTCTTGCCGGACTTGTTGCAGCGCATGAACTCACTGCCAGAGGCAAGCGGGTTTTGATGCTTGATCAGGAAAACGGGAACTTTTTGGGCGGGCAGGCATTTTGGTCGCTTGGCGGCCTCTTCCTGATCGACACTCCAGAACAGCGCCGCATGAAAATCAGGGACAGTCTTGAACTGGCAACTCAGGATTGGATGGGATCGGCCCGGTTTGACCGCAAGGAAGATTATTGGCCCAGAAAATGGGCAGAAAAGTATCTGGAGTTTGCCAATGGTGAAATGCGTTCATGGCTGCATGGACTTGGCATGCGATGGTTTCCTGTTGTCGGCTGGGCCGAAAGGGGCGGCTCCCTTGCAACCGGACACGGCAATTCTGTTCCAAGATTTCATATCACCTGGGGGACCGGACCGGGCACCATTGAACCTTTTGTCAAAAGTGCTGATGAAGCCCGCGACAAGGGATTGCTTGAATTCGGGTTCCGCCATCAGGTTTCCATGCTGATCAAGAAAAATGGTGCGATCGTTGGCGTGCGTGGAGAGGTGCTTGAACCTTCCAATGCGGAACGCGGCCACAAAAGTTCGCGAACCATAATCGGAGATTTTGAGTTCTACGCCCAATCCGTAATTGTTTCTTCCGGTGGGATCGGCGGAAATCTTGATCTCGTCAGGAAAAACTGGCCGACCAAACGCCTTGGACCGGCACCAAAGAAAATGATTTCCGGCGTCCCATTCCATGTCGATGGCAAAATGATTGGCATTGCAAAGAAAGCAGGTGCCGACGCAATCAACGAAGATCGCATGTGGCACTATGTTGAGGGTATCAAAAACTATGACCCGATCTGGCCGTCCCATGCCATCCGTATTTTGCCGGGACCATCTTCCCTGTGGTTTGACGCGGAAGGAAACCGGCTCCCTTCCCCGTGCCTTCCAGGATTTGATACCCTCGCCACCTTAAAGCACATCCTTTCAACCGGATATGAATACTCATGGTTCGTGCTGACACAAAAGATCATTGAGAAAGAATTTGCCCTGTCAGGTTCTGAACAAAACCCGGACTTCACCTCCAAAAAATGGATAAAGGTATTAAAGGCGAGGCTTGGCAAGGGTGCAACTGACCAGGTTGAGGCATTCAAGGAAAAAGGCGAAGATTTTGTTGTCCGGGACAATCTCGAAAGCCTGGTTGACGGAATGAACCGGGTTGCCGGTGGCGGGTTGATCAATCATGATCACCTTAAATCCCAGATTGAGGCGCGTGACCGTGAGCTTGACAACAAGTTCTCGAAGGACGCCCAGATCATGGCCATTCATTCGGCCAGAAATTATCTTGGTGACAAGCTGATCCGAACCGCAAAGCCGCACAAGATACTGGATCCAAAAGCAGGTCCTCTAATCGCAGTGAGGCTCAATCTGTTAACCCGCAAGACGCTGGGTGGTCTGCACACCAATCTTCAATCTCAAGTGTTGGATAAAGACGGTGAAGTCCTGTCGGGCTTGTACGCAGCCGGCGAAGCTGCTGGCTTCGGCGGCGGCGGTTATCATGGCTACAACTCGCTTGAAGGAACATTCCTTGGCGGTTGCATCTTCTCCGGACGTGCGGCCGGAAAAAGCGCTGGTTAGCGAGCATATTATACCAAATGCGGGTTTCTGGCGACTGCAGCGATGCCACTGCGGGATACACCAATGTCGTCCAGCTGGCGGTTTGAAAGTGCGTTGAGTACTGCGCGTGTTTGCCGGGCGCGGTTCCATGTACGTACATTGCCGATGATGTTCATTTGCTTGGTCCTTTGACTGTTGAATGCCGGGAAAGGCCCGGATTGGTTTACTGATTAAGTGGGAAGCAATGCGTTGCTTCGATGAATTCCATATGATGCCTTTTCGCAAAAATTACGAGACACAAGATTGCATTTGAGCCATGCAAACCGCGCATATCATTTGAAAATTTCAAACTGCATTTTTAGCCCTTGCATTCAGGGCCTTGCAGTGACAACCAAAGCGGTATCAGATATCAAATTCTGACTAGTGCCTGAACCCAATTGGGAAATGTGGCTGCATTGGAGACAAAATGGTTTATTTCGCGGCGAAAAACACAGGCGATGCCAAAGCATCGGCGAGGCTTTTTAATACTGAAATAGGCGTTTTTGGCGCAACCCGTTCGGGCAGCGCCCAATTTACCCGGATTATCGTTGAAATCTCGTCATTGACGGAAAGTCATGTCGGTCGATTTCGCCTAAATTCTGAAAAATTGGTCAGCTGTGCAGGCCAATTCCCAATTGAGTCCAGACCCTAGTACCCTGATTCATCTATATTGCCGGGTATAGATGTTTGAGTTTAACTCGGGCGGTTTGGGTTGAAAAATGCCAGTCAGCTTTTGCGTTGTGTTTATTGCGATGGGTTTGCCATGCTGCCACTTCGGCCTCAAGTAATGGCTTGTCGCTGATACGCCGATCCAGGCATTGCGATGCGAGCACGCTGAGTTCTGTTTCGGCCATGTTGAGCCAAGAACCGTGTTTGGGCGTGAAATGCCATTCGAAACGCTCGACCAGGCGGCGGGCTTGGGATGGCGCGAAGGCCTTGTAAAGTGCTGCGGGACAGTGGGTGTTGAGATTATCCTGTACCAGCACGATTTTGTCAGCCTCAGCAAAATGGATATCGGCTAAATCCCTTAAAACACAGGCATAATCAATTGCTGTGCGACGTTCGGTGACCTTAACATTGCGCCAGCCTTCAAGCGGCGCAAACAGCATGAACAAATTGGCAGTGCCATTGCGTTCATACTCGTAATCGATGTGCTGGATCCGCCCCGGTTTCATCGCGATGGGTGTGCGAGTTTCTTTCACAAGCTGCTTGTTTGTCTCGTCCAAACAGACCAGCGGGCGCTTTGGATCGTACGGGCGGGTATAAACCTCCAGAATATCCTCCAGGGCTGCAACGAATGCCGCATTTTCCTTTGGTGCAATGACCCAATATTTACGCCGGTGGGGTTTGAGAGTGTTTTTTTAAAACCCTGCCAATTGTTGTATCGCTGGCAGCATCGACGATGCCAAGCTCCACCACCTTGCTTTCCAAAAGCCGCAACGACCAGCGCGCATGGCCCTCAGGTGGCTCAGAACAAGCCAGCTGGATCAGGCGAGCCTCCTTCTCGCCATCAAAAATCGGATCAATTGGCGGCCTTTCACGGCTTTTGCGGCTGATCGCTGCTTCAAGGCCTTCCTCAACAAAACGCCGGCGGACACGCTGCACACTCGAAATACTCGTCTCAAGCGCCTCGACAATTCGTGCATCCAGCCAGCCCCGGCCATCTGCCGTAATATCCGCCTTTAACAAAATCCGCGCCTTCAAAAGCCGACCAGCAGCATCGCGACCCGTGCGGATGATCGTTTCAAGTCTGTTTCTTTCCTCACTGCTTAACCGGACAATGTACCTCTTTGCTCCACCTGAATGAATGACCATGATCCCCTCCCAGTCGTAAAATGATAACCGGTAAACAGAATCAGTAATAATCACATATGTCAAATTAAACGAAGCAGCGCACTAGGGTCTGAACCCAATCGGGAAATGTGGCTGCATTGGAGACAAAATGGTTTATTTCGAGGCGAAAAACACAGGCGATGCCAAAGCATCGGCGAGGCTTTTTAATGCTGAAATAGGCCTTTTTGGCGCAACCCGTTCGGGCAGCGCCCAATTTACCCGGATTATCGTTGAAATCTCCTCATTGACGGAAAGTCAAGTCGGTCGATTTCGCCTAAATTCTGAAAAATTGGTCAGCTGTGCAGGCCAATTCCCAATTGAGTCCAGACCCTGGACTCAATCATCGCTTCTTTGAAGCGGTGAATGAGCAAATTTGGGGTAAACTTCAAGGGCGTTATTTCTTCTGTTGATTCAAACCAAAGAGGAAACGCGATAGCTTTATTTTCACCTTCACGAAGGAATTTGAATTCATGACACTCACAGCAAACTGGTCTTATCCAACTGCCATCCGTTTTGGGGCTGGCCGAATTTCCGAAATAGCGGATGCCTGCGCTGCTGCGGGGATTAGCAAGCCACTCGTGATAACCGATCGTGTTCTTGCAGATTTGGAGATTACAGGACGCACGCTTGATCTGTTGGACGCAGGTGGCTTGGGACGGTCTATTTTTTCCAACGTCGATCCAAACCCGAATGAAAAAAATGCAGAAGCTGGCGTCAGGGCTTTTAAGGATGGAGGTCATGATGGTGTTGTTGCTTTTGGCGGTGGCTCCGGCCTTGATCTTGGAAAGCTGGTTGCGTTCCTGGCAGGTCAAACCCGCCCCTTGTGGGATTTTGAGGATATCGGCGATTGGTGGACACGGGCGGATGCCGACGCCATTGCTCCCATCGTTGCTGTTCCAACAACTGCCGGAACCGGTTCAGAAGTCGGGCGCGCTTCAGTCATCACCAATTCTGAAACCAAGGAAAAGAAGATCATCTTCCATCCCAAATTTCTCCCCTCCATTGTCATTTGCGACCCGGAACTCACCATCGGCATGCCTAAATTCATAACGGCTGGCACCGGCCTTGATGCCTTTGCCCATTGCGTGGAAGCTTTTTGTTCACCGCACTATCATCCGATGTCCCAGGGCATGGCGCTAGAAGGAATGAGGCTGGTGAAGGAATATCTGCCCCGTGCCTACGAAAATGGCGGTGACATTGAAGCGCGCGCGCACATGATGTCGGCGGCTTCCATGGGTGCAACCGCCTTCCAAAAAGGCCTTGGTGCGATCCACGCCCTCTCCCACCCGATTGGTGCGATTTACAACACCCACCACGGCACAACCAATGCAGTGTGTATGCCGGCCGTGCTGCAGTTTAACAAACCGGCGATTGAAGGCGTGATGGACAAGGCCGCGAACTATCTCGGCATCAATGGCGGCTTCGCCGGCTTTTGCGCCTATGTCAATGGACTAAACGCTTCACTTGGCATACCGAAGAACCTTGCTGGCCTTGGCATTGAAAATCCCGACATCAACCGTATTGTCGAAGGCGCACTAGCGGACCCGAGTACAGGCGGAAATCCGGTAGAAATGACGGCAGAGAATACGGAGGAGTTGTTGCGGAAAATTGTTTGAGGGGGTGTTTGAAATGGCAGGTATGCCGGGCTTTGCCACCATTTGGCATTTCTTCAAATACGTGTTTTTGGTGCAGGTTCCCGATCAGAATCGCCCGAATTTGGTTCCCCCTTGGGTTCGATCAACAATACCTTAACTTCATCTTTGGCGCGCGGCCTGTGCACCACACCTTTCGGGACTACGAATAACTCTCCAGCCTTGACAACATGGGAGACTTCACCTTCGATATCCATAATCATTTCACCCTCAAGAACATAGAAAAAATCGTCAGTCCCGTCATGTTTATGAAACGGGTATTCACCTTGGAACTTAACAACCATCACTTCGTTCTGGTTGTAATCAGCGACGACGTGCGGGTCCCAATGGCTTGAGAACATGGCCAGCTTTTCTGCAAGTTCGATTGGTTTCATAAAGGTTGCTCCTTTTCAAATTACTTCCCAGAAACTTGGACCAGCAGGGCGGTGTGTTCAATGCCATTTTGGTATTACCCGTTTCCAAACTGCAATTTCGCCAACCCCGCATAGATGCCGTTGCGTTTTTTGAGCGCTGCGTGGGTTCCTTCTTCGACGATCTTTCCCTGATCAAGGACCAGAATGCGGTCGGCCTTAAGAACAGTCGCCAGCCGGTGTGCAATGATCAGTGTGGTTCGGCCAACCATCAATTTCTCCAGCGCATCCTGTACCAGTTTTTCGCTTTCCGCATCGAGCGCACTGGTCGCTTCATCAAGCAACAGAACCGGTGCGTCCTTTAAAATTGCCCGTGCAATTGCCAATCGCTGACGCTGCCCGCCGGAAAGCGTAACACCGCGCTCGCCAAGGTCGGTATCATACCCCTCAGGCAGCCTGGAGATGAAATCATCCGCATTGGCAGCTTTTGCAGCAGCAATCACCCTCGCCCGATCCACTTCCGGATTTCCATAAGCGATATTCTCAGCCGCAGATGCCGCAAACACCACGGTTTCCTGAGGCACCAGTGCGATGTATCCGCGAAATTCTTCGGGATCAAGATCGCGAATGTTCAGCCCATCCAGTTTGATCGCACCCGATTGCGGATCATAAAACCGCAACAGCAGAGAAAAAAGCGTGCTCTTGCCGGCACCGGAAGAGCCGACAATGGC
This sequence comes from Rhizobiaceae bacterium, assembly GCA_965250255.1. GTDB lineage: Bacteria > Pseudomonadota > Alphaproteobacteria > Rhizobiales > Rhizobiaceae > JAALLB01. The sequence continues at coordinate 27,770 of CBDFNP010000011.1, forward strand.
AACGGTTTCACCAGGATTGATTGCGAGTGACAATCCATCAAGTGCCTGATCCTTTGGCCGCGTTGGATAGGCAAAGCTTATCCCATCAAACTCAATCTCTCCCCTGACGGGAAGTGACAGCGGGATCGGGTTTTCCGGTGGTGCAATGGCCGGTTTTTCGGACAGGAGTTCTACCAGTCGTTCCGCCGAACCGGCCGCAAGAGAAAGTTCACCCCAAACCTCTGATAATGAGCCAAGAGAACTGGCAGCAAAAACCGCATAAAGCAAAAACTGGCTGAGCGTGCCCGCCGACAAATTGCCGGAAAGAACATCGGTCGCCCCAATCCACAACACTGCAACGACACTTGCAAAGATTAAAAAGATCGCAAATCCGGTAAGAAGTGCCCGGGTTCTGATTGCTGAACGAACTGCATGAAAGGCAAAATCAACAGCGGAAGAAAACCTGCTTCGGACAAATTTCTCATTGGCAAAAGCCTGCATGGTCTGAACCGCGCCAATCGCTTCCGATGCATAAGCAGTCGCTTCGGCAAGTGTATCCTGCGCATGGCGTGACCGACGACGCACCGCCCTTCCAAAACCAATGATAGGCAGAACGATTAGCGGGATTGCCGCAATGACAATCAACGATAGGCGCGGTGATGTATAAATCATCATGCCCAATGACCCAATACCAAGCATGGTATTGCGCAAAGCCATGGATGCGGTAGCGCCCATCGCTGACTTTATCTGTGTCGTGTCAGCAGTGAGCCTTGATATAATTTCACCTGATTTTGCGGTGTCAAAAAATTCGGCACTCAAGCGGGTTACGTTCTGGAAAACGTCCCTTCGCACATCCGCAACAATGCGCTCACCGAGCCAGATTACAAAGTAATACCGACAGGCACTCGATATCGCGAGAATTGCTGCAATTCCCACCAAGACGGAAAAATAAGAGTTCACCAGATCAGGATTGCTGTCTGAAAAACCGTTATCGATGACACGTCGCACCGCCATCGGCAGCGTTAGCGTGGTGGCGGCTGCCAAAAACAGGAACAGGATGGCAAGGCAAACCTGCCGCTTGTATTGCATCATGTAGGGAAAGAGCCGCGCCAAAGGGCGGATTGATTTGCTTGATTGGCCGGCCCTGGTAGCGTTGCTCATGGAAAATCTGGCTCTTGTCTTGTGCACACTGTTATTGTATAGGATGCGCACGAAAGCCGTGGGCAAGCCCACGGTTTATTTATTCATGACCAAAGAATCAAGTTTGTAATCTGAGCAGTGCGCTTGGGTCGCAACTGGCAGAGTGAAAACAGGACGACACGATGAAAAAGGAAATTCATCCAGATTACCATACCATCAAGGTTGTAATGACTGATGGGACAGAATTTGAAACCCGCACCACATGGGGCGCTGCTGGCGATACCATGAACCTGGATATCGATCCAAATTCGCATCCGGCATGGACTGGCGGAAACCAGCATCTGGTTGACCGCGGTGGACGTGTTTCACGTTTCAAGAAGAAATACGAAGGCCTGGGCATCTAATACCAACGGCCACTGGGATTGACCCTTTTAGTTCAAACAAGAGAAAAACCGGCTCAAGCCGGTTTTTTGTATCAAATTTCCAGTCGGGAATGTCGGCTGTCCCGTTTCGCGTTTCGACAGAAACGGGACAGCCGATGCTTCCTCCTGATTTTATTTCCGCATTCTTGTTTTCCCGAAACCATTAAAACGGATACATTAGAGCACCTTTTATTAAATATGGTACACTTTGACCGCCTGAAATTTGTCACAGGAACAGGCGCGGATTGCGCCGTGGTGTTTTTGCACCACAAGAAATTAGCACCGCCCTTCCTGGGGCAAAGGCATGCGGCCGCGATAAATTGGTGAGAAAACACGTTTGAAATCAATGCGTTATGTTCTGATTAGGCACGTAGTACAGGTAAGGGGACAGGATGTGCATGAATGCATGCAAAAAGCAATCTGTCGAACGCCTGATAGGGCCAATATCTCCGGTTAAAGCGATAGGCAAACTCGGCCAGAAGTGCTTTGCGGTATTTTGGAAACACACCATGATGGGTTGAAAGAAGATAACGTTTCAGGTTCGATGTAATGGTGTTGACCCATTTGAGATGTTCGCAGGTTTGCTCGGGCTCTTTCAAAGCAACCGATCGGTCGTGCTCATATCCTTGTTTTGACGCTTTCACATAGACACCGTCTCCATCCGACTTTATGGTGCTTCCCGGTTCAATATGTTTCTTGATGGCAGGCACAACATGCTGCTCATAAATTGCCTCCAGTTCTTCAAAAGACAAAAAGCGCGGTCCGCCATCAGTGTTTTCTTGGACGGCAATCAGGAACGGTGTCTTGTTACTGCCCGTTTTGCGGCGTTCATCCAAGGATTGCCTGCCACCAATAAAAATTTCATCGGCTTCGACCGTGCCATTCAACGTATACAAATCATTGCGCTGGATCATGGCTTGGCGAATTTTGTGGCCCATCAGCCACGATGTACGATACGAACCTATGCCCAATTGTTTTTGCAAATACCGCATGCAAACGCCCTTTTTTGATGTCGCCATCAGAAAAATAGCCCAAAACCACTTGCGTTGCGCAACGCGGCTTTTATGAAAGATCGTACCGGCTGTTACATAAATTTGCTTGCGGCAACTACGGCATTCAAAAGCTCTGCGAGTCTTGATGTAATCCAATTTGCTGTCTTCACAATCCGAACAACCGACACCTTCCGGCCATCTCATTTTTATCAGATAATCCAGGCAAACCTGCTCTGTTGGAAATCTATCCTGAAATTCAAGCAAACTCATCTGTGTGTAGCGATTCTCTCCAAGCATGCGCGAAAATAACATAACCTGTCTAAAGTGCCTAATTAGAGGGTGTTGGTAGTGTTGGGTGGAGGGCGAGTGAAATTAGTGGGTGGTTGTCTCGGTGAATTCCATTTTTTGTGAAAGGTAATATTTGATGAAGATACCAATGAAGCGAGACTTTGATCTCATCCGTAAAATTCTGTTGGAAATTGAAGGGGGTCGAAAAGTATTTGAAATCCGGTCAAATGAAATGAGCGCTGCACTCGATATAGATGAGGAAGGTTCTATGTCACGCGAGGAAGCTGACAATTGGAAGCATCAATTGAAACTGTTGCAGGATACGGGACTCGTTGAATTCAGACAAAGCGGTGGGGGAGTTTGGTTTGCCGGAAGCGATGTGGAACAAGGCCGTGCGCCTTCCAGATACCCAGCACCGTCGAGGCTGCAACATCGGCCACTTTGGCCATCGCCCGCAAGGTCCAGTGGGTTGCCTCATGCGGCGGTGGTTTGAACGTCAACGCAACAATCTCGCCAACACGGTGTTATTCAACTTCAAAATACCCTTCATCGAGCTTCTTGAGATGAAGAACCTCTTCATCGCGACAACCGATATTGTATCTGATCATCAGCTTTGTCAGTTGTTCCCCATCAATCAGGACGATCCGCGAACTGAGGTCATTTGCAGTTTGTTCCGCCGAAGTGCTGAATTGCGATGTGGTGACAAAAATGCCTTTAGACGCTTTCTTGAGGTTTAGCGCACCAAAGAAGTTGCGCATATCGCCAGAGCCGACATTATTTCCATGAGCATAGCGCTTGGCTTGAAGATAGATTTGATCAACACCTAAAGGGTCTTGGTCAATTACACCATCAATTCCATTGTCACCTGATTGACCAAGGGCACGTCCCGCATCTTCTGATGTGCCGCCATAACCCATTGCTATAAGCAAATCGACGATCAGTTGTTCAAAGAAGGCCGGTTCAGAAGACCTGACATGATCGAGAAGCTCTTTTGACAAGGCTTTGTTTATTTCCCGGTGTGCGTTTCTCAAAACTTCATCTGGCGTGGAGCCTTCATTATTGTCAGAAATCGATGTGTCTTGAGCCGGATCATCGTTGCTTTTGCTTCGCGCACGAAACTCTTGGTATTCTTCAAATTGAGCCAGATAATTATTGTTGATTTCCAGAGACGTATCAGCCAACGCCTGCTTGCCACGTTCGGTGATTTCATAGTGACCGCGCCTTGTGTTTTTCACGAGTGCCGCCATTTTCAAATAGCTTCGTGCCCAATGTACTCGGTTTGTAAACCGTGTTTGCTTCCCGCTAGGCAACAGCTCAAATTTTTCTTCCTCTGTAAGTCCGAGCTTCACTGCCAATTGCTCAACAACTTCGGATACTCGAACTTCTCCGCCTTTAGCACTTTCAAGAACGGTACGCATCAGGGATTGATAATCAGGGATCAAATTAACCTATCCAATCGTTCTGTTTATCAGTTGGAAGTCACGATTGGTTGGCATGCAGAAGAGGCATTCCCCGTCACTCGCTTCTGCCCATACTTCACCAATTCTCCGCTTGGGCGCTTCGCTTTCGTAGCGATCACCGCCTTTGTATTCAACAACCAGAATTCGACCATCTTTCAGCAACACAACAAAATCTGGATAGAATTTATGGTCAGGTAATTGCAACCAAAACGCATTCTTTTTACGATCAGCATTTCTAATCCAAAATTGAACTTCCTCCATCCGATCAATGTGAACAGCACAATCAAATTCTTCACCGGATGTTCCAAGATCATTGATCAAAGTTGTGTAGTGTTTGTTGAACTTGGTTTTGCCAGCGTAAGGCTTGTTGCAGGCGTATGTCTCCTCGTCAAAGATGATCGAGAGGTTTGAACTGGTTTTGAAATCTTCGGCGTTTGATGCAAACAATGCATCGTAGTTGCCGGTTTGTCGCTCGCCCCTTAACTCGCTGATCAAGTCGCCAAGCGCTTTTCTAAGATCGTATTTGTTTCGTGCAAGAACCTCCAATTCGTGGCCTTGCTTCATTAAAGCTTCAATAGCGCCGGTTATGAAAATGATTGCACTTGGCTTTGTAATGTCTTGGTGGCTGATACCGGAATCTAACCAATTGGCCAAACGAGGAAGCGTCCAAGCTGGTTCCTGGATAACCGCAGACAATTCACCCTGCATCCGTTTCACAAAATCGATCTCGACTTGGCCACGATCTGAGACATCAATTTCACCGGACTGACTTTCATCGATGATGCTGAATCTATCGGTGATTGCAGCTGGATCGCACTGATCCAGTCGCCATGGAAGATCAAGAAAATGTTCTTTGGAGAATAGCTGCAATTCACCTTGCTTGGAAAACCCCAATAGAGGAACAATGAAAGGTGGCTTATCCTGATCATGGTTTTCAGCAAGTTGAATATTGTTTGTCTTTGCGTAGAGTTTGTTAATCGTCTTTTCTGCATTTGGAATTGCTGAAAGGGACAGGTGGAGCAGGTTGCGGTTTTCGCGGGTCATCGGCCCTTTGTAGGATAAGGACCGCTTTTCTGGATCAAACTTCACGCGAGACTTCAATGAAGGCGGAAGCTTTTCGATTGCTTCTGTCATGACTTCGACAGAAAACTCCTGCTCTTCAAGTGGATCAGATTCGTGTTCGTATTCGTCCGCTGCTTCGTCGAACCCTAGGTCGCTTTGCGGAGCAATCAACATGTCCACTTCAAGCTTGTTGAAGCCTGCACCTTCGACAAGACCATCTTTCAGCTTTTGCGCTGTTTCATCGAAGCTCTGGGAGGCTACATAGGCATAGGCACGGTTGAGTGCATCGCGGCGTTTTAAGCGGGCGCTTGGCATTCTCAGCACACGCCCCATAAGTTGCTCAACGGCAGTGGGGGAGAACTGGTCTGCTACAGAACAAAGAACATAGGCAAATGGACAATCCCATCCTTCCTTCAGCTTATCGACGGTGATGATGTAGCGAATTTCGCAATCGCGGGACTTGATATCCATGCCATCAAGGTCTTTGCGGGTGCCTGTATGAACCGCGATATGGTCTGGGTTAATCCGTTTGTCCTCAAGTAGAAATTTTTCAACCCTGTCATAGGTGAGGGGATCGGCACCGCGTTTTGCTTGTGCCTGAAACAGCACAATCGGACGTATATATTCGCCGGTCTCTTTTTCTTCGGCTTTTGCGGCTTCTTCGAGCATTGCTTGGCTGTCTAGTGCCGCGCCAATGGTCAATCGCCAATCGCTGTTTGTGGTCAAGCGAATGGGTAGTTTAATCATCTCTTCTGATTTCAACTCAAGGGCTGAAACGGAATACAAAATGTTCGATGCATATTTATCAGCCGGTGGATTGTGATCGGTTTGCGGTGTTGCTGTCAGTTCCAAAATAAGCGACGGGTCAAAACGGGCAAGTGTGTCAAACGATAGGGACGTGCGCGCATTGTGTGCTTCATCGACAATCACCATTGGACGGTGAAGCTTTAACAGGTTGGCAAGAGATGCAGTTGGACGATCCGTACCTTCAACTTTGTCCAGGCGTTCCCTTTGATCACGCGTTAAAGAAGAGAAGTGATCCATCAGCGCGCCAGCATCCTGATAGACTTTTAAGCCCTCAGGGTTTTCCTTGCCATTGTCCAACTGTCTGCGGAATGACTGGATGGTTGAAACGATGATACAGGCACCACCTTCCGCATCGCCGCGTGACATGGAAAGAGCTTCGGCCTTGGTGAGTATGGAAATATTACGCCCAAAATCTTGTGCCAAGGCCGCGCGATAAGGATGCTCTTCGTTTTTTAGCGCTGAAATGGTTTGGTCGAGAATTGGAGTTGATGGAACAAGCCAAAGAACGAGGGGGTTGGCAACTTGCAAAAAATTCTTGGCGGCAATCCCAACCGCGTGCGAGGCCATGATGGTTTTGCCACCGCCGGTTGGAATGCGAAGACATACGTATGGTGTACCATTGGCTACAGCGGGAGCTTCTCTATATGGCAGGTTTGTAGACTTATAAAATGCCAAATTGGTTCCAAGAGCATCAAGCTCTTTCAAGTATTTGGAAAACTGATCCAGCGCATTTTGCTGGTAGATTTTTAAGTCCAGATTCACCCCCGCCATATCAGTTACCCTCAATCTGATAGGGGATTTGCTTGAAGGTAATGTTTTCTTCTTTCAACCGTTCTTTGGTAACGGTGCATCCTTCACCAAAGATGATCCGTTGCCCTTCAAACTCTCCTTCTGGTGCGGGAAGGTTGGAAAGAACATCCGGTGTTAAAACATTGCCAGATGCCTCTCGCGCAAAGCCGGGGACTGCTTCAGCGAATAAAAGATAGATCGCCTTGTCCTTGTGCTGGCCAAGCAATGTATTGCCTACTGTTGCTTTATGTGGAATTGGCGCACCGGTTTCAGCAAAGAACACATGGGCTGCAAGATCGGGAAATGTCACGCCTATATCAATGTCGCCAAACTCGTTAAAAAGAGGAGTGCCAAGTTCGCAATAACGGAACCCGCCGCCCAAGCCTTCAACGGGCTTTTCAGGGTCACCGCCTTTGTCATAACCATTGATGACACGCTTGAGACGTTCGGCAGTAACATCAGGTGCAATTTGTTCGTCCATCTCAACCAAGATGCACTTCCGATTGCCACCATCCTGTTTGTTGAGATCAAGAACTGCATGGCCAGTGGTGCCAGAACCAGCGAACGAATCCAAAATTACAGCGTTGTCTTCATCTCTTGTCAGCATGTAAATTAGGTCTGCAACAAGCTTTGAGGGTTTAGGAAAAGGAAAAGGTAAATCCCCGAAGATTTCTCGTAACTCGCGAGTTCCATTTTGTGTGAATACTCTATCTATGATCGAAAATGGTTTTGATAACCGTTCTTCACCAGTGTCATCAAACAGGTACTGTTTGTAGCTAACGGAACGTATGCCAGAGCCTTCGGTAAATACGAGTTCATTATTTTTCAGCGCTGCCATTGTGCGCTTTTTACTCCACCACCACTGCCGAATGGGGAAGATTTCGGATCCATCTGGATGAGGAATTGGATAAACCAAATTGGGACGTTCATCCATACTCTTAGTGGCTTCGAGAGGCTTGATCCTGTAAGGTCCCCGTTCTTCGAAGTGTTCATCTTGATACTTATAATAGCGTTCGCGGATATCATCCCGTGCTGGTAGCCATAACGAATCAAGTTGGTCTAAATTTCGAGCGAACATGAAAACATACTCGTGAAGCGTCACAGCGTATTTTTCTTTTGCCCCTCCGCCGTAACTCTTTTTCCAAACGAACTTTTCAACGAAATTTTGTCGCCCAAATATTTCGTTCATGCAGATATGAAGGTTTTCGACTTCATTTGCATCAATGCTGACAAAAATGACACCATCTTCCCGAAGAAATTCCCGCAATAGGCGCAAACGCGGATACATCATGCAAAGCCATTTGTCGTGTCGGGAGAGGTCTTCGGCTTCCTTGCCAACGGTTTTTCCAAGCCATGCCTTGATTTCCGGCGAGCTCACATTGTCATTGTAAACCCAGCCCTCGCTACCCGTATTATAGGGTGGATCGATATAGATGCATTTGACCTTGCCAGCATATTAGGGAAGTAGAGCCTTCAGCGCTTCTAGGTTGTCACCCTGAACGAGCAGATTGCCCGCGTCCGGATCACCGGCAGATTTTTCGCCATTACAATGAACCAGACGATAGGGAACTTCGCGGTGGTGGTTTACAACCGCTTTTTTTCCGATCCAGTCCAGTGTTGGCATATGCCGCTCTCCCCAATATTCTCATCTCTGCCCGTATCTCTTGCATCAACGGACGACCACAGCGGCAAGTATTTCGGCATTTTCTTCTCTTTTTCTTATAATATTGAATAAATATAGTTTTCTCAACACCACAAAGAAAAAAGCCCCGGAAATTGGGGCTTTGTTACATCAGTATCACTGGCCAGAAAACTTTCAGCATTGTGAAGGTTTTTGCCAAATCACCTGGATCGCTTGAGCCATATTGAATGTCTTGAACACGATAAGCAATCGTTCAATTGCGCTTCTCAGCGCAAACTGGAATGTAATAGAGTACGCTAACTGCCGGTGGTGATAATTTTATGCAGAAGTGACTTTAGCGAGAAATGTTTCATACCTTGAAACTGCCTCACGCATTTCATCCATGTAACTGTGACGGTTGTAAACTGCTGCCACACCAGACACGGAGCCTGATATATGATTGAGCAGCTTTTCGGTTACTAATCGGCTCGTATTTGGCTACGTGGTAATTTTCTTGAAATCGATTTGGAGTAAATGTGCATATATGTTATACTTTGTGCAACATGTGATAATAAATTGAGATTCCAGTATGGCAAACCCAACCACCGGCATTCGGCTTAAAGACGATACCAAAACCCGCTTGGAAACACTCGGGAAAGCACGTGACCGTTCTACGAGTTATCTCATGAATGAAGCCATTGAGAAATTTCTTGATGTCGAGGAAGCCTTGGAAGCCGAACGGCAACTGGTTAAATCGCGTTGGGAGAAATTTGAACTCACTGGAGAAACCATTGCCCATGAAGATATAAAATCCTGGGCTTCTGGTTTGGGAAATAAAGCTGCATCCGAAGCTATCTAATGGTCATATTGAAGTGGTTACCCGAAGCACTGGATGACCTCAAAAGGCTCCATGCATTCATTGAACCTCACAGTCCCGATGCTGCATCAAGCGCCGTCAATACACTCATTGAGGCGGCAGAATCCCTGCAAGAATTTCCAGAGAAGGGCAAACCCTGGGAGTTGGAAATGGGGTTCAGGGAATTGCCTGTAAAATTTGGAGCTAGAGGATACGTGATCCGGTACCAGCTTCATGACGATCAGGTAATAATTGTTCGCGTTTGGCATTCTTTGGAGGATCGATAATCTGCATCCTGCATTTAATTTGGTCGCCTTTCTGAAACAACTCAGAAAGAAATTTCCATTCTCAGAAAAAATTTTAGTTTCGAGAAAACTAAAATTTGATCCCCTCCATATGGTTACCTCCATGTGGGAATTTGGGTTGTTAGGGCCAGTGGCGTATTATTATGTTGCTCAATTCTCATTGCCAATCGGCACCATTGTGCTCTTTTGTTTTCCAAGCGATATCGTCTTCGCCACCCTGCAGTATATGACAAAACTGTGACTGCTGACATTATTCCCAAACCCTAACTGCGGTACGCCTTAATCGCGGCTTGCATCAAAATCGTTTTCCCGCTTGAACAATACATCGGCATCCCGGGACATTTCCAGATTTCGGGCATATTCATGGCCGGAGTAAACCGCCATCGCAATAGGTCCGGGCGCATAGCAATCCCCAATCCGGGTTACAGATTGGATGCCATGATCTTTCCATTCCTCCTTTCTGGCAATCAAATCGGTATATAGCCCATCGATACTCTTACGGGCGGTGACGGGTATGATCGCGTCAACTTCTTTCCGTGTCTCCGTACCGATGAAGACGCATTCCAGAGTGACCAAATCCTGTTCAATCGACTTGACGGAATGGTTGCAGATTATCTGAACACCCAGCTCCCTGAGCCGTACCTGGATGTGCCCGTTCTCAAGGGTATTGTGGGTCCAGCTGGAAATACCGCTATCCGGAGTGACAAAAATTACCTCTATTCCGGTTTCGGCCAAATGTTCGGCAATTGCACTGGCAAGATAATAATGATCATCGTCATAAATCATCACCCGATTGCCGGGCTTGATTCCGTCAAAGATTTTTTCCGGCGAGATCAGCATAGCCTCAGATTTGGTTGAAACAGGCTTGCGGTGATGGGCGCCGACAAAATTCATTCGCCACCGGGAACCGGTTGCTACCGCAACATGGTCACAGCTGAGTTCCAGGACTTGATCAGCATCCAGTGTGCTTTCCACAAACATTTGAACATTGCCACGGGTTGAAAGCATGTAGTTTCGATAATCTGAAACACGCTTCCATTGGCTTAGCGGGCTTAAAGATGTTTCCTGCAGGACCCTGCCGCCCATTTCACGCTTTGATTCTGATAATGTAACGTCATAGGCCCGATTGGACAGAGCAAGGGCGGCTTCAAGACCGGCCGGGCCACCGCCCACAACCAGAATGCCGGAGTTGGAAGCAGCCTTTTCTATTCGCTCCGGGTGCCATCCCTTTCTCCATTCTTCGCCGATGGTTGGGTTTTGGGTGCACCGCATTGGGTATGCAACCGTATCGCCTGACGTGCACATATTGCATCCTATGCACTCGCGGATTTCTTCTGACCGTCCCTCTTCAATTTTAACTGGAATGAAGGGATCTGCAATCGAGGGCCGTGCGGCACCAATGAAATCCAGCACACCACGCTTGATTTGCGAGACCATTGTATCGGGCGAAGTAAAGCGCCCAACGCCAACCACCGGTTTGCTCGTGGTCTGTTTCACAAACCTTATGTATTTTTCCTGAAATCCTTCATGGCTAAAACGAGATGGACGGGAATCATTGCTCCAGTCCGCCAGATTAACATCCCAAAGGTCGGGAAGATCGGCAAGCATGCCAACAATGTCTTCGGCTTCCGCAACACGCATTCCCTCTTCGCCCATTAACTCGTCTACAGCAAACCTCAGGGCTATTGCACAATCATGTCCGATGGCATCTTTTGTGTCTTCCAAAATCTCCCGCAACAGGCGAACCCGGTTTTCAAGACTGCCACCATACTCATCGGTTCGCTGATTAAATCGCTTAAGAAGAAATTGATAGAGCAAGGTCATGATACCGTGAGCGGCATAGACGTAAACAATGTCGTAACCTGCTTGCCTTGAGCGCAGAGCAGCCTTGCGAAACCACCCGCGCAGCTCCTTGATATCAGACTTGTCCATAACCCTTGCCTGGGTGGAATTTGATGCCTCTGTGGGTGCTGCGGAAGGTGCAATCGGTGGAATTCTGGACATGTAGTTGCTGACAGAAATGCCGTTGTGTACCAATTGAATTCCTGCAAGTGCATCATGTTCATGGACTTTGCTGACCATCCGTTCATGAACCGGCAAGTCACTATCATCCCACAACCTCATTAACGGGGCAGGCGTAATATCGGATGAGGGATGGATTTGGCATTCCTCTGTGCAAACGACGGCCCATCCGCCTTGTGCTTTTACACCACGCATGGCTGCCATGGTTCTTGGCCAGCGATGGCCCATACCGTTGCAATGCGGCACTTGATAGAACCGGTTTTTTGCAACCTTTGGGCCAATTTTCACCGGTTCAAATAAAATTTTGTGATGTTCTTCTATAGCCATTTTGCCTCGTATTTCATTTTTCCGCGCTTCCTACAAATTTGCTTGGTACCATTTTCTCAGCAAATAGATTTTCCAGTGAAACTCATGCCTATTCGGTCAGCATGCAGTAAAATTTTGTGATACTGTTTTCCACCAACCAGGTGCACTCCGTTCCCATTGGGATAAAGAAAACATCGCCAGCGGCAAATGCATGCCTCTTTCCCGATTTTTCGGTAATAACCAAACTGCCTTCGAGAAGCTGGACAAACTCATGGCAAGGAAAAGGTTGCATCTCACTTTCAAATGCCTCGCTGTCCCACATGCCAACATGCATGTTGGCGTTGTCGTTTTCGAAAACAGGTGCATCCCGCTGTACCGGTTGCTCGCCTTTCACCTCAAATGGAAACGCGGATTCCAGCTTTGAAAGTTCTGAGGTCAACCGGTTGCGGTTCAAAACAAAGATACCATTTTCCACTGTATCAATGGAGGGTGTAGCCGCGTCTGGATTGGCATAGACAATGAAAAACTTCTGCAAGAATCCCCGCTGTTTCCAACTCACGGGGATGCCGTTTCGAACACAGAAGGTCCCGCCTTGTTCAACCGGCGTCTCATTGCCATCAGCGTCGACCATTGCGACCTTCCCGTCAATGATATGCATGAACTCATCGCCAGGGTAAGGGCCAAACGCTTCCTGCATGGAGGTTGTCGTCCAAATTCCGACGTTCAATCCGCTTTTGGCATTTTCATAAACGATGCGGATAAATTGATCTGGAAGTTCGCCCTGAAAGTCTGCGGGATCAAGGTCCATCTTCTCAAGCGGTTGTCCGGATTCCAGAACGTGATTCAAATGGATAATCGAGTGTTCTTCTGACATTGTGGTATCCAAGCTGGCTTTGTTGCGGTTTCACGACATGTCTCCAAGGTACAGCGCAATAATTTGCAATTGCAAACAAAAAGCAAAATGTGAGAGCGATGGATCGATACTGGTTACATGATGATCTTTGTTTCCAGGAGCAGATTGTAAAAGTGAGAAGCCGGGATTTATACCAACGGTCATTAGGCCTTTGTTTCAAGCGAACAGCTTTACCAGAGAGTGTTGATTATGCCTGCCGGTTTCACGATCAGGGGTGGCAAGAACCAACCGTCGGGATGGGTTTGCGGATTGTTTCTCCAGAAACTGCGTATCTGTGCTCCCATAGCGACGGGCGTCTGCTTCGGAAAGAAGCGTGAACCCGATCCCCTGATTGACGCATTCCATGATTGCCTCGACGCTATCCAGGATGACGGTTTTCTCCGGATTTGGAAAATGATCCCGGATGTGATTTTCAATCAGCTTACCAATGCCGGAACCCGGACTGAACTGGAGGAACGGAAGATGGGTTGCAATTTTATCTGCAGGCAAATCGGAAAAGCCGGCCGGTACTGCAAAAATCAGGGGCTCGACCCGAAGCTCCGTATACTTCAAGCCCTTTAATGGCTTGTCTGATGCAGTAACGACGGCTGCATCCAGTTGTCCGGACTGAACACGGGCTTCAAGGACTTGAGAGAGAGCGGTTTCAATTTGGAATTCGGCCTTTGCCGCATTGTCTTTTGCTTTCTTGAGAAATGCCGGCAGCAATCGTACACTGGCAGTTGCGATAAATCCAAGCCGAAAAAGCCCGGTCAATTCGTCGCCGGTGGCACAGGTTCGGAGCAACTCGTATTCAGCACCAAGCAATCGTTTCGCCTGTTCTGCAATTTTTCTCCCGAGCGGGGTAAGCATGGGGGGCCTAAATCCCCGATCGAACAGTTCAACGCCCAGCTGATTTTCCAGACCTTTCATCTGCATGGATACGGTTGAAAGCGTGGAATTGAGTTCCTCAGCTGCCTTGACGAAGGAGCCTACCTGCTCGATCACAACAAGTGTTTGGAAGGGTTGAGTTCTCATAGATACCAAAAAAATGAATATAATATACGAATATATTCGATTGTTTTGTATATAGCAATCAAGGATACTACACCTACAATAGGCGAAACCGTTTCGCATGGAAGGCTATCTCAATGATTGGTGAAGCGCCCAATATTTATCACGAACTGGCAAAATCCCTGGCACCGGGATTTGCCGCCCGTGCCCATAAATGGGATCGGACACGGAGTTATTGCTGGGACAACATTTACGAACTTGTTGATGCCGGACTAATGGGCATGACCCTGCCGCGCGAATATGGCGGGCTTGGAGCATCGTTTCATGATTGTGTGTTGGTAATTGAGGAAATCGCAAAAGTCTGTACGTTGACCGCCCGGGTTGTTGTGGAAGCCAATATGGGCGGGATCAGCGCGATCATGGCATATGGCACTGCGGAACAAAAGGCGTTTTGCGCGCCTATCGTTCTTGCAGGGGACAAGCCGGCAATCTGCATCACAGAACCAGAAGCTGGAAGTGCTGCAACCGAAATGCAAACGACTGCCCGCAGAATTGATGGAGGCTACCTCCTCAACGGTACCAAACACTGGATTACGGGTGGAGGAGTTTCGAAACTCCATCTCGTATTTGCGCGGGTTGTTGATGAAACAGGCGTCGAGTTGGGTATTGGCGGTTTCATCGTCCATCGTGATCCTGATGCAGGTATTTTGCCACAGGGTTTTGATATCCTGCGCCGTGAATATACGATGGGCTTGTGCGGAATGCCGGAGGCAGAGTTACAATTCAGTGAGGTGATGGTCGAGGATGCGTTCGCGCTTTTGCCAAAATCCGGGTACAAACGCGGCTTTGCGGAACTGATGACCGCTTATAATTCGCAGCGGGTCGGTGCAGGCACAATCGCAATGGGTGTAGCCGCCGGGGCATTGGAACATGCAAAATCTTTTCTTAAGGAACGGGAGCAATTTGGCAGGCCGCTTGCGGAGTTTCAGGGTCTGCAATGGATGATTGCTGATATGGATGCAAGCGTGCATGCTTCGCGATTAATGCTGCATGAGGCGGCAAAATCTGCAACACTATCTGCATCCGGTTTTCCCGACATGATGATGGCGGCTCGAGCCAAATTGTTTGCATCTGAAGCGGCCATAAAAGTCGTCAATGGTTCACTTCAGATGTTTGGAGCCCGCGGCTATGGCGACAAAGAACCACTGGAACGGATGTATCGGGATGTAAGAATGTTCACTATTGGTGGCGGTACTGCACAAATTTTGCGGACTCAAGTTGCGGGCAAACTTCTCGACATCAAAACACCTCAAACCAGGGATGGGTATATTGAGGATGCAAGCGGGACAAACATCCGGCTGGTGGCTGAATAGGTGATTTTGGATATTGAACGCGAAACGCTAGAGCGTGATGCGTTTAGGTGAATTCATTGTGTCGAGGAGATTTTGCGTCAGGATCAAACGAAAAACGTAGGACATATCCGCCGATACGGGCGAGGCTTTTGGCGAAGATAACTGGCGAAAATTCTCCCGTCCCTAAAGGATTTTACCCCGTTGGGCGTAGAACAAAGCCTGCAATCCTCTACCGATGCTACGGCATCGCCCTGCGGTTGCAGTCATCCAAACGCGCGCAACGGATGAAAAACAGAATTGAATCCAACTAAGCGCATCACGCTCTAGGGTCAGGTCTCATGGTTTCGAAACTTGAAATTCTCATTTCCTGGTTGGCCTTACCGATCTATATTTGGCAGGGACTGGGAGTTCGTCGTTCATCAATGCGACTGCCTCCTCCTGAGCAAAAACCCTTGGTTGAATTGAAGGGCAAGGGTAAACTGATCAACGTTCTCTTTGTGGGTGATTCATCCGCTGCAGGCGTTGGGGTGGAAACCTTTGAAGAAGGTGTTTCAGGACGCCTTCCCCACCTGTTAAACGAAATGACAGGGCGCCCGATTTTGCAGCGCACCTGCGGCAACAATTCCGCGTCCTCCGGCAGCATACGAGATTATGTTGTCCCCCATCTGGAACAGCGCACATACAATTATATCGTTTTGAGCATCGGGACCAATGATGCCAAGAACTTTCACCGGGGGAAGCGCTTCTGCAAAGAGTTCGGCACGCTCATCTATGCGCTTCATGCAAAGTTTCCGGATGCCAAGATCATTTGGCAGGGGTTGATTGACGTTGAAGGCATCCCCATCCTGCCAACCCCTTTGAACAAGATCTTAGGTATACGCTCGCGGATTATCCGCAAGAACGGACAACAGCTTTGTTACGAACGCGATGTGCTTGCACCGCAAACGGCCTGGCAACCGGTGCCGGAAAACTTCTCACGCGATGGATTTCATGCGTCTTCACGCGGGTATCAGGTCTGGGCAGATGAACTTGCCGAATATATGGTCAGGCTGGAAAACAGCTAGTGACAGAACCACCAGGTTCAGAAATTGTATTCCAGTGGATTTTCAGATTGAAAAAATTGCGAGGGAATGAGTTGAAAACGGGATGCAAGTGTTTGAAATTAATCCACTAGTTTTGGTGCACAGGTCTGGGACGGCAAATCCAAATTCCAAAAAGGATTAAAAAACACCCAGCCCATTGCAGAGGGCTGAGGCCTTCCTCAAACAACAGCCAGCCAAAAAACGCAGCCGCGATCGCCTCAATAAAAATAACCAGCGATGAGAAAACCGCACTAAGGCTTCCTATCGCCAGTGTTACAAGGCCCTGTCCGCCCGCATGGGTAACGACACCAAGTGAAACCAGCGATGCCCAGCCTCTTCCTGTTTCAGGGTAAAAATCTCCGCTCGCAAGAAGTGCCACGAGGAAGAGTACAAGGCAGGTTACGACGGTTGAAGTAAAAAACAGCACACCACTTTTCTCGGTTTGCCGGCCATGCCGCATCGCTACAAAATAGAGCCCGAGAAAAACCGACGTTATCAAGCCGTATAGGTCGCCAATCAACCGCGACGGGTCAATCTGGAAACTTGAACCGATCAGACATCCAAGGCCCAAGAGGCATAAACCCAATCCCGCCAACGCATTGTTTTCAGTTTTTTCTCCCAACAACAAAGGGGATACAACGGCCACCCAGACCGGGGACAGGCAAACCATGAAAGTTGCATTGGCCATGGTCGTGTTGAGGATTGACAGGTGCCAGAAAACCAGGTCACAGGAAAAAAACACCCCGGCAAGAATTGCGGTTGGTGAAACAACAAAAATCCGGCCGGATTTTTGCGAGTCCATCCATGCCCACAAAAACAGGGGCGGTAGCGCAAACAACACTCTCCAGAAAGCACTTGCAAAGGCGCCAACCTCAGCCTCCCGCACGAAAACCGGCGAAAAGCCCATGATGATCCCACCGAAGATAAGTGCAGACAAAGCCAGTGAGAATTTTATTTGCATCTGATTGCCGGAGAATTGGTAAATCGCAGCCAATCTGTTGCATGGACCGGGCGACCGGTCATCAAAAATATTGTGATGAGTGGAAAGAAGTTTTTTTTATACCCAAAACACTCGGAAACCCGAATTTTGAGTATAGGATTCTTCTTTTGATCCTTGCACTTATCCGAAAACCGGTGCCCACTTTTCGGGTGCAAGGAGTATACAAGAAACATCCCGGTATGATATCTACCAACCAACGCCCCAATGTGGAGAACTACAATGGACGATCAAACAAAGACCGAACTGGAAGCTGCAGCGTTTCGACGTCTGGTCAGCCATCTGCGTGAGCGCAATGATGTTCAAAACATCGATTTGATGAACCTTTCAGGATTTTGCCGCAACTGCCTGTCCAACTGGTATCAGGAAGCAGCCACCGAAAAAGGCATGAAGATGGACAGGGCGCAAGCGCGCGAAATCGTTTACGGAATGCCCTACGATGATTGGAAAGCAAAACATCAAACGGAAGCCACAGACGCACAACGAAAAGCGTTTGAAGAAATACACAAGCACTAGTGGTTCGCGTTCAAACATTTGCATTCCCCTTGCGGCGAGCTTGTTTGCCAATGTTTGAATCAAAAGAACCCCTAGATATCAATGTGTTGCTAGTGGTGCCGCCCGACATTTTGGATTCGAAATGTCGAAATCAATCCACTAGAGCGCTGCCATTTTTGATTGAATCAAAAGAATGGACAGCACCTTTGAAATTTAACATAAAGTTGCTCATGCACCGCTTCAAGGAAACGATAATTGAGTTTAAGGGTGTTCAAAACCCGATTTGAATAACAGGAGAATTTGGATGGTAGACGCTATGGTTGCCCGTGAACAACTTCGTACCGTAGTTGAGCGCGTTGAGCGGTTGGAAGAAGAAAAAAAGGCGATTGCCGACGACATACGGGATGTTTTTGCGGAGGCAAAAGCCAATGGATTTGACACCAAAGTCCTGCGCCAGGTGGTTCGCCTGCGCAAACAGGACTTGACTGAGCGCCAAGAGCAGGATGCGGTTCGTGATTTGTATCTGCAGGCACTTGGCATGTTGCCGGAATTTGAGCCTGAAAGCGCAAACCCGACGGGCGATGAAAATGCGTGAATGAAATCAAATAAGATACGCGTTGTCACTGTTCCGATTGAACGCGAAACGCTCCAGACGCAACACTACAGTATGATTTCGCGAGCCGGGGTAAAATGGTCAAGATCCCGAGGCTTGTAAACATATTGGTCGAACACTTCTTTGTTCAACTCTATACCAAGCCCTGGTTTGGTCGGCAAAGCAAAAGCGCCGTCCTTTATGACCAGCGGTTCGATCAGCACGTCTTCTCGTTCAGGCATCGGGGAACTGTCCCGGTCTTTAGGCTGGTCAAAAGAATCAATCCTAATGGCCGTTGGTATAAGTGACCGCAATTTGAATGTCCAACTCATTCCACCTCATCACCTTCGTCCTGCCCTCACCTCTTTCGCAGGTCTTCCAAATCCCTGCCGGTAGGCGCGGGAAAATGCCGACAGCGAATTGAAGCCGCTACGCACTGCGATCTCCCGCATCGAGAGGTTGCTGTCGAGCACCAGGCGGTTTGCGGATTTTAGCCGCAGATTAAGATAAAACCTGCCCGGCGTCATCGCGACATGCTTCTTGAACAAAGCCTCCAGCGTATTCGTTGAAACACCAACACGCCTGGCAATCGCAGCAACGGGAAGCGGTAGCTCAATCCATTTTTCCATCAGCCGAACCGCCTGCCCGATACGTGGTTCGCGTTGCGCAAGCTTGCCGAGCGAAACAAGCGGCTGCTCATCAAATCCCGAATGCGCTTCGTCATAAATAAACACGCTTGCCACTTCCATTCCGATGGTAGCGCCGTTGCGGTTGCGGATAAATTCCAGAAACATGTCAAACGCTGGGGAGGCCCCGCCGCAGGTCATGCATTTGCCATCAATCACGAACCGGTCAAGCCGAAGGTCAATTTCCGGAAACCTATCCGCGAAAGCTTCAAAATCTTCCCAATGCGTGGTGGCGCTGTGCCCGTTAAGCAATCCGGTGCGCGCTACCACCCAGCTTCCGGCCTCCACGCCCGCAACCTGCCGAAAACCGGATGCTGCCTTGCGGATCACGGAGAGCGCTGAAGCATTCACATGGCGTTCGTGATTAAACCCACTGACCACAACCAGCAAATCACCGTTCATTCGGTCGTCAAACCGTGTTTCAATTGCCAATGGAATTCCGCAGGTCAATTCCACTGGCGCCCCGGAGAGGCTAGTGAGCTTCCAATCATAAAGCTGCTTACCTGCGACACGGTTTGCAGCACGCAAAGGTTCAAGCGTAGATGCCACGCACATCATCGAAGATTCCGGCAAAACCAGAATGGTGACCTCGCAGGGCAGATTATATTGAGACACGGCGTTCATTCGAAATTCGTGAAATAGTTAAAGGTTTTTGTCAAACAAAATTCGAAATCTGTATAACACTTGACCGCAAATTCGGAGGATTTCGCAATGCCGCTTCAACCCAACAAAGACGTCTTTATTACCTGTGCCGTGACCGGTTCGGGTGGAACCCAGGATCGTAGCCCGCATGTGCCGCGCTCGCCTGAACAGATTGCCAGTTCGGCAATCGACGCTGCAAAGGCCGGAGCAGCGGTTGTCCACTGCCACGTCCGCGATCCTGAAACCGGTGTTCCATCCCGCAGGCTTGATTACTACCGTGAAGTAACCGAGCGCATCCGCGGTGCGGATATTGACGTGATCCTCAATCTCACCGCCGGTATGGGCGGCGATATGGTATTTGGCTCGGCTGAAGCGCCACTGCCCGTCAACGAAACCGGCACAGACATGATCGGCGCAACAAAGCGCGTTGCCCATGTCGCTGAATGCCTGCCGGAAATCTGCACGCTTGATTGTGGCACCATGAACTTTGCCGAAGCTGATTACGTGATGACCAATACGCCCGGCATGTTACGTGCCATGGGCCAAATGATGACTGATCTTGGTGTAAAGCCGGAAATCGAAGCTTTCGATACGGGCCATCTTTGGTTTGCAAAGCAACTGGTGAAGGAAGGGGTTTTAAACTCGCCCGCCCTCGTCCAGCTTTGCATGGGCGTGCCGTGGGGTGCACCCGATGATATGAACACGTTTATGGCAATGGTCAACAACGTACCGACGGACTGGAACTGGTCCGCCTTTTCGCTCGGCCGACATCAGATGAACTACGTCGCCAATGCAGTAAATGCAGGGGGCAATGTTCGCGTCGGACTGGAAGACAACCTGTGGCTTGCAAAAGGTCAACTCGCAACCAATGCGCAACTCGTGGAACGTGCTGTCACCATTATCGAGAGCATGGGTTCTTCCGTCATGGGGCCGGATGCGGTGAGAGAAAAGCTTGGCCTGACAAAGAGAGCGCCAAAATCATGAGCATCAATAAAGCAGCAATAATCGGCGGGGGCGTAATCGGTGGCGGATGGGCCGCGCGTTTTTTGTTAAATGGCA
The DNA here is from genome assembly GCA_965250255.1 of Rhizobiaceae bacterium. Classification (GTDB taxonomy): domain Bacteria; phylum Pseudomonadota; class Alphaproteobacteria; order Rhizobiales; family Rhizobiaceae; genus JAALLB01. The sequence continues at coordinate 48,627 of CBDFNP010000011.1, forward strand.
TCAACGTCAACCTGTTTGACCCGGACCCCGAAGCAGAACGCAAGATCGGTGAGGTGCTCGACAATGCCCGTCGTTCGCTACCCGCCCTGCTCGACAATTCCGTGCCCACCGAGGGCAAACTTGTCCATGTTGATACAATCGCTGAAGCGGTGGCTGATGCAGACTGGATACAGGAAAGCGTGCCTGAACGCCTGGAGATCAAACATAAAGCATTTGCAGAAATTCAGGCGCATTGCCGCAAGGATGCACTGATTGGCTCTTCGACCTCTGGCTTCAAGCCGTCCGGGCTGCAAGAAGGTGCCGCCAACCCAACCCAAATCTTTGTCGCACATCCTTTCAATCCGGTTTATCTGTTGCCGCTGATTGAACTCGTCGGCAATCAGGGTACCTGCGCGCGGGCAAAAGATGCGCTCACCACACTAGGCATGAAGCCGTTGATCGTGCGCCATGAAATCGATGCCCACATCGCCGACCGCTTCCTCGAAGCAGTGTGGCGCGAGGCATTGTGGTTGATTAAGGATGGTGTTGCGACGACCGAAGAAATCGACGATGCAATCCGTTTTGGCTTTGGCCTGCGCTGGGCACAAATGGGGCTGTTTGAAACCTACCGTGTGGCCGGCGGCGAAGCAGGAATGAAACATTTCATCGCCCAGTTTGGCCCTTGTCTTACCTGGCCCTGGACCAGGCTGATGGATGTGCCGGAGCTCACCGACGAATTGGTGGACATGATCGCCGGCCAATCCGATGATCAGTCCGGCAAATATTCAATCCGTGAACTGGAGCGTATCCGCGACGACAATCTGGTGACCATCCTGCGCGGGTTGAAGGCGCGTAATTATGGTGCTGGTGAAACATTGGTAGAACACGAAGCCCGCACCAGGCCGGAATTTCCAAGCGACATTACCAAACCGCTCAATACTTTGAACCGTGTGATCCCGATCGATTGGACAGACTATAATGGCCACATGAATGAAAGCCGTTACGGGCAGGTGTTTTCCGATGCAGGCGATGTGGTGATGGGAATGATCGGCGCAGATCAGGCTTATATTGATACCGGCCTTTCTTACTTCACCGTTGAGAACCTGATCCAGTTCCGCAACGAAACACATCCGGGCGAACAAATCACCGTGATGACGCAAGTTCTTCAAGCGGAAGGCAAGAAGCTCCGCATGTATCACGAAATGCACCGTGCCAATAAAGACGGCACGCCGGGCGATCTGCTTTGTACCTGCAATCAGTTGCTGGTCCATGTTAGCCTTGAAACCCGCAGCTCTTGTGAACCGGGTCCTGAAATGGCCGCAAAAATGATAGCTTTGCACGAGGCACAGACCAAGCTGGCGAAACCTGAAAGCATGAGGTAGTCAGAATGATTGCGCCCGCATCCTGCGATACCACCCAAAAGGGTTCGATAAAATTGACGGATGACATCGTCATGGATGGTGCTTGTATTGGATGCGGGCTGTGCGCCGGCATTTCTGAAGGTGCGATCGAGATGGCATTTACGCCGGAAATGCGTGAGCGCCCGATTATTGTTGGAGAACCGACACAGACCTGCATTGAGACAATCAGCAAGTCCTGCCCCGGTCTTGCAACCGACGGTTTGACCGCAGATGAAGCTGGCGCAGATGCGCAGCATGATCAGCTCTGGGGATATACCCGCGAAGCTCATATTGCCTGGGCAAAAGATCGGCAAACAAGGTTCCGTGCATCGACAGGCGGTGTCTTGAGTGCGCTGTCTGCCTTTTTGCTGGAAAGCGGAGAAGTGGATTTCGTCCTTCATGTCGGGCCGGACCCTAAACATCCTGCTCGTTCTGTCTGGAAGATCAGTCAGACCCCGGAAGACACGGCACACACCGGCGGTTCACGCTATGGACCAGCAGCACCGCTGGCAGGATTGCCAAAAGCCAAAGAACTGACTGAAGCAGGCGCACAAAAATTCGCTTTCATAGGCAAACCTTGTGACATTTCGGCGATCAAGTTGCTGGCCCAACGCGAGGAATGGCTTTCTGAAAGCCTTGCTTACAGACTTACGATCATGTGCGGTGGGGCATCAGAATTTGAAAAAACTGCATCCATGCTTTCTGAATGGGGCATTGAAGAAAGCGAGTTGAGCGAATTGCGCTATCGTGGATTTGGCAATCCCGGCCCAACAACCGCCCGCACGAAGTCTGGCGAAGTGTTCTCCAAAACATATCAGGAACAATGGGAAGATGAGAGCAAATGGGCATTGCAGCATCGTTGTAAAATTTGCCCGGATGCAATTGGCATGGCAGCTGATCTCGTCTCATTCGACTGCTGGCCGGGCGGCGGGCCGACCGGAGAAGATGAAGGCTTCAATGCGGTGATCACTCGCACTCCCCGGGGAAGCTCCTTGTTGAAACGTGCCATCGACGCCGGAAAGATCACATTGGGAAAAGCGATAGACCATGATGACTTCGCCAGTTTCCAACCACATCAGGAGCGAAAGCGACGGGCCGTTTGGGCAAGACTTTTGGGTCAAAGATCAGCTGGCAAATACGCGCCCGCCGCCATTAGTTTACATTTGGAAGACCTTGCCCGCGAGAATTCTGTCTCACTCAACTTGCAGCAGGCGCGAGGTACAAAGAAGCGTCTGCTATCTGGTAGAGGGCTGGAACCGCGGCCCGTAACCACCCAACAAACGACTGGACACTGACATGCAATTCGCCTTGACCGAAGAACAGCAGATGATCATCGACACGACCCGCGCGTTTGTGGAAAACGAACTTTATCCGCACGAGGCTGAAGTTGAACGGACAGGCCATGTCGATATGGACGTGATTAAAGACATCCAGAAGAAGGCGATTGAGGCGGGCCTTTATGCGGCGAACATTCCCGAAGAATTTGGCGGCGCCGGTCTCGATACCTTATCATGGCTCTTGTATGAGAAGGAACTGGGTCGCGCCAACTATGCTTTGCACTGGACCGGTGTAGCACGCCCTTCAAACATTCTTTGTGCAGGAACGCCCGAACAGCGCGAGAAATATCTTGATCCATGTGTTCGCGGTGAGACCTGGGATTCCATGGCCATGACAGAACCCGGTGCCGGTTCAGATCTACGCGGCATGAAAGCCACGGCAAAACCGGATGGCACAGGGGAAAATTCAGACTGGATCATCAACGGCACCAAGCACTTTATCTCCCATGCCGACGTTGCGGATTTTACAATCGTTTATGTTGCAACCGGAGAAGAAGAAACACTCCGTGGCAAGAAGAAACTGATCACGTCATTCTTTGTCGACAAAGGCACGCCCGGTTACTCCGTGCGGGAAGGCTATAACAACGTCTCCCACCGGGGTTACACCAATTGTATCCTCGAGTTTGATGACTGCCGCGTGCCCGCACGCAACATGCTTGGTGATCTCCACAAAGGGTTTGAAGTGGCCAATGACTGGTTAGGCGCTACCCGCCTGCAAGTTGCATCAACCTGTCTGGGTCGTGCTGATCGCGCCTTCCGGCATGCGGTTGAGTTTTCAGCCCAGCGCGAGCAGTTTGGCCAGAAGATCGGCAAATTTCAGGGTGTTTCTTTCAAGCTCGCTGACATGGCAATGGAGATGAAAGCCGCTGAATTGCTGACCTGGGAAGCCGGCTGGAAATACGACCAGGGAAGTTGCACCGACACCGACATGGCGATGGCAAAACTCAAGGCGACCGAAATGCTGGCATTCGTTGCCGATGAGGCAATCCAGATCCATGGCGGCATGGGTGTAATGGACGAACTTCCTCTGGAACGCATCTGGCGCGATGCTCGTATTGAACGTATTTGGGAAGGCACATCCGAAATCCAGCGCCACATTATCAGCCGTGCCCTGCTGAGACCATTGGGAGCCTGAGCACATGGCGTCGAAGATCGCTGAAACCGATCTCTATCCTCCGGTCAAGGCATTGCTTGAAGCTCAAGGTTATGAGGTGAAGGCTGAAATCGGATCCGCAGACATCATGGCCGTCAAAGGCGATGAAACACCTGTAATCGTTGAGCTTAAAACCGGCTTTTCACTAACCCTTATCCATCAGGCCATCGAGCGACTGAAAGTGACAGACCTTGTTTATGTCGCAATTCCTGAATGGAAAGGACGGGCCGGCTGGAAAGCCTTTGCTGCAAACAGAAAGCTGTGCCGTCGCCTCGGTCTGGGTTTGATAACCGTGGCTCCAAAAATGGAAAAGGCGGACGTCCACCTTGATCCCGGTCCTTACACGCCAAGGAAATCCAAAACCCGCCAAGCCCGGATGTTACGTGAATTTCAACACCGTGTTGGCGATCCCAATCAAGGTGGGGCAAGCAAGATCAAGCTGGTGACCTCCTATCGTCAGGACGCACTTCGATGTCTGAAGGTTCTCAAGAAAAAGGGCCCTTTGAAAGCTTCCGCTGTTGCAGAACTTGCTGATGTTACACGCGCCCGGCCAATCATGGCTGATGATCACTATGGCTGGTTTAAACGGGTGGAGCGCGGGGTATACGCCATTACGCCAAAAGGCAAAGAAGCCATGAAAGAATACAAGTCTGAATTGAAGGGCCTGAAATGAGTAAACTTGCGCGCCTCCTGCGTCCAAACTCGATTGTTTATGTGGGCGGTTCCCAGATTGCAGGCCCAATCCGCGCTGCCCGACGCGCGGGGTATGAGGGAGATATTTATGTCCTTAATCCGATCCGCGATGAAGTTGAAGGCATTGTCTGTACCAAATCGCTTGAAGATTTACCCGTTGCCCCGGATGCAGCGGTGGTTGGCCTCTCACCGCAACGGTCCATAACTGCTGTGGCAGAGCTTTCAAAAGCTGGATGCGGCGGCGCGGTCGTTATGTCTTCGGGCTTTGCCGAACTCAACACTGATGAAGGTCGTGCCCGCCAGCAACGGTTGAAAGAAGCCAGCGGCGAGATGCCGCTTTTAGGCCCTAATTGCATGGGTTTGATGAACCAGTTTTCAGGCGCATTTGTTTGGGGGGATGACAATCACTGTGAGCGTCAGGACGGTCCTGCCGCAGCCATCATATCCCAGTCCGGTGCATTGCTGATCGGCATGACCGGCATCGAAACGGCCTTCCCATTGGGCTACGGCATCTCAATCGGCAATCAGGCGGTAACTTCAACCGCAGAACTGATAGAAGCGATGATTGAAGACGGGCGCATCAAGGCAATCGGGCTCTATCTTGAGGGCCTGAACGAAGGCGAACCGCTGGGCAAAGCGGCCCTTGGTGCACTCAAAAAGGGAATTCCAGTCGTTGCACTGAAAGGCGGAGACCAGGCTGCGGGCGCTGCTGTCTCCCAAAGCCACACCGCCTCCATGGTGGTTGAGCGCGATTTGTGGGACGCATTCAAAGAGCGGTTCGGAATTGCTGAAGTTTCGTCGCCCAAAGCACTTGTCGAGACACTCAAGCTCCTGACCGTCGCCGGACTTCCAAAAGGTAACCGGCTTTCAATCATTTCCTATTCAGGAGGGTTAAACGGTCTTGCTGCAACAAGATGTGGCCCTCTTGGGATTGAACTCCCTGTCCCCACGGAGGCAAATCACAAATGGTTGGTTGATACGCTTCCAGAAACAGTTGCAGTCGCAAACCCGCTTGATTTGAACATCCCGTATAGCGCAAGCGATGGTTCAATTTCCATGCGGGACACATCCGGTGTGGCGGAATCAATCACGCGGTTTGCCGACGGCGTTTCAGACCAAATCACCTTTTTTATTGATGTTCCACGCCCCGGTGCCGGGATGTTGGACAAAGTATGGTGTGATTCACTGGAAGCGCTGATCGAGGTCAGAGAAAAGCTCAACATTCCGGTATGCATTGCTGGTATCCTTCCAGAGGGCCTGCCTGCTGACTTCCGTAAACACATGCATAACAATGGTGTGGCAAGCCTTCTGGGATATTCGGAAACCATGGAGGCAATTTCGACCAGCATCAATCTGGCAAAAACGCGCGACGAATTGCTAAAAAGAAATAGCCTTAAACCCCTTCTGCCTGCGGGTACTATCAACAAAACTTGGATGCTGAACGAAGCCGAAGCAAAGGAAGCTCTGGCCGAATATGGGCTTTTGGTGCCCCGGTTTGAAGCGGTCAAGATTGATGATGTAGGAAACGCCTCCGCGCAACTCGATTTCCCGGTGGCATTAAAAGTGTTGAGCAACACAATTGCACACAAGGCAAAACTGGGGGGCGTTCGTTTGAATCTGCACTCGGTTGAAGAAGTTGACAAGGCCGCAAAACAGATGGCTGCGGATGTGAGTTCATCCCAAGGCGGTCATACGGTTTTTCATGTGTTGGTCGAAAAAATGGTATCGGGTGCAGATGCGGAAATGATCATCGGCATCAAACGACACCCGGCGTTAGGCCTCGCCCTCATGATCGGCCGGGGGGGATCACTGGCAGAGGAATTGGCCCGGTTCGAAACAATCCTGCTTCCCCTGGTGGACGGCGATCTTGGTCGGGCTTTCATCAAATTGGGGATTGACCTTCATCCAGCACTCAACGCTTTCCGTAAAAACTGTGAGGCGGTGGTCTCCTACGCGCTGGAAAATGCAGAAAAGCTTGTAACCCTTGATGTAAATCCGGTGATGCTAACGGCAGATGGCAACGCGGTTGCGACAGATGCATTGATTGTTCTTGGGAGTGATGAATGACAGCAATGGACAAGATTGGACTTGAGGGGCCGGAATTCGAAGTAGATATCGAACGTGGCAAGATCCGCGAATTTGCGCGTGCAATGGCAGCTCCCCTGCCCGAATTTACCGAAGGCCGAACTCCCGTAATCCCGGCGACGTTTCTGGTCAGCGCACCCTATACCTGGGGCTACACACTGGAACGCCCACGCGGCACTGTTTTTGAAACCATCGAACATGACCCGGCAGTCTCGCTTCATGCAGAAGAAGCATTCGAATTTTTTGGAGAACCGCTTCGGGCAGGAGAACGGTTGATTGCCAAGGCATCGCTTGAAAATGTGAAAGAAAAGCACGGGTCAAATGGCGGCCAGATGACTTTTTTCACCACGTTGATTGAATATCTCACCCTTGAAGGCGAACTGAGGGCTGAACAACGAACCACCAGCGTCGTTACATCCGCCAATCCAGGGTCAGATGATTGGAAGGTTGAATTGCCGGAATACAGGGCAAGTTATGAAAGCCTTGAGTGCAAACCGTATTTTGAAAGTGTAGCAAGGCAAAGCTTTTCCCGGTTGAAAGAAAATGAAGGCCCGGGAGCTGTCTCTACAGGGCCATTGATGTTGCAGGATATCGTCCGGTTTCAAGGCGTTGTTGGTGAAGATGATCCGCTGCACCATGATCTCGACTGGGCCAAACAATGCGGACACCCGGATGTCTTTGCCCTTGGAATGCATCAGGCAAGCATGATGGCCTCATACGCAAGTCATTGGCTCCCGCCCGAAGCTGTACGCTCTTTCAAGGTGCGCTTTCGCAATGTAAGCTGGCCTGGAGATCGGTTGGTCTACGATGGTAAAGTGGTTGAAAAAGATAGTGAAAAAAACATTGCACGGCTTCACCTGACCGCATCGCGTGAAAGCGGTGAACTTTTAAACGAAGCCTGGATGAATTTTGATTTTGGAATTATGTAACTGGAGAACGCAATGTCCGATAACCCGATAAAAACGCGAAGAGAAGGGGGCATACTCGAGGTTACGCTTGATCGCCCAAAGGCCAATGCCATTGATCTGGCGACGTCCCGTATCATGGGTGAGGTTTTCCGTGATTTTCGTGATGATCCGGATATGCGCGTCGCCATCCTCACTGGAGCTGGCGAGAAATTCTTCTGCCCCGGCTGGGATTTGAAAGCCGCTGCCGACGGGGATGCGGTTGATGGTGATTATGGCGTCGGTGGATTTGGCGGACTTCAGGAATTACCTCAAATGAACAAACCGGTGATTGCTGCAGTGAATGGCATCGCTTGCGGCGGCGGGCTCGAGGTCGCATTGTCCTGCGACATCATCCTGGCTGCAGAACACGCAAGTTTCGCGCTCCCGGAAATCCGGTCAGGCACTGTTGCCGATGCTGCATCGGTTAAATTGCCAAAACGCATTCCTTATCATGTGGCGCTGGAAATGCTGTTGACCGGTCGTTGGCTTGATGTTGAAGAAGCGCATCACTGGGGCATTGTAAATTACATTCACGGTGCAGACGAGTTGATGGACAAGGCCTGGGAAATGGCACGCCTGCTTGAAAGCGGCCCGCCACTGGTTTACGCAGCCATCAAGGAAATTGTGCGGGATGCGGAAGATTCAAAATTTCAGGACACTATGAACAAGATCACGAAAAGCCAGCTCGCAACCGTTGAAAAGCTATACACTTCCGAGGACCAGCTTGAGGGCGCAAGGGCATTTGCAGAAAAACGCGACCCGGTCTGGAAGGGAAAATAGAAAAACGGCAACCTTTGCAGTGGGAACTTTGCAATGACTAAAATCATCGTTTTTACCGATATCCACTTCAGCGTTGAACATCTGGAAAGAAAGATCAACCCGGTTGAACGCCTTGAAGCAGGGTTGCATCATGCAGCCAGATATAATGGAGACGCCAGCCACATCATTATCACCGGCGATCTTACCCACCATGGCGATGTGCCCTCGTATGAATTGCTGCGTGACACATTGAAAAAGTACGACCTGCCACTCCATCTGATGGTCGGAAACCACGATAATCGCGAAAACTTTCTTTCGGTTTTTCCTGATACGCCAGCCAACACCAATGGTCACGTGCAACAGACAATAGACGTTGCCAACCATCATCGCTTGATCCTGCTCGATACGCTGGATGGCCCGCCCTATGATTATCCACTTTCACACCGTGGCATGCTTTGCAAAAAACGGCTTGGCTGGCTTGATGAACAATTGTCCACGGCAGGCGGCCGTAACTGCATTATCTTCATGCATCATCATCCCCACAATATTGGCTTTCGGGCAATGGACGCCATCAAGCTTGCAAACGGAGATGCGTTTTACGAAGTGATTGAAGCTCACGGAAACACCCAGCACATCTTTTGTGGCCATGTGCACCGGACGATATCGGGAAGTCATCGGAATATCCCGTTTTCGATTTTCAAAAGCACAGTTGGACAAACGCCAATGAGGTTCAACTCAATGGACTTTCATGCTGAAACTGATGAACCGGCGGCCTATGGGATTATTGGACTGGGCGAACAGGGCGTTACGGTTCATACGGAAGATTTTGAACTAACCGACCTCGACCAGTTTACCTAGAGCTTTTCGCACTTTTGTAAATTCACAAAAGTGATAACGAAATGCGTAAAAACAATGGATTATAGCGTGCCAAATGAAACTAACAAAAAGCGACACGCTATAGAGCAAATTTCGTTTAATCGGAACCGGTTAAACGAAAATGCGTGCATGAAATCAAATAAATAACGCGTTGTCGCTGTTTGGATTGAACGCGAAACGCTCTGACCAAAGCCAAAATAATTCCTGGTCAAAAGAGCAAATCCTGACGGCCGTTGGTATTAGCCGGAACAATCCAGTGGACGGGCAGTGAGCCATCTTATGAAGAATACCTGGCTCAGAAACAGCGCATTGAAAATCTGGAAGCTCACGAAGATGAACTACGCGGCATAGAAACCGAGCTTGGTGAAATCTATGAGCGGGCAACAGGAATGACAAACCTCTCACGCCGGATAAATTCAGCCGCGACACAGATCGTGCCGATGGGTTGGAAAAACGGGCGCGGGAGACTGACAATAACGTTGATGCGGAGATGGAAAATAACAAAAGCGCTATCTCTCATAATGAAATCCTCCTTGGACAACAGATAACTCAAAATCTGTCAGCCAGGGCCGGTAATTTCATACGTCTATTGACGACCTTGGCACTTTATGGTGTATGCACTCCACCATGACTGCAGGTAAAAGACTGGCAAAAATGGGCGATTAGCTCAGCGGGAGAGCACTACATTGACATTGTAGGGGTCACTGGTTCAATCCCAGTATCGCCCACCATCTTACCCTTTGATTTATAAGGAAAATTAGAATTTCCCGGAATGTCGGATGAAGTGTTATTCACACGTATTTCACACGCAAAGTGTGAAAGATACGTATTTATAGCTTCAACGGCATTGGATAAGTGATTTGGATTGAATGGGGCATAAATTTCTGTCGTGGTCATATCTGGCTGTTTATGACCGAGTTGAGCGGAGACTTCCCAAGCTGGAACGCCCTGTGATCTCATCCACCGGGCCATTGTGTGACGGAGTGAATAAGCATTGACTTGATTATCAAGTCCTGCGTCGTTTCTGAGACGCTGCCACGCTTTTTTAATGCTTGAAATTTTAGACTCGTGATAAGCTACAACATATTCAGAGGTAGCAATTTGCTCCAACTCCTTGAGGTAATCAGCATATAGTTCCGGCATTTTGACCGTTGGTCTATATTTCTTGGTTTGCAGCCTGCCTTCAGGATTTAAAATCAAAATACAATTGTCATAGTCACACCGGTCAAAGGTTAAATCCAATACCGCATCAGGTCTGGCAGTCGTGGCTATCATGGACAAGATAAAAGTTTTCATGTGATCGGATTTGGTATGGGCTAGTAGCCTCTTGATTTCAACAATCTGCAAAGGTCGTCCTCTGGGCGGTGCTGGCTGGCGCGTAACGGCTTTGAAGTATGGAACACTGCTCAGCATATTTCGCTTCCAAGCCCAATTGAGAGCGGTTTTACCAATGCTCACAATTCGGCTAACGGTATTAGGATTGAGTAATTTACCTTCAATAAGCCATTTATGAAACGCTTCCTGAAGATTGATGTCTGACGCTTCTTCTACGGTTCTCTCCCCATAGAATTCGAGCCAATACCGTAATGATAATTGCGACTGATAAGCTGATTTCAGACTGGAAGCGTGTTGCTCATAGAAGTTTGCAAATATATCAGCGAGCGACTTTTGACACGGGTCTTCCTTGGATTGTTTTTGGTTTAGAATAAACCAGTCGGTTAGGATTTGTTTGGCGTCTTCAAAATCCGTTGTGCGGAGGCTAGCACGCTTTGTTTGTCGAGTTTTGTTATCAAACCACGTTCGACACCACGCGTCGCTTCTGGGTTGTTTTGAGAGCCAGTAATCTCCGACTCTGAAACTGTCTTGGGTTTTATATCTGGGCATTGGTTTCCCTCTATAACGTTGAGTAGATATTCCAGAATCTGGAACCCAAAAAAGACAATTTTACGTTCAGAGATTCTCATGTATGAAATTTTTCCGTTGGCGCGTAATCGTTTGAGTGTTGGAACAGAAATATCTAACACTTGTGCGGCCCCAGTTTCCGTATATCTTTGATAGACAGGAACCGACATGGCTTCGGCCATTTCTTTTAAATGAGATTTGTCGGTAGGGTCGCGCATTGAATTATTACTTTGGCCTTTCTATATATTAAAAAGCCTTATCCCTTTTGTTCCGGTGAGATCAACATGTTGTAGGTCATTGGTGATTTGCTGACGGCGATGGCGAGGATGGTTTTGAAGGCGGAGTGGCGGTTTCGGCGACGATTGAACCGGAAGACGAATTCATCGAGATAGGTTTGCAGATGTTTGGCCCGCAGCCCGTGGTAGACACCCAAGCCCCATGTTTTGAGGTTTGAAAAAGCCCGGTGCACCCAAGGCAATACGAAGTGTGCTGCCATCGGCCCGATGGTATGGGGTTGGATTGAGACCGGGGATAGTGTTGCTCACCCCATGATAGCCGGACCAGCCATCGGTCCTTGCAATCGTTGTTGGAGCCAGGCTCCGCTCAACGAAGAGATGCAGGGATTTGGCGCTATAATCCTCAATTCTCGCCAGACGCAGCCTCCCCGGACGCCCCCTTTGGTCCACTTCAACCGCACCGGCCACCAATAGTTTCCCCTGATGCGAGCGGCCTTGCCCTCCCATGACGGGTTCTTGTTTCGAACGGCAGGAAATCGCGGTTTCATCAACTTCCACAAGGCCTTGCAGGGGCGAGCGATCACTATCCACCATGGCCCGGCGTAATTTGGCGCACAATAACCACGCGGTTTTATAAGAACCAAGGCCCAACTGGCCCTGCAACTGCAAGGCGGAAATACCGTTGGAATGGGTGGTCATCAAAAAAGCTGCCCAAAACCAGACCGTCAGGGGTAATTTCGAGCCGTGCATTACTGTGCCGCTGGTTACCGAAGTCTGACGATGACAGCGTGTGCATTCGTAAGTAAAGGCCTTCGTCTCAAGCGCCCATGCCTTATCATTCCCGCATCGCGGACACACAAATCCATCGCGCCAGCGCATCTCGTAAAGCCACGCAGCACACGCCGCCTCATCGGCAAAACGGTGTTGAAATTCAATCAAGGATGTTGGTGTAAACAGCATGGCAAAGCTCCCTTACATAAGCACAATGTTCACTATATGTTCTACACCATTCAATCCGCAATGTCACTACATATTGTGCCACCGGACCAAAAGGGATAAGGCTTATATTAAAATAGGAAGCTTTTAAGCAAATTACGAGTAGTCCAGTGGAACCAAATAGAGACCAAACAGAAGATTTTAAATATTGCCGTGATCGAGTGGGTATTGATCCACTTCGGGCAAAACTGGATTTACTATGGGAAACCTCGGAACAGATTCAACGTCTTCGTACGGATACACAAAACCTAGATGCTGAATCCGAAAAAATTCTTGGTTCAAAGCAAGATTTGGAAATTGCCAGTTCCATGCTGGATAAAGCTCTATCCATGCAAATTTTTGAACTTTCTGAACAAACCTTGAAAAAGGCTGTTAAAGAAAATCAAATGTCTCAGTCTGAAGCCGACAAAGTAAATACTTTGAGAACCGCCGAACAACGCCGATTTGCGCTAATGAATATGCGTATGGCACAAGAACGCGGTGACGTAGAACGGGATCGGTCATGACTCCCTATGATACAGCTTTTGATTTAGGCCATAAAGCGGCTATGGATGGACAAAAACGCCGATCTTGCCCTTCTTTCTGGAGAGGTTTAGTCAGTCCTAAATATCTGGATCAGCACACTAAGGGTTATCAGGCGGGTTACAACACTGGATTGAAAGACAAGCGGCATCAGGAATTGTATCAGGCACGGCATTTTCAAAATCATGAGCGTCAAAAATACTCCGTACTGCAAAAAGAAAAATAGATCATGCCCAGAAAATTCAAGGTTTAACTATATGGAGTGCTATTGTTGATAAAATTTACAGTGTTAGTTGCCCAACTCTCTGCCCATTTTCTTGCATCATTGTAATTATTAGGTGCTAGGTCAGGGCGGACATCGATACAGCACCTTCCATCCGCATAGTTCTGATGTGTGTTGCACGGCAATCGCTTGAAAATCTGTTGATTCCCTTTTCTGCAATTATGTGATTCATAGGGCACCTCCAAACCAACGAGGTGCCCTATGACGACGACCAATATACTTGACCATTTTTCCACTCTTTGTGACCCGCGTCAAAGTTGGATAGTTTTGTATCCGCTACCGGAAATTTTGTTGGTGGTGCTTTGTGGCGTGATGGCAGGCGCTGATGATTTTGTTGAGATTGAGCGTTGGGGCAGACGCAAGCTGAACTATTTACGTCGGCTGCTGCCCTTCAAAGACGGCATTTGTTCCCATGACACTCTCAATGATGTGATGAACGTATTGCCCGGTGAATTGTTTGCCGAGTGTTTTACCAACTGGGTTTCGAAATTGCGTGATCAAGACCCGGAAATTGTCGCCATTGACGGCAAGACATCAAGGCGTGCTCATGCCCACAATGGTCGTCGCCTGCACCTGGTTTCTGCCTGGGCAAGCCGACAAAGGTTGGTGCTGGGGCAAGAGCCATGCGATGAAAAAGAGAACGAAATCAGTGCTATACCCCGCCTCCTGGAGCGCCTTGAGTTGGCCGGTTCTCTGGTCACAATTGATGCCATGGGCTGCCAACATAACATCGCATCAGCCATTCTTGCCAAGGGTGCTGATTATCTTCTGGCCCTTAAGGGCAACCAGAAATCGTTGCACAGTGAAGTGGCTCTATTCTTTGATGCAGCCAAAGGGCTCGACAGCCACACCACCACCGATGCAGATCATGGCCGTATTGAAATACGACGCGCATCGGTGTGTCATGCGGTTGACTGGCTCAGCGCAGACCGCACAGCGCCGGGCGAGCCATGTTTTGCCGGCCCTGCAACCATTGGCATGGTCGAAGCCGAGGTGGAAAAAGATGGCCAGACCAGTCGCTCAAGGCGCTTCTATATCTCTTCAGCCCATCTCACAGCAGCCCAACTGTCACGCGCAGCACGCGCCCACTGGGGTATCGAAAATCGCCTGCACTGGGTGATGGATGTGGTCTTCCACGACGACCTGATGCGGCTTCGAACCCAAAACGGGCCCGTAAACATGGCCCTCGTCCGCCACGCAGTGCTCAATATCATCAAGCAAATACCCGACAAAGCAAGCATAAAAGTACGAAGAAAAACAGCGGCTTGGGACGATGAATACCGGTTCAACGCAATCACAAACTCCGGGTGATTCTTTCAAGCGATTGCCGTGCTGTGTGTTGAATGAATTTGCATATCTGGAAAATTGTGGAGTAGAAACAATATAAATTCGAATCTCTCCATCTTGTTGTGGGGCTAATTCAAACTCAAAAATTTGCGCACCGCATTTCACAATAAGATTCTCAATCATTGAAAACTCCTTACCTGCTTCGGGTAAGTTTAGAAATTATCGTACCAAAGGATGACGGCCTGATCGAATATCTGCAATTTCCTTTTTTCGGATAGTTCTGAATGCTGCAATATAATTTCTGCGTTCATCGTTACTTGAAAAATAACTTTGAGATAGTGCGTGCAATTCATTTTCATAGCGACGGCGCATCAAAAAACAAAGTTCTTGAATGTCCCTTTGGGGTATAGATTCACATTCTTCAATCAGCTGAACTTTTGCAGAAATGGGTGCATCTGAACCTTTGTCCAATGTCCAGCCATGTATCAGATCGTTCCCATTCCTATCGAAGGTGGTAATGGGTGCAATGAAAGTATTCCAATTTCGGTTTGGGGAATCATCATGTTCCATGCAGGAGGAGAAAAACACCACGTCTCCTTCATTGGAACCGGGGCTACCGTAAGAAGGGCTTGTCACAGCCGCAGGGTGTGAATGCCAGATTCCTAAAATATATTTTCCATTTGGTCTCCACTCTTGATCAATTACCCAATTCATGTATTCATGATCAACGTTAACGTGCGTTGCACTGTGATCATACCTGCCATATTTGTTTTTGCGTGGCGGACAAAAACGAAAATCGGTAATTGTAAAGGGTTGATCTAAACGACCCCCCAGTAGAGCAAATGTTTCTGGTGGATATTGGCAAATACTTTCTTTGTAATTTTGATAGACTTGCTGCGTAAGATAAATGACGCGCTCGGATGGTTTTTGTTTTAATCTTTTTGAAAGTGGTCTCAATTGGGAAAATTGCATGCTTTTTCTCCTAGCTAAATGGGGTGCCAAATTTGATGTAGTTAACTGTTCCTTTGGCCCAGTACTGTGCCCAATTTCTTGCATCATTGAAATTGTTGGGAATTAGATCACCTCTAACACAGACATAATATTTACCGCTATCACTAAGCCGATGCGTCTTGTGTAAACAGCTGTCGCGCCCGTAAGCTGGTGAAGAAACAATATAGATGCGAATTTCTCCAGAATACTGTTCTACAAGCTCAAACTTGAAAGAATATCCGCCTGCATAGGCACTGTAATATTCGCTCATGAAAAAGCCCTCCCAGTGTCAATATATTTTCCGGTTTCTTCGCTCCAATAAACCATCCATGACAGTGCGTCCGGAATTTTTGTTGGGGTGAGGTCCGAACGAACACAGATGTATTGCCCCGATGTGTCAGTAAGGCGATGAGTGGAATGCCCGTCATTAGCACGTTCATATCCATAGTCGGGCTGACTTGTGATATATATTCTGATTTCCGAGCCAAGTTTCTTTAACTCAAAGGTAAAATAGTGACGGCGGTCACGAGTTGTATATTCATAAACACCCAAGGCGTCATCGTTCCAGTCATTGAATCGAATGGTTTCACCGTTCCAATCAAAAGTTACACCCATGCCGGAAAGATAAATCTCAGTTTGTAGGCCGTCGAGTATTGTTTTGGCTTCGGTTTGGCCATATCTGCTTTCGAGTTGCGACAGACTTTGTAGGAATATCCAGAACGCTACATTGTACTTTCTGGCGGTGGTGGCGAAGGTGGCAAAGTCTGGAATCGTGAGATGACCAAATTCATCCAAGAGCAAATAAACCGGCAAACCACCGTGATTGCGGTCAGATAATAGCGACCGGAATAGATCAGTATAAAACAGATTGAGCAGGAAAGCATAGTAACTCAAATCCTGCTGACGCACCATTACGTAAAGCACGGATTTTTGTTGCCGCAGTTTCTCGAAATCAATCTGGTGACTGGCCGTTAAGTTGGCCAAATCAGGATTTCCAATGGCAGTTAATGCGGTATCGGCGGTAGAAAGAAAAGACAGCATGGTTTTTTCATTTCCGGTTGTGAAACCACGATAGTCATGCCAGGTGGATTGATCGTTCAAAGTGGCATCCATGACAAACTTGTCGATCTTGCTTTCACCCGGCTTGGCTAGATGCGCGTCAAAGTGATTCAGCAGATATTTGACGTTGGCCAGATTGACGTATTTTTCATTGACTGGGTTTTCCTGCACTTTGTTTTTCACGCACTGGATTAGAATACGCAGAATCTTTTCTGCTCCCGCAGACCAAAAGGCATCATCCTTAGAACTGGCGGCTGGAGAGGATTTGATAAGCAGATGGGCTATCTGTTGGATTTCAGTAAAGGTGCTTGCCGATGTGAGCGGATTGTATCCCATAGATTTTGTCACATCCATCAGGTTCAACACCTGAATATCAAAACCCTTGGACGCCAGATAACCCGAAGTTTGCTCATAGATTTCACCTGAAGTATCGGTCACCACCATCGAACAATTATCCAGTGTAAACAGATTAGGCATAACAAAAGCACTGGATTTCCCTTTTCCCATACCTCCGACAGTGAGTAAGGATTGGTAAGATACTTTTTCTGATAAACGGCGTTTGGCTCCATCGATGACAAAACCCTTGTGTGAAGCATGAAAGAAACTCCACGCTTCAATGTTTCCCATATACCGTGCCCCTTCCCAACGTCGGCCTCCCAGAAACAAAAATCGTAGGAAGCCGGTTGCCATATCCCAAAGGGTTTGAAATAGCATCGGCAGGAATGAGAAGTTAAATATGCGTCCAAGTACAAAAATAAACCCGATTAGAATGCCAAGTTTCAAAAGAGAACCGCTAAATCCATCCAGATTCTGAAACTGAAAACTCAAACTGTTCAATAGGGCAGAGAGTAGAGCTATACCCACGATGATTTTCAAAAAGGTGCTGGCAAATTGGTTCATCGGTCTCGCTCGTTATCAGTTTTGCTTTTTTCGGCTTGTCTAGCTCGGAGCAAAGCCAACTCGGCTTCACGCTCGGTGTACACCTGGCTTCTGGATTTGGGTGATTGAAGTGACGCTTCCAGCTCCAGAGTTTTAAGGCGATATTTTTTCCCGTCTCCAAGCGAAACTACGCCCTCCGCCTTGCCCCGTTGATAACGTTTGTATCCGGCCTGCTGAAGACGAGTATCTAAGTCAGATTCGGAAAGAGAGAGTTGAAAAATATCTTTCAGGGTTTCCCGAATATTTTCTTTGCGTGATTTCTGACCGGATCGTTTTTTGTACTCAAATTCGCGTTGGGCAATTTTTACAACTTCATCTTTTCTGGACTTCGCTTGAGCTTCTTGCTGTCGTTGCATTCGGGATGGAACGTCATAGTATTGTTCATGACCCAACTCCGGGTAATGTTCGATTTTATACCGCTCCACCTCCCGTTGAATTTTACCAAACTCAGACTTGCTTAGTGAATGACGCGATTTGCCATTAATGCCGTTGGCAGAAATTAACAGGTGGAAATGTAGGTGATCAGTTTCCTTATGCATTTTCCCATACACAAGCTGATTGGGCGCGCGGAGCTTGGTATATTTCTGTGCCAAGTCCAAAAGGATTTGAGCCTGTTTTTCGGATCCAACGGTGCGGTCTTTTTCCAGTGCAATAACCTCGTGGTACAAAAAATTGCCGTTTGACCGCTTGGGCAAAAAGGTAGCGTTGTGGTCGAATTCATCAGTTACAGCTTTGCTGTTATAGGCGCTTGCCCAAAGATTTTGCGTAAAGCTGGGAGCGTTATCGTAATGCTCTTTGTTGAAGTATTCGACGAGCTGTCCAAACGAAGGCGATTTGCGCGACATTGATTTGATGATCATGGATTTTTATTTACAATCCTCCATGTACATGTGCGCTAACGTTTTGAAGCTTGGGATTGAGTGATAAAATCCCGGGCTTCTTTTTCTAAGGTTTGCAGTAAGGCAATCGCCTCTTCTTGTTTTATAAGTTCACGGTAATAATTTGAGTGGTGGGCAATCTGATTGAGATTATTCGCCATGCCCCGCCAGATACGCGATAGTTCTATGAGCTGGTTTTCTAGAGTTTCGCTCGGTAGATATTCTTGATTTTGGTACGCCTCGGCTTCTGCCTTAATCTGCTGACCGACTGTGCGGTTGTCATGCGCTTCAGCTCGTTTTGCCCATGCGTCGTATTCTTTGTACGTAAGCGTCAGGCTAACCTGTCTGTGGGTCCTTTTGTAGTTCTGCCAATAGTTTTTATGGTATTCTGATTTGGTCATAAATGTGAAAAGAAGATTCCTTCTGGGTGTGTATCGTGGGGGACTTGGGGGTGTCCCTCAAGCAAGTGGGATTGTAGTTCAAAATACTTTTTGTACAAAATCCCAAACTTGCACCCACATCATCTAATCTTCATATATGTATTTTATCCTCTTCTTCAAGAACCTCTATTTTTGGTGGGGCAGGCGGCGAATCTTGCGAGCGACGCTGGGGATTTCTGCGTATGGTGCAAATTGTTGACATTGTACATAATATAAGTACAATGACGACGAAAGGTAACCAGCAATGAATATGACAATATCTTACAGCTCATTACGAACAAACCTCAAATCTTTCTGTGACAAAGTGTGTTCAGATCATGAGCCATTGGTGATTGAAAGACAGAACGGTGAGAACCTTGTGCTGCTTTCAGCAGAAGACTATGCCGCTATGCAAGAAACGTTTTACCTTCTGCGTAACCCCAAAAATGCTGAACGACTTATTGGTGCAGTTGATACGCCGCGTTCGCAAATGCGCGAGTTTGAATCCATTGACGATCTAAAACATGCGCTTGGTGTTTGAGCCTAAGGCTTTCGAAGATTTGCAATACTGGACTCAGCACGACCGAAAATTACTGAGTAAAATTTTAAACCTGATCAACCATACTCAACGCGCTCCTTTTGAAGGACTTGGCAAACCCGAACCTCTTCGACACCAATTTGCTGGATACTGGTCGCGTCGTATAAATCAGGAACATCGATTGGTATATCGCGTGGACAACGACGAGTTGATGATCATTTCCTGCCGGTATCATTACTAAAATTCCGAAAGCTGGAGAATTAAATCTCCAATTCCAAATCATTGGTAGCCATTTGATAAGCGGCCTCTTCGAAAGCGAACCATGCGAGAAAGTTCTTTAGGTCGCTGTTAATCCGTAGTGATTCACCGGTGTTGTTTTCATAATCTTCGCGAAGCTCTTCAATTTCATCATAGTAGCAATCAAAGAATGCATGTGTGTCGGCATAGTAGATTAAGCTTCCAATCGTACCACCTTGGCAACCGCAATTACTGAGATCAATAAACATTTGAATGGGGTTATCAGCGTAATCCAAGGCTTCCTGGGCGACGAAGGCACGGATAACATCTGGGCGTTCTTGGGTAATGACTTTAAGCTTACGAATGATCTTTTGAATTTGTTTTGGAGAAAGTGTTTGAGTGGTTTGCATGGTGTTTCCGGGGTTAAGAATAAAAACACCTGAAAATCAGACCGCCACATTCAAAATCGAAATCAAGGAGGAACTCCTGGCAAATCCTTGATTTAGGTTGGTGGTGGTCAAAATTGAAGATTAGGTTTTGTCTTCCCGGAAATTATGCAAGCCAAGCAACGGATTTTTTCAATCATCACCAAAATTCAGCATCGCCTTTTTTCGAATTCAGATAAATACCACCTGTGCCACATATCCAGCAATTCTTCTGGTGTGCCTCGATCACGTCGATCCTGTATGAGATTTTTGATAATCTTGGAATCAGATATAGTGGATAAATCCACGTACCGATTTTCCGAAAAGCAGTAGAATTGGGATTGCATGTTCGCACATTAGTCTTGCTTTTTCCGAAAGCGAAACTATTAAAGCCCTGTTTCTTAATGCTTTCTTCATGGAACATGCCACCAAACTCTTTGTTCATCACTTTTCTAACCTCCGTAAATCCCTGCACAAAAGGATAAAATACATTCGCTTTCGGAAAAAGCGAAACTCCACTTGCTGTAAATGATGGTGCGGCCAAAACAGAGGAAGGTGAAAAGCTGGAATTCCGGTATGGCAGTGGGGCCAAAATTGCCTTTCACTATGGAAGAAATCTTCCAGATCGAAATCCATTTACAAGATCAGGAAAACTGGCACGACTTGGCTTTGCTCTCTTTGGGGCTGGATTCTATGCTCCGGGCAGGAGACCTGCTCAAACTCCAAGTTTGGCATGTACAATATCCCAATGGCCAGATGAGATCGAAAGTCACCACCAAACAGAAGAAAACCAAAAGATCAGTTTTTCCAAAACTAACGGAAGTTACTCAAAATTATCTCCGATACTGGATCGAGGTAAGCGGGAAATCACCCAACAAATTTTTGTTTACCCGATACAAGAATGGAGAAAACCCTCTTCCGATTACGCGCAACTACTATGCCGATTTGGTCAAAGGATGGGCAGAAAATCTGAGCCATCATCCGGGCGATTACTCCACCCATTCAATCCGGCGTACCAAGCCGGTACATATGTATTGGTTGGGGGAAGACATTGCCCTGATCTCCAAAATTTTGGGTCACAAATCCATCGCGGTGACTATCGAGTATCTGGGCATCACCCAACAGAAGGCCGATGCGGCTTCATTACGCCATCCAATGTTGAAGGGGATGAAATCTGGAAAACAGCGCAACGCAAAGAGCAAGAAACCAAGCTCAAGCGTGTCTTGAGATGTTGGAAGCATTTGACATTTTGGCAGAGGTTCATACCATTTTGGACGTATAACTTCAGCAATCGTCGCGTACGTGGTCGCAACAGTGCTTTAAACGTCCATATTGGATGTATCGGAAAGGTGGTGATACTCACGACAGTCATTTTTTTCGGAGTGGCAAATGTAAATGCCTCCGATTTGTCCAACGAGGCATTCGCTGCCATTGCTGCAAATTACAAAGCCTGCATAAAAGAAGAACTGATCGCCTCAACCAACGAAGATGGAAGTTTAGATGAGGTCTTTTTCTTGGTTGGAAAGGAACATTGCGAGAAAATGCAAAAGCTAAAAATTGAAACCAAAGGTTATCAACAACAGTCCAGAGATATTGACGCGGAAATTTCCGCCATGACAGACAGTTTGATTTCTGGTGCAAAGGAAGAATTAGGCCTGAAATAACTTCATCAATAATGAATGATAAAATTAACCAAAGGGGTAAACCGTCTCCTGACAATGAAAAAGATCTGCAACTTCATGAACAAGTAAAACAAAGCTGTGAATCTGATCGCATGGCATTGCTTTGTGAATTAGAAAGCGAAACTGGCCACGAATTGATTGATCAGCAACGCCGTAACGCAATTGGCAAAACCCTACAGGCTTATTCCATTAATGAGCCAGATAAAGCAGTAGAAATTTTATTAAATCTTGAAAAAGAGCAACACGCCAAAGGTCGCTTTTTTGACACTGCTGGAATGACTAAACCCAAAATAAATAGATTGCTGAGTCAGCATTCTGAAACTGAAGATAATTTAAACGATCGGGCAACTGCAAAGTCTGAAGCTATATCAGATATTCAAAGCCGCAATGCTTATTTCGACAAAATTTCTGGACTCAAACAAGTTGGCAAATCTAATACTGAAATTATTCAAATTCTTGCCAGTGATCCTACCACACCAGAAAGCGAAATGACTAAGCTTCAAGCCTTTGCTCAGATTATTTCACTTGCAATTGCACCACACGATCAGCAACTGATTTTGCAAAAAGTGAATAGGCTGGATATTTCCAGTCTACCAGAGCCAACCAGTTTCATTCGCGCGCAGATTTTTGACGCGCCGGATCATCAATCAGGCTTTTCCGAAGCGTTTCAAAAATCAGTTGCCGAGAATTTCAACGTTCCGATTGCTGCCAACAACACCGTGGCTGATATGGAACGGATTTTGGATCAGAAAGTTCCGGTCATCAATCCAGAGACTGGCAAAGTGGAAAGTTACCGACCCGCCATTACCCGCGATAATGCAATAGAGGCGCGCCCAGGTATTGTTATGTATGTCGATGAAAACGGGCATAAGACGTATGAGGATTTATATTCCGGTGAAACATTTCCATTTCAGGGCGGAATAGCGGGAAATGCGACAGATAAAATGAAAATGCAATTTCTGAGTAGTCGCCCAGTTTTGCTAAATAGAGGCGTAGAAAGTTTCTTTGGCTTCAACTTGAAAAATGCCCGGATGCCAAAGGAGCACGAACTTCACAAAATGCATGCTATCCAGAATGCGCTTCTAGGTGGGAGCAGGAGCCTGAGCCCAGATGTAATGTATGCCAACGAGCAGGAAGTATTTTCCAAGAGGTTGCTTTTCCTCAGCCAGTTTGGGGATGGCACACCATTTTCTCATCCATCTGAACAAATGATGGAAAGTCTCCGTGATCTTGGGGTGACAAATTCTGCTGATCCTTTGGACGTGAATTTAGACGCTCTATCTGCCGCCGGTGATTGGCTTAACGCTCATTCGGCTATTTCTGGATTCTCTGCGTATGAAGAATTGAAACATCACCTTGGGAAAGTTATGGCGAAAGGAAGTGAACCAGACGCTGCATAATTAGGTGCGTTAAATGCTGTTGTCAGATGTTACCCTTTGTTCTGATCCTCAGCCCCTATTTGGAGATTTTTATCCGTCAAGGGCGACGAAGTCGTCACCTTCGGTGAGTGAGCCCCTTGACTGATAAAAAGCCTCCAAAGATATTGCCATGATCAGAACAAAGGGATTTGAGTGCCAATTTCAGTTAGGTTTAGCAATTGCCCTATAGATAGTGTCACGGCTAACCCCAAATGCTTCGGCAACTTCTCTTACCGAGTTCCCATTTAATATTTCGGATTTGATAATTGAAATTTGTGAACTTGACAGTTTTGACGGGCGTCCAAATTTGACGCCTCGCGCTTGAGCGGCCTTTCTACCATCGCTCGTGCGTTGCAAAATCAGTTCGCGTTCAAATTCCGCAAAAGCCTTATCCCTTTTGTTCCGGTGAGATCAACATGTTGTAGGTCATTGGTGATTTTTTGACGGCGATGGCGAGGATGGTTTTGAAGGCGGAGTGGCGGTTTCGGCGACGATTGAACCGGAAGACGAATTCATCGAGATAGGTTTGCAGATGTTTGGCCCGCAGCCCGTGATAGACACCCAAGCCCCATGTTTTGAGGTTTGAAAAAGCCCGATGCACCCAGGGCAATACGATGTGTGCTGCCATCGGCCCGATGGTATGGGGTTGATGATTGAGACCGGGGATAATGTCGCCCACCCCCTGATAACCGGACCAGCCATCGGTCCTTGCAATCGTTGTTGGAGCCAGGCTCCGCTCAACGAAGAGATGCAGGGATTTGGCGCTATAATCCTCAATTCTCGCCAGACGCAGCCTCCCCGGACGCCCCCTTTGGTCCACTTCAACCGCACCGGCCACCAATAGTTTCCCCTGATGCGAGCGGCCTTGCCCTCCCATGACGGGTTCTTGTTTCGAACGGCAGGAAATCGCGGTTTCATCAACTTCCACAAGGCCTTGCAGGGGCGAGCGATCACTATCCACCATGGCCCGGCGTAATTTGGCGCACAATAACCACGCGGTTTTATAAGAACCAAGGCCCAACTGGCCCTGCAACTGCAAGGCGGAAATACCGTTGGAATGGGTGGTCATCAAAAAAGCTGCCCAAAACCAGACCGTCAGGGGTAATTTCGAGCCGTGCATTACTGTGCCGCTGGTTACCGAAGTCTGACGATGACAGCGTGTGCATTCGTAAGTAAAGGCCTTCGTCTCAAGCGCCCATGCCTTATCATTCCCGCATCGCGGACACACAAATCCATCGCGCCAGCGCATCTCGTAAAGCCACGCAGCACACGCCGCCTCATCGGCAAAACGGTGTTGAAATTCAATCAAGGATGTTGGTGTAAACAGCATGGCAAAGCTCCCTTACATAAGCACAATGTTCACTATATGTTCTATACCATTCAAACGGCAATGTCACTACATATTGTGCCACCGGACCAAAAGGGATAAGGCTTTTACATGATTGTCTGAATGTAGCACTTTATTTTAGTCCTCAATTTAAGCGAAAGAGTTCGAATAAAACTCTTTTCAATTGCTTGATGATAGAGAACACCGTGCTTATAGCAGATTTATATCACCAGCTAAAATATGGATATCCACTAAAAGCCTTATCCCTTTTGTTCCGGTGAGATCAACATGTTGTAGGTCATTGGTGATTTGCTGACGGCGATGGCGAGGATGGTTTTGAAGGCGGAGTGGCGGTTTCGGCGACGATTGAACCGGAAGACGAATTCATCGAGATAGGTTTGCAGATGTTTGGCCCGCAGCCCGTGGTAGACACCCAAGCCCCATGTTTTGAGGTTTGAAAAAGCCCGGTGCACCCAAGGCAATACGAAGTGTGCTGCCATCGGCCCGATGGTATGGGGTTGGATTGAGACCGGGGATAGTGTTGCTCACCCCATGATAGCCGGACCAGCCATCGGTCCTTGCAATCGTTGTTGGAGCCAGGCTCCGCTCAACGAAGAGATGCAGGGATTTGGCGCTATAATCCTCAATTCTCGCCAGACGCAGCCTCCCCGGACGCCCCCTTTGGTCCACTTCAACCGCACCTGCCACCAATAGTTTCCCCTGATGCGAGCGGCCTTGCCCTCCCATGACGGGTTCTTGTTTCGAACGGCAGGAAATCGCGGTTTCATCAACTTCCACAAGGCCTTGCAGGGGCGAGCGATCACTATCCACCATGGCCCGGCGTAATTTGGCGCACAATAACCACGCGGTTTTATAAGAACCAAGGCCCAACTGGCCCTGCAACTGCAAGGCGGAAATACCGTTGGAATGGGTGGTCATCAAAAAAGCTGCCCAAAACCAGACCGTCAGGGGTAATTTCGAGCCGTGCATTACTGTGCCGCTGGTTACCGAAGTCTGACGATGACAGCGTGTGCATTCGTAAGTAAAGGCCTTCGTCTCAAGCGCCCATGCCTTATCATTCCCGCATCGCGGACACACAAATCCATCGCGCCAGCGCATCTCGTAAAGCCACGCAGCACACGCCGCCTCATCGGCAAAACGGTGTTGAAATTCAATCAAGGATGTTGGTGTAAACAGCATGGCAAAGCTCCCTTACATAAGCACAATGTTCACTATATGTTCTATACCATTCAATCCGCAATGTCACTACATATTGTGCCACCGGACCAAAAGGGATAAGGCTTTTCTCTAATAAGGCAGCATATCGTCCACAATAAATATAAGTATTATTTTCCTGAATTGCGTATTTTTATGAAGGAAAATGGTGGAAAAATCGATAGATTAGAAAGAAGTATAAAATTTTTTCTCAATAAATCCGAGCAGGCTAAATTTACAGAAAGCCAAATTTCAGCGCTAGATTATGCATTTGATATCGTGAGTAATGGAAAATACGATTTTTTTGATTTTCCATTCTTTTATCATGACTTCTCGAATGACGAACATAAATCTAAATATGTTTCTGTTTTCGAATCTCATGTTTTGGTAGCAAAAAGTAGGGCAAAAAGCCCAAATTCAGTTGAAATAAGGGAGGTCGCATAAGTATGCGAATTTTCCAATGTTTCAAATATTAAAGAAGATTATACTCAAAAGTGATGAAAAAGATAAAAAATCACTGCTTTTAAAGACTTTAAAAAAGTCAAAATCAAAACCGAAATCAAATTTAAAAAATATTGCAGCTCGTGATTTAGTTGAAAACGAATACCTAATTAGTGAGTATAGGAGCAGAATTAAATTTGGAAGAACATTTTCAATAGTATTTAATTCTGTAATTGTGATCGCTTCATTTTTATCACTAATTTACATATCTCTTATAAATACAATTTATAATGTTCCTTGTATGGAGTGTTCCTAACCATATCAACGATACTACTGACCCCACTGACTAAGTCTTGTACAAGTTCTAACGCATGTGGCTTGTATTCAACATTAATAGGATCTAACGTTCTTAGAAATTCATAATTATCCCATATGAATTCCTCTTCTGTTCGACAATACGTGTTTTGAAAAGCCATGGTAAAGTTCTACTAGCGGTGTGTTTAATTTCATTCTCGAATCTCCTTTCAAGATTCGTGCCAATGGGAGTGATTTATTAGTCACAGCAACATCTGAATTGTTAACTACAAATTTGAAGAAACGTATATACGCTAGAGAAATTCCTAAAATTGTAAAGATAACTCATTGAAATGTAAGGGTTCCAGCCAAATCACCTTGATGTAACAAAATCGATCACTCGGCTTAATGTTGGCTTTTGGTCATCAAAGAAAACTCTCAGTTCTCGAAGTTCCAGCTTTTCAAATCCCCTCCACCATTGTACCAAATTGAGTTCCAGTTGACCCCACGCAGCTCGGCCACATTAAATTCAGATGAAGAAAGGTGGTGAACCGGTCTACTTCTGCGACTGTATTTTTACGGAAGAATTTAGGAATTTGTTTGAGCGGTGAGGACAGTTAGGAAATAAAAATCGATGCAAGTATTTGAAATAATTAACTAAGTATTTATCATTTGATAAAGGTTTTATAACCATTTTTCTTCATTTTTGACCCTATGTCCGACGTGATTGACATATCTACCCGAAAGCCACTTTCATGTGAAAGAGAAGCATGGCTAGGGAATAACCGGTCATACGATTCAAAGCCCAATTCAGGATGGTGCTCCATCGTCTTGGTCAGCAAGTACGTTCCTAACTTGCGTGCGTCAGGCGCTGGCACAGCTTCTTTAAAGAAAAGCCATGCGTGTCCACCATTCCCCGAGCGGGACCGTTCCACATAGACCGGAACCTGGGTCTCAGCGCAAATTCGCACAAAAGCAGCAATATCTGTCTGCCAGGTTTTCTTGTCAAAATCTGCAGCTGGTGGATTGATTCAAACATTTGGAACCCGTTTTCCGAGACCTCTCATCCAAATATTTGAATCTTAAAATCCCCTAGAAAACAATACCTTGCTAGTGGTCTTTACGTTCGAAACAAATGATAAAGAGTTCGCCGCAAAGGGACTCATTTGTTTCGAACGGACCACTAGAAAGTGGCATGTCTCATCCGGCAACATAGGATAAACACCAACGCAAAATGGTTGTTGCCGAGCATTACGCCCTGAAAGATGAAACCGGATGATGTCATCAGTAACGGGTAAAAAGGCCTTGCTCTCACAAGCGCTACACTTCACGCGGGGTTTATTGCATAATCCTTTGATCCACTCATTGCCGCAGGCAATCGCATATCCTGATTTTGATGTTTTCGCATTTTCCCAACGGATAGGGAAAACATCAGTACGGCCCAGAAAAAGACTGCTAAAAAGCTCTATTTTCTCACCAGCACTCATGATTATCTGAGCAGATACTTCCGATGATGTATCAGCCTCGATCTTTTCAAGTTCTGCCTTTTGCAATTCCAGTTTAATACGTTCTGCATCAAGATCGGCAAGACGTTGCCGTATATTATCAAGTTTCTGTGCGTTTTCTGTCAAATGCCCTCCAATCCTGCTATGTCCGACGTATTGCCTTCAGTATGGCAACATCACCATAATCATATTCAAATCTGATTTCGGTTTTGTTTTGACCTGTAAGCATCCATACCTTCTCCTTTGGCTTCATCCATTTCATCGTGACCACACCAGTCGAAGAAAGCAGTCTCAGCTCCAAAACTGAATGTAAGACCGGCTTGTAATGCCCCAAATGTGATTTCTCCGTCACCATCTTCTGAAATTACAAGCATTGCAGGTTCGCAGAGGTCCAGATAATCTCGGTCAAAACAGTCGGCTTCGATGAATGACCATCTGCCAACGAATGGTATACGCCGGGCTTCAGGGGATATTTTTTCTTTCATTTGGTTTTCTAATATTTCACACCAAGCCTTTGCAGCCTATATAACTATCCGGACACCAGAATGACCATAACTGAGCAACATATTCATGACTACATTGATGAGCGGTATGTTGAACGTGGAAGAGATTATTACGCGCAAGGTCGGGTTGTTCTGGGCAATATTTCAGTAGCAAAGATTGAGGCGAAATGTGTTGGATCACGAATCTACACGGTTGAGGTGAACCCACATCGGGGACGCATCTCAGGCAAATGCAATTGTCCAGCGTTCGATGATTACGGACCCTGCAAACATATTGCAGCTACTGCCTTTGCTACCGCAGCAGCACAAAAGGGCAAGTATTCTCCGGACCCGACTTGCCTTGAGCGATTGGAAACGCATCAAAAGCTGATCAACCTTTTGAATGCATTACCAAAATCCGAACTGGTTAATTTTGTAATGAACTTTGTTGATGATGAGGAAGAATTGCTATGGGTTCTGGATAATGAAGAGCATGAATAGATTTGAATTACAAATCTATAGATTCAAGAAATGTCGATTTTCTAAAAATGGTGCACCCCGCTGGAAACTGGGTTCGATTCCTCTTTAACGAGAAGATATCAGATTTTACCAATTTATACAATGGCTTAGAATAGAGCAATAGTAAAATTTTGAGAACATTTCGAGAATTTCTAAGCTACAAACCTAGCTACATTCAGCCAGATTCACAACCGAACTGAAAGCGAATCTCCGGCTTCCGACAATCTTCTCATTGTTCAAATATATGCTCATTTTGTGATGCATCTACGATTATAGTAGGTAATATAAAATCTTCTCAGATCAGACAGCCGCATCAAAATCTGATCTCCAAATTCTTGCCTAAACGAAGTCGGTATGAGATGGCCTTGTGCCAGTTTTCCCAAGCGGCAGGCCAAGTCCTTCGAGTGTGATGAGTGCGCAGCTCCGTGTAAGAGTCTGACTCGAAACTAATTGTGTAATTTCAATCTCTTGCGATCCGCCTTGTTATCATCCTGATGTGAGCAATGAGGAGCCAACTTTCTGCTGAGAGGATGGATTTCTCCCAATCCTTTGCCAATCTGCGACATCTACCGAGCCATGCGAAGGTGCGCTCGACTACCCATCGGCGTGGAATGACTTCGAAACCTTTTGCCTTGTCGGAACGCTTGACAATCTCCATTGTCCAGCATCCGATTTTCTCCAGCTTGCCTCGCAGTTTTGGTCCCGCGTAACCACCATCGGCAAATACATGGCGTAGCCACGGGTGTGTGCGGCGGATTGAATTGAGCACATGAACGGCCCCGTCGCGGTCTTGAATATCAGCAGTATGAATGACAAATCCAATCAGGAAACCAATGGTATCGGTGATGATATGACGTTTGCGACCCTTGATCTTCTTCCCTGCGTCATAGCCGCAAACCCCGCCACTTTCCGTTGTTTTAACGGACTGACTGTCAATTACTCCGGCGCTTGGCGAGGCTTCTCGACCTTCTTGTTCTCGCGCTACCATGACCAGAGCATGGTTGATCTGATGCAGTATTCCATTGTCGCGCCAGTAGTAAAAATAACGCTGCACTGTAGAAGGTGGCGGGAAGTCATTAGGGATCATCTTCCACTGGCAACCGGTTGAGGCCATATACTGGATCGCATCCCAAACATCGCGCATTTGCGTCGTGCGCGGGCGGCCTATAGGTTTTTCTGGTGGAAGAAACGGCTCAATCAAATGCCATTCTTTATCGCTGCAATCACTTGAATAGCGACCAGTTTTGCGCTCATATTGTAGGCGGGTGATATCAGTCCAGACCATTGTGTTCTCCTTCGAATCGTAAACAATCCGATTGAATCACAAATTACTGATATCACTCAATTACTTTCGAGTTGGACACTAACAAATCAAACAAACCCAGCGATATTATTACTGGTAGATTGTTTGCTTCCATAACGGTGGCGGCATAATTATCTGCTTCAACTTCTAAAGTCAGCGAATTTTCATTATTATTATCATGCAGCGCAGCATGACCGTATTCATGAATGAGAGTGAAAAACGTCGAGGAAAAGGCGATATAGGCCTCAAGCTTTCTAATGAGCGTATTCTCTTTGGCAATCCGAATAAGTTCCTCCTGTTCTGCCTGTGAAATTCTGCGCGACATGATGCTAGGTGGGAAAGGCACAACCTTGCCTGTCCGTTGTAGCTGAGAACCTGGGCACCGTATTCGCGAAGCAACGAGATGGGGCCTGAGTTCCTTTTCAAGAAATGTTTGAAGTGCCTCAGGCGTCGAAGCGAATGGCATTCCCATCAGATATGCGAGAATGGCCTGCTGATTATAAAGCGAGTAGTACTGAAGGGGATAAGGAAAAACTAGCTTGTTGGTGCCGGGTTTGTATGATGGTTTGAAGCTGCAATCTTTTGGGAATGATAGTGCAACTGCATCATTGGCAAGAATCCGGACGCCTGCCATTCGGATTCCTGGAATAATATTTTCCGGCCAAATGATGTTTCGTAGCGTACGGCTAGTGCAATCGACAAACTCATGAAAGGCCGCTTCCGACATTGGACCGTCCACGCGACAAATTCCTTCCGGGAGGGTCTCAGATGCAGCCGACTTTCCATTAAAGCCGAAAATGACGATCAACATAGTGAAGACCATAACCAATGGCTGGCGAGCCAACATCAGGAAGGCCTTTCTTAGTCTGCGCATCGAAGCGCAAATTCGATTGACGCGATCGGCGAAGGATTTGAAGGCGTGAGGTTTTTGATTAAGGACAGTCTCGTTTCACACCACATCTTTATGTGCTGACGTTCGAAGGAAGCCATTGTAGCACCAACCCTCAGACCAAGCCGAAGTAGTGACGCTTCTTTTGAAGACAAGATGTTGGAAATCTCGACTGGCGATATATCCTCTCCGGATTCGAACCGATTTAGCAGCCGTAGAAAAGCACGTCCTTGCACGCCGTCTTCGGTATCCTGAATGTCGATGTTTATTGCACCGCGAATATTTTTTGCGGTCTGTTGGATCTGCGTCCAATCCTCCATACAGATAACGCTCCGAATCTGACGGTGATCTTCTGTACCTATCGCGTTTCTCGTGCATACCTCGGCAAAGGGAGTGATGCTGGTTCCAAGCAAGAATACAGCAGCTAGTATTAATCGATCTAAGGGCCAAAGAGCTGATTTAATATCGATGAAGATCATGATTGAAACTCCGTGCATCGCGAAATAAGTGCGTTTAGTGGAGCACTGTCGCTGCTTGGTTTTGTAGGCAGTAGATCAAGCTTGGCGTCTAGCTTAGAAAAGATCTCTAAGAGAGTTCCACACGCATATTCAAAAACCAATGATTCCTTGCACAGCCGAGCCTCCACACAATAAGCCAGCAGATTAACTTGGTGTATGAAAGGGCCGAAGATGCCCCTGAGCAAATCATTCTGATCATGGAAGTCTTCTGTATCGAAAGTGTCAGGCTCTCGAAAGAACCGATCTATCTCACCTCGGGACCGCCGGACTTCCGGGGAATCCAAACTCACCAACAATTCCAGAGTGTTTTGACCCTGATTTATCTCATTGGCGCGTTCACTTGCCCAATAGGCCATGAACCCAACCACAATTACTGCCAAAAGGTTCAACAGGAAAGCTCCTGCCGTGAAGTAGTCATTTGGACTAAATTTCTTAATGTACTCAAACACTGGGCTCGTCTTTCGTAGCATACCCCGACTTGTACTCGTCAACACAAATTGAAAATCAACCAAACTGAGGAAAGATGCAACAATAAACCTTCGCTTTTAGCGTCAAATTAAAAAATAGGTCACTGATTTTATTTGTTTTCGTCACTCACTTTGAATTGGTCTGGCGCTGAGTTAAAGATTTTCTTTCTTTGAAGGAGAACACTCAAGAAAAGACGCTTTTGGCAAATGATCCCCGCAATGTAAGGGCCCGCACCAAAAGTTTTTCAATTCCAGTTACGATAACTGGGAATTATCCGAAATATTGATATGCTGGGGGAATCGAGATTAGTTCAGATATGTGTCGATTGCTTGGTCGACAATGCATGGTACCTAGTGGATTGATTCAAACATTTGGAACCCGTTTTCCGAGACCTCTCATCCAAATATTTGAATCTTAAAATCCACTAGAAAACAATACCTTGCTAGTGGTCTTTACGTTCGAAACAAATGATAAAGAGTTCGCCGCAAAGGGACTCATTTGTTTCGAACGGACCACTAGATATAGACCACATAGTTGAATGGTCGAAGGTAAAGGAGCACAGGTTTGAAAACTTAATAGCTCTTTGTCCAACTTGTCATCGGTTGAAGCAAAATAGCAATGACCCGCGCCACATCAACCACATTAGCCTTGGAAAAATAAAATCCAATCTGATGATGTTAAACGGTCGTTACTCCGATATTGAACGACGTTTCATCGATTTATCGCGTGATTTTATCAAAGAACATCCTGACAAACGACCAGCAATCATGCTCCACAACACCATGTATCTTATGGTCAAACACATCATTGATGACGATATTGTTGAATGCGAAGAGGTCATTGGGGGATTTGGATCAAATCATAATGGCAATATTATTACAAATAATCAGCTCAAACTGACTCTTTCATCGTATGGAAAGACGTTTGTAGAAGGCCTGAACGAAATTACCTGATAATCGCCAATCTTTTTGCGACAAGATTTTGCGACACCTAACCTGCTGAAATCATAGGGCGTAAAAACCCGTTGCAAAAACCATCGATTTTTCGATTATCTTCCTGTCGGCAAGAAGACAAACAACCAGTGAATACAATGACAAAATCGGCTCAGAGCGCCATCAAGACCTTTGAGCATTCAGGCCTCACCCAACCCAAGCTCTTCCCTCACCTTCTTCGTCAGGTTCTTGGCTGCAAGGCGGTGGGATTCCTTGAGATAAAGCTTCAGATCCTCAGCATTAAGCGTGTCTTCCGATGTCATCTGGATCCACTTCATGCCGCGGGATGCTAAATAGGGAGCCGGTTGTAGCCCCGGCTGCTCTTTGAGAATATCATAGCTTTCAGGCGAGCATTTGAACGTGACCGCAAGATCGTCGGTCTTTGACCAACCGCCAACCGCAAAGACTATGGTTCCAACCTTCCAGACATGAGAACCTCCCCATTGGATGACCGTTTGGGTCGCCGGCAGGGAGGCGCAGTAGGTGTTGTATTCTTCAAGCGAAATCAAGCCGCATCTTTCGAGTTGTCATTGTCTGCTGACGGTCCGCGTTCATGACCTTCAAGCAGCAACAAATCACCACCGGCAGAAACCTTCACTTCCATTCCGTCGTGAATGTCGCCTGCAAGAATTTTCTCGGCCAATGGATCCTGAAGCTCTGACTGGATCACCCGTTTAAGCGGTCGTGCGCCATAAGCTGGTTCATAACCACGTTCAGCCAACCATTGAACCGCATCAGGTTCCAGCAAAATAGCGATCCGGCGTTCCTCTAGAAGGCCGCGCAGATGGCGAAGCTGGATTTCAACGATCCCCGCCATGTCCGCTTTCTTCAACCGTTCAAACAGAATGATTTCATCCAGCCGGTTAAGAAACTCGGGTCGGAAATGCGCCCGGACCACAGCCATGACTTCTTCTTTCACATCCGAAGCTTTTTTCCCGTCTTCAAGACCGACAAGGAACTCCGCGCCCATATTGGATGTCATGATGATCATGGTGTTCGAAAAATCAACCGTCCGGCCCTGGCCATCGGTCAACCGTCCGTCATCAAGCACCTGCAGAAGCACATTGAACACATCCGGGTGTGCTTTTTCAATCTCGTCAAACAATATGACCTGATACGGCCGTCTGCGAACGCTTTCGGTTAGCGCACCGCCTTCATCATAGCCGACATAACCTGGCGGCGCACCAATCAGCCGGGCGACCGAATGCCTCTCCATATATTCCGACATGTCGATACGGACCATGGCGGAAGCATCATCAAAGAGGAAATCCGCAAGCGCCTTCGTAAGCTCGGTTTTACCAACCCCGGTTGGCCCAAGAAACATGAATGAGCCAATTGGACGCGACGGGTCTTGCAATCCCGCGCGGGAACGACGCACTGCTTTTGAAACCGATTGAACAGCCCTGGCCTGTCCGATGACCTGCTTGGCAAGTTCATCCTCCATTCGCAACAGCTTGTCGCGTTCACCTTCGAGCATTTTGTCGATGGGAACACCTGTCCAGCGCGAGACAACCTGTGCAATATGATCTGGCATGACAGTTTCTTCCACCATCACTTCGGTTGTTTCATCTTCAGCACCTGCCTCAATATCTGCAATCTGCTTTTCAAGATCCGGGATTGCACCATAGGCAAGCTCACCAGCACGGCCAAGATCACCGCCGCGTTGTGCCTGTTCAAGTTCAGTACGCGCCTGCTCCAGCTGCTCTTTCAGGCTTTGAGCACCTGAAAGTCTCTGCTTTTCTTTTTCCCAGCGCGCCGTCAGACTGTCTGCAGTTTCCTGCAAATCAGCGAGTTCTTTTTCAAGCGTATTAAGCCTTTCCTTGGAACCCTTGTCGGTTTCCTTGAGAAGCGCTTCGCGTTCGATCTTCAACTGGATCAAACGTCGGTCGATCTCATCAAGCTCTTCAGGTTTGGAATCTACCTGCATGCGAATGCGTGACGCCGCCTCATCCATCAGGTCAATCGCCTTGTCCGGCAAAAACCGGTCAGTGATGTATCGGTTGGACAAATTGGCGGCAGCGACAAGGGCCGAATCTGAAATACGAATTCCGTGGTGGACTTCGTATTTCTCCTTGATGCCGCGCAAAATCGAGATCGTATCCGCCACATCCGGTTCATCCACAAACACCGGCTGGAACCGACGGGCAAGAGCTGCATCTTTTTCAACATGTTTGCGATATTCATCCAAAGTTGTCGCGCCAACACAATGAAGTTCACCGCGCGCAAGCGCAGGCTTCAAAAGGTTGGATGCATCCATCGAACCTTCACTTTTCCCGGCGCCAACCAGGGTATGCATCTCATCAATGAACAGGACAATTTTTCCGTCCGCCGATTGAACTTCTGTCAGTACCGCTTTCAGCCGTTCTTCAAACTCGCCACGGTATTTTGCCCCGGCAATCAGGGCACCCATATCGAGTGACAAAAGAGACTTGTCTTTAAGGGACTCGGGCACATCCCCGTTCACAATGCGCAAGGCAAGGCCTTCAGCGATTGCGGTTTTACCAACGCCCGGCTCTCCGATCAGCACCGGGTTGTTTTTGGTACGGCGGGAGAGCACCTGAATTGAGCGCCTGATTTCCTCATCACGTCCAATCACCGGATCAAGCCGCCCTTCGCGGGCATCTTCTGTGAGATCACGTGCATATTTCTTCAACGCATCATAGGCTGCCTCAGAATTGGCGGAATCCGCTGTCCGGCCTTTTCTAATTTTTTCAATCTCGACATTAAGCGATTTCGCCGTGATACCAGCCTGCTTGAGAAGTTTCGCTGTATCAGCGCCACTTTCAACGGTCATAGCGAGCAGCATGCGCTCGACAGTGACATAACCATCGCCGGCCTTATCTGCCGTCTTTTGAGCAGTTTCAAACAATTTCGCCAAGCCGGACGACATATAAAGCTGACCATTGCCACCGGAAACAGAAGGTAGCACATCCAACGCTTTCTTCACTTCAGCACGTAACATTTTAGGATCGCCACCTGCTCGCTCAACAAGTCCTGCGCAAAGGCCTTCCGGGTCATCCAGAAGAACTTTCAGCAAATGTTCCGGTAAAAATTGTTGGTGGCCAGCGGACAAAGCGCCGGTTTGGGCAGACTGGACGAAACCTT
This sequence comes from Rhizobiaceae bacterium, assembly GCA_965250255.1. Lineage (GTDB taxonomy): Bacteria > Pseudomonadota > Alphaproteobacteria > Rhizobiales > Rhizobiaceae > JAALLB01. The sequence goes on from CBDFNP010000011.1 coordinate 84,725, forward strand.
TCATCCGGTCCGTATATTTCTCGATATCCATATCAAACTCCTTTATCGTTTCGCCCGAATAACGGCACGCAACGTCATGAAAGTTCAGCACCCGCCAGGCAGCATGCTGTGACACAGATATGGGAATCGATCAGCTGAATTAAAAGCCCCGGAAGGGAAACCGATCAGGCCTCTTCAACCCGCAGCCCACCGGTTATGCTTTGCGGCAGTGAAGCGGCATCATCAGAAATTTCCTCCGAACCGGACACTGAATCAGCCTCAACGCCATTGCCATCCGCTGCTTCAGTTTGAACCTCGTCTTCTGATTGTGAAGGCGTTTCAGCCGCTACCCGCTTGGTGCGTCTGCCACGACTGCTCTTACGTTCTTTCGGTTGTTCTGGAGCATCAGTGGCTTCTTCTCCATCCGAACCCTCAGAAGCATTGGCGTCTTGTTCCTGAGAAGCATCCGGAGTTTCACCAGCCACATCCGGCTGAGGGCCTCTACCATTTGCAGCCACATTGGCAGCATTTTCTTCAGCCCGTTGAGCTTGGGCAGCTGCAATCAGACGATTGTAGTGCTCCGCATGCTGATAATAGTTCTCTGCCATCACAGTGTCTCCATTAGACAATGCGTCTCTGGCGAGGGTCGAATATTTTTCAGCGATATGCCCAGCATTACCGCGGATTTTCACGTCCGGGCCGTTACTTTCATAGTTACGGCTCATTGGATTTTGTGGCTTGCGGTTTCTACCGCGAGACCGTGATTTTTGATGTGACTGTCTCATCAACTACCTGTTGTTGGAAATCAATTTTATGCGTGAGGTACGTCGTAACGAAACTCATGCTGCCCTACATTTTGAAATTGCTCCGGCACTCCTCAGATAAACCGGTTTGCCGCCCTGCCGAAAAGCAGATGTGTTCGATTGGACGGGTGAGTGTGAAAGCTGCGGACTATTCGCGCTGTTCGTATTTGGAAACTAGACCTTGGCAGTTCGAAATCCAAGTCTTTTTTTCCATTAAAATTAATTCTCTTTAACCTTTGCATTTTTGCAACACTCAATTTGGCCCGATCTTCTCGCAATCACAACCCGGTCTCGTCCCCCGAAATCCCTGCAAACCTCCGGTGAAGCATAGCCACATTCCCTTGCGATCGAACACACCTTTTGCCCCTGATCATGGCCGATTTCCACACAAATTGCCGCGTTTCCCCTCAAATATTTGCAAGATTCACCAAAAATACGTCTGTAAAACACCAAACCATCGCTTCCGCCATCCAGCGCGTCTATTGGGTCATGCAGTCGAACTTCATCCTGCAACCCCTCAAGTTCTGTGCTTTTGATATAGGGCGGGTTCGATACAATGAGATCAAATTGCCCCGTTACCGGTTCGTACAAATCGCCGTGAAGAAAGCTCACCCTCCCCTTAACTTTGAGCGAATCAGCATTCTTTTGTGCTGTTACAAGCGCCTGCGCAGAAATATCGACTGCAACAACTTCTGTTTTCGGAAGTTCCGCTACCAGCGTAATTGCAATGATTCCGGACCCGGTTCCTAGGTCAAGAATTCGAACATCGGCCTCGTCTTTCCTGCATTCATCAAGAATTACATCAATCAGCACCTCCGTATCCGGTCGGGGAACCAGGGTCTCCGGCGAAAGGAAAAATTCCCGGCCATAAAACTCGCGCCTGCCGAGAATCCGGTGAACCGGTTCCTTTGACAGACGCCGCTTTGAAAATCCCGCAAACCGTTCTGCCTTATCATCTTCTAGAGCATCCCGGGATTTACTGATCAGTTCGGCATGCGAATAACCGGTTGCCCCCATCAATAGCAATCGGGCATCAAGTTCAGGCGTATCACAACCTGCATTTCGCATTTCAGTTATGGTTTGTTCAAGTGCTTCGGCAACTGTTAACGCTTCCGGGGTCACGCTTCATCTTCCATCACAGCCAGCTGGCCTGCCTGATAATCGGTAATCAACGCATCAATTACTTCATCAAGTCCCTCCCCCATTATCAGCCGGTCGAGCTTATACAAGGTAAGATTGATACGGTGATCCGTCATTCTCCCCTGTGGAAAGTTATAGGTCCGGATACGCTCAGACCGATCACCCGATCCAACCTGACCTTTGCGGGCATCAGCGCGCTCCTGATCAGCCTTTCGGCGTTCAAGATCATAAAGCTTTGCCCGCAACGCCTTCATCGCAAATGCCCGGTTTTGGTGCTGCGACTTTTCCGAGGACATAACGACAATGCCAGAAGGAAGGTGGGTAATGCGAACTGCAGAATCTGTCGTGTTCACGTGCTGACCACCGGCGCCGGATGCCCGCATGGTATCAATCCGGATATCTTCATTCCGAACTTCGATATCAATATCTTCTGCTTCCGGAAGCACTGCTACGGTAGCCGCCGAGGTATGAACCCTGCCGCCTGATTCAGTTTCCGGAACCCGTTGCACCCGGTGAACACCGGATTCAAATTTGAGCCTCGCAAACACGCCACGACCGGTTATTGACGCAACAATTTCTTTGTATCCGCCAACATCGCCTGCACTTTCGGAAAGAATTTCCACTTTCCAGCCCTTTGCAGCGGCATGGCGTTCATACATACGAAACAGGTCGCCTCCGAAAAGAGCTGCCTCTGACCCTCCGGTTCCAGCACGAATTTCCAGAATGGCACTTTTGTCGTCAGCTTTGTCTTTGGGCAGAAGCAGAATTTTCAGGGCTTCTTCACACGCTTCAATCACTGACTTTGCTTCAGCAATTTCAAGCTCTGCAAGTTCCCGCATATCTGCTTCGCTATCCTTGTCAGCCATCATCTCCTCAGCATCCGCCATAGCGCCCTGCGCTTGCTGATATTGCCGAATACGCTCTACAACCGGCTGCAGTTCGGAATGTTCTGACGCAAGTTTTACATAGGTCTCAGGATCCGGTCCCCCTGCCATTTCCTCTTCAATCATCGCAAAGCGGTGGAGCATTTGGTCAAGTTTTTCAGGTACAATCATGGGAATGGCCGGTTATTTTTTCAAAGTATAGAAGATATTCGTGATCATCACGCAAGGTCAGCGATTTCCGCTAATACGGAATTCCATGTCTGTCTGCAAAATCTGTAAGCAATTCCAGCATGGTTGTACTGTCCGAGTGCGCTTCAAGCGCCGGAATAAGCGTTTTCTCAAGTTTCCTGACATCAAGCGCGAGAATCATTGCCTTGATCGGGCCAATTGCCGCCGGTGACATGGATATTGATCGATACCCCAGTCCCAACAACGCCATTGCAGGCAGAGGTCTCCCGGCCATCTCACCGCACAGGCTTACCGGCACCTCATGCTCATCACCCTTTTTTTGAATGGTGTGCAGAATCCTGAGAAAGCTCTTGTTGACCGGGCTGTATCTGTTTGCCAATCGCGCATTGCCTCGGTCGCAGGCAAGTGAAAACTGGTACAAATCATTCGAACCGACGGAGACAAAATCAACACAAGGCATCAATTCATCCAGTTGAAACAGCAGACTTGGAACCTCAATCATGATGCCAAGCTCAAGCTTTTGCGGCATTTCATGACCAAAGCGGGTTTGCAGTTCTACCTCGCGTTTGATCAGGCCTCGAACCAGCTTCACCTCACGCACTTCTGTCACCATTGGCAACATCAAACGCAGGGTTCTTCGTGCAGCTGCTTTCAACAGGGCCCTTACCTGAGATTTGAGCAATGCCGGACGATCAAGTGACAAACGCAGAGCACGCCAACCCATGGCCGGGTTTTCTTCCTGCATGGTTTTCAGATACGGGAGCACCTTGTCGCCACCAATGTCCAATGCCCGGAAAGTGACAGGTTTTCCGCCAGCTTCATCCAGTACCTGGCGATACAGCTCTTCTTGCTCACCCGGTCTCGGCAACGTTGCAGAAACCATGTACTGCAATTCCGTACGGAAAAGACCAATACCCTCGGCTCCTGACATCGCCAATTGTGGCAAATCCATCAAAAGCCCGGCGTTGATGTTGAGCGAAATCGCAATGTCATCACGTGTTACGGCAGCTTTTCTTGTCAGTTTCGCAAATTGTGCTTGCCGGCTTGCCCGAAATTTTATTTTCTCGGCGTAGGAAGCCTCAACATCAGACTGGGGTCGCAGGTATACAATTCCAGCATCACCATCAACGATAATCGCATTTCCAGCTTCTGCATTGGCCACAAAATCCTGCAATTGACCAACAACGGGAATACCAAGTGCACGGGCAACAATCACCACATGAGAAGTTGGGGCTGCCTCTTCTAAAATCAGTCCGCGAAGCTTTTCGCTTTGATAGTCCAACAGCTCCGCCGCACCCATGTTGCGTGCAACAATGATGTGATCACCCCGCAGGCTGCTATCAAGAGACCCATGCGGTTTGCCTGCAAGCTGGCGCAGCAATCGATTGCCGAGATCGTCAAAATCATTAAGCCGTTCGCGCAAATAAGGGTCAGGCTGGCGCAACATTCTGGCGCGATAATCATTCTGGACTTTCTCAACTGCAGCCTCTGCGGTCAGACCATTGTTGATGGCTTCCTCCATGCGCCGGTTCCACCCACGATCATGGGCAAACATCCGGTACGCTTCGAGAATATCCCTGTGTTCACCCTCAGGCGGCACTTTGCCGTTTTGAAACAAAACATCGATCGAGACCTGCAAACGCTCCAAGGCCTGCCGCAGTCGCTTGACCTCCTGCTCCGCATCTTCATTGAACAGGTTGGTAACAACAACACGCGGTTCGTGGAGAACCGCATGACCAAGCGCAATGCCGTCTGAAAGCGCTACTCCGTCCAGACGCAACGGGCGTGCAAGATCTAAAGAGACCCCTTTTGGAGAAAGGCTATCAAGTTCGCCCGTCGCGACCAGTTCCCCAAGCACCATTGCGGTCGTTTCAAGTGCCTCAACCTGTCCATCCATGTATGAACGCTGATCTTTGTCCTGAACAACCACGACACCAAGCACCCGCCCTGCCCGCAAAATTGGCACGCCCAGAAACGATTTGTAAATTTCCTCACCGGTTTCCGGAAGATAGGCAAAAGCTGGATGCGACTGCGCATCATCCAGTTTCAGATTTCGCGCCGTTGCGGCAATGGTACCAACGAGCCCCTGCCCGATCCTGAGTGTTGATTTGTGGACGGCCTCCGCATTAAGGCCCTTGGATGCATATAATTCCAGTATACTGTCTGAACGCAGCACATATACGGAGCAGACATCTGAACCCATATTGGCTGAGATATCACGCACAATTGCATCAAGCCGCTCCTGCGGCCCAAGCGCTTCCGCCATGATTTCCCTCAATTGCCGAAGCAAGGCATTGGGGCCTGATGAAATTTCAATCATTTCCAATTCCCGTGGCGCAGTAATGTATTGCTCACGATCTAAATCGCGCAAAGTTTGACTATTGGTTCAAACCATAAACTGCGTGAAGTGTCCGAACAGCAAGCTCGGTGTAATCTGCATCGATCAGGACCGAAAACTTGATCTCTGATGTGGTAATCGCACGAATATTGATACCTTTGCCGGCCAATGCCGCAAATGCGGTAGACGCGACGCCTGCGTGGCTTCGCATTCCGATGCCGATTACAGAAACTTTCGCAAGCCCGGTATCACTTTGCATATTCTCAAAGGCAATATCACAATTATGCTTTTGCAGCACATCCTGCGCTTTTTGTACATCGGTTTCAGGAACCGTAAAGGTCATATCTGTACGCGAACCATCTTCCGAAACGCTCTGAACTATCATATCGACATTGATGTGTGCATCAGCGAGGGGTCCAAAAATCGCAGCTGATATTCCCGGCCTGTCTGGAACCCGTCGCAGGGAAATCTGCGCTTCGTCTTTGGTGTAGGCAATACCGGTTACGACTTCTTGTTCCACAATTTCCTCCTCATCACAAATCAGAGTTCCAACCGGATCGGTTGAGTTCACGCCCCCGGGGTCTTCAAAGCTCGAACGCACAAATGTTCTTACGCCATGCACCATGGCCATTTCCACCGACCGTACCTGCAGGACTTTTGCACCAAGAGACGCCATTTCAAGCATCTCTTCAAACGAAATTTTGTCCATCCGTTGAGCACGCGGCTCAATCCGTGGATCCGTGGTGTAAACACCATCCACATCGGTATATATATCACAGCGATCTGCATTGATCGCCGCAGCGATAGCTACAGCAGAGGTATCAGAACCTCCACGCCCAAGCGTTGCAATACGATTGTCCGGGCCAATACCCTGAAATCCGGCAACAACTGCGACCTGGCCACTGGAAATTCGCTCGATTAGAAGGTCAGAATCAATCGCATCTATTCGCGCAGCGCCATGTGCATTGTCGGTGCGCAGCGGAATTTGCCATCCCTGCCAGGACCGTGCATCAACCCCGAGTGACTGTAGCGCCATCGCAAGAAGGCCTGAGGTCACCTGTTCGCCGGATGCAACAACCGCATCATACTCACGTGCATCATGAATTGGTGCAATTTCGCGGGTCCATGCCACCAGCTCATTGGTTTTGCCAGACATCGCTGAAACAACAACCGCTACCTCATTGCCTGCATCAACTTCACGCTTCACATGGCTTGCCACATTGCAGATACGTTCAATATCCGCAACAGACGTTCCGCCAAATTTCATTACAAGTCGCGCCAAGGGTTTTCCTGCCAGCTTCCTAAAACAAAGACGCCCCGGTAGACCGGAGCGCTTGCGCGGTGGTTTAGCGGAAATCTGATGGAGTCGCAAGATTTCCTTTATTCGTTATGGGGCTGATTCCAATGCATCTCGCGTCGCCTTCAAAGTCTCGAGAAAACGGGTTGATCGCTCTATGTTGGCTTCTACCTCCTCTATTTTCCTTGTGAGAAATGCTTCGCCGATCACCCCCTCCTTTGCAGATGCTTCCATTTGGTCCATGAACAACCGTAACTCAGCCAGGGTAAAACCGGCCACTTTTGCTTCCCGTATCAGTTCGATCGTCAGAACGGTTTCTTCCGGATAATCTCGATATGAGTTAGTCGGAGCATTACTGGGAGATGACCGGATCAATCCATTTCGCTCATAAAATCGTATTGTATCCCTGCTTACCGCCGCACGTTCAGATAGTTCGCCAATTTTCATCTTTGCTCAAACCGTTGACAATGGTCCACTGTATATGCATTCTTTCAAACACAATGTCCAGAATACCCTATGAATTTACATCAATGAGAAGAAAACATGGGAAACATCTGCCAAAGCTGTGGAATGCCGCTAAACAAAGACCCGGAAGGAGGAGGAAGCGAAGCTGCCGGCACAAAAAGCTCGACCTACTGCTCGCTTTGTTATGTGGATGGACAATTTGTCCACCCCGATTTCTCTGTTTCCGAAATGCAGGATTTCTGTGTTACCAAGCTGAAGGAAAAAGGCATGCCGCATATAATGGCATGGCTGTTTACAAGAGGAATTCCCAAGCTCGACCGATGGAAACTGACCGATTGAACAATCAGACCACAATTGATGACGCAGAGGTCGCCAAATTTTCTGCGATGGCCGCAGAATGGTGGGATCCCGCTGGCAAATTTCGTCCGCTCCATAAATTCAATCCGGTGCGCCTTGAATACATCAAGGAGAAAGTCTGCGAAGCATTTGACCGGGACATGAAAAACCCGAAAGCGTTCAAGGGTTTGAAGATCCTCGATATTGGTTGCGGTGGCGGACTTTTGTCTGAACCCATGGCACGCCTCGGTGCAGAAGTAACCGGGGCAGATGCCTCCGAGGTTAACATTGAGATCGCTAAAATACATGCCGGACAAACCGGCCTGAAAATCGACTACCGGGCTGAAACATCTGAAGCACTGGAAGCAGCGGATGAAGAATTCGACATCATCCTCAACATGGAAGTGGTTGAACATGTGGCAGATGTCGATCTGTTCATGACCTCGTGTGCACGCATGGTCAAACCCGGTGGGTTGATGTTTGTCGCTACAATAAACCGGACGGTAAAAGCCAATCTGCTTGCAATTTTCATGGCGGAAAATGTGTTGCGCTGGCTGCCCAGGGGCACGCATGAATTTAAAAAACTCGTGACGCCTGAGGAATTGGAAGCACCTATATCACGAGAAAACATGGTGATCATTGATCGAACCGGCGTGTTTTATAATCCGCTACAGGATCGTTGGAACAAGTCCCGCGACATGGATGTAAATTACATGTTACTAGCGCGAAAAACTGGCTAGTGGTCCGTTCGAAACAAATGAGTCCCTTTGCGGCGAACTCTTTATCATTTGTTTCGAACGTAAAGACCACTAGCAAGGTATTGTTTTCTAGTGGATTTTAAGATTCAAATATTTGGATGAGAGGTCTCGGAAAACGGGTTCCAAATGTTTGAATCAATCCACTAGTGGTCCGTTCGAAACAAATGAGTCCCTTTGCGGCGAACTCTTTATCATTTGTTTCGAACGTAAAGACCACTAGCAAGGTATTGTTTTCTAGTGGATTTTAAGATTCAAATATTTGGATGAGAGGTCTCGGAAAACGGGTTCCAAATGTTTGAATCAATCCACTAGTGGTCCGTTCGAAACAAATGAGTCCCTTTGCGGCGAACTCTTTATCATTTGTTTCGAACGTAAAGACCACTAGCAAGGTATTGTTTTCTAGTGGATTTTAAGATTCAAATATTTGGATGAGAGGTCTCGGAAAACGGGTTCCAAATGTTTGAATCAATCCACTAGGGTCTGTTGACGTTCATCTGATTGCGATGGCTGTTGCAGCCAGATAGATCATAGCACAGAAGCTCTCGTCGGTTTTTTCTGAACGCATGGCTATGCGCTTGAATTCCTTGAGTTTCTGAAAGTAGTTTTCGACAAGATGCCGCCATTTGTATTTTTCCTCGTCATGCAATGCCGGAGATTTTCTTCCCCTTCTTGCCGGAATGACGGCTTCGATATCCCGGCTTTCAAGCAATTCGCGCAGCCAGTCCGCATCATAGGCCTTGTCGCCAAGAAAAGCACCGCACTCAATGCCCTCAATCAAATTCGCAACGCCCATTGTCTCGCCACGCTGACCCGGCAGGATCGAAAACCGCGCCAGATTTCCCAATCCATCGACAAGCGCCAGTATTTTCGTCGACATGCCACCCCGGGATTTACCTATGGCCTGATTGAGAGTCCCCCTTTTGCGCCCATTCCATGGCGATGAACCTTAACAATGGAGCCATCAACCATGACATATTCCAGATCAAGCTCGTCCTGGGTTAAGTTATTGAATATACGTTCAAATGCACCATTGTTTACCCATCGGCGGAAGCGCTTGAAAACAGAGTTCCAGGCACCAAATTCCGCAGGCAGATCGCGCCACGGCGACCCTGTGCGGGCAATCCACAACACCGCCTCAACAAACTCGCGCGCATTGCCGCCCGTTTGCCCCGGATCGCCCGCTTTGCCACAGCAATGCGCTGCAATGCGTTCCCACTGTTCATCTTTCAAAATTTTGCGAATCAAGACCGTTCTCCTTTTCCAGTCTTGAATCAGTTTTTATGCTAAAAAGGAATCCCTCACCTGAACGTCAACAGACCCTAGAGTATCTGCGTTCAATCAGAACAACGACACCGCGTACCTTATTTGATTTCATTCACGTATTTTAAAGCATCCCGCCGTTAATTGGCATCGTTTGAACGCCGGATATTTATCGTCTGGCGAGAAGCATTTTGCGCCGTGGAGTTTCCGTCAATGAGGAGATTTCAACGATAATCCGGGTAAATTGGGCGCTGCCCGAACGGGTTGCGCCAAAAACGCCTATTTCAGTATTAAAAAGCCTCGCCGATGCTTTGGCATCGCCTGTGTTTTTCGCCTCGAAATAAACCATTTTGTCTCCAATGCAGCCACATTTCCTAATTGGGTTCAGACCCTAGGCAAAAGACTCACATACCTGGTGGAAATGGCTTATACCAACGGCCGTTGGTATTAATTCTTATCCTCGGGCAATTCAGGGATCGGCACGACACTAACACCTTCCTCTGCTAAATTCGCAGCTTCTTCCAGGGTTGCCTTGCCGTATATACCGCGTGCTTTTGTTTCGCCATAATGGATCTTGCGTGCTTCTTCTGGAAACTTCTCGCCAACATTTTCCGCATTGGCTTCCACATGTTTTTTGATCTCGCGAAGTTGCTCAACCATTTCTACCGGAAGTTGCTGCTCCGGCATTTGAGCCACTGGCAAGCTTTCTTCATCTGATTTTTTCGTGCCGGAAACCTGCGGTGTCATCAATGATTTTGACACTTTGCTTGAACCACATGACGGGCAGTCCACAAGCCCGCGCTTGCGTTGCTTCTCATAGTCTTCGCTGGATCCGAACCAGGCTTCAAACGAATGGTCCTGTTCACAAACGAGAGAATATTTAATCACTGTGCTGCCTCAAGGTTTTGCGAGGCTGATTCAAGCACAAATTGCCGGGTATTTGCAAGATTGGGAATTTTTTGTCGCGCCTTTGCAACCTCTGACAAATCCAGATCCGCCAATATCACGCCCGGCTCTTCACCATCCATTTCGGCGATAATTTCTCCCCACGGATTAACAATGAGCGAATGACCAAAAGTCTCGCGACCATCTTCATGGTCTCCACCTTGAGCAGCGGCAATCAGAAATGCCCCATTTTCGATGGCCCTTGCACGCATTAGAATGTGCCAGTGCGCCTTTCCGGTTTGCCGGGTAAAGGCAGCTGGTGCGGTTAAAACTTGCGCGCCGCAAAGAGCCTGTTCCCGATAAAGATTGGGAAAGCGGACATCATAACAGATTGAAAGTCCAAAAATCCCGCCGTTGATTTCAACAGTATTACCCACTTTGCCGGGTTCATAAACTTTTGACTCACGCCAAGACTCACCATTGTCGAGATCAACATCAAACATGTGGATCTTGTCATACCGAGAAATGCATAGACCATCAGGCGCAAACACAAAGGCACGGTTTGCCGCTTTTTCGGGGCTCAATGCTATGGCGTGCGAACCGATATGGAGCCAAATGCCAAGTTCCTTGGCCAGTGAGGAGGCAAGCGCAACCATCGCGTCACTGGCTTCATCGCCAATTTCTCCAAAAAGCCCCTTTCGGTTCTTTTGCGAAATTCCGGTCATTTCCGGGGTCTGAACATAGGTAGCGCCCTTTGCTGCCGCGTCACGAACCTGCTTTTCCATCACCAGACAATTCTTGGCAATCGAGATGCCGGACCGCATTTGAACAGCAGCAACGCGCATCATGAAGCACCCTTCAGCATGTTGTCGAGATTGCCGGCGCGATCCAGCGCGTGCAATTCATCGCAACCCCCAACATACGTATCACCAATGAAGATTTGCGGAAATGTCCGCCCACCCTTTGACTTCCTTGCCATCTCCTCACGGACCGATACGTCAAATGTTCCGTCGAGTTCAGTGAATTCGGCGCCTTTTGATTTCAAAAGTGCCTTCGCGGCACTACAATAGCCGCAGAATTTTCGCGTATAAATTGTTACCGGGTGCATAAATTATCCCACTTGATTTTAGCCAAAAGGCTTACCTCACGACATAATACCAACGGCCAAAAGAATTCCCGGTCAAAAGGGTCAATCCTATTGGCCGTTGGTATAAGCGTCAAGACACTATGGTTTCAACCTTTGCGAAAACCAACACGTCAATGTGTGCAGCCCCGGCACGCTTTAATGCCCGTGTGGCAGCCTTTGCCGTTGCACCGGTTGTATAAACATCATCGACCAACAGGATACGGCGCCCTTTCAAGTCGATCTTCTTTTCCGTTTTAACCCTGAATGCAGATTGCACATTACGCGCGCGCTGCGTTTCGGTAAGGCCCACCTGTTGCTTTGTCGCCCGATGTCGCTGCAATATATCAGCCCTGAATTCAACATCACACTGTTTGCTGACAAATCTGCCCAGTTCTGATGACTGATTAAACCTTCGCTGCCTCAAGCGCGACGGGTGTAACGGCACCGGCACGATCATGTCAGCATCTGCAATGCACTCCTTGCCCGCAACCGACATCCAGGAGGCCAATGAAGGGATCAGTTCTGTTCTGTCCGAATACTTGATCGAAGACACGAGCTTGCGCGCAAGTTCGTCATAAAGAACCACAGCCCGCAACCGTTCGAAAGGCGGCGGGTCAGCAATCGCTTCCGCACTCAACATACCTTCTCCCATATCAATGCTGAAGGGAGACCCCATGACCGGACAAAGGGGGACCGTGATAAAGCGCAATTTTGACCAACACTGAGAACAACAACCGCCGTAGCGGGCCACAAATCGATCGCAGGTCAAACAGGTCTGGGGAACGGCCAAATCAACCATGCCTCTGGCAAAAGTCGCAAAAGTTTGTGGCAGGAGGGACAATTTCGTGGAAAGCTGCATGCGAGAAGCTTATTACAACCCAATGGAAAATACGAGAGCCACAAAATTGTTCAGTGCCAAACGCATTGCCGCGCATCAGGAACGGGCAATCCGTTGTGCCAAACCAGATGCCGACTTTCTGGTTGGTATTGCAGCGGAAATGCTTGGTGAACGATTAGGCGCTATCACGCGCGAGTTCGAGGTCGCCGTTGATATTTTCAGCCCCTTTGGCGGGATGGCCAAAGAGCTGGCAAATGCAAAACAGGTAAATCGATCAATCAGGCTCGTTCAAGACACAGTTCAAGATTTGGGCGGCGGGAATTCAGGAAACATAATAGCTGAGTTTGGAACGATCCCCTTTGAACCAGGGTCACTCAATCTTGTCACCTCCTTGTTTGCACTACACCACTGCGTCGACCTGCCGGGCAGGTTTGCCGAAATTCGCAACACACTTGCTCCAGACGGTGCATTCTTGGCTGTTTTGCCCGGTGATAAAACCCTCAGGGAATTACGCCAATCGCTAATCGAGGCTGAAAGCGAGTTGACCGGCACCGCCAGTCTCCGCATCGATCCAATTGGCGAGGTTCGCCAGTACGGCGCATTGTTGCAAAATGCCGGTTTTGCATTGCCGGTTGTGGATACTGAGCAGTTTACGCTCCGATACCGTAGCCTGCCCGACCTTGTTGATGATCTCAGAGCCATGGGAGCTACTTCAGCGCTCACAAGATATGCGCGCTCGACGCCTCGCAACCTTTTCAGAAGAACCGAGGAATTATTGTTACAAAATCATGCTGATGAAGATGGAAAGTTCAGAATAACAGCAGAAATGGTGTTTCTTTCAGGCTGGGCACCTCATGCGTCCCAACAACAACCGCTTAAACCTGGAAGCGCTGATAATTTGCTAGAGGATTTTCTCTAATTCTCAGATAGTAATCAAATTGGATCAATTCAGTTCTGGGCGAATTTCCTCCCTCAGAGTTTCATACACATCATTGGTTGATGAACCCACACTGGCAGCGCCAGCAATTATGCCGACACTGATTAAAACTCCGATCAATCCATATTCGATTGCCGTTGCTCCTTTTGCATCTCTTGTAAATTGTCTAAGCCGTTTCATATGCCTGCCATCCTTCTTACGCTCCCCAGTATATTAACAGTTTTGGTTTAAAGACTTGGTAAAAGGACATGCTAAACGATCGGTAAATATCGGGCCATAAATACACCGATGTTTATAATCCCCAAGGTCAGGATCTATTGTTTTTTCCCGGTATTATCCAGAATACTCCTACGAACAGTATACCGCTTGTTCTTTTCAACGGAACCGGTAACCGTTCGGTCAACACCAAATCTCTGATTTTCGGCGTAAGTCCTTGATGCTTCATTAAGAAGTGGAGTGCTAACAAGCGCAACGAGCACCGCAAGAGCACTGAAAAACGTTGCAATTTGGATGCTTGTTTCACCAGATTCGCAGGTGAAAAAACGAAACTTTGTTGCCTGTTTTGATGGAGTTTTCATGTTATTTCCCTCGTTTTAAAAGGTCAAATCGACGTGCATTCTTGCCAACGAAACCTGAAACTTCATTCAATTTGTAACAAATCTATAAAATATCCATTAACGCTGGGACCAATGGATCATCGGCAGGCGGCATTGCAAACTGTCTTAAATCTTTAGCCCTGACCCATTTTAACTGCTGGTTTTCTTGCGGAGTCGGTATTCCATCCCATTTGCGGCAAATAAAGAGCGGCATCAGCAAATGAAAGTTTTCATAAGAGTGGCTGGCAAAACTTAAGGGTGCAAGACAACTCTGCCAGGTCGTAATACCGAGTTCCTCGTGCAGTTCACGAATAAGCGCTTCTTCCGGGATTTCACCCTCTTCCACCTTCCCGCCAGGAAATTCCCATAACCCGGCCATGGATTTACCCTGCGGACGCTGCGCTAACAAAATTCTGTTATCCACATCAACAAGGGCGCAGGCGCTGACAAAGACAATCGGTATTCCAGGTTCCACCATCCAAAAGCTCCCGTTATGTTGATACAGGTGGAATACGGTAGCTATACCGATACAATTCGCGAAACCCGAAGCTCTCATAAAGGGCAAGGGCTGGTCGATTGTCTGCAACCACCTGCAACCACGCATGTCTGGCACCGGACAGTTTTGTCCACCCCAATGCACCTGCAATCAAAGATCTCGCATGCCCCTGGTTACGAAATTCCGCCCCTGTGGCAAGATCAAAAAAACCCGCCAAATCATTGTCATGCACGCATCGCAACACAGCCACCGGAACATCGCCCTGCTGTTTCACAAAAAGCCCGCAATTTGGCATGATATTGGAGATAACCCCGACAAGGCCTGGCTTGTTTTCGCCCGTACTTTTGGACAGGGCAAGAAAATAATCGACCCAAACCCCAATATCGTCGATGGGATTTCTTCGGGTCGCTGGATCAAATGAAATCTGGTTGAGATCCACAACCATCACGATACTTTCTTCAAACCGGCCCCAACCCTTTTGGTCCAACAAATCATCCAGTTCATCGGGCGCGAGTGGCGATTGCCTGAAAACAAGCGGCCTGCCGAAACTGTCAAATCTGTGCTGCGCTTGTAAAAGACGATCATCCATCTGCGAATGATCACGTGGATCGAGCGGATTTACAGAATTGAGGCGCTTTGCCGGATGCCCATTGGTTAAACGAATAACCCAGCTGCCGTCGTAATACGTGGTTGTGGAAGGAAACGAACGAAAGCTGACTGCTTCAATCCGCCTGACTTGTGCCAGAAAAGCGTGGTTTCGGGCATTCTCCGCCGACATATCAAAGCTGTATTTCATCAACTGCGATAGTCGCCATTGATGGCAACATATTCCTTGGTCAGATCACAAGTCCAGATCTTCGCTGCCCCCTTGCCAATTTGCAGATCAACCCCGATCTCGATTTCGTCCCGCTGCATCACTTTGCTCGCTTCTACCTCGCTGTAGTCAGGGTCTCTTTCCCCATTTCGGGCAACCACAATATCACCAAAACGAATTGTAAGACGATCACGGTCAGCCGGTTCTCCGGCCTTGCCAACAGCCATAACAATCCGACCCCAGTTTGCGTCTTCACCGGCAATAGCGGTTTTGACCAGCGGTGAATTGGCGATTGCCTTTGCAATAACCCGGGCAGAACGCTTGTTCTTGGCACCAGACACTTCGATACAAACCTGTTTGGTTGCGCCCTCGCCGTCTCTTACAAGCAACATCGAGAGTTCATGCATGACCATACCCAGCGTCTGTTTGAATGACTTGAGCCGTTTGTCGCGATGATCGTTGATTTTGCGACCGCTTCCACAAGACATTAGCAATACCGTATCGCTGGTCGAGGTATCACTATCTACCGTAATTGCATTAAAAGTGGTCTTCGTAAGGTTTGAAAGAAGTTTCTGCAGAACTTTATTGTCAATCGCCAGATCCGTCGCCAGAAATGCAAGCATGGTCGCCATATCCGGTGCGATCATACCGGATCCCTTGGTGATGCCGTTTAGATGAAATGTCTTGCCTTCCACTTGAAACGCCCGGGTTGAAAGCTTCGGGTAAGTGTCTGTCGTCATAATGGCTTGTGCTGCATCAAACCAGTTGGAAGGTTTGAGAACCGCTTGCGCCATTCTGAGTTTGTCTTCAAATCCACTTGTATCCATGGGCTCTCCAATGACCCCGGTGGAAGCAAGGAACACGGTTTTGGCAGAACACCCAAGCACCTTTGAAGCTGCCGCAGCCGTCTGCTCAACCGCCTCTACACCTTTTTGTCCGGTAAATGCGTTTGCGTTTCCAGAGTTAATGACAATTGCATTCGCCTTGCCCTTGGCCAGATACTTTCTGCACCAGTCAACCGGAGCCGATGAACAAAGTGATGTCGTAAACACGCCTGCTATCTCTGCAGGCTGATCAAATGTGATCAAACAGAGATCTTTGCGCCCCTGGTATTTGATGCCGGCTTCAATTGCAGAGAGCCTGACACCCTCAAGTGCAGGCATTTCCGGATAAAGCTTGGGTGCAAGGGGAGAAACTTTCATATTCATAACAACCGATTGTGATTTTCCAGTCCAATATAGCCCATCATGAGCAACTACTCCTGCAGAAAGCCTTTCATTTTCTCTTCAAGCTCCGCATCGAGCACTTTTATCGGGAAGTTTTTACGGGCTTCCTGGGTTAGGGCAAAATATCTTTCCCGGGCAATAACCTGACGAACCTGCTCTTTCACCTGATCAAATGTCGGGGCCGGTCGATTTCGATCATCTTCCTTAATGATGACATGCCATCCAAATTGGGATTTCACCGGCTTTTTCGTGTATGCGCCGGTTTCAAGAGCAAATGCAGCGGCTTCAAACTCTGGCACCATCTGCCCCTTGCCAAAATATCCCAAATCGCCACCCTTCGGCCCGCTCGGACCGGTAGATTTGCTTTTGGCAAGTTCGACAAAATCGGCACCACCATCCAATTCGGCGACGAGGGCAATGGCGTCTTCTTCTTTCTCCACAAGTATGTGGCGCGCCCGGATTTCACGCTCTGTAGGGATGTTTTTGGCCTCAATTTCGTAACGCGCCCTGATCTCATCATCCGTAATTACATCCAGCACCTTTTCCTTGAACAGGTTGTTGTGCAGTTCCCGTGCGCGGCTAAAGGCAAGGCGGGCCTTTACATTGGGGTCATCCGCTAGACCAACTTTTTCAGCTTGATAAGAAAGTGCTTTGATATCGATCAGGGCGTTGAGAATAGCCGCCTGGCGCTGTTCTTGCGGGGTTTCTGCAAATTGCTGCAACAAATCCACCTCGGCCAAAGCCAGTTCGCGCTCCGTGATTTCGATCCCGTTTACCGTTGCTACCACCTTGTCTTTTGCGTCTTTTGCGTCTTCTGCGGTAACCGGCAGTGTAAGTGCCTGCCCCAGAACCGTTAACACCAGCCCGGTTGCTAGAAAGTTTTTTCTTGCACGGTGGAATGGGAATAGGTTGAACATGAAAGTTCCTTTCTAGCGACTTGGGAGTGTATTTTGGCGTGTGGGACTATTCCCGTGCAAGCCAGGAAAATATGACTAACGTTGACATAACAATTTCCCCCTCTTATCTGTCCAATGTTCAATCGTCCAGTTTGTCGGCTTCACTTTTATGAAGCCTCACAATAGCTGAGTGATTGGTAACACTGTTCAAAACCGATCCACCGGTCCAGTACCGGGAAAAATCATAGCAATTCGAGAGACCGTATGGGCATTTTTGGTGGAATAGCGAGCAAAATTTTCGGCTCCGCAAATGAACGCGAAATCAAGCAGTTGCACCCGGCAGTTGACGCAATAAACGCTCTTGAGCCGGAAATGGAAACACTGTCCGACAAGCAATTGCGCGGTAGAACCGAAGAATTTCGCAAGATGCTTGCCGATGGTACCAAGCTTGAAGATCTTCTTGTCCCGGCCTTTGCTGTGGTTCGAGAGGCATCAAAACGCTCGCTTGGCATGCGTCATTTTGACGTTCAGCTGATCGGTGGCATGATTCTCGATGGTGGCAATATCTCGGAGATGCGTACCGGTGAAGGTAAAACCCTGGTTGCTACACTGTCTGTTTATCTCAATGCCCTTCCCGGAAAAGGCGCGCATGTCGTCACAGTCAACGACTATCTTGCCCAGCGTGATGCCGAATGGATGGGTGCAATCTATGAATTTCTGGGCATGTCCACCGGCGTGATCCTGGGAGGCATGGACAGCCTTGCGCGCAAGGAAGCTTACGCATGTGACATTACCTATGGCACAAACAACGAATTCGGGTTTGACTATCTGCGCGACAACATGGCGTTCGATTTGGAATCAATGGTCCAGCGCGGCCACTATTTTGCGATTGTCGATGAGGTTGATTCAATCCTGATTGACGAAGCACGCACGCCTCTCATCATTTCAGGACCTCTGGAAGACAGATCTGATCTCTACATCACCATTGATGCATTCGTTCCGCAAATATCTGATGAGGATTTTGAGCTTGATGAAAAGCAGCGCTCTGTAACATTTACCGAAGAAGGCAATGAAAAACTTGAAAACCTGCTTAATCAAGCAGGCCTTCTCAAAGGTGAGACACTCTACGATATCGAAAATGTTTCAATCGTTCATCACATCAACAATGCATTGAAGGCACACAAGCTGTTCACACGCGACAAGGACTACATTGTCCAAGGTGAAGAAGTTGTAATCATTGATGAATTTACCGGGCGGATGATGCCGGGAAGACGTTATTCGGAAGGCCAGCACCAGGCGTTGGAGGCAAAAGAAGGCGTTACGATCCAGCCTGAAAACCAGACCCTTGCTTCCATCACCTTCCAGAATTATTTCCGCATGTATGAAAAGCTTGCCGGGATGACCGGAACGGCGATGACGGAAGCAGAAGAATTTGGCAATATCTATGGCCTGAACGTCGTGGATGTTCCTACCAACCAGCCGGTTGCACGCATTGATGATCACGATGAGGTGTACCGCACTGTTGATGAAAAATATCGCGCCATTACCCACTTGGTCAATGAATGCCGCGAACGCAATCAGCCAATCCTTGTCGGCACGACTTCGATCGAAAAGTCAGAGCAGTTGGCGGAATTGTTAAAGCAAAGTGGTTTGAAGGACTTCAAGGTTTTGAATGCCCGCCACCATGAACAAGAAGCCCAGATCATTGCTGCTGCCGGAGTTCCCGGCGCTGTAACAATCGCCACCAACATGGCCGGACGCGGTACCGATATCCAGCTTGGTGGCAATTTTGACATGCGATGTTCAACCGAGATCAAAGAAGATTTGACACCCGCCAAACGTAAAAAAGCCGAAGAAAAAATTCGCGCGGAAGTAGATCAAAAAAAGGAGCAGGCGAAAGCCGCCGGCGGACTGTACGTAATTGGTACTGAACGCCATGAAAGCCGGCGGATCGACAACCAGCTGCGCGGACGCTCCGGCCGACAGGGTGACCCCGGTCATTCAAAATTCTTTTTGTCACTTCAAGATGACTTGATGCGCATCTTCGGTTCTGACCGTATGGACAGCATGCTGCAGAAACTTGGGCTTCAAGAGGATGAGGCGATCATCCATCCCTGGATCAATAAGGCACTGGAAAAAGCTCAGAAGAAGGTCGAGGCACGCAACTTCGATATCCGCAAAAACGTACTCAAGTTCGACGATGTCATGAATGACCAGCGCAAGGTAATCTTTGATCAGCGCAAGGACCTGATGACCGGTGATGATCTGGGCGAGACGGTAACCGATATGCGCCACGATACGATTGAGGATCTGGTCGCTTTGCATATCCCTGAAAAAGCCTATGCAGAACAATGGAATACCGAGGATCTGCAGGAGGACATTCTAAATGATGTTAATCTTGACCTTCCAATCGTCGATTGGGCTGCTGAGGAAGGGATCGACGATGAAATTGTCACGGACCGGATTATAGAAGCCTCCGATGCGGCCTACACAGAAAAACGCAAGCGCTTCGATGGGCTCGAAAATGATCTGGGTCAAAAGATCGAAAAACAAATTATGCTTCAAACCCTTGATAACCTGTGGCGGGAACATTTGGTAAACTTGGACCATTTGCGTTCAGTCGTTGGCTTTCGTGGCTATGCGCAACGCGACCCGTTGCAGGAATACAAGTCCGAAAGTTTCGAACTTTTCCAAACCATGTTGGGCAATTTGCGCAGCGCGGTAACCACCCAGATGATGCGGGTAGAAGTCGTCAATCAGGCGGAAATGCCGATGGAACCGCTGCCGGAAATGTTTGAGCAACATGATGAGCTTGATGGTTCTGGAAACCGCGTTCCGGAAGTTGATGAGGAGACCATCGCGAGTTGGGGAAAGGTTGGGCGCAATGCACAATGCCCGTGCGGCTCCGGCGAAAAATACAAACACTGCCACGGGCGGTTTGCCTAAAGCATTTCGCGTTCAATCAGAACAACTTAAGCGGCTACGAATCCGGTTCAGATCGTTCAGCCTTTTCGGGCACGGATACGCTACTGGGGACAACAACCGGTTCTTTTTGCTGGCCCGGCAACGGCGCGTTTGACTGCAGATTTTTACCCACTATCTCCGCACTGATTGGGTTGATGCTTTCACCTTCCGGTTTCGCAGTAACCTGTTGAGGTTGCGTTGCGGAAACAATTTTTTCAGCTCCGGCTTTAGCAGCTTGCGCCTTTTCAGCTTCGGCCCTTGCAATTGCTTGTGGATCGTAAACCGACAAAGAACCCTGGGTGACACTTGCCTTGATCGACGCCGTTAGTGTCCGCGGCTTGTCTTCAGGCTTTGCAAACGGACTGGTTGCGTTCTTTTTCAGGATTTTTGCAAAGACATCCTGATCTTTGTTCTGTTTCTGGTTGAAGGCCAAGGCCAGACTTTTCGCCATCTTTGCCGGCGGGCATTCAAGTCTTGAGTTGAATTTTTTGCCTTCTTCGAGCGTCCGGTTAAACACATAGCGCTTTTCACAGACATCGACCTTTGGCTGTTTGCGCGTCACTTCAAAATGATCGTTACCCTCCTTGAGCAACGTCCAGAATTTGAAGTTGGAATGGTTCACATTCTTCGCCAAATTCTCCGCACTCATGCGAAACGGATATGCTTGAATTTGAAATGCCTTTTGCCCGCCTTTAAAAGCTTCCCGAGCGAGCGCATATAGCTCTTCTACATATTCGTCTGTCATTGAATAACAGCCGGCAGAAGAACAAGCCCCATGGATCATCAAATAAGTCCCGGTCCGCCCGTTGGCGCGATCATAGGTATTCGGAAAACCCATGTTGAATGACAGATGATAGCTTGAATTCGGGTTCATCAATGCTGGAGTGACATGATAAAAGCCCTCAGGAGCCTGGCGGTCTCCCTCTTTGAACTTCGGGCCGAGTTTTCCTGACCATTTGCAGATTTCATAGCTTTTCAGCAGCGCGTAACGCTTGGTATGATCGTGTTTCCAGACCTCAAGCAAATTTTCCTGTTTGTAAATTCGTAAAAGAATAGGCGCGCCTGGTGACATGCCTTTGGTATTCATTTTCTTGATCAATTCTGCAGGAATCGGTTGCTGGTGTTTGGGAACACCACTATCAAGCACTCCGTTACAGGACGCCAACAAAAGTGCAGTCGACAGCACCGCCAGTTTTTTCGAAATCCTGTTTATCACCGTGCTTACTACTGCCTTGATCCGGAGTTCGCTCACAGAAAATGGTATACACCACCTTGCTTGACAAGCAGTTACCACAACCCGGTAACAATATTGTCAATACAAGCGCATGATTTGAATGCTCAAAATGGCAAAATCAGGACAGGTTACGCCCCATCGCAAGGAATTTTTCCTTCCGGTCTGTTCTAATCGCCACCCCGTCCATTTGACCAAACTCAGCAAGTGAATCCCGTATTTGCGTACGGGTCGCCTCAAACACCGGTTCATGGCCACGATGAGCACCACCAAGTGGCTCAACTATGATACCGTCAACAATCCCAAGTTGGAGGAGGTCTTGTGCCGTGATCTTCATAGTTGTTGCGATATCTTCTGCCCGGGTGGAGTCCCGCCACAGGATTGATGCGCCGGCTTCAGGAGAGATCACGCTGTAGATTGCATGCTCAAGCATATAAACCCGGTTGGCAGCAGCAATCGCAATTGCCCCTCCTGAACCACCCTCACCGATAATCACGGAAATCATCGGCACTTTGAGTGTCAGACATTTTTCAGTTGATTTCGCAATCGCTTCCGCCTGTCCACGAGCCTCTGCACCCATGCCCGGATACGCGCCTGCCGTGTCGACCAAAGACACCACGGGTAGATTATATCGGTCAGCCAAGTCCATTACACGGACAGCCTTGCGATATCCCTCCGGCCTTGCCATGCCGAAATTGTGCTTGATACGGCTCTGGGTATCCATACCCTTTTCGTGTCCAATAATTGCAACCGCCCGACCCTCAAACCGACCAAGTCCGGCAAATACCGCATGATCCTCCCCAAAGTAGCGGTCTCCCGCTAGAGGCGTAAAATCATCAATCATGGCTTTTTGGTAATCAATGAAATGTGGCCGGTCAGGATGGCGAGCAACCTGGGTTTTTTGCCATGGAGTAAGCTTGGAATAGAGGCCTTTCAGCAGATCTTCGGACTTCTTTTCCAGGCGCGAAATATCCTCGGCCAGATCAACCGTATCGTCTTCTTTTGCAACGCTACGCAGCTCTTTGATCTGGCCATCCAGATCAGCAACAGGCTTTTCAAACTCAAGATAACTTGCCATTTCAACCAGTTTCAGTCCGGGAGATTTTTGTGGATCAGATGACTCATCTGAATTCTGCGGCACACTGTCGATTTGTGTCTGTAAAGTCAAGGATTTTGGGACCAATCAAGCGCAAGTGCGACCAGGCCAGCCCTCTGGACAAAACAAAAAAAGGAGGCGGTATGACCATTACTAGATATACCGCCCCCAGTGTACACCGACGACGGTCCGATTGGGGAAAAGGCGTCGTGGTGCTACTGTGCGAGAGCCACAGGCTGGCAAGACTGGTCCTCACACCATCTCAGAGTAGGATAGTAAGCGCCCCAACTCTGATCTGAATTCTCTCGCCAGCACCGTTTAAACGGCCCGACTTTAAAACCATCCTGATCAGGCGGAATTAAGGTACTTGATCAAGACAAGGGGAATTTGCCCGAAGCACACGAATAAGTAAAACGAAATTAATCGATATTTAATATCGATTTTTCTAATATATTTTGTTGAACCGGAATCACATTTTATACCGCTGAATGATACATTTCAGCAGCTTGGCAACGAGCGCGTTTCGCGCTCAATCCGAACAGCGATAACGCGTTCCTTATTTGATTTCATTCACGCATTTTCGTTTAGCCGTACTCGATTAAACGAAATTTGGCTGTGGTGCGGCCCGACATTTTGAGTTCTAAATGTCGGAGTCAATCCCAGAGCTTTTCGCACTTTTGTGAATTCACAAAAGTGATAACGAAATGCGTAAATACAATGACTTATAGCGTGCCAAATAAAACCAACAAAAAGCGGCACGCTACAGTATATTCCATTTTGCGCGGATCTTTGCCTCGGCTTCACTGCCGACATAATCGGGATTATGAGACCCGAGAATTTCATTCACCTTCTGTCTGGCCGTAGTCCAGGCATCTGGTGCGCCACGTTCATTCCAAACAGATGGTGAGTCCCGATTGGCTATTTCAGGATAATAGTAGTCCCGCTCCATCGCACTCATTGTATGATTGCCGCCAAGGAAATGCCCCTCACCAGTGACGGCTTCCCTGATTGCCTCAAATCCCAGCGTTTCTTCATTCACCTCAACACCGCGAATGGTCCGGTAAATATTCGATAGCATTTCATTGTCGAGCACAAACGCTTCAAAAGAAACGCCAAGCAGCGACCCCATCATTCCGGAACTTTCATAGATCATGTTTGATCCGGCCAACCCGCATGCCAGGGCGGAAACCGCTTTCTCCGCTCCCATTTGAGCATCAACCGCTTTCGCATCTGCCATCGACGACGCAACTCCGGTCGGCAGGCCAAGATGATTGCCGATTTGCGCGGCAGCTGCGTTCATCACCGAAATTTCGCCACCTGACCCGCAAAAAGCGCCGGTCCGAAGATCTATTACAAACGGCCAGTTGGAAAAGATCACCGGGAATCCCGGCGCAAACAGATTGACAAGCACAAGCCCTGCCAGCGTCTCAGCGGTTGTTTGCGCAAGCATCCCCGCAAGCGGTGCCGGAGCCGTGGCCCCCGATTGTGCTGCAATAATCACATTAATCGGCATGTTGTGTTCAATCGCTGCCAACATCACGGAGACCGCATCTTCACCGTACCTCAAGGGCGAAATGACCGGTGAGATGTGCGCCTTGCAAAACGGCGTCTTGGCGAACTTTCCCTCACCACCCGCAACGAGATCAAACATCGCGACAATCGGATGGACATATTCTCCGATCGTAAAACTTGTACCAACCGGCTTTTGCGTATTCTTCATCAATGCAAAAGCTGTATTCATATCGAGTTCAAAATTATCCGGCACATCCGTTGCTACACAGCAGCGGGTGAACCAGCTGACATTTTCCAATCTGTCGATCAGGCGGGTAAAATCATGCAGGTCAGCCAGTGTCGAAGCCCGGTACTGTCCACTATCAAGATCAAGCGTTTGAACTGCAGCTCCACCTGAACCGAAATAAACCGTATCGCCACCCACCTCGATTGTATGGTCTTTATCACGGCCATGAAATGTGAACTTCCCGCACGCACCATCAACAATGTCTTCTACAAAGGATCTTGGAAAGGAAAGTCGCCCCAGCCCATTGATCAAACACCCACGCGCGAGTGCTGCTTCCATCACCACATCCGGCACCTCAGCAAATCCGATCTCCTCCAGGATTCGGTAGGCCGTATCGAGAATGTCTATGAGTTCCTTATCAGCCAGGGGCCTGTATCGACCGCCTATCTGACCGGGAGAAGCCGGCGTATGCTGTTTGACCTCCGCCTGGCGCATTGCGATGCGACTTGCGCGCCCTCCTGCTCTCATAGCTCTTTTCTCCATACAAATCGCCTCCTGATCGAAACTTTACTCTTGCCAGAACCGATCACAAGTGAAACCTTGGTTTTCAGGATTTTCGAATGACTGATTGAGTTTAACTGTGTTCCAAAGCGGCAATTACAACAGTGTCAGCATTTTCATCAGTTGCATTTTCCAATCGTGGCAAGGCTGAACCACTAAAATTGGTAATCTCACAACTCCCGATACCAGCATTCAAGCGGTCGATTTTCCTGTACGTCCGAAAAGGCGCGCTCGGTTCCCTGCCGGAGAAATTTTCCATTTCGCTTGGATTTTTCAAAAATTATTTCTTCTGCTTGACCCCGTGCCTGCTCTGGAACCAATCTCTGCAAAACACGTTGGAGACAGACAATGAAAACACAAACCGAAGTTGTGGTTATTGGTGGAGGGATTGGAGGATGCTCCGCGCTTTATCACCTTACGCAAGAAGGCATAACAGATTGTGTTCTTGTCGAACGCGATGAGCTGACCTCCGGCACCACCTGGCATTCAGCGGCACAGGTTACCAATTTTGGACCGAACCAGACCATGATTGGCTTGAAGACCCATTCCATCAAACTCTACAAGGAACTCGCTGAAGACCCTGACTACCCAATCAACTATCATCATGCGACTGGCGGCCTGCGACTAGCAACGCAGCAATGGCATCTTGACGGCTATCACCACTTTGCTTCCATGGCCAAAGGCATGGGTGTTGAATTTGAGGTTATCGACACGGAAGAGTGCAAAAAGCGACATCCGATTATTTCGACAGACGGGTTGCTCGGTGCGTTGTGGGACCCGCTTGATGGCGACATTGATCCAGCCCAATTGTGTCAGGCACTTGCCCGTCGGGCCCGAAAGGCCGGGGCAGAAGTCTATCGGCATTCGCCGGTTACAGCGCTTACCCAAAACCCGGACGACAGCTGGATTGTCCACTCTGAGAAGGGCGACATCCATTGCCAGAAAATCATCAATGCAGGTGGTTACCGGTGCAACGAGATCGGCGCAATGATGGGTGTAGAGCATCCGGTTGCTTCAATGGAACACCAATACATGCTGACGGATACCATTCCCGAGATTGAAGCTCTGGGGGATGATTTTCGCTCACCCCTGATACGCTGCCCGGAGGCCGACTTTTATCAACGGGCTGAAAAAAAGGGCCTGCTGATCGGTTTCTACGAACAAGCCTGCAAGACATGGGGACTGGATGGCATTGACCCCAACTTCACAAACGCGCTTTGTCCGGATGACCTCGACCGGGTAACCGATGTGATGGAAGGTGCGTTCCACCGGCTGCCATGTCTGGAAACGGCGGGTATCCACACAATCATCAATGGTCCGATAACCTATACACCGGACGGGCTGCCGCTGGTTGGCAAGATACCTAAAAAACGCAATGCCTACTGCATTACGGGTCTCCGTGCCGGTCTTGGCGAAGGCGGCGGACAGGGCTGGCTTCTTGCACAAATCATCGCGCATGGCGAAGCATGCTATGATACATGGTGCCTCGACCCTCGCCGGTTTGTTGATCACGCAACACAAGAATTTACGGCTCTGAAGGCGATCGAGGATTACCGCAACGAATTTCGTTTTCATTTGCCGCACGAACATCGACCAGCCGGGCGACTTGCGAAAGTAACCCCGTTGTATTCAGCCCTAAAGCTGGCCGGAGCGGAATTCTCACCGGTCAATGGTTGGGAACGGTTGGACTACATCAAGCCGTCTCCGGATTTTGAAGAAGAGCACTCATTTCATTTCACCAACACGCATGACCTTGTCGCCAAAGAAGTTGCCCTTGTTCAAAACCGTGTTGGGCTTACGGAAGTAAACGGCTTCAATCGCTACGAGATCACCGGTGAAGGCATCCATGACTGGCTCGACACAATCATGTGTTCGCGCATCCCGCGCAAAACAGGAAAGGTTGGCCTTACCTACTTTCTGAATGAACAAGGCAATGTGAAGGGCGAAGCAACCCTTGCCAATCTTGAAGATGAACGGGTGTGGTATGGGTCAGCGGCGGCTTCCGAATTTCATGACATGGACTGGCTGAAAGAGCATTTACCGGCAGTTAGTCCGATCAACATCAAAAGCCTCACAAACGAATTCACGAACCTGGTATTGGCCGGGCCGATGGCGCGAAACGTGCTCGCCAGGGCTGCGCCAAGGAGCGATGTTTCAAAAGAAGCTTTCCCCTGGCTGAGCATTCGCAAGGTGATGATCGGGCAAGTTGCTGTTACCGCAATGTCAGTCAGCTTTTGTGGTGAACTTGCCTACGAGCTTCATATTCCAAACGCGCATCTTATGCTTGTCCATGATCAATTGATGTCTGCCGGCAAGGATTTTGGGATTGGATATTTTGGCCTGCGTGCGGTTGAATCCATGCGCCTTGAAAAGGGCTATCTTCATTGGAAGGCTGACATCATTACGGAGTTCAACCCAATCGAAACCGGACTTGAGCGGTTTGTGAAACTCGACAAGGAGTTTATCGGCAAGAAGGGGTTGGAAGCGATGATCGCAGATGGTCCACGCCGTAATCTCGTTACGCTTGAACTTGCTTCAACCACAACGCCAGCGCATTCAGGTGACAGCATATTGAAGGACGGAAAGGTCGTCGGCACCGTAACTTCAGCCGGCTGGGGACACCGGATTGGAAAAAACCTGGCCTATGCATTCGTCGATCCTGAAGCCGCCGGAAGGCTGTCAGCGCTGGTACTTGGTACAGAAATTCCGGCCACATTGCTAGAGACCGGCCTTTACGATCCAACCAATGCAAATGCCAAAGCCTAGTGGTTGGCGTTCAAACATTTGCATCCCCCTTGCGGCGAGTTTGTTTGCTAATGTTTGAATCAAAGAACCACTAGATATCAATGTGTTGCCAGCGGTGCATCAGAAATGATCAGCTTATGGCTGCCTTTGTTATGCTCGAAGAAATAGAAAATTCCTTCTTCGGCCATTAATCGTTCAATGAATGCCAGGGCTGTCTCACGGTACTGGCAGGCAAACTCGCGCGGTGAATGATCCCCCTCCAACCGCCACTCCACATCGACGATACTATGATCGGACAGAACGTTTTTAACGATATCAGGGATGTTTTTGGCCTGCCAGATACGGCTGTCGGAAGTATGGGCCAGCCGATAGAGCGCAGGGTCAGGGAATAAAACGTGCGTCTTGTACCGCTATCGCCGCGTTCACATTCACTGATGATCCCGCTTAAATGACGTAGTTCATCGTATTTGTGATGGACTGTCAGCGTTGCCGATGTATCCATCAGGGCATGCAGGTCAATGTCGCTGTCATGGGAGGCCAATTGAAGGTGGATTTCAAATAGTGAGTTCACCGCCTCATGGGCGCTAAAATCAACCACAACAAATTCTTCAGCCGCCCCTTCAAACGAAAACGCCAGGTCCTGATCCTGATCCAAAAACCGCTGGGCCATCATAAGACCCGTGCTCATTACGTTCATTGTCCTGGTCCTTCCATTCGTAATGTCATATGGCTGCGAAGCCATGTGCTGCGGGTGATGCCGATTCTGAAGGACCAGATGCTGAAGGGCCATATCCAAACCGGCTTGTCGTGGAGGGTTACCTGCCAGAGCTGATCTTCCGGAAATTCAAAACTCAAGTCGCCTGGGTCAGTGATGGTAATATTTTGGACGTCATCGGCTTGGAGCATGCTGCTGATACCAATGTTCTCCACCAACACATTAGCTTTGATCAGGCAAATTTCAGCCAGTTCCTCGTGCAATAATCCATGCGCCAGAATGACAAGGTCGTATCCGTTATGATGGAATTGCGCTTTAATATAACGTCCAGGAAGCCGCAAAGCGGCGGCATCGGGCGGTGAACTTAGTGACACAAAGGGGCCCACGGTTGGCTCCCCCTCAATCACCCGGTCAATTTGATATGTGTCTATCGCTTCCATCAGAACATAAAACTCACGCCAAAAGCCGCCAAGGCTCCACCGACCAACGCACCAACCGTACTGCACACTGGAGCACCAGGGCCACCGATTTCTTTTGTGCAATCGTCAGCCCCTTCTTGACGACATAATGGCGTTCAACGCCGGGTTTTGTGGGTATTCCTCCATGATCTTGCCGGGATTTAACAAGATAGCCATATTGATTATCTGGAAACCTAAAATAGGGCTCACGGTTGCATCGATACTGGTTGTAATAAGCGTAAGCCAGTCCTCCACACGGGAATCGCTTGAAAGAATCACCCGGAGTTTGTGATTGCGTTGAACCGGTATTCATCGTCCCAAGCCGCTGTTTTTCTTCGTACTTTTATGCTTGCTTTGTCGGGTATTTGTTTGATGATATTGAGCACTGCGTGGCGGACGAGGGCCATGTTTACGGGCCCGTTTTGGGTTCGAAGCCGCATCAGGTCGTCGTGGAAGACCACATCCATCACCCAGTGCAGGCGATTTTCGATACCCCAGTGGGCGCGTGCTGCGCGTGACAGTTGGGCTGCTGTGAGATGGGCTGAAGAGATATAGAAGCGCCTTGAGCGACTGGTCTGGCCATCTTTTTCCACCTCGGCTTCGACCATGCCAATGGTTGCAGGGCCGGCAAAACATGGCTCGCCCGGCGCTGTGCGGTCTGCGCTGAGCCAGTCAACCGCATGACACACCGATGCGCGTCGTATTTCAATACGGCCATGATCTGCATCGGTGGTGGTGTGGCTGTCGAGCCCTTTGGCTGCATCAAAGAATAGAGCCACTTCACTGTGCAACGATTTCTGGTTGCCCTTAAGGGCCAGAAGATAATCAGCACCCTTGGCAAGAATGGCTGATGCGATGTTATGTTGGCAGCCCATGGCATCAATTGTGACCAGAGAACCGGCCAACTCAAGGCGCTCCAGGAGGCGGGGTATAGCACTGATTTCGTTCTCTTTTTCATCGCATGGCTCTTGCCCCAGCACCAACCTTTGTCGGCTTGCCCAGGCAGAAACCAGGTGCAGGCGACGACCATTGTGGGCATGAGCACGCCTTGATGTCTTGCCGTCAATGGCGACAATTTCCGGGTCTTGATCACGCAATTTCGAAACCCAGTTGGTAAAACACTCGGCAAACAATTCACCGGGCAATACGTTCATCACATCATTGAGAGTGTCATGGGAACAAATGCCGTCTTTGAAGGGCAGCAGCCGACGTAAATAGTTCAGCTTGCGTCTGCCCCAACGCTCAATCTCAACAAAATCATCAGCGCCTGCCATCACGCCACAAAGCACCACCAACAAAATTTCCGGTAGCGGATACAAAACTTTCCAACTTTGACGCGGGTCACAAAGAGTGGAAAAATGGTCAAGTATATTGGTCGTCGTCATAGGGCACCTCGTTGGTTTGGAGGTGCCCTATGAATCACATAATTGCAGAAAAGGGAATCAACAGATTTTCAAGCGATTGCCGTGAACCCTTCCTATGCCATTATTGATAGTCAATCGGTCAAAATCGGCCCGGAAGCCAGAGAAATGGTGGGGTTTGATGCGGGAAAGAAGGTCAAGGGTCGCAAGCGCCATATTCTGGTTGATACGTTAGAGCGTGATGCGTTTGGTTGGATTTAAATTCTGTTTTTCATCCGTTGCGCGCGTATGGATGACTGCAACCGCAGGGCGATGCCGTAGCATCGGTCGAGGATTGCAGGCTTTCTTCTACGCCCAACGGGGTAAAATCCTTTAGGGACGGGAGATTTTACGCCAGTCATCTTCGCCAAAAGCCGCGTCCGTATCGGCGGATATGCCCTACGTTTTTCGCTTGATCCTGACGCAAAATCTCCTCGACACAATGAATTCACCTAAACGCATCACGCTCTAAGTCGAGACTTCTATAAGTTATCAAAGGCAGACTGAGATCAGAACAAAAAAACTGCGGGCTTCAAACCCTCACCTGGTTATCACACGGTCTGCATTCATCCCATGCATCCATCTATTGAATGGCACCAATCTGAACCAGAATTTTTGCGACCTTTTCAAAGTGCTGTTCGCGGATAAAGCTTCCGACTTTAACGGTACGCGCAATATCTCCTGACAAGGTGGATTCGTGAATGACCGGAATACCCTTTTCTTCAGCACTTTTGAGAGTGTTGTTCAGATTGTTGCCGTTAAAGCGCTTCACAACCCGCGGCACATCGCAATTCTCAGGATGGAAGTAAATACCGATTGCCCCTTCAAACCCTCGCAGGATCAAGGTCATGCCCTCCTCTCCATCGCGAATCTGGCCACTGCCTTGTCCACCAGAACCGCCACTTGGTTCAACCAGTTTCTGGTGCTCCTGTTTGCGGTGTCCCCTGAATTCCGGTGCACCATAAAGATCTTTCATCTCACGTTTCATTTCTTTATGGCCCATACGCTGTTCGTGACGGAACAAGAATGTTTGCAAGGGCAGATCAAGGAGCCCCACCGTTACCAACATGACGACCGCGGACACAATGATCAGCGTGCCAAGTGATAACGCCGAATCCATCACACATGCCGATCCACACGAAAGGCTTGCAAGAAGCGGTTGCATAAAGAGCCAGATAAACAAGCCCCCCAGCGCAAACCAGACCACAAGTTTTGCAAACGAAACCACAAATTCAGTGATGTTGCGTCGGGAAAACAATTTTTTCAGCCCCGCCCCGGGGTTGATTTTTTTGAAATCGGGTTTAATCGGCTCAAGTGAAAACGGAATACCCTGCTTGTGCACAATATTAGATGCAATACCGACGACGATCAAAGCAGCAATCAATGGGGTCATTACCTGTCCCAATTCCAGAATAAGGGTCAGAAAAACTGCCATTCCCCGCAAAGGATCACTGTTTGGGATCGAAAATACTGACGTCTCGTAAAGACGAGCGGTCATTTCAAAGAATGATTGCCAGTTGAAAATCATGTAGAAAATCGCAACCGAAACACTCATAGCGGACACGAAATCCTGGCTGGATGCTACCTGACCCTTTTCCCGAACCTTCCGCAGCTTGTGATCGGAGGGGGGTAAGGATTTTTCTTCGCTATCGTCTGACATCTATATGCCCCTCATATCAGAAACGCTGCAACAAACTCTGTAATTTCCCTCAGGAAGTCGAGTTCATTTTTGAAAAACCGTATGGAAGCAACGAGGAAAAACGGAAGCACCAGCCCCGCCAGCAAATTTTTGGAAGAAAACGCCAGATGGGTTACGTTAATCTGCTTGCCAAATTTTGCCGATATCAGGTGAATGATGTCTGAAAAGAACA
Source organism: Rhizobiaceae bacterium (assembly GCA_965250255.1). GTDB lineage: Bacteria > Pseudomonadota > Alphaproteobacteria > Rhizobiales > Rhizobiaceae > JAALLB01. Next base: position 116,767 of record CBDFNP010000011.1, read on the forward strand.
TCAGTACAACCAAGGGAGCGGCTAGTATCAACGCTGACAGGAGAATTTTTTCCAACATGAACAGCATGGCATCCGCGCCGGGATCAAAACTCGGAAATGCACTGTTGACCGGCCAAAGTTCATAACTCGAGTAAATCGCGCCCGTCACGATTTGAAACCCGCCGATATTTGCAAACAACCAAAGGGTAACGACTGCGAAAATACCGCCATAAACGGATGACATGCCGCCCGCAGGATCAGGTGGCCCGATGAATGTTCCTCGATAAAAATCAACAATGCCACCACCGGCAATTGCAATGGCGAGCGGAATTGATGCAACAAGCCCCAAGACACCCCCAATGAACAACTCCTTCACCAACGTGCCGAGGAAATGCATGGAAAGTCCCTCAAGTCCGTAAGAAGGAATTCCCGGAGCCAGAAGAGGTAATGCAATGGCGATTGCAAATGCCATTCTCAAAATGCCGCTATCCAGTTTGGCCCAGGCAAACATTGCAAACAACAAACTAAACCCAAACGGCCTTGCAACCGCCAGGACGACCCATGGCGAATACTCCGCGATAAGATCAAGTACACTGTGAAATAGGGCAAAGGCCGACATGCCCGCTATCCCTGATACTTGTGGAAGGTTGAAAAAATTTCATCAGAAGCAGAATAGAGCGGCGCTGTAAGCGTACTGCCAAACACAATCAGAACAAAACCGATCACCAGGATCTTGACGGTTTGCGGAAGTGTTTGCTCCTGAATTTGGGTAATCGCCTGAAGCAGACCAATAAGGAATGCGACCGCCGTTCCAACCAACAAGGGTGGCAGCATAAAAATCGCCGAATAGTAGAATATGTTGTAAAGCGAGGCGACAAGATGGGCTTCATTCATATCACTCTCCTACGCATAAGTCAGGATCAGGCCATGAACGAGCTTGGTCCAACCATCAAGGAATACAAACATCATGAGCTTGAAAGGAATTGAGATCGTCGTCGGCGGCACCATCATCATGCCAAGAGCAACCAGTATGGTGGTGACAATGATATCGATTGCCATGAACGGCAGATAAAGCAGAAAACCAATTTCAAAGGCACGGGTCAACTCAGACAGCAGAAATGATGGCACAAGCACAGCCATACTCTCCTTGTCCGTAGAGGCAGCCAGTTGTTCACCCCATATCGTAGTCGTTGAGTTGGAGAAAAATGCCAATTGCTTCGGATCTGTGTGACGAAGTAAGAATTCTTTCAGTGGCCCAAGTGCCGTTTCGCCGGCAATCTTCCATTCATCAAAGGTCTCAAAGGCGAAACCACTTGGCTCAAGCTGTGAGTAAGCATCATTGAGAACCGGCATGGCTACATAAAACGAGAGAATGAGAGACAGGCCGTAAAGAATGATATTTGGTGGCAGCTGTTGAATGCCAAGCGCATTGCGGACAATGAAAATGACAACCGCAATTTTGGCAAAAGCAGTTACTGTCACGGCAACCAACGGCAAAAAGGCCGTGCCGAGAAGTAGTACAATGAAACCGAATGAATTCTCTTCAAACATTCATGTTACCCGTAATTTCGGATGTCAGATTTGATGAAATATTAGACTGCGGAGAAATTTCCAGCGAAGCCAACTGAACCGCCAGATTATCTCCCAATAAAACGATGGAGCCCTCGGCATAAGGGACGGTTTGATAGTGCACTCTTGCTCCATTGTCCGGATAACGTTCAACCTGCAGTTTCTGACCGGGTTGAAGGTTTTTGCGCTCGACCGGCTTGAGTTCAACCTGCCCTAGAGCAAATGTCACAAATACATTTTCATCGCCCGAGCGTGAAAAATCGACAGGAGCTGACAGTTCTCCGGCGATCTCAACCGCATCGTCTTCAATGTGTATCGGCCAATAGCGATTATCGCTGCGCATAAGCACACCCTTGATAATTTCTGTCGGCATCACGCCACAATCAATCGTTGATCCTGTTGAAGCAAGGCAGGCATCCCGGGTCGGAAGAACCACCGGCCCCAAATGAACAACAAGCGTGGGGTCGATGTTTTTTTCTTCAGCAGAAGAATTTTCCTGAACGACATACTCAAGTCTATCGGCAAGATCACCATCAACCATCAAAGCACCATGAATGGTGGTCTCGTTGACGTTAAAGACCAATCCCAACAGATTTTCGGTTACAGCGCGCCTCAATTCACTCACTTCAAGAAGCGTCAAATCAGAACCAAGCACATTTTCAAGCTTTGTCAGACTAGGCGTAAGCGCATGTTCCAACAACACCGCCGCGGTATTGCAATCAAGATTTTCAAGCTTCAGCTTTTCATCTATCCCGTCGATCAGGGAAGCAAGTAAACTCACAGGAAGAAAAACTGAAAACCGGCCCGTTGGCGACCTGCCACTCACCTGACACCAACTGCCATCGATTGCAGGTATCTGAGCAGATGGTGCCGTGTCTACCTCGACAAATTGGTCACCGCTCTGGAATGACAAATCGGCTACGAGACCAGCCCAGGTACTCCGGATGGAAAACACCATCTGGTCTTCGGGCTTACTGTTAAAATTGGATAGGCGGTTGGTCATCCTTGCCCCTGCGTGTTCCACACTTTAGTGTAGAGACTACTCGTGGCGGAGATCTTCCTGAATCTTCAACTCAGTTAACCGCTCACAGAGTTTTCTCGTTCGCTCTTCGCGCTGCAAGAATGAAGCCAACTCTTTTTGTTTCATTTTGGCACTGGTTTCCGCAATTTCCAGCTCGGAAATTCTGCAATCTGTTCTGAATTTCGAGGCATCAATTTCATGATCGGTTGCCCGATACAAATTTCTGATCCTTGCATTTTCTACGGCTGGATTACGACCGTCTTCGAGCAGTTTTTCCAATCGCGCATTGCGTCTTTGGTCACTGTTTTCAATAATCTCATTCTGCTCAGCATAAGCATTCGATACCGCAGCCTCAGCCTCATGCCTGAGGCGAGCAGCGCGTGCTGCTTCTATTTCCGCAAGTTTTCGACGCATTTCCTTGATTTGCAGAACGCGATTAAGCTGCCACCGCTTATCCATCTGCCAAGCCCAGAATCCCATTGATTGCGTCTTGATGCTGCACTCTGTCGTGGGTGTCTTGCGTCAGGAACTCACGCAATGGCTCATTTACCGCAATCGCTTCATCTGCAACATGGTCTGACCCGGGCGCATATTCACCCATCTGGATAAGCAGTTCCATATCCTGATATTTCGCCATCAGTTTGCGCAGTTTGTTTGCAGATTGAACGTGCTTCGCATCCGCAATTTCGTTCATCAAACGGCTCTTGCTTTTTAGCACGTTAATAGCCGGATACACCCCGCTACGGGCAAGCTCCGCATCAAGGATCAAATGACCATCGGTCAAACTTGCAACCTCCTCTGCGATCGGATCATTTATCCCGTTGTTTTCAACCAGCACAGTATAAAATGCTGTAATTGTTCCGTCCTCTGTTTTACCGCTTCGCTCTATCAAGCGCGGCAGTTCGGCATAAACCGATGGTGTAAACCCGCTACGTACCGCTTTTTCACCTGACGCAAGTCCCACTTCACGAAGTGCACGTGCATAGCGCGTCATGCTGTCAAACAGGAATAGGACTTCCTTGCCATTGGCGCGAAAGTGTTCGGCAATGCTGGCCGCACAATGGGCTGCCATGATCCGTTCCATTGCCGGCCGATCTGAGGTTGCCACCACAACCACACAACGACGGCGAACTTCTTCCGGCATTTGACGTTCCAGAAATTCATTAACTTCGCGGCTCCGCTCACCAATCATGGCAAGCACAACCACATCCGCATCCGAATGGCGGGCAAGCATGGACAGCAATGTCGATTTACCGGCACCCGCCTCACCAAATATTGCCAATCTTTGGCCCTGTCCAACAGTATTAAAGCCGTCAATCGTTTTAACGCCGGTTTCAAAAACATCGTTGATAACCCCATAATCAAGGGCGTTTGTCGCCTTCGGAAGCAGGTTTGTATATTGCATCCGCTCAGATGGCATGGGTTTGCGATCCAAGGGTCGGCCAAGGCCATCGAGTACCCGACCAACAAGTTCAGGCCCTATATGGATATTGCACGGCTCACCGGTTCCAAAGACTTCGGTGTCGCGCGCAAGACCATCAATCTCTTCCAGCGGTGAAAGCACAGCACGTTCATTTTCGATAGCAACAACCTGGGAAACAATCTCTACCCCGGTTGTCGGAATACGTAGAATGCATTTTTCGCCTACAAAAACATCGCGCAACGTTGTTACTATCCTGCTTCCGGCAATGTCGGTGATCCCACCAATTTCGCGAAGCAGCCGCGAAGACTGAATCCCGTTTTCCAAAGCCCGAAAAGCAGAGTTCAGATGAACCGGCGGCTTAGTTTGTGGATTTCCAGAGGACAAATTCAAGACATGTCTCCTTCATCGGAAACTGTTACATCTCCATCTCCGGCAATGTCCCTGATCGCAGCTACTTGCTGGTCACAAGCTTTCTTGATCGCAGAAATCTGCGCTTCAATGCTGACATCCAGTAGTTTATTGCCCGCTTTGATTACGCATCTTCCCGGTGCAAGCGTATCATCAGTAGTTATGTCAAACACGAAACTTTTTGGGTTGTCCCGGTTGGAAAGCGAAACCAGGCGAAGCCGGTCTGCTGTTCGGTTTTCCGCTAAGACTGTGACAGATTTGTCTTCGCATGTTTGCCGAATTGCAACCTCAACTGCCCGGTAACAAGCCTCATTTTCTCCAACATGCCCAATCATGGAAGTCAGTGCTTTTTCAACAACATCAGTCAGCACATAACGGGAAGACCACAAATCAAGGCCCATTTCAACAGCAGCATTGCTCACCGATTGGACAGCAATTTCGTCTGCACGTGTTTGCGCCTCATTTATGATGTTCTCGCCATCTTGTTCAGCCTGCTCACGCGCTTCGAGAACAATGCGCTCTGCCTCACGATAGGCATTTTGAATAATGAACTCAGGCGTTGCCTGACTGTGCCGACCATCAGCATGTGATACCACATCCCCGTTCACCGGCGCTTTTTGTGCATTGTTATGCACGAGCGCTGGATCAACATCCGACCCCGGTTCAGGCTGATGGATTCCGCCCGTATAACATTCTACCACATCAAACATCTGATTTCCTTACGCCGCCGCGGCAAAAGAAACGCCGCACAATTTCCTGCTTACAGCCAGTACAATCGCGCTGGATAACTCCGCAGATACCTGCTGAAAATCTTCTGGCTGTGTTTCCTCCTCGGTTTCAAGAAGTTGCAGCCGAAGCGCCATTTGTTCACTTAACCCGGTTTTCCATGCCTGAATGCAGGCCTTGCCAGATCGCAGTACAAGCTCCGGAAGTTTATTAATTTCAAAACCGAATTCAGATCTCCCACCATGTAACTCCGGCAGACAAGCTGCTATCTGCAAATCCTCAACACTGAAAACCTTGCACAACGCTTCAAATTCTGTTCTGCAAACTTGGGTGCGTATCAGTTCGCCATGCATCACCAGGCCACAAAGATTGGTAAGCCGGTTCCTGTCATCAATGAATTGTGCAACCGGCACGATTTCATCCTCGCCAAATCGACTTCTGACATCAATCTTCATGCTTTCAAACACAGATAATGTCATGCGATCTGCAATGCGTGGATTGTTGGCCATGTCACCAGCCAATTCAGGAATACCAAATTGCTCACCCCAGGCGGAATACCATCTGGAATCAATTTGAGAACCTTCGGGAATAAACGACCTCATTTACTCACCTCCACTTTGCCACCAATTACTTTTTGTGTTGTGCGAATTCCGCGTCTGGATTTCTTGTCCGAAGAGAAATTGAAACCAAACCAAACAAGCGCCGCCAACAGACCCATGATAACAATGTTCCACATGCCGGATCCTGCCGTCGAGGCAATCGTTGTTCGCGGCTGGGAAGCGCTGTTGTCATCAAACAAAGCGACTTCAACATTCGCGTATTCAAGATTATCGAGACTGTTGACGATCAGGTTCTTGATGGTTGGAATGTAAGTTTGAAGGTTTAAGCCTTTTTCCTGATAGATGAAAACAGATGCACGTGGCGGGGTTTTCGAGCGCTCAAACGGCGAAACTTCCGGCACCATGATATGAACCCTTGCTGACACAACGCCGTCAATTCGTGTGATGCTGTTTGCAAGTTCCTGATTAAGCGCGTGCATGAAACGAGCCCGTTCCTCGAACGGAGTCGATACCAGTTTTTCAGTGTTGAAAATCTTTCCAAGTGAGCCGTACTCCTGCCGCGGCAAACCTTTTTCAGAAAGTTTGGATACAGCCATACTGAAATCAGAACGGTCGACCGAAAGCCCAAACGCGCCTTTGCCATCGCTGGTCCGGGACGCGGAAATGCCATTTGCCGCAAGAACCGTGATCATCTCGTTGACTTCACGCTCTTCCAGATTTGTATAAAGTTCAGACTGACACGCGGCCAGAAAAAGGGTTGCCGCGATCGCAATAGAAATACCAAGACTTCTAGTCTTCGAGCGTCTTGTCATGTTCTGTCCAAAAGTATTTGTCACGTTGCTTCCCCGCTTTGGAAAATTTCAGATATTAGGATTGCTTTAAAAGCGATCTGGATGTGTCGGATACACCGCTCACAACCTGGTTCACCATGGCCATGAAAATCGCATGATCAAAGGTCTTCGACAGAGCAGTAACCGCTTCATCTTTTCCGGACTGGAAACCGCCTTCTGCCATCGGGTTGATGCTGTTTGGGCTCGACGCCATTTCCTTCTTGGCCAGATCAACAGCGTTTTGAGAGCCAGAGGTGTCCGGCAGTTTTGAACTCAACTTGTCGATCTGGTTATAAACACCATCCAACACTGTTTCCGTGAATGACGGGTTGTTCACCCCCTGCCCGCTTTTGCTTGGCATTTCGAGAGAAGCAGCTGGAATCTCAGTCGCACCTGACGGAGCAGACACCTGCTGACTGGTTGACTGGTTTAACATCTGGGTCATTTGGGACACGGCTTGTGCAGGGTCTGCACCAACAGCTCCAATTGGCGGTACGGTCATCGCATTATGCTCCGGTATTTCCGTTCTCAGTTGCCTGGTCCAACACCTTCTGCAAAATTCTGTAGAAGGACTGAGCCAGCACACCTTGTTTCTTGGTAATATCTTGCGCTCCACCATTGCCGGTCGAGCCCGGTTCAGTATTTTGCAGCGGATTGGCTTCCATTTTACAACTCCTGATCAGATAGATTGCTCCACTGAATTATGCCACAATTATTACCGATTACTACAGTAAAAATTACTTAGATATTTGATATTTATAGCTTTTTCAAGACTTTGGTAAACTGCACTGGTTAACGTAAAGAGGCAAAATTTCACTTTATTTCAATCCTCACGCTGCATCATCATAGGTGTTTTCAAAATCTTGTGTATCCTGCCAATGTTCTCCCCCACCTACAAAAGAAGCGCCGATTGTCCCAATTGGGCTGAACGTGAATTCTCCAGCCAATTCGCGAAACGCAACAATGTGTGATGCCAGATTGTTTTCTTTCAAAAACTGGGCCAATGGACGGCGCAACTCTGGCTGGGTCAATATGACAGGAGGCTTGGCATTCAACTCTTCAATCTGGCGGCGTTCGGACACATCTTTCAACAATACATCTGAAAGTTGCGGGGCCGGATTGATGACCGGTTCCTCGCCATGGATATCAAGACATTCCTTAAGAGCCGTCTCAAGTTGCGGCTCAAGAACATAGCCAGCGATGACACGGTTATCATCAGCGTAATTTGCACAAACCTGGCGGGCAAGGGCAAATCGCGCCTGTTCAGCCAACTGGCCGGCACTGCCTCCGGTAAGTGAACCCTCAAGCAAAGCTTCAAACAATATCCGTCTTGGCAAAAGTGGAACGCCATCATCAAGAAGATTTCTCAACACATTCAGCAGTTGAACCGGTGACAGACTTTGGGTAACCTGCGTGGCCAACTGATCATGCTCTTTGGCAAGATCCCGGATTATTTCCTGAACGGCCTTGTAGCCAAGAATACGCGACGCCTTGACGGTCAGGTAGTGTGCACCAAGTCGTGCAATCAGTTCCCCGGCATCGATAACTTCAACATCGATATCTGTCAGAAGTTTTTCATTTGCCTCTTCGATCCAAAATGCGTGCCGCATCGGCCAATGGGATTCCACCGGAACCAATGGCAGTTCATTGACTTCCAGAATATCCGGGTGACAGATGACGACTTTCACGCTATCCGGAATTTCCGCGTTGAAAACAGAAACCTCATCAAGATATATCACCATGCTGTTCGAACCAAGCTCTTCGTCAGCTTCCAGCCCATAGCGTGGAAGTTGAATGCCGGTGCGTTGATACCCCCGGCGTAAAGAACGATCCCGATGCTCCAGGAATTGGGTTTTATCAAAACGGCTGAACAGATCTTCACCAACCTTGATCTTGAACACATCACCCGGATTTACATCTATGGTGTTTTCCGGATCATTGCTGTTTGAAGACGGCAGACCTTTTGACAGTTGCTCAAGTTCCCGCTTGGTATTTTCAATTTCTTCCTTTTCCTGCTTTTGTATCAGGTATCCACCACCAACAAGCATAGCCGACATGCCGAAGAAAAGCTCAGTCGGAAATCCCGGAATGAGGCCGAGAACAGCAATCAGAAAGGCACCAACATACAACGACTTTGCCTGTCCAACCAATTGCTCGGTAATATCAGTACCAAGATCGTTGAGCTTGTCTGTCGTAACACGGGTGATAATTGTACCTGCACAAATTGCCATGATCAGTGCTGGCAATTGGCTTACGAGACCATCACCGACTGTAAGCAGGGAATAAACCTGACCCGCTTCACCAGCGGAAAGTCCCTGGTTCAAAACACCGATGGAAATACCGCCGATCAGATTGATCGCAATGATGACAAGACCCGCTATTGCATCGCCTTTAACAAACTTCATCGCACCATCCATCGCACCAAAAAACTGGTTTTCCCTTTCCAGTCTTTTACGACGATTACCGGCCTCTTCCGAGGTTATGTCGCCTGCCCTCAATTCTGAATCAATGCTCATTTGGCGACCCGGCAAAGCGTCCAGGGTGAAGCGCGCTGCAACTTCCGCAACCCGCTCAGAACCTTTGGTAATCACGATAAACTGGACAGCCGTGATGATCAGAAAAATTACCATACCCACAACGATACTTCCCTGCGTTGCGAAAGTACCGAAGGTTTCGACAATCGCTCCGGCATCTGCCTGGGAAAGAATCATACGTGTCGTTGACACTGAAACTGCCAACCGGAAGGTTGTTGCAATCAGAATGATTGCGGGAAAGGCGGAAAAGTCGTCCGGTCTTTTCAGATATACCGCTACCATCAGGATCATTACGGTCAATGAAATATTCAGGACAATCAGCGAATCGATCAACAGCGTTGGCAGTGGAATGATCATCACCAGGATGATCAACATCAGCATGCCCACCAGTGCCAGATCCTGTCGGCCTTTCAAGTAACTCAACAGTTTCATGATGTTGCTCCTGCAATTTTTGCACGAAATTTCGCTAGCCAGTTTCGGGCATCCGCAAGTCTACGGGTTTTGAACGCAGCAATTCCGCGGTAAAGCATGACAAGGCCATGTGCCTCCTCATCTCTGCCAACTTCAGTTGATTTTTCCAGTTCGGCCAGAATCAAGTCAGCCTGGTCCCACCTGCCCAGTTTCATCAGCGCCTTTGCCAGAAGCCGGGAGGCATTCAGATCGTCCGGATTGGTTCTGCGGAGCATCATCAAATATGGGACTGCTTCACCTGCATGCCCGTATTTGATTTGCAAAGCAGAAAGCGCTCTTAGCGTGCCAGCTTCCTGTTCGGAAAACAATGCAATACCATCTTTGCCGATCTCCAGTTCAGGCGCCACCGTAATCTGCACACCGGTGGTTTGCGCCATCGCAATTTCAGCCGCAGCGGAACGCTTGTTTGCCCGCTCTGGCTTGTTTGGAGTCGGTCTTTGTGTAGGCTTTTCAAGCGCTTCTGCAAGCGGTGTTGCGGGAGCCTTTTTGATAAATGCATTCAATGCCATTTTACGCATTCCCCCTCAAAACATCCGCATCACTTTGCGCCCCATCAACCAACAACATTCGTCTGATTTGTTCTTTCAACATAACCTTGCAGAGGGAACTCGTTTCATCCTCACCAAGGTTGCGTTCAATCTCGATCATGCAATTCAGCAGTCTTGTAAGGTCACCGATAAACTCTTCGCGTTTTTTACCCGCCAGGGGTTGAAGGCTTGCTTCGCTGATATCGGTGGCAGAAGAAAGTCGCCTGGTTTTCTTGGACCGGATACGAAAACTCTCGCCAATGCGGCTCCTGATGTTTTTGACACCGAAAGCACCTGCGGGCACATTTGACGAATCCTTCCCTTCGACCCGTGCATTATTGGCTGCCGGCCGCTGGTTGATGAAGGGTTCATTTCTCGTATCAATACGGGACATACATCACCTGGTTGAGTAAAAATTACCTACTGAACCAGTTAGTGCAATTTTTATGCCATCCGGAAAAACTGCCCTCCCGTGCCCGTAGTCCGTAAATAGTGAGCGGTAGGCTGAGATCAGCTCATCATTTGGGCAAAAGCAATCTGGCGACGCTAGTGGATTGATTCAAACCACTAGTGGTCCGTTCGAAACAAATGAGTCCCTTTGCGGCGAACTCTTTATCATTTGTTTCGAACGTAAAGACCACTAGCAAGGTATTGTTTTCTAGTGGATTTTAAGATTCAAATATTTGGATGAGAGGTCTCGGAAAACGGGTTCCAAATGTTTGAATCAATCCACTAGTAGGTAAGGGAGATAGTAGCTCCGTCACGCTCAATGGTGACACTGGTATTGTTGATACCAATAACTACCCAGCCAGCATCAAGGTGAGAGCCCACCTTTGCGGTTGTTCCATCACGGAAAAACACGGCCGGTTCTTTGTCAAGCCAGACAGATTTAATTCTCGGAAGATCAGTTTCAACATCCGTTCTGCGGACATCCCTGATTAGCGATGGAAACCCGTTCTTTGAATCATACCAACGCAAAAATGCATTCCAGCTTCCCAATTCATTGTCCATAACAGTTCCGGACACACGCAGCGAATCAAGTCCGGTCTTAGTGACACGGATCCGGTGGTTGAGGTGGAGTTCTTCAAGCTTGGTCCTGACGGTCCAAAAATAGGTATCAGATAATTTTTTTTCACTGCTGTATCCAGCGTTGATGTAGCCTTTGCTCACCGTCGAAATCTGCTTTTGGATCTGTAGAATAGCGCTGGACCCAGCTCCTATTGCACCCGTTACCATTCCTGAGAAAACACCGTAAAGCAGGGGTATCATTGCTACCAGACATACAATGGCGATAAATCGCATTATCGGTTTTGCGAAGTTCTTTGGATTTCCGATCCTGTGTACCTCAATCGTCGCACTACCAAGGTCAAAACCTTCGCCATCATCAAGGTCAACGAATTGACCTACTTCAACCACTGCATCATTTTCCAGAACAATATTGCGTTCCAACGGCGTAACCCTGACTTTTCCAAGTAAATTGGAGGGCAGTGATATTTGCACATGACGGCTTGCGACATCATCTGCAAACAGCACCAGGTCATTTTCCTTTTCAGAACCTAAAAAAACGTCTCCCGGCTTCTTCACCAGCTCGGTTCCGCTATGAAATCCACCTGTAATTTCAATGGAATAGTCGCCGGCATTGCGAATTGTATCGCCAGCATCTTTGAAATATCCACCAATTGCCACAGCACGGTTGGATATTTCATCCCTGTTGATCAAATGTGTCTGAATATCAGAAGGCATTTTTGTGATCCCAATTGAAATACCCCAGGCGGCTTATCCGCCTGAAGCGTTTTTGTGTTAACTCAGGTTTACTGAGGACGCTGTTTCAGCGCGTAAAGATCAGCACCCTTTTTGGTAGTGATCGAGAGGGTTTGGCTGGCTTCCTTGATTGCAAAATCAAAAGCTTCATTCAGCTTCTGGTTGCCTTCACCGCCACCGCCAACACCGCCGGCGCCAGCTGCGCCATTCGCGCCATCTACTCCGCTACTTCCGTTCATATTCTACTCCTTTACTTGATCATGATCATTTTCCAGCCACATTGAGGACATGACTGGGTTGGATATCGGCTTTTATGAATGCTTATGATTGGCCGATATCAACTTCCAACTCTCCCAAATCGAATAATTTTAACGTTGCTTTTCCGGTTCACAGCGTTTTTGTTGTATGCATCCGCCAACAGCTCAATGCCTGCGATGTAACTCACGGAACCATTGATCAGTAGGGAATTGCTTTCCTCTACATAAGACATTTCAAATGTTTCAGATTTGATCCCAGCCTTGCCCATCGCGCTGTCAAGCTCGCTCATATCCATCGCACCGAGGTAAACGAGCCGAGTCGTATTTTCCTGACCGGTCGACACAAAGATATGATTTTGCTGAAAATGCCATTTCAGGTCGAATTGCGCCGTGATGCTCTTCAGGATGGACATGATATCCAGCGGCAAGGTCAGGCGCTGAATACGACCGCGAATTTTTCTGGAAAGCGTTACCTCGAAGCCGTCGCGGCGGGCGGCTTCGCGGATGAACTCCGCAACGTCCTGGTCGACAACATGCACAACTCGCGCTGGCCCCGACGCTGGTTCAGCTGTCACGCTTGAAACACTTCCGGCATCCATCTTGGCTGATTGCGCAACGCCAGAGGTTGACGAAACAGCGATCAAACCAATTGCCAATACTATCGTCAGTAAGAAGTGTTTGAGCAGTTTAATAAATGTCATGCGAACGGTCCTCTTTAACCCGCCAACTTGCTGGTTGCTATGGAATTCCCTAAGCCGGAGATGCCGATTGATCTAGCAATCCGGACCAGATCGCTCAACGTGTTTGAATTGGTCTTGCGGCGGATATTCAGCCTATGTGTCTCCACAGTTCGCACCGAAAGATCAAATTGCGTGGCAATTTCCTTGTTGCACAAGCCATTTGAAAGAAGCGAGAGAATGTCGATTTCCCTGCTGGTCAGGCCATAAACGTTGGTTTTTTCCCTGGAGACCAGGTTTTCGCCAAAAAGAAGACTTGTAAGATTTTGGGAAAAGAAATTGGCATCATGCATCACCGTATGAACGGCCGCACTATACTCTCCCGAAGATGCAAGTTGCCCGATATAACCATCAGTACCGCAATTTCTGAATTCATTCAGCAGACGCGAATCTTCATCGATATAGCAAACAACTACCTTAGTGGAATCACTGCTGGATTTGAGTTTTCGGATAAAATCAAAAATGTCACACCCGGGCAAAACAGCGTTTGATAACAAAACGTTATGCTCATTCTCCTGGCAAGATCGCAGTGCTGAACTCACATCCCCCGCTTGGGAGACAACTGCACAGGACCCATCAGCTTCAAGAAACTGCTTCAGTCCTTCTCTAACTATCGGATGAGAATCTACAACTATAACCTTGGTAACCGCGTCTTCCATGTCAGCCACATTCCTAACTGTTATGTCTCGATACGGGACTTCTCTCCCGCTGTCGCTGTTACACTTTCAAGTTTCATGCCAATTGATGGATACAGGTAAATACTGGTTATATGGTTGGTGTTCCGTGTGGGAAATGCGCACAAAAAAAAGGGCCCTGGGGCCCTTTTCCGAATTTGATTTTTTTTATTTAGAGCGTTTCGCATCCAATCAGAAAAGCTACAACGCGTTCCCAAGTTGATTGCATTTAGGCATTTCTGTTTAACCGTATCCGATTAAACGAAATTTGCTCTAGTATGATCTTGAAGCATACTCATTTGTATTTTTAACAACACCCTTGGTAGCACTCATTGCTGAATGAATGTCTGATGAGCCGCTGTATCCACCTTTGCTCAAGAGACCCATAAGTTTCCCAAGAAGAGCAACAATCTGCTTCAGGATCTGACCGATTTCGGCTTTTCCACCTGAACCATAACCCTTGCTGCTTCCTTCAGAACCTTTACTTCCGCTTGAATGTGGCGAACCATTAGAATAAGCGTTGCCATGTGAACCACCAGCTTTACCGGCACCTTTTCCAGAAAGAGCACTAATCAGATGATTGAGCAGCCCTGCGATCTGTTTCAAGCCAGCGGAAATTTGGTTGGCATGACCTGCACCAGATTTGCCGAATGAAACATTTTTCGACCCAACGGAATCAATTTTGTGCAGTGTTTCGCGAATTTGGTTGGTCAAGCCAGCAATAGCTGCTGATTGACGTCCACCAAAACCACCGAAGGCCTTGTGACCACCGTACGAACCTTGGCTACCATACGAACCTTGGCTACCGTACGAACCTTGGCTACCATACGAACCTTGGCTACCGTACGAACCTTGGCTACCGTACGAACCTTGGCTACCGTACGAACCTTGGCTACCATACGAACCTTGCGAACCTTGTCCACCGTACGAACCGTGCGAACCTTGTCCACCGTACGAACCGCGCGAACCTTGTCCACCGTACGAACCGCGCGAACCTTGTCCACCGTACGAACCGCGCGAACCTTGCCCACCGTACGAACCTTGGCTACCGTGCGAACCTTGTCCACCGTACGAACCTTGTCCACCGTACGAACCGTGCGAACCTTGGTTTTTGCCATGATTTACATTGTGGCTATGAGATCCGCGCTTACCACCACGGGGACCGCGATCGCCTTTGGCTCCACGCTCGCCGCGTCCGCCACGGTCGCCACGGTCGCCTTTGTCACCTCTGGCACCATCGGCTCCGTCTCTACCATTGGCTCCACGTTCGCCACGGTCGCCTTTGTCACCTCTGGCACCATCGGCTCCGTCTCTACCATTGGCTCCACGTTCGCCGCGGTCGCCTTTTTCACCTCTGGCACCATCGGCTCCGTCTCTACCATCGGCTCCGTCTCTACCATCGGCTCCATCAGCGCCGTTATGGCCTTTTTCGCCTTTGTCGGTTATTGCAAGCTCTGCAACACTTACATGGCCATCACCATTGATGTCGGCATCTGGGCGAAGTGCTGTACGAAGCTCATTATTGCTGATGATGCCGTCTTTGTTTTTGTCGGCTTCAGCATGTACACCGTCTTTGCCGTTAGCACCATCTTTGCCGTTAGCACCATCTTTGCCGTTAGCACCGTCTTTGCCGTTAGCACCGTCTTTGCCGTCAGCGCCATAATGACCTTTGTCACCTTTTTGACCCTGAGCGCCTTGCTCACCTTTAGGGCCTTGTGGACCCTGCTTGATAACTTCTTTTGAGATTACAGAGCTACTATAATCTCCGCCTGTAAGCCAAGTGAACACTTTACCGTTTTGAGAGTTGATTGTGAGGGCATTGCCGTTCATCTGCTTCGCAACTGTTGCACGGCCATAGCGTGTGCCGCTGCCCTGTTTTGCACTAACACCACCGTATGCGTCAGTTTTAACGCCTGTATAGGTAATGTTATACCCACCACCAGTCAGCTTGCCGGTGTTTCCATTTGTAGTGAACTGGCGTCCATCTGAAAGGTTGTAGGTAGTTTGGGTTGAGCCGTAAGCAGCCTTGTTAGCCTGCGCACCAAAAGCTTTAGCGTTGTTATTCGCCGGAGCTTGATTTTTTTGCGCTGTATTCAGATGCGCAATGTTTTGAATCGCTGTCATGGTATATTCCTTTCGCAATTTATTTGTTCGAGCACGCCATTGGGGAGTGTCGTCTGGTGTAATATCTCGAAATGCTAGGAAAATTCCCATTTGTAACGATTGCTGAATTGACAGGAAGAATACGTATTCACCTACGCAGAAGTACCTAGTGCAAATTTCGCTTAATCGGATACGGGTAAACGAAAATGCGTGAATGAAATCAAAAAAGTAACGTGTTTTCGCCGTTCTGATTGAACGTAAAACGGATAACGTTAACTGCAATCATGAGAAAACTGATCATCCTCGCAAACACCCTCATCAAAGAAGAAAGAATGTAAACAAAAATAATGCTTGATTAATATCGACACTCTAAAATCTGGTAAAATCCAAAAACTCTATTGAACTGCCGCTGAAGCTTGAAGTGGTTAGATCACTGCCATTGGTAACAAATCCCTGCGAAAGAACAGATGATGGGCGTTCACGGATAATATTCTTGGCGTAGGCGGGCGGACGTATATCATCAATCCGGGCAATCAGCGTGTCAGCGGCCAAAGCCCATTTTCCAAGCTTTTTCTCAGTCGAAGCGCTGCTTGCAAGAACCGCGAGCCTGCTTTTTGAACTTTTGGCTCCCGGATTTTTAGCCGGGCTGCTTTCTGTCTCAAGCGCCAGCCTGACAGCAGGAATGGGAACCGCAATACCTTGCTCGGTCTCCGGTTCAACCTTTTCAATTTCTACCCTGTGGTCTGGATTGGGAAGAGGAAATCCGGTTTGCTCTGTTGTGCGGCTGCTGGGCTCCAGGGGTTCAAGGCTCGCCACTGCAACCTCTGGCACTTCAATTTCGGGTGCCTCGTTCTCAGGTCGAACACTTGGAACAGCGGTGATATTTTTGGTATCGACACCCGGCTCAAGCGGTGTGAGGACAGCCAGTCTCTTCTCTATAGCTATAGCAGCGATCTTTCGCGGATTTGGTTGCGGAAACAGGCTGAGCGTATTGCCGGTCTCACGCGCATTGGCAGAGGAAACCAGCATTCCGCCATCAATTGCCGACGCCTTCACTTCTGCCACCACAATCTCTGGTTCAGAAACGGCATCAGCCGCAATTTTCGTTTCCGCGTCACCCTTGGAAACAAGGACCGCATAGACCTGTGCTCGTAAATCCTCAATCTCAACCGGTGAAAGCGCTGCAACGAGAACCGGCTCCTTTGTTGGTGCAGGAATATCAATCGCAGGCCCGGGTTCTAATCCAGCCAGGATACTCTCAGCTGGCGACGAGACAGGACGCTGGGCTGGAAGCGGTATACCGTAAGCAAGTTCGATGGTTTCCCCTGCACCGTTTTCCGGTTCGGCCTGCCCGAAAAGAAGTCCCTCTCCATTTTGACCATCAGGCGTTTGTGCATCTGCAACAATCGTATCTGCAACTGGCTCTTCGGCTACATTCTCCTCAGGTGTTGGGTTTTCAGCCACTGCACGCGGAGCACTAACTGGAACCGGCAACAGGTTGGAGGGAAGTGATGCCAGGATAATTTCTGGTGTAGCAACTTGCTGAGGCTCCGGCTGGTCGGGCACAACCTCTTCTGGTTTCGGGACAGTCGGGACAGCAAGATTTGGCTCTGGTTTAACCGGTTCAGGTGCTTTTTGTTTTTTCACCGCCACCGCCACCGCCACCGGCTTTGGAGCACTAACCGCACCCAATTGGCCTTCTTCATCCTCGCCACGACCAAGCAGTTTTGCAAAGAAGCCGGGCTTCTTCTCAATTTCCTCCGCCTTGGCAATTACAAACTTGCCACCGCCTTTGATTTTGCGTTCATACTCAGCCTTTGCCTGATTGTAGCGGGCAAGCGGTTTTCCATCTGTAGGCACATGGAGGGTTTTGCCTTTCGGGAATACGCGTGCAAGTTCCTTGCGGCTCATTCGTGGCCAATGGCGTACCCTGCCGGTATCCATATGGACAAAGGGCGATCCGGATTTGGGGTAGTAACCGACACCACCAAAGCCTTTTTTCAAACCAATATATCTAAGCTTGCGCAAACTCACACCGGGGATAAAGAAATCCATCGCCTTGCCGAGCGTATGCTGGCTCTTTTTGGCAACTCCTCTGCCGCGTTTGCGCAGAAGGCTATTGGTAGCGGGCGAACGATAACCCGAAACCACATGAATATGTTTTCTTGATTTGGTTTCACGGTAAATTTCCCAAATCAGATCAAGCAATCGCGGATCCATTTTAGTTGGCTCGTTGCGTCGCCAGTCACGTAAAAACCGGTTGATTTTCTTCAACCCGCCCTTAACGTATTTGCCATTTTTCTTGAATGTGATTTCAGCTCGCTCACCAGTATGCAGGAAGTACAATTTCAACTTGCGGGTTTCAGCGCTTGCTTCACCGGCAGCCAGGCACAAAAACACCAGCGCCAGCAAAACAAATATTGCATTGCTGATCCCGGTTCGACCGGAGTTCAAATAGTTTTGGCGATACCCTGGGCGAAAGTTTTCCAAGCCTGATCCGTTGTCCATAACGCTAAATAAACGGCAAATAACTTATACCAGAATATGTTATGGTTAATAGACCTTAACAAACCCTGTAAATCCGTCACTTCACAATTCGAAAATAGTGCAAATTGCGGTATTTGAATGGCAAAGGGAGATTGAGCGGTTTGTTATGCTTAACAAATGGTTAACTCATGATATCAGCGCTTGGAGGGTCCTGCCCGAGCCGATCAATCAACAGCTTCGTCGTCAACACTGACATCAAGATCAAATTCCCGCAATTTTCGGTATAGCGTTGATCTGCCAATACCAAGCTTTCGGGCAACGGTCGACATTTTGCCATTATACTTTTCAATCGCAAAAGCAATAAGCTCTCGTTCGGCTTCTTCAAGTGAAATCATATCGCCATCCTCTTTGATCAAAGCCACATAATTTGCCGTATCAAAAGGGATATTGACCACGCCTTCACTATCGAGAGGTTGGCTCGGAGTTTCCATCCCGGGCGCAGCCTGCACAGAAACGGGGGTAAGCGGAACGCCCACATCCATCGCGATCTGGGGAAACTCATCAACGCTCAGCGCATCACCGTCGCACAGTACAACTGCCCTGAAAACAGCGTTCTCCAGCTGTCTGATATTACCGGGCCAATCGTAGGCACAAAGCATTTCCTGCGCACCCGCAATCACCGACTTGATGTTCGTACGACCTTCCTCCGCGGCAATCCGGGTCGTAAAGTGCCGCAACAATTCAGGAATATCCCCGCGTCGTTCACGCAAGGGTGGAACCATGATCGGAAGCACGTTCAACCGGTAATACAAATCCTCGCGAAAATTGCCATCACGCACTTCCTGCATAAGGTCACGGTTCGTAGCCGAAACCAGTCTGATATCAACTTTTACAGGCTTCGAAGAACCGACCGGGTCAATTTCACCTTCCTGCAATGCACGTAGCAATTTTACCTGAATATCGGATGGCAATTCTCCGACCTCATCTAGAAACAGAGTGCCGCCATTTGCTTCCTGAAATTTACCAAGATGCTTGTCATTTGCACCGGTAAAGGCACCTTTTTCATGGCCAAACAAAATGCTTTCGGCAAGATTTTCCGGCAACGCGCCACAGTTTACGGTGACAAAGCTTTTCGTCGAGCGTTCGCTCATTCCCTGAATTGCACGAGCCACAAGCTCTTTACCCACACCTGATTCACCTTCGATCAAAACCGGAATGTTCGAATTTGCAGCCTTGGATGCAATGTCTTTCACCCGGTCCATGTTGGCGCTGGATGAAATAATCTCATCCACGGTCAGTTTGCCCGATGCCTTGCGGCTTATTCGTTTGATCTCACCTTTGAGCGCTTCGAAACGCATCGCATTTGAAAGTGACGCCTTAAGCCGTTCAGGAGCTGCCGGTTTTACGACAAAATCCATTGCACCAGCCCGCATTGCCTTAACAGCCGTTTCGACACCGCCTTGAGCTGTCTGAACGATCACTGGATGTGCGAGTTTTTGATTGCCCATCGCTTCAAGAACCGCCATCCCGTCCATTTCAGGCATCACCAGATCAAGAATTACGGCTTTGATACGAGCACTTTGTTTTCCTGACAGAATAGCCAGAGCTTCCTCGCCGCCTTCAGCGGCAACAGCCTCATATCCCAGTTTTTCAAGCAAACCAGACAATAGTCTGCGCTGGACGGGTTCATCATCCACTACAAGCACTTTTTCAGGCATCAATATCCCCTTTATATCCCGATAAAGGTCTGAATTACTCAGACCCTGTTTGTCCCAATTTGGCGCAAACTATCATTTGAGACTGAATCCCCGCTTAAAGAGCGTGGTTAAGGGAATGCCAAAGAAACCGTTACAATTTTCGTGAAATCTATTGCGATCATATAAATGATCCACGATATCAGGTACTCATTCATATGCTCCGAACAAGGAAATCGAGATGCGGACCGGCTCACGAGACAGGCTGAACTACCAGCAAAATACTGAACACAACGCCAGCCAGAAAGAGTTGGGCAATTTGCCGAATTGGCAGTTGGAAGATCTTTATCCTGCACCTGACAGTTCTGAAATCATCTGCGATATAGAATATTGCCAGAAGGGTGCGCAGGAGTTTGAGGAAAAATATTCTGGAAAACTCGCAAAGAAACTAAACCGTAACCCGCGTGACCTGGCGTTAATAATTGCCGAATATGAACTGCTGGAGGAGCGCATGGGACGGATCATGTCTTACGCAGGTCTCTTGTATGCAAGTGACACAACCGATCCTGAAAGCGTAAAATTTTACGGCAACATGCAAGAACAAATGACTGCCGCCGGTTCGCATCTTCTGTTTTTCACACTTGAACTCAACCAGATCGACGAGAAGGATTTGGAAAGCGGAATGGACCGCGAGATTTCCCTTTCCTATTATCGTCCATGGCTGACTGAGCTGCGCCAGGACAAACCTTACCAGCTTGATGAGCAGCTGGAGCAGCTTTTTCACGAAAAATCCGTGACTGGAAAAGCCGCCTGGGTTCGATTATTTGACGAAACCATGTCCTCGCTTGAGTTCGACATAAATGGTGAAACCCTTTCTGTTGAGCCGGCACTCAACATGTTGCAGGATCAAGACCGGGACAAACGGGCAACCGCCGCTACAGAAATTTCTCGCGTGCTGAAGCAAAAAAACTCAACCTTTGCATTGATCACAAACACCCTTGCCAAGGATAAGGAAATCTCAGATCGCTGGCGCGGATTTGAGGACATCGCCGATGGCCGTCATCTTGCCAATCGTGTCGAACGTCCGGTTGTCGACGCGCTTGTGGCTGCCGTACAACAATCCTTCCCCAAACTTTCGCATCGCTACTACGCAATGAAAGCGAAATGGTTAGGCCTTGAGGTAATGGAACATTGGGACCGAAACGCGCCATTGCCTTCGGTTTCTCAAAAACTGATTTCCTGGCAGGATGCGCAAAAGACAGTGCTTGATGCTTACCATGGATTTGCACCGGAAATGGCTGAAATTGCAGAAAATTTCTTCACCAAAAAGTGGATTGATGCACCGGTCACCAGGGGTAAATCACCAGGGGCATTCTCACACCCAACAGTTCCGTCTGCTCACCCTTATATCTTGTTGAATTACCAGGGTAAACCACGTGATGTTATGACCCTTGCCCATGAATTGGGCCACGGAGTGCATCAGGTTTTGGCGGCGGAACAGGGCGCGTTGATGGCGCAAACACCTCTTACGCTAGCGGAAACTGCGAGTGTCTTTGGTGAAATGCTGACTTTTCGGGCCCTTCTTGCAGAATGCGAGACCCCAGAAGAACGCAAAGCCATGTTGGCACAAAAAGTAGAGGACATGCTCAACACGGTTGTACGCCAAATCGCATTTTATATGTTTGAGCGCAAAGTCCATACCGCCAGACTGGATGGCGAACTTACTGCCGCCGAGATTGGAGATTTGTGGATGTCGGTACAAAGCGAAAGCCTTGGCCCTGTATTCCGTTTTGGAGATGACTACCGGCCATACTGGTCTTACGTTCCACATTTCATCCATTCTCCCTTTTATGTTTACGCATACGCTTTTGGCGATTGTCTGGTGAATTCGCTTTATGCGGTTTACGAGAATGCGGAGGCCGGATTTCAGGAAAAATATTTTGAGCTTCTGAAAGCCGGTGGTTCCAAGCATCACAGCGAAGTCCTGGCACCTTTTGGACTGGATGCATCAGACCCTGATTTCTGGCACAAGGGCCTATCCATGATTGCCAGTCTGATAGACGAACTTGAAGCACTGGATAACTGATCCAACTTCCAGCCCGACAACCATGCTTGACCTCACCGCTCGTTGTTTCGTACAAGTTGGGAAACGAGGATGGAGTTCATATCAATGGCACCGCTAAACAATAATTTGTCACGAGTTTGTTTGCTGATAGCGGCCACAACAATGTTGTCAGCCTGCAATCCAAACAAGAAAGTAGCCGGCCCACCACTGCTGAACGGCCAATGGGCGTCCAGTGATGGGGTCTATACTGCCCAGTTTTTGAACGGAAGTTTCAAAGCCGTTGCAAACGATACAGGTGGCATCATTTCAGAAGGCGAATATGTTGCCCTTTCAGAGGACCGGGTCCAACTCAAATGGAACGGCCTTGTCTCGGGCAAATCCAGCCAGGCTGAGTGCATGAAACCAGGCAGCAACCAATTGGATTGTGTTGATATCAATGGCAACAAGTTTTCATTGAGGCGCACAAGCTGATAAGATTATCCTGAAACCGGATCCGGGTTCAGGTGTGCAAGGACATTCTGTCGCGGTGACTGAAGTTCCAACCTGTTCTATCCGGTGTACTGATTATGGAGTATTCAAATGGCTAAGCAAAAAAAGTCCAAAGTCCCGGCAAACGCAATGGATTACCCGGAGCATGAGCGAACTTACGGCATTTTTCTCAAATTTGCTGTTTGGATGATTGCGGGTTGCATAGCGTTGCTGATTGCAATGGCATTCGGATTTTTCGCCGGTGGCGGCCTGATTGGCGGAACACTCCTGTTCATCATCCTGATGGCAGCCTGCTTTTTCGCGCTTTAGTAAGCAATATGTGGACCCTCAGGTTCTCGTGCGCCTTTCTTTGTGTCCAACTTTAGCCGAACAAACTCTACCCTGTTCCTTCGAAAGAGGATAACATCGTCTGAAATTTTGTTGTTAAGAAGCTGTCATGATCGTACTAATCCCCAAGGAAAGCCGGAAAAGTGAAACACGTGTTGCTGCTTCACTTGATACCGTAAAAAAGCTGGTTGGCTACGGCTTTGATGTGCATGTCGAGAAGTCGGCCGGAGATTTGTCCCGGATTTCTGATACCGATTACAAAGCTGCAGGTGCAAAAGCGGCAACCGCCAAATCTGCAGGCTCAGCAGACATCATTCTCAAGGTGTTACGCCCCTCTGCGGCAGAGGCAATGAAATACAAAAAGGGCGCAATCGTTCTTGCCATGATGGACCCTTATGGCAATGAGGGAGATGTTTCAGCGATGGCAAAGGCCAGCCTGACATCCTTCGCTATGGAGTTCATGCCGCGCATTAGCCGGGCTCAGGTGATGGATGTGCTTTCATCACAGGCAAACCTTGCCGGTTACCAGGCTGTGGTAGAAGCTGGCGCCCATTATGACCGTGCGCTGCCGATGATGATGACGGCTGCAGGCACCGTTCCTGCTGCAAAGTGCTTCGTAATGGGAGCTGGTGTTGCCGGTCTCCAGGCAATTGCCACGGCAAGACGACTGGGAGCAATTGTTACAGCAACGGATGTACGCCCGGCTGCGAAAGAGCAGGTAGAATCTCTCGGCGCGAAATTTGTGGCTGTAGAAGACGAAGAATTTAAACAGGCTGAAACCGCAGGCGGATATGCCAAGGAGATGTCGAAAGATTACCAGACCAAACAGGCAGAACTGGTTGCCTCCCATATTGCCAAGCAGGACATCGTCATTACAACTGCGCTGATCCCGGGCCGCCCCGCCCCTAAACTGATTTCCGATGCAATGGTAAAATCAATGAACGCAGGATCCGTGATCGTAGACCTTGCCGTTGAACGCGGCGGCAATGTTGCAGGTGCAAAGGCCGGAGCCGTTACCAAGGTTGGCGGCGTTTCAATCCTTGGATATCTGAACATGCCGGGAAGGATCGCTGCATCGGCCTCACTTCTTTACGCCAAAAACCTGATCGCGTTTCTTGAAACAATGATCGACAAGGAGACCGGAAAATTTGAAATCGATCGCGAAGACGAGCTTGTCCAGGCGACCCTGCTGACGGACGGTGGCAAGGTGGTTCATCCCAACTTTGCGCCAAAAGAAAAAGCAGCAAAATCCAGTAACAATACGGGAGGCGCAAAATGAGTGATTCCGCAACATACGCACAAACCCTTGCTGACAAGGCACGGGAACTTGCTGAGGCTGCAGCCAGTTTGGCAAAGGAAGCCAAAGACGCTGCAACTGGTGAGACAGGCCAAGCAGTTGCGGAGGTTGCCGCCTCTGGTGCCATCGACCCGTTCATTTTCCAGTTTTCAATTTTCGTGCTGGCAATATTCGTTGGATACTACGTTGTATGGTCCGTAACGCCTGCCCTGCACACACCGCTGATGGCGGTCACCAATGCGATTTCCTCGGTAATCGTGGTTGGCGCACTGCTCGCAGTTGGCATTCAGGTGGCCGGAAGCATGGCGACCGGTCTTGGTTTCGTTGCGCTGGTTCTCGCATCCGTCAATATTTTCGGTGGCTTCCTTGTCACCCAGCGCATGCTTGCCATGTACAAGAAGAAAGAGCGGTAGGACAGGTTCATGGAAAATATTACCGCACTTTTGTATCTCGTCTCAGGCGTCCTTTTCATTATGGCCCTTCGTGGCCTGTCGCATCCCGAAACCTCGCGTCAGGGCAATACCTTCGGCATGGTCGGCATGGGCATTGCCATTTTGACCACGCTCTTTCTGGCAGCACCTACAGCCGGCGGCTGGGGCCTGATCATTCTTGGCCTCGCAATTGGCGGCGGGTTTGGTGCTTATATCGCAAACCGCATTCCGATGACCGCAATGCCGCAACTTGTTGCAGCCTTTCACTCGCTTGTCGGCCTTGCAGCGGTTATGGTGGCAGCAGCCGCGCTTTATGCGCCTGAAGCCTTTGGCATTGTTGGCCCGCATGGCATCAAATCCGCAAGCCTGGTCGAAATGGTTCTGGGTGTTGCGATTGGTGCGGTCACCTTTACCGGTTCAATTATTGCTTTTGCCAAACTTGATGGCCGCATGTCCGGTGCTCCAATCATGCTTCCGGCACGACATCTGATCAATTTGGGTCTTGTGGTGTTGCTGGTCATTCTGTCGGTAATTTTTATAAGGACAGAAAGCACAACCATCTTCTGGATGATCACGCTTTTGTCCTTCCTGATCGGTATTTTGCTGATTATTCCAATCGGCGGTGCGGACATGCCAGTGGTCGTCTCCATGCTCAACTCCTACTCCGGCTGGGCAGCGGCAGGCATCGGCTTCACACTTTCAAACCTTGCCTTGATCATCACCGGCGCATTGGTTGGTTCTTCCGGCGCAATCCTTTCCTACATCATGTGTAAAGGCATGAACCGCTCTTTTGTTTCGGTAATCCTCGGTGGCTTTGGTGGCGAAACAGCAGTGGCTGCAAACGACGATGGTGTTGAACGCAACGTGAAGCAAGGTTCTGCTGACGATGCAGCATTCCTGATGAAAAACGCTGGCAAGGTTATTATCGTTCCCGGTTACGGCATGGCGGTTGCTCAGGCGCAGCACTCACTTCGCGAACTGGCAGACAATTTGAAGGCTGAAGGTGTCGAAGTAAAATATGCTATCCATCCGGTAGCCGGTCGCATGCCCGGTCATATGAACGTTTTGCTTGCCGAGGCAAATGTCCCATATGATGAGGTCTTTGAACTTGAAGACATCAACAGAGAATTTGCACAGACCGATGTGGTTTATGTGATTGGCGCAAATGACGTAACCAATCCTGCTGCCCGCGATGATCCAGCATCTCCGATTTACGGCATGCCGATCCTTGATGTAGATAAAGCCAAAACCTGCCTCTTCGTCAAGCGCTCGCTCGGCTCGGGCTATGCAGGCATCGACAACACACTCTTTTATCAGGAAAATACAATGATGCTTCTCGGCGATGCCAAGAAAATGACCGAGGACATCGTCAAGTCATTTGATTAGAGCTGAAAGAAGCCTCCGGCGGCGCGCACGAAGGCGCATGGGCCGCCAGATGAATGGGTTTCGCTGGAAAAGAAGGGGATGTCTTCTTTGGTGCTCGCAAGTGAGTGGCACGGCGCGAGAAGGTTGAATAATGGCGAATTGTTATCTCAAGTCCCAACATATTGTCGTCTATACAATTCATTTCCCAAAAATGGAAAATCCAGCGTCGAGCAAACGACCGCGGTTTTGAAGGATGATACCAAGTTCGCAAAATCAATTACGTCTTAAACCAGCTCCACCACATTTAACATTTTTTCCATAAAAGGTGGATATTTGCGGACGCGGGTTTCCAATAGACTCATACCGCAGCGCATAAACCACATCGTCAGGAAAAATATCATACTTCAACTGCTTAACGATATTTTTTGCATGCCCGAATGGGGCTACGAAATCCGTTACAAATACATGTTTTCCGCTATTCCATTCCTCGAAACTCAATATCTCCTTGCAACCCAAGAACTTTGACTTGGCGTTATCGGATAACAGTCCCCAGCAAACGAAACCAATTGCACTACCGTGCTCGTTCCTGAAGACCCGATACTGTCCCCAGATAACAGCCGGCATAATCAAATCGGCAATGTCCACCACCGAAAAATGCTTATGCATAGGTGAATGAGCTAAAAGGGATACGATTTGGCCTACTGTCTCATAAACAAGATTGTTCACCTTGCTTGCATCTATCGATTTGGGTGGGCTAGTCTTTTGCGGTGCTATGTTCAACATTATTTAGCCTGCTTTCCAACCGGAAGATCGACAAGTTTGCCAACTGGCAGATTCTCACTTCCAAACCTAATGCTTTCGACGTTCTTCGCAGTCATTTGATGCTTGGTTTCCGGTTGTCCATTCTTGTCGACTTTCACCGATCCATCCTTGTTGTGCTGATACTTGGAGATGAGTATCTCCCCTTTATCATTTTGTTTAAGGTGGTACTCATCACGTTGACCGGGCAGATAAAGAATGTCGTAACCCTTGCCGCCATCGACTTTTTCTTTGCCTGTTCTGGAGACAAGAATATCCTCACCGGTACCACCCTGGAGTTTGTGGTTTTTCCCGCGACCTGAAGATTCTACCACGTCATGTCCGGCATCTCCTGTGGCGACGTTATTTTTACCACGGCCAGAAGTGACGTAGTCATCTCCGTCGCCCCCGCTTGCACGGGTAAACCAAGCAGAACCACCAATCACACGATCATTACCGGGGCCACCCGTTGCAAGACTGTGAAATACAGAGGAACCACCCTTTACAAGATCGTTTCCGGGACCGCCATGGGCGCCAGAATGAAATACGCCAAATCCACCTTTGACAGTATCATCTCCTGGACCGCCATAAGCACCGCTGCCAAATATTGAAGAACCGCCAGTAACGTCGTCATCTCCTGCTCCACCCTTGACGACGGAGCCCAGAAGCCCGAACCCGCCTTTGACAACGTCATCGCCGGGGCCACCATCTGCAAATCCGAACAAAGATGTACCACCTGTAATTTTATCATCTCCAGGACCGCCAAAAGCGGCATTGAAGAGCGCGGTACCACCCTTGATAGTGTCGTCGCCTTTGCCACCAAAGAGTACGTTACCAATCCCAGTTGCACCAGAAATCTTGTCATCTCCAGGACCGCCATGCGCAAGGAGAAAACCCGTTCCACCTTTTATTGTGTCGTGACCTTCTCCACCGAATGCAAAACTCACCAGTGAACTCGGAGAAATTTCGTCATCACCCTTTGAGCCAAAATAGCCTCCGACCCATGCATTAGCAATCTGGCCTGCACCTTTTCCCTGTGCGAAGTTCACCCAGCTTCCCAGCGTTGTTACGGGATCTGGTATCAGGCCGAAACCTGGAGAACCAGCCAAGCTTGCGAATTGAGAAGGCAAAGGCGCCAAGGATGAAATAAGATCTCCACCGGCTGCAAAAAGTGGAGCTGTTTGCCCTAGAGCACCGGGCAGGTGTTGTGCAAAATCCCCTGCATGACGAGCAAATTGTGCCGCAGACTGTAGCTGCGGTCCACCATAACGGGTTAGGTCCACCGGAGCCTGGGAAAACTTGCTGATTTGAGGACGCGGAATTTGCTGAACAGCACCCTTCAGGACATTACCGAGAAATCCGCCACCGATTGGTGAGAATGCAGTGTCGAGAGGAATGCCCTTCAAGTTTCCTGTCTCGAGCAATCCAGAAAGCAGGGTTACTATTTGGTTCAAATCTTGCAGTGCTGGGCTGAGATCACTGGTCGCAGATGCACCAGCTGGCGAAAATTGTCTAAAAACAGGTACAGGTTGGTGAAGAACGGGGTGTGACCTCTCAGTATCCGCGCCGGCTTCCTCATTCGCGGCTAATGCCTTGCCAAGCGCAGCACCAAAGCCACTCGATTGAGCAGGGGGCTTTTTATTAATCTGGCCTAACGCAGAAATAGCGCCAATACCTATTCTTGCAAACACATTTTCCATAACCCTGATCCCATTTTTTTTTGATTATTGAGCTGATCGAAGGATTTCATACATCGCACCCTGGCA
The DNA here is from genome assembly GCA_965250255.1 of Rhizobiaceae bacterium. GTDB lineage: Bacteria > Pseudomonadota > Alphaproteobacteria > Rhizobiales > Rhizobiaceae > JAALLB01. The sequence goes on from CBDFNP010000011.1 coordinate 145,066, forward strand.
ATAGTGTTGAAAACTACTCTTGGCCTACGTAGATACTTCGGAAACGCAGGTAGTCGTGGGTGCATATGCATCAGGTGTGATTGAAAACTATTAACCAGATAATACCAACGGCCATCTGGCGAACAATGCTCAGTCCCGGAACTGTGCTGTTTCAGCAAGCAACCAATCCTTGACGGTCGCAGCGACGGGACGAAGGCGTTTTTCTTTGCGCTCACGCAGATACCACATATTGCCGGTGTGCGCGGTTTCTTGCAGTGGCCTGATAAGAGTGCCCTCCTCCAGAAGGGTCGAAACAAGATGTCGCCAACCAAGTGCTATACCTTGTCCGGCAATCGCGGATTGCAGAACAACCATATAGCTGTTGCGGGTTGTCATATTGTTGAATTTAATCCCGGGATAACCGACCAGACGTGTCCAGTCGTTCCAGCTTGTTCTGTCAAAATGTCGGTCTTCCAGGTGTATCAGCTTGTGGTCGGCCAGGTCGCGAGGTGAAGACAGCGTACCATGCCGTTCGAGGTAATCCTTTGTGCAAACCGGGAAAATCTCCTCAATTGCCAAGGCAAAAAGGTAGGATGAGCCGATCCCGGAACGGTCGAGGTGAAGGCTGAAGTCGGTCTTGGCGTCCGGGCTGGTTGGCCAATCCACCGTGAGGATATCGAGATTGATCGATGGGTATTGAACTTCAAATTCTGGAAGTCTTGGGACCAGGAACTGAGTTGCAAAAACCGTTGTCGCCGCAATTCGTACTGTCTGATCGGTGTGTTCATGCAACGTGCCGAGCGATTTTTCGATGATGTCGAAGGCTTTGGCAATATCGCGATAAAGCGTGTCGCCCTGCGGCGTCAATTCGATCCGTCGATGGAGCCGTTCAAATAACTTTAGCCCAAGATGATCCTCAAGCTTGCGGATTGCGTAAGAAACACTCGGCTGGGTGACATTCAACTCATCTGCAGCCTTCTTGAAGCTAAGCTGTCGGGCAACCGCTTCGAAGGCGAAGATAGCACTGGTTGAAGGAAGAGAGCGTCTCAGCAGTCGCATAGAGACAGCTTATACCACAAAGGGCAATATTTCTATACCACCATCACGGATTTTCAGTGCAAGATTTGACCGCAAATCCAATCATTATGTGTAAAGAGAAACCGATGTCGCACGCCGCCCTGTTTTCCCCGATTTCGCTTCGTGGCAAACCTTTGAAAAGTCGCGTGGTTTTTGGAGCGCACACCGCAAACATGGCTGAGAATGGCTACCCCGGGGCACAGCATCGTGGATACTACGAAGAGCGTGCCATGGGTGGCGCAGGCATGATCGTTGTTGAGCCGATGCCTGTGCATGCCACCGCCGTGCTGACCCGTGGGAATTTCCGCCACGATGATGACAGCGTCATTCCGTATTTTGCCAAGCTCGTGGAAGGGGTAAAAGCCCACGGAACCGTGATCGTTCAGCAACTGTATCATGTCGGCCAGCATGGCGATGCCGACCTTTCTTTTCAGCCGAATTGGTCGCCTTCTGGATTGCCGTCATACCATGACAGCGATGGTAGCCATGCGATGTCTGTGGCCCAGATTGACGAGATTGTCGAGGGGCATGTCCAGGCCGCCCTGCGCTGTCAAAAAGCTGGCTTTGACGGAGTGGAAATCTGGAACTGCTATCATTCGATGATGGATCAGTTTCTGACACCCTGGTCCAATCATCGAAGCGACAATTACGGTGGGTCTTTGGAAAACCGTATGCGGTACGGTACACGAATTTTTGAAGCAGTGCGGGCAGCGGTGGGCGAAGATTTCATCATCGGCTTCAGCATGTCGGTGTCTGAGAAAACCGATTTCATGCTGTCATTGGACCAGTATATGGAAATCCTCGGCATTTGGGACGCCAAAGGATTTTTTGACTATGTCTCGGTCGGCTCTGGCAACTACATCGACTATGATTCAGTTATGCCAACATTTGTCCATGGCGAAAAACTAACCAGCACCTACACGGCGCGCATTAAAACCGTTGTGCAAAACGCGTCTGTCACCTCTGAAAGCCACATACGCACACCGGAAAACGCCAACGCAATCATCTCCAGCGGCGAGGCTGATATGGTGTCGATCGTCCGTGGCCAGATCGCTGATCCGCATCTGGTCAATAAGGCGCGTGACGGGCGTGACGAAGATGTGCGCGGCTGTATTTCCTGCAACCAGATGTGCTGGGGGCGGCGGTTCCGCGATTACTGGATTTCATGTTTGATCAACCCCTCCGCAGGGCGAGAATGGGAGTGGGGTGGCGACCGCTTCACAAAAGCCGAAACCCCGGTAAAAGTATTGGTTGTCGGTGGCGGGCCCGCTGGCATGGAGGCCGCGCGGGTGGCGGCCGAACGCGGCCACGACGTGACTTTAGCCGAGGCCGGTGGCGATCTGGGCGGCGCGTTCCGGCTGGGTGGAATGGCCCCCCGACGTGGTCAGATGTTGGAACTGATCCGCTGGTATGAGGTGCAGTTGGAAAAGCTTGGTGTCACGGTAAACTGTAATTACCCGATGGATGCCGACGAGGTACAGGCATTTGGCGCCGATAAGGTGGTTCTGGCAACCGGGTCGATGCCTGATGGCACCGGGCGGCAACGCTGGCTGGCCGCGGAGGCCGAATTGCCGGGGCTGGCAAAGGGCAATATTTGGTCCCCCGAAGAGGTCATGCGGCGCGAAGCCAAACTGGGCGAGCATGTCTTGTTTGTGGATGAGGGCGGAGCCTGGCGAGGCACCGGAACAGCGTGGCATCTGGCCGAGAAAGGCCACAAGATCACGATTGTCACCCCAGACTTTTATGTCGGCAAGGATCTTAACCGTACCACGAGCGACGGCGCTGTACGATCCGCATTGAAACGCTATGGTGCAACCTTCTTCACTGAAAGTGTCGTCAGCGCGTGGCATGGCGATTCCGCCACCGTGCGCAGCTTGCTGGATGATTCAGAAACTGAAGTGCCTGCGTCTGCGATTGTAATGGCAACAACCAACATGGCCTTGAACGATTTGGAGCTGGATTTGGTCGAAGCCGGTACAAGGCCGTTTACCGTGGGAGACTGTGTTGCCCCGCGAAATGCCGCCCACGCCTTTTATGAGGGGCGTAAGTTGGGGCGCTTTTTGTGAAATTAGAACCGCTTCATGATAAGCCCGCTGCGGCACGACAAAATACCGGTGAATCAAAGCCGGCAAGGAAACAAGAGATAAAGGAAACCCCATGGCAGATCTTAGCGGTATCAATCTTGCAATGCAGACCCCGTTTCATGAAGACGGTTCTATCAACTATTCGGAGTGGGAACGACTGATCGACATCTACATCGATGCAGGTGTTCATGGTTTGGTGCTTGGATCGGGCACCGGTCAGCACCCCTATCTGACTGAGGATGAATGCAACAAGCTCTACGAGGTAGGCGTTCGGCGCATTGATGGTCGCTGCAACGCGATTTGCCAAAGCTCGGCCCTGAACATGGACGAGGTGACCCGGCGATCCAAACATGCCGAAGACACTGGTGCCGATGCTTTGATGATTTTGCCGCCTTATCTGGAGGGGCCGGCAGATGACAATGGATTGTTTGAGTTCTACCGTGAGCTTGATGCCGTGGTCGGCATTGATATCGTCGGGTATAACATCCCGCAGGCAACAGGCATCGGCGTTTCGCCTGATCTTTATGTCCGTCTGAGCGGGCTGGATCAATTCAACTATATCAAGGACAGCGCCGGCGACCTGACAACGCACCAGCAATACCTGCAAGCCGGTGGAAAGGTTCTGAATGGCTGCGACACAACCACCGTGTTCGCACTGATGGCCGGGGCGACCGGTGCAATATGGGGCGGCGCGAACTACATGCCGCATGAGACCGTGGCGCTCTTCAACCACGTCGCGGCAGAGGATCATGCCAAGGCGCTGGCCTTATGGCAGAAAATGCTACCATCACTTTTGCATATCTGGACCCATGACTATGTCGGCTGCGTGCTGGCCGCCGCACATCACCGTGGCTATGGCACAGGTCACGTGCGCGGTCCGCTGCGCCCGATAGATCAAGCCAGCAAAGACGCAATGATTGCCACGCTCACGCTGCTTGAGAATTGATGGAGGAACACATGGACTACAAAGCAGTCGCCTCAGCTCTGCGGCTCCCTGACAGAGTGCTTATCGACGGTGACTGGCGTTCTGCAGCCTCGGGCAATACCTTTGCCACGTCCAATCCGTTAAACGGTACGGTATTGGCACAGGTTCCTGCTTGCGGGGCTGCAGATGTCGATGCTGCTGTTGCTTCTGCTCGCAAGGCGTTTGAGGCAGGACTTTGGTCGCAGCTGCATCCGTCCGAACGCAAGGCAGTCCTGGTCAAGCTGGCTGACCTGATCAATCAGAATGTGATCGAGCTCGCCACCCTACATGGCCGCGTTGCCATTGGGAGAATGGATGACGCCGCCTGCCCCCTTCACGCCTGGCCAATGCGCGGTGGGAATTGTTGAACAAGCCGCAGGTGATCTGCGTGTGGGTCAACGGGTATATTTTGATGCATATGTCAGATCCAATGATGTCACCGATCCAACACAGGATCATGGGTTCATCGGGTGCTTCGCCGTGGCTCCGGGCGCGCAGGCGGCGTTGGCGGGTTTCGCCCGGGCATGATGTTGGCTATCAAAGGCGCAACCGGTCTTGTCGGTATCGGGGCGGTACTGTTAACGTTACGGTACCGCAGCGTTTGTAGGAGCCTTAAGCGTTCCATTGCCGGTCGACGCTGCTACTCTCATGCGTAACGGGAACACGCTGGTCGGATCGTTCTGGTTTACACCTGACATGATGCAGAACTTGATTGCGATGATCACATCGGGCAGTCTGAATTTGTCTCCGCTTCAAGCCACCGCATTTGGACTTGATAACATTCAGGCTGCAATTGAGGCTGCTTCCGCCCCATCCAGCGGGTTGGGTCACGTTGCGCTTGTTCCGGGCACCCGATGACACGCCGCAAAGGGACTCATTTGTTTCGAACGGGACCACTAGGGGGTTTCGCGTTCAATCAGGACAGTAAAAACGCGTTACTTACTTGATTTTATTCACGCATTTTCGTTCAACCGGTTCCGGTTAAACGAAATTTGCTCTAACGCCGTTCCTTTCAAACCTCCTCAGGGAAATCCAATGTCAAATACTGTTTTCAAACGTAAGGGTGGGCGCAAGACGCGCCGCGATACCCGTCTGAATCCACCCATCGTTCACAATCCACCCCTGCAGCGCAGAACTCCAATCTATGAAATTGTTGATGCCGGGCAAATTGCGGCCATTCATGATTTTGCGATGCGTGTTGTCGAACAGGTGGGCTGTGTGTTTCAGGACGAAGAGTCGCTTTGCTATTGGCGGAAAACCGGAGCACGAATCGATGGCGACCGGGTGTTCATCAAACGCCAGGAGTTGATGGCCCTGATAACCACTGCCCCACGCAGTTATTTGCACCACGCCCGCAACCCCGATCGCACAGTGCGGATTGGCGATGGCCATGCAGTTGTTGCGCCAAGCTATGGCGCGCCGTTCGTGCAAGACATGAACGGCGAACGACGCTATGGCACGCTGGATGATCTGAATGCGTTGCAAAAACTAAACCATATGGCACCCAATGTGCATATTGCAGGTGGGCCGATTGTCGAACCGGTCGATATACCGGTTCATCTGCGCCACCTCCACATGACCTATTCCGGGCTAAAATATTCAGACAAACCCATCATTGGCAATGTCACCTCACGGCAGAGAGCCATTGATACGGTCGCCATGATGCAAATCGTATTTGGCACACAGTTTGTCGATCAGAACACGGTTCTTACCTCGCTAATCAACTGCAATTCTCCACTGGTTTGGGATAAGACAATGCTGGATGCGCTTAAAGTCTATGCCGTACACAATCAGGCAATTCTTGTCTCGCCGTTTTCTATGGCAGCAGCCTCTACTCCGGCCAGCAACGTGGGAACAATTGGCGTTGTCGTGGCCGAGGCGCTGATGGCGATTGCGCTGGCTCAGTTGATCCGGCCAAATTGCCCGATGGTGTTTGGTGTCCCGGCGATGACTGTTGCGCTGAACTCCGGCGCACCGGTGCATGGCAACCCGGAAAGCGCGACAGTGCAATTTCTTGCCAGTGCGATGGCACGGTTTTACAAATTGCCGCACCGGGCGATCTGCAACGTCTCCTCGTCAAAGTCGCCGGATCTGCAGGCGGGTACAGACAGTATGTGGGGGTTGATGCCTGCAATGTTATCTGACGCCAATTGGATCACCATGGCCGGCGGGCTTCTGGAGGGGGCGCTCACCGTAAGCTACGCCAAGACCATGCTGGATTTTGAGCAGGTCGATGCTTTCGTGCATTTTGTGCAGGGCCCGAAATTCGATGACCTTGAAGAAGTTTTTGAGGTAGTGAAATCGGTTGGTCCGGGCGGACATTTTCTGGGTGAGACCCACACGCTGCATAGTGATTTGTTCCTGTTTCCATCGCAGAGCAACACGACCTACGAACAGTGGGTCGCCGAAGACCGGCCTACGGCAACCGACATCGGGAACGCTAAAGCAAAAAATTGGCTGGATCGCTATGAGGCGCCTGACATGGCTCCCGAGCTCGACCGCAAACTGTTGGGTTTCATCGAACAACGCAGTCAGGTGGTGTCGGAACCCTTTTGAGATGCTCAAAAAAACCGGCCGCAAAATAGAAACCGGCTTGAAATCTTGAAATGGAGTGGTCTTGATAGAGTTTCCGAGACGGTTGGTTACATATTTTTTGTCTAATGCGATTGGATTGCTCACAGGGATGTGAGTTGAGTGTAAATATATTCAAATATATGAATATTGACGAGTGCTCGTGAGCGCCAGATCCAACATTTTCTGGCGTTCATCGTCCCTCTCGTTGGGCAATCAGGAGGAATTTATGTTCAAGAAATTCACATACGCACTAGCAATGGCGGCATTTATTGTGCCTGGCACGGCCTTTGCCGACGGAATTGTAAACACAATTGTCAATGCACCACTCTCTGCCACTGGAACCGTCAAGAATGCAAGGGTTGGCGTTAACGTATACCTGCAAAATGAGTCCGCTCCAGGAATTGATTTCATGGACCCGGCTGTTACCGGTTTTGGCATTCCAGCCGGTGGAGTGCTGGAAGTTGAAATGGCAGAAGGGTTTGAACGCGATTGGGACTGTTGCACTTTCGCAATCAGCTATCATGATGGTCACTGGCGCACCTCAGCAGGGCCTTCCGGGTGCAAAAGTCGGATATGCGGTCAATGAAGGTGATGATGAGAATACTTTTGTCATTAATCCCACCGAAGATACGGGACTAATTGCTGAGAATTTGAAGTCACCAGCCCCGGGCTCTGCCGCTGATCCAATTCAGAATAAGGGAATTAAAGTCATCCATATTGGCTTCATGCAAAGCGCCTTCCTGAATTCCGGTGACAAGGGTACGGTCAATATCCGGATTAAGGACAAGGACGGTAATGTCGTGAATTCAGGCAGTGGGTCCATTGATTTCATTGGGTCACCCGTTGCTCAGATGTTGCCAACAAACTTTCCTCAAAAGGTTCGAAACCACAACTGGCAAACCATCAAATCCGGTGAAACCCTTGGTCAGACTGAAGGAGCCCTGCCGCTTACTTTCATGGTTTATGGACAAGCCCCTAAAGGTGATGCTGCCTCCATGTATGCCTACAAGGACGGTTTGGAAGGCATCGGTGTTCTTTCAACCCCTCAACTCAAAGGCATGGGGTTTGAAAAACCAGCCTCCATGACCCGGTATAATGGCGGCCTCGTTTTGCAGGATACAGATGGCGATGGCGCGCTTGACCCGACCAGGGACAAAATCATTGGCGGCGTTCTTGCCAATGCACCGGAAGGTGCAAAAGGACAGGAATTGCGCAGTCTTGAGAAAGGTGGAAAACCGGCACTCTCAATACTGACCGAAAAGATGGCACCGAAGCCGGGCAAACGATGGGGTGGTTCAATGTTGATGTTGCAATTTACCGGCGGTAGCAAGCCTGGTAAATATCGGCCAACCGTTGCTTTGATGAAAAATCCGGACGATCCTGCATCTGGAGACGGTTCCGCTTTTACTTACACCATTCAGGTGCAATAAAGCTCGAAAAATCAGGCAAATTCAAATTGCCTTTCTGCTATAAAAGTGTGTGAGCGCGCCCATCGGCGCGTTCGTTGGATCAAAATGCACAAGACGGAGCGCATGGCTCTTAAAGTGTTTGTGAGCTTTGTTTTTAGGATTTTCTGGTTTGAGATACTGTGACTGAAACTTGTCCGTGTATCTTTAGCCGATGGTATGGCGAATAGCTTTTTCAGGGCATCAAGTCCAACGTGATCAACGCGTATTTCACTGTTTGATCAGTTAGAGAAAATTTCGGCTAATCGGAACCGGGTAAACAAAAATACGTGAATGAAGTCAAATAAGGAACACATTGTCACTGTTTGGATTGAACGCGAAACGCTAGTGGATTGATTCAAACATTTGGAACCCGTTTTCCGAGACCTCTCATCCAAATGTTTGAATCAATCCACTAGTCTGCCTGAAGGATTGACGTTGTCAGTCGTAAAGCGTGCATCATTTTTGTGATGATGGCTTGCTCCAAAACGCGGATGTCTCCATCGCATGCAGCAATACTTGATAGCATCCTGATCAAAGAAAGCTTCTCTTGAAAGCTCGCACTTTCAAGCAGAGCTGCAGTTTCCTCCAAGTCAACGTCTTGTTCGGTATCAAGGCTGATTTTGTTGTAGAGGTGTTTGAGATGAAAAACATCTTCGGCAGCAAGCGTCTCAATTGCGCTCCCTGCAACCATGTCTTCAATGTCCGGTACCTTGCCATCAGCACGGGCAACAAGCGCCAGGAGTTTGGCTTGGGCCAGACGCAGTTCGTAAGGCGAATATTTTGTGCAAGGATGAACGGAATTAGCAGTTTCAATAGACATTTGGAAAACTCCCTATCAGAGCTTCCCAACGCTAACATTTATTTATTAAAAATCTCCCTACTCATATTGCATTGAGGGTAAGGAGCTGGTAGCTCGCGACGACTTCCTTGTTCTGATTGATTATTTCAACATCCCAGCGAACCGCACCAAATTCTTCACTGCGCGATTTTTTTTCAGCAACAGAAAGTTTCACAGAAATGCTTTCGCCAGGAGAAACCGGTTTGGTAAAACGCAGATTGTCCAGGCCGTAATTGGCAAGAACCGGGCCTGGATCGGGGTCGACGAAAAGACCCGCTGCGAATGAAAGCAACAAATAGCCGTGCGCCACCCGACCGGGAAAGAACGGGTTGGCTTTTGCCGCTTCATCATCCATGTGGGCGTAAAAGGTGTCGCCGGTAAACCTGGCAAAGTGTTCTATATCTTCAAGCGTGATCGTTCTTGAGCCGGTTTCCAGAACTTCGCCAATCTCAAGCTCGCGAAACTTCTTCCGGAACGGGTGCTTCTTTTCACTCATGATCTAACATGCCTCTTCAAGTTTACGCTGCATCGAAGTCAAGAACGAGCCGCTCAGATTTTGGCCTGGACTGACAGGCAAGTACAAACCCCGCCTCAACTTCCCAGGTGTCGAGCGAGAAATTGCGATCCATGTTGGCTTCTCCCTCTACCACTTTGCACCGACAGGTAGCACACATGCCGCCCGCGCAGGAAAAGGGTAATTCCAATCCGGATTTTCCGGCCGCCTGTAAAACGGTATCTTCTGCATCGGTCAGAGAAAACTGCCGCGTGATACCATCAAGGACGACCTCCACTTCAACTCCTTGTTCAACGACCTCAAGTATTGCCTTATCCACAACCGCCGGTTTTACCTCGCCGGGCGGTTCAAACAATTCGGTATGGATGTTGTTTGAAGAGATGCCGCTGGTCTGGAAATAGTCGCTCAACTGAAGTGTCATTTCTGTTGGGCCGCACAAATAGATACCATCAGCTTGATTGGGATGGATCAAGCCTTTCTCCGCCATGATTTTTATGCGAGGCAGATCAATTCTACCGCTGAAAAGCGCCACGTCCTGCGCCTCGCGACTAAGGATATGGTGAACGTGAAAACGCTTTAAGAACCGGTCTTTCAGATCTTCAAGCTCAGTTCGAAACATAATCGAGCCCGTCATCTGATTTCCATACAGCAGGGTAATCCGACTTTCGGGCTCCTCTTCCAGAACAGTGTGCGCAATGGAAAGCACAGGTGTGATTCCTGATCCTGCCGCGATCAACAGAAATTGGCGCGCCGCTGTCGGATCAACATAGCATGTGAAACGGCCTTCGGGCTGCATCACAGCCAAGGTGTCTCCCGGTTTCAGATTTTGTGCAAAGGTTGAAAACCGTCCCCCTTCAACCTTCTTGATTCCAACCCTCAGGCCGTCTTTTGGGGAGGCGCAAATTGAGTATGAGCGGCGCAAATCCTCGCCATCAATTTCCGCACGCAGGGTCAGGTACTGGCCGGGTAGAAATTCAAATTCTTTTGCAAGTTTCTGGGGTACGGCAAATCGAATTGCGACTGCATCGGGGGTAAGGTTTTCAACCGCACTTATAGTCAGTTTGTGGAACTTTTTTGCCATGGTTCAGATACACTTGAAATAATCGAAGGGCTCGCGACAGGTCTCGCACCGATAGAGCGCTTTGCATGGTGTTGACCCAAACTGGGAAACCCGACTTGTCTTTGTAGAGGTACATTGTGGACATGTGACCTGCGTTTCTCCAAACAGGGACCGGACAGAATTTGATGCCTTGAGGGGTGGGGCAATGCCGTATGCTTCGAGCTTTCGGCATCCTTCCTCGGTAATCCAGTCCGTTGTCCATGCGGGAGAAACCTTGCGATTGATAGCGGGTATAAACCCTGCATCGAGCAATGCGGCTTCAACGGCAAGTTCGATCGCCAGAACCGCCGGGCATCCGGAATAGGTTGGAGTTACGTCTGCAGTTGCGGTTTTGCCATCCACACGTACGTCCCGCAGAATACCAAGTTCGGCTATCGTCACCACGGGAATTTCCGGATCAACAACACTTGCTGCTGCCAACCATGCGGGGTTTTCCTGTCGCTCGATATCCAATTGGAGGACTACCATGACATGCCCGGATAGGTGCGCTGGATATATTGCAGATCGGCAAGGATGTAACCCATGGATTCGCCATGTAGACCGCTACGTCCCCCGGAGCGGGGCCAATAATCTTCCGGCACTGCAAGCGTTGCAGCTGCAAAAATATCGCCGACCTGCCTGTCCCAAACAGACTTCAATGAAGAGGGGGCAGGTATCATCCTGGCTGCAACAAGACGATCTATAACTTCATCGGCTTGAAACATTTCATCGGTGTATCGATGCAATTCGTCAACGGCCTCGGTCAGTCGCCGGCGGCTTTCCGCTGTACCGTCTCCAAGCCTTATCAGCCATTCGCTTGTATGGCGGACATGATAGGAAATTTCTTTGACAGCCTTTGCGGCAATTCCTGAAAGAGTTTCATCCTGTGATTTCTCTGCCTCTTGCCAAAACAGCTCCATAAATACGGAAAAGTAGAAATGCCGCACCATCGTGTGAGCAAAGTCGCCATTGGGTTGCTCAACCAGCAGCAGGTTTTTGTACTCAATCTCTGATCGAAGATACGCAAGCTTATCCTCATCGCGCCCCTGGTTTTCGACTTTGCCGGCATAAGTATAGAGATTTCTCGCCTGTCCAATCAGATCAAGGGCCATGTTAGGCATCGACAAATCTTCTTCCAGCAATGGCGCGTGACCACACCATTCGGAAATCCGGTGACCAAGAATGAGGTGATCATCGGCTAAACGGAGAAGCAATTCAAATAGGTCATCTAAATGGGCCATTACATGTTTTCCACGTCGTCCGGTATATTGTAGAACGTAGGATGTCTGTAGATCTTGTCAGCGGCTGGCTCAAACAGTTCAGCCTTGTCTGCAGGATCAGACGCTACAATATCTTTGGACTGAACCACCCAGACTGAAAGGCCTTCTCCACGACGGGTATAAACATCGCGTGCCGCGTGTAGCGCCATTTCTTCATCGCTGGCGTGTACAGAACCGGCATGTTTGTGTGAAAGGCCATTTCGCGGCCGGATAAATACTTCCCAGATAGGTGTCTCATTACTCATGGGTTATTCCGCTGCCTGTCTCAAGTTCTTTCGTTTTTCCGCATGAGCAAGTGCAGCTTCGCGAACCCACGCACCGTCGTCCCAGGCTTTCTTGCGCGCCGCCAAACGTTCCGTGTTCATCTGACCACCGCCTTTAACAACGGTCCAAAACTCATCCCAGTTGATGGGTCCGAAATCATATCCACCAGTGCCATCGTTTTTGTCAGGGTTCCATTTAAGGTCGGGGTCGGGCATTTTGAGGCCAATGCGTTCGGCTTGCGGAACGGTCGCGTCGACAAACTTTTGCCGAAGCTCATCATTGGAAAATCGCTTGATCTTCCATGCCGTGGATTGATCCGAATTCGGGCTGTCCGCATCATGCGGCCCAAACATCATGAGTGCTGGCCACCACCAGCGGTTAAGTGATTCTTGCGCCATTTCCTTTTGCTCAGGAGTTCCGTCCGTGAGGGTCATGACAATCTCGTATCCCTGCCGTTGATGGAAACTCTCTTCCTTGCAAACCCTGATCATGGCTCGGGCATAAGGTCCGTAAGAACACCGGCAAAGCGGTATCTGGTTCATGATTGCTGCACCATCAACCAACCAGCCGATCATTCCGATATCCGCCCAACTGAGGGTCGGATAATTAAAGATCGAAGAGTACTTGGCTTTGCCGGACAACAGCTCTTCGGTCATTTGCTCGCGGCTGACACCCAATGTTTCTGCCGCTGAATACAGATAAAGGCCATGTCCACCTTCATCCTGGACCTTGGCAAGAAGTGCTGCTTTCCGCCGCAGGGTTGGAGCACGGGTAATCCAGTTTCCCTCCGGCAGCATGCCAACTATTTCGGAATGAGCATGCTGCCCGATCTGGCGTATCAGTGTTTTGCGATACCCCTCAGGCATCGGGTCGTTCGGCTCAATTTTTTCTTCCGCATCAATCCGGGATTGGAACTTTTCTAAAAATTCCGCCGTTTCATCCGACTTGCCGTCTGCACCAATAAGGCCTTGTGAATACATGAGTGATCTCCGTATGCCAATAATATGTTACAGAATTTTTAAATTCAATACATTTTTGTAACATATTAGGTCTTGAACCGGTTCTTCACAATCTTGTCCGCGTCCGGAAGATTTGTATCAGGATCGCAATGACATCTATCAAGGAATGCCTCGCTTGGAGCAAACAGGCGTTTGTACACTTTGCCAACCAAAACCTTTGTGGGAATTGCAGCATCATCGCCCGGACGGAATTCATCGGGCAAATCGACGTTTCTCAATACAAGTTTTCGCCATTCATGGATGAGCAATATCCGCAGAACCAGACAATCAAAGGGATTTTCAAGTCGATTTGTTTCCAGTGCATTGAGAACCGGGGAAAACTGCCTTTCAAGCCGTTCGTAATGGATTGAAAGTTGTTTGATTGGCCAGCAGCGGTTGAGGAATGTTTCGAGCGACATACCATCAGTGAGCCTGTTGCTTTCCAATACGATGCTGCCAGTTCCATCCGGAAGCGTGTCCGACGGGCGGCCTTTAGGTCGGACATAGACATCCGGCATCGGTGAGCCAAATCCCAGCTGTCGCATTTTGTTCTGGAACTGTGAGCGGTTCTTGTGGCCATCTTCAGGCCTCAGGACCAATTCGAACAAGCCTGACCATTCAGGGTCGCTTGTACCGTAGATACGCTGTGAGGCGCTCTCGAAAAGTGCGTATCCTTCCGGTGCCAGGGCATAAAAACTCTGACGCCCATTTCTCTGGCGGTTTACCCATCGATCACGAGCAAGGCGAGACATGGCAGTCCTGACAGCATTTGGTTCGATCCTCATACCGCCCATGATTGTCTGCAAAGCGGAAAGGCCGACGGTTCCTCCACGCGGGACAATCGCATCACCAAATACTGTGATGATTACAGACCATACACGAAGCCCGTCATTTTGAGAGATATCATCAAGCAAACGTTCGACAATGGATGAAGATGAATTCAAACGCTCAGCACCTCATTAACCCGCGACCCACATGGCTTTGGTTCGTTGCAGGAACGATACGGGCAGTTGAGCGAATTATCCAGCGGGGTCGGACTCAATTTCATAGGCAAGACTTGCCTCGCTGGCAGAAAATTCATCAATCGACTGATGCAGGCAAAACTTGCCCTTGCCGCTGTTCTTTGCCTGATACATCGCAATATCTGCAAGGCGCAGCAACTCGTCAAAGTCTGATCCGTGATCAGGGAATATCGCGCCACCGACACTGCCGTTTACTTTGAGCACAATGCCATTGTGCAGGGAAAAATTTCCAAAGACGCGCCGGAAAAGGCCATCTGCAAATTCTCTCACCATTTCGGTATTCCGGACATTACCCAAGAAGATTACAAACTCATCGCCGCCAAGCCGGGCCGGAAGAATGTTGATAGCGTTTTCAGCGCCAGATGCACGACGTTTCATTTCGTTGCCGCAATATACATGTATCTTGTTTGCAAAACCCTGCAACAGATCATCGCCGCTACGGTGTCCATAGACATCGTTTACTTGCTTAAACCCGTCCAGGTCTAGGAAAAGCAGCCCCCCCTTCTGGCCGGCAAGGTTGAGCTTTTCGATTTCTTCTTGAGCCAGAACCTTGAAACATTCCCGGTTTGGAAGGCCGGTTATTCCGTCCAGATAGGCATGCTGTGAAATCGTATCGATGTTTTCACGCAGTTTTTCCGCCATCGCCCGGATGCTGTCACGAGCCTTGTGGAATTCAAGTGGCTGAAACCGGCCATCCTGTATATTTTCGTATGCCCGCAGTTGACCATTGCCGATCCGTTCCATCACCTGAACCATCTGGACAATCGGAAAAGTGAGAAGCTTGGTTGCGATAAATGCCATCAAAATCGCAACCAAAAGACCAATGCCCATTACCGAGAGGCTGGAGTATTTCATCTCCTCAACCTTGCTTTCGAGCTCCACTATTGGTTGCGAAACAAATACAGACCAGCCGGCCTCGCCTGTGTGGGAATAGCCGCTGATCAAGTCTTCCTGAAACAGGGGAGAATAATAAGAACCGGTACCATTTGCTCCAGATATTGCCCGATCAATCTGTTTTTGGCCGCCGAGGGCCTCAAGCTTCATTTCAGGTGTTTTGTTTGGATGAAAGATAATATGGCCATTGCTGTCCAAAATCGTAACATGACCGGCTTCGCCAAACCGGTTTCGCATTCCTACGGTAGTCACATAATCGGTTGAAACCGTTCCAATCACAAAACTTTTTTGGTTGCCATACAGCAGGTAAAGCACTTCCAGGCCGGTCGGAAGTGTCGCAACGGGTGTAACCACGGAATTTCCGGCACTCGTTTCGAGATTGGCACGAATAGTGTCCAGCATTTTCTGACCGAACCGCCGAGGACACTTTACGTCCCCCCGGTTGAAGCTTTTGTTGACGATGCCGGTATCCAGATTTGCAGCGCATACGTTGAGAATATCCAGTCGTTCTATGAACGACGGTTCGGGCTTAAAGGACCCCAACGTCGCAAACTGTCGGGCGAAAATCGAAAACGTTTCGATCAACTGTCCATGATAAGCGGAAAGTTCAGCAGCAATGCTCTTGGAAAGCAGGAGATGGTGCTCCTGAACTGTTTGCCGTTCGTTGCGCAACAGGTTCGAATTTGGCCAAATCCAGAACAGCAGCATTGGCGCAAGAGCACTCAAGCAAAACACGATTGTCATGATAGTGCGCAGACGCATACAGGTAAGCCCAATTCCGACTAACATCGGCACGCCAATTCGTGCCATTAAAGACTAAAAAATAGACGACTGAAATTTGTGCAGGCTTCCCATGTCGATCCCCTATCTTCATATCCTAGGAACAAAAGGTTTAATGGCCGTTAATATTGAGCAGTTTCGGCATTTGCCGCGATTTTGCCACTTTATCTAAGCATCTGAATCTCCTCGAATTTATTGACTTTGGAAGCTCAAAGAGAAATGTTGGAGATCGTCTGCTGCGGGTAGTAAGTAAATTTACTGTCTTGGATGTGCGCTATTGTTGATTCCGTTTCTCCATTGTGCGATGCCGTTTCCAACGGACTAATGAGTTTGTTGCCCAACAACCAAGGCAAGTTTTTCAACTATACTCCTTGCACCCGAAAAGTGGGCACCGGTTTTCGGATAAGTGCAAGGATCAAAAGAAGAATCCTATACTCAAAATTCGGGTTTTCGGGTGTTTTGAGTATAGCGCAAATTTCGTTTAATCGGAACCGGGCAAACGAAAATGCGTGAATGAAATCAAATAAGGAACGCGTTGTCGCTGTTCGGGTTGAACGCGAAACGCTCTAAGCGGTTACATTTTACCCTCTGGAACAATACATTCCAGCCAAACCATCGTGGAGAAGTTTTATGCGTGTTGTCATGATAGGAACCGGTTATGTCGGATTGGTGTCCGGGGCATGTTTTGCAGATTTCGGACACTTCGTAACCTGCGTGGACAACGACCAGTCCAAGATCGACAATCTGGAAAACGGCAAGATGCCAATTTTCGAACCGGGCCTCGACACACTGGTAGCGCGTAACGTGCAGGAAAACAGACTTACATTTGCAACCAGCCCGGAGCTTGTGGTTAAAGAGGCCGATGTTGTTTTCATCGCAGTCGGTACTCCAGCAAGACGCGGCGATGGGCATGCGGATTTGTCATATGTCTATGCGGCGGCAGAGGAAATCGCCGAATATCTCAATGGTTATACGCTTATTGTGAACAAATCGACTGTGCCGGTAGGAACAGGTGATGAAGTTGACGCAATTGTTCGTAAAGCCAATCCGAAAGCAGGTTTCGATGTTGCTTCCAATCCTGAATTTTTGCGTGAGGGGGCTGCAATTGAAGATTTTAAGCGCCCGGATCGCATTGTTGTTGGGGCGCAATCCGAACAAGCCTTTACCCATCTGCAGGAATTATACCGGCCGCTTTATCTTAATGAGACACCAATTTTGCGCACTGAACGGCGAACCGCTGAGTTGATCAAATATGCCGGGAATGCGTTTCTTGCGACCAAAATCAGCTTCATCAACCAGATTTCAGACTTGTGTGATGCAGTTGGCGCAAATGTTCAGCAGGTAGCAAAGGGCATTGGCCTTGATAATCGCATCGGGGCGAAATTCTTGCATGCCGGGCCGGGATATGGCGGCTCGTGTTTTCCAAAGGATACGCTGGCACTCTCCAAAACTGCCAAAGATCACGGAACTCCGGTGACGATTGTGGATACTGTGATCGAGTTTAACGAAGCACGAAAGCATACGATGATTGACCGCATCGAAAAGGCGCTTGGTGGCTCCGTCAAGGGCAAGACAATTTCAATTCTCGGCCTGACATTCAAACCGAATACGGATGATATGCGAGACGCGCCAAGTCTGGTGATCATTCCCGGATTGCAAGACCGCGGTGCGATTGTAAGGGCTTATGATCCTGAAGGTATGAAAGAAGCATCAGAGCATTTTGAGAACGTCGAGTTTTGCGATGATGCCTATCATTGCATGGAAGGGGGCGATGCGGCGGTTATCCTGACGGAGTGGGATCAGTTCAGAGCGCTTGACCGGTCAAAATTGAAAGATTTGCTCTCCAAGCCTACTCTCATTGACTTGCGAAATATCTATACACTGGAAGAAACGAAGGATCTCGATTATCATTCAATTGGCAGACCGAATTGAAATTCAGTCCTGTCGGCGTAGGTATTGGTTAACCACAGCGCAATAATGTGTTTTGGAATGTGATCACGGATCAGCGCCAGTTGTTGGTATACAATAATTTCATGGCGCATCACCGAAAGGAAATGGGTACATAACGAGGGCAGCTTACAGATTTGATATATCAACCCTTTCCGGCATGGTACTACCCGCCGGATCGCGTATTCTGCTGGCTCGATTTTTGCTCTTTCCATTGTTGTTGCTTGGCGCTTGCGTTAATCTGGATTCTGGTCTGGAAAACGGTTCAAGTCTGACTTCAAGTTGGGTACGACCGGACGACCCGCAGGAAAAAATCGGCGCCAAGGAACATCCGGCTGTATTGGCAAAATATGGTGGCGTATATTCAGACCCAAAACCCGAGCGGATGATTGCGGTGATCGTCAGCAGGCTGGTTGCTGTTTCAGAAGATCCGCGGCGTGTTTATAAAATCAACATTCTTAATTCTCCAAAAGTAAACGCCTTTGCATTGCCGGGCGGTTATCTTTACATAACGCGGGGACTTTTGGCGCTTGCCAACGATTCCTCTGAAATTGCCGCTGTTCTTGCGCATGAAATGGCGCATGTTTCCTCAAATCACGCTATTATTCGCCAGGAAAAGTTGAGCTCGGCTGAGTTTGGGGAACAGGTCGTCTCAGAAATTCTGCAGGACAAACCGGCAGGAAAAATAGCGATCGCGGCAAATCAAATCCGGCTTTCCAATTTCTCGCAGGATCAGGAATTACAAGCTGATACCATCGGTATCCGGATGATCGGAAGGGCTGGCTATGATCCGTTTGCGGCCGCTCGGTTTCTGGAAACCATGGATCGCTATCGAAAGTTCATTTCAGGCGGCAACAGCTTTGATGACAAAGACAACTTTGCATCTTCTCACCCTTCCACACCCAAACGCATTGAACTTGCGGTTCGTCATGGCCGGTTCTTTGGTGCACCGGGCATCGGTGAACGCGAACGCGAGCGGTTCCTGGAAGGTGTTAATGGCATGATGTTTGGCGATACTGCTGAAGAAGGGTTTGTGCGGGGCAACACTTTTTCCCATGCGGGTCTGGGTATTCGGTTTATCGCACCCAAAGGCTACCGAATTGAAAATCAGGCAAAGGCGGTTCTCGTCTCCGGACCTGGCGATATTGCTACCCGCTTCGATGCAACGGTTTTGCCTTCACGAACCAGCCTTTCTGAATATCTGAAAAGCGGCTGGATCACAGGCCTGGTGGAAGAGACAATCAAGGAAGAAACACTCAATGGTCTCCAATCTGCCCACGCAACTGCTATCGGTGATGGTTGGCGTTTCAAGGTTCGTTTAATCCTGAGCCAGAACCAGTTGAACCGGTTTATTACTGCCGCACCACAGACAAACACCAATCTTGATGCCGTATCACGTCGGATATCTGAAAGTTTCCGGCTGTTGAGCAGAGCTGAAATTGCCAAGCTCAAACCGCTTCAGGTTTCTGTTCGCACAGTAAGTAATGGTGACACGGTCCGCTCGCTTTCTGGAAAAATGAAGGGCTCGGATAGCCCCGAAGCCTTGTTCCGATTGATTAATGGTTTGGGACAAGCGGACCAGATTTCAGCCGGACAAAAAATCAAGATCATCTTGGACGGTTAGAGTCCAACCGAATATTACCGTGAGGTTTGATTTTGTGAAAATTTGCTCAATATCAAGGATTTACACGCAGGGACGGTCCCTGACCATTTCAAGTATAAATCCGCTGATAGTGGGCAATTTTGGCAAACCCCTTCGGGCGGTGCATATTTCGGCTATTTCTATGCAAAATCAAAACCAAAGGGATAGTGCCCTATGGCCTTGATTTTACTTCAAAATATCTCAAAATATGCTACCGTCAAACCTTACGCGAATATTCGTTTGGACTCTTAGGGTTTTGATTGTATGACCGGGCTTTTGGCAATATACTCAAAACACTCGGAAACCCGAATTTTGAGTATAGGATTCTTCTTTTGATCCTTGCACTTATCCGAAAACCGGTGCCCACTTTTCGGGTGCAAGGAGTATAGCACTTTTCAGTGCCCGATTTATTGTGTCGGCTTTGATTTCCTGATATTCACAATCCGCTGGGTAAATTGTCCGGCATCTGGGAACCAACGCAACCCCTCCGATATTTCCGGCCCTCCTATGTCTCCTTCTTCACCCATTGCCAAAGGTTACGGCGTGACTGCCGTATTGGGACCAACCAATACCGGTAAAACCCACATGGCAATTGAGCGGATGGCCGCTCACAAGTCGGGCGTTATCGGTCTTCCGTTACGTCTGCTGGCAAGAGAGGTTTACGGCAGGCTCTGCGAGAAACTGGGACCAGCCCAAGTTGCACTGGTGACTGGTGAAGAACGAATTTTCCCTGACAAAGCGCGTTTTCAGGTATGCACGGTAGAAGCCATGCCTGAGACAACAGACGCTGATTTTGTTGCAATCGACGAAGTTCAACTGGCAACCGCGTTTGAACGCGGACATTTCTTTACCGATCGTCTCCTAAATCTTCGTGGACGCCATGAAACGATGCTTCTTGGTGCCGACACCATGGCTGGTGTTCTTCGTGATCTGTTGCCAGGTATCAACATTGTCACACGGCCGCGTATGTCGGTTCTTTCATACGCCGGTTCAAAGAAAATCACACGCATGCCAAGCCGTACCGCGATTGTGGCTTTTTCTACCGATGAAGTTTACGCGATAGCCGAATTGGTGCGTCGTGAACGCGGTGGAGCTGCGGTCGTAACCGGGTCTCTGTCTCCAAGGACCCGCAACGCGCAAGTAGCGCTTTATCAGTCAGGTGACGTGGATTTTCTGATTGCGACTGACGCCATTGGCATGGGCCTTAATTTGGATGTAAACCACGTTGCCTTCGCGCAAGATGCCAAGTTTGATGGTTTTCAGCATCGTAAATTAACTGCTGCGGAGTTGGCGCAAGTGGCAGGGAGAGCAGGCCGGTATGAGAAAGATGGCACTTTTGGCATAACAAGCCGGGTCCAGCCGTTTGATGATGAATTGGTCGAAGCGCTTGAAAGTCATCTTTTTGCGCCTGCCAAGGTTCTCACCTGGAGAAATCGCGACCTTGAATTTTCGTCAGTGGCCAAATTACAGCAATCGCTTGACTTGCCGTCCAATCATCCAAGGTTGATGAAATCACCGGGTGGCACTGATACCCAGGCGTTGGAAACATTGGTTCGGGATCCTGATATTCATGATCTTGCAAATGACCGCGATACCGTCAAACTTTTGTGGGAGGTAGCCAAGACACCAGACTACAGAAAAATTTCCCCTACCTCTCATGCCGAAATTCTGACTGAAATTTATTCTGGCATCATACGCGAAGGATTTGTCCGGGAAGATTGGTTCGCAGAACTGGTCGAGCGGGCAGATAGTACACAAGGTGAAATTGATGCCCTTTCTGCCAGAATAGCAAATGTTCGCACATGCACTTATATATCCAATCGTGATAACTGGCTTGAAAATCCTGTAGAATGGCGCGAAAAGACCCGTGAGGTAGAGGACCGCCTTTCAGATGCCCTCCACCAAACACTGACCAAACGATTTATCGACCGTCGAACCAGTGTTCTTATGAAGCGATTGAAAGAAAACCGAATGCTTGAAGCAGAAATAGAAAAAGACGGCACTGTGAAAGTTGAAGGCCACGCGGTTGGCACCATTTCAGGATTCAGATTTTCAGCTGACAGTTCTGGCGGCTCAAACGATGAAAAGGCACTGAATGCGGCAGCGGCAAAGGCCTTGGCCTCGGAAATAGAGAAGCGAGCGGAACGTCTCTGCGCTTGCCCAAACAGCGATATTGTTCTTGCACATGATACGACACTGCGCTGGATTGGTCAGCCTGTTGCCAAACTTGCAAAGGGTGAAACAGTTCTCAAGCCTCGTGTCATCATGTTGGCTGATGAGCAATTGACGGGTGCACACCTTGAAAAATCGGTTGCCCGGCTTGAGCGATGGGTAGCAAACCACATCAATACATTGTTGAAACCGTTGTCTGACTTGCAGGATAATTCACAGTTGAATGGCATCGCCAAAGGCATTGCGTATCAACTCGTTGAAAGTCTCGGTGTTTTGCCGCGCCGCGAAATCGCTAGCGATCTTAAAAACCTTGATCAGGATATGCGTGGTTCAATGCGTCGGAATGGCGTGCGTTTTGGAGCCTATCATGTGTTTATTCCAATATTACTCAAACCTGCACCAACGGAGTTGATTTGCCTGATTTGGGCGATCTTCAATGAAAAAATGGAAGCGGAAGGCAGGGTGGAAATTCCCGGATACTCGGCAGCCGGGCGAACGTCTTTCCCGGTTGTTGAAGGATTTGAACCGCAATTTTATAGCATTTCCGGTTTCAGGGTTTTGGGTGCCACGGCAGTGCGTATCGATATACTGGAACGTCTGGCAGATTTGATCCGGCTGACAACGAATTGGAAACCGGAAACAGAGACGCCAAAGCCCGATGGGGCAATTGATGGACGGGCCTTTTATGTGACGCCGGCCATGATGTCTATTCTGGGTGCTACCCATGACGATATGGAAGTGATTTTGAAAGGTCTGGGTTACCGCGGAGAACCAAAGCTTGAAAGTGAGGTAAAGCCTGAAGCTCCAGTAACTGAACAGGCTTCGGTTACAGAACCCGCCAGCGAAATTCCAGCGACAGATGAAACAATTGCAACTGAAGCCCAGCTGGAAGCGCCGGAAGACACCTCAACAGGTGAAACTGCACCTCCTGGAGAAGCAGAAACGCCCAAAACCATCCTGATCTGGCGACATGGTGGAAGAGCAGACGGAAAGCCCGGTCACGGCGGTGATAAACGACGTGCGAAGTCTTCAAGAAACACAAAATCGCACGGCTCAAAGCCGTATTCCGGAAAGTCCGATCGAAAGCCGCACAAGCCCAAAGAAAAGGTTGCAGATCCTGATTCTCCCTTTGCTGCACTTGCCGCCCTCAAAGACAGTTTAAAATCCGGTAATGACTGACGGCAAACAAACCCAACGCATTGATAAATGGCTCTGGCATGCCCGTTTTGTGAAAACGAGAAGCCTGGCACAGAAACTGATAACGTCAGGCAGAGTTCGGCTCGACCGATCCAGGATTTCATCGACAAGCCACCCGGTTAGACCCGGTAATGTGCTTACCTTATCGCTACCAAAACAAGTTTGCATTGTTGAAATCATTGATATCGCTGAACGGCGGGGCCCGTATTGCGTTGCCCGCCTTCTTTATAACGACCTGACGCCTGAAATATCAAAACCTTCCGCTGCGCGATCACAGCAGCCAACAACCGCGATAATTGAGAAAGAAAAGCGCCCGGACAGCCGAAGTCGGCGTTTGGCGATCAAATTGAAACAGGGTTCTACGGACGAGTGATTTGCGGCAAAGTTGGTTTCCGATTCCATACATCTGCGACAATCCAGTGATCTTGTATCTGTTCTGCAAAACAGGTACGGAGTGGCGAGAAAACTGATGCGATATCAGGAGTTATGAATGACCTACATTGTCGATGACAATTGCATCAAATGTAAATACATGGACTGTGTTGAAGTGTGTCCGGTTGACTGCTTCTACGAAGGCGAAAACATGCTGGTTATCCATCCAGATGAATGCATCGATTGTGGGGTGTGCGAGCCGGAATGTCCGGCAGAGGCGATCAAACCCGATACTGAACCTGATCTTGAAAAATGGCTGCAGCTCAATGCTGAGTATGCGGAAAAGTGGCCGAACATTACTATTAAGAAAGATTCACCTGAAGACGCAGAAAAATTTGATGGTGAAAAGGATAAATACAAAAAGTATTTTTCACCCGAACCGGGTGAGGGTGATTGAGATAATGCGCACTTCTGGTTGAAATTGAGTGTGAAACACCACCGGATTGGTGTATTTCCGTTTGCTAGTGGTCTTTACGTTCGAAACAAATGATAAAGAGTTCGCCGCAAAGGGACTCATTTGTTTCGAACGGACCACTAGTGGATTGATTCAAACATTTGGAACCCGTTTTCCGAGACCTCTCATCCAAATATTTGAATCTTAAAATCCACTAGAAAACAATACCTTGCTAGTGGTCTTTACGTTCGAAACAAATGATAAAGAGTTCGCCGCAAAGGGACTCATTTGTTTCGAACGGACCACTAGTGCGCTGCTTCGTTTAATTTGACATATGTGATTATTACTGATTCTGTTTACCGGTTATCATTTTACGACTGGGAGGGGATCATGGTCATTCATTCAGGTGGAGCAAAGAGGTACATTGTCCGGTTAAGCAGTGAGGAAAGAAACAGACTTGAAACGATCATCCGCACGGGTCGCGATGCTGCTGGTCGGCTTTTGAAGGCGCGGATTTTGTTAAAGGCGGATATTACGGCAGATGGCCGGGGCTGGCTGGATGCACGAATTGTCGAGGCGCTTGAGACGAGTATTTCGAGTGTGCAGCGTGTCCGCCGGCGTTTTGTTGAGGAAGGCCTTGAAGCAGCGATCAGCCGCAAAAGCCGTGAAAGGCCGCCAATTGATCCGATTTTTGATGGCGAGAAGGAGGCTCGCCTGATCCAGCTGGCTTGTTCTGAGCCACCTGAGGGCCATGCGCGCTGGTCGTTGCGGCTTTTGGAAAGCAAGGTGGTGGAGCTTGGCATCGTCGATGCTGCCAGCGATACAACAATTGGCAGGGTTTTAAAAAAACACTCTCAAACCCCACCGGCGTAAATATTGGGTCATTGCACCAAAGGAAAATGCGGCATTCGTTGCAGCCCTGGAGGATATTCTGGAGGTTTATACCCGCCCGTACGATCCAAAGCGCCCGCTGGTCTGTTTGGACGAGACAAACAAGCAGCTTGTGAAAGAAACTCGCACACCCATCGCGATGAAACCGGGGCGGATCCAGCACATCGATTACGAGTATGAACGCAATGGCACTGCCAATTTGTTCATGCTGTTTGCGCCGCTTGAAGGCTGGCGCAATGTTAAGGTCACCGAACGTCGCACAGCAATTGATTATGCCTGTGTTTTAAGGGATTTAGCCGATATCCATTTTGCTGAGGCTGACAAAATCGTGCTGGTACAGGATAATCTCAACACCCACTGTCCCGCAGCACTTTACAAGGCCTTCGCGCCATCCCAAGCCCGCCGCCTGGTCGAGCGTTTCGAATGGCATTTCACGCCCAAACACGGTTCTTGGCTCAACATGGCCGAAACAGAACTCAGCGTGCTCGCATCGCAATGCCTGGATCGGCGTATCAGCGACAAGCCATTACTTGAGGCCGAAGTGGCAGCATGGCAAACCCATCGCAATAAACACAACGCAAAAGCTGACTGGCATTTTTCAACCCAAACCGCCCGAGTTAAACTCAAACATCTATACCCGGCAATATAGATGAATCAGGGTACTAGGGTAATAAGTCGTACAACATAATGAAGCTAAGTTGGATTTTTTGATCTTCGATTTTTTCTGTATAGGTTAGCGATCCAATCACCATGAGGGCGAAGTTGCAGCGTCAAATTGATCAAATAATTTCGAGCTTGCCAGACGCGCTCTTACAACCAAACCACTGGGCCACGGTGTTGGATGATATTCGTTCACTGTCCGGCGTACCTCATCTGGTGATCGCCGAACGGGATCAAGCGGGGCATCTCCTTTTAGACGATGCACCATGGGAACACGAATTCGTCCGGGGTTATGATGGAGAAATCGGATTGGACCCCTATTTGGATTATTGCCAACCATTTGATGACTGGGACCGTTTTGAACCTAATTGTAGCGGCAATGCCCCGTTGCTCTTGTCTCAACAAAAAGGCTCTACCCTGGGTGTTAATTCGGAATTTTGGGAGTGGTTGCAGCCGCTTGATATTACCGATAACGCCTACGCCCGGCTATACGACACCCCCGGCGGTGGATGGGTGGGGATCAATCTTCATTTCGATGGTACGCTGACCGATTGTCAGAAGGTTTTGGAAGTGCTCAACGCAATTCAAAAACCCTTGGCACAGTGTTTGCAAATCCAACAGGCTGGGTTGAGCCAAAATTTTCAATCAAACGTGGAGCGGCAAATTCACGGATCAAGTTTTGCCAAGCTTCTGATTGACGGTCGGGGTCATATTCTTGAATTGAACCACGCTTTCGAACAACTCATCTCACAGGAACCCCAGCTATTCCGGGCCAACGGCACTCTGGCCCTCAAAGACCCCACTATTCACAATGCCTATCTGAAAGCCGTGAGTGCGACTTTCCAGAGCCGACTACCACAGATTGTGGCCATCCCCTCAGACCATTTTGGAAAATATCTCACCCTTGTGGTTTCTCCCTATGAACAAGGAGGGCGAACGCTCTTGGGCAGCAGGCTGTGTGCCATGGTGACGGTGGTCACTGATGAACACCATGCTCCCTTGATCCGACCTTTGATTGATAGCTGCGATCGGCATCCAATATTGCCTAATTGCGGCAACTTTCAATTTGGGATGAGCGTAGTTGACATATAAACTTCTCAACAGTATGTTTATTTACCGAGGAGTAACATAAAGCCCTGAATTAGCTGTTTAGAACATCTTGATGATTCCGAATTGGTCTGTACTCTAGCAAAACTGGATGGATATTAGTTTGAATGAATCATCTAACTTTTCTCGCCCGCGTGGGGATCTATCTCAGCAAAGTTGGGACATCGAAGGGTTTGGCCCTGAATTTCAATCGTGGTTAAAACGCTTATCGATAAAACAGCACCCACTTGAATATATTGTACTCGCCATAACGCTGGCAATCACAATAGCATTCACAATTCTGATTGAGGGATTTGCCACCATTGGGAATTTCGCAATTGTTGCGCAAAATTCCACAGCGCTTGCGATATTAAGTTGCGGCATGGCGGTGGTCATAATTACCCGCGGATTGGATTTGTCACAAATCTCAGTCATGGTTGCCGTTTCGTCAGTCTTTGGGCTGATGCTAAGCAATGGCTTTGACTATTCTTTAGCATTGCTTGCAGCATTTTTTCTGGCCGTTCTTCTGGGCTTGCTCAATGGTTGGCTTATTGCGTTTATAGAAATTCCCGCGTTGTTGAGTACGCTTGCTACGGCAATGCTAATTGCTGGCGCATGTCGCTGGGCTATCTTGCAGGGCGAGTTTCTTGTTTTGATCCCCAAAAGCTTATCCGTTATCGCCTACATATCGAACGGCAAGATGTTAGGAATCCCGGTGTCGGTGGTGATTGGCATTTTGGTTTTGATCGCTACATCCATTCTCTTAAACAAGACGGTTATAGGGCGAATTTTCTATGCGATGGGTGACAATTATATTGCCGCTCGATTGACAGGTCTCTCTGTTCGCACAGCTACGGTTTGGGTTTATGTGTTTTCTGCAATCACTGCAGTTATCGCTGGGGTCATTGTTTCCAGCGCCAGTGGCACGGTCGATTTCCGCATCGTGACAAATGGAACATTATTATTCGAAGTGATCATGGTTGTTGTGCTGGGCGGGATACGTCTGCGCGGAGGACGTGGTGGCGTTATCAATTTACTCATCGGCGTGTTGCTGATCAGCGTCTTACGCAATGGAATGACGCTTATGAATTTGTCGAGCCAGGTTCAGGATCTGGTCAAGGGATTGGTTCTTATCTCAGCCATCGTGATCGACAATTACATTAACCCAAGAGATACCGAGACAGACACTCAAGGTGACCTTTGAGTAAATGTTTGCATTTGAAAACAAAAGGGAGAGAGAGTATGATTAAATATATAAAGCGAGTGGCAGGCTTCGGCATTGCTGTAATGATAGTGGCCAATGTTATGGCCACACCACAAAATGCAATGGCAGCATCTGTTTACGAAGGAAAGAAGGTAATCTTTATTCCAATTGCAATGGGTATTACGCTAACTGAAGGTTGGGCACGGCGTATGGCCGAGCAGGCCGAATTGCACAGATTTGATTTTGAAGTGCGTGATGCAGCTTTTAATATGAAGGCGATGTCCGAAATATTTGCCAAAGCAATCAAGGATAAACCTGATATCATTGTTGCGCACAACCCAACGGTTCAGTTGCTTGCACGGCAAATTAGGCAAGCTGAATTAAAAGGCATTAAAGTGCTGCAGATCAATTTACAGTCAAACCAGAAGTCAACAGCTTTTGTTGGTGCGAACTGGTCACGCATCGGCAACGACGTCGCCGAGGATATTGTCACTGCATGTGGCAAAGGCAGTGGTAAATCTGGCAAGGTTGCAATTGTCCCAGGACAACTAACCGCCGCAGATAGTGTATTGATGAACAAGGCAACGATGGCCGTGTTTGCCAAGCATCCAGAGATTACGGTGGTATCAAATCAGGCATCGAACTGGGAACCTGAGAAAGCCCGCCAGATTACAGCAACAGTTCTACAACAAAACCCGGATCTTTGCGCTGTCTTTGGTCATTGGGGAATTCACACCATTGGTGCGGGTAATGCCGTTAAAGATGCAAATAAGGCCGACAGCGTTCTGGTTTATGCCACCGGTGGTGGCAATCGCTTGATCTGTAAAAATATTGAGGACGGAGTGATTGATCGCTATTGGAGTTACAATGCCGATGGTCAAGGCCGCGACGCGGGCGCAATGTTGCGCCTGATTTTGCAAGGTGCAGCGCCTGCAAAAGGAGGGGTGTTAGAAATTGAATCCCCGTTGATTGTCATCAAAAAAGAAAATTATTCACCAGCACAATGCTGGGACTCACCAGCAAAATAACGAAGTCTATACGGATTTCCCAATATTGGGAAACCCAGCTCAAAGCCAGGCGCGCTAATAAGTGCCTGGTTATTGTTACGAGAAGATTGATTGGATGGGTTTGGTGGAAGACAGCAGTTTCCTGAGTGGGCAACCGAGGGTGCAAAAACAACGGGCGGTGTTGTCTTTTCGGCGGATTGTTTCAGATTTGCTCAACCGCAACTGGATCGAAGGCGCTATACCTTTCGTCACGTTTTTCGTGCTCGCGACCGTAATTTTGATAACCACAGATGGATATTTTACACCCTCAAATTTGAATACCCTCGCGCAATACTCTTCAGATGCAGCAATTGTCACAATCGCGATGCTGTTGGTTGTAGCCATTGGTGGCATTGACTTGTCCGTTGGCTCGTCTTTTGCCCTTTGCGCTTTTGTAGCGCTTTATCTTTTTCATATCGCTGAACTAGCAATTTATTTCGTTTTTCTGCTCACAATATTTTGCGGAATACTGGTTGGTTTCGTCAATGGATTTCTCACTGGCATATTAGGTTGCGGTGCATTGCTTGCAACCCTTGGAACGATGATAACGGTGCGGGGAATTTTCGTTATTGCATCGCAAGCCTATCTTGTTGAAATTTCCAACAGTGCGCGGTTTGATGAGGCTTGGGAATATATTGGCTATGAAAATTTCTTGGGCGTTCCTATCAGCTTTTGGGTGTTGGTCGCGGTTACTATCACTGTTTATTTGATGTTCAAATACACCCGGTTTGGTTGGCATATTCTGGCCGTGGGTGGAAATCGTAAAGCGGCCCGTCACGCAAGCATTGATTTAAAACGGGTTATTCTCCTTTCCTATATGCTGGCAGGAGCGCTGGTTGGTCTTGCTGCGTTTTTATTTGCTGCGCGCCAAAACAGCGCTGGCTCTGACACAGGGGTCGGTCTTGAGTTTTTGGTCTTAACGGGATTGGTTCTTGGACTTGGAGGATTCACTCCAGGCAGGGGCAGTGTATTTAGCACCTTGCTGGGATTTTCGACCATATACATTTTAGGCAATGTTTTGGTCAATGCAGGGTTTCGGGGTGATTTTGTCAACGGCATGATGGGGCTTATTCTGGTTGCGGTTTTGGCCATTGATATGAAATATCGTAAGGAGCGCCACCGTATTTTGGCACGGGCCTATCTGGACCCAGCGTCGATGAAAGTAGATCCCGCACTAGATTTGGGAGATATGGCACTGGAAAATGGCACGACGAAACTGGATGGGGCCATTTTGTTAGGCGTAGGAGAGGTTGATGGCCCAGAGGACGTAATCCTTGATCGCAAGGGAAATCTCTATTGCGGCACAAGAGATGGCCGGATAATGCGATTATTTGCGCCAGATTATAAGCGGGTTGAGACATACGCAAAAACCGGAGGAAGACCATTAGGTCTGGCATTTGATCCAGAGGACAATCTGATCGTTTGCATTGCTGGTATGGGGCTTTACAAAATATCTGGTCCTGACCAGATTGAGCGCTTAACAAGCCAGACATCGAGAAGTTGGTCCTCTATAGAAGACGATCGGCAAATTCGTATGGCAGATGATCTGGACATTGCACCCGATGGGCGGATCTACTTCAGTGATGCAACCAAACGTTATGAGATGGAGACATGGGGTCTGGACCTTCTTGAAGGCCGCCCAAATGGACGTCTGTTATGTTATGATCCGGTCTTGGGAACCACAAAAACTGTTTGTGATAATATGGTGTTTCCCAATGGCGTTTGTTTAACCCATGATGGTCGTCATTTGCTGGTTGCCAGCACATGGACCTGCTCAATATTGATATTTGACCTGGACCGGATGCAGGATGGTCCAAGATACTTTGTACAGGGACTGCCGGGATACCCGGATAACATCAACCGGGCGTCTGATGGAGGCTATTGGATTGCACTCGCTGGCATGCGTTCGCCGGTTATTGACCTGGCCATGGAAGACCCTGGGTTTCGACTGCGCATGGCCAAAAGCGTTCCACCGACGAATTGGCTGTTTGGCAATCTGAATATTGGTGGCGTGCTGAAGTTAGATGCACGGGGCAAGGTTGTTGATGCTTACTGGGATAAATCCGATGGCCCCCTTTATATGATCACTTCAATGCGGGAGCATCGTGGCTCTTTGTTTCTTGGTGGCGTTACTAATAATAAAATAGGCCGGATTGATCTTGAAAATGCAGACAAGGGATGGAACGGCCCTGACAGCTATTGGTCGAAAGGAAGCTGACCATCATGTTTGGATTGAAAAAGAAAGGCCGTTCAAGAATATCACTGTTGGACGGACCGCTTTGCCCCAATGATTTGCTCGATCAGGCATCATCACACCATGTTAATCAACCGGATGATTTGTGTGTTGCTCCAGACGGCTCGCTGTTGATTAGCAGTTGTAATTCAGTCTTACGTCTGAGCGATTGGGAAAACGGCAAATTGGAATTGGTGGCGCAGTTTGATAACAAGGTTAGTGCGCTTGCTTGTCGTGAAGATGGCTTAATCGCAGTTGGCCTTACAAATGCTGGCATACGTTTGATTTCCCAGGATGGCAAAGTATACCCAAGTTGGGTGGGAGCAGAAATATCTGCGGAAGAGGTGCGGGCCTGTACATTTTTGCAAGATGGCGCGCTCTTGGTTGCTGATGCAGGCCGCCCAGTGGGCGGAGAATCCTATCTGCAGGGTCTCTATAATAAATCCGGAACGGGCCGGGTTATCAAATTATCTGAGGAAGGTGAAAGCAATCTGCTCGCCGATAGCCTCCGATTTCCCTACGGTCTTGTTGAAACAGATGCCGGCGCGGTTATGGTTTGTGAAAGCTGGTCTACCCGTATTTGTAAACTAGTGAGCGGTGCGCCACCCAAATCAGTTTTTGAAGATGCGCCAGGATATCCTGCCCGAATTCATTCATTGCCCGATGGTGGCTATATTCTATCCCTGTTTTCGCGTCGTGACCCTTTGATTGAATTTGTTCTAACAGAGCCTGAGTTCATGGAGCGCATGAAAACGGCGGTTGACCCAAAATATTGGATCGGGCCGCGCCTTGCCGCAACTGCTGATTATCGCGTACCAACCCAGATGGGAGCAACCCGCCTGTTTGGCGAGACCAAGCCGTGGGCCCCTTCGTTTTCCTATGGCCTGATAATTATACTCGATAGTCAATTCACCCCACTGGCAAGTGCGCAATCGCGTGCCAATGGCAAACGTCATGGCATTACGTCGGCTGTCCAGTGGCGGGGTGATCTGATCGCCGTCAGCCAAGGAAGTAATGAATTGTTGAAAGTCACCGCTATGAATAAATTGATATGACAGAATCATTTTTTCTTCGCGTACAAAATGCTACTAAACTTTATGGTGGCTTTCCGGCCATCGATACAGTCGATTTTGATTTGCGTCATGGAGAAATCCATGCGCTGGTTGGCGAAAATGGCGCTGGAAAATCCACCTTATGCAAGGTCATAGCCGGAGTCGTTGCTCTCGATAGCGGTGCGCTCACGTTCGAAGACCAACCCTTCGATCTGAAATCCCCCCGTGACGCCTTGGACAAAGGCATTTCCATGGTGTTTCAGGAGACTAGTTTGGTGCCACAGCTCTCAGTGGCACAGAACATGGTGCTGGGTCGTGAACGGCTTTTAAATTCCGCCCGTTCGTTGCGCAATGAAACCCGTCAATTGCTGCGCTCGCTTAATTTTAATATTGACCCGGCAATGAAAGCTGGCGCCTTGAGCGCAGCGCAGCGACAAATGGTTGAGATTGCGCGTGCTGTTTACAACAAGTCGCGAATAATTATTCTTGATGAACCGACCGCAGCACTGACGCCAGAAGAAACGGATCATCTATTCTATCTGATGAACGATCTTCGTCAAAAAGGCGTTGCAATGATCTTCATTTCACATGCTCTCGAAGAGGCCCTGACCCACGCGGACCGCATTACTGTTTTGCGCAATGGAAAGAAAATTGTCACGGACGATGCCAGTTCCTTTGATCGTACCAGTCTGATCCGGCACATGGTTGGGCAAGAAATTTCAAGTGACTCAACGGCAAAGCCAAAATCTGGTGGCATAAAGCGCGCTCGCAAACCAGTATTGAGAGTTGAAGATGTACGAATGGGTAATATGGTCAACAATATGTCGTTCTCGGTTTACCCCGGTGAGGTCACTGGAATCGCCGGATTGATTGGGTCGGGGCGAAGCGAGATCGCCAAAGTAATTGTTGGGCAAACAAAGCGCAATTTTGGCGGTGGTCGCATCTATCTCAATGACAAAGAGGTCCGTTACAGGCTTCCCGCACAAGCCATTCAAGATGGCATAGCCTATGTAACGGAAGATCGAAAAGTTGATGGGTTTTTTGAAACTATGGGTGTCTTTGATAACCTGTCACTGGGCTGGATAGCAAAATGGGCGAAAGGCAAATTACTTATCAATCGAAAATCGCTTAAGCCGAAGGTTTCGGAGCTACAGGAAAAGCTTGCAATTAGTGGAATTGGCGAACATCAAACTGTGCAAAAATTATCCGGCGGCAATCAACAAAAGGTGGTGATCGCCAAGACGCTTATTCAGACACCGGAACTTGTCATATTTGATGAGCCAACGCGAGGCGTTGATGTTGGAGCCATCGCAGAAATTCGAAGTATTATCAGGAACATTGCCGATAGTGGCGCAGGTGTCGTCGTGATCTCATCCTATCTACCCGAAATTCTCGATGTATCAGACCGCATTTTAGTGGCAAAAGGGGGTACAATTGTTGCCGAGTTCTCCAGAGGTGAAGCGTCTTCTGAAAAGGTATTGCATGCCGCAGTCCATTAGGTTTGGTGGTTTGATGGTGTATGGCACCAACGCCTAATGGACAGATTAGGTTAGATTGTTAAGGGAGTGATTTTGGCTCATCATTGCTAATCAAGGAGCAAATGATGAGACGAAAGAACGAACGTTTTACCGATGACGCAGATCGGGTTGTTAAAGATATCAAACGCCAAACCCGTAGGCGGTTTTCCTCAGAAGAAAAGATCAGGATCGTGCTGAGTGGTCTGCGTGGCGACGATAGTATTGCAGAGCTGTGCCGGCAGGAAGGGATATCCCAAGGCCAATATTATTCATGGTCCAAGGAGTTCATGGAAGCTGGGAAGAAGCGACTGGCTGGCGATACCATGCGCGAAGCCAATACCGGTGAGGTCAAAGAGTTGCGTCGTGAAGCTCGCGATCTGAAGGAAGTGGTTGCTGAACAGGCTCTGGAACTTCGGCTGCTTAAAAAAAGCATGACCGGGGTTGGGGGAGACGAAGAATGAGATATCCCGCATCCGAGAAGTTAGAGATTATCCGCTTGGTTGAGCAATCACATCTTCCAGCCAAACAAACGCTGGATCTACTGGGCATACCCCGATCCACCTTTTACCTGTGGTACGACAAGTATCAGACTGGTGGTGTGGGCGCCTTGGAGGACCAGATCTCACGCCCCAACAAAGTCTGGAACCGCATTCCTGATCCCGTACGCGAAGAAGTTGTCGAGCTGGCTCTGGAAGAACCAGAGTTATCTCCACGAGAAGTCGCCGTCAGGTTTACGGATACCAAGTCTTATTTTGTATCCGAATCCAGTGTGTATAGGCTTTTGAAGGCCTGCAATCTGATAACCAGCCCGGCATACATCACCATCAAGGCGGCTAATGAGTTCAAGGACAAAACTACTGCACCCAACCAGCTGTGGCAGACGGACTTCACTTATCTCAAGGTAATCGGTTGGGGATGGTTCTATCTCAGCACGATCCTTGATGATTACAGTCGTTACATCATTGCTTGGAAGCTCTGCAGCAACATGGCTGCTAGTGATGTAACTGATACGCTGGAACTAGCCCTACAGGCTTCAGGTTGTGATCAGGTCAATGTTCGGCATCGTCCCAGGTTGCTATCTGACAACGGCCCCAGTTACATCTCTGGCGAATTGGCTGAGTGGTTGAACGAAAATGGCATGGATCATGTTCGAGGCGCGCCGTATCATCCGCAGACGCAGGGCAAGATTGCCTCTCGGCGTTGTGCTGCGCAAACGCCTGCCGACCAGCGGAGACGTTGGCATCAAACTTTGAAGAACCGCATCCTCTTGGAAAACTACTTCCTTCCCGGTGACTTAAAGGGGCAGATCGGAAAGTTTGTCAGCCACTACAATCATCGCAGATACCATGAGAGCCTTCAAAACCTTACGCCAGCCGACGTATACTTCGGACGAGGCCAAACAATTTTACAACAAAGAGAAAGGATCAAGCAAAATACTATCAACGAACGGCGCTTGCAATACCGCAAGCACGCAGCTTAATATCTACAAACAGATGAGCCAAACATTCCCGAAGCTCAGACCAAAATCTGTCCAACTTCATTTGAAGACGGACAGTGACCAGAGAACCGGCCAACTCAAGGCGCTCCAGGAGGCGGGGTATAGCACTGATTTCGTTCTCTTTTTCATCGCATGGCTCTTGCCCCAGCACCAACCTTTGTCGGCTTGCCCAGGCAGAAACCAGGTGCAGGCGACGACCATTGTGGGCATGAGCACGCCTTGATGTCTTGCCGTCAATGGCGACAATTTCCGGGTCTTGATCACGCAATTTCGAAACCCAGTTGGTAAAACACTCGGCAAACAATTCACCGGGCAATACGTTCATCACATCATTGAGAGTGTCATGGGAACAAATGCCGTCTTTGAAGGGCAGCAGCCGACGTAAATAGTTCAGCTTGCGTCTGCCCCAACGCTCAATCTCAACAAAATCATCAGCGCCTGCCATCACGCCACAAAGCACCACCAACAAAATTTCCGGTAGCGGATACAAAACTTTCCAACTTTGACGCGGGTCACAAAGAGTGGAAAAATGGTCAAGTATATTGGTCGTCGTCATAGGGCACCTCGTTGGTTTGGAGGTGCCCTATGAATCACATAATTGCAGAAAAGGGAATCAACAGATTTTCAAGCGATTGCCGTGAACCCTTCCTATGCCATTATTGATAGTCAATCGGTCAAAATCGGCCCGGAAGCCAGAGAAATGGTGGGGTTTGATGCGGGAAAGAAGGTCAAGGGTCGCAAGCGCCATATTCTGGTTGATACGTTAGAGCGTGATGCGTTTAGGTGAATTCAATTCTGTTTTTCATCCGTTGCGCGCGTATGGATGACTGCAGCCGCAGGGCGATGCCGTAGCATCGGTCGAGGATTGCAGGCTTTGTTCTACGCCCAACGGGGTAAAATCCTTTAGGGACGGGAGATTTTATACCAGTTACCTTCGCCAAAAGCCTCGCCCGTATCGGCGGATATGCCCTGCGTTTTTCGCTTGATCCTGACGCAAAATCTCCTCGACACAATGAATTCACCTAAACGTGGTACGCTCTAGCAGCGTGTCGGGTTTGGTTTACCTGTCTGTGTGATTACAGGTTATAGCCTCACCTCATGCGGTCATCATTTTTGCGATGCGCTTGCAGTTGTGAGCCAGGGCGATCAGCGTCCACTCGTTTTTAACATTCTCAATGCCACGCAGATGGAAACGGGTAAAGCCTAGAACCGATTTGATGATACCAAAGACGGGTTCAACGGTTTGCTTTCGTTTGCGGTATTTATCTTTTGCCTCGTCTGTTTGAAGTTTCTCCTGCATTGCTATGCGCCACGGGGCGGTTATTTCCGGAGGTGGCTTGGTAGTCTTTTTAGGTGGCCTGAAATCATACGGGCGTTCGCCCTGTTGGCGGGAAACGGCGATCAGGGGTTCAATCTCGCGTGCTTCAAGTGCTGTAACGATGGCCTCGCCTGCATAACCGGCATCTGCAAGCAGGGTTGCAGGCGTTCCCACCCGATCATCAAGCTGTTGCACAAGACCATCAAACCCGTGCCGGTCATTACTGGTTGAATACACATCCGTTGCCAGCACCAACTGGCTGCCATCTGCATCAACAATGGCTTGCGCATTATAGGCCTGGCGATATTCATGTCGCGATGATTTGCGCATGATGGCGCTGTCGGTGAGGTGTTTGCTTTTGTGGTTTAACCGGCCTCTTGTCAGGCTCCAAAGAATTGCCTTCTGGACCATCCTCATCCTCATCCTCATCCTCATCCTTGCAGTTTGCCGCCGCCTCAAGACGGACTGCTGCTGCATCCAGCTTTGCTTTAAGAACTTCACGCCGGGCAATCTCTTGCGGCAATGAATGTCCATCGCTTTCTTCACTTGCATCGGCGGCTTCCGCCCTGGCCATCAAATCGGCAATATCAGCTTCCAGTTTCTTGCGTAAAACCTCAATGCGATCATAACGGATTGATTTGATCTTCGAGGCATTGGCATCAATCTTTGTGCCATCGACGCTCACCATGCCGACTTTCAACAACCCTGTTTCCTTGGCCAGCAGCAATATCTGCGCAAAGGCCGCCCCGAACGCCGCGCCATTAATCCGCCGAAAGGTGGCAATGGTGTCATGGTCGGGGTGGGTATTGGCCGTAATATATCGTACCGACACATGGCGCCAGGTGGCCTGCTCGATCCTGCGTGAAGAAAATATCCCGTTGGCATAACAGTAAACTAACAAGCCAAGCATCATACGCGGATGATATTGCGCCTTACCCGAACCGGTTCGGCTGACTTTGAACGCATGCATATCAACACGCTCGCAAGCCGCAACAATAAAATGAGCCAGATCATCGTCGGCCACCCATTCATTAAGATCAAGTGGCAAAAGTAACCGTTGTGAACGGTCATATGATTTGAAATTGGACATGCTGATGCATAAAACAAATCAAAGGAAAAGGGAATCCCCATAACCAGACAAACCCGACACACTGCTAGACCTGATCCTCAAGGCCGAAGTGCACTCGGCTGGTATTCAGGATCGCGATGGGGCGGCATTGGTATTAGCTGCGCTGTGTTGAGTGTCCGATTTATCGCTCGGTTTAATACTGTGACCGCCCAAAATCAGCACTCGTATTCCTCGCCTGATGATGTCATACCAAATTGCCAACGACAGCACCGAGCCCAAAGTCACCGAGTTCATTGCGTCGCTGTTTTGATAACCCGCAATAGCAGCGAGCAAAATTTTTGACTTCACTAAGGTCTGTTGACAATTAGGATTCCCAAACGGCACCGAATATGATTCATACTCCTTTTTGAGGAGATTTGAATGCGCGAAGATCGTCTGGTTATAAGTGATGCATTGTGGTCTGTTATGGAAGATTTACTTCCAGGCAAGTCAACGGATTGTGGTGTGACTGCAAAAGATAACCGAGCATTTATGGAAGCGGTCTTATGGCGCGTTCGCACCGGCTCACCGTGGCGTGATTTACCACCCTGTCTGGGTGATTGGAACACGACCTTCCAGCGTTTTCGCCGTTGGGCGAAGAAAGGCGTGTTTGATAAGTTATTCAATGCGTTATGTGATGATCCAGATTTTGAGTATGCGATGATTGATGGCACAATCATATCCGTTCACCAGAAGGCAAGTGGCGCAAAAGGGGGACTCAAAATCAGGCCATCGGGCGCTCCAAAGGCGGCCTGACAACCAAAATAGTGGCGCTTGTCGATGGATTGGGTAATCTGGTGCGGTTTGTCGTACAACCCGGTCAACGCAATGATATCGTCGGGGTGAGACCCCTCATTGAGGGCATATGTTTTGATGCTTTGCTGGCAGACAAGGCCTTTGATGCAAACTGGTTGCGTGAAGAATTGAACAATCGTGGAGCCACCGCCGTGATCCCCCCGCGTTCAAACCGTAAAATCCAATTCGAATACGACAAGGAAATGTACAAGTGGCGGCATCTGGTCGAAAACTATTTCGCCAAAATCAAGGAATTCCGAGGAATTGCAACAAGATACGACAAGACTGATACAAGTTTCATTGCAAACATCAATCTCGTAGCAGTAGTGATCGCCACCCGGTAATTGTCAACAGACCTTAGGGTCTGTTGACGTTCAGGTGAGGGATTCCTTTTTAGCATAAAAACTGATTCAAGACTGGAAAAGGAGAACGGTCTTGATTCGCAAAATTTTGAAAGATGAACAGTGGGAACGCATTGCAGCGCATTGCTGTGGCAAAGCGGGCGATCCGGGGCAAACGGGCGGCAATGCGCGCGAGTTTGTTGAGGCGGTGTTGTGGATTGCCCGCACAGGGTCGCCGTGGCGCGATCTGCCTGCAGAATTTGGTGCCTGGAACTCTGTTTTCAAGCGCTTCCGCCGATGGGTAAACAATGGTGCATTTGAACGTATATTCAATAACTTAATCTCTGATTAGGCACGTAGTACAGGTAAGGGGACAGGATGTGCATGAATGCATGCAAAAAGCAATCTGTCGAACGCCTGATAGGGCCAATATCTCCGGTTAAAGCGATAGGCAAACTCGGCCAGAAATGCTTTGCGGTATTTTGGAAACACACCATGATGGGTTGAAAGAAGATAACGTTTCAGGTTCGATGTAATGGTGTTGACCCATTTGAGATGTTCGCAGGTTTGCTCGGGCTCTTTCAAAGCAACCGATCGGTCGTGCTCATATCCTTGTTTTGACGCTTTCACATAGACACCGTCTCCATCCGACTTTATGGTGCTTCCCGGTTCAATATGTTTCTTGATGGCAGGCACAACATGCTGCTCATAAATTGCCTCCAGTTCTTCAAAAGACAAAAAGCGCGGTCCGCCATCAGTGTTTTCTTGGACGGCAATCAGGAACGGTGTCTTGTTACTGCCCGTTTTGCGGCGTTCATCCAAGGATTGCCTGCCACCAATAAAAATTTCATCGGCTTCGACCGTGCCATTCAACGTATACAAATCATTGCGCTGGATCATGGCTTGGCGAATTTTGTGGCCCATCAGCCACGATGTACGATACGAACCTATGCCCAATTGTTTTTGCAAATACCGCATGCAAACGCCCTTTTTTGATGTCGCCATCAGAAAAATAGCCCAAAACCACTTGCGTTGCGCAACGCGGCTTTTATGAAAGATCGTACCGGCTGTTACATAAATTTGCTTGCGGCAACTACGGCATTCAAAAGCTCTGCGAGTCTTGATGTAATCCAATTTGCTGTCTTCACAATCCGAACAACCGACACCTTCCGGCCATCTCATCTTTATCAGATAATCCAGGCAAACCTGCTCTGTTGGAAATCTATCCTGAAATTCAAGCAAACTCATCTGTGTGTGTAGCGATTCCCTCCAAGCATGCGCGAAAATAACATAACCTGTCTAAAGTGCCTAATTAGAATTTAAGCCATTGTTTTTACGCATTTCGTTATCACTTTTGTGAATTCACAAAAGTGCGAAAAGCTTTAGAGTGCTGCGCCAAAGTAGGTTGGGGTGGCGACAAAGCTGCCGTATTTGGTGCCAATCTGGATCTTTATCGGCGTGAAAACACTCTTGCCCAGCATTGGGGCCAGCCAGATCTCCATGCGTTTGTTGGCGGCCATTTCCTTGACCTGTTTGTGGTTCTTTTTATGGCCTGCGACCGGGATATACCGCATTTGGCATACATAGGTATTGCCCACATATCCCTTTGTTTTTATTGGACGAACAGTCTTATAGCGCAGACTGATATCATAGCGCGTTTCGCCGTCAAAAACCGGAAATCGCTGGTTGCAAACTTTGTTGCCATCCCGGGCATCCGATGCTGAAACCGGAATGATCAAAGTGCTTGCCGGATCAAGGACTGCTGCAAGATGGTTTGCCTTTACCGGCACGTATCTGGGTGCCTTGCGAACCTTGCGTTTCTTGTTGGATTTGATCGCGACATCAACAACACGCTCATCGGCAAAGGCCAGCAATACGCTTTCCTTCTTCTTCTTGCGTTCAACAACTGAAACACTGTGGACCCTCGGCTTTAGCTGATTTTCAATTACCGCCCCGGCGCTCTCCACTGCGCCTGCTGATGGCGCAAGCCATTCGACGAGGCCAGTGGTTTTGCCACTTCCCTTCAGCACGTAGGATTTATTATCAAAACTGATGTTAAATCGGGCTTTGCCTATCTCCAGGCCGCCATATTTTACCGAGAAATTTGTTTGATGCCTGAGCATTTCCGCCTGAACTGGAAACGCCAACACGGTTGCAGTCAGCAAGACCGAGCCAACAAATGACTTTGATAATGGGAACATCTTCATTTTGCCACTCCATGGCTTATTCGTCCTGAGCCTAACCTGACGGCCATGAATAAAAGCTGAATGAGTGCGTATTGTGGCAATTTCAGCTACGGTTTAGACTACACCTATCTACGCTGCTCCAGCCAAGGTTTTGCTTGACCTTTCGGGACTTTACCCCTATCACCACTTCGAACTTCCCTGAAGCTGCACGCGCTTGCACTTGTCTTCATCAAAGAACGGCAACAGGTAGGCTTGTTCAGGGATACAGGAATTTAATTAACAGGATCGATCCGATGTCCAGACGTTGTGAATTGACAAGCAAAGGCGTGATGACCGGCAACAATGTGAGCCACGCCAACAACAAAAACCGCCGTCGTTTTCTACCTAACCTTGTAGACGTGACTTTGCTGAGTGAGAGCCTCAATCAGCGTTTTCGCCTACGAATTTGCACACAGGCACTGCGTACTGTGGAGCATCGTGGTGGTCTTGATGGGTTCCTGGCGAAAGCCAAGGAGAGCGAACTTTCCCAGAACGCGCGCAACATCAAGAAGCAGATTTCGAAAGCCCAAACTGAAACTGCTGCTTAAGGCTTTTTGGCGAAGCAATAAAACCAGGCGGGAAATCCCGCCTTTTTCATTTGGTCTGGTGGCATCTAACCCAGGATAAAAAATGCGATCTCAATCGATCACGGCCGTATTTCCCTTTGTTGCAGCGATGGCAATTGTCGTTGTTGCTTCCAATTTTCTTGTTCAGTTCCAGTTTCCATATTTTGGACTTCAGGAACTTCTTACCTGGGGTGCTTTCACCTATCCGGCTGCATTTTTGATCAATGATTTATCCAATCGCCGGTTTGGCACAGGCGCGGCGCGGAAGGTTGTATTTGCTGGTTTTGTGATCGCGGTGGCTCTGTCGATCTATTTGGCAACCCCGCGGATCGCAATTGCATCTGGTTCTGCGTTCCTGATTGCACAATTGATTGATACCGATATTTTCGACCGTTTGCGCAACAAAGCATGGTGGGTTCCACCCTTCATATCGACGATCATTGGATCAGCCATTGATACGGTGATCTTTTTCGGTCTTGCCTTTGCTCCTGTTTTTGCAGGTATTGATCTGGCATTTGGATTTGAAGACGGCTCTCTTGGTTTCCCGGCCACAATTTTGGGCATGGCAATGCCGCTTTGGGCATCTCTCGCTACAGGTGACTTCATCGTTAAAATTGCCATCGGGCTTTTGGCGCTAATCCCTTATGGCGGTTTTTTGAAGCTTGCGGCTCCAAAACCAACGGTCATTTGAAATGACGGCAGTTTGGCCATTGGTATTTGTTTGCGTTCACGGCAGTTTGGCTTTGCAATTTTGGAGCAAACGCCTCCACAATCGCGGGGCGGGCATAAGCCGGCTCGCTTTGCGCTCGCATACCAGCGCCATAAAAGGGTCAAACCAAACAGCCCTGGTATAAAACCTGCATGAACTTATTCAAGCAGGCGGAATTCAAGCAGAAGCGTTCTCTGGGAAGCTGAGAAATTGTCGTCAGACACAAGTGTAATACGGGTGCTGCCATCTGCAAACCTGCTCAGCGATAGCCCTTCCATATTGTCGATTTGCTGACGACCGGTTGCATCAATAAGTACTTCCCCACCCAGTGGTTCATTAGAAGCCAGGGCTGATGCGGAAATTTGGCGTATCTTCAAGAAAACACCTATGAATGGCGTGTAATAGCGTTCCAGCATCAACAAATCGCCGGTTGGAAGAAATTGCGCATCGGTTAGTGAGTAGCCATCGCGATCGGAAAGTTCGATCTCCTTTACTACCTTGCCATTTTCAACAATAAACCCCCGATAAAAACCGTTCTCGTTCAACGCGGCTTCCGGAAACGCATAAAGTTTTTCTTTGTCCGGATGTAGCGCAATTGCCTCAAGCCCGCCATTGTTGGTGAACCCGTAGGAATTAAAGTCGATCGCCGGGCGGTTCTTGTCCATCACCAGTTTACGTTTCCTGCGTTTCAGAAATGCAATCCTGTGATTGCGTTCATAGCCAACCGCAATATGATTTCCCACAATTGCGACAGATTCTGAATCCTTTTGTCCGGCACCGGTAATGGTTTTACCGTTTGCTGCCTTGATCCGTGTAATCCGGGTATCCGTAAATCCGACTGGCGTATCGCCCTCACGCACAATCGAGCCTGTTATGACGCGTGCCTTGTCGGTAAGGGCCAGAAAGCTTCCATCATCATCTGTGAACCGAAAAGCGGATAGGCCGCCAAAATCCTCATGATCTGAGGTGAGAACCAAACCACCAACAAATTCAACTTTTCCAAATCTGGTTTGACCCGGCACACGTGGATCAAAATCAACTATCGGT
The DNA here is from genome assembly GCA_965250255.1 of Rhizobiaceae bacterium. GTDB lineage: Bacteria > Pseudomonadota > Alphaproteobacteria > Rhizobiales > Rhizobiaceae > JAALLB01. The sequence goes on from CBDFNP010000011.1 coordinate 187,961, forward strand.
TGTGCGGAAATGGTCAAGGACTTGCTGAAAGCAGGACTGATCAAGGATAGCACGCAGACAAAGACAAGTGCTGTAATACCAACGGCCATTAGGATTGACCCTTTTGATGTTCCAAAATTGTTTACCGGCAAAAAAGGTCTCGAAGAGCAATGCAAAACGCATTGGTCAAGAGGCATAAGTTACGGATCCGGCGGGCAATTTTGGAGCACCGCAGGCCGGGTTTCTTTTGGTTTTGGCTTGTGCGTTGCAATCAGCTCATGGTACGCAAGCACCCCTTCGCCAATCGCGCCTAACCAAAGCCAAAATAATTCCCGGTCAAAAGAGCAAATCCTAATGGCCGTTGGTATAAGGCCAAACAATTGCTTCACGCAAATATCCTTATCTTGAAGTGGCAGCCTTTTTACGCTTTTGCGGACGAGTTGCAAGGTCCGGGTTTTCTTCGAACAAGCCCGCCAATTGTTCGGTAATGGCGCCAGCCAGCTCTTCTGCGTCAACAATCGTCACTGCGCGGTTATAATACCGTGTCACATCGTGACCGATGCCGATTGCCAGCAATTCAATTGGCGAATGGGTTTCAATGTCTTCAATCACATGGCGCAGGTGTCGTTCCAGATAATTCCCCGGGTTGACCGATAAGGTTGAATCATCAACCGGCGCACCATCGGAAATCATCATCAAGATACGGCGTTGTTCTGAACGCCCCATTAACCGCTGGTGTGCCCACAACAAAGCTTCACCATCGATGTTTTCCTTCAACAAGCCTTCACGCATCATCAGGCCAAGATTTGGTCTTGCCCGGCGCCATGGTGCATCCGCGGATTTGTAAATGATATGGCGAAGGTCATTGAGACGGCCAGGGCTTGGAGGCTTCTCCCGCCTCAGCCATTCTTCACGAGACTGCCCGCCTTTCCACGCCTTGGTTGTAAATCCGAGGATCTCAACCTTAACACCGCAGCGTTCAAGCGTACGGGCGAGAATGTCGGCACACGTAGCCGCAACCGTAATTGGTCGACCGCGCATTGAACCGGAATTATCGAGCAACAATGTTACCACTGTATCGCGGAAAACCGTATCGCGTTCCATCTTGAATGAAAGTGGGGTCATCGGATCGGTAATGATCCGTGTGAGGCGGGCTGTATCCAGAAACCCTTCTTCCAGATCAAAGTCCCACCCCCGGTTTTGTTGTGCCATCAAGCGGCGTTGCAATCTGTTTGCGAGACGCCCAACCACGCCTTGCAGGTGAGCGAGTTGTTTATCCAGGAATGCGCGCAATCGCTCAAGTTCAGCCTGATCGCAGAGTTCCTCCGCCAGGACTTCTTCGTCAAACTTTTCAATGAATATCTTGTAGTCAAAATCCGGCGGCAGATCTGAGAACGGCAATTCTGGACGGGTGGATTCACCCGGCGTTTCCTCATCGCGCTCATCGTCGTCAAAATCGTCACCGCCTTCACTTTCGGTGGCTTCCATTTCACCGGTTTGTTCTTCTTCTGCCTGACTTTCCATGTCGTCGGGCTCGCCGGACTCTTCGCCACTCGATTCTTCGTTGTCGCGTTGACCTTCATGCTCGTCTTCGTTGGGTTCGTCTTCAGAATCCTGATCTTCATCGTGTTCCGACTCCTGGTCACCAAGCTCATCGCCCATGTCAAATGCGACGAGAACATCACGAACCGCTTCGGCGAACGCTTTTTGATCTTCAATCTCTTCTCCCAGGGCGTCCAGCTTGTGGCCGGCTTTTTCCTCAATCCAGTCACGCCATAGAGTGACGATCTGATCCGCACTTTGGGGTGGTTTGTATCCGGTCAGCCGCTCACGAACCACCATTGCAACCGCTTCTTCCAGCGGCGCATCACAGCGCTGTTCGGCGCCTGAATAGGTTTGCTTGGAATATTTATCTTCCAACATGTGCGAAAGGTTATTGGCCACGCCAACCATCTTGCTGGCACCAATCGCTTCTACGCGAGCCTGCTCGACTGCATCGAATATTGCTCGTGCGTTGTCACCCTCAGGAGACAGGCGATTATGGATTTTTACGTCATGGCAGGCTTTGCGCAATGCCATTGCGTCACCAACACCGCGGGTAATAGCAAGTTGTCTGCGAGACGGTTTCTTGCCGAGATCGGGCAAACGCATCTGGTCGCCACTCATTCCCGGTTTGTCACCGGAAAAGGTCACTTCCAAATCATTGTCCTGAGCAATTGCCCGTGTACAGTTTGCTATCGCCTGCTTGAGCGGCTCAAAGTCCTGTGCCTTGGGATTGCCGCGCCGTGTATTATCGCCAGAGGAAGCCATGGTTCATAACGGCCTAAGCAACCGCCATGTTGACGACATTAGCGGAAATCTCTTCACCGAAAGCGCGCTGGTAAAATTCGCCGATGGTCACTCGCTCCAGCTCATCACACTTGTTAAGAAATGTGAGTTTAAATGCGATTGCCAGATCACCAAAAATCTCGTGGTTCTCTGCCCAGTTGATTACAGTTCGCGGACTCATAACTGTAGAGATGTCACCATTGATGAAAGCAGCCCGGGTCATGTCTGCAACACGAACCATTTTGGAAACCTGGTCGCGGCCTTCCGGCGTGTTGAAGGATTTAACTTTGGCAAGGATAATATCAACTTCATTGTCATGCGGCAGATAATTCAATGTCGTGACCAAAGACCAGCGGTCCATCTGCGCCTGGTTGATCTGCTGTGTACCGTGGTAAAGTCCGGTTGTATCCCCCAGGCCAACGGTGTTTGCGGTCGCAAACAGGCGGAATGCAGGATGGGGTACAATGACACGGCTTTGATCAAGCAATGTCAAGCGGCCTGAAGATTCCAGTACGCGTTGAATTACAAACATTACATCCGGACGACCGGCATCATATTCGTCAAAAACCAGAGCCACATTGTTTTGGTAGGCCCAGGGAAGAATGCCGTCACGAAATTCGGTTACCTGCTTGCCGTCTTTTACAATGATTGCATCCTTGCCAATCAGATCAAGACGGCTTACATGGCTGTCCAGATTGATCCTGACGCATGGCCAGTTGAGGCGGGCTGCAACTTGTTCGATGTGAGTGGATTTACCGGTTCCGTGATAGCCAGAAACCAGGATTCTGCGGTTATGGGCAAAGCCCGCAAGAATTGCGCGGGTGGTTGGGCCATCAAACAGATAGTCTTCATCAAGAGCAGGCACGTGTTCAGTGCGCTCCTTGTAGGCAGGGACTACCCAGTCGCAGTCAATATCAAACGTTTCCCGGACGGACACTTCAGTGTCCGGCAATCCTTGTGTCATAGCCGTTCCTCCGGTCATGAATGGTGGTAAGCGTCGAGGCTTTTCAGATCACGCAGTTTTCGTGTTTCACATGCCCTTTTTCAAGAGCAGAATCCACCCTGTTTTAGAATTTTATACGACTGTATGATTTGTCGCAGTCTTTCTTCTGCGGCTCTGTCCCCGCCATTCATGTCGGGATGATGCCGCTTGACCAGAGCCTTATACTTGGTTTTGAGCTCTTCCGCAGTTGCCGATGACGGCATTCCAAGGTCCTCAAACGCCTTTTTTTCTAGCGGACGTAGTTTTCGAGCCGGTATGCCAGCCCCCTTCATCTGGCCGGTACGGCGCATTGAACGGGAAATTATCCGGTCAGCAATCTCGGAGCGCGGGTCACCTTCAGAATAGGGATTTGCCTTGCCATCCTTGTTGACCCCCATGGTCCAGGTTGGCCGGTGGCCGGTCAGGGCGTCTTTCTGGATCTTGGCAATGTCATCATCACCCATTCCGGAGAAGTAGTTGTAACCTTTGTTATATTCGCGAACGTGGTCGATGCAGAAATTGAGGTATTTGCCTTCCATATCGCGTCCAAGTGGAGCTTTGTGAGTGCCTGGTTTTTCACAACCCTCCCACTGACATGACGTATCCACCGGCTTTGATTGGCCGGGCTTCTTGCGACCTTTGTTGATGCGGATCGAATCAAAATATTTAGAATTTGTATTCATCTTCTAATTATGGGGTTTTTTACGAAATGAACAAGCATTGACATTCAATCCTTTCACCCGCACAAAACGCGGTTATCCAACCCCTAATTTTTTGGTTCAATAGGGCAGCAATATGGACACTGTTTCTAAATATTTGCAGGTGAAGCTAACCGAAGCATTTTCACCAACTTCGCTTGAAGTTATCAATGAGAGCCACCTTCATGCAGGCCATGCCGGGGATGACGGTTCAGGCGAAAGCCATATGCGCATCAAAATCGTTGCAGAAGTGTTCAAATCCATGAGCCGGATTGAACGTCACCGTGCCATCAACGCAATCGTTCAGCCGAAAATTGACGAAGGCCTCCATGCTTGCGCGATAGAAGTGAAAGCGGTTGGAGAGTGAGGGGAGTTTTGCCCAGGATTATCCAAGCCTAACTGTGTTTTTATACCCTTAGCGTTTCGCGTTCAATCCAAACAGCGACAACGCGTTCCTTATTTGATTTTATTCGCGCATTTTCGTTTAACCGGTTCTGATTGAACGCGAAACGCTCTAAATGCAACCAGGCCAAAACCAAAAGAACCGCTGGCCAGCGGTGCTCCAAAATTGCCCACCGGACCGCGTTATGCCTCTTGACCAATGCTTTGGCATTGCTCTTCGAGACCTTTTTTGCCGGCAAACAATTTTGGAACATCAAAAGAGTCAATCCTAATCGCCGCTGGTATAAGTCGTCGAAGGCCTTCATACATGCATTATTGCGGTGGAAGTGAATGTCCGACGAAGACGGTGGGCAAGCTTTCATCAAGCTTATACTCCAAATTAGCCAGCTCGTTCTTGAGTGCGAATGCAAGAAAGATACGCGGATTTATCAAAAAACCGGTTTGGTCCAAGTAAACAACATGCTATTTATTTATTGATAACAAAATTCTCAATTGAAATAACAATGTATTATCCTGCGATCGACCTGTCTGGCAGACTTATACTCCATTGTAGGAAGTTGGGTTACAAGCTCAAATTTTCAAATGATTTTCAGTTGATGAAGCAATACGCACACGCCATGGGATATCCCGTTACCCCGCATTTCGACCCTGACAAAAGCGATCTTTTCAAATCGCAATGCTTCTGGCTGGGAGCATACAAAAAAAACTCATGTGTTGGCATGGTGGCATGCAAACGTCAGGAATTGGGGAAGGAAACGCTTGATCAATTTGTTCGCAGGACCTGGTCACGATATTACGCAAGTGATGATTACGACGATCATCAGCTAAGCAAAAACCAGCAGCGAAAGATTAGGCAAGTAAAAGGTAACCTTGTCTATAACGGTGAATTCAGAATTGCTGAAGCCCATCGCTCAAGGGGGCTGGGGTTCGGTCTTTGGGGTGTTGCAAAAATAGTGGCTTTCACAAAGTGGCCGGACACTGATTGGAGCTATTTGTTCGCCAAGGAATGGGATTGGATGGACGGTTTCCTGGCAGCATCTCACGTGCCTAGACAGATAAGACGGGGCCTGAACTGGGAGGTTCCTCCCAACCAAGAAGTGAGCCTATATGTGGTTGGTCTGATGGACCAGGAAGATTTTCGTGACTGGGTTGATGTCCAGTTACGTGACAAAACCTGGTCATCTCGGAAAGATTGACGATCATCGGTGTCCCGTTGTCCAGTCGAAAAGGAAGCAGTAATCTTTCATAAGAAAACCGAACTCCGCGACTGTTTTTAATCAGCACATAATCCATCTGTGGTTCTCTGAGTTCGTAGCAGCGCTGATATAATTCAGGGATCGAGTCAGAATTTGCCAGCCCTTTTAAATCTTCACGCCAGTTATCTCCAAGTCGCTTTTTCGCCATTGAACCGGCCCCTATGAAAACATCATCAGGCATAAAGTGATCATTGGGCGGCAAGTAAATAATGGTTTTATCCAGGAGTGGTTCAAGCCGCTTATCGAGCAACGGGCTTTCAATCCACGTCTGCAACAATCCCGTCTGGGAATCATTGAGCATTAGTTTATGCTCATTCAAGTCTATCTGAAGCGTGGCAATCATTGATTAGAGTATCTGTAGCTTTGTATCTGATTGATGAAGAGCGTAAAACGCTCAACGAATTCTTCCCATTGACTACCGGTCAAAGTCCTGTATTCCACGTGATCTGATACCTCAGCACATAGCGCATCTCTGAAGACTTCAATTTCCAAATCACGAGTGATCCCGTCAAAATAGTCAATAATCTCTTCTTTGTTCAGACGAACAGTGGAATTGTTTCGATTTGCTGCAATTGAGTTGTACAAAATAAATCTGGCAACAGCATTTGTAGTGCTCTTCGCCTTCAATGCGTACCTTGCGCTGTGAATGCGTTGATGTACTGCGCCTATGCTGATATTTAGCCTTGATGCAATTTCTTTGTTGGCCAGACCACCCGCTCGCAAAGACAAAACTTCAATCTGTTTGGTTGTCAGAAAACTACGCATTAATGAACCCCTTGGCTATAGTTTCATGAGAAATATGAAAAAGTCAAACTGGTAAAATTCATCACAAAAAATAGCACTGAAACGCCAGGACCACAGTCACGGTCAATGCGGCAAGACTTGTCTAAAAATACAGGTTTACAATTTGTTTTATGAATATCAGTTTGGAAATCGAGAACTATCTTCCACTAGATATCTGTTCTGTTAATCCTAAAAATCGGAAAGTAAATTGCATGAATGGTCTAATACAAGATGAGAACAATAATAAACCTGACGATTCTGTTATTCTGCTAGAAGCCACAACTGAAATTGTATCGGCATATGTTGGGCACAATGCGGTGTCCAGCAACGAACTCCCGACCTTGGTGGAGACAGTTCACGCTACACTGAGTGCTTTGGTTGGTGGAGACGCGAAGCCGCATAAAACACGTGTCAAACCAGCAGTGCCTATCAAACAATCCCTACATGACGACTATATTATATGCTTGGAAGACGGGAAAAAGTTCAAGGCATTGAAGCGGCATCTTCGCAGCTACTATGATCTGTCCCCGGAGGAATATCGTGAAAAATGGGGGCTTCCACCGGATTATCCAATGGTCACGGTAAACTATGCTAAAAAACGTTCACAACTAGCTCGCGAATTTGGCCTCGGTCGGAAGCTTGGTACAAAAGTCAAAAAGCGCTCGCTCTAGTGGATTTTAAGATTCAAATATTTGGATGAGAGGTCTCGGAAAACGGGTTCCAAATGTTTGAATCAATCCACTAGTGGTCTTTACGTTCGAAACAAATGATAAAGAGTTCGCCGCAAAGGGACTCATTTGTTTCGAACGGACCACTAGAGCGTGATGCGTTTAGGTGAATTCATTGTGTCGAGGAGATTTTGCGTCAGGATCAAGCGAAAAACGCAGGGCATATCCGCCGATACGGGCGAGGCTTTTGGCGAAGATAACTGGCGTAATACCAACGGCCATTAGGATTGAACTTCAAGGGCGTTGTCCATTCTTTTGAACCACTCAAAAGAGGAAACTCTAGCACCAGGAAACGAGCGGCATTCCGCACTGACAGAGCAATTTTGTTTCGAATGACAAGTGCTGCCTACAGCCCCCGGATTCGCAACTTCGTAATTCGGTTTTTCTCGCGTTTGATGATGACGAACCGTTTTCCGTAAAACGTAAAGGTCTGTTTTTCTTCCGGAATCATCTGGGCCTCGTGGATCACAAGTCCTGCAACTGTTGTGGCCTCCTCATCCGGCAATTCCCAATCGAGCGCGCGGTTGAGATCGCGAATTGGAACGGAACCGTCAACAATCCATGATCCGTCTGCCTGCACCGCAATGCCCGACATCTCCTCATCGTGCTCGTCTGCGATGTCGCCTACAATTTCTTCCAGAATATCCTCGAGCGTCACCATCCCTTCGACTTCGCCATATTCATCCACGACAAGTGCAAGGTGAGCGTTCTTGCGCAGGAAAGCATTGAGCTGGTCCTTTAGCGTTGTGGTTTCCGGTACAAACCAGGGTTTTGTCGCAATTTTCTTGAAGTCGAGAGCCTTGGGGTCGGCGTTTTTGGCGGCCAGCGAACGCAATACGTCCTTGGAGTGAACAACGCCTACAATATTGTCAATCTCTCCCTGCCAGATCGGAATGCGGGTATACGAACTGTCGAGCACCTGTTTAACAATCTTCTCGGGTTGGTCATCAAGATTGATGGTTTCCATCGTTGTCCGATGGATCATCACGTCTGATAGTTCAAGTTCATGCAGATCCAGAATGCCGCCCAACCGGTCGCGATCGTCCTTAACCATCGAGCCGTCCTTGTGCAGCACTTCCACGGCACCGCGCAACTCTTCATGGGCGGACAGCATTGATTGTTCGTGTCCAATTTCCAATCCGAACAGGCGGAGGATCAGCCGTACCAAACCTGTCACCAGTTTCGCAAAGGGTGAAAGAACAAACACGATGGGGCGCAATATCGGTGCCACACCAACTGCAAACCGGTCCGGGTTGGACAACGCTGCAGACTTTGGCATGACTTCCGCGAAAATCACCACCAACAACGTCATGACCAGTGTGGCAATCGCAACCCCTGCTTCACCAAACAAGTTGAGGAAGAGACTTGTGGCAAGCGCTGATGCAAGAATGTTGACAAGGTTGTTGCCAATCAACAACGTGCCGATGAGTTGGTCGCGTTTCTCAATGAGGTCTGTTACATGAACTGCACGCTTTTCGCCATTTTTTTCCAACTGGTGCATGCGTGCGCGCGATGCAGCCGTAAGTGCTGTTTCAGAGCCTGAGAAAAATGCCGACAGGCAAATCAGGATGAAAATGGCAAAAAGAATGAGCCAGATTGCGGTCGTCATGATTTCAACTGGTCTTCCAAAAACGATTGAACTTCGGCAGGCGGAACATCATCAGCAATATAGGACTGTCCGATACCCTTTGTAAGGATGAAGGTAAGTGAACCCCTTTTGACCTTTTTATCTTGAGCGATAAAACGCATCAGCGTTTCAACCGATGGCTTGTCGCCCGGTATATCAGAAACATTAACCGGAAGCCCAACCGCCCGCAGGTGACTTTCCACCCGGCTGACATCATCAAGTGAGCAAAGGTTCATCCGGTTGGAAAACCGATGTGCCAGCATCATGCCAATTGCAACCCCTTCTCCATGGACAAGCCGTGATCCATCATAAGCCGTGTATCCTTCAAGGGCGTGGCCAAATGTGTGCCCCAGATTCAAAAGTGCCCGCTGGCCTTTTTCGGTTTCATCTGCTGCAACGATTTCAGCTTTGGCCTGACACGATTGTGCAATTGCTTTTCCAAGGCCTGCCCCTTGCGCAAAAACATCCCGATGGTTGGTTTCAAGCCAGGCGAAGAAATCTGGATACTTGATTAACCCATATTTGGCGACCTCAGCATATCCGGCGCGAAACTCACGCTTTGAAAGTGTTTTGAGAACATCGAGATCAATCAGTACACGGGTTGGTTGATGAAACGTGCCAACAAGGTTTTTGCCGTGACTGGAATTAATTCCTGTTTTGCCACCGACGGAGGAATCAACTTGTGCCAGCAGGGAGGTCGGAAGCTGGATAAAGGCCATGCCGCGGCGGGCCACACTTGCTGCAAATCCGGCAAGGTCACCGACAACGCCACCGCCGAAGGCAAGAACAAGATCAGACCGTTCAAGCTTAAGGGCCAAAAGTTGATCAACCACATCCTGAAATACCGGCCATGATTTTGACTGCTCGCCAGCAGCAACTTCAATCGTTGAATGATCAATAGCCGCTTTGTCCAGATTAGCACGCAGGGTGTCTCCGTGTGCTTCATTCACATTTGAATCGGTAATGATTGCACAGCGCGCATCGCGAGAGACACCTGCGACAGCATTTCCGATCTGATCCAGTACCCCGGAGCCAATTATGATCTCGTAAGATCGCGTTCCCAGTTCCACGGACAGATTGGAATAAGAAAGTTTGCTCATGCTTTGATGCCTGCAGTTTCTTCGGTGAGGTGAGTGTTTAAATCATTTATCACCACCTCGCGCATTTGGCTCTTGGTGCCAGCCTGCGACTGTACATGCAAGTCTGCCAGTTGGTAGACGGGTTCGCGCTTCGTCAGCAAGTCCTTGAGGATTTCATGCGGGTTTCCCCGGGTAAGAAGTGGGCGTTTTTTAGGTTTGCGACCAACCCTTTCAACCAAGAGCTCAAGGTCAGCCTTTAGCCAGATAGAAAGTGCACTTGCTTTCACTATATCGCGGGTATCCTGCGCCATGAATGCGCCCCCGCCGAGCGCCAGTAAAACAGGACCCTCACCCAGAACCCGCTCAATCACCCTTGCTTCCAGCCGGCGAAACTCCACTTCGCCATATTCTTCAAATATCTCGGCTACCGTTCTTCCTGCTGCTTCTTCGATTTCCTGATCAGCATCCTTAAATTCAAGCTCGAGTTTGCGAGCCAGCATTTTGCCAATTGCCGATTTTCCACACCCCATCATGCCCAGCAAAACAATGCTGCGGCCGTTGAGATTGGCAAGGATGTTTTTAATTCGGGAGCAACGCATTGGACCTTACTGACTTGGACTTAAGCATAGGTTCGATACGAATATGCCTGCTACGTCAAGGGTCAGGGTAGTACTAAACACCATCAAACAGGTTGTAATTTCCCTCCCGGTTTTCCATAAAGAATAAAATTGATATTGTTGATGGAAGTGGTGGGAATGCCCAGTCTTTTCAGATTGCTGTTCACACTGGCTGTTTTGGTCGGTATTGTTTATGGTGGAATGCTGGCTCTGACGGTCTTTGTTGAACCAAATCCAAGGGAAATGACGGTTAAAATTCCCGCAAAACGCCTTAATCCCCAGTAAGAGTCCAACCTCACAGGAATATTCGGTTGGGCTCTAAGTCAGGACCACTGGTCATGAAAGAGATTTATCTGCTTGAATCATTTCTTGAAATGATGAGCGCCGAGCGCGGTGCTGCTGAGAACACACTGTCATCTTATCGCCGCGACCTTGAGGCCTACGGTACGAGCCTTGCAAAAAGAGGCGGGCAATTTACTTCAACACCTACAGTTCAGATACAATCACACCTGGCTGAACTGGCGCGTGAAGGAATGGCTGCCTCCACCCAGGCACGGCATCTTTCAGCTATCCGGCAGTTTCACAAGTTCATGTTTGCGGAAGGAATACGCCAGGATGACCCATGCGGGACCATTGAGGCGCCGAAGCTTGGGCGCCCGCTACCAAAGATCATGTCAATTGAAGAGGTTGACCGACTGATAGAGCAGGCTCAACAAGAGGCAATCGCTGGAAAGGGGTCAATCGTCAAACAACTGCGCGCAAAAAGGCTCTACTGCCTGATCGAACTTCTCTACGCGACCGGTCTGAGGGTTTCCGAACTTGTCAGTCTGCCGTTCGCCAGTTCCAGAACAAAAGACCGATTTTTAAATGTTACCGGTAAAGGCAACAAGGAGCGGATTGTACCCCTATCGGAAAAAAGCAAACAGGCAATGGCAGACCATGTGGGTTCCACTCCAAAACGAGAGGGTTTAGCGGAGAGCCCATACCTGTTTCCGGCAAATTCAAAGGAAGGCCATTTTACACGGCAGGCATTTGCCCGGGATTTGAAAGATCTTGCCATTCGTGGCGATCTTGATCCGGCTCGCATTTCTCCGCATGTCATGCGTCATGCCTTTGCCAGTCATTTGTTGCAACATGGTGCGGATTTACGTGCGGTCCAGCAATTGCTGGGACATTCTGATATCTCGACAACGCAAATTTATACCCATGTCATGGATGAGCGTCTGCGCCAGCTGGTCGAAGACCACCACCCGCTTTCAATTAGCTGATATTATACCAACGGTCATTTGAAATGACTGATTGGTATTGGTTTGCGTTCACGGCAGTTTGGCTTTGCCAAACGCCTCCACGAGGGCGGGCATAAGCCCGGCTCGCTTTACGCTCGCATACCAGCGCCATAAAAGGGTCAAACCAAACGGCCGCTGATATTATCGCAGCTTCGTCTCGTTCAGAGTTCACCTGCCTCTTCGAGCACTTTGCGGGCAACGCGGAAACACTCAAGCGACTGCGGGACACCGCAATAAATGCCGACCACATGAATGATGGCGCGAATTTCTTCCCTCGAGACACCGTTGTTGAGTGCACCTCGACAGTGGATTTCCCATTCGTTCATTTTCCCAAGCGCGCCAATCATTGAAAGGTTCATCATGGAGCGGGTTTTTTCATCGATTACCTCATCACCCCAGCCAAAACCCCAACACCATTCGGTCATGGCTTCCTGGAAGGGCCGCGTGAAATCATCGGCTGCTGCCAGATTTTTCTCTACATATTCAGCTCCCAGCGTCCCTTTTCTTTTCGCCAGGCCTTTCTCAAAACGTTCCTTGTCCATCACTTTCTCCATCTTGCTTTCGTGTGCGAATTAACAGGAATTTCGAGCAGGAGCGAGACTTTTTCTGCGGTGTGTTCTAGGAAAAGACAAAACATGTTCAAAAGGCAGGTCATGGCAAAAGATGTAATCATTGCTCCATCGGTCTGGCATCGGATTTTTCGAAGCTTGGAGAGGAGGTTGAAGCGGTCGTTGAGGCAGGAGCCGACTGGATACATCTGGATGTGATGGATGGTCACTTCGTACCCAACATCACTTTCGGAGCTCCGGTGATCAAGGCGATCCGTGATAGAACTGACAAACTGTTTGACTGCCATTTGATGATCGAACCGGTTGATGTCTATCTGGCGGAGTTTGCTGAGGCAGGGTGTGAGGTTCTTACGGTTCATGCTGAGGCTACAAAGCATCTGGATCGTTCTCTTCAAGCCGTCAAAGACCTTGGTTTGAAAGCTGGTGTGGCACTTAACCCGCATACGCCGGTCAATGTGATTGAGCATGTGCTGGATCGACTAGATCTGGTCTGTCTGATGAGTGCCAATCCGGGTTTTGGCGGCCAGAAGTTCATTCCCGAAGTTGTTGAGAAAACACGGCGCGTCAAATCGTTGATCGGCGACCGGCCCATTCACATCGAAATTGACGGGGGGGTTGATCCATCGACCGCGTCATTGGTGTCTGCGGCGGGTGCAGATGTGCTTGTTGCCGGATCAGCAATTTTTAAAGGGGATGGAGTTGAAGGATATCGCACCAATATTGAGGCGATCAGGATAGCTTATAGCGTTTCTTCTTTTGATTGAATCAATCCGATGTGAGGTACTGTTAAATTTGCGCTCTTCTAGGGTCTGTTGACGTTCATCTGATTGCGATGGCTGTTGCAGCCAGATAGATCATAGCACAGAAGCTCTCGTCGGTTTTTTCTGAACGCATGGCTATGCGCTTGAATTCCTTGATTTTGGCGAAATAGTTTTCGACAAGATGCCGCCATTTGTATTTTTCCTCGTCATGCAATGCCGGAGATTTTCTTCCCCTTCTTGCCGGAATGACGGCTTCGATATCCCGGCTTTCAAGCAATTCGCGCAGCCAGTCCGCATCATAGGCCTTGTCGCCAAGAAAAGCACCGCACTCAATGCCCTCAATCAAATTCGCAACGCCCATTGTCTCGCCACGCTGACCCGGCAGGATCGAAAACCGCGCCAGATTTCCCAATCCATCGACAAGCGCCAGTATTTTCGTCGACATGCCACCCCGGGATTTACCTATGGCCTGATTGAGAGTCCCCCTTTTGCGCCCATTCCATGGCGATGAACCTTAACAATGGAGCCATCAACCATGACATATTCCAGATCAAGCTCGTCCTGGGTTAAGTTATTGAATATACGTTCAAATGCACCATTGTTTACCCATCGGCGGAAGCGCTTGAAAACAGAGTTCCAGGCACCAAATTCTGCAGGCAGATCGCGCCACGGCGACCCTGTGCGGGCAATCCACAACACCGCCTCAACAAACTCGCGCGCATTGCCGCCCGTTTGCCCCGGATCGCCCGCTTTGCCACAGCAATGCGCTGCAATGCGTTCCCACTGTTCATCTTTCAAAATTTTGCGAATCAAGACCGTTCTCCTTTTCCAGTCTTGAATCAGTTTTTATGCTAAAAAGGAATCCCTCACCTGAACGTCAACAGACCCTAGCAGTTTGTCTGGTTTGCATTTATCTGCCCACTGAATAATAGATGCGTCATTATTCATGCAACCAGTTTTGATAACCGCTTGCAGTTGTGAGCCAGGGCGATCAGCGTCCACTCGTTTTTAACATTCTCAATGCCACGCAGATAGAAACGGGTAAAGCCTAGTGGTCCGTTCGAAACAAATGAGTCCCTTTGCGGCGAACTCTTTATCATTTGTTTCGAACGTAAAGACCACTAGCAAGGTATTGTTTTCTAGTGGATTTTTAGATTCAAATATTTGGATGAGAGGTCTCGGAAAACGGGTTCCAAATGTTTGAATCAATCCACTAGAACCGATTTGATGATACCGAAAACAGGTTCGACGGTTTGTTTTCGTTTGCGGTATTTATTCCTGGCCTCGTCTGTTTGAAGTTTCTCCTGCATTGCTATGCGCCACGGGGCGGTTATTTCCGGAGGTGGCTTGGTAGTCTTTTTAGGTGGCCTGAAATCATACTGTTGTTATCATCATCACCATCATTTTTTACCGCCTCTTCAAGCCTTTCGGCTGCGGCATCCAGCTTGTCTTTAAGGTTCTGACGACGGGTAATCTCATCAGGCAAAGACAGACCATCGGGAATATCAACGCTATCAGCAGCTTGTGCCTTTGCCATCAGTTCAGCGATATCGGCTTCGAGCCTGGCCCGTAAAACCTCAATGCGATCATAACGGATTGATTTGATTTTTGAGGCATTGGCATCAATCTTGGTGCCATCGACGCTCACCATGCCGACTTTCAACAACCCTGTTTCCTTGGCCAGCAGCAATATCTGCGCAAAGGCCGCGCCCCGAACGCCGCGCCAGTAATCCGCCGGAACTTGGCAATAGTATCATGGTCTGGGTGGGTGTTGGCAGCGATAAAGCGAACCGATACATGGCGCCAGGTGGCCTGCTCGATCTTGCGTGAAGAGAAAATCCCATTGGCATAACAATAAACCAGCAGGCCAAGCATCATGCGCGGGTGATATTGCGCCTTACCCGAACCGGTTCGGCTGACTTTGAACGCATGCATATCAACACGCTCGCAAGCCGCAACAATAAAATGAGCCAGATCATCGTCGGCCACCCATTCATTAAGATCAAGGAATTCCGCGGCATCGCAACCCGATACGACAAAACCGACACAAGCTTTGCAGCAAACATCAACCTCGTTGCAATAATCGTCGCTGCACGCTAATTGTCAACAGACCCTAAGGTCTGTTGACAATTAGGATTCCCAAACGGCACCGAATATGATTCATACTCCTTTTTGAGGAGATTTGAATGCGCGAAGATCGTCTGGTTATAAGTGATGCATTGTGGTCTGTTATGGAAGATTTACTTCCAGGCAAGTCAACGGATTGTGGTGTGACTGCAAAAGATAACCGAGCATTTATGGAAGCGGTCTTATGGCGCGTTCGCACCGGCTCACCGTGGCGTGATTTACCACCCTGTCTGGGTGATTGGAACACGACCTTCCAGCGTTTTCGCCGTTGGGCGAAGAAAGGCGTGTTTGATAAGTTATTCAATGCGTTATGTGATGATCCAGATTTTGAGTATGCGATGATTGATGGCACAATCATATCCGTTCACCAGAAGGCAAGTGGCGCAAAAGGGGGACTCAAAATCAGGCCATCGGGCGCTCCAAAGGCGGCCTGACAACCAAAATAGTGGCGCTTGTCGATGGATTGGGTAATCTGGTGCGGTTTGTCGTACAACCCGGTCAACGCAATGATATCGTCGGGGTGAGACCCCTCATTGAGGGCATATGTTTTGATGCTTTGCTGGCAGACAAGGCCTTTGATGCAAACTGGTTGCGTGAAGAATTGAACAATCGTGGAGCCACCGCCGTGATCCCCCCGCGTTCAAACCGTAAAATCCAATTCGAATACGACAAGGAAATGTACAAGTGGCGGCATCTGGTCGAAAACTATTTCGCCAAAATCGAGGAATTCCGAGGAATTGCAATGCGATCAGAAAAAACCGACACACACTATTCTTCAATGATATATGCTTGTGCTACCGTGATAAATTCAAGATGAATCCCCACAGGCCCTAGACCAACCGCGATTAGGATTTACTCTTTTGACCCGGAATTATTTTGGCTTTGGTCAGAGCGTTTCGCGTTCAATCCAAACAGCGACAACGCGTATCTTATTTGATTTCATTCACGCATTTTCGTTTACCCGGTTCCGATTATACTCAAAACACTCGGAAACCCGAAATTTGAGTATAGGATTCTTCTTTTGATCCTTGCACTTATCCGAAAACCGGTGCCCACTTTTCGGGTGCAAGGAGTATAAACGAAATTTGCGCAAGGCGCGAATAGCGAAGAGGTGCTTGCGTACCATGCGCTGATTGCAACGCGGCCAAAACCAAAAGAACCTTGGCCTGCGGTGCCCCAAAATTGCCCACCGGAGCCGTGTAATGCCTCTTGACCAATGTTTTTTGGCATTGCTCTTCGAGACCTTTTTTGCTGGCAAACAATTTTGGAACATCAAAAGGGTCAATCCTAATCGCCGTTGGTATTACGCAGTTCGACAACAACGCAATCGTGTTTTCAGAATCCGGACGTGCAAAAAACCCCGTGCCGAAGCACGAAGTTTCCCAAACTCTGAAGAGCCGTTTCTAGACCGCTTTGTGTTTAATCAGAACAGCGACAACGCGTTGCTTGGTTGATTGCATTCACGCATTTTCGTTTAACCGATTTCGATTAAACGAAGATTGCGCTAGCGGACGCTTTGTTTCAGCGCGTATAGGTCAGCGCCTTTAACGGTTGTAAGTTCAAGTGTCTTTTTGGCTTCGTTGATGGCTTTGTCAAATGCTTGAGACAAACCCTCATTGCCACCACCAGCTGCTCCTGTGTCACTGCTTGCGGTGTTGGTTCCACCCGGTTGACCTAGTGTTGTACCTGCTTCCATAATCGTGTTCCTCATACAAAGTTTTGACTTATGTTATTGAGGTCAAGATATAGAAGCTGACCACAATTGCTATCCGCAACATTTACGTAAGTAGCGAGGAAAAATTTCTGGCGCTTTTGAATGGCCTGAGGAAGCCCCAACGCGCCTGAATAGCTGAAACCAACGCCTAAAAAGGCTTAAATCGGGCAAAAATGTAGTAAAATAAATACAGAACGGTTAAGGAATTATCCGCGATTTTTGCGTTTGGCCTTTGTGTAACCCAACGTGCGCCTGATCACTTCACCATGAAACTTGGCATCTTTTTCGACGTTAGTGTGGGTTATTCCACGCACACCTCGAACGTCGATATTTTTCAAAATCCCTTTAAAGCCGGCGCCTTTCCTAACAGCGTTCGTGTTGTCTTCCTTCGGCAGATAGAAATTGACAACACGCCCGACATTCTTTCCAACCCTGGTTGGAACAGTCGGGTCAAACGTTACCACGTAAGAGACTTTGACACCACGCCTGCCCAGATAGGCAGCCATATTGGCCGAAGCGTTGGCGCCCAGGGAATGTCCCATGATTACAATCGGATAGGAAACCTGCCTCTTCTTTGCGCGAAGGAGAATATTGTCTGCAAGTTCTCTCCAAGCTGCATGGTTGTAGACGCGGGCATCAAGACCTTTGCGCACCATTTTCGCACCAAGTGTATCCATCCCCCGCGAAAATACATTTGCAAGCCCACGCAGCAAATAAATCTCGCCAGTCCGGGTGACTTTACCCTTGACAGGGATGTTGATCTCGCTTGGACGTTGGGTGAGAGCTGCAGTTATCTGTACCTTTGCAGGATCAACTGCCGTCGTGGCGGTTTGGGATGTGCTTGAACATGCCGACACCAAAGTCGCAGCCACAACTGCAAGGATTTTCAATGAAGAAGCAAATGAACTGATTTCAAACATAATACCAATTGGTCCGGGACTGGAATTCGGAAACTTGCCGGACAAACAGTTTATGCTTAACGAAATTTGAACATGCAAGGGTTCAAGCGAAAAACTTCGATTATTTAATGAACTTTTCTTGAGGTGTTGCAGTTATGTCCAAATTTGGTGAATTTCCGGGCAGAAGGCAGAGCGTTTCTTCTTTTGATTGAATCAAAAGAATGGACAGCACCTTTGAAGTTTAAACGAAAATGCGTGAATGAAATCAAATAAGGTACGTGTTGTCACTGTTCTGATTGGACGCAAAACGTTCTAGTGGATTGATTCAAACATTTGGAACCCGTTTTCCGAGACCTCTCATCCAAATATTTGAATCTTAAAATCCACTAGAAAACAATACCTTGCTAGTGGTCTTTACGTTCATCTGATTGCGATAGCTGTTGCAGCCAGATAGATCATAGCACAGAAGCTCTCGTCGGTTTTTTCTGAACGCATGGCTATGCGCTTGAATTCCTTGAGTTTCTGAAAGTAGTTTTCGACAAGATGCCGCCATTTGTATTTTTCCTCGTCATGCAATGCCGGAGATTTTCTTCCCCTTCTTGCCGGAATGACGGCTTCGATATCCCGGCTTTCAAGCAATTCGCGCAGCCAGTCCGCATCATAGGCCTTGTCGCCAAGAAAAGCACCGCACTCAATGCCCTCAATCAAATTCGCAACGCCCATTGTCTCGCCACGCTGACCCGGCAGGATCGAAAACCGCGCCAGATTTCCCAATCCATCGACAAGCGCCAGTATTTTCGTCGACATGCCACCCCGGGATTTACCTATGGCCTGATTGAGAGTCCCCCTTTTGCGCCCATTCCATGGCGATGAACCTTAACAATGGAGCCATCAACCATGACATATTCCAGATCAAGCTCGTCCTGGGTTAAGTTATTGAATATACGTTCAAATGCACCATTGTTTACCCATCGGCGGAAGCGCTTGAAAACAGAGTTCCAGGCACCAAATTCTGCAGGCAGATCGCGCCACGGCGACCCTGTGCGGGCAATCCACAACACCGCCTCAACAAACTCGCGCGCATTGCCGCCCGTTTGCCCCGGATCGCCCGCTTTGCCACAGCAATGCGCTGCAATGCGTTCCCACTGTTCATCTTTCAAAATTTTGCGAATCAAGACCGTTCTCCTTTTCCAGTCTTGAATCAGTTTTTATGCTAAAAAGGAATCCCTCACCTGAACGTCCACAGACCCTAGCAAATATTAGATTCTAGTGTGGTTTTGGATCAAAGTTCGCTTTGAGAACCTGCTGCCAATATTGAAGCGAACTTATGATCCACCACACTAGTAGATACCCGGAAAAATCCGCTTTGTCCGCCTCATATATGCCTCGTACTCATCGCCAAACTGTTTCCGCATCATGTTTTCTTCTTGGCCAATCCGCAGGAAAAACAGCGTTCCAAATCCAACAAGACCTGAAAATCCGGCTACCCAATTCGGCAACAAGAATGCGGCCCCTATCGCCCACAACCAGAACGCTGCGTACATCGGATGTCGAACTTTTGCATAAATGCCGTGGGTAACAAGTTTGTGGTCTTCGCGCAAATCCAGACTGTGCGACCACATTTTCCCGAGTGCCTTGTGGGTGAGACGGAAAAGCCTGAGCGTTCCAATCAGTAGGAGACTACCGACAATGACGAGGAGCCAATTTGGTTGATAGTCAAACCCATTCAGAAAATCCGTGAATATCCAAACTGCGGGAATATATCCCAGGCCCAGTGATGAGATGACCATGGAAAAGCGTTCCTTCAGGGGGCGGGCGGTTGTGATCTTTTCGGTCTTGAGCGACTTTCGGTTTGGCTGCCAGCGGATTGCTGCCCAGGCAACAATAAAGATGCACCAGATTATCCTGGCAGTGAGTTCGGCGTCTAAAGTCATGCGGAATTTTCTTTTTCGTGTACGTAGTTGCTGTTCTGAGCGAGATTTACGTCCCGCGCAAGCTCGTCTGCGAAGAACGGTCCAAACACCCGCAATTGAAAGTCGTGATGGACGCGTTTGTCACAATAAAGAATGTACTGGCGGTGTGCGAGATACATCGATTTTTTCATTTTCGCATAACGTTCCAACGACAGCGCATTTTTGAAGTTGACCCGATGGACGATCACTTCACATGCGGTTTGCGCGATATTCATCGGTTTAAACGGATCTGACTTGTAAAATGAAATGAAGTCGGTTTTGGTTTGAAGTTCATGCCAAAGCAGGGTTGGTTGGTTGAGCACTTTGGAGATGGCTTCCCGTAAAAATCCGGCACTGGGCACAAGACCGATTTTCAACAAGCTCGAACCGAGAGCCAGAAACGTTACGCGTTTGCCATCAAAGAGATTTGGCTTTTTCTCCAAAGCGATTGCTAAAGCTGCTATGGCCCAAACCGAACCGAAGCTGTGACCAACAATCAAAACCTCATCAACTTTGGATCTGGAGATTTCAGAAATGATATGGTCTGCAAATCGCTCATAGCGGCTATCAATTTCCGGATTGGTGCTGTTGCACATGTCACGTGCAAATGCCCAGTCATTGACCGAAAGGTTCATGTAGAACCGGTTCCCTGGCCATTTGCAAAGCACGAGAAACAAAATGAATGCCGGTAGAGCGGCCAGTATCAAGTGATTGGAGAAGCCGGCGAGAAAAAATGCCATGAGGCCATAAGAAATAGACGCAAACAGCACCATCAGCAGAAGCGG
Source organism: Rhizobiaceae bacterium (assembly GCA_965250255.1). Taxonomy (GTDB): domain Bacteria; phylum Pseudomonadota; class Alphaproteobacteria; order Rhizobiales; family Rhizobiaceae; genus JAALLB01. The sequence continues at coordinate 208,533 of CBDFNP010000011.1, forward strand.
ATAGATCGTAAAGCCCCAATAGCGTCGGCTGGCTTTTGCATATTTGCGCACGGTTCCATCAAGGAAGAATGAAAAGTATTTTGGGAAGTGAAGCAACAAACTTTTTGGATATGGCTTGTCTTCATATTTGCCGATGATATCGCCCCAGTAAAGATGGACGTAGCGGGTTGATGAACGCCAACCATTGCCTCGGGCCTCAAATGTGGTTTCCGTTTTGCTGGATTGAGGATTGTCCCGGATCTCCCCGCGCTCAACGGAAAAGTCCCAGAGTTTGGCGGTTTTCAAGCTGCCAGCAGTCAGACGTTCAATCTGATGGGTAGAGGTTGTGGTTTCGAAGCCAGGAAAGTTCAAAACCAATCGGTTTATGTGATGGGCCATAGGGTTCACGATTGCCTGTTTTCCAAGGCCTAGCACGGATGATTTTGAAAGTCAGAAATTCCCTCCCTGATGAACACATAAGTGCCAAATTCAAGCGCTGCGGGCGGCATCCATCAGATATTTCCAGACATAGCCAGAAAACGATCGCCAGCACTCGAGCCTGAATTCGTTCTCGCCGGTGCGCCACAAGATGACCTCTGCCTTTGCAAGCGTTGTGCGTGAACATGTACCAACTGGAAATGCCGCAAGCGACAAATCACGTGGGCAGCCGCTGTTAAGGGTGTTCACCGCATTGGGACCGAAAAGGGTCAACCCGGTATTGCGATGGTCAATTGAAACGGCTGAACAAAGACCGTTTCTGATTGTATTGATTTTGGCTTCCAGCCCGGCACCCGCTTCGGCGGTTACAAACCATTCATCAGGTCCAATCCACAAGGCGGAAGTCCCCCCTTTGGTCGTTACTGAACCAGGCTTTTTGGGTAGTGAAACACCGATTGCCCTGCCAATGCCAGGCATGGCCTTGTTGTCAGCTCGCAATGCTATGCGTTCACACTCAGCAAGTGGAGACAGGGTTACGCCATTGTTTGCAAAAACGCGATCGGCAAGTGGATGCGTCCGTGAAGCAGCTTTAGCCATTTATCTTGCCTCCTTCTTTGTCATAGAAGACCGGCGAGCAAATCTCCGCCTTGATGATTTCATCCGGCATTGGAATGTGAACGGTTTCGCCCATCCGGCTGTGCCCGTTTTCGATGACACCCATTGCGATTGAATGGTCGAGACATTCTGACCAATAAGATGACGTGACAAACCCGATCATCGGCATTGGAACCGGATGATTGGGATCGTCCACAACCTGAGCGCCTTCTTCGAGCACAACTTTTGGATCAAGCGTTTTCAAACCAACCAGTTGACGGCGTCCCTTTGCGACGAGATCCGGACGCTGCAATCCCTTGATGCCAACAAAGTCGGTTTTATTCTTGCCGATAGCCCAGCCTACGGCCGCATCTTGCGGTGTGACCGTACCATCGGTATCCTGACCAACGATGATGTAGCCCTTTTCAGCCCGCATCACATGCATGGCTTCTGTTCCGTAAGGGGTAAGGCCCATGGGTGCGCCACGGTTCCAAATTGCATCCCAGACCGCCTGACCATAATCGGCAGGCAGGTTGATCTCGAAACCGGCTTCACCGGTAAATGAAACTTTCATCAACCGGGTGGGAACGCCGGCGATTTTTCCGTTACGCATGCTCATATGTGGCATTGCTTCTGCAGAAAGATCGATGCCTTCGACCAGCGGCTCGATAATTTCGCGGGCTTTCGGCCCCTGAACGGCGATTACTGCCCATTGCTCCGATGTCGACGTCAGCCAAACCTTCCACTCCGGGAATTCGGTCTGCAGATAGTCTTCCATCATGTTGAGGACGCGCGGTGCACCACCGGTTGTCGTTGTGACGTGGAAACGGTTTTCTTCAATCCGGGCAATCACACCATCATCATATATAAAGCCATCTTCGCGGCACATAATGCCATAGCGACAGCGGCCAACACCGAGCTTGTCCCACGGATTGGTGTACATCATGTTCATGAATTTAACTGCATCAGGACCCACAACCTCGATCTTGCCGAGTGTGGAAGCGTCGAAGATACCGGCGGCCCCGCGGGTCATTTTACATTCGCGGTTGACGGCTGCATGCATATCTTCGCCAGGCTTCGGGAAATACCATGCGCGCTTCCAGTTTCCGACATCTTCAAAGACGGCACCATTTTGTTCTGCCCAGTCATACATTGGTGTCCGGCGGGTAACGTCAAAAAGCTCGCCCGTATTGTGTTCAACCAAAGTGCCGAAGGTAACCGGCGTATACGGCGAACGGAATGTGGTTAGGCCAACTTCAGGGATTGGTTTGTTGAGCATCTCTGCTGCAATCGCAAGTCCGTGCATGTTTGACATCTTGCCCTGATCAGAGGCCATGCCTGTGGTTGTGTAACGTTTCACGTGTTCGATTGACTGGAAACCCTCACGCACCGCCAGGCGAATGTCTTTCGCAGTCACGTCATTTTGGAAGTCGACGAATGCCTTGGTAAAATCATCGGGGCCGGCGCTTTTGCATGATCCGGTATAAAAGCCGGTCATGGATACACCATTTGCAACTTTGGATACTCTGGCTTTGATCGCTTTGCCGCCTACCAGTTTGGATGCTTCAAGGGCCGCCGCCGCCGCTTCTTCAAGCGCTGCTTCCATGTCAAAAGTGCCGTTGCAGCAACCAACCGACGTGCAGTCTTCCATGTAAATGTCTGGCAGGAAGGTGCCGGTCTCATCGTCAAACCTGACCCGCCCCCTTGATTGTGAAAAGAGGTGAACCGAAGGGGTCCAGCCGCCGGACATCAACAGACAGTCGACAGCGATCGTTTCTGCGGAAACTCCGTTCACCGGTTCGACATCAATTGACTTGACGCGGAGACGTCCGCTGGTTCCCGTGACCGCATGGCCTTTGAGAACACGAATGCCAAGTTCCGCTGCCCGGGCAAGCAAGACATCATCCGGGTTTTGACGAATATCAATGATTGCAGGAACATTGACGCCTGCCTGTTTGAGATCAAAAGCAACCGGCCACGCAGAATCGCACGAGGTATAAACCGCAACATTAGAACCCGGCTTCACGCCATATTGGTTGAGGTAGGTTCCTGCCGCTGATGCGATCATGATGCCGGGGCGATCATTGTCGGCAAAAACCAGATGGCGCTCGATTGCACCAGTTGCCAGGATCACCCGGTCAGCCCGCACCTGCCACATGCGTTCGCGCGGTAGATCAGGGTCGGGTCGCGCCATATGCTCGCTCACCCGTTGGGCAAGCGTCACCATGTTGTGGTTATAATAGCCAAATGCGGTCGTCCGGCTCAGAACCGTAACATTGTCCATGGCTTCCAGTTCAGCAATCGTATCAGCGGCCCAGTCAGCACCTGATTTCTTGTCGATTGTGACTGTCGCATCGGACAACAGCCCGCCGCCCATTAGGGCGTTTTCATCAACAATCATGACGCGCTTGCCGGATTTTGCAGCGGTTTTGGCGGCTGTCAGGCCGGAAGCGCCTCCGCCGATGACCAGAATTTCGCAATGGGCAAAACGATTGGCATAGTGGTCTGGATCTTCTTCGGTAGGCGACGCGCCAAGACCCGCAGCCTTGCGGATGACGGGTTCGTAGATTTTTTCCCATGCACTGCGCGGCCACATAAAAGTCTTGTAGTAAAAGCCTGCCGGGAAGAACCGGCCGAGGCCGTCATTGACCGCTCCGATGTCAAATTCAAGCGTTGGAAACCGGTTCTGGCTGGTGGCGATCATGCCATCGAAAACTTCCTGGCATGTAGCGCGAACGTTTGGTTGAAAACGCGCATTGTCCCGGGCAATTCCCATGAGAGCATTGGGTTCTTCAGGCCCTGCGCCAAGGATGCCGCGCGGGCGATGATATTTGAACGAGCGGCCAACAAGATGAATGCCGTTTGCGAGCAATGCGGAGGCAAGCGTGTCGCCTTCCATGGCGTTGTAGTTTTTGCCATCGAAGGTGAAGGCTGCTGTTTTGGCCGGGGACAGACGTCCCTTGCCTGCAACGCGGTTCGCCCCGGTATTTACGGAAGCACCCGTCATTTTGCGTCTCCCTTCTCAACGGTCCAGACGGCTTCATTCGCCGGTGTGGCTTTTGCAGGTGGCAGCACCGCATCAATTTCTTTCTTCGAGAGCTTCGGTTTCTGTTCACCAGCCTTGTAGGTCTTGATGAACTTGTCTGAAACCGAATGGCGCACTGCGTTGAAGAAACGCCCGCAGCCATGCAGGTGACGCCAACGTTCAAACACGATGCCTTTGTGATTTTCGCGAATGAAGAAGAATTTTTCAAAATCCTCATCAGAAATGTCAACCATGTTGGTGGGTCGCGCAATATGCGCTTCACCAGCGCCATGGAACTCAAGCTCCGGGCGATCTTCTTCGCAGTAAGGGCAGTGAATTTTCAGCATGTTCAATTTTCCCCTAATGTGCAACGGCTGCCGCGGCTGCTTCATCAACCAGGCGACCGGTACGGAAGCGTTCGAGGTTAAAGCCTGCATTGATTTTATGCGGCTCATCCTTGGCAATCGTGTGTGCAAAGACATGGCCGGAACCAGGTGTCGCCTTGAAACCGCCGGTACCCCAACCACAATTCACGTAGAGCCCCTTGACCGGCGTCTTGGAAAGGATTGGCGAGCGGTCCGGGGTCACATCTACGATGCCACCCCAACTCCGCAGCATTTTCATACGGCTGAACATCGGGAACATTTCGCAGATTGCTTCAAGCGTGTGGGTCGAAATATGAATGCTGCCGGTTTGTGAATAAGAGATATACTGGTCCGTGCCGGCGCCAATCACCAGTTCGCCCTTGTCTGATTGAGAGATATAGGCATGCACCGTATTAGACATCACCACGCACGGGAAGATCGGTTTTACCGGCTCGGAAACGAGCGCCTGTAGCGGGTAGCTTTCAAGCGGCATGCGAATACCGGCCATGTCCATCAATACAGATGTGTGGCCTGCTGCAACGACACCGACTTTCTTCGCGCCGATTGTTCCGCGTGATGTGTTTACGCCGGTGACAGCGCCCGATTTGTCGCGGTTGATGCCGGTTACTTCGCATTGTTGAATGATGTGAACACCCATGGCAGAAGCTTTTCGCGCATAACCCCAGGCAACCGCATCGTGACGGGCAACACCGCCTTTTCTTTGAAGCGCTGCACCCATCACCGGATATCGGGCGGATTTCGAAATGCTCAAAGGCGGGCAATAGTTTTTTGCTTCTTCCGGTGTGATCCACTGGTTGTCGACCCCGTTCAGGCGGTTGGCGTGAACGTGCCGTTTGAAAACCTGCACGTCGTGTACGTTGTGGCCAACCATCATCACGCCGCGTTGTGAAAACATGACGTTGTAATTGAGTTCCTGGGAGAGGCCCTCCCACAGATTGATCGCGTGGTTATACATGCCTGCGGATTCATCATAGAGATAGTTGGAGCGGATAATGGTGGTATTCCGACCGGTATTGCCACCACCGAGCCAACCTTTTTCAAGGACCGCGACATTGGTGACGCCATGGACAGAAGCAAGATAGTAGGCAGTTGCCAGACCGTGCCCGCCCGCACCGACGATAATCACGTCGTAGGAAGACTTCGGCTCTGGATTTTCCCATTGCTTATCCCAACCCTTGTGGGAACGCATGGCTTCTCTTGCGACTGCAAATGCAGAAAATTTGCGCATGTTGCTTGATCCTAAAGGAAATGGTTACGGCAAAACACATACCGCATTTATGATTTGCAATAAATTCTGTTTGGCAAATTAGCTTGCGACTCTTTGCGACGGGAGGAGAGGCGAATGCGACAAGGCCTTTTGCAAGTGGCGGATTTAGTTAGAGCGAATTGACATTTCTCCCGTTTCCCCCTATCTACCGCCTCGTTGGAGCGCGTCCGCATCATTGCTGGCGCGTTTCGAGCATTTTACGTATTAATATTGGAAGAGCCCGCAAAAGAAGGCTCGTAACCCCAGCGCATGGACTTTTAAGTCCCGGTAATTTGCGCTGTTCATTTGTTTTATGCATGTTCCGGGCGCAAAACCGGCGACCACTTTTGCCGAACATGCTTGTCGTACGGAAAAAGTACCATGAAAATCAGAAATTCTTTAAAGTCCCTCAAGGGCCGTCATCGCGCAAACCGCATCGTACGCCGTCGTGGCCGCGTTTACGTTATCAACAAGCAAAACCCACGCTTCAAGGCCCGCCAGGGCTAAGTAAACAAACGGATTGTTTGGAAGGTGGCCGCTTATGCGGCGATTTTTATTGGTACTCACGAAAAAGCGTATTTGACCTTTTGAATTCGTGCGGTAGATTCGCGGCATGGGTAAACTAACCTCGCTTCTTGCAACCGGTCTGTTGGCAACATTCGTTGCAACACCGTCGTTTGCTCAAACCGTTCCAAGTCCGCTTGAGCGAGAAGAGGCTATCCAACCGATAACACCGCCGGACAATGGCCCGGACAATGGCAATGACGTTGTTGAAACCAGCGATCCGTTGGACAAGCTGTTTGATGATTTGCGACGTGATCCAAAACAGGCATCCGCCAATGCGACAGCACGGATGATTTGGCGAGAGTGGTCTGAATCAGGTTCCAGAAGCATCGACCTCCTGATGAAATGGGCCTCAAAGGCCATGTCCAAACGGGACTACCCAAAGGCGCTTGACCTGCTCGACCAGGTTGTTGTTCTCGCACCGGATTACGCGGAAGGCTGGAACCGGCGGGCGACGCTTTATTACACCATGAGTGACTTTGGCAATTCGATTTCCGATATTGAATTGACCCTGGCGCTTGAACCCCGCCATTTTGGTGCGCTTTCAGGGTTGGCCGTTATTCTGCAGCGGGTTGGCAACAACAAAGCAGCGCTTGAAACCTGGTACAGGGTGCTTGCGATTTATCCGGCCAATAAACAGGCGCAGGGATCGGTCATTTTGCTGGAAGAAGAATTAGCCGGCAGCCGAACCTAAGTGTGATGATTCTGGTTTTATGCTGAAAATTCTCCTGCCTGTTTTTGTTCTTGTTCTTGGCAGCCTGTGGATTGCGTCACGGATCATCACGCGGAACATAGAGCAGCAATTTCCCCCGATTGGCGAGTTTCGTTCCCTGAACGCGGTGAGGGTGCATTTTGTCGATGTGCCGGTCGTAAATAACAAAGAAGCGCCGGTTTTGGTTTTTGTTCATGGGGCAGGGGGTAATCTTCGTGATCCGATGGCTGTCTATGGTCCAGGATTGGAAGATGAATTCCGTCTGATTTTTCTCGATCGTCCGGGCCAGGGATACTCCGAAGCTTTTTCAGGCTCGAATGACCCGAAACAGCAAGCGGCCTCGATTGCGGGTCTGCTTGATGCGCTTGGAATTGAAAAGGCCATTATAATTGGTCATTCATTTGGTGGTGTTGTTACTGCAGCATTCGGTGTTCTTTTTCCTGAAAAGACCGCCGGCCTTGTGCTTCTGGCACCGGTTTCCCATCCCTGGGGCACCACGGCAATCGCTTGAAAGAATCACCCGGAGTTTGTGATTGCGTTGAACCGGTATTCATCGTCCCAAGCCGCTGTTTTTCTTCGTACTTTTATGCTTGCTTTGTCGGGTATTTGCTTGATGATATTGAGCACTGCGTGGCGGACGCGGGCCATGTTTACGGGGCCGTTTTGGGTTCGAAGCCGCATCAGGTCGTCGTGGAAGACCACATCCATCACCCAGTGCAGGCGATTTTCGATACCCCAGTGGGCGCGTGCTGCGCGTGACAGTTGGGCTGCTGTGAGATGGGCTGAAGAGATATAGAAGCGCCTTGAGCGACTGGTCTGGCCATCTTTTTCCACCTCGGCTTCGACCATGCCAATGGTTGCAAGGCCGGCAAAACATGGCTCGCCCGGCGCTGTGCGGTCTGCGCTGAGCCAGTCAACCGCATGACACACCGATGCGCGTCGTATTTCAATACGGCCATGATCTGCATCGGTGGTGGTGTGGCTGTCGAGCCCTTTGGCTGCATCAAAGAATAGAGCCTTCACTGTGCAATGATTTCTGGTTGCCCTTAAGGGCCAGAAGATAATCAGCACCCTTGGCAAGAATGGCTGATGCGATGTTATGTTGGCAGCCCATGGCATCAATTGTGACCAGAGAACCGGCCAACTCAAGGCGCTCCAGGAGGCGGGGTATAGCACTGATTTCGTTCTCTTTTTCATCGCATGGCTCTTGCCCCAGCACCAACCTTTGTCGGCTTGCCCAGGCAGAAACCAGGTGCAGGCGACGACCATTGTGGGCATGAGCACGCCTTGATGTCTTGCCGTCAATGGCGACAATTTCCGGGTCTTGATCACGCAATTTCGAAACCCAGTTGGTAAAACACTCGGCAAACAATTCACCGGGCAAGGCGTTCATCACATCATTGAGAGTGTCATGGGAGCAAATGCCGTCTTTGAAGGGCAGCAGCCGACGTAAATAGTTCAGCTTGCGTCTGCCCCAACGCTCAATCTCAACAAAATCATCAGCGCCTGCCATCACGCCACAAAGCACCACCAACAAAATTTCCGGTAGCGGATACAAAACTTTCCAACTTTGACGCGGGTCACAAAGAGTGGAAAAATGGTCAAGTATATTGGTCGTCGTCATAGGGCACCTCGTTGGTTTGGAGGTGCCCTATGAATCACATAATTGCAGAAAAGGGAATCAACAGATTTTCAAGCGATTGCCGTGCAGTCCTCCATAGTCTATTGCCCGCAATTGACCATCCATGGTACAGTTGCATTTCATGGCGGCAGGACCTTCATTCTTGATGCTGGCCCAAAGATTGCTGGCACCGATCATCGGACGGGAACTACCCGGATTAAGATGGCCCAGATCAAGCCAACCTGCATTGCAGGTGTAGATCAGGCCGCTAGTTACATTTCCCCAACTGCCATTGGCTCCAAACGCATTATACGCTGTTTTAATATCTCCGAACTTGCTCATGGCATCTTTGCTTCATCGGAATGGAAACTTATCCGCGCTTGTGAGCAAGCTTCACCAGACTTCTCTTCAACAGTTCCAAAAGTCACAAAAACATGTAGCTTTGCTGGAAGTGTCAACACATCAAGTACACGTTGTAATTCTGCGTTTGTATCACCTGTGGTAAATTCTATTCTGTAAACCCATCCACATTCTCCTCCACCACAAGACAAAAAGGAGCGAGAATAGCTTTGAACTTCGCACAATCCCGGTAGTTCCAGTTCCCTAATTTCGTCCGGGATCATCAAACGGGCATACAATCCGCCGGCAGACATGTCTTCTCGTTCAGCCAGATATGCAATCATAGTAAGATAGAGTGCCGCAATAATCAGCATACCTGAACTCAAGAAAAACAGACGTTTTACCATCATGCTTTTCCCTTTGGTCTACCAAGACTGGCGTAGAGTTTGGTGAGACGTTTGAGAATCTGTTTGGGATGCCAGGGATGTTGTGGGGCATCTGGATTTTCGGAAACAATCCCGGGGGACACCCGAATTTGAGAGGTGGATGCCGCTGCATCTTGCAATATTAGAGCTCTTCTTGTCATCTATCTCGTCTGTTGATGAAATCGACAGCATCGTGCGCGGATTTCCGTTTTAGGTCAATGCTGGAGCAAATTTCGTTCAATCGGGTACGGTTAAACGAAAATGCGTATATGAAATCAAATAAGGTACGCGTTGTCGCTGTTTGGATTGTCATTCCGAGGCCTTCAGATGAACATCGAAAATCAGCTTCAAATTTGGAAAACTTGGTGCTGAAGCGTCGTCGATTGATAGGTCACGGATTTCGTCTCGTATCCAGTAGCGTTTAAATTTTTGGTGGGGGCTGACCCAGATAACTACCTTAGATAGCGTCTAACCCATTGTCTTAACTGCAATAATTGAGATGACGGGTCACTGTTGTTAAATCTCCACTCACATTCCTTCAAATATAGCCCAAATTGGGCCTTTGGAACACCGTTGAATTTACGCATATGGCGCTTCGCCTGATTCCAGAAATTCTCAATACCATTAATGTGATTAAGACGATCGGCGAAGAGCTTTGAATGGTTGATGCGAAAGTGGTGAAAGTCGGAGACATCCAGCACGTTATAGCCGCGCCAGCAGTCAGAATAGACGATGCTATCGGGGATAACCTTGCGTTCAATGATCGGGATCAGAGTGGCCCCGGATGCGTCTGGAATAATCTTGGTGTAGACCTTCCCACCCCTGTTTAATAAGCCAAAAACAGGCACTTTGCCCGCAGCACCCCTCCCGCGCTTGCCCTTTCGTTTCCCACCGAAATAGCTTTCGTCCACTTCTATTTCGCCGCCAAACATGGCTTCGGATTCAGCCCCCAACTCATAGGCAATGATTTCACGCAAACGCAGGAAGAAAAACGCGGCGGTCTTGCGGTTCACACCACACAAACTGGCCGCAGTTCGCGCTGTCGATCCCGAGATAAAATGCTCAGTCAGGTGATCCTGTTTATACCCACTTAAACGACTCTTTCGCATACTGCCCATGATAACCCTTTTTTTGAGTTATCTGGGTCAGCCCCTTTTGGTGATATTTGTCGACCTCTAAACTGGATGTACTAGCAACCTTTCTAGCACGTTGCATATTACCGGTCTTCATCACGCCAACCAAGAAAATCCTGGGCCCATCAGCCCCCAAAAACCACTGTTCATGCTCAACACCTTCTTGTTTGAGCGACTGACGCACTTCATCTAATCGACCATTCATGAAAGTCGCCCACTCGGTTACAGTATCAACGCTGCACATCACCGGTATTTTCTTCGCTGAGTAGGGCATCATTCCGTGCCTCGCTTTCAAATAGCCTGTTGGTTTGAGTTAACATAACCAATCATTTGCTGAAGGCCGGTTTTGACCGCTGAGCAGACCTTGCTATACAGCATGTCGCTAACCTAATTCGAAGCAACTTGTTGTGGTTGCGGTAACTCTTCACCGTTGACCAGCGCATTGATACGATCGCGCTCGGCTTCAAATGCTGCAAGTTCTGTATCTTTCAAAACCTTGCCTTGCGGAAGGCGGATGCGCATGGGGTCAACCCGGTTGCCATTGACTTTTACTTCGTAGTGTAGATGCGGGCCGGTTGAATAACCGGTTGATCCGACATAACCGATAATCTGACCGAGCCGAACCCGCTTGCCGGCAATCATGCCTTTGGCAATTGCGGTTTGGTGCGAGTAGGTGGTGACATAACCATTGGTGTGGCGAATGATGGTCTGCTTGCCGTAGCCAGAACCACTCCATCCGGCTTCTTTAATAACACCATTGCCTGCGGCAACGATCGGGGTTCCGCGGGGCGCTGCCCAATCGACGCCACCGTGCAACTTGAATACCCGCGAAATCGGATGGCGGCGCATGCCAAATGGTGAGCGAAACTTGCCGTTGGGCACAGGCTTTCTGAGAAGAAACTTCTTCGCGCTTTTTCCCGATTCATCATAGTAGTCGATGCGGCCGGTATGTTCGTCACGGAAACGATAATAGCGGCGCATAACGCCTCCAAGCTCAATTCCGGTATAGAGGATCTCTGAGTTTTCGGTTGGCGTTTCCTTGTCTTCTTCCAGAGATAAAAACACGTCAAGTCGATCGGTTGGCTTCAAACGGCTGCGGAAATCAACATCAAACGCAAATATCTTGATCAATGATCCGGCAAGGTCGCTGGACATGCCCTCAGCCAGTGCAGCGCGGTATATGCCGGTATAGATGGACGGCAGATTTTTCGCGACAATGACAGGTTGTTCCTTTGCGTCTTCCAGAATGGTCTGCGGCGTTTCGGGTGTTGGAGCGTATACAAGACGTTCGTCATCGGTGCGTGCTATGCTTACCATGTGGGAAGGGCCGCGATAAAGACTGGCTTTTGCGAGCGAAATTTTTTGCTCATCAATTGCAACGTTTTCCTGTTTCAACCAGGCCTGGATGGTGTCGCCTACACGAAGCTTGTCTTCACCAATGTCACTTGAAAGAACCGTCGCGAGTTCTTCGACCTCTGCATCTTCAATGCCTTCGGATTTCAGAATTTCAGCAATTGACGCTTCAGCCCTGATTTCAATGGTGCGCTTAATATAATGGGTTCCAGGGCCAACTGCTTCGCGTTGCTTTTCATGGACTGAAACATTTTCAGCGGTAATTGTTACATCTTCATTGGTAATAAAAAGCCGGTCTTCGGCTGAAAAACGGTCGGCGTCAAAAAATGCCAGCGATGAAACATATGCATTGCCGCTTTCCAGACTGTGGCTGATGGCGCGTACCTGCTGGTGAACTTCGGCCGAACGGCGCCCAGGCGGAATTTTTGCTATTTTGCTGCCAGTCGGGAAATCAATCACATTAAGCGTGACCTCGCCTTCCACATCCGCGCCATACATAAAATCGCTGGTTTCAGATACGAGTTCAAGCTTTCCGGATTCAGAAAACACGGAAAGCGGATTGAAGTTTGGAAAGTCTGTTGTTGATTTTGGAGCCAACGCCATCGGCGTCTTGATGTTCATGAAGGGGCGAACCTTGACCACATTGTTGTCCCCGACCCTGGAAATGGTTGAAACCATCATGATGTTGGATTTTTCATCCGGGCTGATTTTCTTGAGGAGGCCAGGGTGATTTCCCTTGACGGCTTTCAGCAAAGTGCTGGCATCGTCATCTTTTTGATAGGCTACTGCAGGAACGGTCAATTGTTCCTGCCCGTCAAGAGCTGCAAACAGCGCACCGCCCATCATGAAAAACGAGGTGGCTCCGACGAGTACGGTGCTGACCAGCCAACGCTGGCTGATCTGGCGTCTTTCTGGCTGCCCCACATGTTTTCGAACATGCAATGGTGCCAGCTCGCCCAAAAATTCAGTTTCCTGATTCACTCAGCTATCCCATTCAGGGGTTGTGGTTTTTAGCTTTGACCCCGTGGTTATCATTGACAGTCTTCAATTGACAAGCAATTTGGGCAATTTTGCGGTTACCCGGGTCCTTGCAGGCCATTTCAAGGGCGATTTTGGACATTTTTGCAGGTATATTAAGGGCTGCGGATTTGGGTATGGAAATACGGCCCAAACAGAACCCGGAAACCTGCGAAAAAAACACTCCGGAATTGTAGCAAACACCCTGGAAACCAAGGGAATCCGGGGTTGTTCCAAGGGCGGTGATAAAACGGGTAAAAAAAACTTCAATTTTTTCAGATTTTGTGTTGACAGTTGGAAGGAGCGGGGACTATATACCCCTCACAACGAGGGCGGGTCGCCGCTGGCGGCAAACTTGTTTGCTCTCTTGTTACCCCAGAGACTGGCACTATAAGTGCGTGTTTCAATCGGCTGAAAAAAACAGGCGACTCCTTGTTTCGACGGCCAACGAAATGGTTTTTTCCAATTCGGTTCTTTGACAATTGAATATGAAAGAAAGAGAAACGTGGTTGGCGATGTCCTGCGATACACGTGACCATTATCCTTTATGGATCATGTGTTTACAGAGACTTTGGCAAGTCACGTTTCGAGAATGTTACTTAAAATACCGGATTTGGTTTCGATCAAATTCAGGTGTGTTAAAAATATGTTCTCGTCAATTCGTCGGTCATACCCATGACCGGCAATTAAATGCGTGACCAGGTCATCGCTTTTTCGCGATGATTATTAAAGCCAATCAAAATCTCATTTCAAACCTGAGAGTTTGATCCTGGCTCAGGACGAACGCTGGCGGCAGGCTTAACACATGCAAGTCGAACGCTCTCTTCGGAGAGAGTGGCAGACGGGTGAGTAACGCGTGGGAATCTACCCAGTACTACGGAACAACAGTTAGAAATGACTGCTAATACCGTATACGCCCTCCGGGGGAAAGATTTATCGGTATTGGATGAGCCCGCGTTTGATTAGCTAGTTGGTGTGGTAATGGCGCACCAAGGCGACGATCAATAGCTGGTCTGAGAGGATGATCAGCCACACTGGGACTGAGACACGGCCCAGACTCCTACGGGAGGCAGCAGTGGGGAATATTGGACAATGGGCGCAAGCCTGATCCAGCCATGCCGCGTGTGTGATGAAGGCCCTAGGGTTGTAAAGCACTTTCAACGGTGAAGATAATGACGGTAACCGTAGAAGAAGCTCCGGCTAACTTCGTGCCAGCAGCCGCGGTAATACGAAGGGAGCTAGCGTTGTTCGGAATTACTGGGCGTAAAGCGCGCGTAGGCGGGCTATTAAGTTAGGGGTGAAATCCCAGGGCTCAACCCTGGAACTGCCCTTGATACTGGTAGTCTAGAGATCGAGAGAGGTGAGTGGAATTCCGAGTGTAGAGGTGAAATTCGTAGATATTCGGAGGAACACCAGTGGCGAAGGCGGCTCACTGGCTCGATACTGACGCTGAGGCGCGAAAGTGTGGGGAGCAAACAGGATTAGATACCCTGGTAGTCCACACCGTAAACGATGGATGCTAGCCGTTGGGCAGTTTACTGTTCAGTGGCGCAGCTAACGCATTAAGCATCCCGCCTGGGGAGTACGGTCGCAAGATTAAAACTCAAAGGAATTGACGGGGGCCCGCACAAGCGGTGGAGCATGTGGTTTAATTCGAAGCAACGCGCAGAACCTTACCAGCCCTTGACATACCAATCGCGGATTTCAGAGATGATTTCCTTCAGTTAGGCTGGATTGGATACAGGTGCTGCATGGCTGTCGTCAGCTCGTGTCGTGAGATGTTGGGTTAAGTCCCGCAACGAGCGCAACCCTCGCCATTAGTTGCCAGCATTTAGTTGGGCACTCTAATGGGACTGCCGGTGATAAGCCGGAGGAAGGTGGGGATGACGTCAAGTCCTCATGGCCCTTACGGGCTGGGCTACACACGTGCTACAATGGTGGTGACAGTGGGCAGCGAGATCGCAAGGTCGAGCTAATCTCCAAAAACCATCTCAGTTCGGATTGTTCTCTGCAACTCGAGAGCATGAAGTTGGAATCGCTAGTAATCGTAGATCAGCATGCTACGGTGAATACGTTCCCGGGCCTTGTACACACCGCCCGTCACACCATGGGAGTTGGGTTTACCCGAAGGCAGTGCGCCAACCTTTTGGAGGCAACTGACCACGGTAGGCTCAGCGACTGGGGTGAAGTCGTAACAAGGTAGCCCTAGGGGAACCTGGGGCTGGATCACCTCCTTTCTAAGGATGTTCCTTCAGGATTTCGGTCCTATCGGAACTCTTAAGAACAAAAGGATTGTCCAAGTCATGGATAATCCGACATACAGTAGCGGGAATCGCCACCTTCGTTTCTCTTTCTTCAGCGAATTGCACGCTTCGGGCCATATCATCTGTAAGACAGCTTAGGCTGATGCACAGAATAAGGGCCGGTAGCTCAGTTGGTTAGAGCGCACGACTGATAATCGTGAGGTCGGAAGTTCAAATCTTCCTCGGCCCACCAAACCCATTTTTGGCAAAGCCAAAAATGGGGCACCAGTTACATTTGCAAAGCAAATTAACGAGAGAGCCAAGATTGTCGAGTAGTGCGCATTGGTGTTCTGCCTTTCGGCTTCGCCGAAATTGCTTAGGGGCCATAGCTCAGTTGGGAGAGCGGTAGCTTTGCAAGCTTCAGGTCGTCGGTTCGATCCCGTCTGGCTCCACCAGTTCATCTTTTGCCTGGCAAAAAGTAGACAGCACGCGCTAATTGTATTTTGCGCGGCAAAATCAATACGAGCACTATCAATTCGCTTTAGAAAATAAAAGTTTGCATGGAACTTACGAGTTTCATGCTTGTTCCAATACATCGTAAAAAGAAGATTTATTCAGGCATTGGTTGCCTTCCCTCGGGAATTGACCTTTGCGCGGCAGTTGCATTTGCCATGTGCTGTCATATGTTTGCTAAGCCTAACCGCTAAGCAACTGGATATATCTCGTGAAAACTGGTCTTTCTTGATTTCAGGCGTACGATTTACCGTTAGTGCTGCACGGCCTCTCGGTTCCAATCCTACACCCAAGCCTGAAGTCAAAGAAAAAACTGTTGTCTGAGTTTATTGTGTGTCTCTTGTTGATTTCGCTTTGCGAAATACAACCGGCGGCGCGCTGTATTTTCGCTTTGCGAAATTCCAGTAAATAAATATCGGCAATGAGAATGATCAAGTGTCTTAAGGGCATCTGGTGGATGCCTTGGCACGCACAGGCGATGAAGGACGTGATACGCTGCGATAAGCGTCGGGGAGCTGCGAATAAGCTTTGATCCGGCGATTTCCGAATGGGGAAACCCATCCTTGATTACTGTAAGTGCGATGTCGGTGGACTTATGTCTTCCGGCTTCGGATTTACAGTGATCAATAAAAGGATATCTTATTCTGAATACATAGGGATAAGAAGCGAACGCGGGGAACTGAAACATCTAAGTACCCGTAGGAAAGGATATCAATTGATACTCCGCTAGTAGTGGCGAGCGAACGCGGACTAGGCCAGTGGCATAAGTGAGACAACTGGAACCGTTTGGAAAGACGGGCCATAGTGGGTGACAGCCCCGTACAGATAATTCGATCTTATGTCCTCGAGTAGGGCGGAACACGTGAAATTCTGTCTGAACATGGGGGGACCACCCTCCAAGCCTAAGTACTAGTGCGTGACCGATAGTGAACCAGTACCGTGAGGGAAAGGTGAAAAGTACCCCGACGAGGGGAGTGAAATAGTACCTGAAACCGGATGCCTACAAACAGTCGGAGCCCGCAAGGGTGACGGCGTACCTTTTGTATAATGGGTCAACGACTTAGTTTAACTAGCAAGCTTAAGCCGATAGGTGTAGGCGCAGCGAAAGCGAGTCTTAATAGGGCGAATTAGTTAGTTGAATTAGACCCGAAACCGAGTGATCTAGCCATGGGCAGGTTGAAGGTGCGGTAACACGCACTGGAGGACCGAACCCACGCATGTTGCAATATGCGGGGATGACCTGTGGCTAGGGGTGAAAGGCCAATCAAACTCGGAAATAGCTGGTTCTCTGCGAAATCTATTTAGGTAGAGCGTCAGTCGAATACTCCAGGGGGTAGAGCACTGGATGGGCTAGGGGGACCCAACGTCTTACCAAACCTAACCAAACTCCGAATACCTGGAAGTACTAACTGGCAGACACACTGCGGGTGCTAACGTCCGTAGTGGAGAGGGAAACAACCCTGACCGCCAATTAAGGTCCCCAAGTCATGGCTAAGTGGGAAAGGAAGTAAAGACCCCAAAACAACCAGGATGTTGGCTTAGAAGCAGCCATCATTTAAAGAAAGCGTAACAGCTCACTGGTCTAATTAAGGGTCTTTGCACCGAAAATGTAACGGGGCTAAAGCCATGCACCGAAATTGCGGGTGTGTACTTTGTACACGCGGTAGCAGAGCGTTCTGTAAGTCTGTGAAGGGATATCTGTGAGGAATCCTGGAGATATCAGAAGTGCGAATGTTGACATGAGTAACGATAAAGGGGGTGAGAGACCCCCTCGCCGAAAGTCCAAGGGTTCCTGCTTAAAGTTAATCTGAGCAGGGTTAGTCGGCCCCTAAGTCGAGGCAGAAATGCGTAGACGATGGGAAGTAGGTTAATATTCCTAC
Organism: Rhizobiaceae bacterium; assembly: GCA_965250255.1. Classification (GTDB taxonomy): domain Bacteria; phylum Pseudomonadota; class Alphaproteobacteria; order Rhizobiales; family Rhizobiaceae; genus JAALLB01. The sequence goes on from CBDFNP010000011.1 coordinate 226,001, forward strand.
ACCTGGGAGTAGTGACGGATGCTGTGAGTTGTTTCCACTTATTGGATTGTGGGGGCGGCGAAGGCGTTCCAGGAAATAGCTCTCCCGTATAGACCGTACCCCAAACCGACACAGGTGGACAGGTAGAGCATACCAAGGCGCTTGAGAGAACTATGTTGAAGGAACTCGGCAAATTACATGCGTAACTTCGGGATAAGCATGACCTCCAGCGGGCAACCGTGAAGAGGTGGCACAAACTAGGGGGTGGCGACTGTTTATCAAAAACACAGGGCTCTGCGAAGTTGCAAAACGACGTATAGGGTCTGACGCCTGCCCGGTGCTGGAAGGTTAAGAGGAGAGGTGCAAGCTTTGAATCGAAGCCCCAGTAAACGGCGGCCGTAACTATAACGGTCCTAAGGTAGCGAAATTCCTTGTCGGGTAAGTTCCGACCTGCACGAATGGCGTAACGACTTCCCCGCTGTCTCCAACATAGACTCAGTGAAATTGAATTCCCCGTGAAGATGCGGGGTTCCTGCGGTTAGACGGAAAGACCCCGTGCACCTTTACTACAGCTTTACACTGGTATTCGTATTGGCATGTGTAGGATAGGCGGTAGACTTTGACCCGTGGGCGCCAGCTCGCGGTGAGTCTCCCTTGAAATACCGCCCTTATCACTATGGATATCTAACCGCGGCCCGTTATCCGGGTCCGGGACATTGTATGGCGGGTAGTTTGACTGGGGCGGTCGCCTCCCAAAGAGTAACGGAGGCGCGCGATGGTTGGCTCAGACCGGTCGGAAATCGGTCGTTGAGTGCAATGGCATAAGCCAGCCTGACTGCGAGTCTGACAAGACGAGCAGAGACGAAAGTCGGTCATAGTGATCCGGTGGTCCCGCGTGGAAGGGCCATCGCTCAACGGATAAAAGGTACGCCGGGGATAACAGGCTGATGACCCCCAAGAGTCCATATCGACGGGGTTGTTTGGCACCTCGATGTCGGCTCATCACATCCTGGGGCTGGAGCAGGTCCCAAGGGTTTGGCTGTTCGCCAATTAAAGTGGTACGTGAGCTGGGTTCAGAACGTCGCGAGACAGTTCGGTCCCTATCTGCCGTGGGTGTAGGAATATTGAGAGGATCTGCCCCTAGTACGAGAGGACCGGGGTGGACGTATCAATGGTGGACCTGTTGTTGCGCCAGCAGCATAGCAGGGTAGCTAAATACGGAACGGATAACCGCTGAAGGCATCTAAGCGGGAAACCAGCCTCGAAACGAGTATTCCCTGAGAATCGTCGTAGACTACGACGTTGATAGGCTGGGTGTGGAAGCACGGCAACGTGTGAAGCTTACCAGTACTAATAATTCGATCGGCTTGATCGTTCTCATTACCCATATTTATAGTGTTTGCATTGCAAACGCGGACAATGCGCAGACGTTTTTCGAAGCAAATACGTCGGGGTATTGCACTCCAACAACAGTTTAAATCAGTGTCTCTTGTTGATTGTTCCAATCAACTTGCGACGCGGACGCGTTTCGGCTTTGCCAGAAACGTTTTTCATGCAATTTGCCGACCTGGTGGTAATTGCGAGGTGGCTGCACCCGATCCCATTCCGAACTCGGTCGTGAAACGCCTCAGCGCCGATGGTACTTTGTCTAAAGGCACGGGAGAGTAGGTCGCTGCCAGGTCTGCCAATTGCATGTAAATCAGTTTTCACGGATAATCTTCTTTCGCGGGTGAATTATTTGACCGCTTACCAAGCACATATTGGGTTTTGGTCAGCGGTTTTCGCGTCTTTGGGGGAATATTTCTTCATAAGGCGCTATTTGCAGAAGGACTTTCATAATTGGAAGTTGCTGATGCAGTACTATTCGACATTTGCGTTCCGCAAATTGTCTGTTAGTGCTGCGCAAATTGTCCGAAGGACAATTGGCGCGGGGTGGAGCAGCCCGGTAGCTCGTCAGGCTCATAACCTGAAGGTCGTAGGTTCAAATCCTACCCCCGCAACCAATAATTCAATAATTACAAGCAGTTAGCCAAATGGTTGACTGCTTTTTTGTTGCGAATTATACTTGCACATTCATTACACACTTTTGCACATTATACAGCCGAGGCGAAAACCATGGCAAAACACACGATTCTGGGAGGAAAGGTTCACGTCTATCGACGGGAAAACAGCCGGTTTTGGCAATGTGCAACATTTCTTCAGGGAAAAAATCACCGCACATCAACAAAACAGAGCGGTTTAGCCGAAACCAAAGATTTTGCTGAGGATTGGTATCTGACGCTTCGTGGCAAACAAAGCCAAGGTGAACTGGTTACTGAAAAGACATTTAGAACTGCAACCGCTGCCTTCGAGCGTGAATATGAAGTGATAACCGAAGGTGAGCGCAGCACGAAATGGGTCGAGGGCCACAAGGCCCGTATCAGGCTCCACTTGAAGCCGTTTTTTGGAAGTCTTGGTCTGTCTCAAATCACAGCAGGTAACGTTCAGGATTACCGTGTCGAGCGGTTGCAAAATCCCAAAAATGGCAAGCCGCCTTCCTACTCAACATTGCATGATGAAATCGTTACGCTTCGGTTAGTTTTGAAAACAGCAATTAGGCACGGCTGGATTGATTACCTGCCTGATTTTTCTGCGCCATATAAAGCGTCGAGAAAAATATCTCATCGGGCATGGTTCTCACCTGAAGAATACAAACAACTTTATACGGCTACACGGGAAAACATTAAAGCTCAAAAAAACAAAAGGCATAAGCTCCTTGCTGAGCAATTGCATGATAAAATTCTTTTTCTAACCAACACCGGTATTAGACCCGATGAAGCCAAGCGCCTCGAATACCGGGATGTCGAGATCGTTGAAGATGACGCCACCGGCGAGACAATTTTACTCATAGAAGTACGCGGCAAGCGCGGTGTGGGTTACTGCAAAAGTATGCCCGGTGCTGTTAGACCTTTTGAACGGATGAAAGAACGAAATCAACCGGAACCGACTGACCGTCTATTTCCAGTAGATCACAAAAAACAGTTTAACCGGATTTTGGAAGAACAGAATTTGAAGGTTGATCGGCAAGGCAATCGGCGAACGCTGTACAGTCTCCGTCACAGCTATATTTCGTTTCGTTTGCTAGAAGGCGCGGACATCTATCAGATCGCCAAAAACTGCCGAACCAGTGTTGAAATGATTGAAAAGCACTACGCGGTGCATTTGAAAAACAGTCTGGATGCAGCAGCAATTAATGTGCGCAAGCCCAGAAAGCCAAAGGCCTCGGAGAAAGAAGCGTAATCATATCACTTCAAAAACTCCAGCAAGGGTAAACCTGCTTCACGGTGTTTCGCCCCTTCGGGTGCTTTCCGTTTTCTGAAGTGATGATCTGAAATTGTTGGCTCCAAAGGAATGTTGGGTTCGCCTCCGGCGGGTTTTCCAAAGGAATGGAAATAGATTTGCATTTCCCAATTTGATTCATAACCTAGAAAATGACCTGTAGGTCATCGGCTGTGAATGTTTTCCGAGGACGATTATCCTTGAAATCCTGCTCTATGAGCGACTTAGCTATCTCTAATAAGTCTTCTGACGGTTTTGTAACCTGTAGGTCAACGGTTCGATCCCGTTAGGCGGCTCCATTTCCCACTCTATGAGCGGCATACTGGAATTTCAAAAAGCAAAAATCACGACCCGATAACCTGCAGGTAAAACCCGTAAGTCATCGGCTCATGTCTGAAATCCAAAATCAACACCGGCGGTTCTGTACCTACTCTCTAACAATGAAGGGAAACACTCCCCGCACCATTCAGTGGTTTGAGAGCACTTTTGGATATTTTGTTAAAAATACAAATGTTGAAATGCTATCAGAGATAAGTTTGAAACTGATTGAAGATTACATCATGACGGGAATGATGGAAAAAGGCTGGTCGGCCAGAACCGTTCACAATCGTATTGGAGCCCTCAATATTTTTCTCAATTGGAGCGTCAAAAAAGGCCATCTGGAACACAATCCCATCAAAGATATAGACCTTCCGACCAAACCAAAAACTCTTCCAAAACATCTGTCACAAGACGATGCATTTGCCCTTCTCGATTGGACAAGGAACTTTCGCTATGCCTACCAGTTCGAGCGATACAGAGCCGTAGCTATCATCACAATGCTAATCTTTACCGGCATTCGGATTCAGGAACTTCTCAATCTGAAAATTGAGAATATTCGTTTTGATAACAAAGAAATTTTGATTCGATGTGGAAAGGGTCAAAAGGATAGACTAATTCCGATGCATGAAGACCTTGAGGATGCGTTGCGATTATACCTGAAAGACAGAGATCGTCTAAAACGGTTCAATCCTCATTTGTTTGTATCGACGAGATTTGACCGTCCGTTGCAGTATCGAGCGGTGACACGATTGGTAAGTAAACTCAGAACTAAAAGTGGTAGCCGAACAACCGCGCGCCATCGTTTTTCATGAGAAGGAAGGCCGCCGCCATGCTCATTGCGTATGGTCCCGCATCGACATCGATGAAATGAAAGCTATCAACCTGCCCCACTACAAACTGAAACTGCGGGATGTTTCCAAACAACTCTATCTTGAAAATGGCTGGCGCATGCCAATGGGACTGGTGGACAGTGAAGAGCGCAATCCGTTCAACTTCACTCATGCTGAATGGCAGCAGGCAAAACGCGTTAAAGTTGATCCGCGCACTATCAAACAGGTTTTTCAGGATTGCTGGGCAATTTCAGATTCAAAAGCCTCCTATGAAAATGCCCTGAAAGAACGTGGTTATTACCTGGCTCAAGGAGATCGCCGTGGCTTTGTTGCAATAGATTGGCGTGGTGAGATTTATGCCGTCGCGCGCTACATCGGAATCAAGACCAAGGACGTGAAAGCAAAACTTGGCGATCCCTCAAAACTGCCCACAATTGAAGACCGCAAGCAGGAAATCGGAAAGCTACTGTCGAACCGGTTCAATAATTTTGCTGATGATGTTTCCACGCAGCACACCCGCATTTTGGAGAGCATGCAGCACAAGCGAAAATCCATCATCAATCAGCACCGACTGGAGCGAGAAAAACTTGCAAAGCGACAACAGAAGCGATGGATTGCCGAATCCAAAGCGCGGTCTGAGAAACTACCGCACGGTCTTAAAGCGCTCTGGTTTCGTGTAACCGGAAAATACCGTGCGATTCTGAGAGAGAATGAAGCGGAAACCTTCGCAGCGAAACAGCGCGACCAGCATGAATCCCAAACTCTCATTGATCGCCAATTGCAATCGCGGCAACAATTCCAGAACGAAATCAAATCTGTTCGTATGCGTCAGACAAAAGGACTCACAAAACTCAGCCACGAATTCCAATCATACCGGAACAATGGTTTCATCCACGATGACGAGCCACAAGCCCACCTCCGCCCACGTCCACACCTACGCATATAGACAAGACCTGCTTTTCGGAGCCACCCTTACCAAATCCGGGGTGGGTTTGAAAAGCTGGTCTGCTCCTGCTTTTTGGTGAATCTGAATAAAGAACCTTCGTCAAGCCAATCCCAGAACTTCCAAAATTTTCAATGCTGATGCGAGGGTTATACTGGTCTTTTGCTGCTCAAAACTATTCACGGTTGGTCCGCTCACGCCTGCAAGAACAGCCAGTTGTTTCTGGGTCAGTTTCTGTTGCTTGCGCCGCCTTATGGCTTCTTCGACAAGCTCTTGCCAATCAAGGCGAATGTTCCGTTCCATCGTTTTTCCATGAAGTTAATCAGTTTATCTTTTAAGCCACCGTGGCCCGCTCCGGAGTCAGAAACCGCTTCCTTAGCCGCATCAAGATTAGTTTCCAATTCATCCGCTGCCATTCTGATAGCTGCCTCAGACAATTGGAATTCTTCACCCATCCTGATGAGAGACTTAGGTTTTAAGTCAGTGATGCGCAGGTCCTTTGCACCGCTGATTGCTAAGGCCATTGTGTCATAGGCGTAGAGTGCCGCTGCAACCTGGTCGTAGGATGGCGTCAATCGTAAGCCATCGCCAGTATGAAACATGGCAAAGTTCTTCAGATGCATATCGGTGTTGCCCAAAAGAATGCCGGCCAGAATGCGCTGATACAAACGATAGATTTCAGTTGGGATACAACCTTTCGTATGACGCATGAATTCGGCCATGTCCTTATGGGCACCGTCATATTTTGCGCGTGACGGAATATTCAATAATTGATTGAATTCCTCAAAGTGAAATCTCTCACCATTCGGTCCACGATCAAATCGCTTGATGATCAGGGCTTCCTCTGAAGAGACTTCAATCGTGCCTATATGCAAATCAACAATATCTTCTTTCGGGAGCAACGTCTTAAACGCCAACATGGTAAGATATTCGTTGAGAACCAAGTCATCGTGATTTCGGGACGGAAACTTCGCGATGTGGGTGCTCAATTCCCCAACAGCAGCGGGATGGTATTTCCCGCCTCGTTGAACCAAGGCAAGTTTGGGCTGAACCCCAGATAAGGAAGCTCGGCTTGTGAGGACGGCAAGCTCTTTGGGATCACTTAAATCAGCAAGTGTTTCGGTAAAGGCAACCGGCTCTGGATCAGTGACGGAAACTGCTCCCGCACAATCCGAACCAAACGCCAACAGTAGTTCAAACCGTGTTGCACTTCTCTTTCCCAGAAATCGCGATTGCGCCTCTTCCAGCCAACCCTCTGCAACCAAATTATCAAAGAATGGGTGTAGGCCGGACGAGCTGAAATGAGGCTCTTCTCTCAACGGCAGAGTATGCGCAATTGCCGGATTGCCAGAATCGAGATAGGATTGGTCATAGGCGAACGACATCCGCTCGCCCGGCTCCTCACGCAGGTATCCAGCGAAATGCTCCTTATAATACACTCTGCCCCACAGGAGGTCAGCCACGGTAAATTCCTTTTTACTAATTTTCCAAATATCATTATACAGTAAACTATAATTGATTTTCAAGGAAGTTCGACAAAAGGCGGGTAAACTAAGTTTTACCGCGCGGCAATATAAGTTTTTACGAACAAAGATACCCATGCGTTATCGAACATTCGTAGCGAGTGCGAACTCAGAGCGATTGTTTAGGTCAGCAATGTGGGACAATTTGACTAAGGGCGGGTGATCCGAGCTAGTGCACCATACAATCCCGAGCGACGGAGGGTTCATCTCGTTTGCGACGAAATGCTGAATTATAGATTTTCCGATATCGGCGAAGACCTAGTGGTCCGTTCGAAACAAATGAGTCCCTTTGCGGCGAACTCTTTATCATTTGTTTCGAACGTAAAGACCACTAGCAAGGTATTGTTTTCTAGTGGATTTTAAGATTCAAATATTTGGATAAGAGGTCTCGGAAAACGGGTTCCAAATGTTTGAATCAATCCACTAGTTGCAACACATTAATCGAGGTGGTTTAAAAGGTGGTCTTTACTAATTGAATTTAATTAGTTGATAAAATCAATAACATATAAAATATAAGCCTTATCCCTTTTGGTCCGGTGGCACAATATGTAGTGACATTGCGGATTGAATGGTATAGAACATATAGTGAACATTGTGCTTATGTAAGGGAGCTTTGCCATGCTGTTTACACCAACATCCTTGATTGAATTTCAACACCGTTTTGCCGATGAGGCGGCGTGTGCTGCGTGGCTTTACGAGATGCGCTGGCGCGATGGATTTGTGTGTCCGCGATGCGGGAATGATAAGGCATGGGCGCTTGAGACGAAGGCCTTTACTTACGAATGCACACGCTGTCATCGTCAGACTTCGGTAACCAGCGGCACAGTAATGCACGGCTCGAAATTACCCCTGACGGTCTGGTTTTGGGCAGCTTTTTTGATGACCACCCATTCCAACGGTATTTCCGCCTTGCAGTTGCAGGGCCAGTTGGGCCTTGGTTCTTATAAAACCGCGTGGTTATTGTGCGCCAAATTACGCCGGGCCATGGTGGATAGTGATCGCTCGCCCCTGCAAGGCCTTGTGGAAGTTGATGAAACCGCGATTTCCTGCCGTTCGAAACAAGAACCCGTCATGGGAGGGCAAGGCCGCTCGCATCAGGGGAAACTATTGGTGGCAGGTGCGGTTGAAGTGGACCAAAGGGGGCGTCCGGGGAGGCTGCGTCTGGCGAGAATTGAGGATTATAGCGCCAAATCCCTGCATCTCTTCGTTGAGCGGAGCCTGGCTCCAACAACGATTGCAAGGACCGATGGCTGGTCCGGCTATCATGGGGTGAGCAACACTATCCCCGGTCTCAATCATCAACCCCATACCATCGGGCCGATGGCAGCACACTTCGTATTGCCTTGGGTGCACCGGGCTTTTTCAAACCTCAAAACATGGGGCTTGGGTGTCTATCACGGGCTGCGGGCCAAACATCTGCAAACCTATCTCGATGAATTCGTCTTCCGGTTCAATCGTCGCCGAAACCGCCACTCCGCCTTCAAAACCATCCTCGCCATCGCCGTCAAAAAATCACCAATGACCTACAACATGTTGATCTCACCGGAACAAAAGGGATAAGGCTTTAAAATATATTGGTGCCCCCCGCCGGAAACTGGGTTCGATTCCTCTTACCTAAATAGCTATCAGAATCTACCAAATATTACAATAGTTTAAGGTTAAACATTGGCGTTATTTGGAAAGGATTTGAGTAATTACTAGCTATAAACTTAGCTACATTTATCACCGTTCTGTCCATTTTTACGTTTGAAAAACAACAGCTTCTGCTGGCTTCAATGGGAGCGTTTCGAAACTGGAACCTCCCATGGAAACGTAATTGTGATTGGTTGCAACCTCTAAATGAAAACGCTTTGACTACCTGTTAATAAACGGCATAATAACGGCAGTTTATCGGATTCTTTATGTTTGCACCCAAATTCAATATTAGTCATGCAATAGCACAGAAACTTGTCAGAATTGAACGTCTTGCCAGTGATCTGAGGCATCTTCAAATCCAACCCAATGTGCTGGCAGGTTTGCGAGAAACTGCGAGAATTCACACAATCCATTATTCTACCTTCATCGAAGGCAATCGGCTGACCATGGCTGAAGTACAAACAGTTTTATATGAGGATGAACACCCCACTGGCAAGACACGTGATGAAGGGGAAGTTCGTGGATATTACATTGCGCTCAATCAAGTGGCAGACTGGGTAGAAGCCGATCTTGATATCACGGAAGATCGAATTCAACGCCTCCATGCTTTGGTCATGGCGGAAGGGAGGCAGTCCATTGCTAAAACGCCCTATCGAGAGGTGCAAAACGTTATCCGCAATGCCAAGACTAAGTCCATCACTTATATGCCGCCGGAAGCTATGGATGTACCGGGTTTGATGACGGATTTATGCCAATGGCTTGTTGCAGATGAAACCACTGAACTTCCAATCCCCATTGTTGCGGGGTTACTTCATTATCAGTTTGTAACCATTCATCCTTATCTGGATGGTAATGGACGAACTGCTCGCTTGCTTACAACCTGGCTAATGCACAAAGAAGGTTATGATCTGGGCGGCATTTACTCCCTAGAAGAACATTACGCCAAAAACCTGTCAGCCTATTACGCATCCCTTTCCCTGGGACCGTCTCACAACTACTATTTTGGGCGCAATGAAGCTGATCTTACGCCGTGGTTAGAATATTTTATTGACGGGGCATTCAAGTCCTTTTCTGCGATTGCTAAACATGCAAAACAGTTTCCACAGCTTGAAACCGATAAGCCTCTTTCCACCAGAATCTATCTTGACCTTCGCAAACGAAAGATACTTGAGCAATTCCCTGAAGACGGTTTGATAAAAACTAAAGATTTAGAGAACTTGTTTGGCATAGGTGGTCGAGCGGCCCGGAACCTGGCACAAAAATGGTTGGAAGAAGGGTTCCTAACGGTTGAAGATCCTTCAAGAAAAGGACGGCTTTATCGTATTGTATATGCTGGCTGAGATGAAGACGAAGCGATGCCCATTTCTATAAACTGTTTCATGCGCCTGCAGTCTCCAACAATGGCCCCTACTAAGTTTCCCATGGGAGTGAAGACACAAAGGTATAACCAAGGTTCTTGCAGCCTGTAGTCCTTTTTTGACTCATTCGTGCTAATGTTGGAACGCTGCTATCTACATAATCAACAATGACCACATTTTCTTTGTTTTCGTGGGTCCTATGAAGCCGTCCGGCATATTGTGCTAGTGTTCCTTTCCAGGAAATTGGCATGGTCAGAAACAGTGTATCAAGCCGGGCATCATCAAACCCTTCACCTAGATATCGGCCAGTGGCAATGATAAGACGCTCTTTTGCATCCGGCAGGTTCTTGAGCGTATCATAGGCTTCTCTGCGTTGTTTTACTCCCATTCCACCTTGTAATACGACAATATTCTTGGCGAACCCGGCAAACCTTTCGGCAAAATATGAAACATGCTCCCGTCGCTCTGTTAATAAAACAGGGGATCTACCGGCTTCCAGTGCTTTAAGCACATCATTAAAAATCAAATCGTTTCTTACTTCATTTTGCGCCAACTGCTCGTAAATTAACTGAATCGGAGGTACCTCAACACTATCGATCAAACGAAAGTCCGTGTGCCGGGAAAAATACAAGTGATTGAATTTTTGCTTTGCAGTCTCTCCTTTCGCATCAACGCGATATCTGACGGGGCCACATTGCATAAAAATAATAGGATGATGACCATCCTTACGATAAGGAGTGGCCGTTAGACCCAGCACATATTTGGCTTTGCTGCGGCGGGCAACAAGTTCAAAGCTTACAGCAGAGATATGATGACACTCGTCAATAATAAGCTGGCCGTAATCGGCAATGCAGTCGTCTACATTTCCTTGTTTTGTTAGGCTCTGCACGAGAGCCACATCAATTCGGCCAGAAAGCTTCCGCTTGCCTGAACCTATATATCCTACTTCCAGATTTTCCATGTCTAAGAAAGTTTTTAACCGCGCCAACCATTGGTCGAGAAGTTGACGCCGATGGACGAGTATCAATGTGCTAACGCCACGGTTTGCAATCATGGATGCAGCTAAAACAGTTTTACCAAATCCGGTTGTCGCTGACAAAACGCCAGTTTCTTCCTCGAGTAGAGCACATTGTGCCGTACTTTGTCTCTCGGTCAGCTTTCCAATAAATGTTGTTTGTATTTTTGCGCCCAATATTCTTTCATCTGAAAGATTTATGTCCATTTCCAATGATTCAGCCAATTCGCCAAGGTCAGACAAGAGACCTCTGGGAAGGGCAATATGGTTTGGGTAATCTTCAGCACAGGCGATAATACGGGGTTTTCCAAAGGTAGGCAGTCGCATGGCCTGGGAACGATAGAACTCCGGATTTTGAAATGCTGCCAGCCTTAAAAGCTCGTTTCTTAGCGATGGCGATAATCCTTCTTTGGAGATGTATATCTGGTCACCGAGAATAATATGGAGCATTTTTGGTATGGGGCCTGATAAGCTTGTTTTCTTCTGTGTCCTTGAAGGTAGTAGTGTCCATGGTGTTTTTTCGGCATCCTCATCTTCTGGGAACGGCAACCCAATCCCCTGATTTGCTTCTGAAAGAATGGTGTTCAATTGCTTTGATGAAATTTTTTGGATCGAACTTAAAAAAGCCCATTGATCTGGATGTGGCTTGAAAGATAAGTCCAGAAATATGCTATTACCCTCGGCACGCGGCGTATGCTGCAATGGAAGTGCGATCAAGTTACCCAACCCTCCTTTGGGTAATGTATCTTGGCTAGGGAATAATCGGTCAAACGATTCAAAGCCCAATTCAGGATGGTGTTCCATCGTCTTCGTCAGTAAGTACGTTCCCAATTTGCGTGCGTCAGGTACTGGCACAGCTTCCTTAAAGAAAAACCAAGCGTGCCCTCCATTACCCGAGCGGGACCGTTCCACATAAACCGGAATCTGAGCCTCAGCGCAGGTGCGCACAAAAGCAGCAATATCTGTCTGCCAGCTTTTCTTATCGAAATCGGCGGCCAAAAAGTGGCATGTCTCATCCGGCAACATAGGATAAACACCAACGCAAAATGGTTGTTGCCGAGCATTACGCCCTGAAAGATGGAACCGGATAATGTCATCAGTAACGGGTAAAAAGGCTTTATTCTCACAAGCGCTACATTTTACACGTGGCTTGTTGCACATTCCTTTAATCCACTCATTGCCACAGGCAATTGCATATCCTGATTTTGATGTTTTCGCATTTTCCCAACGAACAGGGAAAGTATCAGTCCGGCCCAGAAAAAGGCTGCGAAAAAGCTTTATTTTCTCACCGACACTCATGATTATCTGAGCAGACACTTCCGGAGATGCATCAGCCTCGATCTTTTCGAGTTCTGCCTTTCGCAATTCCAGTTTGACACGTTCTGCATCAAGATCGGCGAGGCGTTGCCGTATATTATCAAGCTCCAGTGCGTTTTCTGTCAAATGTCCACCTATTCAGCTATATTTTCTCTACCACTTGTTTCTCTCAATACTTCACCTAAAACTTTTGCAACACGAATAACTATCTGGACACCAGAATGGCCATAGTCGAGCGTCATATTCATGACTACATTAATGAACGATATGTTGAACGTGGAAGGAATTATTGCAAGCAAGGTCTAGGGTCTGTTGACGTTCAGGTGAGGGATTCCTTTTTAGCATAAAAACTGATTCAAGACTGGAAAAGGAGAACGGTCTTGATTCGCAAAATTTTGAAAGATGAACAGTGGGAACGCATTGCAGCGCATTGCTGTGGCAAAGCGGGCGATCCGGGGCAAACGGGCGGCAATGCGCGCGAGTTTGTTGAGGCGGTGTTGTGGATTGCCCGCACAGGGTCGCCGTGGCGCGATCTGCCTGCGGAATTTGGTGCCTGGAACTCTGTTTTCAAGCGCTTCCGCCGATGGGTAAACAATGGTGTATTTGAACGTATATTCAATAACTTAACCCAGGACGAGCTTGATCTGGAATATGTCATGGTTGATGGCTCCATTGTTAAGGTTCATCGCCATGGAATGGGCGCAAAAGGGGGACTCTCAATCAGGCCATAGGTAAATCCCGGGGTGGCATGTCGACGAAAATACTGGCGCTTGTCGATGGATTGGGAAATCTGGCGCGGTTTTCGATCCTGCCGGGTCAGCGTGGCGAGACAATGGGCGTTGCGAATTTGATTGAGGGCATTGAGTGCGGTGCTTTTCTTGGCGACAAGGCCTATGATGCGGACTGGCTGCGCGAATTGCTTGAAAGCCGGGATATCGAAGCCGTCATTCCGGCAAGAAGGGGAAGAAAATCTCCGGCATTGCATGACGAGGAAAAATACAAATGGCGGCATCTTGTCGAAAACTACTTTCAGAAACTCAAGGAATTCAAGCGCATAGCCATGCGTTCAGAAAAAACCGACGAGAGCTTCTGTGCTATGATCTATCTGGCCGCAACAGCCATCGCAATCAGATGAACGTCAACAGAACCTAGGGTCTGTGGACATTTAACGTAATGCTATGATTGTAGCAGCGATATTCCATGAAGCCTCAAAACTGACATCGGTTTTATCATATCGCGTATTAATCCCTCGGAACTCTTTGATCTTGCTGAAGTAATTTTCAATGAGATGCCGCCATTTATAAACTTCCTCGTCATGCGGGATATGGATTTTACGGTTTCGCTTGGCAGGGATAACAGCCACTGCACCATTTTCATATAAAGCCCGGCGCAGATGATCTGCATCGAAAGCTTTGTCGCCTAGCATTGCGCCGAATTTCAAACCTTCAATCAGTTCGTGTACACCAACAATCTCACTGCGTTGACCGGGAAGAAGCTTGAAGCGCACAAGATTGCCAAGCGCATCTGTCAGGGCCAGAACCTTGGTGGTTAACCCGCCCTTTGAACGTCCTATGGCCTGATGGAGAGTCCCCCTTTTGCGCCACTTGCTTTCTGGTGAACGCTGACAATAGTACCGTCTATAAGAATGTATTCAAAGTCAGGATCATCTGATACAGCTTCAAAAAGTCGTTGGAATACACCACGTTGCGCCCATCTACGGAAACGACGGAAGACAGAATTCCATGCACCAAATCCAATAGGTAGATCACGCCAGGGACCACCAACCCGGACCTTCCATAATACCGCTTCCAAAAACAGGCGGTTATCTTTTGCTGTGCGACCTCTGTCACGAATACTGCCTGGCAACAAAAGCTCAATAAGTTTCCAGCTTCTATCTGATATTACAAATCGTTCCTTGCGCATCAAAACCTCCTTAAAAGAAAGCTTGAATCACATTATAACTGATTTGGGAATCCTATATGTCCACAGACCCTAGTTCTTCTAGATAATATTTCAGCAACAAAAATAGAAGCAAAATGCGTTGGATCACGTATCTACGCAATTCAAATAGGCCTTCATCAGGGGGGTATTTCAGGTGAATGTAATTGTCCGGCGTTCGATGATTACGGCCCTTGCATATCGCAGCTGTTGCCTTTGCTGCTATACTTGCACAAAAGAGCAAATATTCCCCAGATCCAGCTTGTTATGAACGACTGAAAACACATCAGAAGCTGATAAGCCTCTTAAACGCGCTATCGAAGTCTGATCTGATCAATCTCGTACTGAATTTTGTTGATGATGAGGCAGAATTGCTTTGGGTTCTGGATGATGAAGAATATGAGTAGATTGGAATTACAAAGCAATAGTTTCAAGAAATGCAGATTCCCAAAAGAGGAATGGTGCCCCCCGCCGGGGTCAAGATTCGATTCCTCTAAAATAAAAAGGTAACCGAAACTACTATTAAAATCAATATATTGGGGCTAATTGAGCTAAGAATCACAAGAAATTTCAACTGAAATATTGGCTACAAAGTTAGCTACATTTGGCGCCAATCCAGTGGCAACAAACCAACATTAACTTAAATTAGAATTCCCGGCGCGGACAGTTCCTAGTTACGACAACTGGGAAACACAATAATTGAGTATATCCAAAACAAGACGCGGCTATCTATTACAAAACAGCCGCATCAGTTTTTCATAAGGCGTCCGCATTAACTGCATAATTCATATTGTCAATTGTCTGTCTTCAAAGCCCGCCTGCGAGACGAATTGCTAAATGGGGAGATAATCTACTCTTTGAAAGATGCGCAGATCATAATCGAATAATGGCGACGCCACTACAACACCGACGCCTGCTGAGCGCCCTTGGCTACAAGCCACCGGCGCCTGAATCAATCATCTGTTTGCACGAAAGGCCAACTATGAATCTACATTCAAATCGGACAACTGAGGTGGGGCTAATCAGCGGGTTAATACATTGAATAGTTAAGAATTCAACCGCTGAATTCACATACAAAATCACATACATTTATTACAAAATTATGTGTCACGCATTTTGTTTCCCAGTCACCGCGACCAGCAAAAATTTGAGAAGTATTCTGACCAATTTCATAATTGGATCACCTCCGGAACCTAACATAGGCATCTTTAATAGGATTGTGTTTTTGGGAGCAAAACTGTTTGGTAAGATACAATGCCAGAGAGGACTTGCGAATCGTTTTGAATAAAATCATGAAATTGAATGAATAATAATAACCTCAATTTCAACTATGCCTTCGTCGCATCCACCTGCGCCGACGAACGCATGGCGGCACTTCGCTACCAAGTTCATAATCTCGGTAGACAAACAGGCCGTTCCATTTGGGTGGCAGAGTATGATGCTCCAACTCTCAAGGCCGATTTTCTCGATGAACCATTAAAGATTGTCGATCGGTGTTTGGACGAAATTGAGAGGTCGAAATATTTTGTTCTCATCTTGGATGAGAACTATGGTTCATCAATCGAATATGACACCAAGTCGACGCCCTCTTCCTACATCGAACTGGAATTGTTCCAAGCAGTTATGCACCAAAAAATCGTCTGTGCGTTCATAGTTGGAACGCTGAGCCTAAACAACGATGTAACAAAATTACTTGAAATTTTCAGTTTTGCTTTGGAAGGCAACCGACCGATTTGGGTGGCCAATCACGAGCAGGCATTTATTGAGATTGAAAATACCTTATGTAAAACGAGGTATATTTCCGGATTGATCAACAATCCAGGCGCTAAGAAAGCCCTGTGTGGAGCCCTCGCACATGCGAGGCATCGAGATTTTACAAATCAAAGACTTTATGACGAAACACAATTTCTAGATGGCAATTCTGTCGAAATCAACAAACAATCTACTGATCTGGATCTGGCAGAATCTCTGATCGTTTCTGCAAACAGTGAGAAACACGCCAATCGAAAAATGAGTCGGGTCTGGTTGGCCATGCGCTCACTGATGGGTTTGCACTATAATGAGACTGATGATCCGAGGGCCCTGCATGTTTGGGACAAGGCTCTGAGGGCTTGGTCACGATTTGCAGCTTGGAAAGGCTTGCATGCCCATCTTTACCTCGGCCACGGTGCAGCCGTTGGCTCACTCTATGTTGTCAGACAGAATAGTGGGGGAATTGATGGGCCAGCAGGCATCCAACATGGAGATAATGTGGGAGGAGCATTTGCCAATTTTTATTACAGCCTTTCAAAAAATGTACCCTCCCAAATGCGCCAATCACTTCTCGATAGATCGAACGCTTATGTAAACGATCAATTATCGCGATCACCCGTCGACCAGACTTCTGGTCTATTAGCGATACGGGGCAGCATCAATCTAAGAAACGGGAATACATCTGAAGCGATCGAGGATTACAAAACTGCGCTTCGATTGGCCGAAAAGAATGATCATGGTGACCGCAGAATTGGAGAACTTGTTGCGGAACTTGGTTGGGCAGAAATCCATCAGTTTAAGTTCCGCCAAGGAAGAAAACGGATTGAGGAGGGAGTAAGGCTGATGGAGTGCACAGATGCAGCCCCTGGATTTGTCGTCAGGGGGAAACGTAAGCTTGTGGCAGCACATCTTGCTAATTTGGAATTCGCAGATGCCTTAATGCAGGCGCAAGAGACTAATATTCTAATTGAAGAATACGGTCTGAATGATCAACTAGATATATCTCTCAAAATTGCGAAAAAATTGGAACTCCTGCTAAAGGCGAAACACTGAATTGACCATTATTGTATTCGCAATAACTTCTATTCGTCACCCAAGACTGGTAGTATTATTAATTACCAATTGACGGGGCCTGATATGCAACTCATTCCACCGCCGCTCGAAATTCATGTCGTTTGGCATCCTGAAGATTCGAAAGAGGACACACATCCTACCGCTAGGTCAATTTTCGAACATTTTCGCAGACCGGTTTTCGGCAGCCTCAACAAAGGCCTAGGAATTGACACATATTTTCGAAGCGTACCAATAAACGAACTCTCTAACAAACCGCGCTCAATATCAATTTCGGATGATCCTGATTGTTCGTCACTGATTGTGCTTCTAGTTGGGCACAATCTAATCGACGCCGCTGAAACGGATCAAAATGGTTGGTCAGTGTTTATTGATGAGATTCATGATCTGAAAATGAAGAATGATCGGCAGGTTACGATTGCCCCTGTTCATACGCTGGAAGGCCTGCATGGCTTGGGAGATCATAAGATTGACAGATATTTCGGAAAGATTGGATCCATTAACCTAGCAAAATGGGAACAGGAAAAAGAACTAACAAACATATCTGCGTCGCTAAAACTGCATCAGAATTTGACGCACATGGCTGGCAGGCTTTTGAGGAAGCAACTGAAACAAATCTCCGGCGAGCACGAAACAATTCCGGTTTTTGTTAGCCACACGAAAAGTGATGGCTATGCCTTGGCGATACTGGATGCCTTTCAGGAATATTTCAACTATACGACATATGACCATTTCTTGGATATCCAAAATTTGCAGTCCGGCGAAGAATTTCGTTCAGAAATTCTGAGGAAAGCCGGTAATTGTATGATGCTGATGCTGCGAACGAACAATTTTGGCTCGCGGCGATGGTGTTTGATCGAAATACTTACCGCCAAAATGGCACAATGCCCCATTGTTTGGTTGGATGCAGTCACGGAAGGAGAAGAAAATGCGCCTTCTGAATTGGGAAACATGCCGAGATTACTGCTGTCCTGTACTGATGGCGAATGGTCACAAGTTGATATTCGAATTGCAATTGCACGTTTGTTCGACGAGGCATTGAGTTATAGCTATTGGAAAATCCAAGAAATATTGTTCAAGAAATACTATAAAAATTTTAAAGCCTTATCCCTTTTGGTCCGGTGGTACAATATGTAGTGACATTGCCGTTTGAATGATATAGAACATATAGTGAACATTAGGCCTTATGTAAGGGAGCTCGGCGATGCTGTTTACACCAACATCCTTGATTGAATTTCAACACCGTTTTGCCGATGAGGCGGCGTGTGCTGCGTGACTTTACGAGATGCGCTGGCGCGATGGATTTGTGTGTCCGCGATGCGGGAACGATAAGGCATGGGCGCTGGAGACGAAGGCCTTTACTTACGAATGCAAACGCTGTCATCGTCAGACTTCGGTGACCAGCGGCACGGTGATGCATGGCTCGAAATTACCCCTGACGGTGTGGTTTTGGGCAGCTTTTTTGATGACCACCCATTCCAACGGTATTTCCGCCTTGCAGTTGCAGGGCCAGTTGGGCCTTGGTTCTTATAAAACCGCGTGGTTATTGTGCGCCAAATTACGCCGGGCCATGGTGGATAGTGATCGCTCGCCCCTGCAAGGCCTTGTGGAAGTTGATGAAACCGCGATTTCCTGCCGTTCGAAACAAGAGCCCGCCATGGGAGGGCAAGGCCGCTCGCATCAGGGGAAACTATTGGTGGCCGGTGCGGTTGAAGTGGACCAAAGGGGGCGTCCGGGGAGGGGGCGTCTGGCGAGAATTGAGGATTATAGCGCCAAATCCCTGCATGTCTTTGCCGAGAGGAGCCTTGCCCCGTCAGCAATTGCAAGGACCGATGGCTGGTCCGGCTATCAGGGGGTGAGCGACATTATCCCCGGTCTCAATCATCAACCCCATACCATCGGGCCGATGGCAGCACACATCGTATTGCCCTGGGTGCACCGGGCTTTTTCAAACCTCAAAACATGGGGCTTGGGTGTCTACCACGGGCTGCGGGCCAAACATCTGCAAACCTATCTCGATGAATTCGTCTTCCGGTTCAATCGTCGCCGAAACCGCCACTCCGCCTTCAAAACCATCCTCGCCATCGCCGTCAAAAAATCACCAATGACCTACAACATGTTGATCTCACCGGAACAAAAGGGATAAGGCTTAAATTTTATAGTAGACTGGTGGCCACCCACGCGGCCTGAAGCTCTAACGCTTCAACAATGGTTTAACGCTTCCGAGCCTGAAACGAGGAAGAAAATACTCAAAGATGGAAAAATCAGGATCGTGCATCCTGATCCTCCGCTCTTGGAACCACTTCGCCAAGTAATCGACAACACACTGGCAGTTCCGGATAACAATGGTGGGTTGTCATTCATCAAAGCGGAACTGGTCACACCGCAAAACGCTCTACTGAATTTGCACCTGTTTGACCGGGGAGCGCGAAACAATGGATAACTCCAAGGCACTTCTTAAAGGCAAGACAATCCAATTCTCAATGTCGCAAAGTCCTGATTTACTTCGATTGGGATATGGTGCGGAGCATATGCGTGATGTGGTAGTTCAGCTTTTTTATTATCTGATATCTAATGGCGCCCGTGTTGCCTACGGTGGTGATTGGAGGCGTTCTGGTTTTACGGAGTTTTTGGTCCACGAAGTTGAGAAGGCACAGCTTTTTGATTCGCCTCCTCCGTTAATCAACTTTCTTGCGTCGCCGGTCCGCCAGAATATGGATGAAAAAGAGCTCGGATTGTTGAGACAGGTTGCAAATAAGAAGCGAATTCTTGAGCTTGTGATCATAAATCTTGATGGTACACGAAGCGTTGACGACAGCCTGGAGGTTCTGGACGAGAACATCGCGACGACCGCCCCGGAGTGGGCGACAGGCCTTTCCGCAATGCGCAAAGAAATCGAAAACGAGTGTGACGCCCATTTCTTTCTAGGTGGAAAAATTGAAATCCTTGATGGAAAATTCCCAGGTTTGGTGGAGGAGGCTGTCAATGCGTTGGTTGCAAACAAGCCTGTTTTTATTTCGGGTGCATTCGGTGGAGCCAGTCTGGAAATTTTGAAGATTTTTGAAAACTGTTCATTTGACGAATTGAGTGAATTGAGAGCAGATGTGCCAAACGCCCATTTCCAAATGGCACTCGATGCTTTCAGAGCAAGGGCAGGCCTTGGGTTGGCTGAGACCTTCAACAATGGGCTTGATGAAGACGAAAATCAGATACTCGCCACTACCCACAGGATAAATGATATTGTTTCTTTGGTCTTGTTGGGTTTAACCCGTTTATATAACGAATAAACGATCATTGCTTGTCTAATGTATTGCGTCGTTATCCTCCAAATATGAGTCTGAATAGTAGCTAATGGTTCGCCCCTCATCAATTTTTAGTCGAAGGTAGTCATTGAATACCGGGTGAATCGCGTATTCAATAACCTTTTTCTCCTTGTCATCTAAGCTATCAAATTCGTCGTCTCCATCCGAGAAAAACCAAAGAAACGGATTGCTTTGTGGGTTTTCGGTAGTTTTTGAGAATCCGAGAAAACCAATTTCAAATAAGAATTTGACTTTTTCCGGCATACTAGTGGTAACCGCGAAACGGGAATCCACAAATTCAAAATTCAGCTTGCCTATTCGCTTCTCTAGATTTGCATAATCGACAATATTGTCGCATCTTTGAAATGTGGAGATAATAGTTCGAATATTAATGCAGACAGATTGAAACTCATTAATAAATTCGCTTCTAACAATGCCATATGTTGCCCTTGCAACGGCCTTCCTGATGATTTCGACATTCATTTTTCTCCTTCTCTTTCGCAATAGCTTCATGGTCGTAACTATTTGAGCAAGCAAAAACATTAAGTCCCGTGGGCGCCAAAATGTGTGTCTTAAGAGATAAACAAACAGTGATGTACTAATTCTCACATTTCCATACTGAAACTCAATTCGGAGCGGAATTTCTGGATAGGCTTTAGACATTGCATAGTCGAAACGTTCAATCGGAGAGATTGGTTTTTTCGGTTCAAAATCGTTTATTGTCTCTATTCTCTTATTCAGCAATAAAGCCAACTCAATTGCGGTCCACTTAATGTCTGCGGCGAGGTTTCGATATCGATAATCATCTCTTTCTGTCTGACGAACTTCAACAAATCGATCCTTAGGAACTGTCAGACAAAAATCAATCTTACTAGCTAGCGCAGTGATTCCGGTCCTCATATCTAAAACCGAATGAAGTAGCCCTCTCAACCAATCAATTTCAAGTTGGTTGCGAAAAATTACTTCATCTTCTGGAAGATGGCGGCGTTGAGTTTCAACCCGGAAACTATCAAATTCCGTGTCGAATCCATTTAAAGTAAACAAAAATTTGCGCTTACACTTATCGACGCAACAACGAAACTCATGGAATAGTTCTTTACCAAATAATTCATTTGATATGTTGTCCACATCAAAAAATGAAGCCATGTCAGAGTGGAATGAAGGCTCATCAGTTCTGGCCTGCTTGATTGCAACCTCAACCAAATTCACAATTTTGCCTACAATCCAGACGAAATCAGGCCAGTAATTTTCAAGTTGCACTTTCCCCCCACCGCTGCTTTCACCCTGAAGATCGGATAATTTACGCTCAATCACTGAAACCGAAGCTGAAATATCCACAACATGCGAGCCATTGCGACTATCTTGAAGAAGTATTTTCATCGACTGCAAATAAATGTAGTGCAGCCAAATAAGTGAAAAAAATCGATCTTGAGAAATGATACTATTGATGTCGGAGGCAAATTTTTGTGTATATATCAAATTTCCAATCATATTCAAATTAAATTTGTCTACATGAAGATCGATATTGGATTTGTAAGTTTTCTCTCTTTTTCTATGTATCTGTGCCGCGATTGTGGATTTTCCGCTTCCTTTTCTACCAATTAATATTATTCGATTTTGATCATAGGCAGATTGGAATGATTGAGTTTTCACAAATATTTTTTCCGTCAACTCATCGAAATTTTCCTCTTCAAATTTCTTTTTAACAACTTCATGTTTTGTTTCGAACAACAATATCTGCATGAAATCATTCTTTAGAGTTTCAAATTCGTCGCTTCTCTCAATTTCACTAAAGTTTATTACCGAACAAATTCGCTGAAATTTGGGTCCATGAGCACTCTTTACTTCATCAGAGATTATCGGAGATTTTGTGCGCGGGTGGGACGTCACCACAAACCGCGAAAAATTTTCATACTTAAGATCTTTAAACTCATCGGGAATACTTGTGTTTTCGGTACCCGAAAAAACTATGGGGATCACCATGAACTTCTCTGATGGAAGGGTATCCGTTGAACCATTCATTGTTTCACTCATGCGATCCAACAGCAATTTGAATTCCCGGTATGCGCCACCTTTTCGATTAACAATTCTTTCGAGATATTCAGGCGTAAACAGGACAACAACACAGTCAACCGTGCGAATGTTTTCTTCGTACTTTGATATTTTTTGACCCGGTTTCAAATGCGATGTATCACGAAAAATGTCCAGTCGGCTATTTGCGTGATGTAGTAATTCCTCGACAAAAAACTCTATTGCAGTCGTATCTACATTTTCATGTGTATAAGAAATAAAAACACTAGGATTATTGTTCAAAATACTCCCCCCCCCCAAATCAAATTGAAACAAATTCTCAACTTTTCTTAAAAAACTCGAAGCTGATTTGCAATTGAATAATTAATGTTGATCTACTGAACTTCAATTTTAAACATTCAACATTTTTCAATCCACGATCATATTTGAACGCTGCTTTCGCAGGTTGCGCCAGGAAAAACAGGACTTCAGTTACCGTCATGGCCTTTTAAAACTGTACCATTGTTGTTTTAGCTTCGGAGTGAATAGTTGTGACCAAAAAGCGCAATTCTGACGATGACTACCTGCGTTTTTCGCGAGATATTGCGTTGAACCTGTCATCGGGGCTCGATGTTGCGAGCCATCTATACTTTTATAATAGAGGCTTCCACTAGATTGAGAGCCGCAATTGCGGTGAGTAAATTACCGATAATTTCTGTGCCTTGGTCGATATAACAATTGATATTTATCCGACTTATTCAATGGCATTATTCCTTTTCGATTAACTGATAAAAATTTCAAGATTCTCTGGAGTGATGATTATTCCCAATAATCGTCGCTAGACGGTATGAACTGACACTTGGAGAAACGTCAGTCACTATGACCGGGCAATCACGAGAGGCGAATATAAGAGCTATTCCACTATCAAAATTTTGGTAAATATCTTTGTCGATGGGTTCGCCAATCAATGATTGTGAAACCTGAATCTTGTGATCAAGTGGAGTTTCTGGAGGAAACACCAGAATTAACTTTTGCATATTTCTGGCTTGTCGTATTTCTCCTAATTCCCATTCTAAAGATGCTGTTTTTCCATAAATGGCAACGATCTCGTCTGCCACTTCCATTCTTTCTAGAAATGCATTCCGCCAATCATCGTTTGGTTGTATATCCATGTGGGGTCCGTGAAATTCTTCTGATTCAGATGGTCCACTAAATGAAACAACACTAGCTCGATCCTTTAAAGTTCGAGACAAAGTTTCCAGTAATGTCGCACTATCCTCTGATACAATCCCCATGCCATTTTCGAGATTTGGTTCATCAGAAAATGGTCTTAAGAGTAATGTTCGTGGACCGACGTACATTGCATCTGATTGCACAGCGTTGAATCTCAAATATTGGGCGGCATATTTTAGATTTTTGTATCCAAATTCTGCGCCAACTCTGAATACACCTAGTGCGGAAAGTGTGACGAATGATCCGCTATAAAACGTGAGAAAATAAAATGCTCTCCAGCCTCTGCCAAGGTTAAGTTTTGGCATAACGAAAAATAAGGAAAATATGTTTGAAAAAAGTAATCCAGCGTAAATTTCCTGTCGTTCTAATATTTCATTTGCCAAAAAATATTCAATGAGCGGCTGATAATAAGGTACGACAAACAGAAGAAGCTTTCCAGAATATTTGCAAAATATCCATAAAATCCAGAAACTGATTCCAGCAGCAGCAACTGACAAAATGAACAGAAATGCTGCATAAACTGATAAAATCAGAAATCTTGTTTTAGACCTTGATGATATGATTGAAAATATTGGAGCCAATATATTTTGCGGCTGTATGCCTTTGTATGCATATCGAAAAAACGGTGTGCGGTTTATTTGAGGTGAGTTGAATATCAGGCGGTAAATTTTCTTACTGGTGCTGAGTGATTTAAAAAGGATTTCAAATGCACCCATTGCAAAACCAACAAATACAAACGCTATCCCAACGATAGGCATAGCAAAATAACCTTTCCCGTCCTCAAACAGTTCCTCGCCATCTATCATCCCCAAAATATCGAGGACTGGAGCCGCAATCATAAAGATGGGTATTAGTATGAGAATCACACCCAAAAACAGGTATAGTGGAATCACAAAAGTACAAATGACCAATGACAGTGGATTGAAGATTATTTGATCAAATTTTGCTACCTTAAAAATAAGGAAAAAGCCTTATCCCTTTTGGTCCGGTGGCACAATATGTAGTGACATTGCCGTTTGAATGGTGTAGAACATATAGTGAACATTGTGCTTATGTAAGGGAGCTTTGCCATGCTGTTTACACCAACATCCTTGATTGAATTTCAACACCGTTTTGCCGATGAGGCGGCGTGTGCTGCGTGGCTTTACGAGATGCGCTGGCGCGATGGATTTGTGTGTCCGCGATGCGGGAATGATAAGGCATGGGCGCTTGAGACGAAGGCCTTTACTTACGAATGCACACGCTGTCATCGTCAGACTTCGGTAACCAGCGGCACAGTAATGCACGGCTCGAAATTACCCCTGACGGTCTGGTTTTGGGCAGCTTTTTTGATGACCACCCATTCCAACGGTATTTCCGCCTTGCAGTTGCAGGGCCAGTTGGGCCTTGGTTCTTATAAAACCGCGTGGTTATTGTGCGCCAAATTACGCCGGGCCATGGTGGATAGTGATCGCTCGCCCCTGCAAGGCCTTGTGGAAGTTGATGAAACCGCGATTTCCTGCCGTTCGAAACAAGAACCCGTCATGGGAGGGCAAGGCCGCTCGCATCAGGGGAAACTATTGGTGGCAGGTGCGGTTGAAGTGGACCAAAGGGGGCGTCCGGGGAGGGGGCGTCTGGCGAGAATTGAGGATTATAGCGCCAAATCCCTGCATCTCTTCGTTGAGCGGAGCCTGGCTCCAACAACGATTGCAAGGACCGATGGCTGGTCCGGTTATCAGGGGGTGGGCGACATTATCCCCAGTCTTAATCATCAACCCCATACCATCGGGCCGATGGCAGCACACATCGTATTGCCCTGGGTGCATCGGGCTTTTTCAAACCTCAAAACATGGGGCTTGGGTGTCTATCACGGGCTGCGGGCCAAACATCTGCAAACCTATCTCGATGAATTCGTCTTCCGGTTCAATCGTCGCCGAAACCGCCACTCCGCCTTCAAAACCATCCTCGCCATCGCCGTCAAAAAATCACCAATGACCTACAACATGTTGATCTCACCGGAACAAAAGGGATAAGGCTTTAAGGAAAAATAGCAAGCTTAATAAAAACAAAAAGGAAAATAGAACAATTTCGTTTTTGTATCCCAAATATTCTAAGATTTGCGCTACAAGTACCCATGATGTGATTAAGGTTGAAACTTTAAAACCCATCGTATTGAAATAGTTGTTAATTTCTTGACATGTAGAGGAAATGCCCGAAATGTCTTCAATTTGAAATTGCCTAGGTTGCATAATGAACTAGTTTTTCATATCTGTTGTTTGTTCCAATTCAGATGATATTTCCTTTTTAGAGCTCACCAGCATCCGCCAAGCGCCAATAATGTTTGCCTATTCGGGTCAATTTGCATCCCTTTGAACCAATGGCAGCATCATACATATGCGGTGCATCATGCGGAATGATCAAACCATTTCGATTGCAGAGTTGTAGTTCGGCAAAAATTTCAGTGTTTTCTTTGTTAACCGGGAGTGACTGAAACTCATCCGGCACATTTTTTCTGTCCGGTTCAAATGTAGGGTCTAAGTTGAATAGCTCATCTGGCTGGGGAAAATACCTCAACAGATTATACAGAATTTCGCGGGTAACGGCTGGGATTGTCTGCCGTAGCGCGATGAATTCACGCACATTTGCCATATAAATCGGACGTTGATGGCTGGGGCCCAAAGCCTGATCGATATGTGTGTAAACAGACGCCGGAGTTACACGTCCCAATATGTCAGCGGCCCCGCCTTCCAAAGCATCGATCAGGAGGCTACTAAAAATGCCGGAATTGTTTTCTGCATCGGCATTTTCTGAAGCGCTTGAAGCAGCAAGAATTGTCATACCCGACGGAATATGCGTGATGCCGGACTTTCCAACTCCACTTGCTAATGCTGCGCCACCCGCATGGCAGCAATCCAATATCAAGATTTTAGATCTGACTTTATCTCCGGCATTTTCAGCAAGGCTAATAAGATCGGCTAAACGAACATATTGTTCTGATCCGGGGTTATCTGACACACAGATTTCGTGGCGCCCGGTGTCGGAATCAATCCATCCGTGGCCAGCAAAATAGAAAAGCGCGATATCGCTGGGTTCTGAATAAAGCTTCTTTACCGCCTCAAGAACTTGCTCCGAATTCCTGCTGTTATTTGGTTCTGGCTTTAGTTGTGTGACGGCAAAGTTTCTTCCGCGTGGCTCATGTTCAGCGAGCAGCTTCGATATTTTTTCAGCATCTGCAGCACACCCCTCCAACGGGGATTGTGCATAATCGCTGAAAGCCTTATCCCTTTTATTCCGGTGGTACAATATGTAGTGGCATTGCCGTTTGAATGATATAGAACATATAGTGAACATTAGGCCTTATGTAAGGGAGCTCGGCGATGCTGTTTACACCAACATCCTTGATTGAATTTCAACACCGTTTTGCCGATGAGGCGGCGTGTGCTGCGTGACTTTACGAGATGCGCTGGCGCGATGGATTTGTGTGTCCGCGATGCGGGAATGATAAGGCATGGGCGCTTGAGACGAAGGCCTTTACTTACGAATGCACACGCTGTCATCGTCAGACTTCGGTAACCAGCGGCACAGTAATGCACGGCTCGAAATTACCCCTGACGGTCTGGTTTTGGGCAGCTTTTTTGATGACCACCCATTCCAACGGTATTTCCGCCTTGCAGTTGCAGGGCCAGTTGGGCCTTGGTTCTTATAAAACCGCGTGGTTATTGTGCGCCAAATTACGCCGGGCCATGGTGGATAGTGATCGCTCGCCCCTGCAAGGCCTTGTGGAAGTTGATGAAACCGCGATTTCCTGCCGTTCGAAACAAGAACCCGTCATGGGAGGGCAAGGCCGCTCGCATCAGGGGAAACTATTGGTGGCCGGTGCGGTTGAAGTGGACCAAAGGGGGCGTCCGGGGAGGCTGCGTCTGGCGAGAATTGAGGATTATAGCGCCAAATCCCTGCATCTCTTCGTTGAGCGGAGCCTGGCTCCAACAACGATTGCAAGGACCGATGGCTGGTCCGGCTATCAGGGGGTGGGCAACACTATCCCCGGTCTCAATCATCAACCCCATACCATCGGGCCGATGGCAGCACACTTCGTATTGCCTTGGGTGCACCGGGCTTTTTCAAACCTCAAAACATGGGGCTTGGGTGTCTATCACGGGCTGCGGGCCAAACATCTGCAAACCTATCTCGATGAATTCGTCTTCAGGTTCAATCGTCGCCGAAACCGCCACTCCGCCTTCAAAACCATCCTCGCCATCGCCGTCAAAAAATCACCAATGACCTACAACATGTTGATCTCACCGGAACAAAAGGGATAAGGCTTATCGCTGATACCAAATATCAGAGCTTTGTTGATTTGCTTCACGGCTCCTCCTTGTTTTTTTGAAAAATCAAGTGATTTTTCTTACAGAACACTGTTCTTACAGAATTCTGCATAAGGATTACTTCTTAAATACCAAAAATCAAATATAAAGGTATCGATATGCAAAAATTCTTATCCGAAATATCACCAAAGATTACACAAAAGTATATCCAAGATAACGCCCGTAATCTAGATGCCCATTATGGCTCCAATCCGAATGGCAGACTTCTCTTTCAGTTTGTGGACAGTTTGGGAAGGATTGGGGATCGCGAAAAATTTCGCCGCTTCATAGAAAAAGAAGTTGCCGAAAAATCAGGAATTTCGCTTTCTGACCGGAAATTTGTTGCTGATCGGTTTTTCTCACATCAAATTTATGAATGTGCCGAAAACCCATACAACTATCGGGCCTGGAAAGCTTCGGTGGATGAAAGCGGCAAACGAATCCCGAGGCAGAAGCATTGGTCTGAGAATCGGTTAAGTGCAATATTGTCAGGAAAGCTGAGTTTCTTGTGCGATGAAGGCGACCAGCTCTTTCTGGGTATGCGGTATGGGCTGGGTGATGATTGGGCAAATTCAACCAATGCCGGAGAATTTGCAACTTGTAACATTTATGATTTTGTCACTGAACGGCTGAGGGATGGCCTCTTATTGCCTTGGGACCGCATGGATCCAGTTATGAGCTTTAGGATGCTGGCAGAGCAGCCTGACAAATTTGATGTTGAACGAGAATTGAAAATTGTGCCGGTCTCTTCAACACGGCCCTCAATCAAGCGAATTGGCGAGGTTAAAAAGATTGATCTCGTACAATCAGAAAATTCTCTGAAACGTGACTCCAAATTCCAAGTTCATCTGAAGGGATTTGCAACAGAGGAAGATCATTTGGCAATCGAATATTCTCAAGATCCATTTACGGTGAATGGTTCAGACGAAGCATATCGTGGAGAAATTATGCCGTTTAACCGTCATGTAGAGGATCGAATAATTTTTGAAGGCGAAGAAAACAAGCCGTTTGAAATCGGGCAACCATCAGGTGAATATGGTTTTATTGTAATTAGCGGATATGACATTGACTCTTTAAAACGAGAAACCGGACTTGATGCCGAGGAAGAGTTTTTGAATGAGGACCAAATGCGCTCATTGGCTTTCAATTTTAGAAAATTGACACATACTGATGATGCGGACTTGTCTGTTAAAGTTACTAACTATTCAGTTGTTGATTGAGTACTTTTCAACACCGCGTAACGTGTGAATACACTCTCTCTAAGAATTGGGTGGGCTTTGATATCTCGCCTGTTGATACCAAACTCTTTTTCAATATGTTCGGCCACCCTTTGTAAGGTGGTCGGACTCATTTTATGAAATTTGTGCATGTGGTTGGTGGAGGCGTTTAAAATGAAATCCCCCACTGTAACGATCCCAGCTTGCCGGAATTTCTCAATAGTAGCTTTTTGAAGACCGATGCCTTCGTAATCTATCTTTTTCAAAAAGTGCTCATCAACCAGCTGGTTAATATTGGAAACATCTAATCCTCGGTCTTCATAACTCCATGCTTTTTGCTGCATGAAGCGCTCCAATCCTTTGTTGATTTTGGGGCGAAATCGAAAAGTCAAACAAACGTAATTAAACATTTCCATGGCCGGAACGCCGACGTAGAAGTTTCGGTCAGAGCCTGAAATGTTTCTGAGATAATCTCGAAGTATCGGTTGAAACCCAGCTTTGGTGATTTCATAACTCGAATGAGCACTGACTTGATCTAAGCCTTCCCACAGCCTGGTATCAAGCATTTCATCGGTCAGCTCAATTTCATCTTGAGAGGGAAGCGAGGCAATTTCAGCTAACATGTCGTGGCGATATTGCTCGGCCTCTTCTTCGACTATTCCGCCACCGTAGGTTAGTCTGCCAGACTTCATGAAAATAGGCTAAAGTATTGTTATTATTATATTTATTTGTCGCCATTTGTCAAGATAATCGAAAGGTTTGCAAAATTACATTGAGGTAATTGAAATCCTGTAATGCGTATCACCCAATGTGAGGATTGCGTTTGAAATTCGACCATTTCGTAGGGGTTCTTTCAATTCAGTGAGTGCGTATTTTTCAGAGCTATTGGCCAGTTCAAGTGTGGTCGGGTTTGTTCCAATGTGAGTGATGTAAAGCATAGGCCCGTGCCTATAAAACTGCAGATGTTGACCTGAAACATAGCCACTTGCATTTGGTAGGTTTTTCCGCCCAACAAAACCGAATTGTCCCTCGTTGAGGGGAAAAGAAGCTTTTTTGCCAGAGCCGATATGTTCAAAAGTTATTGCTGGAACACCAGTTGCCGTTGTCTGGTATAAGATTGGCACTGGAATTTTTTTCCCGCACTTTGGACATCTGTTTCGCGTTACATCATGCACGAATGCTGTTCCGCATCCATGAACGTGCAGTGAAAGAATTGCTTCCTGCAAAGCCTGTTTCCAAGTTGCGGCGTCAGGGCGTTCAAGCGCTGAACGAGAAAATCCTTTGTCAAAGAGGATTGGAAGATTGGGACCAAGCGCATTAATTGCAAGATCATGATTTCTTTTGCGCTCAGGCCAACGACCCAGCATCATTGCTGAATCCAGTGCGGCTGGACCGCCGGTTATCCAGCTGGCTGGGTGCCTTTGAAGAATTTGATAACTGAGCACCGCTGCCCAAGCAAAACGGTCTGTTGTCAGGTCAATGATTGGTGCTCGCTTGTCTCGCTCAGCTTGACGCAATTCCGGTGCCATGACTGGATGTTGACCATACATTTTTGGTCGTGGGATTGAGGTGCCGAACGCCATAAAGTTATCAGTGTCGATCATGTGAATAGTGCGATTTGGTGAAACCATAAAATTCGTAAACGATGCATCCCCATGGGCAATGCTCCGTCTTTCTAGTTGTTCCCATGAACAAACACCTTGATAGGCCATCAACAAAAGATCCGTCAGCGGCCTGGCTACATCGTTCTCCAACGAAACTCCTTCGACAAAGGTTGAGAGATAAAAGATTGATTGCTGTTTGCCTTTTTTGATCTTTGTCATTGCCAACGGAGCAGAAACAAATGGCAGTTCGTACCCCAATCCTTGATCGATCAAATATTGAGTACGTTTAAGAATGTCAGGATCATTCGGCAATGATTTGACGATTGCTTTTTGTGCAGGATTGTCTGATTTGCAGACTAAGTGAACACTACCTTGAGCACCGGAACCAATATTCGATTTCAGAAGTTTGTAGTGAACACCATCGAAGGTAAATTTCTTTGGGATGGGTGGCTGATGTTTCATTGTGCTGCTCCCTGAGTTGGAGCCAATTCAGACACTGCGATCGCCAAGGTCATGTTATCTGAATGAAGCCAAATTCCTGTTTCCTCATCGATCGCCTGCTCGATTTGCAGGAGTAATTGATTGGCTACAAATTCAATTCCCTGTTGATCGCATTTACTTTTGTAGTCGCTCAGTTTTGCGGCAATTTGTTTGGTCGGAAGAAGATCACTTGCCCCATCTGTCATAGCCAGAACCATGGAGCCAGGTTCACAGCGAACCGTTCCCTGGCGCGGGATAAAATCGCGGTTTTCTTTTGCACTCAAAAAGGCGGTAATGACGTTACTGGGTGCATCCAATGCATGATGAGGTGCCAAGCAATTTTGAATCATCCCATCAGAATGAATGATGTCGAGGGCACCATCTCCAAGAGCTGCGTAATGCATCTGATCATTTTTGCAAATTGCGATGATAGCTGTCGTTAATCCATTCACGGATTGGCTTATGAAGGCTTTGCGGCAGTTTGCTAGAACAGGGGCGCATATTTCCGTTGCTGGAGTATCGGCATTGAGATTTTGCTGAATTTGTTTGAGGCAAAATTGACTGGCGAATTCGGCAGCTTCTTTCCCACCAGGCTCTCCTCCCACGCCATCACAAACCACAAGAACTGAATAATCAGTGGATTTATTACAGCTTGCAAAAGCATCCTGATTTTCCTGCCTGACTAGGCCGGTTCTACTGGCTCCAGCTGATTTCCAACGAATGACGGCATTTTGTGATCCGAACTTGCTTAGCGTCAGTTGCTCCTCATTTGATTTGTAACAGCGGACATCCACAACCGGTGAAACTGCCGTAGATCCTTTGCTGTTAACTGCAGTTCGAAGCAAATATGCTGCCATCAATACGGATAGTGGAATAAGAGCCAAAGTGGGGATCATTGCAAATATGATCCATGTCCATCTGCCGTCCAGTTGAACATGTAGGACTGCAGGTTGGTTGGTTTGTACTACCTCATCTTTCAACCTCTGAGAGGGTTGCATGGTACGGTGGCCATGCTGTTCATCAATTCCCGTCTGCACAGGATCAGTTTGGGGAATGTTCAGAACCGGCTGTGCCTTATCAACAACAACATTTTTATCCGGGTGATGATCCATGGGAACTCGCCTGGAAACAGTAGCGTCATTTGGTTTGGAACTAATTGCTGAATTTTCAGCAGGATTATCCTGTGACGGTGGTAAATTGTGAAGGATGACGGGGTGATTTAGTCTTGGATCAAATTCGTCGTATTCTTCCGCAGCACCCACTGCAGTACTAACCGCAAAGAGGATCAAGAAGCATATGATAAGTTTTGCTACAGCCCCACTAGATTTCCCTTGCCACCAAATCGGAACAATGAACGGGAAGAATGGTACGCAAACGAGACCAAACCAGCTCCATTTTGATTTAACAGCATTCTTTAAAAGGCGACGCCTTTGCGGCGGTGGAGGAATCGAATGCCCCCCTTTGGTGGGAACAGGGTAAACTGCAACTGGAGTAATTGATGAACCAGTCTGATGTGGAATTTGAGAGAGTTCAAATTCAGACTTCAACAATTGCTGATACTCAGTATTTCGTTTTGGCAACACGTTGTGTGCTTCAACATTGACGACAGGGTTCTGGGTGTTTGGATCATCCCAATTCTGGCCTAGTTGTGTAAGCACTGAATTGAACCAGCTTGGAATGGGAAATGTATGCAGGGAATGGTTTGACATTGTTCGTCTCCAATAAATTGAACAACGTCAGCGTGTAGTGATCAGATAGAATTCCCAGACACAGAGTTCTGTATAGAACTGAAACAGACCGACAGATCTCTGTTCCTGTTTTTGGTTTGTGTTTTCCGGTGAGGTGCGGGTGTCCAATACGGGCGACTGACAAACTCAAAATAAGGAAAACATCATGAATACGATTCCCATGGCACCTGATGCCGTTCAGCCATCAACTGATGAAAATGAAATTAGCGATCTTCATTCCGGCGAACAGGTTTCACCTGACATGCCTGTAATAAGTGTGACGCCAAAAGAAGAGCTGCCGGATGATATAGTCCGTCGCTACTGCCAGCATGTGATCCCAACCCTGGATAATTCTACTTCTATGAGTGGACCAAAAATCGCGGAGTTGAATGTCGCCAAAAAGGCACTCTTTCGTGAAATGGCTGTTCCGGAAAACAGGAAGGGGTTTAAGCTGTCCCCGATTCACTTCAATAGCAAGCCGAGGCGTATTGCATTTGGTGAGTGTGCAACAACAATTCAGGATAAACCGGCTAGCGCTTCTGGCGGCACTGATTTTGAATTGGCACTACTGGAAGTGATCAAAGTTATCGATGAATTCAAGAACCGTCCAAATACTGAAGGATTTGCTGATAAGCGCCCTGTTGTCATTTTCATGAGCGATGGTTTGTCCTCGGCCAGCCAACCGACAATCGATCACCTGCATGAAGTTGCAGATGTAATTTCTGTCGCCTTTGGTGATGATGCGGATCGCTCAATGCTGAAAAAAATCTCAAGCGATGGGCAGGTCCACCGTGTTGGTACTAGAGGTGGTGAACTAACAAAGTTTCTGGCTCAGGTTGGCAAGACACTATCTCAGGAATATCAGAAGAACGCCTGATCAACTCGGTCACATACGTCGAGGAAAGCAGTTTACACCGTCGTGGCAATCACGGCGGTGTTTCTGTTGTTGGTGCAATCTCTCATTCTACTGATTGAAAAATATCGGTCAAACAAATTGGGGTTCTACGCTGCCTTGGGTAGTGAATTGCTTTCATCAAATGCAACGACACCCAATATCGGCGAAAGCAAAGATTCCAACACTTGAAACGTTTTCCCCCAGCGCATCAGTTCTTCTTCGGGAAAGTTCGACCCGAATTCCTCTGGTGATGCCAACCCATTTCCATGATCAGAAAGAGCCCCTTTAAGTCTTACTATGGGCGAGATTTCAGGAGTTCGATTCTGAATATCTTCCAAAGTTGGTGTGGCCGTGAAAACCAGACTCCAAAATGCGTTGCGAATTCCCTCGTCGTCAGCGTTGATAATCAATTCATCCAAGTGTTCGACCATGTGTCGTGCCCACTTAATAATACGGTTCTGATCGTTCTCAGAAAATTCCTGTTCATCCCGTTTTGCTTCGAAAAGCTTTATTTCCTGCATCAACGAATCGTAGTCGTTTTCCAGGCGCTTGATGATGAGAGGGCTGGATGCGAGTTTGATCTTTTCAAAAATAGCATCGGCATTGTCACGCAATTCACCGAGTTTCTTATTTTTGGCCGACAAGTGCCTGTTCAGATTTCCAACCTTATCTACCCATACTGCCCGTATGTGTTGTTCAAACCGTTCTGCAATTTCTGGAGTGAAGGTCAAATCGCCTAGAAGCTCTGTCAGAAGGATTTCCAGTTTTTGAGGGCTGATGGAAACCTGCTTGTGTCCACGATTGCAATGATAATAGCCAAAGCGTTTTCCGGTCTTACTTCGTGAATAACTTCCCTTGAGGGGGTTTCCGCATTTGGGACAAAGAATAAGTTTCTTAAATGCAAAGTCGGGTCGATCCATCACATACGCACGGCGTTTGGGCTGCTGCTTGAGGTCTAAAAGCTCCCAACCAGTGGGACTGGCGTCAGACTTGATGAGTTGGGACGATTGTTCGTTTGCTTTGTTCCAGAGGTTTATTGAAACAATCCCTTTGTGGTTAGCTTTAACCGGAAACCCATGGGTGTATTTTTCACAAATAAAACCCGCATAAATCACTCTGGACCGGAGAGAGCTCAACGCCTGGGGTGCCAATGGGATGCCCCCAACCATCCCGACAACGTGGGTATGGTCTTTACTCCATCTTCGAATCTGTCGTGATTTGTAGCCAAGTCTGTTGAGTTCATCACAAATACGACGCGAATCTTTGCCCGCTGCTAATCCTTCAAACATGCGGCGAATAAAAAATGCCTCTTCATCAACAATCTCTTTAGAACCCTGAGGCTTACCGCTTTCATCAATTATCCGAATGTTTCGAAACCCGTATCGAGCAGGTCTGATTGTGCGCCCGAGTTGAGCGTTTTTAATCTGTATCGGAATGGTTCGGCTGAGAATTTTTCGCGCCTCATCTTTGGCGGCCTGGGCCTCCATTACTTCGGCCTTTTCCGATGTTGCAAATACGCTCCAGTCATAAGAGAAATCTTCACCAAAGGCTCCTCCAGTTCCTTCAAGGGAATTCTGGTCGGGTTGAATGATGCCCTTCACATCAATTAGGCTGCAGCCAACGGCGGCAAACCTACGTTTAACGATTTCGTAGTGTGAGACACCGGCTCTTGTAAGCCGATCAATATCGTAGACCAACAGATATGAAATCGAATGTGCTTGAACCATTTCCAATGCCTGATCCAAACTTGGGCGTTCTTCTTTCCGACCCGACCACGCCTCGGTAATGATTAGAACCTGTTCTTTTTCCAATCCAAAACGCCGCTTAGCACATGCTAGGCCACGAGCAATTTGATGTTCTGGACTATCACTATCCTGAAGTTGTTTGATGGTGCTTATGCGCACCAGTAGCAGGCACTGATAGCGTCCATCCAGTTTGTTGATGCCGATTTTATCGTCATCCATCAACCTTTATTGAATCAATTGCCAAAAAAGAGTCAACTAAAACGCAGGCAGCAAGTTTCAACTGTTCATCCAATTCAGTCGAAACTTCACGGCGCATGTTTCCCGATATCGATATGGATTTTTTCATGTACGCTGCGCCTATGACGAAATTGAAGCACGACGCAAGCCCGAACATTTAGCGGAATTTAATATTCAATGGGGCAAGTAAACGTTTACGGTCGAAGTTATTTGAAGATTGAAAGTACGGAACAAAGCTTCCGTTCGCGTTGAATGATAATAGTCTTCCCGATTTATCTAAAGACATTCAGTATGTTGCTTTTCCCGATGAAATAGGCAAGCAAAGTTCCACAGGATTTTTTCAACCCCACATCTGCTAAGTAGTTTGAATATTCCTAAACCTAGCAAGGAAGTTATCTGCAATCTTCGGGGCTTCCACTAATACCCCAATCTCTCTATAGGGAGCTGTTTCGGAAGGGTCGGCTGACAACCAGTTCAAACTGCTTACAGCCAAATTATCATCGTCCCAACCAAGCACCTTAGCGTGCAGGCGAGGTGTATGGACTGGCTTTATCATTATTCCTTGGTTGTTGAAGTGATTGACAAGATCCGCACTGTTGGCGCCCTGCAGCGGGCCGGTAGTCCGTCCGAAGTAGAACTGCGCGTCAACTCCTTTCTTGTTCACTGCGGCGAGAGAAGGCAAAAGCGCGACAGAACGGGCAGAAATGCCAATTCGGTGACTCAGTGCAAAAATGCGTTCTTGAGCTCTATCACGAGCCTCCAAAAACAGCTGTGCGTGTTCAGATCCATAGATCAAACGCATAGGCACTCTTCGTCCGTTTCCAGCAGGCAACTTTTCAACTTTGCGTCCAAGACCGGCCAGTTCAATTGCAAGCTCATTCCACACGCCGGGCCGTCCTTGGGCTAGAACTGCCAATTTACGGATCAAGCCACCAACCAGATAGGTATCTCGAAGCCGCATTGAAGTCTCGAAGCTTGTGAAATCCGAAGCGAGCCAATTGCATGATCCAATGATGGCCTGCCATTTTCCTGGGTCCGTATCAGCGATCACCATTTTTGCATGTGAATTGGTAGAAAATGGGTGGATCTTAGAGTCTGACTCGAAACTAATTGTGTAATTTCAATCTCTTGCGATCCGCCTTGTTATCATCCTGATGTGAGCAATGAGGAGCCAACTTTCTGCTGAGAGGATGGATTTCTCCCAATCCTTTGCCAATCTGCGACATCTACCGAGCCATGCGAAGGTGCGCTCGACTACCCATCGGCGTGGAATGACTTCGAAACCTTTTGCCTTGTCGGAACGCTTGACAATCTCCATTGTCCAGCATCCGATTTTCTCCAGCTTGCCTCGCAGTTTTGGTCCCGCGTAACCACCATCGGCAAATACATGGCGTAGCCACGGGTGTGTGCGGCGGATTGAATTGAGCACATGAACGGCCCCGTCGCGGTCTTGAATATCAGCAGTATGAATGACAAATCCAATCAGGAAACCAATGGTATCGGTGATGATATGACGTTTGCGACCCTTGATCTTCTTCCCTGCGTCATAGCCGCAAACCCCGCCACTTTCCGTTGTTTTAACGGACTGACTGTCAATTACTCCGGCGCTTGGCGAGGCTTCTCGACCTTCTTGTTCTCGCGCTACCATGACCAGAGCATGGTTGATCTGATGCAGTATTCCATTGTCGCGCCAGTAGTAAAAATAACGCTGCACTGTAGAAGGTGGCGGGAAGTCATTAGGGATCATCTTCCACTGGCAACCGGTTGAGGCCATATACTGGATCGCATCCCAAACATCGCGCATTTGCGTCGTGCGCGGGCGGCCTATAGGTTTTTCTGGTGGAAGAAACGGCTCAATCAAATGCCATTCTTTATCGCTGCAATCACTTGAATAGCGACCAGTTTTGCGCTCATATTGTAGGCGGGTGATATCAGTCCAGACCATTGTGTTCTCCTTCGAATCGTAAACAATCCGATTGAATCACAAATTACTGATATCACTCAATTACTTTCGAGTTGGACACTTAACAGATCCTCCTCTGCCCGCACTATCAACCGCGGTTTGAAGCCGCGCGGCTGCGAATTGTGAAGATTGAGTGGACGTTCCAAGATCGTCTTGACCCCAGAGAACATCTATTTTTACACCTCGTTCGGCAGTCTGTAGCAACAGCGGTAACAGCGCTTGGGCTCTCTGGTCGTCGATAAACGTCGAATGAATAATTAACCGCTCGCGCGCTGAATACACCAATTTCTCGAATGCATTTGAGTG
Source organism: Rhizobiaceae bacterium (assembly GCA_965250255.1). GTDB lineage: Bacteria > Pseudomonadota > Alphaproteobacteria > Rhizobiales > Rhizobiaceae > JAALLB01. The sequence continues at coordinate 264,063 of CBDFNP010000011.1, forward strand.
ATCGGCTCCGTCAACAATTAGGTCTGATTGATCATACAATGCAGAATGATTAGTTGGTTGCTCGACTTCAACTTCTGGTGATGTCGCATAGGTTGGCATTTGATAGGAAAATTCTTCAGCATCAGAATCTTTAACCTTCTGCAAATATTCTCTGGCCGCTTGCAAAATGATTGAACGCAAAAGCGGCGATACTTTCGTTGGCAATCCTTCTATTTCATCATCGTTTACAGTCACGACCGCATATCGCGTCGTTAGCTTGTCAGCGCCGCGATCCACGCCAACAATCAATTCGTCTTCACCTTCGATCGTACTGAAAATCTCACTCAAATCCCAGAGAGCGTGGGTGGAAGTCCCTGTTAATTGGACGACTGGTAGTTCTTCAGTGCCGGTTGGGAGCTTTTTGTAATGAACTAGTGTGAGTTCGCGACTTCGAAAAACGCCGCCAGTTATCTGCTCAATTGCAAATCCTCTCCAGCTGGGTTCTCTTACAGTTGCAGCTGGAAGCTGATCATTGAATACCTTGGTCAGCCCAATTGCTGTAATCTTAAAAACAGACCCGGACGCATTCGAAGCAATCTCCACCCATCCAGCTCTCATTAGTCGAATGAAAGCTTCCACTACCACTCGCCGGGGCAAACAAGAACGCGCTGAGAGATCCGCGGCTGACGTCGGCTGATCCTTAACAGAGTCAAGCATCAAGTGCTCGACAACACTCCATCGTCTTCCCTTCTCCACATGAAAACGACGGGTTCCCCTTAGGACCGGAAAAGTGACCTGAACGATACTCAACTTGCGACCCCCTTTAATTTTGACCACGGAATAATAGCAGCGTTGCCACTAGTCGTTTCAGAGTCCAAAATTTCCAAAAAGGAGTTAAGAAAGCCTATGTCTTGATTCGGTAGCTTTGCGGTGTTGCTTACAACCTGCCGGTAGAAGGATAAGCTGCCGACAATAATCAAACGCCACTTTGCTCTGCTGAGCAAAACGTTCATTCGCCTGTTGTCGCGCAGGAAACCGAGAGCTCGGGATGGCGTTGTATGATGATTGTTGCGAACTAGTGAGACAACGACAGCGTCGGCTTCACCTCCCTGAAACGAATCTACAGTCCCGCAAAAATCCTTGCCATCTATGGCAGGGTAAAATGCGGATAGACCCGATAAAGCATCGTCCCGCTTTTGATGAATTGCGCGACTGATGCGCTTTACCTGCTGCCAATATGGGGAAAGCACTGCAAGTGATGGTGCTGCGTCTTGGTTGACTCCAAGAAGCTTCAATATCTGTATTGTCGCATTGACCTCATCGGGGTTTGACCATACTGGCGCCCGCTCTCCTCCACGCCCACCAGGAGCTTCTTCACGTGCATATGGCAGATCAACGAATACAAGAGGAAGATCGGGAAGGATCTTCGGTTCAAGTGAAATGACTGGAGACACCAGTGTTTCGAACTTTGTCTTCTGTTTAGGATTTGTCTGCAGACTTGACTCATAGAAACACTTTGAAACCATACCAGCTATCGTTGGGTGCATCCGATACTGCTCATTGAGACGGCGCGCTATGCGCGGTCCCCGATCTTTCTTCGATTGCCTTGAAAGTTCCTTTTCCACAAAGGTTTCAAATAATGTAAGATACGACAACGCTTCGGAACATGTTCTACCCAATTCCTCGCTTGATGAACTTACTTCATCCAACATCTCATCAATTCCCGGATCTTTTAGGTAACGAGAAACAAATTCATCTACCAAAACGACCACGTTCTTAACCGCGTCAGTGGACGACAATAAGCGGATCATTGAGTCAACATCGAACGGTGGTAGCTGCTTGTGGTCCCCGATCATCAAACGACGATGAGACAATAGCAGTGGAGATAATAACTCGCCGCCTGTTGCCTTGCCGGCCTCTTCGACAATAGTCCAGTCAAAGAGGCTCTGCTCTTCTATGAGCCTTTCGACCGCAGCGGAATTGGTTGTGGCAAAAACCAGATTGGCGGCTCGAAGTATCATGCCCTCAAAGGAGCGCAATTCAGAAGAGATACGTTTTGCCCCGCCTGGACCAGGTCTGGGTCTTTTACCTTGCATGGAGCGCGCCTTGGCCAAGGAAACAATCTTTTTGGCCAAAAGCTCTGACGCTTCTTCAACTAGTGGACTGGAAGCAAGGTCTTGCAGGAGTTTGTCGGCCTGAACATCAATTTCCAGTTCTCCGGCAGAGTCATCATCGTCAGCAGCACGGGCTCTAACCATTAACGGATGCGCATCTTTTTCAACATCGCTGAAAGTCGACTGCACTTCGTTCATCAGATGATCAATGGCGGAATTGCTTTGTGCCGAGAGCAGCATTCTTGCAATTGGCTCGTCGTCCATTCGGCGGCGTACCAGATCACCAACCAAGTAAGTCTTTCCGACGCCAGGAGGGCCTTGAAGAAGGAAAAGTGGAATGGTTGACATTATTTCTCGAAGAGCGCTCTGCTTTGACGAATCTAAGTCAATGAAAGCTTTTGTCGTCTCATCAAGGGTGTCTTGGCTGTTTTCTATACGCATGCGAGGGTCTGCAAACATACGAAGTAGTTCGCCATGATTCTTCAAAGCAGCCAATGCTTTGATGCGTCTTTTGAATTGAGCAATGCGACCCACCATCTCTGTTGGCACGATAAAACCGACAGATCGTTCTGGGGCTAATGCGGATCCTTCAAACTTCATGACCTCTACGTCATCACGCTCTTCCATGTTTGCAAAGCGCCAAGCGGTATTGTTCGGAGACCTTTCACCAAGGGTTCCTGGTTCCGACAATGTCCATTCGCTATCTTCCTTCAAGGCCTCAGAGTTCAGTAATTTTTTGAGACGAATTGCCGGTGGATCCAGACCAAGTTGTTGTGAAAGCTTTGCTCTTTCTGCGTCATGACGAGAGACAAGATGTAGTACGTGTTGATCGATAACATCTGCAACACCTTCTGAAGTGATTTGAACTGGAAATACGTCAGCAGCTGCATAAGCCATTTCGAGAAGAAGTAGCAAAGTGAATGCCTGATGCACTCGGTCATTATCTGTCTTCCTCGACTTTGTGCCTTCTGTCCTTTTGTGAAAGTCAGACCAGTGCTGAACCTTTCCACGACGCCTTGGGAAGGCCTGATTGGCATCGCGATTTAATATGATATCGAGCAGTCCGGTGTCGAAAAACGTGTCGCCGACGATCTGGATTTTGCTGGGTGTGTCAGGATCAGCTCGGTCGGAATATGCGAATTCCCACGTCGCTTCATCCGTAGAACCAGGTTTACGATAAGGTGTCAGACGATACGTTAAGAGTTGGCCAAGAAGTACATATCGTGTTGATGCGCCTTCATAGTCATTCACGCCAACAAGTTGAGCTCGGTTTCCCAAATCAGATCGCAGAAACCGAATCTGCTGATGCTCATCGGAAATTTCTATTTCATTGCCAGAGGCACGCCTAATGGCTTCAGAAAGTGAACTTCCATTTCCAAGTCGAACCGACAAGCAAAGAGCGGCGTCTTTCCCTGACACTTCCGTGCTAATGCCATCGATAATCTCCGATACCCGGGATTGGATGAACTCACCGTCGAGTCGATCGGCATGCTCCAATCCGAGCATTGCTCTGAGAAGCCTGATTTCGGATGCAGGGGCATGCTCTGCAACGCGTGACGGAATTACGCGTTGATCGTTTAAAGCTGCGATTGGTATCTCTAAAATTAGAGATGATAACAATGCGAGATCGCGCCAGTCCCGCGCAAAGGAAAACGAGCTTTCTGTACGGGGCGACTTAATTTTCTTAGTACGCTTTGCATCGATTGCAGCTACACGCATCGACCACTCAAACCCGGTCAATTGAAAATCCGGTTCGTCACCTAGTGTCGTGATGACTGACCATGGGTCGATATTGCGATGAATAATACCTTGAGAGTGGAGCAGTTCAACACCTTGGACCAGTCGCAAAATATTGGTCCAAAGAACTCGCCTTGCGCGTGGCTGACGCGCTTCTGCCAACAAACGCGGCTTACGTGTGCTGTCTAGGAAAACTTGCAAAGGACTCCCTTGGCCAAGATCTAGTAAGAGATAGTAGCCCTTATCGTCGCGGCCACTTCCCCTCAAATTAACCAGTAGATCATCCGCATGCGGCACCGAAGATAATCTCAACAGTTGACGAACTTCACTTCGCCAAATGACTTCTAGATCTTGATCGTCCGCCGATTTCGCTCTGGGCCACATTTTGATAAGCAAATCGTCAGAGCGAGGACTCTGTGCTCGAATAATGCCGGGATGCCCCTTCGCCCGATCTGGCCTTAAGAGATAAGTTTCATCCAGTCTATACTCAGACAAAAATCCTGATTTTGATTTGGGCTTTACCATCTCTATTGATTCCTACTGATCTTTATATCTGTGTTTTCATGAAGATGTACAAGCGTCGGAGGTAAATAATTGGGTAACTAACAATCATAAAGCGATTATTTGTTGTAAAGAATTACGAAACCAAACAATGTGCCAGTCATCTCAGCATCTTAAGGCCTGCAATTGGAATATGGTGTTTCCATACTAATACGATGCGAATGTCCCACCATCTTTCCCAAGTTTGGTTCGGGCAAGCTGAGTGGTACTGTTAAATGTTGATAAGCTGAGACCCAGTCGGGATTATATTCGTCAATTGAGAGGGTGTTTTCTTGGCAGACCGCACTAATTCACCAATCTTAAAATACGGTCTCGTCTTCATCAGCATTGGCCGTTTATTGGAATGCAGAAGAAGTGCGCGATTATCTTTCATGCGGATGATTTGATCAGCATTCATGAGCGGTTTCGCAGGTCTGCCATTTGCAGATGCTAAATTTCCCAGCCTTTGCTCAATGCTGCGAGCAGTGGTTAAATCAGATCCTGGCAAATAGATTTCGGTTTGCAAGCCATCCAATATGATCCTGGCTCGGTCGCGACCGTATCTAGCTTCTAGTTGAGCCAGGGACTGAAGGAAAATCCAGAAACCAACGCGGTATTTTCTGGCGGTTGTACTGAAGATATCGAACTGAGGGATCTGGAGATGCCCAAATTCATCCAAAAGCAAATATACGGGGCGATCAATGTTTCCTAAGCTGCCCAGAAGCGAATTGATCAAATCAGTGTAGAAGAGATTCAGCAAAAACTGATAATGAGTCAGTTGCTGCTGTCGAACCATCACATAAATTATGGTTTTGCGATTTCGTAATTCTGCAAAATCAATTGTGTTGGCAGACAGAAGATTAGCCAGTGCGGGATCACCCAATGGGGACAGCGCCACGTCTGCTGTAGTCAGGATGGACGCGATTGTCTTCGGATTACCATTTGCAATCGCCTGATAGTCAGTAAATGTAGATGGATCACTCTGCGTGTTTTGCAACACGAAATTGTCCATCCGACTTAATTGGCCGGGCGGAGAATGATGTGTGTCAAAATTTGCAATCAAGTGCCGAACATTTGCCAGATTCTGGAATGCCGGATCACCGTGATTGGCCAAGCAATTGATGAAGATGCGGATGAGCTTTTCAGCTCCGGCATTCCAAAACTGCTGATCCGATGATGCATTGGGATATGCGGACCGGATTAGAGTTCCTGCTAGTAGCGACAAATCAGTATAGTTGAGCGCCTTGGCCAAAGGGTTGTACTGATCACTGCGTGACAGGTCCATGAGATTTAAGACTCTGATCTGATAGCCTCTTGAAGCCAGATACCCTGACGTTCGATCAAATATTTCACCGGATGTGTCTGTGACCACATAAGAGGCATCAGTTGCAGTCAACAGGTTGGGAATAAGGAATGTACTAGTTTTGCCACGTCCCATACCTCCAACAGTTAGGGCGGATTCGAAGCTGGCTTTTTCGGATAGACGGTTTTTGTGACCATCAATCAACAAACCCTTCTGGCTTTTCCCAATCAAACCCCAGCGGTCAAAGCCGTTCATAAAACGAGCATTGTTTTGGCCGGGCAATGGAATAGCACCAAAAAGGAAGCCAACTATTCTGGCAAATCCAGAAGCAATGCCAGCCAGAATATCAGCGAACCATCCGAGTGGCCGGAATCCAGGCCAGAACTTGTAGGCAATACCGAAGAATATCAAGACAACTAAAATGGGAGAGATTGCTCCTAGTGCCAAATATGATTCCAGGCAGAATGGGAATGAGTGCAACAATGACAATTGCAGTGAAGAACCTTTTATTCAATTTTTTCATGATCGACTCCAATCATCATCAAGATGGCGCTCGGCAAATTTCTCTGTCTGAGTTCGGCTTCTGAGTAGCTTGTCCGCACGATTATCTGTGGACTGCTCTTTTTGGTTTTGCTGTCGTGTATTGGCGGTAGAATCTGATGAGCGCGTAAGGTCAGTTTGCCAGTCTTCAAATGCCTGTCTCAAGCCCAGCGTTTTCAGTCGATATCGACGACCACTCGAAAGCGATTCAATACCAATTTGATTTCCGCGTTTGTAAAGCTTGTGACCAGTTGATTGAAGAAATCTATCAAGCTCAGCTTTATCTGTGGCTTTCCCCAAACAATGTTGGAAGTGATGCCTGATCTCTTCCTTGCGAGTTGGCTGTCCAGTTCGCAGCTTCTGTTGAACTTCACGTTCAGTGGTTTTCGTGTGACTGAGGTGATGTCCTCTCCCATAGATGAGTTGGTCATCAAGTTCTGGGAATCGCGTTAGGGCTAGATGTTCAATCTCATGCTGAATTTCTGCAAAACGGGCTTTACTCAATCGCTTACGAGTTGATGATCGAATGCCATTTGAAGAAATCATCAAATGGATATGAGCGTGATCCGTATTGTGATGCACTCGACCAAAGGCCAGTTGGTCCGGCGCGCGCCGCTTTAAATATTCCTGAGCCAGGGCTTTCAGAATTTCAGTTTGCCTTGTCGTGGACAGGTTTGGATTTTGCTCCAACACCAAAACTTCATGGAAAAGGGCATTGCCATTTTTCCGTTTTGGCAAATGGGTGTGATTGCTCAGAAACTCTGCTTCAATCGCTTTGGACGAAAGCGCATGGCCATAAAGATTGTTCGATAGCATCGTATCGGAATGACCACTCGCATCACGATCCATGTAAGCGATCAACTGACCAAAGCTTGGGCGTTTTCGAGCCATCGATTTGATGATCATTTTCGCCCCCACGGTTTGGAGATGAATTGGCTCACAGTTTCCTCAAGGTGTGCAATTTGTTGACTGGTTTGGATCAGATATGGGTCGGTAACCTTGCCGCTGTTATGATTTCGGGCGATCTGATTGAGATTGTTTCCAATGCGCCTTAGCTCTGCATATAACCCTTCGATCTGTTTATTGAGTTCGGTCGTAGGTAGATATTGGTGGTGACGATAGGCACAGGATTCCTGCCATATCTGCTCCCACACCGATCGACCATTGTAATCAGCGATAGCTTTGATGTCAGCGAACTCTGACTTTGAAAGGGTTCCGTAAACGCGCCTGTGTTTAGCTTTATAGTGTTGCCAATATTTACGCCGATATGTCACCAGATGCGCCTCTCGCTCTGCGTCGAGTTTGGCTTTATCTTCCGGTGGCAGCTCCAAGTGGTTTTGCATTTATCATCTCAAATTCTAGGCAAGTGAATTTCACCGTCCATGTTTGTGCAGAGAGGATCGTTTTTGGAGAGACAGACTTCTGTCTGGCTTTCCTCCGGCTGTGTCGGAATAGGGGTTTGGGGTATCCCCAACAAGTTACGCATCTCGTTTCAAAATCTTTGATTTGGAAGCACTTTGTGCAGAGATGCAAACTTGCTGCTGCTGCAAAGCGCACTTCATTGCGCATTTTGGCGAAGCCAAATCACCGGCATTGCTCATGGCGGACCGATCAGTGCTCAAAACACAGTGCAACCGCTCATCTAGCAATGAGGAAGAATATGAGGAAAAGGTAGAAATTGCAGCATATACCGCACAGCCAATCCAACTGCGAGGTTACGTTAGGCGTGAGGCCAGATTGTGCATCTGATCAGAGTTCCAAACCCAGGTCTTCATTAGCTATGCGAAATGCTGTTTCTTCAAATGCAAGCCAGGCAAAGAAGTTTTTCATGTCGCCTTTGATGGTGACTGGTTCACCGAGGTTGTCTTCGATGTCTTCACGTATCACCTCGATCTCAGCATAGTATCGATCGAAGAAGGCATGTGTATCAGTGTAGTAGATCAAACTGCCGATAAGGCCGGATTGGCAACCGCATTGCATCAAATTGGCAAACATGATGAGCGGATTGTCTTCATCGTGCCCAAGTGCTTCATGGGCGACAAATGCTCGAATTGTATTCGGTTCATTTTTGAGGATCTGTTGCAGAAGGGTTCGTGCTTCAGATTTTTGTTTCGGTGTTGGATGATCAAGATTTTGCATGGTGTGTTCTTTTGTTAGGAATAAACACCAAGTGCCAAAACGGTGGCTAACGAGAACAAAATCAAGGAGGAATTTTAGAGAAAATCCTTGAATTTGACCTACCGCCGTTAAGGTCGCAATGGTGTGTTCTGACAAAGAAAACGCCCGAGAACTCTGCCTGAAAAGCTGCTTCCAATATGAAGGTAAGATGAACTCTGTCTCTGGTCGGCTTGAAGGTGATACATGAGAATACGGGCATGGAAAAACTGGATGAAACAGACACGTTTATTGATGCTGATACATTGGGCAACATCCGCATTTCAGCGGATTGGGGTCGGACCTGCACGGCACTTGATTTGAGGTTCTGTGAGCGGCGATCAAAAGCCAAAGACTGGTGGGGGCATTCACCGTTTGGAGAAGACCGGACGCCAAGCTTTCATGTGATGCCGGATAAAGGTGTGTGGTATTGTTTCTCGACAAAGCAAGGTGGTGGCATCATTGAGTTGGTGCAGACTCTAAAAGGCATGAATTGTTTTGAAGCGGGTGAATGGATGTTGGAGCAAGGGCTTTGTCAGACGCCAGGCACCGCAAATGGAAATTCAGAGCGCAAGCATTGCAGCCTTCGAAAGATCAAAAAGGCAGCTTCACATACACAACAGAATGCATCCACCCAACTAGGGCTGGGCAACAAGCCAATTCGCCAAAGTCTGATTCCTTCATTGGAACAGGATGGCAAACATCCGATGCTGAAAGAACGAGGTATAAGTCAATCGACTTGTGAATATCTAGGTTGCGGGTATCTTCCCAAAACCAAATCAGCTTTGTCTGAGCGGATCGTTTTCCAGATCCGGGGCATTGAGGAAACCGCTGCTAATCCCAAGCCTGTAATCCTTGGACACATTGGCCGGGCAACGAATAATCAGCAGGCTGAAGCGGATGGCAAATGGCTGACCTATGCCGGGTTTCAGAAACGGTTTGAGCTCTACAACATTGATAAGCTACTGACCGATCCCGAAGCCATTGCTCAGGTTCAATTGACCGGGCATGTTCTGATTGTTGAAGGCCCGTTTGATGTGGCAAAACTCCTGGAAGCTGGTGTGAAAAACGTGGTTGCTGCGCTTGGATCAGACTTGCATGAAGATGTATTGCCAAAGTTGGCCATCATCCAAAAACACGCCAATCCTACATCATTCCTAATTTGGTTCGACCGCGATGAGGCGGGATGCCAGGGGCAATCAAAGGCAGCTGATTTGATTAATGGCGCAGGTTATCAGGCATGTAGATTCGAATGGGAGCAAGCTTTTGGGGAACAGAATGTCCGGATACCTAGTGGGCTCTGTGATCCCTGTGACATGAATTGCCAGCAGTTGGCTTGGCTGTGGCGGCAGCAGGTAATCTAAATTTTAGGAATGACCGATATGCGGACATTTCGACCTAGTATACCGAGAGTAGCTGGCTATCCTGCGACAAGGTATTCGTTAGCATTGCTATTCACTGACGTAAGTCGCGCGAATTTGCAGCAACGCATAGCATTACCTCAGTAAATCAAAATGTAACTCGTATTTCAGCTTTTTATCGGGGTGCGTTATTCGGACTGTCCACATTGTGCAGTGGCGTGCAAAGCCTTGGCCAATTTCTCGTCAAGGACGATTGTTTCCACGGCACACTGATGTAGCTTTTTTTCAACCTCATCTCGGGAGGTCCGCGCGTCAGAAATCAAGCGAGCCCGCTCTTGTTTTTGAACTCTACGGAGTTCATCAAGTTCAGCGTCCTTGGCAAGCGCCAGATTCTCTATCCTAAGTTGCAAAAGAATGGTTTCTTCTGCTTTATCTGGGGCAGTGTACCGTCCAAAAAGGAAAAAGGCCAATGCAACAATACCCAACCAGATTGGCGCGTTACCTAAAATAGACACCAATTGTACTGCCTCGGTTCTGGCGCTCAAACGCATCTTGTGGCGAGGTGTAGACATCAAGATAACATAGAACGTGTTAGCGGCTGGAAAATGCCGTTTTTAACATCAAGTGCTACCCCCCATTTTGCCGAACAATAGTGAAATTTTAACTCCACCCGACTATGTCTGTCGGAGTTGTTCCAAAATTTTCTGCGTTGGGGGGAATTTTGGTTCTTACGGTCATCATAGGTGCCCACAATTTTTTTTATTTCACCAACTATTGATGCGAAGCACGAGCTGTACGTTTCGCGAACCAATTCCAAGTCAATCATGAAGCGGTCCGGCTGGGGTTTGGAGAAAATATCTATTTGGTTGAAAAGAACAGTGACCCGTTTCAATGCGCCCAAATTGTATATTACTGGCCCCAGAACTTCTTCCCTGAGCATATTTTTTTGATCAACAACCATCGAACCTGAGGCAAGATCAGAAAGCTTATCTGGCACATTTAGGCTCCATTCTGCGCCATCTTTGACCGTTTCCGCGATGCCAATCACCACAACTAGATGGTCAATTACACCATTATTCCTTTCTAAATTCAGCACTTGTTTGACCAGGTCGGCCCAATCTTGTCCGACCGGATCAAATACGGTGAGATTAGTCAGGGCATTGCGTACGTGTCGCGTTGTGGAATAGACCTCGAATTTCAAACTAGTCGACGGATCACTATCGTTGTCCATAAGGCTGTTTTCTATAAGCGTAGTTTTGCCCGTGCCACCCAACCCAACACAGAGTATGTTACTCTTGTTTTTTGCCCCAGCGCCAAAATTTATTGGAAAAATCAATCTTGTTCCAGGCACGAAGAAGAAACCGAGCATTGTGGCCTGTATTCCCAGAATAGCCAGAAAGAGAGATAGCCTGCCGTATTGATCTACTTTTGGCACATCAGTTCCCAGGCCCGGATTACTCAGCACCGCATTTTTTTCAAAAAGGGCAATGCCAGACGGATCACCAATCGTCAGTAAGGCTTCGGTGCTTCCCCGATCAAGAAACAACCAAAGGAAAGCATTTCCGATCAATAATAAAAATACCAATAGCAAGATTCGCGGCATAACTACCCTCATTAGTAATATCATACTTCATAGCTCTAATTTTGGTTTTGTGGTAGTCAAAATGGAACTCGCGATAGCTTTTATGCCGAAAGTCGGCCAAAATTGCATACAGGGCATACACTCGGGTCGTGGGCTCTTTTAGTATTTGTCTATGCGCTGTGTGTGACGGCAATCGGCCTTCCTTGTCGCTGAGACTGCGATCCAAGTGTCCACTCAACGACAGGGGATTAACGGCAATTTCGGGCTCGGAGCCGTCATTAGCCATTTCCAAAATCCTCGCGAAACCGCTCAATCTGATGCATCTTTTCGTGTAGAATTGTTACGATACCGATGCGGTTGTCGCTTAACACTTTCCAGTAGATGTAGTGCTGCTCACAGCAGGCGAAATATCCATCCACTTCGAATTCGGCTGGGATTTGCCTCCAGGGAATTTTGCGGTCGGCAATTTGTTGAAATTTGTTGAATAGGCCCCGAATGTATGTGTCTGCTTGCTCCTCGCCCCAAGTATCAAGCGTGTACGCATAGATTTCATCTAGGCGATGGTCAGCAGCCTTTTGGATAACAAATTTTGCCATGCTAACTACGTGATTTGTTACGGGCAATCACATCATCTGCAGTGACCTCAACATAGCTATTGTCAGGTGCCGCAAAGCCACGTTGCAATTCAGCTTTCAAACGTTCGAAAGATTGAGTTTCGGCGCGTTCCTTATCCTGCCGGATCAGGTCACGAACATATTCACTGGAATTATCATAGTTGCCGCTATCGCCTGTGCGTGTGGCTACATGCTGGCTGAGTTCGCCGCCAATTCTAACATTTAGGTTCATGGTTTTACGCATTAAGTGATCCTTCCAAAAGATATCTGACAACATCTTTTCGTAAACAATATACCAGATATTCTTTACGTTTCCAAATTTTTCTCGACATTTTTTGTATCTCCTGGACTTGGCATTTTCACCTTATCTGGAAATAGCGCATGCAAGTGCTGCTGCAACGCGTCATAGGCTTTCCCGCCAGAAGCATGTGGATGGCCATTCAACCAGTCACCAGTAGCGGCCATGACCTCTTCATCAATATCCAGAATGTCACCCGAACGGGAAATGCCCAGTTGTTTCCGGCTGGCGAGCATCTGATCTGTGGAATGCGTATGCGGTGACGTTTCACCGAATTGGCTGACAAAAAGAATGGAATGGGAAAATTGCTGATGCTCTCCACCCCACATGACATCTGCACTGAGGTTACGCGATCCGCCCAGCATCAAATTCTGTATAGCGTGAATTTTTTGGAGTTCATGCTCCTTTGGCATGCGCGCATTTTTCAGGTTCCATCCCATAAGATCTTCAACACCGTTGCTGAGCAGGTCAGGTCGCGACGAAAGATACTGCATTTTCATCTTATCTACAGTGCGTCCTGCAGTGCCGCGTTCAAAAGGGAAAACTTCTCCTGAATATTTGTCCTGATACACCTTGTGGCCATTCTCCACATACATCGTGATGCCGGGTCTGACTTCGACCGCATTATCTTTGGTAATTGCAGGTTTGTATCCGGTGATATCTCCATCTTCATTGTAGATTGGTATTTTGCGGTCCAGATTATTCTCCATGTCAGCGACAGTAGCGTTCCGCATTCGGGGAATTCCAAAAGCTTCGGCGATACGTTCCTGGGTGGCTTCACTAACGCCAGATTTGTTTGCACCATGATCAAAGATCTGGGTTTGAATGAAGGCAACTGGATCTGGCAAACTTGTCGGGTCAAAGCCGTTTACGCGATTGGCAATTATCTGCCGGTCTTCCGGTGTTTGTGCCAGAGCGATCATTTTCTGGAAGGCTCGGAACTTCGCTTTTTCAGATTCTGGGACAGTTGGATCGTCAGCAAGAACTTCCACCAGTTCCACATTAGATTTACCCTCAGATTTCAGGGCTGTGATTTTCTCTGCATATGAGGTTGTTTCGGTTTCAGCTTTCTCGGCGTCGGTTTCTTTAATTGTCCGTTTTTCTGCGGCTTCTCGTTCAGTAGTTTTAGCCCGCAGTTTTTCCCAAAGCCGTTCTGCTTTCTTTGTTACATATTTTGGAGATGCTTCTGTCAGATCAAAATCTGGATTGCGTTTCTGGAATCTGGTTTCAAAATCCACCAACTGCTGAACCAATGCATCGGGAATGTCAGGATGGTTCCAATCCATGTTCTGCAAACAATCGTGCTCGATTAGATAGTTTTCGATTGCAGCATGACGGTTTTGTGCTGACTGAATTTCTTCATCGTGTTGAATATCCCTCTGCTGTTTTGCTGATGGAATATATTGCTTTCTCGTTATCTTTTCGGGGGCATTAGAGTGATGATCTGGTGTGCCAGGAGTTTCTGCATTCATGAGATTTGGATTGGTTGAATTTTACCATATCCACTGGACACAGGAAACTTTTATTAGAAATTTGAACTACAACCCCAGTTCCTTTCGGGCATTGGCGATAACTTCTGCTGTAAGTCTGGACATGCGATCATTGGCAGCATCGATACGATCCTGAGCTTGTGCGGTTTTGACCTTGCTCTGAGCGATGCGGATTTCGCTGTTTCTTATATCTGAACAATCGCGTTCACCGTCTTCCAGCACAAATGCTTTGTCGACAGGATTATCAAACTCCGCAGCCAGCTCAACATTTTCGGCGATACACTCACGATAATCATCCAAGATTTGCGAGACGGTTGTAGTGTCCAATCCAGCAACGCTGGGAATAGCTAATGCGCCCTCCGCGTGGGCGGTGGTCACAAGCAATGACGTTATTATCGCCACCCAAGCAGAATTCAAAATCCTGGATAGTTTTGTTTTTTCAACTTGGCCTTGATAGCAGGATTGCCCTTGATCATTTGATGACGCAGTGAAGCTGCTTCGGCTTTTTTCTGGGTGATGCCGAGATACTCCACCGTCACCGCAATAGATTTGTGTCCCAGCAGTTTGGAAATTATTGCAATATCTTCGCCACCTTCGTGCATCTGCACTGCTTTGGAACGCCGCATAGAATGCGTTGAATATTCGCTTGGCTCTAGCCCCAACATCTCCGCCCATTTTTTGATGATCTTGGCGTAGTAGGCCCGAGTTATCGGCGATGCATCTTTGGACTTGGTTCTGGTAAACAGGAAGTTGTCCGGTGACTTGCCACTGATCATGATCCAGTAAGCAAGATATTGTTTGGTTTCTTCCGTTATCGCGGGGTGTACCGGATTTTTGGTTTTCTTTTGTTTGATTGGAATTGTGGATCGAATTCGGCCACTTGGGTAAGTGACCCGTGAAACAGTCAACGCCAAAAGATCCCCACCACGCAGCAAAGAATCCAAACCAACCGTCAACAGTGCCAGATCGTGCCAGTTTTCTTCGCCCAGCAAAAACGCTTCGATCAGTTTGGCATTGCGTATTTTGAAAGGCTCCTTTTGCCCCACTACTAAATCTGAATTCCAGCTTTTTTGCTTTGTCATCGCTTAGAATGGCAAGAGTTTCGCTTTTTCCAAAAGCGAATGTATTTTAGGAAGATAGCCCTGATGTGAAACGGGTTTTTATATTTAACGGAACTGGAATGAGTGCCATGCAGCATGAGGAAAACATTAAGAAACAGGCACTTAATAATTTTGCTTTTGGAAAAAGCAAGCGTATAAACAAGTTACCGCTAATTCCTCACTCATGGCTGAATCTCCCGAGACCTACGCTTTCTTGCTGGAATACAGATATGAACATGTCCGGCACTGGGTGCTAACAGGTGAGGTCGAAAAACCAATAGAAAGCCTGTTGCCACTGCTGGAAGACAATCAGGAGCTAATCGTCGCCTGGGTGCATCATAATAAGCGGCGCAAAAACATGATTGCGACAGCCTCAAAGGATGAGCCAGTCAAACCCGAGATCGGGTTAGTAGATTTCTGGAAACAGTTGTCCTCTGATTAGTGTATTACATGTCTTCCAAACCATATCTGATCTGCCGCAATTCCCATTCAATATCTTGCATGGCCTGAGTGAGCGGAACAGGCAAACACTCCGCACCATTGAGATGATCCTGAATTTCCCGCTGGTGAAGTTCTATTGTTTCCAGTTTGGACAGAAGATCGATTTCCGGTGTTTTTGCTTTGGGCATGGAATTGGAATTTGGTTATCAGCTAAAGACTCGCCAACTCCAGCAAGCTGTCAAGGAAATTGAGCCAAAAATCTACTCACGCTCATTGTCATCCCTACCGCGTATATGCGCAGATCGTAGCTGCAGAAATCTGTCTTCTCGGGCAGTTCGCGCACGTTTGGAATAATCCTTCTCAGTAAAAAGATTCATCTCTTTTTGGATTTCCTGCTGTCGCTTTTGCAATGCCTCATGATCAACCGCTTGCGCTTTGTTGAGTTGGTAGGTCAATGCGTCGGTTTCATTCTTTAAGTATGAGAACTTTTCTTCAATCGCTGCAAATGCTTCTTTCGAATGTTTGGTTTTTAGTTCCAGATATTCTACGGACTGTTTTAGGCTTTCAATATTGTCGCGTTTGATTTTTTTGGTGAAGAACAGGCCTCGCTTGTCATTTGCTTCCTGCGCTTTCCCAAGTTTGGATTGAGCATTAGCCAACTCGTCCAGGTTTCGGGGAACTTGTCCCAGCAAGTCACGGTATTTTGCACTGACTTTTGCAAGCTTGGAATCCGCCTCAATCAATTCCGATTTAAGTTCCGTCTCTGCAAAAAGTTGCTGATTGATAGCCCAAAATTCTGCTTCCAAAATTTTGAGCTTCTTTTGATCATTATTGCCGGTCATGAGTTGATCCTCCTGACCGGATTTTCACTTTATTAGTACAACAACGGCAACGGACAGAACTCTGTAGGGCGGTGCTCAATCCCAGCAGACATCTGTCGGTATTCTGGGTTTCAACGTAATATTACAATCGCATTTATGCGATTGATTACAGAACACGAATTCACTCAGATGGAACAGTTACTGGCATCTCTGCTGAAAGAAGCAAAGATGGCAGATAAACATCATTGTACAAATGCACAAGCCGACGAGGAGTGTTTGGGGGTTCTCAAACTTCATGCCCGTCTTTTGGAAATTTATGAAAATCAATCCGCGTTGCGAAACGCGCAGGAACGACTGCAACAACTCATTTGCCTTGATGCTACAGAGCAAACTTGTCGATAATGGTTTTCAATTCAGCCAGGTCCTTACCAAATCCATATTTAGGACGCTGAAACTTATGTCCCATCAACTGTGCCTGGGCTCGGTCGATCACATCGTATTTCGTCAACTGATCCTGGAACCAATGTCGCAAGCTATACAGGCTTCGCTCTTTATCAGTTACCAACTTCTGCTCCCGAAAGTACTTATTTATTGCGGTGGTGGCGTACATGTTTTTGCCCAACCATTTGCCCCAACCGTCACGCTCGACAAATTCCGTTGCCGCACGAAGTGAAACACCGAGCAAGGGAATCTGGCGTTCAGAGTGTTCGGTCTTCAAGGAGCGCGTATTGTTTTTGCGAATATGAATATGTGGGATATCAGCTTGTAAATTGACATCATCGATTTCCAAACCAATCAATTCGCTTGGCCGTGCACCGGTATTAATTAGAAAGCGAACAAGAATTGACAATTCATCAGGCAGTCTGTCCAGATTGCCGGATTTCAAGAAAACGGATTGGATGAATTCAGATGTAAACGGCTTTCGCTGACCTTGGTTTGTTTCTTTCAGTTTCACCCTTTGAAACGGGTTTACGCGTTCTATGCCGTCAATATCAAAATTGACTGACAACATACGCCTGAGACTATTGATCTCGCGGTTAGCGGTGTACGGTTTCAACCCAGTTTCTTCAATCCGATGAACCCACCAGCTTCTAAATTTCATAGCATGTTCGCGGGTTAGTTGATTGGTTGAAACTGGACCAACAGCCTCTTCAAAGTTTCTAATCGCCTTGAGATAGATGTTTCGTTTCACGCGCTGCTGATCTTTACTCAGGGACATCCTTTCGTCCAATATGTGTTCCCAGAAACGATCAAAAGCCATTGATAATGAGATGGTAGGTTCTTTTACCAATCCCAAAACGGCCTTCTGTTCTTCGTGCGGAGGTTTTGCTTGAAGCAATATTCTCAATCGTGTCAGCAATTCATCATCACTGAATTGATCGGGGGTTTTACAAGGCAATCCGAAATGCTGGTTGGTTTCGATCGCAGCTTGGTGGCGTTTGGCTTCATTATTTGATTTGAGAGATACACCACGCGCTTGCGCGGTCCGCCATCCCTTTTCCAACTTCAACGAGGTTTGAGCGGCAATTGCACGTGCTTCGGTGAAATCTCTAGTTTTTAGCGAAAATCGTATCAAGGAACGAGGTTCCACATCCTCAAATTCCTTTGGTCTGCGTCTTTGATAATGCCAAGTATCACCAATCTTTTTGAGGTGGTGCGCTCGCATACTGTTTTTCTCATCGCACTTAGCTACAAAAGTTAGCTACAAACTTAGCTACAAAGCGCAGTTTGAGCTTTTCGAGGAAAATTCTAGACCCAATGATTTCAATGGGTTAGCTGCAGAGTTCTGTCTCGTGACAGATGTCTGGTGCCCCCCGCCGGAATCGAACCGGCACTTCCAAAGAAACGGGATTTTGAATCCCGCGCGTCTACCAATTCCGCCAGGGGGGCGCAGGTTTGTGGCCAAGACATCTATCCGCGACATCCGCCCTTTACAACAAACCAGTCAGGAACTGGCGCGACTATAGTCAGGGATCAGCCCCGGTCAATAGAGATTTGCACTTCAGAACCGACAATGTGCTTTGTACTTTACAGAGCTGCCCGAACACGGCAAAAAGCATCCTCGCAGCGAAGGAGAATGTAATGATCCGCGCACTTTACGATTGGGTGTTCAGGCTTGCCCGTCACAAAAGGGCAAATTGGGCTTTGTCTGGCATTTCATTTGCCGAAAGCTCATTTTTTCCGATTCCACCCGACATCCTGCTCATCCCGATGGTACTTGCGCAGCGCCACAAATGGATTTTTTATGCAACTCTTTGCACGGTTTCTTCCGTCCTGGGTGCTTTCGTTGGTTACTTTATAGGGGTGTTTTTGTATGACGTGATTGGTCAGCCAATTCTTGCGCTCTATGGCAAGGAGGATGCATTTCAAAAGGTCAGCGACTGGTACAATGAGTGGGGTGGTTGGGGCGTGTTGTTTGCCGCTGTAACCCCATTTCCATACAAAGTGCTGACGATCTTTTCGGGTGCGACCGGGCTCAATTTGCTGGTCTTTGCAATTGTCAGTGTGATTGGTCGGGGCTTGCGGTTTTTTCTGGTTTCTGCACTTTTGTATTGGTTTGGCGTACCGGTTCGGGAGTTCATTGAGCGCCGACTGGGCTTGATGTTCACGATTGCCATGATATTGCTGATCGGCGGTTTTGCTGCTGTGAAATTCCTGTTTTAGCATTGGCTTGATTTCCGACATGATCCTCAATCAACCGGTTCCGCGCTCGCATCTAACATATTATCTGTTGGTACTGGCAGGCATGGGTGCCGTGATCTTGTCGGCACTCGCATTTGAGCACATTGGCGGCTATCAGCCTTGCAAACTGTGTCTGCAACAACGCGAACCCTGGTATCTGGGAATTCCTTTAGTGGGATTGGCGGTTTTATCGTTGTTGATGAAATGGCCGTCTTGCCTGACAAGAGGGCTTCTCCTCGTTGTTGGGCTTGTTCTTGTTTTTTCGCTGGTACTGGGCGTCAATCACTCAGGTGTTGAATGGGGATTGTGGGAAGGTCCGGGAGACTGTGGTGCGGTGGAAGGCGGACTTGCGACAACCACGACTGATTTTCTCAAGCAACTTGAGCAAAGCGTGCCGCCTTCATGCACAAAAGCCGCATTGCGGGTGATGGGTCTTTCATTTGCCGGCTGGAATTCGGTTATGAGTGCGGTACTGGCGTTTGTCGCTTTTCGGACCGCTTTAAGGACACCTTAAAGCCACCCCTAGACTTGAACAGTCCGATCCACTATATCTTACGTAACGTAAAGTTTTGCTGGAGAAATTGATGGACAACGAAGTCGTAGAGCAGGCAAATGCTGGTTATCAGTGGTTTGTCGACAATGGCATGAACATTTTATACGCAATACTCATTATTGTTGCGGCATTCTGGGTTGCAGGCCTTGTGAAAAAGATCATCATAGGCTTCGCCAATTCAAACGAAAACCTTGATGATACACTGTTTGAATTCCTGGGAAGCCTGGCGCGTTACGCAATTCTGGCCTTTGCCGGCATCTTTGTGCTGGAGCGGTTCGGGATTACAACGACATCACTTGTTGCCCTGATTGGTGCTGCAGGCCTGGCAATCGGTCTGGCTTTGCAGGGAACACTCTCAAATCTTGCAGCCGGGGTTATGTTGCTTCTCTTCCGCCCGTTCAAGGTCGGTGATTTCATCGATGGGGCAGGGGTATTTGGCAAGGTAGAGTCCATCACGCTTTTCACCACTGATCTCAGCACATTTGATCAGCAACATATTATTGTTCCAAACAGCGAATTGTGGGGCACCAAGATTATCAATCACAGCCACTATGAAACACGTGGTGTTGATCTAACGTTCGGGATTGCCTACAGCGCCGACATTGTAAAAGCAAAAAAGGCGATATTGAAGGTATTTGCAGCACATGATCTGGTGTTGGATGATCCGGCTCCATTTGTGGAAGTTGATGAGTTGGCGGATTCTTCAGTGAACATTATCTCGCGCCCCTTCTGCAAGGGAGAGCACTATTTTGACCTGCGTTATTCCCTGCCGCAATTGGTAAAGCAGGAGTTTGACAAGCAAAAGATCGAAATTCCGTTCCCGCACCGTGTGGTGATTATGAAGAAATAGTCAAAGACAATTTGAATTGTCCAAGGGCGCTGGGTAACATTTCCGGCGCCTTTCTTTTTGGCAACATGCTTTGCATGTTTGCATGATGTCCTGTTGGTTGTAATATTTGGCCAAAGACCCGCTGAAGGCGGCGTTGATAACAACAAGGACAAGCATCAATGATTAAGAAAAGCCCCATTTTAATTGCTGTGCTGCTGCTGATCCTGATCGGAGTTTTGTTGTGGAACACGATTAAATTTACAGTAGAAGAAGCAGGTGTTGTCGAAAAACAATACAACGTAACGGTTGATAAGAGCCGAGTATCTCAAAATCTTGCCGCTTCTATTCGTTTCAAGACGATTTCCTACCAGGACCCGAAGAAGCTGGACGGTTCGGCTTTTACCGGGTTCCTGCAGTGGCTGGAGGACACTTATCCAGGTGTTCATGACAATTTGGAACGCAAGTTCGCCGGTGGCCTTACCCCCATATACGTATGGCGTGGAACGGATCAATCACTTAAACCGGTATTGTTGACAGGGCATTATGATGTGGTGCCGGTTCTCTCGGGAACAGAGCAGGAATGGCAGGAGCCGCCGTTTTCAGGGAACATTTCCGAGGGCTTTATCTGGGGTCGGGGAGCGCTTGACGATAAAATTGGTGTTATCGGCATGCTCGATGCAGCCGAACTTCTGATTACGCAAGGTTTCCAACCGACCCGAACAATCTACTTCATCTTTGGACATGATGAAGAGGTAGGCGGTCGCAATGGGGCGGGCCGAGCTGTGGCTGCATTGAAAAAACAAGGGGTGGAATTTTTCTGGTCACTTGATGAAGGCTCGATGATTCTGGATGGTTTGATCCCGGGGATTGATAAGCCAATTGCCAGCATCAATATCGCTGAAAAAGGTTATCTCACCCTTGATTTGAAAGCACGGTCTGAAGGCGGGCATTCAGCATTGCCACCGAAGGAGACGGCGGTAGGTATTCTTGCCAATGCTATACTGAAGCTCCAGGAGAACCGGGTTGCTGGCGGTCTCACGGGCGTTTCAGCAGACTTTTTCAATGAAATAGGGCGAAATTTTTCTTTTGTCAGGCGCCTGCTGTTTGCAAACCAGTGGTTGTTTGGTCCGATGCTCGAGTCTGAATTATCAAAAACTGCGACAACCAATGCGCTTCTTAGAACCACAACCGCTCCCACCATGTTGTCGGGCTCTTCGAAAGAGAACATTTTGCCAATAGAAGCAATTGCAACGGTCAATTTTCGCCTGCACCCACGAGATACGATTGAAAGCGTGATTGAACATGTGAAATCTGCGGTGGATGATGAGCGGGTAGAAATAGTGCCACGCCAAAAAGGAAGCGAGGCAAGCCCCGTCTCAAGTCATGACGTTGAGGGTTTTTCTTTGATGTCGTCCGTATTTCAGCAGGTATTTGGTGATGTGGTTGTGGTGCCGGGCCTGACCATTGCAGCTACAGACAGCAGGCATTATTCAGAGATATCTGAAAACAGCTATCGGATAAATCCGGTCGTATTTGGTCCCGAGGATGTACCACGTATCCATGGAACGGATGAACGTATTTCAGTTGAGGGTTATGCAAAGGCGGTGGAATTTTACGCTGCCCTTATGCTGCAGATAAAATAGCGCTCCTACGGCTCCAGTTCCGTATCCCAATAAAGAAAGTCCATCCAGCTTTTGTGCAAGTGGTTGGGTGGGAAAAGGCGGCCATTTTTGTGAAGGCTTTCAACCGTTGGCACATGCGGCTTTTGTTTAGGAAACATTTCAGCATCCCGGGGCATCTTGTTTGCCTTGCGCAAGTTACAGGGCGAACATGCTGCACAAACATTGGTCCAGGAGGTTATGCCGCCCTTTGAACGGGGAACGACATGGTCAAAGGTCAATTCGCACCGGTTGCCGCAATACTGGCACTCAAACCTGTCCCGCAGAAACACATTGAATCGGGTAAAGGCAGGGGTAGATGAAGGGCGGATGTAGTTCTTGAGGCTAACGACGCTTGGTAGCGGCATTGAAAAAGACGGGCTTGATACCTGGAAATCGTATTCAGCAACGATGTTGACCCGGTCGAGGAAGACTGCCTTGATCGCATCCTGCCACGACCATAAAGATAGCGGATAATAGCTGAGTGGACGAAAATCCGCGTTCAAAACAAGGGCTGGATGAGCTTCTGGAGTTGCAGCGATTGTCACAACACTATCCGTTCTGCGAATCGACAAAGTGAAACGCATCCTGATCGGCAGGGCAGTGTGACTGAATAACTACGCTTGTACTTGCTTGAATTGAAAGCGCTTTCTCCTTTCCATGCTTTGGCCTCGCGCCTTGTTCAAATGGGAAGTGCCCCACGCCCTTCCCGGATAACCTTATAATAGGCCCAAAACAGCCGCGCGGCTATACCTCTTAATGGAGACCAGGTTTCAGCCAGTTGTCGGGTTTCTTTTTCGCTGGGTCTGCTTTCAAGCTGAAGCGCCCTGCCGACAGCTTCCTGGAGCGCCAAATCGCCAGCTGGAAAAATATCTGCATGGCCTGCGCAAAACAGAAGATAGACCTCCGCGGTCCATGGCCC
The DNA here is from genome assembly GCA_965250255.1 of Rhizobiaceae bacterium. Classification (GTDB taxonomy): domain Bacteria; phylum Pseudomonadota; class Alphaproteobacteria; order Rhizobiales; family Rhizobiaceae; genus JAALLB01. The sequence goes on from CBDFNP010000011.1 coordinate 286,781, forward strand.
AATACCTTTCAATGCAGTCATGGCAGAAAGTGCATCATCTGCGGGCATTGTTGTCAGTTGGTCTATCGGGAAGCTGCCGTCAAGGATTGCTGTTGTGAGGTGATCGAAGGCTTTTTGTTTGGGACGGGAAAGCCCGATCTCGATCCATGCGGGTTCACCTGCATCGCGATAAGCCTGTGCGGTTTGTGGAATAATGAGTTTTTCAAACCGGGTGTGGATTGCATCCGCGGAGGCACGGGAAACCTGTTGTCCGATAATGATCCGCGCAAGCCCTGCAAATCCGGGCTTTTGCAGGCGCAAGGGAACTTCATCCACTGCTTCCGCGATCCGGATCAGCCTTGGATCCAACCGCAGAAGGGCCTCAAGCCCGTATTTTATGTCATTCTTGTTCGAAATTCTCTGCATTGTCGTTTGCTGATTGTTAGGTAGCATTCGTTTTGATAACACCGCATAGCTATAACATGTGCGGAAAAATTAATGAGCCTTACTTTTCCTGACACCGGTCATGAGTTTCTGGTGATGATTGTTCCGGTGCTCACTTTGCTGTTGGCGTTATGCTTTGTTCTTGTTCCCGGGAAAGTTCTGAAGTTCATGGGGCTTGAGACAAAGCCGGCACACCCTGAGGCTATTGCTGAGGGGCGTTCAAGCTTTGCAGGCAGCATGCTTGCTGTTTCGCTTGGTTGTCTGCTGCTGCAAGACCCAATCGCTCTGCAGCCGGGATTGAACTTCATGCTCGCTAGCGGATGGTCTATTGCGGCTTTTGGCCGTGTGCTGCAGTTGATTTTCGATAACGGTAACCGCAAGAGGGTCCAGGTTCGGTTTATCCTTGCGGCAGGAATGGCACTTGCGGCGTGGTCTGTGACGGAAATTCCAAACTTCCACTGTTCCAATCCGTGGGCGGAAACTTGCCAGCTTCCCATCAATATGCGTGGCTGGGTATTGTTCTGGGTAGCGCTTTTGACATTTGGATTTGGATTGATCGCTCTTTTTGCTCCTGACCGGGCACTTTTTATCATGAGACTGCAAACGCGCATCAAGACGCCTTTTGCCCGCGGTGAGACGCGTGGAACACTGGCCGGGTTTTTCATCTCAATCGGTGGAGCAAATCTATTAATGCCTCAACCAGTGGACTTTGTTGCGTTGGTTATGGGAGCTGCCTGGGTTTTCACAGGCGGTGGCCGGGTTTTGTCGATTTTGTTTGATCGAGGTTGGACTTTATACAATATTTTGACCGCTGTTTTTGCACTTGTATCGGGGCTTGCGGTGACTGGTATAATTTTGGGAATGTTGTAGGATGCGACAATCAAATCCGGTGATTTTCGCAATCAGTATTGCGAGTCTAAAAATGCTGTGTTAGGGGAAGCGCGATTTGACACGCATAGGCAGCGTTTTCCAGATCACGCAATTCGAAACAGACCAATATTTTAAGCACTATTCTGCAGGGCTTTTGGGCCTATCTGAATTTGTTGAAATCTTGCCAGAAAAGAAGCTCAAGTGGCTAATTCCGAATCAATACCTTCAGGCGTTACAGCGAGATACGCATCGGCGCTGTTTGATCTTGCTTTGAGCGAGAAGAAAATCCCTGCGGTGGAAAAGGACCTTAAGCGTTTTGACAACCTGATGAGCGGTAGCGAAGACCTCAAGCGTCTCGTTGTATCGCCGGTTTTCTCCGCGGATGAACAATATCGTGCAATTGATGCATTGCTTGGCAAAGCCAAAATAACTGGGCTTGTCGGAAATTTCGTCAGGGTTGTTGCAAAAAACAGGCGTCTGTTCGCCATGCAAGGCATGTTGACCGCGTATCGCAAACTGGTCGCTGACCACAAGGGCGAAGTAAGCGCTGAAGTCACCCTTGCAAAGACGCTGTCAGCGGCGCAATCAAAAGAATTGAAAACTGCACTTAAAAATGCGGTTGGCAAAGAGGTTGCTATTAACGCAACCATCGACCCGTCGATCCTCGGCGGAATGATCGTGAAAGTTGGTTCCAGGCAGATTGATACATCTATCAAGACCCGTCTTTCTTCACTAAAGCTTGCACTCAAAGAGGTCGGCTAACATGGATATTCGTGCAGCGGAAGTTTCCGCAATTCTAAAAGATCAAATCAAAAACTTCGGCAAGGAAGCTGAAGTTTCAGAAGTCGGACAAGTGCTTTCTGTCGGTGACGGCATTGCTCGTGTATACGGCCTCGACAATGTGCAGGCTGGTGAGCTTGTTGAGTTTCCTGGCGGCATTGCCGGAATGGCGCTTAACCTGGAAGCTGACAATGTCGGTGTGGTTCTCTTCGGTGATGACCGTGGCATTAAGGAAGGCGACACTGTAAAGCGGACCGGTTCAATTGTTGACGTTCCTGTCGGCAAGGAACTTCTGGGACGGGTTGTTGATGCTCTCGGTAACCCGATTGATGGCAAAGGCCCAATCAAGGCAAAGCAGCGTGCACGTGTGGACGTTAAAGCGCCTGGTATTATGCCTCGTAAATCAGTGCACGAGCCAATGGCTACTGGTCTTAAGGCGATTGATGCGCTTATCCCGGTTGGTCGAGGCCAGCGTGAGCTTGTGATTGGTGACCGCCAAACCGGTAAAACCGCAATCATTCTCGATACGTTCCTTAACCAGAAGCCTGCACATGACGCCAATAGCGAAAATGAAAAGCTTTACTGTGTGTATGTTGCGATCGGCCAAAAACGTTCGACAGTTGCACAGTTTGTGAAAGTTCTCGAAGAGCGCGGAGCCCTTGAATATTCAATCGTGGTCGCGGCTACGGCCTCTGATCCGGCACCCATGCAGTTCCTGGCTCCATTTGCCGGTTGTGCGATGGGTGAATATTTCCGCGATAATGGCATGCACGCTCTGATTGGTTATGATGACCTTTCAAAACAGGCTGTCGCTTATCGTCAGATGTCACTTCTTCTTCGCCGTCCTCCGGGCCGTGAAGCTTATCCAGGTGACGTTTTTTATCTCCATTCCCGTCTTCTTGAGCGTTCAGCCAAAATGAATGAAGACAACGGCGCTGGTTCCCTAACTGCTTTGCCGGTTATTGAAACTCAGGGTAACGACGTGTCCGCGTTTATTCCGACAAACGTGATTTCGATCACCGATGGTCAGATCTTCCTTGAAACAGACCTCTTCTTCCAGGGTATTCGTCCTGCGGTTAACGTGGGTCTGTCAGTGTCTCGTGTGGGGTCTGCTGCGCAGGTCAAGGCGATGAAACAGGTTGCCGGTTCGATCAAGGGTGAACTCGCCCAGTATCGTGAAATGGCCGCTTTCGCGCAGTTTGGTTCAGACCTTGATGCTTCAACACAGCGATTGTTGAACCGCGGTTCACGTTTGACCGAACTTCTCAAACAACCTCAATTCTCACCACTTAAAACAGAAGAGCAAGTCTGTGTTCTTTACGCCGGTGTGAACGGTTATCTTGATGATCTGGAAGTCAACCAGGTTGGCTCATTTGAGCAAGGCTTGCTTGCTTCATTGCGCAGTGATCACGCTGACCTTTTGAGTGCAATTGCAGACAAACAGGCGCTTGATGATGATATGACTGAAAAATTGAAGTCAGCTATCGAAGCCTTCGCCAAAAGCTTTGCATGAAGTTTGATCTAACAGGAAAGCCCTAGCGGACAAGACATATGGCAAGTCTCAAGGAACTCAGAAATCGCATTGCTTCTGTTAAAGCGACACAGAAGATTACCAAAGCGATGCAAATGGTTGCAGCAGCCAAATTGCGCAAGGCGCAGATGGCAGCTGAGGCAGCACGTCCTTATTCCGCTCGGATGGCTAAAGTTCTCGCCAATATCTCCGCCGAAATGGAAGGTCGCGATGATGCGCCCCAACTGATGGCGGGAACCGGTTCAGATCAAAAGCATTTGTTGGTTGTGGCAACTGCTGAACGTGGATTGTGTGGCGGCTTCAATTCATCAATTGCGCGTCTTGCGCGTGATAAAGCCCGGGCATTAGCGGCTGATGGCAAGGAAGTGAAAATCCTTTGTGTTGGCAAGAAGGGCCACGACGCGATGAAGATGGAATTTTCTTCCATCATGATCGAGCCAATTTCATTTCGTGAAGTAAAGAATGTCGGGTTTGGTGAAGCCAATCAGGTGGGAAACCAGGTGCTCTCGATGTTTGATCAAGGTGAGTTTGACGTTTGTACGCTCTTTTATTCAGAGTTTCAGTCTGTCATTAGCCAAATTCCAACTGCGCAACAGCTTATACCGGCAAATGTCGCTTCGTCTGACGATGAGGAAGAAGCTGGCGGCGATGTTGCATATGAATATGAACCAGACGAAGGAGAATTGTTGAATGACCTTCTTCCGCGCAACGTTTCTATCCAGATTTTCCGGGCGATCCTGGAAAATGGCGCATCAGAGCAGGGCGCTCGTATGTCCGCAATGGATAATGCGACGCGGAATGCAGGTGAAATGATTGACAAATTGACGCTGAGTTTTAACCGCCAGCGCCAGGCACAGATTACAAAAGAACTGATTGAAATTATCTCAGGCGCTGAGGCGCTATAAAGCTGGAGAACAAGTAAATGGCAAAAGCAGCTGCTACAAAAAAGAAGGCACCGGCAAAACGCGCGGCTGTCGAAAAACCTGCCGCAGCCAAGGGTGCAGCAGGTAAGGTATCACAGGTTATTGGCGCGGTTGTCGACGTTCAGTTCGATGATCAACTTCCTGAAATCCTGAACGCGCTGGAAACCGTAAACAACGGCCAGCGCCTTGTTCTGGAGGTTGCCCAACACCTTGGTGAAAATACCGTCCGCACCATTGCGATGGACTCGTCCGAAGGTCTGGTACGGGGTCAGTCTGTTTACGATACAGGTCAGCCTATTCAGGTCCCGGTTGGTGAAGAAACACTTGGCCGGATCATGAACGTGCTTGGTGAGCCGGTTGATGATGCCGGTCCGATCAAAACAAAGGCTACTCGCGCTATTCACGCATCAGCTCCTGAATATGTTGAGCAGTCAACAGAATCAGAAATTCTGGTAACCGGCATTAAGGTTGTGGATCTTCTCGCTCCTTACGCGAAGGGCGGTAAAATCGGTCTCTTCGGAGGTGCAGGCGTTGGCAAAACAGTTCTCATTATGGAATTGATCAACAACATCGCGAAAGCGCACGGCGGCTACTCTGTGTTTGCCGGTGTTGGCGAACGTACACGTGAGGGTAATGACCTTTACTGGGAAATGATTGAATCCGGTGTGAACAAAGAAGGCGGTGGTGAAGGCTCAAAAGCTGCACTCGTTTACGGTCAGATGAATGAGCCGCCTGGTGCGCGTGCACGGGTTGCTCTTTCAGGTCTTACCGTGGCGGAACAATTCCGCGATGAAGGTCAGGACGTTTTGTTCTTCATCGATAACATCTTCCGCTTTACGCAGGCTGGTTCAGAAGTGTCAGCGCTACTTGGTCGTATTCCTTCCGCCGTGGGCTATCAGCCTACACTTGCAACCGATATGGGTGCAATGCAGGAACGGATTACGACAACAACCAAAGGTTCGATCACTTCTGTGCAGGCGATTTATGTTCCTGCCGATGACTTGACTGACCCGGCACCTGCTACATCTTTTGCTCACCTGGATGCGACAACAACGCTTAACCGTTCAATCGCCGAAAAAGGCATCTATCCTGCGGTTGATCCGCTCGATTCAACATCGCGCATGATGGATCCGCAGATTGTGGGTGAAGAGCATTACGATGTTGCCCGTCAGGTTCAGGAAGTTCTACAGCGCTACAAAGCGCTGCAAGACATTATCGCAATTCTCGGCATGGATGAATTGTCGGAAGAAGACAAACTTACCGTGGCACGTGCCCGTAAGATTGAACGCTTCCTGTCACAGCCATTCTTTGTTGCTGAGGTCTTTACCGGTTCGCCTGGTAAGCTTGTGTCTCTGGAAGATACAATTGCAGGCTTTAAAGGTCTGGTTGCCGGTGAATACGATCATCTGCCGGAAGCTGCATTCTACATGGTTGGTTCCATGGATGAAGCGGTGGAGAAAGCACAGAAACTGGCTGCGGAAGCTGCCTAAGGGCGGTTTGCAGTCCAACTGGGAATTGAAATATGGCTGAGCCGTTTTCATTTGAACTTGTTTCTCCGGAAGCGCTGGTGCTTTCGGGCGAAGCTGCTGAAGTGGTTGTTCCAGGTACTGAAGGATACTTCACTGTGCTGGCCAATCACGCGCCCTTCATGTCTACCGTCAAACCTGGCGTTGTTGATGTGAAGATGGCAGATGGCGAAACCAGCCAGATTTTTGTTCGTGGTGGTTTTGCTGACGTATCTCCGTCAGGCTTTACGCTTTTGGCGGAGCAGGCGGTTTTTCTTGCAGATTTTGACATGGCTGATCTGGAATCCCAGATTAAAAATGCGCAGGAAGACGTTTCTGACGCTGACACCGACGATAAAAAGGCGGCGGCACAATCAGCGCTTGCACGTCTTGAAGAAAGCCGTGAGGCGATCAAGCTTGCAACCGGTGGTGGTCACTAAAGCGTGTTGCGCTTAGATTTTACTCGGAGTCATTTTGGGTTCGAAATGTCGGAGTCAATCCACTAGAGCATTTTGAGTTTAAACAGAGTCACTTAAAATGCTCTATGCCTTTGTTTTGTCGCACTTTCTTATCATGAAATCGACTTTGATTTCATGGAAAGGGCTCTAGTGGCCGTTGGTGTTAGCTGTCTCTCAGTTCCCGTCGCAGAATTTTTCCGACATTGGTCTTCGGCAAATCATCGCGGAATTCGATGTGTTTTGGATGCTTGTAGTTCGTAAGTCCCTTGGCGCACCAGTCTTTCACATCCTGCTCGGTAATTGATGGATCTGACTTTACTACAAAAAGTTTCACGACTTCGCCGGAATGGTCATCGCGAACACCCACGGCTGCTGCTTCCAGAATGCCGTCATGTGCAACGGCGACTTCCTCGATCTCGTTTGGATAGACATTGAAGCCGGAAACCAGAATCATGTCTTTCTTGCGGTCCACAATCTTGGTCTGTCCGGCTTCATCCATAAAGCCCATATCGCCTGACTTGAAAAAGTTGTCATCGCTCATGACCTTGGCTGTCTCATCAGGACGATTCCAGTAGCCAGCCATGACTTGTGGCCCCCGTATGCAAATTTCACCGACTTCACCTAATGGAAGGTCTTTGCCATCATCATCACGGATTGCGATGTCGGTTGACGGCAAGGGCAGGCCGATGGTTCCGGAAAACCTGTCCGCATCAAACCGGTTGGCGGTTGCCACTGGTGCAGTTTCTGAAAGTCCGTAGCCTTCGGAAACATTGCATCCTGTCAGTTGTTGCCAGCGCTCGGCAACCGGTTGTTGTACCGCCATTCCGCCGCCAAGGGTCAACTCCAGTTTGCTGAAATCGAGATTTTTGAAATCCTCGTTGTTCATCAACGCATTGAAGAGCGTGTTGAGACCGGGAAAAACATGGAACTGATGATTGCCAAGTTCTTTGACGAACCCTGGAATATCACGAGGGTTGGGGATCAATACATTGTGCGCACCAAGGCGCATGCCCATGATCATGTTCACGGTCAATGCAAAGATGTGATAGAGCGGCAATGCGCAAATATAGAGCGGGTTATCCGGCATGTTTTCAAGCGCCTTCAACCATTCGTCATTTTGCGCTGCATTGGACAAAACATTGCTGTTGGTAAGGGTGGCTCCCTTGGAAACACCGGTTGTGCCACCGGTATATTGCAAGAAGGCAACATCCTCATGGCCAATTTCAACAGGTCTCAGGTTGGCTCCACTCGCGACGATGGATTTAAAGGTGTGATGGCCGGGCAGGGACCAGGCTGGGACCATCTTCTTGACCTTGCGTACGACAAAATTGACAATCGCTCCCTTTGGTCCGCCGAGCATATCTCCCATGCGGGCTACAACTACATGCTCAACGCCAACTTCAGAGCGGACCGCCTGAACGGTAGAAGCGAAGTTCTCAAGGACAAATATTGCTTTGGCGCCGCTGTCATTAAGCTGGTGCTTTAACTCGCGAGGGGTGTAAAGCGGATTGACGTTTACAACGGTATAACCCGCGCGCAGGATACCGGGCAGGACCACCGAGTATTGCAAAATGTTCGGCATCATGATGGCAACCCGGTCGCCTTTTTCAAGGCCTCTCGACTGAAGCCATCCACCGATAATTGCTGAAATCCGATCTACCTGTGAGTATGAGATGCTTTTTCCCATACAGCTAAATGCCGGCAAAGAAGGATAGGTCCTGCAGGCATCTTCAAAAAGCCCGGCCACAGACTGGTACTCCAATTCGCCGATCTCTGCAGATACGACCTCCGGATAGGATTTTAGCCAAATTTTGTCGATAGATTTTGATGCGGCAGCCATAGGGTTCCTCCTCCAAGATCGCCCGGTCAGTATAGGTTTTTTGACAGTGTAGGGCTCAGGTGATGCCTCTGCAATTGTTTCGCGGAAACTATTTTAGCCTTCCGTTTACGTCAATTGCGAAAAGTCAGTAATCCCCTCCCTGCCATAATGGGCTTTCCTTCAACCTCAAACTCACGAGAAACCCAAGCACACAGGCAGCAAAAATCAACATAAAACCGGATCGGAAATCGGAGGCAAGATAGACCGGGGCACCGTTCTGCGTATCCCCGCTCCAGACCCGATCAAGTACATAACCCACCCCAGGCTGCAGCAAGGCTCCAGATGCTACAGTCATCGAGTTTACAATGCCGGTAACTGATGTTCTGATTTCCGGAGATGAGATTTCGCGCACGAGAGCAAAGCAAATTGCCATAAATGCACCGGATGCGCCAATGGTAACGAGCAAAAATACACTTGCCCAAAGCGGCAGATTTTCCAGAAAGGTTAATGAGGCTACCGCCATCATTAAAATGAATGCGCCAGATATCAGTAGCAATTTGCGTTTGCCAATCCGGTCTGACAACCATCCGGCAAAGGGGGCGCCAATCGCCCAACCAATCAGGAGGCCTGATACAAGGGATGCTGCTTCAGTACGCTCCAATCCGTAGGTTGTCTGAAGATAAGGTGTTCCCCACAATGCGCCCAATGTCAGCATCGGGCCGGACATGGTAGAGGCAACAATTGCCACTTTCCACACTTCACGGTCTGATGCGGCACACCTCAAGCTACGGCCCATAGTCGCCCAGCTTTCTTTCGGCTTTGTCGGTTCATCAATTGAGGCTGGCGTGTCGCGCACAAGGAGAAAAATTAAAATCGCAAGGATAATGCCAACGACTCCCATTAGGAAAACGGCACTTCTCCACCCCGAGAAATCAACAAAGGCAGCGAGTGGCCCTTGTGCAAACACTCCGCTGATCATGCCGAAAAACATGACGAGGCCTGCCAGAAAAGCAAACCGATGTGGGGGAAACCATTTGGCAGCAATTGCAAGTGTCCCAAGAAATCCAACCGCTGACCCTATTCCAATTAGAAGGCGGCCTGCATAAGCAAGTTCAATCGTTTCTGCAGTTGCAAAAATGAAAGAACCGAGGCCAGCAACTGTCAACGCCAAACTCAGCAAGAGGCGCGGTCCCCAACGATCAATCAGGGCGCCAAGCGGTATTTGCATCAGCACATAAGGGTAGAAATAGAGCGCTGAAAGGGTTCCCAGTACCGTCGCACCGATCGAGAAATCAGCCATCAGGTCGGACACCATCACGCTGGGTGCTACACGCTGAAAGAAGGCATAACCAAAAGCAAGGGCAACCAGGCACCAAATCATCCAGGCGCGGGGACTTCCTATCTCAGGGCCGGGATTGGAGTCTGACAAAGAACCCTACCCGAGCCTTGCCGCATGCCAGGCAATATGATCAGCCATGAAGCTTGCGATGAAATAGTAGGAATGATCATAGCCCTCGCGCATGTTGAGAGAAAGCGAAATACCCTTGGCGTTGCACGCTGCTTCCAGAAGATGTGGGCGCAATCCGGCTTCCAGAAATTCGTCACCGGTTCCCTGATCAACCAGGATTTCAGAAACAGTATGGCCATCTTCGATCAACGCAACCGCATCATGTTTTCGCCAATAATCTTGATTGGAACCCAGATATTTAGCAAAGGCATTGCTTCCCCATTCGGTTCGCGACGGAGCGCAAATGGGTGCAAATGCAGAAACTGATTTGTACTGATCAGGGTTTTTCAGTGCGATGGTTAGTGCACCATGTCCACCCATCGAATGGCCAAAGATCGACTGTCGTGACAAGTCGGCGTTGAAATTCTCAGCGATCAGTTTTGGCAACTCATCGGTAATGTAGGAATACATCTGATAATTGGCAGAATACGGTTCGTGTTCAGCGTCTACATAAAAGCCTGCACCGGAGCCAAAGAAATAGACATCTTCGTCAGCCACATCTTCGCCACGGGGCGAAGTGTCAGGGCAAACGATAATGATACCGTGCTCGGCAGCAGCGGCGCGAAACTCACCCTTTTCCGTCACATTTGCATGGGTGCAGGTGAGACCTGAAAGGTAGTACAAAACCGGGCACGGATTTGTCGATGCCTGCGGGGGAACAAAAACTGAAAACTTCATCTCGCAATTGCAACTGCACGATTGATGGGAGTAGACGCCTTGAATACCGCCATGGCTGATATTGGTTGAGACCGTTTGCATGAGAATTATTGTCCGGATTCTGAATTGTTTAAACGGCTGATTGTTGTCTTGAGGACAGCAATTGCAGCAGCGGTTTTTGCATGGGATTCTTCGACTGCTGCAAGCCGTTCTTCAAGTTCTCTGGCGATTTCGGAATAGTCTTCAGCATTTGGTGATTCTCCAATTCCATGTAAAAGCCAGGATGCGCTAACATTTAAAAAACCCGCAAGCATCGCCAGCCGGTTGGCGCGGGGTTCTACGCGGTCTCCTTCCCAGTTCACCCAGGTTTCCAGTGTTACCCCCAACTGAACTGCGGCTTCTTCGAGCGACATGCCGGTGGTTTCCCGGGCTCGTCCAATACGTCCGCCCAGGGTGTCACGATCCTGGGTATCGTCAAAAATGTTCTGTTCGTCTGTCACGGGAACTCCTTTCAATTGTTGCTATTTGCTAACACGAGCCGGTGCAATGAGTCGAGAAATGTGGAGCGGTCCTGTTTGGTAAATCCCACATTATAAGTTTGCGTTTGTTGGCTTTCACGGATGTGTTGTTTGATCTCACGCATTGCCAGCGCCATGCCGATATTGGCTTCATCAAAGAGCTTGCCGTTCGGCTTGATCGCAACGGCACCTTTCTCGATACAGCGCTTCGCCAGAGGAATATCATTGGTAACGCATATATCAGAACCGGTGATGTTTTCTGCGATCCAGTCATCCGCCGCGTCGGCTCCCTGCGCGACGATATGATTGCGGACCAAATCATTGCGCGAGGGACGAAGTCCGCCATCCGCGACCATGATAACCTGGATAGTGTGACGCTCTGCGACGCGGACGGTTTCTTCCTTTACCGGGCAGGCGTCAGCATCGACGTAGATCATTTTCTGGGTATAGCTGCTTTTGCCAACAACGCATGGGCCTCAATCTCTTCGAGTGAGGGATTTGCGTCCCGTATAGCTGATTCCATTGTTGCGAGAGTTTCCTTGTTGGAGTCCAAACTGTAATCAACCATTGCTTGAAGCATTTTCGGGTACTTGCTCTTTGCGGTTTTGGTCGCAGAATTTGCAAATGCCCTTTGATTTGAGAGGTCAAGTTCCTTAAAAAATTTTGTTTCTTTCATTGCATCGAGATTATTTAGCTGGTTCTCCAGACCTGCTGTAACCGAAAATCCCAAATCGGATTCTTCAATGGCGGCGGTATCCAACCGGTGGAAAAACTCTGGAACCGGATCTTTTGGTTTGCCACATTTACCAATAGTTTTGCCGTAAATAACAACAGCTGTATGTTTGATTCCTGCTTCCAGTTCGTTAACTCCATCTACAATCATGGCTTCTCTGAACATCCGATGAATTTTTTCAGCACCCGTGGTCTTGATGTCGCAGAAATAGTCGTGAATCACTGAAGCGCGGCGATAGTTACCTACAAATGGTGAGCCTGCGAAAGTCCACAGCAGTCTCGGAATTGATGCACCGTCAACAATCGAATCCGCGGGTACTTCCCAAGACTTTCCTTCGTTATCCAGAAATTTGACTCTGGAAGCCAGCTTCATTTCTCTATGTTGATTGCCGGGTTCAGACAACCATTCAAATATGAAATCGCCTTCAAATTTTGCCTGAGACAATGCAGTTGAAACGTACAGGGTCGTGCAAAGAAACATAACTGATATTAACAGTTTTGGTTTTTTTAAAGGCTTGATTCCGCGTTACTTGATAAGATCAAGTATATGCAAAAATCAAAACTTCACAACGCCCCTGATGCTCTCACCCGAATGCATCAGGTCGAAACCTTTGTTGATGTCTTCGAGCGGCATGGTGTGTGTGATCATCGGATCGATCTGGATTTTGCCTTCCATGTACCAATCGACGATTTTTGGAACGTCGGTCCGGCCCTTGGCGCCACCAAATGCGGTTCCGCGCCAGTTGCGTCCTGTAACCAGCTGGAATGGGCGGGTGGAGATTTCCTGGCCGGCACCTGCAACGCCGATGATGATCGACGTACCCCAACCCTTGTGGCAACACTCCAGCGCATCACGCATGACATTGACATTGCCGATGCACTCAAATGAATAATCCGCGCCACCCTTGGTGAGGTCCACCAGATATGGCACCAGATCACTTTCAACCTCGGTTGGGTTGACGAAATGGGTCATGCCAAATTTCTCACCCCATTCCTTGCGGTTTGGATTGATATCAACACCGACAATCATGTTGGCACCAGCAAGACGGGCACCCTGAATAACATTGAGGCCAATGCCGCCGAGACCGAAGACAACAACATTGTCGCCGGGCTGAACCCTGGCCGTATTTATGACGGCGCCGATGCCGGTGGTCACACCGCAGCCGATATAGCAAATGCTCTCAAACGGTGCGTCTTCGCGAACCTTTGCCAGTGCGATTTCCGGAACAACCGTGTGGTTTGAAAAGGTTGATGTGCCCATGTAATGGAAGGCTTTCTCGCCCTTGATCGAAAACCGGGAAGTGCCGTCCGGCATGACACCACGGCCCTGGGTTTCCCGGATCGATTGGCAGAGGTTGGTTTTACCAGACGTGCAATAGTCACACTCCCGGCATTCCGGTGTGTAAAGGGGGATCACGTGGTCGCCCTTCTTCAGCGATGTGACGCCCGGGCCAACATCAACAACAACGCCAGCACCTTCATGGCCGAGGATAGCCGGGAAAATACCCTCAGGGTCAGCGCCTGAAAGGGTGAAATCATCCGTATGGCATAATCCGGTTGCCTTGATTTCAACCAGAACCTCACCTTCTTTTGGGCCGTCAAGGTCAACCTCGGCAATTTCCATTGGCTTGCCTGCTTCAAAGGCGACTGCTGCGCGTGTTTTCATCGGGCTTCTCCTCCCCAGGATTTTGTTTGTTGCAGCCTACTTAAATTCGCCGGCGATGCAATTTCTATTTCAACGCATTTTCAATGCTTAATCCAATGCCGGCCAATTCCCTGTCCGTTCCGCCACTTGCTGCAATCATCAGGCCGGATGCCGGTTTTGAAGTTGGCAGAGTGAGAACGCAATTGCCCAGCATGTTGAAGAACCGGGTGTTCCTCAAGGCAAGCATATTGGTGGCGCCGAAGAGATCGTAATCAGCAAGCAATGGCTTAATCTCCGGTGGTCCTATTGCTACGGTCGGAGCGAGAACTGCATCGTAAACGGATGTGCGTTTTTCGTAGGCTTTGCGCAGCTCAAGCATTTTTGACCAGGCAAAGTCATATTGTTCCCGGGTGACATCTTTGCCTGAACCAAAGCGGTTTCGGATGGGTTCGAACATGAGGTCCGGTTGGGCTTCAATCGCTTCCCCCCATTCCTGCCATGCTTCATACGGGAAGAGCACCGGCCCAAGCGGGAGAATATCATCGCATTCGTGAACTTTGCCACGGACGATACTTGCGCCAGCCGATTGAAGTTGTTCGACGGCCGTCTCAAAACCTGTGCGCTGATCATCTGCCAGGTCATCCATCATTACCGTCTGGTTGACCAGAAATTTACATTCGGTGATCGGCTTTGCTTCGGGGAGAGCAGATGGAATTCCGGCCATGATTGCAACCATCCGCCAAGCGTCTTCAACGCAGCGGCAAAGTGGACCGGCTGTATCAAAACCGGAGCAAAGAGGAACTATCCCCTTGCCAGAAATTAACCCGTGTGTGGTCTTGAAGCCCACCAGATCGTTCCAGGCAGATGGGATGCGAACCGACCCGCCGGTGTCTGAACCGATGCCGATGGGAACGAGGTCAAACGCTACGGATGCCGCAGCGCCGGAGGATGATCCGCCCGGTGCCAGATGCGTACCGTGAATGTTTGGAGAAGTTGCAGTCGAAGGGTTTATGCCGAGGCCTGAAAAAGCAAGCTCTGAAAGATGGGTTTTCCCGACACAAACCATTCCTGTTTTGGTCGCATTGGCGATCGCTTCGCAATCGGCTTGCGGTGTTCTGCCCGCTAACAGTTTTGAACCTGACTCGGTTGGAATGCCCGCTGTATCAAACAGGTCTTTCCAGGAAACTGGAACGCCATCAAACGGGCCTTGAAGGTCGCCAGCTTTCTGACGGTTTCTGGAGTTTTGCGCTTCTGTCCCGGCACGGTCTTTCGTCACCCGTGCAAAAATATCGTTGCAGGATGCATGCTGGTTGATTTTTTCAATGACTTCATCAAGCAATTCCACCGGGTCAGTTTTGCCCGCAGCGATATCACGCCCAATCTGGCTGGCAGTTTTCATGTCACTTACTTTCCTTCAAAAATTGGCTTTTCCTTGCGGAAAAAGGCAGCAACAGCATTCTTGCAATCGGCGCTTTGACTGAGGGGCAATTGAATTTCTGCTTCCAGATTGATTGCATCCGATAGGCTTGTTTCTCCCATCTGACGGAGTAACTTTTTCGCAGCTGTTTGAGCCAAAGGTGCGCCGGTCGCAAGGTTTGCTGCCCGGTTTGATACTGATTCATCCAGTTGATTGCCTTGTACCACCTGATTGCAAATTCCGTGCTTAAGACATTCCTCTGCTGAGAGGCGTTTTCCTTCAACAATGATCTCATAAGCCTTGCGGGGTCCGAGTGAATGATAGAGGTGCCAATTGAGGCCGCCATCCGGGATCAGGCCAATGGCAGCAAATGCCAGATAAACATAGGCATCATCCGACATGATCACCAGATCACAGACCATGGCGAGTGCAGCGCCAATGCCTGCTGCTGTTCCATGGACCTGTGCGATGCAGGGTTTGGGACAATCGTGTATGGCCATGAGAAAAGGTTTGTACTCCTCTTTCAATTGGTGCTCGACATTGTCTTCAACACCTTCGCCAAGATCGGCACCCGCACAAAAGCCCTTGCCGTCACCTTTGAAGACGATGACCCGCGCGGCAGGATCTTTTTCAGCTTCCTTGACTGCCAAAAGTAGATCCGCGCGTAACTCCTTGTTGAACGAATTGAGTTTGTCCGGCCGCGACAACATGATGGTGCAAACGGAGTTTTCGTTTTGAACAGTCAGGACATTGCTTTTCATGGGTTTCCTCCGGAACCTAGGGTCTGGACTCAATTGGGAATTGGCCTGCACAGCTGACCAATTTTTCAGAATTTAGGCGAAATCGACCGACATGACTTTCCGTCAATGAGGAGATTTCAACGATAATCCGGGTAAATTGGGCGCTGCCCGAACGGGTTGCGCCAAAAACGCCTATTTCAGTGTTAAAAAGCCTCGCCGATGCTTTGGCATCGCCTGTGTTTTTCGCCTCGAAATAAGCCATTTTGTCTCCAATGCAGTCCCATTTCCCAATTGGGTTCAGACCCTAGTTCATTTCAAAACCCCGGCATTTGCAAGCGCTGTGATTGCCGCGTCATCAAACCCTGCAGCTTTCAGAATTTCTGGTCCGTCGCCGCCGGTAGTTGTTGGTTGTTCTGCATTGGGAGCGGGTGGTCCGTCAAACCTTGGAGCTATACTGGTCTGGAGCACACCATTCTTACGATAAAATGCGGCACGCTCGACGTTGTGCGGATAGGTTTCTGCTTCAAGGAAATCAAGGACCGGCGCTACACAGGCATCCGTTCCTTCAAAAACTACAGCCCATTGGTCTCGCGACTTTGTAGCGAAAGTGGTTTCAAACAAGACCTGCATGGCTGGCCACCGGGACTTGTCATTTTGGCAATTCAACAGTGTCTCGTCGAGTTCCAGCAGGTTTACCAGTTCCGCAAAAAATTGCGGCTCTATCGCGCCAACGGCCACATATTTTCCATCCGAACAGGTATAGCAGCGATACCAGGGAGCACCACCGTCAATAAAATTGTCCTCGCGATTTTTTGTCCACAGGCCCTGTGCGAACATGGTCTGGATCAGTCCCATCATTGCTGGCACGCCATCCGCCATTGCCGCGTCAATCACCCGTCCTTTTCCGGTGGTGCCTTTTTCGATGATTGCGGCAAGAACGCCCATGATCAAAAACATTGAGCCGCCGCCGTAGTCTGCGGCCAGGTTGAGCGGCGGTACGGGAGGTTCGCCCCTTTTGCCCATGGCATGGAGCACACCGGTGATTGCCAGATAGTTGATGTCATGGCCAGCGGAGTGGGAAAGCGGCCCGTTCTGTCCCCAGCCGGTCATCCGGCCATAAACGAGACCCGGGTTTTCGATAGCACACTGTTCAGGTCCAAGACCAAGCCTTTCCATCACGCCGGGCCGGAACCCTTCGATCAGGGCATCAGCCGTAGAGATCAGTTTTAAAACAGCAGCTATTCCGTCTGCCTGCTTGAGGTCGAGTGCGATTGATTTCTTGCCCCGCCGGTTCACATCACCGGAAATATCCACAGCGGAATTACGGTCAATGACAATGACTTCTGCTCCAAGATCCGCCAGCAACTGGCCAGCAAGCGGGCAGGGGCCAATGCCAGCCATTTCCAAGATACGAAGTGATGACAAGGGTTGGATCATGATTATTTTTGCAGCAACAATCTGATACCCAATCCGCCAAGTATGACGGCGGCAAAACGATCCAACCAAACCTTTGCCGCAAGATATTTGGTTCCAACCGTCTCGGTGCTAAGTGCAAAAGCGAGGATTGCATATGCAATGAATTCAACAACAAACTGGTTCAGCATGATGAACCCTTTGGCATAGATTGTGAGGTCTGGTGGGAAGACTACGATCAACACGGTTGCTGCGAAGAGAACTGATTTGGGGTTAGCAAGATTAAGTAAAATGCCTTCCCTGAATGCATGTTTGGCCGCCTTTGCTTCGTAATTCACAGGTTGGCGGGCAGTATGCCATGTCTTCCAGGCGAGGTAGAGAAGGTAGATCGCACCGGCAGTTTTCATAAACAGATAAGCCCATGGAAAAAACGCAAAAATGCTGTCCAGCCCCAGCAGAGACATCATCGTCCACACGGATGCCATAAGGCCAACTCCTGCGCCGAATATTATGCCTTCAAAGCGACCTCTTACCAATGTTGTGCGGATTGCCATCAGAAGCGCCGGTCCGGGGCTCACCAGAGCCGCAAGTAGGGCAATGTTGAAGGCAAGTATGAGTTCAAGGGTCATGAAGCACTCCGCGGATCAATTCATGAGTTTACGGTCTAAGCAATTTTGCCTCAAGACACTCTTGTAAGCATTTTTTCATTATGCCGCCGTTTGAACAATTGCCCATATCCGCCATGATGCGGGTCGCATTTGTTGTTTTGCCAAGGGGTATGCGGTGGTACGACTGGTTTAACACGACAGGATTACGAAGATGAGTGACAGTGAAGGCCCCGGCAGGACGAGACGTGGCGGACGGCGCGCGCGACGCGAGTTGCGCTCGGGTCATGAAACCCGGATGTTGCCTGCGCTTAAACGCAATCTTCCGCTCACCGAGCCGATGGATCCCGAGCAGGTCGAGAAAATTGACGCGGCATCTCTGGATATCCTTGAAGAAGTTGGCGTGGTTTTCCGTGACCCGGTCGCAATTGAAGACTGGAAACAGGCTGGAGCAGAAGTGCGCGACGGAGACCGGGTCCATTTTGATCGGGGTATGATCCGGGAACTGATTGTTACAATCCCTTCAAGCTTCACCTATCACGCGCGAAATCCGGCCAATAATTTGCCGTTTGGCAATGATCATTCGATTTTTATACCCATGACCGGCGCACCCTACCTGCGCGATCTTGACGATGTTCGCCGTGGACCGACACTTGAGGATCTGGCAAACTTTCACAAGCTAAGCCACATGCTGCCGGTACTTCACTC
Source organism: Rhizobiaceae bacterium (assembly GCA_965250255.1). Classification (GTDB taxonomy): domain Bacteria; phylum Pseudomonadota; class Alphaproteobacteria; order Rhizobiales; family Rhizobiaceae; genus JAALLB01. The sequence goes on from CBDFNP010000011.1 coordinate 305,032, forward strand.
CTCCGGGCATCACATTGTAGAGCCGATGGATTACACGATTTCGCATCGCCATTTGCAGGTTACGTATTCTTCGATGAAGCATTCAGACAAGACTTTTATGGGGATGACGACGAGCCCGAAGAATGCAGAAGACGTAATGGATATGTGTGATATCCTGTTCGGAGCGGGTTATATCGATAGCCATCCGGTTGTGACAGGAAACTGTAATGGCAACTCTCCACTGGTCTGGGATGAAGTGATGCTTGGTGCGATGCGGGCATTTTGCAAGCGTAACCAACCGGTATTATGCTCTCCGTTTGTCCTGGGTGGAGCCAATACGCCTGCATCAACTGCGGCAGCCGTGGCGCAGCTAAATGCGGAAGCCTTGTCGGCGCTGGCCTATACACAGATCATCAACAAGGGGTGCCCTGCGATCTATGGGCATTATCTTTCAACCGTTTCCATGAAGTCAGGCGCTCCTATGGCAGGAACGCCGGAAATCAGTTTGATGAATTTCATGATTGGTCAGATGGCACGTTATTATGATGTGCCTTGGCGAACTTCCAACACGCTTGGAGGCGCTAAAACATTCGATGCACAAGCAGGGTATGAGAGCGCTTCGACGCTTATGGCAGTGATTATGTCAGGAGCGAATTACATCTGGCATTCGGCTGGTTGGAACGAAGCAGGTATGCATTGCTCCATGGCGAAATTCGTTGTTGATGCAGAACAGTGTGCAATGGCTTATCGTATGGCAGAAGGTGTCAAGTGGGATGATTTTGATGTCGCACTTTCAGCGGTTCGCGACATCGGACCAGGCGGACACTATCTGGGCCATCCGCATACGCAGGAGAATTTCCAAACCGCATTCTTCATGCCTGAATTGTTTGACAATAACTCCATTGAACAATGGGCAGCTGAAGGTTCGATAGAGATTAATGAAAGGGCACTTAAACATACAAAATCCCTGCTTGATGCCTATGGGGAGCCGAGACTTAATGATGGGGTCAACGAGGCACTGCTTGATTATATTGCCCGCCGCGAGCGCGAAATTCCTGCAGCCGATGCGCTTAACAATGAGTATTAGAGAAAAGCCTTATCCCTTTTGGTCCGGTGGCACAATATGTAGTGACATTGCGGATTGAATGGTATAGAACATATAGTGAACATTGTGCTTATGTAAGGGAGCTTTGCCATGCTGTTTACACCAACATCCTTGATTGAATTTCAACACCGTTTTGCCGATGAGGCGGCGTGTGCTGCGTGGCTTTACGAGATGCGCTGGCGCGATGGATTTGTGTGTCCGCGATGCGGGAATGATAAGGCATGGGCGCTTGAGACGAAGGCCTTTACTTACGAATGCACACGCTGTCATCGTCAGACTTCGGTAACCAGCGGCACAGTAATGCACGGCTCGAAATTACCCCTGACGGTCTGGTTTTGGGCAGCTTTTTTGATGACCACCCATTCCAACGGTATTTCCGCCTTGCAGTTGCAGGGCCAGTTGGGCCTTGGTTCTTATAAAACCGCGTGGTTATTGTGCGCCAAATTACGCCGGGCCATGGTGGATAGTGATCGCTCGCCCCTGCAAGGCCTTGTGGAAGTTGATGAAACCGCGATTTCCTGCCGTTCGAAACAAGAACCCGTCATGGGAGGGCAAGGCCGCTCGCATCAGGGGAAACTATTGGTGGCCGGTGCGGTTGAAGTGGACCAAAGGGGGCGTCCGGGGAGGCTGCGTCTGGCGAGAATTGAGGATTATAGCGCCAAATCCCTGCATCTCTTCGTTGAGCGGAGCCTGGCTCCAACAACGATTGCAAGGACCGATGGCTGGTCCGGCTATCATGGGGTGAGCAACACTATCCCCGGTCTCAATCCAACCCCATACCATCGGGCCGATGGCAGCACACTTCGTATTGCCTTGGGTGCACCGGGCTTTTTCAAACCTCAAAACATGGGGCTTGGGTGTCTATCACGGGCTGCGGGCCAAACATCTGCAAACCTATCTCGATGAATTCGTCTTCCGGTTCAATCGTCGCCGAAACCGCCACTCCGCCTTCAAAACCATCCTCGCCATCGCCGTCAGCAAATCACCAATGACCTACAACATGTTGATCTCACCGGAACAAAAGGGATAAGGCTTTTAGAGAAAAGCCTTATCCCTTTTATTCCGGTGGTACAATATGTAGTGGCATTGCCGTTTGAATGATATAGAACATATAGTGAACATTGTGCTTATGTAAGGGAGCTTTGCCATGCTGTTTACACCAACATCCTTGATTGAATTTCAACACCGTTTTGCCGATGAGGCGGCGTGTGCTGCGTGGCTTTACGAGATGCGCTGGCGCGATGGATTTGTGTGTCCGCGATGCGGGAATGATAAGGCATGGGCGCTTGAGACGAAGGCCTTTACTTACGAATGCACACGCTGTCATCGTCAGACTTCGGTAACCAGCGGCACAGTAATGCACGGCTCGAAATTACCCCTGACGGTCTGGTTTTGGGCAGCTTTTTTGATGACCACCCATTCCAACGGTATTTCCGCCTTGCAGTTGCAGGGCCAGTTGGGCCTTGGTTCTTATAAAACCGCGTGGTTATTGTGCGCCAAATTACGCCGGGCCATGGTGGATAGTGATCGCTCGCCCCTGCAAGGCCTTGTGGAAGTTGATGAAACCGCGATTTCCTGCCGTTCGAAACAAGAACCCGTCATGGGAGGGCAAGGCCGCTCGCATCAGGGGAAACTATTGGTGGCCGGTGCGGTTGAAGTGGACCAAAGGGGGCGTCCGGGGAGGCTGCGTCTGGCGAGAATTGAGGATTATAGCGCCAAATCCCTGCATCTCTTCGTTGAGCGGAGCCTGGCTCCAACAACGATTGCAAGGACCGATGGCTGGTCCGGCTATCAGGGGGTGGGCAACACTATCCCCGGTCTCAATCATCAACCCCATACCATCGGGCCGATGGCAGCACACTTCGTATTGCCTTGGGTGCACCGGGCTTTTTCAAACCTCAAAACATGGGGCTTGGGTGTCTATCACGGGCTGCGGGCCAAACATCTGCAAACCTATCTCGATGAATTCGTCTTCCGGTTCAATCGTCGCCGAAACCGCCACTCCGCCTTCAAAACCATCCTCGCCATCGCCGTCAAAAAATCACCAATGACCTACAACATGTTGATCTCACCGGAACAAAAGGGATAAGGCTTATAGTAAGTTCGCCTGGCGAAGATTGTTTTTGCTTACCATCATAGGCAAGCAATTTAGTGTCGGCTCGGCGTCTTGCTCGATTTGATCTATCAAAACAAAATTCAATGCAACGTTCATTAGCCCCAGCGTTACCTTCGCCCCCGCAGTTACACCTTACTTTGGACGCATTGGTTTTTATTCGGTTGCGGATTTCATGATAATAGGTAACTTGACTCAGATTTCCACTGTTGCGTCCGTACCACAGATCAGGTGAATCTAATTCTAGTTGTAAAGAAAAGTCCGATGGCACTAAGGTCTGTTGACAATTACCGGGTGGCGATCACTACTGCTACGAGATTGATGTTTGCAATGAAACTTGTATCAGTCTTGTCGTATCTTGTTGCAATTCCTCGGAATTCCTTGATTTTGGCGAAATAGTTTTCGACCAGATGCCGCCACTTGTACATTTCCTTGTCGTATTCGAATTGGATTTTACGGTTTGAACGCGGGGGGATCACGGCGGTGGCTCCACGATTGTTCAATTCTTCACGCAGCCAGTTTGCATCAAAGGCCTTGTCTGCCAGCAAAGCATCAAAACATATGCCCTCAATGAGGGGTCTCACCCCGACGATATCATTGCGTTGACCGGGTTGTACGACAAACCGCACCAGATTACCCAATCCATCGACAAGCGCCACTATTTTGGTTGTCAGGCCGCCTTTGGAGCGCCCGATGGCCTGATTTTGAGTCCCCCTTTTGCGCCACTTGCCTTCTGGTGAACGGATATGATTGTGCCATCAATCATCGCATACTCAAAATCTGGATCATCACATAACGCATTGAATAACTTATCAAACACGCCTTTCTTCGCCCAACGGCGAAAACGCTGGAAGGTCGTGTTCCAATCACCCAGACAGGGTGGTAAATCACGCCACGGTGAGCCGGTGCGAACGCGCCATAAGACCGCTTCCATAAATGCTCGGTTATCTTTTGCAGTCACACCACAATCCGTTGACTTGCCTGGAAGTAAATCTTCCATAACAGACCACAATGCATCACTTATAACCAGACGATCTTCGCGCATTCAAATCTCCTCAAAAAGGAGTATGAATCATATTCGGTGCCGTTTGGGAATCCTAATTGTCAACAGACCTTAGAGCGGTTCACAAATTAATTGAATCGAATTGGGATTCCCTTTTGTTTTGAATTGTGATTCAAGATGTATGCTGGAGCAAGGAGGCCAGTATGCATGGTTAAACCTTATTCAAACGATCTCAGACAACGCGCTGTGTCGGCAATGGCTGGCGGCGATCCTGCAAGTGTAGTGGCGAAGCGGTATGGCGTTGCCAAGTCCTCGGTGATCAAATGGCATCAACGCTATCGGGCGACAGGCAGCGTTACACCGGGCAAGATGGGTGGACACCGTAAGCGCAAACTTGACCCCCATCATGATTTCATCATGGAAGCGATCGAGCACACATCCCATCTGACGCTACATGGCTTGAAGGATTTGTTGGGTAAACGAGGTGTCTTTGTCTCGCATAATGCGGTGTGGCATTTCCTTAAACGCGAAGGCCTCAGCTTCAAAAAAAACACTGTTCGCCATTGAACAAGGACGCGCTGATGTGGCGCGCAGACGCAAGCGCTGGAAGGGTTTTATGGGACAGCTTGACCCGCGCAGGCTGGTCTTCATTGATGAAACCTGGATCAAAACCAACATGGCCCCAATCCGCGGTTGGGGCAGGAAAGGGAAGCGGTTAAGAGGCTTTTCTCCCCATGGCCGCTGGAGTACCATGACGTTTGTCGCTGCCTTGCGCTATGATGGCCTGAGCGCGCCTTGCGTCTTCGATGGTCCTATCAACGCCTTATGCTTTCGTGCCTATGTGGAACAGGTTCTCGCACCGACCATTAAACCCGGAGATATCGTCATCCTGGACAATCTGGGAAGTCATAAGGCAAAGGTCATCCGCCAGATCATCAGGGCTGCCGGGGCAAGATTATGGTTCCTGCCTCCATACTCCCCAGACCTCAACCCAATCGAGCAGACTTTTTCCAAAATAAAGCACTGGATGCGCATGGCCCAGAAACGAACTATCGAGGAAGCTTGGAAGTACGTTGGCCATCTCGTTGGAACAATCACTCCAAAGGAATGTGCAAACTACATCAAAAACGCCGGATACGGTTCAATCTAAATGTGAAAGAGTCTAGTGGATTGATTCAAACATTTGGAACCCGTTTTCCGAGACCTCTCATCCAAATATTTGAATCTTAAAATCCACTAGAAAACAATACCTTGCTAGTGGTCTTTACGTTCGAAACAAATGATAAAGAGTTCGCCGCAAAGGGACTCATTTGTTTCGAACGGACCACTAGGGTCGAGACTCATTCAAACCCAGTAACATATGAGAGCTGCAATGCATAATGCTGCCATGAAGTTGTTGGCGTTTTTGTCATATCTTGTTGCGATGCGGCGAAAATCCTTCAAACGTCCAAACATGCGCTCGATGACATTTCGGTTTCGATATCTTTTCTTGTTGAACGGGTAAGGCCGTTTCCGGTTGATCTTGTTTGGAATGACCGGCTGTATACGCAACTGCTTGAGCCGTGCGCGATAGTGGTCCGCATCATAAGCCTTGTCGGCCAGCAAATAGCGCGCATTGGGCAAGTGATCCGCCAGCATCACCGCGCCTTTGATATCGGCGGTTTGACCCGGTGTCAGATAGAATGCCAGAGGACGGCAATATGCATCACTGATGGTGTGTATCTTGGTGTTGCGCCCGCCTTTTGTGAGGCCAATCGCCTGAATAAAGGCCCCCCTTTTCCGCCGCCAGCAAAGCGGATAGTGCCGTAGGTTGCACTGATTTGAACGCCAACCTTCAATCGGCGAACGTCCGGTATATTCCACCTAACGGCCGTTGACGGTGCCGGTTTGTTTTTACGATCGGCAAGTGGATACTGTTGGGGTTGGCTGGACGCATTCAGGCATGCTAAATTGCGTGAATGAAATCCGAAAAGGAACGCGCTTTTGTTGTTTGGATTGAACGCAAAACGCTCTGACATGCGATGTGGCCAAGAGGTAAAATCAGTCAGAAACACTGATAAAAATTTACATTCACTATATGCAGCATGCACGGCTACAGTGGTAGCGCTGTTTACTTCATTATTTCTGCTTTTAAGCGTTGCTTCGACGGTTGCTGATGAACAGTTTAAAGTCAATTGGATGGCGATCTCTGATCATCAGGAACTTAATAAAACCTGGAAAGAGGCTCTTGTTTATCTGCCAGAACAATTAGGCGGACTTTCGGGGCGGCTATTGCGTGGGAAAAGGTTTGATGAAATCCTTTCACAGGCCGGTCAGGAAGACAAATGGCCTTTAATTTTGTTCCTGCATTACTGTGAAGGTCTAGGCCATCACCGTGAAGACATGAAACGCTTATCAAAGCTGGGGTTTATAGTCATTGCGCCAGACAGTTTTGCAAGAGATCACCGACCTTTGGGTTGTTATGAGGATCGGGGAAAATTCATTCGTTACTTTGATGCAGCCGTTGCATTTCAGAAAGCGGAATTAGACTATGCTATACAAAAGCTATCTGGATTTGAGTGGATAGACAGTAAAAACCTCTTCCTCTTCGGCAGTGGAATGGGTGGCCTTGTGGTTGCGCACTATGAAGGTAATGAGTTTGCCGGACACTTAATTGAGGGATGGGGATGCCGAGGTCCAAATCCAATTTTTGATGGCATATGGGCGCCACATAGCGTGCGGGTATTTGCAACGGTTTCGAAGAATACACCCTTCTTGAAGAAAAATGAGGGATTTTCCATCGACTGTGATACCTACATACAGCAGCGTGAGAACAGCGTTTCTGTTGTGCTTGATCGACCAGCGCATCAGGTAAGCTGGTATCCTAATTCTTATAAACAGATGATACGCTTTTTGATGAGACCACCCATTCCAACGGATTTCATGGGTGTCGATATTGATCCGTTTTTAGATGACAACCCTGAAGTGCTGAAACAGTCTGCAGACGAAATACATCGTTGCGCGAAAAATGGTCTGATGTGGCAGTTTACGAAGCAGCTGATACTTATTGTATTTCACTAAATAAGGAATCGCGCCTGACAGGTGAGCCGATAGAAAACATGTACAAATTTAAGTGTGAATAGGCTCAATGAGGCACCTGATTTTAAATTCAGCATTTATATTGACCGTGTCCTTGTCCTTTTTTTTAACCCTCCCCTTTGTTTCAAATGGGCATGCAGCAACTTATAAGAGTTGCAATGAGCTTGGACCGCAATGGCAAGATGTCTCCGGCGAATGGGTAGCTTCTGTTGGACCGGTGGTTCTTCATGTTGAAGGCTTACACGTAACTGGCATCTATAATCAGGACACTTGGAGTTTGAACCTTCTATACTCAGAAGATCGGGAATATTTGTCTGGGAGATGGAGTCACCGAAATGGCCTCGAAGGTCCGGTTATTTTTCAGTTGGATGAAGCAGGTTGTATCAAGCATGCTCGATGGGGTGGAACGGGACCGGCAATTTGTGACCAACATGATAGCTCAGCTTGTGTTCATGACTGGGCCTTTCATGGAAGAGCTGGAAAATAAACTTCCAAAAAGGAAACTCAAAATTTTCCGTCATAGCTTTTGCGGCCAATCCGGCAGGCGAGGACAGTGAAGGTGTCGCGGACAAGCGCATTTGCGGCTTCCTGCTTCAGGGTCTCAACATCGTCGACCCAAACTCCATGGCCGCCAAGTGCATTTGTGATGGCTGGAAAATCCGAGCCGGTAAAATCAACCCCAAGATTTGGGCGTTGTGAAGCGCGTTGTTTCATCTCGATCAGTGTAAGGCTTTCATCCACGAGCACGCAGATTATGATCGGAATTTTATGTTCGCGCAGGGTAGCCAGTTCACCCAATCCCATCTCAAGGCCAGCGTCTCCTACAAATGCGATGACCGGCGTTTCAGGACTGGCTTGTTTATATCCGGCAGCAAGTGGAACGGCACATGCCATGGTGCAAAGGGCGGAAGATTGAAGCAGGCCTCGCGGGTGATGACAGGTCCACATCTGGCTTAAGAGAATACGGTGTGCGCCACTGTCTGCAGTCGCAACGGTTTGTTGCGGGAGTGCTTCCCGCAGGGTTTTGAAAACACGGTCGGGGCCGAATGCTGTGTCAGCACAAAAAGAATTCCGGAAATCGGCTTTTGCCTTTGCAGCGAGTAGGGGAACGGCAGTCCTTTCAGATTTCATCGACGCAGAAAACGCATCAAGGGTAGCGATGACGGAGCCGCGAAGGGTATGGCTTACATGATGCATGCCATGGGTGCGGAGAACCGGAGTAATCTCGATCACGATCTTGTCCGTGTTCCATGGATTGCGCCAGCCAATTCGCATCTCAATCGGGTCATAGCCAATCAGCAGAATTGCATCTGACTGTTCAATCAAAGGCATGAGGGTTTTATCAGCCAGTGGCGAAAGTCCACCGCCGCCAACTACCAGCGGATGATCTTCATCGATCAATCCTTTTGCCTTGTAGGAGGTAATGATCGGTATTTTGTGGGCCTCGCAGAAATCGGCAAGTGCAGGCCCCGCCTTTTCGTTTACGGCGTCCACACCAACAATCGCGAGCGGGTTATTAGCGTGCTGGAGTAACGCTGCAGCTTCCACAAATGTGTGGTCTTCAGCAGGTGTCACTACTGGCGCCGGAATTGGTCCAACCCTAAGAGTTTCAGTCGCATCTGCCTCGGCAACGCAAACCGGGATATCCAGATGAACCGGGCCGGCCTGTGCTTCCATCGCGATTGAGATCGCCTTTTGGGTGATGAGACCGCAGGTTGACGTGGTGCCGGTGAAGGTAGCCTTGGTGACTTCATCCAGCATTTTGCGATGATCAAAAACCTGGTGGGTATAGCTTTCTGCTTCCGCGGTATCCACACAACCGGTGACAAAAACCAGCGGAACACGGTCCTGCATGGCATTTGCAACGACGTTCACTGCATTTGCCACGCCGGGGCCTACAGTTGCTACAAGAACTGGTGGAAAACCATCCGCATGCCACGCACCCTCGGCCATGAAGCCGCCGGAGTTCTCATGTTTGACCAGTATAAATTCAATGCCGGCGCGATCCATTGCATCGATGATGGCGAGAACCTCTCCGCCGGGAACGCCGTAGGCGCGCTTGCATCCATTGGCGGCAAGTGTGCGGGCAAGCATATCAGCGGAGGTGAGATTTTTTGACATAGTGAAATTCCGTTTAAAGACTCGAGGCGACGCAAAGCAGATATCAGCAGATTCTATACAGAACCACATACACCTTGTCATGAAACCTTTGTTACTTCCGGACGGAAACCTTGCGTATTAAACCATTGATCCTTATTGAAGGAAGATCATTGCCCGCCAACCGGAATTTTCTGCATGAACTTGATTGTAAATAAAGACCAGCTAGAGAAATCCGGCAAATTTTCAAACCCAGACTGGACTGCGAAGGGCGAAGAACGTGCGAAAGTTGGGTTGAAAAGGCTCACAACGCTTTGGTTTAATACCGGTACCCTCTGCAATCTTTCCTGCAAGAACTGTTATATCGAATCCACGCCAAAAAATGACCGTCTTGTTTATCTGTCGCACAGCGAAGTAATGGCCTATCTGGATGAGATCAGGGATCAGGGGTTCGAAACAGCCGAGATCGGGATTACCGGTGGCGAACCGTTCATGAATCCCGATATCATGGCGATTATGGAAACCGTGCTTGAACGCGGTTTTGAATTGCTGGTGCTGACCAACGCCATGCGTCCAATGATGAAATGCGCGGATGAACTTTTAAGGCTGAACCAGAAATTTGGCGAGCGGATGAGGTTGCGTGTGTCGGTCGATCATTTTAAGCCGGAATTGCATGAGGATGAGCGCGGGCCCAATAGCTGGCAACCGATGATGCTTGGTCTCAAATGGCTTTCGAAGCACAAATTCAGGGCCGACGTTGCCGGAAGAACGCGTTGGGGCGAAGAGGAAAGCGAGCTGCGTAACGGTTTTGCTGATTTTTTCGCGCAGCATGGCATTAACATTGATGCTCAGGACCGGCGCGAACTTGTCTTGTTTCCTGAGATGGAAGCAGCCGCAGATGTGCCTGAAATTACAACCGCCTGTTGGGGGATTTTGAACGTAAACCCGTTCGACATGATGTGCTCGTCATCGCGGATGGTTGTAAAGCATAAGGGCGATAAAAAACCATCGGTCCAGGCTTGCACCCTGCTTGCATATGACCGGCAGTTTGACCTTGGTTCGACGCTTGTCGAGGCATCGCAGCCGGTGTCGCTTAATCATGTGTTTTGCGCGAAATTCTGTGTGCTCGGCGGCGGAGCTTGTAGCGTCAAGGAATAGGAAACTCAAATGTTGGCTATTATTGGCGGGACGGGTCTTTACGCAATTGATGGTCTTGAACTCGTTTCAGAAACCGAAATTGATACACCCTTCGGGAAACCCTCTGCCCCATTGAAGACGCTGCGGCTTGGAGACACAGAAGTCTTGTTTTTGCCGCGACACGGGTCGGGTCATGCATTTTTGCCACATGAAATCAATTACCGGGCCAACATATTTGCACTGAAGCAGGCAGGTGCGCGCATGGTGCTCGGGTTTTCGGCAGTTGGTAGCCTCCGCCAGGAAATTGCACCGGGGGAATTTTCCATTCCCTCGCAATATCTCGATCTGACCAAGGCAAAACGAGAGGCAACATTCTTTGGAAACGGGATTGCAGCGCATGTGTCGACAGCGGTTCCAACCTGCCCGGAGTTATCCGGCTGGGTAAAACAAGTAGCACAGCAAAATGCGATCAAGCTGCACACGGACAAGACCTATGCCTGTGTCGAAGGCCCGCGTCTTGGAACCAGGGCTGAGAGTTTTTTTATGCGGAGAGCGGGTTGTGACCTTGTTGGAATGACCAATGTACCGGAAGTTTTTCTGGCGCGTGAGGCACAGCTTTCTTATGCCACGATCTGTATTGCTACAGACTATGATTGCTGGCTTGATGATCCTGACCAGCATGTCACGGTTGAAGCTGTGATTGAGCGGTTCGGTGCAAGCCTTGAAAGAGCCAGGGAACTTTTGATGGCGGTGTTGGCTGCCCCGATGCCGAACATAGATGAGGCATATCGCCAGGCAATTGCGATGGCTGTGCTTACACCGGACGCTGCATTGAATAAAGAACAGCTTGCGATGCTGGAAGTGTTGCGGGCCTGAGCGATGTGCCAGCCGATTTCGGTTATCGTTCCAGTCGCACCCGGTGATGATGCATGGGTCGAACTGTTGCCACAATTACGATTGCCGACAGGAAGTGAGATCATTCTTTCAATTGGGGATCACTCAGTTGACATCAGCGGTCGCGATGTGGCGGACGGGGTCAAACTTGTTGGCTGCAACAAGGGTAGCGGGCGAGCCGGACAGATGAATGCAGCAGCAAAACTCGCCAGCACTTCATTGCTGTGGTTTCTTCACGCAGACACAAGACTGGTGCCGGAGACGCTTGAGAAATTGTGTGAAGCGGCCTCGTTGGAGCGGAAGGCTCTTTATTTTTTTGATCTGAAGTTTTCAGGCGATGGTCCTGCTGCCATGCGATGGAATGAACGGGCTGCGGGTTGGCGAGCAGGGTTTCTAAAAATACCCTTTGGCGATCAGGGGTTCTTTGTTTCCCGGGAGTTGTTTTTCGAACTTGGTGGGTATCGTGAAGATTTGAAGTATGGTGAAGACCACGTCTTTGTCTGGAAGGCCCGACAGGAAAACGTACCGGTAGAACGAATTGCAGCGCCGCTCTTTACTTCGGCACGAAAGTATCAATCAGGTGGTTGGGCTTCGGTAACTGCCAAGCATGTCTGGTTCACAATCAAGCAAGGTGTCCCGCAGTGGTTGGAATTGCTTCGACGCCAGGTGATCAGGATTTTGTCATGAAGATCGCAGTCGCAATCTTTGCAAAAACCATTGGTCTTTCCTGTGTTAAAACGCGGCTTGCCGCCGATATCGGAGTGGAATTGGCGGAAGCATTCTACACGCTCAGTATATCGTGCGTTTACGAGATGATGTCGCTTGCCGTTGAGGCATGTGATCATCATGTTTCACCCCATTGGGTGTTGGCTGAGAAAGACGGACCGAAGCAATTTGCGTCTGGAGGGTTTCCCGCAATTTGGACGGGTGACGGTGATCTTGGGACCAGGCTTGCCAATGTTTCGGAGCATTTGTCTTCTACCTTTGATGGTGTGATCATGATTGGCACGGATAGCCCCCAGCTTGGCTATCCGCGAATGGTTGACGCAGTAACTTCACTGGCCGGTTATTCCGATTCTTGCATCGCCGGACCGGCTATTGATGGAGGGTTTTACCTGTTTGGCGCACGCCAACCGATATCGCGGAAGGATTGGGAAAGTGTGACTTACAGTAGTGACAGCACGCTTTCAGAACTGGTTGGGAAGATTGAAACACAGGGGCGGGAAGTGAAATTTCTGCCGACTGAACAGGATGTGGATGTGGTTGATGATCTTTCCCGATTGAAGAAGACATTATCGAACATTCAACCCGCGCACGGGTCAAGCCAAGCCCGATTGCTCCAATGGCTGTGTGAACACTCCGACTTTTTTTGAGGTCGTTTGCAATTCAACAGCGGACAACCTGGCTGCGGGTTAAAATCGTTTGAAAAGCAGGTAAAGTGAAAACCCCATTATAATCAGCAAACCGGTTCCCATTGCTACTGGAAGCCATGGAAAATTTCGGTGCGGTAAGTCATCATTTTCGCGTGTATGGTCTTTGATCTGAAGGGTTTCATCCTGATTTCCGACTGGCGATGTGTTGTCGGGCGGGGGTTGGTTGTTGTTTGCAGAACTTTCCAAACCGGAGGAGGCATCCAATTCGTGTTGCGCAAATTCAGTCTCAATGTCTTTTACTGCTTCGATCAACTGGGTCATCGCATATTCAGAATGCTCATCTGGAAGGCGTGGAATTGCATCGCGTGCCGCTGTATAAATTCGGTTCCGCGCGTCTGGCGAGGTGGCATTGGCTCGTTTTATTGCAGTATGCAGGCTATCGCGAATAGAACTCATGCTTTATTTCGTCCCGGATTGCTTGGCATTGTTATTGAGCCATGGCGTAGCATCGAAGCCTTCCACCAGTTTTTCAAGAAGTTTCAGCCCCTTCTCATTGTCATTTTGCGCGACAATTTTGCGAAATGCCGTAACATGCTTTTGAATTTCTGCAGCTGGAAGCGATGCTTCGTTGGCAGCCATGATCTTAGGATGAATTGTTCCTTCTGCGTTTTCTGTCAACAGAAGTTCTTCATACAGTTTTTCGCCGGGTCGTAATCCGGTAAAACTGATTTCTATGTCTCCGTTTGGATTTTCAGCATCTTTGGTCGACTTGCCACTCAGTTGGATCATCAGCCTGGCAAGTTGCTCTATCTGAATGGGTTCGCCCATATCGAGAACGAAAACATCTCCACCTGATGCAAGGAAGCCTGCTTGAATAACCAACTGGGCGGCTTCGGGGATTGTCATAAAATATCGGGTAACTTCCGGATGGGTAACTGTAACCGGACCGCCATCGGCGATTTGCTTGCGGAATAACGGAATTACAGAGCCAGACGAGCCCAGGACATTTCCAAATCGGACGCTTGAAAAAACAGTTGTGCTTTTGCCGCGTGCCAGCCCTTGTACGACGAGTTCTGCAACGCGCTTGGTAGCTCCCATTACGTTTGTTGGACGAACGGCTTTGTCAGTCGAAACCAGGATAAAATGGGATGCACCGATTGCAGCAGCAGCGCTAGCCATTGTGTGGGTGCCGATGATGTTGTTTTCCATGGCACGAATCGGTTGACGTTCAACCAACGGAACGTGCTTGTAGGCGGCTGCATGATACACAACTTGCGGCTTGTGTTCTTTCATGATTCCGCCGACAGCGTCGCTATCCAGTACATTGCACAGCATGAATTTGAACTTACCACCGGCGACCAGATCACGATGTTCCTTCGTAATCTGTTGCTCTAACTGGTACAGCGCAAATTCATTGTTTTCGATGGCGATTACCTTACCGGGCCGGTTGTTGGCCAATTGCATGCAGATTTCAGAACCAATGGAACCGCCGCCGCCTGACACAAGTATGGTTTTACCTTCGATGGCTTCGTCAAAGAACTTGTCGATCGGGGGAACCTGTTCACGGCCGAGCAGATCTCTCAGGCGGATTTCCTTCATGTCGTCGAGCCGTGCGCGTCCGGCAACAACGTCATCCAGGCGGGGAATGGTGAGCACCTGGACCGGGTAGGTCTGCAGTTTTTCTATGATAGAGCGGCGGCTTTCCGCTGTGATGTTTGCGATGCAGATAAGGACCCGAAGGTCGGGAGATCGAGCGCATAACCTATCCAATTCGCTGAGGTTGAATATTTTTCGCCCCTTGATCCGGCTTCCCTGAAGATGAGGGTCGTCGTCAATAAAACCGATGAGACTGAATTCGCGCGAGTTTTCCAAAATACCGGCGGTATTTATTCCGGTTTCTCCAGCCCCATAAATAATGATGGGTTGACTATCAACAGTAAGTCCGACGGCATTGCGGTAATACCAGCGGCCAAAAATGCGACTGGTACCGATAATCAAGAATGCAAGAATAGCAAACAGAACCGGGATTGATCGTGGAAGCAACGCCAAACTGTAAAAATAGCCATAGGCTGCAATGACCAGCGCTGTGGCGACCATGCCCATTGCGAGAGAGTTGAGTGTTCGCAGTTCCAGTTCCCGCAACAAGTGATTGTACAGGCCGAAAAACCACAGGAAAAAGACCGACGCTATGGGAACAATCACGAAGAGCGCGAATACTGATTCAAGATGGCTGTAATCCGGCAAACCAATTCTAAGAACGAATGCCAGCCAAAGAGCAAGGACCGAAACCACGGCATCGCTTATTGCAAGGATGGCGCGCTTTTGAGTTCTACCAAGTGCGAGCAGAATTTCCTTAATATTGAAACTATCTGAACTGGATGGCATGTTCGTGCATTGACCTTGGATTCGCTTGGTTGTGGAATGCTATATAGCGGGACTTGCATCCGCGCAATTGGAACATTCTCCGTGGAGTTCAACCACCATGCTGCTGGGCTTGAACTTTATCGAGCTGCCCAGGCTTTTCAGATGATCAGCAGTCTTGTTGTCTGCGAACTCGGTTACCGTCTTGCACCGGTCGCAAATCATGAAGCCGGCATAGGCATGCTGCTGGCAATCATGAGTGGAGCAGGCGACAAAGGCATTGAGGCTTTCCAGTTTGTGCGCGAGGCCACGTTCCCGCAGGGTATCAAGGGCGCGGTAAATCTGCAGTGGCGCTTTGATGCCATGTTCACGGAGGTGGTCAAGTATTGTGTAGGCGCTTAAAGGTTCTGTCGAATTTTCCAACACATGATGGACGAGCAGTTGATTTTTTGTAAGTGCCCGGGTCAAATCACGGCTCACGACTTTCTCCAATGCGTATTCGGGTTAACGGCAACAAGCTGATGACGAACAACACCAGGGCCGCGACAATGATTGAAGGGCCTGATGGTGTGTCCAACTGCAATGATCCACCTAAACCGAACACTACAGCAAGGATACCACAGATTGCCGCAATAATCGCCATTTGTTCCGGCGAGCTGGCCAGGCTTCTTGCTGTTATTGCAGGAATTATAAGAAGCGCAGTGATTAATAATATGCCAACGATCTTCATCGAGATCGCAATGATCATGGCAAGCAGCAGCATAAAAACAAGATTTGCAAGTGCCGGGTTCATATCCTCAGCCTCGGCCAATTCCTGATTGACTGTCGCTGCAAAGAGGCGGTGCCAGCCCCATGCGAGAATGCATAAAAAGAAAATGGCAAATGCATAGATGGTGAAGATATCGATTTTCGAAACCGAGAGGATGTCGCCAAAAAGAAGTGCCTGAATGTCAAAGCGTATCCAACGCATCAAAGAAAGTGTGACCAGGCCCAAAGCAAGTGATCCGTGCGAAAGCATCCCCAGCAACGCGTCCGGGGGCAAGGTCTTGTTGCGCTGAAGCAGGAGCAGGAGAAGCGATACCACCAGGCTAAGCACAAATACGCTGATCAGCGTATCCACCTGAAAAAGAAGTCCAAGCGCCACGCCGAGAAGCGCTGAGTGAGCAAGTGTATCGCCGAAATATGCCATCCGACGCCAGACGACTAGACATCCCATCGGGCCTGTCATGATTGCGATGCCGATACCGGCTAACACCGCACGGGTAAAAAAGTCATCCAGCATCCTGGTCAGTGCCTTGTGAATGAGAATGGGAATGATCGTGCGTAGAAGGATTGCACGTTTCAGTGATGGTACCATCGGCATGACGTACAGTGCCATCAGGGAGATGGGTGTGATCATGATGATGTTGATAGATTGCCAGCGCTCCCGCTGCCCGATGGCCAAACAATGTTTGGTATTCGGGACTGGAGGCAACTGCTGTTGGAGTTCCCTGACAGCAGACGTGGCCGTTGAGGCACAACACGCGATCCGTTGCAGCCATTATAACATGCAGATCGTGTGAGATTAGAAGGATCGCGCAGTCGAGGCGATCACGAATGGTGCCAATCATCTCATACATGGAAATCTCGCCCGAGAAATCCACGCCCTGGGCCGGTTCATCGAGTACCAGCAGATCAGGTTTTCGTGCTATCGCACGTGCAAACAGCACGCGTTGTAGTTCGCCACCCGACAAAGACTGGATTTGTCGATTGTGAAGATGGGCGCAGCCGGTTTCTTCAAGTGCGATACCCAGTTCGACTTTTCCAAGTTTGCCTGTCAGATGCATGAAGCGTTTAACCGTGACGGGAAGGGTCCAATCCAATTGCAGTTTTTGCGGCACATAGGCTGACCGAGTGCCGGGTGTCCGTTGAACTTTACCTTCACTCGGCTTCAGTAAACCCAGGGCCAATCGGGCAGTCGTTGATTTACCGGAACCGTTCGGTCCGATCAGTGTGACGATTTCACCGCGACCAAGGGTCAAATCTATGTGCCTTACCATCCATTGATTGCCGATGCGGTGGCCGGCATTTTTTAAGGTGATGACAGATGGATCAGACATTTTGATAAACTGTTGTTGAATGCGAGGGTTCGGGTTGATACCAATCATGCCAAATGTTATATCATTACACAAGAACGCAATTTTGTAATGCACGAATTTTCATGCCATTTCCCATCATTCGACTGATTGTCGCGATACTTGTAACATTTGGATTTGCCCCTGGGGCTCAAGCCAATTCGGAAATCCGTGTGGCCGTTTCCATCAAGCCCTTGCATTCGCTCGTGGCGAATATGATGCAGGGCATCGGTGAACCTGAACTCATAATGCCCGGGGAGGCCTCGCCCCATGACTATTCCTTGAAGCCGTCAAATGCGAGAACGCTGGAAAATGCCGATCTGATTTTCTGGATCGGCCCTCAACTGGAGACTTTCCTCATCAAGCCGCTGATGACTTTAAGCAGGAATGCCCGCACGATTGAATTGTTGGATCTTGATGAAATTGAGCATCTGTCGCTTCGTGGTTTCGATGAAGATCACGGTGATCATGAAGACGAAGAACACAGCGTTCATGGAAATCTTGATCCTCATATTTGGCTTGACCCGCTGAATGCGAGGACGCTTGCGCGTCACATTATGTTAGAACTTGCGAACCTTAATCCGGAAAATGCAGATCACTACCGTGATAACTTTTCCAGGTTTGATCAAGAGTTGAGGGCGTTGGTTGAAAGAACCGCGCGAAAACTGAAGCCTTTGCGTAAGGGTGGCTATCTTGTTTTTCATGATGCTTACCGATATTTCGAACAGCGGTTTGGGTTTGAAACCGCCGGTATAATTTCTACAGACGAACACGTACCGCCCGGAGCGCGGCACATAGAAGAGATGCGAGATATTGTTTCCAGCGGAGGGATTTCCTGCGTGTTTTCTGAACCGCAGTTTAATTCTTCCATACTTGATGTCGTGACTGAAGGTTTCTCGGTGAAACACATTACGCTTGACCCGCTCGGTGCGTCGTTTTTGGAAGGACCGTCCCAGTATTTTGAGTTGATCGATATGGCGGCTTCCAGTTTTGTTGATTGTCTGTCTGACGTGCAATAACCGGCTCTTGAGTCCAGACCTAGGGTTCATACTCAATGCTCACTTGGAGCTGGATTGGAGGTAATACCAACGGCCATTAGGATTGACCCGGGTTTTTGTTGAATTCTTTTCGTTTGCGCATAGCAAACTTCATCAATTTCGCCTGAACCCGCATCAATTTTTCAGCTGTCCAGCCCGATTGAGCATTGAGTATGGACCCTAAAATGTTCACAGGCCAATTGCGGTCTTGAGATTGATTGCCAATTGTTGTTTACAAAGCGTCACAACTTGCAACAACAAACATATGTCCTTCATATGTCCTTTTCCCGTGAAAATGGAGCCCGGTATGAACGACTTTCCCGAAAAGCTGATGAATGGCTATTTTGAGTTTCGCGCTGGCAATTTTGTTGACGAACGCAAACGCTACGAAAACCTTGCCGATGGCGGACAGAAACCGCAAACCATGGTGATCGCCTGTTGTGACAGCCGTTCAGCTCCTGAAACAATATTCAATGCCCACCCGGGCGAGATGTTTGTTGTTCGCAATGTGGCCAACCTTGTTCCTCCGTATGGCCCTGATGACGGATTTCATTCAACATCTGCTGCGTTGGAGTTTGCGGTCCAGAGTTTGCGGGTGAAAAATATCATCGTTATGGGGCATGGTCGCTGCGGAGGCATTTCTGCCGCCCTCGACTATGATATGGTGCCGTTGTCACCGGGTGATTTCATTGGAAAGTGGATGGAATTGTTGCGCCCGACAGCAAAATCTATTGCTGAAAACGAATTGATGACTGAGGATGAACGACAAACCGCTCTTGAGCGCATTTCCATCCGTCATTCGATTGAGAACTTGCGGACCTTTCCGTGTGTATCAATCCTGGAAGGGCGAAAAAAGCTTGCGCTCCATGGGGCCTGGTTCGATATTTCCCACGGTGAATTGTGGACGATGAATGCAGATACCGGAAACTTTACCCGCGCACCGTTTGATGCCGAAAATTAGGCAAAATGGCTGCAAATACGACCGATTTCGTGCAACTTTCCAAACAAAACTGTGGTATTCGAAGCAGGATTGTTTTAAAAAACTGCACCTTCGCTCGGCGGGTAACCGAGGGGAGAACGTGTTATAAAATAACATTCCTTGGGAGGAATACATGAAAAAACTTATTCTGGCACTTGCTGCCTCAACGATGCTGTCCACGGCTGCAATGGCTGATGGGCACGAAACAAAAATTGGTGTTTTCCTGGGCTTTACAGGTCCAATTGAATCCATCGTTGCCAACATGGGCCCAGCCGCAGAATTGGCGATCAAAGAAGTCTCCGACAGTGGAGCGCTGCTTGATGGCACAAAAGTTTCCGGTGTTCGCGGTGATACAACTTGTGTTGATGCCGGTGCTGCTACAGCTGCAGCTGAGCGCCTGATCACATCCGACAAAGTAGCCGCTCTGGTTGGCGGTGACTGTTCTGGTGTTACGGGTGCAACGCTTCAAAACGTTGCGCGTCCAAATGGCGTTGTCATGATTTCTCCATCTGCCACATCACCGGGTCTTTCGACGGCTGAAGACGATGGCCTGTTTTTCCGCACAGCACCTTCTGATGCACGCCAAGGCGTGATTGTCGCTGATATTCTTACAGGTAAGGGCGTAAAAGAAATCGCGCTTACCTATACCAACAACGACTACGGCAAGGGTCTTGCTGAAGCTATTCAGTCCAACTTTGAAGCTGCTGGTGGTAAAGTAACTATTTCGGCTGCTCACGAAGACGGTAAAGGCGACTATTCTGCCGAGGTTGGTGCGCTTGCAGCTGCCGGTGGTGAAGTTCTTGTTGTTGCAGGTTATCTCGACCAAGGCGGTAAGGGTGTTATCCAGGCTTCATTGGATTCCGGTGCATTCGACACATTCTACCTGCCAGACGGCATGGTTGGTGACGCGCTTCCAGCGGCAATCGGTGATGGCCTGAATGGATCATACGGTGCGAACCCGGGTACAGACAGCCCGGGTGCTGCGAAATTCGCAGAACTTGCAAAAGCTGCAGGCTTTGACGGAACAAGCGCATTTGCTGCTGAATCATACGATGCTGCTGCACTTATCATGCTTGCGATGCAGGCTGCCGGTTCAACTGAAAGTGGCAAGCTCAAGGAGAAAGTATTTGACGTTGCAAACGCACCGGGCGAGCAAATTTTCCCCGGTGAACTGGCTAAGGCGCTTAAAATCATCAAAGATGGCGGCGAAGTCGATTATGTTGGTGCTTCTGCGGTTGAACTGATCGGCCCAGGCGAAAGCTCCGGCAACTATCGTGAGATCGAAGTTAAAGGCGGCGCGATCTCGGTTGTCGGTTACCGCTAAGATTGGTAACGAATAATAGTGACGGCCCGGATTGTATCCGGGCCGTTTTATTCTGGGGTAGATGCAACAATGATTGTTGTCGAAAATGTTCATAAGTATTTTGGCGGGTTGCGTGCGGTTGACGGGGCTTCACTCAAAATCGGGACGGGGTCCATCACCGGGCTGATCGGTCCCAATGGAGCCGGCAAGACTACATTGTTCAATGTAATTGCCGGTCTTTACAAACCGACATCCGGGAATGTTTTTCTAGATGGTCAGGATATTACCGGCCTTAGTCCGCACGAATTATTTGCCAAGGGATTGTTGCGAACGTTTCAGATCGCGCATGAATTTTCCACGCTTACAGTTCGCGAAAACCTAATGATGGTTCCTGGCGGTCAAGCAGGTGAAAGCCTTGTGCAGACCTGGACCAATCGGAAACAGGTTGTCGAGGAAGAAGAGCGAATTCGCGACAAGGCAAATGAGGTAATTGAATTTCTACAGATTCCGCAGGTTGCTGACGAACTGGCTGGTAATCTTTCCGGCGGTCAGAAGAAACTGCTCGAACTCGGCCGTACGATGATGGTGGATGCCAAGATTGTTTTCCTGGATGAGGTTGGTGCGGGCGTCAACCGAACGCTTTTGAACACTATTGGTGATGCAATTATCCGCCTCAACAAGGAGCGCGGTTATTCGTTTTGCATGATCGAGCATGACATGGAATTTATTTCCCGGCTGTGCGATCCGGTGATCTGCATGGCGGAGGGTAAAGTGCTGGCACAAGGTAGCGCCGAAGAAGTGAAAAATAACGAGGAAGTCATTGAAGCCTATCTGGGTACCGGTCTCAAAAACAAACCGAAGGGAGGCAAATAATGGCCTTTCTGATTGGTGAAAACATGACCGGCGGCTATGGCGGTGCGGATATCCTGCATGACTGTACGATTGGTGTTGAAAAAGGCGAGATCGCTGTAGTTGTCGGGCCGAACGGCGCTGGAAAGTCCACAGCAATGAAAGCAGTGTTCGGCATGCTGAACCTGCGCCAGGGTCAGGTCTTGATGGATGGTGAAGATATTACGGCGTTGTCGCCTCAGGACCGGGTTCAAAAAGGCATGGGCTTTGTCCCGCAAACCAGCAATGTATTTACGTCTATGACAGTTGAGGAAAATCTCGAAATGGGCGCCTTCATCCGTGAAGACGAAATTTCTGAGACCATGGAACAGGTGTTTGATCTCTTCCCAATTCTGAAGGAAAAAAGACGCCAACCAGCAGGTGAACTCTCAGGCGGTCAACGCCAGCAAGTGGCTGTGGGGCGTGCAATGATGACCCAGCCGAAGGTTTTGATGTTGGATGAACCTACTGCGGGTGTCTCTCCCATCGTGATGGATGAATTGTTTGACCGGATTATTGAGATCGCGAAAACCGGGATTGCCATTTTGATGGTTGAGCAAAATGCAAAACAGGCTCTGAACATCGCCGACAAAGGGTATGTGCTCGTTCAAGGGTGCAACCGATACACGGACACAGGTGCTGCTTTGATGGCGGATCCTGATGTAAGAAAAGCATTCCTGGGGGGTTAATCATGGATATTTTGAATGCCATTGTCGTCCTCACCAATTTCGTAATTGTTCCGGGCATTACCTATGGCTGCCAGTTGGCGCTGGGAGCTTTGGGTGTAACGCTGATTTACGGCATTTTGAGATTTTCAAACTTTGCACATGGTGAAGCCATGTCGTTTGGAACCATGGCTTGCATTCTCTTTACCTGGGCGTTGCAAAGCTGGGGCATCTCGCTCGGGCCGCTGCCAACGGCCCTGCTGGCGCTTCCGGTTGGGATACTTGCCTCAATTTTGCTTCTGCTCACAACAGACAAGGTAATTTACAAATTTCACCGTAAACAAAAATCCTCGCCAGTTATTTTCCTGATTGCTTCACTGGGTGTGATGTTCTTCTACAATGGCTTGATCCGATTTATTATTGGTCCTCAGGACCGGGTTTTCTCAGATGGCTCCAGGTTCATCATGACAACCCGGGAGTTCAAGGAAATGAGCGGGTTGCGGGAAGGTCTCGCATTCAAGATGACACAAGGGATCACCCTTGTGGTTACCGTTGTTTGCGTGATTGCGCTGTTCTGGTTCCTCAACCGTACGCGAACCGGTAAATCGATGCGGGCATATTCAGATAACGAAGATCTTGCTTTGCTTTCCGGCATTAACCCGGATCGTGTCGTGATGATTGCGTGGATATTGACCGCTGCCTTGGTGACAATCGCTGGCACGCTTTATGGCCTCGACAAAAGCTACAAGCCGTTTACGTATCTGCAAATTCTACTTCCCATATTCGCCGCCGCGATTGTGGGTGGACTTGGCAGTCCGATCGGAGCAATTGCAGGCGGGTTTGTAATCGCCTTGTCGGAAGTGTTCGTGACCTACGCGTTCAAGCGGTTCCTTGGTTATCTTGTCCCTGAAAGTTGGGCGCCTGACGGTTTGGTCCAGTTGCTTTCAACGGACTATAAGTTTGCGGTTTCCTTCGCAATCCTGATCATCGTCTTGCTTGTCAGACCTACCGGGATTTTCCGGGGGCAATCGATATGACCATCAACAAACGCAATGTCTTTATGTTTGCCCTTATGGCCGTGCTTTTTGTCGTGGTTGGCCTGTTCCAAAGCTGGTCGGTCTCATTTGCGATACTTAACCTTTGTCTGATTTCAGCAATTATGTCGCTGGGTGTTAATATCCAGTGGGGTTATGGCGGGCTTCTGAACGTCGGGGTAATGGGGTTTGCAGCGCTTGGCGGTCTTGCCGGCGTCCTGGTTTCTTCACCTCCTGTGCCTGCAGCCTGGGCGGCTGGCGGGCATCTCATGGTTTTGGCGGGGTTTTGCCTCGCAATCACTATTGGTGCGATTATTTATGTTTACATCAAGCTGAAAGGCATGACCCGTATTTGGGTCATAACCGTGATCGGTATAGTTGGATATTTTGCCGCGCGCTATTTTTACGATCCCGGTGTGACAGCTATTGAACGGGTTGATTCAGCTGCTACCGGTTTTCTGGGTGGTATGGGCTTGCCAATTGCCCTGTCTTGGTTGGCGGGCGGTTTGTTTGCTGCTGCAGCGGCTTGGCTTGTCGGTAAAATTGCTCTTGGTCTAAGGTCTGATTATCTGGCCATTGCGACGCTTGGTATTTCAGAGATCATCGTGGCGATGCTGAAGTTCGAGGATTGGCTGACGCGGGGGGTTAAGAACGTTATCGGTCTTCCCAGACCCTGGCCTGTTCCTTATGAGGTCAATCTTCAAAAATCAGAATATGTTCGGCAGTTAGCCTCTGATTGGGGATACTCAATTATCGAATTTTCCTCGATCATCGTGAAACTCTCCTACGCATGTCTGTTTACCATGGTTTTATTGTTCGTGCTTTTTCTCTCCGAAAAGGCATTGAATTCGCCATGGGGCCGCATGATGCGCGCAATTCGCGACAATGAGACAGCAGCCGAGGCAATGGGCAAGGATGTAACGGGTAGACATTTGCAGGTTTTCGTTCTTGGTTCAGCGGTTATTGGTATTGCAGGCGCGATGCTCACGACGTTGGATGGTCAATTTACTCCGGCCTCTTACCAGCCTCTGCGATTTACGTTCCTGATCTGGGTAATGGTGATTGTCGGCGGTTCCGGCAACAACTGGGGCGCGATTCTGGGTGGTTTTGTGATTTGGTTCTTCTGGATAGAGGCTGAACCGATAGGACTTTGGTTGATGGATGTCATCACCTCCGGCCTTGCAGAAGACAGCGCCTTGCGGGAACACTTGTTGAAATCAGCAGCGCATATGCGGTTGATGACAATGGGGATCATTTTGCTGCTGGTTCTGCGGTTTACGCCAAGAGGGCTCATACCCGAACGCTAGGGCTGTAGATTAATAAATCTATCCCCGCCTGAAAAAAATCAGGCAGGCTTTGGAGACGTGCCAAACGCAATGCAGCAATTGGCGCGCTGATATCCATTGCCGGGGAAGACCATGAGCGAAAACAGTCACCATCTTCAAATGCCCTACATTATGCCCTCGCAAGCGCAAAAGCATGTGACGCATAATGAAGCCCTGCGGATGCTCGATGCTATTGTGCAATTGTCCGTAGACGGGACCAGCCTGAGCGAACCTCCGTCCTCACCAGTGGAAGGAGAGAGGCATATCATTGCAACCGGTGCAACCGGTGACTGGTCCGGGAAAGACAACCAGATTGCAGCTTTCATTGACGGCGCATGGATGTATTTCGCCCCCCAAGAAGGGTGGCTTGCCTGGGATAAGTCCGCTGACAAATTGTTGGCGTTTGGCAACTCAGCTTGGGGGGCTGTTGGTGGGGGAGGGGGTAATGCCTCAGATCAAATGGCGTTCTTGGGTATAAACGGGGTCGCCACACAAAGTGAGCGGTTGGTCGTGCAATCAGAGAGCATCCTGTTCAATCACGATGGCGACAGTCATCGCCTCAAACTCAACAAGGCCGCTGCCGCTGATACAGCGAGCCTTCTATTTCAAACAGGCTTTGAAGGACGTGCTGAATTCGGGTTGCCCGGGAATGATGAATTCGCTGTTAAAGTTTCATCAGATGGAGCAGAGTGGCATGATGCCATGCGAATAGACAACGCTACCGGAGAAATATCTTTTCCAAAATCGGGTATCGATCTCAATACCAACCTGTTTACGAATCTATTGCCCGATAGTGGGCGTTTTACCGCTTCTTCGAGCCAGCATTTTCTTACCGATGCTTCACCGGTGATGCCGGGATATCTCTCGTCATCGAACAGTTCAACAATCAGTTTTCCATTTCAGTTTTTGCATAACAACAATACTTACGGCGGGACCAGAGGTTTTCTTGACCCCGTCGTTGACGATTTGATTGTAAAAATATTCGGGCCTGGAGGCTTAAGATACGGACCGGAGTTTCATGTCATGCAAATTGACGCCGGTTCTGGCACATCAGCTCCCTTAACAATCGACGGTGAACAGTATTTTCATCAGACCCTCATGGGTGCAAACCCACGGCCTGGAAGGTATTCAAGTGGGTTCTTTGTTCGAGCGGAAAGTGGAAAAATCGCGCTTCGAAGCCCCTATGGCGAGGTGCGGAAATTGTTGAGAGACGGTGTTTCAGTCGATTACTTAACCGCAGGTGTTGTCGTTGATCCAGCAGATGGTTGGGTCTACTTTGAACTGCAGGTAACAGCTGACGTTACCTCTTATGAGCGCAATGACATCACAGTGAATATGTTGACCGGCAGCGTTGGATATTTGGCTCTGCCACGCGTCGTTTCTGGGTGGGTTTCGATTGGATCCAATACCGCTATCCTCGCCAATGACAGGATTTTCCAACCCTAAATCGGTACAGTAAGAGTTTTTCCCTGCATTCCTTACGATATACAGTGTCGAATTCAGAATGGAGCAATGGCTGCAAATTCGCTACGAAATCTGGAAAGAAAGCAAGGATGGCTATCTCCATGTTCTCGGTATTTCCAACCGCCCGTCTGCGGCCCTCTCCATTTTATCAGTCTGCGGTAGCAGAAGGGATGACCTCTGCTTCCGTGTACAACAATATGATTATGCCAACTTCATATGGCAATCCAAAAGCCGAATACTGGCGGATCATGAACGGGGTTTCGCAATGGGATGTGGGTGTGGAGCGTCAGGTTCAATTGAAAGGACCTGATGCCGGGATGCTCGCGCAGATTCTCTCGCCAAGAGATCTTTCGCAGTGCAAAGTTGGCCAGGGGAAGTACATTCCGCTTTGCAATCATCGTGGCACTCTCATAAATGATCCAATCTTGCTGAAGCATGCGGATGATCTTTTTTGGTTTTCCATCGCCGACAGTGACATCTGGGTTTGGGCACGGGCAATTGCGGCGGAACGCGGACTGGATGTGGATGTCTGCGAACCGGATGTGTCACCGATGGCAATTCAGGGGCCGAAAGCAGAAGATGTTGTTGCAAGTGTCGTTGGAGACTGGGTTCGCGACATCAGGTATTTTTGGTTCAGGGAAACCGAGATTGAAGGCATTCCGGTTGCGGTTCAGCGTTCTGGCTGGTCAAAACAAGGCGGGTTTGAAATCTATCTTCGTGACGGCAGCAAAGGCACGCAACTTTGGAATATTTTCAAAGAAGCCGGTCAACCCTACGGTATCGGTCCAGGAGCGCCTGCAACAGCGGAACGCACGGAAAGTGGTTTGATTTCGCTGGGGGGTGATACAGATGATGAAACCAATCCGTTCGAGATTAGACTTGGGAAATATGTCGATCTAGACGTGCCGGACGATGTGGTCGGCATTAAGGCTCTTAGAAAAATTGCGGAAGAGGGGCCGAAACGTTTGCAATTTGGTCTCAAATTGGAGGGCTGTGAACCAGCGCCACTTGGTTTTGCGTGGGAAGAGATCACGGTTGATGGCAAGAAAACCGGCTCCATGACCAACTGCGTCTGGTCGCCGAAGTTCAGTCAAAACATCGGCTATGCACTGGTATCATCGTCTATGGGCGTGGGGGATGTGGTTTCTGTTTCCCGTTCCACCGGAGCGGTGAAAGCAGAGCTATGCGAATTGCCGTTTTGCAATTGAGTGCGGGCCTGGGTCGTGAGCAAGGTGCCTGACTGAAGGATTTGGCGCGGCTTCTGATTGTGCTTGGTGAAGATCGAAAGCAATGGTACGCTTTGCGCAACTGTAGATTGTGCGGCAATTCAGTTTGCTGCTGTAAGGAATGATATTGTGAGTGAGCTTTCCGATGGCCTTGGAGCCGATGGAAAGGGGGTCACTCAGACCGGGCGCGGTGACAACACGACGGGGAAGAAGCGACGGGGAAAGAGCTGGCGCAAATCCCGACCTTCCGGTCAATTGGAAGCAACTGCGTCTGCTGAAGTTGGAGAAAGAGCGCAGGAGCAATTTGTCCAGCGTGAAGCGGCCCCCGAAATTGGATCAGTTGATCGCGAGAACACGCACAGGCGTGCGCGACGTAGAAGCACGCGGCCTGGCAACAAGCGCGCTTTGAGAGATCAGGAAAGCCAAAAGGTTCAAGAACCTCAAACAGCTCATAACAATACCAGCCCACAGCACTCCGCGACGTCGCAAAAAAACCAGCCAAGAAAAAATCATCACCGCGACGGCGAAAGGCAGCGTAAAACTTCTTCCGTCTATGCAGCACTCGATCTTGGCACGAACAATTGCCGGTTGTTGGTGGCTGTACCGCGCCAGCCGGGAAAGTTCCGGGTGATCGACGGGTTCTCCAAGATTGTAAGGCTCGGCGAAGGTTTGTCTCAGACCGGCAGGTTGAGCGATGAAGCGATGGACCGTGCAATCCAGGCGTTGAAGCAATGCGCTGCAAAACTTGAAAACCGGGAGATTCGCGGATCGCGTCTAATTGCAACCGAGGCCTGTCGGCAGGCGGAAAACGGACAGGAGTTTTTGGATCGGGTGCTCAAGGAAACCGGTCTGGAACTTGAAGTGGTTTCGCGTGAGACAGAAGCACGTCTAGCAGCGGAAGGCTGCGGGTCGTTGATGGATCGTGATAGTGATGCAGCAGTGATGTTTGATATTGGAGGAGGGTCAACCGAGTTAATTCTGGTAAATGGCCGTAAGATCCAACGGGGCCGGATTCGCGACCGGATAGGGGCGTGGACATCATTGCCTATGGGAGTGGTAACCCTCGCGGAACGGTTTGGCGGCCAGGAAGTCTCATTTGAACTTTTCGATGAAATGAAATCTGTCGTGTTGGCCGAAATCGAACGTTTTGACGAAGGCGTGAATTTCCAGGCCCATCTTGAAAATCCAGATGTTCACCTGCTCGGCACATCGGGTACAGTAACGACACTGGCCGGGATACATCTTGGCCTGCAGCGGTATGAACGCAGACGTGTTGATGGATTGTGGATGTCAAGCGCAGAGATCGATGCAGTTACAACCAGGTTGCTGGAAATGAATTATGAGCAACGCCGGAAAAACCCTTGTATTGGCAGTGAACGTGCCGATATGGTCTTGGCTGGATGTGCAATTCTTGAAGCCATTCGCGCAACCTGGCCTGCTGATCGATTGCGGGTCGCGGATCGTGGGCTGCGTGAAGGGTTGCTGACCGAAATGATGGATTCGGACAAGGTCTGGCGCCGGGGTTGGTCAAGGCGGCGGAACGCTCGCCGCAGGAAGGGGACCTCGTGAGCAAGAAATCTGGCCTGCCCAGGAAAACAAACCTCCGTAACCTGCATACCAAGGTAAAAACCGCCAAGGGCAGGAAGATATCTTCAACCCTTTGGCTGGAGCGGCAGTTGAATGACCCTTATGTACAACGCGCAAAGGCAGAGGGTTATGCGTCGCGTGCAGCTTATAAATTAATTGAAATCAACGAAAAATATCCAATTATCAAGCCGGGCGACCGTGTGATTGATTTGGGCGCCGCTCCCGGCGGATGGTGTCAGGTTTCGGTTGGATTGACCGGTTCCACTGTAGAAAAGCCGTCGGTAGTCGGAATTGATTATCTTGAGATGGCCCCGGTTTCAGGTGCGGTGATTCTTCAACAGGATTTTCTCGACGATGATGCGCCTGACAACTTGATGAATGCAATTGGCGGTGAAATGCCGAATGTTGTTTTATCTGATATGGCTGCGCCTACCACAGGTCACAGGAAAACGGACCATCTGAGAACCATGCATCTTGTTGAAGTTGCTCTGGATTTTGCGTTGGAGGCTCTTCCGCCAGGGGGGCATTTTTTGTCAAAAACCTTTCAAGGTGGAACTGAATCCGAACTATTGGCGTTGATGAAACGCAGCTTCAAACAGATTTTTCATGTAAAACCACCTGCCTCACGGGATGGTTCAGTTGAACTTTACTTGCTTGCGAAAGACCGAAAAGCGTGATTTGCTTGGGTTTGAGCGTGTATATTTGTGTAGTTTCCGGCGGTTCCAATTTAAATTTATTTCAATTTGAAAAGGAGATATTTACCAATTGCCGGTAAAATTTTCTTCTAGAGCAAATTTCGTTTAATCGGATACAGGTAAACGAAAATGCGTGAATGAAATCAAATGTGTAACGCGTTGTCGCTGTCTGATTGAACGCCAAACGCTTAAAATTGGAAATTGGGATTTGTTTATGGCTGCGCAAGAGACGTCAGAAGAACCGATAAAAACAACGCCAAGCAGCATTACAAAAGGGCGAGAAACCCTTTGGTTTGGGATTTTAATATTCTGTGCTGTATTTCTTGCAGCGGTTTCTCCAAAGCCTGAAGGCTTTATCGAACGGGTGGTTTCGGGTGCTGGCTTTGTTGCTGTAGCGGTCGGTGTGTTTGGTGCAGTTTTCCTACTTCTGCGAAAAAACAGGAAGAAACCTGAAGCTGCGAGCGAATCAACCTCTGAAACTTCTTCGGATGCTCGTGGTCGGGATGTCGAAGTTGTTCCGGCCAAGCCACTTGCAGATAGCAGCCATGAAGAGCTTGTAACCCTTGCCTATACGGATAATTTGACCAGCCTTGGCAATCGCGAGCGTATGGTTGAAAAATTCCAGACACTGGTCAAAGAGCATACTGAAGGTTCCAAAGGCTTCCTTATCGGTATCGCCGATATGGACGGAATGAAGCCGATTAATGACCTTTATGGATTTGAGGGCGGTAACACGATCCTCAAACAGTGCGCACAACGCCTTGCTGCTGCGGTAGAAAAAGAAGGTTATGTGTTCCGCTACCGTGGCGATGAGTTTGGATTTCTGTTTCCCGACATTCATGACGAAGAAGGTGCAAAACACATTGGGAAAATATTGCAGGAAGTCCTTCAGGCATCCTATGATCTTAATAGTATTACGGTTCGTTTGAGCGGATCATTTGGGTTTGCACTTTATCCCCACGCCGGTGGTGAATTTGACGATGTAATGAAAAAAATCGAAAGCGCCCTTTACTATTCAAAGCGTGGTGGCCGGGGTCGGGTAACGGTTTACTCTCAGGAAATCGAAGACATAATTTTGGAAAATGCCCGCATGGAACAGGCCTTGCGTGCAGCCATTGCCAACAATCTTGTGCGCCCACATTTCCAGCCAATCATTTCACTGCAAGACGGAAAACTGCTTGGGTTTGAAGCGCTTGCGCGTTGGGTTGACCCGGAGTTGGGATTTGTTTCACCGGCCAAATTTATACCTCTTGCAGAAGAGCGCGGCATCATTTCGGCTTTAACAGACAAACTGTTGCAGCATGCTGCAAGGGTGGCAGCCAGTTGGCCCGATGAAATTTTCCTTTCCTTCAACCTGTCGAGTGTCCAGTTGGTTGATCCAAATACAGCCGACATGATTGTCAGCACCATCAAGAAAGCTGGACTTCCGCCAAACCGGTTGGAAATTGAAGTGACTGAAACAGCGATGATGACTGATCCCGAAACGGCATCGATGATCATTGACGATCTCCACAATGCCGGTATCCGGATTTCAATGGATGACTTTGGAACTGGCCAATCCAGCCTTGGCCGGTTACGTGAGTTGAAGCTCGACAAGGTGAAAATCGACCGTGCATTCATCATGGCGATTGGTGAGGACAAACCTGCGGAACATATTGTTCGCGCGATCCTGGAAATGTGTGCAGGTCTTGATCTGACTGTTGTGGCCGAGGGCATTGAAGAGATGAATCAAGCCGAAAGTTTGAAGAAATACGGATGTCACGCAGGGCAGGGTTATCTGTTCGGCAAGCCACAGGATGAACATAAAACAATGAGTTATATTCGTGAGTTCATTAATGCAGCCAATGATGAGCCGGTTGAGGAGCATCAAAACGCCAAGGCGGTTTAAGGGGCCAAATTCGGCCCAATCGGACTATTTCAACAACAATTAATTGGTGCAGACCACTAGGGTCTGTTGACGTTCATCTGATTGCGATGGCTGTTGCAGCCAGATAGATCATAGCACAGAAGCTCTCGTCGGTTTTTTCTGAACGCATGGCTATGCGCTTGAATTCCTTGATTTTGGCGAAATAGTTTTCGACAAGATGCCGCCATTTGTATTTTTCCTCGTCATGCAATGCCGGAGATTTTCTTCCCCTTCTTGCCGGAATGACGGCTTCGATATCCCGGCTTTCAAGCAATTCGCGCAGCCAGTCCGCATCATAGGCCTTGTCGCCAAGAAAAGCACCGCACTCAATGCCCTCAATCAAATTCGCAACGCCCATTGTCTCGCCACGCTGACCCGGCAGGATCGAAAACCGCGCCAGATTTCCCAATCCATCGACAAGCGCCAGTATTTTCGTCGACATGCCACCCCGGGATTTACCTATGGCCTGATTGAGAGTCCCCCTTTTGCGCCCATTCCATGGCGATGAACCTTAACAATGGAGCCATCAACCATGACATATTCCAGATCAAGCTCGTCCTGGGTTAAGTTATTGAATATACGTTCAAATACACCATTGTTTACCCATCGGCGGAAGCGCTTGAAAACAGAGTTCCAGGCACCAAATTCCGCAGGCAGATCGCGCCACGGCGACCCTGTGCGGGCAATCCACAACACCGCCTCAACAAACTCGCGCGCATTGCCGCCCGTTTGCCCCGGATCGCCCGCTTTGCCACAGCAATGCGCTGCAATGCGTTCCCACTGTTCATCTTTCAAAATTTTGCGAATCAAGACCGTTCTCCTTTTCCAGTCTTGAATCAGTTTTTATGCTAAAAAGGAATCCCTCACCTGAACGTCCACAGACCCTAGCAAGGTATTGTTTTCTAGTGGATTTTAAGATTCAAATATTTGGATGAGAGGTCTCGGAAAACGGGTTCCAAATGTTTGAATCAATCCACTAGTGGGGTATGCTGGCGTGAATTTTGATCTCGAATTGAAAGGCAGATGTATTGTTTTTGCCAAGGACAATGAAGTCAATCAGATTGTCCTGGAACACACTTTGGCTGAGCAAACATATCCATTCTTCATCGTGCCGAATGGTCCCGAGGCTATTGAAGCCTGGAAACAGCTTGATCCAAAACTGATCCGATCTGATCGAAATTCGCTCTAACCGGCAAGCATGTTCCAATTGTTGCCTTGACAGCCCACGCGCTTGCAGGCGATGAAGAACGCAGGTTGGAAACAGGTGCGGATTTTTTGTGACCAAGCCGATAAATCCGACCACTTTGTTGATGAAAATTGCGGACGTTCTGGATCGTAACGTCCTCCAATCGCAAACCATCTAATGACCGTTGGTATAAAACGCCTCCACCATACTTGACGCACCTTTGCCATTGTTTGACATTGTGGGACAGCGATGGAGGTTAAATGAGCGAACCAAACGATCATCATTCACATGACCACAGTCACTGGTCCGACATGCAACTCAGGGTGAAGACGTTTGAGTCCCTGCTTGTTGAAAAAGGCTATGTGGATCCAGAGGCGCTTGATGTTATTGTCGAAACCTACGAAAAGAAGGTTGGCCCGCGAAACGGCGCACAGGTGGTGGCGCGCGCTTGGTCAGACCCCGAATACCTTCAACGGTTGCGGGAAAATGCGACGGACGCCATAGCAGAACTGGGTTTTACCGGACGTCAGGGCGAGCATATGCAAGTCGTGGAGAACACCGAAACCGTTCACAACATGGTCGTTTGTACGCTTTGCTCGTGCTATCCGTGGAGTGTGCTTGGGTTGCCGCCGGTCTGGTATAAATCCGCACCTTATCGGTCGCGGGCGGTCAGCGAACCAAGAGCCGTTCTTTCTGAATTTGGTATTGAAATGCCTGAAACAACGAAAATTCGTGTTTGGGATTCAACTGCCGAAATACGGTATCTGGTAATTCCGCTGCGCCCAGACGGCACTGATGGGTGGAGCGAAGGACAACTTGCCGATCTTGTAACGAGAGATTCGATGATTGGTACCGGTCAACCACTTGCCGTTGGCGGAGAACCATCGTGAACGGACCCCATGACATGGGCGGGATGCAATGCTACGGCCCGGTCGAACCGGAAGCTGACGAACCGGTCTTTCATGGTGAATGGGAGAAACGGGCACTAGCGCTTACCGTTGGTATGGGGTTTGGCGGAAAGTGGAATATTGATGCTTCACGCTACGCGCGGGAAAGCCTGCCACCTGTCTTTTATCTTTCCAGTAGCTACTATCAGATATGGATCGCAGGTTTGCAAAAGCTCATGCTTGAGCGCGGTATGGTAAATGAGCAGGAACTTGAAAGTGGAACCGTGCAAGTTCCGCCGGTTGAGCTTGCAAGAGTTGTGTCTGCAGATGAAATGTCTGCTGCACTTGCCAAAGGCGGACCGGCTGAACGAAAGGCACAAGGGAAACCTCTGTTTACAAGTGGGCAGGCAGTGAAAAGCGCTAACTTCAACCCTTCCGGACATACGCGTCTTCCACGTTACGCGAGAGGGAAAAACGGCGAAATTGTTTCGGTGCATGGGTGCCACGTGTTTCCTGATACAAATGCGCGTGGAGAAGGAGAAAGCCCGCAATGGCTTTATAGTGTCGCCTTCGATGCCACAGAACTGTTTGGTCCGTCTTCGAAGCGTGGTGACCAGGTGATGATCGATTGTTGGGAAAGTTATCTTGAACCCGATTGAATTGAAATGCATTCCGGGCCTTGAGCTCGCGGACGATGAGCCGGTGTTTTCCGAACCCTGGGAAGCTCAGGCTTTTGCGCTTGTTGTTGGCCTTCATCAAAACGGCATGTTCTCGTGGGATGAATGGGCAAACATGCTGGGAGAAACAATTTCCCGGGATAATGGAAAAACGCCTTACTATGAACTTTGGCTGGATGCTCTGGAATCAATTGTCACGGAGCAGGCACTTTTAAGCGATACAGAAGTTGAAACACGAAAGGCAGATTGGCAGGCCGCTCTTTTAGCAACGCCGCACGGGCAGCCAATTGAGTTGGAGCGGGGAAGCCGTTAGGATATTGACGACTTTATCACCATCTTTGTCCTTAAAATCAGGTATATGAATACCTAAATCAGGTTCAAAGGGAATTCTCGGAGGGAAAGTAACGATGGCAACACTGCAGAACTTTGACGCGGAAATTGAAAAAACCCGCGCCACCGTCGAAGACATGAAAACGAAGCTCGACCAAAGCGGCGTTGTTCTGGATGAATTCGCCAAATCAGAAACCATCGGCCAGACCGATTTTGATATTGAGAACGCCCGAATTCAAGACATTCTCAAGCAGCAAAACGTGATGGAAGGGAATATCGCTGACCTGATCATCGGGCTTGAAGACGCAACGAATATTTTCGGCGCTGAGTTTGAGAGCATGAAAAGCTATACGGGCTGGGAGAAGTTCATTGGCATCTTTTCCAAGCAGCGCATGCAGCGGATGCGGTCCGAACGGGTCCGCAACATGTCGCTTGCAGGAAATCTTCA
This sequence comes from Rhizobiaceae bacterium, assembly GCA_965250255.1. GTDB lineage: Bacteria > Pseudomonadota > Alphaproteobacteria > Rhizobiales > Rhizobiaceae > JAALLB01. The sequence continues at coordinate 339,923 of CBDFNP010000011.1, forward strand.
GGAGCTTTTGGCAAAGTCAGACAGGATTGTCGGCATACTTCAGAGCCAGAAAAATGTACTCGACTCACGTTACTCAAGTTCAGAGGCTTCGTTGAGGCAGGTTATTGAACGCCGCAAAGCTGCGATGGATACACTGGAAGCTGCGCAAAAGCGGATTGAAGAACTAAACCCGATGCTGATGGATCTTGAAAACAAGATCTCGGCTTCTACCAGGCAAAAAGCGCGCACCAAGCTTGAAGGCGAGCGATCGGAGCTTGCGACTGAATACAATCAGATGCAGGCGAAAGAACAGGAGTTGCTGGCAGAAAGCCAGACGCTTGAACGCTACACTTCAATGTTCCAGACATTTGTCGATTCACTCAACAACCAGCTTGCGGCCCAACAGACGCTCATCAACAAATTGACGATTGATACTGAGCAGCGTGTTGTTTTGTACAAGGCACTCGAAGACTCTTTGAAGACCGCCGCCCAACAAGATGTTGCACACAAGATCAATACGCTTGGCAATCAGGTTGATACGGCTGCAGAGGAAACCATGGCTGGTATCGGCGCTGCGGCCCAATCTCATATTGGTGATCTGCTCGAGATGCACGAGAAGAGCATGCTTTCGACAAAAGACATTCAACGCCGCAAGAAACTTGCAGATGAGGCGTTTGCGCGCCGCTTTGACGAGGTCATGAAAAAGCATAACTCGGCGGCGTATGTTCAATAGGTTTCGATCTTTGAAGAACCACGCGCCACGGCGAGACTTTTCAGGAGCCTGCTCATGAGTTCGGCTTCGCAGATAAAGTCGTATTTTTCCTCGCTTGGTCATGCGATTGATGGCCTCGACCGGTTCTTGCGTGAAGATGTGTCCGGTGCAAACAAGCATGATGTGATTGCAGCGATTGTAAACGGCTATCTTGAACGTCTTCACGATTCGCTTGATAGCTGGGAAAGCAAGCTTGCCTTTGAGCCGAAATTTCGCGTCTCCCAATCGGAGAGTGGATTTCCTGCCTTTGAAAATGTGCTGGAACTGCAAAACGATCGTAAGGGCGCAGAAGCAAAACTCGAAAAACTGCCGAAAGGGGATGATCTGCGTCAACGGATGGTTGATCATATTTTGTCACGCAAAAAGTTCCCCAAGAAAGAGCAGGCACTTCTGGCAGAGCGGAACTATCTTGAGCTTGTCATGTCCGGCAATCACTTTGCGCCTTTGGTGTTGCCAAAAACCATTCGTGTTTCGGTGAACCCGAAAACCAAGCGCCCTTATTATGTGGTGCATTGGGGTTATTATGACGGGAGCGCTAACCTGCCTATGATTTATATGGCGACCCTTGAAGATTCTTCAGATGACATCGTGAAGTTACTGGTGGGACCAACCGGAAAACTGAACCGGGAAATCAATATCAAGCTGCCGGTCGGCGGGCTTCTCAATCCTGATCTTGCCCATGCGTTTGATGATTTTTGCGAGAAAAACTCCTCCTACAGTTTGATGCTTTCGACAATCGCTAATAATCTCGATCAAGATTTTGATACCCTGCATCCAAAGCAGATCCGCCGCTTTGTTCTAGGGCCATTTTATCATTCCACCTTCACCCGGCACGGTGAAAAGGTAGATCGGATTTTGGCTCGCGTAAGGAAGCCTGAGAACTCCTGGTTGATGACCTGGACCATGCAGGAGATATTCTCGGCTTCTGAACGTCCGGCCAAGCGCGGGATTTGGTCGAGTGAACCGGCGCGTGAAGAGTTTTATGTCAACACCGATGATCTTGAATGCGCGCGCCAGGGGGTGAGCGCATTTGAGCGCCACGCGCTTGTTCCGCATGAAGCCTATCAGGCGATTTATGCGTCAGGTCAGGATCAGGAGGTTTTTGAGGGCTATAACCGGCACGTCATTTCAGACGGGCATGTTTTGAGGAATTTGTGATGGATACAGGTCTTACCACAATTGAAGAGCAGGCGATTGCCAGACACCTGACGACAGCACACTCGCTGGTGACGAAGCTGGTGTTGCTTGAGGCCTCGGACAATAAATCGAAGACCGAACTTGCCGGTACGCGCCGCCGGTTTGTTTCAACCGTTTCAACCGCTGGTGCAAAATCCACGCGGGAAGTTGAATTTGCGAAAACACTCTCATTGGTGAAATCTGATGACAGCATGTTGTCGCCGGTGCAGCACAACATTCTTTTCAAGACACGGCGGGCATTGGCGGTAGCACTTGCGGTTGCAGATGAATACGCGCAGCAAACAGGGCTCGACAGTCTTCGCGCCAAAAATGCATCCTCTTCTCTTGAGGGCGATGAGGCGGCAAAATTTCGTAGCCTGCTGGAAGCATCAAGCTATGTGGCTGCATTTTCTACCGCTGCATATTTGCATCAGTTTGTTGAAAGTTCCGGGGATCCGGCGAACGATGTGGCGGAGCCGAGGTTTAATTTTGATACACCGCAAGAAGCATTAAAGACGTTGGTTGGCGCACTGGATGAAGCAGCGGACGGTTCTGCTGACGATACGGTTCTGCAGTCGCGCATTCGTGCATTGGCAGATGTCGCACTTGAAGAGTTGTTGCAGCGCAAGGGCAGGTTTGAGGGTCTGGGTCCATTTGAGAACACGCATCTGCGGCTTGAAAGCGATGGGTTTGAACTCAACGGGTTCGATGTGGCACCGGGCAAGAAGACCAAGCCCCTGGTTATGACGTTCAAAAAGCCTGATGAGATTATCGGCAACCACATCGCCAAATATCAGTCGTTGAAGCTCGCCAAAATGCTGATGGCCTACGACTTTGACCGTCAACTCAATCCGTTTGTCGAACTCGGCGGTTTTCTCTTCACCTTCATTGGTGACGGTGCTCCTGGCACCGGCAAGACCATTTTGATCCAGATGATTGCAGGCTTGATCCATGATTACTGTCAGGTGGCGGGCTATGGCTTTACTTATGAGAATTTTGGTGTTGACCAGATTTCGTCTTACCAGGGGAAATCGGGCCAGAATTGCAAACAGTTCATCACCAATGTGCTCAATACCAAAACCATTGGGCTTGGAACGGTAGACGATATCGATCAGGTTGCAGCCAAACGTTCCGATGATCGCGCGTCCGCCGGTCAACAGGAAGTAACGGCGGTGTTGATGGAGAGTTTCGCTGGTGCGACCACTGTAGTGCGCGGCAATTGCGCCTTCGGCATGTTTTCCAACTATCCGGAGAATGTTGATGATGCGCTGCGCCAACGGGCCGGGGCACGTTGGTTGGTGGATGGGCCGCAATCGCGGGATGATTATATTGATATCTTCGCGCTGCTTGCCGGCAAGAACCATGCAATCCCGCTTGGTGATCATGAACTGTTTGATGCGCAGGAAATCGAAAAGGCGATTTCTTCGGCCTATGATCAACACAACAAGCCGCAAGAGGAGGGTTTGCTGCGGGTTTATGAGCGATTTGCAAAAGACAGCAAGCTTACGACCCTGGCCGATGTCGGCACTTATCTGCACATGATCAAACTTGCAGAGCCGCGTTTTACTGGCCGGGCCATCAAGAACATCACGGACGCCATCAAAATGCGCGCGATGGACATTGATCTGCCGGATGAATGGTTTGAGAAGCCTGAGGACTTCATGCACAAACCGTATGATGACAAGAAAGCGATGATTGAAGAATTGCGCGGGCCATTTGATCTTGAAATGGTGATGCAGGAAATCAACCGTTATGCGGACAGTGAATTCCGCTATACCGACAAATCAGACAATGCCGCTGTTGAAGAAATCATCCGCCGCGAACGCCAGCGCGAAAAGGCTGTTCGCGAGATTGAAACCATGCGCAAAGACGGGCGTTGGGAGAGTTGAGTTGTGGTTGATCAGGACATTGCTGCTGAGAATTGAAAATGGCGGAAGGGTTTTTGAGTTTAATTCCAGCCATACCTTCCGCCCTCAATAATACAATCTTCGCATGCTGAAGGATGCGGGCCTTATTGAGTTTAAAAAAGCGGCTCGCGAAATTTGCTCTAGGGTCTGTTGACGTTCAGGTGAGGGATTCCTTTTTAGCATAAAAACTGATTCAAGACTGGAAAAGGAGAACGGTCTTGATTCGCAAAATTTTGAAAGATGAACAGTGGGAACGCATTGCAGCGCATTGCTGTGGCAAAGCGGGCGATCCGGGGCAAACGGGCGGCAATGCGCGCGAGTTTGTTGAGGCGGTGTTGTGGATTGCCCGCACAGGGTCGCCGTGGCGCGATCTGCCTGCAGAATTTGGTGCCTGGAACTCTGTTTTCAAGCGCTTCCGCCGATGGGTAAACAATGGTGCATTTGAACGTATATTCAATAACTTAACCCAGGACGAGCTTGATCTGGAATATGTCATGGTTGATGGCTCCATTGTTAAGGTTCATCGCCATGGAATGGGCGCAAAAGGGGGACTCTCAATCAGGCCATAGGTAAATCCCGGGGTGGCATGTCGACGAAAATACTGGCGCTTGTCGATGGATTGGGAAATCTGGCGCGGTTTTCGATCCTGCCGGGTCAGCGTGGCGAGACAATGGGCGTTGCGAATTTGATTGAGGGCATTGAGTGCGGTGCTTTTCTTGGCGACAAGGCCTATGATGCGGACTGGCTGCGCGAATTGCTTGAAAGCCGGGATATCGAAGCCGTCATTCCGGCAAGAAGGGGAAGAAAATCTCCGGCATTGCATGACGAGGAAAAATACAAATGGCGGCATCTTGTCGAAAACTACTTTCAGAAACTCAAGGAATTCAAGCGCATAGCCATGCGTTCAGAAAAAACCGACGAGAGCTTCTGTGCTATGATCTATCTGGCTGCAACAGCTATCGCAATCAGATGAACGTCAACAGACCCTAGGGCTGTTACATGGAAGGGATACGATTATTTGGATTCAATTCGCGATTAGGAAGTTTGGGAGCTTACAAAGAAAGGCACAGAAAAAGCGGGTAGTTTCACATTCGTTATTGTGAAAGACCCAACAAAAGGCTTTATAAGAACCGAAATAAACACAACATACAAATGTTGCCCCCCAATGCCTGACACACTTACCCAACTTATGACTATCGACGAGCCACATCTCGTGGAGCGGTATCGCAGGGCATTGGCTTCTTTTGGTCTGAAGATGCCGGCGCTTGAAACGTTTCAGATTGATCTGATCGGATTTTCGCCGGAGATTGCAGAAGCCTTGGGGGACCAGGACTATCTTGATCCCAAGCGGGTCAATCGGCGCTTTATTATTCTTTCACCTGATCAGGCGCATCTTTCGCTCATCCATGCTTCGTTTTCGAATACGCGTGACCTGATGCTCGAATTTTTTGAAAAGAACCGGCGGGTTCTCTACGCACTTACCATCAAGGATGTGGTTTTTGGCGAAATTGAAGACAATGTATTCGAGGTTGATGACATTGATGATCTGCTGGCGATCGAGCAGGTTGAATTCAAGATCGGTACCCATAAAAACCTGACGGACAAGACAGCTAATCTGAAGCTCAAGATTGAACGTTTGCTGAAGGAGCCAAATGTCTGGCGCGATGATGACTTGATCAATGAGATGATCGAGCTTGCCAAGCAGACCGGTGATATCCGCGAAAACAAGCTGTTGCCGGAAGAGGTGATGTTTCGCCACGAAACCTTTTGGGCGTCTCACTTTGGCGGTACTTATGTTTTTCACGACGAAACGCACATCACTGTCATCTGCGATCCGTCGGCGCGCGGTTTCAGACGCTCAAGGCCGTGGCAGGTGGGATATCTTGATATCAATGATCAGGAATCGGTTTTCAAATTTCTTCATGACAGTGGTCGGTTGCAGCCGCCGCTCGGGTCGTGGCTGGAGCGGTCGCGTTTGCTCGAATGGCGCAAGCATATGGTTGCAGCCTGGATGGCAAAGGAAAATGGTGACGAGCTTTCCCATTCAGGGACCAACCAAACCTGGGTGCGACGCTGGATGCGAGAAAATCCCGGATTGATTGCGGATAACAACATCATTCCACTGATTGACTGGGCGATGGAGCAGGTCAAGGATTGGGATGACATCGATATTGATGAGGTTGAGGAAGATCTGAAGTTTGTTTTGTGCCGGGCAGATCCGGATCATCCGGACAACGCAATGACGAACCGGTTGATCTCGCGATACCTGCCATTTGATTTTCTCATGCGATTTGAATTTAACCGACCGAATTTCAATCGGGACCGCAAGTCCTGGTCAAAGGACTATGATGCCTTTGTGGTAAACGAGATTGAGAATACCTATCTTTCCAACAAGGCTGAGCTTTATGAGGAACTTTATGGCTGATGCCACGAGAGTTCTGTTTTATTTGTGAGGGGCACCATGCTTGATCCAGTGATCAGTTTCCTGAAACGTATTTTTCATCTGATTGGTTCTGCAATCGGCAAGTTCATTCTCATCCTTCTTACGCCGTTCCTGTTGATCAGGAACTTCTATCGGCGATCGGGAAAAATCCTAAAGGGCCTGGTTGCCGTTCTCGTCATCTGCATTCTCATCCCTTATGCGTTTTTTATCTGGAACACGCTTTGGACGCGGGGTTATGATGTAAATTATACCGATCAGATTAACCTCGCCGATTACACGGTTTCTGCCGGTGAACGCGCCACCATTGAAGGGGAAAGCGACACCGGCGAAACTTGCGGGCCTTCCGCGATCGTTGATGTGTCTCGGCACCTGATCGATTTTAACGCCAATCAAAACAGCTGGATGTCCGGTTGGCTGGTTTACAAGCTTGGCCTGTTTGGTATCGCCTGGGACTCAACACCGTGGATGGACAACAAGGCTACATTCCAGCGCGGTGTTCACCGGGGTGTTACTTCTGCGGTTATCGAGATGCGTGAATCACTTGGCCGCGTCAGGGGGTCCTCAGAACGTGATGAAGACCTCAATGATGCGCTGTCCAATCTACAGATTGATGAGTTTAACTGGTATTTTGGATTGAACCCGTTTGGTTTTAAACAAACATCGTGGGGCTCTTATCGCCAGGCACATAAGGAGTTGGGTGAATATAATTCCAACCTCGAGCGATGTGATGCGTTTTTTGACGCCAGAGCCGACAATCTGTCAAACTTCCTGGACCGTATTGCCAAGGATATTGGCTCCACAACTGCTGTGATCAAGGAGCGGGCTGAACAATACAATTGGGGTTGGTTTGATACAGGGGCCGATAATGTATTCATGCACGCAAATGGACAGCTTTATGCCTATCTCGGCCTCTTGAGAGCTACGCGACAGGATTTTCGCGATATTGTTGAGCGGAGAAATCTTGGTAATTTGTGGAATACCATGGATGCGCAACTTGCAAGTGCAGTAAAGCTAAATCCGCTTATCATCTCCAACGGTGACGAAGACGGCTTTGTCATGCCGACTCACCTCACCACAATGGGCTTTTATATTCTTCGGGTACGCACAAACCTGACGGAAATGAGAGATGTGTTAAAAAACTGAGTGACAAAACCCGGTTCTTCCAAACGCTCCTTTCTCATTGATATATATAGGGGAATTTGACAGTTTTCAAGAACTTCAGCTGGTTTCATCCTGGTTCTCAAGTTTTTCCAAGAAATAGCTTGTAAAAATCAAAATTTATTTCTAATTATACTAAAACGCAACCCAAAGTTGTAATTTATCTACTTAACTACCTACCGCAGGTGGTTGACTGAACACGATGTTCCGGCCCCCCTGCTATTAGCCGGAACGGCGTGTACCTGCCCAAGGGCAGGTTCTTAAATGGGAGGTCCGAACCAATCCGCCCGGCTCGGGCCTCCTAATGGTCGTTGGTATTATACCAACGGTCATTTGAAATGACTGATTGGTATTTGTTTGCGTTCACGGCAGTTTGGCTTTGCCAAACGCCTCCACGGGGGCGGGCATAAGCCCGGCTCGCTTTGCGCTCGCATACCAGCACCATAAAAGGGTCAAACCAAACGGCCATTGGTATTATTGCATTTTTGGATAAATTGCTCATTGCCTATTTTGCTTGCATCAAGGGCAAGTGAGCGATATGTAAATTCCATGAAAAATTTGAACCCACAAAACTGGTGGTGGATTCGCTGACATAGCGGTCGATGATCATTTGTGTGAATTTTCAGGCCGCCGGAAATCCGAGCGGCTTTTGTTTGTTTCGGGCAACCGGCAAACCGAGGAGAGGCCGCATGGTATCGGCTACCATAGAATTTACGACACACGGTGGGGTCACGGTCGAGCGTGAGAGTTTTCCTGCTGAATATGCTTCGGCAATTGACAAGACACTGGATCGGGTAAATTCCCAACGTGGTGCGGTTTTGTCCTCGAACTATGAGTATCCGGGGCGTTATACGCGGTGGGATACAGCAATTGTAAACCCGCCTTTGGGGATAGAAACAAAAGGCAGGTCGGTTGAGATTATTGCCTATAACAAGCGTGGGACGGTTTTCCTGGATCCACTTGTTGATCTTCTTTCCTCGCATGAGCATGTGGCGTCTGCGCAAAAGGATGGCAACTCGGTTCATTTGCAGGTCAATCAAACGGGTAAGGTAGATTCCGAGGAAGAACGGTCACGTGCGCCTACTGTATTTTCTGTGGTGCGGGCGATTGTTAATCTGTTTCGCAGTGATGAGGATCCTAATCTTGGCCTGTTTGGTGCTTTTGGTTACGACCTTGCATTCCAATTTGATGATCTTGAATACAAAATGGATCGCGGCAACGAACAGCGCGACCTGGTCCTGTTTTTGCCCGACGAAATTTTGGTGGTTGACCATCACCAGGCGGTTGCATGGCACGACAAGTATGAGTTTTCCATCAACGGCGTTTCCACGCGTTCAATTGCCCGGGAGATGATTGAAGACCCTTTCCGGCCAAGTGATGTGGTGCCACCAAAAGGTGATCACAACCCGGGCGAATATGCAGCCCTTGTTGCGCGGGCAAAGGAAAAGTTCAAAAAAGGAGACCTCTTCGAGGTGGTGCCTGGGCAGATGTTTTTTGAGCAATGCAAAACGCAGCCGGCGGACATTTCAAGGAAGTTGAAATTGATTAATCCGTCGCCCTATTCCTTCTTCATCAATCTTGGTGATCAGGAATATCTGGTTGGGGCCTCGCCGGAGATGTTTGTGCGCGTTTCGGGCAGACGGATTGAGACTTGTCCGATCTCCGGAACGATCAAGCGCGGACGTGATGCGATTGAAGACAGTGAGCAGATCATCAAATTGCTCAACTCCAAGAAAGACGAATCCGAGCTTACCATGTGCTCAGATGTTGATCGCAACGACAAATCCCGGGTCTGTGAGCCGGGCAGTGTCAAGGTAATCGGTCGCCGTCAAATCGAGATGTATTCAAAACTCATTCACACGGTTGATCATATCGAAGGTCGGCTGCGCGAGGGGATGGACGCGTTTGACGGGTTTTTGTCCCATGCATGGGCGGTGACTGTAACCGGTGCCCCGAAACTGTGGGCCATGCGCTATATTGAAGAAAATGAAAAGTCGCCTCGCGCCTGGTATGGTGGGGCGGTTGGCATCGTTCATTTTAATGGCGACATGAACACCGGTCTTACGCTTCGTACCGTTCGGATCAAGGATGGCATTGCCGAGGTTCGGGCCGGTGCGACGTTGTTGTTTGATTCAGACCCAATGGAAGAAGAACGGGAGACGGAACTTAAAGCTTCCGCGATGCTTTCAGCTGTTCGTGAAGCGGGAAAGACAAATGATGTGGGCAGATCTCGAGGTGCCGCAAAGGTGGGGGTGGGGCGTAAAATCCTGCTGGTCGATCATGAGGACTCCTTTGTTCACACACTTGCAAATTATTTCCGTCAGACCGGCGCAAGTGTTGTAACCGTGCGTTCACCCATTGCCGCAAGCGTGATTGATGAGCATAAACCTGATCTCGTTGTGCTTTCGCCGGGCCCTGGTAGTCCGCAGGATTTTAATTGTGACGCAACCATCAAGCTTGCCCGGTCCCGTGATCTTCCTGTCTTTGGTGTTTGCCTTGGGTTGCAGGCAATTGCGGAATCCTATGGTGGCGAGCTAAAGCAGCTCGAAATTCCGATGCATGGAAAGCCATCCAGAGTGCATGTCAGCGAGCCGGGTATTGTGTTTTCAGGTCTTGATGACGAGATCACCATCGGGCGGTATCACTCAATCCATGCTGATCCGCAAAAGCTTCCCAATGCGTTCACTGTTACGGCTTCGACCGAAGATGGGGTGGTGATGGGTATCGAACACCAAAGCGAGCCTGTTGCAGCGGTGCAGTTTCATCCCGAATCCATCATGTCTCTGGGCGGAGAAGCCGGCATGCGGATGATTGAAAATGTGGTGGCGCATCTGGGGCGGTGAAGGAATGTGTAGTCGACGGCAGGTTTGATGCCCTTTCTACAATATATTGAAAGCTTTTATCCCAGCTGTTTGTATAACAGAAAAGCCTTATCCCTTTTGGTCCGGTGGCACAATATGTAGTGACATTGCGGATTGAATGGTGTAGAACATATAGTGAACATTGTGCTTATGTAAGGGAGCTTTGCCATGCTGTTTACACCAACATCCTTGATTGAATTTCAACACCGTTTTGCCGATGAGGCGGCGTGTGCTGCGTGGCTTTACGAGATGCGCTGGCGCGATGGATTTGTGTGTCCGCGATGCGGGAATGATAAGGCATGGGCGCTTGAGACGAAGGCCTTTACTTACGAATGCACACGCTGTCATCGTCAGACTTCGGTAACCAGCGGCACAGTAATGCACGGCTCGAAATTACCCCTGACGGTCTGGTTTTGGGCAGCTTTTTTGATGACCACCCATTCCAACGGTATTTCCGCCTTGCAGTTGCAGGGCCAGTTGGGCCTTGGTTCTTATAAAACCGCGTGGTTATTGTGCGCCAAATTACGCCGGGCCATGGTGGATAGTGATCGCTCGCCCCTGCAAGGCCTTGTGGAAGTTGATGAAACCGCGATTTCCTGCCGTTCGAAACAAGAACCCGTCATGGGAGGGCAAGGCCGCTCGCATCAGGGGAAACTATTGGTGGCCGGTGCGGTTGAAGTGGACCAAAGGGGGCGTCCGGGGAGGCTGCGTCTGGCGAGAATTGAGGATTATAGCGCCAAATCCCTGCATCTCTTCGTTGAGCGGAGCCTGGCTCCAACAACGATTGCAAGGACCGATGGCTGGTCCGGTTATCAGGGGGTGGGCGACATTATCCCCGGTCTTAATCATCAACCCCATACCATCGGGCCGATGGCAGCACACATCGTATTGCCTTGGGTGCACCGGGCTTTTTCAAACCTCAAAACATGGGGCTTGGGTGTCTATCACGGGCTGCGGGCCAAACATCTGCAAACCTATCTCGATGAATTCGTCTTCCGGTTCAATCGTCGCCGAAACCGCCACTCCGCCTTCAAAACCATCCTCGCCATCGCCGTCAGCAAATCACCAATGACCTACAACATGTTGATCTCACCGGAACAAAAGGGATAAGGCTTTAACAGAATTGGGGGGGCGTTGATATTACCCGGTCAATTGCTGCAAAGAACCCTGAAATTCATGAACCTTGTTGGTGTTTTGGGCATCAATCCATTTGATTGTATCGTTGAGGCTCATACTGGTGGCGAAATAGTGCCCCTGCAACATATCTGCGCCAAGTTCGGTGACGAATTCAGCCTGGCTCAAAGATTCAATTCCCTCAGCAACGATTTTTGAATTGAGATCATGGGCCATGCTTATGGTCGATTCCAGGATGGTCTTGATACGTGGATCAGTTCCGGCATTCGCAACGATTGAGCGGTCAATCTTGATGACATCAACGGGGAGCTGGGCAAATCGAACAATGTTGGAATAACCCTTGCCGAAATCATCGATGGAAATTGTGTAACCGAGCGTATGGAGGCTGTTGAGGACAATCTCTGCCTTTGATTCTGATTCAAAAATTGCATCTTCGGTGATTTCAATTTCCAGCATTGATCTTTCAAAATCATTGCGTTTTGCGGCGGCTTCCAGGCATTCCATAAACCCGGTTGAGATGAAATGTTTTGAGCCGATGTTAACTGAAACCGCCAATTCATGTCCGGCTGCTGCAAATTTTGAATGATCCTTCATGGCCCGGTTCACAACCCAGGTTCCCAGATTTGCAATTGCCGATGAATTGTTGATCGCCGGCAGCCATTCGTTTGGCATCATCAGGCCAAACTCGGGATGGGTCCAGCGGATCAGGGCTTCAACTCCGACTGCCCGGTTTGTGATTGCACAAATCTTGGGTTGGTATTCCAGCGTGAACTGGTTTTCATCAACCGCAATAATTACATCACGACGGATTTCAGCGGCGGTCTGTTTACCAACGTTCATGGTATAGCGTTCTGCCGCGTTCTTGCCCTTTTTCTTGGCCTGATACATTGCAACATCCGCGTGCCGGATCAGGTCATCGACATGGTTGCCATCGACTGGGTATTGCGAGCATCCAATGCTGGCGCTGCAATTCGAGATGAAGCCCATGTCATCAGAGGGGCTTGCCAGCTCCATCCGTAGTTGATCCAAAAACAGATCGACCGCTTCATGGTCTACCAGTCCAGGCACAAGAATGGTAAACTCGTCGCCGCCAATTCGTGCAACGGTTGGAGCCGGTGAATTGTCGAGTGCTCCCGAAGCATCGGAAACTTTCTGGAGCTTTGCTGCGCAGGCTCTCAAGAAGTCATCGCCAACTTCGTGGCCATGAATGTCGTTGATTTCCTTGAAATTATCCAGGTCTACAAAAATCAGGACTCCGCCAGGGCAATCCCCGGTGCAAGCATCGAGTGCTTCACCAACCTGGAGTTTGAATTTTTCCCGGTTAGGCAGTCCGGTAACGGAATCGCTATAGGCAAGGCTCAGGATTTTCTTGTTGGCAATTTTTTCTCTGACAACCATGCGATTGAAACTTCTCCGGAATGCGCGAAGTTCGCATACCGGGATCAAGCCAGTAGTATCTTCGGTCTTTTTTAGTTCCTGGCCCTGGGTATTTGATTTCAGTGCCAGTGCCAGTTTTTCAATTGGCTTGGCCAGTGAATTGACCAATGCCAAAACGGAAATCAGTGTGATTACCAATCCAATCCCGATTGCGCCGAGCAGAGAAATGTTATTGTCAGTTACCTTTGCGTGGATTTCTGCAACAGGCTGCGGCACCATGATGCCCCATCCAGGACCTTTTACGGTTGTAAGTCCTGCAATCATATCGCTCTTCAAAGCGGGAGAGTAGAATTGCTCAATCCCGGTTTCGCCATTCATCATGCGCTGGACGGCTGATACCTTAGAGATGTTTTTTCTGGCCGCCACCCAATCCGGCAGGGGATGCGCAAGAATGTTTCCTTCATGATCTACAATTGCCGCGTGGCCTTTTTCACCAAAGCTTACTGCTTCGCCAAGTTCCACAAAATAATCTGTTGCCAAATATGCGACTGCAATTTTGTTTCCGTATTTGCGTGACAGATACATGATATTTTTGCCATCGACCGATGTTACAGGCGAAAAAATGCTCTTATCTTCGCGTGCGGTTTTGCGGACCATCTGGATTTCAGCAGTTGTCAATTTGTCACCGGTATGGAACCCGGTGTGATTGGAGCTGTGGGCAATTTTTCCGGTTTCTTCGTCGACTATTACCACACAAAAGAGATGCATGTTCTTCATTAGATTCGCAAATTCGGGTTGGTCGTTTCCACCGAGGACAGAATGGGCAACTGTCTCAAATGTCGTGACAACATCCATGTGATAGCGCTTCAACGCAACGCCGATGTTTTCTGCAATCAGCAGATGACGATCATTCACTTCGCTGAATTCGCGTTTGATGCCCTGACTGTACGACCACCATCCGAAAATGGCCGACGGGACAAGCGTCGCAACCAAAAATGCTGCTAACAATACGTTCCGAATGCGCATTAGTCCTCTCCACAATACAGTCCTTCAGCCTAGGTCAAATTGCATTCAAATATCTTTAAGCGATTTGTAATTGTGTCTTGAGAGTTAATAGAGGGTATAGACGCCATGCGCGAATTTATGAAAAGACTTTCGGTAATTATGTGGGTGAGAAACTTTTCAAATCAGCTTGCCATGCCATTCTTCCTTGGCTATCAATGAATCCATGGAAAAATTGCACACCCTTTTTGGCCTCCTTCTACCCGCACTTAGCTGCGATCGTCGGGCTCGTGCATAAGAGAGCGTCCGGCGGTCGGAACCGCCATTAGGCAAAGCTCTCCACATTCACTAAAATTCAGCACTTACAACGCAGGCTTAACGTGTGATTCGAGCCATGCGATAGCGAGACGGAACAAGACGATGACCAGCAAGAACCAAACTGCAATTATGCCGAAAGCGAAGGAGAAGTATCAGCCCTATGATCAGGTTGATCTTTCCGATCGAACGTGGCCCGGTAAAACAATTACCAATGCACCTGTTTGGTGTTCGGTAGACCTTCGGGACGGTAACCAGGCGCTAATTGACCCGATGGGTCAGGATCGAAAAGAGCGCATGTTTCAATTGCTGTTGGGCATGAATTTCAAGGAAATTGAAACAGGATTTCCTTCTGCTTCGCAAACAGACTTTGATTTTGCGCGATGGTGTGTCGAGGAAGGCGATGTGCCTGACGATGTTTCTCTTCAGGTTCTGGTCCAATGTCGACCGGAACTGATCACGCGTACTTTTGAATCTCTTGAAGGTGCGAACAAGCCAATCGTGCATTTTTACAATTCGACCTCAGAGCTTCAGCGTCGTGTTGTGTTCGCGCAAGACAGGAACGGCATCAGACAAATTGCCGTTGATGCTGCAAAGATGATCCGTGATATGGCGGAAGATGCAGGTGGAGGTTACCGGTTTGAATATTCGCCTGAGAGTTTTACCGGTACAGAGCTCGATTTCGCGCTTGAAATCTGTAATGCGGTTACCGAAGTAATCCAACCAACCAAAGACAACAAGCTGATCCTCAACTTGCCCGCGACCGTCGAAATGTCGACACCAAACATATATGCGGACCAGATTGAGTGGATGGGCCGGAATTTGGACAGTCGTGAAAACGTTCTTTTGTCTCTGCATCCCCATAATGACAGAGGAACAGGGATTGCAGCAACAGAAATGGGCCTGATGGCAGGTGCGGACCGGGTAGAGGGAACGCTTTTCGGCAATGGTGAACGCACCGGCAATGTCGATCTTGTTACGCTTGCGCTTAATATGTTTACACAGGGTGTCGACCCAATGCTTGACTGCTCGAATATCCCGCGGATGAAAGACGTGTATGAGTATTCAAACCAGCTTCGAATTCCAGAGCGGCATCCTTATGTCGGCGAGTTGGTTTACACGGCTTTTTCCGGCTCACACCAAGATGCCATCAACAAGGGTATGAAGGCGCTTGAAAAGGCCAACAAGCCATTGTGGGAAGTGCCGTATTTGCCGATTGACCCGCAGGATGTGGGCCGTGATTATGAAGCAATCATCCGCATTAACTCCCAGTCCGGTAAAGGCGGGATTGCCTACATCATGGCTGCCGACTACGGCATTCAGCTACCGCGTAATCTGCAAATCGAAATGCGGGAAGAAATTCAAAAGATTGCGGATGAAGAGGGGCGGGAATTATTATCGGCCCGGATACACGAAGTGTTCCAGGATATTTATGTCAAGCAACCGGACGGGCGACTTAAGTATGTGGACCATCATACGGTTCCCACTGGCGGGCATGGGTCGGGTGTTCGCAGCCTTGAAGCCGTTGTCATGGACAAGGGAAGTGAAATCAGAATTGAAGGAGAGGGAACCGGCCCGATTGACGGATTTGTCGACGCGTTATGCAGGCATCTTGGGCGCGAATTTTCTGTGATTGATTACTCTGAGCATACGCTTCGTCCTGGCGCTGATGCATCAGCGATTTGTTACACGGAGATTGAGGCTGACGGCGTTAAATACTTCGGCGTGGGCATAAATTCCAATATAGTCGCCGCTTCTCTTGAAGCCCTGGTAAGTGCAGTAAATAGAAGTTGATTTATCTTTGTGCTGCGTAATAAATCGATGCCAATTAACAGCGGGACGCTTGTCTTATGGTTGTCGCGGTTCTGATTGAACGCGAAACGCTCTAATCTTCGGTCCACGGCAGGCCTGCTTTGTTTGCTTCCACCAAAATAACAGCACCGCTGGCATCTTCATCAATCGCCGTTGGTATAAAATGTCGATCAAATCTGTGTCAGTCACATAATTGATGCCTTTATCTCGTTGTCACTTCACGTTAAAACTCCTGGATTACGTAACGGAGCCTTGACCATGTCCTTATCCAGAAGGTCTTTCATTGTTGGTAGTTTTTCCCTTGGTTTTGTTGTCGCGGCCGGCGGAGCGGAAGCGGCGAACGTCAATTCCCTGATGCGAGGCGATGCGATCAAATGGAACGGAACGGTGATCAATCTTGATCCGTTGAGAAAATACTATCGCAGAAAACTTGGTAAAGGCATTTGGACTGCCAGAAAAGGGCTCAACAAAAAAGGCGCGGAACTTATCAAGGTTCTACAGCAGGCAGGGTCTGATGGATTGGAGCCTGCGGACTATCTTTCCGGCCTGCAAAAAAATATCCAGAGTTTGAGTGGCAAGGATCTGGCTGGGGCGGAGTTGTTTTTGAGCCAGGCGTTCTGGAAGTTCGGTCGTGATCTTTCTGCCGGGCGAACCACACCAGCCGTCTCCGAACCTGATATCATTATCTCTCGAAAGAAAACCGATGTTGAAGGCTGGCTAAAGCTTGCTGCAAAAAAGGGTCCAGCAAAGGCGATTGCTGCCTTGCGTCCAGCCCATCCACAATATCTGGCGCTTAGAAAAGCTCTTGCGCGCGCGAAAGGAAAACAGGCGCGAAAGATCATTGTAAACATGGAGCGCTGGCGCTGGTTGCCGCGGTCTCTCGGCAAACGTCATGTTCTGGTCAATCAGGCTGCATTTGAGATGATGATATACGAAAATGGCAAAAGAAGAGATCGGCGGCGGGTGGTGGTTGGCAAGCCATTTCACAAAACACCGATGTTCAGTCATACGATCCAATATGCTGATTTCAATCCGACCTGGACAGTACCGCGATCTATTGCCGGTAATGAAATGCTTCCGAAGTTGCGCAAAGACCCCGGCTATCTCGAACGCAACAATTTCAAGGTTTATACCAGTTGGAAAGCAGAAGCGCCTGCGATGAACCCGCACTCTGTTGATTGGAGTACGGTCAATGGCAAGAACTTTCCCTACCGGATTGTGCAACAACCTGGCAAAAAGAATGCGCTAGGGCAGGTGAAATTTCTGCTCCCGAACAAGTTCAAGGTCTACCTTCACGACACACAGTCAAAAAAATTATTCTCGCAAAGTTCAAGAGCGTTTTCTCATGGATGTATCCGGGTGCAGAAGCCACTGGAGTTCGCAGAAAAGCTGTTTGGTTCACGGGCGCTCAATCAGTCAAAAATTAAGAAAATTCTGGCGCAGCCCGATACCAAGCGGCTAAAACTCAAAAAGGCGGTGCCCATTCATCTGACTTACTTTACCGCCTGGGTCGAAGGCGGAAAGGTCAAATTCCACGATGATGTTTATGGACGAGACAAGCTTGTTGCAAACATTCTGTTTGGCAGGGCATAGTGTTTTGGGTTGAAAACGAACCTGAAAACCCCCACACTTGCGGTTAATGATATGTTAACCGGAAGGTGGATGCGTTATGGCCAAGAATGATCTGGAACCGGAAGATATTGAGCGCAAAGTGCTTGATCTTGCGAAAGCGATGGAGCGTACGCGTTCAGCTCAGGCAGAACGCGATGATGTCGTTGTTGAGATGAAACACGCCAAGATGAGCAGGCTCGAATTGCTTGCAGAGGATCTTGAACCGGTTTTTGAGGCACTTCCAAAGGATAATGACCAGTTTGAGTTTGCGCTTTCCAATGGTGCTACCCCGCGGCTCTGGGTCGATATGACATCGTTTGTCCGGATGGCCGCTGACGGACGCGAATATGAATTCGTGAAGGATACACGACTGGGTCGAACTGTCCTGGGGCGTTCTGACAAACGCGATATCATCGGCGAAAATATTACCGCCTATGTTGCTGAGCGTGTGCTTGAACGGGAGCGGATGATAGAGGGTGATTGGCTTTCAGCGAAAGAAGTATTAGGGGCAAAAGAGGAAAGCGTGACACCGAAGGATAGTCAGGTTGAGAAAACTGATGATCAATCTGTTGACGCGTCCAGTAGCAACAAATCCTCCCTGTTATGGTTTGTCATCGGTATCGGTGCCGGATTTGTCGCGATATGGGCAGTTGCAGAGTTTGATCAGATCGAGCCGGTTGTTCAGTGGTTTCGTGGTTTAACGACGGGAAGCTAGAGCCCTTTCCATGAAATCAAAGTCGATTTCATGATAAGAAAGTGCGACAAAACAAAGGCATAGAGCATTTTAAGTGACTCTGTTTAAACTCAAAATACGCTAGAGCATCCCGCCGTTAATTGGCATCATTTGAACGAAAATGCGTGACTGAAATCAAATAAGGTACGCGTTGTTGCTGTTTGGATTGAACGCAAGTTCCTCGGAGTTAACCGTTTCAACACAACTCCCGTCCCGTGAGCAGGCTCGCGCATCCATCCTGATTTGCCAGCTGTTTCCCGATTTTGATATCGAATAAATATTGTAGCGCCCGGGTGGTTTGGAGTTGCCGTAGCCGTTTGCGGCAGCTGGCACACAAACAACAGGAATATCTCCAGACGGTCCGCTTATGGCGTTGACTGTTGCAAGGTGGGTATGGCCGTGCAGTACAAGCTCAGCTCCATGCTGTTTTAAGGTTCTTTGGAACAATTTCTCACCGATCAGACGCTTGTGCCAGTGGGTGGCACCTTTAACCGGTGGATGGTGAATGCAGACTATCCGGCAAAGTCCCTTTGTTCGTTCCAAAATGTCCGCCAGTCTTGAAGCTTGTCTTTCACGGAAATATCCGGTTGCGAAAAAAGGAAGTGTGGCAATGGCTGAATTGCAGGTGATGATCGCGATATCATCACGGATGCGAAGGGCAGGGAAATCCTCGGTGCTCTGCATGGGCAGATCGTCAGCTCGTACATAAGGTTGCCATCGGGCAATGGCTTTTGCCAGAGCACCCGGCACATAGGCATCGTGATTGCCAAATTGTGCCGTTATTTGTTGATCCGGGCCCAGCGCTTCAAGAAACCGGCCGGCATTTTCAATTTCTTCCGGAAGCGCCAGATTTACAAGGTCACCCGTAATCACCGTATGATCAGGTGCACATTTGTGCAAATCATCCAGCAAGCGATCCAAATATCCTGCATCCAGGCCATGTTTGCGCTTAAATTTCCAGTTCAGGAAACCGGTTATCCGCTTGTTTGCCAACTGAATGACAGAAGCCTTTGGCAGAGGGTGCAGGTGAACATCTGATATGTGAGCCAGCTTGAACATGCATCCGTTTACTATCGCGCCTGACAACGTGCAAGGTTGAATAAATTACATGTGCGTGTACACAAGCGTATGGCCAGTAACCGCTTCATTCGCAAACTTTTCCATACATGGTTTTTGCTCAGACGACCGATGACCCTCGGTGTCCGATTGTTGGTGGAAGATGAGGCAGAAAAGGTACTGCTCGTTCGACATACCTATGTTGGTGGGTGGTATTTTCCGGGCGGTGGTGTGGAAAAAGGAGAAAGCCAACAGCAGGCGGCTCACAAGGAGCTTCGGGAAGAAACCGGAATTGTCTGCATCGGAGACCCCGAACTGTTTGGCGTCTACTGGAACCGCAACGCATCAAGGCGCGATCATGTCAGTCTTTTCCGTTGCCGTGAATGGCGGGAAGAACGGGCCTTTACGCCCAACCGCGAAATTGCAGAGATTGGTTTTTTTGCTCTGGATGCACTGCCGGATGACATTACTCCTGGAACGATGCGGCGGCTTGAGGAAATTTATCAAGGTCATAAAGTATCAGAATATTGGTAAGATCAGTGCTGGCGGCTTGATGAAACAGCAGTTTTAAATGGACGTGTAGCGAATTCCGTGATATCGCGAAATTCTTCAAGGGAAGAACGGTAAATCATGTTTATCACCTGTGCTATCCGACGACGACGAATAGAGCGCTGCTTGCGCGCAGACCCTTTCGTTTGACCGGAGCGTGAAGTTTCCGGTCGCAGTTGTATTTGGCAGGAACCGGAATCATGAATACCCCAGACAATCAGCTCATAACCGTCGAACAGAACGAACATTGCAAAATAGTTGACCAACTCGCTGCACAGGCATTTGGGCCTGGTCGGTTTACGCGAACGGCATTTCGCCTGCGCGAAGATGTCCGGCATGAAAAACTGCTTTCCTTTGTGTGCTGGAAAGATGAGCAAATTGTTGCATCAGTCAGGTTGACCAAAATACTTGTTGGAGAAAAAGAAGCACTTTTGCTTGGACCGCTGGTCGTGTCTCCTGACTTCAAAACCCGGGGACATGGTGCTGAATTGATGCGCAAAGCTGTTGGTGCCGCGTGGGAAGCGGAGCATTCTGCAATCATTCTGGTTGGCGATTTGCCGTACTATCAACGGTTCGGGTTTGAGCGGGTCCGGCAAGGCAGTATCATTTTCCCGGGGCCGGTCGATCCCGCACGGCTGTTGATTTGCAAACTCAAATTACCTGCAGATCAGGAATTGTCCGGACAGGCGAGGCCCTATTCGTAAGAGTTTGAGAAGGCGTGAAGAAACTATCTTCCTTCACGATACCAGGTTCCAGCAAAGGCAAATACGAGCAATGCCAGGCCAATCAGGCCGCCGAATATCGGAATTTGAAACACGCCATTGAGGATGCTTGCCTGTGTTCGCGGCAAACCGATCCAGCCATTGCCGCGCGTGGTAGCATTGGCGCCACTTGCAACCAGTCGGGGAATACCGTTGCTAATCCGTGTTACCGAACCCTTGGTTGCATCTGCTACGGGTTTCAGGGTTTCGGTGGTGCTTACCACTGCCGCAAGCTCACGCGGGTTCGCCGGACCAATCTTAGCAAGGGCCGTAAAACCTTCATTGGTCACCCGATAAAGCCCTATCTCAGATGCCGATTGCCCGATCCTCCACAAGCCCTCTTCAACCGGCTCAAATTCCAACTCAATGCGCTCACCAGCAGGACTTTCTACGATCACGTTCTCTGGCTTGGCGAGCAGGGTTTGGCGAGTGATGATCAACTCGCTTCCGTGGGTTTCGGCAGTCAGGCGCTCTTCTTCAAGCTCAGGTTCCTTCATTAGCCAGTGTGCCAACCGGCGTAGTAGCTGCACGTGAGGCCCACCGCCTTCGAAACCACGAGACCAGAGCCAGACGTGATCAGATAAAAGCAATGCAACCCGTCCCTCACCGTGGCGCTCAAGCAGCAGGAGCGGTTCCTGGTTTTCTCCAACCATCACGCTTTGGCCGCTTGCGTTTTCTACACCTATCGAGCGAAACCAACGACTCCACTTTGGTTCCTCAGCATTCCACCCGTCAAGTTTACGGGTTACGGGATGTTTAAGCCCGGTTTCTGAAAGATTGGGTTTGAATGGGCCTTCTTTGACCGTTCCATTGGCAAGGGCAGGAAGAACCACGTTCAGCGGAGTAGTGCCGATGCTTGCCGGTTCTGCATATTCAGGGCCAGCTGCAACCATAACAGCACCACCATCTCTTACGTAGCGGGCAATATTGTCGAAATACAAAATGGGGAGCACACCGCGGCGTTTGTAGCGATCAAAGATAATCAGATCAAACTCGTCGATTTTTTGAACAAAGAGCTCACGCGTTGGGAAAGCAATCAGGGAGAGTTGATTGATCGGCGTGCCATCCTGTTTTTCCGGTGGGCGCAAAATTGTAAAGTGCACAAGATCGACCAGACCATCGGATTTTAGAAGGTTGCGCCAGGTTCGCTCACCCGCATGAGGCTCGCCGGATACCAGGAGGACGCGCAGGTTTTCGCGAATTCCGGTAAGGGTTGTGAATGCCTGGTTGTTGGTAGCGGTGATTTCACCGTCAGCCACTTCTGCGTCGAGCTCGATGATGTTCTTGCCACCGTGGGGAACTTCGAAAACAAATGGAACCGCTTCGCCGGGAACGACTTCTTCCACCGCGATGACTTCACCATCAAACCGGATGGTAACCTCGAGCGATGAGGCATCCTCAAAACCGGTTTCCTCGATCATGAAAACCAATTCCTGTGTTTCATCGACTACTCCAAATCGGGGAGCAGATTTGAGAACAATCCTGCGGTCTTTTTCTTTTTCCCGTCCGGTGACGAGCACATGCAGCGGCCCGGAAAGTTGGGCGCTTTCCGGATTCTCGGGAATATCATGCACCTGGCCATCAGTGATAAAAATGCTTGCGCCCAGCTGGTCGGCGGGCACATCGTGTACAGCATTTCCGAGTGCCTTGAAGAGGGCACTTGAGATGTCACTGGTTTGAGAAATTTCATCCCGCGTCCGGACTTCCAAAAGTTCAAACCCGTCAAGGCGGGAAAAACGCTCCTTGAGTTCGGCGACTGCCGCTTTTGTCGTGTCTTCCCGGTCGTCGAGCTTCTGGCTCGTGGTTTCATCAATCACCAATGGAACAATTGTCGGAAGCGGTGTTCTGTCTTCCTGCAGGATCGATGGATTGTATAATGCAAGCGCAAGAAGCGCACCCGCAATGCTGCGAACAAACGCTCCTGTGGTCTTGCGTACAAGCCCAAACAGGCACAAGGCCGCGATCGCCAAAACAATTGGCACAAGCAACCATTGTGGAAGTTCCGGAGCAAAGGCAATACGAAGGTTTTCCATTTTCCTTCTCCTTATTGCCCAAGTCGTTCAAGCAGGGCAGGGAGATGAACCTGATCCGCCTTGTAGTTGCCGGTAAGCGCATACATCATCAAATTCACGCCTACCCGGAATGCGTAGTTTCTGTGGATGGGATCTGGAGGAACGGTCGGGAAAATCGGGCGATAACTGCTATCGACAGCCCAGGCGCCGGCAAAATCATTGCTGGTGATCAAGATAGAGGAAACACCGTCACTCGCGCGTGCGGGTCTACCGTCATCAATGTTTCTTTTCTGGCTTGATTCAACCCACAGCTCGCCGCCCGAATATCGTCCTGGAAAATCATCCAGCAGATAAAACGATTTAGTCAAAACATGATCATTTGCTACCGGCTCAAGCCGAGGGATATCAAGCGTCGTCAGAATTTGCTGTAGTGCCTGTGCAGCTGGTGAAGATGCGGTTCCACCAAGAACTCCGGATATTTGGTCACGGGTATCGAAAAGGATACTGCCCCCCTGCTTCATAAACGCATCTACCCGGGCCAGAGACTGGGCGTCGGGAAGCGCTGCGGCGGATCGACCGGCCAATAAAGAAGCGAATAAAAGGATAGCGCATCGGTTGCAATATTGAGACCTACCGGCTCTCCCGGCTCCAGAGCGGTTCGTGTGGTGATGTAACGGGTCAAACCCCGCATTCCTGCTTCACTGATCGCGTCGACATCTTCTACACCGGTAATGACGTAAGCCAATCGGGTTTGCAGTGCGGCAGAATAGTCAAACCCGTTTTCATCGGTTTGCTGCGCTAAAGGTTCACCAACCAAAAACAGTGACGAAAACAGATTGGCAGCAAGCACCACAGCAAGGCTACCGGATAGGGACCTGGGGAAAGAAGAGCGCACTTTCAATGCTCCTGACATCCACAGAACCGCAACACAGTCAAGCAGCAGCAGGATAGCAGCGGCAAGCAGGAGCCAGCTTCTAAATTCAAATTCTCCATCGCTTGCATAGGAGCGTTTCTCGAACTCACCGATGAGGTTGGTGTGTTCGAGCAATTCCAGCGTGGCGCCTTTTTTGAACAAATTAAGTGCCCTAAATCCTTCCTCGGATCCGTATAAGCCGGGCGGGTTTTCCTTTTGAACTTCAGGTAGTGCGGATTTTTCGATGACGAGCGGTTTTGTATCTTCGCCCGGCGCTGAAAACCGCCCCTTGCCGTCAAGCATCTTGAAAGGTGGCAGTACAATTTTATCATCAGAGGAGTTGGCAAGTGAATTCGAGATTGAAATGTTGACGGTTCTGCGAAGCATCTCAACGAAAGCGCCTGACAGTGGCAAGTTTGACCAGTTGGCATCAGAACCAACGTGAAACAGAACAATGTGTCCGGCACCACGTTTTTCAGCTGTAACCAATGGTGTACCATCCTCCAGGGTTGACCAGGTTTTCTCTTCGAGGTTGGTCTCCTGTAGTGCCAGAAGTTGACGATCTATGAGGACATCGAGCGGCAACTCAATGCCGGAGAAGGGACTCTTTGTATCAAACGGCGCAAGTCGCTTGGGAGTATCCCAGGAAAGTGCGCCGCCAAGATTGCGATCGCCCGGACGTATTTCCACTGGCAGCAAATTTCGGTCGGGAGACGCGCTCATTCTCGGCCCGGCAAACCTTACCAGCATGCCGCCCCCGGTTATCCATTTTTCCAGCGCTTTGCTGGTTTTCTCGGTCAGAATCCCGACGTCTGCCAGAACGATCACAGAAACCCCCTGATTGATCAAATCTGTCACTGCTCCTTCAGTGCTTGCATCAGCCGAACGGCGGATATCTGAAAAGGGTTGGAGGGCTTTGGAAATATAATAGAGCGGTGAGAGAAGGGGTTGGGATTGATCATAGGTTTCCCCCGAAACCAGTCCGACCAAACGCCGCCGATTGTTTTCGTCAAGCAACTTTACCGCGCCTGCATTTTGAGCATTTTCGATTAATACCCGTGAAATCTGATTACGAATTTCCACCGGCTGGTCAAAAGTGAATTCTGCTTCAAATTCGTCCGCTGCGAATTCTGCTGTTGCGCGTGCAATCACGATGTTTTCATCATCACGCGCGGTTACGTCGAACCGGGATGGTGTTTCGACGTCTGCGCGCACTGCTGTTCCGATCAGGTTCGCAGGTTCATTGTCGAGAGCTCCAATAACCACCAAACCATTCGTATCGGCTTTATAGTACAAGGTTGGTATTTTTGACTTTGACAGATTATCGACCAGTGTTGCCGTTCGCGAATGTAACAGTCCGTTCGAAAGCCAATGGATCTGGCCGGGTCTGTTGGCAGCGATCCTCTCATTGATCTGTTTTGCAACAGTCCCGTGAGCTGCGATAAGTGGGCTCGCCTCAGCTGCATTTATCAACCCGTTTGCTTCTTCGGCAGAAATCGGAAGCCCGTTCCAACCTGTGTGTCCGGTTGAGCTGATCAGCATCACCGGAAGGCCAGATTCCTTCGCGTCTTCAATTATGCTGAGAGCGGTATTGCGACGTGTTTCCCAATCTTTGGCCGACGCCCAACCATCATCCATCACGATCATAACCGGCCCGTCGCTGTCCACCCCGGTTTCATCGGGATTAAGAACCGGGCCAGCCATCGCTAGAATTACCAATGCGGTCATTGCAAGTCTGAGCAGGGTTAGCCACCAGGGACTTTGGGCAGGCGTTTCCTCCTGCTTTTGAAGACGCGCAAGGATGCGGGTTGGCGGAAACGTTTCTTCCTGGGGACGAGGTGGGGTAAGGCGCAGTAACCACCAGATCACCGGTAATGAAAACAGGGCCAGCAGTAACCAGGGGGACGTAAAAGCAAAGGGCAAACCGAACACGATCTAAACCCTTTCACTTAAATGAATGTGGAGGGATGCCAACGCCTCAGATGCCAAACGATCCGTATGATGGCGTGTGTAACTCCATCCAAGGCTACGAACCGTATCCCGCATGGTGCCAGTTCTGAGGGAAGTCTCGCGCGCATAGTCCTCCCGCAATGTGGATGCATTGCCGGCGGTAAACTTTTCTCCGGTCTCCGGATCGACAAATTCCACACGGCCCTGATAGGGGAAAAGCTCTTCCACCGGGTCGATGATCTGAACCACGTGTCCCGAAGCCCGATGGCGATAGAGCTCCTGAAGATGCGCGCGATTGTCTTCTATCGTATCGAGAAAATCACTGAACAAAATGACATCGCTATGATGGCCGAGATCAGTTTCTTTTGGGAAATCCGTTTGCGGTTCAGCCAGGATTAATGCTTCCGCGAGTTTTTCAGCCGCGTTTCTCGCTAAAATCGGTTTGGTCAAACCGAGCCAGCCAACACGTTCTCCGCTTCGTGCGAGCAGTTCTGCCATGGCGAACGCCAACACCAGCGCGCGAGATTGTTTCGAGACGGTGGCGGTATCCGATTTGAAAAGCATCGATGCCGATTCATCCACCCAGAGCCAAATCATGTGCGTTGCTTGCCACTCTTTATCCTGAACATAAATGTTGGTTTCATCCCGGGCAGATCTTCGCCAATCGATCCGAGACATGGTTTCGCCGGGTACATAGGGCCGGAATTGCCAGAAGTTTTCACCGATGCCGCGCTTGCGCCTGCCATGCCATCCTGAGAAAACCGTGTTCGCAACCCGTTGCGCTTCAACCAGAAGATCAGGGATGAGGCTTGCCCGCGCGCGGGCCCGCTCCATGGTGTCACGACCGGTTTCCCGTTTGGCTATAGCGCCGATGGATGCCATCAGCCAATGCGTCCCTTTAATTTGGTAATTACATCGCGAACGCTGATGTTTTCGGCGCGTGCAGCAAATGAAAGTTGCATGCGGTGCTGCAGAACCGGTTCTGCCAGTGCCAGCACATCATCCACAGATGGTGCGAGCCTTCCGCCCAGCAAAGCTTTGGCACGAACCGTAAGCATCAGTGCCTGCGAAGCCCGTGGCCCCGGTCCCCAGGAAATAAATTCGACAATATCATCGGCCTTGCTGTCTGGCCTTGCAGAGCGAACCAGTTCGAGAATTGCGTCAATAACACTCTCGCCTACCGGGACACGTCTGACCAGGTTTTGGAGTTCCGCCAGGCGTTTTGCATCCAGGGTTTTGGAAGCGGCCCGCTCTGCGGTTCCTGTTGTTTCAAAAAGGATGCGCCGCTCAGCATCGATGTCCGGGTAATGTACATCTACCTGCATCACGAAGCGGTCAAGTTGTGCTTCGGGGAGTGGATAGGTTCCTTCCTGCTCCAGCGGGTTCTGCGTTGCCAGTACATGAAACGGTGAGGGCAAATCGTAGCGTTGTCCGGCAATGGTTACATGATACTCCTGCATCGCCTGCAAGAGCGCAGCCTGGGTGCGTGGGCTGGCGCGGTTGATCTCGTCAGCCATGAGCAATTGGGCGAAGATCGGCCCTTTAACAAACTGGAAGGACCGCGCGCCTTTTTCGTCCTGATGCAGGATTTCCGAACCCAATATATCAGACGGCATCAGGTCCGGCGTGAACTGGATGCGGTTGTCATCCAGGCCAAGTACTATGCCCAGGGTTTCCACTAATTTGGTTTTGGCGAGGCCCGGCAGACCGACAAGCAGTGCATGCCCCCCTGAGAGAATGGTAACGAGCGTATTATCGACAACAGCTTCCTGCCCGAAAATCACGGTACCGACCGATTTGCGGATCTTCTGCAGATCGGCAACGGCATCTTCTGCCTGCTTGATGATCTGCTTTTCTTCTGCCTTGGTTAGTTTGGGGTCAACTGCACTCATCAATTGCTCCGGATTTGGGGTAAATTCATTTCAAATCAGGCGTTTTGAAACACCATGATTCATCCTATAACATGGTAATTGGCGATTGTGTGACTTCAAGGTGCGGGAATCACAATCTGTTCAACAGGAGCGTTCATGTCTGCCAAGACGACCAAAACCGAAAATGTACTTTCAGATGACCCGGTTGCAAAAGGGCTGGGAGGCCTGGAAGCGCTGATTAGCCGCGCTGGAAAGGCATCGAAAGGCCTGCCGCCGGTGGAAAAATGGAATCCGGAATTCTGCGGCGATCTTGATATGATCATCAAGGCTGACGGGACATGGTTTTACATGGGAACGCCAATTGGGCGTCATGCTCTGGTGAAACTGTTTTCCTCCGTTTTGCGCAAAGATGAAGATGGCAAGACATATCTGATCACGCCGGTCGAGAAGGTTGGCATAACAGTGGAGGATGCGCATTTCATTGTTGTTGAAATGAATGCACACAGCAAGGATGGAAAGCAGGTGATTACGTTCCGCACAAATATGGATGATGTGTTTGAGGCGGGTGGCGATCATCCGCTGAGTTTTGTGACGGTTGCAGAAAACGAAGGGGTGAAACCCTATGTGCGGGTACGCGGCAGGCTTGATGGGGTTGTGGCCCGCTCAGTGATGTACGAACTGATCGAACATGGCGAGGAAATTGAGGTTGACGGCAGGCTGATGTTCGCGATCCGAAGCAATGGCGAGGTTTTTCCAATCATGCCGGCCGATGAACTGGCGCAATTGAGTGCGTGAGTAGATGAGTTTGATCGTTCCAGACCTTGCAGAAGTACGATCCCGGTTGGTTTCCCGCTCGCCGCTTTGGTCTGGCGAAATTGATGGTGACTTCATGCTTAATCCGGCAATGCGCGAAGCGGTGCTTGCCAATGCCACAAAAAAAGCTGCCGTCCTGTTCGGGTTGGTGGACCGTGACGGCGAGACACGGCTTATCCTGACGAAGCGAACTGAAAAGCTCTCCAGCCATTCCGGGCAGATAGCTTTCCCCGGCGGCAGGATTGACGATGACGATGCTTCTCCTGAAGCCGCTGCATTGCGCGAAGCCTGGGAGGAAATCGGCCTTGATCAAAACGAAGTGGATGTAATCGGACGGTTGCCCGATTATCATTCAGGTTCGGGATTTGTGATTTCTCCCGTGATTGGTCACGTCAGTCATTCGGCAGACTTTGAAATCAATTACGATGAAGTCGAATATATGTTCGAGGTGCCGCTTTCATTTTTGATGGATGAGGCAAATCACAATCTTGCCAGTCGGGAATTCATGGGTAGCGAACGATTTTATTATGAAATGCCTTATGGCGAACATTACATCTGGGGCGTGACAGCCAGTATGATCCGGATTTTCAGAGACAGGATTTTTATCAATGATGCCGCTTGAAGGAGTTTTGGTTGATGAGGGGTGGTTGCGTTCAGAGCCACTTCAAGCGTTGTTTGATATCCTTTGTGCCGGGGAAGGTGATGCTCGCATTGCAGGTGGCGCGGTCCGTAATGCGCTGCTTGGGACATCGCTCGACGATATTGATCTTTGCACAACTCTGTTGCCACAGGAGGTGGTCGAGCGGGTGCAAAAGGCGGGTCACAAGGCCATTCCAACCGGCATTGAGCACGGTACGATTACGGTTGTTGTTGACGGTTCTGCCTTCGAGGTTACCACGCTGCGTGAGGATATTGAGACTGATGGCCGTCATGCGGTCGTGCGGTTTGGTACGGATTGGGAGCAGGATGCACTGCGGCGTGATTTGACCATCAACGGTCTGTTGTGTGACAGAAATGGCCGGATCTTTGATTTTGTCGGCGGATACGATGATCTCACCTCACGCACCATTCGATTTATCGGAGAGGCACAAACCCGCATTCACGAAGACGCACTTCGGATTTTGAGGTTCTTCCGGTTTTTCGCCTGGTATGGTGATGGCAGGCCGGATGCTGCCGGACTGAAAGCCTGTGCTGCAAACAAGCGGTTGCTTGTAACACTTTCAGTCGAACGCGTCTGGATGGAATTGCGCAAACTGCTTGCGGCATCTGATCCGGGCAGGGCATTGCTCTGGATGCGTACGGCAGGCGTTTTGGCGGTTCTTTTGCCGGAAACTGAAAAGTGGGGAATTGATTCCATCCCGGGCCTGATCCGGCTTGAAAAGGAACAACAATGGGAGCCGGATTCAATGCTGCGGTTGATGGCGATGATCCGGCCTGCAAGCGAAAACGTGAAAAGACTGGCTGCGCGGTTGAAGCTTTCCAATGCCGAAGCCGAGCGCCTGGAAGAATGGGCCGGAAGCGTTGCTCCCAATCCTGAAATTGAGGTGGGAGAATTTGAGAAGTTTCTCTATCGCGGTTCAAGGCAGGGGATTGTCGACACGATGCGGCTTGAGGTCGTTCATCTGCTTGGTCGCGAGGATGAAGTGGGTGCAATGAAAATGCTTGGTCTCATTGCGCGCGTTGGCCGATGGGAGAAACCAGAATTTCCGGTTTCCGGCAAAGACCTCATCGCTGCGGGTTGTGAAACCGGGCCGCAAATGGGTGAGAAGCTTTGCGAACTTGAAGAGCAGTGGATCGAAAGCGGGTTTTCTTTGATGAAGGACGAATTGCTGGGGAGTATTTAGCGCCGGGGTTTGGCGTGTAAGCCTTCGCTTCTTTTGAGATTTGGAGCGCCTCTTCTAAAGGTATCCCAACTGTGATTATATCGTTTTCAAATCCACCCACATACTTTTTTTCCAATGGAATACCGAATTGTCTGTAACCAATGCCACCGAATTGCAGCAAATCCTCAGGGGAATTGGATGGATGGTCGTCACTGGCCTGTTGTTCGCCGGGGTTACAGGGATTGTAAGATACCTCGGTTCGGATATGCCGGCAATTGAAGCTGCATTCATCCGGTATCTGTTTGGTCTGCTGCTGGTTTTACCGATTTTTGTCAAGGTTGTTTCATCAAAGTCATACAAGAACAATCCGGGCATGTATGCGATGCGCGGCCTTGTGCATGGGATTGCCGTTATTTTGTGGTTTTACGCGATGGCCAGAATTCCGATGGCCGAGGTTACGGCTATCGGATACACGGCCCCAATTTTTGTCACTATTGGTGCCGCACTGTTTCTCGGAGAACGATTGCATGTTCATCGGATACTGGCTGTTGCTGTAGGGCTTTTTGGGGTGCTGATCATCATCAGACCAGGATTTCAGGAAGTAGGCCTTGGGCAACTGGCGCAACTTTCAGCGGCACCTCTTTTTGCTGTCTCGTTTATCCTGGCAAAACAGTTTACCGGCCGTTCGTCTCCGGCTGAGATTGTGGCAATGCTTTCCTTTTTTTGCACACTTGTGTTGCTTCCAGGAGCGATCCTGCAGTGGCGAACCCCAACTGTGGAGGAGTTGATGTGGCTGGCCTTGACGGCATTGCTCGCAACCCTTGGGCATTATACCCTCACCAAAGCATTTGCATCGGCACCGATCACCGTTACGCAACCGGTCAGTTACCTTCAACTGGTTTGGGCGGTTCTCATCGGGATCACATTGTTTAGTGAACCCGTCGATCCATTTGTCTTGATTGGTGGCGCAATCATCGTTTCAGCGATCACATACATTTCACACCGGGAGCTGCAAATCGCCCGAAAGCAGGTCACGCCCGCTGCAGCTGAAACCAAAGTTTGAGGTTAGAGCGTGATGCGTTTAGGCAGGGGTGAGGGCGGTCAAATTTCCAGAATGATCTTCGGCACAGCCTTGCCGTTGTGGATGTCGTCGAACCCACTGCCACCTTCTGACAGGGGTCGTATTTCCGTCCACCCCTGGCGGGTAATATGTCCGTCCGCCAACAGTTGAAGTGCTTCGGCGAAATCAGCGTTTGTGTAGCAATAGCTCCCGATGAAGGCTATTTCCTGCAAGGTGATGTATCGTGTATTGATACCGGCTTCGCTGTCCTGCAAACCGACATGGATAATCGCGCCGCCGGGATTGACAAGTTCGCAGGAGGATTTGCGGGTAATGCCTGAACCGACACAGTCAATCACAAGGTCCTCCCGGGTTTCAGGTGCGTTGTCAATCGGATTGTAGGGTCGTGCGCTTGTTACTTCTGCCAGCATGTCGCGACGAAGAGCGTTGGTCTCCGCAATTTGCAAGTCTGTGATGCCGTAATGGCTCAACACCAGAGCCGTCAGAAGACCAATAGCGCCACCGCCCAGAACAATTGCTGTCGGCGATTTGATCCGGACATTTGCCATTCCAAGTTTGGCCGCATGGACACACACAGCCAGCGGCTCGGCGAGTGCAGCCTGGTCAAAGGATAAATGGTCGGGGAGGGCATAAATATTTTCCTCCCGTATGGTGACAGCTTCCGCAAATGCGCCCGGAACCCGCATGCCGATCAATTCACGTGAGGCGCACAGATGTTCATTACCGCTCTCGCAAAAGTCGCAAGCACCGCAGGTCATCAGCGGATTGAGGGCGACGCGTTTTCCGGCATATTTACCGTTGCGGGCAAAACCAACCGCTTCATGTCCAAGAATAAGAGGGGGAATGCGTCGTGCATCATGCCCATGCCAGGCGTGCATATCCGAGCCGCAAATTCCGCAATGGCTCAAATCCACGACAATTTCGCCATCTTCCGCGATTGGCCCTGGTTCGTCGCGGAACTCGGTTTTCATGGTGTCGGTATAAACAAGTGCTTTCATTTCGCGGTGTATCCTCCATCAACGGCCAGCATTTGGCCGGTGACATAAGCGCTCGCATCGGAGGCTAGAAATACTGCCGGCCCGGCGAGGTCTGAAAGTTCGCCATTGCGCCCCACACAGGTCATGGACGCATGATGGTTCAACAAGACTTCATCGCCGAATACGGCAGCGGTTAGTTCTGTCGGGAAAAAGCCGGGCTGGATTGAATTTGCGGTTATGCCACTTGCAGACCAGGCTTCCGCCATTGCACGGGTCAGCTGTGTGACGCCACCCTTGGAAGCGCCATAGGAAATTCCGTTGGTAAAGGCTCGCTCGGACTGGAGCGAAGCAATGTTGATGATCCTGCCCCACTTCTTTTTCTTCATGTGTGGAACGAATGTCTGGGCGAGGAAAAAAGGAACTGTAAGATTTAGATGAACCGTCTGGTTCCAGACCTCCAAGTCAATCTCATCGGCATGTTTGCGCGGGTTGATGCCTGCCGCGTTGACGATGATATCTGGAAAAGTGCCGTAATTTTCAAGCCTTGTTGAAAGGTGTTCGAATACTGTTTCCTCCATCAAATCAGCTGCAATACCAAGCCCCTTGCGGCCTTCCAGCGTTTCGCAAAGAGGAGCTTCGCGCCTTCCAACCACAATGATGTATGCACCGGCATCGGATAGAGCCTGGGCAATTGCGCGGCCAATGCCAGAACCACCACCGGTGACAAGTGCCGACTTTCCTTCAAGCGAGAACAGGGGCTTTGTCATCAATCCAATCCAAGATCAAAGTTTTCGCCTTCGAAATATTTTCGCAGGCGTGCGTCACCGGCACGGGCATGACCTTCCATGCCTTCAAGCCGGGAGATGCGGGCAGCCGCCGCACCAACTTCGCGATTTGCCGCGCGTGTCATGCGTTGAGTGGTTACCACTTTCATGAATTTATGTACCGATAGGCCGCCTGTGTAGTGGGCTGCACCTTTTGTTGGCAGAATGTGGTTGGTGCCGGAGCATTTGTCGCCATAAGTGACGGTGGTTTCTTCACCGATGAAGAGCGAACCATAGCATTTGAGGTTCGCGGTATACCACTCATCTTGTGCGGTATGGATTTCAAGATGCTCTGAGGCGTACCGATCTGAAACCTCGCACAATTCTTCACGGGTATCGCAAAGCACGACTTCGCCATAGTCACGCCAGGCTGCGGTTGCCGCATCTTTGGCGGTTTTCGGAAGGGCGTTGATCAATCCATCCATTTTGCCCTTCACTGCTTCCGCAAGCTCTCTTGAATCCGTAAACAGCCAGGCAGGCGAATCAAAACCGTGTTCTGCCTGCGATACCAGATCCTCGGCAACAATTTGCGGGTCAG
The DNA here is from genome assembly GCA_965250255.1 of Rhizobiaceae bacterium. Classification (GTDB taxonomy): domain Bacteria; phylum Pseudomonadota; class Alphaproteobacteria; order Rhizobiales; family Rhizobiaceae; genus JAALLB01. The sequence continues at coordinate 373,371 of CBDFNP010000011.1, forward strand.
CAGTTTCATCCGCAATGATGCCGATTTCCGTTGGTCCGGCAAACATGTCTATGCCGACCCTGCCGTAGAGCATGCGTTTTGCTTCCGCGACAAACCGGTTTCCGGGGCCTGCGAGAAAGTTTGCAGGCTTGTCTGTGAACAGGCCAAAGGTCATTGCCGCAATGCCCTGAACGCCACCAAGGGCAAGAATGTGATCTGCACCGCACAGGTTCATAGTGTAGAGAATTGCCGGATTGATGCCTTCTTTGGGCTTTGGGGCAGAGCAGGCGACTACGGTTTCAACGCCCGCAACCTTTGCCGTTCCCACAGACATGATTGCTGATGCCACATGCGCATATCTGCCGCCAGGTACATAACACCCTGCGGTTACCATGGGGATGAGTTTCTGCCCGGCCCAAAGTCCTGGAGAAAGTTCTGTTTCAAACTCGCTTATTGAAGCTTTCTGCGCTTCGGCAAATTTGCGAACCCGGTCAAAAGCAAACTGAATATCGTCTTTGAGTTTTTGACTGACCTTTTTGCCAGCTACCTCAAGCTCTTCAGGAGTGACGACAATGTTGCCGGTAAAATTGTCGAGCTTTTCGCCGTAAGCCCTGGCAACCTCTTCACCGCCCGCTTCGATTTCGCCCAGCATGCCGGAGACTATTTTTCGTGTCTCATCTTCGCCGGTAGCGGAGGTTTTTGTCGCTTTCTTTAAATAAGTAATTGTCATTGTTTATTCCTGTTTCAAACCATCAATGCGGATTACACATCGATGGAATTGAAGAATAGAAAGAGCTGGCCAGCCTGATTACTGGCCAAATCCGGTGTAGGTAAAGAACCCAGCAGAACCGGCATTGGACAGGAAGTCCGGCAGCCAGAGCGCGAAGCCCGGGAAGATGAAGATGAAGATCAAGCCAATTACCTGGATGACCATGAACTGCATCATGCCGAAATAGATGTCCTTGAGATCCCACTCCGGGACAACGCCCTTGAGGAAATAGGCTGATAAAGCAACCGGTGGACTGAGCCAGGCCGTCTGCAGGTTCACCGCAACGAGAATTGCGAACCATGTCAGGTTGACATTGAGCTCGACGAGGAGAGGCACGAGGATCGGAACAATGATCAAAACGATAGGAACCCATTCCAACGGCCAACCCAGCAGGAAGACCAGCGCCATGACGAGGATCAGCATCGCACCGACCGAGAGGTCCAGTGAGAGCAGCACTTCGGTCAGGAACTTTGGTGTTCCAAGGTTCGAGAATACCGCACCAAAGAAGTTGGATGCAGCGACCAGGAACATGATCAGGACAGAAATTTCCAGTGTCTTGATCAGGGCACTGTAAAAGCCTTTCCAGGTAAACCTGCCGTAACCCAAAGACAAGAGGATCGCGCCAAATGCACCACAGGCTGCAGCTTCTGCCGGTGTTGCCCAGCCTGCAAGGATTGAACCCAGTGCAAAGGCAATCAGGATTGTCGGTGGCACCAGCCCCATGAAGAACTCATACCAAAGGCCGGAAAAATAAAAGCCTCCCGGTTTTGTTGCCCGTGCCCACCGGTAGGCGCCAAACATGACGCCTAGCCAAAGAACCGGAACCAACAAGCCATCCAATGGGAAGATGCCAAACCCTGATGCGGCGCCGATGGTGATCAACCAGATGAATATGACCAGGGCAGTCATAACCAGAAGCACTTCGAGGAAGTAGAAAGGGGATGTTTCGGGTTGCTCATCTTCTGGAAGGATCGGCCCCAAAGATGGATCAATCATGCATCGGCCAATTGAGTAAATCAGATATAAAGAGGCAAGAAGGACGCCCGGAATAATCGCTGCACGGAACAAATCCGTTACCGGAATTTCCAGCACTGGTCCCATCACGATCAACATGATGGATGGCGGGATTAAAATTCCCAAGGTGCCACCCGCCGTAATTGTACCAGCTGCCAGGCGCACGTTATAGCCAGACTTGTTCATGGTTTTTGCGGCCATGATGCCAAGGATAGTGACGGATGCACCAACGATGCCGGTTGCAGCCGCGAAGATGGTTGATACAAACAACACAGCGATATAAAGCGCACCACGGGTCTTGGACATCATCATCTGAACCGCCTTAAAGAGGCGCTCCATCAGTCCTGCCTGCTCCATCACAATGCCCATCAAAATGAACAGGGGAACCGCGACCAACTGGTCATCCAGCATGGTTGAGTTGGTTTGAAGTGTTTGCAGGAAGAATGTGAGTTTGCTGCCGGATCCCCATGCGCCAAATGTGAAGGCCAGGAAGATCAATGTGAATGAAATCGGAAAGCCGACAAAGATCACAAAGAGCATTGCACCAAGCATGAGGAGGCCAATGATTTCCTTTGAAATTCCACCCCCACTCAGGCCGAATAAATCACTGAGCCAACTGAAAAGCGGGAATGTTTTTGGAAAGAATACCGCGACAAAGATTGCAGCAAGAATAATGATATATGGGATCAGTATTCGGACGAACTGAGCTTCCCGTTCTTTCCCCATTTGATGGAAAGCGCGGAAGAGTTCCGGCAAGCCCTGGAGGAGCAGGAGAAACGCGCCGATCGGCATGAATATGCGGGCAGGCCAAAGGACCGGAGCCCAGGTTGAATCTGATGCACGCTCGTAACCGGTTGGTTCAAAAATACTTTTGCCAAATGCATCCATGCCGTAGTCAAATGCTGACCAGAAAAAGAATAGCATGGCAGGGAAGTAGAACGCCAGATAAAGCATCGCATCAACGGTCGCCTGGGTTTTTGGAGTCCAGTTTCGGAAGATAAAGTCCGCGCGTATGTGCACGCCACGCATCAATGCGTAAGCTGCAGCGGCCATGAAGATCACGCCACCCAGCATCCGTGAGGTATCATATACCCAAAGGGTAGGGCCAAGGCCGATTTCACGCGCAAATTCATTCATTCCATAGTCTGTGAAGACCGCAAACGCCTTACGCGAAACGACCTCGAAGACCATTGCAAAAATAAGCGGAACAAGGAGAAGGCAGGTAAGCCGGCCGGCCCATTCATTGATGATATCAATGGTTGCTGTAACCGGTCGCTGCCAGGGTGTCATGTCATCTGGAGTATAGCCTGCGCGTTCATTGCGACGTTCTGCAATGGACTCATCAGTGGTGTCCAAATCGTCTGGAATGACTTCCTCGGTCATGTCGGATATCCCCTTGTCCGTAATTTTCTGTTCTTCTTTATTGCAAAAAGCATCGCAAACCTTTTTGCAATAAAGAAAACCATGCGGCGGAGGCATGCCCCCGCCACAAGGTAACTTACTTCACTGTGTCAGCGAATGCTTTACCCAATGCAGCGTTTGAAGCCTGTGAACCAGCCCAGAAAGGAACAGCGATTGCTGCGAAGTCTCTTTGGGACTGCCAAACTTTTGCAAAGAATGCGTTTTCTGCAGCGTTCTTCTCGAGAGCAGCTTTTGCAGCATTCATGTATGCAGGGAAGTAATCAGCAGGCGTGTCATGCAAAATAACACCGTGGTTTTCTGTCAGGTCTTTAAGCGCTTTACCGTTTTCATAGATGCGGTAGCTCATTGACTTTGACAAAGAAGCGTTTGCTGCAACTTCCAGCGCTTTTTGCTGAAGCGGTGTCAGTGAGTTGTATACATCACCATTGATGTAAAGGTCCGCGTTCACAACAACCTGGTGAAGGCCCTGAAGGTAGTAGTGTTTCAGAACTTTCTGGAAACCAAATACTGAATCAGGCTTTGGGCAGCACCATTCAGCGGCATCGATTGTGCCTTTTTCAAGAGCTGGCAGGATGTCACCACCGCCCATAGCGACAGAGGCAACGCCAATGTCTTTATAGGTCTGGCCAGGAATACCTGGAGGTGTGCGGAAACGATACTTGCGGAAATCATCCATTGAATTGATCGGCTCTTTGAACCAACCAAGAGCTTCTGGACCAACTGGCTGAAGCATGAAGCCTTTTACGTTTACGCCCATTTCTGTCCAGAGCTGGTCGTAAAGTTCCTTACCCCCACCATACTGGAACCATGAAAGGAACGCGATGTTGTCGATGCCAACGCCGGCGCCAGCAACTGGTGAACCAAAGAGCATTGCTGCTGGGTGCTTGCCTGACCAGTAGTGAGTCCAAGCAAAACCGCCTTCTACAAGGCCTTTGTCAACAGCGTCGAGCGTTTCCTTAACGCCTACAACTGCACCAGCAGGAAGTATTTCAAACTTGACTTCACCATTGGTCAGATCACTCACGTCCTGACCAAATGCTTTCAGCATGACCACTTCGTCGGCCTTGGCAGAAATCACTGACTGAACGCGAATTATTGTTTCTGCAAATGCAGCAGAAGCAGTGAGTGAAAGCGCAACTGCAGAACCTGCAGCAAGCTTACCTACTTTAGATAGAATTGACATGAGTTAAACCTCCCTTTTGTCTCTTCCCCTTCGAACCGAATGTGATGCACCTAGTTGCCCCGTCGAAGGACCGGGATAGATAAACTCACCACAATTTACCTGGCAGGTCATCCCGCCAAATTCTCTAAGTTCCTCCAGCGATCATTAAGATCGTTTTCGGAATAACCATCAAAGCGCTTTGCAAGCCTTCTGGAAACCAGCCTAAAATGCCATGGCCTTCTTCAAAAATACCACGATAGAACATCTCAAGTGCAACCCACATGAGAACCAACAAACCAGCCCATGAAATCCACGGATAGCGGGTTAGCAGGGTCATGATCAGCGTTGCTGCAAAGGCCATCAGGATAATTGCAAGGCCGAGGCCAAAAATCAGCGTGGTTTCGTCACCATCGGCAATTGCGGCAACCGCAAGTACGTTATCCAGCGACATAGAAACATCAGCTATCGTTATTGATATCAACGCCTGGGTAAGGGTCCGCCTCGGCGGGCCGGTATATCCAGCTTCCGGGTTGTCGGCATCATGCATCGCTTCAGCGGCGCGTTCTTCGCGCTGCCCAACAATGTCCTTATAAAGGTGCCAGCAAACCCAGAAAAGAAGCAGGGAGCCAACAAACAGCAAGCCCGGCACGCCAAGCAATTTTGTTGCGATGATGGCAAAAACTATCCGCAGAATGGCTGCAACCACCATGCCAAAAAGAATGGCTTTCTTGCGAAGCTCTGGTGCAAGGGAAGCAGCTGCCATGCCAATAATCAACGCGTTGTCGCCGGACAAAACGATGTCAGCGATCACGATTTTCCCAAAATCAGCAATGAATTCCCACATCAGGCAGCGACCCCTGTATTAACTTGCGAGTAGTGATTGTTCTTTGCATCTTCAAGGATCAAGTCCGATGCTTTTTCACCGATCATAATGGCAGGTGCGTTTGTATTGCCTGACACGATCGTTGGCATGATCGAACAATCCGCTATTCGCAGACCTTCAACTCCGTGAACCCTGAGGCGTTCATCCACGACGGCTTTGTCGTCTGAACCCATTTTGCAAGTACCTGCCGGATGGTAAATTGTTGTAGACGTATCCCGCGCCCAGTTAAGAAGTGCGTCATAATCATCATTGCCGATATGGTCGCCCGGGCCATGACTATCGGTCACAATGGACTTGAGCGGCTCCTGGCGGGCGATATTGCGGGCAATCCTAATCCCTTCAACCAGCGTCTCACAATCAAGCTTTGTTGAGAGGTAGTTCGGGTGGATTTTCGGATAGACGAGCGGGTCACTGGAAGCAAGTTCAATATGCCCGGTACTTTCAGGGCGCATCTGCAGTACAGAAGCGGTAAAGGCTGAAAACTTGTGCGGGCCGTCTGAGGGTTTGTCGGCACTCCATGGCTGGATGTGGAACTGAATATCGGGCGTTGCAAGTTCCGGTCTGGTTTTTATAAAGCCGGTGCCAAGGCTTGCTGCCATCGTCATCGGACCGGTCCGGTTCATGATGTATTGCAAGCCAATCATGCCTTGACGAAGGAAATTCCCGACCTCTGTGTTGATGGTCGGTACATTCACTTTGAAAACCGGGCGTGCCTGAAGATGATCCTGCAGGTTTTTGCCAACGCCGGGCAGGTCATTCCTGATTTTTATGCCATGCGGGGAAAGATCTTCGCCACCGCCAATGCCGGAAACCATCAGGATTTGTGGTGAGCCAATAGCACCTGCCGAGAGTATGACTTCACGCTTGGTGTGAATACTAACCATTTGATTGCCACGCCGGGCCTTGATGCCAACAACCCGGTCACCCTCAAAAATAAGGTTCTCCACTTGGGTATTGGCCAGAATTTCAAGATTGTGTCTGTTTTTTGCCGGCTTGAGATAGGCAGATGCCGAGGAGCAACGGCGGCCATTTTTTGCGGTCAGCTGAAAATATCCAACGCCTTCCTGATCAGTGCCATTGTAGTCATCATTTTTTTTGTACCCTGCATTCACTGCAGCCTCGATCCAGGCATCAACAACCTGACGTCGCAAGCGGGTAGGCGAAACATTGAGCGGTCCGTCTGTACCGCGGAATTTATCGCCGCCATTTTCCCAGGTTTCTGAGCGCCTGAAAAGCGGGTAAACATCATCCCAGCTCCAACCGGTGTTTCCGAGTTGTCGCCAGCCATCATAATCTTCTGCCTGTCCGCGAACATAAAGCAGACCGTTGATGGAACTTGAGCCGCCCAACACCTTGCCACGTGGCCACGCAATGGAACGACCGTTCAGACCCGGGTCTGGTTCTGTTTGATAACACCAATCTGTTTTTGGATTGCCCATGGTTTTGAAATAGCCGACAGGCACATGAATCCAGGGCGAGGAGTCTTTCCCCCCAGCCTCGATAACAGCAATTTTATATTTGCCGTCTGCTGAAAGTCGATTTGCAAGAACACATCCCGCCGAACCGGCTCCAACGACTACAAAATCAAATTCCAAATATATTCTCCAGGCACTAGACAAAAAACGCAAAAAATGAGACTTTTGGTCTCGTATTAATCAAAACATGCTTTTTTGCGGAGTGCAAGTGTGTTTGTGATTTTTTCGGTTGGGAAATTTGAGGACTGTATAATGGACGCTGGTGAACGTATACCTACTAACTTGAGAACCCTTTTAATTTTGGAGGTTGTCGGGCGATCCGAAAGGCCGATGACAGCCACGCAAATTAATGACGAACTGGGCCTGCCAAAGCAAACTGTGCACAGGCTTTGTACGACTTTGGAAAGAGAAGGGTTTCTGATTCGTGAGCAAAACGGGAAACGCCTGCTTGCAAGTCCGCGTCTGAAGGCGCTCGCATCCGGGGTGCTGTTTTCCTCGCGGAGCAATATTGCAACGCGTCAGGTGTTGATTGATGTGGCAGAGAAAGTCAGTGAAACTGTTAATCTGGTGATCCCGGAAGAAGATGGCATGATGTATCTCGACCGGGTGGAGACAGATTGGCCATTTCGAATTCAGTTGCCCCCAGGCTCTCATGTGCCATTTCATTGTACCGCCAGTGGCAAGACATTTCTTGCAAGTCTCTCACCAAACCGCCGGCGGAGCTTGATTGGGACAATCAAGCTTGAGCAGCGAACCCAAAATACCCATACACGTGACGAAACTTTACTGGATGAACTTAACGATATCGCCAAACAGGGATACGCGCTGGACAACGAAGAGTTCATGGACGGAATGGTGGCATTGGCAGTCCCGGTCAAAGACCTTCAGGGGCGCTATTGTGCAGCGTTGGCATTTCATGGCCCGACGCAACGTTTGTCTGTGGACCATGTGCTGGGGTTTCGCGAAACCTTGCTGGAAGGAGCACAGCGATTGAGAGATGCATTTTTCCGTTGATTGGAAAAATGATCCAGGCTCAATGCCCGGGTGAATTTTGTGTGATGATGCTAATTCATGATTTCATCGACCGCAGATGAGTTGTATGTTTCGTGTGAATTAAAGTTCAAGGAGTGTGACGAATGACAAAGCTAAGCGGCCAATGCCTTTGCGGAAATGTTTCCTATCAAGGGGATGCTGAAATCAAAATGATGATCAATTGCCATTGTACGGATTGCCAGCAGGCGACGGGTTCGGTTCATGGAACCATGATTTTCGTCGAAGAAGACAAAATCTCAATGAGTGGCACTCCTGGAGAATTTCAACATCCTGCTGATAGCGGCAACACGCTGACCAAGCTGTTTTGCTCAAATTGCGGGTCCCAGGTGGCTGGCAAAAATTCGGGCAGGGCAGGGGTTATGGGTCTTCGTGCCGGTACGCTCGACCAGAAAGAGCTGATCGATCCGGGGATCAATGTATATTGCGGCAGTGCCGTTTCATCCACGCCAATCAACCCGGAAACAAAGCAGTTTGAAAAAATGCCTGGCTAGTGGTCTTAAAGTTCGAAACGAATGCAAACGAGAAAACGGAAAAGGGGACCATTCGTTTTGAACAGACCACTAGGGCTTGTTGATCATCAGGTTTCGGATATTTCAGGGTTGCACATCAGTCGAATGCGTCTAAGCTCTGGTTTAAAGACCAATTGATTTACCCGGCGGAGGCCGGACGCCTTGCGGCTGATCATTTCCCTTTCCGCACTTTTAGTCTCTGTGCTGTTTGTACAGGTGGGGTCGGGTTCACTTGGTCCGCTGGATGCGTTGTCAGGGCTGGAGTTCGGGTTTTCACCAACTTCGATTGGTTATCTGGGCTCGGCTCATTTTGTTGGATTTTTTGTTGGTTGCGTACTAAGCCCGTATATTGTTGCGCGGTCAGGGCATGCCCGGGCGTTTGCAGTCATGGCAGCGGTATCGGCAATTTCGATCATTCTCCACCCGGTAATCGAGCAGGTCTGGTTTTGGATATTGCTTCGCCTTATGAGCGGGTTCTCGGTGGCCGGTGCTTATACCGTTATAGAAAGCTGGCTACAGTCCAAGCTTGATCGCAACAATCGCGGAACAGTGTTCTCGATTTACCGCATGGTGGATATGACCGGTACTTTAATGTCCCAATTGGTGATCGCAGGGCTTACACCTGCTCATTATGTTTCCTACAATCTGATTGCAGTTGTTGCCTGTTTGGCGCTTGTACCGCTTGCGCTCACCCAGGCTGCGATGCCATCCCTGCCAAAGGCACCGCGTTTTCAACCGTTTTTTGTTTTCTCGATTTCTCCTTTGGCGGCTCTTGGAGTGGTTGTTGTCGGGGCAACGAATTCCTCGTTTCGAATGGTTGCGCCGGTTTATGCCAAGCAGTCCGGATTGCCACAGTCCGGCATCGCGGTATTTTTGACGCTTGCGGTCACCGGAGGGCTTATCGCGCAATTGCCGGCTGGACTTATTGCCGACCGGATTAATCGACGGGTTACGCTGATTGGTTTCAGCGTTCTTTCCGTGGTTGCGTGCTGGTTGATTTCATCGGAATTCTTCGAATTTATCGCCGGTATCCCTTTTGTTTACTTCGGAGCGTTTTTCTTTGGTTTTGCCACGCTGCCGATTTATTCGATCTGCGCATCCCATGCGAGTGATTTTGCAGAGCAGGACGACATGCTGGCGCTCAGCGCTTCGTTGATTTTCTTTTATGCCGTGGGAGCGGTACTGGCTCCTTCATTCGCTGGTTATCTGATCGATGCCTATGGCCCGTCATCAATGTTCACGTTCATCATGGCGGCCCACATTGCGCTGTTGGTTTATACCTTGTGGCGCAGTCTGCAGCGGCCTGTCGCAGGTATTTTGAAGCCTTATAACTACATGCCGCGAACAACGCTCTACATCGCTCATCTGGTGCGGCGACGCAGGCATGCTTCTGAGCCGGATAACAATAATGCCAACTCCTGACGGTCAGACGATTGCGCTTATTTTGCTGATTTTTCTGGTTGCCGGAACGCTCAAAGGTGTCCTTGGTTTCGGGCTTCCCATCATCACAATGTCATTCCTGCCATTTATCATTCCGGTTGAGCAGGCGATTGTTTTATCGGCCGTTGTGCAACCGGCAACCAATCTGTTTCAATTGGCATCCGCTGGAGGTGTAGGAGCGGCGATACGAATTGCCATGCCGGTTTTGATTACACTCGTTCCGGGGGTTTTCCTGGGTGCCTGGTATCTGACTTCGCTTGACGGCAATTCATTGTTGATGATGGTGGGGCTCACCATCATTGTTTTTTCGATGCTCAATCTTCTTGGCTTTGGCGTTGAGATCGCAGAGAAAAACAGGTTTTCTGCTGGTCTTGGTTTGGGGGCAGTTGCGGGAGTGGTCGGTGCGCTTACTTCGCTGAACGGATGGGCGTTTATCATGTATTTGGTTGGGACAGGCGTGGAGCGGACAGCGTTCCGGTCTGCCATCGCGTTGCTGTTTTTGATTTCAGGTTTGTTGATCAGCTCATCTTTCTGGGTTTTGGGCCTGCTCGATTTGACGCTTCTGACAATTGGCGCTGCAACGCTGTGCGCGGCATTTCCAGGCATGTGGCTTGGAAACATTTTGGGAACAAAATTGCCTGCGGAGCTTTTTAGGAAAATCCTGCTGATTGCCCTTGTCGGGATAGGAATGATGCTGATTTTTCAGGCAATTGGCTAGCGGCTAGACCGTTTCCCGTTTCTGATTGAACGCATCACCCTCTAGTGGATTGATTCAAACATTTGGAACCCGTTTTCCGAGACCTCTCATCCAAATATTTGAATCTTAAAATCCACTAGAAAACAATACCTTGCTAGTGGTCTTTACGTTCGAAACAAATGATAAAGAGTTCGCCGCAAAGGGACTCATTTGTTTCGAACGGACCACTAGGCAATCTTGTGGTAAGTCCGGTCGAGATAGATCAGGGGTTTATGGGCGCCAATCGAAACCGATGTAACAGCACCGATGATAACGTCATGACTGGTCGCCTCGACAATATCAGAAACAGAACAAAAGAATGCGGTCACCCCAACAAGTGCAGGAACACCCTGCATGCGGTTGGTCCAGTTTGTTTGAGAAAACAAAACATCCTTGTCATTTCCCGGAGTTGCAAACTGTTTTGCAATGCCGGTCTGATCGTCAGACAGGATGTTGATGCAGAAATGACCATTTTCGCGGATGGAGGTTGATGTACTTCCGGACTTGTTCAGGCACACAAGAAGAGTGGGCGGGTCGGCGGAAACTGAACAAAATGAACTCACGGTCGCGCCGTTCTTGCCGGCAGGCCCATCGGTGGTGACCACAGTTACGCTGTTTGCAACATTGCGCATCGCAGTCAGGAATTCTTCGCGATCAACGTGATCGAACAGGGCAGTGGGCATTATTCATACTCCCGCTTCAAAGCGCCTCTTGATAAAGGGTTCGAATTTATAATTCAAACAGATTTGTTTTGTGTGCGGGAAATGTTTCCTTGCGCGGCTTTCACGATGCTGGCTATCATGGTATCACAGCGTTCACCAACGGGACCAGGGATTATTGCCTCATGGAACTTCAAGACGAAATCAGGATATCTGCACCGCGCGACCGGGTGTATGCGGCGCTTAACGATCCCGAAGTTTTGCAACAATGCATTCCGGGTTGTGAAGAGATAATCAAACACTCGGATACAGAACTTGAGGCAAAGGTTGTTCTGAAAATCGGACCTGTAAAGGCGAAATTCGGCGGCAATGTCGTGCTTGATCCATCACAGGCACCAGCGGGGTTCTCGCTTGCCGGAGAAGGCAATGGAGGAATTGCAGGCTTTGCCAAAGGCGGGGCTGATGTGGAGCTTGAACAGGACGGGGATGAAACCGTGCTGCGGTATGACGCCAAAGCGGATGTTGGCGGCAAGATTGCACAATTGGGGAGCAGGCTTGTGAAGAGCACATCCGAGAAGCTGGCCCGGCAATTTTTTGAAAAGTTTTCAGAAGTTGTGAGCGACGCAGAATAATCTCAGTCTTGCCCCTATAGCGTGCCGCTTTTTGTTGGTTTCATTTGGCATGCTATAAGTCGTTGTATTTACGCATTTCGTTATCACTTTTGTGAATTCACAAAAGTGCGAAAAACTCTAAAACTCAAGGTCAGGAAATTGTTGAAAACAGATGAGGAACCACAGTGTGAAAGCATCCGGGTTCAGATACAACATTTGATCCAGCATTGGAATTCCGGTTGTTATGCAACAGCACGAGCAAGTGCGCATTGCTGCCAAAGCTCGCTCAAGGCGCTGACAAGCTGATCCATATCTTTCTGCGTGTGGAGAGGTGATGGAGTGATGCGCAGTCGCTCTGTACCTTCAGGAACTGTCGGGTAATTGATCGGCTGCACGTATATGCCATGATGCAATAAAAGCAGATCGGAAATGAATTTACATTTCTTCGCATCTCCAACCATGACCGGTACAATGTGACTGTCATTCATCATGTGTGGGACGCCTACCTGATCAAGCTTGTAACGCAACAGATCCACATTGCGGCGTTGTCTCTGGCGCTCCAACTCGCTGGCCTTGAGGTGTTGGATTGATGCACGGGCGCCCGCAGCCAGTGCGGGTGGAAGTGCAGTGGAAAAAATGAAGCCGGATGCAAAAGAACGGACGAAATCGATCAGATTTTCAGAGCCGGTAATGTAGCCACCCATCACACCGAACGCCTTGCCCAACGTGCCCTGGATCAGGGTTAGGCGATCCATCAGACCTTCACGTTCTGCAATCCCACCGCCACGGGGCCCGTAAAGGCCAACCGCATGGACTTCATCAAGATAGGTCATTGCGCCAAACTTATCTGCAACGTCGCAAATCTCTGAAATCGGCGAGATGTCTCCATCCATGGAATAAACGCTCTCGAAGGCAATAATTTTTCCAGCTTCCGGATCACAGTCCGCCAGTTTCCGGGCTAGATCCTCAACGTCATTATGTTTCCAGATTACCTTGTTGGCGTGACTATGCCTGATCCCTTCAATCATTGAGGCGTGATTGTCCGAGTCAGAAAAAATTATCGCATTTGGCAGGCGAGAACCCAGCGTGCTCAAGGCTGCCCAGTTGGCCACATAACCTGAGGTTAACAGAAGGGCTGCCTCTTTGGCGTGGAGATCAGCGAGTTCTTCTTCAAGCAGTACATGATAGTGATTTGTGCCGGAAATATTGCGTGTTCCACCGGCTCCTGCACCGCATTTGTCGATTGCTTCCTTCATTGCATTCATGGTGGCCGGGTGTTGGCCCATTCCAAGATAGTCATTGGAGCACCACACAGTAACTTCGCTTACCTGATCGTTGTAATGGCAATTTGCCTTCGGAAAATTACCGTTTTGGCGCTCGAGATCAGCAAACACACGATAATTGCCGGATTCGCGCAATGCGTCCAGCTCATCCTTGAAGTGTTTCTCGAAATCCATTTTTTACTCCAATACCGAAGCCGCCAAATTTGTTGGTACCAACTTTATGTTTTCTGCGCCAATTAAAAGGGGTGTTGGTGTCGCAGTTTGTTTTGGTTACTATATCCTGTCCAGCCCCGAAGTTCATAGTGCATTACAAAACAATCGTAAACGCCTGCCAAGAGAGAGTGTGTGTAAATGATCACACATATCCGGATTTCTTGATAGGATTGATGCCCTCCGGGTCGAAGATTTCTCCCTTTTCATGCCCTTCAGCAACTCTACTGATCAAGAAAATGTCATGATTTTGCGATTTTTGTTTGCTTGTATCCCGGTGTTTGGAGGATACATAAAGAACGCTGGCAACCAGAAGGTGTTCAATCAGATGTTGGTGCCGCACAGAACTTGCGAGAACCGGAGAAATCATGCCCCTTTCGTACTTCACAAAAACGAGTTTTCTGGCAGCCGGTCTGGCGCTGGCTACTGTTAATGGAGCCAATGCCCTGGATGCCGGTGATGCCGAAAAAGGCGAGAAGGTTTTCAAGAAGTGTATGGCCTGCCACATGATTGGACCTGAGGCAAAAAACAAAGTCGGCCCCGTTCTCAATGACGTCATTGGCCGCACCGCGGGTACATTTGCGGACTATAAGTACGGAAAAAGCATTGTTGCCGCGGGCGAAGCTGGCCTGGTTTGGACCGAGGATGAAATTTTTGCCTATCTGGCAAATCCGAAAAAATATCTGCGCGCCAAGCTTGAAGACAAAAAAGCCAAAAGTAAAATGTCTGCGAAGTTCAAAAAGGAAGAAGACCGGCTGAATGTCATTGCATATCTCAAAACCTTCTCCACCGTTGCGGTCGATGGTGGCCAGGAAGGTGAAGACGTTACCGAGGGCGATGAAGTCAAAGAAGAAGAATCGACCACAACTGACTAAATTTTGATGATTGATTTTGAAGGCCGGTCCTGTACCTGGCTTTTGTACCTACTCTTCCGCAATATCCTCGTTCCAAAGATCAGGCTTTTCTTCGATAAACCGGGTCATCAGCGCAATGCAATCGGGATCATCTGCGATGATCACTTCAACGCCTCTTTGCCGCAACAAATCCTCATTTCCGCCAAAGGTCCGGTTTTCACCGATGACGACGCGCGGAATGCCAAATTGAATGATCGTACCGGTACACATCATGCAGGGGCTCAGGGATGTGTAGAGCGTCATGGAGCGATAACTGTTTTGCCTCCCTGCTTTTCGAAGGCAATCCATTTCACCGTGGGCAATCGGATCGCCTTTTTGTACACGTTGATTGCGCCCCTGTGCAATCAGATGGTTGCCATCGGCAAGTGCCGACCCGATTGGGCAGCCGCCTTCATTATATCCGCCAAGCGCTTCTTCGTAGGCGATGCGCAGGAATTTCCTGTCTGTCTCGGTCATGTTCATGATTGTGGGCCATCGTAATAGGGGAGTTGATCGGTACGGGGGGTGTACTCGCCGGATGCGGCAAGCTTTTCAACATGTGCCTGGATTTCCTCCAGAGGCGCAAACCAGACGTCTTTTGTTGCCAGTGTTTTTTCAAGCCATTGTTCCACCAGTCTCCAACGTGCCAGCCTGCCGGTCAGAAAGGGATGAACGATCAGCATGAAAAATCCACCGGCTTCATATTGTGCATCAAACTCTTCCCAGAAGCCTTGGAGTCCTGCGGAGGGACTGCGTACCGGCATCATGTAGCCGATCTCATCATAATGGGCGAAGGGTGGCCAGTCATCGGTTCCCCAATGCACCGGCATTTCGTAAAGCCCGCCGTCTTTTGTTTGCATTCGATAGGGGATGTCATCGGCCATCAAAGACGAATCGTACCTGAACTCATGTTCAATCAGCAGATTGATGATTTCCTGCGTGAGGTTGTAAACCGGTGCACGATAACCGCGTGGCTTCCCGCCGATGACTTTTTCGTAGCTAGAAAGCGCTTTTTCAATCCACTCTCTTTGGTTGCCGCTGGTTGCGACCGGGTCTTCGTGTATCCAGCCATGATGCCCGATTTCATGGCCGTCTTTCAGTATCAACTCGACCGTCCCGGCGTATTGTTCAATGCACCAGCCCGGAATGAAAAACGACTGTTTGATGTTGAACTTGCGATAGGTTTCAAGGATGCGCGGAACAGCGACGGTGGGGCCGTATTTTCCCATGGTGACAGGGTAAAGACGGTCGTAGCTATCCTTTGGTCTTGCAATGTGGATCAGGCTGTCGGCATCCATGTCGAATGTGATTGCGCAGGCGCATTTGGCTCCATTGGGCCAAGGAACAGGATTTGCGATCATGCTTAGTTCTCCAGAATATGCGCCCGTGAAGCTGGCCAGCTGACATAGAGTTGTTGTCCGGATTTAAGATCGATATTGCTCAACTCACGCTCTTGAACCTGGGTTTTAAATTCCGTTCCATCCGGTGCTTCCAAAAAAAGCGTCACGACCGAACCGATGAATTCTTCGGAGATCAGGGTAACCGGGACCAGGTTATCCGAGGCTTGTTTTCCCTTTGGTTTTTTCGCATGCAATTGAACGAAATCAGCGGAGATGGCGAAGCTGATATTATCTCCTTTGGAAATTGAGGATCCGGCTGTGGCATCGAGACTGAATTTGCCTGCTGGCGCATCGACCGTTATCTGTTTTTTCGAAGTGTTTGAAACCGCGCCGGAAACGATGTTGTTGCGGCCGACAAACTCTGCAACAAATCTCGTTTTTGGTGCCCTGTAAATATCTTTGGATGATCCCATCTGGGCAATCTCGCCCTGTCCCATGATGATCACGCGATCTGCCATGGCAAATGCTTCTGACTGGGAATGCGTGACATAAACAAAGGTAATGCCAAGCTCCCTCTGCAAGCGCGTAAGAACTTGCTGCATGCGAATAACAAGGTGGGCGTCAAGTGCTGATAACGGTTCATCCAGAAGCAGGAGTTCGGGCTCGGTCACCAAAGCCCGGGCAAGTGCCACACGCTGGCGTTGGCCACCAGACAATTGGGAGGTGTCGCGGGTTGCGAATTCGGAGATTTCCATTTTCTCCAGCCATTCATCGGACTTGTTCCGTCTTTGATTTGCGTCCATGCCGCGCATTTTTAGACCGAACTCAACATTGTCCCGGACATTGAGAAACGGAAACAGCGCAAGCGACTGCCAAACGAGGGGAGTGTCCCGATCGTTCGCCTTCACCTCATTCATGCGCTTGCCATTGATGCGGATTTCACCGGCATCGGCCATTTCCAATCCGGCAAGCATGCGAAGGCTGGTTGTCTTGCCACACCCTGACGGGCCCATGATTGCGATGAATTCGCCGCGATCAATCTCAAAGCTCACATCCTGAACTGCGGTGAAGTCTCCGAACTTCTTCGTTACATTTTCAAACTCGACCAATGGCTGGCTCATTGCGGATTTGCCTCTTTATTTGTTCTGGCCATGAAGAAAATTTGCGCCGCGATGACAAGCGTCATGGAGGTGAGAAATACGAAACTGCCGATTGCGTTTACGCGGGGATCAATATTCCCCTGAACGATCTCGAGGATCACAACCGGAATGGTTTTGTTGAGACCGGAAACAAACCATGCAACCGCAAACTCGTCGAACGATACCGCGGCGGTCAGGCACAGCGCAGAAATGATTGCCGGTTTTGCAAACGGAATAATCACATGGCGCATGGCAGCCCATTCGTTTGCACCAAGGTTCCAAGCGGCGGCTTCCAGGCTCTCATCCATTTGTGAAAGCCGAAGCCTGATGATTGCCATCGCAAAGGGTGCTGTTAAAACGGTGTGGGCCAGGATGATTGACCAGACCTGGCCTGATGCTCCAATGCGTGAAAGCCAGGCAAGCATTGCAAGTGCCATGATGATCAACGGGATGGTTGGCGGTAAAAGTGCCAGTGCGAGATATGCACCCTTGAACCGGAAATTATAGCGGAAGTCGGTGTATGCGGTGCAAAAGCCGATGATTGTCGCAAGGATTGCTGTGCAAAACGAAACGATGAGGCTGGTTCCTGCAGCTTCCCAAACTTCAGGATCATTGAGAACAGCTTCATACCACTGGGTTGAAAATTCACCCAGCGGGATTGTCGGGAAGCGCTGAGAGTTAAACGAAAATACAACACTTGCAGCAATCGGCGAGAAAATGAAGATGAATACGGCACCGAGATAGCACCACAAAAACCACTTGAGCCAGGGTTCTCTCATGCCCGCCCCCGTTTTGCGTAGGCTGCGTAAATCGCGGTGAATGCAACAATGAACAACGTCACCATCATGATGATTGCAACGACAGCGGCTCTTGGCCATTGCTGGCCCGATTTTGTCTGGTCAATGATCAGGATCGGCAGGGTAGGTGGCTTTGATCCACCCAGATAATAGGGTGCGACGAAGTCCCCGAAAGAAAGGATGAAGCAGAAAACGGCTCCGATGATCAGTCCGACTTTTGCCAGCGGAACAATGATCGTGAACACCGTCCGCAACCTGCCGCAGCCAAGGTTGTGAGCAGCTTCAACCAGTGAACGGTCAACTTGCGCCAGTGAAATGGTTTGAAGAATGATCACGAGCGGCAGGGTGAGGGTTAGATAGCCGACAATTGTGCCGAACTTGGTGTTCAGCATCGTATAGGGCCCAAGGTTCACATAGCCAAGAATAGCGTTAATCACGCCGCTTTCCGCCAAAATCACATACCACGAAAATGTCCGCACCAGATAGCTGGTGAAGAAGGGAATGATCAGGAGAAATATGGCCCATCTGCGCGCATTGGCTGAAACCTTGAAAGCAAGCGCAAAGCTCGCCGGAAAAGCGATCATGGTGCAGATCACCGTTGCGCTTCCGGCAAGCCCGAGCGTCAGCCAGTAGCTGTCCCAGAAATATCCCCGGCCAAACATTTTGACCCAGTTCTTCATCTCGAACGCTTCGACCATGCGATAATTCTTCACCAGGAAGAAGGACATCGCGATCATCAACATCAGCGGGCCGAGGAAAAACAGGGCCTGCCAGACAATGATCGGCAATCGCCACGTAAGCTTGTACGCAGACCAGCCGGAATCTTGTTGGAGCGTTGCCATTATCTCATGCCAATAAGTCCGTTACTCCCGCCAGAGATTTGGCGAGAGTGATTTTCTTGAAATTGCCAATCAGGCGTTTTTGTATTCAGACCAGAAGTCGTTCCAGTCTTCCAGGGACTGTTGCTTTGGAATGTCACGATAGTGAATGCGACCTTCCTTGATCAACGTGATTGGATCGTTCGCCATGCCGTCAACCTGACCGGTACGCTGTGCCTCTTTGGCATCAACTTCGTTCAGTTTGGCGCGACCAGACTTGGTAATTGCAAAACCGGGATAGGCTGCCATTTGTGCAGACTTTACCTGACCTTGCGGTGTCAGCATGTGCTGGATGAACTTTTTGACATGGTCGGCTTTTTCAGTGCCCTTGCCAATGCAGTAGCTTTCGGTCCACTGGATGCCACCTTCTTTTGGAACAACTGAAGCGACAGGTGCGCCGTCTTTTTCGAGAACACCGGTAATCCAGTCGCCAATGCCGCACATTGCAAGCATCTCACCGTTCTTGAGTGAGTTAAATGTGCCGCCATAGTCAAAAAACCCGCCAACTTGTGGGCGCAGGCTCATGGTGGTTTCCTGAACCTTGTCCCATTTGGCGCCGTCGAGGTCCCAAAGTCCGGCACCATTGCCATCATAAAGGCTCATCATGCCAAGGCTTGGAAGGTGCCAGTCGAAGTGACCGACTTTTCCTTTGACACCTTCTTTCCAGAAGCAGGAATAGCTGGCTGCTTCTTCGGCGGTGACTGCATTTTTGTTATAGGAAACGCCAAGATGACCGCAACGAACCATTACGGAATGGAGCTTGCCATCTGCCCAGTGTCCAGGGAACTGTTTGAAGTCATCATGCAGCATGTCATCAAAATTATAATCCGCTGCATTGAGTTCCTGGATATAACCAGCAGCGTTCAGCTGTTGCACGAACTCGCCATCTGACAGAATGATGTCGTAGGTGCCTGGAGGCGACTGGGCGATCAGCGCCAGCATGTTGTCACCGCCGGCATAATATTTTGGCTTGAATTTCACATTGTTGGCAGCTTCGTATTCGCCAACGATATCCGGTTCACCATGGCCGTACCAGGCGAGCATGTTGATTTCGACGGTTTGCGCCCATGCACGGTTTACGAAAGGCATTGAAAGTGCTGCTGCACCCGAATATTTCAACACCTCCCGGCGTGTCGGTTTTGCGATTTTTGAATGCTTCATCTTATTCCTCCCTTTGTTTTTGTCCCGCTCAAAGGGGAAGCGTATCTTGCGGATGCTCGCAGAGTCCAGTTTTGTGAGTGAATTTGCTCGCGAAAACTGCAGCTTGTTGATAACTTCGAGAAGCTATCAGGGGAGGTATGAGTGAACAGGGAAGAGTTTTGTCGGAGTTTCGGCAGTACCGCAGCAGTTGTTTTACCGGTTATCCATGTACTCGATAATGAGCAGGCCGGATGCAATGTTGAACTTGCAGTAAATGGCGGATGCAAGGGCGTATTTCTGATCAATCATGATTTTGATATTGAGCAATTTCTACCGATCATCCGGCATGTGAGGGAGAAGTTTCGCGATATCTGGCTTGGTATTAACTTTCTCGCAGTGACCGGTAATCACGCATTTCCGGTTCTTGCAGAATTGCAAAATGGTGGCTGCCGGATTGATGGCTATTGGGGCGATGACGCAAGAATTGACGAATTTTCCTCAATCGACACCCAGCCCGAGGCCAGTGATATTCTGGATGTCAAAAAGGCAGTTGGCTGGGATGGCCTTTATTTTGGCGGAACCGCATTCAAGAAACAACGCGATGTATTACCACAGCACTACGCCGTCAGCGCCAAAATAGCCTGCGAATTTATGGACGTTGTCACAACTTCAGGCGTTGCCACCGGGCATGCGGCCGATGTCTCAAAAATTGAAACATTCAGGAATGCCTGCAAGGACAAACCGATTGCATTGGCATCGGGAATTACCCCTGAAAATGTTTCCGGATATGCTGGCCTTGTTGACTGTTTGATGGTTGCAACGGGGATAAATATCGAAGATGATTTTTATAACATTGATCCGGAAAGGCTTTCCGCACTTTTTGAAAATAGGGAGAGAATTGATGCCAAGAGATAAGGGGCCAAGAAATGACCGCTGGTATTTTTCCTTGATGGCACCCAACACCAAGGGTGAGAAATTTGCGTGGCTCGACCCGACTTCGATCTACATCAATGGTGAGGGGTTTCATGATCTGCTCGATGATTTGTGTGCAGAAATTGACCCGGGTGAAGTTGACGTGGTTGCGGGTTTGGATGCCATGGGTTTTGTATTGGGATCAGCCATCGCAGCACGCATAGGTAGAGGGTTTCTCCCCATTCGCAAAGCGGGAAAATTGTGCGTCGATACCGATAGCGCTACATTCACCAATTACTCAGGCCGGACACAGGATATGGAAATGCGGCTGCCGGCTTTTGCTCCTGAAACGCGCGTATTGCTGGTCGACCAATGGGTCGAAACCGGCGGCTCCATGCATGGTGCGATGCAACTTGTGGAACAGCAAAAGGGTAAAGTTGCGGGAATTGTTTCGATCGTCATTGAGGAAAATGAACGAACGGACGCGTATCGTCAGAAATACAAGTGTATCTCTGCCATCCTTCCTGAAACTGAATGGCAACGTCAGGCGAATTCACAATATCTGGAGAGCTTCAAAAGCTATCGTCCGGAGCAGGCATTTCCAGTTAGCGGGTAATACCAACGGCCATTAGGATTAATATCAAGTTCCTTTGGTATAACTCTTTTGACCAGGAGTTATTTTGGCTTTGGTTAGAGCGTTTCGCGTTCAATCCAAACAGCGACAACGCGTTTCCTATTTGATTTCATGCACGCATTTTCGTTTAACCGGTTCCGATTAAACGAAATTTGCTCAAGGCGCGAATAGCGAAGTAGTGCTTGCGTACCATGAGCTAATTGCAACGCAGCCAAACCCAAAGAAACCTCGCCTGCGGTGCCCCAAAATTGCTCACCGGATCCGTGTTATGCCTCTTGACCAATCTTTTAGCATTGCGCTTCGAGACCTTTTTTGCCGGTAAACAATTTTGGAACATCAAAAGAATAAATCCTAGTGACCGTTGGTCTAACTCGTTTTGGCCAAATTCTCTTGAGATGAAGAATTTTGCGACTACACGCAGAATGAAACGATGCGCAAGGTTTAAAAAAATGAAAATGGTGGCGCTGAGCGGAGCATCCTCGAACCGTAACAGTTTTAAACCGCACGTAGAACGAAGAGATGCGCAAGGTTTAAAACAAATGAAATGAAAATGGTGGGGCTGGGGGGAGAAACCTCGAACACCCTTTTTGAAACATTAGAGGAATGGAATGCTTATCTCAAGGCCGAAGATATTGACTTTGAAGAACTGCCTACAAAGCCACGAAATCGGGCAAAACGTAACCCTGTGCGGCGGCAGGGGCCTTCACCATGAGACGGCTCCAGCAACATAAAGATACCCGACAACTCAGGCCGTCATTCGAAGAAGCTTGCCATCCACCCAAGCCCAAAAAGAAACGCCCATCTCCGATTACGTTGAGACTGACGGATGAGGAACGCGAGAAGCTGAAAATCGCGGCGGGTGATATGCCTGTCAGCGCCTATATCCGCAAATGCGTGTTTGGTGCTGATGTTGCTCCGCGCAAGAAACGACTCTCCCACAAGCCTGTTGGAGATCAGGAAGCCATTGCTCGTGTCCTAAATATGTTGGGACAATCCCGTATCGCCAATAATCTGAACCAAATTGCGTATCACGCCAACTGCGGCACCCTATTGCTGGATAACGATACCAAAAGGCAAATCAAGGAAACCTATTCTTATATAGCTTTTATGCGAGTCAAACTGATTGAGGCGCTTGGGCTACAAGAGGAGCATTGATTTGATCCTCAAGGGAAGCCAGCGGGCCGGAGCAAACGCTCTGGCGCATCATTTACTCGATGTAGAGGAAAACGAGCACGTTCACGTTCATGAACTGCGTGGTTTTGTTTCCGACACGCTTTTAGGAGCATTCAACGAAATCTATGCGGTCAGCCAAGGCACTCAATGCCACCAGTTTATGTTTTCCGTTATTTTGAATCCACCTGAGAATGAAAACGTGCCTATTGAATATTTTGAAGCGGTGCGTGACCGGATTGAAAAGGAATTCGGTCTGGTCGGACAAGACAGGGCATTGGTCTTTCACGAAAAGAAAGGCAGACGCCATGCCCATTGTGTCTGGTCACGCATTGATAGCGACCAGATGAAGGCAATTAATTTGTCGCACTTCAAATTAAAACTCAGGAGCATTTCGCGTGAAATCTTCATGCAGTACGGCTGGGACATGCCGCAAGGTTTACAATATGTCGATGAGCGCGACCCGTTGAATTACTCGCAGGTCGAACACAGTCAAGCCAAACGCTCAAATCAGGATGTCAAACATCTAAAAGGCATCTTTCAGTCTTGTTGGGCATCTTCAGATTCACAATCCGCTTTTGCAAGTGCTTTGCAGGAACATGGACTGTATCTTGCTAAAGGAAATCAACGCGGCCATGTGGCGGTTGATGATAGCGGAGAAATCTACTCCATATCCCGATGGGTAGGCATAAAGGCAAAAGACGTTCGTGCCAAACTTGGCATAGGCAATGATCTGCCAAGTGTCGAAGAAACAAAGCAGAAAATTACCCAAGACCTACCCACGAAAAGCGACAACGCTCGCGCTGAAACGGGTGTCGCGTTTCAGGATAAAATTGGAATCTTGGAATCCAGACGCTCCATGCTTGTTGCTGAGCATCGGTCTGCCCGTAATGGGCTCAAAGAAAGTCATGAAAAACGCTGGATAGCAGAAACCAAGGCACGCGCAGATAGGTTGCCCAAAGGTTTGAAAGCCGCATGGTTTAAACTGTCAGGGCAATATTCAGCCTTTGTGAAATCCAGCGAAACAGAGGCGCAAAACAGTAGCGCTCGCGATCAGGCAGATTTTCAAAAGCTGATTGAAACGCAACTTACTGAGCGACAGGAACTCGAAAATGAAATCCGCGCACTCCGACATGAATATGATGTGGCTGATTACGATCCCGATCAGCCGCTCTACCTTTCCGATGAAACGCAAAAGCTGTTTACAGCAAAACAGATCAGAAAACGTCCTGAACGTATTT
The DNA here is from genome assembly GCA_965250255.1 of Rhizobiaceae bacterium. Taxonomy (GTDB): domain Bacteria; phylum Pseudomonadota; class Alphaproteobacteria; order Rhizobiales; family Rhizobiaceae; genus JAALLB01. The sequence goes on from CBDFNP010000011.1 coordinate 396,720, forward strand.
TGCAGATCATTACTGACAAAAACGAAACATTCAGCCGTAAAGATGTTCTGCGCGGCTTGGCAGATTATTTCACTGACCCGCTAGCTCTCGGTCCAGCGGCAGACAAGGTTCTTAAATCAAGTGATCTTGTTAAAATCGAAGGTGGGTCAAAGCCATTTTATACCACAAGAGAATTACAAGATTTAAAATCCTCGTTGTTGCAATCAGCGGTAACGATGGCATCGCGGAAATCGCATCGGGTTTCATCACGATATGTTCGAACCGCTCTTCGAAATCAAAATTCAGTGCTGCAAAAGCGTCATGGTGCCAACCTAAGTGATGAGCAGACATACGCGATTAGGCATATTCTTGATGTAAGCCAAATGAATAATGTTATCGGGTTAGCAGGATCAGGAAAAAGCACCATGCTTTCTGCGGCGAATGAAGCTTGGACACACCAAGGTTACCGCGTCCGGGGGGCGGCTCTATCCGGGAAAGCTGCAGATGGCTTGCAGGACGCTTCCGGGATAGAAAGTCGAACTCTGGCTTCGCTAGTGGATTGATTCAAACATTTGGAACCCGTTTTCCGAGACCTCTCATCCAAATATTTGAATCTTAAAATCCACTAGAAAACAATACCTTGCTAGTGGTCTTTACGTTCGAAACAAATGATAAAGAGTTCGCCGCAACGGGACTCATTTGTTTCGAACGGACCACTAGAGCTAAGCTGGAAGAACGGATTCAACTTGCTCGAACCAAATGATGTGCTGGTGATTGATGAAGCTGGCATGATTGGCACAAGGCAATTGAGTCGATTTGTCAAAGAAGCAAAAATGCGTGGCGCAAAACTGGTTCTGGTCGGCGATCCTGAACAATTGCAACCAATCAACGCGGGAACGCCGTTCCGCGAACTCAAAGACAATATCGTTCACGCGGAGTTGACAGAAATTCGCCGCCAGAAGGACGAATGGCAACGGCAGGCCTCATTTGATTTTGCCCATGACCGTGCTGATGCAGCGTTGAAAGCTTACGCAGATCACGGCGCTGTAGAAACTTCTACCAATACATCTGATGCCATTTCCAAGCTCGTCAGCGACTATATGATCGATCTGGAATTACATGGGGCGGATTATTCACGGTTGGCACTGGCCTATCGCCGCAAAGATGTTCACGTGATCAATCAGGGCATTCGCATGGCACGCAAATCTGGCGGAGAACTTGCGAATGAAAATCTCTGCAAAACCAGACACGGTCCTCGTGCCTTTGCTGCGGGAGATCGTATATTATTCACGATGAATGATCACGAACTTGGTGTACGAAATGGAATGCAAGGCACTGTTGAGAAAGTTACAGGCAGCAAAATTACGGTGCGCTTTGACAGTGACGGTGGCGAGAATCCTCGCCGAATGACATTTTCACCAAAGCGCTACGATGCCATCGATCATGGCTACGCCACGACAATTCACAAATCCCAAGGCGCAACGGTAGATCGCAGTTTCGTACTCGGCTCGCGACAAATGGACCGTCATCTGACCTATGTTGCTATGTCCAGACATCGGGAAGCTGTTAGGTTGTATGAAGATAATACAAGCCCACTTTTCGCACAGAATAAAAGCCGCGCATTTTCAGCACTTAGAAGTTCAAGACACTTTTCGCACTAATGGAATGAATTTGATACCCTTCTGCTGCGATCTTGAACCTTCAAATCCACCATACTGGCGGTTACTATGGCCCCAAGAGTTATACATATGTGCTCTTTGATAAGGAAGCTATGTTGGTTTAGAATCTACTAAAACTAATAAAATCAACGCTCTGCCGACAACTGTGCGCATTCCGGGGTGATCCGGCCACCTGTACCGATAGCATCCGCCCACTGATTCCGGGGTATCCGGCCACCCCCTAATTTACCGGCACGTGCATTGCATCGAGGCTATTTTTAGCTGGGCTATTCTTCTGCTTTTTTGAGCAGGAGAATAGCCACATGATGAGATTGTCAATGCGAAAGATACGGGAAGTTTTACGCCTTCGATCAGAAGGATTTTCGGGACGACAGGTTGCGCAAAGCCTGTCGTTGGGTCGGGCGACGGTGTCTGATTATTTCCGGCGTGCCGACGTTGAAGGTTTAGGCTGGCCCCTTGCAGATGATCTGGATGACAGTGAACTTGAGCGTCTTCTGTTTCCCCGCTCGGTTGGCAATCTTCGTGCCTCTCCTCCTCAACCAAACTGGGCCGATGTTCATGGCGAGTTACGCCGCAAGGGCGTGACGCTTGCATTGCTTTGGGAGGAATATCGCGGGGTGCATCGCGATGGTTACGGCTACAGCCGTTATTGTGAACTTTATACGCGTTGGGAAGGTAAACTCTCACCTGTGATGCGTCAGCGACATCCCGCTGGTGAACGACTGTTTGTAGATTATACAGGACCCACGGTTGATATTATCTGCCCCAAGACCGGCGAGGTCCGCACCGCTCAATTGTTCGTTGCGACATTGGGGGCTTCCAATTACACCTATGTTGAAGCGAGTTGGTCGCAGGCACTGCCGGACTGGATATCGTCACATGTGCGGGCGTTTGAGTTTATCTGCGGCGTACCCGCGCAAGTGGTATGCGACAACCTGAAGTCCGGCGTTATAAAGGCGTGTTTCTACGACCCCGTCGTCAACCGCACTTATGGCGATATGGCCCGCCATTACGATACTGCCATTGTTCCCACGCGTCCACGTAAACCGAAGGATAAAGCCAAGGTTGAGGGTGCCGTTCTGCTTGTTGAACGTTGGATACTGGCGCGGTTGCGCAATCAACAGTTCTTCAGCCTTGGTGAGGTGAATGCCGCGATCCGCCCGTTGCTGGATAGGTTGAATGGCAAGGTAACCCGACATCTTGGTGCCAGCCGCAAAGACCTGTTTGAACGGCTGGATAAGCCAGCCCTAAAGCCATTGCCAGTGGAACCCTACGTTTATGCCGAATGGAAGCAGTGCCGCGCGGGGTTGGATTATTGCACCGGGATTCTCAGGGGGGATTACCTACCAAGGAAGCGTATTTTAATTACCCAATGTTCAAAATTTTCTGTTAGAAATAAGTTTATAAATAAATTTAGGTCTTTCCTATGGCAACATATGGGTAGACCACTTCAGTTTTTTGGAAGTAATGAGGAGTTGTATCTTGAAAAACCGCGCAGACCAAAATCTATTTGATAGGCGCCGGGACCACGAAATTAAGCGAGAGGCAGTTTTGCGGATCGCTGCTGAGATGTTCAACAAACGCGGATATGCGGCAACTTCTCTTGATGAGATTGCCCAACATTTTGGCATTTCAAAGACGGCCCTTTACTATTATGTGGAGAGCAAACCTGTCCTGCTTAATATGTGCTATGAACTGACCCTCAAACTTTGCGAGGAGGTCATGGTCGAGGTTTTGGAGAGCAATGCATCCGGTATTGAGAAAGTCGAGACATATTTTCGCGGAGTCATTGCAGGAGTTTTAAAAACCGGACCAGTTGCTATTGTTCATGAGTTTGCAACCTTACCAAAAGATTCATTTAGCAACATTCATAGTCGGGCCCGCATGCTGGATAGTAATCTTACCGATATAATTGAAGCAGGTACCGCAGATGGTTCAATTGCAGAAGTCCCTCCCAAGTTGACTGAACTAATATTGATGGGTGCGAATAACTGGATTCAACGCTGGTATAATCCTGACGGCGACAAAACCTTGGAAGAGATCGCCGATTGCTTCATTTTTCTTTTTATCAACGGATTAAGGTCTCGTGCAAATGAGGCGAATTAACCGGCTAGTGGTCCGTTCGAAACAAATGATAAAGAGTTCGCCGCAAAGGGACTCATTTGTTTCGAACGGACCACTAGTTGAATCTTGATTTTACTAATTTGAATCTAGTTAAGTGCAGTTGCTGTATCAAGCCATCTGAAGTGGTTCTGCTTTTTAGGACAATTTTGCGGCTCAGCTAAGATGCATCAGATTTGTGTTCAGTGCATCATCACTTCGAAGCGAACGGATTAAAGCATTTAATCGGGTGGCTACGGCTTCGTACTCACTTTGCTGAGTTCTCTGCAACAGCGTGAGTTCGTAAAGCTCATAACCGCTGATACCGCAAATGAGGTCACCAACCGCTTCACGAATGTTTTGTGTGTCAAAGTTTCCAAATCTGAAAAGTCTGGTCGCTGGCGTGCGTTGATCTGAACAGCAAAGTCTCAGAAGCTGATGCATCGTTATGTTTGACGCGCCATCACTTTGCGCTTCGGGAATTTGCAGAGAACGGAACATCACTTGAGAAAAACCTTCTTTGCCACTGTATGGCACCAACGCCTAATGGACAGATTAGGTTAGATTGTTAAGGGAGTGATTTTGGCTCATCATTGCTAATCAAGGAGCAAATGATGAGACGAAAGAACGAACGTTTTACCGATGACGCAGATCGGGTTGTTAAAGATATCAAACGCCAAACCCGTAGGCGGTTTTCCTCAGAAGAAAAGATCAGGATCGTGCTGAGTGGTCTGCGTGGCGACGATAGTATTGCAGAGCTGTGCCGGCAGGAAGGGATATCCCAAGGCCAATATTATTCATGGTCCAAGGAGTTCATGGAAGCTGGGAAGAAGCGACTGGCTGGCGATACCATGCGCGAAGCCAATACCGGTGAGGTCAAAGAGTTGCGTCGTGAAGCTCGCGATCTGAAGGAAGTGGTTGCTGAACAGGCTCTGGAACTTCGGCTGCTTAAAAAAAGCATGACCGGGGTTGGGGGAGACGAAGAATGAGATATCCCGCATCCGAGAAGTTAGAGATTATCCGCTTGGTTGAGCAATCACATCTTCCAGCCAAACAAACGCTGGATCTACTGGGCATACCCCGATCCACCTTTTACCTGTGGTACGACAAGTATCAGACTGGTGGTGTGGGCGCCTTGGAGGACCAGATCTCACGCCCCAACAAAGTCTGGAACCGCATTCCTGATCCCGTACGCGAAGAAGTTGTCGAGCTGGCTCTGGAAGAACCAGAGTTATCTCCACGAGAAGTCGCCGTCAGGTTTACGGATACCAAGTCTTATTTTGTATCCGAATCCAGTGTGTATAGGCTTTTGAAGGCCTGCAATCTGATAACCAGCCCGGCATACATCACCATCAAGGCGGCTAATGAGTTCAAGGACAAAACTACTGCACCCAACCAGCTGTGGCAGACGGACTTCACTTATCTCAAGGTAATCGGTTGGGGATGGTTCTATCTCAGCACGATCCTTGATGATTACAGTCGTTACATCATTGCTTGGAAGCTCTGCAGCAACATGGCTGCTAGTGATGTAACTGATACGCTGGAACTAGCCCTACAGGCTTCAGGTTGTGATCAGGTCAATGTTCGGCATCGTCCCAGGTTGCTATCTGACAACGGCCCCAGTTACATCTCTGGCGAATTGGCTGAGTGGTTGAACGAAAATGGCATGGATCATGTTCGAGGCGCGCCGTATCATCCGCAGACGCAGGGCAAGATTGCCTCTCGGCGTTGTGCTGCGCAAACGCCTGCCGACCAGCGGAGACGTTGGCATCAAACTTTGAAGAACCGCATCCTCTTGGAAAACTACTTCCTTCCCGGTGACTTAAAGGGGCAGATCGGAAAGTTTGTCAGCCACTACAATCATCGCAGATACCATGAGAGCCTTCAAAACCTTACGCCAGCCGACGTATACTTCGGACGAGGCCAAACAATTTTACAACAAAGAGAAAGGATCAAGCAAAATACTATCAACGAACGGCGCTTGCAATACCGCAAGCACGCAGCTTAATATCTACAAACAGATGAGCCAAACATTCCCGAAGCTCAGACCAAAATCTGTCCAACTTCATTTGAAGACGGACATTTCATACCAACGCGATAAGGGACTTCGAACCGCGCAAGTATCTGAACCATTTAGGTTATTTGAGTTTTTTAAGCTGAATGGGGGTTTGGTGGAGCTAGGCGGAATCGAACCGCCGACCTCTTGCATGCCATGCAAGCGCTCTCCCAACTGAGCTATAGCCCCAAACCCTTTGGGCCCGGAATTGCCCCGGCCAATCGGTGTTGGTGCGGGGCAATCAAAATTTTCTAGAGCGTTTCTTCTTTTGATTGAACTAAAAGAATGGACAACGCCTTTGAAGTTTAAACTGAATTTCCTCAGTCACCGCTTCAAGAAAGCGATGATTGAGTCTAGCCAGACAGTCTAACTTTTGCAACCAGCTTTAGGCTTCATCCTCTTTGGCGTCGCGTGTAACAATCACATCAGACAGATCGTCATCTTCCTCATCGTTTTCGAGGAATTTGTCGTCATCGGCTGATTCATCATTATCATCGATGTCAACTTCAGGAATGTCCGGGATATCCGGAATTTCCTCGTCGTCGCTGTCGGTTTCATCGTCAGCAGCATTTTCATCGTCAGCAGCATTTTCATCGGCGTCTTCGAGGCTGATGATTTCCGGACCCTCATCGGAGGTAGCTGCTTCCACTTCTTCTTCAGCCGGCTCTGGTTTGGCTTTTTCTTTCTTTTCTTTCTTGCTGTCATCCGGTTTTGGAGTAACGATCGAAGCTGTCTCAGCCGCAAAAAAAGAACGGGGGTATTCGGTACTGGTATAAGGGGAAACAATCGGGTCCTTTTCCAGGTCGTAAAACTTACGACCGGTTTCGGGGCAGACGCGTTTCGTTCCCAGATTTGCCTTGGCCACTATCAACCTCTTTTTTTTGAAATTTCGAGCCTTCTAAACGGCAATCCGCTAGATGTCAAAAGCATTTGTAAAGAAAAGTGTGATCGGTGCAAAGAGGCGTGACGGGCAGGCATAGCTGTGTTAGGGCAGAGGCAAACTTTCCAGTCTGTAGAAACGCATCCAATGTCCCAAAATTCGACGCAAAACCCAACCAGTTCCGGCAAGGTATCCGCTCTCAAGGGAATTTGCCGCGTACCGGGTGACAAGTCAATTTCGCACCGGGCGTTGATGTTTGGCGGTCTTGCCAGTGGTGAGACGCGGATCAGCGGTTTGTTGCAAGGGGAGGATGTCCTCAAAACCGCAAAAGCGATGGCAGCGGTTGGAGCCAATGTACGCCAAGAGGGCGATGAGTGGATTATCTGGGGAACCGGCAATGGGTTGCTGACGGAACCGGATGCGCCGCTTGATTTTGGCAATGCGGGAACCGGGTGCAGGCTTTGTATGGGCCTGTTCGGGGTTTATGATTTTCCAACGACCTATGTGGGGGATGCTTCGTTGTCGTCGCGCCCGATGGGGCGGGTGCTAAATCCGCTCAAACAAATGGGTGTGCAGGTGCTTGGGGAAGAAGATGGAGGGCGCCTGCCGATCACGCTTCGAGGACCCTGGCAGACAGCACCGATTGAGTATCCGGTGCCGGTTCCTTCTGCTCAGGTGAAGTCAGCTGTTTTGCTGGCCGGTCTCAATACGCCCGGTATCACCACCGTTGTCGAACCGCATCTTACGCGTGACCATACGGAGAAAATGCTTGCTGGGTTTGGTGCCGCACTTGAAGTTGTGGTTGCAGCAGATGGCGGGCGCCGGATTTCGGTTGAAGGGCAGGGGAGGCTTGCCGGACAGAATGTAACCGTGCCCGCTGACCCGTCCTCAGCAGCGTTTCCGCTGGTTGCAGCGTTGATTGTGCCGGATAGCGAAATTTCCCTGCCGGATGTGATGCTCAATGAGGCGCGGACCGGACTGATCACAACGCTGCAGGAAATGGGCGGTAACATCGAGATCATCCATCAGCGGAGTTCCGGCGGCGAGGAGATCGGCGATCTGATCGTTAAATCGAGCGAATTAAAAGCAATTGAGGTTCCGGCGGAACGTGCTGCATCGATGATTGATGAATATCCGGTGTTGGCAATCGCAGCCGCCTTTGCCGTGGGTAAAACGCGGATGTCAGGCCTGTATGAATTACGGGTGAAAGAGTCAGACCGGCTTGCAGCGGTTGCACGCGGGCTGGAGGCCAATGGTGTTGAGTGTATAGAAGGCAATGTCAGCCTGTCGGTCACCGGGCGACCGGACGGTAAGGGCCTGGGTGGCGGAACCGTAACAACCCATCTTGATCACCGTATTGCCATGAGCTTCCTCACTATGGGATTGGCATCGGAGAAACCGGTCACGGTTGATGATAGATCCGTCATGAACACGAGCTTCCCCGGCTTTGCCGAATTAATGAACGGCCTGGGCGCAAAGATCGGGTAATACCAACGGCCAATCCTAATCGTCGTTGGTGTTACTCTTTCCCGCCAAATAATTTCTTGAGCATATCAGCCATAGGCCCGGTCTTGGGCATGTTTTGCCAGGGGGCGGATTTTCTTGCTTGGTGGATGTGAGATTGCTTCTTTTCGGGTTTAGTCTTTTTTTTAGCGTCCAGATTTTGCCCGGTTTCAAGTGCCACCTTGTTCATAAAGTTTGCGTCCTTACCATCTGCCAAAAGCGCAGCGTTGTCCGCAATCGAGTGGAGCAGGAGATCAAGCCATTCCTGATCAGATTTTGCAAAGTCACCCAGCACATGACCGGTTACTTTTTCCTTTGCACCTGGATGGCCAATACCAAGGCGCATGCGGCGGTATTCTTTGCCGCAATGGGCATCAATGGAGCGAATGCCATTGTGACCACCGGCACCGCCGCCTGTCTTGATGCGCAGCTTGCCGGGGGCAAGATCAAGCTCGTCGTATATCACGATCAGGTTTGACAAATCTTCCTTGTAGAAGCGCAGGATTTCACCAATCGCCTGTCCGGATTCATTCATGAAGGTCTGGGGTTTGACGACGAGTGCTTTTTCACCGTCGAGGGTGCCGTTGGAGATATCCGCTTTGTGTTTGGATTTCCAGGGGCCAAACGCATGACGGCGAACGATTTGGTCCGCCGCCACAAAGCCGATATTGTGACGATGGCCAGCATATTTGCTGCCCGGATTTCCAAGTCCTGCAATGATCAGCATGACATGGTTTCCTTTCGCCAGCCAGGAAATTACTCGCTGACTTCCCCTTCTTCTTCTTCTTTTTCCTCACCGATGATTTCGGTTTCAGGTGCTTCAGGTGCGCCTTCTTCATCTTCTTCTTCAGACTTGAGGCCTGCAGGTGAAGCGATGGTCGCGATAGTGAAGTCACGATCCGTAATGGTTGGTTCGACACCTTCTGGCAGCGAAACCGTTGAAATGTTAATTGAATCGCCCAATTCGAACGGCAAAAGATCAATAACAAAATTGTCCGGAATACTGTCCGCCGGGCAGTTAATTTCAACGCCGTGACGCACGATGTTGAGAACACCGCCACGTTTAAGGCCAGGGCACTCTTCTTCGTTTTCGAAGTGAACCGGAATTTCAACCGTCACGATGGTAGACTTGGAAACGCGGAGGAAATCCACGTGTTCAACAAAGTCACGAACCGGATGAAGCTGATAGTCCTTTGGCAGGACGCGATGCTCTTCACCATCAACCTTGATTGATGCAACCGTGGTCATGAAGCCGCCGCCATGAATTTTCATGGAGAGGTCCTTGTAAGGAAGCGCAATGGAAATGGGGTCTTTTTTGTCGCCATAAATGACGGCAGGAACCATAGCGTTGCGACGAAGTTCACGGGCGGCCCCCTTGCCAACCCGTTCGCGCAACTGGCCCTCAAGAACGTATGAATCGCTCATAACGAAGCCTTTCGCATAGTAGCTTGCCTTCAAACAAAAGAAAGCAAAGGTTTTGGGCATCCGACCATGTCGGAATTGCTTGTTTCTGGTGTCAGAAAAAAACAAACCCGCAGTGCCTCCAAGGGTGTCTGTACGGGCAGGCGGGTTATAGGTGAGAAGTGTAAAAAGTGCAAGACGGTATTATACCAACGGTCATTTGAAATGACTGATTGGTATTTGTTTGCGTTCACGCCAGTTTGGCTTTGCCAAACGCCTCCACGGGGGCGGGCATAAGCCCGGCTCGCTTTGCTTTGCGCTCGCATACCAGCGCCATAAAAGGGTCAAACCAAACGGCTGCTGGTATAACTCTTTTGACCAGGAATTAGAGCGTTTTGCGTTCAATCAAAAAGGCTGGATACAGATTTTTCCAGCGCTGTTCTCTGGATGGCTTCACCCATTAACTCCGAGATCGAAACGACCCGGATATTTGCTGCCGTGCTCACAGCGGAAGTAGGCTGGATTGAATCGGTAATCACCAGTTCCTTCAGTTTTGATGATCTAATGCGCGCAACCGCTCCTCCCGATAATACCCCGTGCGTAATATAGGCGGTTACGCTGGTTGCGCCGATTGAGAGCAGTGCTTCTGCCGCATTACACAGTGTGCCTCCTGAATCGATGATGTCATCGATCAGCAGGCAATCTTTGCCGGCAACATCACCAATGACATTCATGACCTCAGATTCGCCCGGTTTGTCGCGGCGCTTGTCAACGATCGCCAACAGGGAACCAACCCGTTTTGCAAGCGCCCTGGCACGAACAACACCACCCACGTCGGGTGATACGACCATGACGTTTTCAAGTTCGTAATTTTCTTTTACGTCCCGTGCGAGTACGGGAACTGCGAACAGGTTGTCCGTTGGAATATCAAAAAAGCCCTGGATTTGGGCGGCGTGCAGGTCGAGTGTCAAAACACGGTCGGCGCCGGCTTCGGTAATCAGATTGGCAACCAGTTTTGCCGAAATCGGAGCTCGTGGACCGGGTTTCCTGTCTTGGCGAGCATATCCAAAATAGGGGATAACTGCAGTAATGCGTCTGGCTGATGAGCGCCTCAGCGCATCAATCATGATCAGCAATTCCATCAGATGATCATTGGCGGGATAGGATGTTGACTGGAGAACGAAGCAATCTTCACCACGAACGTTGTCAAGAATCTCAACAAAAATTTCCTGGTCCGCAAAGCGTCTTACATTTGCTTGGCCAAGTGGGATGTCGAGATATTTGGTGATTTGCTCGGCGAGAACCTCATTGGAGTTTCCGGCAAAAAGCTTCATGTGAATTATCGCCGGTAGAACCGACCCCTGTCCTGTACCCTAAATCTTTCTTAGGCGAATGTGTGCTGGCTATCAATGCCCGCTTTGCGAAATCACAAAACTATCTGGGGATTTATGGGGAAGTGTGAATGGCCGTTGGCATTAACCCTGCCTGGGCTGAGAATCGATCCAGGATTTCAATCTTGCTGCGGTTGTATCAGCGACCCGGCCCAACTCTGCATCTGTGATAGCCTGCCAGGGATCAAAATTGGTTGCGGACGCACGTTCCTGTCCATTGATGCGGTGAAGACGTTTGCCGGAACGGTCGAGCACATCCCAGATATAGACAAGCAGCGTGCCGGAACCATCACTGAGGGCGGAGAAATATCCCTTGACCTGATAGGCTGATCCATCCTGGGTGGTTGGCAACAGGCTCAACTGATAATTTGCAGCGGATGTCTTGAGCGATTTGGACAAAAGCGAAACCTTGTCCTGAGGAGCGCCCTGCACCGGAAGAAATGTTACAGCTGTGGTTGGAGAAAGTGCGGCCTGTTGCGTCGGTTGTTGCAGTTGAGAATTGGTGACATTCTCTGCAGCTGACGGTTGCTGTGTTTCAGCAAGTGCTGTCGCATTGCCTGGTTCAGCTGTTGATGAGTGTGCAGTAACAGCTTGCGGTGTGGAAAGGGTGTTGTCGACCTGATTGCCGCCGGAGGATGTGCAGGCTGATGCTGCCACAAGACACACAATTGCCGTTGATAAGATGCGAAATCTGGCCATTTAACTACTCTACTCCCGCTCCATTTTGCGTTGAAGCTTTTAGGCTATCGACCCTATTCCCACTACCTGACAATAAGGTCAACATCGTGGCGTGATAAATCTTCCGGGCCATCTGTTGTTGTAATGTAACTTTGACCGATCGTCATGGCGGTTTCACTTTTGCTGTCAAAGATGATCATGTGGGTGAATAAAACCATTGACGCGTCAATTATCGTTTCATTGCCCGAGTAAATCATCGGTGAATCCATCCAGCACGGGGTGTAGGTGGCGCCCAAAGAGTATCCGCATGCATTCAATCGATGGCGACTTAGGCCGCGTTCATCAAGCGCCTGGGCATGGGCGTCAAACATATCCGAAAAGGTTTTTCCAACCGTCATTGCATTACGGACAGCCAAAAGTGCGGCACTTGCTGCCTCGTGCAGTTCTTCGTGACGTTTGCTCGGCTTGCCAACAATAAGTGTGCGCATCATGGCGGCATGATAATGCGCCCAGGCTCCTGACCACTCCAGTGTAAGTTGATCATTGTCAGACAGGGTGCGCCGTCCGGACTTGTATCGGCACAGGAGGGCGTCAGCACCGGAACCGATGATGAATTCATTGCCTGCATAGTCACCTCCGGCAGAAAAAATCGCGCTGTGCATATCCGCCAGAATATCGCCTTCGAATGCACCAGCCCTGGTTCGTGCAATGGCTGCATCAAGCGCGAGGTCAGAAAGCTCGCCGGCCTTTCGGACATGTTCGAGTTCTGCTGGAGATTTGATTGAACGCAAAGCATTGACCAGTCCGGAGGCATCCTCCAGTGACGCAAAAGAAGAAAGACGGGCATTGATCGCATTCCCCCATCGTGCGGTCAGTCCCTGGGTGTCATATTCAACTCCGATCCGCGTTCCCACGAGATCCAGATCGCCAAGCAGTTTATGAAGATTATTCGAAGGATCTGCATTTGCGTGATCTGTCCAGATTACAATATTGTCGAGTATGGATGTGTTCCTTGCCTGTCGCAGGTCCGGTGCCCGTGTCAGCAGCACCATCTCTCCATCCGCTTTCACGACCAAGGACTGGAAGAACGCATAGCCGAAGGTGTCATAGCCGGTGAGCCAAAACATGCTTTCCTGCGCAAAAAGCAGAAGGCAGTCGAGCTTCGCTTCCTGCATTTTTGCCGTAACTTTGGCAAGGCGATTGGAAAATTCTTGTTTTGTAAAATGTAGCGCCATGGTGTTCTCGTAAATTTAGCGAAGGGAAATGGCAGAGATCTGCCGACCGTAGTCTGGCTCATCTCGGTGAGTTTTGCGACGATAGGAAAAGAAGCCATCTTCGTCTGCATAGGTGCAATGACCGGTCCAATTGGCGGTTACGCCGTCCTGGTTGAGGCGTTCCACAATATATCCCGGCAAATCAAACATTGCGTGATCTTGATTTTTCGACGCTGTCAGAAAGCGATCATTTGCAGGGTCTATCTGTGTCAGCCGATCAACGAACTCCGGCCCAACTTCATAATGGTTAGCGCTGATGGTGGGGCCCAGAACAGCGACAATCTGGTCGCGCTCGGCGCCAAGTGTTTCCATCGCTGAAACCGTATTCTCCAAAACCCCGCCGGTTGCACCTTTCCAGCCAGCATGAGCTGCACCGGCCACCCGGTTATGTGCGTCCAGAAAAAGAACAGGGCCGCAGTCGGCGCTCAATATTCCAATGGCGATACCCGGCTTGTTGGTAACCAGAGCGTCGACTTTTGGCCTTTCGCGTTCGCCCCAGGGCTTTTCAACCGCCACCACATCGGTTGAGTGAATTTGGAAGGGAGACAGGAGTGTGTCAGGTGTAACCTGCAAGTGGGCGGCCACCCGTCTGCGGTTTTCAACCACGAGGCTTCGGTCGTCGCCAGACCCAAGGCCGACATTAAGGCCCGCATAAATTCCCGATGACACACCACCAGCACGGGTAAAAAATCCACTTGTTGCCGCGTTGTCACTAAACACAGACGCTGTGACTGGCTTGGGGGCGTTCATGGACCGCAACTCCTCTTTGTGGTCTGAAAAGTAAGTGTTTCTGTTTTTGGAAGGGAGTTCAAGTCTTTCAACCCGAAAACAGAACTGAATAAATGTGGAGTTTAAGGTTCTACTGGTTCCGATTAAACGAAATTTGCTCTAGCCAAATGGCCACAGGGATTCGAGGTTTGAAATACAAAGGACCTTGAAGAGGTCTCCCATCTGGTTGGGCAGGGCAAGCCTTTCTGCCTGTCGTTTAATCACGGCCTGTTGTTCCGGTGACTTTCCCGTTCCGAGCCTGCCGGAGCGTTCCAGCAGCCCCAGCGCGAGTAGAAACTTACCCTGATTGATGAATGGATGACTGGTAACACGGTGCTGTTCAATCACATTCGCAAGGGCTTCAAAATCAACGTGATTTGTAAGATCTGCAAATCCTGGTTCAGCAAGAGGGTCAGTGGTCTGGTGGTCCTTTATTGCCTGAAACGTGTCGCCAAAACCACTCTGCAAATGGCCGTAGTCGATATAAAGAGCTGCACCCTTGCGTGATGCGATAAGCTCGCAAATTTCTGCAATATGGCTTTCTCGGGCAGTTGAAATTTCAAAAACAGCGCCTTCGGGTTCATTGTGGCGGGATTTTGGAAGTGCGGATGCTTCGATGGTACAGTCGCCCAACACCCAGCATAGATTGCCTTTGTCATCCAGTCCGACACAACGTTCATGCCAATTTGTCGCCGACTTTACGTATTGGCGGAAGGGAAGAACGTCGAGAAATTCATTGGCAATCAGAATTGTCGGCAATTCCGGAAGATCAGCAATTGATCCATGCCATTCCGTTTTGGTATCAAGCCCAAGTGTTTCACGCTGGCGTTCGACCATCCGCGGGCTGGTTTCGATCAGCTGGATGTTTGCAGCCTTTGTGAACGCTTCCGAAAGGCCGGTGGTCCGAAGCATGTCTTTCATCAAAGTGCCATGGCCGGGGCCTAGTTCAACAAGATTGAAGGCGCACGGGCGATCAAGCTTCTCCCACACATGAACAGCCCATGCGCCGATTAATTCCCCGAACATCTGGCTGATTTCCGGGGCTGTGATGAAATCGCCGGAACGGCCGATTGTAGCATGCGAGGTATAGTATCCCTGGGTTTTATCAGCCATGCACCAATGCATGTATTCAGCGAGCGGCAGGGGCCCGGAGAACTTGATGTGGCGCGCGATGCGTTCGCCTAGCGTCTCAGCCATTACGAACGAGCCTGCTCGCGGAAGTAACGATTGCCCATAGGCCAAGTGCAACCAGCGGAAGCGACAACATCATGCCCATGGTTATCCATCCCGTGCCAAAGAGATATCCCAATTGAGGGTCGGGCAATCTCACGAATTCAACCAGGATGCGACTTATGCCATAGCCAGCGACAAAAACGCCGCTGATGAAGCCCGGAGCTGAGAGCTTTTTAAAGCGCCAGATCAAGACGGAGAGAAGGGCAAAGAGTAAAACACCCTCCAAGAGACCCTCATATAACTGGCTTGGGTGGCGTGGCAGACCATCCGTTCCGGGAAAAATTACAGCCCAGGGAACATCGCTTTTCCGGCCGTAAAGTTCTGAATTGATGAAATTGCTCACACGCCCGAGGAAAATACCAAGACCGCAACTTGCTGCGATCACATCAAACAGGCTGAAAGGTGTGAAACCCTTTTTGCGGGCAAACATAATCATTGCAAGCGTGATGCCTGCCAAACCACCATGAAAACTCATGCCGCCCTGCCAGACCGCAAAGACTGCCATTGGATTATTCAAATAAGTTGCGAGGTCATAAAACAGGATGTATCCAATGCGCCCGCCGAGAATGATCCCGACTACCGCCCAGACCAGAAAGTCATCGATATCAATTTCATCCATCGGGGAATTTTGGGGAAGCCAGAAGCATTCTGTTCGCACCAGTTTTCGTGCATAAAACAAACCGAAGAGGATACCGAGTGCGTATGCAAGGCCGTACCAGTGCACCTGCAAGGGCCCAATTGAAAACATGACCGGGTCAATTTGCGGGTGGCTTAGTGCCAGGAAAGTCGTTGGCATGATTGTTCCAGGGTTCGTGTTCTTGCCGTCATTGGCATGTCAGTGCGGTTTTGTCACCCTGATTTGGTGTTGAATCCGCCTCCCATAACCCCTAATTGAATGGGGTACAGTGAAACGGAAATTACCATGACCCAGGGCCCAAATCGCATCTTTGATGAATTCGCCAAGTTGATGACTGACGCTGCAGGAGCGGCGCAAGGCATGAAGCACGAGGTGGAGATGGCTTTCCGTTCGCAGGCTGAAAAGCTTCTTGGCGATATGGATCTCGTCAAGCGCGATGATTTTGATGCCGTGCAGGAAATGGCTTCGCGGGCGCGTGCCGAAAACGAGGAACTAAAGGTGAGAATTGGCGCCCTTGAGACACGTATCAAGGCGCTTGAGCCTTCCAAAAAGCCTGCAAAGTCTGCAGCATCCAAAAAATAGTTCGGTCGTCCTGATTTTTTTTCATCAGTGGAAAAGTTTGAAAAAAACCTGCTGGCAGAATCCCTTACGCTAATGCGTGAATCTATTGATTCAAGTTGAAATCACAAAACACGGTGGAAGTGCGCCGCCCCGGGCTGGAATTCATGATTCAGCATTATACACTGAAATTACAGGATGATTCGCGGCGGGCCTGATGCTCTGTCGGAACGGAACTTTTTCCGGAAAGACAGGGCATCACATTCCCAAAGCCTCTAAATCTGGGGTTCCTGTAAAATGAGAAATGGCGCTAGGAGGCTGACAGTGCTTGCGGAACTAGAACTGGACCGGGACATTCATCCCGTCGACCTGATTGAGCATGTGGCCCTTCACAACAAGTGGGAATTTGATCGCAGCAGCGAGGATGAAATCAGCCTCAGCGTCAAAGGACAATGGTCTGATTACAATGTCTCCTTGTCGTGGATGGAAGATTTCGAGGCCCTCCATCTGGCCTGTGCGTTTGACATGAAGGTTCTTGAAGCAAGATTTCCGGAAATCATGCGCCTGCTTTCTTTGATCAATGAACAGCTGTTGATCGGGCATTTTGATATCTGGGCTAAAGAAGGTGTCTTGATGTTCCGCCAAACACTGATGTTGAATGGCGGCGCTATTCCGACCGGAGAACAACTTGAGTGTCTTATGGGGAGCGCGCTTGAGGCAAGTGAACGTTACTATCAGGCTTTCCAGTTTGTCGTGTGGGCAGGTTACTCTGCTGAAAAGTCTCTTGACTATTCTCTCTTTGAAACCGACGGTACGGCCTGAGTAAAAAGCTTCGGGCAGACATATTCAGCTTCGGAGCAATTACGTTCCGGAGAGTTTGGTATCATGAATTTCACAGTCGTTTTGGTCGGTGCAGGCAATATGGGTGGCGCGCTTTTGCGAGGATGGATAGCGGGCGGCATGCCACCATCCAATGTCGCCGTTCTTGATCCTTCGCCTTCTCATCAGATGCAGGACTTCTGTTCGAAAAGCGGAGTTTCAGTTTTTGCAAGTGCGGAAGGGATCATTGTGCCTGACGTTTTGATGGTAGCTGTAAAACCGCAAATGATGGAGAAGGTGCTTCCCGGCCTTGGTCATCTGGTTGGCGCAAAGACTGTTGCGGTTTCCGTTGCAGCGGGCACGTCCATCGCCACGCTTTCGGCTGGATTGGGACAGGCGCCCGTAATTCGTGTGATGCCGAACACACCAAGCCTTGTGGGGCGGGGCATTGCAGTGGGCTGTCCAGGACCCGGAGTGACGGACAAACATCGGGCATATGTTGATCAACTTCTAACCGCGACTGGAAAACTTGAATGGACGGCAGAAGAAGCACAAATCGATGCTGTTACCGCCGTTTCCGGCAGCGGCCCCGCCTATGTTTTTCATCTGGTTGAATGCATGGCGAAAGCAGGCATGACCGCAGGGCTGTCTGAGGCACTTGCCCAAACCTTGGCCCGCGAGACTGTATCGGGTGCCGGTGAACTATTGCACCAATCTGAAGAAGAGGCGGGGCAACTGCGCAAGAATGTTACCTCTGCGGGAGGAACCACAGCAGCTGCACTTGAAGTATTGATGGAAAGCGGTGAACTTGCCGAACTTGTTGAGCGGGCAGTTCTTGCAGCAAAGAAACGTTCAGAGGAATTATCGTGATGCGTGATAGTGATCAGATTGGCATTGATGATTTTTTCGCGGTCGACATTCGAGTTGGAGTAATTGTCGGGGTTGAGGATTTTCCCGAAGCACGCAAACCTGCATGGAAGCTTCGGATCAATTTTGGCGAGGCAATCGGCATCAAGAAGTCTTCAGCCCAGATCGTTGCGAATTATGATCGTGAAGAACTTGTTGGCAAGCAGGTTATGGCAGTTGTCAATTTTCCGCCCCGTCAAATTGGCCCGTTCATGTCTGAAGTGCTGACGCTCGGATTTGCTGATGCAGATAACAATGTGGTTCTCGCCAGTGTCGACAAGTCTGTGCCGATTGGCGGACGGTTGCATTAGAGTATCGCATTCAATCAAAAGAGGAAACGCGCTAATAACTTCAGAAATCAGGTCAGGTCGGAAGGGAAACGATCACCCTCAAACCGCCCAACGGGCTGTCGTACAGGTTTATATCGCCACCGTGATTGCGCGCGATGTCCCGGGCAATTGACAATCCAAGGCCGGTTCCAGACTCATTGAGATTGCGTGCTTCATCGAGGCGGAAAAAGGGTTTGAAAACATCCTCGCGTTTTTCTTCCGGTATGCCGGGTCCATCGTCATCAAAATGCAGGTGAACTTTCCCTTGCCCTTTTTTTACCGACACTTCGAGCGTATCTGCATGCCGGAATGCGTTGGTCACAATGTTTCCAACCAAACGGGCGAATGCTGTTGGATGGGTTACAAGATTGAGGCCACCTGCGCAATCTATTGCGTAAGTCTTTTTCCTGAGGTCAGCCTCAGTCGCGTGACGTTGTAACTCCAAATGCAGATTGACCTCTTCCAGATCTTCGTTCGTTTCATTGCGGGCAAAATCAAGATAGCCTTGGAGCATTTTCTGCATGTCGTTGACATCGGCTTGCAGTTCCTCGATTTCGCGGGTTTGACTTACAAGTGCCAACTGCAACTTGAACCGGGTCAGAATGGTTCTGAGGTCATGGCTGACACCACTTAACATGGTTGTCCTCTGGTCAATCTGGCGCTCAATGCGCTCGCGCATTTGAAGGAACGCATGTCCGGCCTGACGAACTTCAGATGCACCGCGAATGCGAAAGCCCTCTGGCAATTTGTGTCCCTTGCCGAAACCTTCAGCGGCGGAAGACAATTGTTGAATTGGTCTAATCTGGTTTCGCAGAAACAGGACTGCAATGATCAGGAGAACCAAAGAGGTGCCGACCATCCATAACAGAAAAATGTGGGAGTTAGACGCGTAAGCGCGGCTCCGCCTAACCAGAACCCGTAAATTTTTTTCAGGGTTCTCCAATTGGATTCTTATTTCCAAAATGTTGGAGTTTCCCACCGTATCAATCCAGAATGGGCGGCCAATCTGCTTTGTGATTTCAGTTCTCAGCGTGTCATCCAAAAGGGAGAAAAACGGCTTTCCTGCTGCAGGAGGAAACGGGTCCGGCGGGGTTATCGAGATATTGAGTGCGAGTTTCTCACGGGCAAGTTTGGTTATCTGATCAAAGTCAGGATCCTGTGGATATTTCTCGATAACTTCAATTATTGCGGCAATGTCAGAGGTCACAGCCTCGGAGAGCCGCTGGGTCACAGTCTGCCAATGGCGCTCCATGAAGACGAAAGCAATTACCGACTGCAACAAAACCATTGGCGTGATAATGATCAACAAGGACCGTCCATAAAGGCCCTTGGGAAGTTTTGTCATCAGCCAGCGCAAGCCAACGGAATACGGGCTGCGTTTTCGTTTCCGGCTTTCTTCCTGAATTTCAACTTCTGCCTGTTCGGTCGTCAAAGGATAATGGCTTTCCTGTCTGCATTTGCAGACTTATCCTTACAACAGAGGGCCGTGTTTTTATAGTGGGAAGTCGGTTCGGATGGTAATCAGCAACCCGGTCGATCAGGCTTCGACACGGAGGCGGTAGCCGACACCCCGGACTGTTTGCAACCACTTCGGATTGGCCGGGTCTTTTTCTATCTTCCGGCGAAGCCGGTTGATCTGGACATCAATTTTGCGTTCGCCGGATGCACTTTCGTTGCCAAGCAATTCGCGGCGCGGAATAGTACCACCAGGCTTACTGGCAAATGCAGTCAGAATTTCGCGTTCCCTGTCGGTCAATCTGACGGGTTTGCCAGACAAGGTCAGCTCTCCCTGCCTTACGCTGAAATGGTAGTCGCCAAACTGGACCTGTTCTATAATAGGGTCATCCGGCTTGGTCGTACGTTTGAGAATGCTGTTTATCCGCAACAATAGTTCCCGGGGTTCAAAAGGTTTGGGCATGTAGTCATCCGCACCTGCTTCCAGACCCTCAATCCGGTTTTCAACATTTTCAAGCGCTGTTAGCATGAGGATTGGAACATCCGCCCGCTCCCGGAGTGATTTGGTGAGGTTGATCCCGGTCTCGCCTGGCATCATGACATCTACGATCAAAAGATCGAATTCCAGCTGAGATAGTTTTTTGCGTGCTTCTGCTGCATCAGCGGCATTTGACACGCGAAAGCCATTGCTGGAGAGATACCGGGTTAGGAGATCTCGTAGCCTGGCGTCATCATCAATTACCAACACATGGGGTGCATCATCTTCTGGAATTGTGATGCCGTTTGTAGTCTGATCCATATGTAAACCGGTTTTCTGGTTGATGTTGCGATTCCGGCCTAGGGTTGTCCGAGATTAGGGCAAAATAGTGATCTGGTATTGCAGTTGTATTGCCCGAATCAAGTGATTCCTGCAACCAATTGAAATTGTTAGAGCATTTTTACTTCATGCAGTATGCTTCAGCGAAGAAATCAAATCAATTCCGACCGTTGATCATTGCCTGGAGAAAGGTAACAACTTTTTGACGGTCTTCTTCATCGAGTTTTTCAAATGCCTGGTTCATGCGCCGTGACTGAGGTGCTGAAAGCTGCAAGATCAAGTCGCGCCCCGCATTCGTCGGGTAAAGCAGGCGTTTGCGCCGGTCGTGATGGCCCTCACTTTGAACGATATATCCTTTTTCAACCAGCTGTTTTAGAACCCTGCCAAGGCTCTGCTTGGTGATTTTTAATATCTCCAGAAGTTCTGCGACGGTCATTCCCGGTGAGCGGTTGACGAAAAACAGGACGCGGTGATGGGCCCGCCCGAAATTGTAGTCCGACAGTTTCTTGTCCGGATCAGATATGAAGTCCCGATAAGCGAAAAACAATAATTCGATATTTTCCAGCTGTTCGATGTCGGTTTCGGTGATCGGAGTAGTCACCCTGTCTGTAACATTTGTGGTCATGTGTTTATCACTAGGGTCTGGACTCAATTGGGAATTGGCCTGCACAGCTGACCAATTTTTCAGAATTTAGGCGAAATCGACCGACTTGACTTTCCGTCAATGAGGAGATTTCAACGATAATTCGGGTAAATTGGGCGCTGCCCGAATGGGTTGGGCCAAAAACGCCTATTTCAGTATTAAAACGCCTCGCCGATGCTTTGGCATCGCCTGTGTTTTTCACCTCGAAATAAACCATTTTGTCTCCAATGCAGCCACATTTCCCAATTGGGTTCACACCCTAGCATGATCGAAATTATATGTCAGCAGTATTGACATAAAATTTCGACTTCCCTAGTGTCGGTTAGATAAAAATCGGAGCATGTGAGATGGCAGGTAATTCCTACGACGATATGAGCGGTCATATCTGGTACAATGGCGAGTTCGTTGAATGGGGCGAAGCCAAGGTTCATGTGCTTACCCATGGTTTGCATTATGCCAGTTCCGTGTTTGAAGGTGAGCGCGCTTATGGCGGCGAAATATTCAAGCTGCAGGAACACACTGAGCGGTTGTTTTTTTCGGCGCGCGAGATGGGCTTTGAAATTCCCTACACCGTGGAAGAGATCAACCAGGCCAGCCGCGATACGCTCGAAAAACAAGGCATGGAAAACGCTTATGTCCGACCTGTCGCGTGGCGCGGTAGTGAGATGATGGGCGTTTCAGCCCAGGCAAACCGTATCAATGTTGCAATCGCAATTTGGGAATGGCCGAGCTATTTCAAGCCGGAGGAAAGGATCAAGGGTATCCGTCTTGAAATGGCGCATTACCGTCGGCCAGATCCGGCAACCATTCCTTGTTTTGCGAAAGCCGCCGGTCTTTACATGATATGCACCCTTTCAAAACACGCAGCGGAAGACAAAGGCTATGCGGATGCGCTTATGCTCGACTGGCGCGGCCATGTTGCGGAGGCTACGGGTGCAAATGTGTTCTTTATCAAAGACGGCAAAATTCATACACCTACACCAGATTGTTTCCTTGACGGCATTACAAGGCAAACGGTGATAGAGCTTGCTGAAAAGAGGCAAATCGAAGTTATTGAACGCACCATCATGCCTGAGGAGATGGAAAGCTTTGAAGAGTGTTTTCTTACCGGTACCGCTGCAGAAGTTACTCCGGTATCCAAAATCGGTCCCTATTCGTTTCAGCCAGGTGAATTATCCCTTGCGCTGATGAATGACTACGAGACAGTGGTTCATGCGCATCTGAAGGCCTGATTCCGATTTGCACCAATTCCTGATAGCACGGTTTTAGCCAGCTTCGGGTTGGAATTGCCAGCAAACAAGTAGAAATCGCAAATTGTGTTTAAGTCGCATTTTGGGGTTACCAAGCGTAAAGTTTTGCTGTATCTAAGGTTCCGTCGTATTTGGTTAAGACATTCTTAATTGCGGCGTCACAAACAACTGTATTGCGTGACTTTAGGGAGTAAATACAATGGAAGCTATTTTGCCACTAATCATTCAGGCAGTCTCCGGCATGGTCGGCGGCGGTATTGTCGGATCGATGTTGAAACAGGCTGCTATGAGCATGTTGCCTAAACTGCTGGCAGGCGGTATTGGCGGTATTGCCGGCGGTTCAGCACTTGGTTCACTTATCGGCGGTGCAGCGGGTGCAGCAACGGGCGACGCCAGCAGCGGCATGGATATTGGTTCCCTGATCGGTAGCATCGGTGGCGGCGCTGTTGGTGGCGGTGCATTGACCGGCATTGCAGGCATGTTGCTGAAAGGCAGATAATCCCGGCAATCCGTTTTGGTGGGAATGAGGGTGGTGCCAAGGTGCCGCCCTTTTTTGTTTCTGTTGAGACCTAATGGCCGCTGGTATAATACGGCTGACATTTCTTTTGCCCAAACCCCGGACAATGGCATTATGATTTACTCCTTGCACCCGAAAAGTGGGCACCGGTTTTCGGATAAGTGCGAGGATCAAAAGAAGAATCCTATACTCAAAATTCGGGTTTCCGAGTGTTTTGAGTATAGATGCGTAAAACCAACCAGAAAGAAGTGTCCCCGTGAACAAGCTGAACATTGCAATTGTCCCTGTTACCGAGTTCCAACAAAATTGTACGTTGATCTGGAATGGGGAGGATAGTTGCGGGGTGGTGATTGATCCCGGTGGCGATGTTCAGCAGATTGAGGCCGCGATCGCCGAAGCGGGCATTCGGGTGGAACAAATACTGCTTACCCACGGGCATCTTGATCACGTCGGCGGTGCGCAAGAGCTTAAAGAGCGCCTTGGCGTTAAAATCATCGGCCCGCACATTGATGACAAACCCCTTTGCGAGGGGGTTGAGAAGATTGCCGAAATGTACGGCATGGAAGGCCAGTTCTATAAAGTGACGCCGGACCAATGGTTGGCGGAAGGTGATACGGTATCAATTGGCGGTTATGATTTTGATGTCTATCACTGCCCCGGCCATGCGCCGGGACATGTGATTTTTCATTCGGCCCAACTGAAGTTTGCCCATGTCGGTGATGTTCTGTTTCACCGCTCAATCGGCAGAACCGACCTTCCCGGTGGCGACCACGATCAGCTGATTGGTTCGATCAAGAACAAACTATTGCCGCTGGGCGATGATGTCGGTTTTATTTGTGGCCATGGCCCGGGCGGCAATCTTGGTGATGAACGCGAGAACAATCCGTTCCTTCAATGACGAAATTTAGTTTTTTCGCCCGGTTTTTTCAATTCTAGCCCCGTGCTTTGCAGCGGGAATAGTTTATTTGTTCAATCTGGCTAACCTTGTGATGAATGCGGTCAAGGAAATGGTTGCATTGAGCGCGGGTTTCAAAGCAGGTTCTTATGCTGAAAGTGTGATACACGGAACCGCCACGATATCCGCCGCCGCCGTCGCCTAGAAGTCCGCGGATTTTCGCGGTATGTCCGTTGTCACCCATTGCCTTGCAGATTTGAAAACCTTCAGCATTGATGTGCAGCACCGCAGCGGTGGGGAAGTTGGGTGAAACTGCATATGCAGTGGTTGCAATCGGTGAAAGGCCAATGATGCTGGCCATTACAAATTTACGGATCGTATTCATGGTCGTTCTCCTTGGAGAGTGAGTGCGAATTACATACAACATGTGTATCCGCACTTGTTTAGTCAAATCAATTAACGGCTCCCGTGTTTGTGAATGTGCCGTTTGTCACATCGGTGTCACCCTGCGTGGCTTTGTTGGTTTCCGCCAGCACATCCGGCTTGCCGTTTTTGCTCAAATATTTGTTTGCTTTTCCGCCAAGGCATCCGCCTTGTCGTCCGCTGACGCAGTGGCACAAACGCTTGGCGCGTTTGTTTCTGCTGCCGCGTAGGCGGGAAGTTCCACGCGAGATCGAATTGGAGAATCTCACTTCCCTGCGTGGCTTTGTTGGTTTCCGCCAGCACATCCGGCTTGCCGTTTTTGCTCAAATATTTGTTTGCTTTTCCGCCAAGGCATCCGCCTTGTCGTCCGCTGACGCAGTGGCACAAACGCTTGGCGCGTTTGTTTCTGCTGCCGCGTAGGCGGGAAGTTCCACGCGAGATCGAATTGGAGAATCTCACTTCCCTGCGTGGCTTTGTTGGTTTCCGCCAGCACATCCGGCTTGCCGTTTTTGCTCAAATATTTGTTTGCTTTTCCGCCAAGGCATCCGCCTTGTCGTCCGCTGACGCAGTGGCACAAACGCTTGGCGCGTTTGTTTCTGCTGCCGCGTAGGCGGGAAGCTCCACGCGAGATCGAATTGGAGAATCTCACTTCCCTGCGTGGCAGAGCAAGCTTTGCGCGTAAGCGCGGCGCAGCTCGTGAGCGGACGTGGAGCCGGAGGCGATACGGAAAAGCAAACAAAGCACAAAAAAGAGGGAGGTGCGGTTGTGGGTAGAGGGCCGCACCTCCCAAACTTCTTCCGCGAAATCCGCCCCTGCTGGAAGAAGGGTCTTGTTCACCACCGGCGGTAGGGTGTGCCGGGAAGTGATCTCCCTCATGAAGCATTCGATATATCACATAATATTCGATATATCGAATAGTGTCCGGACCAGAATCCGCGAATAACGCAGTATGGACATTAAGGAAAAATTTGGGCTGGCCGTCCGCAATCGCAGATATGCGCTGGGAATGTCCCAAGAAGAGCTGGGTATGCAGATTGATATGACCCAGTCTTATGTGAGCTTGATTGAAACCGGGCAGATGAACATCACTCTTGATACCATGGAACACATCTGCGCGGCATTGAAAATGAGCGTAGAGGAGATGTTCGGGGTTTTGGCTGGGGAAACGTAATGCTGACATGGCGTCATCCCGGCTGCTCCAGTAAGCCGGGATCTATTGCCACCTCGGCACATAAACATTTTCTGATTTATACTTGTAGCTAGCCACAATGGATCCCGGTTTGCATGGCAACCGGGATGACGGAGGCTGCTGGTGTAACCGGATTGAGCTTGGCAAGCGCAACTTCACCCTCGATACGCTGGAAGAAATCTGCAAGGTGTTGGGCGTGAAGGCTGGGGAGTTGGTTTGAGGGAAGAGAATGGGGTCGGAATTTTAAGGCGATCACCGTCCCGGCCTTCCCGTTTTCTTAGGCCGGCCTCTTCTTGTTTGTTCGGGGCGTTGCCCCTCCACGGCTCTTGGTCTTTTCTGGCTGCCGTCTTTTTCGAGGGGATCGGAGACACTTATATTCCTTTTCGAAGGCGTCTCCACGCCTTCGCCCGTTCGCGGGTTCGGCGGCGCTGCGCTTGCCTTCCCTGCCACGGAGGGTAGTTCTTTTCCCTTGTCACCTTCGTCCGCTGCCGCACTTTTTTGTTGATCCAAATCTTGCGCGGCGCTTTGCTTCACGTGCGATTTGGATTGACTACTTTCACCTTCTGGAAGTGGTGTCCCATACGCGGAGTTCGTTCCCCGGTCATTCCGCATTTCTTCACCGTATGATTGACGCGGTTTTTGCCAACCCTCGGGCGTGGCTGGTTTTTCGGTTCTTCCCACGGTCATTTCGTCGAGGGTGTTTTTTCTGAAAACACCCTTTTTGTTTTCCGAAAGCGCATCCGCGCTTCCGTCCGCTGACGAGCTGACACGAGCTTTGCTCGCTTGCTCTGCCGCGGAGGCAGGTTCTTTTCCCTTGGCTTTGCTTTTTTGTTTCCCGGTCGCGGCTTGTCTGCGAGCCTTCTGCGTATTCTCAACCCCCACATCGCGGTTGAGCGGATCGTCGGCGACGGCGAGTTCAACCTGCTGCAGGCGTTTAACCTCATCGCGAAGCCGTGCTGCTTCCTCAAAATCAAGGTCCGCTGCCGCGTCGCGCATTGCCTTTTCAAGTCCTTCAAGATGCGCTGCAAGGTTCGCGCCGACAAGCTCGCCTTCTTCTGCCAGTCCCGTATCCACCCGCACGTGATCCTGTTCGTAAACCGAGCCCAGAATGTCACCGATGTTCTTTTTGATACTCTCCGGCGTGATGTTATGGTCGGTGTTATATGCTTCCTGCTTCTCGCGGCGGCGACTGGTCTCGGACATCGCCCGGTCCATCGAACCGGTCACCCGGTCCGCATAAAGGATCACCTTGCCATCGATATTCCGCGCGGCGCGGCCGATGGTTTGCACCAGCGATGTTTCGGAGCGCAAAAAGCCCTCCTTGTCCGCGTCCAGAATGGCAACCAGCGCACATTCGGGAATATCAAGACCCTCGCGCAACAAGTTGATGCCGACGAGACAGTCAAATGCGCCGAGGCGCAGATCGCGAATGATCTCAATTCTCTCCAGCGTGTCGATGTCGGAATGCATGTAGCGCACGCGCACGCCGTTTTCGTGCAGATACTCCGTCAGGTCCTCGGCCATGCGCTTGGTCAGCACGGTTACCAGCGTGCGATATCCGGCCAATGCGGTTTCCTTGATCTCGCCAAGCACATCATCCACCTGCGTGCGGGCAGGGCGGACATCAACCGGCGGGTCAATCAGGCCGGTCGGGCGGATCACCTGCTCGGCAAATACACCGCCCGCCTCTTCCATCTCCCAATTGCTCGGGGTCGCGGATACGCAAACAGTTTGTGGGCGCATGCGGTCCCACTCCTCAAACCGCAGGGGCCGGTTGTCCATGCAGGAGGGGAGGCGGAAACCGTATTCGGCAAGGGTCGCCTTGCGGCGGAAGTCACCGCGATACATGCCGCCGATTTGCGGGATCGTCACGTGGCTTTCATCGACAAATACAATCGCGTTGTCCGGGATGTACTCAAAAAGCGTTGGCGGCGGTTCGCCCGGCTTGCGGCCCGTGAGATAGCGCGAATAGTTTTCAATGCCGGCGCAGGAGCCGGTGGCTTCCAGCATTTCCAAATCAAAACGCGTGCGCTGCTCAAGCCGTTGGGCCTCCAGCAGACGGCCCATGGCGTTAAGCTCGGCAAGGCGGTGCCTGAGTTCTTCTTTTATCGATTTGGTCGCCTGATTAAGCGTCGGTCGTGGGGTCACATAGTGCGAATTGGCGTAAATCTTGACGGATTTGAGATTGCCGGTTTTCTGACCCGTCAGGGGATCAAACTCGGTGATCGATTCAATCTCGTCGCCCCACAGCGAAATCCGCCAGGCTGAGTCTTCCAGGTGAGCCGGAAAAATCTCAATCGTATCACCGCGCACCCGGAATGTGCCGCGGGTGAAGGCCTGATCGTTGCGCTTGTATTGTTGGGCCACGAGATCAGCCAGCAGGGCGCGCTGGTCGAGCGTGTCGCCGATCTTCATCTCGAAGGTCATGGCGGTATAGGTTTCGACCGAACCGATGCCGTAGATGCACGAAACAGAGGCAACGATGATCACGTCATCACGCTCCAATAGTGCACGCGTTGCGGAGTGGCGCATCCGGTCGATCTGCTCGTTCACGCTACTTTCTTTTTCGATGTACGTATCCGAGCGCGGGACATAGGCCTCCGGCTGGTAATAGTCGTAATAGGAAACGAAATACTCGACCGCATTGTCCGGGAAGAAGGATTTCATCTCGCCATAAAGCTGGGCCGCGAGCGTCTTGTTGGGTGCAAGAATGATCGCCGGACGCTGGGTCGCCTCAATCACCTTCGCCATGGTGAAGGTCTTGCCGGAGCCGGTGACACCCAGCAGGACCTGGGTTTGTTCATTGTTGGTTTCCGCAAAGCTATCCGCTCTTGCGTCCGTTGACGGGCTGGCAGTCCCGCTGGTCGCGAAACTTAGTGTCTCTCGATGGCGCTCCGCTTGTCTGCCGACCGACGGTTGCGTTTCACTTGCCTCCCCTGTCACGCAGGGAAGCGTGCCCAAAATACTGATCTCACCTAACCCTTCGACCAAGTCCGCAATTGCGGTTGGCTGATCACCTGAAGGTTCGAATTCGGTTTCCATTTTGAGCGCGATGCCGGGCTCGGATTTTACCGGACGGAGCGGGCGGTGTGGTATCCATTCCTCGCCATTCTTGATTAGCGGGTCGCCATCCGAAATAAGTTTGGAAAGTGCATCGACCGTAGCGGTAACACCTTCCAGTGCCTCACCGTCATAGCCAAAGGGCTTGTTGATCTTGGTTTTGCTGGATTTTTTGTTTTCCGCCAGCGCCTCCGCGCTTCCGTCCGCTGACGAGCTGGCACGAGCTTTGCTCGCTTGCTCTGCCGCGGAGGCAGGTTCTTTTCCCTTGCTCTTGCTCACCCCTGTGGAGGATTTCCCTCCCTCCGTGGCAGCGCCAGACGAAGCGTTTAGCTGAGGCGCCTGCGCGTGAACGGACGGCGGCCCGGATGGGTTGGCGGAAGAAGAAGAATCGCGCAATTTGCTTTTTTGTTTCCCGCTCGGGGCTTCCCCCCTCGTCGCGGCTTGTTCGCCCGCCCTGGTTGATCCAGATCTTGCGCTTTTCCCGCCGGTTATTCGGTCAACGGGCAATTTGGATTGATGGCCTTTCGACATCTGATCTTGCTTGGCGAGCAAGGCCTCTGCTTCTTCAAGCGAGATTTCCAGTCCGGGGATCGGGTTAAGGCCTGTCGCGGCGCGTTCCTTGGGTGATGCCGCCCCGCCAATTACCGTTCCGCGCGCGGATTTGGTGGGTTTGGATGAACGGGCCGCAGGCTGTTTGGGAGGTTTTTTCTTTTTGCTTTTCGCCACGGCTTTGCCAGCTTGCTCTGCCACGGAGGCTTTGTTGATTTCATCCGCCCAATCGGAAACCGAACCGGAAAGTGGCCGGCCGCTCAGCGGTTGCTGAGGTGCTTCTTCGAATCCGGGCGGTTGCTTGGGTGATTTTGACATGCATCGAATATAGGGGAGTCTGCACCCGATTGGGAGGGGAAATTGAGCGCATCAGAGAGATAATCCTGACATCTAGATGTCAGGAGAGAAACTGGGCTCATCTCCCATAGAATGTTATTCAGGTCGTGCTTGAAGAAGTCGTGACTTAAGCTTAAAACCTGGAATGAATCAGAAACCTTCCGCGCGCGCTCCCAACCAAGGCCCTTCCATGCAGCTAACGGTCTATCACCTCACCAAATGTTCAACCTGTCAAAAAGCGATTGCAGCACTTTCAGAAGCTGGTCACCAGTTGACCCTGGTCGATGTGCGCCAGCAGGGTGTGCCACGGGCCGCACTTGAGACACTGGAAGCTGCGGTCGGTTACGAGAGACTTGCCAACAAGGCATCGATGACCTGGCGGGGATTGAGCGAAGCTGACAAGCAGGAATTTGACCGGGAGAAAGCGCTTGAGCTGATAGCCGAAAACCCCAGCTTGATGAAGCGCCCGGCGATTGTTGCCGGAGATGACATTTACATCGGCTGGACAAAGTCGGTGCAGGCTGCACTCTTGTAGGGTCTGGACTCAATTGGGAATTGGCCTGCACAGCTGACCAATTTTTCAGAATTTAGGCGAAATCGACCGGCTTGACTTTCCGTCAATGAGGAGATTTCAACGATAATCCGGGTAAATTGGGCGCTGCCCGAACGGGTTGGGCCAAAAACGCCTATTTCAGTATTAAAAAGCCTCGCCGATGCTTTGGCATCGCCTGTGTTTTTCGCCGCGAAATAAACCATTTTGTCTCCAATGCAGTCCCATTTCCCAATTGGGTTCAGACCCTAGTACCCTGATTCATCTATATTGCCGGGTATAGATGTTTGAGTTTAACTCGGGCGGTTTGGGTTGAAAAATGCCAGTCAGCTTTTGCGTTGTGTTTATTGCGATGGGTTTGCCATGCTGCCACTTCGGCCTCAAGTAATGGCTTGTCGCTGATACGCCGATCCAGGCATTGCGATGCGAGCACGCTGAGTTCTGTTTCGGCCATGTTGAGCCAAGAACCGTGTTTGGGCGTGAAATGCCATTCGAAACGCTCGACCAGGCGGCGGGCTTGGGATGGCGCGAAGGCCTTGTAAAGTGCTGCGGGACAGTGGGTGTTGAGATTATCCTGTACCAGCACGATTTTGTCAGCCTCAGCAAAATGGATATCGGCTAAATCCCTTAAAACACAGGCATAATCAATTGCTGTGCGACGTTCGGTGACCTTAACATTGCGCCAGCCTTCAAGCGGCGCAAACAGCATGAACAAATTGGCAGTGCCATTGCGTTCATACTCGTAATCGATGTGCTGGATCCGCCCCGGTTTCATCGCGATGGGTGTGCGAGTTTCTTTCACAAGCTGCTTGTTTGTCTCGTCCAAACAGACCAGCGGGCGCTTTGGATCGTACGGGCGGGTATAAACCTCCAGAATATCCTCCAGGGCTGCAACGAATGCCGCATTTTCCTTTGGTGCAATGACCCAATATTTACGCCGGTGGGGTTTGAGAGTGTTTTTTTAAAACCCTGCCAATTGTTGTATCGCTGGCAGCATCGACGATGCCAAGCTCCACCACCTTGCTTTCCAAAAGCCGCAACGACCAGCGCGCATGGCCCTCAGGTGGCTCAGAACAAGCCAGCTGGATCAGGCGAGCCTCCTTCTCGCCATCAAAAATCGGATCAATTGGCGGCCTTTCACGGCTTTTGCGGCTGATCGCTGCTTCAAGGCCTTCCTCAACAAAACGCCGGCGGACACGCTGCACACTCGAAATACTCGTCTCAAGCGCCTCGACAATTCGTGCATCCAGCCAGCCCCGGCCATCTGCCGTAATATCCGCCTTTAACAAAATCCGCGCCTTCAAAAGCCGACCAGCAGCATCGCGACCCGTGCGGATGATCGTTTCAAGTCTGTTTCTTTCCTCACTGCTTAACCGAACAATGTACCTCTTTGCTCCACCTGAATGAATGACCATGATCCCCTCCCAGTCGTAAAATGATAACCGGTAAACAGAATCAGTAATAATCACATAGGTCAAATTAAACGAAGCAGCGCACTAGTGGATTGATTCAAACATTTGGAACCCGTTTTCCGAGACCTCTCATCCAAATATTTGAATCTTAAAATCCACTAGAAAACAATACCTTGCTAGTGGTCTTTACGTTCGAAACAAATGATAAAGAGTTCGCCGCAAAGGGACTCATTTGTTTCGAACGGACCACTAGTTGAGCAGAACGAAAATTGACCGTTTCTGTGCCCTGTCGGCCTTGAAATTTTCTCATTTACCTCCCAAACTTTCATCATGATCAATTTGTTTCGAAGAGCCCTGGTTCTGGTGTTGGTACTTTTGCCGGTTTCGGCAGGTGCAAGGGATGCTCAAGCTGCCGTCGAACAAGTCATCCTGCTTCATGGCATAGCGTGCTCATCTGCGCAGATGGAAAAACTTGAGGAGTTTTTGGGAGACCGGGGATATGAGGTTTACAACCTTGATTACCCGTCCACAAAACATCCCCTGGATAAATTAGCGGCAATTGTTGCATCTGATATCCGCGAGAAAATAGACTTTTCAAAGCCGGTTCATTTTGTCGGGCATTCGATGGGCGGTATTGTGACACGCACAATTCTCAATAACTACAGGCCAGACAATTTGGGAAAGGTTGTACAACTTGCTACTCCAAATGGCGGTAGTGAACTTGCGGATTTATTGAAATCCAACTGGTTCTTCGAGAAAATTTACGGCCCGTCCGGCCAGCAATTGGTAACGGAAGGTGCTGGAATTGAGAATTTGTTGGGCAAGGTTGATTACGAACTTGGAGTGGTTGCCGGCAATTTCACTATTGATCCGGTTTCCTCAACCATTATTCCCGGCGATGATGATGGCAAGGTTTCGGTCGAGAGTACCAAAGTGGCCGGTATGCAGGATCATATAATCGTTTCTGCCTCGCATAGTTTTTTCCCTCAAAATGTAACGGTGCATGAACAGGTGCTGCATTTTCTAAGAGTGGGAGCCTTTAAACGCTGAAGCGGGGAGACTTGTTTCATTCTGTTTTCAAACCCTCCCTCCACTTGACGTTTTTGGACGCTGGCACGGCGTAAACCGGTCGCGACTTTTTGAGCCGGATTTTTAATGGTCCCGGCACCGGCTTGGGTTTAATCTCGGCGTAAATTGGAGGGAAGCACCATGAAGGCTGCTGTTTGTCGGGAATTTAACAAACCGCTTGAACTTGAAGATGTGGTGCTGTCTACGGCCACGAAGGTGCGGGAATTGTTGAGGCGACCGGCCACGGCGTGGAGGGATATTCTGTTGGCGACCACGTGATCGTGACATTGGTGCGCCATTGCAGCGATTGTCACTATTGCAGTGATGAAATGGAAGTCCTTTGCGAAAGCGATTTTCCGCTGCTCCATTCCAGGCCGATAACCGATGCGAATGGGAACGAGGTTCATCAGGCAATGAATTGTGGTGCGTTTGCTGAAGAAGTTGTGGTGCATCATTCGCAACTTCAAAAGGCACCCAGGGGTATGCCCTTCGATGTGGCTTCGCTTCTGGCGTGTGGTGTGATTACCGGCTATGGCGCGGTGCGTCATGCCTCGGATTTGAAACCGGGCCAGCATGCGATCGTTATCGGGTGCGGTGGCGTTGGGCTTAATTCGGTTCAAGCGGCTGTCCTTGCCGGTGCTGCAAGTGTTATTGCGATGGACCTTGAACCGGAAAAGCTTGCGGCGGCCAAATCTTTCGGCGCTACCGATGGCATCAATCCGGCTGACAGTGATGTGGTGGATCAGGTGATGGCAATCACCGGGGGGCGTGGAGCGGACACTGTATTTGTGACCGTTGGTGTCAAGGCGGCAATTGATTCCGCGCAGAACTTCATTACCAAAAACGGAACCGTCGTGATTGTCGGTATACCATCAAGCGACACGCGCGGCGACTATGATCCCGGCACCATGGCTGCATGGGGGCAAAGGTTCATTGGCACCAAAATGGGCAATACGGTAATTTCTGAGGATATACCCGAGCTGATTGAACTGTATTCGCAGGGAAAATACCAGTTGGACCGGTTGATTTCCGGGCGCTTCAAGCTGGAAGAAATCAACGAGGCACTGGATGAAGTGAGATCAGGTAAAGCAGTGAAGAATGTTATTGTTTTTGACTAGGGTGTGGACTCAATTGGGAATTGGCCTGCACAGCTGACCAATTTTTCAGAATTTAGGCGAAATCGACCGACTTGACTTTCCGTCAATGAGGAGATTTCAACGATAATCCGGGTAAATTGGGCGCTGCCCGAACGGGTTGGGCCAAAAAGGCCTATTTCAGTATTAAAAAGCCTCGCCGATGCTTTGGCATCGCCTGTGTTTTTCGCCTCGAAATAAACCATTTTGTCTCCAATGCAGTCCCATTTCCCAATTGGGTTCAGACCCTAGGTTTTGACTTTGGGAAGTAAATCTAAAAAACAATACCCACAAGTTCATGATCTAGTCATATTTCGTTGTTAGGAGATTTTCATGCAGGGAGAAAGGGAGTATGAAAATGTCTGAACAAAAAACTGGTAATCCGGTGCCGGGCAAATCTCTGCATACGGAACCTGAAAAACGTCCGCCACTTGAACCGGCTGAAAAGCGGGTTTCATTACTGGTGGCGAAAAAGCGTCACATGAGCGGCATGATGTGCCCGCCATCCGGATTGGTTTCGACGATTGAAAACAATCCGGCAAATGAACGCCTGAATTGAAGAGTTATACCAGCGACCGTTTGGTTTGACCCTTTAATGGCGCTGGTATGCGAGCGCAAAGCGAGCCGGGCTTATACCAACGGCCATTAGGATTGACCCTTTTGATGTTCCAAAATTGTTTACCGGCAAGGCAGGCCTCGAAGTGCAATGCCAAAGCATTGGTCAAGAGGCATAACACCGTCCGGTGGGCAATTTTGGAGCACCGCAGGCCAGGTTTCTTTCGGTTCTGGCCGCGTTGCAATCAGCTCATGGTACGCAAGTACCACTTCGCCAATCGCGCCTAACCAAAGCCAAAATAATTCCTGGTCAAAAGAATCAATCCTAATGGCCGTTGGTATTATGCCCGCCCCGGTGGAGGCGTTTGGCAAAGCCAAACTGGCGTGAACGCAAACAAATGCCAATGAGTCATTTCAAATGACCGTTGGTATTATACCAACGGTCATTAGGCACGGGTTTATGCATCCAGGGCTTTGGCAAGTTCCGGGAACGTATCCACAATGATGTCGTGATGTGGATTGGGTTCTGGATCCGGTGGACCAGCCGGGCCCCATTCATCCGGACGGCGAACAAATGCGGTTTTGAAGCCTACTGACTTCGCAGCATCCAGATCAAAATTGTGACAGGCGACCATGCAACATTCAGACACATCAAGCTGCAGCCGGTCGGCAACAGTTTGATAGCTTTCCGGCAGGATCTTGTATTTTCCTATTCCCTCGCACGAAAAGACCGCATCCCAGGAAAGGCCGTTTTTGCGCGCTGTATCGGTGATGATCCGGTAGCTCAAGATTGTGAATGAGCAGACGAGACAGCGTTCGCGCAATTTTGGCAGCACCGCTGGAAAGTCCGGCCAGCAGATGAAGTTGTGGGAAGCATCATAGGACACTGCATGCAAATCATCCTGATCAAACGGCAGATTATGTTCCCTGCAGAGTGCTTCAAGCGTAAACCGATGCGCCTGGTCAAAATTATAGGCAGGCGGTTTGTCTTTGCCCAGGTTGAGCATCGACATCAGCGAGCGTTTTCTCAGCTGATTGGTGATTTCGCTCCAGTCGCGCTCAACGTTGTGTTTTTCCCCGGCGGCCATCAGCGCTGTTTTGAAACCCGTATGCCAATCGAGAATTGTTCCGCCGGTATCGAAAGTGAGGGCCTTGATATCTGAAAGTGGCATGGTCTGTTTACGCCTGTTGATTGATACGTCTGCGAATTGACTAACCGTCGCTTTTCTACAAACTGCTTGCAAGCGAAAAAAAGGGGAGAGCCGATCACATGAAAGTAACCGATCTGAAAACTTTTGTGGTCGGCAATCCGCCACCGTATACTGGTGGGCGATATTTCATTTTCGTAAAGCTCACGACGGACAGCAATGTGGTGGGTTATGGTGAATGTTATGCCGCTACTTTCAGCCCGGATGTCATGGTCAATTGTATCGAAGATGTCTTCCGTCGATATTTGCAAGGGAATGACCCCCATCATGTGGAAACTTTCTGGAGGCGGGCTTATTCGTCCGGGTTCTCGCAACGTCCGGATGTCACCATGATGGGGTGCGTCTCGGCACTGGAGATGGCGTGTTGGGACATCATCGGCAAGGAAGCCGGAAAGCCGGTTTATGAACTGCTTGGCGGGCAGGTGCATGAGGGATTGCGGTCTTACACCTATTTGTACCCGCCGGATGATGAGAGCGTTTATCCGGCCGATCGGGGTGAAGAAGAAAAGAATGTTTACAATGATCCTGATCTCGCAGCCGCTGCGGCACTTAAAGCGGTGGAAGAGGGGTTCACGGCGGTGAAATTTGACCCGGCTGGTCCGTATACAGCGTTTGACGGTCACATGCCCCGCCTGGTTGATATCGATTTGTCTGCCAAGATGGTTGCAGCGGTGCGTGAAGCAATCGGGACGCGTGCGGATATATTGTTCGGCACACATGGGCAGTTTTCAACCTCCGGTGCGGTGAGATTGGCAAAAGCGATTGAGCCTTATGACCCGCTCTGGTTTGAAGAGCCTGTGCCACCCGATATGCCGGAGATGATGGGTGAGGTTGCCAGGAAGACTTCCATTCCGGTTGCGACCGGTGAACGCCTTTGCACCCGTTATGAGTTTGCGCGGGTGCTGCAAACCGGGGCTGCATCAATTCTGCAGATGGATCTTGGCAGGTCGGGTGGAATTCTCGATGCAAAGAAAATCGCCTCAATGGCTGAGGTTTATCATGCGCATATCGCACCACATTGTTACTGCGGCCCGATTGTAGGAGCGGCAAATGTGCAGGTTGCCGCCTGTAGCCCTAATTTTCTCGTTCTTGAATCGATTAAAAAGTGGGATGGATTTCACGGTGAATTGCTCAAGAAACCGATTGAATGGGAAGATGGTTATGTAATCCCCTCAAGAGAACCTGGCCTTGGTGTGGAACTCAATGAGGCTGTTGCAGAGGCGCATCCATGGGACCCGCGCGGCCCTTTGCATCTTGAGATGGAACCAGAACCGCTGCGTTGGTAGGCGCGGTTGTGGGCTTAAGCGGGCATTCCGCTGTGCATTCTTTGATTGAATCAATTCGTGGAACGATTCAATCTGATCGAAATTCGCTTGTGGCCGTTGGTATAAGTTCTTTTGCTTCACATGGGGTCAAAATCCGAGTTGCAAGGTCAGTTGGAGGGGGTGCCGCTGTGGGCCTCGTATTGTTCAATGAAATCATAATCGCCCAGGTCCTACATAGGTTGGCAAAAATGTCTCGCGAAAAGCTCGCGAAAATGGAAGATGTCTACGAGGAGATCAATTTCTTTTTGTCCGGTCGACAGAGTTCGGCACGGGCCAAGTGGATCGGTCTGATCACAAATATATGGTTAAATTAGCCTAAACATGTTACTCTGCTTTATAAACTTTTGGGCTGGCGGGTGTTTCGAAAGGGAGCAATGATGCGTTTTTTATTTAAGAAAACTCTCATGAGAATGGTGCTCGCACTGGCAATTGCCATGCCAGCATTGACGACTGTGCAGATCAATTCTGCTGATGCAGGTCACAAGAACAAGCGCCGCGCAGCTGTGGTTGCAGGTGCGATTATCGGTGGTGCCATCATTTACCACAACTATCGCAAGAACCGGCGATATCGCCATCATGGCGGCTATTACCGCAGTTATGGGCGACGCTATGTGCCACGAAGGGTTGTGCGATACCGCAGACATCATCGTGGATATCGACACCGCCATCACCGTTACGGACGTGTGCACTATCATTAGGGTGTCCCGGCGTTCAAACGATGCCAATTAACGGCGGGATGCTCTATAGCGTGTCGCTTTTTATTGAATTCATTTGGCACGCTGTAAGCCATTGTTTTTACGCATTTCGTTATCACTTTTGTGAATTCACAAAAGTGCGAAAAGCTCTAGTTAGCGATTTTCGGACACCGGCATAGAGCGTTTCGCGTTCAATCAGAACGGCGACAACGCGTTATTGTTGATTGGTGATTGCCTGCTCGCTTCTGCGTGGCATCAATTCTACCAGAAGAATGGC
The DNA here is from genome assembly GCA_965250255.1 of Rhizobiaceae bacterium. Classification (GTDB taxonomy): domain Bacteria; phylum Pseudomonadota; class Alphaproteobacteria; order Rhizobiales; family Rhizobiaceae; genus JAALLB01. Next base: position 434,268 of record CBDFNP010000011.1, read on the forward strand.
TGCGAAGATCAATCCGCATCCGATGTAACTGATTAACTTGAGACGTTCGCCGAGAAAAACCGCCCCAAACATCGCGGCGAACAGACTTTCTGTGGAGATCAGGACCGCCGCTGCACTTTCTGACGTATATCGCTGTCCAACCGCCTGGAGAGTGAAACCCAGGCCACCTGCAATGGTGCCTGCGTAAATAACCTCCGGTAGTGCACCAAGCATTTGACTGCTTGTCGGGATTGTTTCTCCCCATCCAACAGGAACAAGGATTGCATAGGCGATGAATGCGAGGATGGAGGTTACAAAGAACTGGGTTGTTGCCATTGTGACCGGAAGTCCGGATGCCTGAGCGATGCGTCCGGTGACGATGATATGCAGGGCCCAAAACAAGGCACAAATAATGATCAGCAAATCACTTGCGTTAAGTGAACCAGGATCACCGCCGCTCAACAGGTAGATGCCGGCAATTGATAACAGCGCAGCCGGCCATATGATCAACGGTTGCTGCACACGCAGAACGCTAACCATTATCAGCGGCACCATGATTACATAAAGTGCAGTAAGAAATCCGGCATTGGTGACGCTGGTTCCCTTCAACCCTATCTGCTGGAATGCCATGCCCAAAAAGAAAGCCAATCCTACCAGGAAAAAACCTTTCCTGTGGGCTGAAACCGCCTGCAGATAAGAGGAACCGGCATTGCGTTTTAATTCAGCAATTGCGAAAGGTAAAACTGCAAACCCCGCCAGCAAAAATCGAGATGCGATAAAAAGCATCGGCCCGATATCGTCCATGGCGGTTTGCTGGGCAACAAACCCCATGCCCCATATGGCACCGGCAGTGAGCAACAAAAGATTGGCAAGAGTACGGGACATAAGGTGTGGTTTCCAGGTTAAAGCAATGTGTTGCTAGTGGTCTTAAAGTTCGAAACGAATGCAAACGAGAAAACGGAAAAGGGGACCATTCGTTTCGAACAGACCACTAGCTCATGGTACACAAGCACCCCATCGCTAATCGCGCCTATCCAAAGCCAAAATAATTTCTGGTCAAAAGAGTCAATCCTAATGGCCTTTGATAAGAGCGCTCCGCCGATAGCACTGATTGATGGTCCAGACTACCAAAAATTCGCGGGATCAGCATCTATTTTGCAGGAAATGTCATCTGGAATATACAATCGAGGCATGCGATAGAACTGCTATTGAGCAGAAGTGATTTCAAATACCTCGTCATAGACTTCCGCAACCTTGTGTCTGGTATCCAGCCCCATTCCGTTCGCAGCGATTGCCAGGTTTTCTGCAATCTCGCCGACACTTGTTCCAGGCCATTTTTGTTTGATGTAGGCCAGCTCTTTTCGTGAACGTGATTTTCGTTTTGCCATCCCGATACGGAAGCGAACTGCAAGCGGTAACCGCGCTGGAAGCTCCCCGGAATTAACAGCAAGCTGTTCCAGATCATCCAGTATGATATCTGCTGCCAGTGGCCCGGTAAGATTGCTGTAGTAAGTTTCCCAATCGTCACCGGGTTTGTTGCAAGATTGCGGATTGACCAGGCCAAGCTTGAGAGCCTCTTTTAAAGCTTTTTCATCACGAACGACTTGCACGAAACTTTCCATAACCGATGTGTCGTGATGCTCATCGGGGAAGGGCGCGTACATGACGTTTGGCTTGCCGAGTATCGAAGCCTCGATCCCTGTTGTGCAACCGTGATGAAACATCATGCCGGAAGCAAGAATCCAGGGCGTCGCAACGCCCTTGTTTGAAACAACAATCCGGTCATTGTCGGAAAATTTGTCCTGCCAGAATGACACTGTTTCTGACGGGTGTGGTCTGATAACGACCCGGTGGTCCGGAAACCATTCTGCGATTTTTGGCAAGATATTGATAAATGCTTCAAGGTTTGGGCGGCCTTGTTCAAAAATTTTCGCCATCCGGGTTTCAACTTCAAAATAGGACTTTTTTTGTCCGCGTATCTGCTTTTGGACAAAAGCATCTCCTCTTGCGTGGATGATGCCGCCAAAATTTGAATCAAACAAAATGAACGGGCCAATTTCAGAGGCAATTTCCTTGCGCTCGCTTTCATAGAATTCGCGGAAGTTTTGTCGCCAACTATCGGTTCTCAACAAGCCGGTGGTGAGGAAACGATCCGTGTGGTTTGGATACAGTGCCTTGGCATGATCGCTTAGCGTTTCGGATATACAGTACCAGCGCTTGCAGACATCCAGAGTTTGGGTTGCAAGCCTGACCGCGAGGAACTGTTCTGGTGAACCGTAATATCCCGTACTTTCTTCGTCGAGAACAACAACAGTGTGTCCAAGTCTGTCAAACCGCTGCGGTTTGCCATGCCTTGCGGTGCCGAGGCTTTTGTCAAAAATTATCCCGCTTGGAAGCGCAGGGGCCAGACGACGGATCATCGTATCCTTGCCGAGCAGAACCCTGAATCCGCGTGAAACAGCACCGGCAGCAAGGATAATTCGCGACAGGTATTCGCGATGTTTCACCTCGACAGGCATGATCAGCCATGGTGCTTGCTGCATCAAAGCCGTCCGCATTCAATCAGGGTTTGGGCGAGGATCGCGGAATTTTTCGACGGATTGAAATCGCCGGTTAGAACCGAATAGGCGGGATCACATATTCCAGGATGCGCGTGCCTGCCAATCTTGTTTGACGCTTTGGCAAGTTTATCTCGGTTAAAACTGAATTTCTTGATGTCGCTCCAGTCGATTTCTTCCGTAATCCTGAAGGCACCGGGTAGCCTGTTCCAGAAAGCATCACCAAAAGCAATTGCGGGTTTGCCAAGGCGCAAGGCCTCCCAGCCAGCGGTCCCGCTGATTGTTGCAACGGCAATGGATTTTTCGATAAGCTCGAAACTTGGAATATTGCGCGAAAGCAGTTTCACATTGGAAATCCCGGTCAAACGTTTAAAGAATGCTTTTCCACGCAGTCTGCCCATCTGTTTGGGGTTCTCCTTGACGTAAATTGATGTGCTTTCTGGAGTGATCTCTCGCAACGTTTCAAGTGCAGACAATTGATCTGCATAAATGCCGCCAAGAATATCCGTCGTCATTTCCGGTTGCAGGTGAAGCGGAAAATAAACATAAGGCTCATCTCCGGGTGTCTCGTTAAAATAGGTTGAGGCATTTTTCATATAGTATTCGTCTTGAACAGCGCGTTGCCAGCGGTTCATGTTTCGTTGGAACGAGCGCCGCCGTCCCTCAGGCGTTATCCCGGTCAAACCCAGACTGACCATGGAGCGGGACCGTAACTTATGGACAAACACGCGAAAGCGCCGGTCCATTTCACTGCGAACTGACCCCATGTAAAACGGTGCTTCTTCTGGTTGAGATACGTCTACGTCGAAAGATTTTCCGGGGTCGCACGAAGTGAAATTACCCAGATCATTCCAATGATTAACCAACCAACTTCTGCCAGCAAACTGGCTCTGGATAAAAATTCTTGTTTTGATGCCAAGAATCTGGGCCAGATGAAACTGGACGACGGCGGTTCCTTGATGCGGGACATTTGAATACACGATAGTTTCGATCTGGTTGGTTTGTATCCAGTACCATGCATGATCAAAGGCAAGTGAAAACAAATGTTCGTAGTCACTCCAGTCATTGACGAACTCGCGAGACCAGTCCCAGCGGTCTGTGCATCGTATGAAGTCACCGAAACACGCAGTTTTAGTCTGCTGCTTTATGTTGCTGGCTGAGGTTGGTGCCGGTGCTGAGTGAAAGTCATAATGCTTCCATTCATGAAAATTCAACCGGTTCGTGAATGCCGGAAAGATTACTTTCTTGTTCTCTGGATTTGCAAAAATATGTGCGACGATATCAAGCCCAAGAACTTGAAATACTTCTCCCGTATCGCTATGGAACCCCACAAGGCCTATGCGCGGTTTGGTCATGCCTATCCCGACCTTAATGCTAGGTATTGGCGATGCAAGGTTCTGGCGATCTCAAGATCCTCCGGCGTATCAATATCAACTGCTCGCTGTCTTGATATTTCATGACCAAGCGTTTTGCCACTAATGATTTTACCTGTGCTTGCAATGCTGCTTGTTTTCACGAAATAAAACATGCCTGCATCATGCACAAGGTCAGGCAGATCCTGTGACCGGGAAAGTTCATATTCAGGCCAGTTGAATGCGAGGTTTCCCTCAGGGGATTTTTTAAACGCACGCAACGGGTGAAAATCATACCCCCTGACAGAAAGCACACAGTCCGCATTTTCCTCAATCAACAGCGATTGGGCTTTTTTCAGGTCATCTGCGGATACCATTGGAGCGGTTGGGTAAAGACAGCAGGCAATTTTGAAGCCCGGAATTTGGTTTAGTGCGTCAAGGATGACATCAGCCGTGGTCGCAAAATCGTCAGACAATGCCGGAGCGCGGGTGAAAGGAGTATCCGCGCCATTTGCACGGGCAATTCCGGCAATCTCAGGATCGTCTGTCGAAACGATGACCTGTTCAAACTGATTGCTCTCCAACGCGGCGGCTATCGACCAGGCAATCATTGGTTTGCCGTTGAAATCGATAACATTCTTGCGCGGTATTCGCTTGCTGCCGCCTCGGGCAGGTATGATGCAGACAGGTTTGGATTGCATGTTGATCTGTTTTGTTTGTCCAGCTTTCTTATTGGACTTTTTTGCTCCAGTGTTCAACAAGTAGAAAAATTCAAGTTTGTCGGGAATAGCTGGTTGCCACTCAATATTGTCTTTCGTGCGGATGCATCGCCGGCCATCGGGTCCGGCCACATCATGCGATGTCTGACACTGGCAATGCATCTGAAATCGATCGGGATGCAGTGCAGATTTGTGTGCCGGGATTTTAAGGGCAATCTTGGCAGGCGCATTGAGGATGCGGGTTTTGTTGTTACCTACCTGCCGTTGGTTGCAGGTTTTCCGTCTGATGACTGGCTGGGAGCATCACCGCATGAGGATGCAAGCCAGACCCTGAATGCGCCGGGAGACTTTTCGTCCGGCTGGCTGGTTGTCGATCATTATGGGATTGATGAGGCTTGGGAGCGAAAATTCAAAAATGAGAAACCCAAAACACGTATTTTCGTAATTGATGATTTGGCCAACCGGAAACACGAATGTGATTGTTTGCTTGATTTATCTCCGGGGCGGAAGGAAGCCGACTATATTGATCGGGTTGGGTCACAGACACAATTGTGTCTTGGCTTGGACTTTGCCCTTTTACGTCCCGAATTTCCCCTCAAACGCGGCAAACTCAAGCAGGCTGGCGACACAATCTCCAGTCCACCGCATATACTGGTTACGTTTGGTGGGGGTGATATATCAGCACATTTGGCGGAGAGCGGAAAAGCGCTAAAGGAGCTATCCCGTGTACTTGATTTCACGGCGACGGTTATAGGCGCTGAAACCGCAGCGAAACAACATTTCCCACCGCATATCGGGCATCTGGGTCATTCAGGCCAAATGGCAGAGGAAATAGCCAAAGCCGATCTGATGATTTGTGCTGCGGGTGGCACTAATTGGGAACGATATTGTTTGGGCGTTCCAGGCGTGGTTATAAAAATTGCTGACAATCAGGCATTCAACGCGGCAGCGATTGCAGCGTCCGGTGGCGGATTGCTTGTTGAAAGCAAGGCGGATCAAATCTTCAATGCAGCGCAAATCCTGTTGACGCATCGTGCAGATTACAAGGCTATGGCAAACCGTTGTTGGGAGCTTTGTGACGGGAAAGGGGTCAAGCGGGTCGGCCATGCACTTGCTCGCCCATTCGTTAAACTGGTCGAATGCACGGCTGATGACGCCAGATTTGTTTATGATGCGCGTTACGGTGGCGGCGCACAGCGGTTTTACAAGAACCCGGTCCGGCCCGGGTTCGATGATCATGTAAAGTGGTTTGAAAAAGCTCTGAAATCAGATGCCTACAAGCTCTACTGTGTGGAAATTGGTACAACCAGAATTGCCCATGTCAGGCTTGATCCCAATCCTGATGATCCATCGCGCGTGGAGGTTGGGATTGCACTTCATCAATCGGCAAGGGGGGTTGGCTGGGGCAATCCTGCACTGAATGCTGCTTGTGAAATGTGTTTTGAACTTGGCTTTGAGGCTGTGGATGCCGAAGTTCACAAAGAAAATACGGCGTCGATGAAACTGTTTGAAGGTTGCGGGTTTTCATTCGTCAGCAAAAAGGACGAGACTCTGGTCCATCTTGCCCTTGAAGTTTAACCCGAATTTGCTTCAGCTTTTTTCTATATGCTCGTCAGAAAGGGGTGTTGAATATTCGATGTCTGTTGAAGCGCTCTTGCCGAGGAGGCCATTGAATTTTTCCGGGGCAAGGCCAAGGCCAGGTCTGATGCAGCGGATGTTTTCGCGGGTGAAAGCTTCGCCCTTTTTGATGGGCGCCACACAATAAACTGATCGGCGGAATATCCGGTTGCCATCCTGAACTGATGGTGCAAGCCGTTTGCCGTCACCTATTGCGTTCCATGCGCCCTTGGTTTGTTCGCACAAATCCTGCAATTGATCCGGCTCCATGGAGAATTCCGCATCTGCACCACCTTCCGAGCGGTCAAGGGTGAAGTGTTTTTCGATAACACACGCACCCATGGCAACCGCTGTCACTGCGGCAGTATTGGTAAGGGTATGATCAGACAGGCCGACCAACACCTCGAATTTTTCGCGCAGCTCGATCATCAGTTTTAGATTTGCCTGCTCCAAAGGTGTCGGGTAGCCGCTTATGCAATGCAACAAGATGATGTCACCTGAACCGCCGTCGCGTGCTGCCTTCAAGGAGGTTTCAATCTCGTCGAGCGTGGCAAGTCCGGTGGACATGATCATCGGTTTTCCGGTTGAAGCCACTTTCTGGATCAACGGGATATCTGTCATTTCAAATGAGGCAATTTTATACAGCGGCGCATCAAGCTCCTCCAAAAGGACAACCGCCGTATCGTCGAACGGTGAACTGAAACAGGTAATCCCTTGCGCTGTGGCATGCGCAAAGAGTTCCTCGTGCCACTCGAACGGAGTATGCGCCCAATCGTACAAATCCCACAATTGGTACCCGTCCCACAATCCACCTTTGATCTTGAATTCAGGGCGATCTGATTTGATTGTAATGGTGTCGGCTGTGTAGGTTTGCAATTTGACTGCATCAGCGCCGCGTTTTGCAGCTTCGGAAATGATACCCTTTGCCTTCTCGATTGAGCCGTTGTGGTTGGCGGATACTTCGGCAATTACATAGGGCTTTTCCCCTGGACCAACTGCGGTTCCATCTAGCAGGATCGATTGTGGCATGAGCTTTCCAAGAAGTTTCTGTAGACCGATTAACGTGTGTCCGGAATTTTGTCACATTCTTTTTTCAGGTTTTGGTCTGTAGGAATTTGTGATTAGCAATTTTTACTGATTGTTAAGCTTTTATTGTGTATTCATTAATTTGTTAATTTGTTAATTTGGCACTTGGAAGGGCGCATGACAAATGAGTGGTTCGTTTCTGCCATATGGAACACAGGACATCACGGATGACGATGTAGCCGCAGTGGTGTCCGCGTTGCGTTCTCCGTATTTGACGACAGGTCCCAAAGTTGCTGAATTTGAAGCGATTTTTTCAACCTATGTCGGTGCCGCCAATGCGGTCGCTGTATCGAATGGGACTGCCGCGCTGCACCTTGCATGCCTTGCTCTGGAAGTTGGGCCAAGTGATGTTGTGCTTTGCCCGACAATGTCCTTTTCAGCGTCGACAAATGGTGCAGCCTATACGGGCGCCAGTGTTGAATTCATGGATTGTGATCCGGACAACGGTCTGGTTACAGCCCAAACTTTTGTTGATGCTGCGGAGCGTGCTGCCAAAAAGGGAACTCCGGCAAAGGCCGCGATTATTGTTCATTTGAACGGCGATCATGCTGATATGAAGTTGATTTCCGGCGAAGCGAAAAAGCGGAATATTCATCTGATTGAAGATAGTTGCCATGCTCTGGGAACGACCTTTCTTGATGAGGATGGGGAAACCTGCATGGTTGGCAGTTGCCGCTATTCAACCTTTGCAACCTATTCAACCCATCCGGTCAAGACGATTACAACCGGTGAGGGCGGTTTGATTACCACAAAAGATGTGTGGCTTGCCAAAAAGCTCAAAGATTTGCGCAACCACGGGATGGAAAAGGATCCGGAAAACTTCAAAAACTCCGAATTGGCGTTTGACAGCAAAGGCAATGCCAACCCGTGGTATTATGAAATTCAGTCGCTCGGATACAATTATCGTCTGACGGATATTGCCTGTGCGCTTGGTGTCAGCCAGATGCAGCGCATGGGTCAGATAGCAGAACGCAGGCGTGAGTTGAAAAGCCGGTATGACGGGCTGCTCGCTGAAGGGGGATTGCAATTGTCTCCGGTTGTTTCACCCTACGGTGTTGACGCTGTGCGCCACCTTTATCCTGTACTGCTTGATTTTGACCGGCTTGGCATGGAGCGGAGCTTTTTTTGCAATGCGTTAAAGGGCATGGGTGTAGGCACGCAGGTTCACTATATTCCAACCCATCTGCAGCCTTATTATTACAAACGCCACCAGGCGATTAATCTCCCCGGAGCGGACGCCTATTACAAACGGGTTGTTTCCGTTCCGTTTTATCCGCAAATGAAGGACAGCGATGTTGAGCACGTGATTACAAGCATGCGCGAAGTTTTGCTTCAAAACGCACGTTCACCCAGTGACGGTGTCATTCGTAACGTCAAGTTTGGCCGGAAAAACAGCTAGTGGTCCGTTCGAAACAAATGAGTCCCTTTGCGGCGAACTCTTTATCATTTGTTTCGAACGTAAAGACCACTAGCAAGGTATTGTTTTCTAGTGGATTTTAAGATTCAAATATTTGGATGAGAGGTCTCGGAAAACGGGTTTCAAATGTTTGAATCAATCCACTAGAGCGTGATGCGTTTCTGTCGAACTTGCGAAACGGGTCCGGACCTAAACCTTGAAATCCGGTGCGACGTGATCCTTGATCAGGGTTCGAAGTTCTTCGACATTGAGAAAATCAGAATTGTTAAAGCTGTTGTAATTCATGCCGTGTTTCACGGGAGCAGAACCCGTGCGCTCACAATATTCAGCAACTGATACCGGACTACTCGGGCTCAAAATCGCATAACCACTGCCGTAGTCAATGGTGTAAAAACTGTCACTGTCCGTGATCATTTCCTCATGAAGCTTTTCGCCTGGGCGAATTCCGATCACCGGATATTCACATTCAGGACCAATCGCTTTTGCGACATCTGTAATCCGGTAGCTTGGGATTTTTGGCACAAAAATTTCACCGCCGAGTGTTTTCTCAAATGCTTCGACAACAAGATCAACGCCACCTTCGAGGGTAATGCTGAAACGGGTCATGGCCTCATCAGTGATTGGCAACACGCCGGTTTTTCGCTTTTCGAGGAAGAGCGGGATAACTGACCCGCGACTTCCCATCACATTGCCGTAGCGTACAATGCCAAAACGAAGATCGCGGCTTCCAACGATATTGTTTGCAGCTGAAATCAGTTTGTCGGATGCAAGTTTGGTTGCACCATAAAGGTTGATTGGTGCTGCTGCCTTGTCAGTTGACAGTGCCACAACCCGCTTAACGTCACTATCAAGACATGCTTCAACCAGATTTTGTGCGCCCATGATGTTTGTCTTGATGCACTCAAACGGGTTGTATTCGGCCGCTGGCACCTGTTTCAAAGCCGCTGCATGAACAACAGCATCGATGCCTTCAAGCGCGCGGCGCAGGCGATCCTGGTCACGGACATCGCCAATAAAATAGCGAATGCCCGGATAGGTGCTCTGGTTAAACTGCTGGGACATCTCGAATTGCTTGAGTTCATCGCGTGAAAATATCACGAGGCGTTCAATGTTTGGATATTCTTCCAGAACGCGTTTTACGAAGGCTTTGCCAAACGAGCCTGTGCCGCCGGTAATGAGGAGGCTTCGGTGATCTTTAAGAGACATGGATAAAACCTGTTTTAGATGAATTTGACCGACAAGATTTCGTAGGACTTGGCCCCGCCGGGCGCAACAACTTCCACGCTTTCACCTTCGGATTTTCCAATCAGCGCGCGTGAGATCGGTGATGAAATGGAAATTTTCCCGAGTTTTACATCTGCTTCCTGGTCGCCGACGATCTGGTAGGAGCTTTCCTCGTCCGTATCTTCGTCAACCAGTTCAACTGTTGCACCAAATTTGACGCTGTCACCTTGAAGTTTGGTAACATCAATAACCTCCGAACGAGAGAGCAGGTCCTCAAGTTCAGATATACGACCTTCATTGAGGCTCTGTTGTTCTTTTGCCGCATGATACTCAGCGTTTTCAGACAGATCACCATGGGCGCGTGCTTCGGCGATTGCCTGAATGATAGCCGGTCGGTCTTCAGATTGTCTTTTTTGCAACTCAGCGACCAGCGCAGCATGTCCTGCCGCTGTCATCGGTACTTTTTCCATCCTAATTCTCGCTTTCAGACCAGGTCTGGGGCCCTTGGGCCACATTTGGCAAAAAGAAAACGGCCCCCAGAAAACCAATTCCGAAGCCGTGATAATTCACAAGTATGCATCGAATATACTCACTTCGGGCGTAATTTACCAGTTTTTTTAGGAAATTTTGCCGACATATCCAAAAAGCCTTTTCAACCAGCGAATCTTGAACGATGCTCTACGGCATGAACAGCCATGACATGCCTTCCGGCCCGGTCCAGATCACGACACCGATACGCTTCGACAACCTGCTTCCCGATGAAGTTGACGTGGTGATTGTTGGGGCTGGTGTGATCGGTATCTTTGCAAGCTTATATTTGGTGAGGGCCGGTCTCAAGGTTCTCGTTTGCGAAAAAGGAAGGGTTGCTTGCGAACAATCATCGCGCAATTGGGGGTGGATACGCCAGCATGGTCGCGACCGCGATGAACTTGCCATCATGATGGAAGCGTCAAAACTGTGGGAAGAGGCGGACAAAGATGCAGGTGGCAAAACCGGGTTTAGCCGCAATGGCGTTTGTTATCTTGCAAGCAATGAGCAGAAGCTTGCCCGGCACGAAAACTGGCTGGAAATTGCCCGTGATCATCAGCTTGATACGCGCATGCTCTCAAAAAGAGACGTGGAAGATTTGATTGACCGCAGTGGAGCAGGTGGCGGTGCTCATCAATGGATCGGCGGTTCGTACACGCCAAGTGACGGCAGGGCCGAGCCGTGGCAGGCAATCCCTGCAATTGCTGAACTTGCTGTCTCGCAGGGTGTCACGATCGTAGAAAACTGCGCAGTTCGCGGGCTTGATATCCAGGCTGGGAAAGTAAGTGCGGTGATCACCGAAAAGGGAAAAATTGCAAGCGAGCAAGTGGTTTTGGCCGCGGGTAGCTGGTCAGCCCTTTTTGCTCGCCGGCACGGGATAACTATTCCCCAGTTAAGTGTACGCTCTACGGTCTGCCAAACGGTGCCGATGCCGGAATTTTTCCCCGGAAATGCTGCCGATGAATCCCTTGCATTTCGCCGACGCGAAGATGGTGGCTATACGCTTGCCGGTGGTGCCGCCCATGACCTTTTTATTGGACCGGATGCGTTTCGGAATTTCTGCAAATATCTGCCGGTTGCCGCGGAACATCTTCCTGATACCGGGTTCCGGCTTGGAGCGCCTTTTGGATTTCCTGATGCATGGACAACTGCACGGAACTGGACTGATATTCAGGAAACCCCGTTTGAACGGATGCGGGTACTCAATCCTGATCCCAATTACAAACAGGTTGAAACAATTCGCCGGAATTTTGCTTCCCGCTTTCCCCATCTTGGCAAGCCGGAAATCAAACACGTCTGGGCTGGAATGATTGATGTCATGCCCGATATTGTGCCGATTGTGGACCGCGTGCCGTCGCTCAACGGGCTCATTATTGCGACCGGAATGAGTGGGCACGGGTTTGGAATAGGCCCGGGTTTTGGCAAGATTATCGCTGCCATGGCCCAGGGAAAACCGGTTGGCTATGACATGTCGCGTTTCAGGTTTTCACGTTTTTCCGATGGCAGTAAACTCAGGCCCGGCCCGAGCATATAGGGTTTAAAAATTACGGCATCCAGTCTTGCTCGTGTTCTTCAAGCCAGAGTTCGCGTAGCCATTTTGCCGGTTTGGTTTTGTATTTGAGTTTTGCGCCTTCACCAACCAGCGCCTCTTCCATTTTCGGATTGCCGTGAAAGCATAAAACCCTGCAATTTTTTGGCATGCTTGGCTCGACCAGGAGATTTAGCGGCACTGTTGGAATGGCCTGACGTTTGAACGAGGAAATCCAGCCCTTTGGGAAATACTCAAGATCGCCGTGCTTATGTGCGGTCATGGAGATGTATTTTTGTTCACCGCGAAAGTTGATTGAGGCTTCCACATTTTCTTCAAAATCGGTGTAGAGATAATCGTGTTTTCCCGGCTCAAACCGATAAACAGAGCCGTGGCCACCGACCGGTTGCAATGGGTGATACTGATAGCGCCACTCGCGACCCATACAGATTTTGCCCGGTGCGTGCTCAAACAAATCATCAAGTTCGCCGGCAACGATTACGTCGAGGTCCATTACCAGCGTTGGACCTTCCAGCCCGATCTCGCCGGGTTTCATCATGGTCACCTTGCGCCAGGCGCCACGTCGTTTGCCGGTGGTCATTGCTGTTACCATCTGATCTTCAAACGGTACTGTTGGTAGGGGCCGGATTTCCACCTCGTCGCGAATTCCTTCGGCATGTTCGGTGAAACAGACAAACCGAAAAGGGCGTTTAAGGCCGCGCTTAACGCCAGCATAGAGCCGGTTTACATAATAGGGCGGGAACTTGGTGCCCCATTTGATGCACACGATATTGACTTGGGTCATGAGAAGTTTTGATGCCTGCGGGAGATTTCCGGCCTGCCGTAACACCTTTGAAGCGGTGCTGTAAACCGAATTGCAATTGAAGTCATGTGTGGGCTGACCCAACCGTGCGTTTCACAAGCATTACCCTGCCACCTGCAATCAATCCGCAAAAAGTGCCTGAGATGCCGCAAATGATGAGGTGAAGCCCGCAAATGCAACAGGCAGGCCGAATGTGATATTGCCATGGGAGATTGAGCAAAACATGGGGCAACAGGGAACGGGATTTGTAAATTTGGGGGCTTTGGGGCTTAACCGAGAGCCGGGCAAATGCAAGCGGGAAACCTGAGCGTGCTTCAATCAGGCATCACAACGGCTTCCAATACCCGTTACCAGCTCAAACCATCATCCCAAATTTGTGAACCCTTTGCACACGCCCTTGTAAATGCCCCACTGCAATTGTTATCTGAAGGGAAATTCTGAAACATCGCGCACAGGCACTTCACCATGGCTCCCATTCATTCAAAAATGCTCATTATCGGCTCGGGTCCGGCAGGTTACACGGCGGCAATCTATGGCGCGCGGGCAATGCTTGCGCCGACACTTGTTGCAGGTCTTGAGCAGGGTGGTCAGTTGATGATCACAACCGAGGTTGAGAACTATCCGGGCTATGCCAAGGCTGTCGAAGGTCCATGGATGATGGAGCAGATGCTGGCGCAGGCAAAAAATGTCGGGACCAACATCGTCAATGACCACATCATGGAAGTTGATCTTGATGCGCGGCCGTTTCGGGCTGTTGGTGATTCAGGCCAGGTTTATACCGGTGACACACTGGTTATTTGCACAGGCGCAAAGGCAAAATGGCTCGGTCTTGAATCAGAGCAAACCTTCATGGGCTTCGGTGTCTCAGCCTGCGCAACCTGTGATGGTTTCTTTTATCGCGGAAAAGAGGTGGTTGTTGTCGGCGGGGGCAATACGGCGATCGAGGAAGCGCTTTATCTGTCCAATCTGGCATCGAAAGTTGTTCTGGTTCACAGACGCGACGAGTTCCGCGCCGAGAAGATTTTGCAGCAACGCGTCTTTGCCAGGAAAAACATTGAAATTGTCTGGGATACGGAAGTTGCAGAAATTACCGGTGAACAAAGCGTGCCGCCTTCAGTTACCGGAGTGAAGCTGCACAACAAAAAGACCGGTGAAACGACGCAACGCGGCATCCACGGTGTGTTCGTTGCGATTGGTCATGCACCACAAACCGAATTGTTCGAAGATAAGTTGAAGAAGAAACCATCGGGTTATTTGTGGACTGCACCAGATTCCACGGGCACTGAAATTCCGGGAGTATATGCTGCCGGTGATATCACCGATGATATTTACCGCCAGGCGGTTACCGCTGCAGGTATGGGGTGCATGGCAGCGCTCGAAGCCGAGAAATTCCTTGCTGAAATGGAAACAGTCAGCGAAGCTGCTGAATAAGAAAATTCGATTGATCAGTTGATCGCTGGGAGGGGATCATGGATTGGGACAAGCTGCGAATATTTCATGCGGTGGCAGAAGCCGGCAGCTTTACCCATGCGGCTGACAAACTGAATCTCAGCCAGTCTGCGATCTCACGTCAGATCAGTGGACTGGAAGCCAACCTCAAAGTGCCTTTGTTTCACCGCCACGCTCGCGGGCTTGTTATGACAGAACAGGGGGAAACACTTTATGCCACTGCGCATGATGTGTTGCTGAAGCTTGATTCAGTTCAATCGAAACTGGTCGATTCTACCGAAAAGCCCGAAGGCAAGTTGAAAGTTACGACTACGGTTGGTCTTGGTACCGGGTGGCTCACCACCCGAATTCACGAGTTTCTCGATCTATATCCTGACGTGCAGCTTGAGTTGATCCTTGCCGATCAGGAGATTGATCTGATTAAGCGGGAGGCGGATTGTGCAATTCGTCTGCAACAACCAACCAATCCGGACCTTATTCAACGCAAGCTCTTTACCGTTCATCTGCACGTTTATGCTTCGCCCGCCTATATCAAGAAATATGGTCAGCCGGACAGTCTGGAAGATCTCGGCGGGCATCGGATCATTTCTTACGGCGAAAAGGTTCCAAACTATCTGATTGGGGTGAACTGGCTTTTATATGTGGAAATGGAGCACGGCCAAAGGCGACAAGCCGCATTTCAGGTGAACAATTTACGGGCGCTGCGGCGGGTCTGCGAGGAAGGTTCCGGGATTGCGGTGCTGCCGGATTATATTGTTGAAGATCGCCATGCGCTGGTTCAGCTGTTTCCGGAAATCGAGGTGCCCGAGTTTGATACTTACTTCTGCTATCCGGGCGAGTTGAAGAATACGGCCCGTTTGCGGGTGTTCCGCGATTTTCTGATTTCCAAAGCGCGGTACTGGAAATACTGATGCGGACCATTTCTTTTGAGGAAGCCGATCCGCATTTAAACTGGACCATGATTGCGGACGCAATTGAAGCCGGACATGCATTGGAAAAAGCGCATGTTGGAGATTTGCTGCTGCAATCGGGCCCCAATGCGCTGCTCAATCGCGGCGCGTGGATTGATGGTCTGGGGATGGCTCTAAAATCCATGAGTGTTTTCCCCGCAAATGCCGGCCTTCCAAATCCAATGCCTTCGATCCACGGCGGCGTGTTTTTGTTTGAAGATGTGACCGGACGTCTTGAGGCAGTTGTAGATGGCATTCTTGTAACAAAGTGGAAAACTGCGGGAGATTCTGTTTTGGGAGCGAGATTGCTCGCCAATCGCGAACCGAAGACCCATCTCATGGTGGGAGCAGGAACGGTTGCCGCTTCCATCATCAAGGCTTATCGCGAGGTATTTCCATCCATTGAACGGTTTGTGATCTGGAACCGTACGGAGGCCCGCGCGCAAAAATTGGGGGAAAGCCTGTGCGATTTGGTGAGCGGAGTTGAGGTGGCAAATGATCTAGCGGAAGCGTGCGGACAAGCCGATATTATTACGACAGCAACGATGTCAGTTGAACCGGTTGTCAAAGGAGAGTGGATCAAACCCGGCACTCATCTTGATCTGATCGGGGCTTTCAAGCCGGATATGCGCGAAGCGGATGATGCTGTTATTTGCAAGGCAAAAGTGTTTGTCGATTCCCGCGAAACAACCATCGGTCATATCGGTGAAATTACCATTCCGCTTAAAAAGGGGGTTTTGTCGGAACAGGAAATTTTGGGTGATCTGTATGATTTATGCGCCCGGAAATCGGGTCGCACCAGCCCTTTAGATATTACTTTGTACAAGAATGGCGGCGGTGCTCATCTTGATTTGATGACAAGTTTTCAAATCTTGAAGGCCCTATCATCCTAAATATGTGACAATTTTGCAACTAATAATGGCGAAAAACGTGATTATTGCGTATTATCACATAAAACTACGTACGTATTGTTTGCAAACATTGTGATTGTTGGCAATTGCCACCAAAATGAGGGTGGCTGGGTGATTCGGTATTGTCTTCTCCTCCCTGCAGTATCGGGAAACCAGCCGTTACCCTCTTGAAGGAATAGTCGACGGGTACCTTCTTTTTACTACGCCGGGCACATTGCCCGGCTTTTTTTGACCAAATCATGCCAACGGTCAAAAGAGTTAATCCTAATGACCGCTGGTATTACATGTAAAGGGATTGGCCCTGCAGGTCTTTGTAGAGGCTTGCAACCTGTTCACCGTATCCGTTGAACAATTGTGTCGGTATCTTTTCACCGGATTCCAGATCGCGTTCTTTCGCCTGGCTCCAGCGCGGATGGTCAACTTCCGGGTTAACATTTGCCCAAAAACCATATTCTGCCGGTCCCAACTCTTCCCAGAAGCTGACAGGGCGTTTGGATGTGAAGCTGATGCGCTGAATTGATTTGATCGACTTGAAGCCGTATTTCCACGGAAGTGCCAAACGCAGCGGGGCACCCATTTGTTTGGGCACCGGTTTGCCGTAGGCACCGGTTACCGCAAAGGTCATCTCGTTCATTGCCTCTTCGATAGTGATGCCCTCCACGTAAGGCCATGGGTACCAGAACTGTTTTTGTCCCGGCGCGACCGACTTGTCGGAAAAGGTTTCAAAGCGGACATATTTTGCGTCAGAATTTGGTTTCGCCAATTTGACCAGATGAGATAATTCAAAGCCTGACCATGGAACACGCATCGACCAGGCTTCCACACAGCGGTGGCGATAAAGGCGTTCTTCCAACGGCATTTTTTTCAAGAGGTCGTCAATGCCGATGGTCATCGGTTTTTCAATCTCACCGTCGACAATGATTTCCCATGGGCGGATTTTCAGGGCCTGGGCAGCCTCGTAGATTTGTTTGTGTGATCCGAACTCATAGAAATTATTGTATTTCGCATTGATCCGCTCAGGCGTGATTTGACGTTCCAGCGTGTAGGCTTCATTTCGCGGAACCGGATAGAGCGATGCACTTGGATCGGTTTCATCACCTGCCATTGCCAGTGTAGACATCAATGACCCGGAGGACGCGGCGGTCAATCCGCCCAATCCCAATCCTTTCAAAATCTGTCGTCGGTTCAAAAAAACTGCTTCAGATGTGGCTTTACTCTCACTGAGTTGCCAGGTTGGTTTGGTGAAAATTCTTCTGCTGGTCATATCGAGGGGACCTTTCGGTTGGGAAATCGAAATCACTTTTGGCCAAACAGGCCGGAAAATCAAAATACATTATCTCACAAACGCGTTAGCGAAACAGATTGCCTGATCAATATCCGTTGTGAATTGCGCGGTATCAAGTGAATCCGGTGTTATTTTTTAGCAATGCCGGTTGATGACAGACGGTTGATTTCGTCTTCGGAGGAGCACAGATTGCTCATCTCGGCCCGCAAGCTTGTGGCAGGGCGTACAACGTCAAGATCACCACACTGGGTAACACTTGCAAGGTTGCGCGGAATACGAACAGTGAGATTGGAATTGCGGTCTCTGTCAATTAGGGTCGCAGCCGTGCTTCCCACGGCAAACTTAACGCCTCCCCAACCACTGACATAACCATCCTCGCCAGCCTCGATTTCACCAAAAATGCTCCAGCCATCCAATCCTTCATCGACCATGAGATGTTCGAATGAGAAGTTGCCGACGCTACCACGTGAAGTGAGCCGGTGGCCAATTGAAGCGCGGGTGTTGTCCGTCACATAGTATGACAGGTCAACTTCATCGATGAATTCGGAGAAGACGTGCTGACCAAATTGCAGGCCCGCCAGAACATCCAGGGTCCAACGATCATTGTAAACGGCAAATTCAACGCCAACACGACCGGCGTGTTCCGGGTTCACGTAGCCCCAATCGCCATAAATGCCGATCATGCCTTGTGACGGGTCACGCCAAAACAGATGAAGACCCGCTGCAGCGCTTGTGAAGCCACTGTCATACGAACCAATGGCTGCATCAATCTGAGCACCAAAATTCTCGAAGAATGGAAATGGAGTAGCGAGCGAAGCAACAAACATTACATTGCTGGCGCTACCCAGAACATTGCGCTGAAAAGAACCGCCAAGGATGCTGAACTCGTAGTTTACGTTATCGACCGAGCGGCCAGATTGTTCGGCTACAGGCGTAGGATCCAGAATGTTTTGCGCAGAAGCGGTTCCGGCTGAAAATGCCAGGCCGGTTGCACATATTGCTGCTGAAAGAAGCCTATTCAAACCGTATCCCTGTCCACCCAACTTGCTTTGGGCCCAATTTTTTCCCAGATGACTAAAGCAAATTGCTAAAATTGCAAATTGAATCCACAGATTTACCGGTGTTTTGGACTGTTTCCAGCCACAACGGCGCGGTTTTGCGTGGGCCGTTGCATTTTTGCAATATGCAGACGGTCCTGTTTATCTCAAACTTGCACAGAATGACTGGATACGATTGCAAGCCTCGGTAAGGTCTTCAGTTGAGGTAGCATAGGAAATCCGGAAGTTCGGACCAAGCCCAAATGCACTGCCATGAACCACTGCGACGCCGACACTATCCAGCAATTCGGTTACGAAATCCTCGTCAGTTTCCAGGACTTTTCCGGATTCTGTGGTTTTTCCCATCAATTCAGCACAGGAAGGATAAACGTAAAATGCACCTTCAGGTTTCGGGCAATTGATGCCTTTTGCCTGATTGAGCATTGAAACAACCAGATCGCGTCGATCTTGGAATGCTTTCCTGCGGGTGTCGATAAAGTCTTGAGGTCCGTTGAGTGCCTCGACAGCTGCCCATTGCGCAATTGAGCTTGCGCCGGATGTTGATTGCCCCTGCACCTTGTTCATCGCCTTGACCAGCACTTCCGGGCCACCGCAATAGCCAATGCGCCAACCGGTCATTGCATAGGCTTTGGATACGCCGTTCATGGTGAGGGTGCGGTCATAGAGACCCGGCTCAACCTGAGCAGGTGTTACGAATTCAAAGTCTCCATAGCACAGATGCTCATACATATCGTCGGTCAGCACCCAGATATCCGGATGCTTCATCAAAACATCAGTCAACTCCTTGAGTTCAGCATGACTATAAGCGGCACCGGACGGATTGGATGGCGAATTGAACAGGAACCACCTGGTTTGAGGTGTAATGGCGGCTTCAAGCTGAGCGCCGGTAATCTTGAAGTTGTTTTCCATACTGGCATTGACGAATTTCGGTTCACCGCCATTTAATAAAACCATGTCGGGATAGCTCACCCAGTAAGGTGCAGGAATGATTACCTCATCTCCCGGGTTGAGGGTTGCAGCAAATGCATTGTAGAGGATCTGCTTGCCGCCGGTTCCCACCTGAACTTGAGCCGGGGTATATTCCAGACCGTTTTCGCGCTTGAATTTTGCGCAGACTGCGTCGCGCAGTTCAACAATGCCCGGTACCGGCGTATATTTCGTCTCGCCGCGATTGATAGCGTCAATCGCCGCTGCCTTGATGTTGTCCGGCGTGTCAAAATCCGGCTCTCCGGCACCAAGTCCGATCACGTGGCGGCCGGCGGCTTTGAGTTCGCGCGCTTTTTCAGAAACGGCGATCGTGGCGGATGGTTTTACCCGCGATAGACTGTCGGCAACTATGCCCATTGGAATGCTCCGGAAATTATCTGGGTTTCAGTGTCGTAAAAAGTACTATTACCCGTACTTTCTTTATTCCTCTGCTTGGGCCAAATCAAGTGCCGGACGCTTTTGAGGAACAGGAACCGGGGGTTGATACACTCCACCATTTGTATGTTTTATGGCAAATGGATTAGGGCCTGTGGCGCCTGCCAGCGAAAGGGCCAGATCCTTGCGCAAATCGCTCCTGGGCTGAAAATAAATCCGGGCAAGTTCCCGGGGTGTCGGCGGATTGTCTTCGGGGATTTTATCCCTCATGTCAGGAAGCGGGTTTTCATTGGGCCCATCTTTTTCCGGTTGTTGGATTTCATGCTCTAACGATGCAGCATCGAGGTTTGGGCGTTTTTTCGGCAGAGGGATATCAGCAGATAGATTTTTCTTCTGTTCCAGTCCTTGTGAAATCATGATTGTGTCGATGCCATCAAAGTCGCGCGCAGACGGAGCCTCCGGCGGACGGTCCTGCGGGACCGATTGTGCTGCGTATTTGCGAGGGCAGGTGACACGTGTGATGTCGAACGGGGTGTTGCTTGATGTTGCAGGTTTGATCAGGTCATCAAACAGCAATTGATCGGTGGGCGGATTAGTTTCAAAGGCTACCGAAAGAAGTTCTGCAGCCCGAAGGTTTCGCAGTAATCCGGACCGGCCGCCAAACACGATGGCAATCAATTCCCGCCCTGCACGCTTGGTGCGAACGGCGACATTATAGCCAGACGCGCAGACATACCCGGTTTTCATGCCGCTGGTGCCATCAAACAATCGCAAAAGTGCGTTGTGATTTCGCAGTCTGCGACCGGTAATTCGTATAGCCGGAATGTCGAAGAAGCCGGCATGTTCCGGAAACTCCCTGGTTAGGATGTGTACCAGCAGGCCGATGTCGCGGGCGGTTGTGAATTGCTGCGGATCATGAAGGCCGTGCGGATTGATGAACTGGCTGTCTTGCATGCCAATGCGCCTGGCGTGAGCATTCATCAGGCGAATGAAATTCTCTTCGCTGCCTGCTGTGGCTTCTGCCAGAGCTACGGTAATATCATTTGCTGATTTGACCATGATGATTTTGAGGGCCGTTTCGATGGTGAGGACCGTGCCTACCGGAAAGCCCATTTTGGATGGAGGCTGGGCGATTGCATATTCTGAAACACGAACCGGGGAATTCATCGCCAGATGCTGCAATTTCAAAGCCCTGAAAACGGTATAGGCAGTCATCATCTTGGCAAGTGACGCCGGTGCCCAGCGATCAAACGCGCGATGTTGGGTGTGAACCTTGCCGGAATTAGCGTCAAAAACGAGATGGGGTGTGATTGGCAGGCCAGGCAACTCAGGCAACTCAGCTGCACTGTGTGGTGGCGTGAATATCAACAGGATCAGCGCGGAAAATGCAGCTATCCCTTTTGTTGCGCGGTATACATTCATGCTTTTTCCATCACCAAAAAAGTGTTTTCCGAAAGGTTTCAGTATCAACCGGATCAATTTGAAAGGTAAATCAAAATTACGGGAGTAATACCAACGGCCACTAGGATTTACTCTTTTGACCAGGAATTACTTTGGCTCCGGTTAGAGCGTGGCGTTCAATCCAAACAGCGGCACCGCGTTCCTTTTCTCTTTTGATTGAGCGCAGAAACTCTAGTGGATTGATTCAAACATTTGGAACCCGTTTTCCGAGACCTCTCATCCAAATATTTGAATCTTAAAATCCACTAGAAAACAATACCTTGCTAGTGGTCTTTACGTTCGAAACAAATGATAAAGAGTTCGCCGCAAAGGGACTCATTTGTTTCGAACGGACCACTAGGTAAGGTTGGGAGCGACCTTCGCAATTTTCCGGTGTGCTGTAACCGGTTCGGCCAGGTCTGCGATTGCAACGGTGTTGCCGGTAACAAGACGGATGATGATGGTTCCGCCGCCGAACAACCGACCCGAGAGGCCGCGCCTCACACGAATTGACTCAATCATCTCCAGCGGAACATCAATCGGCAATTCTTTGGGCCAGCCAGGATGGCACAATACATGGCCTTCATTGATCTGCAGGCGGATGGTTTGAAATCGCAAAAATGCGTGGGCCGCCAAAAGCGGGACACCAACAGCCATGACGACGATAAACAACCGGGCAAGCCCGGTATCTGATTTGCCGAGTAAAGCCAGTCCAAGCCATGCAAGGGAATAAAGCAGGCCTATGGCAAGTGTTGGAACAAATATATGCCAATGAGCCGCAAACAGAGGAACTCCCGAATTTGCAGCTTCCCGCCGCTCCAGGATATGAAGGTCTTCCACGTCCAGCGCTAGCGCCGGGTTTGGATCTTGTGCATTCTGCACTATCTTTCCTCAAGAATCGCCGAAGTACCAGCAGAATATGATAGAAGCATCGGTATGTGCAAGTCTGTAACTGGAATTTTGAGCCTTGCTGTGGGTAGCTTCACAGCCCCGTTTTTTGCAAGCATCTGTGTTAAAAATCAAGGCCCGGTGCTGAAAAAAATCTCCGCAAGAAAAGCTCCCTCAAATTTCAACGCGAATCTGGATCGTTGCAATCGGAACGTAGCCTTACGGAGTAAATGGAATTTTAACAATTTTGCGCTATTAAGATGCAGTTCTTAGCGACTTTTTGGTGTGCAATGTTCCCAAATATCTTCTTTTTCCGAAACTCAGGCTTGCTTCGGCGGTTTTTTGTAAACAGCAGCGGTACTATCGCGGTGTTTGCCGCCGTTCTGCTCGCGTTGGTAATTGTGCCGTTGATTGGTGCGACAATAGACTACGCGCGTGTTTCAAGTACAAAAATTGATTTACAATATAAGCTTGATGCAACCGCCTTGAATATAGCGAAATCGATAGATCAAAAAGCGATGAACGGCGGATCATCAAGTAAATTTGCTAAAGAACGTGCCCGTTTGGAAACAGAAGCAGCAAATTTCTTTCAGGTGATGTATCCCAATTATAAATACTTGGATAAGTATGAGGACTTCTCATTATCCTTAGAGGACGAATATATTGAATTGAACGTCACGGGGTATGTAAATCTGAATTTTGGCGCTTTTTTTGGAACTGAGGTTTCCCAGATAGGCACCGTCAGTCGAGTCGGGTTTGCAAAATCCTCTAAAGTCAAAGGGGACTTCTATTTTGCCCTTGATCACTCAACTTCAATGAGAGGAGCTCCTGAAGCTAATCTCAGAAAAGCGGCGAGAAGATTTGTAAACAAACTGTATGAGAAGGAAGTTGATAGCACCATATCAATGGTTCCATTTTATCAGTACCGATCTTCAAATCACGGTTTCTACATTTATGAGAAAAAAGTGCTTGATGAGAAAGATGCAATTCTCTCATTCATAAACAGCATGCGAGCTGTATCGGCTGCTTCAGGGCCCGGTTCTGATGTTTACAGCTGCTCCAACGATGTTCTGTTGGGATTGTTGAATCAGGCAAACAAGAAATCGGAGTCCAGCACCTTCGTATTGATGTCTGACTTTGACAATTATTGCCCGGTTTATCGAATCATCTCTGCTTGTAAGACCGTGCGAGATGCTGGGCATAAGCTAATTGCGATCCAATTTGGTCGCAATTTGCGTCAAAAATCTAAATTTGTACAATGTGCCGGTGACGAAAGTAATTATTACTATGCTACCACTGCAGATGACATTTTTGCCGCCTTCAACAATGAGGGTAAAACAGAAGGAATTCATCTGTCAAAGTAGGTAATACCAACGGCCATTTGAAATGGCCCATTGGTATACTCAAAACACTCGGAAACCCGAATTTTGAGTATAGGATTCTTCTTTTGATCCTTGCACTTATCCGAAAACCGGTGCCCACTTTTCGGGTGCAAGGAGTATATTTGTTTGCGTTCACGGCAGTTTGGCTTTGCCAAACGCCGCCACGGGGGCGGGCATAAGCCTGGCTCGATTTGTGCTGGCATACCAGCGCCATAAAAGGGTCAAACCAAACCACCGCCGGTATTACATCCGGAAAAAGCGTTACATGGCATCCGCAGATTGTCCAGAAACGGAAATTTTCGGCCCAGCCCCTAACCAAAATAGCTTTGCAGCGGATGAACTTCCATTTCACGATTGCCCAGAGCTTCCAGAGCTTCCGAAATTGCAATTCCTGCAGAAAGCGTGGTTGTGTGTGCGGTTTTGGTTTTAAGGGCAGCCTGACGCAGGGATCGTGAATCAGACATGGCTTTCGCACCTTCCGTCGTGTTGATCACCAGTTGTACCTGGTGATTGAGGATCGCGTCTTCGATGTGAGGGTGTCCTTCCAAGACTTTGTTAACCCGGGTTACTTCGAGACCGTTTTCGCTGAGGAAGCGTTGTGTGCCGCCCGTTGCCATGAGGCTAAATCCAATATCAGTAAAGGTTTTTGCAGCTGGCAATATGCCTTGCTTGTCACTGTCTTTTACCGAGATGAATACGGTTCCTGAAGTCGGGAGCGTCATACCGCCGCCAAGAAGCGCTTTGGCGTAAGCCATGGCATAGTCGGTATCAAGCCCCATAACTTCACCGGTTGAGCGCATTTCCGGTCCAAGCAAAATGTCAACACCCGGGAAACGGGCAAAGGGGAAGACGGCCTCTTTGACCGCGATATGGCCAAGGTTTTGAGCTTCGCGCCATTCGCCATAGGTTGTGATAGCGTTTTCCAGTTTTTCACCGGCCATGATGAGGCTGGCGATTTTTGCAACCGGTGTGCCGATGGTTTTGGCGACAAAGGGTACGGTACGCGAGGCCCGTGGATTAACCTCAAGCACATATATCTCATCACCCTTGATGGCGTATTGAACATTCATCAGGCCGGAAACTTCAAGGGCAACCGCCATTTCCTTTGATTGGCGGGCGAGTTCCGTGATGATGTGTTGCGGCAGGGAATGGGTCGGGAGTGAACAGGCTGAGTCTCCGGAGTGGATGCCTGCTTCTTCAATGTGCTCCATGATGCCACAAACCTTGACTGTTTTACCATCTGACAGGCAGTCAACATCGACTTCAATTGCACCGGAAAGGTAGGTGTCAACCAGCACTGGAGTATCGCCCGAAACAATCACGGCTTCGTTGATGTAGCGCTCAAATCCTGCATCCGTGCGGACAATTTCCATCGCCCTGCCGCCCAGCACGTAGGATGGTCGAATAACCACCGGATATCCGATTTCCCTGACGATATTGCGCGCTTCATCAACGGAACGGGCAATGCCATTGCGCGGCTGAAGAAGGTTCAGCTCATTAAGAAGTTTGTGGAACCGGTCACGGTCTTCAGCAAGGTCAATCTTGTCGGGCGACGTGCCAAGGATTGGAACACCATGATCAGTCAAGGTCTGGGCAAGCTTAAGCGGGGTCTGCCCGCCAAACTGCACAATGACGCCTTTCAGTGTTCCCGATGCCTGTTCAGTGCGGATGATTTCCAAAACATCTTCGGCGGTCAGCGGTTCAAAATAGAGCCGGTCTGAAGTGTCGTAGTCTGTGGAAACCGTCTCGGGGTTACAGTTGACCATGATGGTTTCATAACCAGCGTCTTGCAAAGCGAAGGCCGCGTGGCAGCAACAATAGTCAAATTCGATGCCCTGGCCGATCCGATTGGGGCCGCCGCCAAGGATCATTACTTTTTCGCGGTCAGATGCCTGTGCCTCATTGCGAATTTCGCCGGCAAAAGGTATCTCATAGGTTGAATACATATATGCGGTTGGTGAGGCGAATTCCGCAGCACATGTGTCGATGCGTTTATAGACCGGGTTCACATCAAGGGAGGCGCGCAGGTCGGCGATATCAGATTCTTTCACGCCTGTAAGCTCCGCCAGGCGGATGTCAGAAAAGCCCTGGCCTTTTAACATGCGCAAGTTGTCGGCATCCTTTGGAACGCCATGTTCGCGAATGCGATCTTCACTGGCAATAATGTGCTGGAACTGCTCAATGAACCAGGGATCGAATTTCGAGTATTTGTGGACTTCTTCCGGTGT
Source organism: Rhizobiaceae bacterium (assembly GCA_965250255.1). Lineage (GTDB taxonomy): Bacteria > Pseudomonadota > Alphaproteobacteria > Rhizobiales > Rhizobiaceae > JAALLB01. The sequence continues at coordinate 460,052 of CBDFNP010000011.1, forward strand.
TGCACCTTCGCGAAGCGCTTGCGCCACAACCCTCAAACGGTCCGGTGTCGCGGTGCCGAGTGCGGCACGAATGGCGTTTTTATCATCGCCTTCGCCGATGCCGGGGATGGCGATTTCGTCGAGGCCGGAAAGTCCGGTTTCAAGACCGCGAAGTGCCTTTTGAACGGATTCAGCGAAGGTTCGGCCAATCGCCATGACTTCACCGACCGATTTCATGGAGGTTGAAAGAACGGGCTCGCTGCCCGGGAACTTTTCAAATGCAAAGCGCGGAATTTTGGTGACGACATAATCAATTGATGGCTCGAAGGATGCAGGTGTTGCTCCGTCAGTAATGTCGTTGTCGAGTTCATCAAGGGTATAGCCAACCGCGAGACGTGCCGCGACCTTGGCAATTGGAAATCCGGTTGCCTTTGAAGCGAGGGCAGATGACCGCGATACGCGCGGGTTCATTTCGATGACAACGAGGCGTCCGTCTTCAGGGTTAACGGCAAACTGGACGTTTGAACCGCCGGTTTCCACACCGATTTCCCGCAGAACGGCAATCGATGCATTGCGCATCAACTGGTATTCTTTGTCTGTGAGGGTGAGGGCCGGCGCGACAGTAATGGAATCGCCGGTATGAACGCCCATCGGATCAATGTTTTCGATTGAACAAATGATGATGCAATTGTCCGCGTGGTCGCGAACGACTTCCATCTCAAACTCTTTCCAGCCAAGGATGCTTTCTTCAACCAGCACTTCATTGGTGGGAGATGCATCAACGCCGCCGATGACGAGTTTGTAGAGTTCTTCGAGCGTGTAGGCGATGCCGCCGCCCTGGCCACCAAGGGTAAAAGACGGTCTGACAATTGCCGGAAGGCTGGTTATCTTTGTTGCTTCGAGAGCCTGCATTTGAGCGGTAAGGCGATGCTCTTCCAGCCGCAGGGTTTCGCCGTTTCGCCATTCGTTTTCAAAGGCCTCCTGGTCAGCGGCAGAGGCAAGACCGGCTTCATGTTCTTGATGAAACCTGCTTTTAAGTTCAGCCGTGTTGACGAAAGCCGAGCGTGGGGTGGAAAGGCCGATTTTTTCCATCGCTGCCCTGAAAAGCTCGCGGTCTTCCGCCTTGTCGATGGCTTCTGCCTTGGCGCCGATCATTTCAACATCGTGTTTGTCGAGGACGCCCATTTTGCGCAAGGATAGTGCGCAATTGAGAGCCGTCTGTCCCCCCATGGTTGGCAAGAGTACCAGTTTGTCGTCGGGACGTTCACTGCGTTCTTTTTCGATAATCCTGGCAACGATTTCAGGTGTGATAGGCTCAATATAGGTGGCATCCGCAAGGTCCGGGTCGGTCATGATTGTTGCCGGATTGGAGTTGACCAGGACGATGCGATACCCCTCCGCCTTGAGTGCCTTGCAGGCCTGGGTGCCGGAATAGTCAAACTCGCAGGCTTGGCCGATCACAATCGGTCCAGCCCCGATTACGAGGATGGAGGAAATATCTTTTCTTGCGGGCATCTAGCAGTTGCTTTCTTTTAGCGCACGAAAACCCGTGCTTGGAAAGTGCAAGCGAATCGAGCGCAAAATTGTCTGGCTAGAAGGTTCCTATAGATGATGGAAACGCAATGGGGAAGGGAACAATTGCGGATTTCACCGGATAGTTTTCAAACCATGTTCAATCGTCTCTTTTTTGAAGCGGTGAATGAGCAAATTTGGGTTAAACTACAAAAGGGCTGTCGATTTTTTGAGCACAGCGTTTCGCGTTCAATCCAAACAGCGACAATGCATTAAACTCTGCGCGGGATTGTCACATTCAATGCATAAAGGAGCAGTACTAGGTGTGAGGCTTCAACCAATCTCAGGGGTTTCAAATGCCGGTTCTGCCTCGTTTTTTTCTCGCTTTTTGTTTGTTTCTTTCCCTTGTCCCTGGCGCACATGCCCATGACTACAGAACGGGTGACTTGGTGATAAAACACGCGGTCATTCCATCGACGGTAAAATCTGCGCCAGTTGCGGCGGGCTATCTGATGATTTCCAATTCAGGCACTTCGCCAGAACGGCTGATTTCGGTCAAAACAGGGTTTTCCGGCAAATCGGGCATTCACCAGATGAAAATGATCGACGGCATTATGAAAATGCGACCGATTGTTGGTGGTCTTGAAATAGCAGCCGGTGAAACCGTTGTGCTGAAGAAGGGTAGCAAGCATCTGATGTTCATGAAACTTCAAGAACAGATGGAAACAGGCCAATTGCACAGCGTGATTTTGACGTTTGAACATGCCGGCGATGTGGAAATTGAGATGCAGGTTGTCGACCCCGTCGATCTTGAAGGGGTTCAATAAAAAGAGGAAACCTTATAGCTACTAGGGTCTGGACTCAATTGGGAATTGGCCTGCACAGCTGACCAATTTTTCAGAATTTAGGCGAAATCGACCGACATGACTTTCCGTCAATGAGGAGATTTCAACGATGATTCGGGTAAATTGGGCGCTGCCCGAACGGGTTGGGCCAAAAACGCCTATTTCAGCATTAAAAAGCCTCGCCGATGCTTTGGCATCGCCTGTGTTTTTCGCCTCGAAATAAACCATTTTGTCTCCAATGCAGCCACATTTCCCAATTGGGTTCAGACCCTAATTGTGTCGAGTTTTTCGCGAACCGCTTTGGCATAGGTTCGTGAAACCGGGAATTGCTTTCCATCCGTGGTCTCAATCATCTGCCGGCCTTTGAGGCGCAATGACCGCTTGATGGCGGAAAAGCTTACCCAATGCGCACGATGAATTCTCAGGCCAAGTTCCGGGTCGAGTTCATCGATCGCATCCGAAAACCGCATCAGCACCAGATGGGAGCCACGATCTGTCACCGCCTCCACATAATGGTCCTGGCTTGTGAGATACAAAAGGTTTGAACCCAGTTCCCTTGGCAATCTCTTATTGAATGGAAACTGCGTGCCCGAAGCGGGTTGTTGCGTAGTTTCGTCGTTCGTTTTGTCTTTCGAGATCACGTAATAAAGAGTTGAAACCGCAAATGAGATGATGAGGCAGTTGCCCAGCAATTCAAGATAGGCGTCAAGCCTGGCAAATGCGGAGCCGAAGGTTACAAGGTTCACAATCCAAACGACAAGGCTGATCGGTATGCCAACCAGCAGGGCGGACCCAAGTTTGGCAACAAGCGGCTTGTTGAACATCCGACCCAAAACCACATTGATGAATACCGCGAAGAACACACCGCAGAAAAGGGTCAGGGAAGCTTCTACTGCCCAATAGACCAGGCGCTCTGCATGGGAAAGGTGTTTGTCGGTGTCGAACGGGCCTGCGATGGTCAGGATCAATACAACGGCAAATAGCCCAACCCAAAACCGATTGCTTGATGCCAACATGCGCAGTTCGCGAAGCGCGACCTGCGTTGGGCTGTCATCTGCGAAGTATTCCTGGTGTCCTGCGTATTTCGAATTGTTCTGGTTCATTCCCCGTTTATATCCTTTGTCATCGAATAATTAAAAGAGGTTTATGATGAATTTTGAACCGTTTATCAGCGCGGGATGGGTTATTCAACTGCATACAATTTTCGCAATAGTCGCATTTGTTCTGGGTGGAACAATTTTTTTGAAACGCAAAGGGAGCAAAACCCATCGAAGCATGGGGAAACTTTGGGTGCTCTTGATGTTGATAGTCGCGTTGAGTTCCTTCTTTATCAGTGAACTGCGGGTTTGGGGTGCATATAGTCCCATTCACCTCATCTCAGTTTTCACGATTATTTCGCTTGTATTGGCAATTCGCGCAGTCAGGGTTGGTCGTATTGACGCACATCAAAACACCATGCGTGGCATCTACCTTGGTGGGTTGGTTGTCGCTGGAGCCCTGTCATTTTTACCGGGTAGAATGCTCCACCGGATGTTCTTTGCAGAAAACATCACGACACCCTTTACGAAGACGGAGAACATCTGGATAACGCTTGCCGGGGCTCTGGTGGTGCTGATTTACGTGGCCTGGCGCACGCAAATGTCACCAAACAAAAAACACGCTGAACTCAAATAAGACAAGGTTTAGACATGTCTCAGGAATTTTTACGAAAATTTTTAACCGACGTTCCAATATGGGTGTGGCCGCTTTTCGTTGGTCTGATTTACATCGGTGTCAGATCAACAAGGTCGCGGGAGGTTCCGATTGTTGTTTATTATTTCCTGCCGCTGTTTTTACTGATGTCTGTCAATCAGATGAGGTTGCTGGCGCATGTTCCTGTTGCCTGGGTAGCATTTCTCGCTGGAAGTATTATCGGTGTAACAGCGGGCTTTATGGTTCAAAAAGGATTGATTGTCGCGCGGCGAAAAACGCACATTCGCGTCGCCGGTGAATGGATGACATTGTCTGCCCTCATGATATTGTTTTGTAGCAATTTTATCCGAGGTACAGCGGAGGCAATTGCGCCATCGTTTGCTTCACACCCCGGGTTTGTTTTCGCCATTATGTTGATTGTGAGCACTGCTTCTGGAACATTTATTGGCCGGTCTGCGAGAGTTTTACTTCCGTAACAAAAGGCAACGCAGGAAATTCACCTTTCATCTTTGCATTCACGCATGAATTTGGATACGGTTGTTCGATAAATTTTGACCAACGGAGTCCACTATGCGCTGGAAAGGCCGTAAAAAAAGTTCAAATGTAAATGACAATCGGGGTCGCGGCGGCGGTTTCGGATTTCCAGGTGGAATGGGTAGCGCCGGTCGCGGCATGCAAATCCCGATGGGCCGCAGCGGCGGTGGCGGAATGGGCATCGGCACGATGATCATTATCGGTATCGTATTGTGGTTCCTGGGTATCAATCCGCTGAAACTGCTTGGTGGCGGTTCCGGAGGCAACCTTGGTGGCGGATTTGCTCCAAGTTCCCCCGCGCCGCAAAGCCAACAAGTGGATCGCTCCAAACCGCGCACCAATGATCAACAAAGTGAATTTGTGAAAACCATTTTGGGATCAACCGAAGAAGTCTGGACCTCCCTATTCAAGGGATATGGGAAGAACTATCCGGTGCCGGAACTCAACTTGTTCAGCGGCCAGGTGCGCTCTGCGTGCGGCATGGCTTCTGCTGCATCGGGTCCGTTTTATTGTCCCGGAGATTCTGAGGTTTATATTGATCTCGCATTCTATCAGCAGTTGGAGCGCGATTTTAAGGCCGGCGGCGATTTTGCCCAGGCCTATGTGCTTGCCCATGAAGTTGGTCATCACGTTCAAAATGTGATTGGCGTGCTGCCACAATTCAATCGCATGCGCCGGTCGATGGGCAAGGTTGAAGTCAATAAAATGTCGGTCAAGGTTGAATTGCAGGCTGATTGTTTTGCCGGTGTTTGGGGACACTATGTGGCGAAGGAAGGTTGGCTGGAAGCAGGCGACCTGGAAGAAGCGCTTGTTGCTGCAAACCAGATTGGTGATGACGCTATTCAAAAACGCACACAAGGTTATGTGGTTCCGGAAAGTTTCAATCACGGAACATCTGAGCAACGCCGTTTTTGGTTCCGCCGCGGGTTTGAAACAGGTCGCATTGAAAGCTGCGACACGTTCAAGGCAAAGCGACTTTAGAGCAGCTCTGTCCAGGCGTCACGGTTTCGCTTGGAAAAGATCGCGATGTGACCAATCGGGCCACCGCCATATTTTTCAGGGCTGATTGTGGAAAACGCTGCCTGGGCGCGGGGAAAAAACCGTTTCAGTTCTTTGGCGCGCTTTGACGGGATCGTGTAATCGTCGTCAGCGCTGATTATCTTCAGTTTTCCGGTAAAACGTTCAAGGTCGGGCTGCGGCAATTTTGTTCCCCAGTCGATCTGGTGAAACTGTTCATTGATGCACCAACGTCGCCATTGCCAGTAGACACTTGAGGGGATATCGGCATTAAGGCCAATGCGCCTGCCCGGCAGGTAACCAAACGCCAGCGATGTTATGGGCCCGATCAGATACCAAAGCGCGAACGCTTTCCAGATGAAAAACAGCGGATGGGCGAAGAGATAGGCCGGACCTGAATTTACCGCAGTATGTTCAACAATCCGGTCAGCGTTCTTGTGAAACGGAATGCAAAACCCGCCGAGGCTATGGCCAATGGTGTGGGCAGGTAGATCTGGATATTTGGTTATCATGTAATCAAGTGCCGCGGCCTGATCCAAAACCCCCCAATCGCCCATGGTTGTGCGGGATTTCTTTAGAGTCCCCGTTAGGGGATCCGTAAACCCCTCGCCTTTAGGCGACGGGATGAGTATCATCCAAGAATGCAATTCAACAAACGTGGTAGCCATACTGTTTGGGACTGCAAGTACCATTTGGTATGGACGACAAAATACAGATATGAAGTCCTTGGTAAGGACATAGGCGATCGCTGCCGAGAGTTATTGCGGGCGATTGCGATTTCGCATGAGATCTATATTCATGCGGGCTCGATCAATCGAGATCATGTACATATGCTGATTTCCATTCCACCGAACCTATCGGTTTCACGGGCTGTTCAGTTCTTGAAGGGGAAAAGTTCCCACAAATTGTTGAGTGAATACAAAAGCTTGCGCAAGCGCTACTGGGGTCAACATTTGTGGGCGCGTGGATATTGGGTGAATACGAGTGGGAATGTGACGGATGAAGTGTGGAGAGAGTATATCAAGAATCAGACACCACCTGAACCTGATGATGATTTTGAGGTCGTATAGTCCGCCGAAAGGCGGACCGATCCGGCTTATAGCCGTAACTCGAAGCCACCGGCTTTAGCCGGTGGAGTTTTCACGGCTTCAGGCGTCATGTTTTCGGTGTCGCGATAAGCGTAGATCAAGACATGATGCCGCTTTTGTTCACCATACCAGGCGGCAAAGGCCATATAATAGCCAGTGGGTACTCCGGTTGCACCATGCAGGATGGTTACCCCATTGGGATTTGGGTGTTCAAACAATTGGCCATTAAGCTGAACCTTGTCTGCTGTTTCAAACCCGACTGCCCGCTCAACAGTTTTCACGATGATATCCGTTCTAGCGTTCGGCCAGAAGTGCCGCGCCTTTTTCCTGTTTGATCAGATTGAGGAAGCGGCGGAACAGATAGTGGCTGTCCTGCGGCCCCGGAGAGGCTTCCGGGTGATGTTGAACAGAAAAGACCGGACGACCCTCAACTGCCAAACCACAATTTGAGCCATCAAAGAGAGAAACATGTGTTTCTCTTACACCTTTAGGGAAGGTTGAAGCATCAACTGCGAAGCCATGGTTCATGGAAACAATCTCAACTTTGTTGGTGGTGTGATCTTTCACCGGGTGATTGGCGCCGTGATGCCCCTGATGCATTTTGATTGTCTTTGCACCGAGCGCCAGGGCCAACATCTGGTGACCAAGACATATACCAAAGACCGGAAGATCAGTTTTCAAAATTCCCCTGATCATCTCGACCGAATATTCGCCGGTCGCTGCCGGATCTCCGGGGCCGTTTGAAAGAAATACACCGTCAGGGTTTTGCGCAAGAACATCTTCGCTCATCGACGTTGCCGGCATTACCGTCACCTTGCAACCAAGGCCTGCGAGGAGCCGTAAAATATTGCGCTTCACACCAAAATCAATCGCCACGACATGATAGGGTTGATCAGACGAAACAGCGTATCCTTCATTCCATACCCAGGGAATTTGGGACCAGGGCGCGTCTTGTCCGTGTCCCACTGTTTTGGCGAGATCGAGCCCTTCAAGCCCGGACCAGGCAACGGCTCGTGCCTTTAGAGCAGCAATGTCAAATTTGCCATCTTGTGAATGGGCGATCACGCAATTGGCGAGGCCCTTTTCGCGAATGAGATTGGTAAGCGCACGCGTATCCACACCACTCATGGCGATGATCCCTCTTGCCTTGAGCCAGGTATCCAGATGTTGGGCAGAACGATAATTCGATGGTTGAGTAATATCTGCCTTGAAGACAGCTCCGACAGCTGTATCGGTATTTTCAACGATCAGCATTTCCTGATCTTCCTCATTGGTGCCGACATTGCCGATGTGCGGGAAGGTAAATGTTATGACTTGTCCCGCGTATGAGGGGTCGGTCAGAATTTCCTGATAGCCGGTGATCGCGGTATTGAAGCAAATTTCAGCTTCCGCGATGCCGGTTGCACCACACCCTTTTCCTTCGATTATGGTGCCGTCAGCCAGGGCGATTACGGCGGTTGGTTTTGTTTCGGTCCAGTGTGGTGTCTGATCTGTCATGGTGCGCGTCCGTAGGCACAGCCAGCCCCGTGCGCGGCAGCACTGTGAGGGAAGAATGTCGGTGCTGAAACCGTAAAATAGACGAAGCATGGGCCAAGGTCAACGGAATGAAAAATTTATAAAATATAATAAAAACAAACGGTTATGTGTTTTTTTCACCATTGCTTATTGTCGCGTTTGGGGGTAGGTTCTTGCGGCTTTCGAAAGGCTTAAAGATGCGAAACCGAATCTCTGACAGTCTCAAGGCTGCCATGAAGGAAAAAAACACCCGTCGAACCGGCACCTTGCGTCTGGTCAAAGCGGCGATCAATGACCGGGATATTGCTCTGCGGGGCAAAGGCAAGGACAAGGCTGACGACGAAGAAATCCTCGACATCCTGACCAAGATGGTGAAACAGCGTGAAGAAAGTTCACGAATGTACCGCGATGCAGGTCGTGGCGAACTTGAAGCTCAGGAGCTTGAAGAGATCGAAATTATCCGCGAGTTTTTACCGCAGCAATTGTCGGCTGAGGAAGCCGCGGCGGCAGTAAAAGACGCGATTTCCGAAACTGGAGCGGAATCCTTGCGCGATATGGGCAAGGTGATGGGGATATTGAAAGAGCGCTATCGCGGTCAGTTGGACATGGGTGTTGTTGGCCCAATGGTGAAATCTCTTCTTGGCGCGTAGCACGCGATGAGCCGTATCTCAGCAATAATTCTTGTGCTGTTTGGTGCAAGCCTGATGAGCTTTGTCGGGCTTCTTCTTCGACTGATTGAGGAGGCAGATGGATTTCAGATACTTGTTTACCGTTCGTTCTCGCTTGCAGCAGTCGTTCTTGTTTTTGCGTGTCTGCGGCGGAGGGTTTCCCCTGCGGTTTTTCTGGCATCAATTGACCGGTGGTCGGTTTTTGTCGGCCTGTTGTTAGGGGTCGCATTCAGTTTTTATGTTTATGCACTTTTGAACACCAGTATAGCGAGTGCGCTGTTCCTGCTCTCATCATCGCCCATATTTGCGGCAATTCTCTCGTGGATTTTTCTCCGCGAAACACCAACTTCGGCAACGTATCTTGCCCTTATACTTGCAGTTATCGGTGTGGGCGTAATGGTGTTTGACGGGTTTGACAGGGGCGGAACGCCTGGAAATTTGTATGCGCTGTTTTCTTCGTTCTGTTTTGCCTGCATGCTGGTAACGATCCGCAGTCTTGGCAGGGAGGAACCGTTGGGCGGCACCTTTCTTGGCGGCATTTTCGCAATATTGATAAATGCTGCAATGATCATTGTCCTTGGGTCCGGCTTTACCGTGAGTACGTGGGATCTTGGAGTGAGCCTCTTCATGGGCGCGTTCACAATCGGGCTGGGCATTGCCTGTGTAACGCTTGCAGCTGCCTATCTGCCTTCACCGGAAGTAAGCGTGCTTGTGCTGCTTGAAAGTGTGCTTGGCCCGATATGGGTCTGGATGTTTATAGGGGAAACAGCGAGCAGCTATGTCCTGACCGGTGGAGCAATTGTGTTGCTGGCCGTGATAGTCCAGACTTTGGGCGGGGCGGGGGAATTGAGGGTGGGCGGCGAGAATTGAGGAAAAGCCAGAATTGAATTGGCTGCGCCGCCATCTTTTTACCAGCCTGTCTGGCAATCTGCGGTATTGTGAATGAACACCAAGCCACCAAACCGGTTTGTGTCCGTGAACTTGGACAGCATTTGCAGAATTGACGTTTTCCACACTGCTCCCCAATTGAATTTTGGTTTTTGTGGCAGTTTGCATCCGCAATCGCTACATAGAGATCATGCGTTTTCCGGACTCTTTTCTTGATGACATCCGCGACCGGCTTCGGATTTCCGAAGTGGTGGGTCAGCGTGTGACGTTTGACAAGAAAAAGACCAATGCCGCGAAGGGCGATTATTGGGGGTGTTGTCCGTTTCATGGCGAGAAGACCCCAAGCTTTCACTGTGAAGATCGAAAAGGCCGCTATTATTGTTTTGGCTGCGGGGAGTCGGGGGATCATTTCCGGTTTTTAACCGCGCTCGACGGTTTGAATTTTCATGAGGCGGTAGAACGACTGGCTGTACAGGCCGGATTGCCGATGCCTGTGATGAGCAGACAGGAGCAGGAGCGTGAAGAAAAACGCAAAACCCTGTTTGACGTGATGGAGATGGCCGCAAAATATTTCCAGGCCCAGCTTCACGAACCGGTTGGGGCAGATGCGCGGGCCTATCTGCGCGGACGAGGCATGTCTGCCACAATTCAACAGGAGTTCGGGGTTGGCTTTGCGCCTGATGGTCGCAATGGGTTGAAGCAATTTCTGGCGGCGCAGGGTGTAGAGGCAGGCCAAATGGAAGCTTGCGGCCTTGTTAATCACGGTGAGGGGATTGCCGTTTCTTATGACAAGTTTCGCGGGCGTATCATGTTTCCTATTCCTGATGCGCGTGGTCGGACAATTGCATTTGGCGGACGGGCGCTCGCTGACGATGCACTTGCCAAATACATGAACTCGCCGGAGACCGAGCTCTTTCACAAATCAAATGTGCTCTATAATTTTGCCAAGGCGCGGAAGCCTGCTTATGAGCGGGGCGAAATAATTGCAGCTGAAGGCTATATGGACGTCATCGCACTTCATGCCGCCGGATTTGAAAATGCCGTGGCACCGCTTGGAACTGCTCTGGGCGAACGGCAAATGGCGCTTTTGTGGCGTATCCACAATGAGCCGCTTTTGTGTTTTGATGGAGACGGAGCAGGTTTGAAGGCTGCATACCGTGCGGTTGATATGGCTTTGCCGATGCTGGAGCCTGGAAAATCGATCCGGTTTGCAATGCTGCCGGAGGATAAAGACCCGGACGATCTTATTCGCGACGAGGGCCCACAGGCCATGCGCGATGCGTTTTCTTCCGCACTTCCGCTTTCCGCCATGTTGTGGAACCGGGAGATTGCTTCGGGTTCTTTTGAGACGCCCGAGCGAAGGGCAGAGCTTGAAACCCGCCTGCATCAGTTGATCCGCACAATTCAGAACGAGAGTGTCCGTCGTCATTATGAGCAGGCGATAAACGAGCGGTTGAACAGTTATTTTGCACCTGCTGGCGCACTGACCGGCCGGAACTATCAACGATCAAATCGAGACGGTAAGGGGTACGGGGCCTATCGCAGGCCTGGCGGCGGCAATCGTTGGCAGTCCGGTAATCAGCGGGCTGGCTCTGGCCGGATGGCCGCAAGCCCCTCCTTGCTGTCGAGCAGACTTGTAAAGAAGGGAAGCGGTGGAATGTCCCTGCGCGAAGCAGCTTTGGTTGGGGGATTGGTTTTCCATCCTTCGTTATGCGTACAGTTTTTTGAGGAGGCGTCAGGACTGGTTTTTGTATCTGCGGATGCAAAGCAGCTTCAATCGGTTGTACTGGATGTATTTGCCGTTTGGCAGGGGGAAGATGATTTTCCAGGCCGTGAAGTGATTGAGACGGAATTTCGCAGGCGGGAATTGTCTGATCTGGTTGACAGTCTTTTACGTCAACTCAACGGCAATAAGCTGTGGCAGGTGTTGCCGGAAGCGGCATTTGAAGACGCCCGCGACGGTTGGCAGCAAGCTTATCTCTTGCATCTTAAAAATCAGACACTAAATGATGAACTTAAGGCAGCAGAACGTGCGCTGGCTGATGATGATAGCCAGGAAAACCTCGAAAGAATGCTGCAGCTACAACAGGAACTGTGCCGTGTAGACGGTATTGAGGCCCTGATCGACGGTTTTGGTGTGTCTTCTGGACGCCCTGCGAAAGGTTTTTGATCTTTTCAGGCCAGGAAATTCACCAAGATGCGTCCGTTCGTATCGTCGATTGCGCTGTTGAAGCGTATCTGGCGAGATGCGAACGGCGCTTGTTCGACATGTCCTCATACTTGCCACGCTGCCACCTGCTTGGAGGGTTCAGGAAACCAACTTTTGCCAAAAACCGGAAAGGGTGATAACGGAAGCACGGCACAAGGTGCCAGCAGGCTTTTAACAGCACATTAACCCTGTTTCGGGTAGGCCAAAGGTACGGCAACACTTAAAGTGATTCGCGTGTTCGAGAGGCGATGCGGCGTTATCGGATGCAAACAGTTTAATGGTCTCTTTTATAGCGGGCCAGTTGGAGATTTGAGCCATATGGCCACCAAAACCAAAGCAAAAAAAGTTACCAAAAAAGCAGCTGCAGAAGAGAAATCCGGTGAAAGCCAGGACCGTCCGGTTCTTGATCTGAGTGATGCTGCTGTAAAGAAGATGATCAAGACCGCGAAAAAGCGCGGTTATGTGACCACCGATGAACTCAATGCCGTTCTTCCTTCAGAGCAGGTTTCATCCGAACAGATCGAAGACACAATGGCCATGCTTTCGGACATGGGCATCAATGTGGTTGATGAGGATGAGGTAGAAGATGAAGGCGGCGAACTGGTTGAAGCAACCGGTAAAGCCGTTACGACCACCAAAAAACGTGAACCCACGGATCGTACAGATGATCCCGTACGAATGTATCTGCGCGAAATGGGCACGGTTGAACTGCTCTCACGTGAAGGCGAGATCGCGATTGCCAAGCGCATAGAAGCTGGCCGCGAAACCATGATTGCCGGGCTTTGTGAAAACCCGCTGACCTTCCAGGCGCTGATCATCTGGCGTGATGAATTGGTCGAGGGCAATGTTTTGCTGCGTGACATCATTGATCTTGAAGCAACTTATGCCGGCCCTGAAGCAAAACAGGCTCCCGCAGTTGCTGCTGTTGCCGAAGAAGAAGCAAAAAAGCCTGAGGAAGAAGAAAAGAAACCTGAAAAGCAGGTTGATCCGCTCACCGGTGAAACGATCGGTGAAGAGGAAGAAGACGATGATGACGATGATGATGATGATATGGAGGCAAGCCTTTCGCTCGCTGCTATGGAAGCAGAGCTTAAACCGCAGGTTTTTGAAACGCTGAACTTCATCGCCGCTGAATATAAAAAGCTTCGCCGGTTGCAGGACCAACTGGTTGAAAAGGCGCTTGATAACAAGAAGCTCTCGCCGGCACAGGAAAAGCGCTACAGGGAACTGCATGATGGTATTGTGAAGGCGGTCAAGTCGCTTTGTCTCAACAATAACCGGATTGAAGCGTTGATTGAGCAGCTCTACAACATTAACAAGAACCTGCTGAGCCTTGAGGGCCGCCTGCTGCGTCTGGCAGAATCCTACGGCATTCCGCGTGAAGCTTTTCTGGAAGAGTATTTCGGCTCCGAGCTTGATCCGAACTGGATACGCCGGATTGCCAATCTTTCCGCCCATGGCTGGAAAAATCTCAACAAAGGCGAAAACAAGCAAATCAAGGCGTTGCGTTCTGATATTCAGGGGCTTGCGGGTGAAACCGGTCTGCAGCCGACCGAATTCCGCCGCATCGTGCACAAAGTGCAAAAAGGTCAACGTGAAGCAGCGCAGGCCAAGAAGGAAATGGTCGAAGCAAATCTACGTCTGGTTATTTCCATTGCGAAAAAATACACCAATCGTGGCCTGCAGTTCCTCGACCTCATTCAGGAAGGCAATATCGGGTTGATGAAGGCGGTCGACAAGTTTGAGTATCGCCGTGGTTACAAGTTCTCAACTTACGCCACCTGGTGGATACGTCAGGCGATTACGCGTTCGATTGCGGATCAGGCACGGACCATTCGTATTCCGGTTCACATGATCGAGACAATCAACAAGATCGTGCGGACATCGCGTCAGATGCTGCATGAGATTGGACGCGAGCCGACACCGGAAGAACTTTCCGAAAAACTCGCCATGCCACTTGAAAAAGTGCGCAAGGTTTTGAAAATTGCGAAAGAGCCGATCTCGCTTGAAACACCGATTGGTGATGAGGAAGACAGCCATCTGGGTGATTTCATCGAAGACAAAAACGCGATCCTGCCGATCGATGCAGCCATTCAGGCAAATTTGCGTGAGACAACAACGCGGGTTCTGGCCTCGCTCACGCCGCGCGAAGAACGTGTTTTGCGAATGCGCTTTGGTATCGGCATGAATACCGACCACACACTTGAAGAAGTGGGCCAGCAATTCTCTGTTACCCGGGAACGTATTCGTCAGATTGAGGCGAAGGCGCTCAGGAAACTGAAACATCCATCGCGGTCGCGGAAACTCAGGTCATTCCTGGATAGTTAGAATTTCCAATTCCGAATTTGAAAGGGGCCGCCCGGTTGAGGCGGCCTTTTTTGTATCCTGTAAAATGCGCCGACAAGCGTTTCTTGTTTTGATTGAGTCCGGCAGGAATTATGCTAGGGTCTGAACCCAATTGGGAAATGTGGCTGCATTGGAGAGTTGCGCATATGTCTTTTTTGAAAAAGCTATTTGGGGGTGGCGCCAATGGTGGTGGGTCGAGCGAAATGGAACCCGTTTCCCATGAAGGGTTCGCGATTTTTCCATCGCCCATGGAGGAAGGCGGACAGTTCCGCGTTTGTGCCGTGATCCGCAAGGAGATTGGTGGCGAGATGCGCGAGCACAAACTTATCCGGGCTGATATCTGTTCTTCCGCGCAAGAGGCTGCCGACATGTCGATCCGCAAGGCTCACCAGATGATTGATGAACGCGGTGACAAGGTGTTCGGGTAGACTGGTTTCCATCATTCTCGTCATCTTCGGATATGATCCGTGGATGACGAAGAGCTGAGGATATGAGTGCCACCGCCAGAGCTTCAGCCATCGCCCACATCAAGGCCGCGCTGACGCAGAGCTCGATTTCCATTCCCGTAACATTGCGCTGCATCTTGGCGGCTGATCAAGTCCGTCCGGTGAGTTCCAGAAATGCAGCGTAAAGGTCACGCGCTTCCGCTGGTTTCATATACGGATCGACCAGGCGGAACCCGGTAAAGGCGGCGATTTCAATCTTTGCCAGCTGTGCGGCGTGAAGGTCGCTATACTGCCCGCAAGCGCGATAGCACCCCGCCAGCCAATCCGTGCGTTGCTCGTCCGCCCGGGTGACGATTTCCTGCACAGTTTTACTTGTAAGCGCCAGCTGGCGGATGCCGGTTTCAAGCCCGATATCCAGCCTTCCGGCAAGTTCGTTGAGGAGATCGGTTCGATTGGAAGCAGGAGGCGCGCGCTCGGTGATCTTTGTCGAAAACCGCCGGGCCCAGTCTTGCGCCAAAGCAATGTGAAAAGCCTCGATGCTTTCAAAATGAAAGTAGAATGAGCCGCGGGTCTTGTCCGCCGCCGCGCAAAGGGCATCAATGGTAAGCGCCGAAGGGCCTTTATGCTTGAGCCGGTCAAGCCCAAGTGCCAGCCAGTCATCGGAGGAAAAGCGTGTTTTCGTCATGAGATGTTTTATAGACAATACCAAATAGTATGTAAAGGGCAACGCACCTTTTGCCCCCCCCCTCGCTCGCGTTCAATTAAAAGAGGATACGCCGTAAGGCGAGGCGTTTGATTATTTAAGATACTATATGGTATGGTACATATTTATTTACTTCCGATTTATCACCGAAAAACCTGGCTGGGAGGTTCAATTCTGACCGAAAGCACGAAGCAATTCTAAGGGCCGTTGGTATAAACGGGCTTGGCTGGTCTTTAGAGTCCAAACAAATATTCGGTTGGACTCTTAGATTGTGCACTGATGTTGCCAACATTGCCAATTCATGTCGTAATGGGTGCAAGGGGCCGGAATTACTCTGAATATGGAGGAAACGATGGCAATTGGATGGGTTCGCGCTTATGGCGAAGAAGACACGCAAGTAAATACAAAAGTAACATTTTTCGAGCGACAGGCACGGGCAGAATTTCGGGCCGGATTTTCGACCGGCTTGCGAAAAACCGCTTCGGACAATTCAGACATTCTCAAAAAGCTGAAATGGGGTCAGGAGGTGACGTTATCAAATGGGCTTGCCGGGGGGAAGTGGACCAAGGTCACAGCCTCTTCCAGGACCGGTTTCATGTTGAGCAAACATCTTGTCGAAATTGCATTTGTAAAGCGGGGAAAGAACAGTTCTGACAAGAATTTCAAGGCGACGCTGGATTACAAGCGGTTCGATCCTGATTCAAGGCTCACCTTTCCCGATACGCAAAATGTATTGTGGGGTGATTTGGTTCAGATAACAAAGCGGGGCAATAAACGTTGTTCAGTCCGTGTGAGGGGGATCACCGGAGAAATGAACACAGCTGATTTGGGTGCTGATCCTCTCCTGGAAATCTACTTCATCGATGTTGGTCAGGGTGACGGTGTTTTGGTGCGTACCCCTGACATGAAGCATTTGTTGATCGATGGTGGGTTGGAGCGTCGCAAACAACAGACCGGCAAGAATGCCGCTGACCTCGTTGATTGGAAATTTTTCTTCGACTATGGCGATTTTCGGGTCCGCCTCGACAGTATGATGGCATCACATTCTGATACTGATCACTATGGTGGCCTGCATGATCTCATACGCGATACGAAACTTGCAGACCGTGAGTTGGACTGTCTCGGAGTTGATGTCGATACATTTCACCATCCTGGTCTGTCGCGCTGGAAAACTGACAAGAATGCTCCGGTCAAGCACGCCGACGGATTGGGGCCCAAACTGAACGACGGCTTCATCCGTCTGCTGGATGACCGGGCAGATGCGGAATCAGCATTTGCTGCCGGTGCCAGTGAAAAATTCGAGAAATACTGGGTCGATTTCATTGAAGATATTTTGAACAATTCTGCATCGACCAAATTCAAGCGTGTAATGGTATCCCGGGACGATGTCAGAAAAAAACCGCTACCTGATCTCTGGAAACCTGCGAAGGGATGCGCAATCAAGGTGCTGGCACCGGTCAGTTATGACGAAAGCGGCCATACCGCATTAAAGGATTTTGGGGATAAGGGGAAAAACACAAACGGTCATAGTATCTGCCTGAGACTTGACTATGGGAAATCCCGTATATTGCTAACCGGAGACTTGAACACCAAAAGTATGCACTGGCTGGAAAAATGCTACGATGACAAGATTTCCGCCTTCAAGTGTGATGTAGCGAAGGCTTGTCATCACGGCAGTCATGACATCTCCTATCGTTTCCTTGAGGCAATCAATGCAGCAGCGACGATAATTTCATCCGGAGATGCAGAAGGTCATGCACATCCGCGACCAGAGATTGTTGCAGCAAGTGCGTGTTCGGGACACAAGCATGTGGATCGTCGCCGCGACAAGCTGGTGACACCTCTTATCTATATGACCGAGATCGAGCGCTCGGTGACGCTCGGCGCTATCAACCGGATCGATATAAAGGACATGCCGACCAGGAATAGCAAGGCAAGCGGTGTCATTCCCGGCAGACATGTTGATGAAATGAGTGATCGGGGGTTCATGTCTCCTGGCGACAGAAAGGGCCTGAAAGGCAAGAAAACAAAAAATCAAAAAAATAAAGTCATTGCTGCGGCGAAAAAGGCTTCCGAGCCTGTATTGTCAGCCTTGACCGGCGATACCGCAAACGGGAGAAAAATACGTATTGATGTCAATCTCGATGTACCGCTCGGCCCGGTCAACAGGAAAAATGCCAGCAAGCGGTTGTGGCGCTCCAGAGTTATGCACAAAACCCACTACGGCCTGGTAACTGTCCGTACCGACGGGGATACCATCATGTGCGCGACGCTAAATGAAACCGAGGAAAAGTGGATTATCCATACCTTCCCGGCCCGCTTTCCGGAAGCAGTGATGTAGAATTACAGAATTTAATACGGGCATGTTAACCGCTAATTATCGTGATAAATTTTGAATAGGGGCTCGTTTATAGATTTTTTTTATAGGAGAGTTATATGCCATTTACTTTGATTAAAGGCACGTTTCAACCAAAATTTGGACGCCCGGACGGTGACTCCTTGAGATTTGTACCTGATGATCCAGATCCGATATTTCGGCTTAAAAGGCGGAATCGTGCACCAAAAATAAATGCCGGGAACGGCAGTATTCAACTTCGCTATGAAGCCATAGATACGATGGAAAAAAGTGTTGGAGACCTGGCGGAACAAGCGACGAAATCGAACCTGGATCTGGCTGGCACCAATGGTGGAGAGGATCCCTCAAGAGGTTATACCAACGGCCAATAGGATTTGCTCTTTTGACCAGGAATTATTTTGGCTTTGGTTAGGCGCGATTGGCGAAGGGGTGCTTGCGTACCATAAGCTAATTGCAACGCGGCCAAAACCAAAAGAAACCTGGCCTGCGGTGCTCCAAAATTGCCCACCGGATCCGTGTTATGCCTCTTGACCAATGCTTTAGCATTGCTCTTCGAGACCTGCCTTGCCGGTAAACAATTTTGGAACATCAAAAGGGTCAATCCTAATGGCCGTTGGTATTACATTTGTTCCACACAACTTGGACCTAATGGCAGACCGATCGCTCTTGTGTTTGCAGGTGAGGCAGATGGAGATGATGGAGGAGACATTTATCTTGAACCAAATGACATCATGTCGAGCGTTAATGTTCAACAATTCCAACGTGGATTTGCATATCCGCTCTTTTATGATTCGCTATATGATGATCTGCGTGATCGATGCACAGAAGTTTCGCTGGAAGCGAAACGGCAAAAGCGAGGGGTTTGGAAAGTAGACAAAACCAATTCTGCTGACGGTGCTGAGTGGACTGGAGACCCGGACACATTGGCTCCGACATTTCCAAAATTGTGGCGCCGGATAGACAAGTATGTACGCGATGAAACATTATTCGACCCGGACAAGCCATTCAGGAATCTGCTGGAATTTATTGAACGCACGGATGAGCGGATCAGCATTCTGTCTCAAAGCAGGTTTACCGGTTTTGACAACGTGATTGAGACTACGGATAACACCGTCAGGATGACTGTCGATCCGCATGATGTGGTTGTAATTTCGTAGGCGTTGTAACCGTGTGTACTCGCATGGGTCAGAAAACCCGGTATCCTACCCGCCAGTCGTGCTCATGTGCCGCGAGACAGAGGGTGCGGAGTTTCGGTCGATAACGAAGTCATGTCCCTTGGGTTTGCGGCTGATTGCTTCGTCGATAGCAGCTGAAACCAGTTCATTGCCTTCTGAAGTCCGCAAGGGTTCGCGCAGGTCAGCGGCATCATCCTTGCCGAGGCACATATAGAGTGTGCCAGTGCAGGTGAGGCGAACACGGTTGCAGCTTTCGCAGAAATTATGGCTCATCGGGGTGATGAAGCCCAAGCGTCCGCCGGTTTCACCAACCTGAACATAGCGGGCTGGCCCGCCAGTTTTATAGGGGATGTCGGCAAGGGAATATTTCTCTTCCAGACGCTGCCGGACATCGGAAAGCGGGAGATATTGCTCCGTGCGGTCTTCGTCGATTTCGCCAAGCGGCATGGTTTCGATCAGGGTAAAGTCAAAGCCCTCGCCATGCGCCCATTGCATCATGGTTTCAATCTCATGCTCGTTTACTTCCTTCAGCGCAACCGCATTGATCTTGATTTCAAGGCCTGCTTTTTTTGCAGCGTCCAGGCCAGCCAGCACCTGTGGCAGACGACCCCAGCGGGTGATGTCAGAAAATTTTTGTTCATCCAGCGTGTCGAGCGAAACATTGATGCGCTTGACGCCGGCATCAACCAACTGGTCCGAGAACCGAGCGAGCTGGGAACCGTTTGTTGTGATCGTCAATTCTTCCAGCCCACCACCATCCAGCATTTTGCCGAGGTTTTCGATCAGTTGCATGACACCCCGCCGCACCAGAGGTTCACCTCCTGTAAGACGCAGTTTCCGCACGCCCTTTTCCACAAACACAGCGCATAGCCGCTCAAGCTCTTCAAGTGTAAGCAGTTCCTTTTTGGGCAGGAAGGTCATGTCTTCCGCCATGCAATAGACGCAACGGAAATCACAACGGTCCGTAACCGAAATGCGGAGATACTCAACCATGCGCCCAAACGGGTCGATCATGGAGGGATTGGAAGGGTTCGTGCTCATGATTTCAATCTATCAAGCCTTTGGTATCAATGACAATCATCTAAATGTGAAACTTGTGCATTTTTTTTGCTTTTCAATTTGGCGGTTTCGTGAAAACATCCGGCAAAATTTCACGGCATGGGGGACACATTCATGTCAAAGGCGCCGACAGGAACAGGCCGCCGTTTTGGCGGCAGGAGTGCACGGGTTGCATTGCGTTCAGAAAAACTCGCCGAGGAATTACGCCCGGTTCATGCAGGCCTTGTTGGCGGGCGATACAGGCCCCTGACGGATGCCAATGTCGAACGTATTCATCAAGCGGCGCTTGATGCGCTTGAAACCATCGGTATTAGTCAGGCGCCTCAATCCGGCATTGATGTCATGACGAAAGCCGGTGCTGTTTTGGGCGACGATGGGCGTCTTCGATTTTCGCGTTCACTGGTCGAAGACATGCTTGCGGTCGCGGCCCGTGATATCACCCTGCATGGGCG
The DNA here is from genome assembly GCA_965250255.1 of Rhizobiaceae bacterium. GTDB lineage: Bacteria > Pseudomonadota > Alphaproteobacteria > Rhizobiales > Rhizobiaceae > JAALLB01. Next base: position 480,536 of record CBDFNP010000011.1, read on the forward strand.
TGATCCCAAACATGACCTGCTTTTGTCCGGTAGCCGGGTGCATTATGGAACAGCCGGGGCGGCGGTGCATATCGTTGATATTGAAAACAACGATTATCGGGAATCCCAGCTTCAGGATCTCCATGACGCGGCACGGATTACCGAGAAGCTTGATAACGTGCATTTTTACCAGCGCACCATGGTGGCGCGGGATATTGCAGACAATTACGAGATGGATCTCAATACCATCTATGCCTGTTGTAGTGGAACCAAAAAACACATCGGAACCAGTTTTACCGAGCCATCGTTTGTGCCGGGCGCTTTTGAGTTGTTGCACATGATTGCCGGGGGTGAGGATAAATGGCGGGAGCGTTCGTTTGTTTCCAACTCCAATTGTTTTGTTGTACCGCCGATGAAGTTTGCAACCGAATCTTGCGAGGTTATGGAAGCTTGCATTCGGGGAGGCATGCCGGTGCTGCTTCTTTCTGCCGGTCAATCCGGTGCCACTGCTCCGGCACCGCTTGCGACCGCAATTGTGCAGGCGGTTGCCGAGTGTCTTGCCGGTGTTGTTTACGTCAATGCGCTGAAGCCCGGGCATCCGGCAATCTTTGGTACCTGGCCGTTTGTTTCCGACCTTCGTACCGGTGCAATGTCCGGCGGTTCAGGGGAGCAGGCGCTTTTGTCTTCGGGTTGTGCTCAGATGCATCGTTATTATGACCTTCCAGGCGGTGCGGCGGCCGGTATTGCGGATGCCAAAATGCCGGATATGCAGGCCGGGTGGGAGCAGGCAATCTCAAACGTCATGGTCGGGCTATCGGGTCTTAATATGGCTTATGAAAGTGTTGGCATGCATGCTTCACTGCTCGGGTTTTGTCTGGAGTCGCTGGTTCTGGGGGATGATATGCTCGGCCAGGTTCAGCGCTGCATCAAGGGCATTGAAGTGACCGAAGACAGCGTTTGTCTGGAAGCCATGAAGTCGGTTTGTCTTGACGGACCGGGGCATTATCTCGGGCATGAACAAACGCTTTCAATCATGCAGACAGAATATATTTATCCGGAACTTGCGGACCGGACCTCGCCCAAGGAGTGGATGGAAACCGGCAAGCCGAACCTGATCAAAAAGGCAATTGAACGCAAACGTGCAATTCTCGATGCACCCAAAGACGTGATGATTGATCCGGCGGTGGATGCAGAAATCCGCAAGAAGTTTAAAATTCATCTGGAGCGGTGAGGGTGGATGAGACGTATGGCGGCTGGTATCACTCTATAGCGTGTCGCTTTTTACTGGATTCACCTGGCACGCTATAAGCCATTGTTTTTACGCATTTCGTTATCACTTTTGTGAATTCACAAAAGTGCGAAAAGCTCTAGCTGACGTAGTTTGCGGAGTTGTTCAACAGGTTTTCAGCTTCCCGGGCTATGGTTTCGACAATCTCACCTGCAGGCTTGATGTTCTTTATCAGGCAGGTCACTTCGCCAACAAAGGTGTTTGAACCTTGTGGATCATCGTTCGCCCATGCGGCGCGCCATTTGACGGCTTCTTCTTTTGCATTGGCGATCAGTCCGGCAAGATCATTATGCCACCGATCGGTGAAAGAATTTTCAAGCACGCGACAGGTGTATTCCGACGGCCAATCCAGTTCGCGGGCAACATCCATCACGGTTGAACGGATGGTGTCATCGCCGGTAGCAGCAATTGCTGCGGCAGCCATGTTGGAACCGACTACCGCTTCCTTTGAAGCCCAGAACCTTGAGCCAACAAGAGCGCCATCAGCTCCCAGCATCAGACTGGCCGCCAGGCCCCGGCCATCGCCAATGCCACCGGCCGAACAAAGCAGGGTATCAGGGGAGCGATTTGCCAGCATGTCTGCGATCTCGGGAACCAGTGTGGTTGTGGCACGTTTGGAGCCATGCCCTCCTGCTTCTGTTCCTTGTGCCACAATGATATCGGCCCCGCAATCAACAGCGCGCTTCGCGTATTCCAGCTTTTGGACCTGGCAGATGAAAACGCTTCCAGATGCTTTTATCTCATCGGCAAAGGGTTCAGGGTCGGCAAAGGACAGGAAAACTGCCTTTGGCCTGCGCGCCAGCGTTTGTGTCAGGAGTGCAGGATTTTTGGCAAGTGACCAGGTTATGAAACCGCACCCGACATCACTGTTTCCTGCATTTTCGAATTCTTTTTCAAGCCATTCAGCATCACCGTAAGCGCCGCCAATCAGGCCGAGGCCGCCTGCCTGAGAGACTGCGGAGGCAAGCCTGCCGCCGGCTGCGAATGCCATGGGGGCCTGAATTATGGGATGGGAAAGACCGAGGCGCTCGGTCAATCGTGTTTTAATCATGACTGTTTTCTATTCACGAGAATGATGCCGATGCCAACGAGCAGCAGGGCAAGGATGATGGTTGATGTGACCGCCTCACCAAGAATGAGCCAGCCGAACAATACGCCAAACAGGGGGGCAAGGAAACTGAAAGATGCCATGTCTGATGCCGGGTAAACTGACAGGACCCAGAACCAGGTCATGAAAGCTCCGCAAACCACGAAAACAACCTGGGCCGCGAAGATCAGCCAGTGCAAGGTCTCCGGTTCCTTGAATGTCTCGCCGAGAAAGAAGGCAAACGGCAATAGCAGAACAGATGAGACGGATAGTTGATAGAACAGTTGAGCTTCTGGTTTGAGGGTGGAAAATTGCGTCGTGCGGGCAATCAGCGCTATTGCGGCCCAGCCCATTGCTCCGAGCAATGCCATGATATCCCCTAAAAGTGCCAAGTCACCGGTTTGCGTGTTTTTGTTGGAGAGGGCGAACGCTACTCCTGCTCCGGCAAGCAGCAGACCAAGCGTTTTGACGCCCGTCAGTTTTTCGCCCGGGATAAGAAAGTGTGCACCCAGGGCAACCCACAATGGCATGGTGTAAAAGAAGATTGAGGCCCTTGCAACGGTTGTCCATTGCACGGCTTGAAACAGCAATGCGAATTCAAGGGCGAACAGGAAACCGGTTGCAAGGCCCGGAAGCAGAATTGCGGGTCTGGTTTCAATGCGCGTACCGCGAAAGATGCAAAAAAGAGCGACGATCGGGATCGCTGAAAGTGACCGCAATCCGGCTTGAAAAACCGGCGCCATGCCATCATTGACGATTTTTACAGCAACCTGATTGAGCCCCAGTGCCAGCATGATAACAAGCAGGATGATAGCACCGGTTGCATCTATGCGGGTTTTGCGTTCCACGAAGTCGCCTTTGTTTGGTACTCCAATAAGGGAAGCTCTTGTTTTCGGCAATCAATTGTTTAATGTTACAAAAGTTTCGGATTTGGGGAAAATTCGTAACATGTCAGGGGTCGAAAATGGAAACAGTTCTTGTTGAAAACAGCAATGGTCTGATGCTCCTGACCCTTAACCGCCCTGACCGTTTGAATGCTTTTAATGAAGGCCAGCACAAAGCCTTGAAGACGGCTCTTGAAACCGCAAGAGATGACGATGAGTGCCGCGCTGTGTTGTTGACAGGTGCCGGGAGGGGCTTTTGTGCAGGTCAGGATTTGGGTGATCGAAACCCTGATGAAATGGATGGCCCGCCTGATCTGGGTCACACCCTTGAGACTTTTTATAATCCGCTGATCCGCCTTATTCGCTCGATCCCCAAGCCGGTGATTTGTGCAGTCAATGGGGTGGCGGCAGGAGCCGGTGCAAATATCGCATTTGCCTGTGATATGGTGCTTGCAGCAAAGTCGGCCAGGTTCATAGAAGCGTTTTCAAAGATTGGTCTGGTGCCGGATTCTGGCGGAACATGGACATTGCCCAGGTTGGTTGGAGAGGCGCGTGCCAAAGCGATGATAATGACTGCAGAACCGGTAATGGCAGAAGAAGCGGCGCGCATCGGACTGGTCTACAAATGCGTTGAGGACGACACCTTGCTGGAAGAAGCAAAGGCGCTCGCCTTAGGTTTTGCAACCGGGCCAACATTTGGCTTCGGTCTGACAAAAAAGGCGCTGCACGCAGCATCAACCAACACGCTTGATGAGCAACTTGATCTGGAACGGGATCTGCAATGTCAGGCGGGGCGAAGTTCAGATTATGCCGAAGGTGTTCGTGCGTTTATGCAGAAGCGTACGCCAAAATTTGAGGGTAAATAATGACGCCGGACGAACTTGCAATAGCCTGTGCCGACAGCATGTGGGAGCACGACGAGGCAAGCCGCTCGCTGGGTATGAAGATTGCTGAAATATCGAAAGGGCGCGCTGTTCTCACGCTCACCGTTCGCAAAGACATGGTGAACGGACAGAAGATCTGTCATGGCGGTTTCATGTTCCTTGTTGCCGACAGTGCATTTGCGTTTGCCTGCAACGGGTACAATCAGTATACGGTTGCGCAATCCTGCAAGATCGATTTTCTGGCACCTGCGTTTGAGGACGATTTGCTCACTGCAGTTGCAGAGGAACGATATCGCGAAGGACGTTCCGGAATTTACGATTGCACGGTGACCAATCAGGATGGCAGGGTAATTGCCGAAATGCGTGGTAATTCACGGACAGTTAAAGGACAGCATTTGCCGGATGCTGCAAGGGAGCAAGAATGAAAGACCTGACCCCCGACAAGTCGGATTTGGATCCAATTGAAATTGCGTCACGTGATGAGATTTCAGCGCTTCAGTTGAAGCGACTTCAATGGACGCTTGCCCACGCCTATGAAAATGTACCGCACTACAAAAAGGCTTTTGATGATGCAGGCGTGCGTCCCGACGATTGCAAAAGCCTTGGTGATCTTGCAAAATTTCCCTTCACGGTAAAACAGGACCTTCGCGACAATTATCCTTTCGGCATGTTTGCTGTGCCACGGGAAAAGGTTTCCAGGGTTCATGCTTCTTCGGGAACAACCGGAAAACCGACCGTTGTCGGCTACACCGATAATGATGTTGATATGTGGGCTGAGGTTGTTGCAAGGTCCATGCGTGCATCGGGAACACGACCCGGAGACATTGTGCATGTGGCTTATGGCTATGGGCTGTTCACAGGAGGGCTTGGTGCCCATTATGGGGCCGAAAAACTTGGCTGCACCGTGATCCCTGTATCCGGTGGCATGACCGCGCGTCAGGTGACCCTGATCAACGATTTCAAACCGTCAACCATCATGATCACGCCGTCTTATATGCTGGCAGTGCTTGATGAGTTTCATGCGCAGGGAATTGATCCGCAGGAGAGTTCGCTCGAAGTCGGTATTTTTGGCGCAGAACCCTGGACCAATGCGATGCGCGAAGACGTGCAAAATGCCTTCGATATGCATGCGGTGGATATTTATGGTCTGTCGGAGGTGATTGGACCGGGAGTTGCCAACGAATGTGTGGAAACGAAAGACGGACTTCATATCTGGGAAGATCACTTCTATCCGGAAGTTATCAATCCGGAAACCGGAGAGCCGGTAGCTGACGGGGAGCAGGGGGAACTTGTCTTTACATCACTTACCAAAGAGGCTTTTCCGATCATTCGCTACCGGACAAGGGATTTAACCCGCCTCCTGCCGGGAACAGCACGTTCCATGCGACGCATGGAAAAGATCACCGGGCGTTCCGATGACATGATCATTCTGCGCGGAGTAAATGTATTCCCGACCCAGATTGAAGAGCAAATCCTGAAGGTTGACGGCTTGTCACCGCACTACCAGATTGAGCTTTCAAAGAAGGGTCCGCTAGACGCGATGGCCGTGCAGGTTGAAGCTTCACCTGATGCGGCATCCGATGATCAAAGGGAAGCGTCTGCCAAACAACTTGCCAAACACATCAAGGGCACTGTTGGTGTCAGTTGCGCGATTGATGTGCGAGAGCCCGGCGGGATTGAGCGCTCGATGGGCAAGGCTGTGCGTGTGGTCGACAAGCGTAGCTAACCAATACCCCGGATATCTGATAATTTGGGCAACTACCCACAATGCACCTACTTGCATGATATCCGGCTCATTTTAAACTGCAACGACTTCAATTAAACGAAATTTGCATTGGGAGAAAAATCATGAACGTACACAGTCGGCTTTTATCTCGCCACGAAGATGATGCGCCGTTCAGCAAAGACCCTTCGGTTTCCTACACCATGCCGGCACGGTTTTATGTGAGCCCGGAAATTTATGAGCTTGAGAAAGAGGCGATCTTTTACAAAACCTGGCATTATGCGGGCCATATTTCGCAAGCTTCAGAGCCGCGCAGCTATTTCACAACTTCTATTCACGACCAGAATTTTTTTGTTGCCAGAGGACAGGATGACAAGGTGAGGGCATTTTATAATGTCTGTGCCCATCGGGGCCATGAACTGCTTCAGGGGGCAGGCAGGAAAAACGTGATCACCTGTCCCTATCATGCCTGGGCTTTTGATTTTGAGGGCAATCTTGTTGCTGCCCGCAATTCGGAAAATGTTGCGGGCTTCAACAAGTGTGAGTTTTCACTCAAGGAAGTGCGGCTGGAAGTATTCTGCGGCATGGTGATGATTAATCTTGATCCTGACGCCAAACCGTTTGCTGAACAGTATGACGGGCTGGAAGATGAAATCAAACAATACATGCCGTCCGTCGACAGTCTGGAGTTTGCCCGACGTGATACGTTTGATATCGCGTGCAACTGGAAGGTGCTCGTCGACAATTTTCTCGAATGCTATCATTGCGCGCCTGCGCACAAGGACTTTGTCGATCTGGTTGACATGAACTCCTATCGCACAATCACCCACAAGCTATATTCTTCACAATGTGCAGCAGCACCGCGAACCACAAATGCCAAGGCTTTTTCTTTCGAGCCGGGGGATGTGGATTTTGGTTATGCCGGATTTTTTGTCTGGCCAAACATGACGCTTTGGATTTATCCCGGAGAATCCAATTTTTCAGTTCTGCAAATGAACCCGGCAGAGCCTGCCAGAACCATTGAATATCAGGATTGGTTCACGCCGGGCGGCAAGCTTTCTCCGCAATTGGCAGAAGCAGTGACCTACCAAAAGGACGTGTTGCAGCCGGAGGATATTGGCCTTTGCGAGAGCGTCCAGCGTGGCCTTGGCTCAAAGGCCTATAATCAGGGGAGATTTATTGTTGATCATGGCAAGACTGAGCTCTCTGAACACGCGGTGCATCATTTTCAATCCATGGTCGTTGAAGCGCTGGGTGCGGAACTGGAATAATTCCTGATCGAAAGGGTCAATCCTGATGGTCTAAACCTTCACCCGCTCCGATTTAGCATCATACATCGGCCTCAGGCTTGCCTCGGCCTTGACCCGGGTTCCTGTAACCTCAATTTCATAGGACGATGCCAACACCTGCGCTGGCGTTTCGCCTTCGCTTGGCACGTATCCCATGCCGATCGCGCCCCCCAGCGTGTGGCCGTAATTGCCGGATGTGACATAAGAAACAATCTCGCCATCCCGAATAACCGGCTCATTGTGATAGAGCAGGGGTTCGGGATCGTTCAATTTGAACTGAACCATTCGCGTCTTGAGGCCTTCTGCTTTCTTTCGAAGCACCGCATCGCGCCCGATAAAGTCCGGTTTGTCAGTTTTTACCGCAAAGCCAAGGCCTGCTTCCAGCACATGGTCCTCACAAGTAATGTCATGGCCGAAGTGACGGAACCCTTTTTCGATGCGACACGAATCCATCATGTGCATGCCACAGAGCTTCAAGCCCATATCCTGCCCGGCTTCGTACAATGTTTCAAACAGGTGACCGGCCATATCGGCTGACATGTAAATCTCCCAACCCAACTCGCCGACATAGGTGACGCGATGAGCGCGGGCGAGACCCATGCCAATCTCGATTTCTTGAGCAGTACCGAAAGGGTTGATATCATTGGAGAAATCATTCGGGCTGACTTTCTCCAGCAGTTTTCGGGAATTCGGTCCCATCACCGCCAGCACACCCTCGCCTGCTGTCACATCGGTAATCACCACGTTGAAATCGCCGACATGGCGCATCATCCAGGCCTGATCAGTCTGGCGGGAAGCGGCAGGGGTCACAACCAGATAGCAAAATTCGCTCAGACGCGTGATGGTTACGTCGGCTTCAATGCCACCGCGATTGTTGAGGAACTGTGTATAAACTATTTTGCCGACAGGCACTGAATAATCGCCGCCGCCGACATGGTTCAGAAATGCTTCTGCATCGCGACCTTCCACCCGGATTTTACCAAAGGAAGACATGTCATACATGCCGACATTATCGCGGACTGCCCTGTGTTCGGCTGCAGAGTTTTCAAACCAGTTCTGGCGTTTCCAGGAATACTCGTATTCCGGTTTCTGACCCTTATCGGCAAACCAGTTGGCACGCTCCCAGCCGGCAATTTCTCCCATCACCCCGCCGTGTTGAATGAGCTGGCTGTGAAACGGTGTGCGGCGAACGCCGCGGGCGGTTTCCTTCTGGCGATACGGGAAGTGGTCGGCATAGAGGAGGCCTAGTGTTTCTTTTGATCTTTCAAAGAGATAGTGCTTGTTTCCCTGAAATGGCTGCATCCGGGAAATGTCCACATCACCGATGTCGAACGGCTTTTCACCGGTCTCCATCCATTCTGCCAGCACGCTTCCAGCACCGCCTGCAGACTGAATGCCGATGGAGTTGAAGCCCGCGCAGACAAAGTAGTTTTTCAGATTTGGGGCTTCGCCAAGGTGGTATGCATCATCGGGAGTAAAGCTTTCCGGCCCGTTGAAGAAAGTGTGGATGCCAACCTCTTCCAGAATCGGGAAGCGGTTCACCGCTTTTTCAAGGATCGGCTCGAAATGGTCAAAATCTTCCGGCAGTTGATCAAAACAAAAATCTTCCGGAATACCGTCCATGCCCCAGGGCTTGGCGTCAGGTTCAAACGCCCCCAGCAACATTTTTCCGGCATCTTCCTTGTAATAGGCACACTCGTCCGGCACGCGCAGGACCGGCAGGCGCTGAAGGTCAGAAATCGGTTCGGTTACGATGTAAAAATGCTCGCACGCGTGCAACGGAACGTTGACGTTGACCATACGACCCAGCTGATGAGCCCACATGCCGCCGCAGTTGACAACGTAATCAGCTTCAATTGAACCCTTGTCATCCGCACCATCACGAGACCAGTCGATGCCTGAAACCCTTCCATCCCTGGTATGAATTTCCTCCACCTTGATGCCTTCGAACACCTTGGCACCAAACTGGCGGGCACCTTTTGCCAGGGCTTGTGCAATGTTTGCGGGATCGCCCTGACCATCTTCCGGCAGCCAGACGGCACCAACCACATCGTCAATGTTGAGATAGGGATAGCGTTCCTTGGCTTCCTGCGGTGAAATTTCTTCGACTGCTACGCCAAAGGCACGGGCCATGGAGGCTTGTCGGTAAATTTCTTCCTTGCGTTCTTCGGTCAATGCCGCAGTTATTGAGCCACACTGGCGCAGGCCCGTTGCAACTCCGGTTTCTTCTTCGAGTTTGGAATAGAGTTCTTTGGAATACCGGGCGAGCTTTGTCATGTTGGCGGTCGCGCGTAACTGGCCGATGAGGCCAGCTGCATGCCAGGTCGTGCCGCAGGCAAGTTGTTTGCGTTCCAGCAAAACAACATCTTTCCAGCCCAGTTTGGCGAGGTGGTAGGCGACGGAACACCCAGCGATTCCACCACCGATAACAACTGCAGAAGTTTTTGTAGGGATAGGTTTGCTCATAATTTTCCTCAATTATCTGAATACTTTGCAGCAAAACGGCGAAGTCTTTTCGCCCCTTCGCGAATTTCATGTTCCGGTTGACACAGGCTGATGCGCAAGTGCCCCGCAGCCGAAGGGCCAAAGCTTTCTCCCGGCATCAGGCACAGGTTTTCGTGTTCCAAAAGCTGGAATGCGAATTTTTGTGAATCCATTGTGAGTTCACGAATGTCGATCATGAAATACATCGACCCGACATCGTTGAGCGGGCGCAATCCGTTGGCACCATCAAGAGCGTCCAGAAATGCTTGCCCCCGGCGGGTGAAGAGATCAGCCAACTCATCAACGCCATAGTCGTTTTCCAGCGCTTCGGCGGCAGCACGGCTGATAAAATCAGAAAGGCCGTAACTGTTTACAAGGTTATGTTGCACGAGGTTGTGGATCATTTCAGGTTCGGCAACAATCCAGCCAACCCGCCAACCCGTCATCACATGGCTTTTTGACATTGACAGGATCACAAGGGTGCGTTCCTTCATGCCGGGCAGGCGGCGCGGCGAGATGTGCTTTCCGCCTGAAAGAGACCAGTAAACCTCGTCAGAAATCATCCAGAGATCATGACGGATACAGATGTCAGCCAGAGCCTCAAGCGTATCGCGGCCATAGATCGCGCAGGTCGGGTTGTTGGGCGTGTTGATCAGGATTGCTCGTGTATTGGGTCGGATTGCCGCCTCTATGGCTTTGGGATTTGGTTCAAAGCCGTCATCGGGTGAACATTCCACAAGCGTAAAACTGCATCCAGCGGAACGCACTGTACCTGGATAGGTCACATAATGAGGACTTGCGACAATGACGTGGTCACCTGGATCAAGGGTTGCTTGCATGGCCGCGTAAAGGCCAGCCTGACCACCTGCCACTGCAATCACCTCTTCTTTACTTACGGGCATGCTGAGGGCCCTGGAAGAAACCCTGGCGATGCCGCTCAAGAGTTCCGGTATGCCCTGCATGGTTGTGTATTTGGTGTGGCCATCATCAAACGCGCGTTTGGCTGCATCAATCGTTTCTTTGGGAGTAGGAAAGTCGTGATCGCCAATTGCCAGCATCAAGATGTCGTCACCAGCGCGCAACCGGCTGATGCCTTTAAGATAGACTTCCCAGCCTTCCTGATTGCTTTTTGAGATTTTTGTGATGCGTTCAGAGGCCTTTGGCATTACAAAAACCTTTGTTTGAGTTCGGCAACGTGTGCCGGGCCGATTTCGCAACAGCCGCCTATTATTGTCGCGCCGTTCTCGATCCATTGGCGGCAAAATTCTGCGTATTCTGCCGGTCCCAAATCTGTTCTGGCCTCAAGGACATCAACGGTTCCACCAAGTTGCAGATCGTTTGCCTTGACAAAACCATTTGCGTATCCGCCATAGACTGCATCAATTTCGGAAGCAATTTTTATCGCGGCGGAAATCGCCTCGGGCGCAGAGCAGTTGAACAAAACTGCATCCGCACCGGCTTCGATTGCGGAGAAGATGGCTTGCAATACCGGCTCGCCGGAACGCAATAAAGTGCCGTTGTCATCGTCGACACTCAATCCACACCAGACCGGTTTTCCACTTTCTTTTGAAGCGGTTGTGGCAGCTTTTGCCTCTTTTAGCGAAGACATGGTTTCACACAGAAACACGTCAACGGCTTCTTCCTGGAGAGCCACAATGCGCTTGTAGGTTTCCAGGCAGGTTTCGTAATCCGCTGCACTTTCTGGATGATAACTCCCGAATAAAGGCGAAAGGCATCCGGCGAGTTTAACATCCGTCCCGGCTCTTGCCCGATTGGCAATTTCAATCGCCTTTGCCTGAAGCGGCTCGAAGAGGCCTTCGCTGGCATCGCGGGCCAGACGTTCAGGCGTTGCTGAATAGCTGTTGAGCGTAATTATTTGTGCGCCAGCTTCGATATATTCGCGATGAACCTGTTCGACAATTTCAGGTTCATGCATCATCACATTGGCAGACCACAGGGGAGATAGTTCCGCCTTTGAGCGGCGGACAAGTTCCTGGCCCATACCGCCGTCAAGGAGAGTAATGTTTGTCACTTGGTGGGATCCACTTCAAGGTTTTTACCGGCGAGAAGTCCTGCGGCAGCCAGCATTACCAGAGCGGAAATGCGATTGATCCACGCGCCTCCTATCTGCTTGAACTGATTAGCTGATTTGACTGCAAACCACCCCCACGCAAGCAGCAATATTCCGTCGATCACAAGATATGTCGCTCCAAGGATTAGGAGTTGTGGCCAAATAAGTTGCGAGGCATCAATGAACTGGGGAAAGAGAGCGCCAAAGAACACAACCGCATAAGGGTTAGCGCTGGAGGTCAGGAAACCTTGCTTGAACAGTGCGCCGAAATTCGGCGTATCATGTGCATACTGCGTGTTTTTAGAAGGCTTTTTGAACAACAAGTTTATGGCAAGCCAGACAAGATAAGCAACACCCGCCCATTTAATCCAGAAGATTGCATTGGCTGAAGTGGTTATGATTGCAGCTAGCCCGAAGGCGGCAGCGGTCATTTGCAAACTATTGGCCGTTAGGTCGCCACATATTGTTGCGGTGCTTTTGCGCAGGCCATGGCGCATGGCGTTTGACATGATCAGGAACTGGCTGACATCCGGTGGTGTGGCGAAAAATGCGGCGATTGCCGCAAGATACAGCAGGTAGATTTCAAGGGTCACGGATAAACCTCGGACCATTTTGCCTTGTAGGTTGCAATCATTTCTTCTTCCGTAATGCCGCCATCATAGGGTGGGGTGATGACCGGCTTGACCCGTTCGGCCTTGATCTTGACGATTGCGTTGATGCGGGTGGCGAGCGTGGGAAAAGTCGTTTGCCATTTTGGCAAGAGCGCATCAAACTCTATTTCCCCCCGTTTGATGATCTGTGCACTGCCAAATATCCGCACCCCCTTGCGCAACCAGATATCGGCAAAGTTCACCTCCACTTTGGCCTGATGGGCGAGGTTTGCCATGGTGTTCGGCGAACGGATTTCGGCAAAGGCGATGGTTTCATCATCCAGCACGAAAAAGGTTCTCTTGGGTGACAGGGAGGGCAGTCCGTCCGGGGTAACAGTTGCTACGAAGCCGAGCGGAAAACGCTCGATGATGGTTTTGGCAAATTGGTTTAGTTTCATGCACGGATTCTTTCATTTGCCGGATCCCAAAGCGGTTGGTCTTCCTGTACCACCGCCTTGTAACGTTCGCCGTAGATTTCCACTTCGATTCCGGTTCCAGGTGTTGTAAGGTCTGTGCGCAGCATGCCAAGCGCAATAGAGGCATTTACCCGGTGTCCCCATCCACCGGATGTGGTTTCCCCAACCACTTCGCCATCATGCCAAAGCGTTGACATATAGGGCGCATCGCAATCGCCTGCATCCACGATCAAGGTCACAAAGCGCTTTTTGCTGCCTTGTTGTTTTTCGTTGAGAAGTGCCTGTTTGCCCGGGAAATCCTGCGGTTTGTCGAGTTTGACAAAACGCTCAAGCCCGGCTTCGAGCATGGAATAATCGGTAGAAAGGTCGCCTTTCCAGGCCCGGTAACCTTTTTCCAGACGCAGAGAGTTGAGTGCATACATGCCAAAGGGTTTTGCACCGGCTGCAAGCAATGCGCCATAAATTTTTGGCATGTCGGCATTTGCGCCATGGACCTCCCAGCCCAATTCTCCGGCAAATGATACCCGGGCAAGCATGACGCGATTATCCGCTATCATGCCAACCTGATGGGTGAGCCATCCAAGCGAGAAGTCTACATCTTGGCAAATTCCTGAAAGGATTTCGCGGGATTTGGGACCGGTAACAATCAGTGTCGAGAAACCGGTCGTATGATCGGCGAGCTGGATGCTGCCATCTTTGGGCATTGCTTTTAACAACACTTCAAAATCATGCCACTGGGCAGCAGCTGCGGTGATCAGTGTAAAGTGATCTTCGTCATGACGGATCAATGACATCTCGGTCAAGATGCGACCCCGGTTGTCCGGGAAATAACCAAGGTTCATGCGTCCGACTTTTGGCAAAGCACCGGCAATCATGCCGCGCAACCTTTCAGCGGCGCCATCGCCCTTGAGGCTAAATCTGGAAAAGCCGGGCAGTTCAAGAACACCACATGCATCGCGAACGGCTTCTGCTTCTTCTTTTACGCGTTGTTCCCACGGACCTTTTCGTGACCAGGTATGGGTTGCTTCTTCCGATGTGTCGTCGCCTTCCTTGGCAAACCAGTTGGCGCGCTCCCAACCGTTATACGCCCCCATTACACCGCCTTGTTCGCGCAGCATTGCGTCAATTGGCGAAAGTTTCCTGTCGCGCCCTGCAGGCCATTCATGCTGCGGAAAATGCATGGCGTATTCGTTACCATAAACCTCCATGCCTTTTTGGTTGCAGTGGTCCTGATCGCAGTAATCAGTGAAGCGGCGCGGGTCACATGACCACATGTCCCATTCGGTGCTGCCTTCGGTGATCCATTCAGCAAGAACTTTGCCTGCCCCGCCGCCCTGGGCGATGCCGAAAGTAAAGACGCAGGCTTCGAATGCATTTGGAACGCCCGGCATCGGACCGATCAGCGGATTGCCGTCGGGCGTGTAGGGGATAGGACCGTTGATGACTTTGTTGACGCCAACACAACCCAGCAGGGGAACGCGGGCCATTGCATCTTCGATGTGCCACTCAATCCGCTCAAGGTCATCGGGGTAGAGCTGGAACGAGAAATCTTCCGGCAATGGATCATCGGCGGTCATCCAGTGACCCTTGCAGTTGTTTTCGTAAGGGCCGAGGTTGAGGCCGTATTTTTCCTGTCTGAGATAATAAGAAGAATCCACATCACGAAGCAGCGGCAATTTGTTTCCTGTTTCCCTGGACCATTTCTCAAGCTCCGGAATTTCGTCCGTCAGCAGATACTGGTGTGACATGGTCATCATCGGCAGGGTGCGCGCCATGCCCGCATGAGCATAAGGCTTGAACCATTCGCCGACCCGTTGGGCGTAATACCCTGCCGCGTTGACCACAAATTCACATCGGATTTCGCCTTTTTCGGTTTCCACAATCCATTCGCCATTTTCACGACGAACACCGGTTGCCGGACAAAATCGGATGATTTTTGCACCCATGTCGCGCGCGCCTTTTGCGAGCGCCTGGGTCAATTGTGCGGGGTCTATGTCGCCATCATTTGGGTCGTACAGACCTCCGGCCAGGTCATGGGTTTCGAGATAAGGATACCGGCCTTTCAGGTCTGATACCTGGCACATCTCCATGCCTATACCCTGATATTTACCCATGCCGCAGGCGCGCTCGAATTCCTGCATGCGCTCATTGGAATGCGCAAGCCGGAGTGAACCGGTGACGTGGTAGTTCATTGGATAATCGACTTCCTCACCAAGGCGGGAATAAAGCTCGGTCGAGTAACGTTGGATGTTCATGATTGACCATGACGCGGAAAATGTTGGAACGTTACCGGCAGCGTGCCAGGTAGATCCTGCGGTCAGCTCGTTTTTTTCAAGCAATACACAATCGGTCCAACCGGCCTTGGCCAGGTGATAAAGGGACGACGCGCCAACCGCACCTCCGCCGATGATTACAACACGAGCTGTTGAAGGAATTTCAGCCATTTCCAGTCCTTGCCTTGAATTGATTAGAGCGTTGCCTCTTTTGATTGGCCCAAAAGAATGGGCAACGCCTTTGAAGTTTAAACCGAATTTTCTCATTCACCGCTTCAAAGAAGCGATGATTGAGTTTAGTAGACTGGGGGGGAGACCACCCAGATTACAATTGCAGGTTCCGACGACGTATTGCGCCAACGATAGGGTTCTCCGGCAAATCGAAATGAATCGCCGGATTGCAGCGAATACCATTCGCCATTGATTTCGAGTTCAAATTTACCGGAAACGATATATCCGGCTTCTTCGGTGTCACGCTGCTGGGGATCAACGAGGTTTGCACCGGCTGCGAATTCGCTTCGGATGATCTCAAACGAACCGCCCAGGTCGGGTGATAAAAGTTCTTCGATCAGACCTTCATCCGGGTTGCCAAGCTTACGGCGATGATCAGCGCGCACGACGTGTCGGGCCCCGGCTTGAGTTCCCGAATTGTCGCCAAAGAAAAAACTCAACGGCACGTCAAAGAGCTTCGCAATATTTCTCAAATCAGAGATTGACGGCTCGGAAAGGCCGCGCTCAATCTGACTGACAAAACCAACTGAGCGGTCAATCGCAGTGGCAAAATCGACGAGTGTCATGGAGCGTGCTTTCCTCAGTGCGCGGATATCATTGCCTACCGAGTAAACATTTTCTGTCGTGGTGTAGATATTTTCTGCGGTAGCGACGGCCATCAGTCCTCCAGCCCCGGAAGATGCCCGGGCAGGTTTCATGCAATATCATCTTAGTGAAAAAATCAAGAAAAATTTCACGATATCGCTGACGCGCGCTAGCCCAATTTTCCAACTATCTGGTTCCAGTGGTTCCACAATCTTGCATCAGGCAGTCTGGAGGCTTAGAGCGTGATGCGCTTAGGTGAATTCAATTCTGTTTTTCATCCGTTGCGCGTATGGATGACTGCAACCGCAGGGCGATGCCGTAGCATCGGTCGAGGATTGCAGGCTTTGTTCTACGCCCAACGGGGTAAAATCCTAATCGCCGTTGGTATAGGGGGCTGGAAATGTCCGGCTCCCTGCGCTAATTTTTCTCTGATTATTCCGCGATAAATGCAGTGTCATCAATTTGCACGTGATCCGAGTTGGCCCGAATGATGTCGGACAGGCTCAGGTGCTGGAGATTGTGCAACTCGCGTCGAGAGGTGGTGCGTGCATAAAAGTTTGGATCAGCAGCAGCTGTTCTTGAGAATTGCTCATCGACAATTGCGGTGAAGGTTTGACCAAGCATCGAATTGCCATAGGCATTTTCTGCAAGCCCGCCAATCCAAAGATCCATGTCACCGGGTGAATCGTAAACTGCTGCGAGTTTGGCTCCGACGCCATCCTGGAAGACCGGGTCGTCAAAACTGTCAATCCGCTTGTATCCCATTGCTTCACGCATATCGTTATAGGATGCTATGTTGTGATCGCGTCCACGCTGGATGTTGAGTGAGGCAAGATCCATGCCCGGGCCACCGGCTTGTGGCGGACCAAACAATCGGTTGCGCAAAGCATCGACAATCACCGGATCAACGGCCTGTGCCTTTTGCTCACTCATTCCCGACAGGATCGAGGCGATCCCGTTTTTCTGAGTAAACTCCGGCTTGAAAAACACCTCATCAAGGCCTGCTTGCTTGAGAATACCATTTTTATCCTTATAGGCGATTGTCTCGTTGACCATGGTATGGCCGAGACGGAAAGCGGCGGTTGAAAACTCAGATGAAACCTGGCCATTTACAGTCGCAGGATTGTATTTTACCCGCGATGAAACCGGCGCTTCACCACCAAGCAAGGTTGGTAGAAACTCGTTATAAGTGATTGCCTGAATTTCATTCGATACGATACGGCGTGCTTCGTTGAAAATTTTGTCGTCGGACCATTCAGGATTGCCCTTGGTGATCAGTTCAGCCTGACGGTTGTGCTCTTTGGCAAACAGGGTCTGCAGTGCAAGAAGACCAGGCTGTTCCGCAGCCCTTGGGTCACCGGCAAGAACCTTGTTTTTTTCGTCCGGCAGTAGATGACCGTTTTCGTCAAGCTTCAGCTTGCCGCCTTCATGAGAACGCAGTTGTTCGGTTTTTTCCGGGGTAGCGCCATAAACCATTGAGCCATCAATCAAAGCTGTCTGCTCATTAATCTGTTCACGATTTCCATTCTTGTCTGTCGAAGCGGCAGAGCGGGTAAACGGAACAAATGATCTTCCGGTGTGCGCCGGATCAAAATCCGGGTCACCTTTTGGAACGGAAATGTTTGCTTTTTCCTCGCCTCCCTTCGTGAGGATCATGTCATGGTCAATGAACTGGCCCCATGACCAAAAAAGATCAGAAGCATTGTTTGAATTGCTGGTTTGCTTGCCATCCTGATCGGCAATTTTGTTTGAAATTTCTCTTGGATTTGGCCGGTCAGCTCCTGAAAGTTCACCTTTCCTGGATGCGTCATCGATTGCGCCAAGACGAATGTAGTTGTCACCAGCTTCAGGTGTTGGACGGGTAGGTGTATTCGGATCAGTTGGCTGGTCCGGATTGGTCGGATGATCGCGATCATCGTAATGCCCGCCATGTGTGTGGCCACCTTGGCCGTGATGACCATGGCCACCTTGCGTATGGCCACCATAATGTCCCTGGTAACGGTGATTGCTGTGACCGCCTTGGCCGTGACTACCGCCATGCCCACCTTGCGTATGACCACCGTGTCCGCCATGCGTATAACCGCCTTGGCCGTGATGACCATGCCCGCCGTAGTGGCCATACCCACCTTGCGTATGACCACCATAATGTCCACCATGCGTTTGACCGCCTTGGCCGTGACTACCGCCATGCCCACCTTGCGTATGACCGCCATGTCCACCATGCGTATAACCGCCTTGGCCGTGATGACCATGTCCGCCGTAGTGGCCATGGCCACCTTGCGTGTGACCACCGTGTCCACCTTGCGCGTGACCGCCATGTCTGCCATGCGTATAACCGCCTTGGCCGTGACCATCTGAAGAACCAATTTCCAGTTTTTGGACCAGTTGGAGCACAAGGTTTACCAGGTTCACAATTTGTGTGAGTGCAAACTTGTTGCCGGCAATATCAATTCGGGGTGCGCCGCCATAAGATGCCGCGGACCGATGGGTTTTCGCTGTGCCCGGGGCGTTATGTTTCGCATGTCTTTCTGCTCCATGAGAAGCATTGCGTGCCGAATTTGAAAACGCACTGGACTGACGCTTTGAGCTGAAATTTTGCTTGGACCCTTTTGAGGTTCCGCATTCGTAATGAAAATTGCTTAACTTATGCATTTGTAATCCCCTGGACGTATTTTAGGTTTACCGGTCACCGGACAATTGCAGCATTAATATCAACTGTTTGTGATCACCAAAATCACGGATAGTTACGCAGCACGAAGTCTTCTTCACTCAGATGCGGTTCTATCTACTCAGACTGGATGCGTAGATGGTACCTGAATTACTTGGCCGGTTAGAATTGTGCGTACCGTTTGTGCGTAACTCATGGAAACCGGGGAACGGGATTGAAAATACTGCACTTACACCAAGCTGATGCGATATTCCTTTTTTGAACGGATGTGGTTGCCACTGAAATTCGGACTTGAGGGCATTTCGTTGAGCGGATAAACCATTGCGCTGAGGTAAGGTGAACAATGACCCGCGCATTGATGTTTCAGGGAACCGGTTCGGATGTTGGCAAGACGGTGCTTGTTGCGGGGCTTTGTCGTGCCCTGAAAAACCGCGGGCTGAAGGTTGTTCCATTTAAGCCGCAAAACATGTCGAACAATGCAGCCGTTGCCAAAGCGGATGAGGGTAAAGGTGAAATCGGACGCGGGCAGTGGCTGCAGGCACTTGCCTGCTGCGTTGAACCGAGTGTTCACATGAACCCGGTTCTTCTCAAACCGCAGGACCAGATTGGCAGCCAGGTCGTGGTGCAGGGCAAGGTGTGGGGTAATGCCAAGGCGGGTGAATATCTCGACCTGAAACCAAAGCTGATGGCAGCGGTTTTGGATAGCTACGAACAGGTTTCAAAGGATGCGGACATCGTCTTGGTTGAGGGCGCGGGCTCTCCAGCTGAGATCAATCTTCGCGACGGTGACATCGCCAATATGGGGTTCGCGCTGGCGGCTGATATTCCGGTGATCCTGATTGGTGACATTGACCGGGGAGGGGTGATTGCCTCAATTGTCGGGACCCACACCATCCTGCCGGATGAAGACCGGACACAGATTGCCGGTTATCTCATCAACAAGTTTCGCGGAGACATTTCCCTGTTTGATCGGGGGCTTGAACAAATCACCGGGTTCTCCGGCTGGCCGTCCTTCGGCATTTTGCCATGGGTTGATGCGGTGAACCGTTTGCCGGCGGAGGACAGTGTTGGGCTCGACAAGCTTGATGGTGAATTGCCCAAAGGGTTTCGCGTGGTTGTGCCCGCCATGGGCAGGATTGCCAACTTTGATGATTTTGATCCGCTGATTTTTGAGCCGGGTGTCGCCGTGCAATTCATCCGCAAGGGAGATGTGTTTCCGCACAAGGTGGACATGATTGTTTTGCCCGGATCAAAATCTACAATCGCCGATATGCAGGAACTTCGCGCCAATGGCTGGGAACAACCGATCAAGGACTTTGCCGCCAATGGCGGGCCGGTGATTGGTCTATGCGGCGGCTATCAGATGCTGGGCAAAAAGATTTCAGACCCCCGTGGACTTGAAGGCGATGTGCCGGAGATTGAGGGGTTGGGCTTGCTCAATGTCGAAACTGATCTGCTGCCCGAAAAAACCGTTCAGACATTCGAACCGGCCTCCTGTGAATTCGGTTGCGATCTCACAGGCTACGAAATTCACATGGGCTATACCGATGGACCGGATTGTGCTCGCGCAATGGTGAATTTTGACGGGCGGTTTGATGGCGCTATCAGCCGCCAGGGCAATGTGCGGGGGTGTTATCTGCATGGATTATTTGGTGCCGATACCTACCGCAAGCAGCTTTTGAAACAGCTTGGCTTTGAGGCGGATGAAAATCTGTCCTATTCCGCAAGCGTGGAGCAGGCGCTCGACGAACTCGCAAATGCGATGGAACAGTATCTCGATATTGACGGATTGTTGGGTGTGGCGGGGTGAATGACGGGTGAGGGGGAAGAAGTGACAATTGATTCCCATAAAGGCTTAGGGTTCATACTCAATGCTCACTTGGAGCTGGATTGGAGGTAAAATGATTGCTTTCAAGGAGAAAAACGTAAGGGATGCCAAGGCATCATCGAGGCTTTTCGGCGTTGAAATCATTCATTTTAACCCAACTTAACCCAACCCCTTCGGGCAGCGCCAAATTGACCCGGGTTTTTGTTGAAATCTTTTCGTTTGCTCATAGCAAACTTCATCAATTTCGCCTGAACCCGTATCAATTTTTCAGCTGTCCAGCCCGATTGAGCATTGAGTATGGACCTTAAGCTGAGTAGACGCCGACGGTGCCTTTCCCATCACGCGCAGCAATTGCAGCCTTCCAAGCCGACACAGATTCAATTCTGTTCGGCGCACTCTTAAACGTTTTGGAATAATTATAAAACAATGCCATTTGATCCATCGCAACTTCTGTCAGTTGGCCATGCAGTCCACCTTTGGCAAAGGCCCGCATCTGTTCTTTGTTCTCCCAGACTGACACTGCAAAGAACACATCACCCATTTTGAACGTGTCTGCATTTATACACCCCTTGGCACGTTTTGCTGCCCTCAGGACCCTCATCGTTGGTATGATAATTTTGAAGTAACCAGACCACCGTTTCAGCTGCATTCCACCAATTGCGGCAAAGACCATGGATAGCCCTCCTATGAACTGTCCCATACTATCCCTCTTGTCAAATCGCTGCAAGATCGCCTTCGTTTTGGGTTCCAGCCATTCCCACCCTCTCACCCAACACCCTTGCCGTCACCGCATCGCAGTGGATTGCGGCGCAGTCGATGACGGGGAAGTCTGTCTTGCCTTCCTGATAGACGAGTGCCAGGTCGGTGCCGCCGAGCATGATGGCCTGTGCGGCCTGATCTTTCATTAATGCCGAGCAGGCGGTCGTAAAGATTGCCTTTTGCTCTTCATTCACTTTTCCTGCTGCGGCCATGGTGACATAGGCTTCATGGACGGCATCCAGATGATCGCCGTCTGGTGGTATGATTTCAGCGCTTGTTAACCCGCCATAAAACCGGGATTCCATGACGGTGCGGGTTCCCAGAATGCCAATCCGTTTATATCCCAGTTTCGCAACGGCCCTGTTGGTTTCTTCAATCATGTCGATCACGGGAAGGGGGGAGATTTTCTTGAATTCCTCGATGCAGAAGTGGCCGGCGATGGAGGTGACTGCAACGCATCCGGCTCCTGCCGCGACCAGTCGTTTGGTCAGGCGGTCGTAGATTTTGACCTGCGCCTGTATCTTGTTGGCAGCGAGGTTTTTGAGAAGAGTTGGGCTGCCGGTGTGGACCATGGTCAGTTCGAGCTCACGTCCCGCGGTGTCAAATGCCCGAATGATGTTTTGGTAATAATAATCCGTTGCGGCGGGGCCAATGCCACCTATGAGACCGATTTGCACTGGTTTATCCCTTCTGTCTGTCAGAAATTCATCTGCCGTTTGCCGGATACTACACCGATTGTGTGCCGGAACAATCGAGCAGCCCGATTTTGGTAGATGGCTGCTTTCAACCCTGTGGCGTTTGTTTAGGCAAAAGCCTCGATCGGCAAAGCGGCGCATAATTGCAATCCTCCCTTTTCATAATCCGCGCTAAGCGTTATTCAACTCTTTTACAAGTTGACGGAACGGTCCCATGTCACACGAGACTACTCTCATCCTTGGCGGTGCACGGTCCGGCAAAAGCGAATTTGCCGAGGATCTGGTTTTGAAATCCGGGCTTTCTCCGGTTTATCTGGCGACCGGGCGGGCGTTTGATGATGAGATGGTGGAACGCATTGAGACGCATCAAGACAGGCGTGGCGAGGAATGGGAAACCGTCGAAGAACCGCTGGCGCTGGTTGATGCACTCTCGCATGCTGCACTCCCCGGGCGGATGGTTCTTGTCGATTGCCTCACCTTGTGGATCACCAATCTCATGATGGCTGAAGCCAATGTTGAAAAGGAAGCCAGGGAGCTTGCAGGCTTCCTGAAACAAGCGTCAGTGCCGATCGTTCTGGTCTCCAATGAAGTCGGGCAGGGCGTGGTTCCGGAAACCCGGATGGCGCGGGAGTTTGTGGATTTGTCGGGACTGGTGCATCAACAGATTGCAAAGGTCGCTAATCATTTTTACTTCGTGACTGCGGGCCTGCCGCAAAAGCTCAAATAACAAGTCAAGGGTCAAAGACCATGGATGCGCAAAAGATACCGGCAACGGTCATTACCGGTTTTCTCGGTGCGGGGAAAACAACGCTGATCCGCAACATGTTGCAAACCGCAAATGGCAAACGCATTGCTTTGATCATCAATGAATTTGGTGATCTCGGTGTTGATGGAGATGTGCTGAAGGGGTGCGGGGACGAGACTTGTACTGAAGACGATATTATCGAACTCAACAATGGCTGCATCTGCTGTACGGTTGCTGATGATTTTGTGCCAGCGATGGAAAAACTTCTGGCCCGGGAGAACCGTCCCGATCATATCGTTATTGAGACCTCGGGGCTGGCGCTGCCGCAACCGCTGGTAAACGCGTTCAACTGGCCGGAAATCCGGGAGCAGGTTACCGTGGATGGGGTGGTAACCGTGGTTGATGCACGTGCTGTTGCCGATGGCCGGTTTGCCGATGACATCGACAAGGTCAACACACAACGGGCAGAAGATGAGGCGCTTGACCATGAAAGCCCGCTTGAGGAGTTGTTTGAGGATCAACTTATGTGTGCCGACATGATTGTCTTCAACAAGGCCGATCTCGTGAAGGGTGATGTGCTGGAGAAAATTCAGGCAGAAGTGGGTGAAAAAATTTCACGCTCGGTCAAGATGGTGAAATCATCGCATGGGTCGCTGCCCGCTGCAGTGCTGCTTGGGTTGGAGAGTGCAACACAGACCGATATCGAAAACCGCAAGTCTCACCATGAAATGCATCATGAGGCGTTCCATAGTGCGCATGGCGATGATGCAGAACACGAACATGATCATGATCAATTTGAGAGTTTTGTTGTTGATGGTGGGGTCGTTGCAAACCGAAAACAGCTGATTGCTGGTCTGGCACGCATCATCGAAGAGCACGACATTTTACGTCTCAAGGGATTTGTTGCGATCAACGGCAAGCCGATGCGGCTCGTGGTTCAAGCTGTCGGCAACCGGATTGACCACTATTTCGACCGCGAATGGGAGCGCGAAGAAACGCCTCAGTCACATCTGGTCGTAATTGGCCTTGAAAGACTTTCACACGACAAGATTGCCGGACAGATTAAAAGGCTGATGGGATGATGTCAGCGGGTGCCGAATGCATCTCCTTGTAGCGCAAAAAGGCTCTGTCAACGAAAGTGATGAGGCTGTTGATCTCGGGCAGGCACCGGCGGATCTTGTATTTATCTCTGCGGCAGATACGGAGCTTTCCTCTATTGCCTCGGCCCGAGGAACGCTGAATGATGCTTCACTTTCCGTTCGTGTTGCCAATCTCATGCAACTGTCTCACCCGATGTCGGTTGATGTTTATGCTGAGAATACGGTCGCAAAGTCCCGGTTGATTATCGCGCGGGTTCTCGGCGGCGAGAGCTATTTCCAGTACGGGCTCGAAAAGCTGCTCGAAACCGCGCAGGAAAACGGTGTCGGGCTGATTGTGCTTCCAGGTGATGACAGGCCGGATGCGGGGCTTGCACGGTTTAATACGGTGTCCGGTGAAATTGCAGAACGGTGCTGGGATTACCTCAAGGAGGGTGGCCCTGAAAACATGATAAACCTGCTCAAATATGCAGGGCATGTGCTGGATGGTCTTGAAGAACCGCCGGTTGCTTCTCCCTTGATGAAAGCAGGGCTTTGGTCACCGCAAGCGGGTATGTGCGATCTTGCAGCGCTTCAATCAAGCTGGATTGAAAACGCACCTGTGGTGGCGATCAGCTTTTATCGGGCGCTGGTTCAGTCTGGTGGTCTTGAGCCGATTGAAGCGATTATTGATACGCTTGGAAAAAAAGGGATCAATGCACTCCCGGTTTTCATCTCGAGCCTGAAGGATCCCGTTTCAGTTGAAATCCTTCGCACGGTATTTGCCGAGGCGATGCCGTCACTGGTTCTCAATGCGACCGGATTTGCGGTTTCTTCTCCGACGGGTGAATATCAGGGGACTGTGTTGGACGAGAGAGGATGTCCGGTATTGCAGATTGTTCTGGCCGGTGCTTCACACAAAGCCTGGGAGACTTCTTCGCAAGGTTTGTCATCGCGTGATCTTGCGATGAACGTTGCGCTGCCGGAGGTCGATGGCAGGGTTTTTTCGCGGGCGGTGGCGTTTAAGGATGCGAGCGGTTTTGATGGCCGGGTTCAATCGAATATCGTGGTCCACAAATCTGCATCTGACCGGATTGAATATGTTGCGGATTTGGCGGCCAGGTGGGTGCGCCTGGGGCAAACCGAACCGCGACAAAAACGCGTCGGAATTATTCTTGCGAACTATCCGAACCGCGATGGCAGGCTTGGCAACGGTGTTGGTCTTGATACGCCTGCGGGTACGGTAAATGTGCTCAAGGCGATGACGCGGTCGGGCTTTTTGTGTGGAGATTTTCCAACCGATGGTGACGCACTGATAGCCCATCTGCAGGAAGGACCAACCAATGCGGCAACCGATGGAAGAGTGGTTCGCAAAACGATTTCGCTTAGTCAATACAAAGACTTCTTCCTGTCTCTTCCAAAACAGATTCAAGCTGAAATTAGCGAGCGCTGGGGCAAGCCGGAGGATGATCCGTTTTACCTTGAGGGTCGCAAGGCCCTTGCGCTTTCAATTTCTGTATTTGGAAATGTTGCGGTCGGAATTCAGCCGGCACGCGGTTACAACATAGATCCGACGGACACCTATCATTCGCCGGATCTTGTGCCGCCGCACGGATATGTTGCTTTTTATGCGTGGCTGAGAAATCAGTTTGATGCGCATGCCCTGGTTCATATGGGCAAGCATGGAAACCTCGAATGGTTGCCTGGAAAAGCGCTGTCTTTGAGTGCCACATGTTACCCAGAAGCGGTGATGGGAACAGTGCCTAATTTCTACCCGTTTATCGTCAATGACCCGGGCGAGGGGACACAGGCAAAGCGGCGGATTTCGTCGGTCATCCTTGATCATCTCACACCGCCTTTAACCCGGGCTGAAAGCTATGGACCGTTGCGCGACCTCGAAGCGTTGGTGGATGAATATTATGAGGCCGCCGGCAATGACCCGCGCCGCTTGAAGCTTCTCAAGAAGCAGATACTCGATTTGATTGAGGATATAGGACTGGATGTCGATGCAGGTATTATTGCCGGTGATGGTGATATGGAAAAACTTGAAAAGCTGGATGGTTATCTTTGCGAATTGAAAGAGATGCAAATTCGTGACGGGTTGCATATTTTCGGCACATCACCGGAAGGCCGGTTGAAACATGACCTTGTAACTGCCTTGGTTCGGGTGCCGCGTGGCCCATCGGTAAGGTCAGGAGGAGAGGCAGGTGACCAAAGCCTGCAGCGGGCGATTGCTGATGATCTTGGTCTGGAATTTGACCCGCTTGATTGTGAGATGGGTTGTTTTTGGCATGGTGAAAAACCGCCGGTGTTGCAATCGGTCTGTGAGGATCCCTGGCGCACAAATGGTGACACGGTGGAGCGTATTGAATTGCTGTCTGGCGCTCTGATCTCCGGTGAATTTGCCTGCGAAGCGGATTGGCAGAAGACCCTGGCGGTGCTGGATCAGGTTGGTGCGATGGTCATGCCTGCGGTCGAAGCTTGTGGGGATGCTGAAATCAACGCGCTGCTGGCGGGCTTGCAGGGACAGTTTGTAAAGCCCGGCCCATCGGGTGCTCCAACCCGCGGACGGTTGGATGTGTTGCCAACCGGTCGAAATTTCTTTTCTGTTGATTCGCGCTCGGTTCCAACTCCCGCCGCATGGGAATTGGGGCGTAAATCTGCTGACTTACTGATCACCCGGTATCGGCAGGACCATGGCGAATGGCCAACGTCTTTTGGTTTGTCAGCCTGGGGAACATCCAATATGCGTACCGGTGGTGATGATATTGCCCAGGCGCTTGCATTGATTGGAGCGAAACCATTATGGGATCATGCTTCGCGTCGGGTGACAGGATATGAAATTATAACACTTGCGGAACTTGGGCGCCCGCGGGTTGATGTGACATTGCGGATTTCAGGCTTCTTCCGCGATGCGTTTCCTGCGCAAATTGACCTTTTTGACAAAGCCATCCGGGCGATTGGTTCGCTGGTGGAAGATCCGATAGAAAACCCGGTTGCCAGGCGTATGGGAGATGAGCAAGCAAAGCACCTTGAAGCCGGTCTCGATTTCGAGGATGCGACCCGACGTGCGGGTTTTCGCATATTCGGGTCAAAACCTGGAGCTTATGGGGCTGGTTTGCAGGCGCTGATTGACGAAAAGGGTTGGGAGGATCGCGATGATCTAGCCAATGCCTATCTGGCGTGGGGCTCATACGCTTACGGCGCCAAAGAAGAAGGCAGGAAAGACAGGGCGGGCTTTTCCAAAAGACTTTCCGGCGTAGAGGCGGTCATTCACAATCAGGATAACCGGGAACATGATCTTCTTGATTCGGATGACTATTATCAGTTTGAGGGTGGCATGAGCGCAGCGGTTGAACAGGCATCGGGCCAACTTCCGAAAGTTTACCACAACGACCATTCACGGCCGGAAAAGCCGGTGGTACGCGCTTTGGAAGACGAAATAGCGCGGGTTGTGAGGGCTCGTGCTGCCAATCCAAAATGGATCAATGGTGTGATGCGGCATGGCTAC
Source organism: Rhizobiaceae bacterium (assembly GCA_965250255.1). GTDB lineage: Bacteria > Pseudomonadota > Alphaproteobacteria > Rhizobiales > Rhizobiaceae > JAALLB01. The sequence goes on from CBDFNP010000011.1 coordinate 507,662, forward strand.
AAAGGTGCCTTTGAGATGGCCGCCACGCTTGATTACATGTTTGCCTTTTCCGCAACCACAGGCGCTGTCGGCAATCACCACTTTGAATTGTTGCACAGTGCTTATCTTAAAAAAGAAGATGTGGTGGAATTTCTGCGTGACAAAAACCCGGAAGCGTTGAAGGAAATGGCTGACCGTTTTCTGGAAGCGATTGAGCGTGGGTTGTGGAAACCGCGGTCAAACTCCGCCAAATTTGAGCTTGAGCAACTTGCAGAATAATAGAATTCATGATCACAGTGATGCTGCAAAATTTGAGGAAATCACATGGCTGAAAAATCCGAGCGCCTTAAGAATATGAGCGAAGAAGAGCGCAATGCCCGCCATGCCGAGAAGATGAAAAAGAAGAAGGCGGCGCGCGACAAGATCATCGCGACCAAGACCATCGAAAAGGGCCTGACAATTGTTCATACCGGCAAGGGCAAAGGCAAGTCTACGGCAGCTTTCGGCATGGTCTTTCGGGCACTTGGCAATGGCATGCGTGTTGGCGTGGTGCAATTTGTCAAAGGCAAGTGGGGAACCGGTGAGCGTGTTGTGCTAGAAAAGCTTGGCGAGCAGGTTGAAATGGCGGCCATGGGTGAGGGGTTTACCTGGGAAACACAGGACCGCCAGCGCGACATTGATGCGGCCAATCAGGCATGGGAAAAGGCCAAGGCCATGATCATGGACGAAAAGCTTGATATGGTCCTGTGCGATGAACTCAATATCGTGCTGCGTTACGATTATCTGGATGTGAATGACATCATCGAAACACTGAAAAACAAGCCGGAAATGAAACATGTGATTATTACCGGGCGAAATGCCAAGGAAGAACTGATGGAGTTCGCCGATCTGGTTACAGAAATGGAGATGGTCAAACACCCGTTTCGTTCCGGCGTAAAAGCCCAGGTGGGAATTGAGTTTTAATTTGAGCAAATTTCGTTTATTCGAATCCGGTTAAACGAAAATGCGTAAATGAAATCAACCAGGTAACGCGCTGTCGCTGTTCTGATTGAACGCGGATATTGTAAGTATTAAGGTCAGGCCCTGTTAACCCTGTCCGTATCCGAAATATCAGTATTTATGATAGAGTATTCGAAGATGGGTCGCATTTTGTTTCAGGCGAATATCGGCTCCGCATGGGCATCGAAACTGTTTACCTTTTTGGTTTATCTTTAGACGAGACGCCGAAACTGTATTTGCGGGAGAATTTATATGGATATCGCTTCACTACCCAAGGTGGAATGCGCTATTTTGCATAATCAGTTCAATCCGCTTGATAACACTGTGGTTATTGAAAGCCTTCAAAGGCTTTCTGGGGTACTCAATTTTGCACCGAAAATCCAGCTGATGGATACATCGAACGATACCGACATCCATGTGCATGTGGGTGGGTACCGGATTTTGATTAGCCAGAACGCGCAACCGGCTGAATCTAAGGCGTTCAAGAATGCGCTGACTACGCCATATACCAGCATGGTATTCCCCAATGCCGATGATGTTGTTGCAAGACATCAGGCCACTACGCTTGTTACGATTGCGAGAGGGTTGTTTGATCTTTCGCCTGAGGCGATGCTTTTCAAGGAAAACAGTTCGGCCACAAGCAGTTTCAATACGTATGATGAAGCGCTCAGGGCGATGGTCCTTTGTCGCGAACTCGTCAAACTTCTGATCGTCAACAATCCGGCCGCTGCACTTCATTGGTGCCCCAGCGACAATCTGGTTTCTCAGGACTTTTTTGAGCGCAACTGCGAAGGCGATATGATGTTGCTCAACATTCGTCCGTTTCTTGCCTCAAAAGTCGGGGCAATTGTTGATGGAAAACCGATGGGGATGGTTGTTCACGGTTCTCCCTGGCTGATTGGGCGGCAAATTGAGTTTGTGGAAGCCTGTGTGTCTTTTCCGTGGATGATGGAAGCCGTTCTTGCGTTCATCACCTTGTGCCATAAACAGGGGTCTATTCCGGTAAACCTTGATAGCTATGGATTGCAGGGAGCAGAATGGCGGGTGGGCGTCGAACATGAGCCGGCCAAGATGCAAGACCGGTGGGACAAGGTAAAGCTTGTCCCTGTCCATGTGCCAGAATTTGGATTTCTTAGAGAGGCAGATACACGGTTTGCTGATCACGATGATAATCTTGCAGATGTTCGCCATGAGGTGGAAACCGAGCGTCTGGAAATTTTGAACGCCCATGACCTGCTTGGTTCCGAACCAAGCCGATTAAACCCCGACAACAGCATGGATCATGCGATCCTTGAACAATTGCGCAAACGTCAGGGCGTTGATGGTTTTGAGGTTGTGCGATCTGAAGAAGAAAAAATGCCTGACGACGAGGTGGAAGTTCAAAATACTGCTGATGTTGTTGAAGTTGAGGAAGAGGTGATTCAGGTCCCGCTTGAACCCTGGAATGGTAACCCCAAAAAGGCTGATATTGATGCCTTGCGAGAACTTGCTAAGGCTGCCTTGAACCCAACAAACCCTGAGCAAATGAGCGATAAAGACGAGGCTTCCCTTCTTGGCAAGTTAGGCGGTATGTTCGGCAAAAGATAAGCCTGTTAAAAACCACGATGATGGAGGAAACGCATGCCGAGCTTTGTTGATGAAGTAATCGGTGTTCACTCCCGCCTTTCAGATGTGCTTGACCCTACTCCCTTGCAGCGCAATCAATATCTATCCGACCTGTTCAACGCCGACATCTGGTTAAAGCGTGAAGATCTTTCGCCGGTGCGCAGCTACAAAATCCGGGGTGCTTATACCTTCGTGATGGAAGCGCTGGATGAAAATCCGGATCAGAAAGTTTTTGTGTGTGCCTCCGCTGGCAATCATGCCCAGGGCTTTGCTCATGCCTGTCGGAACTTTGGTCGCAAGGGTGTGATTTTCATGCCGCAAACAACACCCCAGCAAAAGGTAATGAAGACCTCGTCATTCGGAACGCCAAATGTGCAGATACAATTGGTCGGGGATGGATTTGATGAAGCAAATCAAGCCGCGCACGATTATTGCCGTGAAAACGAGGGCCAGATGGTTCCGCCGTTTGATCATCCCTGGATTATGAAAGGTCAGGCAACGGTTGCAAAGGAAATCATCGAGCAGTTTCCTGAGGGAAAAGCGATTGACCGGATAATCATGCCGGTCGGCGGTGGCGGGCTATCGTCCGGGGTGACCCGATTTTTGGAGGTTGCCGGTGTTTCTTGTGATTTCACCTTTGTAGAGCCTGACCTTGCCCCCAGCCTCGCAGCAGCTCTTGCCGCCGGAAGACCTGTCAATCTTGGCCCGATCGACAATTTTGTTGACGGGGCAGCGGTCGCGCAGATCGGGGAACATAATTTCGAAGCGCTGAAGCAATTCAACACGGATGATGTGATTGCATGCCCGACTGATGGTGTATGTGAAACCATCGTGGAAATGCTCAACATTGAAGGGATTGTGCTTGAGCCAGCCGGAGCGCTTGCAATTGATGCGTTGAAACGGTTGGCGAAGGAGGAAGTGCGCGGCAAATCGATAATCTGCATCGCATCAGGTGGCAATTTTGATTTCGAAAGGCTGCCGGAGGTTAAAGAGCGTGCGTTGAAGTTTTCCGGCCTTAAAAAGTATTATGTCCTTCAGTTTCCTCAACGCCCTGGCGCTTTGCGGGACTTTCTTATGATGCTGGGCCCGGATGATGATATTGCGCGGTTTGAATATCTGAAAAAATCCGCCCGGAACTTTGGTTCGGTTTTGATTGGCCTGGAAACCAGTAAGTGTGAGAATTTCGACATATTAACAAGCAAAATGGATGCCATGGGAATGCGATGGCAAGACATTACCGAAAATGAAATTTTGGCCAGCCTGGTAATTTAGAGGCTGTTTTTATGGCGTTTCATCTTTTGATTGGTTTCATTTACGCATTTTTGTTTAAGCGATGCCGATTAAACGAAGTTTTCTCTAGACAATTCGTTTTGGTCAAAAATGCCCATTGACCAAAACGGATACTCTAGTGGATTGATTCAAACATTTGGAACCCGTTTTCCGAGGCCTCTCATCCAAATATTTGAATCTTAAAATCCACTAGAAAACAATACCTTGCTAGTGGTCTTTACGTTCGAAACAAATGATAAAGAGTTCGCCGCAAAGGGACTCATTTGTTTCGAACGGACCACTAGGTTAATCGATCCTTTAAGATTCGTGGTTTTAAACGCTAAATTCACTATTTGACTGTATTTTTCTACAAGGTTTTTTAAAAAACGAGTTTTTTGAGTACCAGCATGGAACGTGTTTTGCCTAGCAAAGTCGAGGCAGTTTTGCTTTTCGACGACTATCGTGGATTCGGACCGCGTGAACTACTCGCGTTGCTCAATGAAGTATCGACAGAGTTTGGGTATAATTTCAAACGCACCCACCACGAAAATTCGCCTTCCTATCTCAATTATTTCAGTGACGGGTTGATGGTTGAAGTAAGCCATTCCGATGTGTCACTCGCCCCTGACGGGTTTTCGGCAGTTCTTGAGTCCGGCTTCACCAGCCTGACCTTTCCTGATGCCGAAGCACAGGTGTCTTCTCACCAGAAATATGTGTTTGTCGCGATAACGCATTGCGGGTTTTCACATGATGACCCGGAAGGCCATATGCCTCCAAAAACACCAACGGGACCCATGTCCGGGGAACAGTTTGATTTTGCAATCGGCCTTCTCAAGAACCTTTCACTTGCCTATTCCAGCAGGTCAATACCAAAGGCGATACATTGGCTGCAGTCGAACAAACTTTTGACCCTAAAACAATTTGCGACCCTGGCGCTTGAGCCGAAGGATATTTCACTTCTTATTCATCCAAGTCTGTTTTCTTCCGGTGAAGATGAAAACGGCGTTCAGATGGTTGGATTGCGCACCTATGGCGCTGTATGCCTGATCGGCAAGGAAATTTTATTTGAGGAAGCACCGGTTACTCCCGATGTGCTGTTTGATCGGGTGCTGCAATTTATCACCCGTGCGATGGGTACCGGATGGTTTATTCCCGATGGTGACACATTTGGACTTGATGAACACGAGACCATTCGGGTTCGTCACATTGAGGATGAACATGACGAGCAGGGGGTGGTGCAACTTGAGTTTGAGCGCTCCGAAGAGCTTGGCTTTGATTTCACGTCACAAGAGAGCGAAGAAGAAGAAGACAAGGTTGAAGTTGATCCCGACGATCCCGTAGAAAAGGCGTTGCAGGAACGCCTTGAACAAATGAAGGCCGGTGAAGGCGAAGCCGATGACGAAGGTGAAGAAGAACCCCCGCAAAAACAGGTTGAGCCTTGGCAGAGCAGTGCAAAAAAACCGGACATCAAAGCCCTGAGAGCGCTGACCCAAATTGCTCCGCAGAAAGAAAAAACATCCTTCTGGTCTCAACAGCCAGAGGAGAAGAAACAGCAAGCACCTGAAAGTCCTGCACTTTCTGCTGGAAATATTGAAGAAACCGTTTCTTCTGTCGAAGTGGTTTCTGATATAGAGGCGCTGCAAGAAATGCAAACTGTTGGTGTTGAAGAAGAAAAGCCATCTCGACTACTCAAGAAGGTCTCCGGGCTTTTTGCCAAGAAATAAGGAATTGCTCCAGGTGGACTCAATCATCGCTTGTTTGAAGCGGTGAATGAAGAAATTCAAGTTTAAATGTAAAAGGCGTTGTCCATTCTTTTGAACAAATCAAAAGAGTCAATCCTATAGCGTGTCGCTTTTTGTTGGATTCATTTGGCACGCTATAAGCCATTGTTTTTACGCATTTCGTTATCACTTTTGTGAATTCACAAAAGTGCGAAAAGCTCTAGTGGCCGTTAATATGACCCCTTGCATTCTGGAATGAAAGCTATCTCGCGCTTGCGCGGTTCAGGTCGACCTTCAGCCATTGCTCTACTTTGCGAACAAGTTTTGCAGGAGAAACCGGCTTGGAAAGATAATCGTCCATTCCTGCATCAAGACATGCTTCCATGTCGCCTTTTAGTGCGTGTGCTGTTACGCCAACGATTGGAACCCTGATGCCAGTACCATTTGCCCTTTCATGTTCACGACCTTCGAATGGCGCGGGTAGCCTCTTTACCATTCATTTCAGGCATTGATACATCCATCAAAATCAGCCGTGGTTGCAGCACCTTGTAGGTTGCAAATGCAAGGCGCCCATTTTCTGCAATCTTGAAGTTTAATCCGGTTTTTTCAAGAATTTGCGAGAATACGATCTGGTTTACTTCATTGTCCTCTGCCACCAGAATATCAAGCCCTGGTTCTTGGCCTGGTTGTAGAGGAGGTGCCGCCCGCACTGATTGTACGGTTTTGTCGCGCGTGTGCTGCGAGGTCAAAGACTGATTGTCGGGTTGCGTTTGTGGCGCGGGATTGCTGACCTGTTCTCTTTTGTTCGCGATGATCTGGAGGATGGTTTCAAGGAGAATTGAAGAGCGTGCCGGTTTTGTTAAATTACCTTCTGCACCGAGTTGATTGAGCTTTTTGTTTGATTGGGAGCTGTCCACAGAAGTCAGCATCAAAACAGGAATGTCTTTGGTGAGCGGATTTTCGCGAAGGTGTTGAAGCACCTGTCCACCGGACATTACAGGCATCTGGTAGTCCAGTATGATCAGGTCCAGCGGGAGCCCGTTACTAATGATACTCTCCACCATCCGCAGGCCTTCGCGACCGGATGAGGACGCAGCGGAATCGAATTCCCAGGCACTCATTTGTTCCATCAGAATTGATCTGTTTACGCCGTTGTCATCAATGATCAAAACCCGAGCGCCCTGCATATCGCCTGGAATTACATCAGTGTTTTGAAGTCTGGAGTGCTCTGCGGGTAACTCAATCTCAAATGAGAATACAGATCCCTGACCCAACTCGCTTTCCACCTGAATAACCCCGCCCATCAAATTAATCAGTGAACTTGCAATGGAAAGACCCAGGCCAGTGCCTTCGTGTTTGCGGGTGGCCGATGCGTCTACTTGATTAAATTTATTGAATATTTCGTCACGATCTTCCTTCGGAATTCCAATTCCGGTATCTTTAACTGCGAATTTTAGGTGGGCAGTGCCATTGCCTTCATAAAAGCCGTCTATATTGACGTAAACATGCCCCTTTTCCGTAAACTTCACCGCATTTCCCAAAAGGTTGGTCATGACCTGGCGTAACCTGCCAACGTCACCAACCATGGTATCGGGAAGTGCCGGGTTGATGCGGATTATGAGTTCCAGATCCTTTTCTGCAACCTTGGCGGTGACCAGTGCAGCCACATCCTCAATCGCTTCAGCCAAATTAAAGGGCGCTGTGTCGAGTTCCATCTGACCGGCATCCAGTTTTGAAAAATCCAGAATGTCGTTGATGATTGTCAGAAGTGACGCACCTGATTTTACAATCACATCGGTAAACATATTCTGCTTCGCATCCAACTCGGTACCGGCCAGTAGTTCTGCCATGCCCATTACACCGTTCATCGGTGTCCGGATTTCATGGCTCATATTGGCCAGGAACTCAGACTTCGCTCTTTCAGCAGATTCAACCGCCTGGATGGCATCTTCGAGTTCACGCTGTCTTTCGACTTGATGCGTTACGTCCCGCCCTACACCGACATATCCTTCAAACTCTCCCCCGGCACCAAACACCGGCATGCCCGAAATTGCCGACCATGCGGTAGATCCATCCTGTTTTTTCCGATTGTGAGTGAAGTCACGGAACGGGCGATGGGCATCAAGGTCTGCCAGATGTGCTTCAATAACATCAGGTTCGGCTCCTGGAATGCCGGTCTCCTGTCGCGTCTTACCAAGCAGGCATCCGGCGTTTACGCCTGTAACGTCTTCAAATGTGCCCGAGAAGTAGGAGAAGCGAAGATCGCTGTCCATTTCCCAAAACCAGTCACTATTGGCTTCGGCAAAAGCTCTGAAGCGGTCCTTGCTGTGCTTGTTTTGAACCAGGGCAGCTTCCAGATCGGATTTTGCCTGTTCCAGTTCCTTTTGCTGTAGGCGCATGTCGGTGATGTCTGAATAGGTATACAGGTACAGTCCGTTTTCCAGGGCAATGCCGTCAATACGCAAAACCTTGTGATCTTTGGTCGTGTGCTCAATTGTGTAGCTTTCACGATTCTTGATGCTCGAAAGGGCGCGTTCAAGGGCTGCTTCCTTATCTGTAATTTGCAGGTTGTTGATGCTGATGGCCAACGCTTCTGATGTTGAGCGACCAGCCAGAACAGTGCCTTGTGAAAGGCCAAAAATTTCAAGAAGCCGGGGGTTGTGATACTGAATGATCTCGTTTTCGACGATCAACAATCCGTGTGGCAATGCCGAGACTGCCATATTAAGCGTTTCTTTTGGAGTATTGGAACCTCGCTCTTGATTGTCCAACGAAACAGGCTGCCCGCGACCTTCGATGCCCAGTTCGTGTTTTCGTCTTTCCTCGCCACCTCGGCTTTTCATGTTGCCTGGTCCATTGCGGCGGGTGCGGTCCGGAATGGCATGTTGAGACGCAACATCGTTCAGATTTGTTCCAATCGGCGAAGCGGAAGGTTTTCTCGGTAATGCGGGTAACCGACCAGGGGTATCTGGAGCGGCTGTACTTTGATCTGACTCCGGATTTTCGACAATGGCAGTTCCGAGTGCCTGATTGCATGCATTGATGTGGTTTTCCAGTTGTTCAATTGCCGAATTCAGCCGGTGCCTGTATTCGTCCAGCCCTGTGGCCGCATCATCGCGAAGGTTTTCGGTGAGGTCTTCGCTGTTGAGTTTGAAATATGAAATCATTCTCCTGTCATCGCTGAGGTTGGAAACCGAGTAGAGCAGCGAATTACCACCGTCGTTTTCCAATTCATAGGGCTCGATATTGCCGTTTTGAATTTCGCCTATGCGGGTGGCGACATAGTTCTCCCACTGGCTGTCATCGAAGCTGTTTGTGTCGTCGGGGCGAGTGATATCCAGCAATTTTCGAAATGGGTCGCCGGGATTGAATTGATGGGCTCCATCACTCCATATTTGACTGAATGCATCATTAATCAGCTGGATGTTCATATGTCGGTCTACGACCAAAACTGCCATCTCAGAGGAATTGACTTTTTGAAGAAGATCTTGATTGACAATTGTATTCATTTATTGGAAATCCGCGCGGCGTGTGGGGCGGTAATCCGCCAAAGAATCAAAGCATGTTGTGAGACTCGCCTCAGATTGTTAAGAATTCTCTAACTTTCTTGTCTAACCCCGGGGGAAAAATTGCTTATTGTTGATCAGATAAAAGGCTGGATTGAGCAGGATAGAAGCGTTCGCCGGGTTGCAGAAGACATCCAACTGACCAGCGAGCTAATTCTTCTGGTGAGAATGATGTTTGCAGATGGCAAATTGCAACCGGAAGAACTCAAGCATTTCAAACAGATATGCCAGGTAGCATTCGATATTCCAGAGGAGGATGTGCCAGACGTACTGAAGTACCTGCAGGAATTCGGTTACGAGACAACCGCTGAAGATGCTACTGCGATGTTTGAAAATCTTGAACCCGAGCGCAAGAAGACGCTTTTGGTTCATATGTTGTCTGTCGCCAAGGCAGATGACGACCTGCACCAAAGAGAGATAGACCTGATTCGCAAAACAGCATCTTTGTTGGGAATGAGTGCCGATGATATCGACGCTATTTCAGGTCGTAAATCTGACGGGAATTGACGGGAAATCATTTGACCCGATCTGCACAACTCCGTAGGGTCTGCAGATATTGGATAGTGCCTGAACAAGGGCTGAATAATATTCCGGTGCGGTTGACCCAATCAGGGGGCCAGGACGGAGGCTGTCACTACGAACCGGCTATAGCTAGCCTAAAATTCGTGCTGTTTTTCAGTTCCAGATGAAGGTCTTTACCAAACTTTCGAACGGATGGAATTGATGATCAACCCTTTGTTTTTTCTCCTGACCTGCTTTTTGGTATTAACCGAGGGTGCATACGCCCATTGGGGTCATGTGGGGGAACTTTCGGGCCATGGCCATTGGATTGCTGTTGGGGCTGTTGTTGTAGCCGGAGCCCTTGCCGGTCTGATTGGAAAACTCAAGGAAGACGGTGAAGCTGAGGAAGATGCTGAGGGCGAAACCGATGAGCTTGAGGGAGAGCCTGCATGAGTGAAAAAATTGGCATCATGGTTTGTGGTCATGGCAGTCGCAATCAGAATGCGGCAAAAGAATTCGCCAAGGTTTCGAAAGGCCTGTGCAAGCTGTTTCGGGATGTTCCGGTTGAGTACGGGTATCTGGAGTTCTGCAATCCGGTGATCACGTCAGGGCTGGATTCTTTGCAAGATAAGGGGGTTACGCGATGTCTGGCGGTTCCCGGCATGTTGTTTGCTGCCGGGCATGCCAAAAATGATATCCCGTCCGTTCTTAACACTTATCAGGCCCAGAACCCGGGAATGACGATTGAATATGGCCGCGAATTGGGCGTTGACCTGAAAATGATCAGGGCCGCCGCCGAACGAATTCAGGAGGCCATTGACGCAAGCGACGAAGAGGCCGAAGCACACGAGACTTTGCTGATGGTGGTTGGGCGTGGTTCTTCCGACCCGGATGCCAATTCCAATGTGTCAAAAGTCATGCGCATGCTGTGGGAAGGCAAGGGCTTTGGATGGGGAGAAACCTGTTATTCCGGTGTAACCTTTCCGCTGGTTGAGCCCGGGCTCGAACACGCTGCCAAGCTTGGTTATAAACGGATCATTGTATTCCCCTATTTTCTGTTTACGGGCGTTTTGATCAAACGGATTTATGCTTATAGCGATGTGGTAGCAGAGCGATATCCGGATATCGAGTTCATCAAGGCAGGTTATCTCAACGATCATCCATTGGTTCTTGATACCTTCAAAGACCGTGTGAACGAGATTGTTGATGGTGCTGCGTTGATGAATTGCCAGATGTGCAAATACCGCGATCAGGTTCTGGGGTTTGAAGACCAGGTCGGGCTTGCGCAAGAAAGCCATCATCATCACGTCGAAGGTATTGGTGGCGGGCTTGAAAATTGTCCATGCAACGGTGACTGCGATGCTTCTTGCCGGGATGAGGAGTTTTGCAAAAAACATGATTTGCCGTGGACGCCTCTCCATACACATGAGCCTCATCATGGCGAAGGCCATTCACACGATCACTCGCATTCACACGATCACCATCCTCATCATCATCCTCATCCTCATCATCATCCCTATCCACACGCTGACCATCCTCATGGCCCGGTCAGCATGCAGAAGAAGTGAGTTGTTGTGGTTTCCTTCGATTATATTCGCGATCCGGCAGAAATTTACGACCAGTCATTTGCCACCGTTAAAGAGGAAGCGAAACTCGACCGGCTGCCTGAAGAAATACACGAGGTGGCAACCCGGTTAATCCACGCCTGCGGCATGGTGGATGTTGTCGATGATCTGGAGTTTTCGAACAATGCGGTTCAACTCGGAAAAACGGCGTTGCAGTCCGGGCGAGTTGTGTTTACCGACGTGGAAATGGTGAAATCAGGAATTATTGATCGGCTTTTGCCTGCGGGCAATGAATTGGTCTGTATGGTGAATGATGAAAGAGTGGCGGATCACGCAAGGGCTGTAGGCAATACCCGTTCCGCGGCGGCGGTTGATTTTTGGGACCAGATTGCCGGTTCTGTTGTGGTGATCGGCAATGCACCTACCGCCTTGTTTCGGTTGCTGGAGCGGGTATTGTCCGGCGCTGGAAAGCCGGCTCTTGTTGTTGGAATTCCGGTGGGATTTGTCGGAGCAGTTGAGTCAAAACAAGCACTTGCAGAAAATTCATCAGGGGTTGAATTTATTACTGTGCATGGCCGTCGCGGTGGATCAGCCATGGCGTCCAGCGTTATCAATGCACTGGCTGGAGGACTAAAATGAACTATGTTTTCGGATTTCTGTTCGGGCTTGCTTCAGCCTGTGCGGTTTGGGTTTACGCAGGCGCTTCAATCCTCACGGCCAATGCAATTTGCCTTACTGTAATAGGCACAATTTGGCTTGGTATTTCCATAGCACCCGACCAGTCAACGCGCTGCCAATTGCAGGAATTGGCGATTGCGATCATAAACCTCGGGATCGTGATCCTCGCATTTTTCCATTCACCTTTTTGGATCTATGCAGGATTCCTGATTCAGGGAATATGGAGTATCGCGCATATTGGGGGGTCTGCAGGTGCACGTGCGCAGGGTCTTTATCCAGGGTTTGCTGTGATGGCTAATCTTGGCTACCTCGTGACACTTCTTACGGTCTGGAAATTTGCATGAACCAACGGCCGCGAACTCCATGGCTCGATGTCATTGGTATCGGAGAGGATGGTGTTGAAGGACTGTCAGCTGATGCGCTTGAAACTCTAAAGCTGGCGAAAGTGATCGTCGGCGGCGACCGGCATCACATGCTTGCATCAAACCCGGATGCAAAACGGATTACCTGGCCGTCTCCATTCGACGCAATGATTGATGAGATCAGATCGCACAAAGGAAAGCGTATCGTTGTGCTCGTGACCGGTGACCCGCTTTGGTATTCTGTAGGAGCGCGGTTGTTAAAGGTGATCCCGAAAGAAGATGTTCGCTTTTTTCCACAATTGTCCGCCTTTCAGTGGGCAGCATGTCGGATGGGTTGGAGCCTGGCGGATTGCGATACGCTGACCATTCATGGCCGTGCCGACAGCCAGCTGCTGCCGCATCTTGCACCGGATGTGCGTTTGCTTGTTTTAACCCGTAACGCCGAGAGCCCGGAACGTGTAGCGAAACTTCTTGATGATCGTGGGTTTGGGCAAAGCCGGATGACTGTACTTGCAGCTATGGGAGGGGATCGTGAAGTCCGGTTTGATGGTCTTGCGGGGGATTGGCAACATCAAGTGCCGGATTTTCACACGCTTGCGATTGAATGCATCGCTGCCGGTGATTCCCAATGGTACTCTCGCGTTGGCGGATTGCCTGAAGCGGCGTTTGTCCATGACGGGCAAATAACCAAACGGCTGGTGCGGTCAATGACCCTGTCTTCGCTTGCGCCATATCCGGACGCGTTATTGTGGGATGTTGGGGCGGGATGTGGCTCAATCGCGGTAGAGTGGATGCGGGCAGCGCGAGGCGCGCGCGCGATAACAATTGAATCGGTAGAGGCCCGCTGCGCCTTGATCCGTCAAAATGCTGGGCGCCTTGGAACCGAGAAGGTAGAGGTCGTGAATGGCGAAGCACCGGCAGCTCTTGCCGGACTGGCAAAACCCGACGCGATATTCATCGGCGGCGGACTTACAGGTGATGGCGTATTTGAAACCTGCTGGGAAGCGTTGAAAGACGCAGGGCGATTGGTTGCCAATGCCGTGACGGTTGAAAGTGAGGCCAAAATACTGGAACTCCGGGCGAAGCATGGTGGCGAGCTTTCGCGTATTTCCGTTCAACAAAGTGAACCGGTCGGACGGTTCAAGGGTTGGAAGCCATTGATGCCGGTTACTCAATGGGTGGTCGTAAAATGAGTGGAATTCTTTTCGGAATTGGCGTTGGTCCCGGTGACCCGGAACTGATGACGCTCAAGGCGCATCGTATCCTCACGGGCGCTAAGGTCATTGCCTATCCGGCACCGGATGATGGTGACAGTTTCGCCCGCTCAATTGTGGCCGGATATCTAAATCCTGACCAGATTGAAATTCCAATCGTCATCCCAATGCGGGTTGAACGGTTTCCTGCAGTAAAGGTTTATGACAAAAAAGCAGCCGAGATTGCCAGTCATCTCAAAGCCGGTGACGATGTGGTTGTCCTTTGTGAAGGGGACCCGTTTTTCTATGGCTCGTTTATGTATTTGTTTGAGCGGTTGTCGCATGAGTTCACCTGTGAAGTCGTACCGGGGATCTCTTCAATCATGGCCGCTTCTGCAACGCTTGGCCGACCGCTTGCGGCTCGCAACGATGTGCTTACAATTCTCCCCGCACCGCTTGATGATGATGTAATCCTTAATCACCTCAATTCATCCGATGCGATCGGTATCATCAAGATTGGCAGGCACTTTTCGCGCGTTCGCAAGCTGATCTCGAAGGCAGGACTACTGGAACGAGCAGGGTATCTCGAGCGCGTCTCATTGAACAATCAACAGGTTATGCCGCTGGCAACGGTGAGCGAAGAAAAGGCTCCGTATTTTTCGATCATTTTGATCTACAAAGGTGCAGAGGATTGGATTGCGGGTTTGGAGATGCCGGTGGAAAAACTGGCAGAGGCAAATCAATGACTGCGATTGTTGTTTTGTCGGACAAAGCTATTGGTGTTGCGCGGAAGGTGCGATCTGAAATTGGCGGTACAATTCAAGGGTTTGAATCGCGTGTTTTACAATCAGATTCAAGTTTTCAGAACCTAAAATCTCACCTTCAAATGCTGTTTTCCAGGGGCGAGCCAATCGTCGCGGTCATGGCTTCCGGCGCGTTGATCAGACTGCTGGCACCGGTGCTTGAAGACAAACAATCCGAGCCTCCGGTAGTCGCGGTTGCAGAAGACGGATCATCGGTGGTTCCGCTTCTGGGTGGACATCATGGAGCTAACGAGTTGGCGCGCAGAATTGCTGCCGCCCTTGATGGCCATGCGGCAATAACCACGGCAGGCGATTTGCGATTTGGTATTGCACTTGACCAGCCGCCGGACGGGTGGACGCTTGCAAATCCGGAAAATGCAAAACGGGTTATGGCGGAAATACTGTCGGGAGAAGAAGTCCGATTGCAGGGGCGTTATCTCAACGCAGCGACATGGCTGATGGAAAGCAATCTGCCGCTTGATGATGATGGGGAGTGTGTGCTCTCGATTTCTGAAACCGAACGCGAGGCAGCTCGGCTGGAACTGATTTACAATCCGCAACGCCATGTAATTGGTATCGGATGTGAGCGTAACACCTCATCGGAAGAAGTAATCGGGCTTGTTGAACGGGTGTTGGCTGAACATATAATTGCGCCGGGTGCGATTGCCGGCATCGCTTCTATTGATTTGAAAGCCGACGAAAAAGCCATTCATGACGTAGCCAATCATCTTGGTATCCCGGCGTATTTTTACGAAGCGGCGGTCCTTGAAAAAGAAACACCGCGTCTCGCCAATCCATCGGATGTGGTTTTCGCCGAAGTGGGCTGTCACGGTGTAGCGGAAGGTGCGGCGCTTGCCGCTATCGGAAGGGACGGGGAGTTGGTGGTTGCCAAGAAAAAATCAAAACGGGCGACGGTTGCAATTGCCCGGGCAGGGGAACTGGTGAACATGGCAGAGCCTGGACGCAAGCGGGGCAGGCTTTTTGTGGTCGGCATTGGTCCGGGTCACGAAGCCTGGCGCTCGCCGGAAGTAAGCCGCATGGTCGGTGAAGCGAGTGATCTTGTGGGATACTCTCTTTATCTGGATCTGATCGCGAGCATTTGCGATGGCAAGGTCAGGCATGATTTTGACCTTGGAAAGGAAGAAGACCGGGTTCGTCATGCAATGGAACTGGCAGGTGAGGGCAAGGACGTGGCGCTGGTGTGTTCAGGAGACGCAGGGATCTACGCAATGGCAACACTTGTGTTTGAGCTGTTGGCAGAAGGCGGTCTGTCGGATGCCGCAAAACGCATCGGAATTGAGGTTTCTCCGGGTATTTCCGCGCTGCAAGCTGCAGCGGCCCGGGCTGGTGCGCCACTTGGACATGATTTTTGTACAATCTCGCTTTCAGATCTGCTGACGCCTTGGGAAGCGATCCAGAGGCGGGTAAAGGCAGCAGCACAGGGGGACTTTGTTATCGCTTTTTATAATCCGGTTTCAAAACGCCGCCGGACACAACTTGAATATGCAAAGGGCGTGTTGCTGGAACATCGTCCAGCCGATACGCCGGTTGTTCTTGCAACCAATCTTGGTCGTGAAGGCGAGGTGGTTCGGGTCGTGCCACTGGCGAACCTCGACATTAAGGAGGTTGATATGCTGACGGTTGTGATTGTTGGTTCATCAGAAACGAGAACCGTCGATACCGGAGATGGCAAAAGCTGGGTCTACACGCCGCGCGGATACTCCGCAAAAGACGGAACAGGAATAGGGGCATGACAGTTTACTTTATAGGGGCGGGGCCGGGAGCGCCTGATCTTATAACCGTGCGCGGGCTTCGGCTGATCGAGGCATGCCCGGTTTGCATGTTTGCGGGGTCTTTGGTGCCGGAGGAAATTGTTGCGGCAGCACCTGATGGGGCACAGGTTGTTGATACCGCACCCATGCATCTTGATGAAATCATTGAAATGATCCGCGAAGCACATGCCGGGGGCAAAGACGTTGCACGGGTTCATTCCGGCGATCCGGCGATCTATGGCGCTAGCGCCGAACAAATGCGCAGACTTGACAAGCTCGGCATTCCCTATGACGTGGTGCCAGGCGTGCCTGCCTTTGCCGGTGCGGCGGCGAGGCTCAAGACAGAGCTCACTTTGCCTGAAATCGCACAGACAGTCATTGTGACGCGGACCGGCATGAAAGCTTCAGCAATGCCAAAGGGCGAAGAGCTCGAAACCCTTGGCAAATCAGGTGCGACGCTGGCAATCCATTTGTCGATTCGCAATCTTGTTTATATCCGTGAGGCGCTCGAACCCTATTATGGCGCGGATTGTCCGGTGGTTATTGCCTACCGCGCAACCTGGCCGGATGAACTTTATATCAAGACAACACTGGCTGAGATGAAGGACGAGGTTCGCAAAGCGAAAATTACCCGTACTGCGCTTATTCTGGTGGGACCGGTTCTGGGCGATGTGGCGTTTCGTGACAGTGATCTTTACAATGCGGACTATGCGCATGTGCTCAGAAACAAGGGCAAGAAGAAAGCCCGCGGATAAAGCTTCTCAGAGCCCAAACGAATATTCCCGTGAGGTTTGATTTGTGAAAATTTGTTCAATATCAAGGATTTATACCAACGGCCATTAGGATTGATTCTTTTGACCAGGAATTATTTTGGCTTTGGTTAGGCGCGATTGGCGAAGTGGTGCTTGCGTACCTTGAGCTAATTGCAACGCAGCCAAAACCAAAAGAAACCTGGCCTGCGGTGCCCCAAAATTGCCCACCGGATCCGTGTTATGCCTCTTGACCAATGCGTTTTACATTGCACTTCGAGGCCTGCCTTGCCGGTAAACAATTTTGGAACATCAAAAGGGTCAATCCTAATGGCCGTTGGTATTATACGCAGGGACGGTCCCTGACCATTTCAAGTATAAAGCCGCTGATAGTGGGCAATTTTGGCAGAACCCTTCGGGCGGTGTATATTTCGGCTATTTCTATGCAAAATCAAAACCAAAGGGGTGGCGCCCTATGGCCCTGATTTTACTCCAAAATATCGCAAAATATGCTACCGTCAAACCTCACGCGAATATTCGTTTGGACTCTCAGAGTCCAAACGAATATTCCCGTGAGGTTTGATTTTGTGAAAATTTGTTCAATATCAAGGATTTATACGCAGGGACGGTCCCTGACCATTTCAAGTATAAATCCGCTGATAGTGGGCAATTTTGGCAAACCCCTTCGGGCGGTGTATATTTCGGCTATTTCTATGCAAAATCAAAACCAAAGGGGTGGCGCCCTATGGCCCTGATTTTACTTCAAAATATCGCAAAATATGCTACCGTCAAACCTTACGCGAATATTCGTTTGGACTCTCAGAGTCCAAACGAATATTCCCGTGAGGTTTGATTTTGTGAAAATTTGTTCAATATCAAGGATTTATACGCAGGGACGGTCCCTGACCATTTCAAGTATAAATCCGCTGATAGTGGGCAATTTTGGCAAACCCCTTCGGGCGGTGTATATTTCGGCTATTTCTATGCAAAATCAAAACCAAAGGGGTGGCGCCCTATGGCCCTGATTTTACTTCAAAATATCGCAAAATATGCTACCGTCAAACCTTACGCGAATATTCGTTTGGACTCTTAGCCATCCGTTTTTTGTTTTGTTTGTTTTGCGTGATCTCAGTTTTCCAGTCGATCAAAGGGCTATTTTCTCCGCTGGCAATTGTCGACATCACAAGAGTAGGGTCAGTAAAAAGTGCTTTATTTTGGATCTACGATTCTCCCGGGGTTCCACACATAGGGCTTGGTGATGCGCAATTTTCAGTCGATATCAACTGGCAATTGCATCATTTTTAATTTTCATACAATGCCCAAACGGGTTGTTTTAAGGTCTGCCAAGGCGCTGGTTTACAACGATCCCGAGCAATTTTGGGTTGTCAAAATTAATGAGACCAAAGTGAAATCGTGCAAATAGTATAAAAACACCCTTGATTTTTCGTGAAATTCCGCGTCAAATCCGGCTGATCAGCAAGAATGTTGCTGATCCCGGCATTTTTGGCGGCTTCCTTTTTCCAGATTAATTCGAGGAAAGCGCTTGAAGTGACGGGTTCATTTGGCAATTCGCATCGTGTTTTGTTTTGCGATTGTTTATCTATCCAAAATTTGGAGGGGGACTATGGGAAATAATCTTGACGCACTGACGACGGTGTTCACCGAGTTTTATTACTGGGTAACTGTCGTATTTATGTTTTTAATACACCTGGGGTTTTTGATGTACGAGGTAGGAGCCTCACGACGGAGAAATCACCTTCACACTCTAATGAAAAACTCAATGTTGATCCCACTGGTCACCATTACGTTTTTCTTCTTTGGCTGGTGGATTTATTGGGCCTTTCCAAACGGTCCGGGGATTATCGGCGGCTTGGTAGATGGTTCTGCGAATGCAGCCAACTCACCAACAATGGCAACCCATTTGGGCGACCGGATAACCGGGGTTTTCTGGGCAGCATTTTTGCTGTTCTCCTGGACCGCGGCTTCAATTGTTTCCGGTTCAGTGATTGAGCGCATACGCTCCAGCGCTTTCTGGATCCATGCGGTTCTGATTGGTTCGGTATTCTGGATCATTGATGCCGCCTGGGGCTGGCATTATGGTGGTTGGATGGTGCAACTGCTTGGCTATCACGATGCCTATGCATCCGGTGTGATCCACGCCATTGCCGGCGGGTATGCACTGGGTGTGCTTTGGGTTCTTGGACCCAGGCTCGGCAAGTTTGCAGCTGACGGAACACCGCGTGATATTCCACCGCATAATCCGTGGATGGTCGTCCTTGGCCTGTTCGCGATCTATACCGGTTTCTGGGGTTTTTATGCAGCCTGTAACGTGCCTGTCATTTCACCGGAAGGTATCGGTGGGCTGATCAACGGCGAGACGTGGACTGCGACCAACATCTACCTGGCCCCGACGACGCTTGGTGCAATCACTTTCAACTTCCTGATGTCTTTGTCGGGTGGCATGATGATGGCTTATATGGTTTCAAAGGGAGATCCTTTCTGGACCTTCTCGGGTGGACTTGCAGGTATCATTACCGCTTCTGCGGGCAATGATCTGTATCATCCGATCCAGGCCATGATCATCGGTGGAATTGGTGCATGGGCTGCCTACAAGCTGCATTTCTGGGTTGAACGCAAGTTCAAGATTGATGATGCAGTGGGTGCTGTTGCGGTTCATGGATATGCCGGCTTCATCGGGGTTTGCATTGCAGGCTTCATGCTCTGGGGCGCGCCGTCTTCACCTTATGAAGGCTATGCAACCATCAATCCGCTTGGCCAGTTCATTGGCGCGATCATCATGTTCTTTGTCCTGGGTTTCGTTCCTGCATTTATCGTATCAAAGATACTTGCCGGAATGGGAATGCTCAGGATGCCTGAAAGGGTGGAACTTGAAGGTCTCGACCACAAAGACGAAGCTGCTTTTCAGGCCGCAGTCGCTGATGTGGTTGCTGCTGAAAAAAGCAAACTTTAAACCCTGACTTAAGGAGATAGAAAAATGTCTACCATCGGATATGACAGCTGGGCTGTCGATTTGGCAGAAGTTGGAGCGATCTACCCTTTTCAGGGCACCGAGACGCTTTTGTGGATTATCGGTTTGGCGTTATGGCTGCTCTGGCATGTCATACAAGCGCGGGCCGAAAATGCTGAGTTGGAGGAAAGAGAAGGATCCTTCGATAATAAATCAGCCGGCAAAAGCATAGAACGCTACTGACCATCCCCCTCTGGAAAGTTCAGTTAGCTAGAAAGGGCTGCGTTTCGCGGCCCTTTCGTTGCGTTTGGATGTATCCTTAGGGCAGGCTCAATCTGCTCATCCGGCCACCGTCAACGGTCCAGACCTGGCCGGTTACAAAGGCGGCTTCTTCAGAGGCGAGCCAGGCAACAAGGGTTGCAATTTCAGCGGGCTTGCCTGTGCGCCCAACGGGATGAATGCCTGCGATTTTCGTGCGAAAATTTTCCGGATCGCCGAGGCTTTCAATAAAGGCGACATTCAGGTCGGTATCGATCCAGCCCGGTGCGACCGCATTACAGCGTACTCCGTCCGGACCATGATCCACTGCAACTGCCCGGGTCAGTCCGTGTAATCCGGCTTTGGAGGCACAATAGGCCGGGTGACGTGGATTGGAGCCCAGGCCCTCGATTGAACCAATGTTGACGATTGAACCGCTGGTCCTGATCAGGTGGGGCATTGCATGTTTGATAAGCGAGAACGGCGCGGTGAGATTGACCTGTATGGTGTCAGCCCAGGCTTGTTCGCTGGTTTCAAGGACCGTCCCTTCCTGCATCAATCCGGCGTTGTTTATGAGAACATCAAGCTTGCCATATCGGTCGATAACTTCGCTGATAACCCGCTGGGGTGATTGCGGGTCGAGAAAATCTGCCTTAATGGACGGGAAGGTTTTCTCTTTTCCGCGTTGAGCGGTTATGACGGTTGCGCCTTCTGCTGCAAACTTTTCTGCACAGGCTTTTCCAATTCCGCTGCGACCGCCGGTAACGAGAACAACCTTGTCGTTGGATCTGCTCATTGGACCGGCTTTCCGCCATTTATTTCGAGCAATGCGCCACACATATAGCGGGCTTTATCAGATGCCAGAAAAACCACCACATCTGCGATATCTTCCGGTTCGGCAATCCGGCCAAGCGGTACGGATGCATTGAGTTCGGCAATTGCCTTGTCCGGATCAAGTCCTCTGGTTTCAAAGCCGGTGCGGATCATCGGTGTGTTTACCTCGTTGGGGCAAACCGCATTGACGCGAATGTTTTGATGCGCATGATCCATCCCCAAACACCGGGTGAGTGAGGCAATTGCCGCCTTGGACATCACATAGATCGGATGATTGGGGCCTGGATGTATCCCCCAACATGAAGAGGTGTTGACGATTGCACCGCCCCCGGCTTCCGTCATGATCGGAATTGCAGCCCGGCACAGGCGAAAGGGCGCTTCCACGTTGATTGCCATGGTTCGCGTGAAGTCTTCGTCTGTTGCCTCTGTAATCGGCCCGCGCGTGATGATACCGGCATTGTTGATCAGAATATCGAGGCCGTTCATCAGATCAACCGCCGTTTGGGGAAGCGCATCGCAAAAACCGGCGTCCATCAGGTTTCCGGTGATCGAATGATCGGCTTGGCATTCGGATATATCCGAACCGGTAACCGTCGCGCCCTCGGCCTGCAGCCTATCGACTATCGCCTTGCCAATGCCACCGGCAGCACCGGTGACCAGTGCTTTCCTGCCCGCTAAATCAGACATGTGTGCCTCCCGATTTTTCAACAGGGTAATCGGCGGAGAAGCATAATGGAAGGAAAGGGAGCGACATTCGATTGGTCGTATTCTGAGAAGTGGTTAGAGGAGCGCTTTCAGGTCCCCGAAACTTTGTTCTTCATTCTTTCCCGCAGTGTCGATCACAATTCGATCCTGTTCCCAGTCTTCATAATACCTGCCAATTACCTCATGCCATGTCGGTAGCTGGTGCCCCTTGATGTCGGGACGTCGGGAATTAACCCGAGCATGATGTTCTGATTTGTCAGAGCAAATTACTTCGATTATTGTGAACCCTGCGTTGCACTTTGAAGCCAGTTCACGCCACAAATCCCTGATTTCATTCAGTGGATTTACACCATCCACAACCACAAGCCGACCGGATTTCAGATTGTCTGTGGCAAGGGAATATCCGGCTTGATAACCAGCGTCTGCGATTTCAGATATCTGTGCCGAACTCTTTGCGATGGCTTGTTCAATGGAATCTATTCTCAGATAAGTCGCTTTGATATCTGTAACGAGTTTTTTGGCCAAAGTCGTTTTCCCCACTCCGGGAAACCCGCAGAAAACAAACAACCTCATGATTTTTCCAGTTTTCTGATCTGCTCGTAAATTTCCCGACACGCAGGTGTCTGAACACCGGTTTTTGCGCCGAGTCTGATTATTTCGCCCTGGAATTCGTCAATTTCGGTCTTGCGTCCCTGATCAAGGTCGCCGGACATTGAAGATCGTGCCTTTGGATCAACCGCGAGCATTTGTTTCGCGGCGATTTTGAAAATGAAATTCGGCAGTCGCAGGATATACGGCAGCAGCCATGCCGGAGCAGGGGTTGGCGGAGCAGGAGCCAGGCCAGCCGCCTGCATCACGCGAAGGCCTTCGGACATCTGTTCGGCCATCTGCCTGCGCCAGCCACGGTCTGCCAGTTGCTCCTTTATTGTCAATCCTGACAAGGCATTCACCGCATTGTTGAGGTTCAGCAACAGTTTTCCGGATTGGATGGCTGTAATTTCGAAAGAGGATTTGATGGTGATGCGGCCTGTGGCCATCAGGTTCGCAACATCGGGATCTCCGCCTTCGATGATAACTTCACCACTTGTGCCACGATGAAAGCGGCCTTGACCCGTCGGGATTACATTGAATCCGACCATTCCTGCTCTGACATCGTGATGTGGAAGGTGTTTGCGCAGAGCATCGGCGTTTCGCATGCCGTTTTGCAGGCTTACAATTACGGCACAAGGCTGGACATGCGCCGCAATAAGCTCAGCCATTTCGGTCGTTGCGGCACTTTTGGTGCAAACCAGTATGAGGTCTGATCTGCAAAATACAGCCGGGTCTTCAGACATGTGAATGTTATCTTGGGACACGGACAGCGACAGGCCGGTGTAGTCAGTAAGGTGCAATCCGTGTTGGTTCAACTCGTCCGCAATGCGTTTTCTTCCAAGGAAGGTGACGTTGTGACCTGCTTCAATCAGAAGGCCGCCGATAAAGCAGCCAATACTGCCTGCACCTGCGATAGTGATGGCGGGGTCCCGGGTAAATTTATTCATCGGCTGAAGCTGCCATAATTTCCATAATTTCACAAAGTGGTTCAATGGGCATGGATAACTTTTTATTAGAGCGTTTTGCGTTCAATCCAAACAGCGACAACGCGCTTCCTGGTTGATTTCACTTGCGCGTTCTCGTTTTCCCGAAGCAATCAAAACAAGAATTGCTCCTGGACTGCACGATTATCACCGGAAGGCCACATGCCCGTGCGGCTTCGATCTTTGCATAGGCGCCTGTCCCTCCGGAGTTTCGACATACGATGTGCGTGAGTTCATGGGTTTGCAGGACGTTCAGTTCTTCGCGCCAATCGGTGGACGGCATTCCAATCAGCAATTCGTGATGGGCCAGAGGCAATACCTCTTCGGGTGGATCAACCATGCGGACGAGAAAGAAGACATCTTCGCGTGATTTGAACAGGTCGATGTGCTGACTGCCAAGGGTTAAAAAGACCCGGGCATTTGATGGTATTGCGGCCCGCGCTTCTTCAAGGCTTTCCACTTCAATCCAGGCGTCGCCGGGTTGTTTCTTCCAGGGCATGCGGGTTTTAATTTCGAACGGGATTCCGCTCTGTGTGGCAGCAAGTCTGGCGTTGGCAGATATTTGTTTTGCAAATGGATGTGTTGCATCGATCAGTCTGTCGATCCTTTCTTCCCTGAGGTATTTGACCAGGCCTTTAACACCGCCAAAACCACCAATACGCACGCTGCCTTCAAGAGGCTTGGGTTCTTTCGTCCGACCGGCAAGCGAGGTTATCACATCATGGCCGTTTGCCACGAGACCGGCTGCAAGCTGTGCTGCTTCCTCAGTGCCGCCAAGGATCAGGATTTTGGTCATTGCCAACCGGTCCTTGCCAGCAAATTTCCGTCCTTTGAAAAGATCATGACTTCCACTTTAACCGGTGCATCGCGCAAAATTTCGAGCGCCTTGTCTTGTGCTTCCCTTGCAATTGCCATCGGCAAATCAATCGAAAAGGGTTGAGTCATTTCAAGCACTTCCATGGCAGTGTTGGCAGACTGAATCCGCTCTTTCATGTCGTGGCTTACACCAAGATCAATGGCCTTTGCCGCCAGCCAGTCAAAATCAACCTGACTTCTGCCGGAATGCAAATCCATCGCACCCTGTGCCAGTTTGGTGAACTTGGCAAACCCGCCGGCAAGCGTGATTTTGTCGACCGGATTCTGACGCAGATATTTAAGAAGCCCGCCGACAAAGTCGCCCATGTCCGCCATCGCAATTTCCGGGAAATCATGAATGGCATTTGCTGCGTTTTCCGAGGTTGAGCCAGTAGCTCCCAGAACATGGGTGAGGCCCTGTGCTCTTGCAACATCTATGCCGCGATGAATGGCGTGAATCCAGGCTGAACACGAAAACGGATGAACCACACCGGTAGTCCCCAGGATTGAAATTCCGCCGATAATTCCAAGCCTCGGATTCCAGGTGCGTTCGGCGATTTTTTCGCCACCCGGTACGGAGATGGTGATAATTACATTGGGTGGGGCTTTGTTTTTTTTGCAGAGTTCCTCAACCACACGGGTCATCAGTTGTCTGGGTACGGGATTGATTGCCGCTTCACCTGCAGCGATTGGCAATCCCGATTTGGTTACCCTACCGACGCCTGCACCAGCTTTGAAAACAATGCCCGTATCCTTTGCACCAAACGCCACACGGGCAATGATGGTTGCGCCATGGGTGACATCGGGATCATCGCCTGCATCCTTGAGGATACCGGCTTCTGCAAAGCCCGTTCCAATTGTTTCATGGGCGAGGGCGAACGATGGCATGTCGCCTTTGGGCAACATGATTTCCACGGGATCAATAAATTCGGAGGTGAGCAGCGCTGACAGGGCAGATTTTGTGGCCGCCGTCGCACAAGCTCCTGTTGTCCAGCCCCGGCGCAGGGGGGATCCATTGTGATTGTCGGGTTTGTCTTTTCTTTCAACCTTGCTCATGAGGCTTTTTTAGGGGAAAACTGCTTTCATGACAAAGCGGGATTTGATGTCTGAACTGCCGGAGTTTTTGCCCGGTCATGTCTGGCTCGTAGGTGCGGGCCCGGGTGATCCCGGCTTGTTGACCCTTCATGCGGCAAATGCGATCCGGCAAGCTGACGTGATTGTGTATGATGCGCTTGTAAATGATGACATTCTCAATCTCGCCGGCGATGAGGTGATTTTACATTTTGCCGGAAAACGCGGCGGCAAGCCCTCTCCCAAACAACGCGATATCTCACTCAAACTTGTGGAACTTGCCCGTGAAGGAAACCGGGTGCTTCGGTTAAAGGGCGGTGACCCTTTTGTTTTTGGCAGGGGCGGCGAAGAAGCCCTTACGCTTGTCGAACATCAGGTTCCGTTTCGTGTGGTTCCCGGAATTTCCGCCGGCCTTGGTGGTCTTGCCTATGCCGGTATTCCTTTGACCCATCGTGACATCAATCATTCGGTGACTTTTTTGACCGGGCATGATGCCTCCGGTTTGGTTCCAGATACGATTGACTGGACATCGGTTTCGAAGGGTTCTGCGATACTGGTCATGTATATGGCGATGAAGCATTGGGAAAACATCCGTTCTCGCCTTTTGGAGGCAGGGCGCAGCGCGGCAGAGCCGATGGCGTTTGTCTGTGCGGCGACAACTCAACAGCAACGGGTTCTTGAAACGACGCTTGGAAATTCGCTTGGTGATCTTGGCAAAAGCGATATCAACCCGCCGGCGATTGTTGTGGTTGGTGAAGTGGTGCGGATGCGCGCAGCACTTGATTGGCTCGGTGCCCTTGAGGAGCGCAAACTAGAGCCGGATCCGCTGGGACGCAAAGAAAGCCGGAACACCGGATGAAACGCTTTCTGATTGCCGCTGCGGGATCGGGTTCCGGCAAGACGCTGATTACCCTTGGCCTGCTTCGTGCTTTTCGAAACAAGGGGCTGAAATCGGTTTCTGCCAAGGCTGGACCTGATTATATCGACCCGGCTTTTCATGCTGCTGCGAGTGGTGAGGAATGCGTCAATCTGGACCCGTGGGCGATGGGAAAAGAGCACCTGCGCTGGCTTTCCTGGCGCTGGTTGCAGTGTGGTGACATTGCGGTTGTTGAAGGCATGATGGGCCTGTTCGACGGTGCAGCGGATGGCACTGGCAGTTCCGCCGATTTGGCCTCATTGTTGCAGTTGCCTGTAGTACTGGTAATTGATGTGTCACACATGTCCTTTTCAATTGCGGCCCTTGCCAAAGGATTTCGTGACCATCGTCAGGAACTGCCGTTTGCCGGTGTGATCCTCAACAAGGTGGGTAGCCAACGCCACGAGACGATGTTGCGCAAGGCGCTTGAACAAGAAGACATTGCCATTTTCGGTGCGGTTCCCCGCATTGCAGATTTACTCCTTCCTTCCCGACATCTTGGATTGGTTCAGGCTGGCGAACACGAGGCGCTGGATGCATTCATTGCAAAGGCTGCGGAGCATGTCAGCCGATATTGCGATCTTGAAGCGCTGGCTGATCTGGGTTCTGCATCTGATGAACCCAAGAGTGTCGATTGCTTGTCACCACTTGCCCAACATATATCTGTCGCAAGAGATGAAGCGTTCTCGTTTTGCTATCCGCACCTGCTGGAGGGATGGAAAGGAAGGGGGGCTGAGTTATCTTTCTTTTCGCCGCTGGCAAATGAGGCACCTGCCGCTGATGCCAGCGCAGTTTATCTTCCAGGCGGATATCCTGAACTGCATGGCGAACGTATTGCATCCGCAGGGAACTTTCTGTCCGGTCTGAAACATGCGTTCGACCGGGGCGCGAAACTATATGGCGAGTGCGGTGGCTATATGGTGCTTGGCAAGGGGCTGACGGACGAGGGGGGCAAGCGGCATGCGATGGCGGGTCTGCTTGATCTTGAAACCAGTTTTGAAGCGCGCAAACTCCATCTTGGATACAGGCGTTTGAGCGCCAGGAATTTTCCGCTCGGCAATGCGCTGATGGCTCATGAATTTCACTATACGACAGCGTTATCAGAAAACGGCGATCCGCTTTTCAAAGCAAGCGACGCGCTTGGCAATGACCTTGGGCCTGTTGGCCTTCGCAGAGGTAATGTCATGGGTTCGTATATGCACGTGATCGACAAGGTGGCGTAAGGGTGGGTGTTTTTCACGGTGGTGGACTTGATGCAGTGATAGCGCGGTATGGGGGAAACCGCGAAGATTGGCTCGATCTTTCAACCGGGATCAATCCAAACCCCTATCCGGTTCCACGGCTATCGGCCGAAAGCTGGACGCGGTTACCGGACAATTTGGCTGAAGAAAAACTCATGGCTGCTGCCCGCAAATATTACAAGGTTCCCGACGGATTTGAAATTGTTGCAGCGAATGGGACACAGGCACTGATAGAGCTCTTGCCAAGGGTAATTGAGGCAAGCGAAGTCGCTGTTTTTTCACCAACCTATGGTGAGCACGCGCATGCGTGGACAAAGGCAGAGGCAAAGGTTGCGGAAGTCTCGCAATTATATGACATTAATGCCGATACGTGTGTTGCAGTCATGGTTAACCCGAACAATCCCAACGCAGACGTCAGACCCACATCAGAATTAAAGAAAATTTCTGATCAGCTTGATTGTCTGATTGTCGATGAAGCGTTTTGTGATCCAACGCCGGAAGCTTCAATTCTTACCGATCCGCCGCACAATGTGATTGTCCTCAAGAGTTTTGGAAAGTTCTTTGGACTTGCGGGAATGCGATTGGGTTTTGTTATTTGCAAATCTCAATGGGCAGAAAGGTTTCGCAATCTGTTGGGTCCCTGGGCTGTCTGCGGACCGGCATTGGAAGTTGGCGCACGGGCTTTCGAAGATACGACATGGACAATCAATGCCCGGAATAATCTGTTTTCGATGTCAACCCGCCTGGCGGCGGCATTTGGGGAAGCCGGTTTGAAAGTGGAAGGTGTACATCCGCTATTTATTTACGTGAAGCATGCGCAAGCTGGAGATATTTATGACCATCTTGCGTGCAATCGCATTCTGGTGCGCCCGTTTGCCGATCAACCGGATCATCTGAGATTTGGGCTTTGTCGCGGCGATTGGGAGTTTGAGCGGTTGGTCAACGCTTTGAGGGCATTTGGTAATGGTTGATGCCTCTTTTGCCATTTTGCTGTCAGCACTTGTGTTGGACTGGTTTTTCGGAGAGCCGGATTTCCTTTGGTCACGCTTACCTCATCCGGTTGTCCTGTTTGGAAAAGCGGTCTCATTTGCGGACAACAGGCTCAACATTCCTACCGACAGTGATGCGGTTCAGTTTCGAAAGGGAAGCCTTGCTATCGCGCTGCTGATAGTCTGCGCGCTTGTGGCGGGCCTCACTCTGCAATGGATCGTGGATGTAATCTCTCTCCCGGGTTTGTTACTGGAACTTATCATTGTCATGGTGCTTTTGGCGCAACGAAGCCTGCATGATCATGTTTGCGCTGTCGCGACAGGTTTGCGCGAAAACGGTTTGGAAGGCGGACGCGCGGCAGTTGCGATGATTGTTGGACGTGATCCGCAGACATTGGATGCAAGTGGTGTTTCGCGGGCTGCAATTGAAAGCCTTGCCGAAAACTATTCAGATGGCGTGGTTGCGCCGGTCTTTTGGTATGCGATTTTTGGACTGCCGGGCATTATTGTCTACAAGATGGTCAATACGGCGGATTCCATGATTGCCTACAAGAACGAAAAATATCTTTGGTTTGGCAGAACGGCTGCGCAAATTGATGATCTGGTAAATTGGGTGCCTGCTCGCCTGAGCGCCTTGTTGATTGCATGTGCTGGCGGTGTTGTTTCAGGAATTGACCGAGCAAAACAATCGACCCTGTGTGCATTTCGTGATTCAGGTTTGCACGGTTCTCCAAATGCCGGTTGGCCCGAGGGTGCCATGGCTGGTGCACTTGATGTGGCTTTGGGTGGGCCTCGCAACTATGGCGAAGAACAAGTTGTGCAATCCCACATCAATGCAGGCGGCAAACATAAGCTTGGCATTAAAGAGATCGACGAGGCGTTACAGGTTTTTGCGATTGCCTGTTTTGTTCTGTCGGCTGTAGTGCTGGTTTTGGTATTTATCGGCTGATGGTTATCTTGGATTTGGCGGCAAAATTCTAAGTGGTTCCGCATAGGGGGGCATGGCATCAAAAACCTCTTTGAAGGATTTTTCTTCCCACGCCATTTGAGTGGCCCGGATAACACCGGCGTGGCAGACAATTGCGGTTTCGGTTGTTGCTTTTGTCAGCGCTTGCAATACGCGCGATTGGACGTCTGCAAAACTTTCTCCGCCCGGGGGCGGGTTGTTGAAGGGATCTTTGAACCACTCGGTGGATTTTTCGCGATCAATCTCTTTCCACAACATGCCCTCGAATTCGCCCATATGCATTTCCCAGAGGCGCTCATCAAATTGAATTTCCACCTGATCGCGTTCAGCTATTGAAACCGCCAGCTTTCGGCAGCGAAGGGCCGGACTTGCAAGGATGTGTTTTACAGGAGGTGTGAGTTCGAGTGCCCGTTCGATTTGTTGATGACCAATTCCGGCAATGTCCAGATCGGTTTGCCCGTAACAGGTTCCCGGCTCAACATCCGGAGTGGGGTGGCGCAGGAATATCATGCCCAAAATCCAGCAAATGCTATCAGTATGGTAATTTCACTGAGCTGTTGCATGGCGCCCAAGCCGTCGCCGGTATATCCGCCCAAACGGTGTTCCAGGTATTTCAGCACCCCCCATGCAGCAAGCATTCCAAACGCTATTGCTGCAATTCCTGACACCCAACCGGCTAGAAGCGCCAAGAGGAAAGGAATGGCAATTGCGAGTGCAAAGTCTGTTTGGGAGACTGTACCGCTCGCAAGTTTTCCCAAACCTTCTTTGCGCGCATAGGAAGAAAACCGCATGGCGATGACCATTGAACTTCGTGAAGCGCAATGGGCAAGTAACACGGCGAGGACACCTGAAACCGGTGCAAGACATGAAAGGGCTGCCCAACGCAACAAAAAGCTGGAGCCAAGCGCGAGCGCGCCATATGTCCCAATACGACTGTCCCGCATGATCTTAAGCGCCTTTTCGCGATCCGGTGTGGCACCAAGACCATCAGCGCAATCAGCAAGGCCATCTTCATGCAGCGCGCCAGTAATAATCAAACCAACCACAATCGCGAGGCCGGCTGAAACGGTTGCAGGCAGGCAAAGGCTTGCAAGAAACCATATGCAGGCTGGCAATACGGCGACTGCCAAACCAACAATTGGGAAAAACGCGACAGCATCAGCGAGTTTGGCGTCCGAACCAATCCGACCGCTTATTCCTGCAGGAAGCGGAATTCTTGAAAAGAATGTCAAAACAAGCAGGAAGTTTTGCAGCGGATTGGTCATGTCTGATTATCTTCCTGACCGGATACGCCAGCGCTCTCGAAAGTTGCCATTTCATTGAGCATCGCACAGGCGCTTCGCAGAAGCGGCAAAGCAAGAAGAGCACCTGATCCTTCGCCAAGGCGCAGGTTTAAATCAAGCAGTGGCTCTGCATTGAGTGCGTCAAGCATGGCGCGATGCCCGGGCTCGTGCGAGCGATGGGCAAAGATGGTGCTTTGCTCTAACTCAGGATGCATGCGCAGGGCAGCCAGTGCTGCGGCACTTGCGATAAATCCATCCACCAGAACAACGGTATCGTTTTGTGCTGCACCGATTAATGCGCCAGCCATCATGGTAATTTCCAAACCGCCAAATGCGGAAAGCGCATCTTTTGGGGACAAAGGGGCAGGGCGCCGGGCGGCAGTACGTTGCAGGACATCACGTTTTCGCGAAACACCTTCACCATCAAGGCCAGCACCAGGACCGGTGAGAATGTCAAGTCCGATGCCTTCAATTGCATGGGCCAGGAGAGCGGCGGATGATGTGTTGCCGATGCCCATTTCGCCTAGTGCAATTACCCTTGCTCCGTCTTGTGCCCGTTTGGCAGCAAGATCAGCTCCAAATGCGAGTGCCTGATCAACTTCGCCACCTGTCAGTGCATCTTCTTTCAATGCGTTGCGGGTTCCTTTTCGGATACATGCCCTGATCAGACCCGGAGTGTCTGGAAGTTCTCCGACGACACCTGCATCAACAACATTTATCTCGATGCCGTTTGACCTGGCGAAAACGTTTGCTGCTGCACCGCCTGCGAGAAAATTCATAACCATCTGGGCGGTCACTTCGCTTGGCCAGGCGGAGACGCCTTCTTCGACCAGACCGTGGTCACCGGCAAAGAGCAGCAAGCACGCAGGATCAGCTTGTGGCGCATCGGTATTTTGTGCAAGAGCCATCTGCAATGCGAGGTCTTCAATACGTCCAAGTGAACCCGGCGGCTTGGTCTTGATATCGATTGCCTGTTGTACTTTTTCAGCAAGTTCCGACTGGTTAGCTTGTGTCATTAAAAATGTGCTTTCAGGTTCTGTTGGACGTCCGTTTTTAGCGAAAGCTGTGAGTTTGTGCCATAGGGACTTTCCAGAAACAGAAATTAAGTATCAGATTAGGGTCAATCATTGCATCTTTGTGGCGGTGAATGAGCAAATCCAAAAATCCACTAGTCTTCTACAAAACAGGAAACAGCCGCCTTGAGAAACCCGTCTGCGTCGCTCCTTGTTCAACTCGCGCCAGCGATTTTTGTATTGCTCTGAGCTACCGGATTTGTCGCGGCAAAATTTGGAACGGATGATGCCGAGCCGTTTACGTTTCTGGCGGTCAGATTCGCGATTACAACGGCTATATTGGCCTTGTTGATCGCGCTCTGGATAAAACCAAAACAACAGGACCTGAAACAGTTCGGACATTCGATGGTTGTCGGGTGTCTTATTCATGGCGCGTATCTTGGTGGCGTGTTTTACGCGATTGATCGGGGTCTTGCGGCAGGGATATCTTCGCTTGTTGTTGCCATTCAACCGCTCGTGATGGCGATAATCGCATGGCGATTTTTGAATGAGCGTCTGTCGCCAGCAAAAGTGATTTGCTTCGTTTTGGCGTTATTGGGTGTGTGTCTGGTTTTATTCCCGGATTTCAATGTGTTCGCGACGCTGCCGGGCGTGTCGTTCGAAACGGTTTCTGCCTGTCTCATCAGTACGCTGGGGATCAGCATCGGATCTGTCTATCAAAAGCGCACAGTAACGACGTTGAACCTTTGGGTTTCAACCGCCGGGCAGTTCACCGGGGCTGCCATTTTTATGGGGATATTGTCCGCACTGTTTGCGAAAGAGGGGATAACATGGACCACACAAGCGATATTGACCATGGCGTGGTTGGTGTTTGTTCTATCGATCGGTGCAGTGGTCTTGCTGATGTATCTGATCAGACGGGGCGATACCGCTTCCGTTGCCTCATTGTTTTATCTTGTTCCAGTCGTTGCAATGTTCACAACGTGGATCTTGTTTGATGAAAAACTGGCGGCAATGCAGTTGTTTGGAAGTGCGTTAGTGGTTTTCAGTGTCGCTTATGCCAGTCGCATAAAACAAAACGCACCGGCCTGAACCCGTGCGTTTTGAAATGTTTGTACTCGTTTGACCTTAGCTGGCAACTCTGAGCTGCGAGATTTGTTGTGCAATATTTTCAAATGCTGCGACCAATTCACTTCCACCCACGTCGAAGAAGAAATTACCTCTTGGCATTATATCTTTGCCGGCAATTACACCTGAACCTGAGCAACTTTCCATCAAGTTGCGAACACCGCCGCTGGATGGTACATCGAATGCAACAGCGAAGATTGTTACGCCATCGGCCTTGATGTTGCGGCAAGCCTGAGCGGTGTGCACATTCATGATGACTTCAAACTCAGAGCCCCTTTCAGGAGTCGTGTCGATCGATACGGATTGATAAATTGTTCCAGCACGATCTGATACGGATAAACCGTCTGACCAGCGGTTATGGGTATTTTCGTTGGTAACAGGATGCTTCAGGATGTTGTCCTGGCGAGCGTATCCCCAAGCACCATAGCGGCTTTGGTTTGGAGTATCACCGTAATCCTGACCGTAGTAGTTGTTACCATCTGTCAGGAGAATAACGATTTTCAAATTCTTGTCGTCAGATTTATTGCGCCCTTCGTCGAATGGCAATTTTGAACTCAAAGTTCTCCAACCCCAAGTCAACCCTTGCTGAATGTTGGTTGAACCATTGGCGATCATATTATCCAGTTCATCCTTGACGTCCTGCTTGACGGTGCTCAATGGAAAAATCGGGCGTGCAGTACAACCAAAGTTTGGGCCATGGTAGTCCCAGATGGAGTTGTTCAGCTTGTATCTGTAGATCTTCTTGTTCGCCTGATACTTAAACATCCAGTTGGTGCGTTCAATCTGGCGTACACTGCCTTTAACGCCTTCGGCAGGATTACCGCTATTTTGGTTCACATAGAGCTGTGTACCGTCAGCGTCGCGGAAATCATACAGATAGCTGTTGTAGTAGTAATCGTTGTCTCCGTCATGATCCACATATCTGCGATATCTGTCTTTATACGGTGCATAGTTGCGGTAGTCGTACCTTCTTCTCTGCAACTTGTCGGCATATTCGTCGTCGGGTTCGTCTGGTGCAAAAAACGGGACAAACAGTTGGTCGTAATCCTTGCCGGCAGTGTTGCTTATGAAGCTGTCTTCGACGTTGTGTGGCCAAGGGCGCATTTCTATGCAACCAGTCCAATCCACATCCAGTGCATCAAACAGGTCAAACCGGGATACGAAGTCACCGCCAATTTTTACGCCATTTCCAACTTTTTGGATAGATTGAGAAGTGCGCCATGTGTTGAGCCAATCGAAGTTTTCATGATGTATATTGGAGCGACCATTGACATCCATCCACTGGGCATCAGCATTTTCTGTACCAACGTTGACGGAAGATGCAAATGGAACCAGTGAAAACTTTATGGGATCCGGGAGTGTGACAAGGTTTGCTGAGTCAAAAATCGTATCGACCAGGGATTTCGATGCCGATTTCAATGTTTCGATTTTGCGTTCTGACCCGGGAGTATTGCCTGGGTAGGAATACATTGAGCCTGAATTATCGAGCACCATTGCGACTTCCACGGTACGATTGCCCAGGGAAATTTTTGCAGCCATTTCGTTTACAACCTTGTCGACTCCGATGAAAGCGCCAAACACAGTCTTGTATGAAAAGTCTGCTTGCAGCTCGATCTTGTCGGCTGTATATGCATCGCCGGGATCGTAGAAGACTCTGAAGTCGATCGCGCTCGAATTGACCTGATCTTTCAGGTTGGCCTCAAAATATTTGATGCTGATATCTTTAACCGCAGCAATAACCTCGTCTTCATCAAGGTCGCCGAGATTGCCACTCAGGATTTCTGCGCCGGCAGCGAGACCAGCAGCATCGAGCGAATGCTGGATGTTGTTTTTCTGACGGACATAGTTCGTATAGTCGATCACCGAACCAACAGCCGACATTATTGGGATGATCAAGATTGCGGTAATCATTGCGATGTTACCGCCTTCGTTTGAACAAAAATCAGTTATCCGTTTCATTATTCTACACTCCAATTGGGATCGATTTCCCAAGTCACTCGTAACGATAAGCCTTACCAGATAGTTCTGAATGGAAAGCAAATTGGTAAGCTAAGACTTGAGCGAGTTTTTAACTCGCTGTTAACGGGGAGAGCTATCCATGTAAGGTCTTCTCCAGAAGGTGAATATTGCCCTGAACTTCTTCTAAGGATGGGTCGATTTCCTGGGCTCGTGACAAATATTGACGTGCCTTCGAATAGTCGCCACGCAACAGATGTGAGTAGCCGTAATTGTTGTACACCCGGGCATTGTTGCCCTTCAGCTGGATCAGCTGCTTGTAGGCACTATCCGCGATTTTGAACTTTCCGAGTTGGTCCAGGGAAGCGGCGAGGCCAAGCCATGCAGAGGCGTTGTCTGAGCTTGCTTCAACTGCTTTCTCGAAATTTTCTTGTGCCAGACCATAGTTTTGATTTTGAAAGTGTTCCTGGCCGGCAGAAATGAAGACTTTTGACGAGTTACCCTTCACTGAAACGTGATGGTAATTTGGCTTTCCCGGGCTACCACGCTGGTGAGAAATGTCTGCGTTGTCACGTTTGGTGGAATGAACTGATGTATGATCAATTGCGGAACTGTGGCTCATTACGGTATTTGCGCTGCATCCTGCGAGTGCAGTACTCAGCGAAATAGCAAGAAGAATGGTTTTCATACCTTGTGTCATGAAGCCCCCTTGTAGACTTTATTATTATTATTGTTGTTGGGGAAATCATAAGGGTGAACTCTTAAAATAGGGCTCACCGGATTGGTTAAATTTTAACAACTTTCCAGGGCCAGTTGACATAACCGGAAGCATGGAGTTGCCGGAAGTATCTTAATTCCAGCGAACGATGGTTGGAATGATTGCAATACCAATAACGATCGGGAGAATGAAGAGCGTAACCGGTACAGACATTTTTGCCGGTAGCGCATAGGCCTTTTCTTCGGCTTTCATCATTCGCTTGTGGCGCATTTCATCTGAATAGACACGCAATGCATCTGATACGCTGGTGCCCAGTTCCTTGGCCTGTTGAACCATGGTGGCAAAGCCTTTGACTTCTTCCAAGCGCAGGCGTTCTCCGAAAGCCCGCAGTGCTTCATCAATTGGTTTACCGGCGCGTATTTCAACTGCCGCCATGTTCAGCTGTACTGAAAGGTTTGGGTAGATCTTGCGAAGTTCAGCGGAAATCCGCTCAATCGACGCTTCCATTGTAAGGCCGGCTTCTGATGAAACGACCATAAGATCCAGAATATCGGGAAAGCCCTGGCGATTGTCCAATTCCGTTGCGGCAATCTTGCGATTTAGATAAACGTTGGGAAAGAAATATCCGACGGCTGTAGCGGCCACTATGACACCGAGTTTGAATCCAATTTGCTCTGCGCTGTACACTGTAAATGCTGTCAGGCCGCCAAGGGACGCAAAAAGCAGTGCGGAGCCAAAGCGGGCCGCGATGAAGTATCCGACGGCTCCGGGGTCGAGATATCCACACTGGATCAACATCATCCGCAGTTTCTTGATCGATTTGGGATCTGAGCCGGAATAGTATTCATTGGCTTTTTCCGCGACTTTTTTTGATATCCTGCGTTTGTCACCGGTAGGCTTTTTGCTCTTTGCTTTTTGTGCAACTTCAGCTTCAACCACCTCATAACTTAGGCGCTTTTTCACTTCGGATCGTGAGCGGTTTTCCGAATAACTTTGATGGATGAAATAGGCGAGCGCGAACAGAATCAGACCGCCTACGGCGCTTATCATCAAGATTGGGTCAATTACTTCAAACACGTTGTGCGCCTAGAATTTGAACGATACCATTTTGAGAATGAGAAGGTTGCCAATCGTCAGCCATGTGCCAAAACCAGCAAACAGCTTCCATGTCAAAGGCTCCCCCCAAACTTCACCGTAATAATGCGGAAGAATAAATTGAAGCGCTATGAACAGCAAAACCGGCATTGCCGTCAGGAACATTGCCGACATGCGGCCCTCCGCCGAGATTGCCCTGATTTTGCGTTTCATTTTGCCGCGATCGCGGATAACGCCAGACAGACCTTCGAGAATTTCGCGCAAGTTACCGCCAGTTGTTGACTGGATGGAAACTGAGGAAACCAGAAGCGGGAGGTCCGGCAGATTAACCCGCTCATACAACCCTCCAAGTGCTGTAACCAAATCAGAGCCGTAGGTTACCTCATCTGTGACAATGCCAAACTCAGTTCCGATAGGGTCAGGCATTTCGCGCGCAACCATTGAGATTGCAACCGGCACCGGGTGACCGGCTTTCAGGCTTCTCGTAATCAGATCGATTGCTTCTGGAAGTTGATTTGCAAATTCCTGCATCTTCTTGTTGGCGCGACGCTTCAACCAAAAATAGGGCAGGGCAATGGCGATGATCGGGAATAATGCGGCTGCCACCTTCACTGACTGCCAGTAGTAGGTAATAGCAGTCATGCTTATCAATACATACAGGGTGTAGTAGAGCCAGAATTTCATCAGTCCGACTGTGATGCCGGAGTGCACGATCAGGCGGTTGATGCGTTTGAACGGCATGGCCAACCCGCCATCTTGATCAAGTCCGCGCTCCTTGCGTAGCTGAATCAGGATTTGCTTCTGACTGAGATTTTTTTTGCTCTGATCAGCGTTTATCCTGCGGTTTATCCGCTTCTTGCCTGAATCACTGGATACAAACACCATAAATCCAAGCTCTACCAAAACTATGGCAAAGAAAACCGATGCAAGCATCATCGCATGAACAGGGGTAAATCCGTTTGCAAAAAACTGGCTCATTGCAGCTCAATACCCGGCTCAAAATATTCACCTGGGAGTTCGACCCCCATTGAACCAAGCTCTTCAAGAAAGCGTGGACGGACCCCGGTTGCCTCAAAATGCCCAACGATTTTGCCTTCGTCGGTCAGTCCGGTCCGCTTGTAGCGGAAAATTTCCTGCATCTGGATGATATCACCTTCCATGCCGGTGATCTCTGAAATGCTTGTTGTTTTACGTTGACCGTCAGCGAGGCGTGTCAACTGAATGATCAGATGGACAGCTCCGGCAATCTGGCTTCTGATGGACTGTACGGTCATGGGCATGCCGGTCATACCGAGCATTTGTTCAAGACGGGCAATCGCGTCACGGCAGGTGTTTGAGTGGATCGTTGCCATTGAGCCTTCATGACCAGTGTTCATGGCCTGAAGCATGTCGAAACACTCTTCACCACGAACCTCACCCAGGATAATCCGGTCCGGACGCATACGAAGGGCATTTTTGACGAGGTCACGCTGCTTGATCTCACCAACACCCTCATTGTTGGGCGGGCGGGTTTCCATCCGGCCAACGTGAGGGATTTGCAGGTTTAGTTCTGCCGCATCTTCGATCGTCAAAACGCGCTCTGCCGGATTGATAAACGCGGAAAGCGCATTCAACATGGTAGTCTTACCGGTACCGGTACCACCGGAAATGATAGTTGTTTTACGGGCCGCGACGGCCTTTCGCATTGTTTCCGCCATCTGCGGCGCTATCGCATTGAATTCTTCAAGTTTTTCAAGGGTTAACTTGTCTTCCTTGAATTTCCGGATTGAGACAAGAGGACCGTCAATCGTGATCGGGCGGATGGCAGCGTTGAAGCGGGAACCATCGGCCATGCGGGCGTCGCACATGGGGTTGGATTCATCAATGCAGCGGCCGACATTGTTGACGATCTTCTGGATAATGCGCAGCAGATGTCCTTCGTCCTTGAAAGGAATATTGATTGGCTGCAAAACGCCCTTGATTTCAGCAAAACAGTTGTTCGGGCCGTTGATCAGAATGTCGCTTATGTCTTCATTTCTCATCAATTGTTCGAGCGGACCCAATCCGGTCAGCTCGTCGACCACGGTGCCGACAAAATCTTCAAGTTCAGCATTGTTAAGGGCCAGCCGTTCCGTGCTGACATATTCGGATACAAATTTGTGGATCTCACGGATCAATTCGTCGCGCGGGAGTTCCTCCAGTGCCACCAGGTTGAACTCTTCCAACATTTGGCGATGGAGCTTGACCTTGGCCTCAATGATTTTCTGACGGGCCGGAGATTTATCCATTCCATCAATTTCATGCATTGAAATCGGCTTTTTGTTTTTGACGGCTTCAGGAATTTCGACAGGCGATATTGGTGGTGCATCTTGCCGCGCTGAAGCGGTATCCTGTGGAACGGCGGGTGAGGCCAATTCCATTTCGTCATCAAATGATTGTAGTGCTGAAAAACGGTTCTTCATGGCGGGTTCCTAACTCGCCTTCCGCATCAACAGATTGCGGCCCAGAGAAAGGAGGCCGGATTTCTTGTTGTCGTCGAGCTCTTCGCCGGCATCTTCTGCAAGGACAATGCGGGTAAGGGCTTTGGTGACATTGTTCTGTTCTTCGATCTCGCTCATGGTAACGCCGCGGTCAACCGCATCACGCACCAGTCTGTAATTGTTGGGAACGCCGCCGCCATAATACTCTCCAAGAGTTTCTTCAACATCCTTGGCATTCAATCCCGTTGCATTG
Organism: Rhizobiaceae bacterium; assembly: GCA_965250255.1. GTDB lineage: Bacteria > Pseudomonadota > Alphaproteobacteria > Rhizobiales > Rhizobiaceae > JAALLB01. The sequence continues at coordinate 546,707 of CBDFNP010000011.1, forward strand.
CTGCGGAAATCCATCCGGTTGACAATGACCCGTGGCGTGGACTGTTTGCCGAGCCGCTCCTCAATTGCTTTTACCAGGCGATGCGAGTGGCGGATTGAAGGTACCGTCATGTCGGCGACTACAAATACCTTGTCTGAGCCGGTCAAGACTGTCTCAGTCCACGGGAACCATGTGCGCGGCAGGTCGATAACAACATTGTCGAAATAGGCTGATACCAGATCAAGCAGGCGAACAACCAGGGCCCCCTTGAAGGAACGCATTTCCGTTGGTTGGTTTGGTGCGCAAATTACCGACAGGCCGGTGTCATGACGCGAAAGCATAACATCCAGAAGCTGGCGATCCAGACGCTCCGGTGCATTCTCGATTTCCGAAATGTCAAAACGGGGTTCCAGGTCGAGATATTCAGCACATGCACCGTGCTGGAAGTTGAGATCGACAATGCATGTTGTGCGACCAATTTTCAAACCATGCCGATTGAGGATCGATGCAGCCTCGATTGCCATTGAAGTGGTGCCGACACCACCCGATGCGGGCAGAAACGACAGAAACTGCGGTTCTACCTGGGCTGTCTCCGTGTTGACCTTCATTGCATTGTTACAGGATCGGACAAGGTCTGAAGTCTGAACCGGTTTTACAAGAAAATCAGCGACTTTAAGCTGGATCAGGATTCTTGCAGCAGCCGGACTGAAATTGCCTGAAATCACGATGATCGACGTGTTGTTGCTGATCATGCGTTTGATTTTTTGCAGATTCTCGAAATCCTCAACCTTCGTTGCATCAATCTCGACAATCAGAGCCTCTGTTTCAATGTTGCGAATGTCATGAACCAAGTCCGCAATTGACTTGTTCATGATGGTCAATTTTTGAAGATCATTGTTTGGCAAAGCACCCTTGGCAAGTGCCACCAGTTCCGTATCCTGTGACGCCAGGACCAGCTTTCCGCCTTCTGGTTTTTTTTCTTTAGCCATTGTCTTCCCCGTTCCGCAACTGGTGCCTAGTTTGTTTCAGGGCCCTGCATGGTCGGCAGAATGAGCGGCTGAATACTGTTGCCGGATTCTTCCCCATGAGCAGTCTTGTAGCGTTTAACAACGTCACCCAAGCGCTCCCCATCACCGTGGAGATGATCGTTGTAGGCCTTCTTTTTCCAGGGATCTGAAACCATTTTGACTTCATTGATTGCCTGAGCGTCTCCAGCAAAATTGGTGACGCCATCATGACGTTCGCTGTAGGCCTGGCAGCCGCTGAGGGCACATGTTAAGCCGAGCACTGAAGCAGTTACTTTGTTGTTATTGCTCATAAAAATCACTCCAACTCGATTACATGACCAGATTTGAGAACACCACTGCGGGCATCTGCGAGATTGCGAAGATGAGCGCGACTGACTTCAAGATCTCCGTTGACGAAGAGGTCAACATCATTGGCTGCAGCAGTCGCGTCCAATGGAGTGGCTGGCTCGTTTCCGGGTGTAAGCGGTTTAACCAGACGCGGTGTAACAATGATCACAAGATCGGTTTCATCGCGTTGATAAGCGGTACTACGGAACAAAGCGCCAAGAATGGGTATATCGCCAAGCCATGGGATCTGGCGTTTAGAGGTATTTGTGTTTGCTTCAAGCAAGCCGCCAAGAACGAAACTTTGGCCATCGCGCAGCTCAAGCGTTGTTTCAGCCCGGCGCACAATTAATGCCGGGATCTGGCCACCGCCGCCAAAGTTTACTGCATTGGTAAAATCAAGTTGGGAGACTTCCGGTGCCAACTTCAGATTGATTAATCCATTCCCCAGTACTGTCGGGGTGAATTTCAAGCCAACACCAAATTCCTTGAATTCAATCTCAATTCCTTCGTCACCCTGTGAAACCGGAATTGGAAACTCTCCCCCGGCAAGAAAACTGGCTGAATCACCAGAGAGTGCTACAAGATTGGGTTCAGCAAGACGTCGCGCAAGACCTCGTTCTTCAAGCGCCTGAATTGCAATATCGACATTGGTTCCGCCTTCGATAATGCTGGTGATGAAGCTTCCGAACGGAACTGAACCGGACAGGAGACTGCCCAGCACCGTTGTTGTGAGAGGTGGAGTGCTGTCATCCGTTACACGGGTTGCATTCGAATTTGCCACCGAACGGGTACTTCTTGTATTTCTTCGAGCACTGGTAGAAATACCAAGCTCCTTGCCGCGAGATCTTTGAGCTTCGATGAACCTCACCTCAAGCTTCACTTGCTGTGAACCTTCTACCTTGACAGTATCGACCAGTTCTTTGTCGAATTTCTTGGCAATCTCGCGTGCAGTCGCAGCTGCACGTGCATCATTGGCATTGCCTTTGAGAATTACCCGGCCATTTGAGGTCGTTGCTTTGACTTTGGAATTTGGCAGGGCCGCCTGAAGCGCTGAATTCAGCTGGTTTGTATTGGGCCCAACTTCAATATCGAGGCTTCCAACCAGATTGCTCTGCGCATCATAAAGAGCAATGCCGGTAGAACCTTTTGAGTGACCAATAATGTAAAATGAACGATCTGTAAGCGGCGTCACGCTTGCGACTTCCGGATCCCCAACCACGATTTCGCTGAATGAAGCATCGGTGCGAACGGTTTTTGGCTTGGCGGTTGCCAGTTTCATGATTTTCGACTCTTGGGAAGCCGTCATGTAAACCACGCCGTTTTCAGCCTGAGCAGGAACGGTAGCCACAAGGCATGCAGTAAAGAGTGCCCCAGCCGTTAATGCGGTGATGACACAGGATTTCAACATGTGCCCGATTTTTGTGCGATGCGCAGTCATTATTATTCCCAACGGTTTAGTTCTTCTTCTTGTTTTCGTTGTCTTTTCTCATTTCTTCGATGGCAACCGTGTAGCTCGTTACGTCTTTGCCTTCGACGACTTTGATTAATTTTGTGGTCGGCGCTTCTGCTTCAAGGAATGATAGAAAGCCTTTGCTTTCGGATCCTGCATCCTTGGCTGTTACCCCTGCATCACCTGCTGCCCGAAGAAGAAGCGAGATGCGACCAACATTGAGTGCCAGAGCAATTTGCTGCGCGCCTCGTGTGTCGGTTTCAAGAGTTACGGATTTTGCGATCCGAGCTGTTTTGCTGCGTGAGCCGGCTTCCTGATCAACGGTCAGTACCTTAACGTTTTCCATCATGATATCTGCGGATGTTTCGTCGGTTTCACGATCTTCTTTGGTAAGGATCAGATCAACACGGTCTCCTGGCTGAATGAACCCGCCAACGCCATTTACCGTATCAACCGGGATGGTGACGGCGCGTTTGCCCTCGGCAATAATTCCTGCAAGTCCCGCACGGCTGTTTTTGCCAGTTACCTTTGCAGCAAGCACCGGCTCGCCAACCTGCAAAGGAGTAATAACACGGCGTTCACCGTCTTTTACCACTTCACTCATTGCCGCAAATGCACCTTCCGGGAACGCGTCCTTTGGCCAGTCAACCACTTTGAGGTCGTCTTCACCGATGGTTTCGCCAAATTTCAGTTCACGGGTTGTGACCACCACCTTGGCAAGTTCAACTGCTTCAACAACCGTGCGGTTGCTTTCAAGCTCGTCCAGACGTGCCTGTGTTTGACTTTCAAGATAATGATTCCCTGCAAAATAGCTTGTCGCGCCAAATGTTACCGCCAGCCCAGCCATGATTAGAAGTTTACCACTCACTTGTTCATCCCGTACAGATTTTCTGATTCTTTTCGTTAGGTTCAATTTACGAGGCATATTTAATGAAGTTGTTAATCGATAGCCCGACGCAGCAGTAATTGTGCCAAATCGTCTCGCTTTCACAAAGCGTAGTAAACAAACCCTTTCGAAATCGCGACAATTGAAATATCTTTAAACCCGGTGGTAACCATTTGGTCGGCGAAGCCGTCGAAATTAGCCACAAAACAGATTGATAGACGGGGTCTTTAAATGTTTGAAGTGTTCACGCTCGACAATTTTTTAACGCTTTTGATGCTCATTTTGCTGCAGGCAGTGTTGGGTTTTGACAATCTTTTATATGTCGCAATTGAATCCAAACGCGCACCTGAAGAGAGCCAGAGAAAGGTTCGTCAGATCGGAATTGGCATGGCAATTGTGTTGCGGATCGTGCTGCTGTTTGTAATTATCCAGGCGATCGGTTTCTTTCAGGAGACGCTCTTCAGAATCAATTTCAAGGGGATTGTAGAGGGCGATTTTTCGGGGCATGCACTGATTGTGCTGTTTGGGGGCGGGTTCATTATCTGGACGGCGCTCAAGGAAATCATGCATCTCCTGTCTGTTCATCACATCGAGGGTGATGAATTCGGTTCCGGCCTCAAATCGGTTCCTGCCGTGATTTTTTCAATCATTTTGATGAACCTGGTCTTTTCATTTGATTCCATTTTGTCGGCCATTGCACTTACCGATGTCTTTAGCGTGATGGCGGTGGCGATCATTCTTTCGGGCATCCTGATGATCGTGATGGCGGACCGGGTTGCGGAGTTTTTGAAGAAAAACCGCATGTATGAGGTGCTTGGCCTTTTTATTCTGTTTATTGTTGGCATTCTGCTGGTGTCAGAAGGCGGGCATCTCGCACACATCAAACTTGCCGGTTATCCGGTTGAGGCGATGTCAAAAACCACCTTCTACTTCGTTCTGATTGTGCTCATTCTCGTTGATGTGGTGCAGAGCCAATACCAAAACCGGCTGCAACGCAAGCACGAAGCAGAGATCAATAATCCCGAGATTTTGGCGGATTAGAGTATTCTCTTTTGATTCAATCAAAAGAGAATACTCTATAGTTCCTGAACCGAGGTTCCTGCCTCAATACCAAAACCGGGCATTGTGCATGCCTTAGAGCCCAACCTTACAGGAATATTCGGTTGGACTCTTACAACGCGTGCGGCAGTTGATCCAAGAAGGTAGTCGGAAAAGCCTGGCCGGTGAGAGCCAACGATAACGAGTTGTGCTGAATATTCTTCAGCCGTTTCAAGGATCGAATGATGAGCGTCGCCGACGCAAACCTTTATCTCAGCATTGAGATCATTTTTACCTGCGATTTTGCTCAGTTCCGCTTTTGCTTCGTTCTGTGCCCGTTCAAAGTATTCCGAGGTCAAATCCACCGGCGCATAAGCGGGGATGCTGTGGACAGCACTGAGTAACAAAAAGGGGGCATCCTCATTTGCCAGCTTTACGCCGGCAGCAATCATATCATCGGCTTTTTCAGGGTGGGCCATATCAATAGGGATCAAAATGTTGTTGTACATATCAATATCCTTTCAGCGGTGTTCCGTGAATTGGTAGCGGTAATTTTCAGCGGCAAATTCCTTGCGCTGGATCAAGAAAAATCACGATAGGGGTTCATCGTCCAAAATTCGCTCAGCGGCACCATCAAGGTCTTCAAACTGCCTGTTCTTCAAGCTCCACACGAAAGCCACGAGCCCCAGAAGTCCAAGCCCCAGCGCAATCGGGATGAGGAAAACCAGATGGCTCACAAGGGTGCCTCGCGAAACTCAGAGGGGATTACGCTGCCAGCCGCGTTTTGTTGGTTGGAGATCGTTTTTTTGAACGTTTCAATGCGCATGCTGTTGGTAATTACCAGGATTGACGACGTTGACATGGCGATTGCTGCGATCAGTGGTGTTACGAAACCAGCCATTGCAAGTGGAACAGCTATGCAGTTGTAGGCAAGTGCGAGGCAAAAATTCTGCCGCACAATCTGCAGCGTTTTCAGTGCTACACCGTAGGCGCCATTCACAGCTGAGAGCGAAGAGCTTGTAAACACGAAGTCTGCAGCAAGTCTTCCAACATCGCAGGCAGATGCCGGAGCCATGGATACATGAGCGTTTGCAAGCGCTGGCGCATCGTTCAATCCGTCGCCAATCATCAAGGGAGTGTGGCCATTATTCTTCAGTTCGTTCAGCCGGGCAATCTTTTCTGCAGGATTTTTCTCCGCCTGCCATTCAGCAAGGTTCAGTTTGCGGGCCACACGGCTGACAGCATTGGTGTTGTCACCGGAAAGGATTTCAATTGCGACGCCCCTGGCCGCCAGGCGTTTCAAGGTAGGCAAGGCTTCAGGGCGTAGCGTGTCGGATAATTCAAGCTGTGTGATTTGCCCGTCTTCAATGGCAAAGGCGACCGCGCTTTCGAAGGCCTGATCCGCATCATCCCTTGATAGTTCGGCTACCCAGTCAGGCTTTCCAAACCGAATTCTCTTTCCGTCAAACTCCGCTTCGACCCCGTATCCCGGTATCTCACGCATGGTGGTGAGTGGCTTTGCTTCAACGTCGCAAAGCAGTTCGCTGACCGCTTTTGCAAAGGGGTGGTTTGAACCATCTGCGAGCGCTTTCCAAAACGGCGCGTGTTGTTTGTCAATTTTGCCAGCGTTTCGGATTTCCGGTTTGCCCATGGTGAGCGTTCCGGTTTTATCGAAGACGGCGGTATCTATCTCAGCAAGGCGCTCAAGGGCCGTACCGTCCCGCATCAAAATCCCGTCCCTCATCAGGCGATTGGCGGCGATTACATGGGCAACCGGAACTGCAAGGCCCAGGGCACAGGGGCAGGTGATGATTAAAACCGCAATAGCGGTGTAAAGAGCGGTATGTACATCACCAGAAGAATGAACCATCCAGAACACAAAAGTGGCAAGGGCCAGAAGATGAACCGCGGGAGCGTAAATCCGGGCCATTCGGTCTGCAATACCGACATAGGTGCCGCGACCGTTTTCAGCCGCTTCCATCATTTGCTGCATTTCAGCGAGAAAAGAACCCGAAGCATTGCTGGTTGCCTCGATTTCAATCTGCGCCGTCAGATTGAGCGTGCCAGCCTCAATGTCGGTTCCAGGCTCTACCAAAACGCTGTTGCTTTCTCCGCTTACAAGGGAACGATCCAGTTCTGAACTGCCGGACACAATCGTAGCGTTTACCGGGAAACGCGCGCCGGCGTTGATGCGCAGCCGCATACCGGGTTCGATCTCGTCAGTCGGCATGTACCGGGTTCTACCATCTGCTTCGATCACAACGGCACCCCGGGCTGAAAGCTGTGAGAGCCTTGCAACAGCACCACGGGCCTTTTCGCGCATAAGGTGATCAAGGTAACGGCCAATCAGCAGGAAAAACAGAAGCGTTACAGCAGCGTCGAAATAAGCTTCTTCTCCACCCGTCAGGCTTTCGTAACAGCTCATGCCGAGAGCCAACAAGACTGCGAGTGAAATAGGAACATCCATGTTCAAACGTCCAACGCGCAGTGCAGACCAGGCAGATTTGAAAAACGGCTGGCCCGCATAACCAATTGCGGGGACGCAAATCAGGCCGGAAATCAGATGAAAAAGCTGGGCTGTTTCCTGATCCGCCCCGGACCAGACAGAGACAGAAAGAAGCATGATATTTGCTGCGGCAAATCCTGCAACAACGAGCGAGAGAAGCAATTTCTGGCCGCGTTGCACATCAACATCTGATGCTTCATCGTCCCGGTCGAATGGGGAGTGCGAAAATCCGAGTGCGTCGAGTTGTTGATCTATTTCGAGCGCGCTTCCGATATCCGTGTTCCAGATAACCATGACCTTACGGCTGGAAAGGTTTGCGCGAACCCGGTTTACTGAAAGAATGCCGGACAGTCCCCGCTCAATGGAGCCGATACAGGCAACGCAATGCATATCAGGTACGGAAAATTCTATCTGGCGCAACCCGTCTTCGAGGTCGACTGAGGTTGCCAGCAGCTGTTCTTCCGCGATCCGGTCACTGTCATACGTGCCGTTGGGTTCTCCAATCAGAATGTTTCCATCGCAACAGGTCATAGAATTTTTCCGTTACCACTCTTGCTTACCCGAAGACGGATGTCACGGCGATAGGTTTCGCCGTTGATTTCTCCACGCACTTCAATCTTCCAGATGCCTGCTGCGAGGTTCGTTGCAATCTTGTTGATGCCGTTTGGCAGCGTTACAAATGCGAGTTCCTGATCTGATTGTTCAAACGCCGGTCTTCCAATTTTTGCAACCAGATGGTCTGGCACCAGAATCGAACCATCCTCATCAAGAAGGGTGAGCGCCAGGGTGTTTGCACCATAGCTCATGGTAGAATGCCAGCCCTTTGCGTTTTGTTCAGCGGCATCCTGCAATGTGCCATTAAATTGCTGGCTCGCCACATAAGAGTTTTTAACGACAAGGCCTGTCCAGCTTTGTGAGGCGAAGACGGCCATGGTTATATTCACCGCGACGACCACGCCAAAAAAACCAAGGAAAAGCAACAGCATGTGCGTTCCGGTAAAACGAAACTCACCTCGTTTCAGGGTCTTGTGTGTCATTGTGCAACTCCTTCAGGCGCCTTGAATGTTGCGTCAACTTCCTTGTTCTCAATACCACCTAATGTTGAAACCCTGAAAGTGAACGGGATTTTTGATTTAGAGACCTCATATTTGGGCATTGTGACAAAAAGATGCATGGAGCGGGTCTTGTCTGCTTCAACCTCTATTACAACCCAGTCCCGGTTCCTGGTGTCCGAGCCTACCTGTCTCAGTACCGAACCCTTCAACCCTTTAAGTGATATCCTGAATTGCCTGGCTTCTCCCTTCATGTTCAGAACTTTCAGTTCATAGCCATTGCGGATAGAGCCATCGCTCAGAACGACAAATTGAGGGTTGCGATCTTCGAGGACTTTTACCGATAGCCGGTCCCGCAAAGAAAGGTGCACCAGCATCCCGAGGCCAATGGCAAAATAAAGTGCTGTGTAAATGAAGGTACGCGGCCCTATAAAGGAACGCCAGTTTGTGTTGCTTATTTTGTTTGCAAGTTTGCCGGTGGTATCCCTCACATTCAAGGGCATGATTTTCGGTGCGGATGCTTCGCTTCCAGTTGTGGCAATCGCCATGTTGGTATTGTATTCACCCAAGGTGGTGTAAGAAATCAATCCTTTTTCCAGCCCCAGTTTGTTCATCACAGCGTCACATGCATCTATGCAGAGCGCGCAGGTGATGCATTCCATCTGCTGGCCGTCGCGAATGTCTATCCCCATCGGGCAAACTGCTACGCAGGCGTTGCAATCGACACAATCGCCGGTAACTTTGCCTTCCTTGCGCATGCGTCTTGCGTGGCGTGAGCGCGGTTCTCCGCGCCAGTCATTGTAGGTTACGGTCAGGGAGTGTTCATCCAGCATGGCAGCCTGGATGCGAGGCCACGGACACATGTAAGTGCAGACCTGTTCCCGCAACAATCCGCCGAAGACGTAGGTTGTTGCCGTGAGAACTGCAATGGTTGCGTAGGCGACGAAAGCAGCCTTTCCGGTAAAGAGGTCAACAAACAGAGTTGGCGCATCCGCGAAATAGAATATCCATGCCCCACCTGTTGCGACTGAAATCAGCACCCAGACTGCGTGTTTGGATATGCGCTTTGTAAATTTCGAAGTGCTGGCGGGTGCTGCATCCAGTTTGATGCGGGCGTTGCGGTCCCCTTCGAAGAACCGTTCAACAACCAGAAACAAGTCCACCCATACGGTTTGGGGACAGGTGTAACCGCACCAGGCACGACCGAAAGTTGAGGTGACCAGAAATAGCGCCACGCCTGCCATAACCAGCATGCTTGCGACGTAAAAAAATTCGTGCGGCCAGATTTCAATAATGAAGAAATAAAATCGCCGGTTGGCCATATCGAGCAACACTGCCTGATCCGGCAGGCCAGAACCCCGATCCCATCTGATCCACGGTGTCAGATAGTAAATCGCAAGGGTGATCAACAGGATCAGCCATTTGTACTTTCTGAAAATGCCGGTAGCGCGCTTTGGATGTATTTTCTTGCGCGCCTCAAAGAGAGTGAGGTTCTTGTTCGATTTTATTTCTTCGGAATCGAACGTTTCGATTTCAGTTCCGTTTGAGGACCCGGTACCGGAATTCTCATTCATCGGTTTGTTCACCACCGCCGCGACTGTGTACGAAAATCGCCAGCTGCTTGATTGTTTCATCCGACAATCTGGATTGCCATGCGGGCATGACGCCATGCCGGGGTGAATATATTTGTGCAGCTATCAGTTTAGCATTGTTCCCGTAAAGTGAAATTGCGTCCGCAAGGTTCGGTGCGCCAAATTCGCGCCCGCCTGCAGCATTTTCTCCATGACATGATGCGCAATTATCGCTGAACAGGGTTTGTCCTGCACCGGCAAGAGCGCCGTCATGCTCCTGGCTGGATGCTTTCAACACATAGTGTGTGATCGCACGGATATCACCGCGTTCAAGCAATTGGTCGGCACCGAATGCAGGCATCAGGGAATCGCGAGTATCGTCATCTTCGCTGTAGCGAATGCCGTGTTTGATGGAAACGTAAATCGCGTCGAGATTGCCACCCCACAGCCAGTCATCGTCGTTGAGGTTCGGATAGCCTGGAGCGCCCTGTGCACCGGAGCCATGACACTGGGAACAATAGACTTTGAACGCTGATTTCCCGCCTGCCAAAGCAAATTGCAGCAGGTTCTCATCTCCCCGAATTGTATCAAGATCGCTTGCAGCTATTCTTTCAATATATTGGGCCTGGCCAATTTTGGCTGCCGCAATTTCCCGTTTCAATGCTCCGCGTGTGGTTTCTCCGGAAACCCCCATGGTGGAACCTTCGAAGAGGGGAATTGCAGGATAGTAGATGATGTAACCCAGGGCAAAGGCGATGGTTGCGTAAAATGTCCACAGCCACCAACGGGGCATCGGCGTGTCAAGCTCCTTGATCCCGTCCCATTCATGTCCGGTGGTAGCTATGCCGGTTGTTTCGTCGATTTCGCGATCAGACATTTTCGTCCTCCTCTTGCAGAGGTATGTTTGCAAGGCGGTCTGCGGTTTCTTTTGAGCCGGGTCTGAAGGTGAACACGATCACCGCAATAAACAATGCGAAGAGGTACAAAAGACCCCAGCTGTCGGCGATTTCTCTGAAGGTTGAATAATCCATCTATCTTGTTCCCTACCGCAGTTCTTCATTTTGTTTGTAGGCTTCCAGTTCGACCAGCGTGCCGAGCATCTGCAGATATGCGACAAGCGCATCCATCTCACTCACGGCTTTGGGATTTCCGTCAAAGTCACGAATGCTGATCTTCTGATACCGCTCTTCAAGACCACTCGTGTCGGTTTCAGGATCAGCCTGAGCCCGCAGATCAGCCAGCGCGTTTTCAATCATGTCATCGGTATAGGGAACACCTACCACGCGGTTGGCTTTAAGATGTGCTCCGATGCGGTCAGCATCCAATACCGTTTCTGCCAGAAAAGAGTACTTGGGCATGATTGATTCAGGAACTACGCTTTTAGGGTCTTTCAGGTGCTGGGTATGCCATTCATCTGAGTAGCGTTCGCCAACCCGTGCAAGGTCCGGTCCGGTGCGCTTTGAGCCCCATTGGAAGGGATGGTCATACATGCTTTCAGCCGCCAGGGAGTAGTGGCCGTAGCGCTCCACTTCATCGCGAAAGGGTCGGATCATCTGGCTATGGCAAAGGTAACAGCCTTCCCGGATATAGATATCCCGCCCAGCCAATTCGAGCGGGGTGTAAGGACGCATTCCTTCAACCTTCTCGATGGTGTTTTTGAGGTAAAACAGCGGCGCTATTTCCACGATCCCGCCGATCATCACAGCAACAAGTGAGAAGACGAACATCAGGGACAGGTTGCGTTCAAGTTTGGCGTGTTTGCTCATTATGTTCATTGTTCAATCCTCACTCTGCCGGTGCGGCGACTGGTGTTGCCGGTACGCCCATGGCAGCTTCTTCCCGGATATCCCCGCGGATTGTTCGCCAGATGTTGTAAGCCATGACGAGGGCACCAGCGAGATATAGCCCACCTCCTACTGTCCGCATCACATATTCAGGATGGATGGCGGAAACAGTTTCAATGAAGGAATTTACCAGGAAGCCCTGATCGTCGTATTCACGCCACATCAATCCCTGGGTTATCCCTGCCACCCACATGACGGAGGCGTAAATCACGATGCCAAGGGTTGCCAGCCACAGGTGCCAGTTCACGAGGCGCAGCGAATAAAGGCGCTGGCGATCCCATAGTTTTGGTACGAGATAGTAAAGTGCGCCGAAGGTCACCATTCCATTCCAGCCAAGAGCTCCGGAATGTACATGACCAATGGTCCAGTCTGTGTAATGTGAAAGGGAGTTTACAGACTTGATGGACATCATGGGGCCTTCGAATGTCGACATGCCATAAAAGGCAAGCGAAATAACCATCATTCGAAGGATGGGGTCGGTGCGAAGTTTATCCCAAGCTCCCTGTAATGTCATAAGACCATTGATCATGCCACCCCAGGACGGCATCCACAGCATGATGGAGAACACCATGCCAAGTGTCTGCGCCCAATCCGGCAGGGCTGTGTAATGGAGGTGATGTGGCCCGGCCCAGATATAAAGAAAGATCAATGCCCAAAAATGGATAATTGAAAGCCGGTAGGAGTAAACCGGCCGATTGGCCTGTTTGGGCACGAAATAATACATCATGCCCAGAAAACCGGCGGTCAGGAAGAAGCCGACCGCGTTGTGGCCATACCACCACTGTGTCAGGGCGTCTTGCACACCGGAAAACAAAGAGTAGCTCTTTACCCCGAGGAATGAAACCGGAACAGCGGCGTTGTTGACCAGATGCAACATGGCAACGGTGACGATGAACGACAGGTAAAACCAGTTGGCCACATAGATGTGCGGCTCTTTTCTTCGAACAATTGTACCCATGAAAACGACAAGATAAGCGACCCAGACAAGTGTCAGCCAAATGTCGACATACCATTCCGGTTCTGCGTACTCCTTGGATTGGGTAATGCCGAGAAGATACCCTGTGGCTGCCATGACGATGAATAATTGATATCCCCAAAACACAAACCAGGCGAGGTTTCCGCCAAACAGGCGCGCCCGACAGGTGCGTTGCACAACATAAAAACTGGTGCAGATCAGCGCGTTGCCGCCGAATGCGAAAATAACGGCGGAAGTGTGCAGTGGACGCATCCGGCCAAAATTGAACCATGGTTCGAGGTTAAGGACCGGCCACGAAAGTTGAGCTGCAATTACAAACCCAACGAGAAAGCCGACTATACCCCAAAACAGGGTCGCGATTGCCCCGTAGCGGATCACGTCATCCATGTAGCCTGACGTGTCTCGTTGTGGCAGTGGGGTTGTGGGGGACGCAAATTCAACCCGCCGCAGAAGAACAATCGTACCGCCAACCAGAATGAATGCGAGAATTGAGATGTGTATCTGAAAAAGCCGGTCGACGGAAAAGGCTGCTGCCAGCATCGCGGCAAAAGCGGCGAGGCCGGTGATGAAGGCTTCGTTTTGATTTAGCACAGATGATCTCCCCGATTCTGCAATGGACTTGGGTACCGGAACGGCGCTGAGTAAAATCTAGAATTGGCACGCCAACAAGTCAAATTCCTTGATCCAGATCAAGGAAACCGGAGGTGGCCACTGATAGGCATTCTCACATATGGTCGGAGGACCATTTGGAGGTTGAATGAACGGATCAGGCCCGGAAGGGGCAGACATCCAATCGGTGATGCAGGAGTTTAAACGGCATCACAAACTACAGCTTGAATTTTGTAACAAGCTGGAGCATTTCGCTGATGGTTTGCCCAATAGAATTGATACGCAGGAATGTCTGGTAGTAAGCCGCGACATCTATCCGGTGGTGCATGAAGCTCACCAGTTTGAAGAAAGCACGCTTTTTCCGATCCTTCGGGCATCCCGGGACAAGGATGGTCGCCTCGACCAAAACCTCGAGCGGCTGAGATTTGAGCACTGGGAAGATGAAAGTTTCGCCGAAGAAATCAGCGATACATTACGAAATCTGGTGGATGACCCGGCTGCCGCGAATATGGAAAAACTCGCTTATATGCTGCGCGGCTTTTTTGACGGAATTCGACGGCATATCGCTTTTGAGGTAGAGCATTTTTCACCAATGCTGGAAAAACTTGGCTGAACAGGTGCTGCGCCTGGAGCAATTTTCGTTCGACCGGATACGGATAAACGAAAATGCGTAAATGAAATCAGCCAGGTAATGCGTTGTCGCTGTTCTGATTGAACGCGAAACGCGCTAGCCGCTTCCAGATGCCAGGGCAAGTTTGGGTAGGCTCGCAATGACAATAACCCGCCTTTCCCCAATTTCTATTATTCCCTTTTTTCGCAGATTGGTCAGCTGGCGGCTGACGGTCTCGATTGTCAATCCAAGAAAATCTGCGATATCGGCCCGTTTCAAAGGCACCTCAATTGAAATTTCAGTTGAACCGTCTTCTCGCTCCGGGTTAATATGAGTGGCAATGAGAAGCAGAAAACTCGCTACTTTCTCGATCGCTGTTTTTCGCCCGAGTGTGAGCATCCATTCGCGCGCTTCGTCCAATTCGTTGAGATGTTGTTTATGAAGTAATCTCTCCATTTCGGGTGATTCTGACATGAACTTGTCCAAGACCTTTCTCGGGAAAGAGCATAGTCTGACATTTGTAGCGGTCTCCGCCACAACATTCCGTTGGCTTGAAAAGGGGCGGCCCATAAAATCCGGGGCAAATTGCAGGCCAACAATCTGTTGTCGTCCATCAGGCATGTTTTTTGTAAGCTTCACCACACCGCCAAGAATATTTGAATAATGATCCTGTTCAAAATCAGAAGAATGAAGTTCGACTGTGGTTTCATGCGCGGTGCGTGAAGCGTGTTTGTTCAACTCCGTCAGTTGTTCCGGCGATAATGCTCCGCATATACCCTTGTGCCGTGCTTCGCAGGCCCGGCAGACCAGTGGTAAATCGGAATTATGGATATCTTGTCGTTGACCGTCGCCCATGAACTTTTTAATCCATTCAGTAATGCAAAATCCAGCTTATCAGCTTTAAAGGGTAATGTAAGTTGCTGAAGGTCTTATGCGCCAGCTTGTTTTAACCGGCAAATCGTTCATCAAGCCAACCAAGGAAATCCCGCATTACATCATCACGGTTTAATTCATTGAGGGACTCATGCCGGTTGTCGGCATGCAGAACCTGAGTGAGATCCTTGATCCCGGTTCGTTGCAGACGGATTGCGACGCGCTCTACTGCCCGACCATTGTCGCTGCAGGGATCTTTGCCACCTGCTTGTAAATGCATCGGTAGATCGTTTCTGATTTTTGCAAGTTCGCGGTCATCGCCGCCGGTTTGAATGCCCTCAAGAAGATCGCTCCAAAGCGAGTTGCTTGCATCAAATCCACACAAAGGATCAGCAATGTATTTGTCGACCTCGGCTTCATCACGGGTCAGCCAGTCTGATTCGGTGCGATTGGGTTTGAACTTCTTATTCCAGTCTTCAAAGGCAAGCTTCCTGGCAATCTGACTTGGCACATCGGACCCTTTTAACAGGCGTTCAAGTCCCAGTAGAAAACTGTAGGCAGTAAGCAAAATCCCGCTATCAACGCCCGAGTTCCACAATGCGGCTGCATCAATTTTTATCGAATGTTTGATGCAGTAGTTGAGGCCAATGATCGAGCCCATCGAATGGCCGAAGTAAATGATCGGCAGGTCGGGGAAATTTTCGCAAGCCATATCGATCACAGCATCGACATCGGCAAGGGATTTTTGCCAGCCATCAGCGTTTGAAAACATGCCGAGCGGGGCGTCAGGGGCGGTGGTGTGACCATGACCGCGATGATCATGTGCGATGGTGTGATAGCCGTTTTCAGCCAACACATTTGCGAAACGTTCGTAACGCGCTGAATGCTCAGCCATGCCATGATTGATATGGACCACAGCCTTTGCCGGGATTTTGGCCTTGATCTGATAGACGGCAATCGTTGCGCCCGTTGGGCTTTCAAATTTGGAAGTGGTGAAAGATGTTGGCATTCTGGACATCGCCGCTGCTGGTTAGAGTGTTGCTAAAACCTAACAGGCGACGAAGTATTCCACCATATCTGATTGAGAAGGTTTCACGCGAATTTCCAAGGTAATTCGAATCGCGTACAAACGATGTAAAAAGGTGCCTTATTCACGATGACTTTTGCTGCTCGCTTCTGCGGAGCATGGATATTTGTCTGTCTAGCATTGGCGGCTCTGGTGATTGATGCAGCCAATCCGCCGGGCTTCGCCAGCGACGTGGACGACAGACTTCGAGCGCTGCAAATCAAAGAACTGCTGGTGGACGGGCAGTGGCATGATCTGCAGATCAATGCGGTTTCAATGCCTGAACCTTATCTGTCTGCGTGGTCCCGTCTGGTCGATGCACCATATGTCGGCGTTACCCGTTTTCTGCAAGTTTTTCTTGCCGGTGAGGTTGCCTTTGATTTGTCTACCCAAATCGTGCCTGTCTTGTTGTTCTTTGCATTTGCCTGCGGATTGATTTTCTCAATCTCGCTCCTGTTAAAACGCTCACCGAACCCTATCGAAGCGTTGATGATTTTCCCGGTTGGCTTGTTCGCCATTCTGGAGTTTGCGCCGGGGCGTATTGATCATCACAATTTCCAGCTGGTTTTTCTCGCCTGGATGGTCTGGGCGCTTGTGTGTGATCACCAAAAGAGCGGATATTGGGTCGGGTTTTTGACGCTTCTGTCGATTGCGGTGGGGTTGGAAGCAATTCCGTTTTTGGTGGTTGTTTATTGTGGGTTGGGACTGCTTTCGGCTGGCGGGCATGCCAAATCAATTGAAAAACTGCAACAGGCTGGAACGGCTCTCGTCGTTGTTACCCTCCCGGTTTCCTACCTGCTGCTTGGCGGGACAAACGTTGTTGCAGTTCATTGTGATGCCCTGTCGCTCCCCTTCATCTGCGCCTTGATTGCAGGGGGCTTTTTGCTCAATCTCGTTACGCGCTTGATCTGGCCAAAGCTGCAACTTTCACAAGACGCGACAATGCCTGCGCTTCTTCTTCGACTAACTGTGATAGTGGTGCCCATGCTCGCATTGCTTGGCATTCTTGCGGTGAGTTTTCCGGTCTGCACGGGCGGTCCGTATCACATGATCGATGATGTCAGCCGGGATTTTTGGCTCGACCGGGTGGGTCAGGAGCGCAGTTTCGTGTTCCTCGCCAGGACCCAGCAAACCGGCGTGATCATCATGTTTTGCCTGATGATTTCGACATTCGCATTGGCCACGAGCAAACTGATTGAGGATCGTTCAAAGCAAAATTCGCATGTTTACATACTCCTGGCGTTAGCCTTTGTTTCGATTGTTTTAGCGCTTTGGCAGATACGCTTTTACCGGTTTCCCGCCTTGTTTTGTGCAGTACTTGCGCCGGTTGCATTTGCTATGGTTAGGACAAATGTCTCGGTAGACGCGTCCCTTCGCAGAAAGATTATGACCCTCACATTATTGGCGGCACCCTTTCTTGTTGCCATTGCTATGCAAGCGCTGAATTCAGTTTCCAAACTGCAGCCGAGTGAGCATACGCTGATGGCGCGGGACTATTGTAACGATGGTGATTATTCGGTGCTTTCTGATCTGCCGGGCGGCATCATTGCTGCGCCTTCTGCTCTTTCAATATCGCTGGCAGAAAGTTCGCATAATCAACTTCAGATTGCAGCATTTCCTACCCACCGGTCATCTCCTGGTTTAAGGCGGATAGCCGGGATATTTGATGACCGGCATGCAATCGACCGGGCCAAGGCGTCACTCCCGTTTAAATATATTGCCGTTTGCCGTCACGACTTTGAAGTTGACGAACAGGATGCATCGCTTTACCGGGCGCTGGTTGCGGGACAAGAATGGCCGGGGCTTGATCTTATCAGTCTTGGAAAAAATGGCCGGTTTGCGATCTACAAGATAAACCATTCCGAATTTCATTAAGGTCCTGTGCCAGATCAATCAGGTCCCGGCAGATGCAATCAGATCATCAATCTCAGTCTGGTCGAAGCCAAGCGCCAAACCAATTTCGTTAATTCGGTTTTCTTCACGGCGAGCCACTTCCTGATCGCTCACCATCACCTTGTGACAGGATTGAACGATAAGGCGCTTCATGGTCGGGCTGATCTTGGACCGGTCGGCAACAAGACGGCTGGTGATATCAAAGTCCGGTCCGAACTCAGACAGGATTTCGCGAACCTGTGCATCAGAAATCGAAATGCCGAGCATCTGTTCGTGAAGGTGTGCGATGGCCATGACTTCCTGATCGCGCACTTTCCCGTCAGCTACCGCAACAACACCCATTGCCTGTACAAGCGCACGGACTTCAATATGGGCGCGATCGGTTGCTTCCGGGTCCGGCTGATCGGCCATTTTAGCGCTGGCACGTTTACCAAATCCCATAAGCGTAACCAGTGCACCTATAAGGATTGCAGCCCAGGCAAAACCGGATATTGTCCAGTCAGCGTTCGAATATCCTGTGTAAATTCCAAATGCACCGGCAATGATGAGTACAATACCAATCAGTAACAGGGCCATTTTGGATTTCTCAATATTTTGATTTCCTAGGATATCTCAAAACCAATAAGCCCTACAGGACGTAGGATATCAAGAGGCATAGCGCGCCAAAAAACATGGTGAGTGCTTCCCAGGGTTTGTATTCGTTTCGCTTCTCGTTGAATGCATCACCGACAGTTTTGAAAATTTTGCTTAAACCCTGGTATTGCTTTGCTTTTTCGGCACTTCGTGCGGCGCGGAAACGCAGATATAAATCCTGCGCGGGTGCGGCAAGCAGTAGAAGAGAGCCAACTATTCCAAATCCATCGGAAGTTGTGATCATCAGGTTCAAAACTCATCGCTCAAAATATCCCCGAGATTGACCATGTGTTCGGGTTCTTGAGTGTCCTTCAGTTTATCGGCAAGCAAAGAGAGAAAGCTCGAAGGTTCATAACCCAATACCAGGCCATAGCGTAAAATGGTTGAGAGAGTGGCGCTGTTTTTGCCGGATGCCATTCGGGAAATGGCGGATTGAGTTGTTCCCATTGCATCAGCAACAGCGGTCTGGGAAAGGCCTTTTTGGTCACGAAGTTCATCAATGATTTGAACAAGTTGACCCTGGCAAAGTTCAACCTTCTCGCGTTCCGCACGTGCCCTGGCTACAGCCGGCACACGATGTTCTACGCGCTGGCGAAGCTTTTCAGCACCAGATATAGTTGGTTGTTCCTGGCCGTGTATACCGCCGCCCGAGCCGAGCCCCGCGAAGTCTCTGTCTGGCCATAACGTGTCAGACTTAAACGGGCTGAGTTCAGAATATTTGGATTGTTTTTCTTTCATAGCACCAATATATAGCACATTTGCTATAAAATCAACCCTGCCGCAACCCGAGCTTTGATTCTATCTCCACAATCAATGGATGATCGGGATCGGTATGCAGAGTTGTGCCGATTGGTTCGCTGGACCGAAGTTCGATATCAGTCACGGATTTCCCGCCTTCATAAACGATAAGAACAAACCGGTTTTTCAACGGTATGGAGTATCGCGGTAAAATATGGGCGTTGGTACTATTATTTCCCCGGATACAGGTATCCCTGGTTTTTTCGGCCAATCGGTCATACTTTGCGCAGAATTGAGCCAAACAATTCAGTATGTAATCCAAAGAAGCGGCGTATTTTTTGTCGATATTGCATATTTTTTCGATAAAATCCGGGAAATTATCTTCGTTAAAGTCCAGCATTACATCTCCAGTAACAAGATCCTCTAAATCGCATAGAAGTCTTCGTCAATTCTCGGATAAGCTATTGTGGACTTGGGGTTAGTCCCCTACAAGCCACCAAGCAAGTTTATCTGATCCTGGGAACGTTCGCCACATGGCCCGCCAATTCATCTATCACATGTCCGGTCTTTCAAAATCCTTTGGTGCCAAGAAGGTGCTGGAGGATATTCACCTGTCCTTTTACCCTGATGCGAAGATCGGCATTCTGGGCCCAAACGGTGCCGGTAAATCGACCGTGTTGCGGATCATGGCCGGCCTCGACAATGAGTTCAACGGAGAAGCCTGGCTGGCAGACGGTGCGAGCTGCGGATATCTGCCTCAGGAGCCACAGCTTGATAAGGCCAAAACAGTTTCAGAAAATGTGATGGAGGGGGTTGCCGACAAAAAGGCGATCCTTGAGCGCTATAACGAGCTGATGATGAACTATTCCGATGAAACTGCGGAAGAGGGCGCGAAGCTTCAGGACGAAATTGACGCGCAAAATCTGTGGGATCTCGACAGTCAGGTTGAGATGGCCATGGATGCGCTGCGCTGCGCTGCGGGAGATGCGAGCGTGGAGAATTTGTCCGGTGGTGAAATTCGTCGTGTGGCACTTTGCAAGCTGCTGCTTTCGCAACCTGATCTTTTGCTGCTGGATGAGCCAACCAACCACCTTGATGCGGAAACCATCGCATGGCTTGAGAAACATCTGCGCGAATATCCAGGCTCTGTCTTGATGATTACCCACGACCGCTACTTCCTTGACAATGTGACCGGATGGATTTTGGAACTCGACCGGGGCAGGGGTATTCCCTATGAAGGCAATTATACCGCTTATCTGGAAGCCAAGGCGAAACGCATGAAGCAGGAGGGGCGCGAAGAGGCTTCCCGTCAAAAAGCAATTGCAGCAGAGGCAGGCTGGATTAATTCTTCGCCCAAGGCGAGACAGGCAAAATCAAAAGCGCGGATCAAGGCCTATGACGAACTGGTCAAGGCAGCCAATGACCGGACGCCGCAAAATGCGCAGATCGTTATTCCGGTCGGCGAGCGTCTGGGTGATGTGGTGATCGAGGCGGATGGCCTCACCAAGGGGTATGATGACAAGCTGCTGATCGACAATCTTGAGTTTAAACTTCCGCCCGGTGGTATCGTCGGGGTGATTGGTCCCAACGGTGCCGGCAAGTCGACGCTTTTCAAAATGATTACGGGCCAGGAAACACCGGACGCGGGCGAAATCCGGATTGGCGAGACAGTTGACCTTGGTTATGTCGATCAGAGCCGCGATGCGCTTGCTGGCGACAAGACAGTCTGGGAAGAGATTTCTGAAGGCAATGATATTATCAAGCTTGGCCGCCATGAGGTGAATTCACGCGCCTATTGTTCAAGCTTTAATTTCAAAGGCGGGGATCAGCAGCAAAAGGTTGGAACGCTTTCCGGTGGCCAGCGCAACCGGGTTCACCTTGCCAAAATGTTGAAATCCGGCGGTAATGTTATCCTGCTCGATGAGCCGACGAACGATCTTGATACCGAAACCCTTGCGGCCCTGGAAGACGCGCTTGAAGCGTTTGCCGGTTGTGCAGTTATCATCTCGCACGACAGGATGTTCCTTGACCGGCTGGCCACTCACATTCTGGCGTTTGAGGGCGACAGCCATGTGGAGTGGTTTGAAGGAAACTTTGAAGAATATGAGCAGGATAAAATCCGCCGCCTTGGAGCCGACGCGGTTAATCCAAAACGGGTGACATATAAGCGATTGACGCGTTAAAAAGTGTGATGAAACATGCCTGAATTTGTCAATTTCAACAAAGAAGAGCTGTTCAATCTGGCCGTTGCCATCCTCGTTGCCCATAATACCGCTCCAGCCAATGCGGCTAAGGTTGCCGATGCGCTTGTTGCCGCGGAAATCGATGGTCAAAAAGGGCACGGACTTTCTCGATTGCCTTCCTATGCGGCCCAATCTGCGAGCGGCAAGGTCAATGGCCAGGCAACTCCGGTTGCAGAGCAAGTAAGAAATGGTGCCTGGCGCATTGATGCGCGTTCGGGATTTGCTTTTCCCGCCATTGATTTGGCGATTGACAAGCTTGCCGGATCAGCAGCTGAGGCTGGCATTGCAATTGCAGCTATCCATCACTCGCACCATTTTGGGCAGGCTGGATATCATGTCGAAAAACTGGCGGATCGGCGGCTGATTGGCCTTGCTTTTGCAAACAGTCCCAAGGCGATTGCGCCCTGGGGTGGCAAGGTCGGATTGTATGGAACAAATCCTGTTGCCTTTGCCGCTCCGCGCAGGAACGATGCTCCCCTTGTTATTGATCTCAGCCTGTCCAAGGTTGCCCGTGGCAAGGTGATGGTTGCAGCGCAAAAAGGCGAGCCCATCCCAGATGATTGGGCGCTTGATTGTGATGGCAATCCCACCACAAACGCCAATGATGCGCTTGAGGGCACGATGGTTCCAATGGGGGATGCCAAGGGAGCGGCTTTGGTGTTGATGGTGGAAATCCTCGCTGCGGCCTTGACGGGTAGTCACTTTGGATACGAAGCCGGTTCCTTCTTCACTGCCGATGGCCCGTCGCCGGGTGTTGGCCAGCTTCTTTTAGCAATTGATCCTGCACCTCTTTCCGGTAACGGATTTGCTGACCGGCTTGAGTTGTTGATAAAAGCCATTCGTTCTCAAGAAGGAACGCGACTTCCAGGAGCGCGCAGAATTGAGGCGCGAAAACAAGCGGGTGAAAATGGCGTTGACTTGCCTGGAAAATTGCATGAAGAGCTAAAGGTACTTACCACAAAAAGAACAAAAAACAGAACGTGATGCTTTTACCAATAACCTCAATCCTAATCGCCGTTGGTATTATCCAATCGGGACGCATCCCCCGTTTCCGCTGGTGGTGTTGTTGGTCTCTATGGTTGTTAATAGGTAACGCTCCCACTGGTTGGATTTTTCCAGTTTGAAATTATCGCCGGAGCGCCAGCCGGGGTTGAGGCGGGTATCAGTTTCACCCCGGATGTGGATTGTGTGCCAGCTTAGTCGGTCACGCTCGAAGAGCCTGCTCGTGTCCGCTGACGTCTGGTTGATGGTGTCACCTTTTCCGGCAAACCCCATCGATTGATCGTTCTTGTACCACTCCGCTCCATTGGAAAACACGGTTTCATGGCGCGGCGTGATGAGCGGGACATAGATATCTGTTTCGATTGCAGCCAGAACATCAAAATTTGCAGCATTGATCCTTTTGCCGGCAAGCATGATTTTGCCGCAGGCGCCACGAAACAATGCAGGTAGCGAAGGCATGCCATCCTTGTAGAGCCCTTTGTAGAGAACCCGCCAGCCGCCGCTTAACACAGTTTCCACGGGCACGTCATTTTGCACACCGACCGGATCATAATTTGGCTGTGACTGGGCCTCGGTGGTGAGCGTTGAACAGGCCAGCAGTGCCTGGCAGAGGAGGATCCTGTATGGGGCAAATCCAAAAGACATTCCGCGCCTGCTTGTGAAGAGATGTGTTACGCAATGGTGTCAAATCTGCTGTGTCGGTTCAAGTGGAATTGGTTCCGGATTAGCGAAGGATTGTTCAATTCCGGTTGATGAGGCGGGAGCAGGCAATCGCCTCACGCTGTTTGCCGTACTTCGCCAAACCGTGTTTCAAGTTCTGCGGATCCTGTCATCGTGTTGTTTTAACGCCCTTGCTCCGGATTTTTATGCGTGAGTGAAATCAAATAAGCAACGCGTTGTCGTTGTTCTGACTGGGCGCGAAACGCTGGATTCCAAGAAAGTTGCAATAAAACTTACCGACAGATTTGTTTGCATCTCCAAAAGATTGAAGCTCAAGGCGGTGGATGTTTTCTGGTTTGGAAATGCAATACTTGTTGCATCAAAATAGTATTCGATTATACTTTCGGTAAGGGGCTTGCCTTGGTTGTGGAGGTGAGGGTGAAAAATAGTGACGACGACAAAAATTCTTTTGAGCTTAAGAATTTTGAAGAAGTCTTCGATTCCGAATTAGACTCCATCAATGAACGGCGCAGGCGACTTTCCAATGCCAGCAAAGCACGGGCGAAGTCGTATGAATCGACCAATAGCGATTATGCTCCTGCGGTTTCGAAGGAAACCATAAAGCAGGAAACAGAAGCTGCTCGTGCAAAGGAAATCACCGAAGAACCGGATGTTGAAGCTCCCAAGGGAAGCGATCATGGCGTATCCGATATTGCGGGCATCTGTATATCGGGAGGTGGCATTCGTTCAGCCGCGTTTTCCATAGGCGTTACCCAGGCCATGGACGCGTTGCAAGCCACACGCAAACCGAAAGGGCAAAGCAGCCCGAAGCCAGCATCCGCTTTCGAACAGATGGACTATATGTCCACCGTTTCCGGGGGAGGCTATACGGCAGGTTGTATATCGGCCGCCATGGCCGATGAAAATGCACCGTTTCCATTTCCCAGCAAATTGGAGAAAACCGAACCGCCAGTAATGCGCCATATCAGGGATCATTCGAATTACCTGTTTCCGAAGGGGGGTTGGTGTGAGAAGCTTGCTAATCTGGCGTCCTATTTGCGCGGCATTTTTGCCAATGTGCCAAGCCTTCTGGTGATTGTTTTGTCTGCGGTGTTGCTGACCATTTTGCTTTGCCAGAACATCCCTTCAGTCTATGTGCCGAGTGTTTTGGGATATCCGCTTGCTGATATGCTTAATTTGTTCACGCCTGAGTTTGAATCGTTTAATCAGGGCTTTTTTATTGTCTTGCGGTTGTTCCTCGGGTTCCTTGTCGTGGCGCTTGTATTATGGGCCTTGTTCCGTAGCCTGCGCCAACGCCCCCACATGGAGTTCAAGACTTTCGGGACGCGGCTGATTTCCGGGTTTCTTGCTCTGGCTGCGGTGATCTTTTTGTTTGAATTGCAGCCCAAAATGCTTTCCGGCATCCATGCGCAATATTGCCGGTCTATTGTTCGCTCCTATGAACCGGAAAAGGAGATTAATCAGGATGGTCGTCCAACCGTTCAAGCGCTGTATAATCATGCAAGTTGCGAGTTAACCGGTGTTCCTGATCCGGTGAAAATCAAGGAAAATTACGAAAAAATCCAGGCTGCTGAAGCCGAAACCCTGGACGAAGACGGTGCGACCAGCGGCGAAGCAAAAGCTGAACTTGAACAACTTGAGAAGACGCAGGAAACGCTCAAGCAAGCGACACTGAAAAGTGCGAATTTGTATGAGTATTTACTCGGCCAGATCCAGAAAATTGCGGCGTTTCTTGCAGCGTTTGCTGCGGTGCTGGGCACGTTGCGCAGTTTGAAGGGTATTGGAGAGGCAAGTGCAAAACAGTCCCAATCCGGCATCAAGGGCAAGTTACGGGCATTTGGCAGCAAGCTGGTCTACAGCGCGCTCGGGCTTTTGTTGCCGCTCGTGTTGTGGCTTTGTTATCTGTATTTGAGTTTCTGGGGTCTGTCCGGCGTCATTGGTAAAGATGACTTGTTCTTTTGCCATGCACCGGAAATTTTGACGCTGTTCAATTCCGGAAACTGTACCGCAGCGGTTGCGAAACATTATCCCGGCATGATTTATATCGTGATTGCATTGCTGAGTTTTGCGCTGGCAATCCAGATCAGCACCAACAAAAACTCACCACACGGGCTATACCGGGACAGTCTTGCACGAGCATTTCTCGTCAGGGCGGCAAAGGTTGCGGCAAGCGGTGCGGATGCAAATCCGGTGGTAGCACTTGATCACAAAATGATGAGTGAAACCGGAAACGGGGCAGCGCCGTTTCATCTGATCAATGCAGCATTGAACCTTCAAAGTTCGCAAAGGGCGAATGGGCGAGGGCGGAATGCGGGGTTCTTTACATTCTCGCAAAACCATACCGGCAGTTTTGAAACCGGTTACCTGCAAACCAGCACGATGGAGCAACTTGAAGCTGAAAAGGATGGACGTACGTTTGGCCTGAGTTCTGCGGTTGCTGTTTCTGCAGCAGCGGCCGCAACTGCCATGGGTTCTCTTACCATGAAACCCTTTGCGATTACGCTTGCGGTGTTAAACGTTCGTTTGGGTTACTGGTTCAAGAACCCGAAAGTGATCGCGAGAATGGCGATTGAAGCGGGCTTTGATGCGATCAGCAATGGTTGGATCAAAAACAATTTCCGCTCATCTTCATTCGTCCTGTTGATCCGCGAAATGTTCGGGTTGATGGATGAGGAGAGAGATTTGGTCTATTTGTCCGATGGTGGGCACCTTGAAAATCTCGGACTTTACTCGCTTCTGCAAAGACGGTGCCGTTATATCATCGTGGTGGATGGAGAGGCGGACCCGTCGCTTAATTTTTCATCACTGGCTATTGCGCAACGCTATGCGCGAATTGATCTTGGTACGAGAATTGATCTCGACGTCAACAAGATCAGGGAAGCAACCGCTGCCGCAAGTCAGGAGTATACGGGTGGCAAGAAACCTGCTGATATGCCTGATCCTGCCCCGCTGGAGGAAAGACCGCATTGTGCGATTGGGCTGATTAATTATCCAAAAGATGATCGTCGGCGGGAACAAAAGGGCGTCATCTTTTATGTCAAGTCGAGCATAACCGGGGATGAGAATGATTACATTCGTGATTATGCCAGAAGAAACCCATCATTCCCTCATGAAACGACCGGCGACCAGTTTTTCTCCGAAGAACAGTTCGAAGTTTATCGCGCACTTGGTTTCCACTGCGCTTTCAAGGCACTAACGGGTTATGCTGTCGTCCAGGAAGGCGGCAAAACCGTCAGACTGAATCAGAAGCCGGGGTCCAAACATCCCAAACCATCTGCCAAGGTGCGCCAGATTTGGGAAGAAGTATTCGCGGAAATCGAAAAACGTTATGGGCCTTGAACCTTTTGGCCTGCACATTTTGTGGCCGGTAGGGCAAAAAGGAAGCTGATAGCGGCCTGTTTTGGGTACTAAAAACTCAACTGATCAATGTCTATCCAGTTGAATTGTTGATACTTGTTCCCGTATACTTGTTACTGATAGGCGGGTAGTAGCAATTGGTTCCAAATGGTTTTGGGTGGATGGAATTCCAGCATATTGAAACGTCTGGCATGCCGTGTAGTGTTGCCGGCGGCCATAGCATTTTTATGCGCAATTTCCCCTGCTTACTCCCAGCTTGTAAACGGTGACTTTTCCGGTGGCGCTACCGGTTGGACTTCAACAGCTCCTGTAGACAGTTCGCTTGTTTATACAGGTGGGCAGTTGACCGCAACCAGTGACAACAACGGTGGTGGTGCCTCCACTACTTTGGCAACCCAGACATTTGTTGCCGGAGACCCGGGGTTTTTATCGTATACACTGGTTGGTTACTCATCGATTGACGTTGCGGATTGGGACTGGCCGCTGTTTAGAATAAACGCTACGAATTTCCGCGTTTCAACCACGGGTACTTTGGTTGCCTCGATCCAAAATGCGGCAGGCGTGGTTACCAACACAACCGGTGCCACCAATTTATCGGGGGTAACAACACTGTCTGCAGGTTCACATACTGTCGGGCCCGGAGTTTTCTCGGTAGATTCGGTTTTTGGAGCGGGCATTGCCATTTGGGACGATATCGATTTCCAGGAATTGACTCAGTCACCGGCTGCGCAAGTTGTGCTTGAGAATAATGTGCTCATGCTCGCTGGTGCCAATGCACCTGCTACCGCCACCAACCAGTCCGCTACGATCACAGTTACGCTGAGTGTTACCAGCGGCATTATCAATCTCGGTTCGCCGGGTTCCGTGACAATAACCGGCGGTGCGGATGGAACGGCGACTGTGACCTTCACTGGAACACCGGCAAATATCAATACGGCGATGAATGGCATGACATATACGCCCAACCTCAATTTCAGCGGTGCAGATACGCTCGTTTATGCAGCGAATGGCGGCGGCCTCGTCGATACAGACAATATCCCGATCACGGTCACGCCAGGGGTCCGTTCAATAAGCGTTACCAAAACTGCTGATGATACAACCGAAGTAGCGGCTGGACAGGTCCTTACCTACACCTATGAGGTAACAAACAGCGGCGACCAGGTGCTTGCCAATGTGTCACTTTCAGATGTTCATGGTGGATCAGGGACAGCTCCCGCTCCCGGCAGTGAATCGCTCACTACGGACAATGGTACGCTTGGCGATTCCACGGACGCTGCGGCCAACGGCATTTGGGATACGTTGGGGCCCGGTGATGTTGTGACGTTTACCTCGACCTATACTGTCACCCAGAATGATGTTGATACACTGCAGTAATTCAAGCGGGTGGCTATTCATTTCTTGATTGGGCCTGTAGTTTTATAGCAAATTTCGTTTACCCGGATACGGTTAAACGAAAATGCGTAAATGAAATCAGGAGGAAGCCACCGTTATCCTGTTTCTGTCGAAACGCGAAACAATCTAGTCACAAAATTGCTGATGTTCAGCGCTTGCAGGGGAATTGAAATGGAAAATCAGATGCAACCGCCGGACGGCGGAAAAGTTCAGGAATTTTCATTTACCGGAAAAGCATCTGAGTATTTTGGCATCTGGATCGTCAATCTTTTTTTGAGCATTATCACGCTGGGAATATATACAGCCTGGGCGAAAGTTCGCAGGCTGCGGTACTTTTATGGCAACACCTGGCTCGATGGACATAATTTTGAATATCATGCAAAGCCGAAACAGATATTGATTGGACGACTTATTGTTGTCGGTGTTCTGATTATATTTAACGTTCTCGCCGAGTTTTATCCGCTTTGGGCATCCTTGTTGCTGATACCGTATTTTCTCGGATTCCCGTGGTTGCTCAACAAGGCGTTTCAGTTTAACGCACGGATGAGCAGCTATCGCAATGTTCGCTTCGGGTTTGTCGGCAGCTATGGCAAAGCCTTGTGGGTGTTCATTATACTGCCCCTGTTGGTGCCACTGGTGTTTGGTGCCCTGATAGCCGGATACCTGGCTACGAAGGGTATGAGTTTGGAACAGCTGGATTATTCCGACTTCACGGTTCTTGGTTTGTTGGGCGCGGGTTTTTTCATCAGCTATGCTGCGATTATACCGTATATTTCGAAACAGACGAATTCTTATATTGCCAACGGGATGCGGTTAGGGACCGCCAAATTTGGTGCGGAAATTGGACTTCGGCCACTCTACCGAAATCTTGGTGCGGCACTGCTGGTTCTTGTCGCAAGCCTTGCAGTCCTCGGGGCGATTGTATTTATAATCGCAAGCTTTGAGTACCTTGGTACCCTTGGCGCCGGTCTCCTTCAGACAGCAGCAGTGTCGATCTACCTTGCTCTTCCGATTGCCTATTTGGTTTACTCTGCCGGGGTTCGAAACATCGCCTTCAATGCGACCAAGATAGAAGGCGGTCATGACCTGCTATCCGGAGTTCCAAGGTTTGGCTACGCCTGGATTATCATCACAAACCTTTTAGTTTCCGTGGTGAGCGTTGGTCTGATGATCCCATGGGCTGCGGTGCGAACATGGCGCTATCTTGCTGATTATACTGCGGTTGAATCAATATCTGGCCTTGATCAATTTGTTTCCGAACAGGAAGCCGGGGGCAATGTGGCGGCAGCGGAATATCTGGATATTGACGGAATAGACTTCGGCCTTTGATCATGAACAGTTCCATCCCAAAGAAATTGGCAGGGCGGTATTTTCCAACCGGAACATCTGCCAGCCATCATGCCTTGCTTGAGGGCAGGGGTGAAAAGCTTGCGGTAACCGGAATTGAAGGTGCGGATGATGTGCTGGTTCAGTTCGCGGAACTGGGCGACCGGCTCGGCAATCTGCCACGCAAGATCTATTTTACCGATGGAAGCGTTTTTGAATGTCCGGAAAATGATGCGGTTGATCTGGTGTTTGGAAAAGACAAACATCTGTCGTCGCGCCTGACAAAACTTGAAGGATCGTGGAAATTCGTTCTCGCTGCCTGCGTTGCAACGGTAATCCTGATTGCCGGGATTTATCGCTATGGTCTACCTGTCGCTGCAAATTTCGCGGCATGGGCAACGCCGAGTAGTGCAGTTGCGCTGATCGATGACGGCGCACTTGATACGGTTGACCGGGTGATGTTCAACCCGTCTGCGATGGGAGAGGATGACCGGGCCAGGTACACCAGCCTGTTTGCCGAGTTGGTGGAAGCGTCGGGAAATGATCCTTCGAATATAAAGCTGTTGTTTCGTGATGGTGGTCGGCTCGGTGCCAATGCGGTTGCTTTGCCCGGCGGCACTGTAATCCTCACAGACCAGCTTGCCGAACTTGCTGAAAATGACGATGAAATTGCCGGTGTGTTGGCGCATGAAATAGGGCATGTCTTCGGGCGACACTCATTGCGCCAGATTTACCGCGCACTTGGTATAGGTTTCATGGTGGCCATTGTCATTGGCGATACAAGTCAGTTGCTCGACAATGTGGTTGGCCAGTTGGCCCTGCTTGATACGCTGAGTTATTCGCGCCAGTTTGAGACCGATGCAGATTCTACAAGCGTTAAGATCATGCTGAAAGCGGGAAGAGATCCGGTAGCATTTGTTGATCTGCTTGATCGCGTGTTTGGTTCGATTGGTGTGGACGGGAATGAAAAAAGCTGGCTTTCCACTCACCCCGGTAACGACAATCGCCGCGAAAATGTGAAGAAACAAGTTGAGCGTCTCAAGTAGTAACTCGGTCAAGTAGTAACCCGGCGAAATTTTGTTGATTGATGTTCATATAAATTACATTTATCCTTTTGATTTCTTTGTAAAATTTGAAATTTTATAAGTTTATAAGTGATTATGCCAGTGTAATTCACGTTAAATTCACGCTAACCATGTTCATTTTCATGTTAATTTGTGATAAGGAGTAATTATTACCAAGGGGCGCTGTAATTATTCCAGTATTATGGAGTGTTTGGTGATGCTTTTGCGCTGTACGAAATTTCTAGGCTTTATAGTTGTCGTACTTAGTACGATACCATTTTTATTGGGACCAGTCTCAAGTCAGACAACATCATCACAGCCGGAGTACGATTCTAGTGGTGATCTGAAAGTCCCTCAAGATTACGAGAAGTGGATCTTCGTCGGCTCCAACCTTGGGCTCGGTTATAATGCGGACCTTCCCGCGATGAATACCACGGAAGAGAAGCGGGTCGAACGTGGCGCGTTTCACAACATCTACATTTCGCCGCCAGCCTATGAGCAGTTCATCAAAAAAGAGACATTTCCGGAAAATACAGTTTTGGTCATGGAACATTACGTTGCCCAAGACCGGGAACCAAAAGGGATTCTGACAGAAGGTGTTTTCAATGGAAAACGGGACGGTATGGAAGTCGCTGTAAAGAATTCTGACAGACCAGACGGGTCCAAAACGCCTTGGGCCTATTATGTTTTCACAGATCCATCTGACCGGACACAGATCCTACCAACCGCCTCGGCGTTTGGGGACAAAGTTTGTTACGAATGTCATCTGGAACATGCGAGCACTGACAATGTCTGGGTGCAGTTTTATCCGGTGCTCAGAAAATTCCAGAAATAATTCTTGCTTTACATCAAATCTACCAAGGAGGAGAAGAACTCATGCTAAATCGCCGTACATTACTACAATCTGGTGCAGCTCTGGCAACTATTGCGGCTACAGCTGGCATTACACCATACTCAAAATCCGCATTCGCTTCAGGCACTCGCATCCGCAGGAATGCGACACAGATGAATTCCAATGATTCATTTTTTACCGACTATGCGGATGCAGTCCAAGCAATGCATGATTTGCAGGCAAGCAATCCAACAGATCAACGCAATTGGCGTAATCAGTCACTTATTCATGTCAATCACTGTCCCCACCGTGCCCCCGATTTCCTGGCTTGGCATCGGATATATTTGAGCTTCTACGAACGCATTTGTGGTGAACTGATTGGAAAACCTGAATTCGCGCTGGCTTATTGGGATTGGACCAACAATTCCGGTCGACTGCCGACAAAGTTCTTTAATAACGGGCCGCTAAATGTGACCCACTGGAATGATCCATCAAACGCATCATCTCCAAACTGGAGTGGAGGAGCGCCAGTCAGGACAATTGGGTCAAGAGCAATAACGGCTACAATTGGTCTTCAGGACGATCCGCAAAGAGGAGGTGCTTTCACTTCGCAAAACATCGCTTCAATTCAACGCTTGGGTGATTTTTCTCGTTTTCAAGGGCGTTTGGAAGATTCACCTCATAACAACGGTCACGTGGTCACCGGGGCACCCAATGGGCATATGATCTCTGGTATGTCTCCGCTGGATCCATGTTTTTGGCTACATCATTGCAATGTGGACCGCCTTTGGGCGGAGTGGCAACGCGCCGGCAATACCTCGCCCAGCCAGACGCAGATTTACAATGGCCAATTCGTTGATGAAACGGGCGCCGGTCAGAATGCAGCGGCTTCAAACGCGGTTGATTTTGAGGCTATGGGCTTTACCTATGATACACTTGCTTCTGAAGAAAATTTGGCGAAAGCAAATCAGCTGGATGTTCCCACAACCGATGATCAGACAATCTTTGGTGAACCATCAATCGAAGACACATCCGTAATATTAGGAAATGCCACAAACACTGAGACTTCTTATTCTCAAATTGCCACTTCTTTACCCGTTGTGACGAAGGGATTGGTTGACGAGCTTTTCAACAGCAGGAAATTTCGCCCTACCTCAGTTTATGGCAAACAGAGGATCGCGGTGGAGCAACGCCGTATTCTCGCTGAATTAAAGGATGTCAAAGCAAAAGGTGATGTCAATCAGCTTTTGATCAACGTTTTCGTAAATTGCCCATATCTGTCCCCGGAGACACCATACGACGATGAACACTATGCAGGTTCATTCAGTTTTTTCATGAAACCGGACGAAGACGGGCATCACGGTTCCAGGGATTTCCTGGTTGACATCACAGAACCTTTGAGAAAACAAGCGGGTGAAGGCCGCATCGCTACCGATGAAGTGGAGGTTCAGTTAATGCCAATACCTGCTTCAAAGGAAGCAAAAGCTGATGATGCGGAGTTTACAGTTGGATCGATTGAACTGATAGGTACATAACCGCCATTCCTTGAAATCGCCTAATTGGGTTCATAACTTAGGTGCATGGAAACTAGTGGTTCTTTTGATTCAAACATTAGCAAACAAACTCGCCGCAAGGGGGATGCAAATGTTTGAACGCGAACCACTAGTTGCGGTCGGCTGATGTTTGCTGGCCGCGACACGAAGATTGGTAATACTTATGCGATCAGGGAATACAAGGATTGCTGTTTTGACAACGTTTTTGTTTGCAGCTGTGTCAATTCTTTTAGTTATAACCGGCGGTAGTGTTAACGCTGGTCAGTCAGGTCTTGGAAATTTGCAGTTGCAAGAAGAATACAAGGACGTTGCGACGGGTACTTCACCAGCTTTTGTTGCGGTTGAAACCCAGTACCAACTCGACAGCGCAAAACAACCCTTAATTGAGTTGACGTTGGAGCCAATCAAAGTTTCACCTGAAGAAGCTTATTTGGTAAACGTATATGTCGTAGATGGTGACAAAAAATGTGGTAACGTCAATGACGTACAATTTACCGGTTCCGTGTCTTTTTTCCCTCCGCCTGTTAAAGGTACGACGCAAAAATTTCTTGTGAGTGCTCCAGACCACACTGAACTCAATAAACAGACTATGCTCTTGAAAATAGAAATCATTCCGGCCAGTTCCGAAGTCACATTGCAACGTTCCGCCATAAAAGTGTTAGATGCCAAAATAGTATACTGAACGAAAGTTGATATATTCCTTGCACCCGAAAAGTGGGTGCCGGTTTTCGGATAAGTGCAAGTTCCTTTGGTATCACTCCGCTGCTTCCGTTCCTACCTCGCCATTGAATGATATTCATCATTGGGTTGTTTGTCGGTAGCAGCACTCATGCGGTTCGACATGTTGAAGAAAGCGGCGACGGCTGCAATGTCCCAGATTTCGCGATCAAGCCATCCGGCATCCCGCAAGGCCTGACGGTCCGGTTCGTCAATCACCACCGGGTCGTTGGTCAACTTCCAGGCAAAGTCGAGCATGGCGCGCTGTTTGGGCCCCAGTTCGGCCGTTCGATAGTTCATCACCAATTGTTCGCCCAGCATCGGGTCGCCCGAAAGTTTGCGGACCGCCGCACCATGGGCAGTGAGACAATAATAACAATGATTGGCGCTTGATACGACAACCGCGATCATCTCGCGCTCGAGTTTCGAAAGGCCGGAATCGCCCAACATCAGATCATTGTAAAGGGCGGTAAATCCCTCAAACTTTTCCGAATGCCATGCATAGGCCTGAAGCACATTCGGCACGAAGCCGAGCTTTTCATCGCAGACTTCCAGATACTTCTTTTGCCGGTCGGTGAGTGCTGTCTCTTCCTCAGGCATGTCGAGGGCAACGATTGGTTTCTTGCTCATGGTTTTCTCCATTCCTTGTTTCTGCGCGTTATACCAAAGGAAGTTGATATTGACCCATCTGATGATAGAAAAACCGTCTTCCGGCGCGGCGCAATTGGTGACGTGGTCTTAGCCGACCACGAGCGGATTGCAACAAAGCAGGGGGGCGTTTTTTCATCACCAAAGGCC
Organism: Rhizobiaceae bacterium; assembly: GCA_965250255.1. Classification (GTDB taxonomy): domain Bacteria; phylum Pseudomonadota; class Alphaproteobacteria; order Rhizobiales; family Rhizobiaceae; genus JAALLB01. Next base: position 580,751 of record CBDFNP010000011.1, read on the forward strand.
TGATAGATTTGACGTTTGCTCGGCGTCGCACCCGGCTCGTGGTACTGGTACCAGATCGCCGTTCGCTCCTGGCCAAACGTCAAATCTATTAAGGTCAGATGCGCCAATATCAAGTTCCTCTGGTAATACCTGATTTGAACTGCGTTTCAAGCGGGAATCGCGTAACTTCAGCCGGTAAAGGAGACAACGATGAAAAGCATACCGGCACGAAAACTGCGGGGCAAAGTTGTGCGAGCCTTAAACGCGGACGGGGAAGGTTTTGTTTCCCAGGATGTGGATGCGCTTGAGTTATCCTATCATGGGGTAAAGGGCGACCGCCATCAAGGCCTGACGCGGCCGTCTAATGTACGTGAACCGTGGTATCCACGGGGGACTGAAATGCGAAACGAACAGCAGGTTTCGATTGTCAGTGTGGAAGAGCTTGCAGACATTGCATCCAATATGGGGATTGAGAAGGTTGATGCGAGCTGGATTGGCGCCAATTTGCTTTTCGAAGGGATTCCCAACCTCACCTGTCTGCCGCCGCGCACATTGTTGATGTTTGAAGGCGGGGTGACGCTGCGTGTGGACGGGTATCGCGGACCTTGCCGGATTTCAGGTGGTTCAATTGCCGAACATGTAGGGATCAAGGCTGAAGATCACACGCGCACCGAGCTGGCACTTGCTTTCAAAGATGCAGCTCACATGAAGCGCGGCCTGGTGTCCTGGGTCGAGCGGGAAGGGGTTATTCGACCGGGCGAAGAATTCACAGCCCGCATCTGGGAGCAATGGCTCTATGAATAAAACCACAAAAATATGTGACCATATTGACCCGTGACTGATTGAAGCGTTTTGCGTTCAATCCAAACCGCGACACAGCGTTGCTTATTTAATTTCCTGCGCCATTTTGTTTTATCCAAACGTGCTGGTTATACCAACGGCGAATAGGATTGACCCTTTTGATGTTCCAAAATTGTTTACCGGCAAGGCAGGTCTCGAAGAGCAATGCCAAAGCATTGGTCAAGAGGCATAACACGGATCCGGTGGGCAATTTTTGGGGCACCGCAGGCCAGGTTTCTTTTGGTTCTGGCCGCGTTGCAATCAGCTCAAGGTACGCTGCACCCCATCGCCAATCGCGCCTAACCAAAACCAAAATAATTCCTGGTCAAAAGAAACAATCCTAAAGCTTTTCGCACTTTTGTGAATTCACAAAAGTGATAACGAAATGCGTAAAAACAATGACTTATAGCGTGCCAGGTGAATCCAGTAAAAAGCGACACGCTTTAATGGCCGTTGGTATAACAACCAACCACAGATTGATCACGGACAGAAGCAGGATTGATGCGAAGGTCATCAGCATTCCGTACAGTCTTCCGAATACCCATTTGGCGGCGAAGCTCATGGCTATGCCGTGTAGCAGGCGCCCGACCACCAAAAGCAGCGCCGAGACTGCTACCAGCCAGAAATGAGCGCCCTGTGCTTCTGCAAGAAACAGAAGCACCAATGCAACCGGTGCGTATTCACACAAATTTGCCTGAGCCCTGACACGCCGTTCGAGAAGAACAGTTTGGTCGGCATCAGGATTTTCTCCCGCATTTCTGCGGCCTGCGATAATGCGGGCAGACAACCAGAAAAGCCACAGGCCCAAAATGACGGCGGCGATTGTTGTGATTGGATAGAGCATGGGTCAATCCCTTGAAGGAATGTTGATTGCTTTCAGTGAGGCAGGGCGATTGGCGCAATTTTCGAGCCATTCGCCGGTGGCTTTGTAGTCGTCAAGCGAAAGTTCTTCCGCTGCATCATAAAACCCGCCAAGGGTCTTGATCCACGGCCAAAGGGCGATGTCTGCAATCGTGTATTCATCACCGGCAATGTAGGCTGATTTTTCAAGTTGCTGATTGATCACTCCGAGCAAGCGTTTGCTTTCGTTCTGGTAGCGCTCGTAGGGACGATTGTCTTCGATTTCCGAACCGGCAAATTTGTGGAAGAAGCCGAATTGTCCGAAGATCGGCCCCGCACCACCCATTTGGAACATCAGCCATTGTAAAGTGTTGTAACGCTTCTCATGGTTTTCCGGGAAAAGCATTTTGGATTTGTTGGCGAGGTAAATCAGGATCGCGCCGGACTCCCAAAGTGCGACCGGTTCTCCATGCTTGCCGTTTGGGTCGATGATTGCAGGAATCTTGTTATTCGGATTAAGCGAGAGAAACTCCGGTGACATCTGGTCATCGGCTCCAAAATTGACGAGATGAGGTTCATACGCCAATCCGGTTTCTTCCAGCATTGCTGAAACCTTGATGCCGTTTGGTGTTGGCAGGGAGTAAAGTTGAATTCGATCAGGGTGCTGGGCAGGCCACTTCTTTGTAATTTCATAGTCGGACAGTTGGGTCACAGGACGCTCCTTTTTGATCAAGCTTAAATATGTGCTTTTAAAATGGGATTTCCAGAGTTTATTATCCCTGATGCCAGGGTTTATTCTTCGTCGCTGGAAAGCAACCGGGTACAGCCCCATTGAGACAATTGCGCATTGATATCATTAAGCACGAAATGGCGAGCAGAATCCGCATCATATCCATCTGCCAAAAGCTGGTCATAGTCGGTGTGAACATGCCGGGCCCGGCTGGTGATCGATTGCCATACAGCAATCGAAGGGGGGAGGTGGCGTAAATGACCGACAAGCGCATGCTCCAGGATTGCCTGAAAGTCCTCCAGGTTCGCATGTGGTGCCAATTCCCGGACACGCCGGGTAACTTCCTTTTTTCGCCCGGCAGGTTTCAATAAACCCTCTTTGCTGTCGTGGATGTTTGGACTCTAAACACCGATTGCCATCGTGCCACGTACTTTACTTTGACGGGCCACCTGCTTGTAAAGCAGCCATAGCACATATAAACATATGTAAATATTTCGAAAACCAGCCTGTGGGGCTCTGTCCGCTTGGAAAACCATCCGCTTTCGCTAGATCAGACAGTGGGTCTGTTGCGCGCCTCCGGCGAACCGACAAGATTGCGCTTGTTGGTGTTGTTGGCGCAAACCGATCTGACTGTATCAGACCTGACTGAAATTTTGGGCCAATCGCAGCCGCGTATCTCGCGACATCTCAAGCTTTTGACTGAAGCAGCTCTTCTGGAACGATACCAGGAGGGGGCTTGGGCTTATTACCGGCTTGTTGATCACGGGGAGGGGAGCGGCATTATCAATGCCCTTATTTCGCAGATGGACAGCAATGATGGTCAACTGGAACGCGATCAGGAGCGGTTATTGGCAATTCGCGCAAGGCGTTCCCGCGAAGCGGCCGAATATTTTTCAACGAGTGCTGGCGAATGGGACCGGATTCGTTCGCTGCATGTGGATGAGGTACAGGTGGAAGCTGTTATGCTGGAGATGGCCGGTGATCAGCCAATAGGTGCGATGCTTGATCTTGGAACCGGAACCGGGCGGGTGTTGGAATTGTTCTCTGGCCTTTACGAAAAAGGCATGGGGCTTGATACCAGTCGGGACATGCTATCGGTAGCGCGCTCGCGCCTTGATGATGCCAATCTATCGCGAACCCAGACCCGGCAAGGGGACATGTATTTGTTGCCGACCCAGGCTGGGTCCTATGATTTTGTCACCATTCATCAGGTTCTGCATTATCTTGATGATCCGGCAACCGCAATTTTTGAAGCGGGCAAGGCGCTCAAGCCTGGCGGTAGATTGATGGTGGTTGACTTCGCGCCACACGAACTTGAATTTCTTCGTACGGACCACGCGCATCTGCGCCTTGGCTTTGCTCGTGAACACGTGGAGGAATGGATGAAAGACGCTGGTCTCAAGCCGACCGACTTTCGAAATCTCAAAAGCGAGACTGCTGGATCGCAAGCCAAAGATAAACTGACTGTAAGTCTCTGGCTTGCGAAAAAGTAACAGTAGGGATCAACTGTGAACCTTGGCTAACTTAGCCAAAAAATCCCAAGACAAAGGCAGAAAGAAAAACAAATGCTGCTACGGTTATGGCCATGTTGGCCGTTTGAAGAAGTTGCATTGTAACCTCCTGAACGGTTGCCCACCCTATACGAAAGTCTAAGTGCTGAATTTTGATGTTCAAGCCAATTCTTGGAAACCAGTGTTCACAAAATGTGAAAAACCCGGCAAGTTGATGAAATCAAAGCCATATTTTCTTCAACAGGGTTGTGGAATAATTTTCCAACAAACGTTAATTTGGACTGCGTGCGTGGAAATCAGCCCCTTACCTGCCTGAAAATCCGCAAAATTCGACCATCTATACATGCAAGCCCGGCCAAGATTAGCACCATGCCAAGGAGGTTTGATGCGGTCAGGTTTTCACCCAGCCACAAGACGCCCAGCAGGATAGCGCTAACCGGTACAAGGAACGTCACCAAAGAGACATTGGTAGCGCCAGCACTTGCCAATATCTTGAAATACAAAACATAGGCGACGGCAGTACAAGCGATTGCCAGCCCGAGGATTGAAATGAGCATTTCACTGGATGGGCTGGAAATGGAGAAGGGGTCCTCAATCATGAAAATCAGGGGAAGCATAATCAGGCTTGATGCTGTCAATTGTCCGGTTGAGATTGCGATTGGGTCATGATCGCGAAAGCGTTTGCCGAAGACGCCGGCAAACCCATAAGAAATCGTGGCGCCCAATACTGCTGCCTGTGCCCATGCAGATGCGGTCAATCCCTCTATAAGGTCGCTGCCAATGAGCACCGCCACACCAACAAACCCGAGTGTAATCCCGGCAAATTTGTTTGGTGTGAATTTCTCATCTGAAGTAGCGAAGTTGGCAATGATCAGTGTCCAGATCGGGGTCATTGCGTTTACGACGGAGGCAAGCCCTGAACCGATATCTCGCTGCCCGATCAAAATGAGCGAAAAAGGGATGACATTGTTGATCAGGCCCATCACCAGTATTGCTGCAAGTAGTGGCGGGTTGCGAGGGAAGTGTCTGCCGGTTGCTGCCAAAAAGGCCCACAGGCAAATGGCAGCAAAGGCTACCCTGAGGAACACGGTTGTAAATGGTGGCCATTCGAGCATCAAGATACGGCCAAACAAAAAGGACCCACCCCATAACAAGGAGAGGGTAACGATCAGGATCCAGTCATGGGTGCTGGGGGGAATGGCCTGCTTACTCATCATGGATTTTTAACCCAAGCTTGCAATCGCCACCACCCGTTTCCTGCCTCACCTTCCTGACACCCGTGTATTTTCTTGCGCTTTCCTTGGTGGATGCGCGGGCGTTCTCCAGTTCAATACCAGCGCCAAATTGTCGGATGCCGCCTTCCCGAATGTTGGTTCGCAATACAATACGGTGTTCGTTCCAAAGGGATCGCATACACTACCAAAATTATGACCAATTCGGCCTTCTACATCGCGATAGCAGGCCCAAATTGAGCTACCGTCAATATAGTTAGCCAGGCTCACGAAGGCACTTGCTTTGAAGGCTCATCCACCGAAATCAGGGATTTGTGCACCAGCAAACACATTTGGGGTGACCAGCTTGAGCTTGGGCATTTTCCACCCTGTGCTTTATCGCTTTAGCAAAGACGCTGCCGGGGTAACGCTTTGGTAACAACATTCATTCAGAATTTGGGAACCAGTATTTTTCGTTGAGGACCAAATGTACCGCGTTATCCTTTCAGGAATTGTCGGGCTGGCAATGTCCGCCACATTTTTTTCAAGTGCCCATGCAGTCGAAGTGTATCTGTTCAAGGGAGCAGGGGATTTCTCCTTTGTGAGCGAGAAAATGCATTTTTCGCGTGGTCTCAACCAGATTGCCGACACGCTTAATGCAGAAGGGATTCATGCGGAAGTGAGGCGTTTTGGTGCGGTCGAAGATGCTTTGAAGACCATTCGCAAACGCAAGCCCGAGAGCGTCGTGTTGATCGGACATTCGATGGGCGCGCTTGCCTCCATGTCGACGGCGCGTAATTTGCGGGCTGCCGGAGTTCGTATTGCCTATATGGGGCTCATTGATATTCCTGGGCCTGTGGGCGTTGCAGGAGATAATGTGGAGTGGGTGCAGAATTATTATTCCATCAATCCGGTTTACGGGCTTTTGACGAACGTGAAGTCTCACCCGAATGCCAAAAACATTCATGTGGCAGGCTACGTTCACAGTCGGATGGATGATGCCCCGCGGGTTCAAGAAGGGATGCTTGCTGCAATTCGTGAAGTGCATCAAAAGGAGTTGTTGCAAAACCAGGTTCAGCAACCGGGTTTGACCTTTGATCCAAATCCATCTGTTCGCGAAGTGCTGGTTCAGGCGATAACACCGGAACCAAAGCCATATGTTGTGCCGGGGCCAACGCCACCGGTTCAGGATATCGATCCGGTTACAACCGCTTTTGTGCCATCAGAACCCGAAGAGGGACTGTTGCAACAAAGCAAGCGTTTGTTGCGCAAAACCGGGGATTTTGTCCGTGATTTGAGTTCCGGCAATCGCAATGGTTCCAATCGCCGTAAACACGATAGCAATCGATAACCACGATTTGTCCCGGTCCTGATGCTGGAAAAAATACTTGCCTAAACCGCAAAATGGCATGAGAATGCTTATGTTCGGGCAATTTGCGAACATGAAGAAGACTGGAATACCGGTGTAATCTGGAGCAATGCTGCGGCCTGCTAAAGAAAGATGCGATAACATTTCTGCCTTTCCTCGACATTTTCAACTGCCTGCATGAAGGCTGGATGTGGACCAGCCGATGATCGATGAAAGGAGAAAGATCATGTCACAATCCGGTACAGTGAAATTTTTCAACTCCGATAAAGGCTTTGGTTTCATCAAGCCTGATGAGGGTGAAAAAGACATTTTCGTTCATATTTCTGCGGTTCAGGCATCCGGCTTGGATGGCCTTGAAGAAAACCAGAAAGTCTCGTTTGATACAGAAGAAGATGATCGCGGCAAAGGCCCTAAAGCGGTAAATATCCAGGCGCTTTGAGGCCTGAAGACCAAGACCCTGGTTGGGGTGCCAGGGGGGCCTATAGCGTGTCGCTTTTTATTGGATTCATTTGACACGCTATAAGTCATTGTTTTTACGCATTTCGTTATCATTTTTGTGAATTCACAAAAGTGCGAAAAGCTCTAGTGGATTGATTCAAACATTTGGAACCCGTTTTCCGAGACCTCTCATCCAAATATTTGAATCTTAAAATCCACTAGAAAACAATACCTTGCTAGTGGTCTTTACGTTCGAAACAAATGATAAAGAGTTCGCCGCAAAGGGACTCATTTGTTTCGAACGTAAAGACCACTAGGCTCCTTCGGAATCTTTTGGATCGACCAATGCATAACCGAGAAAACGACTTCTAACCAACCAGCCGAGACCAAACGCAATGAGTGCAAAAGCTTCGGCCCAGAACGTTCCGTTGATCACTTGCCACCATGCCCAATTACCACCGATGGTGGATCTTAGCACCAGGGCCAGCATGCAAAGGATCATAACAATCCCGCAAGCACGGTAGATGCGATTACGCCATATCTTTTGCCAGGCAATCTTGCCGCCTTTATCATTGTGTTTTTTGGGAACTTCCTTTGCAAACACAACGAGACAGTACCAAGTCAGAAAACTGAACACGATGGCCGCGCTTCCATAGTGTATCCAATCTGCCTTGGGAAACAGACAAAATGCGCTGCCTAACATACACTCACCTTCCAACACAGTTTGGGGTATGCGTATGATGAGATCGCCGGGGTCTGGCATGTCTTTCACGCTTTTGATGTCTATAAAAATACGCGCCAACGCATCAGCGCTGTCTCCGGTTTTCGTGTCTTCAAGACCGGATTGGCTAGTGGGGAAGATAGCGATGCAAAATGTAGCGATACCGGCGAAAAAGGCGAGGATCGATTCCCACCGGTTTTGCCCACGGTAGATAGTCATGAACGTGCCAATGAATGCAAGCATCACAATGAATACGTCGCCCAGAAATGCAGCGTAATAATAATGACTGATTGAATCGCGCCATTCTGCATACGGAGTCATGCTTGCAATGATCATGATCACCGGCAATGCAATCGCTACAGAGCCAACAAGGAACGCCAAAAGACGTTCATTTATCTGAAAATGCGGGTCGTTTGTCGGTGAATGACTCATTTTAAGTTCTCCATGATTAGAAAGGTCTTACTCAGGTATACGACGTAAGAACTCCTGATCGTCGGCCTCAATGAGGCGTTTTTCATAAAGTTTCCAATTCAATTACTACGGTCGATCAGTCTCTAATTTGAGCTAAAGCCAATAAGAGCAGCACCTTGATCTCTCAAACTTTCGATTTCCAATTTCTTTAGAATTTCTGCCACGTCCTCTTCTTGAATGATCAATCTTAGTTGGTGCATATCGGTTCGCGTATTTGTGAAGCCGATTGAAGCAGTGCTTAAATTGGCGCTGGTGAGAAGTGGGTCCAGCGTAACACTGGGGTCGGCAGAACCTGTGATAGTTGTTGTAAAAATAATTAGATCTGTCAGATCTTGTGTCGAAATCTTGCCAAGTGCAGTTTTTGAACCAAATCCTTTTTCGACACCATTTTTGCCGACACCCGCTTTAACCACCAAATTTGCATATGTCGAAAAAGAGTCTTTTAAGTTGATTTTTCCGGTTATCGGGTAAGTGAAGTTTGATTTGCTTTTTTCGTCAAACATGTGCTCGTTGCAAATCTTGCGGTCAATGAGATCCTCGTCAAATACAATGTTTTGTATCGTTTCGACAATTTTCAGGTCTCTGACATTTTTACGCTCCCGGGTAAGTGAGCCGCCTAGTCCAAGTTTTGATTCTGCTACTCGATGAGGAAATGTAAAGCTTAGAATCCCTGCGTTGGCATTATTGTTCTCAGTTGTTGTGAACATGAATTCAAACCCCACGCCAGAACTAGCAAATGCCTGGACGATTTTTAGCTTGTTGCCGAGACCATTCCCATTCGAACTATTCAAGTTTTCGGCTAGGCTTTTGACAAATTCGCCATCCCTTCTAACAAAGAGTGATGAGTTGTCATCTTGCAACGGGTTCCCGAACTTATCGGTAGCACCTACCAAAATATCGAACCGGACATTGCCCTGTTCGTCGGATATCTTATGGTAAATAGCATCCTGAATGGCGTTACGGGGTCCCTGTTCCAGCGCTTTTATACTCTTTCGTATAAAATCCATTGTAACGGATGCGATTGCATAGCGTGCTTCACATCTTATGTGTTGGACAATTGCAAAGGTTGGCGTTTCCTGCGGATCGTCAGTCAGCGTACCATTTAGGGCAAAATTTCCAGGCAATGGCCTGATTGCACACCCTGCCAAAACCATACACATCAAAGCCGCAGGTGCGGTTTTGGTAATAAAACCTCGAATTTTCATGATACTTCCCCATTATAATACTTGCCAAGTATTGGCAATGTCCGGGTGCCCCTGAAGTCAGTTAACCAAATCTTAATATTGGAGTCAAAGGGATGGGCGTGAATTAATCGTGAAAAATCAAGGCGAATATTATAAGCACTTATTAACAAAGAAAAAAATAGTAACTTTTTCTGATATTATTGCATGAAATTGATGGATTTATAGCGATTCTTCTTTTGATTGAACGCCACTCTATAGCGTGTCGCTTTTTGCTGGTTTTATTTGGCACGCTATAAATCATTATGTTTACGCATTTCGTTATCACTTTTGTGAATTCACAAAAATGCGAAAAGCTCTAAGTGTCCAACTCGAAAGTAATTGAGTGATATCAGTAATTTGTGATTCAATCGGATTGTTTACGATTCGAAGGAGAACACAATGGTCTGGACTGATATCACCCGCCTACAATATGAGCGCAAAACTGGTCGCTATTCAAGTGATTGCAGCGATAAAGAATGGCATTTGATTGAGCCGTTTCTTCCACCAGAAAAACCTATAGGCCGCCCGCGCACGACGCAAATGCGCGATGTTTGGGATGCGATCCAGTATATGGCCTCAACCGGTTGCCAGTGGAAGATGATCCCTAATGACTTCCCGCCACCTTCTACAGTGCAGCGTTATTTTTACTACTGGCGCGACAATGGAATACTGCATCAGATCAACCATGCTCTGGTCATGGTAGCGCGAGAACAAGAAGGTCGAGAAGCCTCGCCAAGCGCCGGAGTAATTGACAGTCAGTCCGTTAAAACAACGGAAAGTGGCGGGGTTTGCGGCTATGACGCAGGGAAGAAGATCAAGGGTCGCAAACGTCATATCATCACCGATACCATTGGTTTCCTGATTGGATTTGTCATTCATACTGCTGATATTCAAGACCGCGACGGGGCCGTTCATGTGCTCAATTCAATCCGCCGCACACACCCGTGGCTACGCCATGTATTTGCCGATGGTGGTTACGCGGGACCAAAACTGCGAGGCAAGCTGGAGAAAATCGGATGCTGGACAATGGAGATTGTCAAGCGTTCCGACAAGGCAAAAGGTTTCGAAGTCATTCCACGCCGATGGGTAGTCGAGCGCACCTTCGCATGGCTCGGTAGATGTCGCAGATTGGCAAAGGATTGGGAGAAATCCATCCTCTCAGCAGAAAGTTGGCTCCTCATTGCTCACATCAGGATGATAACAAGGCGGATCGCAAGAGATTGAAATTACACAATTAGTTTCGAGTCAGACTCTAACAACAATACGTCTGTTATTGTGCTTTATTGTTTGCCATAACCCCCGGCCGCCGGTGTATTCAGGATTACCGCTTCGCCAGCTTTAACTTCCGTCTGGTCGCAGTGTTTGAGCGTGTCGATTTCGCCGGATAGTCTGCGGATGAGAGTGGAGCCGCATTCGCCATCACCGCCGCCATCAAGCCCTTTGGGTGCGTTGTAGCGTGAAGAGGAGAGAATGGCGCAGGTCATGTCTTGCATGAAGCGAAGTGTGCGGGATACACTGTCACCGCCCTTAAACTTGCCCTTGCCGCCTGAACCCGAACGGATTTTGAATTCTTCAACCACCACCGGGTACCGCATCTCAAGAACCTCCGGGTCGGTAAGACGGGTATTGGTCATGTGGACGTGAACGGCATCGGCGCCGATAAATCCGCGTCCGTTGTTCCTTTGGCCTGCAGGAGCGCCACCACACATGGTTTCATAGTTTTGGTAGCGTGCATTGCCATAGGTGAGGTTGTTCATGGTGCCGGGTGCATTGGCAAAGGCTCCAAGCGCCATCAGCAGACAGTTGGTAACGTGTTGGCTGGTTTCCGTATTCCCGGCAATGACAGCGGCCGGATATTGCGGTTTCAGCATGCAGCCATCTGGAATGGTGATGTTAATCGGCTTGAGACAACCCCCATTCATCGGAATGTCCGCCTCCACCATGATGCGGAAGACATAAAGCACTGCAGCCCGGCAAACCGGCTCAGGTGCATTGAAGTTGTTTTTCTGGATGGGGGAGGTGCCGGTGAAATCAACGGTAGCCTCGCGCTTTTTCCTGTCGATGCTGATTTTTACACAAATTTGCTGATCATTGTCCGTTTTGTAGGTGTATTCGCAGTCTGAAAGGCGGTCGATAACACGGCGCACACTTTCCTCGGCGTTGTCCTGCACGTGTTTCATGTAGGCTTCAACCACCGGAAGGGTGAACTGATCGACCATTTTGCGCAGTTCAATCACGCCTTTTTCGTTTGATGCGATCTGGGCACGGATGTCCGCCATGTTTTCATCCGGGTTACGCGCGGGCCATGGATGATCTGTGAGAATTTTGCGCATGCCGTCTTCGTCAATCACACCGGCTTTCACCAGCTTGAAATTGTCGATCAATACGCCTTCTTCATCGACATGGGTTGCAAGCGGGGTAGCACTTCCCGGCGCCATGCCGCCAACATCTGCATGATGACCACGGGCAGCGACGTAGAAGAGGATTTTCTTGTCATCATCGTCAAAAACCGGTGTGACGACTGTTATGTCTGGCAGATGGGTGCCGCCATTGTAGGGCGCGTTGAGAATGAAAACATCGCCGGGATTGATATCGCCCTTGTTGTTCTCGATCACGCTCTCAACAGAGCGATCCATGGAACCCAGATGAACCGGCATGTGGGGAGCGTTTGCGACCAGGGATCCATCACTTGCAAAGACCGCGCACGAGAAATCAAGCCGCTCTTTCATGTTGACCGAGTAAGAAGTGTTTTGCAGTGTCACGCCCATCTGTTCAGCGATGGACATGAAGAGATTATTGAACACTTCAAGCATCACCGGGATCAGCTGTTGTTCCAATCGCCAACTGCCGCTCTTTGGTTTTTGCGCGAGTAAGGACGATGTGATCAAGGGCATTTATTTCTGCCTGCCATTCAGGTTCAACAATGATGGTCTGGTGAGGTTCGATGATGAGAGCAGGCCCTGCAATGCGATTTCCCGGCTTGAGGTTTTTGCGAAAGTGAATGCCTGCATCATGCCATTCGCCGCCTGAGAAAATCCGGGTGGAACGGTCCGGGTCATGCAGGATATCATCAAGTGATGTCGGCTTTTCAACCAGGCCAACACCGCCGCCGACGGACTCGACCTCGACAGCTTCAACGATCAATGCCTTGTTTTCAAACACAAAGCCGAACTGCTTTTTATGTTGGGCTTCAAAGGTTGCAACCATTTTATCGATGCCTGCAAACGGCACGGCAAGGGGCAGGTCGGTTCCGTCGTAACGAATGTGAATTCTGGAAAAAGACGATATATCTGGTTCGCTTACATCCTGCTCTGCAAGTTCTGATTCAGTGTCCTTTTTGAGGTTTTCAGAAATAGTGACGAGTTTTGCAACAAGTCCTTTGTCCAGCTTTTCAATCAACGCCTGGGACCGGGAAGCCCTAATCTGTGCCAGCCCCATGCCGTAAGCAGAAAGGATGCCGGAGAACGGATGGATCAATACGGTCGCCATGCCAAGCGCGTCTGCCACGGAGCATGCATGTTGTCCGCCAGCCCCGCCAAAGCAATTCAAAGCATACTCGGTTACGTCGTAGCCGCGCTGGACCGATATCTTCTTGATCGCATTTGCCATGTTTTCGACTGCAATTTTCAAAAAGCCGTCTGCCACTTCTTCAGGAGATGCGCCGACTTCGTTTGCAAGTTTGCCAAACTTCGCTGCCACAGCTTCCTGGTCGAGGTGTTCGTTTTGTCCGGGTCCGAAAATTGCCGGGAAAAATTCCGGCTGCAATTTTCCGACCATGACATTTGCATCTGTGACAGCAAGCGGACCACCACGGCGGTAACACGCAGGCCCCGGATTGGCACCGGCGGAATCTGGACCTGCCTGAAAGCGACCATCGGTGTAATGCAGTATGGAGCCGCCTCCGGCGGCAACCGTATGAATGCGCATCATCGGGGCGCGCATGCGCACGCCGGCAACTTCGGTTTCAAAAGCACGTTCCAGTTCGCCATCAAAATGCGAGACATCTGTTGAGGTGCCTCCCATGTCGAAACCGATCATCTTTTCAAACCCTGCGAGCCTTGATGTTTCAACGGCACCGACTACGCCACCTGCCGGACCTGACAGAATTGCATCCTTGCCCTGGAAAAGGTCGGCGGCGGTGAGACCTCCCGATGACATCATGAACATCAAGGACGGGCCATCGCCCAATTCTGAGGAAACCTGCTCCACATAGCGTCGTAGAATGGGAGATAAATAAGCATCAACGATAGTGGTGTCGCCCCGGCCAATCAGTTTTACGAGTGGGGACACTTCGTGGCTCACAGAAACCTGCCTGAAGCCCATCTTTCGGACAAATTCAGCAACCTGTGCTTCGTGATCAGGAAAATTCCATGCGTGAATGAAGGCAATGGCTACTGAATCGATCCCGTCTGCTTTCAGTGCTTCAAGAAGTGGAAGCAGACTGTCAGTATCAAGCGGTATCTCAATTGTGCCGTCTGCAAGAACCCGCTCATCAGCTTCGACAACTGTTTCATAGAGAAGTTCGGGCTTCAGTATCTCCTTGGCAAAGATATCAGGTCGGGCTTGGTATCCGATTTCCAGCATGTCCCGGAAACCTTTGGTAATAACAAGTGCGGTACGATCGCCCTTTCGCTCTAGCAACGCGTTGGTAGCAACGGTCGTACCCATTTTGACATTGCCGACTTTATCGGATGGAATGCCGTCTTTTGCAGTCAGGCCGAGGATTTCCTTGATGCCCTGAATGGCTGCATCACGATAGGCCTCAGGATTTTCTGACAGGAGTTTGTGAGGGTGCAATGAGCCGTCAGGAGCACAGCCGACGATATCTGTAAATGTGCCGCCACGGTCGATCCAGAAATCCCACTTATCCATGCTAAACAAATTCCATTGCACATCACTCTTCTGCTTATTGCCTGCGCATTGATACCGCAACCAATTTATCAGCTTTCCCGGCATTTTGCGTTTGGGCGTTAGTAAAAAATTTACAATGAACTGGAACCTAAGATTAACCGTGGTCCGCTAGTTTTAAATGTAATTTCCAAGGGAGCTGCTGACTATGGATACGAGTGCCAAATTGCCGTTAAAATCGCCGGTGGGCTTGACCAACCAAGCTGCCCCAGTATTGGAAACTCCGGAAGCATCTTCGAATGAAAGACTGGCAGCTGAACGCAAAGGCGCCTATCAAACCGTAATTGAGACTGAACAAGTCCTGAAAGAAGAGATGGCGCGTAACCGGGTACGAGGTTATGTCATCGAATGTGATGGCGAAAATGCCATTATTTCTGCGGCTGTATCAGCCAAATCCGGTTTGTCGGAGAATTATTGGTCAGTCGGACAACTTGTTTCGATTAAGGTTGGATTCAACCGCGTTGTTGGCCTTACATGTCAGGTAAAGGTGGCAACTGAGAATTGGGGCCTGGAAAAAACAAATGAAATCCACATCACTCTTGAGCTTGTGGGTGAAATCGTTCATGGCGGCGAGGGTAAGCTGGACAAGTTCGTTTCAGGTATCGCCAACTATCCACAGATGGGCTGCATTGCACACCGCATCCGCGCAACTGACCTGGCGATTATTTACAAGAATGAGGGCGACACGGTCGTAAAAGTTGGTCAGTTGACCCAAGACCAGTCAGTCGATGCAAAAATTGAAATTAACATGCTGTTGTCGCGCCATTTTGCGGTTGTTGGAACAACAGGCGTTGGTAAATCTACTTCGGTAACCCTGCTTTTGCGCAATATAATCAAAGTACGCCCTGACATCCGGGTCTTGATGCTGGATCCACACAATGAATTTGCGACGGCGTTTCCGACGGATTCAGTGGTTGTGGATTCTTCAAACCTCCTGTTGCCGTTCTGGCTTTTCACGCTGGATGAATTTGCAGAAGTTGTTTTCCGGGGCCAGGACGGATTTGATGCAGAAGAAGAAATGCTTCGGGATCTCATTCCATTGGCAAAAGAGATGTACCGCGCTGAAATGGACAAATCAGCGGGAAAACTTGCCAAAAAAACAACCAATAAAAGCAATCTGACTGCTGATATGCCAGTACCATATCGTTTGGCGGATCTTCTCAAGATCATTGATGACAGATTGGGTTTGCTCGAAGGTAAGGCAGACAAGCCGTACCTGAAATCACTTTTGTACCGTTTGGAAAGCATTTCAAACGACCCGCGGTTCCGTTTTATGTTTGATCCCGGTCCCGGTGGCGACATAATGGAATCAATCATGTCACGGATTTTCCGCGTACCGCAGGAAGAAAAACCCATCTGTGTGTTGGAAATGTCCGGTCTGCCGACGGAAGTTGTGAATTCTGTCGTATCAGTTCTTAGCCGCATGGCTTTTGATATTGCTGCCAATAGTGACGGCGCGATCCAGACGCTTGTGGTCTGTGAGGAAGCGCACCGATATATTCCCGCCGACGAGAAGGCAGGCTTCTGGCCGACACGCCAGGCAATTGCACGGATTGCCAAAGAAGGCCGCAAGTACGGGGTTTTCCTCTGTGTTATTACGCAGCGGCCGGGCGAGCTTGATCCAACCATTCTTTCTCAGTGCAATACGATCTTTGCCATGCGTCTTGGCAATGAACTCGACCAGGAAATTATTCGCGGAGCAGTAACAAATGGTGCCAAAAGCACCATCGGTTTCTTGTCGTCGATTGCAAACCGTGAGTGCATTGCCTTTGGTGAAGCGATCCAGACACCCATGCGCATGACGTTTGATACCATGCGGGCGGAAGACCTGCCGGGCGCTCACATTTATGAGCAACAGCAAAAAATCAAGAATGGTTTGGAAGTCTCACTGTCCTATGTCCTGCGCCGTATGCGCAAGGATGGGCGTGGTTTCGGTGAGAGTGGTGGACACGCCGAGCAAAACAAACTGTATACAAGTCCTGTACCCGATAGGGCAGAAGCAGCGCCCAGGGCGGGTGACGAAATCAATGCAATCCTGAACGCAGCACATTCAGACCCGAATAATTCACTTGTTCCGTCTGCGCCAACACCTCTTGCGTCTGCTCCGGCACCCGCTGCCCGCCAGGCACCTCAACCCGCATCTCCGGCTCCTGCCAATACGGGTCATGGACAAGACAGACGGAATAGTAATTCTTCGCTGTTGAACTCGTTCCGGAAGGAATAATTGCATCGCTTGTCTGGCGTAAAATTTCAGCGAATTTCAAACCTTGCGGCTGGTTGCGATAATGGCAGTCACCAAAATTGCAGTGCTGATCGTTAGACTGTCGACCGGCTCTCGCAACACGGTTGCCGCGATTGCAATGGTAACAAATATCTGCAGCAGTTGAAGCTGGCCTATGCGGGCAATCCCGCCCCGGGCAAGGGCAATGTTCCAGGCGCAAAACCCCAGAAACATTGAAACTGAGCCCAGATAAAACAATGCGATGAGGGACGGTGTTGTTGCATCTAAAGAAACTGGGTTCCAATTCCAGATGAGGCCAGCAAGAGTGAATGGAAAGTTTAGGGTCTGGACTCAATTGGGAATTGGCCTGCACAGCTGACCAATTTTTCAGAATTTGGGCGAAATCGACCGACATGACTTTCCGTCAATGAGGAGATTTCAACGATAATTCGGGTAAATTGGGCGCTGCCCGAACGGGTTGGGCCAAAAAGGCCTATTTCAGTATTAAAAAGCCTCGCCGATGCTTTGGCATCGCCTGTGTTTTTCGCCGCGAAATAAACCATTTTGTCTCCAATGCAGCCACATTTCCCAATTGGGTTCAGACCCTAGTATTAGCGCGTGGCAAATGACTTCCCACCCGGGTGTTGCCCGTGAAAGTTTTCCGAAGATGACATAGCCAAGGGCGGCAGTAAGGCCTGCAACAATCAACCACAGGTAGCCTCCCCAGTTTGCCCCGGCAAAACCGGTTTTTGCCTTGGTCAAAATAAATGCTGTCACAATCACGCCTCCCGCAATACTCAGTAACCAAAATCCGGGTGATGGCGTTTCATCGGCAATCATCCGGGCAATGACAGCCGTCGCGAGAGGAAGGAAGCCCAGAACAACCCCGCCATGGGCCGCTGGCACGCTTTGCATCGAAATTGCCATGAAACCTGGAAAGGTGAAGATCAGGAACAGGCCGGAAAGCAGAACCGGTTTCCAGTTGCTGGTAATCAGAGGCTTGCGAAATACAAGAAGTGTCAAGACAGCGAGAACCGTAGCAATGAATGCCCTGGCAAAGGTGATGTACTCCGGTGTAAAGCTATCAAGGGCAATCCGGGTCGCGGGAAGCGTCGCGCCAAAAGCGACAACCCCGAAAATACCAAGCAGATAGGCTACCCATAGGGGATTTGAACCGGGCGCGTGTTTTTTGGCGGAAGTATCGTTCATACAGTCGCTTATCATGGTGTTACAAACTGAACCATTGCCAAGAATTACTTTTCACCGCAGATGGACTCGCTTAATAGTCGGTAATGTCTATTTGGAGCCAGGTCGGCGACTTTATCTCTGAACTTGCAAACGAGGCGTTCTCAACCATCATTGAGGCTGTTCGCACCGTGTTTGAGGGAGACCCCGAAACCCGTAGACAGGTCGGGTTTTCTGTTGCAATGATCGCATTGTCGGCAAAAATGGCAAAGGCAGATGGCGTCGTAACGCCTGATGAGGTCAAAGCCTTTCAGGAAATCTTCGAGATACCTGAACCCGAGTTTGAAAATGTGTCACGGCTGTATAATCTGGCAAAACAGGATGTGGCCGGTTTTCATGTTTATGCCAGAAATGTTCGTAGCCTGTTTCCTGATGATCCGACAATTCTGACTGATGTGATGGACGGGTTGTTTCATATTGCCAAGGCAGACGGGTTGTTTCATGAAAATGAGATGGCGTTGATGGATGACGTTGCTGATATATTTGAAATTGAAGGCCGGGATTATGCGCGAATTCGGGCTCGTCATATGGAGTCTGAAGACGGCGATCCATATGTTTTGCTGGAAGCCGATGAGGGCTGGGACATTGACAGGCTCAAATCGCACTATCGCTCGCTGGTCGCTGAAAACCATCCCGACCGAATGATAGCGCGGGGTGTTCCGGAGGAGTTTATCGCCATATCCAATGAACGCATGGCGAGCATCAACAAGGCGTGGGAGCGTATCAAACTGGAGCGAGCGTTATGAGTTTTGCAGCCGAGCCTTCGCTGGGGTGCAAAGTGCGTGGGGCTGTTAATTATGGCGACCGTGCCGACCATCTTCCAATAGACATTCTGCTTTTTCATTATACCGGCATGCATTCAGCGCAAGCCGCCATTGACTGGCTTTGCTGTGAGGAAAGCGGTGTTTCCTGCCACTATTTTGTTTATGAGGATGGACGGGTCGTGCAATTGGTCCGCGAAGCCAAACGGGCCTGGCACGCAGGTATTTCAGCCTGGCAGGGAGAAGCAGATACCAATTCGCGAGCCATTGGGATCGAGATCGTCAACCCGGGTCACAATCACGATTATCCAGATTTTCCTGATTGCCAGATAGCCTCAGTCATAGAACTTTCAAAAGATATCCTGTCGCGCAATCCGATCCCTGCGCGAAATGTATTGGCCCATTCCGATGTTGCTCCCGGACGAAAGCCGGATCCAGGCGAAAAATTCCCATGGCAACGCCTGGCTGAGGAGGGGATAGGCCACTGGGTTCCGGTACCGCTAAATTCGCCTTCCGGATTTTTTCAGGTGGGAGACAATGGAGAGCCGGTTGCAGCACTTCAGGCTATGCTGTCGCTGTATGGCTACGACGTTCAGATTTCAGGCGATTTTGATCAATCCACATATGATTGTGTCACTTCTTTTCAAATGCATTTTCGACAGTCTCGTGTAGATGGAATTGCCGATGGAGAAACGATTTCTACACTTGATGCGCTGATCCGTGCGTTACCACAGGCCTGAAAAGATATTTTTCCCCGGATAGGCAATGTAACGTTGCGTAATGCGAATTGATTTCCATTGCCGCTTTTTGGAAATATTCACCTTTCATAGAAGCTTTGTCTGACGCGAATCGTTGGTTTTCAGTCAGCGTATAGGTGAAACATAACAAGGCATTTCAAATGATTTCTCTTTCTGCTTTGGCGCGATATGCACCCGTCATTGGCTTTTGCGTGTTGGTCTCAACCGCAGCAACGCCGGCGCTTTCAAACGATGAAGTTGGCGTGGATGTGGTCGAACGAAGTTTTTTCGGGGTTAAGGGCAATTTAGCCGTCGGGCGCAGCAATCGTGTTTTATCCCTTAGGGGTAATGTCGAAGATGCAGGTTCCAATCAACCGGCCCTCGGTGGAACAAGCAAGGCAAGCCAACGCTGGGCTGCAAGGCTCGAAGAGTGGCGTAAGCGTCGGGAAGAGTTTCGTGCGAAACGCAAAGCCCGTCTTGATGGTAAGAAGAAAAGCGTGGCGCCCCAAAAGAAGCAGGCGAAACAACCTGCTAAGACCGGCATCAACGGGTTGATAGCCAAATATGCAAAGCAGCATGGTGTGCCGTATTCATTGGCGCGGGCCGTCGTACAGGTTGAAAGCACCTTCAGGCCGAATGTAACCGGTGGAGCAGGGGAGATTGGGCTCATGCAGATCAAACTTTCCACTGCCCGCGGTATGGGATACAAAGGTTCGCGCAAGGGATTGTATGATCCGGCAACCAATCTTTATTGGGGTATGAAATATCTCGGCAAAGCGCGCCGGCTTGCCGGAGGCTCTACTTGCGGGACCATCCTCCGTTACAATGCAGGCCATGGTGCCAAACGCATGAACCCTGTCAGTTCCCGCTATTGTAGCAAGGTGCGGCGGATATTGACCTAGTACCCTGATTCATCTATATTGCCGGGTATAGATGTTTGAGTTTAACTCGGGCGGTTTGGGTTGAAAAATGCCAGTCAGCTTTTGCGTTGTGTTTATTGCGATGGGTTTGCCATGCTGCCACTTCGGCCTCAAGTAATGGCTTGTCGCTGATACGCCGATCCAGGCATTGCGATGCGAGCACGCTGAGTTCTGTTTCGGCCATGTTGAGCCAAGAACCGTGTTTGGGCGTGAAATGCCATTCGAAACGCTCGACCAGGCGGCGGGCTTGGGATGGCGCGAAGGCCTTGTAAAGTGCTGCGGGACAGTGGGTGTTGAGATTATCCTGTACCAGCACGATTTTGTCAGCCTCAGCAAAATGGATATCGGCTAAATCCCTTAAAACACAGGCATAATCAATTGCTGTGCGACGTTCGGTGACCTTAACATTGCGCCAGCCTTCAAGCGGCGCAAACAGCATGAACAAATTGGCAGTGCCATTGCGTTCATACTCGTAATCGATGTGCTGGATCCGCCCCGGTTTCATCGCGATGGGTGTGCGAGTTTCTTTCACAAGCTGCTTGTTTGTCTCGTCCAAACAGACCAGCGGGCGCTTTGGATCGTACGGGCGGGTATAAACCTCCAGAATATCCTCCAGGGCTGCAACGAATGCCGCATTTTCCTTTGGTGCAATGACCCAATATTTACGCCGGTGGGGTTTGAGAGTGTTTTTTTAAAACCCTGCCAATTGTTGTATCGCTGGCAGCATCGACGATGCCAAGCTCCACCACCTTGCTTTCCAAAAGCCGCAACGACCAGCGCGCATGGCCCTCAGGTGGCTCAGAACAAGCCAGCTGGATCAGGCGAGCCTCCTTCTCGCCATCAAAAATCGGATCAATTGGCGGCCTTTCACGGCTTTTGCGGCTGATCGCTGCTTCAAGGCCTTCCTCAACAAAACGCCGGCGGACACGCTGCACACTCGAAATACTCGTCTCAAGCGCCTCGACAATTCGTGCATCCAGCCAGCCCCGGCCATCTGCCGTAATATCCGCCTTTAACAAAATCCGCGCCTTCAAAAGCCGACCAGCAGCATCGCGACCCGTGCGGATGATCGTTTCAAGTCTGTTTCTTTCCTCACTGCTTAACCGGACAATGTACCTCTTTGCTCCACCTGAATGAATGACCATGATCCCCTCCCAGTCGTAAAATGATAACCGGTAAACAGAATCAGTAATAATCACATATGTCAAATTAAACGAAGCAGCGCACTAGTGGATTGATTCAAACATTTGGAGCCCGTTTTCCGAGACCTCTCATCCAAATATTTGAATCTAAAAATCCACTAGAAAACAATACATTGCTAGTGGTCTTTACGTTCGAAACAAATGATAAAGAGTTCGCCGCAAAGGGACTCATTTGTTTCGAACGGACCACTAGAGTGAGCGCAATTTATGGATCAACTTGTAAATCTGAAAAACAGTGTCAGGAAACGCGACTGAGGGTGTTGTTCAAAAATTCGTCTACAGCCCGGGTAAGTTTGCTTTTTTCTGATCCCATGCGCTGGTTGATGGAGATGTGATTGTATTGGTGTTTGCCATCATAGCGGTGAACTTCGACGCCATCGCTTTCAAGGGCATTGGCAAAACGCCTGGATATTCTGTCTCTTCGCGAACCGCTGGACCATGCGAC
The DNA here is from genome assembly GCA_965250255.1 of Rhizobiaceae bacterium. Taxonomy (GTDB): domain Bacteria; phylum Pseudomonadota; class Alphaproteobacteria; order Rhizobiales; family Rhizobiaceae; genus JAALLB01. The sequence goes on from CBDFNP010000011.1 coordinate 602,523, forward strand.
CAGAGTGGGTGGATGCGCCTTAAGGCCGGTATAGGAAATTGGTGACCAGGCAGGCCACATTGATCGGCGCGTGAAAGGGGCTTTATACAAAAGCGGAAGCCTGCCGCCACTGGTCTTGGCGAGATAGGGAAGGTCGTAAGCACGGGTGTCGTTGCATACCAGCGCTCGAACCGGTGGCGCTGCACCCGTCAGGGTTGCAAGAGCTGACAGATGGCACCCGGCGGAATGCCCGATAAGGGCAATTCGGCCGGGATCGCCACCAAGGCGGGCAGCATTTGCATGGACCCAGTTTACCGCAGCTCCAACCTGCAATGCCTGAGTTTGGGCGTTGGCAGCGGGAAAGAGTGTGTAGCTTACTGAAGCGAAGTGATAACCGCTTGCGGTAAAATGTTCTGGCTTTGAATGAACCTGGCTTCTGTCCCCAAGCGCCCAGGCACCACCGTGGACGAAAATTACAATTGGAGAATTTCCAGATGATGATTTGGCTGGATACCAGTCGAGCTTGTTTGGGCCGTAATTAAAACTTTTACGTCCTGCTGCGTGGCTTTGGGTTGGTGTCAGCCCTGATGTCGCAACAAGTGCTGCACCCGCTGAAGTTGTAAACACCCTACGAGATATCATTGCCATAGAAATACCCTTTACCGCCATATTAGCAGAATGAAGGCAATTTTCCGACAGTTGAATTAAGACTGCGTTAAGCCTGATTGCTGTCGAGGGTCATGGCGAGGATTATTCCTCCATCGGGCCGCCGGCTTCTTTCCATTCACCAATGCCGCCGACATTGACAACGGACTGATACCCCATATCTTTCAGGGTTTTTCCGGCAAGGGCTGCCTGCCCACCAAGACCGCAGACCAGATAGAGGTTGGCATCTTTTTGCAATACCTCATTGTGGAACGGCATGGCCGCGTCAGCGGCAAACTCCATAAAACCTCGAGGGATGCGCTTTGCACCTGCAATCGTGCCGGATTTGGCAATATCGGATGAATCGCGGACATCAATAAAGATACCATTTCCTGCTGCATGGATGGAAATTGCTTCTAGTGCACTGATCCGGGTGACGATGCTGTTGGCCTCGTCCAAATAGTCTTTCGCTGATTTCATAGTGGGATATCCTTTCATGCTCGGTCAAAAAGTGTGATTTCAGGGTACGAATTCAATGGTTATCACAAAAGAGTGTGACCGGAGAGATGTTCCCCATTAGTAGTGCAGGTCTTCATTCTGGCCATCGGGGATAAATGTCGAATGCCGGAATGCCTGCCTGAACAACTAAGCAAATCTTGACAATTAGGGTCTGGACTCAATTGGGAATTGGCCTGCACGGCTGACCAATTTTTCAGAATTTAGGCGAAATCGACCGACATGACTTTCCGTCAATGAGGAGATTTCAACGATAATCCGGGTAAATTGGGCGCTGCCCGAACGGGTTGGGCCAAAAAGGCCTATTTCAGTATTAAAAAGCCTCGCCGATGCTTTGGCATCGCCTGTGTTTTTCGCCGCGAAATAAACCATTTTGTCTCCAATGCAGCCACATTTCCCGATTGGGTTCACACCCTAGTGGATTGATTCAAACATTTGGAACCCGTTTTCCGAGACCTCTCATCCAAATATTTGAATCTTAAAATCCACTAGAAAACAATACCTTGCTAGTGGTCTTTACGTTCGAAACAAATGATAAAGAGTTCGCCGCAAAGGGACTCATTTGTTTCGAACGGACCACTAGTAAAACGAATAAAACAATATAAAGTAAAGCCTTATCCCTTTTGTTCCGGTGAGATCAACATGTTGTAGGTCATTGGTGATTTGCTGACGGCGATGGCGAGGATGGTTTTGAAGGCGGAGTGGCGGTTTCGGCGACGATTGAACCGGAAGACGAATTCATCGAGATAGGTTTGCAGATGTTTGGCCCGCAGCCCGTGATAGACACCCAAGCCCCATGTTTTGAGGTTTGAAAAAGCCCGGTGCACCCAAGGCAATACGATGTGTGCTGCCATCGGCCCGATGGTATGGGGTTGATGATTAAGACCGGGGATAATGTCGCCCACCCCCTGATAACCGGACCAGCCATCGGTCCTTGCAATCGTTGTTGGAGCCAGGCTCCGCTCAACGAAGAGATGCAGGGATTTGGCGCTATAATCCTCAATTCTCGCCAGACGCAGCCTCCCCGGACGCCCCCTTTGGTCCACTTCAACCGCACCGGCCACCAATAGTTTCCCCTGATGCGAGCGGCCTTGCCCTCCCATGACGGGTTCTTGTTTCGAACGGCAGGAAATCGCGGTTTCATCAACTTCCACAAGGCCTTGCAGGGGCGAGCGATCACTATCCACCATGGCCCGGCGTAATTTGGCGCACAATAACCACGCGGTTTTATAAGAACCAAGGCCCAACTGGCCCTGCAACTGCAAGGCGGAAATACCGTTGGAATGGGTGGTCATCAAAAAAGCTGCCCAAAACCAGACCGTCAGGGGTAATTTCGAGCCGTGCATTACTGTGCCGCTGGTTACCGAAGTCTGACGATGACAGCGTGTGCATTCGTAAGTAAAGGCCTTCGTCTCAAGCGCCCATGCCTTATCATTCCCGCATCGCGGACACACAAATCCATCGCGCCAGCGCATCTCGTAAAGCCACGCAGCACACGCCGCCTCATCGGCAAAACGGTGTTGAAATTCAATCAAGGATGTTGGTGTAAACAGCATGGCAAAGCTCCCTTACATAAGCACAATGTTCACTATATGTTCTACACCATTCAATCCGCAATGTCACTACATATTGTGCCACCGGACCAAAAGGGATAAGGCTTATAAAGTATTAGGGAAGTCGATATCAAAGTATCTTTGAGCACCAATCGGGGGGTGGTTGCGCTAAACCAGGCTTGCTTCTATAACCGCCGAGCCAGTTGGCCGGGTGATTGCTGCTGCAGTTCCGAAAGGACGCAGTGGAGGAAAGTCCGGGCTCCACGGAAACACGATGCCGGGTAACGCCCGGCTGGGGAAGCTTTTGAAGCGAACCCAAGGGAAAGTGCCACAGAAAGCAAACCACCGCTGACGTACTTTGTGCGTCAATGGAAAGGGTGAAAGGGTGGGGTAAGAGCCCACCGCCGGTTCAGCAATGAGACGGGTCCAGGTAAACCCCATCGGGAGCAAAACCGAATAGGGACAGCGCGGAGGAAACTCCAGGCCGGTTTCCAGGCCAGATGTCCGGGTTGGTTGCGTTGAGGTGGCGGGTAACCGTTATCCCAGATGAATAATCACCGCGTCTTGCGCAAGCAAGGCCGTACAGAACCCGGCTTACAGGCCAACTGGCAAATTTATCTTCTGCTTATATCCCTACGACCTATAGCGTGTCGCTTTTTGTTGGTTTCATTTGGCACGCCATAAGTCATTTTATTTACGCATTTCGTTATCACTTTTGTGAATTCACAAAAGTGCGAAAAGCTTGGGGTCTGTTATTATTAATGGGCACTCAATCCAAGGCTCATAGCCCTATTGTAGAGTATCGATGTCTTGCTGGGTAATGGTGTAGAGTGCATCCACAGAAAGAATGTCACCAGGTGCCAATACGTCCCAACTTCCATCTCCAGTCGTCAAATTGGTTGAATCGCCAATTGTGCCAGTATCCGTTAAAATCGCAGAGTCTGCGTTTGGTGCGGGCGCGGTCCCTGACCCCCCATGTACGTCGCTAAGCGAAATGTCTGAAATTATCTGATTGCCATCATTGACCACAACATAGGTGTAGGTGATTACCTGCCCTGCAACTACATCCGATGTGTCATTTGCAGTTACAGTAACACTGAGAGATGGATCTGGAACAAACAGTATGGCAACTTGTGGTGTTGCTGCTGCATTGCCATTACCGGCGGCATCCTGCACTGCTGCAGAGTTCAGACCCACTGAGACATCGCCAGCGCCATTTGGTGTGATTGTGACAATAAAGCGCCGATTAGCAATTGTTTCTGTCAAACCAGTAGCGGTTGCATTGGTCAAAGCGGCGGTAACATCGGCAAGAGACATTCCTGAAATATCCTCAGAGAAAGTAAAGGTTGCAATGAAAGGTGTTGAGCCGTCTGTGATTGCAGGAACATTCGTTATTGTCACAACGGGCAGGGTTGTATCAACAGAAAGTTCAACAGTTAAGGTTTGGCTGGGCGCGAAGCAGGTAGTGCCTCCAAGCCCACCCCAGTTTGGGTTACTCACCTGTAATGTGGGGCGAACCGATAAGCCGACATTACAGGTGCAAATAGTTCCTGTCCCCACATTCAATTCAATTCCAATACCACAGGTTCCAACTTTCCAGCTGTTACCGTCACAGGAAAACGACGATGTTGTGCCTGTATTCAATGCATTTGCAATTTGCGTTGCAGTGGTAGGGTTTGTGCAGGTTAATCCAACCGGGGCAAGAGAACCTTTTACAGTTATGAAATTATAGCCTCCCGTTAAACTTGCCCGAAAACTAATCCAATTGTTCCATTGGCTCGAACCAGGACTATACCCCACTCCACCTATGAAATTCTCTGAATACACGATTGTTTGCGCTAAGGATGGCACAGTAAAAAGCATGCACATCAACCCGATGAAGAGTGCGGATATTCGCGAAATCATCTGACTTCCCCAGCCACTCATCACTGCAAACCCCTTACTCGAAATAATCTTACAAATTAGGCCGTGTGGACGAATTGGTTTTTGGCGTAGTGCCAATTGAAATTTGATCCTTAACATGCCGAGTAGCACGCTATGGTACCGCTACCTTCAGTGGATTTCAACGCAGTCAGGGTCAAAATTCGCCGTATCAAAAAATGATTTGGGCAAATCCGCCCATCTTGACGACGATAAGCGGCTGGCAAGCTTGACAAATACCCGTGCCGCCCCATCCCTGTCCTGTATGTCTGCACCATGGACTTATACCAACGGCCATTAGGATTTAGTCTTTTGACCAGGAATTATTTTGGCTTTGGTTAGCGCGTTTCGCGTTCAATCCAAACAGCGACAACGCGTATCTTTTCTGATTTCATTCAAGCATTTTCGTTTAACCGGTTCCGATTAAACGAAATTTGCTCAAGGCGCGATTAGCGAAGGGGTGCTTGCGTACCTTGAGTTATACCAAAGGAAGTTGATATTAATTGCAACGCAGCCAAAACCAAAAGAAACCTGGCCTGCGGTGCCCCAAAATTGCCCGCCGGGCCTGCGTTATGCCGCTTGACCAATGCGTTTTGCATTGCTCTTCGAGACCTTTTTTGCCAGCAGACAATTTTGGAACATCAAAAAGGTCAATCCTAATGGCCGTTGGTATTAGAGCGAATTTCGATCAGATTGGATCAGTTTGAGGGTGATGATTTTTTGTCTGGGCGAGGAAAACAGCGGTTCGCAGCCAATTTGAGCAAATGTGCCAGTTTTGGCGTGCCAAATAGACCGCCCATCTGTGCCAAATAGACCGCCCGGCTACAGCTACATCCCCTAAATTTCCCAGAAATTGTGGTGACACATCCCATTGACGACCAAAAAATCCCATGCTATCCCAAATCTGGTTTTCGCGTTATTTATGGGGGATTTCGGCAGACGTTTGTCTGGTCGGGAGTAGTGTTTGTGGAAGGATGTCATGGATCGGTTCGTATCGAACACGGTCAACAAGGTCGACAAGAAGGGCCGGGTTTCAATTCCCGCCTCGTTCAGGCCGAAACTTGGGACCACGTCCAGAATTTACGCTTTGTTGTCAGTGGATAATCCATGTGTTGACGCTGGTAATGAGGAATTGCTTGCGCATCGCGAGGAGCATCTTGCGACCCTTAATCCGTTTTCAGAAGAATACGAATACTGCTCGTTTGTTCTACACGGTGAATCCAGTCAACTGAAAATCGATGCGGAAGGCCGTGTTGTTATGTCAGATTTGATCCGCGAGCATGCCGGCATCGAGAGGGAAGCGGTATTTGTTGGGCGCGGTAATTTCTTCCAAATCTGGGAGCCGGGCAGATTTCAGGCCTACCGCAATCGTGCGAGAGAAAGCTATTCGAAAATGCGCCGCAATGGTTTTGGGGCGCAGCAAGGGCGTGCAGACAATCAGGAAGGGCAATCGGAATGACGGGCGGCAATTTCGACTTCGATATTGCTGGCGGGCCCCTTCGTCATATTCCGGTAATGCTGAACGAGGTTCTTGATTGTCTGCAACCTTGCGCTGGATCGGTCATTGTTGATGGCACATTTGGAGCCGGGGGCTATTCAGGCGCAATTCTCAACGCGGGCGCTGATGTCATTGGCATTGATCGGGATCCGGATGCTGTTGCGGCAGCTGCAGAGTTGACGAAAGATTGGCCAGGCAGACTTACATTGGTGCATGGGGATTTCGAAAAACTTGATGTTCACGCTTGTGAAAACGGATGCGATGAGGCCGATGGGGTGGTTCTCGACATTGGTGTTTCCTCGATGCAATTTGATGAAGCGGAGCGCGGGTTTTCCTTCAGGAATGATGGACCGCTTGATATGCGGATGTCCCGGTCCGGGGTTTCCGCGGCAGGTGTTGTAAATCAGGTTCCGCAAAAAGATCTCACCCGGATCATTGGCATCCTGGGAGAAGAAAAGAAGGCTTCCTTGATCTCGCGGGAGATAGCGCGCGCCAGACAGGTCAGGCCGATTACCACGACATTTCAACTTTCATCGATCATTGAGAAAATAATCCACCGAAAAGCTGGGAACAAAATTCATCCGGCAACGCGTACGTTTCAGGCGTTGCGGATTTTTGTGAACCGTGAGCTTGAACAATTGGGCAATGCGTTGTTTGCCGCCGAGCGTTTGTTGAAGGCTGGCGGACGGTTGGTTGTGATTACCTTTCATTCGCTGGAAGACCGGATTGTTAAGCAATTTTTCAGGGATCGATCTGCGTCCGTGCACGGTTCCCGACATTTACCTCTGGTTAACCATAAAAGTGCGAGTTTCGAGACCACGGGAAATGGCCTGGTCAAACCGACCAGAGATGAAACAGAAGAAAACCCCCGGGCGCGTTCGGCAAAACTGCGTTGGGGTGTGCGGACAGATGCTGCGGCAATGGATGATGACATTTCTATTTTTGGGCTTCCCAATCTGGTTTCACTATCAGCACTTCAGCCCGAAGGAGGGCAATGATGCGGCTGGCTCCGATGATGCGCACGATCGACATTATTCTGCTTGCAGTCGTGATTGGCGTTGTGTCCTGGACTTTTCAGGTCAAGCACGAATCCCAGGAAGCGCTGGAGCGGGTGGTAGCGCTTGAAAAGCAAATTGCGGCCGAACGGGCGGAGATTGATCTTTTGAAGTCCGATTGGAGCCTGCTTACCAGTCCGGCACGTCTGCAAAAGCTGGTGGAGAGGTATTCCAAAGAGCTTGCGCTTGAGCCGATGGCCGCAAGTCAGATGTCGCAGGAAGATGAACTTCCGGCCATTCGCCAACCTGATCTTTCGCCCAACGAAGAGGATGCGGATTTCGCTGGCGTTGACACCACCACCAATACCGGAAGTGTCAAAATCGCAGTCCCTCAACCAAGGGGTGCGCAGTAGTGAAAATAGTTACTTCAAGGGAAGATGCATCGCGCCTCAACATCGATGGGCTTGGAAAGGTGAGTGCCGATCAGGCTCAATCCAGGGTTGGACTTGTAATGGCGTTGGTGGTGCTTGCCTATCTGGTAATGGTATTACGGCTTGGATATCTCGGCTTTATTGAACCAGCGCGTTCGTTTGCACGCCTCAAGGAAGATATTGCGATTACTGCCACAAGGCCAGATATTCGCGACCGGAATGGCGAAACGCTTGCGACAGATATTGTCACGTCTTCCCTTTTTGCGGAGCCGCGACGGATTGTTGATCCTGATGAAGCGGTTGAAAAATTGATGACTGCACTGCCGGGCCTAAACGCGAAATCCGTTTATGAGCGCCTCACCAGCAATGCCGGTTTTGTTTGGCTGAAACGCGAATTGACGCCGGCCAAGGAAAACGAAATTCTGGCACTTGGCATTCCAGGCATTGGTTTTCGGAGTGAAACGAGACGGTTTTATCCAAAAGGTGAAACATCTTCTCACATTGTCGGGCACGTCAATATCGACAATGTCGGAATGGCAGGCATTGAAAAATATATAGATGATCGGGGATTAAAGGAGCTTCGCCAACTTGGCATGGTTTCGCACAAGGAGCTTGAACCGGTCAACCTGTCGATTGATCTCAGGGTTCAACATTTTGTTCGCGATGAACTAGCCAAGGCAATGAAACGCTATCGGGCAATTGCTGCAGGTGCAGTGGTTTTGGATGTGAACACAGGCGAGGTGATCGCATTATCATCTCTTCCGGATTACGATCCTAACAGGCCCGTTGATGCGTTGAAAAAGGACAGGCTCAATCGGGTCAGTGCCGGCTTGTTCGAGATGGGATCGACATTCAAAATCTTCACCACAGCAATGGCGCTCGATAGCGGAAAGGTGTCGATCAGGGATCGGTTTGACGCAAGAAAAGCATTGCGGATCGGCAAACATACCATCAATGATTTTCACGCCAAGCGACGCATCTTGAGTGTGCCGGAAGTCTTCATTTATTCATCCAATATCGGTACTGCAAAAATGGCCGATGTGGTGGGTGTGAAAGGCCATCGCGAGTTTCTTCACCGAATTGGATTGTTGAGCCGCCTGCCCTTTGAATTGCCTGAGGTTGCGAAGCCGGTTGAGCCCAAGAAATGGCGAAAAATACATTCAGTTACAATATCTTACGGGCATGGAGCGCAAACAACACCGTTGCAAACTGCGGTCGCCGCCGCAGCTCTCGTCAACGGCGGAAAGCTATTGACGCCAACTCTGTTTCCACGTTCCCGCAGCCTGGCGGACAAGAACGCTACGCAGGTTGTTTCAGCGCGTACCAGTAAACACATGCGTGACCTGTTGCGGTTGAATGTGGAAAAGGGTTCGGGCAGGCGGGCCGAGGTGCCGGGTTTCCGGGTGGGTGGTAAAACCGGTACGGCGGAAAAGGTTGTAAACGGGAGGTATTCTTCCTCCAAACGGTTTAATGCGTTTCTGGCTGCATTCCCGATTGATGATCCACAATATGTTGTTCTGGTTTTTATTGATGAACCAAAACCTGAAAAAGGTAAAAAGAGCGCGACTGCGGGCCTTAATGCTGCCCCTGTTGTTAGCAATATCATCCGCAGGTCTGCTCCGGTTCTGGGAATACGGCCTGACTTCGGGGATGTTCACAATCCCTTGTTAATTTCGAACTAGGCGGGCAAATTCGCTGCGATGTAATCATCGATTCGCCGAGGAAAGACTGCACATGGAACTGAAACACCTATCCGGATTGTCATGGGAGCTTCCGGATGATTTGGCTTCTGTTTCGATTGCAGGTCTTGCATCGAATTCATCAGATGTTGAAGATGGTTTTCTGTTCTTCGGGCTTCCAGGCGCCAATGTTGACGGGGCGAAATTCGTTGATGATGCGCGCTCACGGGGAGCGGCTGCGGCTGTGGTATCAGATGGTTCAGAAGTTTCACCGTCAGATATTGCGGTTTTGCGAAGTGCTGATCCGCGTGCGGTTTTGGCCGATGCTGCTGCAATTTTTTTTCCATCACAACCTGATGTGATTGCCCCGGTAACCGGCACTGCGGGGAAAACATCGGTCGCAACGTTTTTGCGCCAGATCTGGGAAAAAACCGGTAAAGAGGCCGCAAGTCTTGGAACAACCGGTGTTGTTGCACCTGGACGTGATGATTATGGAAATCTTACGACGCCGGACCCGATCTCTTTGCATCGTTTGCTGGATGAACTCACTAGAAATGGTGTTACCCACGCGGCGATGGAAGCCTCTTCCCATGGTCTTGATCAGCGACGGCTTGATGGTGTTCGTTTGAGTGTTGCCGGATTTACAAATCTCGGACGTGATCATCTTGACTATCACGAGACCATTGAAGAGTATTTGGATGCAAAGTTGAGGCTCTTTACCGAACTCCTTCCAGAAGATGCCCCGGCGGTGATTTTTGCCGATGACGAATTCTCTCAACGGGTTGTTGATGCAACTCTTGATGCTGGACGTGCAGCGCTCACTGTGGGACGCAAGGGCGAGTTTATCTCGCTGAAAAAAGTAGAACATCAACAGCATATGCAGATTGTTGAACTTGCCCATGATGGTAGGCATTACCGAATTGAATTTCCATTGGCAGGAGATTTCCAGATTGCCAATGGTCTTGTCGCAGCAGGCATGGCGATAGTGTCGGGTAGCAATGCAGGAAAAGTCTTCAATGCTCTTGAAACCATCAAGGGTGCAAGCGGCCGGCTTGAGCTTGTGGCACGTGCTTCAAATGGTGCGCCGGCTTATGTTGATTATGCACACAAGCCGGAGGCGCTTGAAAATGTTCTTACTTCGCTGCGGCCTTTTACCTCCGGGCGGATTGTACTGGTATTTGGATGCGGTGGTGATCGCGATCCTGGCAAGCGCCCGATCATGGGGGAAATTGCACAGCGATTGGCTGATATCGTTATTGTTACTGACGACAATCCGCGAACCGAGGACGCAGCTGTTGTGAGGGCTGCGATCATGTCTGCTTGCCCTGATGCAACTGAGATCGGGGACCGTGCCCGGGCAATTGTAACTGCATGTGATCTTCTTGCTGAGGGCGATTGTCTGGTGGTGGCAGGTAAAGGACATGAGCCTGGACAAATTGTCGGCGAAGAGGTTTTGCCGTTTTCGGATCATGAGGTGGTGCGTGAAGCGCTCAAAAGAGGTGCCGCATGAAAATATTATGGGAAATGGATGCCTTCATGGCGGCGCTTGACAGTCGGCCGGTTGGTACTTTGCCGGATAGCGTTGGGGGGATATCGATTGACACGCGAACGCTTGAAAAGGGTGATGCATTTTTCGCAATCAAAGGCGACCGGTTTGACGGGCATGACTTTTTAGTTGCAGCAATGCGGGCCGGAGCCGCTGTTGCGGTTGTCGACGAGAGCAGGCTGGTGTCTCTGGGCAGTCTGAAATTGCCATTGATCGTGGTTCGCGATGTCATGGCTGCAATGCGCCGGTTGGGTGAAGTTGCACGGCTGCGCTCGAAAGCGCAGATTATTGCAATTACCGGCAGCGTTGGCAAAACCACAACCAAGGAAATGTTGCGAACGGTGCTGGCTCCAAGCGGCAGTGTTCATGCGGCGATCGGTTCTTTCAATAATCACTGGGGCGTGCCTTTGACACTTGCCCGTATGCCGGAAGATGCAAAGTTTGGGGTTTTTGAAATTGGAATGAATCACCCTGGAGAAATTACTCCGCTGGTGAAAATGGTGCGGCCGCATGTGGCGATGATTACCGCGATTGCACCGGCGCATATTGGAGCGTTTGATACGATCGAGGATATTGCACGGGCCAAGGCTGAAATTTATTCAGGCGTTGTTCCTGGAGGCTATGTGCTCGTCAATCATGATGACCGCCGCTATACTATGTTGCGAGATTTGGCGAGTGACGCCGGGATTGAACATCTGGCGAGCTATGGTCAGAAACGGGGCTCGGATTTCTGGTTGCGGGAGCTTGAAAAAACAGGAGATGGCTCGCGGTTGAGCGTCCGCGTCAAAGGTGAAGATCATGATTATGAAATCGCCGTTGCAGGAGCGCATATGGCACTCAATAGTGTCGGCGTGTTGGGTGCGGCTGTGTTGCTTGGCGCTGATCTCGACAAATCACGGGATGCACTGGCTAAAATAGAGCCGGCTGATGGTCGTGGAACGCGCTATATTGTGGGGGGGTCCGGGGCGATGGGCACTACCATTATTGACGAGAGCTACAATGCCAATCCAGTCTCCATGGAAGCCGCACTTGAAGTGCTCGGCAATCACGACGGCATTAAGACTAAACGACGAATTGCGGTGCTGGGTGATATGCTTGAATTGGGTCGGCAGTCGAAGAAATATCACGAAGGCCTGGCCAGGCCGATTTCGGCATGCAAGGCGGATTTTGTATTTCTGGTGGGCAAGGAAATGGAGTATCTGGCAAAGATATTGCCAAAGGAAAAACTGGGTGGGTATTTCGCGGATACCACCGTATTGGCGGAGCGATTGAAGGCGACCATCAAGCCGGGGGATGTGGTAATGCTGAAAGCTTCAAAATCGATTGGCTTCGCAGCCGTGGTACAAGCGTTACTTGATTAAAAAGCCCGTTTTGGGTTCAAGGGGAATTGCATGCTATTTTATCTGGGACAGGAAATCTCGTCCGATATCTCGGTGTTTAATTTATTCCGGTATATCACCTTTCGAACAGGTGCGGCGATGATCACATCGGCGCTGATTGTTTTTATGTTTGGGCCCAACATCATCGCCTCTCTCAAAGTGCGACAGGGTAGGGGGCAGCCGATCCGCTCTGATGGACCTGATACCCATTTTGCCAAAGCTGGCACACCGACCATGGGTGGTTTGATGATCCTGTGCGGGGTTCTGGTTTCTTCGTTACTGTGGGCCAACCTCAGTAAAGTTCATGTCTGGGTTGTTCTCATGGTGACCATCGGATTTGGGGCCATTGGATTTTATGACGACTATTTAAAAGTCACAAAACAGAGCGATAAAGGGTTTTCCGGCAAGGTGAGGCTGGTGCTCGAATTCGCAATTGCCGGACTTGCATGCTACGCGATTGCGGTAAACGGCGAGGCACCGTTTTCAACCTCTCTAACGTTTCCATTTTTCAAGGATGTACTTTTGAACCTGGGCTGGTTTTTCATACCTTTCGGTGCATTTGTGATTGTTGCTGCGGGCAATGCGGTGAACCTGACTGACGGCCTTGACGGGCTTGCCATTGTTCCGGTTATGATCGCTGCGGCCTCGTTCGGGATGATTGCCTATCTTTCAGGGAACGCGATTTTTTCCAGCTATCTACAAATTCACTTTGTGCAAGGCACCGGTGAGGTGGCGGTGCTTTGTGGCGCAATCATTGGTGCGGGGCTTGGCTTCCTTTGGTTCAATGCGCCTCCTGCCGCAATCTTTATGGGCGACACAGGATCGCTGGCGCTGGGCGGAATGATCGGGGCTGTGGCAGTTGCCACCAAGCACGAGATTGTTTTGGTGATTATTGGCGGGTTGTTTGTGATGGAGGCGCTTTCGGTGATCATCCAGGTTGCTTCGTTCAAGCTGACCGGCAAGCGGGTGTTCCGAATGGCCCCGATCCATCACCACTTTGAGAAAAAGGGCTGGACGGAAAGTCAGATAGTGATCCGGTTTTGGATTATTTCGGTAATGTTGGCGCTGATTGGTTTGGCGACCCTCAAGTTGCGCTAGGGGAAGACGGTTCAACGATGATCCCGATTAGTTGCAGAAACGGACAGCGGATTGCCCTCTTCGGACTGGGCGGGTCGGGACTTATTTCGGCTCAGGCTTTGATGTTGGGGGGTGCCGAAGTCATCGCGTATGACGATAATCCGGCAAGTGTGGAAGCAGCTGTTGGTCTTGGCATTAATACCGGAGATTTGCGCGCGGTCGATTTTTCCAAACTGGATGCGCTTGTTCTGGCGCCCGGTGTTCGGCTTACTCATCCAAAACCACACTGGACGGTTGAGCTTGCAAGTGATGCGGGGCTGCCGATTATTGGTGATGTTTGCCTGTTTGCAGATGAACGCCGAGTGCTTGCCCCTGAAACGGATTTCATTGCGATTACGGGTACAAACGGCAAGTCGACTACAACTGCATTGATCTCGCATATTTTGGCTGCTTCGGGCAGAGATGTGCAAATGGGCGGTAATATCGGCAAAGCGGTATTGTCACTTGAGCGATTTGAAAATAACCGCATTTATGTGGTCGAATGTTCGTCTTATCAGATTGATCTGGCACCGGGACTTGATCCTTCTACCGGTGTTCTTCTCAACCTTGCACCTGATCACCTGGACCGGCATGGAACAATGGAGTTTTATGCTTCGATCAAGGAGCGCCTGGTTGCGGGGGCGCAAACAGCTGTAGTTGGTGAAGATGACCAATTCTCACAGGATATCAGCAAGCGATTGCAAGCCAATGCGCATTTGGTGTGGCCGATTGCCAACAGCAAGGAATTGAGCCAAGGCGTTTTTGCGTTGGGTGGGGTGATCTGGTCCTCGCTGGAAGGAGACGCAAAAAATGTCTGCTCGGTTGCCGATATTCCAACATTGCGCGGCAGGCACAATGCGCAAAACGCATGTGCTGCTTACGCCGTTTGCAAAAGCGTGGGGCTTGATGATGAAGCCATCCAGTCGGGCATGAATTCGTTCCCCGGGCTAGCCCACCGAATGGAAATTGTCGGAAATCTTGATACAACGGTATTTGTAAATGATTCGAAAGGTACCAATGCGGATGCGGCGGCTATGGCGTTGAGCAGCTTCGAAAATATCTACTGGATTGCAGGTGGCCTCGCCAAGGACGGCGGGATTGAACCATTGCGTCCTCTTTTTGGCCGGATTGCCAAAGCTTACCTGATCGGAGAGGCTGCGCCTGAATTTGCTGCTACCTTTGGATCTGATGTTGAATTTGAAATTGCAGGCACAATGGATGTCGCTGTTCGCAATGCAGCAAAGGACGCTAAAGCAGCAGGTGAGGCGGCGGCAGTCGTGTTATCGCCTGCATGTGCGAGCTTTGACCAGTTTCGTAATTTCGAACTTCGCGGTGAAGCGTTCAGGCAAGAGGTCATGAAGCTTGAGGGCATGGTGTCTTATGGTGAAGCAGGGGCCTCGACATGATCAGCCGTTCTGACAGAAGCCTGCTTGCAGAATGGTGGCGTACCATTGACCGCCCGTTAATGTCTGCGCTTTTGTTTCTGGCGTTGTGTGGTCTGCTGATGTCGTTTGCGGCTAGTCCGCCGGTTGCAGAACGTATTGGCGTGGATGAATTTCATTTTATCAAACGCCATGCGATTTTCTTTGTCCCAACCGTCATCCTTATGGTCGGACTTTCGTTCCTCACGCCCAGACAGGTAAGGCGCGCGGCATTGCTGCTGTTTGGCGTGTCTATTGTCATGCTACTCGCAACACTATTTCTTGGTTTAGAGGTGAAGGGGTCGCGGCGCTGGATTTCACTGGCCGGATTTACCCTGCAACCATCGGAATTTGTAAAACCTGCTTTCGTGATTGTCACCGCATGGCTGTTTGCCGAGAATTCTCGCAGGCCTGATATTCCGGGCAATCTGTTTTCCATAATCCTGTTCGGTATTGTGGCAGCACTCCTGGTTGCCCAGCCGGACCTTGGCCAAACCATGTTGGTGGCAGCTGTATGGGGGGGGTTGTTTTTCATGGCAGGAATGTCGTGGATCTGGATCGCGGCTTTAGGCGCGCTCGGCGTATCGGGCCTGCTGCTTGCTTATGTGATGTTTCCGCATGTGGCCGGTCGGATTGATCGATTTGTGTCAGGCGAGGGCGATAATTTTCAGGTTGAGACCGGTATCGAGGCAATCCTCAACGGCGGGTGGCTTGGTCGGGGGCCGGGTGAAGGAACTGTCAAAAACATCTTGCCGGATTCCCATACTGATTTTTCGTTTGCTGTTGCTGCGGAAGAGTTTGGCATTATCGCCTGTATGCTTCTTGTCGGGCTTTATGCGTTCATCGTCTTGCGTGGTCTTGCCAAATCAATGAAGGACCGGGATGACTATGTTCGCATGTCCGCCGCCGGCCTTGTTTTGCTCTTCGGATTCCAGTCCCTCATCAACATTGGTGTGAACCTGCAACTTTTGCCAGCCAAGGGGATGACCCTGCCGTTTATTTCCTATGGTGGTTCTTCCATGCTGGCGATGGCCATCGGTATGGGGTTCTTGTTGGCGTTGACGCGTTCGCGAACTGAAAGCCGACAAAATACATCCGTCGGGTTCGGGTTTCCTTCGGTCCGACCTGCAGAATAGGCTGGCTGGATGAGTAAAGGAAACATATTGCTTTGCGCCGGCGGTACTGGGGGGCATTTATTTCCGGCACAAGCCGTTGCCGGGGAAATGATTGTGCGGGGATATAAAATCCATCTTGCTGCTGATGAAAGAGTGGAGCGATTTGCAGGGAATTTTCCGTGTGAAGAAATTCATCAAATTCGTTCCGCGACATTTACTTCCAAAAACCCGATTGCACTCGCCCGAACCGGATTGTCTCTTTATGCCGGATATCGCCAGAGCAAAACAATGTTGCGGGACGTCAATCCTGTCGTAGTGGCAGGCTTTGGCGGTTATCCGACAGTACCGCCATTGTTGGCCGCAGCAAGGTCGGGATTGCCTACACTTGTGCATGAGGCCAATGCGGTACTCGGTCGGGCAAACAGGTTTCTCGGGATACGAGCCGATAAAGTCGCGATCGGTTTTGGTATCACCTCACATGTCGGCGATATTGCTGTCACGGTTACCGGTAATCCTGTGCGCCCGGACATCATTGAGGCAGGCCGGTCTCCCTATCCTGAACGGGAGAGTACCAATCCTTTCAACCTACTTGTTTTTGGCGGGAGCCAGGGTGCTGCCTATTTCAGTGAGGTGGTTCCTGCAGCCGTAGAACAAATGCCCGATGATGTGCGAAAGCGTTTGCGGGTTGTTCAACAGGCGCGGCCAGAGGATTGTGAAAACCTCGCAGATGCCTATCGGGCGATGGGGGTTCAGGCGATTATTGAAACGTTCTTTGGCGACATGGCGGATCGGTTGCGAGATGCCCATATGGTGGTGTCCCGTGCGGGTGCATCTACGGTCAGTGAACTTGCAGTAATTGGTCGCCCGGCAATTCTGGTTCCCTATCCCTTTGCGCTTGATCATGATCAGGCTGCCAATGCTGCAACAATGGCAAGTGAAGGAGGGGCGGTTTTGTTCAAACAATCAGCACTTACTCCGCAGGTGCTTGCTGATGAACTTGCTTCAGCGATAAACGAACCGAAAAGGCTTGCGCTTGCGGCCAAAAACGCCAAAAAGACAGGCAAGCCCGATGCAACAGCGATTCTGGCTGACATGCTGGAAGCGCTCACGGCTCAATAATAGTTCAACTCATGAAGCAAGAGCATTTCACCCAATAACTGCACCATTGTGATGAGGATATTTTGCGACAAGATCGAGTGAAAAACGGAGAACATAGCCAAAGCTACGTGCGAGGCTTTTCGCGGAGGGATCGGCGCAAAATGGCATGTCCTGAAGGGTTTTGCGCCATTGGGCGGCTGATTTGCTTCCGATCCGCGACTGATGCTATGGCATCCCTTTGTGGTTGACCACAATCATCCGTTTGCAAGGGTTGCGAAACAGAATTGATCCATTTATTGGATGAAAGGCCTGTCTTATGAAAATGCCTGAAAAAATCGGACTCGTGCACTTTGTAGGTATCGGCGGGATTGGCATGAGCGGGATAGCAGAGGTGCTTCATAATCTTGGTTACGAGGTGCAGGGTTCTGACCAAAATGACGGTGCCAATGTTCAGCGGCTTCGCAAAAAGGGTATCAAGGTTCATATCGGGCACCGTGCTGAAAACCTTGAGAATGTCGAAGTGGTTGTGGCATCAAGCGCGATCAAGCAGGACAATCCGGAGCGGGCTGAGGCAAGGCGGCGCAATTTACCGATGGTGCGTCGTGCCGAGATGCTTGCAGAATTGATGCGGTTTCGCAAGTCAATCGCGATTGGCGGGACGCACGGAAAAACGACAACGACGACGATGGTCAGCACACTTCTCGTTGCAGGTGGCCTGGATCCCACGGTAATCAATGGCGGCATCATCAATGACTTTGGAACCAATGCCCGGATGGGTGATGGCGAATGGATGGTGGTTGAAGCGGATGAATCTGATGGGACTTTTTTGAAACTCCCCGCAGATGTTGCCGTTGTTACCAATATCGATCCCGAACATCTGGATCATTACGGTGATTATGAAGCGGTCAAACGGGCGTTCACCACTTTTGTGGAAAATGTTCCGTTTTACGGATTTGGCGTGATGTGTCTTGATCATCCTGAAGTCCAGACGCAGGTTGCAAAAATTACCGACCGTCGTCTTGTTACCTATGGACAAAATCCGCAAGCCGAAGTGCGGTTTTGTGATGTGCAAACTGAAGGGTCTGTTTCACACTTTGCAGTGGAGCGCCGAAACCGCAAAACCAATGAAATTGAGCGGGTTGAAAATCTAAGCCTGCCAATGCCGGGCCTCTATAATGTTTCAAACGCCACAGCGGCAATTGCAATTGCGCTGGAGCTTGGCGTTACCCATGAAGCAATCCGTGAGGGGATTTCATCGTTTGGAGGAGTTCGGAGACGGTTTACGCATACGGGTTCCTGGAACGGGGTCGAAATTTACGACGATTATGCGCATCATCCGGTGGAGATCAGCTCGGTTCTTTCTGCGGCGCGGCAGGCCAGTTCCGGTAAGGTGATTGCGGTCAAACAACCGCACCGATACACACGCCTTGAAAGCCTGTTCAGCGATTTTTGCGGCTGTTTCAACGATGCCGATCACGTGCTCGTTGCGCCGGTTTATGAAGCCGGAGAAGCTTCGATCGAGGGGATCAATTCTGAAACACTGGCCGAGGGGCTCCGTTCCGGTGGGCATCGAAGCGCTGTTGCTATTAACGGTCCCGAAGAAATCGCTGAAAAGGTTGCTGAACTGGCTGAGCCCGGAGATTATGTGATTTTTCTTGGGGCAGGGAGCGTCAGCCAGTGGGCGTATGCTTTGCCCGGCGAACTAGAAAAACTGGGCGGATAAACAAAAGGTTGCTGAGTCTTATATTACTTGTTACTTGACACATTCGTTTCGCTGTCATTCCCACTTTATTTAGATACATTATGAAAATAAATTTGCCAGATTCCATTGTTGACCAAATCAGGTATGGTTATGAATTTGGCAAGAAAAATACCACTGTAAAAATTGGCGGCAATTGTGATCAATTCTTTAGAGCAAGAACACACGCTGACTTGGTTGTATTCTTGGATTCAATGCGCGGCAATCATGATGTGTCAATTTTTGGAAATGGCTCAAACATTATCGTTAGAGATTCTGGCATTTCAGGCGCCGTTGTAGTGTTAGGCGGTGATTTTCTGAAGGTAAATTTCAAAGAAGATTATGTCGAAGTAGGGGGAGGATGTCCGGACAATATATTGTGGAAAAAGGCTAAGGAGCAAGGGGTAACAGGATTTGAGTTTCTTGTCGGAATCCCTGGAACTGTTGGTGGTGCTGTTAAAATGAACGCCGGTATACCAGGTTTTGAAATCAAGGATATTTTAGTAAGCGCTGAGATATTGGACCGCGATGGTAATATAAGAACTGCTATATGTAGCGAGTTGGGATTTGAATACCGCACATCCAATCTTGTTAGCACCGATATCGTTTTGAGCGCTAAGTTTAAGCTGATTCATCAACGCGTGGAAGAAATTAGCCAGTTTATAGCTGAACGCGAAGCGCACCGCAGAACTAAATGCCCTCCTATAACAACACAAACTGCTGGGTCTACATTCAAGAACCCAAAAAGGATTGATGGAGAGAATGAAAAAAAGGCTTGGAAGCTAATTCATGATGCAGGGCTTCGAGGCGCTTATCGTCCAAATGGTAAAGTTTGCATGAGCGCCATACATTGTAATTATCTGGATATTCAGCCAAATTGCACTGCAACTGAGTGCGTGGACTTTATAGAACATGTGCGCAGTAAAGTGAAAGAGGAACGTGGTGAGCAACTCGAACTAGAGGTGAAAATTATTGGTTAGGAGAGGCGTCTAAAGACCATCAAAGCCTTCAAACAATTTTGCTAGCTTAATTTCTGCTACTTCAAGGCTGGAGACCTTGTTTTCTCTGAATGCACCTTCGCTGTCTTTGTCCCTAGATTTTTTAAACAACTCTCTGGAAATTAGTGGAGACGTTTTGGAAAGCCAGTTTAACGTATTGCTCATCCTGTGTGCAGCTTCTTCATCAATTGCTTTTGACATTTTAAGCCGTTCAATTTTTCGCTTCACATTTGAATATTCGTTGGCGCAAAATTTATGAGAGTTTTCAGTTTCACTGAACCTGTAAAAATATTGAACAACTGTCGTGATAACAATCGCCATGCCTGCCAAGCCTATTATCAAGTCCATTATCTGAGAAAACACGCTGTTCGTGAACCCTGGGAACTTGAGGGTGATGAAATAGTTGAAGTTTGCGAAGAACAGCACTCCAATAGCAGATATTATATTTGCAATTGTCCATCTGATTTTTCTTTTTCTGAACCAGTCAGCCGCAAAATAGTGCGCATTTGCAGACTCCGTTGCTCTGGCGTGCCAAACGGTCATCAGGACATGTATGTTTTCTTTGTCACTCTTTTTGGTCATAATATTTCCCCACAAAGTATATTACGAATTAGAATAAAGAGTACTTATTGTTGTTTGCGACGGAACTCCATCGCAATGCGACCTGTCGATTTGAATCCATTCCAAGCGTGAAAAGGTCTTGGAAAATTCGGCGATTCAGTTACAGTGGGAAATCAAGCGCGTCGGGCGATTTGCCTGATTTGGCAGATTTTGGCGCGAGCGGCATGTCCGGTTAGAAAGATGCGGCACATTTTTCCGACATAGACAGCCAGGTGTGGCGAGTAGGACGAGTTCGGGGTCAACCGGGCCGTCTTTCAGTTTCAGTTAACAGGCAGGTTTGGCAGGAGAATGCGATGTGGAGTTCGCAATCTGCTGCCGTAATGGATTCCGGGTGCAAGGTGTGTCCGGCATATACGGGACGAGTGCATGGTGCATAAACATGTTGCTGTATTGATGGGGGGATGGTCATCCGAACGGGAGGTATCCCTTTCGTCAGGCAAGGTATGCGCAGAGGGCTTGCGAAATGCCGGATACAAAGTAACTGAAGTCGATGTTGACCGGAAAATCAGTTCAGTGCTTCGCCACCTCAATCCTGATGTGGCGTTTAATGCGCTGCATGGTCCTTATGGGGAAGATGGCCTTATTCAGGGTATTCTTGAATATTTGCATATTCCCTATACGCATTCCGGCGTTCTGGCGTCGGCTCTTGCAATGGACAAGATCAAGGCAAAGAAAATTGCCAAAACTGCCGGCATTCCGCTTGCAGACTCCAGGATAATCAATCGTGAAGAGGCGGCTAAAGAACATCCGATGAAGCCACCCTATGTCATCAAGCCGGTGGCTGAAGGTTCTTCATTCGGGGTGTTGATTGTGCGCGAAGACGCGCAGTTTCCACCGCAGGAACTGTATCGCAAGGACTGGCCGTATAGCGATTATCTGATGGTTGAGCGATTCGTTGACGGAAAGGAATTAACCTGCTCGGTGATGGGTGATGTGGCGCTGGGCGTCACCGAAATTCAGACCGGCGGCGAGAAATTCTACGATTACGACGCAAAATACAGCCCTGGCGGGTCAAAACACATGATCCCGGCAGAAATTAAACCAAATATTTACCAAAAAATAATGACACTGTCCCTGAAAGCCCATCAGGTCATGGGATGTCGCGGCGTTACACGCTCAGACTTCCGGCTTGATGATGGGCTCATGGGGACGGGCGAACTTGTTTGGCTTGAGATTAACACTCAGCCCGGCATGACGCCAACGTCGCTCTTGCCGGAACAGGCGGAATACGCAGGCCATTCCTGGGAAGAATTGTTGAGTTGGATTGTGGAGGATGCCTCTTGCAACCGTTGAGTAAAGACAAAGGGTCTGACCAAGCCCGCATGGGCCGGGGAAGGGCCGATATGTCGTTTGACAAGGTAGGGTCCGGAAGTGAACGCGGAACTCCGCGTGCACTGCGCAAGCTATTGCGGTTTACCCGGTCAACCGGTCTTGACGCGCTTGCGGGAAACAGGCTGGCGCAATTTGCCCTTACCGGGATCATTCTTTTAGGCGGCGGGATGGCGTTTTCTCATGGGCAATATGACAATCAGGTTTCGATCGCCGGGGTTTCGTCGCTGGCCGGTTTCAAGCCTGCTTCTTTAGTTTTGAATGGAAATACCGTGGTCGATGGTGAAATGATCGAGACCGTGCTTGTGACTGAATTGGGAAATTCCCTTTTTACATTTGATGCCGGTCAGGCGCGTCACGAACTTCTAAAAATTCCGTGGCTCAAATCTGCAAGTGTCAGCAAGGTCTATCCGGATACCATTCGGGTAGATGTGGTGGAACGGCAACCGTTTGCGTTCTGGAAATCTGATGAAACCGTAAGGGTTATTGCCCGCGATGGTGTTGTGCTTGGTGAGGCGGCCCCTGAACATATGCGTTTGCCGCAGGTGGTTGGGAATGGGGCAAATCTGGCAGCCCCTGAATTCATCGCAACAATTTCGCGTTTTCCGGGCTTGTCCGAACGTTCAAAGGCGTTTGTGCGGATTGGCGGGCGTCGGTGGAACCTGGCGTTGCACAATGATCTAACCGTGATGCTGCCAGAACATGATTGGCGCGAAGCGCTTGTTGAACTCGACAGGCTGCAAATGCAGCAAAAAATTCTGGACCGGGAACTGGTTCGCATTGATATGCGCCTGCCTGATCGCCTGGTCTTGCAACTGGATGAAGCCGTTGCGGACGCGCGTCGCGAGCGGCTTGAAAATCTCCTTAAGCGGAAGTGGCATCGTACATGAGTATCATTCGGGAAAATGGCCTGTTGCCACATATGAAGTCGCTGTCTGACAAGCGCCCGACGGTTGTCAGCGTGCTGGATGTCGGAACTTCGAAAGTATGCTGCCTGATTGCAAAGCTAACGCCTCGCAACAATGGTGAAGCGGTGCTTGGCCGCACGCATCGTATTGAAATCGTTGGCCTTGGGTATCAAAAAGCGCGTGGAATGAAGTCTGGTGTGATCGTTAATCTGGATCAGGCCGAGCTTGCGATTCGCCAGGCTGTGGAAGCCGCAGAACGCATGGCAGGTATCACGGTGGAATCGCTGATCGTCAACGTTTCCTCCGGGCGTCTTGTCAGTGAGACTTTTTCCGCAGATGTCTCGCTTGACGGGCATTCGGTTAATGAGCGCGACATTTCGCAAGTGCTTCTTGCAGGCGCACAACATGCGCTTGCCCCTGAACGTTCGGTCGTTCACTCCGTGCCCATTGGATATTCGCTTGATGGTGAGCACGGGATTTCCAACCCACTTGGAATGGTTGGTAAAAGTCTCGGTGTCGATATGCATATTGTGACAGCGGAAAATGCTCCGCTCCGCAATCTTGAGTTGTGTGTAAATCGCTCACACCTGAGCATTGAGGATATGGTGGCAACGCCATATGCGGCCGGTCTTGCGACCCTGGTTGAAGACGAGATGCAGATGGGTTGCGCCTGCATTGATATTGGTGGAGGAACCACCACGTTATCGATTTTCATGAACGGTCGTTTTGTGTTCTCAGATGCAATTGCGATTGGTGGTCATCACGTCACCATGGATTTGGCGCGTGGCCTGTCAACGAGGCTTGATGATGCGGAAACGATGAAGGTCAAACATGGCTCGGCCCTGCTTGGGATTTCTGATGAAAATGCCCTGGTCTGTATTCCGCCGATCGCGGAAGAAGACAGGGATGCACCAAATCAGGTTAGCAAAGCGCAGATTACCCGGGTTATCAGACCCCGCGTTGAGGAAACGCTGGAACTTATTCGTGACCGGCTTGCCCGTTCGGGCTTTGCAGATGCGGTTGGGAAGCGACTTGTTCTTACGGGCGGTGGCAGCCAACTGAACGGTGTCGTGGAAGTGGCAAGAAGAGTGCTTTCACGCAATGTACGTATGGGCAGACCAATGGGGGTTGCAGGCATGCCTGACGCAGCCAAGGGGCCTGCCTTTTCAACAGCGGTTGGATTGTTGATCTATCCGCAGATTGCATCGATTGAGAATTATATGAAGCCATCTTCGTTCGGCTCGGTTTTGATGACCGGAACGGGAGGGCCTTTGGGCAGGATTACATCCTGGCTACGAGAGAGTTTTTAAATGCGGCAGTGGTCTGGGGACCACAAAATCGGTTCTGGCGGGTTTCCCGTCCGACCAAAAAATGGAGACGAGGAAATGACCATCAACTTGCAGAAGCCTGATATTACAGAGCTAAAGCCCAAGATCACGGTGTTTGGGGTCGGCGGCGGTGGCGGCAATGCCGTCAACAACATGATCCATGGCGGTCTACAGGGCGTTGAATTTGTTGTGGCAAATACAGATGCGCAGGCGCTTACCATGTCTGCTGCTGAAAAAGTCATACAACTTGGTGTTGATGTTACCGAGGGTCTTGGTGCTGGTTCTCATCCGGAAGTTGGGCGGGCTGCAGCTGAAGAATGCCTGACCGAAATACAAGACTATATGGCCGGAACGCATATGGCATTCGTGACTGCCGGTATGGGTGGCGGCACTGGCACAGGTGCGGCTCCGGTTGTAGCAAGTGCGGCGCGCGAATTGGGCATTTTAACTGTTGGTGTGGTTACGAAACCCTTCCAGTTTGAGGGTCAGGGCCGGATGAAAACCGCTGATGAAGGCATTCTTGAGCTGCAGAAGCATGTCGATTCACTGATTGTCATTCCGAACCAGAACCTTTTCCGCATTGCCAACGATAAAACCACCTTTGCCGATGCTTTCGGCATGGCTGACCAGGTTCTGTATTCAGGCGTTGCCTGTATCACCGACTTGATGGTCAAGGAGGGGTTGATCAATCTGGACTTCGCTGATGTGCGCTCTGTTATGCGCGATATGGGCAAGGCGATGATGGGTACCGGTGAAGCAAGCGGCGAAGGTCGTGCGATGCAAGCTGCGGAAGGCGCAATTTCCAATCCGCTTCTCGATGAAAGTTCCATGCGTGGTGCCGGCGGCCTGCTGATTTCAATCACCGGTGGTCGCGATCTGACCCTGTTTGAGGTTGATGAGGCGGCTACCCGTATCCGCGAAGAAGTGGATCAGGAAGCAAATATCATTCTGGGCGCAACCTTTGATGAAAATCTCGAGGGCGTAATTCGCGTATCTGTCGTTGCGACGGGAATTGAAAGTGGTGTTTTGCGAAGCGAAAAACCGGCAACACAAGCCAATGTGGAAATGGTCAGCCGAAGTGTGCCATCCATGGTGACACCACGGGCCGAGACTTCCGCAACGGTGGCCTCCAAAGTCGCGGAAACTGGCGCGAAACTCCAGGCTGCCAATGCGGCATTGGAACTGCCGAAAGAGGTCGAGAAAGTGGAACGCGACGGCGTCACCCTGAGTACGTTCAAACCGGAAAGCACAATTTTCACCAATCCTGAGGTTGAGGAAGAATTCAAAAGCGCACTCGAAGAAGAGCTGATGCCGCTGAATGAAGGATTTGTACCCCCGGTTGCTGAAGAACCACAAGATATAGTAAAGCCAACACCGATGCCTAAAGCAGAAGACTTTCCGCCTAATGTAAAAGAGGCGGTTGAAGCAAAAACAGCTCCACCCCCGCAACACCCTGCCGGTAACACAGGAAACGGACCGATGGGACTTCTCAACAAGCTCAAGAGCAGTTTCACCGGGCGTGAAGAGGACGAACAAAAAGAGTTTCAAAAACCTGCAGTACCCGCTGTACCCGCTGTACCCGCTGTAACCGCTGCACCTGCTGATGCTTCGGTTTCTGCGAAACCGGCAATGGCACCACAACCCCCCGCTAACCGGCAGGCTGCTCCGGTCGAACGGACAGCTCAAAGTGATGGTCGGGTGGATAATAACCCCTATGCTCCGAAACGCGAGCAGATTGATCCGATGGGAAGAATTAATCCATCCGCTTCATCTGCGACGCAGGAGGATGATCAACTCGACATTCCGGCATTCCTGAGGCGCCAGGCAAATTAAAGTCTCGTCGGCAATTGATTAAGATGTGTAAAAGTTGGGATTGTTTGTAACATTACAATTCCCGCTGTTTTTGCAAGAATTTGAAAAGTAAAGGTTTTTTTTGTTACAAGCGAAGTTTTTTGGTAACATAAAGTAAGAAAGCGTGATTTGGTTAAATGACCCGCTGTGTTTATAACCTGTGACAACAATTAGATCAGCCTGGGTAAGCCAAGGGTTGGGATCGTTAAGGGTTAACTGGTCTAAGACGCCACAACGAATGGTAACAGGCAATCGGGGTTTGCTTTGCTAGGATTTCAAACAACACTTCGCGACAGACTGGAGTTCACCGGTATCGGTGTTCATTCAGGAGAAGCGGTCAGTATGGTTCTTCTTCCAGCAGAAGCTGACACAGGCATTCTTTTCAACGTTTCAGACCAATATGGCAGTTCAGTCGATCTAACTGCAAATCTGGATTCAATCGGCGCAACTGATCTTTGTACAGCGCTCGGAAAGCTGGATGGTGCGCATGCTGCAACCATTGAGCATCTGATGGCTGCCCTGCGGGCGCTCAACGTGGATAATGTAATCGTTGAACTCGACGGCAGGGAAGTTCCTGTCATGGATGGCAGTTCGCATGTTTTTGTTGAGGCTATTCAGTCGATCGGTCTTGTGTCACTTGCCGCGAGCCGTTGCTACATTCGGGTTAACAGACATGTTCGCGTCGATATGGGTGCGTCTTGGGGCGAGTTTGTTCCTTATGAAGGTTCACGTTACGAAGTTGAAATTGATTTTGATTGTGAAATCATTGGTCGCCAGCGGTTTGCCTCTGACCTTACTGTCGAGGTTTTCTGCAATGAGTTGAGCCGGGCTCGTACGTTTGGTTTCATGAAAGACGTGGAACGGTTATGGGCCGCAGGTTTCGCACTCGGTTCATCACTCGAAAATTCCGTTGTTATTGGGGATGACAACAAAATCATCAATCCTGAAGGCTTGCGCTACAAGGATGAGTTTGTGCGTCACAAGACTTTGGATGCCATTGGTGATCTGGCGCTTGCGGGCGCCCCTATCATCGGATGCTACCGGTCCTATCGTGGAGGGCATAAGCTTAATGCACTCGTTCTTGAAGCACTTTTGAGCGATGAGAGTGCATTTGACTTTGTTCAACCACCTCGTTCAAGACCGCGGATCATGCATGGTGAGCTGGTCACCGTTAGCGCACCCGCTTACGCAGCATCACGCATTTAGAGCCTATCACGACAAAATTACCGGCTGATAAGACGGTTGTTGGTGATTTGACGTTTACTGTGCCACAAAATTGAGCGATTTGGGTCTGATAATCCCTTTATATGGAATGACAGGTGGTGTATTTAGATGTCACGTTCAAAAGCGTAGCAAAAGGGCGGCAGGTAGGCATTATGAATTCTCAGTTCATCTTTAAAAGTCTGACAGTTGCAGCAATGCTGCTGGTTGGTGCTTGTTCAAAAACAGATGAGTCGGCTGGAGAATTTGCAGTTGAGGACATTATTGCGCCGGATACGCTTTACAATCAGGCCCTGGCAAACCTTGATGCAGGTGACTTGAAAACGGCGCAGAAACGGATTGATGATCTAAATCGCCAGCACCCTTATTCCGAATTTTCGCGCCGTTCCCTTATCCTGGATACATTCATCAATTATCGCAAAGGTGCTTATCCGGAAGCTGCATCCAGCGGCAAACGCTTTTTGGAACTCTATCCGGCTGACAAAGAAGCAGCCTATGCCCAATATATCATCGGGATGTCGTATTTTAAGCAAATGCCGCATATTACCCGGGATCAATCCGTTACGCGCCGTTCCTACAATGCGATGAATGCGTTGGTCGAGAAATATCCGGACAGCGAGTATGTGAACGATGCCAACAAGAAAATCCGCATTACCCGGGACCAGATTGCCGGCAAGGAAATGCTGGTTGGTCGTTATTATCAGGAACGCCGCGAATTTCTGGCGGCAATCAACCGTTTCCGCGGTGTTGTTGAAGAGTTTCCAAAGACACGACATGTTGAGGAAGCGCTTGCCCGATTGACAGAAAGCTATTTCGCGCTTGGCCTTTCACACGAAGCGCAGAACTCAGCTGCGGTTCTTGGGCATAACTTCCCGGACAGCCAATGGTACAAAGATTCCTATCAGCTTTTGCAAACCGGTGGACTTCAACCAAGGGAATCGAAAAAGTCCTGGCTTAGCGGTCTTCTGTTTGGCACCAAGACCTGAGGGCCGATCCAAGGCCATGAACTGAGGCGCCGGGGATGCTGTCACACCTTTTTATTCGAAACATTGTTCTGATTGACCAGCTTGATCTTGAATTCAGCAATGGTCTTTCTGTTCTCACTGGTGAGACCGGTGCGGGTAAATCGATCCTGCTTGACGCTCTGTCATTGGCGCTTGGCGGTCGCGGGGACGGTTCGCTTGTTCGCAGGGAAGAGGGTGAGGGCAGCGTCACAGCCATATTTGAAGTACCGGACGGGCATCCGGTGTTTTTGCTTCTTTCAGAAAATGGCGTCACAATTGGTGAAGAACTGATCCTGAAGCGCATTCAAAAAGCGGATGGCAAAACGCGGGGGTTCATCAATGATGTTCCGGTATCTGCCAGCCTGATGCGGTCTGCTGGCCAGATGTTGGTTGAAATCCACGGACAACATGACGACCGCGCAATGCTGGACGCTTCAACGCATCGCGAGTTGCTGGATGCACATGGCGGGCTGGATGCAAATTGTGCTTTGACCGAAAGCGCATGGCGCGGTTGGAAAGAGGCAGAAGAACGCCTTGATGCGCTGTGCCGGGAGGTTGAAGAGGCGCGGCGGGAAGCAGATTACTTAAGATCTGCAAATGAAGAACTGAAGCTTCTTGCACCCGAGCCCGGCGAGGAAAATGATTTGGCTGACCGGCGTCAGAAGCTGATGAAACTGGAACAGGTGGCGACCGATTTATCTGAAGCCAATGAAGAACTTTCCGGCAATGGTTCACCGGTTGCGGCGATTGCAAACCTTGCCCGCAGGCTGGAGCGTAAACGCCAGCAAGTGCCTGAACTGGTCGATGAAACTCTCGAATATCTGGATAAGGCGCTTAACGCTCTTTATGGCGCGCAGAACAGTTTGGAGAGCGCTTTTCGGGAGACTGAGTTTGACCCCGGTGAGTTGGAAAACTCAGAAGAACGACTGTTTGCGCTACGGGCGGCGGCCAGAAAATACAATGTGGCCGTTGAAAACCTGCCGGACCTCGCGGTTCGGATGGCAGATAACCTCGCCATGATTGATGATGGTGAAGCACGCTTTGCTGGCTTGGAAAAAGAAACCGGTGAACGGAAAGATGAGTACTTCCGTTTGGCAGATGCGTTAAGTGAAAAGCGGGCTGAGGCTGCAAGCGCGCTTCAAGGGCTGGTGATGGGGGAGCTTCCATCGTTAAAACTTGAGCAGGCTGCGTTTTTGGTCAACCATGTCTGGGGTCACGAGCATTGTGGTCCATCGGGGATCGATCAGATTGAGTTCTGGGTGCAGACCAATCCGGGTTCCAATCCAGGACCCATGCGTAAGGTTGCATCAGGTGGCGAACTCTCTCGCTTCATGCTGGCGCTTAAAGTAGCTTTGGCAGATCGCGGTTCTGCGCCAACGCTTATCTTTGACGAGATAGATGCAGGTGTCGGTGGCGCGGTGGCGGATGCTATCGGCCAGCGCCTTTCGCGACTTGCAAACAAGGTTCAGGTGCTTTCAGTTACCCATGCTCCGCAGGTGGCGGCAAGGGCGGTTGGTCATTATCTGATATCCAAAAGCATGGTCGCGAACGAGGAACGCACTGCCACCGGAGTTGTGCGCATTTCTGACAGTTCCAGGCTTGAAGAAATCGCGAGAATGTTGTCCGGTGCAACCATTACGGATGAAGCACGCGCGGCGGCAGAGAAACTGATCAACCAGTCTGCTGCCTGATTTAGGTGGTGATATAAGTGATTGAAGTTGAGGCGCTCAGCGAAGCGGAAGCAAAGTCTGAACTTGCAAGGCTTGCAGCAGAAATTGCCGGCCATGATGGTCGCTACCACGCGCAGGATAATCCGAGCATTTCAGATGCTGATTATGATGCGCTTCGCCGCCGCAATCTTGCGATAGAGCAACGATTTCCGGAGTTTATCAGGGAAGATTCGCCGTCAAGACGCGTTGGGTATGTGGCGCTCGACAAGTTTGAGAAGATCACGCATGCGATCCCCATGTTGTCGCTCGACAATGCTTTCAACGATCACGATGTGCAGGATTTTGCTGACCGCATTCGCCGGTTTTTGAAGCTGGAACCAGCAGTTCCCTTGGCGCTGACCGCTGAACCCAAAATCGATGGACTTTCATTATCGCTGCGCTACGAGCAGGGGCGATTGGTTTCAGCAGCCACGAGGGGCGATGGCACGATCGGTGAAAATGTCACCGAAAACGCCAGAACAATCTCCGATGTTCCGACCATCCTTTCGTGCACCAATATTCCGGATGTTGTCGAAATTCGTGGCGAGGTTTACATGACGCATGCAGCTTTTTTTGATCTCAACAGGCGGATGGAAGCTGATGGAAAGCCTGTCTATGTAAATCCCCGGAATACTGCGGCCGGTTCCTTGCGGCAGCTTGATAGCGCGATAACAGCCACCCGCCCGTTACGGTTCTTTGCCTATGCCTGGGGTGAGATGAGCGCGATGCCATCCGACACGCAAATGGGTATGGTTGGTTGGATGAAGGCGTGCGGATTTAGAATCAACCCGTTGATGCAAGCCCATGATAGGATTGAAGAATTGCTTGAACACTATCGCCATATTGAAAAAGCCCGCCCCGAACTTGAATATGATATTGATGGTGTTGTGTACAAGGTGGATGATCTTGCTATACAACAACGTCTTGGGTATGTTTCGCGCTTTCCACGGTGGGCAATCGCGCACAAATTTCCAGCTGAAAAGGCCTGGACTATTTTGCGGGGTATTGAAATTCAAGTAGGCAGAACCGGCGCGCTTACTCCGGTTGCCCGTCTTGAACCGGTAACGGTTGGCGGTGTGGTTGTAACCAATGCCACACTTCACAATGAAGATTATGTCAAGGGTATTGGTAACAAGGGCGAGGTGTTGCGCGACGGTAAAGATCTTCGTATCGGCGACCACGTCATGTTGCAGCGCGCAGGAGACGTTATTCCGCAGATCCTCGATGTGGATCTTGAAAAACGCCCCAAAGATGTAAATCCTTTTGTGTTTCCGGAAATTTGCCCGGCCTGTGGCAGTGCCGCGCTTCGCGACATTAATCCAAACAGTGGTAAGCCGGATTCAGTTAAGCGCTGCACCGGAGGTCTTATCTGCCCGGCACAGGCGGTTGAACGGCTGAAACATTTTGTCGCTCGCGGGGCGCTTGATATTGATGGACTTGGCGACAAGCAGGTTGAAGCGTTTTACAAACAGGGCCGGATTGCCGATGCGGCTGATATCTTTACGCTCCGGGATCGTGATGCACGTTCGGAAAAAAAGCTAAAGGATGTTGAGGGATGGGGGGCCACAAGTGCCAGCAAGCTTTTCGATGCAATTGATGACAAGCGGAGTGCTGAATTTTACCGCGTGATTTATGGTCTGGGGATTCGCCACGTGGGAGAACAGACCGCAAAGGACCTGGCGCGTTCTTATGGGGATATCGAGCCTTTCACAGGAGCGATGAAAAACCTTTTTGACCCGCAGGCCTTTGAGGAACTGATGGCGATAGACGGTATCGGGGGTACAGTTGCTCAAGCCTTGAAGCAGTTTTTCTCCGAACCCCGCAATCTTGATATCTGGGCCCGCCTGCTTGAGCAGATGACACCAACGCCGCCCGAACAAGCGTCTACGGGTTCTCCTGTTGCCGGAAAGACTGTGGTTTTTACAGGGTCGCTTGAAAAAATGACCCGCGACGAAGCAAAGGCCATGGCGGAGCGGCTTGGCGCGAAAGTGTCGGGTTCTGTATCTGCAAAAACAGATTTGCTGGTGGCGGGCCCCGGAGCCGGCTCAAAACTCAAAAAGGCAACGGACCTCGGCATCGAAACAATGGATGAAGATGGCTGGTTTGCACTGGTGAAGCCATGACGCAATCCGGCAGGTCAGAATTTGCAAGCGGCCTGAAAGACTGTTTGCCGATCATGTTTGCGGTGAGTTTTTTTGGCATGCTGTTTGGCGCAACCGCGGTCAATAATGGTCTTACATTCTGGCAGACTGTTGGTTCCAGTGCTTCGGTTTTTGCCGGTGCAAGCCAGTTTGTGTTTCTCGATCTGTTCAATCAAAGGGCACCGGTATGGTCCATTCTTGTGGCCGTATTTGCGGTGAATTTCCGCCATGTGCTCTATTCCGCCTCGCTCGGCCGATACATGGACAAGTTTTCATGGTTTGAGAAATATGTTGGATTTTTCTTTTTGTCGGACCCGTCTTTTGGAGCAGGGGAGAAGCGGGTTGAAACCGTTGGTTTGACGCCTGCCTATTACTTCGGATTTGGAGCGTCTCTTTATCCGGTCTGGCTTTTCTCAACTGCAACCGGCGCATGGATAGGAAACCTGATTAATGATCCCGATGCGCTTGGTATGGACATGCTTTTGTCGCTTTATTTTTTGGCGCTGTTGATTGGATTTCGTTCAAGACCAAACTGGTTGACTGTTGTACTTGCAAGTGGACTGGCATCGGTGTTGTTTTATCAAACGCTTGGCTCTCCCTGGCACATTACACTTGGATCACTTGTTGGGATTGTAGTGGCTGCGGGGATTGGAAAGCCGGCTGCTGACACCGAAAGCGGGAAAGATCATGCTTGATTTCTTTTTCATGCCGGGCACGGTAGATACGATCTGGATACTTATCGTTCTGACCGGGGTGGTTACCTACATCACACGATCTGCAGGCCATGTGGTTTTGGCGCGTTTCAAGTCGCTTAATCCTCGCGCGGAAGCAGCGCTTGAGGCAGTGCCGGCGGCTGTTCTTGTCACCCTTGTTCTGCCACCGCTACTTTCCAACGGGCCGCTTGAGGTTGCTGCCATGCTGGCTGCTTTCGCCGCGAGTTTTCGTCTTAGTCCCATTGGGGTATTGACAATTGGCATGGTGATTGTGGTCTTCGGGCGTGCACTCGGCTGGTAACCACGATGGATGATCAGCGCCCCTGAGCGCTTTTTTTGAAGACGAAATTGCCATAATGTACAATTGATCAGATTGGGATACTTTATTTTGAAGCGCAGAGAACTGATGACCGGTGCAGCCTTAGTTGCGTGTGCGGGACTAACAGGGAGCAAATCAATGGCTGCTTCCAGGGCAGATTTTGTGGTTCCTGCAGAAGAGGGGCGGCATCAGCGTACATTCATGCAATGGCCGGTCAGCAGGCAGGTCTATCAAGGCAAGGCATTCAGGAACCTGCTGCAGGAAACGATTGGCAATATTGCAAATGCAATTTCCGAGTTTGAGCCTGTCGTTATGCTTGCTGCGGAGAACCAGCATCGATGGGCGCGGCAGTTTCTTTCATCCAAGGTGGAGCTTTGGGACGTGCCGACGGAAGATTTGTGGTGCCGGGATTCAGGTCCGCTCTTTGCAAAACGCGCCAACGGCGAACTGGTTGTGAGCCATATCCAGTTCAACGGGTGGGGGAGCCGGCAAGTGCACCAGCGTGATGGAAACATCGCCACCGCTTTGGCGGAGCGGCTGGGTCTGGAAATTATCCCCTCCAATCTTCGTGGTGAGCCCGGTGGCGTAGAGCAGGATGGCCATGGGTTGGTGATGGCGCATGAAAGTTCCTGGGTTCACGACAATCGCAATCCGGGCGTTCCCCGATTTGAGATCGAAAAGCGATTGCTCAAAGCCTATGGCGCGAAGCGGATGATTTGGTCACCGGGCTTGAAAGACGAGGATATTACGGATTATCACATCGATAGTCTTGCCCGGTTCACGGGCCCGGGAAAGGTGCTGGTTAATTTGCCGGAAAAACCGGACCCGCGTGATCCATTCCATCAAGCAGCTCTCGAGACCCATGACCGGCTGGCTGCCGCCGGTCTTGAAATCGATGTAATTCCGGAGCCCAATTATCGCCGGGTAAAGCGCCATGATTTTGTCGCGTCATACGCAAACTACTATGTCTGCAATGGCGGTGTGATTGCCTCTCAGTATGGTGATGAGAAAACCGATGTGATCGCGTTTGAAGCGTTGCGGAAACATTATCCAGGCCGCGAGGTTGTGATGCTCAATGCGGATACGCTTGGCGAGGTTGGCGGTGGTATTCACTGCGCCACCCAACAAATGCCTGCGGTTTGAGTATGCGTGGATGCTCTATACTCAAAACACCCGGAAACCCGAATTTTGAGTATAGGATCCTTCTTTTGATCCTTGCACTTATCCGAAAACCGGTGCCCACTTTTGGGGTGCAAGGCGTATAGTCAAATCTTTTTCGTTGTGTCTTTCAGCCACTCTTGTTCTCTTGCATCAAGAAAACCAGACAATTTCTCGAACACCTTTTTGTGGTAGTCATTAAGCCAGTCCTTCTCGGGCTTTGTAAGCAAAGAGCGATCAATCAACCTGGCGTCGATGGGAGCAAGGGTTACGGTTTCAAATCCGCAGGTTTTTATATTGCCACCCTTGATTTTAGAAGCTTCTTCAACGATCACCAGATTTTCGATGCGAATACCGTAAGCACCTTCAACATAATAACCCTGGTTCGTTAGAGATAATCATGCCTGCAACCAGCGGTTCCATTGCGCGACTTGAAATGGATTGTGGCCCCTCATGTACGTTAAGATATGAACCCACGCCATGACCGGTTCCATGAGCGAAGTTCTTGCCGCGCTGCCACAGTGCAGAGCGGGCTAAACCATCAATATCAACGCCTCTTGTGCCTTTGGGGAAACGAGCAGTAGCAACCGCAATATGTCCTTTGAGTACGAGTGTGAAATCGACTATTGCAGCCGTGGGAGGGGTGCCAATAGCGATTGAACGGGTAATGTCAGTGGTTCCGTCGAGGTATTGGCCCCCTGAATCGACAAGATAAACCGAATTATCCGTGAACTTGCGGTTTGATTGATTATTGACCCGGTAATGCACGATTGCGCCATTGGGTCCATGGCCTGAAATCGTATCAAATGAGATTTCCTTTAATTCACTGTTCATGGCTTTCGCGTTGGCGGAGCGGATTTCTTCGAGCTTCGTGGCGGTCGAAATTTCGTCAAGCCCGCTTGCCTCTTGTTGGTCGAGCCAGCAAAGGAACTTGCACATCGCCACACCATCGCGAATGTGGGCTGTGCGTGATCCCGAGATTTCTGTTTCATTCTTGATGGCACGGGGCAGGATCACCGGGTCCCGGCCTTTGATGGTTTTTCCATCTGCCGCGTTGATGCATGTTGTAAGCGCAACCGGGACACTGGCAGGATCGTACATGACAGTTTTACCAGCAGCATGCCTTGCCAATTCTGTCTCCAAGTGATCAGGCGCGAGAAGGTCAGCAAGAGCATCTACATAGGAACGCGTTTCGCGGTTAAATTTTCGCTCATCCATAAAGAGTTGCGGCCTGCCTGAATTTGGGACGAGTGCAAATCCAAGTGCCAGAGGATTGTGGGCGACATCAGAACCACGGATGTTGAACATCCATGCAAGGGAAGCCGGGTCTGTCAGTATGGTGATGTCTGCTGCGGCTTCACCAATCAGTTTTTGGATTTCTACAATTTTGTCTTCCGCAGATTTTCCGGCGAATTTAATTGGGTGAATGTTGACCGGTTCCATGGGGGCTTCAGGTTGGTCGGTCCAGATGCGATCAATCAGGTTTTCAATCGGCATCAGGGAAGCGCCATTTTTCTTTGCCGCCGTTTCATAGGTTTCCAGTTGACCATCGGCAATCAGCCATGGATCATAGGCGATGCGGTCGTCAGACTTTGTGTTCTCCTGAAGCCATTTGGAAGGCGGCATTTCAAGCAGGCTTGCAGAGGAAAAGCTGTCTGGATGGATTTGTTCCCCGGCCTGCAACGTGTAGCGGCCATCCACAAAAACCACACAGCCGGAAAGGGAGGCGATCGCAAAGCCTGCGGATCCGGTAAAACCGGTTAGCCAGGCTAATCTCTCAGCGCGTTGCGGGAGATATTCATTTTGATGTTCATCGGCGTGAGGAACCAGAAAATGCGTGATACCTTCCGCTTTCATTTCCCTTTGCAGGTGCTTGAGACGAGAAGGACCGGCTTCGCGATCAGCGGATGTTTTGAAACTCTGGAACACCTGGATGATCTCCTTTGATTTTCCTGATCCCTGTCAATTACAGGATTCGCGCAGATATGCACAAATTGCACGGCTCAACTGCGCCTTCCCCCCTAACTAAATCCAAACCAATATCTTAAGTTGTCGATGTAGCGGTACACAGGGTATTTGAACAAAAGAAGGAAAATCTATCATGGCTATCCTTGGTAATATCGGAAACGGTTTTGAGCGCCTGTTGCGGACACGTGAAAAACAAGCTCAATTGAGTGTTCATGCTTATCTTTCACAATTTGACGATGCGAAACTTGCACGCCTCGGTATCAATCGCAACCAGTTGAAACCAGGTGGTTCTATCAACTATTTCCTGTAGGTTTCCCAATCTGCAAACCTCACAAAAGAAGCAGCCTGCGGGCCGCTTTTTTGATTCCGGAGTTTGGTATATCCGCGCTCAAGGTCTTTGCATAACCAGAACCAGCCATTCATCGCGCAGGTGACAATACTGCAGATGAAGTTCCTGAAGCCGGAACGTCGCAACAAGAGGCGCGCGTTGATGGGGGAGAAGGCCTGATAATATTACCGTCCCGCCGGGAGCTGTATGATTTGCCAGATCACGGGCCATTGATTGCAGGGGTTTGGCAAGAATATTCGCAATGATCAGATCAAACCGGCCTTGCTGTTTGAACCGTGGATGGGTGAAGCCGGTTGCGGTGATGCATTCGACGTTTGCCTGAACACCATTGAGTTTTGCATTTGTCTGTGCGGTTTTGGTTGCGGCCGGATCAATGTCGCTTGCCAATACATGCGAAGGCATTTGCTTTGCAGCAGCAATTGCAAGAACACCTGACCCGGTTCCCAGGTCCAGTACATTTTGAAAATTGCGGCGCTTGCAAACCCGCGAGAGCATGTCGAGGCATCCGGCGGTTGTGCCGTGATGGCCGGTGCCAAAAGCGAGCCCTGCGTCAATCTGGATTGCAATTTCGTGGGACCGGGGAACATGTGCCTCGTGCGCGCCATGAACGATGAACCTTCCTGCGCGGACGGAAGGTAGATCGCGAAGCGTGGCTGCAACCCAGTCGGTATCGGGAATGTCTTCACGCTCAAATTTCAATCCATGGCCTGCTTGCTGTGCAAATTCCTCAATCCTTTTGTGAACCTCAGCTGCTGCATTGGTTTCGGCATAGATTGATATCGACCAGCAGGTTGGGTCATCAGGATTTTCAAAGGCTGATACGGGCAGGCCATCAATCTCGAAGAGCTCCTCCAATGGTCCCATCAGGGAACGGGCGGTCTTTTCATTGGTGTCGGCAAAGATCCGGGATTGAGGCATGGATGTTCTGATAAACAAAAAGCCGGGGCGTTGCCACCCCGGACCTTTAAAACCTGTGGCGTCTGTCGCTACAGGGCGTCAATGCCGGATTCACCGGTGCGGATGCGAATGGCGTCTTTCAGATCGAATACGAAAATCTTGCCATCGCCGATCTTGCCTTGTCCGGCGGCTTCCCGGATGGTTTCGACTGCCTTGTCGGCACTATCCGATTTTGCCGCAATCTCAAGTTTGATTTTTGGTACATAGTTGATCGAATATTCTGTGCCGCGGTAAATTTCGGTATGACCTTTTTGGCGGCCATAACCTTTTACTTCTGACACTGTCATGCCGTCGACCCCGATTGCGCTCAAAGCTTCGCGAACGGCTTCCAGCTTGTGCGGCTGTATAATTGCCATGATCATTTTCATGTCATTACTCCTTTTCGTGAAGGGGTTAGAGACGGTAGGCGGTTTCGCCGTGATGGCTGAAATCCAGACCTTCGGTTTCCTCGTCTTGCGAGGTGCGCAGGCCGACAACTGCCTTGGTAGCCAAAACTATAACTACGGTTGCGACTGCTGACCAGATGCCCACACTGACCACGCCGGTGATCTGAACCAGGGCCTGTGAGCCTGCTGTTACGCCCTCTCCAAGACCTGCCCCACCGCTGCCGATATTTGCAAGGAAAGCAACCAGGATCGTGCCGGTTGCGCCACCCGCACCGTGGACAGCAAGAACATCCAGTGAATCGTCAATCTTCAGGGTGTTTTTCACAAAGTCGACGGCAAAATAGCAGATGAAGCCACCGGCCAGACCGAGGATGACGCTTCCAAGCGGGCCAACGGTGCCAGAGGCCGGTGTGATTGTTGCAAGACCGGCAATGGTTCCGGTTACCAGACCGATCAGGCTTGGCTTTCCGAATTTTATCTTTTCTATCACGACCCAGACGATTGAGGCGGTAGCCGCTGAAAGATGGGTTACGAGCATTGCCATGCCGGCGTTTTGATCTGCTGCAACAGCGGAGCCCGCATTAAAGCCAAACCAGCCGACCCAAAGGAGGGATGCGCCGATCATGACCATCCACGGTGCATGAGGTGGGAGAACCTTGTTGGGAAAACCTTTTCTGGCTCCGAGCATTATGGCTATCACCAAAGCCGAGATGCCGGCGGTGACATGAACAACAATACCGCCAGCAAAATCGATCACGCCTTGCGCGGCAAGCCATCCACCGCCCCAAACCCAATGTGTAACCGGTGCATAGACGATGAGCAGCCACAAAATGCTGATCATCATCACTGCGCCAAACTTAATCCGTTCAACAAATGCACCAACCATCAGGGCAGGTGTGATGATGGCGAAGGTCATCTGAAACATTGCAAACAGCGATTCCGGTAAAGTGCCGGAGAGGGTTTCGCGATCAATGCCCGACAGGAACATGCGGTCAAGTCCGCCTATCCATGCATTGCCCTGGGAAAATGCAAGGGAATAGCCGAGGCCAAACCAAACAAGCGATGCGACGCAGGCTATGGCAATACAGTGCATTAGCACCGAAAGGGCGTTCTTTGCTTGTACAAGGCCTGCATAAAACAGGCCGAGGCCCGGTAAGGTCATCAACAACACCAGGGCTGTTGCGGTGAGTATCCAACTGGTATCAGCTGCGTTCATGGTTATGTTCTCCAGATAGTATCAGGCCCCGGTTGATAAAGGTGCTGGAGGTCAAGTCCACAGGCTCGGCCCCTCGAATGCGTTCCCGATACAGCATTAAAAGCCAAAAATTTCCCAAAACAAGCAAATATGCCCATAAATTAGGCATGGTGCGCTTTTGGCAGGCAATATATTTGAGGATTTGGCGTGCAAGTATCGGGTGGCCCGGTTCTCATGCGTCGTGATATTCCCGCTCCTATAACCAATCTTGAGGAGCAAACCCATGAATTTTGTAATCCGCGGTCTATCGGCAGATCCCTATCGCCACCTTTACGGCATGAGTGATGCGGAATTGGCAGCCAATGGCGCGAAACGATATGTCTGTGATGCAAAGCCCGGTTTTCCGGATCGCATTGAGATGCGTGATGCCGAGCCGGGTGAGAATCTGATCCTTGTCAATCATGTGAGTATGGAAAAGAAAACGCCATATCGCGCAACCCATGCGATTTTTGTCCGCGAAGGGGCAGAGCAAACCTATGAAATGGAAAATTGTGTTCCGGACGTGATGTTTTGTCGGATGCTCTCGCTTCGCGCGTTTGATAACTCCGGCATGATGGTTGATGCAAAAGTGGTTGCAGGAGAGGAAATTCAAAAAACCATCTGCGAAATACTTTGCAACAATGAAGTCGTTCATATTGATGCGCATAATGCGGCGCGCGGCTGTTTTGCCGGAAGGGTCTCGCGGGCTTGATCCGTGGGCAGGGTGTAATACCGACGGCCATTAGGATTGACCCTTTTGATGTTCCAAAATTGTTTACCGGCAAGGCAGGCCTCGAAGAGCAATGCTAAAGCATTGGTCAAGAGGCATAACACGGATCCGGTGGGCAATTTTGGGGCACCGCAGGCCAGGTTTCTTTTGGCTTTGGCCGCGTTGCAATTAGCTCATGGTACGCAAGCACCCCTTCGCCAATCGCGCCTAACCAAAGCCAAAATAATTCCTGGTCAAAAGAATCAATCCTAATGGCCGTTGGTATAATTTACGCCCTGTTTACCGTAATCGGCTACCCTTGGGTAATGTTTAAGGTTTCAAAATTTTCCCTGTCGCGTCTTTCCAGTGCCTGTACAGCCTTTGTATGTGCGGGCTTTCTCGCGAACGCTATCCTTACCGACAATGGCGGTGATGCGGGATCGCAGGAACAATGGCGCGATGGGCGCAAAAATGCTCATTCTTTTGTTGACCGTTTGGGCAGGGACAATATCACTGAGTGGCAATCAGAGCGCAGCACTGTGGATTTGCAGACAACAGGAAGCATTTCGAAAGATGGCGAAGCCAACAAGGCTCCGCAACCGGTTGGCCGCCAGTCAGAACCCTCTGTTCTTTCGCTCATTCGCCAAAACGCCGATGTTGCCCCAGCCGTTTCATCCGGCACGGACAGGGTGAGTGTCATTGTCAAGTCGGGTGATACGCTTTTCGGGATTGCCCGCCGCCATGGATTGACCGTGACTGATCTTGCGCGGCTCAATAGTCTTGATGAACCCTATGTCATCAAGATCGGCCAAACGCTTTACGTTGCACGGTAATTTGCAAATAATTCGCGGAAAACTCAGGGAAGGTTATTTGGAGAGTAACCTCCCGCATCAATTCGTTTTTGAACAGACGGATGAATGTCGGCGTCCGGAGGAATGTATCGGGGTTCTGATTTTGGTATGTAAACGCCTGACTTTTTCCTGGTTTCGGGATGGTCGTGCCATTTCTTTTGTTTTGGCAGGTATTCGAAAATTCTCCACGCCCAGTTCATGGAATTATGCAGTTTTGAAGTAGGGCTTGGTTCTGAGTAGTCCCGTTTGTCTCCTTCTTTCACATTCTTTGGATTCTGCCCTTTCACGAGACGCTTGACCATTACATCACGAAACATCAATCCGTGTTTTTTTGCTTCTTCCACCATCCAGTTCAACGGATATTTTGCTGCTCCACTGTCTTCTTCAGGATACCCGCCGCCGATATCTGAATGGACACCTGCAAACCACACTTGTTTGATGTCCTGGGGGTCGGCTTTTTCATCTTTTACGAAGGGGTTGGTTTTAAAGAGCTGAGGCTCTTTCCATCTTGCCAGCCTGAACATTCGACGGCGTTCGTCAATTGCAATTGCGTGACGAAAAGTCTGCACGCTGGGGTTTTCTTCTGTGAAGGGGAGCGCTTCCAAAGTAGGCAGGTAGAACCTGTCTGGCCTTGGAACGATTACAGAAGCAACCGTATCCCAGCATCCCATAAATCGAATGGTTGCCCGGTGTGAATTCAGAACCTCCTGTACCCGCCACGCGATATCAAACTTGTCTTTGATGCTGGATTGCTTGTATGCGGTTAATGCATATGCGCTTAAATGCTCTTGATGGGACTGCAGAATACCAACCAGATTTATGAATCCTGCCAACACTCTGACCGTATGGGCACCACGACTAAAACCAAACAGAAAAATTTCATCGCCCGCCTGATAGTTTCTGACGAGAAACCGATAGGCGTCAAGAACATTGGCATCGAGGCCATAACCTGTCACCAAGCCGAAAACGCCTTTCGATTTGTTCTTGATCGTTGCCCAGGCGCCGCTGTTGGAGATGGTGCCAACGCCAGGATCATAAAATGCTATTTGAGATTTATCCTCTTTCAGGACCCGATAAAATTTTAGAACATTTGATTGATTTTCCTTGATTTCATTTCCGGTTCCGTCGCAACACACAACTATTTTTCGGGCCATAGATTTCATCCTGTTTTGAAATATAATAGATTCATCAAGTTTTATTTCCGCATTTCTTGATCAACAGGGAATATCATAATTTATATTTTTGCAAGGCAGGGCACAAACTTTATGAATGCGGAAAGAGTTGGCGAATTGTAGTTTCAACAGAACCTAGTGGTCCGTTCGAAACAAATGAGTCCCTTTGCGGCGAACTCTTTATCATTTGTTTCGAACGTAAAGACCACTAGCAAGGTATTGTTTTCTAGTGGATTTTAAGATTCAAATATTTGGATGAGAGGTCTCGGAAAACGGGTTCCAAATGTTTGAATCAATCCACTAGTGTGTTGGATCATAAGTTCGCTTCATTATTGGCAGCAGGTTCTCAAAACGAACTTTGATCCAAAACCACACTAGAATCTAATATTTGCTAGTGTCCCTTT
Organism: Rhizobiaceae bacterium; assembly: GCA_965250255.1. Taxonomy (GTDB): domain Bacteria; phylum Pseudomonadota; class Alphaproteobacteria; order Rhizobiales; family Rhizobiaceae; genus JAALLB01. The sequence goes on from CBDFNP010000011.1 coordinate 644,482, forward strand.
GAATCTAAAGTTCGTTTGGGATGCGCTTATAAATGAGACGAACTTTAGATTCTGGACACCAGAGTTTTGTCGCTCAATCAAAAGGGTCAATCCTAATGGCCGTTGGTATCTTACCCTATCTTGGGCCTTTGCGCATGCGGATCATACTGTAAAAAATGATGAAACCAAGCACTGCCAGGAACACCGGAATGCCCTGTTGCGGTGATTGTCCAAATGAAATCCAGTGTATGACTGTATTGAGCATGATCGTCATCCATTCAAATGATTGGTGCCCCGATTGCGGTAAACCCTAATCTGGTGGCCACCAGGTCTTGCTGTCTTTCTTTCTGTTCACAGTTTATCAACCAAATTTGAAATTGAGGTTAGCGAATTCACTAGAATTTTATTGGACTGCGATGGCATTGACGACCAACATTTGGAAATGTGATTCATGGCGAGTGGGTGCGGCCCGTCAGGTATTTTTACAAAATTTACAAATTTACTCATTCGTTTCGGTTTCTCGTAACAATTTTACACGGAATCTGGCCGGAATTGCTGTCTATTGGTCGTGATTTTGGTAAAACCGCTGTATCCCAGAGCCAAATTTAACCCAAAACGCTACGTAGACTTTAACTCCCTGTTAGACAGCTTCAAACTGCGCTAGTCTGTTTACACAAGTTTACAAGCGGAAATTTAACAGGAGGGACTTATGTCCTACGCACAAGATATCGAAGCTGTTTCCAGCTTGGTTGCAGAAAACGGAAGTTCATGGAGCGGAATTAGCCCGGAATATGTTGCTCGTATGCGGGCGCAGAACAAATTCAAGACCGGCCTGGATATTGCCAAGCACACTGCAAAGGTCATGCGCCGGGATATGGCGGAGTATGATGCAGACTCTTCAAAATACACCCAGTCGCTTGGTTGCTGGCATGGCTTCATTGGTCAGCAGAAACTGATCTCGATCAAGAAGCATTTCCAGACGACAAAGGGTAGCTATCTTTATCTTTCAGGCTGGATGGTTGCGGCATTGCGCTCCGAGTTCGGTCCTCTTCCGGATCAGTCCATGCACGAGAAAACGTCCGTCCCTGCATTGATCGAAGAGCTTTACACATTTCTGCGTCAGGCGGATGCGCGCGAATTGGGTGGCCTGTTCCGCGGCCTTGACGCTGCCCGCAAAGCCGGCGACGAGGTTAAGGCAAAAGACATACAGAACCAGATCGACAATCACGAAACCCATGTTGTTCCGGTTATTGCCGACATTGATGCGGGTTTTGGTAATGCGGAAGCGACGTATCTTCTTGCAAAGAAAATGATTGAGGCAGGTGCCTGTGCATTGCAGATCGAAAACCAGGTTTCCGACGAAAAACAGTGTGGCCATCAAGACGGTAAAGTAACGGTCCCTCATGAAGACTTCATCGCGAAAATTCGCGCCTGCCGTTATGCCTTCCTTGAACTTGGTGTTGATGACGGAGTTGTCGTAACCCGCACGGATTCGCTGGGTGCGGGCCTTACCAAACAAATCGCTGTTTCAAATGCTCCTGGCGATATTGGTGATCAGTATAACTCCTTCCTTGATTGTGAAGAGATCACCCCTGAAAACGCTCAGAACGGCGATGTGATCCTTAACCGGAATGGCAAAATGATGCGTCCGAAGCGTCTTCCTTCGAACCTTTATCAGTTCCGTGAAAGAACAGGTGAGGCCCGCGTTGTTCTTGATTGTGTTACATCTTTGGACAATGGTGCGGACCTGCTGTGGATTGAAACAGAAATGCCGCATGTCGGTCAGATCGGTGGCATGGTTGATGAAATCCGCAAGGTTCATCCAAACGCGAAGCTTGTTTACAACAACTCACCGTCCTTCAACTGGACGCTTAATTTCCGCCAGCAGGTGTTTGATGCATGGGCAGAAGCGGGCAAGGACGTGTCAGCGTATGATCGTGCTCGGCTGATGAGTGTTGATTATGATGAAACTGATCTGGCTACCGAAGCTGATGAGCGCATCCGTACATTCCAAGCCGACGGCGCCCGCGAATGTGGTATTTTCCATCACCTCATCACATTGCCGACCTATCACACAGCAGCACTTTCGACGGATAATCTGGCGAAGGAGTACTTCGGTGATCAGGCGATGCTTGGCTATGTCAAAAACGTTCAGCGTCAGGAAATCCGTCAGGGTATCGCCTGTGTAAAACACCAGAACATGGCAGGCTCAGACATGGGCGATGACCATAAGGAGTATTTTGCGGGTGAAGCTGCTTTGAAAGCAGCTGGTGAAGACAACACAATGAACCAGTTTGCTGCCGAGTAATACCAACGGCCGTTGGTATAAGTGTTTCATTACGGGACAAGCCAGCTTGGTATGAAACATGCAAGGGATTGGGTGTCATACTGACACTCTCTTGTAACTAAGCCATCTTTCGGGGTGGCTTTTTTTTGCCGGCTGTCCGGATGCCATTCTGACCTTTTGCAAAACTAATACCAGCGGCCATTAGGATTGACCCTTTTGATGTTCCAAAATTGTTTGCTGGCAAGGCAGGTCTCGAAGAGCAATGCAAAACGCATTGGTCAAGAGGCATAACACGGATCCGGTGGGCAATTTTGGGGCACCGCAGGCCCGGTTTCTTTTGGTTTTGGCCGTGTTGCAATTAATACCAAAGGAAGTTGATATTGGCCCATCTGACCTTAATAGATTTGACGTTTGGCCAGGAGGGAACGGCGATCTGGTACCAGTACCACGAGCCGGGTGCGACGCCGACCAAACGTCAAATCTATCAGGCCTTTGGTGATGAAAAACCGCCCCCCTGCTTTGTTGCAATCTGCTCGTGGTCGGCTAAGACCACGTCACCAATTGCGCCGCGCCGGAAGACGGTTTTTCTATCATCAGATGGGCCAATAACAAGTTCCTTTGGTATAACTCAAGGTAGGCCGCACCCCTTCGCCAATCGCGCCTTGAGCAAATTTCGTTTAATCGGAACCGGTTAAACGAAAATGCGTGAATGAAATCAGAAAAGATACGCGTTGTCGCTGTTTGGATTGAACGCGAAACGCGCTAACCAAAGCCAAAATAATTCCTGGTCAAAAGAGCAAATCCTAATGGCCGTTGGTATAATGGCCGTTGGTATAAGCGGGGAAGCAATTTTCCACCGATCAAGTATCTGGTAATTCAACCTAATCCTGGATTGTCCACAGGGGCTTACAAGGGTGATTCGACAAATTGCGAAATTGGAGTCACGATCTGTCTATTGACTGGCAATTTGTCGGCTACGGTCTAGCCGGAGACCGCAAAGAGCAAGTCAAGTCTGCAGGAATGGTTGCCCCTCTTCGGAAAGGCATCAGGAATGTGGGAAGCATCGCCAAGAACTCGCAAGACAATTGACGGTGTAAGTGTTTGGAAGCGACCCGCAAGGAAGTGGAAGGCACGAAAGGTGCTGTTGGCCCGGAGCAATCCAAAGCAACGGCGCGATCACGAGCGTGTTGGATACGCCCGCGCAGGAACCATTGGAACTGAAAGCTGCAAGGCTTGAAGGAAAGGCGGATTTGGTGAGGGTGAGGATATCAAGCAGAGCGGTCGTTGGATGTTGGGAGGCCCGCAGGCACCCTGCATCATCACAACCCGGGAAGTGTGACCGGATTTTTGAGTGGCGCTGTCGCAAGACTGCGAAACCGATTTGAGGGCAAGCGGAACGGTTTGTAACAGGGAGGCATTGGCCCCAGGTCAGTGCCTTTCTTTTTTGTGCGCTGGGTTAGGGCGTTTCGCGTTCAATCCTAATCGCCGTTAGTATCAGGCCGTAACGTTGATCAGGATGGAAAACAGTATTGCCGAGATCGTCGCAGCAGCTGGAACCGTTATCACCCAGGCTGCGATAATGGTAAGGAAATGCGACCGGCGAACAAGTTTGCGGTGCTTTCGTTTCCGGCTTCCGGCTTTTTCCTTTTCGTGCTGAACCACTTTCATGACTTCTTTTTTGGCTGAAGTCTTGCGCCAGTAAGCTTCACGGAAGAAGCCGACACCAAATACTGCACCTACGGCAATATGAGTGGAGCTGACTGGAAGACCGAGCCAGGAAGCGACGATCACGGTAATTGCAGCTGACAATGCAACGCAATATGCACGTAGCGGATTGAGCTTGGTGATCTGCTCGCCAACCATGCGGATCAGCTTTGGACCAAACAGCATCAGACCAAATGAGATACCAAATGCGCCGATGATCATGACCCAGATCGGGATCGATACTTTGGCAACTACCTCACCGGCTTCCGCGGTGTGAACAATCGCAGCCAGCGGTCCCACCGCATTTGCCACATCATTTGCACCATGCGCAAAAGAGAGCAGTGCCGCTGCACAAATCAGTGGAATGGTGAAGAGCTTGCGAACTGATTCTTTTGTGTTCTGCATAGCACCTGATTGACGGCGAATGAGCGGTCGTGTGATGAAGTAGGTTGCAAGGAAGAACCCTCCACCGATCAAAAGCGCGGTCTGCAGGTCGATCTTGATGATCTTCTTCAGGCCCTTGACCGCGAGATAGGCCGAAAATGCACCCGCCATAATAGCAATCAGCACAGGTACCCAGCGTCTGGCCGCTTCAATCTTGTCTTTCTGGTCTGATACCGTAACCTTGATGAACCACAGGAAGATAGCTGCAAATAATCCCCCAAGCACCGGCGAGATTACCCAGCTAGCGGCGATCTGGCTCATTTTGACCCAGTTGACTGCTGAGATACCGGCAGCGGCAATGCCAGCGCCCATGACGCCGCCAACGATGGAGTGTGTGGTGGAGACAGGCGCGCCAAGCCATGTCGCCAGATTAATCCAGACCGCAGCAGACATGAGTGCTGCGAACATTGCCCATATGAAGACATTAGCATCGCCAACTGCAGCAGGATCAATGATCCCTTTTGAGATGGTGCCCACCACATCACCACCGGCGATCAGGGCGCCCGCGCTCTCAAAAATTACTGCGATAATCAGCGCGCTGACAATCGTCAACGCCTTGGAGCCTACCGCCGGACCGACATTGTTGGCGACATCGTTGGCACCAATGTTGAGCGCCATATACGCGCCGATTGCTGCTGCTGCGATAATTACATAATTTTCCGACTGCCAACCCAGAAACAGACTTGCAAGCAGGCCAACAATGATAATGAAGGCGAGGCCGATGGAAGGGGCGAGAAATTGTTGTCTTGTGGCGACCGTTGCTTGTTCGAGAGAAACGCGTGTTTTCAAATCCCGGTCGAGGGTTTTGTTGGGTCTTGGAGATTTTACCATGAGTGCGAGCCGTAGCCGATTGAATACGATCTTGCCGTATCACACTGGTAACAGATTTGCCCAACTTAACAGGAATTATCAAAAGAAAATTTGTTACGCAGGATGAGTTTTTTGAATGCCGGCAAGCTGCGGTATTTCAAATGAAGTGTATGGGCAGAGGCTCCATTTTCCCATAACCAGATAAACCCGACACACTGCTAGTGCGCTGCTTCGTTTAATTTGACATATGTGATTATTACTGATTCTGTTTACCGGTTATCATTTTACGACTGGGAGGGGATCATGGTCATTCATTCAGGTGGAGCAAAGAGGTACATTGTCCGGTTAAGCAGTGAGGAAAGAAACAGACTTGAAACGATCATCCGCACGGGTCGCGATGCTGCTGGTCGGCTTTTGAAGGCGCGGATTTTGTTAAAGGCGGATATTACGGCAGATGGCCGGGGCTGGCTGGATGCACGAATTGTCGAGGCGCTTGAGACGAGTATTTCGAGTGTGCAGCGTGTCCGCCGGCGTTTTGTTGAGGAAGGCCTTGAAGCAGCGATCAGCCGCAAAAGCCGTGAAAGGCCGCCAATTGATCCGATTTTTGATGGCGAGAAGGAGGCTCGCCTGATCCAGCTGGCTTGTTCTGAGCCACCTGAGGGCCATGCGCGCTGGTCGTTGCGGCTTTTGGAAAGCAAGGTGGTGGAGCTTGGCATCGTCGATGCTGCCAGCGATACAACAATTGGCAGGGTTTTAAAAAAACACTCTCAAACCCCACCGGCGTAAATATTGGGTCATTGCACCAAAGGAAAATGCGGCATTCGTTGCAGCCCTGGAGGATATTCTGGAGGTTTATACCCGCCCGTACGATCCAAAGCGCCCGCTGGTCTGTTTGGACGAGACAAACAAGCAGCTTGTGAAAGAAACTCGCACACCCATCGCGATGAAACCGGGGCGGATCCAGCACATCGATTACGAGTATGAACGCAATGGCACTGCCAATTTGTTCATGCTGTTTGCGCCGCTTGAAGGCTGGCGCAATGTTAAGGTCACCGAACGTCGCACAGCAATTGATTATGCCTGTGTTTTAAGGGATTTAGCCGATATCCATTTTGCTGAGGCTGACAAAATCGTGCTGGTACAGGATAATCTCAACACCCACTGTCCCGCAGCACTTTACAAGGCCTTCGCGCCATCCCAAGCCCGCCGCCTGGTCGAGCGTTTCGAATGGCATTTCACGCCCAAACACGGTTCTTGGCTCAACATGGCCGAAACAGAACTCAGCGTGCTCGCATCGCAATGCCTGGATCGGCGTATCAGCGACAAGCCATTACTTGAGGCCGAAGTGGCAGCATGGCAAACCCATCGCAATAAACACAACGCAAAAGCTGACTGGCATTTTTCAACCCAAACCGCCCGAGTTAAACTCAAACATCTATACCCGGCAATATAGATGAATCAGGGTACTAGGTCCTGTTGACAAGCTGGGTTTGGAATACGGTATGCGCAAAAACGTTCCGGTTTTAGAAGCAAATTCGCAGGCAAGGCCGCTCCTTTTCAAGGATTTGCGCCGCTAAAGTGGTTCGTTTTTGCCATATTCCTGGGGAACGGTCGCAGATTTTGCTTCTGAATGCGTTGAAAAACCCTGATAGTGTGCCAGACACTATGGCGGATTTTCCGCCGGTTCAGAAACAAAATTGACTGGCGCCGTATCCGAAACCAGTTTGTCAAAGGGATCTAAACTGGGTGTACAATCCCTTTTACCCTCTATTGGCTTTTTGGGAGTGAAATCATCATGGCTGATAAATTTGTTGCCGCCTGCATTCAAAACAATGCTTCGCCGGATGTGAACGAGAACATTGAAGCCTGCCTGTCCCTGGCGAGTGAAGCGGTACAAGCCGGTGCGGAGTTTATTGCAACGCCTGAATATTTTTCAGGTCTTCGAACCGAAGATGCACTGCTCATCCCCACGTCTTTTTGTGAAGAAAGCCATCCGGTAATTCCGGCCTTTCAAAATGCCGCGAAACAAATGAATGTGTGGTTTTTGCTGGGGTCCCTGGGTGTGACCAACCCGGACGGACGCATTTCCAACCGGTCATACGTCATCGATCCGAAGGGCGAAATTACCGCACGCTACAACAAAATCCACATGTTCGATGTGGAGTTGGAGCCGGGTAAATTTTACACGGAGTCAGCGACAATTTTTCCAGGCGGGGAAAGCGTGGTGGCAGAGACACCATGGGGTGGTTTGGGTCTTTCTATCTGTTACGATCTGCGCTTTGCCGCGCTCTACCGCACATTGGCGAAAAGCGGCGCGTCGATCCTCGCGACCCCTGCGGCGTTCACCAAGGTTACCGGTGAAGCACACTGGCATGTGCTCAACCGGGCGCGCGCCATTGAGCATGGTTGTTTTGTCATTGCGCCATGCCAGCACGGAAAGATTTCCGGCGGCGGTGAAGCCTATGGTCACTCGCTGATTGTCGACCCATGGGGCAATGTGCTTGCCGATGGTGGCGAGGGCGAGGGGATTGCGATGGCCGAAATCGACATGGCACTGGTTGGCCAGGCACGCCGCAAAATTCCGGCACTTACGCATGATCGGGATATTGATATCGGGGCAGAGAGACTGGCGGCTGAGTGAATGAGTAGGCAGCAGTCGTGATGAAATTTCTCCATATCTATATCAAGACTGTGGATGCCGTTAATTACCGAATTGGTCGGGTAATTATGTACGGTATTTTCGTGATGATCGCAGTTTTGTTGTGGTCGTCAATTTCCAAAACATTTTTTCTTCCATCTTTGTGGACACTGGAAATCGCTCAATTCGCGATGGTGACTTACTACATAATGGGCGGGCCTTACTCAATTCAGCTTGGATCCAACGTTCGCATGGATTTGTTCTATGGTGAGTGGTCAGACCAGCGGAAAGCGCAAGTTGATGCAATTACTGTTTTCTTGTTGATATTTTATCTGGGTGTTCTCCTTTATGGCGGCCTGGGGTCAACTGCATATTCGCTGGGGCATTACCAAGATGAACCACTCTCGTTCTTCTGGGCGCTGGTTACGGGTGGGGAAGAAGTGGGAAGGCTTGAGCGCAGCCCGACTGCATGGCGACCGCTTATTTGGCCGATCAAAACGGTTATGTGCATCGGAATTTTTCTGATGCTGCTACAGGCAATCTCTGAGTTGTTTAAGGATATCATCAAGATCAAAGGCGGCACGCTTTGATGTCTCAGGAAATGATCGCAATATTCATGTTTGCAACCATGATGTTGATGCTGTTCACCGGGCAACGGGTATTTGGTGCAATTGGCGCTGTTGGTGCTATTGCTGCTTTGGCACTTTGGGGAACCGGCGGATCGGATATAGCGTTTTCATCTGCCATGAAATTGATGAAATGGTATCCGCTTCTTACCCTGCCAATGTTTATATTCATGGGTTATGTTTTGTCGGAGTCAAAAATCGCGGATGACCTGTACAAGATGTTCCACGTTTGGATGGGACCCGTTCGCGGGGGGCTGGCAATTGGAACCATTGGCCTCATGGTACTGATCTCGGCCATGAACGGTCTCTCGGTTGCGGGCATGGCGATTGGTGCAACCATTGCTTTGCCCGAACTCCTCAAGCGTGGTTATGACAAACGCATGGTAACCGGAGTAATTCAAGCCGGATCCTCCCTCGGAATTCTGGTGCCCCCTTCTGTTGTTCTTGTTTTATACGCAATGATAGCGCGACAGCCGGTTGGTCAACTCTGGTTGGCGGGCATTTTTCCAGGCTTGATGATGGCGGCGATGTTCATGATTTACATTTATATTCGTTGCCGGATACAGCCGGAACTTGGTCCTGTGCTGCCGGAAGCAGACCGGGACATTTCCAGGTCTGAGAAGTTTCGCCTGTTAGGCGCGGGACTTTTACCTTTGTTCATCTTTGCAGCGATGATGGTGCCGTTTGTAAATGGCTGGACATCGCTGGTTGAAAGTTCGGCTGTGGGCGCAAGCGTTGCGTTTCTGGCGGCAGTCCTGAAAGGTCGGATGAACCGGGAGGTTTTTGAAGTTTCTGTCCGTCAGACGCTGGCAATTTCATGCATGTTTATGTGGATTATTCTGGCCGCACTTGGGTTTGGTGCAGTTTTTGACGGACTTGGAGCCGTAAGGGCAATCGATAGCCTGTTCACAGATCAACTTGGCCTGGATCCGTGGATGATCCTTATCTTGATGCAACTTTCGTTTCTGGTGATGGGCACGTTTCTGGATGATACCGCCATGCTGGTCATCGTGGCGCCGCTCTACGTGCCGCTGGTCAAGGTGCTCGGCTTTGACTTGATATGGTATGGAGTGCTCTACACAATCACCACTCAGATTGCGTATATGACGCCACCGTTCGGATACAATCTGTTCTTGATGCGGGCGATGGCACCGCCGGAAATTACACTCAGAGACATATACAGTTCCATCACGCCGTTCGTCCTTATCATGGTTCTGGCGTTGACAATGGTTATGCTGTTCCCTCAAATTGCCATGTGGCTGCCAAATTACATCTACGGAAACTAACAAGAACCTCCAAAGAGGCGCTGTTTTGTAACCGGCAACCTTTGAAACCAGACAGGAGAGAGTTATGACAACAAGACGTAAGTTTATCAAAGGTGCGGCATTGGCAGCACCCGCTGCGGCCCTCGCGACACCTGCCATTTCACAGTCAAAAATAAAATGGCGCCTGCAGACCTATGCCGGTGCCGCTCTTGCAGATCATGTCATCAAACCGGCGATCGACAGCTTCAACAAGATTGCTGGAGATCAAATGGAAATCGAGCTCTTCTTTTCTGATCAACTTGTCCCGACGGGTGAACTTTTTCGGGCCATGCAAAAAGGCACAATTGATGCGGTGCAATCGGATGATGATTCCATGGCTTCACCAACCGAAGTTACGGTGTTTGGCGGATATTTCCCGTTTGGCAGCCGTTATTCTCTTGATGTGCCGGTTCTGTTTAACCAGTACGGCCTTGGTGAAATCTGGGATCAGGAATATTCCGCGGTTGGTGTGAAACACATCTCTGCCGGTGCGTGGGACCCGTGTCATTTTGCCACCAAAGATCCGATCAACAGCCTTGCTGATCTTAAAGGCAAGCGGGTGTTCACTTTCCCGACGGCTGGACGCTTTCTCAGCCAGTTTGGCGTTGTTCCGGTTACACTTCCCTGGGAAGATATTGAAACTGCTGTCCAAACCGGAGAGCTGGACGGTATTGCCTGGTCCGGCATTACCGAGGATTACACAGTTGGCTGGGCGGATGTCACCAACTACTTTTTGACCAACAACATTTCCGGTGCATGGGCCGGTTCTTTCTTCGCCAATATGGACCGCTGGAATGAACTTCCCGATCACCTAAAGGAATTGCTCAAGGTTTGTATGGATCAGAGCCATTATTATCGCCAGTGGTGGTATTGGGGTGGCGAAGCAGCCCTGCGGGTAAACGGACCAAAAATGAAACTGACCACAATTCCAGATGAGGAATGGGCAATAGTTGAAAATGCAGCGGTTAAGTTTTGGGATGAAATAGCAGCAGAATCGGAGACCAAAGCCAAGGTTGTTGAAATTTTCAAAAAATACAACGCCGATATGATAAAGGCCGGACGCCCATACCGTTACGGCTAGTGGATTGATTCAAACATTTGGAACCCGTTTTCCGAGACCTCTCATCCAAATATTTGAATCTTAAAATCCACTAGAAAACAATACCTTGCTAGTGGTCTTTACGTTCAAAACAAATGATAAAGAGTTCGCCGCAAAGGGACTCATTTGTTTCGAACGGACCACTAGCTCAAATTCCGTTTAATCGGAACCGGTCAAACGAAAATGCGTGAATGAAATCAGAAAAGGAACGCGTTGTTGCTGTTTGGATTGAACGCGACACGCACTGGTCGCTGTTTAAATTCGCTTGGGTCTTTGAACCTTTGACATCAAACCCCCTCAACAAAACTCTCCAGCACGCGCTTTTGCCCTGCCTTGTCGAAGTCGATGGTGAGTTTGTTGCCGTCGATTGAGGCGATGTTGCCATTGCCGAATTTCGTGTGAAAGACCCGGTCGCCGATTGAAAATTGTGAACCTTCGTTGATCGAAGATGCAATCAGCTGGCCTTCAATCGTGCGCCCGCCGCCGGATGTCTTTTGCCCCGAGCGGGTTCCCCAATTGTTGTCGTCAGCGCCCGAGCGCCCCTTGGCGCGGTTCCAGCCGGGGCTTTTGTAGCTTGAATCAAACGTATCCACATTATCAAACCGGGAGGTACCGTAGCGTCCGCCCGCCCGGCCCGAACCGTAACCGCCAAAGGAGGATTGTTGTTCGCTCACTTCCACATGCGCTTCGGGCAGTTCGTCGACAAAACGCGATGGAATGGATGCCTGCCAAAGGCCATGAATGCGGCGGTTGGAGACAAACCAGATGTAGCACCGCATCCGCGCGCGGGTGATGCCGACATAGGCGAGACGGCGTTCTTCTTCGAGCCCGCAGCGTCCGCCTTCATCGAGCGAGCGTTGATGTGGAAACAGGCCTTCCTCCCAACCGGGCAGAAAAACCGTGTCGAATTCCAGCCCCTTGGCCGAGTGCAATGTCATCAGCGACACCGCATCCAATTCCGCATTGCTGTCGGTATCCATCACGAGGCTGACATGCTCGAGGAAGCCTGGCAGGCTCTCGAACTCTTCCATAGAACGGATGAGTTCCTTGAGGTTTTCAAGTCTTCCAGGGGCATCGGCGGAGCGGTCGTTCTGCCACATCTCGGTATAGCCCGATTCTTCCAAAATGGTTTCGGCCAGTTCGCTATGGGGCAGGGCGGTGAGGTCTCCACGCCAGCGGTCGAAATTATCAAGCACGCCTTTGAGCGTTCCGCGCACCTTGGGCTTGAGTTCTTCGGTCTCCGTGAGTTCGCGTGCCGCCATCGTCAGCGGGATGGAGCGTGCCCTTGCGTTGTCATGGATGAACCTGAGCGTTGCATCCCCGATGCCACGTTTTGGCTTGTTGATTATGCGTTCAAAAGCGAGATCATCCGCCGGTTGGCAAACGACGCGAAAATGAGCCATCGCATCGCGGATTTCCATGCGCTCATAAAAACGCGGCCCGCCGATGACGCGGTAATTGAGACCCATGGTGACAAAGCGGTCCTCAAACTCGCGCATCTGAAAGGAGGCGCGCACCAGAATGGCGATCTCGTTGAGCGTGTGGCCGTTGTTTTGAAGAGCCTCAATTTCTTCGCCGATGGAACGCGCTTCTTCTTCCGAGTCCCAGCCGGCGGAGACAACCACTTTCGGGTTATCCGGATCAGATGTATCAGTGAAGAGTGTCTTGCCCAACCGCCCTTCATTGTTGGCGATCAGATGGCCTGCTGCTCCCAGAATGTGAGCGGTGGAACGATAATTGCGCTCAAGCCTGATTACCTTTGCACCCGGAAAATCCTTTTCAAAACGCAGGATGTTATCGACCTCGGCTCCGCGCCAGCCATAGATCGACTGATCATCATCGCCGACACAACACAAGTTTGGTGTAGCCAAAGATTTGTTGCTTGTGTGCCCTTTCGAAGCGGCCTCCGGCGCTTCGCCCGTTCGCGAGCTCGCACTTTCGCTAGTCGCGAAAGCTGGCTCTGCCACGGAGGGAAGAGTGTCACTTTTCTGCGCCAACAGTCTCAGCCACATGTATTGGGCGACGTTGGTGTCCTGATACTCATCCACCAGTATGTATTTGAACTTCGCGTTATACTCCCGCAGTACATCCGGGTTTTCCTTGAACAGGCGGATGGTCTGCGTCAACAGATCACCAAAGTCACAGGCGTTGAGGATTTTGAGGCGATCCTGATACTGCTGATAAAGTTCGCGGCCACGACCATCAGCAAAGGCACGGGCATCGCCCTCCTGAATTTGGTCCGGTGCAAGCCCCTTGTTTTTCCAGCCGTCAATCAGGCCTGCAAGGGTTCGCGCTGGCCAGCGCTTGTCGTCAATACCCTCAGCCCGGATAAGCTGTTTTAAGAGCCTGATCTGATCATCCGTGTCGAGAATGGTGAAATCGCTCTTCAGGCCGACAAGTTCGGCATTGCGACGCAGAATTTTTACACCAATGGAATGGAATGTGCCAAGCCAGGGCATGCCTTCCACCGCTTCTCCGACCATCCGGCCAATGCGGTCTTTCATCTCGCGCGCGGCCTTGTTGGTAAAGGTAACCGCAAGAATCTGTGAAGGGTAGGCGCACCCCGTTGCAAGGATGTGTGCAATTCGTGTCGTCAACACGCGCGTCTTGCCGGTACCTGCACCGGCGAGCACCAGAAGTGGCCCATCAAGCGATTTAACGGCATCCATTTGTTCCTGGTTCAGCCCGGCAAAATAATCCGGCCTGTCAGCCCCGCGATTGGCTGCCACTGCCCGTGCAGCAATGCCACCGCCAGCAGTTGCAGGCGGCGCGGGTTCGAGATCATCCTCGGGTATGGAATCAAACGGGTTCGACATTTGTTCTATTTAGCGAATTTATGCCAAAAGAACAGCAAAGTTTGTCGATTTTACCGTATAAGTTCTCAATGTTGAGAGTGCCGTGTGTTCAGACGAAATCACATTCATCAAGAATGAATTCCAACTCTCCCAGGCGGATACACATGATATCATTGAACAAAGGAATTGTATGAACAATCAGGTTGACGTGGTCACCTTCGCGAGCCTCCGCGCTGATCGAGCTTCCTGTCTCAGTGACATTGCCATAGGCAGCCGGCTGCCCATTTATCACCACAACGGCTATTGCACCGGTATTTTGGCACAGTGAATTGTCCGTCGTCCGAACAACCATGTTTTTTGGCGGTCCGGACGTAACCTGGTGATGAAGCGAAGATGATGCACCGGATTCACCGACGCCGCCTTTTCCCACTGTTGTACATGGGCCAATATTTTTTTTAGTCATCATATTCTCCCTGTTGCAAATTTTGAAAATCGATGAAAGTTGCAGCGATTAAATGACAGTGTGTTACTGCAACAGGCGCAGGGTATGTTCTTGTACTTGCCCAGTCTGTTAAATGCGTCACATTCACGGGCCAATTGGAATTTGCCTTTTTCGTGGGTTTGCTAAAAAAATTTCACACACCGCCAAGGAATTGCTTTTCGCTTTACGGGGCATCGTGAGGAGGCGGAAGATATTGCGCAGGTTACGGTAGGCGATGAAGTAGGCGATACCGCCGCTGGCTCGCAGGATGCGCGGTTTTTCAGCCAGCGTTGCAGCCTTCGGTCAATTGCTTCGCGGTGGCCAATACACGGGCGCATATTTCTATGACGAAGTGATCGCGCTTGGCCGTTCTGCAAAAGGCGAGGATGAATTTGGCTATCGCTCTGAATTCATCAATCTGGTTCGCCTGGCAAAATCTGCGGCTGCAGTGCAACCTTTAAAGCAATAAATCGCCGTTGGTATTAGGGTCTGTTGACGTTCATCTGATTGCGATGGCTGTTGCAGCCAGATAGATCATAGCACAGAAGCTCTCGTCGGTTTTTTCTGAACGCATGGCTATGCGCTTGAATTCCTTGAGTTTCTGAAAGTAGTTTTCGACAAGATGCCGCCATTTGTATTTTTCCTCGTCATGCAATGCCGGAGATTTTCTTCCCCTTCTTGCCGGAATGACGGCTTCGATATCCCGGCTTTCAAGCAATTCGCGCAGCCAGTCCGCATCATAGGCCTTGTCGCCAAGAAAAGCACCGCACTCAATGCCCTCAATCAAATTCGCAACGCCCATTGTCTCGCCACGCTGACCCGGCAGGATCGAAAACCGCGCCAGATTTCCCAATCCATCGACAAGCGCCAGTATTTTCGTCGACATGCCACCCCGGGATTTACCTATGGCCTGATTGAGAGTCCCCCTTTTGCGCCCATTCCATGGCGATGAACCTTAACAATGGAGCCATCAACCATGACATATTCCAGATCAAGCTCGTCCTGGGTTAAGTTATTGAATATACGTTCAAATGCACCATTGTTTACCCATCGGCGGAAGCGCTTGAAAACAGAGTTCCAGGCACCAAATTCTGCAGGCAGATCGCGCCACGGCGACCCTGTGCGGGCAATCCACAACACCGCCTCAACAAACTCGCGCGCATTGCCGCCCGTTTGCCCCGGATCGCCCGCTTTGCCACAGCAATGCGCTGCAATGCGTTCCCACTGTTCATCTTTCAAAATTTTGCGAATCAAGACCGTTCTCCTTTTCCAGTCTTGAATCAGTTTTTATGCTAAAAAGGAATCCCTCACCTGAACGTCAACAGACCCTAGGGTCTGAACCCAATTGGGAAATGTGGCTGCATTGGAGACAAAATGGTTTATTTCGAGGCGAAAACCACAGGCGATGCCAAAGCATCGGCGGGGCTGTTTAATACTGAAATAGGCGTTTTTGGCGCAACCCGTTCGGGCAACGCCCAATTTACCCGGATTATCGTTGAAATCTCCTCGTTGACGGAAAGTCAAGTCGGTCGATTTCGCCTAAATTCTGAAAAATTGGTCAGCTGTGCAGGCCAATTCCCAATTGAGTCCAGACCCTAATTCAGTTTGGCTTTTCCAAGTTGTACCGAGAATTTTCGACACCAGATTACAATCGTGTCGAAATCTCTGTCTTTTAAATTGGCCGGAATGAAATAGGTTTGTTTCCCGTTGTTTTTCTTCAATACCGCAAAATCGGTACCGGAGACATACTTACCGCCCTTGCCGAGGCCTACCCGTGGATCCGGAGCACCGTCAAAAGAGAAGTTGTTTTCAAGAATAATCTTGCCACCTTTAACAGTTACGCTGCCGGTGGTGGTATGACCAGCATTTCCACTGAAATTGCCTGACCTGGAGCCTGCAAATGCAGGAATGCTGAACGCTGTGGCGGCTGCAAATGCTGTTGAGGTAGCTAAAAAAGCGCGACGTATCATAATTGTTTCTCCTGTTGATAATCTCCTGATGAATATCGGTTCGGAATTGGTGTTTTGCAAATGACAGGCTTTCACAGTCATTCACATTTTTCTGAGCGCTTGAGCAAATTTGTTCAGACTGAGTTCATTTTTCCTTTTGTGCTTCCCAGGCCCTTCGTGCACGCTTCAACGAAAACCATACTGCGACCAGTATGAACGGTACTGACAACGCGGTGAGCATTGTGGCTGAAAATGGCATCCAGGCCTGTTTTGCCAAGGCTTTTAGAAGATAAGAAACAAGCCCGACCGCATAGTAAGTGATTGCGACAATGGACAAGCCTTCCACGGTTCTTGAAATTTTTAATTGCTGGTCGTGGCGGCGATCCATTGATTGCAGCAATGCCTGATTGCCCCGATTGAGGTTGAGTTCTATCCGGGTGCGCAACAAGACCAGCGCCCGTGATAAGTCGTTGGTGAGAGTTTCCTGGCGTTTGGCAGTGCTTTCAATGGTTGCCATGGCAGGCTCCAGACGTGAACGCAGAAAACCGCTCATGGTCTGGATGTCGCCTACAACCTTTTCCTCAAGCGTATCGACGCGTTGTTGAAAGAGCGTGTAATACGCCCGGCTTGCGGCAAACCGGTAGCGGGTCTGTGTGGCAAGAATGTTGTTGCGTTCGGTGAGGCTTGAAATCTGTCGAAACAATTCCTCATCAGTCTTTTCGGTGCTGTCACTGCCGTCTCTCAGGGATATCGTCAGTTCGTCGAGCTCTTTTTCATATTTGGTCAGTTTAGCAGAAATCTTGCGTGCTTTTGATAAGCCAAGCAGGCTCATGGTCCGATAGGTTTCCATCTCGATCAGGCGCTGCAGACGACGACCCAGTTCGTAGGAAGTCTGATTGTGCGGATGGAGTATGAAACGGGTGATGCCGTCTGTATCCGGTTTGAAAGTCGAACGAACGTCAATGTCGCTTCTGATTTGACCCCCGGCAATTCGCTGATCGCGGGGGAGTGCCTTCCGTAATTCGCGAGCGGAACTGACCAAATCAAGTTTCAACAGAACAAGAATTTCGATCTGATTTACCGGGAATTGCTCTTTCAGAAATTTGGCGGTGTCCGGCACAGCAGATTTTGCAGTCGCATCCCGAAACAGCGTACAGGACATGAATTCGGTGTGGCGCTCGATCTTTACCGTCACATCCATCTATTTTTCCCGAGAAATGCCGATTTGAAATCTGTTCCGGGGTTGCTCCAAGGGTGTCAAAAAACAGCTGGTAAGTTTCGCCATCGGCGCGAAAAGCCAGATGAAGGATTTCAGCTGGCGGTGTGATCCCCTGCGATGGGCGAGCATGGGCTTCCGCAATGAGCTGGCCACGCTCGGCATGAAAATTCCATTCATCGCAGGATACGGGAGTGTTCGTCTTGTTCACTGTTTTATCCGATCGCCCTTCAAGGTTGTGCGGTGGCAGGACAGTTGACTACGCGGTTGCGGTTATACCTGTAAACGGGCAAATCCGCCCACCTCAACAGCACGAAGGTCATTTGCCTTCTTTGTCTTCGTCTCCTTTGTCGATGCCTTTCCTTGCTGCGAAACGACGGGTCAGAATGCGTTGATAAAAGCGTCCAATAACGATCAGGGAGATGCCAAGCCCGATGAATGAGAAGGCCCGCAATATTCCGGTAAGTTCCGACATATCAGCCAGGAAAACCTTCACGACCGTGAGTGATATCAAAAGCCCTGATGCGAAGCGGATGGGCAGAGACTTGTAGTAAAGGCCTACCGAAAGAAGGATTGCGCCAAGAACAAGCCACAATGGTGAATACAACCAGAATTCAAGATCTGATGTGGTGCGGGAGAGACCGAGATACTGGCCCTGGAATGACTTCCGCAACATCAAAGAGAAGTATGTGAACAGTAGAAGACCGCAAAGTGCTGCATACATCAAGGTATACCACCGTGGCCGAACCGGACGTGCAAGCAGGGTGATGACCGCTGCGGCAATGCCGGTCAGCAGGAAGCCTGGAAGCAGAAGATTGAAGAGTGCCCCGGCACCGACCGGTGCATTGTCAAAGGCAGGATTATAGATCAGCAACAGTCCAACGCCTGCGATGATGACGCTTGCTATTCCTGCTACCTGGGACGCGATGTCGAATATCGAACGATGGCTGCGTTCGCCAAGTTGCTGCAAGCCCATGGCAAAACCCATTGCGGCGAGTGCATATCCCGAGGTTTCGGCGAGTGAATTTTGCACATTCGCCAGACTGCCATTGTTGATAAAGTGGGTCGTTTCGAGACCCACGAATAAAGCTGCAAGCGCAAGGCCACCGGATGTTAAACCGATCTCGGTTAAGCTTGGCGGGGTGTCCGGCGACCGGTGCAACAACTCACCGCCTCCCAGCAGGGCGGCGGCTGGCACTGCCAGAAGCAGGATCAGGGAATTGAACAAAATTGGTCCGCTGACGTTTGGCAGTTCCAGCGGCATGTTGATGTAGATTGCAAAGCCCGCAATGCCACCTGCAGCCAGTGCCAACCATGGAAGCGTGCTGACAGGGCGCTTGAGGTAAACAGCGGCAATACCAAGTGCTGACAATGCAAATGCAAGCGGCATCCAGCCTGAGTCCAGAAAAACCGATAGGGCAAAACAAGCGCACGCAATCGCGCCAACCGCCAATGCAGCGGGGGCAGGGGCCTTCAGATCACTGGGTTTGAGACGGATGAAAGCTTCCGTTGCAATTGCGAGCAGTGCGGCAACGCTGATGGCAACAGCGCCAATCAGCGGACGGGTTTCAAACGGAGCAATCCGCAAATAGGTGATTACCAATGTAAAGAAGGCCAATGTTGATGTGGCGCTTGCCAACCATCCCGACGCGCGAGGTGCTGACGCGGAAAATCGTCTGGCGCCCCAAAGGCTGAGAATTGCCGGTGGTCCAGCCAGCAATAGCGCGTTCCAGGCAAATGATAGAGTGTCGGGTGGCACCAACCCGGTCTTCAAATCGCCCGTGGTTGTCATGCCTTTTATGATTTCAGGTGTGAGGTCGCTTGCCAAAACCGCAAACAATGTGAGGACAGCAGCGCATATACTCACGGGCGAAAGCGAAGTCCGGTAGCATGCAATAGCAGTTATCACCAGTGCTGTCGTGACTGCGGTCAAAGTTGCAGGGAGTGCGGAATTAACTGCCAGTTGGAATAAAAATACAAAGGTCAGTAAAGAGAATGCGAAGATTGCCGATCTTTCCACCGGGCGATCTTCGGGTTCGGGTGTCTCGCGCACAAAGAACAAGGCGGCGAACAAAACCGCCAGTCCGGCAACCATGAACCCGGCAACACCTGCAAGGTCTCCGCTGCCACTGCCCATTGCTGCAAGAGCAACCCAGATGCAGGACGCGACGAAGCCAGCGATTGCAAGCCATCGCCATTCGCGCACATGGGCAAGTGCCAGTACGGTTGCGGTCACAATCAACACATGAAGAGCAAGAGCGATGTGATTTGGGCTGGAGGATGAAACGAGTATTGGCGTTGCATAGGCTCCCAAAACACCGATTGCAGCGAGTTTTGGTCCATGGAGCGCAGACGCCAGCATGGTGGCAATGCCAATAAGAGTGAGGCCCGCGAAGGCAAATCCAGGCCCGATAAATCCATAAAGCGCATGTGCGGCATATAACGTAGCAAAAGCCCCGATTGCCCCGGCCCCTGTCAGAATACCGGGGACATCGGCCTGGTCATAAACCGGCAGGCCGAAATTCCGGTCAGCGCGGCGGAGCCATTCGCCACCCGCGATGGCAAGGGCAGAAAACGCTGCACCAAGTAATGTTCGCATTGCCGGACCAAGCAGGCCGGCTTCAATTGAATATTTCACCAGGAACACAATGCCCAGTGCGAGGGTGAGGCCGCCCAGTAGCACACTCCAGCGTCCGCCGATCAGGCTTTCAAGATCAAGGCCTGAGGCTTTCCTTTGCTCTCTCCTGTTTCGTGCTGCTGCTATCCAGGGTTTGCCGGCGAGGCTTTCGTCAGTTGTTGATGGGGTTTCCTCACGATCATCTGTTTTAGAAGTTTCGGCTTCATCTACCGGCTCGTCTGAAACTTCTTTGCCCGCATCCGTTGATGCTTGGGGCTCAGAAATTTCTTCGTCGAATGTCTTTTCGGTTCGAACCACGGTCGACGCGGGTTCGTTCGGGCGTTCACGGGTTTCATCGAGTATGTTTTCAAGCCACTCGAATTTGCTTTTCATCTGTTTTCGCAGTTCGACCAATTCACGCGATACGCGCGACGCCTTGATGATAGCAACAATTGCCATAACCGGTATTGCGATCAACAACAGGCCGGCAAGTATAAACAACTGATCAAACATGTGATTCCCCTCGAATGGTGAGAGGTGAACAGGCGCTCTTTCAGATGTCAATAGCGGTCAGGGACTTGCTCCTTGCTGCTGCAACTCTATCCCAGCGGATTGAAGCACACCTTCACACCCCGTTTTCAGTTCGTTCCCTTGCAAAGGGTTGATTCTGAAAATCCACTAATCGCGATAATCCGGTTCCTCGCGATCCAAAATCTCTTTCAAATTAGAGAAATGGTAACCGGCCTGGTCATCGTAATCTTCGATTTCCTGTGCGGTTTTCTCAGCGATTTCCTCAGACAAGACCCTGAGCGGCTGTCCCGTCCACAATGCCTTGATGTAAGTTTCTGCCGCTCGTTCGAAATAGTACAAACGGTTGAAGGCATCACCGACATTGTCGCCAATCACCATCACGCCGTGATTGCCCATGACCATCGTTTTGATTTTTGGATCAAAGAACAGTTGCGAGCACCGCTCGCCCTCTTCTTCAAATGCGAGGCCGCCATATTGTTCATCCACCACGTGTCGGTTGTGAAAAATCGCGGTGTTTTGGTCGATTGCTTTCATGGTTGAATCTGCAAGGCTTGCAAGAACGGTTGCGTGGACGGAATGGACATGGAGGGCACAGCGCGCATGCGGGCAATTGCGGTGTATTGATCCATGCAAGCCCCAGGCAGTCTCATCTGGTGCACCCGGACGGTCCATGGTGCCTGGATCATTGGCATCAAGCAGCAGAATGTCCGAGGCTCTGATCAGGGAAAAATGACGTTGATTCGGATTGATCAGGAACTGTGTCCCATCATCATTTACCGAAAGCGAGAAATGGTTTGCAACGGCCTCATGCATATTGAGGCGGACAGTCCAGCGGAATGCGGCCGCCAAATCTACCCGCTCTTCATAAAATGGCAGGTTCGAGAGGTTGTCTTGGTGAAGCGGTTCTACAGACATTGGGCTTTCCTCCAGGATATTTCCTGAAATGTGTCATGGAAGAAATGTCCGGGCAAGGCCCAACTTCAGCAATTTGCAGTCCCGCCAGCAGTTTCGCCCAGAAATGGTCATACAAATTTTGAATGGATGTTCAGGTTAATTTTGGCGGATATGCAGGTTTTGCAATCGGGAGGCGGCATGGATTGGAATTACACTTCATGGGGTTGGTAGCGGGATTTGATGTCTTGAATCCAGCTGTCAAACCTCACGCGAATATTCGTTCGGACTCTTAGGGGCGATGCTCTTCTTCGCTGGATGCCACCAGAGCCTGATTGAAATGGGCAAGGGCCTTGGTCTGAGTCACGTGACCGATGACCTTTGTTTCACGACGGGATTGAATGACGGGCAGGATCGTGTGGCCGCCATCATCAAATGTTCTCAAAGCTGTTTCAAGATTGTCCGTGGCAACCAGATGCGGCTCGAGATTTCCTTCTTCGTCTTCCTCAAGCACTTCCCGGCCATCATCGGTGTCGGTGTCTGACAAAAACTCTGAAACACGGGTTGAACGCATGACGTATTTGTGCGGGCCATCACGCAGGAACAGCCCGCGCATTTCAAGCTGCCATTCAAAAAAGGAGTGGCCATGAATGGCCTGGTTGATGCCGGTCGAGATAGACACAGCCAACAATAGCGCAATCGTCAGGCCGTAACCGCCCGTGAGTTCAAAAACAATCATGGTGGTTGAGAATGGGGCGCCCAGTACCGCGGCAGCAACGGCGCCCATCCCGAGGATTGCATAAACACCCTGACTGGATGCAAGTTCCGGGAAAATTGACGATGCAATGAGGCCGAAAGCACCTCCGGTCATGGCGCCAAGATAAAGTGCCGGTGAAAACACACCACCTCCAAATCTTGAAGCAATAGTAATCGCGGTAGCGGCGGTTTTTGCAACAAGCAGGGCCAAAAGCAGTCCAAGGCCGAGTTGGTTTTTCAATGCCATGTCGATTGCTTCGTAGCCGACACCGAGGATTTCAGGATAGGCCAGGGCAATTGTACCAATCATGACACCGCCGATGGCCGGACGCCAGAAAAGCGGGATTTGTATGTTGCGTGCCACGTAATCGGTGCCGACAAGGGCGAACTGGAAGACTACTGACACAAGCGCACATACAAGCCCAAGCAGAGCAAAGGCTGGAAATTCGGCAATTGAAGTAATCTGATGATCCGGGATGGCAAATGCCGCGACATTGCCAAACCAAAGCCTGGACAAAAGTGTGCCCCCAACTGCGGAGATCACGATCGGGACGAAAGACCGGCGGGCATAGTGTCCAAGCACGATTTCATGGGCGAACAGAACGCCAGCTATGGGTGCATTAAATGAAGCCGATACCGCCGCTGCAACGCCACTTGCCAAAAGCGTTTTTCTTGACCAGCCGGGAAGTCTGAACCGGTTGACGAGCCAGGTTGAGATTGCAGCGCTGAGATGAACCATTGGGCCCTCACGCCCGGCACTTGCGCCAGAACCGAGCGATACCGCCGTGATGCCGGCTGACCAGCATGCAGATTTAAGATCAAGGTCACGCCCTTCAATGGCGCGTGCCTCGATAACATCCGGAACACCCCCCGTCCGCCGTTGGGGCAGCAAAGTCACCAGACCCCAGCCCACGATCAAGCCCCCAATTACCGGTGCAAGGACGATGATGAGCCAGTGAAGATTTGAAGCCGCGGTAACGACGTTTTCCGAACGATCACCCAACCAGAAGAGCTGAACAGCGCCGATCAACTCACGGAAGATGATTGCAGCGATAGAAGCGGCAATACCAATGACAACCGCAACCAGCCAAACAGGCAACTGGCGATCACTACGAAACCCTGCAAGATTAGGCTCGATCCAGTTCACCAGAAGGGTTGGCAGCCGCCTTAAAATCTCCGGCATTGGTCCAGGGTGCTTGTTGTGTTTGATCTATCTTTTTCATAGAGACTATCTGTGCGCAAGGGCAACGCCCAAGATTACACCCGGTTATCTCCCTGAAATTGCCGAAGTTATTTGCCTCGAAGGGTATCCTTCTTTATTTTGTTTTGGTGAGTTGCTTGAGCGTTTTTTCTTTTGATTGAATAAAAAAATGGACAACGCGTTTGAAACTTAACGCAAATTTGCTCGATCACTGCTTCAAAGAAGTGATGATTGAGTTTAGGGTTAATCCCAATCGCCATTGGTATTAGTCATTGCGGAGTGGTATCCGATACGACAAGTAATACTTGAAAAGCAGCCAATCGGGGAGGAAAACGAGTGGCACTAAAGGACCTGGATACGCTGGATCGTAACGAGCCGGGAATTGCGGCCGCAGTTGGCGTACTCAAGCAGCGCTTTGGCGAGCAGTTGAAAACTTCTCAGGCCCTGCGTCAGCAACATTCTCACACCACGACCTATATTCCTTCCCAATTGCCTGACGCAGTGGTGTTTGCCCGCTCGACGCAAGAAGTTCAAGACGTGGTCCGGATTTGTGCGGAACACAAAGTGCCGATCATTCCCTTTGGTACGGGTACGTCCCTTGAAGGTGGTGTCAACGCGCCAGCCGGCGGTATCTCGATTGACCTTAATGACATGAACGACGTTCTGGCGGTAAACGCGGAAGATCTGGACTGTGTCGTTCAGCCGGGCGTAACCCGAACCACCCTTAACGATCATCTGCGTGAGACAGGATTGTTTTTTCCTATCGACCCCGGTGCTGATGCCTCGCTTGGGGGGATGGCGGCGACGCGTGCATCGGGTACCAATGCGGTGCGATATGGCACCATGCGCGAGAACGTCATTAATCTCACAACCGTTATGCCAGATGGGCGGGTTGTACGTACCGCAAGGCGTGCCCGTAAAACTTCTGCTGGATATGATCTCACCCGATTGATGGTTGGTTCTGAGGGGACTCTGGGTGTTATTACCGAGTTGACCCTCAGGCTTCACGGTATACCTGAATGTATATCTGCCGGGGTTTGCCAGTTCAAAACGGTGGAAGATGCTTGTCAGACGACAATTCTTGCCATGCAGACAGCGTTACCGATGGCGCGCATAGAATTGCTTGACGCGCTGCAGGTTGAAATGATCAATCGGTATTCCGGTCTCGATTATGCGCTGAAGCCTGCGCTCTTTATTGAGTTTCACGGAACCGATCGTGCGGTTGAAGAGCAGGTTGGGTTATTTAATTCAATTGCGGGTGAATTCGGCGGGGAGGGCATCCAGTGGGTTGATACGACCGAGGCGCGCAATGCGCTGTGGAAGGCCCGCCATGATGCTTATCATGCCATGCTTGCCTGGCGCCCGGGATGCAGGGGAATTGCTACGGATGCCTGTGTGCCGATTTCCCGGCTTGCCGAGTGCATTGCGGAAACTCTGGAGGATGTTGCCGAGCTTGGCCTCACCGCTCCGGTTGTCGGGCATGTGGGGGATGGTAATTTTCATGTGACCCCGCTTGTGATGATGGATGATCTGGATGAAATTGAGCGGGCTGAAACCTTTATTGAACGGCTGAATTTGCGCGCTATTGCGATGGATGGAACTTGCACCGGAGAGCATGGAATTGGCCAGGGGAAACGCCGATTTGTGCGACTTGAACATGGCGCAGGAGCGGACATCATGCGGTCAATAAAACATGCGATTGATCCTGATAACATTATGAATCCCGGCAAGGTTGTCGGATATGATGTGTAACACAAGAATGGTCCGGCGCGTTTAATGATCTGGCTTTTTCGTTTTTCTGTATTTGTTGGCCTCCTGGTGGTGATCGCTTTGTTTTCAGCATTGCTGGCACCGTATTTTGTCAGTTGGGAGCGGTTTACAAGCGAGTTTGAAACGCAGGCGACGAGGATTGTAGGCCAGCCTGTCACGGTTGGAGGAAGATCCAATCTCCGTATCCTGCCGTTACCTTTTATCAGCTTTGAAAATTTGAGTGTCGGGAAAAACGCCGACGGCTCTCCGTTGATGACAGTAGACGAGTTTTCACTCCGCGCTGAACTGTTTCCGTTCCTTTCTGGTGAAATCCGGATTGTGGAGATGTCGATGGATGGTCCGCATCTGAATTTACAAGTTGCGGAAAACGGAACCATTGCATGGACCGCGCCGCAGGAGGCGATGGTAAATCCTGAACAGGTGAACATTGAAAAACTGGCAATCAAAAAGGGCTCAATCAAGATTTCAGGGCTTTCGGGTGGGCGTAGTCTGGCTATTGAAAATCTGCGTGGAGCTTTAACGGCCAGATCGGTAGCAGGCCCCTGGCGGATAAAAGCCGATGCCGACATTGAAGGTATTGCGTCACAACTCTCCATCGCCACCGGTAGTTATCGGCGTGAAGAAGGGGAAATGCGCCTGAAACTAGAGGCAAGCCGGAACGATCAGCCTTATCGGCTGCAGATGGATGGCCCTGTCAAGCTGCAGAACGATATCCTGAAATGGGCAGGAAGTTTCTCGCTGGTTCCGGAAAGCGGGGAGAAATCTGCTGTTTTCTCGCGCGGTGAGGATTCGTTGCCGGTTCATACCAGTGGTACGTTTGTTGCGTCTCCCGAACTCGTTGAAGTTGATGAATACCGAATGGAAGTGGGGCAGCGCGAAGACCCCTATGTGATTACCGGCAAGGGCCAGCTTGCCTTCCGTGATAACGTGTTTTTCAGGATGACGGCTGATGGCCGTCAAGTTGATCTTGACCGGTTGGAGAATTCTGAGAATTCCGACACGGAATCAGTACCCACCAGTCTTGAGCGCCGTCTTGCTGCGGTCAGATCGATTTTGGATCGAATACCGGTACCCGCTGCGAAAGGCGAAATCGATGTGCTGTTGCCTGCAATAGTTGCAGGTGACACTTTCATTCGCGATGTGCGTGCGAAAGTCCGCCCCTTTGGCAAGGGTTGGGAGTTGCGATCTTTCAAGGCGACTTTCCCGGGAAATACGCTGGTTGAGGCAAACGGACGTGTCGGGATTGGTGAAGATTTCGGTTTTGCAGGGAGTATGCTGTTGGCATCACGCCAGCCATCCGGACTTGCAGCATGGCTATCTGGTGGGGTGGATGCCCAAATCCGCCGGTTGAAAACACTTGGGTTCAGTTCTGACGTGACGTTGACATTGCGACAGGTGGTTCTCGACAATCTTGAACTGAGGATGGATGATGCAAAGCTTACCGGCAGGCTGCAACGCCTGGCACCGGTCAATGGGCGTGCGGCTCTTGTTGCAGAGTTCTCCGGCAATCGCGTAAACCTTCAGGACCTGCAGGGGCTTTATTCATTGACCCAGGACCGCGAGAGTGTCGAGATTGCCAGCCATGATCTCGATGTACGGATCAAGGCAGCATTGCTGGAGGTTAATTACAAAGATGTGCCCGTGGAAGCCAAAGGCGTTGATGGTTGGGTGCGCATCAAGGACGGTGATATCTCGATCGAGAAGCTGCAGGCAGAAAATGTCTATGGCGCCAAAATTACGAGCACCGGGCGTCTTGAGCAGGTCTTGCAGAGCCCCAATGGCAATATCAAACTTGACGTCAATGCGAAGGATGCTCGGAAATTCCTGAAATTTGCGAGCCGATTTACAGGCGATTTTCCATTGCTGAACACCTGGTTGGGGGACCCGGTACTCACGCGTGATACCAGCCTTAAACTGGAACTCGACACGCGCGCGCTCAACGACAGCGCAAAAGGGCTGTTACTGGTCAGCGGGATTTCAGGAGGAAGCAGATTGCAAAGCCGGATTGGGTTTAAGGGCAGCATTGCTGATTTTGCAACTGCCGAACTTGACGGTGAACTTTCGCTTGCGAATTCCTCTGTCGATCTTTTGATGCGCCAGCTTGGCGTTGAGACCCTGCCCAGTGAACTGGTGGGTGAAGTTTCCGGACCGGCGAGTTTGATGATTAGCCTCAAGGGAACCGGCGAAGCGGGGTTTGAAACAAGGTTTTCTGCGACCGGACCGGATACCAGTATCGCTGCGCGCGGTAAGTCGCACATCATTGCAAGGGATAATCTTGAGGCGAAGCTCGATGTAACTCTTGGTTCTGCAAATCTCGCGCCCTATTTGGTTATTGGAGGGGTAAACTTGCCGGGAGTGGGGATGCAAAGCTCTCTGCCCGTATCAATGCGGTTTGATTTGGATGCAAAAGATGGAAAAGCTGCTTTTTCTGAATTGACCGGTCAGGTTGCGGGAAATTCCTTCACCGGCGATCTCGTTTTTCAACATGCCGGATTACAGCGTCCAAGGCTATCCGGCTCCCTCAAACTTGGCAGTTTATCGGTTCCGATATTGGCGGAAAGTGTATTCGGCTTTTCTGACCTTCTAGAAGCAGGCGACTTGATTTCGAGACGTGAACGGGAATTTCAAGCGCCTATGTTTTCTGGAACCGATGCGAAGCTTGCCATTGCAGCTGACAAAATCAGCACCGGGTTGGGATTTTCCGGCGTCAATGCCAAAGCCGAGCTTGTGATGTTGGATGGTGCCCTCGACATAAACGAACTTGCGTTTGATGCGATGGGGGGCAGTGTGAATTCACAGATATCGCTTAAGAACGCTGAAGGGCTTGTCATTGGCCAAATGCGTTTTGCTTTCTCAGAGGGTTCTCTTGATCAGTTGTTTTTTCTGGGCGAAGTGCCTCAATTCGCGAGTGGCAGGTTTGGTCTAAATGGTTCGGTTGAAACGGCTGGTAGAAGTCAAAATGCAATGCTTGCCAATTTGTCGGGCAATGGTGTGGTTTTTGTAAAGGATGTTGAGGTTGCGGGCCTTGACCCGTCAGCCTTCGGAGAAATTCTATTGCAAGCGGATGTGGACGGGTTTGAGGCCAGTGCGATCAATGTCAATGAATTGGTGGCGGATGCTGTACTTGATAATGGCCTTAAGGTGGATTTTGTCGATGCGCCATTCTCGGTTTCCAGAGGGAGGGCTCGAATCCGGAACCTGGTTTATTCGAACAAAGAAGCCGAGTTCAACAGCAGCATTGAAGTGGATCTGGTTGCAGCCGAACTGGATGCTTCCACCCGTCTTGCTTTCAAACCAGGTATTCGAGAAGCGATCAAGGGAGCCGATCCTGTTGTCCGTGTTGCCTGGAAAGGCCCTCTTAATGATGCAGCACAAACCATTGATGCAAGTCCGCTTGAAGGTTATCTGTCCTTGCGTTCTTTTGAGGCGGCGCAACGTCGGGTAGAGACGCTGGAAGCAAAGGTTGTGGAAACCCAGCGTATCCAGCGGGAAATTGCATTCTCCTTTGCCCGCGAACAGTACCGTGAACGAAAGCTTGAGGAGGAGCGTTTACTCAGGGAGGCACTTCTTAAAAAGCTCGAAGCTGAGGAGGCCAGGCGGGCGGAAGAGGCGGCACGCAAATTGGAAGATGAACGCAAGCGCGTCGCTGACGAATTGCAGCGCCAGAAGCAGGAGCGTCAACGCAAGGCTGAACTTTTACGTCAAAAAGAAGCGAAGTTGAAGGCAGATCGCAAAGCTGCCGAAGAAAAGGCAAGGCAAGCGGAACTGGCGAAGAAGAAACAAAAAAATGCGCCAATTCAACGGCGCATTCTTGAAAGTATTGATGACTTTCTTCAGTCGAATTGAGCGGTTGGTCAGGCGCCTTTTCAAGAAGGCTTTTAGCGTTTCGCGTTCAATCAGAACAGCGACAACGCGTTCCTTGTTTGATTTCACATACGCATTTTCGTTTACCCGTGTCCGATTAAACAAAAATTGCTCTATAACGCCCTTGAGTTTAACCCGAATTTTCTCATTCACCGCTTCAAAAAAGCAATGATTGAGTCTATCCCGGCTTTTTTATTTCATTGAGAACAAAAAGCCTGATAGCCGATGACAAATTTTTTGCTGGCTCGCGTTTCGCATCAATGTTCGTAATCAAAGAAGCAAGCGGTGTCTTTTTTGCCAGCGCAATTTTCTTGAACTCAATCCAGAATTCGTCTTCCAGAGAGAAACTGGTTGGATGTCCCCGAATGCTGACAGAATGTTTTTTCAGCATGGTTCAGTCTTTGTTATCACGCGCTTTGCCATCAAGCCGGGCATTACTTATTTCAGAATAGGCCTTGGCAGTTTTGCGGGTCTTTGTGGAAATCCCGTGCATTTTACGGTTTTCATCGGCAAGTTTGGATTTATCATCACGCGCTTTGCGCTTGCGGGCCAGGCGAAGGTTGAAAATTTTTGACACCGTCGGCCTCTCTGACTATTGTTTATTGCGAAACTTGTCGAGCGAGACAATTTCTGCGCCACCTTCTTCGGTCTGAGCATCATTGCCTGTGTCTTCAACCCCGGTTTCCGGTTTTTTGGTCTTGGCCGCCTTTTTCCTGGAAACCTTTGTTGGAGGTTTTGCCTTCGTTATTTCACGGGTTTGTGCCGGTTGAGGAAGGTTTTCCGGATTGCCTAAGTCCAAGTCTTCGTTTTCGCTGTCAGCGTTTGCCGCTTCCAGGTATTCAGCATCGAACTGCACACCAAATTTAACATGCGGGTCAAAGAAACCTTTGAGGGAGGCAAAGGGTACGCGAAGGCGTTCAAGAATATCATCGAATGAAAGGTCTATCTCGAAATTGTTTTCGCTGACTTTCAAATCCCAGAATGAATGCTGAACCACGATGGTCATTTCCTCAGGATATCGCTCACGCATTCGGGTCGAGAGGCGCACACTTGGATGATCGGTGCGGAAGGTGATGAAAAAGTGGTGATCGCCGGGTAAACCAGCAACAGAGGCTTCCTGCAACACCTTGCGAATCACATTGCGCAGAGCTTCCTGGGTCAGGACATCATATCGGATAAGGTCTTCGGGTTGTTCTTCTTGTGTCATCTGTCGGCATTGGCTTTCAAAAATAAAAGTGAAGGCTTCTGTTGCCAGGTGCCTTCGGACCCCGCCTGACAGAGCGATCCGTCAGGAGTTCAGTGTGAAGTAGTCGCGCTATGCAGCGAGACGTACCTCCGCGTAGTTGTCATTTGCAACTATAAAAAAGCCCGATAACGGTGGTACAATACCGAACGAAAACACAGTCTTTACACCCTCGTCGATCCTATTTCGCCCCCATCAAAAGCCATTCTTTGAAGTATCAAATGGCGGAATGGTTTTTGGTGGAGGCGCCGGGTACCGCCCCCGGGTCCGAATGGTTTATTACACAGGTCATTTATCGTCATAGTCGGCAAGCCGACACCTGCAATATAGCCATAGAATCGTTAAATTTAAAGCCTTCTCGCGCTGGGGGTAAACTATTTGGGGTCTGGTTAGGGCCTGATTGGAAATTATTTGGGCAATTTCTGCTCATTTTTGCCAAATATACAGATATACAGATATACAGATATACAGAAATCCTGCCGAAATTGCTGTCATTCAATGTGAATTTGTCCCGTAATGGGGCTCAGGGTGGCGCACGGGAATTACGTCGATTTGAAAGTTTCAATAAAACCAATGGCTTAATTTTGAATCAGCACCTTAAATATTGCTGTATTTGAGTTCCGGACTTTTAAGGTGACGCAACGTCGTTTTTTTGTTAACCATTTGTTGTTGATTTGACGCGGCATTTGCCAAACTTGGTTTTTATCGCATTATTCTGAATAGGGAGAGTTTTTATGACTGATTATCTTGCTGATGTGCAACGCTACGATTCCGGTGCGGATGCCGATATAGTTCAAAAGATCGTGAAACACCTTGGAATTGCACTGCAAAGCAGGGATGCATCGCTGGTTTCATGCTCGGATTCGAGTGAACTCGACCGGGTACGCGAGAAATGGTGCATGAAAAAGCTTGGCGCAACAGATGAAGGTGAATGCGACGCTGTCATCGCTGGCATTTGTGAAACCATGTCCGGTGATCGCAACAAATCACGCGTAACCTTTTACTATCTTGTTGCCAAGGAAATGGGTCAGCTGGGCGATCTTTAAGTTTCGACCCGCTTGCGAATTTGAATTAGCCCCCGCTTTGTCGAAAGGCGGGGGTTTTTGTTTCCAAGGTGAGTAGATGCGGAAGTCCGCGGTTCAGTTTTGACAGACAGGATTTATCCCGCTGCCAATTTGCCTCTAAGCCCGTGATACACAAACCGGGCCCAGCGTTGAAGCTGCCAGTACGGACTTTTACTGAGTGTCAGAGACCTCAGCTTGAAAGCCTCAGCGCGGCTTGACTGATCAATCTTGGACTTTTCGATATCGCGGTAGAACCGAGAGATTTTCTGTGCCCCCATGCCCGGTGTCGAGAGCCATTGGGGGATGTGTGTTTGACAAAGTTGCAAGGCGTCATTTATCGCCTTTGTTGTGCCAGTACCTGCACCTGGACAGGAGCTGGACCAGGCATCGCCGACTGCCACTACCCCTTCAAGATCACCAATTTCCCACTGGTAAAGATCGATTGGACGGATGCGCATTCCTTCCAATACCCTGAATTTTCCAACCATGCCCTCAAGTCCGGGCATTAGGGAGTGCAGGCATTTTTCAGGTTCCGACTTCAGTTCCTTGATCTTGTCATCGCGGATGTTCCAGTAACCGAAGAAATTCGCGCGCCAGCCATCGTCAATGCGGAAAAAGGTCAGGTAAGACATTTTGTCAGATTGGGTTTCCGGCCAGTAGGTCATGGTGTCAAAGGCAAATTCAGAACCGGCTGCGGGTTCGACATCAAAGCCGATTGCCAGGCAATGGCGTTCACTGATCAAGGTGTGCTTAAGACCAAGATGTTTATGAAGTTCCTGGTTTGCTCCGCTGGCAAGGACGACGAGGCGCGCGGTGATTTCAGTTTCGTCTTTCAGCACAATAAGTTGGGATTGGGATGAAGGCGTGATGTTGCAAACCGTTCCCTGAATGAATTTTTTGCTGGAGTTCAGATTTTTGCGAAGTGCGTTGACGACTGTTTGATATGAGAAACCGTAATGCGGATAGGATTGCTTGCGAACCAAGCGACCAAATCTTGCCATCCATACGTCCTTAACCGGAGTGATTGCCTTAAAGACGTCTTCCGCAACTCCGGTCTTTTTCATCAATTCAATCTGCTGTGTATTGAATTTTTCACAACGGAATTCTTTTGGATACTCAGTTCTCGGGTCTATCATGAGATGATCAATTCCAGCCTTGTGGAGCATGGCTGAGATCAAGGATCCGGAAATCCCCGCACCAATGATAGCTACTTCTGTGTCTAACGCTGTTTTCATACTGATTGCCTATTGTGGTCTTGTTGTTGGCTGATTTTACAGCAAATTGGCAGTTCTGTGTTCGAATTTGGATGTTAGAGTTAACTCATGGTTAACGGTTGAACCCCGGAAATGTGGTGTTCTTGAAAGATGTGAAAGGGTAGGGGTTTTTGTTTTGGTAATTTGCGGCTAGGAATGTTTGTCGAACCACTAGTGTCCAGAATCTAAAGTTCGTCTCATTTATAAGCGCATCCCAA
Source organism: Rhizobiaceae bacterium (assembly GCA_965250255.1). Classification (GTDB taxonomy): domain Bacteria; phylum Pseudomonadota; class Alphaproteobacteria; order Rhizobiales; family Rhizobiaceae; genus JAALLB01. Next base: position 677,222 of record CBDFNP010000011.1, read on the forward strand.
ACGAACTTTAGATTCAAGGGGACACTAGCAAATATTAGATTCTAGTGTGGTTTTGGATCAAAGTTCGCTTTGAGAACCTGCTGCCAATAATGAAGCGAACTTATGATCCACCACACTAGCAAGATATTGTATTCTGGCGGATTGTTTCAAACATTTGCAAAAGAATGAGCTGAAAACGGGATGCAAATGTTTGAAACAATCCGCTAGCCAAGTCGCGAGGAATTAATGTTTCCACTTTCAAGCCTGATGAAAACCTTTGTCCAAAAAGGCAGTCTAACGGTTGTTGATGTTGATGGCAGGAGGCATGTGTTCTCCGGCAAGCCGGGGCTTGAAGTCACCATGCGGCTCCATGACAAGAAACTTTACCGCACCCTTGTCAGCAATTCCGAAATGGCCGCCGGAGAGGGGTATATGGATGGAACCATAACCTTTGAAGAAGGTTCCAGCCTGCGCGATTTTTTGCAGCTGTTTTCGCATAACCGGTTGTCGCTTGCGTCGCATCCTGCACAAAAAGTGTTGCGGGCCTTGCGTATGAAATCGCGCAGGAAACAGCAATCAAACCGTCGGGGACAGGCTCAACAAAACGTTTCTCATCACTATGACCTTGGCAATGAGTTTTACAAACTCTTCCTTGATAAAAACATGCTCTATTCGTGTGCCTATTTTCGCGAGGAAGACGAAACGCTTGAAGATGCCCAGCGCAACAAACTGAGGTTGCTTGCTTCGAAACTCGATCTGAAACCCGGCCAAAAAGTGTTGGACATCGGTTGCGGCTGGGGTGATCTGGCGCTTTATCTGGCGGCACTTAAAGATGTGACTGTGGTCGGTGTGACGCTCTCTACTGAGCAACAAAAACTTGCTTCTGAACGGGCCAAAAAGATGGGTCTTTCGGATCGCGTAGAGTTCCGGCTTCAGGACTATCGTGAAGTGCCTGAAAAGTTTGACCGAATTGTTTCTGTCGGCATGTTTGAGCATGTCGGGGTCACACATTACGAAGAATTTTTCAAGAAACTAAACGATCTGATGCCGGATGACGGGTTGGCGGTAATCCATTCGATTGGCCATATGTCGCCTCCGGGCATGGCCAGCAAATGGTTGCAGAAGTACATCTTCCCGGGCGCTTATTCGCCCGCATTGTCCGAGGTGTTTGAAGTTATCGAGCAAAACCATCTGTGGTGCACTGACCTTGAATTCCTGCGGGTGCACTATGCGACCACGCTCAAGCATTGGGTCGATCGTTTTGACAACAACCGCGACAAGGTTGTGGCGATGTATGATGAGCGTTTTGCCAGAATGTGGGAGTTTTATCTGATATCCTGCGAGTTGATGTTCCGCACCGGATCGCAGCTTGTGTTCCACATGCAATTGTCGCGTAACCGTGATGGTGCGCCGATTGTGCGGGATTATATTACCGACACCCAGCGTGAGCTGGAGAAACTTGAAAAGAAGCGTAAACTGGAGCTTTGATGCGGCGACTGACGCTAGCCCTTATTTCACTGACGCTCGCGATCTCCGCGAGTTTTACCAGCCCGGCTGTTAAACAGCTTTCTGCCGGTCAGCGGTTTTGTGAGTTGGCGCTGGTTCTGGCGATGGATGCTTCTTCAAGCGTTGATGATCGCGAGTACCAATTGCAGATGAAGGGAATGGCCTCGGCACTGCTTGATCCAAAGGTTCAACTTGCGATTGAATCAATCGGGGGCATCTACCTTGCAGCATTTGAATGGAATGGGCGGTCCAATCATAAACTTATCTTCGACTGGGTCTATCTAAGCGGCCCGCAGGACAGCCTCGCATTTGCGACGACCCTTGTACGCCATGTGCGAAATTCAACGCGCTCGCCAACTGCGATTGGGGCGGCTCTTGGGTATGCTCATCGCCTGTTGAAGCGCCTGCCGGAACCTTGCACGCGGCAGGTAATTGATGTTTCCGGCGATGGTTCAAACAATGAGGGGATCAAGCCTCAGGCAGTTTATGTGTTGTATGACTATTCGCAGATCACGGTGAATGGCCTTGTGATCAAGGATATCTACACCAGCGCGGAGACTTTTTATCGCGACCCTGAGGCCTACTACCGCGAACATGTGCTGCATGGAGCTGCAGCATTCATCGAACTTGCCAACGGGTTTGACGATTTTGCCACTGCCATGAAGCGAAAACTTCTGCGTGAGATCGTGCCCGGGCCGATTGGTCAGTTAGATCAATGAAATCGGCTGGAGAAGGCCGGTTCAATCCTTTAGGTCTTGAGTTTTTTTCATGGCGGAGGTTATAAAGAGCATTGCAGCGGCAAGCGCTGGAAACAGCTTTTTTGCGGATTTCTTCTTCGCCATTTGGATAATCCTTTTTGACGCGATACGAAGCAATGTTCCAGTAGAATGATTAAATAGTTCTAAAGGTGGTTACATCGGTTACTTCGTCGTTGATGGCAGAAAATTGACCTGTTTTGATCCAAAGAATCGCGCTAGTGGTCTGTTCGAAACGAATGGTCCCCTTTTCCGTTTTCTCGTTTCGAACTTTAAGACCACTAGCAACACCTTGATATCTAGTAGTTCTTTTGAACCAAACATTAGCAAACAAACTCGCCGCAAGGGGGATGCAAATGTTTGAACGCGAACCTAGGAAACCTACATGCAACAATATCTCGATTTACTCGATCATGTAATGGAAAACGGGACTGACCGGGGGGATCGGACCGGAACCGGTACGCGTTCAGTGTTTGGACATCAAATGCGGTTTGACCTTGCAGAAGGGTTCCCGGTTCTGACGACGAAAAAACTGCATTTGCGGTCAATCATCATTGAACTTTTGTGGTTTCTCACAGGCGACACCAATATCAAATGGATGAAAGACAATGGCGTTTCCATCTGGGATGAATGGGCCGATGAAAACGGCAATTTGGGTCCGGTTTACGGCTATCAGTGGCGATCATGGCCTGATCCTGCGGGGGGCTCGGTTGACCAGATCGAAAAACTGATCACCTCGTTGAAGGAAAATCCAAATTCACGCCGGCATATCGTCAGCGCATGGAACCCTGCGCTGGTTGATGAGATGGCGCTGCCGCCATGCCACTGTTTATTTCAGTTTTATGTGGCCGGTGGTCAACTTTCCTGCCAGCTTTACCAGCGTTCAGCAGATATTTTTCTGGGCGTGCCGTTCAACATCGCGTCTTATGCGCTTTTAACCGTGATGCTGGCTCAGGTTTGCAATCTGGAGCCGGGTGATTTTGTTCATACGTTTGGTGATGCGCACATCTATCACAATCATTTTGAGCAGGCCCGGTTGCAATTGCAGCGTGAGCCGTTGCGGCTTCCTGGATTAAAGGTCAATCCGGATGTGAGTGACTTGTTTGAATTCCAGTATGAAGATTTTGAGCTGACCGGTTACGAGCCGTACCCGCATATCAAGGCCCCGGTGGCGGTATGAGTTCGCTGGCCCTTGTAGTTGCTGTTGCGAAAAACGGCGTTATTGGCATGAAGGGCGGGATGCCATGGCATTTGTCCTCAGACCTCAAACGTTTCAAACGCGATACGACGGGTAAACCTGTGCTGATGGGCAGGAAGACATTTGAAAGCATCGGGAAAGCGCTTCCGGGCAGGCTGAATATCGTCATTTCAAGATCAGAGTTTTCAGCCGATGATACGGTTCATGCAACCCGTATTGATGCGGCTTTGTTTTTGGCAGAAGGCTGGGCGCGGGAGAATGGTGCAGATGAAATCTGCGTGATCGGCGGTGGGCAGATTTATCGGGAAACCCTGCCAAAAGCAAATAAACTTTACGTCACGCATGTTATGGTGGAGCCTGATGGTGACACAAAATTCCCTGAAATCATGGAAGCTGAATGGGAGCCTGTTTATCGCGAAGAGGTGCCAAAGGGCGAAAAAGATAGTGCAGAGACGCTGTATGTGGTTTATGAGCGGGTACAGGCTGATTCCGCTCGTTAGAATAATGGCTTGAAATAAAAAGGAATTTTCCAAAATAGGTGGCGCATCATAACTGTTGCGCAGATTAGCGATAGCTTGTTATTGAAAGCGCGTGCATCCATCCCTATAACCAAGTTTAACAACCTTCCTTCGAACACAAGGACACTAAATGCCCTGGAGTAATCAAAGCGGTGGCGGCGGCCCATGGGGTGGCGGCGGAAACAATGGAAATAATAATGGCGGCGATGGCGGCCCCTGGGGTAATGGCGGTGGTAACCGTCCTCCAGGCGGTGGAACACCTCCCGACCTTGAGGATATTATCCGCAAGGGCCAGGACCAGATTAAGCGTGCGCTGCCGGGCGGAGGCGGGTTTAGCCCTTTAACGGCATTGCTTGGTGTTGTGATTGTGGTCGGGCTTTATTTGACGCAAGCCTTTTATACCATCCAGGAAGATCAGTTAGGTATCGAATTGCGGTTCGGAAAACCGAAGCAGGAAGTGTCCACTGCCGGCCTTCATTTTCATTTCTGGCCGATTGAAACCTATGAAGTCGCAAACACCGCTGAAAACCAAATCAACATTGGAGCGACAGGACGATCCAGTTCTGCCGGCATGATGTTGTCAGGCGACCAGAACATTGTCGATGTTGCTTTTTCAGTTCTCTATCAGGTGACCTCACCAAACAATTATTTGTTCAATGTTCGTGAGCCGGAAAAGATGGTTCGTCAGGTCGCAGAAAGTGCGATGCGCGAAGTGGTCGGTAAGCGGCCTGCGCAAGATGTCTTTCGGGATGCACGTGCGGGAATTGCAGATGAAGTTCGCCAAATCACGCAAAACACGCTGAACAGCTATAAAGCTGGCGTCAACATCAATGCGGTGAACATTGAGGATGTGGCACCACCTCCAGGTGAAGTTGCCGATGCGTTTGACGAAGTTCAGCGCGCAGAACAGAATGAAGACCAATTCATCGAAGAAGCTAACCAGTATGCCAACCGGATATTGGGTGCTGCTCGCGGGGAAGCTGCGCAAATTCTGGAAGATGCCGCAGCTTACAAAAACCGTGTCGTGGAAGAAGCAAAGGGTGAAGCAAAGCGTTTTGTTTCTGTTTATGATGAATATGCCAAGGCTCCGCAGGTAACCCGTAAGCGGCTGTTCCTTGAAACCATGGAAAAAGTCCTGGGCGAATCCAACAAGATTATTGTTGAACAAGGAAGCGGGCAGGGCGTTGTTCCCTATCTGCCGTTGCCGGAAATCAACAAACGCGCCACTCGCGATCAGGGAGCACAATAATGTCTAATCGTATGCCCTTTATTCTCGTCATTCTGGCGATCGTCGCCTACGTTTTTTACAATTCACTTTTTGTGGTCAATGAACGCGATCAGGCGATCGTTTTACGCTTTGGCGAAATCCAGCGCGTAGAAACAGAGCCTGGACTTTATTTCAAAGCGCCACTGGCGATGTTTGGTCTTGATAATGTTCAAATAATTGAAGACCGTCTGCTTCGCTTTGATCTTGATGATATTCGGGTTCAGGTCTCCGGTGGTAAGTTCTATGAGGTTGATGCATTTCTGACTTATCGGGTTTCAGATGGTCGTAAGTTCCGCCAGCAGGTTTCCGGAAATCTGTTGCTCGCAGAACAACGCCTGCGTACCCGTCTTGATGCGGCGCTTCGCCGGGTTTACGGTTTGCGCGGGTTTGAAGCGGCTCTTTCTGAGCAGCGTCTTGAAATGATGCGTGAAGTTCGCGACCAAATTCGTCCCGATGCAATTTCGCTTGGTCTTGAGATTGAAGATGTGAGGATCCGTCGGACCGATTTGACCGCTGAAGTTTCCGATCAGACATTTGCGCGTATGAAATCTGAACGGCTTGCAGAAGCTGAACGGCTTCGTGCCCGTGGTAAGGAAGCCGCACGCCGGATCAAGGCACGTGCGGACCGTCAAGTAGTGGAAATCAAGGCTGCCGCGCAGCGGGACGGTGAAATTCTACGGGGTGAAGGGGAAGGCGCACGCAATGCGATCTTTGCGGATGCGTTTGGTCGTGACCCGGAATTCTTTGAATTTTACCGCTCAATGACCGCTTATACCGAAGCGCTTCAGGAAAATGGAACAACCATGGTATTGTCTCCAAATTCCGATTTCTTCCGCTATTTTCAGGATCCCAATGGTTCGAGTTCCAGCCAGCAGCAATAGCAAAGTGGGTTGCTGGAGATGGATTTCCTGCAATGGATGACCTGATTGTCGGGATAGGCCTGGTCTTTGTGATTGAAGGCCTGGTTTATGCCTTGATACCGGGTGCCATGCGTAACATGGTGGAGGAGATGGCAAAAATACCGGACTCCGCCTTGAGACGAGGAGGACTTGCAGCCCTTGTAATGGGCGTGTTTATCGTCTGGATGATACGTGGAGGCTAGGCTCAGGACCTGTTAGTCTGCACAAAATGGCGGGAGGAAATCTGGTTGAATGACAGGCGCAAATACGAAGGAAACCGCCTTCGCCTTCGTGTCGGATCAGGATTAGTGAAGTTGATCACGGGTTTCTAAAAATGGACACTATGCCGTGATTGAAGTCGCTATGGGAAGAAATGGCAGTTCGGATGCATTATGTTGGTTTCATAGCATTTGTGTATCAGGTCCGGGCTGAACAAATTGAATACAGGTAGCAAACCTTATGGAGGTTTTAGTATGGATTTTGCGATGAAAATTGGTCAACTCGTGCGATTGCCAGCAGTGGTGACGATGGCCGTTGCTTTGCTTGCAACTCAACCAGCGCTGGACGTGAACACACAGGCACGTGCTTCAGGGCCAACTTCAGTGGCGGATATTGCTGAAGGGCTGATGCCGGCAGTCGTCAATATCTCGACCTCCCAGAGTGTGAAAAAACGCAAGAATGTTCCTAAGGTGCCAGTTCCCAAACTGCCGGAAGGTTCTCCGTTTCAGGATTTTTTCAAAGACCTGTTTCCCGAAGGGCAAGCTCCCGGTGGTAGGAATAATGGCCCGAGCACCCGCCAATCTCTCGGTTCCGGCTTTGTCATTGATGCCGGTGGGATCATCATCACCAACAATCATGTAATCGCGGATGCTGATGCGATCACGGTAAACTTCGCCGATGGCAGCAAGCTTAAGGCCGAACTTGCGGGAACTGATCCGAAAACTGATATTGCAGTGTTGAAGGTTAAGCCTGAAACGCCCCTTACGGCGGTTTCTTTTGGGAATTCTGACAAGTCCCGGATAGGAGACTGGGTTATGGCAATCGGCAATCCGTTTGGTCTTGGTGGTTCTGTTAGTCTGGGGATTGTTTCCGCTGTGGAGCGGGACATTTCATCCGGCCCTTATGACAATTTCATACAGACGGATGCGGCGATCAACCGGGGTAATTCCGGTGGCCCGCTGTTCAACATGGATGGCCAGGTTGTCGGTATCAATACCGCGATCATCTCGCCTTCAGGGGGGTCTATCGGTATCGGGTTTTCAATCCCGTCCAATCTTGCAACCCGGGTGATTGAACAATTGCTCGAATATGGTGAGACACGCCGTGGATGGCTGGGTGTTCAAATCCAGACTGTGACGGATGAAATTGCCGAAAGCCTCAGACTTGATAAAGCCTCCGGCGCGCTGGTCAGCGGTGTTGTGAAGGACGGGCCTGCGGAAAAAAGCGGCGTTCTTTCCGGTGATGTCATTTTGAAATTTGATGGCAAGAATGTTGCAGAGATGCGCGACCTTCCAATCATCGTTGCTGAGACTGCAATTGAAAAAGAAGTCGATGTGGTTGTTTTCCGAAAAGGCAAAAAAGAGACGATTTCTGTGACTTTGGGTCGTTTGGAGGACGGGGAAAAGAAACTTGCGTCCCTTTCCACTGGCAAGGAGGAAGAAAACGGGACTGAAATCAAGTCGCTTCTCGGTCTGAAACTTTCCGAGCTATCTGACGAAATGCGTGAAGACGCCAAAATTGCCGAAGATGTGAAAGGACTGTTTATCAACGAGGTTGATGGCGGTTCTCCTGCTCAGGACAAAGGTATTCAGGCAGGCGAGGTCGTGATGCAGATTGGGCAGGAACCGGTTGAAAGTCTTGTTGATGCCGACAAACAGATTGCCCGTCTCAAGGATGAGGGGCGTAAAAACGCACTTCTTATGATTGGTACACCGGCAGGCGACATTCGCTTTGTCGTTGTGGCAATTGAGTAGTTTTTTTATGTCACACATGGCTACGCTGAAGGGTTCAAAGGAATAGAAAGCGTCCACGGGTACTTTTTTGTGCGCATGTGCGATTGATAATTTCCCGAAAATGTTGATCTGCGTCAAGGATTGAAGTGATCCAACCGACTAGACTTAGTCATTGCTTCAAGGAAGCGATGTTTGAGTAAATTTGGGTTAAACTTCAAGGACACTGTTGTGGATCAGAAGCTTTTCAGCAAGTATGGCCAGCTGAATTTGCCGCGGTATACGAGCTATCCGACGGCTCCCAACTTTGCGGCAGCCTCTGGTTCAAAATTGCATGAAGAATGGCTTTCCACTCTGCCGCCAGATGAACCGGTTTCGCTATATCTGCATGTGCCGTTCTGCCGATCCATGTGCTGGTATTGCGGTTGTCATACAAGGGTCACCAAACAGGACAAGCCCATAAATTCCTATCTTGAAGCCCTGAAAAGCGAAATCGCGCTTGTCGCACAGCATATTGGTTTCATGGCGAAGTTTGGGCATGTGCATTTTGGCGGCGGGACGCCAACCATCATGCTAGCGGAACAATTTCTGGAATTGACTGGCGCGCTGAAAAGTAATTTTGCCCCCGGTGAGAATTTCGAAATGGCGGTGGAGATTGATCCGCGTACGCTTAACCCTGATATGATCAGTGCAATGGCAAAGGGCAGTGTCAATCGGGCAAGCCTGGGCGTTCAAAGTTTTGATCCAGATGTGCAAAGGGCGATCAATCGAATTCAAAGTGAAGATCAAACTGCCATTGCAGTAACGAAGCTTCGGGCTGCAGGCATATCAGCAATAAATTTTGACCTGATCTACGGCCTGCCCCGGCAAACACTGGCCTCGTGTATTGATACCGCAAAACGGGCTGCCAACCTTCGTCCCGACCGGATTTCCGTTTTCGGATATGCACATGTTCCTGCGTTCAAGAAGCATCAAGGAATGATTGCAGAAGACACGCTGCCTGATGAATTGGAGCGTTTCAGGCAAGCTGAAGCGATTGCGGATCAACTGACGATTGCGGGGTATGTTCGAATTGGTCTTGATCATTTTGCCCTGCCTGAAGATGGGCTCGCGCTGGCTTTTGCTGAAGGATCCCTGCACAGGAATTTTCAAGGGTATACGAGCGATCCTTGCGCAACCCTGATTGGCCTGGGTGCGTCTTCAATCAGCCGCTTCGGGCAGGGTTATATTCAAAACGATGTCTCGATTCGTGGCTACCAGAGAGGAATTAACAAAGGTGAGCTTGCAAGTGCAAGAGAATGTCTGCTGACGGAAGAAGATTGTATGCGGGGGTTGATCATCGAGCGTCTGATGTGTGATTTTGCGGTGAACCTTGATGAAATTTGCACCGGCTTTGGCCGGAATTTCAAAAATCTTGTTGATGGCAATTCGCGTTTGGAAAAGCTTGAGAGTGATGGTTTGCTGATCATGCGTGACGGCTTTCTTCAGGTGCAATCCGATGCGCGGTTTGTCGTACGCGCCGTGGCGGCTGCATTTGATGCCAATATTGAAGCGTCCGGTAGAAAATTCAGTAAAGCAGCTTAACCATTTTTCGCAAATGATACCAACGGTCCTCCTCCTGCCAATTCCGGATGACCGGTCGATCGGTTTCCAGGCGAAGTTCAGACATCGGCAAACTCGTTTTTACGGTATCCTTGCAAATAAAGAAGGGAAGTCAGATCGCCATGATTGATGGTGATCTTGGCCTGTTCAGCCACGCTGGGCTTTGCGTGGAGGGCAACGCCGGTTCCCGCCATTTTTAACATTGGAAGATCATTTGCGCCGTCGCCAACCGCAATAAAATCTGCCGTTGTGAGGTGATGGGCGAGCGCGATGTCGAGCATTGCTTCAACCTTTGCATCGGCTCCGAGGATGGGTTTGCGCACGTTGCCGGTCAATTTTCCGTCTTCTTCTTCCAGGATATTGGCACGATTTTCATCAAATCCAAGTGTAGCCCCAATTCTTGACGTGAAGGTCGAAAATCCACCGGAGACCAGTGCGGTGTAGGCGCCGTTTGCTTTCATCGTCGCAACCAAAACATCTCCGCCGGATGCGTAGGTGATGCGGTTGGTGATGATTTCATCGGTGATGTCGGCAGACAAACCTTTCAGGAGCGCAACGCGTTCATCAACGGCTTCTTCAAAATCAATTTCGCCATTCATTGCCTTTGCGGTAATTGCCGCAACGATGTCACCCATGCCGATCTCTGCCGCAAGTTCATCAATGCACTCCTGGTCAATCATGGTGGAATCCATATCCGCGATCAGGGCTTGTTTTTTGCGTCCACGTTCCGGTTGAATTGCGAAATCAACGGGTTTGTCCTGGACCAATGCGCGCAAGGCGTTGCTACACATGCACTCGCTTGTCCGATCTGCAAGAAGGAGGTCGCAAGCGACACCTTCCGCCAGCCATGTAACTTTGGTGGCACCGGTTGCGGCTCTTGCCATTTCGGCCAGTTCGGGCGACAGGTCATTGGAGTTTGGGTTTGCGATCAGGGTCGCGACCAGTTTCATCAGGGATACCGTTCATGAAATTTGACGAAGATGTCTTGTTGATAGCCGGACCAACAGCAAGCGGCAAGACTGGATTGTCCATTCGTTCAGCACAAGAAAATGGCGCGGCAATTATCAATACAGATTCGATGCAGGTGTATCGGGATCTGCGGGTTATTACGGCACGCCCATCCGAAGAAGAAGAGGCCAGGGCACCGCATCATTTCTTTGGCCATGTGGATGCGGCTGTGGCCTATTCTGTGGCCTCATGGCTTGAGGATGTCAAAGCGCAAATGGCGGCGCTCATCTTGCAGCATGGCAAGCTGATTTTTGTTGGCGGGACGGGCCTTTATTTCAATGCCCTGACGGATGGTCTTTCTCCCGTGCCATCGATTGATGAAAAAATTCGTGCGAAGTGGCGCTCAACGGATCATTTGTCCGCGCCGGAGTTGCACCGCTCCCTGAATGAACTTGACCCGGTTGCGGCAGGGCAATTGAGAGCCAGTGACCGGCAGCGGATTATGCGTGCATTGGAAGTGTTTGAAAGTACCGGCCGCTCAATCTTCGATTGGCAAAAAGAAAAAGGCGTGCCGGTTTTGCCACCAAAGGCAAGCGTCAAGAAACTGCTGCTCATGCCAGACCGGGGGGTGCTGCACGAACGCATCGACATGCGTTTTGACACGATGGTGGAAGAGGGGGCGTTGCAAGAGGTTGAAGCTTTGCTTGGCCGCCAGCTTGACCCAAGCCTGCCTGCGATGAAGGCCATCGGTGTGCCGCATCTTGGGGGTTATCTCAGGCGTGAGGAAAAACTTGAGGAAGCGATTGAAAAGACGAAAGCTGCTTCGCGCCAATATGCCAAGCGGCAATCCACCTGGTTCAGGAATTCCTTTGGCGAAGGTTGGGAGGTGATCTCCTAAACTCAATCATTGCTTCTTTGAAGCGGTGAATGAGAAAACTCGATTTAAGTTTCAAGGGCCGCTGGTATTAATTGTTACGGTCGAACCACCAGAGTATCCGTATTGGTCAAGCCGCATTTTTGGTCCACTTTCTTTAAGCGGGGTAATTCTGATTTGATAATTTACGAAACCCATGCCGCAATGGTTTGGAATGGTTGGCCATTGACAAAATTTACAGCCGATATATGGTCTTGGACGAATTTGAGAAAGATGTCTGATGGCAGGTAGAATTCTTGTGGTGATGGAGCGTACACGCGTGATGGATCGTTAGAGCCATTGCGAAAGCAGCGTGTACGCCGAAATGAGCTCCCAAAGGGGGCTTTTTTTATGCCCTGGATCCACTAAAAGAAATGATGAAGAAATAAAGAGAAGACCAATGAGCAAAAAGCAAGAAATGACCGGCGCCGAGATGGTTGTTCAAGCCCTCAAAGACAACGGGATTGATACGATATTTGGATATCCTGGTGGAGCGGTCCTGCCAATCTATGACGAAATCTTCCAGCAGGAAGACGTCTATCATGTGCTCGTTCGTCATGAACAGGGCGCCGGACACGCTGCCGAAGGGTATGCGCGATCAACCGGCAAGGTTGGCTGTTGTCTTGTAACATCTGGCCCGGGCGCAACCAACGCTGTTACGCCGCTACAGGATGCCTTGATGGATTCCATCCCGATGTTGTGCATCACCGGTCAGGTGCCGACCGCCTTGATTGGGTCTGATGCATTTCAGGAAGCCGATACGGTTGGGATTACGCGCCCTTGCACAAAACACAACTGGCTGGTTCGCTCTGTTGATGAACTGCCGCAAGTTCTCCATGAGGCTATTCATGTTGCCCTTAATGGCCGCCCGGGTCCGGTTTTGGTTGACATTCCCAAGGATGTTCAATTTGCTACCGGCACTTATTTCTCGCCGGAAGAAGCTAATCTGACGGGCTATTCTCCGCAGGTTGCAGGCGATGCAGACCAGATCGCCGCTGCGGTTGAATTGATGGCAGGTGCGAAAAAGCCTGTGATTTACTCTGGCGGCGGCGTGGTCAATTCAGGCACTGAAGCAAGTCGTCTTTTGCGTGAACTGGTTGAGCTGACTGATTTTCCGATTACTTCTACGTTAATGGGTTTGGGTGCCTATCCGGCAAGCGGCGAAAACTGGCTTGGCATGCTCGGCATGCACGGTACGTACGAAGCCAATATGGTGATGCATGATTGCGATGTCATGGTTTGTATTGGAGCGCGCTTTGATGACCGCATTACCGGCAGGATTGATGCGTTTTCGCCTTATTCCAAAAAAATTCATATCGACATTGATCCATCTTCCATCGGCAAAAACGTTCACGTGGATATACCTATTATTGGCGATTGCGAACATGTGCTCGAAGAGATGGTTCGTTTGTGGCGCTCGCATGAAGCAAAAACTGATGCCAAAGCTCTGAAGCCGTGGCGTGATCAAATTGATGGATGGCGGGCCCGCAATTCGCTGGCCTATAAAAATTCCAAAGATTTCATCATGCCGCAGCATGCAATTGAACGTCTTTACGAACTGACCAAGGATCGCGATACCTATATCACAACCGAGGTTGGCCAGCACCAGATGTGGGCAGCGCAGTATTATGGGTTTGAAGAGCCTAATCGCTGGATGACCTCCGGTGGTCTTGGCACCATGGGGTATGGTCTGCCGGCCGCCTTCGGTGTGCAAATGGCGCACCGTGATGCGCTGGTCATCGATATTGCCGGAGACGCTTCCATCCAGATGTGTATCCAGGAAATGTCGGCGGCAATCCAGCACAACGCCCCGATCAAGATTTTCATCTTGAACAACCAGTATATGGGGATGGTACGCCAATGGCAGCAATTGTTACACGGTAATCGTCTGTCGCACTCTTATACCGAAGCAATGCCTGATTTTGTGAAACTGGCTGAAGCTTATGGTGGAACCGGTATTCGCTGCAGAAAACCGGCTGGTCTTGATGATGCAATCCTGCAGATGATCGAGACTGACGGACCGGTTATCTTCGACTGCTGTGTTGCAAGTCTCGCCAACTGTTTCCCGATGATCCCATCCGGTAAAGCACACAATGAAATGCTGTTGCCGGATGAAGCGACGGATGAGGCTATAAGCACAGCAATCGACGAGAAAGGTAAGCAGCTCGTTTAAGCGGCTTGGCAAAATCATGCATCTTGTACTTGGCAACAAACTCTATTCTTCCTGGTCGCTGCGGGCCTATGTCCTTTTGAAGGCTTTTGGCATTCCGTTCGAGGAAACGGTTATTGCGTTGTACAAGGATGACACGAAGGAGCGCATGCTGTCCTTTGGGCCGACGGGAAAAGTTCCCGTGCTGCGTGATGGTGACATTACCATCTGGGAGAGCCTCGCGATTATGGAGTATGTGGCGGACAAATACCCCGACAAGGCGATCTGGCCATCAGATAATGCAGCGCGAGCCCATGCGCGGGCTGCGGCTTCAGAAATGCATGCGGGTTTCATCGGATTGCGTAGCGCATGTCCGATGAACCTTACAGCAAGTTTTGAGCCGAAAGATCGTGGAAGCGAGGTGGCAGCGGATGTTGAGCGACTTGATCAGTTGTGGGGTGAAGCACGCGCAAGGTTCGGGGCGGAAGGCGGATTTCTCTACGGTGCTTTTTCAGCAGCGGATGCGATGTTTGCACCTGTCGCGACGCGGCTTGATACGTATCAGATTCCGGTTTCCGCTGACATGCGCGGCTACATGGACGCGGTGCTTTCTCACCCGGCATTTCTTGCCTGGAAAGAAGATGCATTTTCTGAAGACTGGTTCGTTCCACATTACGAAGAAGGCGAGCGTGTTGCAGAGCGGCATTACCTGCCGGAAGAAGGACACACATGAGCGCCACACAAACCAACGGGATATCGTTCAGCTATTTCCTGCTGGTTGCACTTGCTGTAATTTTCGGCGGGTCATTCATGCTGACCAAAATTGCGGTGGCTGAAATTCCACCAGCAACAATTGTTCTGGCACGGTTGTTGATCGCAAGTGCCCTGGTCTGGCTGGTGATGAAAAAGACGGGCCAGTCCCTACGCCCGCTTGCTTCACATTGGAAGATACTTACGCTTGCCGCGTTCTTTGGCAATGCGATGCCGTTTTTCTTAATCTCGTGGGGACAGGCAAGAGTAGATGCGGGGTTGACCGCAATCTTTATGGCTGTCATGCCGTTGATCACGATTGTTCTTGCGCATTTTTTTGCCGGTGACGAAAAACTCAATGCCTTCAAGGTGTGCGGGTTTTGTCTGGGGTTGCTGGGGGTTGCGGTGTTGATTGGTTTTGACAAGTTCGCAACCCTTGGCGATGAAACGATACGCCAATATGCGATCATGGCCGGAGCGGTTTGTTATGCGGTTCACGCGATTGTTTCGAAGCGCCTTGCCAAATTTTCGCGTATTGCGGCAACCGTTGCGATCCTCTTTATCTCGGCGTTGATGATGGTGCCGTTCAGCCTCTATCTTGATCAGCCATGGACCCTTTCGGTTTCGTCCGATGCTGTTTTGGCGATAGCAGCTCTCGGTATTTTCCCGACCGCGCTGGGAACGCTTATACTTTATCAGATTGTTGCCCGCGAGGGGGCAGGCTTTCTTTCACAAATCAATTTCATGGTGCCGGTGTTCGGCGTATTGTGGGCAATTGTCTTTATCAATGAAGTCTTGCCGCCAAACGCCATGCTTGCGCTGCTGATCATTCTCGCGGGCGTCGCCATCGCTCGTATTTCACCCCGTAAACTGTCTCTGGAGAAAGCGTCATGAACGCCCAACATCAACCAACCGGATCCGCATATTTTATCGTTGAGAACAAGGAAGCGCCACGCACCCATGTGCTGTCAGTGCTTGTTGATAACGAGCCGGGCGTTCTTGCCCGTGTCATTGGACTGTTTTCGGGTCGTGGCTATAACATTGAAAGTTTGACGGTGTCGGAAACGAGCCATGACAACCATCTCTCGCGAATTACCGTTGTATCTTCGGGGACCCTGCACGTGCTTGATCAGATCAAAAAGCAGTTGGAGCGGATGGTGCCTGTGCATCGTGTCACGGATTTAACGCTTACGGCAGAACTCAACGGTTTTGAAAAGCCGCTGGCGCGGGAACTCGCACTTGTGAAGGTTGCAGGGCAGGGCGAACACCGGCTTGAAGCAATGCGGCTTGCGGATGCGTTTCGTGCGCAGGTAATTGATGCTTCAACCGAGCATTTCACGTTTGAAATTACCGGTCGTGTATCCAAGGTCGAGCAATTCATCGCTATCATGGAGCCGCTTGGTCTCGTGGAAGTCTGCCGTACCGGCGTTGCGGCTGTCAGTCGTGGCAGGGACGGAATGTAGTGGCGGAATTATCTCCGGGCAATTTTTGCCTTGAAGGTCACATTGATGTGCCAACTGACCGGGTTGGAGCCGTTGGTGAAGCCTTAGACGAACACATCGCTTAACCCGGGAAGAAGCGGGCTGTATATTTTTACCGTAACCCCATGTGCTGAGGTTGCAGGGCGTAATACCAACGGCCATTAGGATTGATTCTTTTGACCAGGAATTATTTTGGCTTTGGTTAGGCGCGATTGGCGAAGGGGTGCTTGCGTACCATGAGCTAATTGCAACGCGGCCAAAACCAAAAGAAACCCGGCCTGCGGTGCTCCAAAATTGCCCACCGGGCCTACGTTATGCCTCTTGACCAATGCGTTTTACATTGCACTTCGAGGCCTGCCTTGCCGGTAAACAATTTTGGAACATCAAAAGGGTCAATCCTAATGGCCGTTGGTATTATCTGGTTTCGGAAGCGTTTGTGGATAAAGAGGCTTTTGATTTTCACCAAAAGCGTACCACCAACTCTGCGTGGGCAGAAGCGAGCAAGAACGTGCCGCGTGACTATAAGACATGGGTGGAGGAGTAGAGTGTGTGACCTCACCCAATCCCGACCCGTTTTCGGATTTTCTTGTCGCGCAGGCTCACATCATCGCCGTCAAACTCTTTGGCGTCTTTGGTTGCAAGCCAGCAGATGGCCTCGGCTACCCATTCAGGCGGGATGTGTACGTCCGGGTCAAGCTGGCTGATCGGGTTGATACCCGATGCCTTGATGGCGATCTGCATGTCCGTTGCAACAGTGCCGGGTGAAAGGCCAACAACACGAATGCCTTTACCGGCGACTTCTTCATGGGTTGCCTTTGTCAGCATCAGGGCGGCAGCTTTTGAAGCACAATAGGGGCTCCAGCCTTCCAGGGCAGAAGTGGCAGCACCGGACGAGATGTTGATGATGACGCCGGATTTTTGCCGCTCCATGTGGGGAAGGGCGGCGTGGATGGTGTGATAAACGCCCTTAACGTTCACATCGATTGCTTCGCCCCATTCTTCAGGGTCAGAATCCTTCAATCGTGCTATCGGGTCTATCAGGCCGGCATTGTTCACCAGAATATCGATGCTGCCAAATTTTTCCCGTGCAAGCGCAATTGTTTTTTTTACATCCGCATATTCGCTGACATCGCAGGCAATCCCGGTTGCTTTGCCGCCTTCGGAAGCAAGTTCTTCAGCAAGATCTTTTACGAGCTTCTTGGAACGTGCCGCCAAAACTATATTGACCCCCAACTCCGACATCCGTCGTGCAGTTGCAGCACCAATGCCCTTGCTGGCGCCTGTGATGATGGCGGTCTTTCCTGCCAGTTCTTTCATGAATTGCTCCGAAACAGTGTTGCCTTTGCCAGCGTTATCCCGTCTAAAGAGATAGGGCTTCAAATCAAAAACTCAAGCGCCGGGCTCGACTATTTCTTCGGCGCTTTCCGACGAAGTTTTAACAGCGATTTCATCTTCGGGCGATGAACCTGATTCTTCTGGCAAGTCATTGGGAACAGTTTCGATTTCGTGATCGACTTCGTCTCCGGATGCTTCCGGTGGTTCGTCCCTTTCGAAGTGATCAGAAACAGTATCCATTATCTTTTCCGCCGTGTCGGAAACCTTCATGAAGGCGTTTTCGTAAAGCGGTTTTGTGGCCTTGTGGATGCCATAGGCATTGGCCTGGGATTGAACCACTCCGTTTTTGATCAATGAGGATTTAAGTGCTTCGGCAACGGAGCCGTTAACGTGAAGCGAGCGCTGAAGAAGGCCGAGGTTACACTTGTTGTGGGCGCGCACAATCATCTCTGCCCACTGATAGGTGTGAGACGAAAAGGCCGGAACTGCCGCCGGAATTGTGGCGGGTATTGCGGCGGGTATTGCGAATGAGGGCACGGGGATCGCGGGGAGCAATGCTGACGCGCCGATTGATTTTAGAAAATTACGTCTGTCCATGGTTGAAATATAGGGTGAAAATGTTGAGTTAAAAAGAGCGGTTGACAACCGTCAACTAAAAGGTCAGCATTATTGACCTATTGGAGAAAACATCATGCCCCTTGATGTAATGATTGCGCTGATTGGATTTTCCTTCGTTTCGTCCATAACACCTGGACCAAACAACATCATGCTTTTGGCATCGGGGGTAAATTTCGGGTTCAGACGAACAATCCCACACATGTGCGGCATTGGATTCGGATTCGGTGTTTTGTTGCTGGCGGTCGGTTTCGGTCTCAGGGAAGTGTTTGAGGAATTTCCACTGCTCCAGACCCTGATAAAAATCGCCGGAGCGATCTATCTTCTTTATCTCGCGTGGAAAATTGCCGGTTCCGGGCCGATTGAGGCAGCTGAAGCGGGCGGAAAACCGATGTCTTTTCTGGCAGCGGCGTTATTCCAATGGGTAAATCCCAAGGCCTGGGTCATGGCGATCACTGCGATGACGGTTTATACCGGACAACCGGATTTTACCACCAGCGTGTTTATTGTTTGCGCCTCCTTTATGGTTGTGAACTTTCCAAGTGTTTCAGTCTGGTGTGGTTTTGGGGCGGGATTGCGCGAATGGCTTTCCGACCCTGCAAAACTCAAGGTCTTCAACACCGCGATGGCCGTGCTGCTTGTTGCCAGCTTGTGGCCGATGTTGAAGTAAACGGCATCTTTGGATGTTTTGGCCTGGTGGTTTGTCAAACAGAGGAATCATGGCAATGATCTGCAATGAAGTTTTCACCCCAGCAGGATAATGCGCTTGTAGAAGTCAATCGATGGATGAAGGCCGGAGACCGTCAGGTTTTCCGTCTGTTTGGCTATGCCGGAACCGGCAAGACGACGCTTGCCCGCCATTTGGCCGAAGGGGTGGATGGCGATGTGCTGTTTGCAGCATTTACCGGCAAGGCTGCCCAGGTTTTGCGCTCTCGCGGAGCAAGCAAGGCCTCGACAATTCATTCCCTGATTTACCGGCCAAAGGGAGAAGAAACCGTTGAGAATGAGGAAACCGGCAAGAAAGAAGTTCTGCCGATGTTTTCACTTAATCGGCAAAGCCCGCTTTCCAAGGCGTCACTGATTGTCATTGATGAGTGCTCAATGGTTGATGAGGCGTTAGGGCGGGATCTGTTGTCGTTTGGGACGCAGGTCCTGGTGCTGGGTGACCCTGGACAGTTGCCACCGGTTAGCGGAGGCGGATTTTTTACCGAGCACGAGCCGGATATTTTGCTAGTGGAAATTCACCGCCAGGCGCTGGATAATCCAATTGTCGAGTTGGCTCGTCAGGTGCGATTGGGTAACAGCGTCATGATTGGCGACTATGGCGATACAACAAGGGTAATCGGTAAACACGATGTAACACCGGACCTTGTGCTTGGTGCAGATCAGGTTCTTGTTGGCACAAACCGCACCAGGCGGCGGTACAATGAACGGCTGCGCGAACTGAAAGGGTTTGAGGGTCCATTGCCTGCAGCGGGCGATAAACTTGTCTGTTTGAGGAATGATCCGAAAAAGGGCTTGCTCAACGGCTCGCTTTGGCAGGTTACCAGTGCTGCGCGAACCGTGAAGCCTGCAATGAATATCCTCGTTCGCTCTGAAGATGAAGGGATTGAACGGTATTCGGCAAAGGTAAAGTTGCTGAAGGCAGCCTTTGAAGAGCCGGAGCGTGAAATTCCGTGGCAGATCAAGCGGCGTCACGATGATTTTGATTACGGCTACGCCCTGACCGTTCACAAGGCTCAGGGTTCACAATGGGATGAAATTGTTCTCTTTGACGAGAGTTATGCTTTTCGCGAACATCGGGATCGCTGGCTTTACACTGCAATTACCCGTGCAGCCGAGCGACTGACAATAGTAAAATAGCCGTCTCTGATGAGATGTTTATCCGATATTCAAGATTGATTAACTCAAGCGTCTTATTGATTGATTCCAGGAGAATTTCTGTCTTTTGATCAATTGCAAGGTGTGAATCGTGAATAGTTCTCAAGTAAATTTCAACAGTTTGAGAAAAGTTAGACTTAGTTACGTCGCAGCTGTCGGGGTTATTCTGGCCTGCATTGTCTCATTTTTGTGGGTGAACATTACCCTCACTACGGCGGAAGAACAGGCGAGTGAGGTTTCACTTCTGGTTTCTGATTTTGATGCCAAGGCCTCCAATTTCGTTAGGATCATGCGCAACGAAACCCGGACTTTTGACAGGTCTGCGCAAAATCGCTTTAATCAAATCCTGTACGCTATCGGGTTTCAGATAGAAAAGCTTGAAAAACAGCTGATGCAAAAGAAAGCCCATCTGGAAAACCATTGCGTACAGCTTACTTTCTTTGAAAGTGTTTTGGGTTCGTCCCGTTTGACCAGCTCACAGGATGTTCTGAGGCGTTATAAATTCATGCTCGCACACATTCAAAGTTTCACCGCTTATGTAAAAAAATTCCCTGAAAATGATCGTGCGGCATTCTTGCAGAATTCCGAAGCAGTTGTGGCGCTATTCGATCGGCAGTTAGCACCATACATCAATGGCACACATGTTGTTCTTACCAAAAGGGTGAACTACATCAATGCTATGGCCATAAGGTCCACCTGGTTATTTGGCACAATCATGAGTGTGGTTGTTCTTGGCGTGTTGTTCATGATTTTTCTTCCAATGGAGCGTGCAGTTGCGCGGTCTATGGACGACATTTCCAACGCCATGCATCAAGCGAAACTTGCAGATCGGGCAAAGAGCGAATTTCTTGCCAATATGAGCCACGAAATCCGTACGCCAATGAATGGTGTGATGGGGATGGCCGAATTGTTGCAACGCACCGAACTGAGCGGGAAGCAGGCAGCGTTTGCGGACATAATTGTGAAGTCTGGCAGTGCCCTGCTGACGATCATCAACGATATTCTGGATTTCTCGAAAATTGATGCAGGCCAAATGGAACTTGATCCAATGCCTTTTCAAATAAATGATGCAATAGAAGATGTTGCAACGCTGGTATCAACAAAGGTAGCAGAAAAGAACCTTGAGCTATCCGTTCGGATCAATCCTGAATTGCCACGGATGTTTGTTGGAGATGTGGGTCGTATCCGGCAAATTGTGACCAATCTGGTTGGAAATGCTGTGAAGTTTACCGAAAATGGCCAGATTATCATTGATGTGGACGGGGTGGTTGACGGTTCGCTGGCCAAACTTTCTATCTCAGTCAAGGATACGGGCATTGGAATTGCCCCTGAGAAACTTGAAAGAATTTTCGAAAAATTCAGTCAGGCTGATGAAAGCGCAACCAGAAAGCATGAGGGGACAGGCCTTGGTCTGGCAATTTCATCAGCGCTTGTGAAGTTGATGGATGGCGACATGCAGGTGTCCTCAGAACTTGATAAAGGGTCCTCCTTTGGTTTCGAGGTAGAACTTCCGGTTTACGCAAGGGGAAATGTGAAACTTGCAATACCAAGCGATATCGACGGCGCGCGCGTTTTGATCGTCGAAGATAATTCGGTTAACCGTTCAATTCTGCTTGAAAATCTACAATCCTGGAATTTCGAAAGCGCTGCAGCATCGTCAGGCCACGAAGCGCTCGTTGCTTTGCGTGCGATGACCGCAAGCGGGATTGCGCCGGATTGTGTTATTCTTGACTACCATATGTCGGAGATGAATGGAGGAGAGGTAGCAAAGAAAATTCGCGCTGATGAAAGTCTTTCTGAATTGCCGATCATCATGTTGACCTCGGTTGACCAGATGGAAGATGGCCGAAATTTCTCGGCACTTGGTATCCAGGGTCATTTGGTTAAACCGACCCGGTCTGGCCAATTAATGCAGACGCTAATTCAAGTCTTGCAAGATGCGCGTGATGAAGGAAGTGAAACCCGGAAGAGTGTTGCAATGGCTCGCAGCATGGCACGGATAGATGGCGAAGGTTTAGCTTCAGGGCGGATTGATGAAAAGACGACTGCGGCATCGAAAACGTCGACTTCTTCTCGATGCGTTGATGAACCTGTGGCAGATGAAACAGTTTGTCAACCAATGCGGCTTGCGGAAATACAATCCACGATCGCGACAGATGCTGACGACAACCAGATTGGCGAACATTCAGCGACAATGCATCTGAATGAAGATGATGATGTCGCAGAGCATGTTGATATTCTGTTAGCTGAGGATAATGAAGTTAATCAGATTGTTATCACGCAAATTCTTCAGGGGATGGGATGTTCATTTGTCATTGCACAAAATGGCAGTGAAGCAATGGAACTATACGGAGAATATCGTCCAAAGGTAATTTGCATGGATGTCTCCATGCCGATCAAGAACGGACATCAGGCAAGTCGTGAAATTCGCGAAATCGAAGACGGGACTGATCTTCATACGCCGATCATTGGTGTTACCGCCCACGCCATCAAGGGTGATGCGGAGAGGTGTTTTGAGGCGGGCATGGATGATTATCTTTCCAAGCCGGTTTCGCCTGAAAAGCTCGAGGAGAAAATCCGAAAGTGGTTGCCTGTCGATGCTGGACACAAAGTGGCATCCGGCCCGTAGTTCAGGGACCGAGAAATCCATACAACCGTGAGACGTATCTCGTTGAATAACAACTAAACTTTATCTGGTTTTATGCTTTGTTAACCATATTCGTCGTACGATTTGTTTTGGGTACAAGGGCGTTTGAGGCGAATTTTGATGGCGGGCAAGAACAAAAACTGGCTGCTGGTTTCGTGGGGAATCAGGGTGGCTTATGTAGGCTCCTTAGCTGTATTAGCTGGGATTGCTTACTGGTTTTATCTTGAACATCAACGCATTGATCAACAAACCGATGCCGTCAGGGGGATGAGTGCCCAGATTGAAACCATCGATGAGGTGTTGGCACTTTTATCAACCAAAGCGGTCAGAATTGGTGAGGCAACGCCTTCAAAAGAAGCGGATCTTTTTCCAGAATTTTTTGTAGAATTGACCTTTCGGCAGAAGAAAGAGTATTTGGCCAACCTCAGTGTTGATCCGGCAATCATTCCGTTCCAAAAAACCCTGACCTTCTATCAAGATGAAGCAGCAGGCGCGGTTGCCAAGCTAGAGGAAGCCTGGGCACAATTGCCAAGCAGGCTGAAGGATACGGTTAGAAACTCTTCCAGATATATGAAGGGTGATGATCCATTTAAGAACTTCAAGGGAATCCTTGAAAACCGAAAACTCCTGTCTGCAAAATCTACAACTGATATCCACTGGGAAGCACGGCGCATTGCTGAACTTTTCAGCAACTACGTTGAAAGCTCCAACAAACATTTGTTGAAGGTGCTTCGTGTCGAGCAAGACAGTCTTGCAACACAGCAGAGCCAACTTCTCACAAAGTTCCTGTTTATAACGCTCGGGGCTATCGCTTTTGTGTTTTTGTGTTTCTACATTCCCGGCGATTTCATCATGAGCCGGATGAGAAACCGGGTCATTGAAAAATCAAGGCAGGCACGTGAGCAGACTGAACGGGCTAAGCTTGCTGACCGGGCAAAGAGTGAGTTTTTGGCC
The DNA here is from genome assembly GCA_965250255.1 of Rhizobiaceae bacterium. Classification (GTDB taxonomy): domain Bacteria; phylum Pseudomonadota; class Alphaproteobacteria; order Rhizobiales; family Rhizobiaceae; genus JAALLB01. The sequence goes on from CBDFNP010000011.1 coordinate 700,568, forward strand.
AATATGAGCCACGAGATCAGAACACCGATGAACGGTGTGATGGGGATGGCGGAATTACTTCAACGCACGGAACTTGATGAAAAACAAGCCGCGTTTGCGGATATCATTGTGAAATCCGGCGCTGCTCTTTTGACAATCATCAATGACATACTCGATTTTTCAAAAATTGATGCCGGACAAATGGAACTCGACCCGGCACCGTTCTCGATCGGTGAAGTAATCGAGGATGTGGCGACACTCGTTTCATCCAAGGTTGCGGAGAAAGATCTTGAGCTTGCTGTAAGGATTGATCCATCGCTTCCACCTGTTTTCATCGGCGATGAAGGTCGAATTCGGCAGATCGTTACCAATCTGGTTGGAAATGCAGTCAAGTTTACTGAAACCGGTCATGTCTTCATCGATGTAAATGGTATCGTTGAAGACGCTTCGGCAAAACTCACGATATCAGTCGAAGATACAGGAATTGGGATTGATAGCGAAAAGCTTGATCGAATTTTTGAAAAGTTCAGCCAGGTAGACGAGAGTGCCACCCGTAAACATGAGGGAACCGGTCTTGGCCTTGCTATATCCGCTTCACTTGTACAGTTAATGGGCGGCCAAATGAGTGTTTCTTCAGGACTCGATAAAGGTTCCACCTTTAGTTTTGAAATCTGTCTTCCTGTCCACAGGGCAGCGGATGTGCCAAAATCTATCCCGGGAGATGTTACCGGGTCACGGGTGTTAATCGTTGATGACAATCCGGTAAATCGCTCAATTCTGGTGGAAAATTTGCAAGCATGGGAATTGCAAAGTGCAGCGGCTTCATCAGGGCAGGAGGCAATTGCCGCACTTCGGGCGATGGTTTCCAGCGGAATTGCACCTGATTGTCTTGTTCTTGATTACCACATGCCGGAGATGAATGGTGGTGAGGTGGCGCAGGCAATACGTGCTGACAAAGAGTTGATGCATCTTCCGATCATCATGCTTACTTCAGTTGACCAGATGGAAGACGGGCAAAATTTCTCGTCACTTGGAATTCAGGGGCATCTCGTGAAGCCGGCCCGTTCCGGACTGTTGTTGCAAACGATTATTCAGGTTCTCCAAGAAGCCCGTGACGACGGCAATGAAACCCGAATGGGAGTTGCCATGGCTCGCAGTATGGCACAAGTCCCAGTGGCGAGCGAACACGAGAATAATGAAAATCAGACTGTGGATGTTTCCAAAAGCCCTGCAACTCTCAAAGAGGTTGTCCAAAAACAAGCGGCTGAGGAGGCTGAAAAATTAACTGAAACAGTTGGTGAAAAAGCCAATGAAGTGCTCACTGAAATTGAAGTTACTCCTGCTCTTCAAACTCCAATGCCGCGAGCTGAAGATGGGCAGCCCAAGAGCTTGGCTGACATCCAGGCGATGCTTGGCCAGGAGAATGATGGCAACTTCAAACCCGCAGACACTTTAAGTAAAACTTCAGAAGCGAGCCCAGCGGAAACAGTTTCTCCTTCAGATGGATTGGACATTCTGGTTGCAGAGGATAATGAAGTCAACCAGATCGTTATTACGCAGATTTTACAGGCTACGGGTTATTCGTTCATGATTGCGAATAACGGGCGTGAGGCAGTTGAACTCTACAGCACACATCATCCCAAACTAATCTGTATGGATGTATCCATGCCAATTAAAAACGGCCATGAGGCAACGCTGGAAATTCGCGAATTGGAAAATGGCTCTGAAAAGCACACACCAATTATCGGCGTGACCGCACATGCGATCAAGGGCGATATGGAAAAATGCTACGAAGTGGGGATGGATGATTATCTCTCAAAGCCGGTCTCACCTGAAAAACTTGAAGAGAAAATCCATAAATGGATGCCGGGTGGCGCGAGGTCCCAAACTACTATTGTTTCCTGAGATTAATCCGTAAATACCGCTGAAGCGTTTCCTCTTTTGATTTGTTCAATAAATTGAACAACGCCTTTGCGGTTTACCCGGTTCCGGTTAAACGAAATTTGCTCCGGGCCGAATACTCATAAAAATGATGGAAATTGTGCGAGTTCGCTCACACGTGGAGAAATGTGCTTGATTATTTGGGGCTGGCACCGCAAAGATTTGGCAGAATGGAGTCTTCGAAATGCCAGCAAAACTGTCGGTCAATTTGAATGCAATTGCTTTGCTGCGAAACCGGCGTGATTTGGCGTGGCCGAGTGTTACAGGTCTTGGCCGGATTGCTCTTGAAGCAGGTGCGGCAGGATTGACGGTTCACCCACGTCCGGATGAACGTCACACACGGTTCAGTGATTTGCCCGAATTGCGTGCACTTATCGACGATGAATATCCAGATCGTGAGTTTAACATTGAAGGCTTTCCGACGGAAGAGTTTCTAGCGCTTGTGGAAGCCAGCGAACCGGAGCAGGTGACGCTGGTGCCGGATGATCCTTCGCAACCCACATCTGATCATGGTTGGGATTTTGAGGGGCAGGAAAACTTCCTTCGTGATTGTGTGGGGAGACTGAAAGACGGTGGATATCGGGTTTCGCTTTTTTGTGATCCTGATGCGGGCAGCAAGGCGATTGGCAAAGCTGCTGCAACCGGTGCAGACCGTATTGAACTTTATACAGGGCCTTATGGGTCGGGATTTGAAGATGATGACGCTGCAGACGCAGCACTTGGAAATCTTGTGTGTACAGCACAACTTGCGGAAGCGCAGGGGATGGCTGTCAATGCTGGCCATGATCTTACGGTTGCGAACGTCACGGCACTTGCGCTTGCGCTCCCAAATCTGGCGGAAGTTTCCATCGGTCACGGCCTGACAGCTGACGCTCTTCAATATGGCATGGCGGGTTCGGTGCGGCGGTTTTTGGCGGCCCTTGAAGGATAATACCAACGGCCATTAGGATTGATTCTTTTGACGGACTGAGACACGGGTTTCGCCACGAAACACCGATCCGTGAAGAGTTGCTGCTTGTATTTGCTTCGCTCATTGTGGTGGTGCTGATCACATTGACCCTGGCGGATGCTTGTCCTGTGGGGCTCTTTGTTGTTGATCTTGCTGGTCAACCACCTTGACCCCTGGGCTCTATGCCAAAACGCTGGAAACCTTTTCGCAGTTTTGGCTTTCGCGCTGAAATCACACCGGAATTCACACCGACCCAACCGATCTCGCCGCACAATCTTGCATATTCTATCTTCGGGCACCGGTTCATTACGACCGTTACGCCCTTGTCCTGGGCAAGTTTTGCGGCATCATCGTTGCGAACAGAAAGCTGCATCCAGATGATTTTTGGCAGCGGATCAAGCTCCAGGGCCTCTTCCACAACGCCATAAGCAGCATTGGAATTGCGAAAAATATCAACCATATGAATCGGTTGCGGGACTTCGCTGAGAGCAGCATAACACGGTGCCCCAGAAATCTTGTTGCCCGCCTGGCCGGGGTTGATGGGGATAGCGTTATAGCCCTTTGACAAGAGATATTTCAGCACGAAATAAGAAGGTCGCACTGTATTCGCGCTCGCGCCTACGATGGCGATGGTTTTTACTTCGTTGAGGATTTCCCGGATGTAGTTGTCCGGATAAGTGTCGTGATTCAAAATCTAGACCCCTTTAGCAAGTTCGCGCAGGACAAATTTCTGTACCTTACCGGTAGACGTTTTGGGAAGCTCTTCAAAGACATAATGTTTAGGGACCTTGAATGCGGCGAGTTGGCTTCGACACCATGAATTGAGTTCTTCAACAGATGGTTGCTTGGCGCCTGCATTAAGTTCAATGAATGCGCAAGGGGTTTCACCCCATTTTTCATCTTCCTTGGCGACAACCGCAGCGGCTGCAATTGCTTCATGTTTGTAAAGTGCATCCTCAACTTCAATTGAAGAGATGTTCTCGCCGCCTGAAATGATGATGTCTTTCGATCTGTCTTTCAGCTGAATGTAACGATCTTCATGCATCACACCCAGATCTCCGGTGTGGAACCATCCACCGGCAAAGGCTTCCGAGTTTGCGTCCGGATTTTTGAGATATCCCTTCATCACGACATTGCCCCGCATCATCACTTCGCCAATGGTTTCGCCATCACGGGGAACGGATTGCATGGTTTCCGGGTCTTTTACATCAAGCGCTTCCAATGCCTGATATCGTACGCCCTGACGCGCTTTCATGGCGGCCTGACCGGCATCATCGAGTGTATTCCAGGCCTGGTTCCAGTCATTGATAACAGCGGGGCCATAACATTCCGTCAGACCATAAAGGTGAGTGACATTAAAGCCTGCATCCTTCATTGCTGCCAAAACCGCCTCCGGAGGAGGAGCGGCGGCGGTGAAAAACTCAACCACATGGTCCATTTCGCGCTTGTCTTCCGCAGACGCAGAAAGAAGTGTCGACATGACAATCGGTGCGCCGCACATATGGGTAACGCCATGGTCGGCAATTGCATCCCACATGGCTTTTTGCCGGACTGCCCTTAAGCAGACGTGTGTGCCGACAATTGCAGAAAGTGTCCAGGGAAAACACCAGCCATTGCAGTGAAACATTGGCAGTGTCCACAGATAGACCGAATGTTTTGGCATCGAAGCGGTGAGAGCGTTTCCCTGAGCAAGGAGAGAAGCACCGCGATGATGATAGACTACACCTTTCGGATTTCCTGTTGTGCCGGATGTATAGTTAAGCGAGATTGCATCCCACTCGTCATCCGGCATTTTCCAGTCGAAATCCGGATCTCCATCTTTGATAAATGTTTCGTATTCAATCGCGCCAAGCAGTTCGCCTTCGCCGTCAAACTCAGGGTCGTCATAGTCAATAACCAGGGGCTTTGCCTTGGCCAGTTTCAGCGCTTCTTTTAGCGTTGAGGAAAACTCCCGATCGGTGATCAGGACCTTGCATTCCGCGTGATCCAGCTGGAATGCAATGATTGCTGCATCAAGGCGGGTGTTCATGGAATGGAGAACCGCACCCGTCATTGGCACGCCGTAATGCGCTTCGAGCATGGCGGGTGTATTTGCAAGCATTGCAGAGACGGTATCGCCTGTGCCAATGCCCTTTTTTGACAAGGCTGATGCAAGCTTGCGGGCGCGGGCATAAAACTCACCATATGAACGGCGCAGCGATCCATGAATGATGGCGGTGTGATCGGGAAAAGTCGCGGCGGAGCGTTCCAGCAGCGTGAGTGGGGTAAGCGGCTGAAAGTTTGCCGGGTAACGATCAAGATCAGTATTGTAAATGTTAGTCACTTTATTCCTTTCCGAAAGTGCGTTTACGCTTTCGTCCGTCTCTCGACGGTGCTTTGCTTGTCTGCCTACCTGTGGTTCACGGGCTGGTTGCCTCTGCTTGCCCTGCCACGAAAGGGCTACTCATCCCGCCATTCTGCTTCGCGTTTTTCAAGAAACGCGTTCATGCCCTCTTCTGCATCATGTTTGAGCATGTTTTCTACCATCACATTTGCACAATATTCATAGGCTTCTGCAAGTGGCATGTGCACCTGATTGTAATAGGCCTGTTTACCGATCTTAACCGTCATTTTTGATTTAGCTGCGATGCGATCTGTGTACCAGTTTACGGCTTTTGCAAGTTCAGCTTCAGGGACGGCCTTGTTGATCAGCCCGATTTTTACCGCCTTTTGAGCGGGACATGGCTCACCGGTCAGCAGCATTTCCAGCGCATGCTTGTTGGAAACGTTCCTGGAAAGTGCGACCATGGGAGTTGAACAGAACAAGCCTATATTGACGCCGGGTGTAATAAATTTTGAAGTATCGGCAGCAACCGCAAGGTCACAGCTCGCAACCAATTGGCATCCTGCCGCAGACGCGCTTCCCCTGACTTCAGCAATAACAGGAAGTCGGTGAGTGACGATCTTTTGCATCATAAAAGAGCATCGTCGCATGGTTTTGGCGAAAAAGTCTTTGCCACGGTCGGTGTTGTTTCGGGCCGCGGTCAATTCACCAAGATCATGGCCGGATGAAAATACCGGACCTTCCGCTGCAATCACGATCACCCTTGCATCGTCACTTGCATCTGCTGCATCAAGTGCTGCGATGACAGCGTCCAGCATATCAAGGGAAAGCGCATTTCGTTTTTCCGGCCGGTTCAGGACCAATCGGAAAACAGCTTGATCCAGCGTGGTGTTTACTAGGCTGGTTTTTGCCAATTTCGTTCCTTTCTTGATCAATTCGCCGAAGAACAGATATTATGCGATATTGAAGGGGGAAAACAATCAGAAATGCGTGTTTTCTATAGTCTGTTTTTTGCGTTGATTATTGGTGGGCTCAGTCTCGTCGTTTATCTCTTTGCGTTCCAGCGGCTGGAACAGGCGGAGACGCAAATCTCCACTGAGCGGCTATCCCTTTATCAGGCGGGTTTGCGTTCCACGCTGGAGCAAGTTGCGCATTTGCCGCGGGTCATCGCACTTCATCCCAATACAAAAGAGGTTTTGCGGCAAGGCAAGAGTATTGCTGCGTATAATGAGTATCTCAAATCCGTGAACGACAAGGCAGGCGCTGCCGCGCTCTATCTACTCGATCAGGATGGTACCACTGTTGCCGCCAGCAATTTTGACAATGAGGAGAGTTTCGTCGGTAACAATTACCGGTTCAGACGCTACTATCTGGATGCGATGGAAAATGGTGTTGGCAACTTTTTCGCCGTCGGCGTTACAACCGGACGCCCCGGTTATTTTCTGTCCGAGGCAATCAAACAGGGAGACGCAGCGCTGGGTGTGGCGGTCGTCAAGGTCGAATTCACCGTACTTTTAAAATACTGGACGGATGCTCGGGAAAACGTATTGATCACCAACAAGGATGGTGTGGTGGTTTTGGCAAGCAATCCGGATACGCTTTATAAAACCCTGGGAACGGTCCCGGCTGCTCGTCTTGCCGAGATGAAAGAAAGCAGAAAGTTTGCAGGATATGAATTGAAGCCGCTGTCCTTTACTTCGAAATCCGATCGGTTTGAGGGAGGTGTAACCCTTGGGGGTACGGACTATTCGGTTTCAACGGCCGATACGGCAGGTATCGGCTGGAAACTGCATTTTTTGACCCCCCTCGACGGGGTTCACGCCACGTCACTGGTGATGGCAAGTTTTGCGTTTTTACTGTGCGGACTTGCGGGAATAGGAACTTTGTACGCTCGCGGGCGGGTAGAACAATCAAAACTGGAGATTGTCGCGATTGAAGCCGAGCGGGTTCAACAGGCCAATATGCGGCTCGAAGAGGAGATTGCAGAACGCCGTCGTACCGAAGAGCAGTTGCGTGATACCCAGTCCGAACTCATACAGTCAAGCAGGCTTGCCGCTCTTGGCAAAATGTCAGCTGCTATCGTGCATGAGGTTAATCAGCCGGTTTCCGCGATCAGAACCTACACTTCAAGCGGTTTGTTACTGCTCAAAAAGCGGCGTCTAAAAGAGGCAGGTGATGTGTTTTCACAGATTGCCAAGATGACAGAACGGTTGGGTGCGATAACGTCTGATCTTTTGGTATTTTCCCGTAAACCGGTTGCCGAACCCAAAACGATCGACATCAACACCTGCATCTCCACCATTGTAACAGAAAGCCAATCTCAATTGCATGAGGCAGAGATTTCGGTTGAAACCGATTTGTGGAAACGTGCGTTGCTGGTATCAGGGAGCCAGCACCGCTTTGAACAATTGACCAGCAATCTCCTGCAAAACGCCATTCAGGCATGCGAAAAAAGCAATAAACCGGCCATAGGTATTACCACCATTGCAACACCAACATCTGCACTCTTGATGGTCAGTGACAATGGCGGCGGTATTGATGAAGAAATTCTCGACAATTTGTTCGATCCGTTTTTTACAACCAAAGGTGTTGGAAAGGGGGTTGGACTTGGCCTGGCGCTTTCTTATGCAATTATTGATGAGGCTGGCGGACGTATCCGATGTGAAAACCGGGAAGCGGGTGGTGCAATCTTTACGGTAGAACTGCCTCTGGCAAAGTCTTCATCGAAGCCAAAATCAAAAGAGCACGCTGATGGAGCATAGCAAGAATTCCAATATAGCATCCGATGTGTTGGTCTATTTCGTTGACGATGATCGCGGAATGGTCAGTGCCACATCACAGTGGTTGACGCTGTCCGGTTTCAAGGTGCGTGCATTTGCGGATCCGACGGCACTGGTCAAGGTGTTGAAACTATCCCAGCCATGTGTGGTGGTTTCCGATATTCGGATGCCGGGAATTGATGGAATTGAGTTGATGAAACTCATCCATGCGCGGGATCAGAAAATCCCGATCATCTTGATCACTGGGCATGGTGATATTCCACTCGCTGTCGAGGCGATGAAACTTGGTGCTTATGAGTTTTTGCAAAAACCTTTTTCTCCCGAAAAACTCCTCAACGTGATTGAGCTAGCTTGTCATCATCTTGAAAAGAATTCTGAACCTGCAAATCGACCGCTGCCCGATACCCGACGTGTGGAAGCCACTGATGTGGAGCCTGGCCATGATCTTTCTGACCAGGTGGATGGGTTTGAAAAAGAGGTGATTGAGCGCTGTTTGTTCAAAAACCACGGTTCCATGATAAAGGTGATGGATGACTTGAATATTCCGCGTCGTACACTGAATGCCAAAATGAAAAAATATGGATTGCAACGATCACAATTCCGCTGAACCGGTTTGTGTTAAAAGTCGGTGGACAGTCATTTTGGCAAAAAAAAATTACCGGGATTGAATTTGCTTATCGGGTGTCTATATTGAACAAATCAAATGAAGGAGGACTTATGAAGAAATTTTCGAAAGCCGCATTGCTTTCAACCGCGATCATCTCGTTTGCGGGTGTCGAAGCCTATGCAGCATCAACAAACTGGAATGTTTCACTTTGGGGAAAGCGGCGTGCATTTACCGAGCATGTTGAAAAGCTGGCAGAATTGATTTCAGAAAAAACCAATGGCGATTTTTCTCTCAACATTTCCTATGGCGGACTTTCCAAGAACAAGGAAAACCTTGACGGCATTTCAATTGGCGCATTTGAAATGGCACAGTTCTGTGCCGGTTATCACCGAGACAAGAACCCGACGATTACAGTTCTTGAATTGCCTTTCCTGGGTGTTTCAAGCCTTGAGCAGGAAGTAAAGGTAAGCCATGCGGTTTATGATCATCCTGCTGTACAGAAAGATCTTGCACGGTGGAATGCCAAGCTTTTGATGACCTCGCCCATGCCCCAATACAACATTGTTGGTACGGGTGATCCGCGTACCACGCTTTCAGACCTTTGAAGGCATGCGTGTTCGTGCAACCGGTGGACTTGGAAAAGCATTCAGCGCTGTTGGTGCGGTGCCGACATCTGTTACTGCGACAGAAGCCTATCAGGCGATGGAGTCAGGTGTCGTTGATACAGTCGCATTTGCGCAGCATGCGCATCTTGCGTTTCGTACCATCGATATCGCTACATGGTGGACCGAAAACCTTAATCCCGGCACCGTGAATTGCCCTGTTGTCGTTAATACGGATGCGTATGCAGCACTTTCAGATGCGCATCGTGAAGCGCTTGATAGCTCAATTGAGCCGGCAATCGCGCATTATCTTGACAATTACGGCAAGCTGATTGAGAAGTGGGAGGGCATTCTTACCGAAAAGAATGTTGCAAAAATCTCAATCGACAGCGCGGTTATTGACGAGTTTCGCGCCAAGGCGGCTGATCCAATTCGCGAGCAGTGGATCAAGGACATGGAAGCGCAAGGCCTTCCGGGTCAGGAACTCTACGATCTCGTTAAAAGCAAAATTGCCGAATGAGGCGATTGCGTTTCCTCCTCGCGTCAAGCGCGGGGAGGCTGCCGGCTAAACCTGCCGGTCTTAACACCATGACAGGGGGTAGCCATGGTATCATCAGCAGCGGTATTGGAAGATAGCTCTCTTCTCTCCGACCTTGACCGCAGGTTTCACACCTTTGAAAAGATACTGGCGCTTATCAGCGGATTTGCGGTTTTCTCCCTGATGGTCCTTGCGGTTGTGTCGGTTGGTGGCCGTAACACCATCAATCATCCGCTGCCTGGATATGTGGACTGGATTGAACAGCTCATGCCCCTGATTGCATTTTTGGGCATGTCGTACACGCAGCGAGATGGTGGGCATATTCGAATGGATATTGTTGTCGGACGACTGAAGGGAAGGGCGCTGTGGATTGCGGAGTTCATCACGGTATTCTTCATGCTGGCGTTGGCTCTCTTGTTGTTGTGGGGGTCAGGGGCACATTTCCTGCGGTCTTTTGATTTTGCCGTGCCCTATTGGAGTAATGATTCATCCATCGATATCAACCTGCCGATTTGGCCTGCCAAACTTTTGGCGCCGGTTGCGTTTTTTGTGCTGACGGTACGTCTTTCGCTACAACTGTGGGGGTATGGTCGTGCGATAACCACGAATGCTGAAAGCCCGGTTGCTGTTCCGCTGGTTCGCGATGCTGCTGCAATGGCGGCAGAAGAGGCTGATACGGTCTCTGGAAGTGACGAGTAAGCGCTATGGAACCGATTGATATTGGATTGGCAGTTTCGGGCTTTATGCTTGTCATGGTTATTTTGGGCATGCGAGTGGCGTTTGCTGCCGGGCTTGCCGGATTGATGGGGCTGGTGTGGATATTCTGGGATAAAAAAGGATATGCGATCGATCAGTTGGGGTGGGCATTCACAGTTGCGGTCAAGACGGCCGGCCAGGTGCCCCATTCCAAGATTTCAAGCCAGGAACTCTCGCTTATTCCCACTTTCATTCTGATCGGTTTTCTGGCCTATCATGCAGGCCTCACCAAAGCCCTGTTTGAAGCTGCAAAGCGGTGGGTTGCCTGGTTGCCGGGAGGGCTTGCGGTTTCCACGGTTTTTGCAACGGCAGGGTTTGCAGCCGTTTCAGGGGCATCGGTCGCAACGTCAGCGGTTTTCGCCAGGATTGCCATTCCGGAGATGCTCAAGGTCGGATACGACAAGCGTTTTGCGGCCGGAGTGGTTGCTGCCGGGGGTACATTGGCTTCGCTCATTCCGCCCTCTGCCATTCTGGTGATTTATGCGATTATCGTTGAACAGGACGTTGGTCGCCTGTTGTTGGCAGGATTTTTACCGGGCGCATTCTCAGCCATAATTTATGCAGCTCTGATTGTCTGCATGGCGTTGGTGATCAAGAACTTCGGTCCGCCGGTCACCGGGTTTACGTGGAAAGAACGTTTTTCTTCATTGCCACCAACCTTGCCGATTGTAGCGGTTGTCTTGATCATTATCTCGTTCATCTACAATCCGTTTGGAGGTGACAGTTGGGGAACTCCTACTGAAGGGGGGGCGCTTGGTGCATTTGTGGTTTTTGTTATCGCGGTCTGGAATGGCATGCGCTGGGACAGTTTTAAAAGCGCACTGCTTGAAACCGCCAAACTTTCAGCAATGATTTTTACAATCATTTGGGGGGTGTTGATTTATGTCCGCTTTCTCGGATTTGCGGACTTGCCGGGCGCGTTTTCTGACTGGATTACATCGTTGGAGTTCAGTCCCCTGGTAATCCTGATCTGTATTCTTCTTGCCTATGCCGTGCTTGGTATGTTCATGGATGCCATCGGAATGCTTCTTTTAACCCTTCCCGTTGTTTATCCGGCTGTCATGGCGCTCAATGGTGGCGAGTTTGTCTCGGTTGAAGAAAGTACGTTTGGCCTTTCCGGTGCAGAGTGCGCGATCTGGTTTGGTATCCTTGTGGTCAAGATGGCCGAACTATGCCTGATTACGCCGCCGATTGGCCTTAACTGTTTTGTCGTTGCCGGTGTTCGTCCTGATATTTCAGTGCAGGATGTTTTCAGGGGAGCGTCGCCGTTCTTTGTGGCCGATGCCCTGACGATCGCTGGTCTGGTGGCGTTTCCGGGAATTGTGCTTTATCTGCCGCGGCTTCTGATCGGCTAAATTCAAGCCAAAGATTGTTTGAAGAATTCGGCGATTTCTTCAGCAATCCTGGCTGAATCATTGTCCTGAAACAGGCTTTCAAGCGCTGGTTTTGCCTGATCCTCAGGGATGACCGTGCCGATCCGCAGATCAATCAGTTCTTTTATGAAGGGTGGGGTAAATTCTGGGTGAGCCTGAATGCTCATCGCCTTGCCCTTGTAGACCAGCGCTGCATTCTTGCAGTAGTCGGATGTGGCCGTGACCGTTGCGTCCGAAGGAACATCAATCACCTGATCCTGATGCATGGCAAGAAGTGTAAATCTGGAGCCATCCGGACGGGTATACTCACAATTTCCCACGCCCCATATGCCGCCAAATTTTTCGACCGATCCTCCAAGGGCCCGGGCCATGATCTGATGGCCGAAACAGATACCAGCCAACGGTATTTCTGCTGCGTAGGCATTCTGGATGAAATCTTCCAGCGGAGGGATCCATGGATGGTCATCATAGGAAGCATATTTGGACCCGGTTATAAGCCAGCCGTCGCATGTATTTACGGCGCCCGGAAATACATTTTCAACGACGGCATAGGTTTCAAATTCAAACCCGTGACCCCCGAGGAATTTCCCGAACATGTCCGGGTACTGACCGTGATTTGCTGCAATATCGTCGGGCACCAGACCTGTTTGCAAAATGCCGATTTTGATTGCTTTTTCCACTTGCAGGCTCCCGGTTCCCATCTATGATTTGTGATTTAGGGTTTGAGTGCCGGGTTGGCAAGGGGAGAAAGCAATGTTATCAGGAGTTTGTATCGGGACCAATGATCTGGCAGCGGCCGGCGAATTCTATGATGGGGTGCTCGCAACGATTGGTATGAAGCGCCATGTCTCCGCAGATCACGAAATTGGCTATTGTGGCGCTGACGGCAAGGTAAGCGTCTGGCTGGTTGTGCCGTTTAATCAGGAGACAGCGACTTTTGGAAACGGCACTCAGTTCATGTTTGATGCGGAAAACATCAAACAAATTCAAGAGTTTCATACAGCGGCCTTAAGGCTTGGCGGAACTGACGAAGGGGCGCCCGGGCCACGCGACTATGCCCCTGAATATTATGGAGCTTATTGCCGTGATCACGATGGAAACAAGCTTCATGTAGCATTACCTGTTTCTTAAGAAGTTATTAATTTTATTCAGATAGCGTCGCGAAAACATATAATACCATACGGGATTTATTGATCATGCAATCGCAAGTTCTTGCACACGCAGTATCCAAAATCATGGCAGAAAAACGCGATAATGAGCGCGTTAAATCGGCGTTCTCAGCTATTGTTTCACAGAGTGGGGAGTTTTGCTGCCATTGTATTATTCGTGACGTATCCCAAAATGGCATGCGACTGGAGTTTGCTGAAGCCTCGAAGCTGACAGGCGCTTTTGAAATTCGAACACCGGCAATGCCCGAACTTCTGGATGTAAAATGCGCCTGGAAGAGCAACAAATTGATGGGCGTCGAATTTGTCGTATCAGACGATAAACAAGCGGAAGATGTGGAACAGATTTCCGGCGCTGTGTAGGGCAAATTTCGTTTATACTCAAAACACTCGGAAATCCGAATTTTGGGTATAGGATTCTTCTTTTGATCCTTGCACTTATACCAACGGCCATTAGGATTTACTCTTTTGACCAGGAATTATTTTGGCTTTGGTTAGGCGCGATTGGCGAAGGGGTGCTTGCGTACCATGAGCTATACCAAAGGAAGTTGATATTGACCCATCTGATGATAGAAAAACCGTCTCCGGCGCGGCGCAATTGGTGACGTGGTCTTAGCCGACCACGAGCGGATTGCAACAAAGCAGGGGGGCGGTTTTTCATCACCAAAGGCCTGATAGATTTGACGTTTGGTCGGCGTCGCACCCGGCTCGTGGTACTGGTACCAGATCGCCGTTCGCTCCTGGCCAAACGTCAAATCTATTAAGGTCAGATGGGCCAATATCAACTTCCTTTGGTATTAATTGCAACGCGGCCAAAACCAAAAGAAACCTGGCCTGCGGTGCTCCAAAATTGCCCACCGGGCCGTGTTATGCCTCTTGACCAATGCGTTTTACATTGCACTTCGAGGCCTGCCTTGCCGGTAAACAATTTTGGAACATCAAAAGGGTCAATCCTAATGGCCGTTGGTATTATCCGAAAACCGGTGCCCACTTTTCGGGTGCAAGGAGTTTAATCGGAGCCGGTTAAACAAAAATGCGTGAATGAAACCAGAAAAGGAACGCGTTGTTGCTGTTTGGATTGAACGCACAAAGCTTGGGCGTTGTCCTTTTTTTCATTCAATCAAATCAGGAAACGCTGTAGCCAAGCGCTTGAGCCAGTTTCTGCGCACTTTTCTTGATTGCATCCATGTCCCCCATCACGCCGGGCGGGTTCATGCGGGTTCCGGCATGACGCGGGATCACGTGTACGTGATAGTGAAAGACAATTTGTCCGCCTGCATCTTCGTTAAACTGCTGAATGGTAATGCCGTCTGCATCAAAGGCATTCACGGCAGCTTTTGCGACTTTCTGAACGGTCTGATGAACCCTCGCAACCGCTTCCGGCGAGCCATCCAGAATGTTTCGAAACCCCTCTTTCGGGATCACCAGGCTGTGGCCATCGCCACGTGGCATGATGTCCATGAAAACGTATGTTTCCTTGTCCTCGTAGACCTTGAAAGACGGCATGTCGCCGCGCAGGATCTTTGCAAAAATATTGTCTTTATCATATTCGACGGCAGTCATTTTGGTTCAGCTTTCCTTCTTGAAGGGCGCATGGCCGGACAGTATTTCATTATGTCTATCAACTTCACGGCGTTCGTGCACCAGATAATCCGCCACCGCATCGCGCAGGCCCGGATGGGTGATCCAGTGCGCTGAATGTGTAGTAACCGGTACATATCCCCGCGCCAGCTTGTGCGCGCCTTGTGCGCCTGCTTCAACCCGCTTCAGACCATGGCGGATTGCATAGTCAATTGCCTGGTAATAACAAACCTCAAAATGCAGGCAGGGATGATCTTCAAGACAGCCCCAGTGCCGGCCATACAAACAATCATCGCCAATAAAGTTGATGGCGCCTGCAACATATTCGCCGTTACGCCTTGCCAGGATGAGCATTGTGCGATCAGGCAACGCTTCGCCAATCATGGAAAAGAACTCTCTGGTTAAATAAGGTGTTCCCCACTTGCGTGATCCGGTGTCCATATAAAAAGCGAAAAACCGGTCCCAGACGCGTTCGGTGATTTCCTGGCCCCTCAAACACTCTATCTCGATGCCATTATTTTCCACGGCAATCGCTTGAAAGAATCACCCGGAGTTTGTGATTGCGTTGAACCGGTATTCATCGTCCCAAGCCGCTGTTTTTCTTCGTACTTTTATGCTTGCTTTGTCGGGTATTTGTTTGATGATATTGAGCACTGCGTGGCGGACGAGGGCCATGTTTACGGGCCCGTTTTGGGTTCGAAGCCGCATCAGGTCGTCGTGGAAGACCACATCCATCACCCAGTGCAGGCGATTTTCGATACCCCAGTGGGCGCGTGCTGCGCGTGACAGTTGGGCTGCTGTGAGATGGGCTGAAGAGATATAGAAGCGCCTTGAGCGACTGGTCTGGCCATCTTTTTCCACCTCGGCTTCGACCATGCCAATGGTTGCAGGGCCGGCAAAACATGGCTCGCCCGGCGCTGTGCGGTCTGCGCTGAGCCAGTCAACCGCATGACACACCGATGCGCGTCGTATTTCAATACGGCCATGATCTGCATCGGTGGTGGTGTGGCTGTCGAGCCCTTTGGCTGCATCAAAGAATAGAGCCACTTCACTGTGCAACGATTTCTGGTTGCCCTTAAGGGCCAGAAGATAATCAGCACCCTTGGCAAGAATGGCTGATGCGATGTTATGTTGGCAGCCCATGGCATCAATTGTGACCAGAGAACCGGCCAACTCAAGGCGCTCCAGGAGGCGGGGTATAGCACTGATTTCGTTCTCTTTTTCATCGCATGGCTCTTGCCCCAGCACCAACCTTTGTCGGCTTGCCCAGGCAGAAACCAGGTGCAGGCGACGACCATTGTGGGCATGAGCACGCCTTGATGTCTTGCTGTCAATGGCGACAATTTCCGGGTCTTGATCACGCAATTTCGAAACCCAGTTGGTAAAGCACTCGGCAAACAATTCACCGGGCAAGGCGTTCATCA
Organism: Rhizobiaceae bacterium; assembly: GCA_965250255.1. Lineage (GTDB taxonomy): Bacteria > Pseudomonadota > Alphaproteobacteria > Rhizobiales > Rhizobiaceae > JAALLB01. The sequence goes on from CBDFNP010000011.1 coordinate 716,587, forward strand.
CATCATTGAGAGTGTCATGGGAGCAAATGCCGTCTTTGAAGGGCAGCAGCCGACGTAAATAGTTCAGCTTGCGTCTGCCCCAACGCTCAATCTCAACAAAATCATCAGCGCCTGCCATCACGCCACAAAGCACCACCAACAAAATTTCCGGTAGCGGATACAAAACTATCCAACTTTGACGCGGGTCACAAAGAGTGGAAAAATGGTCAAGTATATTGGTCGTCGTCATAGGGCACCTCGTTGGTTTGGAGGTGCCCTATGAATCACATAATTGCAGAAAAGGGAATCAACAGATTTTCAAGCGATTGCCGTGGATTATTTTCAAGCGCAATACGGCGCTCTTTCTTGATATTTTTCCGCTTGCGCGAGGAAAGAGCGGAAAGAAACGCGTCAAAGTCTGTATAGGCGTCATTGAGCCAGTGAAACTGTTGATCCGTTCGTTGCAGGTATCCAGCGTCGCCGGAAATTTTCCACTCATCTGCCTCCATGAAAGTAACATGGGCTGAAGAAACAGAAAGTTGTTCGCATAGCTGGCGAAGCCCTTCCATAAGTGCTGAAAGGCGTGCCTCGCGATTTTCGCATTCGGGTACTAAAAACCTCGGCCCGGTAGCCGGTGTAAAGGGAATGGAACACTGTAGTTTGGGGTAATAATCACCCCCGGCCCGCATGAAAGCATCGGCCCAGCCGTGGTCAAACACATACTCACCCTGGCTGTGGTTCTTCAAATAACACGGGAGCGCGCCGAGCAATTCTCCTTTGGTTGTTTCAAGCAACAAATGCCGACCAAACCAGCCGGTTTCTCCAGTGGCCGAGCCGGATTTTTCAAGTGCATACAGGAACTCGTGGGTGACGAACGGATTGATTGCCTGTTCACGCAGCAACGCATTCCATGCGCCATCATCAACCTCGCCAAGCGAGCGAATAATTCTGATCTGATACGTATCGGTCACAACTGACAATCAAGTGCGTGAATCGGAAAACTTCAAGGCTGAAATCCTTCGAAAGTCATCTGATCCGCAAATTTGGCGCTGTAATCAGCCTTTTCCGGCGTTTTAACCGTCCAGCTGACCATCGGACGTTTCGTTTGGCGATAGTCCCGCACAAACCGGGTTTCAAGCTGATCGACATAATATGAAACAAAATCAAGGTTCAGGCGCTTGGTAATTGCGCAATGTGTGTCATATTTGTCGTCTTCACCAAAAGCGGCCAAACCAAGTGCAGCATTGGGAGCAATGTCGCGAATGTCTTGAAGCAGGTGATGTTCGAACGACATTAATGCATAAGTCCCATTGTAGTTCTTAAGCGTTTCGACGACCGCAGCAGCAAACCCGTCATCTGCGCCGGTTATGCCTTTGAGTTCGATTACAAGCCCAACTTCCCCGTCGACCAGCTCAAGCAAGTCAGCTAGAGTTGGAATGGGTTCTCGCGTTCGTTTGATGGTGATCTTTGAAAGTTCTGACGCGGCCATATCCCGGATATTGCCTTTGACACCGGTCATGCGTTCAAGTTCTTCATCGTGAAAAACCATCGGAACCCGGTCCTTTGAAGGTTGCAGGTCGAGTTCAATCGGATAGTCACGCCGCACAGCCGCTGCTGCAGCGGAAAGCGTATTTTCAAAGACCCGCTTGTTCGCATCATGAAGACCGCGATGGGCGATCGGCCTTTCTCGAAGCCAGTTAACCGCTTTTGATGTTTTTGGGGGTAGACTTAGCATCACCGACTTGCCTCATCAGGCTTACAGGGTAGGGTGGTTGGCAAGACCATAGCCGATTCCAGGATAAAAACCATGAAGACCATGCTCTTCTCATCAGTTGTTTTGGCGCTTGTACCACAGGCCGCTTTAGCCGCCGGATTAGAAATGCTGGCGCCTCATCGGGCAATCTATGAGGTTAAGCTGAAAGAGGCTGAAGAGCGCTCAGGCATTACCGGCTTAAGGGGACGGATTGTTTATGAAGCACGCGGGAATGCCTGTGACGGAATTTCGATCAATTATCGCTTCGTTACCCAGATCAGTACAGATCGCGACCAGTTTGTGACGGATCAACAAAGTGCAAGTTATGAAAGCGCAAATGGTGAGGAGTTTTCATTTTCCACCAAGAGTTTTGTCAACGATCAGTCCGATCAAAACCTGAAAGGCAGTGCAAAGCGTACAACCGACGGACTTAAGGTTAAACTCGAAGGAGATAGTCCACGCGAATTGGATTTGAGCGATGGGATATTTACAAGCACTCATTTGGTTGCGGTTTTGGAAAGCGCCCAAAGTGGTGAGGCATTTGTCACGCATCAGGTATTTGATGGCTCAGGTGATGCAGACAATGTGTTGCGAAGCGCAAGTGTCATTGGCAGGGCAAAAAAGGTGCCAGACCGTTTTGAAGGTGAAAAGCCCGGCGATGTTGATACGCTCATCAGGCGCCAAGCCTGGCCTGTAACCATGAGTTACTTCGACAATAATCCTGACAATTCCGGCGAGGCACTGCCAATCTATGAAGCGTCATTCCTGCTTTATGAAAATGGCGTGACCCGCGACCTCACCATGAAATACCCGGATTACGAGTTGAAGGCGACGCTAAGCGAGCTGGAATTCTTCGACGCCGGCGAATGCAGGTGAACATCACCCCATAAACCCGCCCCCATCAAGATAGGCTTGTTCTGCAGGTGTTGTGTGTCTGCCAAGCACCGCATTGCGATGCGGGAAGCGAGCGAACCTCTGGATGATCTGTCGATGTTCAAGGGCAGCCCTCAGTGCTTCCGGATTGTCCGCAATTGAATACTGATAAAGAACCGATTGTTCCTGTTCGGCAATCGTTTCTGAATGTTCAAACGGCAGATAGAAAAAAACTTTCAAATCTGCGCGAACGTTTTTGTCCATTCCATTGGCAATGGCTTGCCGGGTAACAGTCAGTGCCTGTGCGTCTTGAGAAAAACTCTTCGAACTGCCGCGAAACATGTTGCGGGAAAACTGGTCCAGAATGATAATAAGCGCCAGAGCCCCGTCTGCTGTTTCGGTCCAGTGATCAAGCTCACCCTTGCAGGCTTTGGCGTGCGCCTCACCAAAACGGGTGACAATTTCCTGATCGACGTCCTCGTTCTTTACCCACCAGCCCTCATTGCCCAGCGCTGACCAGTAATCCAGAACTTCAGTAGCTTCCATCCATCTCTCCATCACCAACAATTGCTTTGATGTTCGGAGAAATTCGGCTGCGTTGCAACCGCATTGTGTGTTTTACCTAAATCGCCGTTGGTATTACACAAACGATCCGTTAAATTCTTGATGGAGCAAACAGGCATAGTATTCCCAGCAATTGCGCGCAGCACCACATGCAGTAAAATTGTTCCCACCAGAATTGGTGTTGATCAGGTTTAAATAAGCTGCATCAAATTGTGTATTTACTGCGGCCTGAAAATCCTGCGCCCATGCCGCCCCGGTGGGGTCTAACACGATCTGTGCATTACAATAAGCATGAAAAGACTGTGCTGGTTCGCCTGGGTAATGCACGATATTTACATCATTCCACTCTTCTATCAAGGCGTCAAGAACCCCGTCATGCGCATTGATATGCATCGTGCCGGAGCGATATTGCGCCTGTGCCAGTTCATTGATCATCGTGAATGGCTTATTGCCGGAGCTTGCACGCAATGCGCAAAGATTATCGGCAACCGGGCCGTTGATCTGCCCTATCCTTGTTGTGCCGGCTGCCGCGCCTGGATATGATCCGGCCAGTGTCTGTATGGTGCTGAGTTGACCCGGAGGCACGTCATTTGATCTGCAGACATACATGTTGATGGTTTGCGGTGTGGTTTGGTGATTGGCCAGAAATACTTGAGCAAAGTTAGCCGCCGTTAAGTTACCTACCATTGCTACCCCACCGTGAATTGCTACATCCACCTGGTCAAAGGTATTAAATGCATCCGCATGGCCAATTGGGGTAATTGCACGGTCTTCTGCATTTGTTCCTGACAAAAAGAACATCTGGCTACCGGGGGTGTTCTCCGATATCCATTGGAAATCCATGCTGTCAGCCTGATTGCTGCAAAAACTTCGAGTGCCCATCAAAACAGCACGTTGGGCCAGTGTTGTTTTCATAAAACCCGGCATCGTTGTAATCAGAGCCAGCAGCATGGAAACCACGCCCGCTCTGAGGTAAAATCGTTTCAACATTTCAAATTCCTTTTTAAAAATACATTGTTCGCGGGTAATCTTGCGAACATTTTGCGTTGGATTGACAGCTTAAAGACGAGTGGGGGAGTGGGTTGTGAAAAACCGCAATCTGATGTTAAACGAAAGTTGGGGCAGGCCCCCGGTTGCTAACAATATTTGGATTGCAAAATGGTGCCCGGGGGCGGAATAGGATCAACTCCTCAATCAGGATTTGATTTTAGACTATTGATGTCTAAATATCACGGCCATAACCTCTGATTAGGCACGTAGTACAGGTAAGGGGACAGGATGTGCATGAATGCATGCAAAAAGCAATCTGTCGAACGCCTGATAGGGCCAATATCTCCGGTTAAAGCGATAGGCAAACTCGGCCAGAAATGCTTTGCGGTATTTTGGAAACACACCATGATGGGTTGAAAGAAGATAACGTTTCAGGTTCGATGTAATGGTGTTGACCCATTTGAGATGTTCGCAGGTTTGCTCGGGCTCTTTCAAAGCAACCGATCGGTCGTGCTCATATCCTTGTTTTGACGCTTTCACATAGACACCGTCTCCATCCGACTTTATGGTGCTTCCCGGTTCAATATGTTTCTTGATGGCAGGCACAACATGCTGCTCATAAATTGCCTCCAGTTCTTCAAAAGACAAAAAGCGCGGTCCGCCATCAGTGTTTTCTTGGACGGCAATCAGGAACGGTGTCTTGTTACTGCCCGTTTTGCGGCGTTCATCCAAGGATTGCCTGCCACCAATAAAAATTTCATCGGCTTCGACCGTGCCATTCAACGTATACAAATCATTGCGCTGGATCATGGCTTGGCGAATTTTGTGGCCCATCAGCCACGATGTACGATACGAACCTATGCCCAATTGTTTTTGCAAATACCGCATGCAAACGCCCTTTTTTGATGTCGCCATCAGAAAAATAGCCCAAAACCACTTGCGTTGCGCAACGCGGCTTTTATGAAAGATCGTACCGGCTGTTACATAAATTTGCTTGCGGCAACTACGGCATTCAAAAGCTCTGCGAGTCTTGATGTAATCCAATTTGCTGTCTTCACAATCCGAACAACCGACACCTTCCGGCCATCTCATCTTTATCAGATAATCCAGGCAAACCTGCTCTGTTGGAAATCTATCCTGAAATTCAAGCAAACTCATCTGTGTGTAGCGATTCTCTCCAAGCATGCGCGAAAATAACATAACCTGTCTAAAGTGCCTAATTAGAACTTAACCCAGGACGAGCTTGATCTGGAATATGTCATGGTTGATGGCTCCATTGTTAAGGTTCATCGCCATGGAATGGGCGCAAAAGGGGGACTCTCAATCAGGCCATAGGTAAATCCCGGGGTGGCATGTCGACGAAAATACTGGCGCTTGTCGATGGATTGGGAAATCTGGCGCGGTTTTCGATCCTGCCGGGTCAGCGTGGCGAGACAATGGGCGTTGCGAATTTGATTGAGGGCATTGAGTGCGGTGCTTTTCTTGGCGACAAGGCCTATGATGCGGACTGGCTGCGCGAATTGCTTGAAAGCCGGGATATCGAAGCCGTCATTCCGGCAAGAAGGGGAAGAAAATCTCCGGCATTGCATGACGAGGAAAAATACAAATGGCGGCATCTTGTCGAAAACTATTTCGCCAAAATCAAGGAATTCCGAGGAATTGCAACAAGATACGACAAGACTGATACAAGTTTCATTGCAAACATCAATCTCGTAGCAGTAGTGATCGCCACCCGGTAATTGTCAACAGACCTTAGAACAGTCCCAAACGACCAAGCCGTCTACGATCCAGCCACCGCCTCTGCCCATGAAACCCAAAAAAAACATAAGACAAGCGTTTCGCCGTTATTTGGCATCGATATGATGGCCAGTTCAATTCCGAAATCAAAGACCATCTTCTGGATGCCTGTGCGGATATTGCCGCCATGCGCCATGCCAAAAAATTAAGCTGCGGCGTCTTCGTGCTCCTTCAAAAGCACCAGTCCTTTATAAAGCGAGGCAATGATTTCTGCCTCGGTAATACAAAACCGCGCTGAAGGCGAGATATCGACCGTTCCATCTGCCCCAATTGGCGTATGCTCACCACCTATGCCCCGAACCGACAGGCCAAGCGGTTTTGCAATAGCCTTTGCCCGTTTGTCTGTTCCACCGGATGTTAGATTCGGTAGCTGAATGTGGACCGAAGCGCGCATTGCGGTGCCTAGATTGGTTGGACATGAAGTCACGACGCCGTAATCGCTGGATATCGCGAAGTGGAGTCCCTTGATATTTGAAACCGTATCAAGCCCTGCTTTCAATCGACCAAATACTCTATTCAAAATTGTACCTCTCTGCATGCACATGATACGCAGGTGATCTTCCTCTCCGACCCAGATCACAAACCCCTGATCAGCAGATACATAACAACCACGCCCATAGGGCCAATCGCTGGCGATACCGGCTGCCAAAAGGTAACGATCGTTGCTCATATCCTTGAACATGATGTGGTTGTCGACCAGACACTGGTAGGTCTTGTCGTCAATTTCATTGGGATTTTCCGGTGTCAGCGAATGATAAGAGCCACCGTAGGCCGGGTCAGCGATCAAGGTTTCGAAAGCCGCCATCATCCGCGTTTCCAGTGCAACCCTGTCTTCCCGGGTCATGCTGCCAGGTAGCGGAAAATCTGCCAGATTACGACCGACACGCACCCGCATGGAAAGTTTGGGCAGGCCCAGTTTGGCTAGATCCAGAACGCCATCTTCAGGCAGGCCATTGACATCGTCAAGCGACCAATTATTTACGTGGCAAGCATCCTCGGCCAATTTGTGATAAGTGGCCAATGCTTTCGCGAAGAACGGGCGGAACTCGTCGTAATCTGTCGGCTCACAGGCATAGCAACCCATTTCACTGTCGGGGTTATCGATACCGGACGCAAGGCACTTCATGAATCGGCGCTGCCTGTCAACGTCAAGCGTCGCGAAGTAATCGGAATCAAAACTCTGAAGAGCGATATTTTGCGGGTTAGTGGCTTTCAGTTCTGTAATGGTTGACAGCCGTTCGTCAAAAGACATCTTTGCATTTCCCAAAATCATTTGCAGATATGATCATATATTCCTCCACCTCATATTTCCAGTCGCGTGTGTCAAGGCCGTGTTGTTTGCGTCTATGAATGAACCATATTCGCGTCTGCTGTGCGCTTACCTATAATAACGCTTTTGTCCTTTAGCTGCTTGGATGAAAGGCTCAAAGAGCGCAATAATACCAGCGGCCATTAGGATTGACCCTTTTGATGTTCCAAAATTGTTTGCTGGCAAAAAAGGTCTCGAAGAGCAATGCAAAACGCATTGGTCAAGCGGCATAACACGGCTCCGGCGGGCAATTTTGGGGCACCGCAGGCCAGGGTTCTTTTGGGTTTGGCTGCGTTGCAATTAATATCAACTTCCTTTGGTATAACTCATGGTACGCAAGCACCTCTTCGCCAACCGCGCCTTGAGCAAATTTCGTTTAATCGGAACCGGTTAAACGAAAATGCGTGCATGAAATCAGAAAAGATACGCGTTGTCGCTGTTTGGATTGAACGCGAAACGCGCTAACCAAAGCCAAAATAATTCCTGGTCAAAAGAGCAAATCCTAATGGCCGTTGGTATAAGCCCGATGCCGCTGACCTTCTCTTTCCAAAACGGCATAATGCTATATTCAATACTTTTTTGATTGAAAAAAACCTCAAATTTGACCGCGAGGGGCAAAGGCGCACCGTGTATAGCCAGCGCCTTACGTCTATTTGTCTGCGCTTGATGGAAGGCGTTTGACATCTACCAGATTGCCAAAAATTGCCGCCCTAGTGGTCCGTTCGAAACAAATGAGTCCCTTTACGGCGAACTCTTTATCATTTGTTTCGAACGTAAAGACCACTAGCAAGGTATTGTTTTCTAGTGGATTTTAAGATTCAAATATTTGGATGAGAGGTCTCGGAAAACGGGTTCCAAATGTTTGAATCAATCCACTAGCGTTGAGATGATCTAAAACTTTTATGCTTCTCATATCCGCACAACATTATACATAGCGTAATTCCCATGGGAAAAGTAAGATTTTAGAGGACGCATAGGGGATTAGCTCTGGCAAATTCAAAACCTTTGGCTTAAGGAATTCTTCTACCGCTGCGGACATGGCGGAATTGGTAGACGCAAGGGACTTAAACAAAATTGAGTGCCCCCTTGGAAACAGGGGGAGTAGAACTGCTCAAATTCGGGGAAACCTTTTGCCTTTTTTTCAAGGCGTGGCAATCCCGAGCCAAGCCTGAAACGCAATGTTTCAGGAAGGTGTAGAGACTAGACGGGCAGCACCTAAAGCAAAGAATTGCAACGGTGAAGGTATAGTCCAGACCACAAACGCCTTAACTATTGGAGGCGGCAGCGAAAGCTGTAGTTGGTAAGAAAATCCCTCGGCCTTAGTGCCGTCCGGGTTCAAGTCCCGGTGTCCGCACCATTTTACATTTGCTATTACAAATATCTTCTAAAGCTTTGAATGGTATGGATAATTTGGGGGTTCTATAGCCTTTGTTGCGGTGGTATGCGACGGGTTCGCTAAATGCCAGTTTGATCACCGTTCTTTGCAGGTCAAACCGCCCGGAAGCCCATAATATCCAGGGGTTTGCGAGGAATTGAAGCGGAGATTGCGCGGTCGAGCAATTGCGCGATTTCTTTCTCGATTGCTTTAAGATCGTTTTTCAGCGTGTTGATACGGGTTTGAGCCTGTTCTGCCCGTTGGGTCCATGCGTGTTTAAACATGGCCTTGGCAAGGTTGAACAGGTTTTTTGTGGGTTGCAGGGTTTTGACGATTATCTCGAACTCACCTTCTATTGTGTTGCGCGGGGTTAATTAGGGTCTGGACTCAAGTGGGAATTGGCCTGCGCAGCTGACCAATTTTTCAGAATTTAGGCGAAATCGACCGACTTGACTTTCCGTCAATGAGGAGATTTCAACGATAATCCGGGTAAATTGGGCGCTGCCCGAACGGGTTGCGCCAAAAAGGCCTATTTCAGTATTAAAAAGCCTCGCCGATGCTTTGGCATCGCCTGTGTTTTTCGCCTCGAAATAAACCATTTTGTCTCCAATGCAGTCCCATTTCCCAATTGGGTTCACACCCTAATAAGCCTTGACCCTAGGCAAAATCAAATACGCTCGATAGGGTCGCCTTCTGATGGCTTTTCGATCCTTAAACAAACTGGCCGAATTAAAACAGACAGTACGGTGAAATGTTCACGCATAGTGAGTTTTTTGATGCATATGAACTATGGTGGACCCCAGAGCCTGCGGATGAAGTGATCATCGTCGGCGGGGGACGCTGGGGAAAACTTTGGGCAAATGTTATAATCGATGCGGGGTTTTCACATTCAAAACCAAAGTTCATTAGTTCAAGTTTGTTGAGTGATGGCAATAGTTTAGGAGATAGTGATAGGCACGGTGCAATTTTCGCGAATTTTGATTCTCTAGATGAAATTCGTAAGAATAGCAGTATTGTTCCTCATTTAATTATTGCCAATTCATTAGACGCCCGAGTGAGTGCTGCAAATGCTCTCAACGAAAGGAAATGGCCTGCGCTCATTGAGAAACCCGTTGCAGCTACCTATTCAGATACATGCAGCCTTCTAAAACGACCTTCTGGTAACGATGCTATTCGGTGGCCAGGCCACACGCTGCTGTTTGCGCCTTATCTTTATGAATTTAAACGAAAATACGAAAACCAAATTGATCAATGCGATAACCTAACCATTGAATGGCAAGACCCGGGCATTGAGCATAAGCATGGAGAAAGTAAAACGATAAATCACAGTGTGCCCCTGCTTGTAGATGTTTGGCCGCATATCGATTCAATCGTTCAAGTGTTGCTTGGTGTTGGTCCAACAATAAAGGACGTTGGTGTCCAAAAGGGTAGTTTGATTCTTGACGTCGAAGCAATTGCCGCCGGGAAGCAGATCAATATTTCCCTAGCTCGACACGCTGAAATAAGAAAACGCTCAGTCGTCATATCAGGCACAAACGGTCGAGACTTGTGTCTGGATTTCTCCATCGAGGAAAAGACAGCTGTTCATCAAAAAGGTGCGCGCCCTCATTATTTATCCGAAGCTTGGAATTTGTACCCAAGTCCACTCAGACTTCAATTTGGTTGTTTCTTGCAAGAAACACGAAGTTCAAAATCTGAGCGATCAACGCGATTGATAAAAATAGCCTTAGACGCAGCAGAACAGGCCGAAAAATGGATGCCATTAATTGCAAATAGCCAGTGGAAACTAATTGAAAGTCAAATCTCAGCTGGCACTGGAAAAGGCTTAGCGAAATTCTCTAACGCACTATGCAATGCTTTGGTGCAACGCGCTGGCGATAAATTGCCGTTTCATGTTCGGCTTAATCCTTTCGACCCCTATAACAAACCCTGGTTCGACCGTTTACTTGCTGATCAGTTGCTTGATTCGTTAAAGGATGAAAAAATTAATGACGAAGAAAAGAACTAAACCAACGAAGCCCCAGCGAATTAACTTGGCTAGGTTATCTAAACCATCTTCTGTTCTGGCGAGTTCAGAGGATGCTTGTAAATCGGCAGAAACGGTCTTCGTTGCCAATGCACACACTGTCATCAAAATCGGTAACAATGAAAAATGATATCTGCCATGCGATGGATGGAAAAACAGTTGTATTAAGCACGCGGATACCAATGCAATCGTAACAATCATGGTCGTTTTTTGCTCCGTTGTTCGAAGTGGGTACATTAGAAAAAACCAGATCGCACTAAGCGACAGCCAAACATACAATGGTATTGTGTACCTCCCCATCCAAAGCGTGACTCTGTCGATGGAAGAACGCGTATAGTTCTTTCGGTGTCCCCAGACAGTGATATCCAGAAATTGGGTTGGCCTGAAAAAATATCTTTTCCCGTTATTCCCGATGGATTTCACAAATCGCGCATACGTCATCGAATCCAAAAAGTCTGAAAACTTTTGCTCAACAACCAATGGCACTGTCGAATTTGTTTCTTTTGCTTCCTTGTCCAGGTTTTCCAACAAAAGGCCAAACCGTGTGTTTCGCCAATATTCTCCCGGTATTGAATAAGCTCGGATAAGATTCATTTGCATGGACATCGGGCTTAAAAGTATTGTCGGGCGCTCCAGAACCGACGAAACCGTAAGACTCCAAGGCAGAATGCTGACGATTGTCAACGGCGGAGTAAAATCCTGCCAAGGGGCGGAATAAAAGTAGGCCACTTTTGGTTTATCACGATTTTGCGGAGGGTTGTCCATAGGCCCGTGCTGCGGAGTGGCCCCACATAGCAGACGCAGCAGTGCGGGCCTGTGGTCAAGCCGGGTTTTGAGGTGGCTTTGTTTTCTTCTGACTGTGCTTCAACCGATAGCTCTCACCATTCATTTCCAAAATGGTGACGTGATGGGTCAATCGGTCGAGCAATGCGCCGGTCAGGCGTTCGGTGCCGAAGGTTTCGGTGAGATGTGGACCATCCAATTTTATCATCAACTGATAATAGAGTTCTCTACTGTACATCAAAACCCAATTTTCGCGGCGTTTTCGACGAACACCGACAACGACATCATAGCCATTCTGCCATTTATCCAAGAAATCAGAAATAAGGCTTGGAGGATCTTGCAAGTCAGCATCAATTTGTACTGCCGCTTCGCCTTTCGCTAACAAATATCCGGTGAAAACTGATTTTTGAAATCCAAAATTGCGCGCAAAACGTACTATTCGCATTGACTTGCGTTTATGAGCGTACGCCGACAATTGCTCAAAAGTGCCATCTGCAGAATGGTTGTCCGTAAACAAAAATTCGAATTTGTACTTGCTTGAAAGGCTCTTGGCCAAGCGATCCAATTCTTCAATTAAGCGGTCGATATTTTCCGCTTCATTAAAGCACGGCACAATTATTGTAATCAGCGGTTTCATAGCCAAATTCCTGAATTCATCAAATTTCCATCACTAAATAAAGTTGGGGGCTGACATAGATAAGGGTTTGATTTTTACTTGAACCACCACTTTACGAGTGTTTTGTTGAGGTTTGCAACTGGCCTGTAATTGAAGCGCCATTCGCACTCTTTCAGGAACAGATAAAAATGCTCTTTCGGGACACCATTGTAACGTCTTCCGTTCCGACCCAATATGGTCACCAACAGGTTCTGGTGCGTGGATACGTGCATGAGGGGGTGATTGCCTGCGGTTCAGAAGTCATCGCCCGTCATGCAAGGTCATGGGAGAAGGAAGACTACATCTTCGACCCGCTGCACTATCTGGCGCTGATTGAGCAAAAGACCAATGCGCTCGATCAGGCGGCTCCACTGGTGGGTTGGGAGTTGCCCGATGTATTTGCAACCCTGCGTCGGTTGTTAGAGGCGCGCATGGGCAAGAAGGGCAAGAAGGGCAAGCGTGAGTTTGTTCAGGTGCTACGTCTACTGGAGACCTTCCAGATGGCGGATGTGGAAGCCGGCGTCAAAAGTGCTCTTGAACGCGGAACCATTGGCTTTGATGCAATAAAGCATCTAGTGCTGTGCCGTATAGAACGTCGCCCTCCGCGGCTTGATATGACGGTCTATCCCTACCTGCCAAAGGCGTATGTGGCGATTACACACCCAAGTGATTATATGACCCTGTTATCGGGAGGAAGACGATGACGGAGATAAACGATACCCCGCAATTGTTGCTTTCCCATCATCTCAAAACCCTGCGATTGCCAACCTTCCTGCGTGAGTATGACAAGCAAGCTAAACAATGTGCAGCAGAGGGTGTGGACCATGCCCGCTATCTACTGCGTCTTGCTGAACTGGAATTGATTGACCGCGAACGCCGGATGGTGGAACGACGGATCAAACAGGCCAAGTTCCCCGCAACTAAAAGTCTGGATAGCTTCAACTTCAAGGTTCTGCCATCTCTTAACAAGCTGCAGGTCATGGAACTGGCCAGATGCGATTACATTACCCGTAATGAGAACATCATTGCTGTTGGCAACTCTGGTACCGGTAAAACTCATGTCGCTCTGGGTCTTGGATTGGCAGCCTGTCAAAAGGGCCTGGCGGTTGGCTTCATTACCGCATCAGCATTGGTTCATGAACTGCTGGAAGCTAAAGATGAAAAACGCCTGTTGCGTCTGCAAAAACAACTGGCAAAATACAGCCTGCTAATCATAGACGAATTGGGCTATGTACCCCTATCCCCATCTGGTGCGGAACTATTGTTCGAGACTTTCTCCCAGCGCTATGAACGTGGCTCAACAATCGTCACATCCAACTTACCATTCGATGAATGGACTTTCTGTCTTCGGATCAGAACGCCTCACAGGCGCATTGCTTGACCGGCTTACCCACCATGTCCATATCCTGGAAATGAACGGCGAAAGCTATCGGCTTAAAAACAGTCAGAAGCCCAAACAAAAATAATCAACAACCAACACCCGGCTTGACCACAGCCCCGCATAGCTACGTCGCTGTGCAAGGCACTGCGCCATGCGGGCCTATGGACAACCCTTCGCAATATCACTGATGCATTTTTACTCCGGTAAACGGTGCTATTTTACTCCGGCGTTGACAACTATCGCATCAACCATTCGGAACTATTTGCAGATAAGCATAATCACATCAACGGGATTGAGAACTTCTGGAACCAATCGAAGAGACATTTGAGACGTTACAATGGTGTCCCGAAAGAGCATTTTTATCTGTTCCTGAAAGAGTGCGAATGGTGCTTCAATTACAGGCCAGTTGCAAACCTCAACAAAACACTCGTAAAGTGGTGGTTCAAGTAAAAATCAAACCCTTATCTATGTCAGCCCCAAAATGAATGCTAATGCCGGCAACAGCCGCAAGAAAAACTTTCGCTCTAGTGGTCCGTTCGAAACAAATGAGTCCCTTTGCGGCGAACTCTTTATCATTTGTTTCGAACGTAAAGACCACTAGCAAGGCATTGTTTTCTAGTGGATTTTAAGATTCAAATATTTGGATGAGAGGTCTCGGAAAACGGGTTCCAAATGTTTGAATCAATCCACTAGCCGATTTTCGTTAGAAGACAACGTTTAGTGCTCCCAGAAAAATAACGAAATCGCGTTTGAGATTGTCGAATATTATTCTTTCTTGGCATGAAGGAGCTCCTCCATGAAAACGCTCAATAACTGGGTTCGACCATCTACCCCGGCTTTGGCGTAAATCTGCGTGCACTGAGCCCGAATTGTTCCCTGGGCTGTACCGCGCATTTTTCCGATGGAGTTATTATCAATTCCCTTGAGGATAAGAAGTGCAATTTCGCGTTCGGACGGGGTCAGTTGCCATTGGTCGAAAAACGTTTCGATCAAACTAACCATTTCCCCTCTCGCCGCCTTTATCCCAATATCCATTTCTGCCATTCGCGATAACAAGTCACGAAGCTCGCGCATAAGGTAAATAACGCCTGCCATCATAGCCAACGCGGCAACTGCTTCGAGAATGAGATGGACACCATCAAGATGATCTCCCTCGGTCAAATCGACAATTACATCACCGATAAAAAACAATGCACACATTGCTTGCAACAAAATGATAGCGGCAAGAGCAGTCGCCCGCTTTTCTTTTATAAATATTGCGAAAAAACGCGCAATCATTTTACTTTCTTGCCTTGTGGAATTCGCTTTCGGCCATCAATCATTGCCCCAACCAATGGCACGCCCGTGTGCCAAGTATCAAATGCAATACCAGCCAAATGAAAAGCAATGGAGACAAGCAACCAGCCAAAGGCCAATTCGTGAAGTTCTTCCACCCACTCAACCCCAAAAAACTGAACAATACCCATCATATAACCTGTAACTCCTAACAGTAAAACTGTAGCCCAGATGTTGTACGCCATCAATGAACCTAAGGGGTTGTGCGACAGATGAACCTTGTCACTTTTCTGAAATAGGCTTTTCAGATGTCGAATAACAGCAATAGGATTGGGTAAAAAGGTAGAAAATTTTGCATATTTCGACCCTACAATCCCCCAGATAATTCTGATGACAATAAGACCGGCAGCGATGTATCCCAGCCATTGGTGCGCGGTCCCATCATCATCAATCACAGTTGCGTTAAGTAAAATGATCAATGCCAAACCCCAATGTATCAACCTAATAAGAGGATCCCAAACCATAATACTGCGGGCACCGGAGTGCCCGTTATTGATTGTGCGAGTAATTGACATGATAAAATTACTTCATTTTCATTCTGGTGACTTTACCAGTGGTAGGACTGACATAGACTTCAGCCATTTTTCCATCTTTTACAACATAGACTTCAATTTTCCCGTCTTCCATTTCAGTCTTTCGAACATCGTATCCCATCGATGTCAATTTTGACTGCACCTTTTGAACCGACGTTCCCAAAACAGTGTTTGTTGTCAATTCAGAAGCAAAAGCAGGACCTGCAAAGGCCAATGTGGCTAAAACTATTAATGTACGCATTTTATTTTCTCCAATCATAAGGCTCGTTTCATTTTGTTCGCTGACAAGCATTCGTCAGTGAGACATAAATTAGCGCCCGATTGGAACAAGTTTAATTGCAGTAGAGCTTATTGGGGCCAAATTAAGCTCCTGCTTAGGTGGGAAGAATTGGAGTACACTACTAAAAAGGTGGTTGAATTTTTCTAGTATACTCGGATTCCATAGAAAGGCTTATCCCTTTTGTTCCGGTTCTACCAGATGTTGATGTTTTCGGGTCCGCGATGTAAAGAGAACATATAGTGAACATTGATGTGAAAGCCTGTCCCCATGCCTCCTTCTCCCATCTCTTTTTGAGTTCCAGAAACAATTTCCAGATGCTGCTGCGTGTGCAGCTTACCTATCTGATCTACGATGGCCGGATGGTTTTCATTGTCCAAAATGTGGCAGTACACGCTGCTGGGAGTTAAACAGAAAAATTCTGACCCGCGAATTTAGCCACCGATGCATGGAATGGCTATTTTGTCTCGGTGGGCAGTCCGTTTAATGATCAGGCGAAGTTAGCGGCGGGATAATTCAAAAGTTGCTGAAATACACGCCTCACATGTATTTTGCATGTTTGCAATTTGTTAAGGGGGTCATAGAGTGGAAATTAAAAGCAGGGTTGAAGTGTGAAGGTGGGAATTCATGGAAATGATGTTGTGAAATTTCTGGGTATCTATAACAAAGCGTTGATGTTGCTTTTTTGTGTACTCGGGTTGACCGGTTGTTTTCCGGAAAGTTGGGCATGGAACCAGAAGCTTACGATAGTTGTGGAAACGCCTGCAGGTATCAAGACCGGTTCTTCGGTGACAGCCGTGAAGCGAACACGCAACGAGGTTTTCAAAGATGGTGGGCCTTTCTGGACTGAGGTAGTTGGCGAAGCGACTTTTTTAGAACTTGGTGAAGGACGTTATCTGTTTGCAACCATCGGCAGCAGTGGATCTCCCATTTCAATGGCTAGTGAAGCGGTTGGAATGAATACAAACAGAGGTAATTCCATGGATAGGATTGAAGAGGCTCTAGAAGCCGCATCTAAGCCACTTCCAATTCCACCCGAACATTATCCGCTGCTTGTCACTTTTGACGACATCAAAGATCCGGCAAGCGTGAAACAGGTGACACCTGAGAATTTCAGTGAGATTTTTGGGGCAGGTTATGGGTTGAAGGAAATTACCGTGGAGATGACGGAGCAGACTGTTACATCAAACAAGATTTCGAAGATTCTGCCGTGTTTAGATTCAAGGAAATTATGTGCCGGTTCAGTTGATGTCGTAATTAATCAAAAATCTAGAAATGTTTACATCCAAAATGGCTTTTTTAGGAGGTCCGCAAAATGACTTCAAATGAACTGTTTTTATCAGTATTGGCAATGGATGCCTACAACCGTGGTTATGGTCAGGGGCGCGATAGATTTTTTGGCGAGCTTCCAGATGGGTCAACAGGAGAAAGTATTGCTAATGCTACTATTGTAACAGATTCAGAGAAAGTTTTTGCAGATCAAATTAGCTCGGACGGCGATTTAAATATCGCCCAAGCCAACGGCTTTTACGCTGCCGCTTATAAATCCGGCAATGAGATTGTCGTTTCCTTGGGGTTGTGTATTCGTAGTTATGTAATATCAGATAGAACGCTGCAGCGTTCTTTACTGATAACGGGAAGTGGGGGTGAATATGAATAAATTCGGGATTGTCCTGACTATTCTTACTTTGATAACCTTGGTGCTCTCAGGTTGCAGTGGTGAGAGTTGGTTTTGGCACCAGAAGCTCACCACATCCGTAATTGCCAACTTCAAACAGGTTATCAAAGAAGGTGATTTGCGTATTCATCCGCTGATTACCCGTTTGGTAGACCCAGATACTCTCAAAAAGATGGGTGCAGCACCGGTTGCGAAACCCACACAAGAAGAAACACCGGCTTCTTGAAATCAATATTTCTGAAATGAACAACAATACTTGGTGGTGTATTCAAAAGCTTCTGAAATACACCACCAAGTATTTTTCATCTTTACAATTTGTTAACGAATTGCGAGTGTGGGAAACACGGTAACCTTTCCAAGGAGGCGGGCTGTGCAAGAAACGGCAGAAAGAAAAAGCGCGGTTGAAGCGTGGGGGTGTAGTTGCATGACAGGGGTGAAAAAGTTTTCAGAAATGTTGGCCGTGGTTTTGCCCATGATGCTTTTATCTGGTTGTTTTGGTGATAGCTATTCGTGGCACCAGAAACTGACTGCGGTGATCGAAACGCCGGAGGGTGAGGTTTTGGGGTCAGCGGTTACATCAATCGAATGGACAGGTAATTTCTTCTCCGGCGGTTGGGGTGGTGCTGACAAGCATCAAAAAACTATCGGTGAAGCTGTAACTGTTGATTTGGGCAATGGTCGATATCTGTTTGCTTTGCTTGGTGGCGAAGCTACGGCCAACCTTGCCACGCAACTGGTTATGGATACGACCAAGCGAGCCTGGAGCGAGAAAGCTTTTGAGGGTGTTCATAAATTGCCGCGCCCGACAACAATTACGCCCAAGCTTTATCCCCTTCTCGTCACCTTTGATGACATCAACGATCCCAAGACAGTGAAGAAGGTCGATCCGACTGACCTCGCCGCCGCATTTGGTTCAGGCTACTCGCTCAAATCCATCACGCTGGAAATCACCGATGAGCCGGTGACAAAGGGCAGAGTGGAAAAAGTGTTGGGCGGTGATTTTTTCAAGAAATGGGGCGCAATTCATAAAGAGGCATTGGCTCGTGGCCTCAATGACTCATATTTTGATAGTTTAATGGCCGAGTTAAGTCGTGGTGATTTTGTAAGGAAATCGAAATGAGCATTTCAAAAGACCTATTGTTAGCCATTTTGTCGATGGATGCCTACAACCGCGATTATGGTGCTGGCATTACTGGGTTAGGCGGAAAAGGTACCAAGATTGGTACTGCGACTATACTTGATGACTCGGGTGTCTTGAAAGACGAAAACGGCGATCGCATTGACGAAGCCACCGGATTTTACGCGGTATCTTATGATATTCCTGGGGTTGGCACGGTGATTTCCTATCGCGGTACGGATGGTGCGAATGATGTATGGAATGGCTGGACCAGTATTGCCGGTGTGATACCAGTGCAGGCACGGCTAGCTGCACAGTTTTATAACGCTGTACGTGCGTCAAGCGATCCCGGCACCAAAATTATACTGACGGGCCATTCTCTGGGTGGCGCACTTGCGGGATTTGTTGGCAGTATTCACGGCGAAGAAGCTGTCATGTACGATAATATGCCGTTTGAGGCGGCGGCCACTAATGCCTATGAACTGGCGGCCAGTTGGGATCCGTTTGATATTATTGTCAATTATCTGGCAGAGAGCATCTGGACTGACTATTACAATGGTCTGGATGCCTGGGCACCGACGATTGGTAACAATCTGAGCGGCTTTGCGGTGACCGGTGAGTTGCTGCAACCAGTGCGGGCGGTAATTGGTCAAACGACACCTGTTGACTATTTGGACAGCAATGGCGGTCTCAGACCGAGCTTTGGGGGGCTTGTTCAACTGCACTCCCAGGCACTGCTGACGGATTTAATCTGGGCTAGAGATAATGATAAAACCGATTGGGCAGGCATTGGAAAACCTCTCTGGGATGCCGCTTTTGATCAGGATGTAGGCAAAGCGGCTGGTTTTGGTAACGTGAATGAAGGTGGTACCGCAGATCCTTCAGCCAAACTTATGTCCGCCATCGCCTATTCGGCTCTTGATGAGGGTGAACTGGTGTTCGGCAATACGGGCATCCGGGCAATGTTTGATGATCTGGATGAACTGGGTTATGTTTACAACCCGAATTTTGACAGCTTGCGCGATCCTTATCTTGACAGTGAATTCAATGATGGCTGGATTTTTGATACATCCCTGAAGCAGGCAATAACGGCGATTGCCGTACAATATGCCGGGGCGTTGGCGCTCAATAAAATCGAGCAGGACAATCAGCCGCAGGCCACCAAGGGCGTTCTGGCGCTTAGTGAACCGAAGGATATTCTGGCGCTTGATCTTTGCCGATGATCTGAAAAAGGCGGGTGGTTCTGATGGCTGGCACAACATGCTGCTCATAAATTGTCTCCAGTTCTTCAAAAGACAAAAAGCGCGGTCCGCCATCAGTGTTTTCTTGGACGGCAATCAGGAACGGTGATTTGTTACTGCCCGTTTTGCGGCGTTCATCCAAGGATTGCCTGCCACCAATAAAAATTTCATCGGCTTCGACCGTGCCATTCAACGTATACAAATCATTGCGCTGGATCATGGCTTGGCGAATTTTGTGGCCCATCAGCCACGATGTGCGATACGAACCTATGCCCAATTGTTTTTGCAAATACCGCATGCAAACGCCCTTTTTTGATGTCGCCATCAGAAAAATAGCCCAAAACCACTTGCGTTGCGCAACGCGGCTTTTATGAAAGATCGTACCGGCTGTTACATAAATTTGCTTGCGGCAACTACGGCATTCAAAAGCTCTGCGAGTCTTGATGTAATCCAATTTGCTGTCTTCACAATCCGAACAACCGACACCTTCCGGCCATCTCATCTTTATCAGATAATCCAGGCAAACCTGCTCTGTTGGAAATCTATCCTGAAATTCAAGCAAACTCATCTGTGTGTAGCGATTCTCTCCAAGCATGCGCGAAAATAACATAACCTGTCTAAAGTGCCTAATTAGACCCTATGGCCTTGAACAACCATGAAAATAGGATACCTGCGTGTCAGCACCAAAGAACAAAGCCCCGATCGGCAGATCGATGCGCTGGGACCCATTTGCGACGAACTTCATATCGAAAAACTCTCAGCTATTTCCAAATGCCGCCCGGTCTACGAGCGGGTCATTCAATCCCTAAACGAGGGGGATGCGTTTGTTATCTGAGACCTGGATCGGGCTTACCGATCTGCCAAGGATGCCTTGAATGAATTGGATAACCTGCGTGAACGCGGCATTGAGGTAGAAATTGCCAGTTTACAGATTGATACGACCACCCCGCATGGCAAGCTGATCTATACAATCATCAGCGGACTGGCAGAATTCGAACACGGCATCTTGTCGGAACGCACCAAACAGGGCCTGGCGGCCACCAAAGGGCGTGGACAGCGATTGGGGCCGCCGCCGAAGCTTACGGATACTCAAATCAGGGTTGCTAAACGCAGATATGAATCCAAACAATCAAGTTTGAGAAAGCTAGCCCGTCAATATGGTGTTCATCCTTCGACAATTGGTCGTTCTATCAAAAGGTTAGATAATAATACGTGATTTGGCACTTCAATTGTGGTATAATAATCCTATGAGTCAGACCGACAAAAACGATCAATTGTTGCGCGAAGCCGCCCATTTGCAGGCGATGGAAGTTAATCCATTGGATGCCGATCAAATCGCCATGTTTGAAATGTTTGATCGTGAGGGTTGGTCTCACAAAAAGCGTCTTGCCCATATCAAGGAACGTGCCCATTCCGCGACCATGGTTCCTGCTGCTGAATGAGCGATACGCGTTATTGTTATCCTCTCGATTACACGGTTCTGATCAACAAGCTTGATCTCAAAAGCGCCGATGAGCTTAACTATTTCGAACGCGAATTTGTCACCCAGCGTATTGTGCAAGGTGTTCCGACCGGCCAATTCGATCTCGCCCATCTAAAAGCCATTCACCATCACCTGTTTCAAGATCTTTATGAGTGGGCTGGTGAACTGCGGGAAATGGAAATCTCCAAGGGCGGCCACCAATTCCAGTTCCGCCAATATATCGAAACCGGCATGGCGGATGTTCACCGCCGGATTGTCGCCCATGGCTATTTGAAAGGTCTGTCCAAGTCTGACTTTGTCGGTCTCGCCGGTGAAATCATGGGCGATGTCAATTACGTCCACCCCTTTCGTGAAGGCAATGGCCGCACTCAGATGCAATATCTCAAACAGCTCACCCAACACGCCGGGCATGAGATTGATCTGACAAAGATCGAGGCAGAAGATTGGATGCGTGCCTCACGTCAAGCGCACCTTGGCGTGTACCGACCCATGTCGGATTGTATCGGTGTTGCAATTGGCCTCAAGCGAGACCGATAGCACTCCCGCAATCGCAGCCGATAGAAACGTTCTGCATCAACGCAAATGCAACCAGTTATGCGTGCGACGGGCTCACGCCCGCGATTGAGATGAATGCCACACCGATCACACCTCGCGAAACGGTGGAAGGCCAAAGCTACGAGTGATGCATCACGCTTGGCACGAACAAGCAAAACGCGGCTTGCGAGTTATTACAAGCCGCGTTTGTGCTTTGCCGGTGTCAAAACAGGCTCATCTGTTTTGAGGTCTCGCAATACTCCAGCCATTTCTTGGTATTGGCTTCTTTAACAAGCCATTCTTCCACAAATGAAATCACCTCTTTCACACTGGGCGGTTCATCACCCACAAAGAAATGCGACCTGTATCCCGTTTCGGTGATTGGCAAAGGTGAGCCATCATCCGAGCAGATTTCCAAATGCGCTACAACTTCAAAATAATCCGGGCAATAGAACAGACGCACGAGGCATCCATCCCATTGAAACGTTGCCGTGATAGGTTTCTTGTCCACTTTTCCCCTCACGCCGCTTGGTTTAACGGATGATGGTGAGCGGGTGACTTTCGACTATCCTTGGACTTGTAAAACCGCTTCACGCCTTCCAGTCGACGCAAGGCAAGGTCGTAGTATTTCTGTTCAAGTTCGATGCCGATGTAACTGCGTCCAGAAAGCGCCGCCGCGACCGCTGTCGTTCCTGACCCCAGAAATGGATCGAGAATAATATCCCCCGGTTTTGAAAATGCACGAATGAGTGGTGCGATGATCTCGACGGACTTTTCTGTCGGATGAAATTGGTTACCGGAATAAACCCAGTCCTGAATATCTGCAAAGGGTGTTGCTGGTAGCTTGGGTCGCCCTTTCGCCAAAACTAGTGGTCTGCACCAATTAATTGTTGTTGTAAATTTTGTAAAGTCATGATTCACTGTCTACCTAACATCAACTGCTTGGTAGGGAGGCCATTGATGGCTAAGAAAAGATGGATTGTTGAATTATGTGATGCTGAACGGCTTGAGCTTGACCGGCTGATAAACACCGGCAGGACAGCTGCAAGAACGATTTTAAAGGCGCGGATTTTGCTGAAGGCGGATCAGGCCAGCGGTAGTGGCTGGACAGATACACGGATTGCCGAGGCTCTTGAAACCAGCATCACCCATGTTGCCAACACCCGGCACAAGCTGGTTGAACAGGGCATGGAGGCGGTATTTACTCGCAAAAAACGCACAACGCCACCGCGCAAATGCATTTTTGACGGCGAAGCGGAAGCCAGGTTGATCACGCTTGCCTGCAGCACACCGCCCCAAGGCCGCGCCCACTGGACCATCCGTCTACTGGCGCACAAGGCTGTCGAGCTGAAAATTGTTGAGACGGTTCATTTCAACACGGTAGGGCGTGTTTTAAAAAAACATTTTGAAACCGCATCTGAGTGAATATTGGGTCATTCCGCCAAAGGCCAATGCTGAATTTGCCGCCAATATGGAAGATATTCTGGAAGTTTATACACGCCCGCATGACAAAATGCGGCCAATGGTCTGTCTTGATGAAATCTCCAAACAGCTGACCATGGAAACCCCAAAGCCCCTTCCGGCAAAACCCGGTTTTCTCACCCGCACCGATTATGAATATAAACGCAATGGAACAAGAAACATGTTTATGCTCTTCGCCCCGCTACGAGGCTTTGTCTCCTGCGGCGGTTGTTGTAATCCTCTGACCGCTGCATGGTCCAAGGGTAAGTATCAAAAATACCCCTATTATAAATGCCAAACCAAAGGGTGTGCTGACTACGGAAAGTCACTGCCACGAGCTAAAGTAGAAGGCCAATTTGAGGAGATTTTGAAGGAACTTACTCCTTCACAAAATCTCGTGCTACTCATCAAGGAAATGGTTGGGCTTGTTCTGGAGCAACGCAAAGCCCAGTTTGAGGCAATCCGTTCATCATTGCGCCGTGAAGTCACCAAAATCGAAGCCAGCATTGATGAATTTCTTAATCGCATTGTTGAAACACAAAACATTTCAGTTATCACTGCCTATGAAAACAAGATTGGCAAATTGGAGCGGGATAAGTTTCTTGCGCTCGAAAAACTGGAAAAATCCTGCCAGCCAAAGCTAACCCAAAAGGAATTTATCGAACTCCCGCTTCGATTCCTCGCAAACCCTTGGAAACTATGGGCTTCCGGCAATATGCACATTCGTAAAATGGTGCTTCGCCTGGCTTTACCGAGCGCCTTTCCTATGAGCGCAAAAATGGGTTTTTGAACCCCAAAAAATCATTACCATTCAAAGCTCTTACAGGAAATCTCGGACAACACGTCCAATTTGGTGCTGTCGCCGAGGATTGAACTCGGGACCTCCTCATTACCAATGAGGTGCTCTACCGCTGAGCTACGACAGCATTACTAACTTCTGGGCATTTGGATATATGCCCTACTAATACCCTATTTTTATTCACCCACTGCCACCAACTCAATGTTTAAACACGTCATTTTAGAGGGGACCTCCTAATTACCAACGGAGTGCTCTACCCCTGAGCTACGGCAGCAGCGCTGTGCATTGCACAAATTTCAATCCTGACAGGAAAGTGAGAGCCTTCTGCCACAGCACATGACGCCTTGCAAGGCAAAAACACGACGCGTATGAAGGTTTGCATATTCCACAACGGGCCAGAATATCCAATAATGCCGGGGGCCAGTGTCGAGGTCTGAATGTCATCAAACACGAAAAAGCCGACACGGGAAGAAAAGCTCCGCACAGCGCTCCGCGATAATCTGAAAAAACGCAAAGCACAAATGCGTAAAATTACCGGTGATGATGAGGAAAAGTCAGTTTCCCTGCGCGACCGCGATGTGGTTGCCCACAGCAAACAAGAAGATCAATCCTGAATTGGTCACAATTAGTGGCCATTAACCCATAACATTGCTTTTACTTGATGGATCAGGGTTAATAAGCTATTAACCGGTCTTCTCTTGGGGCTTGTATTTTGGCCGTTCAGCGGCACCACATTGGCGGGTATTTTTTAATATGGACAGTATTGTAGTAACCGGAGGTAACCGCCTTAACGGTGTTATCCCGATTTCCGGGGCAAAGAATGCGACTTTGCCGCTGATGATAGCGTCTCTTTTGACTGAAGAGCCGCTCATCCTAGAAAATGTGCCCCATCTGGCAGATGTGAATTCACTGATCCGTATTCTTGGTAATCACGGTGTTGATTATCGCGTTGAAGGCAAACGTCGTCTGGGCAATGGCTGTGACGGCCGCACCATTCACTTTGTTGCCAATGATATTGTGGATACGAAAGCGCCTTATGAACTTGTTTCCAAAATGCGTGCGAGCTTCTGGGTCATCGGCCCCCTGCTTGCCCGTATGAAAGAGGCAATTGTGTCTCTGCCGGGTGGTTGTGCCATTGGTACACGTCCGGTTGATCTGTTTATCGAGAGCCTCGAAGCGATGGGCGCTGATATCAAGGTTGAGGCTGGCTACGTGATCGCGAAAGCACCGGATGGCCTTCAAGGCGCAACCTACACTTTCGCCAAGGTTTCGGTTGGTGCAACGCATGTGGCGATGATGGCAGCAACGCTGGCAAACGGTATAACCGTATTGCGCAACGCAGCCCGTGAACCCGAAGTCGGCGATTTGGCAGCCTGCCTGATTGGAATGGGTGCAAATATATCCGGTATTGGGACTTCTACCCTGACGATTGAGGGTGTTGAGAAGCTTCACGGCTATCGCCATCGCGTATTGCCGGACCGTATTGAAACCGGAACCTATGCCATGGCAGTGGCAATGACGGGGGGGGATGTTCTTTTAAAAGGAGCACAACCCGGTCTTCTTCAAAATGCGCTTGATGTGTTGGTGGAAGCCGGTGTGACCATTGAACCCACCAATGAAGGCATTCGGGTTGCACGCAATGGTGCTGCCTTGAAGCCGGTCAATGTGAGCACCGATCCCTATCCGGGTTTCCCCACGGACCTGCAAGCACAATTGATGGCTTTGATGACCAAAGCGGGTGGTGTTTCAAACATCAGGGAAACGATTTTTGAAAACCGTTTCATGCATGTTCAGGAACTTGCCCGGCTCGGTGCGCAGATCAAGCTTGATGGTCAGGATGCTGAAGTTACCGGTGTTGAAACGCTTACCGGTGCGCAAGTCATGGCCACTGATTTGCGGGCATCTGTTTCACTGGTAATTGCGGGACTGGTTGCCGAAGGCAAGACGACCGTCAACCGCGTCTACCATCTTGATCGTGGATTTGAACGGCTGGAGGAAAAGCTCTCGGCCTGTGGCGCGCAGATCGAGCGTATTTCCGCATAATTCGACGTTTTCTTTGCAATAAACCCGTTATCCAGCAGTTGGTTTCTTGAACTTTCGCCACAAGGCGCTTAGGGTCTGAACCCAATTGGGAAATGTGGCTGCATTGGAGACAAAATGGTTTATTTCGAGGCGAAAAACACAGGCGATGCCAAAGCATCGGCGAGGCTTTTTAATACTGAAATAGGCCTTTTTGGCGCAACCCGTTCGGGCAGCGCCCAATTTACCCGGATTATCGTTGAAATCTCCTCATTGACGGAAAGTCAAGTCGGTCGATTTCGCCTAAATTCTGAAAAATTGGTCAGTTGTGCAGGCCAATTCCCAATTGAGTCCAGACCCTAGTGGATTGATTCAAACATTTGGAACCCGTTTTCCGAGACCTCTCATCCAAATATTTGAATCTTAAAATCCACTAGAAAACAATACCTTGCTAGTGGTCTTTACGTTCGAAACAAATGATAAAGAGTTCGCCGCAAAGGGACTCATTTGTTTCGAACGGACCACTAGTTCAATTGCAAATCACCGGGGAACTTCCATGACGCAATTGAAATTGATGGCGGTTGACAGCAAAGATCTGGAGATCATCTCCAGCTGTTGCCAGGATGCTGTTTTGAAAATTGGCGAGATTGCATATCTGCCAGCTGTAAACAAGTTTGCGCTTTCATTGAACCGTTATGCATGGGAAGACGATGACACAAATCAGCGTCACAAGGCGATGCTGGAATTCTCACGCGTCAACTCGGTCAAGCTTCAAGGCATTGACCGCGCACAAAAAGGTATGGTGGTCTGCCTGCTGGCAATTCTGTTTACACCGGGGGAAGAGCCCGGTGGGTCAGTAGAGCTCGTGTTTGCAGGCGACGGAGCCATTCGCCTTGAGGTTGAGTGCATCGAAGCACAATTGTCAGACCTGCCGGCCGCATGGAAAGCCAAATCCCGTCCATCGCATGATTAGGATATTTCAATTTGCCTCTCAAACTCGATCATAAACAAGCTGACTTTGATGAACGTTTTGAAGAACTGCTTGGTCAAAAGCGGGAAGCATCGCACGATGTCAGTTCCGTTGTGCGTGACATTCTTGCTGATGTGCGCGGACGCGGTGATGATGCACTGATTGAGTATACCGCCAAATTTGACGGGCTGGTTCTTGAAGCAGATACACTGCGTGTTAGCGAAGCCGAAATCGACAAGGCGGTTTTTCAGGTAGACGGGGAAACTCATGCGGCGTTGAAGCTTGCCCATGATCGCATCAAATCACATCACGAACGGCAAATGCCGGAGGACGAGCGTTACACCGATCCAATCGGCGTTGAACTGGGTTCCCGCTGGACTGCTATAAAAGCTGTCGGGCTTTATGTGCCGGGCGGTACGGCAAGTTATCCAAGTTCGGTTTTGATGAATGCGGTTCCTGCAAAAGTTGCAGGCGTTGATCGCGTCGTGATGGTGGTGCCGGCTCGTGACGGGTCCATTCAACCGCTGGTGCTTGCTGCCGCCCACCTTGCCGGCGTTGATGAAGTTTACCGGATTGGTGGTGCGCAAGCGGTTGCAGCCCTTGCTTATGGTACTAAAACGATAAAACCGGTGGCAAAAATTGTCGGACCGGGAAATGCATTTGTGGCCGAAGCAAAACGTCAGGTCTTTGGTACGGTTGGCATTGATATGATTGCCGGACCTTCAGAAGTGCTGGTGATTGCGGATGGTGAAAACGATCCTGATTGGGTGGCTGCTGACCTGTTGGCGCAGGCTGAGCATGACCCAGCTGCACAGTCGATCCTGATCACTGATGATGCAGCTTTTGCAAGCCGGGTTGTCCGCGCAGTAGAAGCTCAACTCAAGACTTTGCCGCGTCAGGAGATTGCTACCCGGAGCTGGCAGGATTTTGGTGCGGTTATTGTCGTAAATGCAATCGAGGATGCAGCACCCCTGGCAGACAGGATTGCAGCAGAACATCTGGAAATCATGACTGCCGATCCAGAAACCCTCTTTGCTAGAATCCATAATGCCGGTGCGGTCTTTCTGGGACGCTATACGCCGGAAGCGATTGGTGATTATGTCGGTGGCTCAAATCATGTGCTGCCAACCTCACGATCTGCAAGGTTTTCCTCAGGTCTTTCTGTGCTTGACTATGTCAAGAGAACTTCCATTCTGCGTTGCGGACCAGACCAACTTGATGCAATAGGTGGTGCAGCGCAGATTCTGGCAACAGTTGAGGGGCTGGAAGCGCATCGCAGGTCCGTTGCTGTAAGAAGTAACACAAAAGACTGAACCGGGGATGGAGCCTCGCACGTGTCGGATGATGGAAATCAAAATCGATTGATCGAGGTTCAACTCGATAACGCATCCATTGGGCGTGCCACGCCGGATGTAGAGCACGAACGGGCAGTGGCCATATTTGATTTGATTGAAGAAAACACCTTTCTCCCGGTTGGTGATGAAGCAGGGGGGCCGTACAAACTGGTGCTGTCGGTTGTCGATTCAAAGCTGGTATTCGATATCTGCCGCGAAAATGATGAAAAAGTAGTGGTTCACGTGCTTTCGCTTTCCCCGCTGAAAAAGGTCATCAAAGATTATTTTTTGATCTGCGAGAGTTATTATGATGCGATCCGCACCTCCACGCCGAGCCAGATTGAAGCAATCGATATGGGCAGGCGCGGACTTCATAATGAAGGTTCCCAAACGCTTAATGACCGGCTCGATGGCAAAATTGAAGTGGATTTCGATACCTCGCGCAGGCTGTTCACATTAATCTGTGTTCTGCACTGGAGAGGGTGACGAGATGGCCGAACAGACAATCCCAAAATCCGTGCTGTTCGTCTGTAACATGAACCAGATCCGCTCTCCGATGGCCGAATTCCTGACCCGGGAATTGTTTGGTTCATCAATCCATGCCCAATCCGCGGGCCTTTACAAAGGTGATGAGGATGGCTTCATGCAGGCGGTTATGAAGGAGCGCGGAATTGATGTCTTGACACATGAACCAGAAGCACTTTCCGAACTTGATGATCATTATGTTGATCTGGTTGTAACCCTCACGCGTCAGGCCCACGACGGAACGGTTGATTTTTTCAGTGATGAGGCCGTTGAAATTGAATTTTGGGACATTGAAAACCCGTCAATTGCGGTTGGACGTCGCGATGATGTGCTTGATGCTTATCGCAGGACACTGCAAGACCTTGAAACACGGATCAGGCAACGCTTTTCGTCGTAATTTGCCCGGATTATGCGAACACAAATAAAAGCTGTTTGGGCATGTTCATTATCCTGAAAGCTTGCTATAGCTCGGCCCGATTGAAATAGCCCATGGATTCCAAGAGGTAGAATGGCAAAAGAAGAAGTTCTTGAATTTCCCGGCGTAGTAACGGAATTGCTGCCGAACGCGACTTTTCGGGTGAAGCTGGAAAATGACCATGAAATCATCGCTCATACCGCGGGACGCATGCGGAAGAACCGTATTCGTGTTCTGGCTGGCGACAATGTTCTGGTTGAAATGACGCCCTATGATCTGTCCAAGGGCAGAATTACCTATCGCTTCAAATAGGATTTTGAGCAGCCATGTCTGCCACCCATAAACTGGTTCTAGCATCTGGATCTCCGCGCCGACTTGAGTTGCTGCAGCAGATTGGTGTTGAGCCGGATTTTCTTTCTCCAGCCAATGCGGACGAAGTGCCACGAAAGGGTGAGGTGCCGCGTGCACTTGCCAAAAGGCTGGCTCGGGAAAAAGCCGAAATTGCCATCGAAAACGTCAAGCTGTCGGCTGAGATGCAGGGCGCATACATTCTGGCTGCTGATACGGTAGTCGGACTTGGCCGTCGTATTCTTCCGAAAGCTGGAATGCTGGATGAGGCATCGGTTTGTCTCAGGCTTCTCTCAGGGCGTAATCACCGTGTCTATACAGGAATTACCCTTGTAACTCCGACCGGCACCGTTCGTCATCGGCTGGTGGAAACCCGGGTTCGGTTCAAGCGGTTGTCGGGAGAGGAAATGGAAACTTATCTTGCCTCCGGCGAATGGCGTGGCAAGGCGGGCGGTTATGCAATACAGGGCATTGCCTCAAGCTTCGTGGTGAAACTTGTTGGCTCCTATACGAATGTTGTTGGCTTACCGCTTTATGAAACGACGACGCTGCTTACCGGCGAGGGGTTTCCCGTACATCATGGATGGACCTCGAAGCTGTGAGCAGTGGTAAGGGTGCCGGCGTTGAAGCCTTGCGCAAACCGGTTTCCTGTCCATCATGCGTGGCTCAATCACAGCGCGAATTTTATCCGTTTTGCTCAAAACGATGCCAGGATGTCGACCTTCACAAATGGTTTGCGGGAAGCTATGCGATTGCCGGATGTGAGGGGCAGGATCTTGATGCGGAAACTTGAATTTCTGTCGGCATATCCACTGGACAGGTCAGGTTGATAGTCCTATAAACCGCAAGCCCATGCCAAGGATGTATGCTGGAGCAAGGAGGCCAGTATGCATGGTTAAACCTTATTCAAACGATCTCAGACAACGCGCTGTGTCGGCAATGGCTGGCGGCGATCCTGCAAGTGTAGTGGCGAAGCGGTATGGCGTTGCCAAGTCCTCGGTGATCAAATGGCATCAACGCTATCGGGCGACAGGCAGCGTTAACCCGATGCCCGGGTAGCTCAGGGGTAGAGCAGCGGATTGAAAATCCGCGTGTCGGTGGTTCGATTCCGCCCCCGGGCACCACTGAAAACGGTTAAGACGGCTAATCTCCCCATGGCCGCTGGAGTACCATGACGTTTGTCGCTGCCTTGCGCTATGATGGCCTGAGCGCGCCTTGCGTCTTCGATGGTCCTATCAACGCCTTATGCTTTCGTGCCTATGTGGAACAGGTTCTCGCACCGACCATGGAGTTTGAAAGTAGAATTCAGGCTGCGTTTAGTAGTTTTTGCTTAGGCGTAATACCAACGGCCATTAGGATTTGCTCTTTTGACCAGGAATTATTTTGGCTTTGGTTAGGCGCGATTGGCGAAGGGGTGCTTGCGTACCATGAGCTAATTGCAACGCGGCCAAAACCAAAAGAAACCTGGCCTGCGGTGCTCCAAAATTGCCCACCGGATCCGTGTTATGCCTCTTGACCAATGCGTTTTACATTGCGCTTCGAGGCCTGCCTTGCCGGTAAACAATTTTGGAACATCAAAAGGGTCAATCCTAATGGCCGTTGGTATTATACCGCCAATGCCCAAGTTGGGCCGTTCATTGTTGTAAGTCCAGAGCCAGCGCGTTGCATAATCTCGAACCTGGTCGAGGGTTTCAAAGTGATACTGACTGAGCCATTCCTGGCGTACAGTGCGATTTGCAATTCCGATGAAAATAACCGAGAACCGAAACAATGCAAAAACCTTGTGGAACACGTCAAGCGGCGCTGTTGGTGCCGCCGAAGCAAAATAATGTTTCAAAAATTCAACCTCTGTCGGTATGCCCGCCGCCTCGTTATCCCGCCCAGAATGCCGCCATACTCATCAGGTGCTGTATACCAGGGCATACAACAAAAACCCAGATCAGCCAGCCGGTGACCCAGGGTTGAAAGTTCCCAGTCGAGTATCGCGACCACCTCAGGACGCGTCGGGTGAAAAATCATGTTGCCAAGGCGAAAATCGCCATCGGCAATTGATACGCGTGCATCGTCTTTAGGCATCATTTCACCGAGCCAGGTCATCAACTGGTCCAAGGCTGGAATGCGAGGTGACGGTGATTGATTGTATTGTTTTGTCCAGCGGGATAACTGACGCTCACCATAACTTCCTGGCCGCCCAAAATCACCAAGACCTATCTCCTCCGGGCAAATATTATGCAGCCATGCCAATGCTTTCCCCATGCTGAAGTACATCGCGCGACGGTCTTTTGCAGGAAGATCAGCTAGCATACAATCATCAAAGACCCGCCTTTTATGCACTCAATGCTAAAATCTCCGGCTGCACCGAATTTAGACGCCAGAAAATCCTGCAAATTTGCAAGGTCCAGTTCTGCTTCGTTGAAGGTTTTATCAGGCATTAAGCGTCCTTATCGGAAGGGGGGTTATAGTGGGCCGGGCACCGCCTGATTTTCGACTTCCCAGGTCCAAAAATCGCGCTGTTCGTCATCAAGAAGGTTATTTAGAACCATCTTGTGTACTTCATCTGCCCCATCTACCAATCGCGCCTGACGGGCATAGCGGTAAATCCATTCAAGCGGAGTATCCGTCGAATAGCCACGGGCACCGTTGATTTGTATCGCGGTATCCGCAGCCTTGTGCAGCAGGTTGGCAACGTGGATCTTAGCCATGGATACTTCTTTGCGGGCAAAACTGCCACGATCCAGTTCCCACGCCGCCTTCAAAACCAGAAGCCTGCCGACTTCAATTTGCATGGCCAGATCGCCCAGCATCATTTGAATGCTTTCCCGATCCGCTAGTCGTTGTCCAAAAGAAACGCGCTTGTCGGCATAATTCTGTGCGATTTCGACTGAGCGTTTTGCCATGCCGAGCCAACGCATACAATGGGTAAGCCGGGCAGGCCCCAGTCGCATCTGAGCAATTTTGAGGCCCTGCCCCTCCTCAAGAAGCCTGTTTTCGACCGGAATTACCAGCTCTTCGAAGGATAATTCACAGTGGCCGCCATGTTCTTCAGGCCCCATGATTCCAATGCGACGTTCGATTTTCCAACCGGGTTGATCGCGGTCAAACAGAAAAGCCGTCACTCCTCGGCGCGGGTCATCAGAGGTTTTGGCAAGCAGAATAAAATGCCGGGCCTCATCGGCCCCGGTGATAAACCACTTGTGCCCCTGGATTACATAATTGTCACCACTGCGCGTGGCTGTGGTCAACATCATGGATGGGTCAGACCCGGAGCCGGGATGAGGCTCCGTCATAACAAATGCCGAGCGCAACTCACCTTTTACAATGGGTTGCAACCAGCGCTCTTTTTGTTCGGGTGTTCCAATTTTTTCCAAGACCATCATGTTGCCGTCATCGGGGGGGGCCGAATTAAAGACCGCAGGGCCAAATATTGAGCGGTTCATTTCTTCATAGCAAACCGCCATGCCAACTTTTCCAAGACCAACCCCACCGGTTTCCGGTTTCAACTGCAAACACCAAAGCCCTTCAGCCCGCGCTTTGTCTCGTAAAATTTCAAGCCGGTCGAGCCGGATGTTCCCATGGGGATCATAGGCCGCTATATCAGACTCAACCGGGATGATTTGATCTTCGACAAATTGTGCAATGCGCTGGCGATAATCCTCAATCCGGGGGGAAATGGTAAATTCCATGGGCGTATCCTTAAAGAAATAACTGAATGACGGTTGTCTGTGACGAAAGGTGCTCCAGATTTTACACGGTCCTGAAATAAGTCACGATGCAGGTTTCTCGTTTTCTGCACCAATCAGATCACGAAGCACAAATTTCTTGATTTTGCCGGTCGCGGTGCGCGGAAGAGTGCAGAAAATATAGTGTTTTGGGCGCTTAAACCCGGCCAGCCGGGTTTTGCAAAATGCCGACAGGGTTTCCGCATCAAGTCTGTGACCTGATTTTGGCTCAACAAACGCGGCGGGAACTTCCCCCATTTTTCCACTACATTTAAATACGCGCCTCTGTGATGGTGAACTGCACCTTTGGGATTGCTGGTGGTGCCTGATGTATGATTAAGGCAAATTGGCTGCCATTCATCGTCGATACCGGATATTGTCAGGTCCTCGGATTTGTGTTCTGGAGAAATCAGATCAAGCCGGGAGACTGCTGTGCTGTCGCTTTTATTTCCGAGCACAGTAACAGGGACGATGGTTTGTCCGCCCAATTGATTGATCACATCTATGTTGTCTTCAGACACAAGCAATATTCGGCTGTCTGAATGCTCAAGTATATAATTGATCTTGGCTGGGTCGAGCCGGGTGTTTATTGTATTTAGAATAGCCCCAATTGCCGGAACGGCGAAATGCGCCGCCAACATTTCTGGCCGGTTGGCTGCAACAATGGCAACCCCATCACCCTTTTGAATGCCCTGGTCTTTCAGGAATGCAGCCAGACGAGCGGCCATTGCAGAAAATTCACCATATGTCCAGGAATGTCGACGCCAGATTGTTGCCAATTTCTCCGGGGTGTTTTGGGCAGTCCTAACCAAAAAATCTGCCGGGGTAAGCGGCTGATGATTAACTGGCCTGGGATTAAGATGTGGCTGAGAAAGCAAAGGATTTCCCCTCAAATTCTGTCATCATCACGCTCTTGCCAGCGGCATTGATTTTTCCAGATATTTTTTTTCGGCCCATCGGCCAGATATTCTGCCACGATGCCTTGAACCAACCAGCGCGAGCGGGCTTTGAAACAATATCTGGGGGCAGTTTCGGGGCCGGTGTCTATTGCCCGCAACTCGAAATATCGCAGATGTATCCAGTTGTTTTTCTTGCATTGCAAATTTTCTTATATAACGAGCGCTCGTATTATTTATTGCACATTTCCACTGGTGCAAGCAAGAATATTATTGCAATATGAGGAAATTTCACCCGCCTTACCATGCAATATCAGGAAATTCTCGCCATGTGCGATGGACATGTACTCAACTTGCCAACCATAGAAGATCTCAGCTTGTCCGTGCTGGCTAATAACCGTGAAAAAATCACGATTCAAAAACCTGAAATAGCGATCAAAAAATTGGCTCTAATTCTGACGGGCGCGTTGGAGCTGTCCAACAGCAAGGGGTTTCATGCCATGAGTTTGCGCGATTTATCGCGAGCCTCCGGGGTCAGTATGGGCGGGCTTTATTCCTATATCGACAGCAAGACCTCCCTTCTCAAAATGATCCTGGGCGAAGTGACCGCCACCGTCAGAAGAATCCTCGAACATCCGCCCGAAGCCGTCACGGAAAATTCTACCGAACATCTTTTATGGCTAATTGATACCCATTTAAGGATGACTGAAGCCATGTTACCCTGGTTCATCTTCGCCTTTATGGAGGCGAAGAATTTTCCGGTTTCGGAACGGCGCATAGCTATTGAAAGTGAAGAATTAACCGAAAGCTATTTTTCCCAGGTCCTTGAGCGAGGTATCGCCGAGGGAACCTTTGCATCGACCACACCGCCATTGTTATCGACACTCATTAAACCGCTATTGCAGGATTGGTATGTAAAGCGCAAAAAGTATCACCGCCGCGGTGTTGATATTGAAACCTATATATCCACAGTACAGGGCATTATTACAGCTGCCTGCGGGGCTGATATCAAAGCAAATTCGGCCAAGAAACTATAAAACCCGGTTGACAGAAGTTTTAGTGAACCGCTGCGAACATCACTTCTTTTTCGGTGGTATTATTGGTAAGAAATTCTTCGACTATCTGTCCTTTACGCGCAACAAGGACGCGATCTGACAGGGTCATGATTTCAGGCAGATAGGATGAAACAACGACGACGGCGATGCCTTCATCCGCCAGTTTTTTCATAAACTGATGAATTTCGGTGATGGCACCCACATCAACACCTCGTGTGGGTTCATCAAAGATCACCAATCCAGGTTTTTGGGTCAGCGCTTTTGCAATGACCACTTTTTGTTGATTACCACCCGAAAGTTCGATCACCCGGGCCTCACCACCGATAGCATGTATTTTCAGGCGTTTGATCCAGTTGGAAACCAGATCTCTGGCGCGGGCATAATCGACGATATTCCACGGGTTTTGTGCAGAGGCAACATAGCCGATTTGAATGTTCTGGTTGATCGTCATATTTTCAAATAATCCTTCGAGCTTGCGGTCTTCGGTTATGTATACGATCCCGTCTGCCACCGCTTTGCAGGGCACGCGGTAGCGGATATAGCGTCCATTCAAAAGCACATTTCCACCATGAAAAAAATCACGTTTATAAATGCCCGCAACAATTTTCATCATTTCAGTGCGGCCTGAACCGATCAGACCAAAAACGCCGGTAATTTGGCCCCCAAAAACAGAAAAAGACGAGTTGCGTACTATCGAGCCCATTGATAGGTTCTCAACGCTCAGCATTTTATTTCCCTGAGGACGCAGGCAACGGTTTTCCTCAGACGTGGAATAGGCAGAACCGGTGAGATCCCGTCCAATCATTGCGCGCACGATGCGTTCGCGGTCAAAATCTGCTGTCGGACCGCTGTCCGTAATACGACCGTCGCGCAGTACGGTGATCCGGTCTGATAAATCGAGAGCCTCTTCCAGGGCGTGTGAGATAAAGATGATTGATACGCCTGAGTGTCGCAGGCGTTTCACCAGGCCGAAAAAATGGTGCTTTTCTTCCGGGGTAAGAGCTGCGGTGGGTTCGTCAAATACGATAACGCGGGCGTTGTGGTGAACGGCCCGGGCGATTTCGACCATCTGGCGCTGGGCCGCGCCCAGTCCTTCGACCAGCAGGGTTGGCTCCACATGGAAATTCAGGCTTTGCAGAAACTGTTGGGCGGCGATGTTGATCTTGCGCAGTCGATTGAAGGCCTTTTCATCGCCCAGGTATATGTTTTGCGCTACGGTCATTGTGGGCACCAGACTGGTTTCCTGAAACACCATGGCAATGCCTGCCGCCAGCCCATCTGAAGGGGCGCGGAATTCAACTTGCTTGCCATCAATCAGCACTGTGCCCGATGACAGCCTATAAACCCCGGCCATGCATTTGGTCATGGTCGATTTTCCGGCACCGTTCTCACCCAGAAGCGCGTGCACCTCGCCCGGCATCAATTTGAAATTAATGTCGGCATTGGCAATGGCCCCATGGAAATCCTTAAAACCATCTTGAATTTCAACAATCGGATTTATCGGTTGACGGCTTGTCATTGCAAGGTCCTTGATGTGGACCAACTGACAATCTTGCCGTCACCCATTGCAGCAACATAGATGCGCCCGCCTAAAACAGCGGTTGACGTTGTGCCGTGCACGTGGCCGTCAGCACGACTGTGAAAACTGTCGACAGGTTTAAAGCAAGCGTCTAATTCGATAACAATTCCACAGGAAAACGCCGGTGCCCAGGGCTTCAAAACACCCATCTGCTTGACACCACCGCTTTGAAGCGGCTCCCTGAAGTCACGCCCCGAACGCAGCATCGGCGCGATCCAAAGTGATTCATCAATTGAAGCCAACATCTGCATTCTATAGATGTCTTCGGTCAGAACAAATTCGATCAACTGATTTCGCGGACCAAAGCCGGTCAATAAATAACCTGCATCAAGGGGTAAAATATGACCTGGATAAATTGGCAGACGCTGTAACAGTTCACGCGGCTGGCCACCATCTAAAGTGACAGAACATATACGGTGGCGCCATGCCTCGCTATAAGCCAGACGGTCGACACTGGTACGGGCCAGACCAACGGGCCATGCCAGATTGCCCAAGATTTGCTCAGCATTTGCTCCAGCATGACTGACAAATATACCACCGCTTGCCTCTTTGGTCAGTAAATCCCTTCGCCACTGGTCAGCAGAATGTTTGGCCGATCCAGAAGTAATGATCAAAGTCTCAAGGTCCCAATGAAGCAGACCGGTTGGACATGGTACCGAAAGGTTCGATCCTTGCTGATGGCCGGAAATATTGCAAAATGCGATATTGTCATTATCCGTTGCCACCGCAATACGACCGTTATTGTTGGTGGCCAAAGCCGTGATATTGCCGTCAAACACAGCCAGTTGTTTTGGCGACCTATCGGTTACATCCATCAACCGGCTGCCGCTTGAGGCTAACAGCCGTTCCTCCACAACCAGCAGAACTTCTGCCTCAGGCAGGCCAAGATGCAGAGTGGCCTGATCCAGAGCCTCGTTCGCCTTTAGTGCACCGTCCATAGCCGGGACAAAAATAGAGGCATCACCACGCCCAAGCCACGCATCAAGACGATTTCGAATGGTCTTCAACATCAGGGCTTTCCCCAGTAATCCACCGGTCCGGTCCATGAAATATCTGCATCGGGGATTTTGTAACGCCCGATACGGTTGTTTGATATTCCACCGAGATAGAGATAGCCGCGGTCCTCGCGCATCGACGTTACCATTGGATGATTGACCCCGCCCAAATCCCACAATACATCCAGCACGTCGCCCACATCATTGAATTTGATTACGCAGCCGATATTGATATTGGGAAACAGCCATTCTGCAGCAGCCACCCGGCGGGCCATTCGCTTGCGAAAACCGGGCTGGCGCATCGATAGATCAAAAGCGGCACCGCGCATGCCGACGAGCGCGCACCAGTAATTGCCATCTGAGGCACGGTTGATGTTATCAGGAAAGCCCGGCATATTTTCAATCAGACGCTCGACTTTTCCTGCTTTTGGACCATCAAAGTAATAGCGCGAAATGCGGCAGCCCCAGGTTTCGGCAAAAAACAGCGAAACACCATCACGATGCATCATAATGCCATTGGGAAACATCAGGTTGGACAGCACGGTGCGGGTTTTGTTTGTGCGCGGATCGTGGCAAATGATACGCCCGTTGCCCCGGCTTTCAAGACAATCGACAGACCAAGTGGTCAATTCATAACGTTTCGTCGCTTCGGAAAAGAATATCCGACCGTCGGCGGCAATGTCCAGATCGTCGGGCAACCCCAGACGGCTGTCATCTATGACAGAGGTCATGCTGCGGTTGGTCTGATCGGCCACGCGCGTGACCTTGCCATCGGGAGCAACAGCATAGACTCCCATGCCACCAACACAGGTTACCAAATTGTTGTCCTTGTCAAAGGCCAGACCAAGCGGGTGACCCCCGATATGAGCGAATTTCTCAGCCCTGGCATAGTCTGGTGCCATGAAGCGGACAATATCACCGTGGCGGGTACCGGTATAAAGGTTGCCAGCGCGATCAAGTATCACATCTTCAGGCCCTTCGATCTGACCCAGACCGATAATTTCCACCCCCTGCAGCTTGTCGTTTTGAGCATACTCAGAGCCACTACCGGGTGCGGTGGCGGGCGGTGGCGGCAGCTTGAAATAAGTCGGTGATACATAGACTTTGCTCAGCAGCTTGTTGCGGTTTTTCAACCAGCGGACCTCAATATAGACCGAAAGCAACAGGATAATACCAAATATCAGCGATGTCGTGCCCCCTTGAATACCATAGCGGATCAGCCCGTTGGACAGAAGCAGAATAATCAATCCACCCAAAAGCGCTTTGGCAGCCGAGCCGCGCCCGCCGCCGAGCGAAGTACCGCCCAAAACAGCTGCCGTAAGA
Source organism: Rhizobiaceae bacterium (assembly GCA_965250255.1). Classification (GTDB taxonomy): domain Bacteria; phylum Pseudomonadota; class Alphaproteobacteria; order Rhizobiales; family Rhizobiaceae; genus JAALLB01. The sequence goes on from CBDFNP010000011.1 coordinate 755,708, forward strand.
GCGGTGATTTCCAGCCCCATCCCGGTTTCTGCACCGGTTGACGACAGACGTGCGGCATAAAAATAAGCCGCGATTGAACACAATACACCACTGATGACATAGGTGAAAAATACCGTGCGCTTGACGTTGATCCCGGCATTGTGCGCCGAGCGGCGGGCACCGCCAACGGCAGCCAGATGCCAGCCAGGCCGGCTGCGGGACAAAAAGATATGCATGGCAAAATAGATTATTATTGTAATGATGATGGTATAGGGCACCGCCCCCCAGGCACCCTCGCCAATTTGATACCACAATTCGTCCTCGGGAAAGACCGCCGAAATCTTGACCGCGTTGGCCAAAAGCAGCATATCGACAACAGAACGAAAAATAATCAGGGATACCAGCGTGGTCAAAAACGCCCGCATCCGCATATACCCGATAAAGAAACCATTAAAGGCACCACAAGCCAGGCCTGTTGCCACTGTCGCAGCCAAAGTTGCAACCGGGTGCCATGTCAAAACATGAGCACAATAAAGGGCGGTAAAATTGCTTATCGCAAAAATAGAGCCAACCGACAGGTCAATGCCACCGGCCAGCATAACGATGGTTATTGCCAACACCACTAATCCCATTTCGGCAAACTGGCGGCTGTATTCAGCCGAAGCATAGGCCGAAAAAAACCCGTCATGGGAGGTGTGCAACACCAGTATCAGCACCAGCAACGAGATGAAGGGGATCGCGTTGTCAATCCAGCGCTTTGATAGTATCTCGCCCAGAACATGATCAGGAATCAAGCAATACCGCCACTTCAGATAGGCTTCAGTATTCAAAAATGACATGCAAATTCTCTCCTGTCACCCTCGTATCACCCTCTTGTTATCTATGGGCTAAGGATATCAAAGGCGCCCGGTTTAGGATCACCCGTCAGTTCATAGGCTATTCAGGGCCGAGGGCCATCACCCCCAGCCCGAAATCAACTCAGCGCGTCAAATCTTTCACAGCCCAACACGCACCATTGATACGATTGGCTTCCATGTTGTCTTTTGTCAGAATTTGCAATTTGGTGTAAAGCAGCATCTCCTCTTCGCCGGGTTTATAGCTCGCCTGAAGCAGCAGTTTCACCACATTGGAAAGATCGCGTGCCTGTCCTGGAACATCATAACTGATATTCATGTCCAGCACATCGTTGGCAAGATTGTCACATCCCGATTTTCCTCCACCACCGGATGTCACGAGATAGATATTGTCCTGACGGCCTGCCTCTTTTATTGCCGCACCCGTGCCGACATCCATTCCATCCCAAAAACCGATGATTCCGCACAGGTTCGGATTTTGTTGTAAAGTCGTTTCGGTGATAGCACGCGCCTTGGTCGCATCCCAGTCAGCCGCCTGGTTCGAGACAACTTTTATCTCGGAGTGTTTATTCAAAACATTCATGATACCGCGTAATTGATAGGCCGAGGCAGCAGCTGTCAGCACGCCTTGAACAATTGCTATTTCCCCAGATGTATCTGAGCCACATTTACTCACCATGGTATTGGCAGCAATTTCACCAATTTCGACCCAGTCTGCGCCAACAAATGCATCGGTGACATAGGCCGATTTCATATTGATCTGCACAACACGAATGCCCGCGTTTTCAGCCCGACGCAACAATTTGGCATAGGTTTGCACATCTGGATTATGGACAACCATCACATCAGGCTTTTCAGCTATCAGCGAACTGATCACACGGGCACCAGCTTCGGTATTCCAGTTGGGGTCCCGTACCTGCATTTTGACACCAAGCGGTTCCAGTTCAGATTTCATCCCGGCCCACCAGCCATCAGTCAGATCAAAGCCGAGCGCCAACGGCACAAATGCCACAGTTTTTCCCTGCAAAGCATCCCGATATACGGTGCGCAAAGGATCATCAATTCCCTCCTGCGCAATTGTGGGTGTTGCCAATATCAGCAGCGCTGTCACCCCGGCCCATAGAATCATGATAATTCTCTTCATAATAGTTCCTCCGTTGTTGTTTGCCATAATGGCGCATAGGGCAAGGCCCATCCCCGGATGGGCTGCCTAATCAGATGTCACCTTGTTGTCCAGTCTGCTCATCGCGGGGATTCAGAATTGTATCAGCCAATAGCGCCAACAGTAAAACGATCCCTTTGATTAGATTTTGCTGGATATAACTGACGTTGAGAATGATCATTCCATTAAGTAAAGTGCCAATAAGAAGGGTGCCAATCACGACATTCTTCATCCCGCCTTTACCCCCTGACAGCCCAATGCCGCCGACAACGACAACCAGCAAAACGTCGTAGATCAGTGTTGAGTTGAACACTCGCGTATTGATATTATTGACAGCCCCGGCTGTCATTAGCCCGGCCAAATAGGCCACAACTGCAGCCAGCATGAAGATTGCCACCGAAACCGGGCGCACGGGCAGCCCTGCTGAACGCGCAGCAATGGGATTGTCGCCTATTGCGTAGATAAATATTCCAAATGCTGTCCTGTGCAATACATAAGAAACAAGCAATGCGACAGAAGCGAACATCAAAACAGGCACCGGCAGACCCAGTAATTGGCCACCGCCCAAAAACTCGACCCAGCCTGCATCTGCAGGTAAGTAATTAGCGTCCGATGGCAAAAAATACGTGCGGCCGAAGCCATAAATCACGCTGCCCATTGCCAGTGTCGTAAATATTGCCGGAATTTCTGCATAAATGACCAGAATGCCGGTAATCGCCCCGACACCGAGTGCCAGGAGCAATGCCAAAACAGCGCCGAGCCAGAACGGCATCCCCTGATCTAAACCTGGGATAAACCCCGGCTGTGACACGACAATTGCAAACCCGGTACATATGGCCAAAACGGCGACCAATGACAGATCAATGCCGCGGCTGATGACCACTATGGCCATTCCAATACTAAGAATTCCCAACACGGAAACTGAGCGCAATAGAGTTAATAGGTTTTTGGTTTCAAAAAACCCATTTAGCGTCAGCGAAAATCCGATGAACAGTATTACAGTCAGGGCACAAACTATCAACTCGTGCGAAATCCGACCTTTGACGAAGTTAATCGCCAGCAAATCTACCCCTTTCATTGATTGCCTCCCATTAGTAGATTCAGTTGGTGTAAATAACATAAATCGAACGCTCGTTTTATTATTCCACAATTACATGTCTCTTGGCAATGGCATATTTGCGATATTCGAAAAATCCGAGCGTTTAGAATGGGAAAAACCGGTAATCTCAATATGTGTGGTCTATCGGCAAGATGTTCTTATCGTGGGAAGTCGCCACTTACGCCTGCTCCATTGGTTTTCTGCTGATGAAATGGCCCCCTCATTTTCCAGTTTGGCCCGCGATAGCCACCGTCTGCAAATACATGCCGCAGACGCGAAAGGATAGAAACGCCTGATGGAATCCAGCACACGCACAGCCCCGTCACGGTCCTGTATATTGGCCTCATGCACCACCAGCCCAACAAGAAAACCATTCGTATCTGTCACAATATGGCGTTTGCGGCCTTTGATCTTTTTGCCTGCATCATAGCCGCAAACCCCGCCGCTTTCTGTGGTTTTGACGCTTTGGCTGTCAATCACACCGGCACTTGGGCAAGGTTCCTTGTTCTCAAGTTCGCGCGCCATTTGCACCAGTGCAAAGTTCATCAACCTCAATGTGCCATCATGACGCCACTGGTAGAAATAACCGCGCACAGTGGACGGCGGTGCGAAATCCTTCGGCAACATGCGCCATGGAATCCCACCTTGGGCGATATACAAAATGGCATTGAAAACCTCGCGAATATCTGTTGTGCGTGGTCTGCCTGAAGTGGTCCTGCTTTTTAGGACAATTTTGCGGCTCAGCTAAGATGCATCAGATTTGTGTTCATGCCGCTTTTCGTATCATTGCTTCGCCGAAGTATACATTGTCGGGCGTTCGTTTATCAAGCGCCGTGTGAGGGCGCTCAGAGTTGTAGAACCCGATCCAGTTATCGATGACCTGTTTAGCTCAACCCGTTCGGGCAACGCCCAATTTACCCGGATTATCGTTGAAATCTCCTCATTGACGGAAAGTCAAGTCGGTCGATTTCGCCTAAATTCTGAAAAATTGGTCAGTTGTGCAGGCCAATTCCCAATTGAGTCCAGACCCTAGCCAAACTGGGCCTGCCCAAACTTTCCATGCGGGTGCGTAGCACTGCTTGGATGAAGGTTAAAGCGGTTATGGCTGATGCCGGGGTAAATGGCATTCAGGCCACACCAAAAGCTTGCGGAACTCATTCGGCATCAACGCCGTCCCCCCTCAACCCTGTACAGAAATGGCTCGGCCAAGCTCAATTGCAAACTACAGCAATCCATGCCAATGCTGTCGGGGAAGAGGAACGTAATGTCGCAGAAGCAATGTGGAAATGGATTTTGTTATGAAAAAAATCACTTTGATAATTATTGTTGTAATATTGTTACCAATTATCACCTTAACTGGCATGATTTTATGGCCTGTAGCGGATTTTCCTGCTCCTATGCAATCCATAAATAAGCCATTTTCAAAAGTAAATTTTGCTGAAGCCCCCCCTGTTTCTGCTTTAAAGGCAAGGGATGGAATTGAAATTGCCTACAGAAAATATCACGCAGAAGATGAACAGGTTGTAGCACTGTTGCTACACGGCTCCTCCGCCCATGGATTAAGTATGCACCCTTTGGCGAAGGCTCTATCTGAAACTCAAATTACGGCCTACACAATCGATATACGAGGACACGGAAAAACAGGAAATCGGGGAGATGTGCATCATGTTAATCAACCTTCTGAAGACGTCGCGGACTTTATTGACTTCCTAAAAAATGAACATATCAACACCCCTGTTTCACTTTTAGGGTTTTCTTCTGGCGGTGGACTGGCACTAAATGCAACAGGATTAGAATTTGTTAATAAAAACATCCAAAGGCTCATATTAGTTTCCCCAATGCTGGGCGCGCGACAAAAGCCTACAACAGCCCACAACCCTTATAAAACCGACGAAAAGTGGGCTTATCCAGACATTCCCAGAATTATAGGACTAAATATTTTAAACCGGCTTAGAATTCATTATTTCGATAATCTGCCGGTGATTACCTTTGCTACTGCTGACATGCCACAATTAACACCCAGATACTCTCACAGATTGTTGGCTAGCCTGACCCCTCAAGATGCACAAATACTGTTATCAAGAGTTAAAGCCCCTCTCTCGCTAATAGTTGGAGAAAAAGACGAAATTTTTTTCGCTCCCACTTATAAAGATGTGGTATTGCCGTCCAAGCCACATGCAAGAATAACCATTGTTCCCAATTTGAACCATATAGATATGATACTAAAAAATCCAGGATTTGAAGTCATCATTTCAGAGATGAAACAAGGCGGTTGAAGAAGCAGCCAATTATCGACTAACGTTGCCGCTTGCCGCGCAGGTTCGAGGCCGGTTCAAACATTTTGTCGAGGATTTGGATGGTGCGGGGAAAGATCACTGTGGTCTTTATCTGGGACTTTGCAACCTTTATCAACTTGGTTGATCCGAAAATGACGGAGGTATCTGAATGACCAGAACTTTTCGAGAACTCCATCAGCCGGGCAACCCGTTTGTTCTTGCCAATGCCTGGGACAAAGGTTCCGCCCAATTGATGGCAGCGCTCGGGGCAAAGGCAATTGCTTCAACTTCTGCGGGCCATGCCTTTACGCTCGGCAGGCCGGATATGGGCCATGTCACCCGCGAAGAAGCACTTGACCATGCATGCGGTCTTGCCGATGCAACGCCACTTCCGGTCAATGGAGATTTGGAGAACGGTTACGGCCATGATCTCGAAAGCGTCCGGGGTACGATCAAACTTGCTGCAGAAGCGGGGCTTGCAGGCTGCGGGATTGAAGATACAAGATTGCCGGATATTGCTCCATACGAGTTTGGCGAGGCGGTTGAGCGCATGGAAGCTGCAGTTGATGCCGTGCGCGGTATTGAAGGAGATTTTGTTTTGACTGCACGGGCTGACGGCCTGTTGAACGGCGAATATGATTTTGCCGAGGCGATGAAACGGGCAAAGGCTTTTGAAGCTGCAGGTGCGGATGTTATCTACATCCCGCTGCTTCGCGATATCGATCAGGTTGCACGGGTTTGCCGGGAATTAAACCTACCTGTGAACGTTCTTTGTACAGGCAGGCTCGTTCAGCATTCGCTTGACGAGTTTGCCAATGCGGGGGTCGCGCGCATCAGCCTTGGGTCGATGCTGTCGCGCGTCACCCACCAGGCAATCATTGATGCTTCCAATGAAATGTTCGGGCGGGGAAGCTTCACCCAACTCGCAACCGCCGCCAAAGGCGGTGAAGTCGACAGGCTTTTGGAAAAAGGGCGGGTTGAGGCAGGCAACGTTTTGAACGAGAACAGGTGCGACTAATCCTAATGGCCGTTGGTATAATCCTAACGGCCGTTGGTATGATACCAGTGTTTGGCGTGCATTGATCGGGCAGGCGCAAATCTTGCCTTTTGAGGTCGCAAATCTGCTTCCATGCCATTGCGCTTTGAAATAGGGTCAAAACAATTATTCGGGAATTTGAGGGAAGTCATGTCTGCTACAGTTATTGATGGCAAGGAAGTTGCTGCGGAAGTTGTTGAAACAGTAAAGGCTGCGACAGGCAAGCTGACCGCTGAAACCGGCGTTGTACCGGGAATTGCAGTAGTGATTGTTGGTGAGGATCCGGCAAGCCAGGTTTATGTGCGCTCAAAAGGTAAAAAAGCCAATGAGTGCGGGTTTCACTCTGTAACGCACACACTTGCTGCCGCGACCCCCGAAGCTGACTTGTTGAAAATGGTCGACGATCTCAACAATGATGCAGCGATTGACGGCATTCTGGTTCAACTGCCGCTGCCCGGTCATATTGATGAGGGCAAGGTTATCCAGACCATCGCGCCTGAAAAGGATGTGGACGGGTTTCATTTCGTCAATGTCGGGAAGCTTGGAACCGGCGAGATGGATACAGCCTTTGTGCCCTGTACGCCGGCCGGCTCCATGGTTCTTTTGAAAAGGGCGTTGGGTACCAACGATCTTTCAGGCCTCAACGCGGTTGTGGTTGGGCGTTCCAATATTGTTGGCAAGCCGATGGCGAACTTGCTGCTGGCTGCCAATGCCACCGTTACCATTGCACACTCACGCACCAAAGATCTGTCGGAGCTTTGCAAGTCTGCCGACATTCTGGTTGCAGCTGTTGGCCGTGCCGAAATGGTAAAAGGTGCCTGGGTAAAGCCAGGCGCATCCGTCATTGATGTGGGGATCAACCGGATTGATGCGCCGGAAAGAGGCGAGGGCAAGTCCCGTCTTGTGGGTGATGTGGCCTATGGTGAAGCTGCCGAAAATGCCGGCTCCATTACTCCGGTTCCAGGGGGTGTCGGGCCAATGACAATTGCCATGTTGATGGCCAATACGCTTACATCCGCATGCCGCAGGGCCGGGGTTGAGCCGCCGACATATTGATTCATGTGAGCGACGCAACGGTTTGTTGTTCCAGGGGAAAATCTGAATGGATCCGCGTATTCTAGATGGTCGAGCAGTTGCTGCACGTGTGCTGGCGGAGACAAGAGAAGAATTTGATAGTCTTGGCGGTGCGTCCGGGCGGCTGGTTTCGATTTCCATTGGTGATGTCGAAGAGATTGCGGTCTATATCCGCAATCAGGTGCGCGGTGCTGAACGTGCCGGAATTCCATTTGATGATCAGTACTGGTCAGGTGATCTCACGCAAGATGAATGCAAGGCGCGGATCACCGCGATGAATGACGACCCGGAAGTGATTGGCATTATTCTGCAACGGCCGGTGCCTGACGACATCAATGTGCGGTCGCTTCAATCTGCAATTCACCCGCTGAAGGACGTGGAAGGCATGAACCCGGCCTCTATCGGGAATATTGTCTATAATGATCTGGCGCTTGCGCCTTGTACCGCCGCAGCGTCGGTGGAACTGATCCGTAAAACCGGATTGAAGATGGAGGGGCTCGAAGTGGTGATGATCGGGCATTCGGAAATTGTCGGCAAACCTGCAGCCTTCATGCTGATGGCCGAAGGGGCGACGGTTACGGTATGCCATCACATGACGCGTTCTGTGGCAGCGCATTCTCGCAGGGCTGATGCGGTGTTGGTTGCTGTCGGCATCCCGCATTTTCTCAACGCGGACATGGTAAAACCCGGTGCTGCTGTAATCGATATTGGGATCAACCAGATCACCGATGACGCAGGCAATTCAAAGATTGTCGGGGACGTTGATACCGACGCGGTGCTGGAAGTTGCAAGCTGGGTAACGCCGGTTCCTGGTGGCGTTGGTCCGGTAACGGTCGCAATGTTGATGAAAAATGCTCTTACTGCACAAAAACGCCAGAAAGAAGCGGGCTGGATATAATCTTTCCGTTTACGTGTCCGTCCATTGCTAAATTCGCACTCTGCAAGTATTCTGTGGCATAGCGGTCGCTTGAGGAAATCGCGTGATTTTTGTTGCAAAATCAGAAAACGGCGAAACGGTTGCCTGGGCAGACCGGAAGCGGTATCTTTGGGTGTTTTCAGTTATTGCTCCGGCAATTCCGGGATTATGCGGGTTGGTATTGCTGGCGGGTGGAGCGGTGATCTGGGCTGCTATTCCCTTGATCTTCTTTTTCGGGATTGTTCCCTTGTTGGATATTTTTTTTGGTGAGGATTTTTCCAACCCGCCGGAAGAAGTGGTCGAAACGCTCTCTCAGGATACGTATTACCGCTTTTTGTTGTTTGCCTCCATTCCGATATTTTATTTGTCCTTTTTTGCAGTAGCTATTGCGGTTGCCACTCCTGGATTGCCAATATGGGCATTCATGCTGCTGACGATCAGTACCGGTGTTGCAAGTGGAGCGGGGTTGACCGTTGGTCATGAGCTTGGGCACAAGCAAAACAAGCTGGACAGGTTTGGTGCAAAACTGATCAACGCGCTTACCGGATATGGGCATTTTACGATTGAACATAATCAGGGGCATCATGTGATGGTTGCAACGCCTGAGGACCCTGCTTCCGCGCGCTTTGGCGAGAGCATCTACCGGTTTGCACTTCGTGAAATTCCTGAAACGGCAAAACGCGGATGGGTACTTGAAGCGCGACGGCTGGAGAAGAGCGGTCACTCTTTTTGGAGTGTTTACAATGATATTTTGCAGGGTTATGTGATTGCGATTGCGATTGCGGTTGCACTTGTCTCCGCCTATGGCTGGATCATGTTGCCGTTCCTGATTATCCATCATGTTTTCGGCTGGCTGCAACTCACCCAGGCAAACTATGTGGAGCACTACGGGCTGAAGCGCGAGCGCAAGGACAACGGTCGATATGTGGCATGTGAACCGCATCATTCATGGAATACCAATCATATCGTTTCAAATCTGATGTTGTTTCATCTGCAGCGTCATTCTGATCACCATGCCAACCCGATGCGACCATACCAGTCGTTGCGAAACTTTGAGGAATTGCCGCGACTGCCAAGTGGCTACCCCGGGTGTTTTGGACTTGCCGCTGTCCCGCCCCTGTGGTTTTCAATCATGAACCCGAAAGTTCTTGCATGGGCGGGGGGCGATATGGAAAAAGTAAACCTTGGGAAATAGCAACTTTGCTGGCAGGGTGACGGGGCTTGGAGGGGACTATGCTAAAAGTTGGATTGCCGATTGCGCTTGCGGTGATCATGTTCGGAATGGGTTTGGGGCTCACGGTCGCTGATTTTACGCGGATGTTTTCCATTCCAAATGCTTTTTTGACCGGCGCGTTGCTTCAGATTATTTCGCTGACAGCTGTCAGCAGCCTTTTCGGGATCATCCTGATTACCACCATCCCGGTGGTCCTGGGTATGCTGTTCACCGGGCTTGGATATGCAATGCGGCAACACCCCCGCAGTTCGGCAAGCGCTACAGATGGGTAATCGCGGCAAAGCTCCTGAAACGGTTGCGGCAAGACTTGACGGGTTCACCGATGGATCATCCGGCGGAGTTGTGCCGCCAATGCAGCCATCTACTACGTTTTTGCGTGATGAAGAGTATCGTCTTTCGGTGCCTGAGAATTCTTATGGTCGCGATGACAATGATCAGGTCAGGCTTGCTGAGCGTGTTTTGTGCAAACTCGAAGGCGGTGATGAGACACTGCTCTTTTCTACCGGGATGGCCGCAATCTCGACGCTTGTCTCCTCGCTAGGGCGGGGTCAGAAGCTGATTTTGCAATCGGGAATTTATTGGGGTGCCACGAGTTGGATACGGAAATTCTGCGAACATCGCGAAGTTGTTTTGCTGGAGGCAGATAGCACTGAGACTGAAGAATTTTGTGCAACTGTAATCAGTGAAAAGCCCGATCTGGTGTTTGTTGAAACGCCGTCAAATCCGTGGATCCGTATTTGTGATGTTCCGGCAATTGGAGAGGCAGCTCACAAGGTTGGCGCTATTCTCGCGGTGGATGCAACCGCTGCCACACCGTTGTTGTCCAAGCCGCTGGAGATGGGAGCGGATGTGGTGGTTCACTCAGCAACCAAGGTTATCAACGGACATTCGGATGTGTTGGCTGGTGTTCTGACTTGCATGGACAGTAGCGCGGAGTTCTGGCAGTTTGTCACCGCAGAGCGCGCAGGCGCAGGGGCCATTCTATCGGCACAATCTGCCTGGTTGTTGCTTCGGGGTGTTCGCACATTACCGCTGAGGCTTGAGCGCATGTGTGCAAACGCGATTGGTATTGCTGAATTCCTGGAGCAACATGATACGGTTGAGGCGGTCTGGTATCCAGGTCTTGCCCGACACAGCGATCACAACCTTGCGAACCGGATGATGCCAGGTGGTTACGGGTATCTCATGTCGTTTCTGATCAGGGGAGGAGGTGAGGAAGCACTATCATTTTGTCGTCATCTGGAAGGCATACACCGTGCAACATCTTTGGGTGGTACGGAAAGTCTGGTTGAGCATCGCCATACGATTGAGGGCCGACTGACCGGCTGTCCGGAAAATCTCATTCGACTTTCTGTCGGAATCGAAAATCTCGATGATCTGATTGACGAGCTTGAGGAAGCGCTGAGAAAAACCTGATGTTTCCTGAGCAATTTGAAGAAGCGCGGCCAGAATTCCGGCCGACGCGATCTTTCAGGAAATTGGATATCATGCCAACGGTCATTTGAAATGAACCATTGGTATACTCAAAACACTCGGAAACCCGAATTTTGAGTAAGCCTTATCCCTTTTGGTCCGGTGGCACAATATGTAGTGACATTGCGGATTGAATGGTGTAGAACATATAGTGAACATTAGGCCTTATGTAAGGGAGCTTTGCCATGCTGTTTACACCAACATCCTTGATTGAATTTCAACACCGTTTTGCCGATGAGGCGGCGTGTGCTGCGTGGCTTTACGAGATGCGCTGGCGCGATGGATTTGTGTGTCCGCGATGCGGGAATGATAAGGCATGGGCGCTTGAGACGAAGGCCTTTACTTACGAATGCACACGCTGTCATCGTCAGACTTCGGTAACCAGCGGCACAGTAATGCACGGCTCGAAATTACCCCTGACGGTCTGGTTTTGGGCAGCTTTTTTGATGACCACCCATTCCAACGGTATTTCCGCCTTGCAGTTGCAGGGCCAGTTGGGCCTTGGTTCTTATAAAACCGCGTGGTTATTGTGCGCCAAATTACGCCGGGCCATGGTGGATAGTGATCGCTCGCCCCTGCAAGGCCTTGTGGAAGTTGATGAAACCGCGATTTCCTGCCGTTCGAAACAAGAACCCGTCATGGGAGGGCAAGGCCGCTCGCATCAGGGGAAACTATTGGTGGCCGGTGCGGTTGAAGTGGACCAAAGGGGGCGTCCGGGGAGGCTGCGTCTGGCGAGAATTGAGGATTATAGCGCCAAATCCCTGCATCTCTTCGTTGAGCGGAGCCTGGCTCCAACAACGATTGCAAGGACCGATGGCTGGTCCGGTTATCAGGGGGTGGGCGACATTATCCCCGGTCTTAATCATCAACCCCATACCATCGGGCCGATGGCAGCACACATCGTATTGCCTTGGGTGCACCGGGCTTTTTCAAACCTCAAAACATGGGGCTTGGGTGTCTATCACGGGCTGCGGGCCAAACATCTGCAAACCTATCTCGATGAATTCGTCTTCCGGTTCAATCGTCGCCGAAACCGCCACTCCGCCTTCAAAACCATCCTCGCCATCGCCGTCAGCAAATCACCAATGACCTACAACATGTTGATCTCACCGGAACAAAAGGGATAAGGCTTTTTTGAGTATAGGATTCTTCTTTTGATCCTTGCACTTATACCAACGGCGATTAGGATTGACCCTTTTGATGTTCCAAAATTGTTTGCCGGCAAAAAAGGTCTCGAAGAGCAATGCAAAACGCATTGGTCAAGCGGCATAACACGGATCCGGCGGGCAATTTTGGCGTACCGCAGGCCAGGTTTCTTTTAGCTTTGGCCGCGTTGCAATTAGCTCATGGTACGCAAGCACCCCTTCGCTAATCGCGCCTAACCAAAGCCAAAATAATTCCTGGTCAAAAGAGTAAATCCTAATGGCCGTTGGTATTATCCGAAAACCGGTGCCCACTTTTCGGGTGCAAGGAGTATATTTGTTTGCGTTCACGGCAGTTTGGCTTTGCCAAACGCCTCCACGAGGGCGGGCATAAGCCCGGCTCGCTTTGTGCTGGCATACCAGCGCCATAAAAGGGTCAAACCAAACGGCCGCTGGTATCAATTGTTTTGTTTGACGATAACGGGTGTCAGTAAATCACCAAAATTGCCATTGCCGCAATGGTGACGGGCTGAGCGGATCAGTTCAACTGAAATCCCTGCTTCCACAGCTTTCATTACCGACTGGTTCAGGCGATGAAGGTCGTTGGCAACCATCCGGATTGCGGATTGCTCATCCATGGACATGGCGGAGGACATCTCTTCAGAACGTTCCTTAACAGGGGGTTTGGTGGCATTCATGGTACTCTCCTTTGGCCTTTGGGGGCAGGCCTGACAATTTGGCTTTGGCGATTGATACTGTAATTATTTTACAAAGTAATGAAAATTTTCAGAGAAAATCATAAAAGTCGCAAATTTCGAGTATTTTTGTCGAAATTTTACCGCAAATAGTGTAAACTTGTAAAAATTTGTAAACATCACTGGTCCTAGTGTCCAGAATCTAAAGTTCGTCTCATTTATAAGCGCATCCCAAACGAACTTTAGATTCAAAGGGACACTAGCAAATATTAGATTCTAGTGTGGTTTTGGATCAAAGTTCGCTTTGAGAACCTGCTGCCAATAATGAAGCGAACTTTTGATCCACCACACTAGTGTGTGTCCACTCATGCGTTAACACGAGGACTGGATGGCTGAACAGAAAATTTTTGCAGGCCCGCGTATTCGAAGAATCCGTTCAGGACTTGGGTTGACCCAAACTGCAATGGCTGAAGAGCTGGAAATATCAGCGAGTTACCTCAACCTGATTGAGCGAAACCAGCGGCCATTGACCGTGCAGTTGCTGCTAAAGCTTGCAAGCACCTACAAGCTTGATCTGGATGAATTGCAAGGGTCGGGTGATGAAAATCTTTTGAGCCAGCTTAAGGAAGTGTTTTCTGATCCGTTGCTCGCCGGAGAAATCCCTGACCGGTCTGAGCTGATTGAATTTACCGAAGCTACCCCCAATGTGGCCAACGCGATGGTTAAGCTTTATCGCGGATACAGGGAATCGCTTGATCGACTTTCCGGCCTTTCGAGCATGATGGCGGAGGAGGGCAGTGATACGTTGGTGACGGCGGCCCGTCTGCCTGTCGATGAGATGCGTCAAGCATTGGAACAGCGCTCGCCCTACATACCAGCGATTGAACAGGCCGCAGACAGGCTTTTTTCCGGCCTTGATACATCTGACGGATTGCTTGCCGGCATGCGCCGGTGGTTGCGGCGCGAACATGGCTTGGTTGTTCAGGTTCTACCGGTAGAGACGATGCCGGATTGGCGGCGAAGATTTGACAAGCATTCCAACCGGCTGATGATCACTGAACGTCTTTCTCCCGCAGACCAATTGCAGGAAGTGGCGTTGGAGGTTGCGCTGCTGGCAGAACGGACCCTGATTGAAGAAGAGGTGGAATTTCTCAAACTTGCCACGCCCGAAGCCAAGCGTCTTGCCCGGTTTGAAATTGCCCGGTTGATGGCTTTGGCGATGATCCTTCCCTATGAGAAGTTTCTGACTACTGCCAAACGAATGCGATATGACATCAACCTTCTGCGATCGCGATTTGGAGTAACATTTGCACAGGCCGCATGGCGCCTTGCAATGCTCCAAAAAACAGGGCAGAGCGGCGTTCCTTTCTTTGTGATGGAAACTGATGCGGCGGGAAACCGGATCCGCAGGGCAGGCGCGAACGGATTTCCGGTTACGCGCTTTGGCGGGGATTGTCCCAAGCTTGTGGTGCATCAGGCATTTGGTAGTCCCGGCCAAATATTCTCCGAAGCCGTAATTACCCCCCAGGATGTAAAGTTTGTTGTGATAGGTCGAACCATTGAAGGTTTGCGGTCGGGTTACATTGACCGGCCTCAACGCACAGCACTGCTTGTCGGGTTTGATTTCTCCCATGCAGCTGAGGTTGTTTACGGGGATGGTCTTTTTGGGGAGAATGCCCGGGAAGCCGTGTCGATTGGTCCAGGTTGCAGATTGTGTGAGCGACCCGGCTGCATATCCAGGGCCCATCCGCCATTAACCCGGCCACTGGGGCTCGATGAAATGGTGCGCGGTGTATCGGAATTTGACTTTCAGTAGGGCGAAGGAGGTTTAACCGCGCGGGGGCCGGAAGAGGTAGACAACCAGCCAGACCGGGACAATAACCATTGAACCAAGAATGATGTTGGGCATTGCCCACTTGAAGCCTTGCTCAAGGTGAAGCATGACATTTTCCGGTGTCATGCCAAGTTCGAGAAGAATTTGGTCAGCCGACAAATCAAGTCGTGTCAGTATCGCACCGGTTACCAACGAGGCGATGCCGATTTTCACGAGCGTTGAAAAGGCCTTGAACATGATTTCCTGTCAATTGTTTAGCGCAGAATAGGGGATTCTTGCTGCTTTGGAAATATCCCCATGCGGTTGACTGAGACACGCCTTTTTCTTGTCAGTTCCAAACTCCAACTACAATTTTATCACCCGATGTTGTGTCTTCTGTTTTCCTGATCCGCTTGAGCGAAATGAGCGGGTCTTTCAATGTGCCCCCCAGGAACAGCCGTTCAGGCTCGGGGCCTTCGTCGGTTATTTCCTGAGCGCGTAGCGCCAGATTACCCTGGCGGACATCGATGCTGCCCAAAAGCTGAATTCGCGTATCGCCCGACACCAGAGAAGATTTTCCAATGCTGGCCACGCTATCAGTGATGAACAAGCTCATGGATAGCTCTTTTGCCGGGGTGCTTCCTGCCGGAAGCGCCTGTACTTGTTGGTTGGCCTCACCGGTTTTCAATTCTTCCAGCAGGCCGGGCAAATCAATGCCTTCCAGAGCGCCATCGGTTAGCTGGATATCAAAAGATCCAGAAATGTTCCTGCGCATCAGAAGGGATGCTAAATCCTTCCCTCTCAAAGAGGTATTGAAGTTCGCGTTTCCGGACAATTTGATCCGGTTTTCTTCGAACAAGCCGAAAATCGTGCTGGTATCAACATCGATTGCTGATGAATCGAGGAATGCCAGGGTTTTTTCGTCGATAATCGTTTCCCCGAATTTGGCGATCAAACTGCCGTCAAAAGCCTGCGCGTCTCCAATGTCTACTGTCCAGCCATGTTCGTCCGCCCTGACAATTGCGGCAACCTGTTCAAGCTGGGTAAAGCCTGCATTGATTGTGTTTGCTGAAACCCGCAGATCTATCCGCGTGTTTCGACCGGGATCGTTAATCTGTCCCTCTCCCTGTGGCGGCTGGATAGCAAAGGCGGTTGAAAAATCAAGATCCTCGAAGGCCAAAGTGCCATCAATCTTGGAATCTCCGACTTCGTCAAAACTTATGCTAATCACGCCTTCCGCCGCATTTTCCGAAACTTCAATAGCGGCATCCGTAAGCCGCATGGTTTTTGCTGTGGCCTCCACATCGCCGATGAGTTTGAGTGAGCCGAAATTTCCAATCCTTGTTTCCAGAATGTCTGAAAGCCGTGTGGTTGAAGGAGTGGAAAGTTGTAACTTTCCGTTAAAAAACAAATTGGAAAGCATGTTTGCGGAACCCTCAAAGGTCAAATTTACAGGGGTGCTTTCAATGTTGATTGAAACTTCCGTTTCGCCGCCTGCCATCAGGGTCATCGGCTCCTGGAAACTGGTGTTGAAATTAATATTTTCTCCACGCCAGATTGCGACGCCTTCGATCTGGGCACCCGTATTGGTTTGCGGCCAGGTGATAACACCATTCATGCTGGTAATTTCCTGAATGCTATCTGCGATCGTGTCCTCGTACTGCATAGCGCCATCGACAATTGTGAAGTTTCCCAGACGCGTGTTCACAATCTGATCGAATTTATCCTCCTTAAGTATTGATTTCGAGGTTCCGTAAAACGCTTCAAACAATTGTCCTTTATCAAAATGCCAGCTTGATTGTCCGTCCGGATACACTTTCAAATTGAGGCGAGGGCGAAGCAATCTGAATTTGTCGAGGCTTATATCACCCATTAGCGCGGGAATGATCTCGAGTTGCGCTTGAACTTTCTCAACGGAAAGCAGTGAAGCATCTTCTGTATCGGCATTTTGATCTGAAATTGTCAGATCGCTGATTTCAATTGCAAGAAATGGGCGAAACTGCACTGTTGGATTGCCGCGAAAAGCAACTTCACGACCGGTCAATTCGGACAGACGCTGAACAATCGCGGTGCGGACGGTATCAGAGGACACCAATAGCGGCAATGATGCCACAAGCCCGGCGAGCGCAAGCACCAGGAAGCACAGCAGGATCACCAACCTTCTCATCAAAAATTCCCCTTGTGCCGGTTTGTTCATGGTCTTTGAGCCGAACCGGACCATGTTATTTGTTTTCCAGCCCTTACAAGGTAGCAGAAATCAGCTATGTGTGGCTATAGGGTCCGGATAGACTTTACCCAGAAAGATTGTCGCTTTATGGATTGGTCGACCGGCGCAAATTGCACGAACAAATGAGGGTATTTCATGGGCGAAAACGGTTTTCTTTGGGCCCCTTCCAAGGCACAGGTTGAAGGCAGTCGTATGACTGGCTTTGCCAGATATGCGGAGCGTAAAACCGGCAGGAGCTTTCAAGACTATCACACGCTCCATGACTGGTCCTGTGAAGCCGGTGCGGAGTTTTGGGATGTGCTTTGGGACTATGCAGGAGTTGTTGGTGAAAAGGGCGCCCGCATAGTTGTTGATGAAAACCAGATGCCGGGTGCGTCCTACTTTCCTGATGCAAAGCTTAATTATGCGGAAAACCAGTTGAAGCATGAGGGCAACGAAGAAGCGATTGTGTTTCGTAGCGAGGATAAACTTGAAAAGCGATTGACGAGAAATGAATTCCGCGATCTGGTTTCACGTTACCAGCAAGCATTTCTGGCATCCGGATTGCAAACAGGTGACCGTGTTGCTGCGATGCTTCCCAATATGCCGGAAAGTTTTGCTGCGATGTTGGCAGTAACGGCTTGCGGGGCGATCTGGTCGTCTTGTTCACCAGATTTTGGTGTACAGGGGGTTGTTGATCGGTTTGGCCAAATCAATCCGAAGTTTTTCCTTGCCTGTGACGGCTATTGGTATGCGGGTAAACGCATTGAAGTCGGTGAAAAGCTCGAAGTTATTGTCCCGGCTCTTGGCGCGGAGCGATGCATTATTTTCCCATTGCTGGGGATTGCGAACGAAGTTGCGAAACAGATCAGCACCGCCGAAGATGTTGAAACGTTTGCGGCAGACTTTGAGGCTGGCGAGATCAAGTTCGAACGGGTAGCGTTTTCTCATCCACTCTTCATCATGTTTTCCTCCGGAACAACCGGCGTTCCAAAATGCATTGTGCATTCGCATGGAGGAAGTTTGATCCAGATGCTCAAGGAGCATCAATTGCATGTAGGCATGCAAGCAGGTGACCGGGTATTTTATTTTACTACCTGCGGTTGGATGATGTGGAACTGGCTTGTGTCAGCGCTGGCAAGTGGTGTGACGCTGATGCTTTATGACGGTTCGCCGTTTCATCCTGGTCCATCTGCGATTTTTGATTATGCGCAAGATGAAAAATTCACGCTGTTTGGCACTTCTGCGAAATTCATTGATGCGGTGCGCAATTCAGGACTGCGGCCCATTGAGACACATGATCTGTCTTCCGTGCGCATGATCTCATCTACCGGTTCGCCGCTTGCACCGGAAAATTTTGAGTTCGTCTATTCAGGGATCATGGCGGACGTGCACCTGGCTTCCATGTCGGGCGGCACAGATATTATGGGATGTTTTGTAACCGCGATTCCCTGGCACAGCGTTTATGTCGGCGAAATTCAGGGAGCGGCGCTGGGTATGGATGTGCAGGTCTGGGATGATGACGGCAAGCCAATGGGAAGCGGGAAGGGCGAGCTTGTTTGTGCCCACGCATTCCCTTCAATGCCGATAGAGTTTCTCAACGATGATGGCGGGGCAAGGTATCATGACGCATATTTTGCCCGTTTTCGGAATGTCTGGTGTCATGGCGACTTTGCGGAATGGAGCGTAAATGGCGGAATGATCATTCATGGACGCTCTGATGCAACGCTTAATCCCGGCGGGGTGCGAATAGGCACGGCTGAGATTTACAATCAGGTTGAGCAGATGCCAGAAGTCGAGGAGGCGCTTTGTATCGGTCAGCAATGGGAAAATGATGTACGCGTGGTTTTGTTTGCGCGCTTGGCGCAGAACGTGTCCCTTGATGAAGAACTCATTGTAAAGATAAAGCAAAAAATCCGAAAGGGTGCGTCTCCGCGGCATGTTCCGGCAAAAATAATCGCGGTTGCGGATATCCCGAGGACCAAATCAGGGAAAATTACAGAGATTGCGGTTCGAGATATTGTCCATGGGCGTGCTGTTAAGAATTGCGAAGCCCTCGCCAACCCCGAAGCGCTGGACCTGTTTGTTGATTTAAAAGAGCTTTCTGCCGATTAATGGTTTCCAAAACCTTTCAGCAAAATTAACTGTATTCACAATGATGACTGAAATTTACTGAATGTTAAGGGGTTTGGTAAGGTTTTGTTAGGGTCCAGGATGCATTGTAGTTTCAACAAAGGCCAACTGGGTCTTTATCGAAATTTAGACGTGCCTGTGCTCTCACACCTTATATCTCAGCCCCGGTCCATGGACTGGGGCTTTTTCTTTTGTGGCATTTATACCAACGGCCATTAGGATTTGATTCTTTTGACCAGGAATTATTTTGGCTTTGGTTAGGCGCGATTGGCGAAGTGGTGCGGCGTACCATGAGCTAATTGCAACGCGGCCAAAACCAAAAGAAACCTGGCCTGCGGTGCTCCAAAATTGCCCACCGGGCCGTGTTATGCCTCTTGACCAATGCGTTTTACATTGCACTTCGAGGCCTGCCTTGCCGGTAAACAATTTTGGAACATCAAAAGGGTCAATCCTAATGGCCGTTGGTATTATTCACCCAATACGCGCTGAACCGGAAACTGCACATGAGCAATCGTGCCAAGCCCCGGTTCGCTTTCGAGGTCGAAATATGCACGGTTTGCTTCAACCAGGGCTTTGGTGAGCGGTAAACCAAGGCCCGAGCCCTGAATTGTATTATCCTTCAGGTCATGGGCCTGTCGGAAAGGCTGGAGGGCTTTTTCGATCTGTTCATCGGTCATGCCTTCTCCAGTGTCACGGACACGAAGTGCCACTTCTCCGTTGGTTTCATACACAGTGGAAACAATTACCTGGCTGTTGGTTCTGGAATATTTGATCGCATTTGAAACCAGATTTAATATGACCTGCTTGATGCTGCGGGGATCTGCCACGATCTTTGGAACGGAGCGGGACAGTGAAGTGCGGATTATGGTCCGGTTTGTGTTGGCTTCCGGTTGCAGCAGGGCAACTGTTTCAGCCACAACCTCATTGAGATTGACTGCTTCAAATGTCAGTTCAAGCTTGCCAGCCTCAATTCTCGAAAGGTCCAGCAGTTCATTGACGATATCAAGAACATGGGCCCCGGATCGTTTGATATCCCTGAGGTATTCGCGATAGCGGTCATTTTCAATCGGGCCGAAGCGCTCTTCGATCATGACATCGGAAAATCCGATAATTGCATTAAGCGGCGTTCGGATTTCATGACTTACTTTTGCAAGGAATTCAGACTTTTGTTCGTTTGAGTTTTCTGCCTGCTTGCGGGACTGGATGAGCTCTTCTTCCGTTTTCTTCCAGTTTGTAATATCGCGCAACACGACACACAGTTTCCCGGTCGACTGCATTTTGGCAATGGTAACGAAGACCGGAATAATGCCGCCATTTGCTTCAAGCGCAATTACCTCTTCTCCGTCGTTGATCAATTGGTCGACGCCATCTTCCATGACATTAGCAACGTATCCGCTTATCGTAGTTTGGCTTTCTGGTGCAAAAAGGTGCTCTAGTTTTTTGCCGACCGCATCATTAAACTCAATGCCAAACAATGCTTCTGCAGAGGCGTTTATGGATAGGATATTCCCTTGCGATTCAAGAAGGATGATGCCGTCATTGGTTGTGTCGAGTATGCTCTGGATTTCAGCAGCACGATTGATTTCCAGGACATCTGCTTCCTGAAATATGGTGTTGGTGTTCGGCACAAATGACAGCAACATCGCCTTTTCACTTCCCCACGGAGAGGAGTGGAGAACCGGGCTGATAACGGATGTCTCACCATTCGCAAGATGCAGAATTGTGTTTGTATTTCCGTCTTCGACAAGTTCGCCACCTATCAGTTCGGACAAGCCTCCAGCTTTGCCAAGAGCATCAATTGACCCATAGCCGGATGTTTCAAGAAATTTCCGGTTTGCGTATAAAATGGTTTCGTCACGATACACGATAACCGCGACGGGGAGGCGCTCCAATATTGTGGAATTTGGCTGGTCGGGCCCAATATTCGGCTGGTATGCGCTTTCAACGCTATCCGGCGGATCGATTGGTTCATCATCGCTGACCGTTAATTGCGTATCGGAAAGGTGACCGCGAACAGCTTGCAAGGCTTGTTGTTCACGCGCAGTCAGATTTTGATCCGGCTCCTCATTTCGTGAAAAGGGCAGGATGTTAGAGGCTTCAAGCTTTGCTTGTACTGTCTCAGATGTTTCCTCCGTTGACGGCTTATCGTCGTCCGGGGTCAGAAGAATGGCAATTTCCGGCTCGTCACCATCTTTGGAACCATCTGTTTGTCCCGGCTCATCGCGGTGTAGATTGTCGTTGCGGTTTTTTGCATCATGAGCCATCACACGATGAAGGACCTTGCCAAAACCACGGAAGCCAGAAAAGACCCGGTTCGTGTCAAACGCGGGCAGGGCTGCCAACTCAATAGCGACTTCGCCACCATCATCATCCAAAGGCCATAAAACAATTTTCCCTGACCAGGTATCTCTACTTTCCAAGAGGCTGAAAATTTCACCGTCCGGGTCCAGGTCGTATTGTTTGGATACGTCTTGCCAGCTGCGACCGATCAGGGACGATTTTGACTGTCCAAACAGGAGAGTCAGTTCATCCGATACGCTGGTGAAGACGGCGTTTTCGTCGATAGACCAGGCAAACCGGGTTCCGGCATCAACCATTGACTGGTAGGTTGAAGCCGGGTTTTTAGTGTTTGTGTCCCCGTCGGATGCGGTTTCGTCTACATCCGCTAATTCGTCAATTGGCGCAACCATTGCCTCGTTGTTTTCTGCTTCAGAAAAATCATCTTCAATTTGAGTATCATCGCGGTTTTCATTTTCCTCGGATTGCGATGACGGATGCGGAACTTGTTGATGTGTATGCGGTTCAGCGGGAATGTCTTCGTGTGGTTCAGCGATCACTATCAGGTTTCGTTTGTTGCCAGGGCCCAGGCGGGCCAGTCCGATGATGATGACGTTGCCGTCAGAGGACCGGGCCGGGCGTTTGATCAGACGGTCGTCTTCGGCCTGCAACTCGCCAACTAATGCTTCAAGATTATCTGCAGTTGGTGAGAGGGTTTTAAATTCTCCGGACTGGGCTATCGGAAGACCATTGTCGTCCAGTATTGCAGCAGCAGATGCGAGGCCTTCAAATGACTGCACCGCATACTGGGCAAGATCATGTTCACTCGGGACCTCAAGGTCGTCGCCTGGAAGATGGGTTACCTTGAAGGCATGTTCGTCGCCTTCGCCATCAATGCGTTCAATTGAGAACTGCAAGAGTTGCGAGTGCATACCCTGATTGATCTGAAAACCCCGGACGATTGAGTTATCCTCGCCCATTTGGCCAATGGCATGGTGAAGTTGGCGAACCAGCGGGTTTGATTGGGGAATGTCCATGGCCAGAAGGTCAACGATGCCATTGCCACCAAACAATTGTGCCCCGGCGGCATTGGACCACAGGATATTTTGCAGTGTGTCTGAAAAGACCACAACAGGCTGATAAGACAGCAAGGAAGTGCGTAGCGCCGGCATTACCGTCAAATCCAGATATGACTGGCCCTGTAGTTTACTCATTGCGTGCCGTTACCCTGTTCCCCGATTTATCTGGCCGAAAGCGCAAACCATCCGGGTTTTCTTGCTTAATAGAATGTTAATACCGTTCCAGCGAAGCTTGGTCCAGAATTATGCGCTGATTGGCTGAATTCCTTGCAATCAGGGTTAATACCAAACCGGTAGCTTGGTGAACAAATTTATGCGGTAACCCTGCCAACAAAATTTGCGAAAATCATGAAGTTTTTCTTGCAAATGCCCAATGATGCTCGTATTTCAGTTTTACCTTGTGAGAGGTCGTGCGGTTGTAGCTCAGTTGGTTAGAGCGCTAGATTGTGGCTCTAGAGGCCGGTGGTTCAATTCCTCCCAACCGTACCATTACAAAATTTCTCTTTTTTGTTCAGATATATACCGCGTTACCCGGTTCCGATTAAACGAAATTTGCTCTAACGTGCCGCAGGTGAAAAGCGCAGCGACAGGCATGACATGCCGCCATCAAGTTTTGCGGCTTCGCAGTTGCCAATCGATTGAACTGAATACCCTGCTTGCTCGACCACTTCGCGGGTTTGTGGGAAGCCTGCCGGCATGATGACAAGGTTGTTGAAGCGAACGGCGTTGGCGCATGCTTCCTCACCTTCTGCCGTATGGATGACCTTGTAGCCTTCAAAGCATCCAGAAGCAGCAAGTCGTTTTGTCGATAAAATGGTCTCTTCATCAAGCAGCGAGCAATCAGTCTTGAAATGCAGGATGCCTGGAGGCGTCTCCACCTCGCGCACTTTATAGCCCCAGTCTGAGGTGAGGGCCCGCAATTCGGCAATTCCCTCAGGCGTGGTGCGTTTGGATGTTCCGACCAGAATTTCGCGTTCAGTCGTCAGGATGTCGCCGCCTTCGATGAAGCCCGGGCCATTGATCGTTTTAACTTCATTGTAGAACGTTTCGAGATGTGGCTTCATGCATGCAGCTTCTCCCAATCGCGCTGGCGCACCTGGTCGCATGATGATCGCGCCTTCCGGCAGGCAAAGCGCTGTATCTTCGACGAAAACAGAATCGGGAAATTTTTCAAGTGCATCAAGCTCGCTAACCGCCGCGCCCGTGGACTTCAGCGCCGCTACATAGTCGGTATGATGGGCGAGAAAGGTCTCGAAGTCCGGGTTGCCGCTATCAATCGCCCGCAACCCATCTACGCTGCTTTTGGCAGGTTTGAGGGTAATGGCGTTCGAAAAGATGAAGGAGCGCTGTGACACCTGAATTCCAATTTATTTAACTGGGAATGGTCTAGCGCAATGGCGCACGCAAGAAAAGCGTTGAAACCCAGGGTTCTGGAATCAATTGGTTTGGTTGGATGCGTGTTCAGAAAGGGCGTACTCGGGCTTGGTCAACACAATGAAGTCGGTTCCTCGTGCGCCGGTCTCAACACTCATGCCGTTATCGGAAACAGTAATTGATGAACCGGGGCTGAGATGACGCGATATTAATTCATGGTCGAGATTGCTCATTTCGATACGGGAAAGTGTTTGTCCGGCATCAAGGCGACGGGTTTCCGGATCAACGGTTTTCTCCCTGTCCAAATGAATTGTCTGTTGAACCCGATCAACGATACTTAACGCAGTCCAGCCGGTTGAGTTTTGCCTGGCATCGAAATTCATGACCGTAAGCAGGTGAGAGCCGAGTGGTATTTCAGGGTCTTTGATGTGTATCTGCGTCTCAAAAATTGTCTGGTGATGTTTGCGGATCATCAATCGTCCATTCGCCGGACGGGTTTCATTTGCGTGTTTGTAGAGTTGGTCCAACAATGGGTTATCAATTTTGCCGGATGTCTTAAGCCCGCTATCACTCTGGAATTGTTTGACAGCCTTCCAGGTTGCAGGCCCCATCAGGCCGTCTATTTTGCCTGCGTCATGGCCCAGCTTGTTGAGTAACCTTTGGACTTCGAACAGGTCATCCTTGTAGGTGCGGCGGGTAATGAAAATACGGGCGGGGTAGCGATGATCCGGCTTCGTCAGATGCCGGTTAGTGTGACTGATATGCTCGTTTACCCAGCGGTCATGCATCTTGCCGGGTTCCCACGTCTTGATTGGCTGAAACAAAAAGGGATGCTCGATTGATTGCGGAGTGTCGGGGTTTTCTTCAATCACCACATGCATGCCATTGGTCCTCATTTTAAACAATTCTCGGGCAAATGAATGAGGCATTCTCACACAACCGTGGGATACCGGGTAGCGTGGAACGCTGTTGGAAGCATGAAGTGCGATGCCCGACCAGGTGAGACGTTGCATGAACGGCATCGGGGCATTGGCGTAGATGTTGGAACGGTGATGCCGGTTCTTTTGCAGAATTGAAAAAATGCCGGTTGGGGTGTCGTGCCCCTTTTTCCCCGAGGAAATATTGGATGAGATGATTTCACTTGTTCCCTTGAAAACCCTAAGGGTTTGGTCACTCAGCGATACAATTACCTGCAAGGGATCTTTTGCACCTGCATTCGCCGTACCGACTACTGCCAGCAAGGAAAGGCTCAGTATCACCAAAAAGAAGGATGACAATAATCTGTGCATTTGTTTCCCCAAACGAGTTTGGTGCCCAATTGTCTCCCGTGAAAAAGATACCACAGCGGGCTTAAGTGAAGGTGAACGTAGTTTGAACTTGGTTAAGGTGTTGTGCCTTAACGCACAGTCGGGCAGGCTCAATTGCAGGCATTACGGTGCGTTGATACTGGCGTATCCGTGTCTGGGACGGGGTGAGTAAATCGGGGGGACACGATGTTTGAGTTCTTGAAAAAACGCTTTTCATTTTATAGTACGGTTCGTACGCGCCACAATTCCGGGAACAATTCCACTTCCAGCATTTTCTTGAGATATGAAATTCCGCCAGTTCCTCCGGTTCCGCGTTTAAAGCCAATCACCCGCTCAACCGTCGTTACGTGATTGAAGCGCCAACGGCGGAAATAGTCCTCGAAATCCACCAGCTTTTCTGCAAGTTCATAGAATGCCCAGTTTTGTTCCGGGTTCTGATAAATCTCGAGCCAGATTTCCTGCAGTGCCTCGCTGAAGGTGTGGGGGAGGGTGAGGTCACGATTTAGAAGGTCGTCGCTTACGCTGAAGCCTGCCCGATGAAGTGCCAGGACGACTTCTTGATAAAGGCTTGGTTTTGCCAGCTCAACTTTAAGCTTTTCCATCAAATCGGGACGATGGGCATGAGGGCGCAGCATTGATTTATTGCGGTTTCCGACCATGAATTCGATCAGGCGGTATTGCGATGACTGAAAGCCGGAAGACTGACCAAGGTCTTCGCGAAATGCTGTATATTCGCTTGGTGTCATGGTTCTCAAGACATCCCAGGCATTGTTCAATTGCTCAAAAATTTTGGCGACGCGCGAAAGCATTTTGAATGCGGTATGAAATTGGTCGCCCGCAAGATTATCCCGTGCTGCACTCAACTCGTGAATTGCCAGTGACATCCAAAGCTCTGAGGTTTGATGCTGGACGATGAACAAAAGCTCATCGTGATTGTCTGTTTTGGGATGTTGGGCAGACAGGAGAGAGTCCAGTGAAAGATAATCCGTATAAGACATTTTGGATTTAAAATTCGTCTCGGCTCCATGATCTTCAGGATCAATCTGATTGTGATTGTCGGTTGTCATGTTACCAACTCCTGCTTTTTGAATTGGGGGGTGTCCCACAACCGGTTTTTCATAATGTTTGTCAGGATCGAAGCTGCTTTTTCGATATCGCTTTTATCCAGATACAGTGGCGTAAATCCAAAACGCATGATGTTTGGCGCCCGAAAGTCTCCGATCACATTTTGCGATATCAAAGCTTGCATCGCCGCAAAGCCGTCTTCGAACGCAAAAGAAACCTGAGAGCCACGTTCTTCTGCATTGCGGGGACTTGCAAGTTTCAATTCAGGACAATTTTCTTCAACGCGGTTGATGAAAAGTTCTGAAAGTTCGATTGAACGGGCGCGAATTTCCATGAGTGAAATTCCCTCCCAGACATCGAGTGCGGCGTCGAGTGCTGCCATCTGCAAAACTGGCGGTGTTCCAACCCGCATTCGCTCGATTGCGTGTCCGGGCGTATAAGATTGATCAAATTCAAACGGCTGACGATGACCAAGCCAACCGGAGAGGCTTGGCTCAATGCTTTCAGCAATATCGGGGCGCACATAGATGAAGGCAGGCGCTCCGGGACCGCCATTCAGGTATTTGTATGTGCAGCCCACAGCAAATTCTGTATTTGACGTTTCTAGTTCGACGGGAAGGGCGCCGGCGGAATGGGCCAGATCCCAGATGGTGACAACGCCACAGTCATGCGCTTTTCTGGTTAGTCGGCGAAGGTCATGCTTGCGCCCTGTCCGATAGTCAATTTCGGTCAACATCAACACGGCTACTGACGTATCGATGTGTGAAGCTACTTCTTCTGGTTCAACTGTCCGTAACGCCAGGTCGTTCTCAATCGTCTTGATCAAACCTTCAGCCATATAAAGATCGGTCGGAAAATTTCCGGTATCCGAGAGGATAATTTTGCGGTCCGGAACAAGTTTCAATGCCGCAGCGAGGGCCTGATAGACTTTGATGGACAAGGTGTCGCCAATCACCACGGAACCTTCAGGAGCGCCAATCAGGGGGGCAATGCGGTCTCCCAACCGGGAAGGTTGAGCCATCCACCCGGCCTTGTTCCATCCGGTTATTAAAAGTTTGCCCCATTCATCACAGGTTGTGTTCTGGATCCGTTCAGACGCTTTTCTGGGAAGCGGCCCCAGCGAGTTTCCATCCAGGTAAATCATCCCGTCTGGGATCAGGAATTGTTCTTTTTTCACGTTTTTCTCATTCTTTGCAGCTGGCACCAAAGCTTGCCAACCGAGCAGGTGTTTCGATCAAAGTCAAACGTGGGAAGTGTGCAATTTCCAGCGCTTAACCGTTGTTAAAAACGCCGCGAACAAACGAACAAGTATCGTTTTCGGTTGCATTGATGCTGCGGAGGTTCCGCTGGCTAGTGGTCCGTTCGAAACAAATGAGTCCCTTTGCGGCGAACTCTTTATCATTTGTTTCGAACGTAAAGACCACTAGCAAGGTATTGTTTTCTAGTGGATTTTAAGATTCAAATATTTGGATGAGAGGTCTCGGAAAACGGGTTCCAAATGTTTGAATCAATCCACTAGTGGTCCGTTCGAAACAAATGAGTCCCTTTGCGGCGAACTCTTTATCATTTGTTTCGAACGTAAAGACCACTAGCAAGGTATTGTTTTCTAGTGGATTTTAAGATTCAAATATTTGGATGAGAGGTCTCGGAAAACGGGTTGAAAAAGAGAACCAAATGTTTGAATCAATCCACTAGTGGTTCGTATCTGAAACCAAAATCACATTCAAGCGCTTATTGCTTGACCCGTACCGTACGGTACGGTACATGTTACTCATGAATAAAAGCTTGCCAATCAAACCACTAATCGGCGTTGGTATAAATGAAGCAGTGCCTTCACCTCGCGAACAGGAGGTGCTTTCGGTTGTGCTTGACCTTATGGTTGAAGAAGGCGACGGGTTTTCGATGGCCTCGGTTGCACACCGGGCAAGTTGTTCCAAGGAAACGCTTTACCGCTGGTATGGTGATCGTGACGGTCTGCTGACGGCAACGGTCAAATGGCAGGCGTCGAAGGTTATTATGCCGAAGCTTGAAGAGGGGCGGGTTAGCCGGGATGATTTCAAGGCGACGCTTGTGGCGTTTGCCAATAGCTGGCTGACGGTTCTGACCGGAGATGTTTCGATTGCGCTTAACCGATTGGCGGTTTCGCATGCGGGTAACGGCAAAACCAATCTTGGCCAGATTGTTTTGGACAACGGGCCGCTTGCGATGCGCCAGAGGCTTTTGCCGATTTTTGCAATTGGCGAGCGCAAGGGATTCATCGACCGTGACGGTGATGTTGCTTTCCGTGCGTTTTTTGGTCTGGTGGTGGCAGATGCGCAAATCAGGGTTTTGCTTGGAGACGCTAAACCACCAGCACGAACCGATATTTCAAAATTTGCAAAGCGCGCGATTGAGGATTTCTTTGCACTTTGCGGGAATCGGCAGATCTAACAAACACAAATTTGGAACACAGTGACCAAATTTGAAACACAGTGACAAGGAGTAAAAATCATGCGTGTTTATTATGACAGAGATTGTGATCTCAATCTCATCAAAGGCAAGAATGTATTGATCATTGGATATGGTTCGCAAGGGCGTGCGCATGCGATGAATCTCAAGGACTCGGGTGCGAAAAACGTTCGGATTGCCCTTCGCGAAGGTTCTACCACAGCGCTCAAGGCGGAAGCTGACGGATTTGCGGTGATGACGGTTTCTGAAGGTGCTGCATGGGCAGACCTGATGATGATGGCAACACCGGATGAGATACAGGCTGACATTTACAGTGATGAAATTGCCGGCAACATCCGCGACGGCGCAGCTATTGCATTTGCGCATGGCCTTAACGTTCATTTCGGTCTGATTGAACCTAAAGACACTGTCGACGTGCTGATGGTTGCACCAAAAGGTCCAGGTCACACGGTACGGGGTGAATATCAAAAAGGTGGTGGTGTGCCGTGTTTGATCGCCATCCACCAAGATGCTTCAGGGAACGCCCATGATCTCGGGCTCTCGTATGCCTGTGGGGTTGGCGGCGGTCGTTCCGGCATCATCGAAACAAATTTCAAGGAAGAGTGTGAAACCGACTTGTTTGGCGAGCAGGTTGTTCTTTGTGGTGGTATGGTTGAACTTATCCGGGCTGGATTTGAAACACTGGTAGAAGCCGGATATGCACCTGAAATGGCGTATTTTGAGTGTCTGCATGAGGTGAAGCTGATTGTTGATCTGATCTATGAAGGTGGTATCGCCAACATGAACTACTCAATCTCAAACACCGCTGAATGGGGTGAGTATGTTTCAGGTCCCCGAATCATTACAGATGAAACCAAGGCTGAAATGAAGCGGGTTCTGGCTGATATTCAATCTGGCAAGTTTACGTCTGATTGGATGCAGGAATATCGCGCCGGTGCTGCCCGTTTTAAGGGCATTCGCCGCAATAATGATGCTCACCAAATAGAAGAAGTCGGCGAAAAACTTCGTGGCATGATGCCCTGGATCAAGGGTAATGCACTCGTCGATAAAGCCAAGAACTAGTGGTCCGTTCGAAACAAATGAGTCCCTTTGCGGCGAACTCTTTATCATTTGCTTCGAACGTAAAGACCACTAGCAAGGTGTTGTTTTCTAGTGGATTTTTAGATTCAAATATTTGGATGAGAGGTCTCGGAAAACGGGTTCCAAATGTTTGAATCAATCCACTAGCACTTCGGATGGCTGGAATTCCACGCAACCAACTGATGATGCAAAAGCTGATGATCAATCAGGTGTATGAGAATAAGGGGCTTGAGAATACCCAGATGTTGGCCACATTGTTCGACGGTATCACGCGACATTCTCCTGAGGGCATCAACTTCAAGCACCGGTCTGCGGCAGTGGGCTGGAAAGAAGCCGTTCACGAACGCGATGATGGAACCTATGACTGGACCGAAGACCGTCCCGTCAATCCGATGTAGCAGCGGCTCCAATGTCTGGCTGGGTTGCGGTTCTGTCCTGGGATTAAACTGGGATGAGTGGTAACACTATGCTAACGGTGAAAGGTTAGGTTCAGGACCTGTTGATTTATATGAAATGGCGCATGATATGACAAGAAACACGAGGAAAAGCTTGAGAAGCGGGGTTTTTACCGCGGTTGAAAGCTTTGACGGGGGAGTTCGCAGTCATTGCACCGTGTCCTGCGGATGGGGTGAATTTTTCCGGCTGATGGGTTGTAAATACCTGAAAACCACCCGGTTTCCTTCGCCTTTGAGCCTGTCATTCAACCAAATTCCCTGCCACCATTTTGTGCAAATCAACAGGTCCTGAGCCAGGGTTGATTTGGAGATGTCCACCAAGAACCGAACCGATCACCCCTTCAACCAGTTCCGGTTTTGCGGCACCGAAAATGCGATTTGGATAATTGCATTGCTTTTAGGTGTCCTGGGACTTGTCCTGCATCTTTCAACCCCTCTTAATCACGACGCAGCATGGCATTTTCAAACCAGCTTTAGGGCACTGGCAGGTGACAGGGTTGGCTATGAGGTATTCGACATCAATCCACCAATGTCGATGTGGATGTACATGCTCCCGGCACTTTTTGTGAACTACATCTGGGGAGCGCCGGAAGTCGTGTTTAGCCTTTTTGTATTTTTGGCTTTACTGATTTTACTGGTGACAAGCCTTTTCATGTTCCGGAAGTTGGGTCTGGGGAACGCAGACATGACCATGATGGCGGTGGTTATCCTTGCTGGCGCAATTATTTTACCTGGATACGATTTTGCACAACGTGAACATCTAACCGCATTCCTTGTCCTTCCTTATGTGCTTGCAACGTTGGCCCGCGCCAAATTCCTGGCAGTGGGAGTGGCCCTTTCAGTTTGGGTAGCGTTTCTTGCAGGCCTGGGGATTGGAGTAAAGCCTTATTTCGTTTGTGTGCCGATTTTGCTGGAATGCTGGCTGATGGCAAACAAGCGCAATCCCTTTTCCTGGCTGCGTACTGAAGCGCTTGTACTGATAAGTTTGCTGGCTGTGTATGTGTTTATGGTTTGGGTGCTTACGCCGGGATATTTCACCATTGTGTTGCCGGATGCCCTGTCAAATTACTCCGGTTTTTCGACTACGTTTGGAGACTTTTTCCTTGCCTCCCTTAAGATACTGGTGCCGACACTTGCCTGTCTGGTTTTGTCTTTTCTGGCCTGTCGAACCTCCTTCAAAAACTTGTATGTTCAGGTCTTTTATGTGGCTGCTGCGGGCTTTTTTCTTGCTGCACTTATGCAAAAGAAGGCCTGGAGCTACCAGCTATATCCTGTTTCATTTTACCTCATATTGGCCGCAGGCTATTTGTTGATCAGAACCTCGGGGAAAACGCATTACCCATTTTTCCGCAATGCTGCAGTCGCATGCATGATCATAGCAGTGGTTATGCCAAGTTTCAGGTACGTTGTTGAAAGTACCTCCCAAAATGGAACTTCTGAGCGTGTTGGGCGTTTGAGTTCCTTATTTGGTGAGGGTCAAGACAGTACAAAAACTGTTTTCGCGTTCATAACCTCACCGCGGGATGTTCATCCTGCGGTGATGCGCTCTGGCGCTTACTGGGCAGGAAATTCGGGAGTGCAGGTATATCTCCCCGCTTCCCTGTCTGCGACTGACAAGACGGAGGCGAATGCCAGGTTGCATGAGATTGCCAGGCGTCATGACCTGCAAACGATTGCGCGCCTGTTAGTTGCCCAACCGGATTTGCTGTTGTTTCAAACCGGCCCGGGGAGGCTGGCAATTCACGATGATGCGTTCAGTTATCTCACGCATTATTCTTCCTATCCACAATTTGCCAAGCTGATGGAGGCTTATTGTGAACAAGAGCGATTGTATTCTTATCGTGTGTTTTCCGCATGTAAATAATCTTGAGGTGTGGATTGCCGGGGGAAGCAGTTTGGTAATTTCCGAGGAAATCAGATAAATTACAAGCTCTTGAAAGAGGTGGAGAATCCATGCCCCTACGCATCGCAACCTTTAACGCTGAAAACCTGATGAGCAGGTTTGATTTTTCCGGTTTCCGTAACGAGTTGCGCAGGGACAGAACCCTGCAAATACTCGATGTAAAAGATGAGGCCCATTACAAGACGCTGGAGCAGGCGAGGGTGGTTGCCCATACCGATGATACGATGCAACTTACCGCGCTTGCGATAGCTGATACGCGCGCGGACATTCTTTGCCTTCAGGAAGTCGAAAACCTCGATGCGCTGAAAGCCTTTGAATATGGCTATTTGTTCAAGATGGTTGGCCGCGGATATCGCAATAAATTTCTGATCGACGGGAATGACGGTCGTGGCATTGATGTTGCGGTGATGATGCGTGAGGAGACAGCAACCGGCGAAACGATCGAATTTGTCGATATGCGGAGCTATGCCCATGTCACTTTTGAGCAGTTTGGTATCCACACACCAGAACTTGCGGACAAGGGGCTTGAACCACATGAACGGGTTTTCAAGCGGGATTGTTTCGAAATTGACGTTAAAGTCGGTGGCAAACCACTCACGCTCTTTGTTGTGCATTTCAAGTCCATGGGTTCAAAGCGGGATGACATGAATGGTCGAGATTGGACCATGCCGATACGGCTTGCCGAAGCGCGTGCAGTAAGGCGGATCATTGAAGATAAATTTGGCAGCGAAAACACCCACAAGCGTCGTTGGATGATTTGTGGGGACATGAACGATTATCGCTCTCGTCTTGTCATAA
Source organism: Rhizobiaceae bacterium (assembly GCA_965250255.1). Classification (GTDB taxonomy): domain Bacteria; phylum Pseudomonadota; class Alphaproteobacteria; order Rhizobiales; family Rhizobiaceae; genus JAALLB01. The sequence continues at coordinate 788,586 of CBDFNP010000011.1, forward strand.
CCGGGGCCAGACATACTGGATTTGGGTTTGAGTTCAGGAAGGAGCCCCATAGTGGGTTTGATCCTCTGATCTCAGATGGATTTTCTGTCGATTTGAGCGAACGGATTGAAGATGACAAACGCTGGACGCTGTTTCATTCACGCGGACCGCAGGAGCGCCATTTGTGTCAGCTGGATTATCTGTTGGCATCACCGCAACTTGCAGAGAAAAACCCGGAATCAGTGCCTGAGTTTGTTCATTCCGGGCAACCGTGGCGGACACCGTTTCCACCCGGGCAGGATGTAGAGCGCTATCCGCGAACCGGGTGGGATAGGCCGAAAGCATCGGATCATTCGCCAGTGGTCGTCGAACTCAACATGCGTTGAATGGGAACACCGGTCGGATGTTAACAGAGAGTTAATGAATTTCCGTCATTTTTAAAGGAGTTTGAAAGGCAGCACGACGCTTTGCCCACAATCAGGAACCTGTAACATGCGTATAGTTTCGACGGTTCTATTTGCCGGATTTATTGTTTCGATCGCCGATCCGTTGGCGGTGCCCGAGCATCAAAAAGACAAACCATCTTCAGTTGAAATTTCAGCACTTGCTGAGGTTGATGAAATGGTGACGGGAGGCGAGATTTCCGCTGAGCACAAAGCCGGGTGGAAAGCACGGCATGAGGCTTACCTCAGATGTCCCGAATGCGTTGCGTCACAGCCGTTTCCCGGGGATTAGAGCAAATTTCATTTAATCAGAACCGGGTAACCGAAAATGCGTAAATGAAATCAAATAAACAACGCGTTGTCGCTGTTTGGACTCTAAGAAGTTGATCCATGATGTTGGGGGTCGCGGATGTCTTCCCAACGCCCGGAATGGCTCTTGGCCTGCCGCTTCAGGTAAGTATACGGCGTTTCGCTCCACTGAACGATTTTGTCCTTGAGATTATCCAGCACATAATCAGCACGATCAGTCCGCACCGTTAGCAATGCATGACCGTCACCATTGGGTTGGCGCACAACCGTGATCAACAGGCTTGAAGCCGGCCAGCCGCGCTGCATCAACATGTGACGCTTCATCAGGACATAATCTTCGCAGTCACCGTAACTCTTGGGGTAAGCCCACAGCTCTTCGGTGTTGTAAATTTCCTGATCGGTTAGCGGCGTTACTGTGTTGTTGGAATAGGCGTTGACCGCAACCAAATCGTTCCAGCGTTTGCGGGTCAGTTTTACCGGTTTGGTGTTATAAGACCTGATCTTGCAATCGGACTTGTAAAGCTTGCAATAATTGTAGTGGCCAATCGGAATAGACGTGAAACCTGTCGTTGGCATATGGGCAAGGCGTTCACCCGAACATGCGAGTGCCGGGAAAAGTCCCGCCAAAACTCCGGATATCAACACCGCCCTATTCATAACCTGTCCTGCTGCCATTGTTAATAAAGCGTTAACAAAGCGGTTGAGGGGGGAAGAGTCAATGAATCCACCTCTTAAAGCGCCAAGAGTCCTTGATCATAGTTAACCCGGTGCGGTACTGATTTGTTTCGAGTTAATACAAGTCTGGAACCCCACATGCTCTCGCTTTTTGAAATTGCAGCTCTTCTTCTTGCACTCTCAGCTTTGTTTGGCTGGGTCAATCATGTCACGACGAAACTTCCGCATACGATCGGTTTGCTGGTCTTTGCGCTGATGGCATCGCTGTGTCTTCTGCTTGGCGAGCATTTCTATCCGACCCTTGGCATTACGGATACTTTCCAGGCGATTGTCGGGCAGATCGATTTTTATTCGACTGTGATGGAAGGAATGCTTGCTTTCCTGCTGTTTGCGGGTGCACTGCATGTTAATTTCGACAAGATGGCGGACCAGAAATGGCCGATCACTCTTATGGCGACAGTAGGTGTGGTGGTTTCAACGTTCATTGTTGGAACCGGATTTTACTATCTGGTGCAGGCATTCGGGATTGATATTCCCTATGCCTGGGCTTTGGTATTTGGTGCGTTGATTTCGCCTACTGATCCGGTTGCGGTGCTCAGTCTTTTGAAGTCGGTCAATGTTCCAGCTTCGCTGGAAGCCAAGATTGCGGGCGAGTCCCTTTTTAATGATGGTGTTGGCGTTGTGGTTTTCACGATTGTTGTGGCGATTGCGGTTGGATCGGGGAGCGGGGAAGGCGGAATTGATTTTCTGCATATCGCTGAACTGTTTGTGGTCGAGGCTATTGGCGGTGCAATTCTTGGCCTGTTCACGGGGTGGATCGCCTATCGCGCCATGTCCCACATGGATGAATATACGCTCGAAATTCTGATTTCACTGGGTGTCGTTGCTGCGACTTATGCAATTGCACTTCGCTTGCATTTGTCTGGCCCAATCGCGGTGGTGATAACCGGTTTGCTGTTGGGAAATCGTGGTGTCCGGGTTGGCATGAGCGACAAAACAGCGGAACACCTGTTTTCGTTCTGGCACTTGATTGATGAAATCCTCAATTCGGTTTTGTTCTTGTTGATCGGGCTCGAAATATTAATCGTTGCGATTGATCCATCCTTTGGCTGGATAGTTTTTGTAACAATTCCACTCGTGTTGTTTGCAAGGCTTTGTGCGGTATCGGTGCCGATATTGGTGCTGTCTCGCTATCGGACCTTCACCGGTGGTGCGATACCTGTTTTGACCTGGGGTGGATTGCGCGGCGGTATATCGGTGGCGCTGGTGCTTTCCTTGCCGGCCAGTGCTCACAAACCACTGTTGCTCACTGCAACATTTGGAGTGGTGTTATTTTCAGTAATCATTCAGGGTTTGACGGTTAAAAACCTGATCAACCGCACGGTTGATCCGACGCTGGTTTAGGGTTCATACTCAATGCTCACTTGGAGCTGGATTGGAGGTAATACCAACGGCCATTAGGATTGATTCTTTTGACCAGGAATTATTTTGGCTTTGGTTAGGCGCGGTTGGCGAAGGGGTGCTTGCGTACCATGAGCTAATTGCAACGCGGCCAAAGCCAAAAGAACCCAACCCCTTCGGGCAGCGCCAAATTGATCCGGGTTTTTGTTGAAATCTTTTCGTTTGCGCATAGCAAACTTCATCAATTTCGCCTGAACCCGTATCAATTTTTCAGCTGTCCAGCCCGATTGAGCATTGAGTATGGACCCTAGGAGACGCACATGAAGCGCAAATACTACACGTTGGACGTTTTTACCGATCGTCCGCTTGCCGGCAACCCGCTCGCCGTTGTGCTGGATAGTGATGATCTTGACGATGCTTCCATGCAGGCGATTGCAGTTGAGTTCAATCTTTCCGAAACCGTGTTTGTGTCACCGCCAAAGGATCCCAAAAACCGTGCATCAATCCGGATTTACACGCCGGCACATGAATTGCCTTTTGCCGGCCATCCAACGGTTGGAACAGCAATTTTGTTGAATCATCTGAATCACTTGGGCGAGGGGGATGAACTGGTGCTTGAGGAGCAGGTCGGGCCTGTTCAATGTGTGATATCCGATGAAAGCGACAGGAAGTCAGCGCGCTTTGATTTACCGAAGGTTTCATACAGGCGAGAGTGGAGTGTTGATCCTGAATTGCTGGCTCAGGTGCTGGGCCTTGAAATTTCGGATTTGGGGAATGACGGTCAGTCGGCGTGTGTTTGGGACGGCGGGGTGCCTTATACTCTCATTGCAGTCAACTCCATCAACGCTGTTGGCCGAGTTGCGATTGATACGACGAAGCTTGCAAGAGTTGAGCCGACTTTTGATGGAATCCCTTCCAACCTATACGTCTACTGTGAAGGGGGTGAAGCAGCGGACGCAGATTTTCATGCCCGTATGTTTGCTCCGATTTTCGGTATTTGGGAGGATCCGGCAACCGGAAGCGCGGTTGCCTCGTTCAGCGGGCTTGTAGCAGCGAATTTGATGAGTGCAGATGAAAGCAGGACTTTCAAAATCGAGCAAGGCTACGAAATGGGACGCCCATCGCAGATTTTTCTCGATATCACCAAAGAGGGCGGGGCGGTTGTAAGGGCCGGAATTTCAGGGTTCGCAGTGATTGTCAGTGAGGGTGTTTTGCACATTTGATGGATGCTGAATTGGGTTTCAATTGTGGAATAAATCTGGCAGGAAATTCCTGCAGCATTTTCTGGAGGACGCATGTCCGATTTTTATAACCTTGAGACGCTTGCGCTTCATGCAGGCCATGTGCCGGACAAGGAACATGGGTCGCGTGCCGTACCAATCCATCAGACAACTTCATATATGTTCAAGGATTCGCGCCATGCGGCCGCACTCTACAATCTGGAAGAGGGTGGGCATCTATACAGCCGGATTTCAAATCCGACCGTAGCCGTTCTTGAGCAACGGATTGCAGCAATGGAGGGAGGCGCAGCGTGTACCGCCTGTTCATCCGGCATGGCAGCGCTGCATCTTGTTACGACCATGCTCGCCAGTGCTGGTGATCACATTGTTTCGACGGCTCAGCTTTACGGCGCGAACATTAATCTTTTGAAGAATACCATGCCGCGTTTTGGCGTGGAAACGAGCTTTGTTCATGGTCGTGATCTTGCTGGGCTTGGTTCAGCAATTCAGGAAAACACCAAGTTCATTTTCTGTGAGTTGATTGGAAACCCGGGGCTGGATGTTCTGGATATCACTGCGGTTGCAAAAATTGCGGAGAAGGTTGGAATTCCGGTGGTCATGGATGCAACCTTTTGTACGCCCTGTCTTTTCAAGCCGTTTGATCACGGTGTTTCGGTGATTACCCATTCGCTTACCAAATGGATGGGTGGCCATGGTGTCGCTATTGGCGGTGCAGTCGTTGATGGTGGCAATTTCAACTGGGGTGAATCGGACAAGTTTCCGACGCTCACGTCACCACATTATGCGCTTGACGGTATCAATTTCTGGGAAGAGTTCGGCCCTGTAGCGCTGACCATGCGGGTTCGTGCCGAGGGCATGTATAATTTTGGGCCGGCACTTTCGCCAACCAATGCATTTCATCTGTTACAGGGTATTGAAACCCTGCCAATGCGCATGGAGAAACATATTTCCAACGCCCGGGCGATGGTGGAATTTCTTCAAAATCATGAGAGGGTGAACTGGGTCAAACATCCTGAGCTTCCTGACCATCCGGATCATGAAGTCGCAAAACGGCTGCTACCCAACGGGGCGGGTTCCATGATCGGATTTGGCGTAAAAGGTGGCCGTGCTGCCGGAGCCGCGTTTATTGAAAGCGTCGAAGTTGCTTCGCATCTTGCAAATGTTGGAGACGCGAAAACGCTGGTTATTCATCCGGCATCGACAACGCACAGCCATATTTCTGCAGAAGATATGAAAACGGGTGGTCTGACTGAGGACATGATCCGTCTTTCAGTCGGACTGGAAAGCATTGACGACTTGAAGTCTGACTTTAACCGGGCTCTCAAGATTGCCGCGAGGGCGGTTGCATGAGGTTCGAAATCCAGGGAAATGAAGTCTACGCCTCAACCGGTGGCCGCGATCATCAGTCCGATCAGTCTTATCTGATTTTTCTCCATGGTGCAGGCGCTTCACATTTGGTTTGGAGCCAGCAATCCCGTTCCTTTGCCTATGGTGGTTACAATGTACTGGCGCTCGATTTCCCGGGCCATAACCTGTCTGGAGGCGATGCACTTTCAAGCGTTGAAGCTCAATGCGAATGGCTTGTCTCGGTGATGGATCAGTTCAACCTTGCAAAGGCGGCAGTGGTTGGACACAGCCAGGGTGGATTGGTTTGCCTTGATTTGGCTGCGAAACATCCAGAACGCGTCGAAAAGGCTGTATTCGTTGCGACCGCAGCAGCGATCCCCGTCGGTGATCCGTTGATTGCCAATGCGGAAGGAGCGGAGCACCTCGCCAAATCATCCATGACTGCGTGGGGGTTGGGGCCGGACGCGCATCATTTTGACAATACTGTACCGGGTGTTTCGCTTGCCGGGACTGGATTGCGCTCGATGGATCTCAATCCGCAGGGTGCGGTTGCCAGTGATTTGAAAGCCTGTGTTGCTTTTGCAGGCGGGTTGGACAAAGCGTCAAGCATTCAATGTCCGACTATGACGGTTCTTGCAGGTAAAGATAAGATGACACCGCTCAAATTTGGCATGAAACTCGCTGACGCATTGCCTGACAATAAACTGCATGTGCTTAAAGGCTCCGGACACACTATCCCGGGCGAGCGGCCGCATGAGTTGAATGAATTTTTGCGTGTATTTTTGGCTAACTGATCTATTGAAAGTTCTCCCATGACCAAGATCAAGTCTTCTGACATTCAAAAAGTGTGCGTAATCGGTGCCGGAACCATGGGTTGCGGTATTGCAGCGCAATGTGCAAATGCCGGGTTTGAGGTTTTGCTACTCGATATAAAGAATGATGAGGATGCAAATCGGGTGGCGCTTGGATCGATTGATCGGATCAAGAAGTCAGACCCGCCCTTGTTGATGCGTAAGGAAAACATCGAACGTATTTCTGCAGGCAATATCGAAGATGACCTCGCCGCTGCCGGTCAATGCGACTGGATTTGTGAAGCGATTGTCGAGCGGCTGGATATCAAAAAACAGCTATATGCAAATCTGCTTCCGCACCTTAAGGCGACGACGCTTGTTTCTTCCAACACGTCGACCATTCCAATCAAATTGTTGGTGGAAGATGCACCAAAAGATTTCAAACAGCGTTTTTGTATTACCCATTTCTTCAATCCGGTTCGCTACATGCGTTTGCTGGAACTCGTCAAAGGTGAAGAAACCCGCGACGATGTGATTGCTGCCCTGCATGATTTCAACGACCGTATGCTTGGCAAGGGCGTCGTTAATTGTGCCGATACACCTGGCTTTCTTGGTAATCGGGTGGGGGTGTTTGCACTACAGGCTGCTGTTCATGAAGCAGTGTCTCTTGGTCTCAAAATTGAAGAGGCGGATGCCATATTTGGTCGTCCCATGGGTATTCCGAAAACCGGTGCATTTGGCCTTTATGATTTGATTGGCCTTGATTTGATGGGCGACGTTGTTCGCTCACTCAATTCAATTCTCGAACACGGCGATCCGTTTCATGAGGTTGGTGGTGAAAATGCGGTCGTCAATGATCACGTTGCACGTGGATTTCGCGGGGACAAAAGCGGGGCCGGGTTTTATCGCGAAGTTGACGCGGTGCGAGAAGCCTGGGATTTGCAGGCTGAAAGTTGGCGACCGCGTGTAAGAGAGCTGCCGGAGCTGGCACAACGAGCTGAAAAGTCCGGCATTGTCACCTTGCTTGAAGGAGACGACAAGTTATCCACCTTCGCATGGCGGGTGCTGGCGCGAATACTGACCTACTCAGCCAGCCTTGTTCCCGATGTTACCTTGTCACCGCAAGACATCGATGATGCGATGAAGCTTGGCTACAACTGGGTAAACGGTCCATTTGAGATGATGGATATAATCGGTACAGGAAAGTTGGTAGAGCGGCTCGAAGGGGAAGGCTGGCATGTGCCGGAATTTCTGCGAAACTCGGCCGGAAAGCCATTCTACGCCCCAGAAGATGGTGTGTTGAAAGTGCGAAACTGGGATAGCGAACTTCATCCGGTTGAATTGCCTGACGGTGTTGTTCGTTTCCACATGACCAGGCGTATCCTGACACCGGTTTCAGAAAATGAAGGCGCCAGCCTTTTTCATCTGGATGACGGCATCCGGCTGGTGGAGTTTCATACCAAGGCCAATGTACTGGATGACAAATGCATGGCAATTGTTCGTGAAGCGGCGAATGATCCGGGGCCGGGTATTATTGTTCACAATGATGCGCAGCATTTTTCTGCCGGGGTAAATCTTGAGCGGTTTCTTGCTTTCATTGAAGCTGAAGACTGGGATGGGATTGATCAATTTCTGCTTGGTTTTCAGGAAGCAGTCGAAGCGCTCCTTTATTGTGAGGCGCCGGTCGTGGGTGCGCCCTCCGGGCTTGCCATTGGCGGGGGTTACGAGGTTTTGGCCCATTGCGACAAGGTGGTTGCCCACACGAATTCGGTCTTTGGGCTTGTAGAGGCGGGTGTTGGTGTCGTTCCTGGCGGAGGTGGGGTTAAGGAAACCTATCTTCGCTGGTATCGGGCCACCGAAGATTGGGTAAAAGCTGCCCGCAGGACCTTTGATCAGGTGGGGTATGCGCAGACAGCGTCATCTCCAGATGACGCTATTCCATTAAAGTATTTTGTAGAGGGCCGGGATACCCAGGTCATGAACCGTGACCGGTTGATCGAAGCGAGCCGCCACGCACTCAAAGCATTGTCGAATGGCTACAAACCGCGAGAAAAACCCGAGTTTGTCCTTGCCGGCGGAGCAGCGCATTCCGATATGGTTGAGTTTCTCAATCAGGGTCGCGAGAAGGGCTGGTTTTTTGACCATGATGTGGTGGTGGCAACTGCGATTGCAAAAATCATGACAGGGGGTCATGGCGCAGAAAATATCACGGTTACAGAGCGGGATATGTATGCCCGCGAACGGGCAGGTTTCATTGAGCTTGCCAAAACGCGGGCAACGAGAGAGCGTATCACAAAATTACTACGGGAAGGGCGTTCCATTCGGAATTAGGGATAAGCCTTATCCCTTTTGTTCCGGTGAGATCAACATGTTGTAGGTCATTGGTGATTTTTTGACGGCGATGGCGAGGATGGTTTTGAAGGCGGAGTGGCGGTTTCGGCGACGATTGAACCGGAAGACGAATTCATCGAGATAGGTTTGCAGATGTTTGGCCCGCAGCCCGTGATAGACACCCAAGCCCCATGTTTTGAGGTTTGAAAAAGCCCGATGCACCCAGGGCAATACGATGTGTGCTGCCATCGGCCCGATGGTATGGGGTTGATGATTAAGACCGGGGATAATGTCGCCCACCCCCTGATAACCGGACCAGCCATCGGTCCTTGCAATCGTTGTTGGAGCCAGGCTCCGCTCAACGAAGAGATGCAGGGATTTGGCGCTATAATCCTCAATTCTCGCCAGACGCCCCCTCCCCGGACGCCCCCTTTGGTCCACTTCAACCGCACCTGCCACCAATAGTTTCCCCTGATGCGAGCGGCCTTGCCCTCCCATGACGGGTTCTTGTTTCGAACGGCAGGAAATCGCGGTTTCATCAACTTCCACAAGGCCTTGCAGGGGCGAGCGATCACTATCCACCATGGCCCGGCGTAATTTGGCGCACAATAACCACGCGGTTTTATAAGAACCAAGGCCCAACTGGCCCTGCAACTGCAAGGCGGAAATACCGTTGGAATGGGTGGTCATCAAAAAAGCTGCCCAAAACCAGACCGTCAGGGGTAATTTCGAGCCGTGCATTACTGTGCCGCTGGTTACCGAAGTCTGACGATGACAGCGTGTGCATTCGTAAGTAAAGGCCTTCGTCTCAAGCGCCCATGCCTTATCATTCCCGCATCGCGGACACACAAATCCATCGCGCCAGCGCATCTCGTAAAGCCACGCAGCACACGCCGCCTCATCGGCAAAACGGTGTTGAAATTCAATCAAGGATGTTGGTGTAAACAGCATGGCAAAGCTCCCTTACATAAGCACAATGTTCACTATACGTTCTATACCATTCAAACGGCAATGTCACTACATATTGTACCACCGGACCAAAAGGGATAAGGCTTTTAGGGATATAGCGCATATATTGGGGGTGCTCCGGCAAATACTGTATAGAATCTCGTCTCAGAAGAAATATTCGCAAGTTTTCAAGATAAAAATTTCGCCTGTTTAAGTGTGCCTGCAACGACGAAATCAACCCTATAAAACGGAATTCGGCCAGTGTAAAAACCATGGCCAAATGTGCTTTAAGCAATTGAAAAACAGACGATTTTCTGCGTATTGTCTCAAGCCTCTTGTACGGGTTTTGATCATAAAATCCGCATAAATTATTGGGTCTTGATCCAGGATAACTCTCATTTGTGTGACATTATTTTTACAAGAATCCAATAGCCAAGCGGGATTAATTTGCTATGGTTTTGGGGTGCCGGGTCCCACAACCCACACAACCCGGTGCATGTCGCAAGTGCCCTGACCTATCAACCCACACACGATAGGTTATCAGCGCAAGCTGGTTTTTGTCGGGGCACTTGCGGCTTCCAGCATTTTTGAGGTTACTTCATGAAACTTTGGTATTCGCCAGCTTCTCCCTTCGTTCGCAAAGTTTTGATGCTTGCTCATGAAACCGGCATTGAAGATCAGCTTGAGCTGATTGATGCTGCAAGTACCGCAATCGCGCCAAATGCCGATCTTGGGAAAGACAATCCACTTGGTAAAATTCCTACGCTGGTTCTGGAGGATGGAGCCTCGATTTTCGATAGTAGCGTGATCTGTGAATATCTTGACGGATTGCATGACGGCGAGAAGATGATCCCGGTATCTGGTGATGAACGGATAAATGCGCTGGTTACGCAATCTCTGGGGGATGGTGTGATGGAGGCCGCGGTTGCGATCCGCTATGAGCAATTCCTTCGTCCTGAGGAGAAACAATGGGACAAGTGGATCGACGGACAGTTTTTGAAAATCAATCAGTCGCTTGATGTACTTGAATCATGGCGGGGTGCGAGAATCCAGGATGTTCACATTGGATCCATGGCAGTTGCGTCAGGGCTTTCTTATCTTGATTTCCGCCACTCGACGTTTGAGTGGCGCAAAAGAAGGCCAGTGCTTACCCAGATGCTTGAAACATTTTCAAAGCGTGACAGTATGGTTGCGACGGATCCCGCAGGGTAGCCTCAGGCGGCCTAATTCAAGAAAAGACCGGCCATCCACTGGTGAAAATGATGCGTTGCTTCGTCCATCACCGGTGAGAAATGTCCGCCGTCAAAACCATCGGCTTTGCGGCCATCCTGCATGGCTTCAATAACGCCTACATCCTCCAGAAATACACTTTTCCAGAAAGCGGAATTGTCCTGGCGCATGGTGTCATGATCCTCGTTGCGCATTTCATCGCTCGCATAATATATTTCGACATGCTCCAGGGTGCGGCTTTCACAAATGGGCTCCAGAATAATCGCAAATGTGTGGTCTTTGTGAACACCCAACATCACATTTGGATAAAAAACGAGATACTCCGCTTCCTTGTCCCATTTCCTGGAGATGTCTTCAAAGAATGAAAAATTGCGACCGTTCTCATCCGAAAATTCGGTGAAGGCTCTGGTCAACTGGCCCGAGTAGGGGCCATCGCCCAAAATATTGCCGTGGTCTTCGAGCTTTGAAATTTCGTTGAGGCCAGGATGAATGAAAGGCAGGTGATAGGCTTCGCAGTAGTTTTCTACGGCCAATTTCCAATTGGTCTTCACGTCCAGTTTGAAGGACGAGTTTTCACCACCATGATAAACCGGTTTTTCAAAATCCTTCCAGCGCTCAAGTGCGCCTGCGAAATGTTCTTCAAATTCTGGTGCGTCGCCTGAAATGTTGACGAACACCACATCCAGATAGGTGTGACTTCTTACTTCGATAAGGCTGAGCTTTGACTTATCGACTGCGGGGTGCTCATGCACTCCCGGTCCTCCAACATGCGGAGTTTGTTTAAGCGCTCCTTCGGTTGAATAACACCAGGCATGGTAGGGGCAACGCAAAAGGCCGGTGGTTTTGCCACCTTCCTGGACAAGTTTTACACCGCGATGCCGACAGGCGTTATGAAATACCCGGATTTTACCATCGCGCCCGTGCGCCATAATGAAGGGGTCGCCAAGAAACTCAACCGGCTGAACGTCGCCCGGTTGCGGTACATCCTTGGCAAAACCGACGCCGACCCATCCTGGTGAAAAAACCTTCTGTTTTTCTTCCTGAATGGCTTCAGGCGAGGTGTAAAACCAGTTAGGCATTCCACTCGCCTGATCAATTGGGAGGGATGCTTTCTCGATTTCACTTTTGAGTGGGGCTGTCATGGTTGTCATCCGGAATTTTGATATTGCCTCAACCTGTCAGAAATTAAGGAAGCAATTAATATCCATCTGCGACATTGGTGTCGCGTTGCTTGGTGCCAATCAACATATCACGTTTTGAACCAAATCCGTCAGTTTTTTCAACGTTAAACCCTGCGGACTGCAGGCTTCTCCGTACAAATCCGGCAGCGCTGTAGGTTGCAAATGTGCCATCTGCGACAGTGTGATTGCTGACTTGTTGCATCAGACCTGCATTCCATAGTTCAGGATTTTTGGCGGGTGAGAAGCCGTCCAGATACCAGGCATCCGCCTCAAATTTGAGATTGGGAAGGTGCGCGTTGGCATCTCCCATATGGACTGTAAGGTTTATATCGTTGCAAAACTCAGCATCGAGAACCTCCATTTTTGGATCCCATATTTCAAGCAGGCGATTGGTAAGCGGGCTGAGTTCAGGCCATTGGCTGAGTGCTTTGCCGATATCTTCGGCTGTCATTGGAAACTGCTCAAACGAGATGAAGGTAAGTTTTGCATCATCCGGCTTCACAATCTGCCATTGGCGAACTGTTTCAATAAAATTCAGCCCGGTGCCGAAGCCCAGTTCTGCAATGATGCAAATGGGCAAATTTGACCAGCGCTCAGTTAAGCTGTTGCCTTCTATAAATACATGGCCGGTCTCCGCGCGACCGTCTTCTATTGAGTAATAGGGATCATCAAACCGGGTGGAAACCGGGAGATATTCATCACGCCATTCAAGTTTGCACATGATTTTCTCCTTGTTTTGAATCAGTTAGGACGACATCTTCGCAACATGATTCAATCTCGACGAACTGACAAGGTTTATGATACGGCGATCATTGGCGGTGGCGTTCTGGGCCTGTGGGCAGCGCGCCATGCGATTAAGCGTGGTGAGAAAGTCGCGCTGATTGAAAAACGCCAGATTGGTGCAGGCGCATCCGGCGGGTTTCTCGGTGCTTTGATGCCGCATATGCCGGATGGTTGGGATGCAAAGAAGCAATTTCAGTACGAAGGCCTGACAACGCTTCGCGAGGCGGTTGACGTGCTTAAAGCGGAGACCGGCATTGATTGCGGTTATAAGATGTGTGGGCGGATTATGCCGCTGCCGCATGAAAAGATGTTGCAGCACATGCCGGTTCGCACCTCAGGTGCTGCCAAATATTGGGGCGAGGGGCTGGATATGAACCTTCTGTCCGATCAGGGCGGGGAATGGTTTGATGCCGGGTGGGTTAATCCTGAACGGGCAAAATTTGGTATTCAGCACGATACATTCTCAGCCCGGATCAATCCGCGTGCCTATCTTGTGGCGCTGGAAACCTATGTGCGGCCCCGCATAGAGGTTCTTGAAGGGGTGGAAGTGATTTCTCTCACCCTTCGACAGGCTCAAGATGAAGGCGGTGTGATGCTATCTTCTGGTGAAACCCTTCACGCTGCCAAAATCATCGTCGCCAATGGCTGGGAAGCTTATTCCCTGCTGCAACCGTTTATGGGTGATCTTAATGCCGGCAAGCCAATTGGGCGGGGTGTAAAGGGGCAGGCGGTTGTGGTGGAATTTGCACACAATGACGATCTGCCGATTGTCTATCATGATGGGACTTATGTCGTGCCGCACAAAGGAAACCGTGTGGCAATCGGTTCAACCTCACGCAATGCGTGGACGGGCGAACCCAATGCCTTTGACCAGCAGGATATGGAATTTTACGAAAAGGCCGTGCAGTTGGTGCCGGCGCTTAAGAACGCGCCGATTGTTGGCCGCTGGGCCGGTGTCCGCCCCCGCAACACGATTGATGGGCGCGGCACTGATCCGTGGTTTGGCCCCGTGCCGGGAGGTGAAAACCTGATCGCGTTAATCGGCGGTTTCAAGATTACGTTTGGGGTTGGACATCTGGACTTTTGTGGCGATGACCGTTTTGTGCAATAGTATAGTTAGAATTTCTTGGAACAAGGGGCGGAAAATGAAAAGTATTGGAATTATTGCCTTGGCTTTTTTTGCCGGAACACTGGGTGGCGGGCTGGTATTTAAGTCTACTCAAAGTAAAACATCTTCCTTACCTGATGGCGCGATCATGGCTTTTGCACAAAATTGCCCGCAAGGTTGGCACCCTTTTAAAAAGGCCAATGGCCGTTTTCTCCTCGCTGCTGGTGCAAGCCAAGGGCTTGTTCCCCGTCAGACAGGGGAAACCGGCGGTGTCGATGAGCTGGGTTTCAAAGTGACACGGCGATATTTATCTGCTGACAGCGCTGATGATGGTATCGCCTCCGGCAATGTCATTGTTCCTGAGGGAACAGGACGAAAAATTCGGACTATGCTGGAACTTGCAGAACAGGCCATGCCACCGTTTATCGTGGTCAAATTATGTTCCTACATCCAAGAGAAATGAAGGTGGATTCAGATTGTTTTGCTTCTGCTTCCAGCAGCTCAATTCCATCATCTATCTTTACAAGATCGACTTGTCTTGATGAAAGGGTTTGTTCCATTTCACGTAATGCTTGTTCACGCTGACGAATTGTTTCGATATCTGCGGCGTTACCAAATTCCAGCCGGGTAGCGATCTTGGCATTTTGCAACTGTTCAATTTCACGTTGAGTAATCTGTTTCTCGCTTCTCAGATCTGTAAGAGAGCTCTCAATCTGTCTCAATTCGTTTTCTAGTTGTCGGCAGTTTGAAAAAGTATCAGCAGTTTTCATCTCACGCTCCATTCTGTTTGTATTGTTAATGGTAATGTAGAGAGACTGTGCGGGGATAAGTTTACCATTTGACCGTCCCCAATCTGTCGCACCCAGAACAGTTCATTTCTCTAAAATCATTTGAAAGTCTGTCCCAGGGTTGACGCAATTTCACGAACGCAAAAGTCTGCAACTTTTGGCTGAAATTGCCTGGTAATACCAACTTCCTTTGGTATAAATCATCAGAGTCCGGTATTATTCCGGAGTTCGCGGAGAGAGTTCATGGCTGAATTTCCAAAAAAAGCTAAAGTCGTCATCATCGGTTTGGGCGGGATTGTGGGCGCATCGGTCGCGCACCATCTGGTGGAGCGCGGCTGGGATGATATCGTCGGGATTGATACCTCATCGGTTCCCACAGACGTTGGCTCAACCTCTCATGCATCCGACTTTTGCTATGCCACAGCGCATGATTTTCTGACCTGCTGGACCACCGCTTATTCCATCGATTTCTTTGAAAAGCGCGGACGCTATGAAAAAGTCGGCGGGCTGGAAGTTTGCCGCAAGGGCGATACGGACCGCATGCTCGAACTTAAACGTAAAGTCGCGTCCGGCAAGGCGTTTGGTACGCGTGCAAAAATGATTTCCGCTGCTGAAGCGAAAGAAAAATTCCCGCTGCTTGAAGAAGATGTCATCTGCGGAGCACTGTGGGATCCCGATGCGGGTCTTGTGGCGCCTCGCTCACAAACGGTTGCGGGTGAACTGGTCGATGAAGCGGTTGGCTCAGGCAAGGTTGAAAGTTTCCCGAATACACCTGCGACCGATCTGGTTGTAGAGAATGGCCGGATCAAAGGTGTCGTTACCCATCGTGGAACGATTGAAGCAGAATACGTGATCAACTGTGCCGGCCTTTGGGGCCGCTCGATTGCAGAAATGGTGGGTGAAGATTTGCCGGTGATGCCGGTTGACCATCCGCTGACATTTTTCGGTCCGTTCAACGAATTTGAGGGCACCGGCAAAGACATCGGTTATGCATTGCTGCGTGATCAGGGTAACTCTGCCTATATGCGCGACACGGGCGATCCGAAAACACCGGAAGGTGGACAGATAGAGTGGGGCTATTACGAAGAAAAAGATCCTCGCTTGTGCCACCCGCGTGACCTACAGACAAAAGCGGAAGCACGGCTTTCACCCTCGCAACGTGATCTCGAAATGGAGCAGATCATCGGGCCGCTGGAGCGCGCCATGGAACTCACACCGATCCTCGGTGAGATCGGCTACAATGAGGCATACTCCTTCAATGGGCTGTTGCAGGTAACAACCGATGGTGGACCCTCGATTGGTGAATCTCAAAAGGTGAGGGGCCTTTGGTATGCCATCGCGATCTGGGTAAAGGACGGTCCGGGCATGGCCAAGCTGCTGGTGGACTGGATGACGGACGGGCGCACCGAAATCGACCACAATCCGATTGATTATGCGCGTTTTTATCCATTCCAGACCGAAGAGCAGTTTATCCATGACCGGTGTTATGAGTCTGCATTCAAAATTTACAATCCGGCGGTCCATCCGCGCGAACCATACTCCAAAGGCCGTAGCGTGCGTCGTTCACCGTTTTATGAACGCGAGGTCGAACTTGGCGCGCACTTTATGGAACTTGGCGGCTGGGAGCGTGCGCACGGCTATTCAGCTAATGACCATCTGCTGGAAAAATACGCCGATCAGGTGCCGGTGCGTGAGAGCGAATGGGACAATCGTCACTTCTGGCGTGTGTCCAATGCTGAACATCTGGAAATGAGCAGTAATGTGGGCATGGTGAACCTTACTCACTTTGCAATGTATGACATTACCGGGCCGGACCACGTGGCTTTGATGGAGTATCTGTGTGCCGCGAAAGTTGGCGGTGACAATCAGGTCGGCAAGGGTATTTACACCCACTTCCTGGATGAAAAGGGGATGGTGAAGGCTGACTTTACCGTGTTCCGCATGGAAGACCGTTTCCGCTTTGTCGATGGTGCGGATGCCGGGAACCGTGATTTTGTTTATATAAAGCGGATGGCGGCGGACCATGGTTTTGACGTTGAGATCATCGATGTTTCCGAAGACTTCACAACCATCGGCCTTTGGGGGCCGAATGCGCGTGAAACCCTGAAAAAAGTCGTGGCCGATCCGGATGCACTTGATCCGGAGAATTTCCCGTTTGCGGCGATCAAGACCCTTGATATCGGCGGTGTGAACGTGGCTGCGTTCCGCATTTCCTATGTGGGCGAACAGGGCTGGGAGCTTCACATGAAGTATGATGAGGGCCTCGCGGTCTGGGATGCGATCCGTGCTGAAGAGGTGATGCCGTTTGGTGTTGAAACCTATGCCAATACGCGCCGGATGGAAAAATCATTGCGCCTGCAAAACGCTGATCTTTTGACCGAGTATAATTTGTATGAGGCGGATCTTGCCCGCCCGAAGGTGAAGGAAGCGGATTTTGTCGGCAAGGCGGCGCATCTTGAATATCGGGCGCGGGATCATCAGCCCGCCATGCTTTGTACCTTCGTGATGACCGGGAATGTGGACAGCGACGGTGTTGCGCGTTTCCCGTTGGGCACGCTGCCGATCATGGACAAGGACACAGGCGAGACGATTGTTGATGCGCTGGGTCGCCGTTCTTACACCACCTCAATTGCTTATGGGCCAACGATTGGCAAGAACATCGCGCTCGGTTATCTGCCGCATGAACTGGCGGTAAAAGGCAAAACATTCATGGTGGACTATATGGGCGAAGATTATCCGGTGGAAGTTGCAGGCGTTGGCTATGAACCGCTGTATGACCCGGAGAATTTGAAGCCAAGAAGTTAGGGGGGGTATACCAACGATCAATCCTGATGGCCGTTGGTATAACTCTCCCTTAACCATAATGGGGTAGGGTTTGGCCGTCGAGTGTTTTTGTAAAGAGTATTTCAATGTCGACCCGTCAAAAGAAAAACAGCCATGCGCCGCGTTTGGTGCTTCCGCTGATCTGCCTCCTGATCTTCGCCTATTTCTTTCATCATGCGGTCAATGGCCGGTATGGATTGACGGCGCATGAACGGGCAGAGGCGAAAGCGCTTCATCTGGAGTTTCGTCTGGCAGAACTCACCAAGCAGCGTGAACTTCTCGCGCAACGGGTGTCGCTTTTGAAGAACGGTTCGATCGAGCGGGATATGCTGGACGAGCAGGCGCGGTATCATCTCAACCTGTTGAGGCAGGATGAAATCGCCATTATGCGATATTGATTAGCTAAAATTAAGCTAATTATTGATTGCCATAAAATAAGTTAACACGACAATATTACGAAATAACAACGGCTTGCCCGGCGAATTTTTGCGACTTTTTGAATTGAAGTTCTGACGGATATCCTCATATTAAGGCAGAACATCGCCATAAGAGGCGGTGAATGAGAGAACACACGCTACATCTCAATGGCGTTTCCTTGATTTTGCCAGGACAAATGAGGAAATGCTCCAGGGTCAAAGGAGACCTTTGTATGGCTGCAAAAGCACGAAAGTCCGCTGATAATTCACCCGAAATCGAACACAAGGCTCCCAGGCCCAAGAACTTTAACAAGGCGCAAGAACTCGCAGCCTATCGCGAAATGCTTATGATCCGCCGTTTTGAAGAGAAAGCAGGCCAGCTCTATGGCATGGGGTTCATTGGCGGATTTTGCCACCTTTATATCGGACAAGAGGCGGTTGTTACCGGCATGCAGATGGCGATCAAGGAGGGGGATCAGGTGATCACCGGCTACCGCGATCATGGTCATATGCTTGCCTGCGGCATGAACCCGGACGGGGTGATGGCCGAACTGACAGGCCGTCGCAACGGCTATTCCAAGGGCAAGGGCGGCTCCATGCACATGTTTTCGAAAGCGAAGAACTTTTATGGCGGGCACGGCATTGTCGGTGCACAGGTGTCGCTTGGTACCGGGCTTGCATTCGCCAACAAATACCGCGGCAATGATAATGTTTCGCTTGCCTATTTCGGTGACGGTGCATCAAACCAGGGACAGGTTTATGAAAGCTTCAATATGGCCTCGCTTTGGGACCTGCCGGTGATCTACGTGATTGAAAACAACCGCTACGCGATGGGCACGGCGGTTACCCGCTCATCTGCATTGACTGATTTCTCACATCGTGGTGCCTCGTTCAACATTCCGGGCATGCATGTGGATGGCATGGACGTGCGGGCGGTCAACTCGGCTGCGGAATATGCGGTTAAATGGGCGCGTGAGGGGAAGGGGCCGTTTATTCTTGAGATGGAAACCTATCGCTATCGTGGTCACTCAATGTCTGATCCGGCGAAATACCGCACCAAGGATGAAGTGCAGAAGATGCGGGCCGAGCAAGACCCGATTGAGCAGGTGAAACAGCGCCTGGTTGCAAAAAAGCATGCAACCGAAGACGAGGTGAAGGCAATGGACAAGGAAATTCGCGAGATTGTCGGCAAGTCCGCAGAGTTTGCGCAGGCCAGTCCGCTGCCGGATGATAGCGAGCTTTATACCGACATTCTGCTGGATGCGGAGGCACACCATGCCAATTGAGATCACAATGCCGGCACTTTCTCCGACCATGGAAGAAGGTAACCTTGCCAAGTGGCTGGTGAAGGAAGGTGACGCCATTTCCGCAGGCGATATCATCGCTGAAATCGAAACCGACAAGGCAACCATGGAAGTGGAGGCGGTCGACGAGGGAACCGTTGCGAAGATTGTCGTTCCCGAGGGTAGTGAAGGTGTAAAGGTGAACTCGGTCATTGCTGTACTGGCCGAAGAGGGTGAAGATGCTTCTGCTGTTGAAGTGGCTGAGAAGGCTATTCCTGCCACGCCAAAAGAAGAACCGGCTGTTGCAGCTGAGACTGCCGCGCCTGCCGCCATTGTATCATCGCATGAACCTGCAGATGACCCTGAAATCATGCCGGGGACTGAGTTTGTTTCGATGACGGTTCGTGAAGCGCTTAATTCTGCGATGGCCGAAGAAATGCGTCGCGACGAGGATGTCTTCATCATGGGTGAAGAGGTGGCTGAATATCAAGGTGCGTACAAGATCACCCAGGGATTGTTGCAGGAATTCGGCAGCAGGCGGGTGGTGGATACGCCGATCACCGAACACGGGTTTGCAGGCATTGGGGCAGGTGCTGCCATGGCCGGGCTCAAACCGATTGTTGAATTCATGACCTGGAATTTTGGTATGCAGGCGATTGACCAGATCATCAACTCGGCTGCCAAGATGCTTTACATGTCAGGCGGCCAAATGGGCGCGCCGATAGTCTTTCGCGGGGCAAATGGCGCTGCGGCCCGCGTTGCAGCACAGCACTCGCAGTGTTATGCGGCATGGTACGGGCATATTCCCGGCCTCAAGGTTGTGATGCCTTACAATGCGGCTGATGCGAAGGGGCTTCTCAAGGCGGCAATTCGCGACCCGAATCCGGTGATTTTCCTCGAAAACGAAATCCTCTACGGTCAATCCTTTGATGTGCCGGATGTGGAGGACCGGGTTTTGCCAATCGGCAAGGCGCGGGTCCACAAGCAGGGGAATGACGTGACGATTGTTTCCTTTGGCATTGGCATGAGCTACGCAATTGAAGCGGCTGAAAAACTCGCAGGTGAGGGGATTGATTGTGAGATCATCGATCTTCGAACCCTTCGCCCGCTGGATATGGATACGGTCATTGCATCGCTCAAGAAAACCAACCGTCTGGTGACAGTGGAAGAAGGCTTTCCGCAATCGTCTGTCGGGGATCATATCGCCGCACAAATTGTCCAGCGCGCATTTGATTATCTTGACGCGCCGGTCGTGACGGTGTGTGGCAAGGACGTGCCGATGCCCTATGCGGAAAATCTGGAAAAATTGGCCCTTCCGACCGCAGATGATGTGGTGCGGGCGGCAAAAAGTGTGAGTTACAGGTGATTGCATGCAGCGCCTTGACCTTAAAACCCTGCGTTACGACAAGCTTGGAAAATCCGTATTGATTGACGGGCGCAAGGTGGTTCTTGAGATTAGCCACGAGGCACTGGAAACGCTGGCGAACCGACCGCTGGATGCAAATGAAGCGGTGCTGAAAGTTGCGGAAGAACAAAAGCGGTTGACCCGTCTTGCTGAATGGCTGCCTGCCGATGACGGCAAAATCAATATTACAACGAACCTGCTGATGAGTGATGGCAGGTTTGAAACAGAAGAACAAATGACGAAAGAGAATGGCGATGCCGATTGAAATTACCATGCCAGCACTTTCTCCGACCATGGAAGAGGGCAACCTTGCTAAATGGCTGGTGAAAGAAGGTGACAGTGTTTCCGCAGGTGACATCATCGCCGAGATCGAAACCGACAAGGCGACGATGGAGGTTGAAGCCGTTGACGAGGGGACTGTTGCGAAGATCGTCGTTGGAGACGGCACCGAAGGTGTGAAGGTTAACGCTATAATCGCAATCCTTGCTGAAGAGGGTGAGGATGTAACCGCTGCAGCCTCTGCTGAACCGGGTTCCCCGGCGGCACCTGCGAAGTCTGAAGAGGTAGCTACTCCTGCGCCAAAAGAGGAAGTAGCGGCCTGGAAAGCTGCTGCACCTGCGGAAGTTTCTGTGTCGAAACCTACAGGTGGAAATGCCGGTGGCCGGATTTTCATTACACCGCTTGCCCGCCGCATTGCCGAACACAACGGATTGGATGTTTCTGCGATTAAGGGGAGTGGTCCCAAAGGGCGGATTGTAAAGGCTGATGTGGAGGGTAAGTCAGGCAGTGCTTCACAAACTGCTGCAACAAGCCCTGTTGCTGCTGCTCCAAGCGGTGCTGTGTCAGTTACATCAGGCGGTATGGCAGATGATCAGGTGCTGGCTCTTTACAGGGAAGAAGAATACGAGCTGCTACCGCATGACAGCATGCGCAAGGTGATTGCCGCTCGCTTGCTTGAATCAACCCAAAACATCCCGTCTTATTTTTTGTCGATGGACTGTGAGCTGGATGCGATGCTGGCGCTGCGCAAAGAGATTAACACTGCCGCCCCGGTAGTTGATGAAAAGCCTGTCTACAAAGTCTCGGTCAACGATTTCATCATCAAGGCAATGGCTTTGGCCTTACGCGATGTGCCGATGGCAAATGCATCGTGGACATCTTCCGCACGGGTTATACATCAACACAGTGATGTTGGGGTGGCGGTTGCCATACCAGACGGGTTGATCACGCCGGTTGTTCGTCATGCCGAAGAAAAGACGCTTTCGCAGATTTCCAACGAAATGAAAGGTCTTGCGAAACGCGCCCGGGACAGGAAACTGACGCCGGAAGAGTATCTCGGCGGCTCTACTGCCGTATCCAATCTCGGTATGTTTGGCGTTTCGAACTTCACGTCGATCATTAATCCGCCGCACGCATCGATCCTATCAATTGGTGCCGGTGAAAAGAAACCGGTGGTCAGGGATGGGGCACTTGGAATGGCAACCGTCATGAGCGTTACATTTGCATTTGATCATCGGGTCATTGACGGGGCGCTTGGCGCTCAACTGGCAGGCGCGTTCAGGAGCTATATCGAAAAGCCGATGGGGATGCTCGTTTAGCCGGTGTTTTCGATGCGGTTCTGAGGGCGGTCATTCTGATCTTCGATAAGGGCATCGATATCCGTTCCAAACCGGGCAAGGATAAGCAGGACCACAACCACGGACACAAGGCTTGTAATTGCCTTGATCCAGCGAAAGGAAAAAAATTGACCCGTCGCCCGCATTACAAGCAAGGCCATGAGGAGCAGACCTGCGCCCTTTACGGTCCAGGACAGCGGGCTGATGTTTGTAATGAGGTAGTCGATGATGTCCAAGGCGTTTCTCCGATTGGCGCTTTCTACCCTTTAAGCAGTGATTCTGGCAAATTTTGTGCAGGATTTGATGATGGCTGATATTACATTGCGTCCGGCCAAAAGAAGCGATGCAGCTGATCTTGCGATACTCGACAATTTGGCGGGCTTTGGGATTTCCCTGTGGTTTTGGCAGCAGGTTGGAAATCTCGACCATGTGGAAGATGCCTACGCGCTTGGCCGCCAGCGGATGGCGGATGATGGTTGTTATTATGGCTGGCGCAGTGCAACCGTTTGCGTTGAAGACGAGATGATTTTGGGCATGTCGACCTGCTACATATCGCCAGATAATGTTGAGGATGAGGACGATGATGTGAAGCGGGCAACGCCGGCATTTGCCCCTGTTTTCGAACTGTATGACCTGACTGTTGGTGACTGGGTTATGGATAGTCTTGCCGTTTATCCCCATGCCCGGGGAAAAGGGGCCGGCGGGTTGCTTATGGATGATTTTGTTACACGCGGGAAAACCAGTGGTGCAAAGCGGATGAGCCTGGTTGCCGAAGATGCCAACGCCACAGCGCTGCAGCTTTACGCTTCACGGGGGTTTGAAGTGAGCGATCAACGAGCATTCATTGAATTTGACGGACCTGCAAAAACAAAGGAATGGCTGCTGATGACAGCACGCCTTTAAGGAAAAGAAAATGGCAAACCAATATGATGTGCTGATCATTGGCTCTGGGCCAGGTGGATATGTGAGCGCAATTCGTGCAGCCCAGCTTGGGCTCAAAACAGCGATTGTGGAACGCGAACACCTTGGCGGTATATGCCTCAATTGGGGGTGCGTTCCAACCAAGGCGCTTCTGCGCACCGCCGAGATTTACCACTATATGCAGCATGCGGGTGATTATGGCCTTTCAGCCGAGAAGGTTGGATTTGACCCGGCAGCAATCGTCAAACGGGCTCGCGGTGTTTCCGGACGGTTGAATGGTGGCGTCGGCCACCTGCTTAACAAGAACAAGGTTGATGTTATCTGGGGGGAAGCAAAAATTGCCAAACCCGGTGAGGTGGTTGTTTCGAAGAACACGCACAAGGTGATGGAGCCGCAACATCCTGCTCCCAAGAAAACACTGGGTGAGGGAACTTATCAGGCAAAGCATATCATTGTTGCGACAGGCGCGCGGCCAAGGGTCATTCCGGGAATTGAACCTGATGGCGACAAGATATGGACCTATTTTGAAGCGATGGTGCCAAAAAACATGCCGAAATCGCTGGTGATCATGGGGTCCGGTGCAATCGGTATCGAGTTTGCTTCCTTCTACAACGCCATGGGTGCTGATGTGACAGTCGTCGAATTGATGGACCGCGTGGTGCCGGTGGAAGATGAAGAAATCTCCGCCCATGCACGCAAGCGATTTGAAAAATCCGGCATGACCATTCTTACCGGAGCCAAGGTCACCAGGGTTGAAAAAAAGTCCTCCGGCATTGTTGCCCATGTAGAAACTTCTGATGGCAAGGTTGAGAAGCTTTCGGCTGAGAAGCTGATTTCTGCGGTGGGGGTAGTTGGTAATATCGAAAATCTTGGTCTTGAAGTGCTCGGCGTTAAAACGGACCGTGGCTGCATTGTTGCAGATGGCTATGGCAACAGTTCGGTTAAAGGCATTTACGCAATTGGTGATGTGGCCGGTCCGCCGATGCTGGCTCATAAGGCTGAGCATGAGGGGGTGATTTGTGTTGAAGCGATTACCGGCCAAAAACCACATGCAATGGACAAGGCAAAAATTCCCGGATGCACTTACTGTCATCCGCAAATAGCCTCGGTTGGGCTCACAGAAAAAGCTGCAAAAGAAGCGGGGCATTCGATCAAAGTCGGACGGTTTCCATTTGCCGGCAATGGCAAGGCGATTGCATTGGGTGAGCCGGACGGGATGGTAAAAACGGTGTTTGATGCAAAAACCGGACAACTTCTTGGTGCTCATATGATTGGCGCGGAGGTAACCGAACTGATCCAGGGCTATGTTGTGGCCATGGCGTTGGAGACAACCGAGGAAGAATTGATGCACACAGTATTTCCCCATCCGACCCTTTCTGAAATGATGCATGAAAGTGTGCTTGATGCATATGGCCGTGTCATACATATGTGAGGCATGTCGACAGCGCCTTGTTTGTGTGGCTCAATGGGTGAAGAAACAGCAGGAGTAAGATGATGAAATTGAAGTATGCCCGTAAACTTTCATTTGTGGTTGCATGTACAGTGCTGGGTGCGGTTTTGGTTCCTTTGGCGCCAGCTCGCGCCGACTCTTGCTGGGATCACAACGGGTCGCTGATGCGGCTTCAGGCTGATGGGAACCAGCGCTGGATGTATTATGAGATACCGCGTGAAGTTTTGCGCAATGCAGGTGTGAAGCAGGGAACTTTGCTGTTTAATGGTCAAAAGAACGGGAACTGGTACTCAGGAACAGCGCGGCGGTTTTCGAAAATTTGTATTGGTGATCCGCTTGAATATTTTGTCGAAGGACCAGTGCGCGAAGACCAGTTGCAGGTAACGGTTGTAGGAATGCGTGAAGTACACCAACAGTGCCAACCAACAGGAAAACTCAAACGCGACGAGTTGATTTTCACCTATATTCGTAATTGCTGAATTGAATAATGTTTCTTGCCCTGGTGGCTATTCACGGGTTTAAAAAATTGGAGGGACGCAAGTGGTAACGCTTCTTGATATCGACAGGCGGAAATCTGAAGACGTCCGACATCCGGAGAAGATAAACAAGCCTGAAAGCCCGATCAGGCGCAAACCGCACTGGATAAAGGTCAGGGCTGGTGGCTCGCTAGCTTATCAGGAAACCCGAAAGATCGTTGCAGAAAATAATCTTGTAACGGTGTGCCAGGAGGCGGGTTGTCCGAATATCGGCGAGTGTTGGTCCAAGAAACATGCGACCATGATGATCATGGGGGATACCTGCACACGTGCATGTGCTTTTTGCAATGTACGCACAGGCATGCCGGACCCGCTGGACCCTGCTGAACCTGAAAATGTAGCCCGTGCTGTTTCGCAACTGGGCCTTAATCATGTGGTGATTACCTCGGTAGATCGTGATGATCTGGAAGATGGCGGCGCGCAGCATTTTGTTGAAACAATTGAAGCCGTTCGTACCGCGTCTCCCGATACGACGATCGAGATTTTGACGCCTGATTTTCTTCGCAAGGAAGGGGCGCTTGAAAAAGTGGTGGCTGCAAAGCCTGATGTGTTCAATCACAATCTTGAAACGGTTGCATCAAATTATCTTACAGTTCGTCCCGGTGGGCGCTATTTCCACTCAATTAGGCTGCTGCAGAAGGTGAGGGAAATCGATCCGACTGTTTTCACCAAATCCGGTATCATGGTTGGACTGGGAGAAGAGCGAACTGAAGTGCTGCAACTGATGGATGATTTGCGGTCCGCTGATGTTGATTTTATTACAATCGGCCAGTACCTGCAACCGACCTCGCGTCATCATGAATTGGTTGATTTTATCACTCCAGAGCAATTCAAGGCTTACGAGACCACTGCGTATGCGAAAGGGTTTTTGATGGTTTCCTCCACACCGCTGACCCGTTCTTCGCATCATGCTGGCGAGGATTTTGCCCGCCTTCGTACGGCCCGTGAAGCCGCAGGATAACGCAAAACCGTATGCCACGCCTCGATAAAACCCATGAAGTGGCCCATTCGGCCGAACAGATGTTTGATTTGGTTTGCGACGTGGAATGCTATCCTGAATTCGTTCCGCTATGTCAGTCTCTTGGTGTGAAATCGCGCCGTGAAAAGGGATCAAGGAGTTTGATCCTTGCCGACATGACAATGGCTTACAAGATGTTGAGTGCGACATTCACAACTCAGGTCCTGATGGACCGCGAAGCCTTGAAGGTGGAAGTCAAATACATCGACGGTCCGTTCAAGCATCTTGACAATGAATGGCGTTTTGAGGTGCTGGACAATGAGCGGTGCCGGGTACATTTCATGATCGACTACGAACTCCGCAACCGAATGTTGGCGATGGCAGCGGGTGCTGTATTCGAGATGGCGTTTGAGCGTTTTGTCGGGGCGTTTGAGCAGCGCGCAAATAAAATCTACGCGTAGGTAATACCGACGGCGATTAGGATTGACCGTTGGTATTACCCGGCTGCGTTCAGTTTTAACTCTCCGGTGCGGATCTGTTCAGCTTCAATCGATTCAAACAATGCCTGGAAGTTACCTTCGCCAAATCCGTCATCGCCCTTGCGTTGGATAAATTCAAAAAAGATTGGGCCGACAACTGTCTTTGAGAAAATCTGCAACAAGATGCGGGTCATGCGGTTGCCATTTTCGTCATCCAGCACTCCTTCGCCGTCGATCAAGATGCCGTGTTTTTTCATTCGCTCAACAGGTTCTTCATGGCCATTTACCCTGGCCTTAGATAATTTGTAATAAGCAGGAGGGGGCCCGGGCATGAACTTCAAGCCGTTTTCATGCAGTTGGTCTGTCGCGTCGTAGATGTTTTCCGTGCCGACCGCGACATGTTGAATTCCTTCACCCTGATATTTCTTCAGATAGGATTCGATCTGGCTTTTATCGTCGGTCGATTGATTGAGGGGTATGCGAATTTTACCGCAGGGGCTGGTGATTGCCCGACTGACCAGACCGGTCATTTTACCTTCAATGTCAAAGAAGTGGATTTGCGTGAACCCGAAAATGTCACGATAAAAGTTCCACCATGTATCCATGTTGCCGCGATAAACATTGTGGGTGAGGTGATCAAGGTAATAAAAGCCAATGCCCTCAGGTTTTGGATTGCGTTCGCCTACCCAATCAAACTCCTGTTCATAAGGAGAACCTTTGTCGCAATAAGTGTCGATGAAGTAAATCAGTGAACCGCCAATACCGACGATGGCGGGTGCATCCAGTGTCTTGCCTGGTCCGGTATAAGGTTCGGCTCCCTTGTTGACCGCGTGGTTGAACGCGTGCTGCGCATCTGCAACCCGCCAGGCCATCGATGCAGCGCAGGGGCCGTGAATTTCAGCGAACCTTGTCGCATGACTTTGAGGTTCTGCGTTGATTACATAATTGACATCGCCTTGCCGCCACACGGAGATCGCCCTGGTCTTGTGAGTGGCAACGTGCGTGTATCCCATCCGGGCAAACAACGCGGATAGGGTCTCTGGTTCTGGATGGGAGAATTCGACAAACTCGAAACCATCGGTCCCCGCCGGGTTCTTGTCACTAATCGTTGGAAGGGGGGCATCGTGCGGAAAGGGACCCATCTGTTAACTCCTGAATTGCTGTCTGGGCCATGTTAAGCCAGATTCGACACACGATTCTTGCATAGTGCGCAGATAATGGTATAATTTTGCACAAAGATTGCATAAAAATCTCGAAAGCGCGCGAAATATGAAAGTTGATGGATTTGATCGCAAGATTCTCAATGCTCTTCAAATGGATGGGCGTCTAACAAATGGAGAGTTGGCTGAAAAGGTGGGGCTTTCAGCTTCGCAATGTTCAAGGAGGCGTTCGCATTTGGAAAAATCGGGCGTGATCGTTGGTTATCATGCGCAGGTGGATGGTGAGCGGGTTGGCATTGGTCTTACAAGCCTGATTTCAATCACCCTGTCGCATCACGATAAAAAAAATGCAGATCGTTTGCGGAAGCTGCTTCAACAAATTCCGAATATCCAAAATGCCTATGCGCTGACTGGTGAGATGGATTACCTTGTCAATGTTTCGACACGGGATCTGAATGAATTATCGGAGCTGATCAACAAGACGTTGCTTCCACATGCAGCCGTGCAAAATGTGAAAACCGCGATTGCCCTGGAAACGATCAAAGACCAGCGTGTCTTGCCGATTTAGGGCGTGGCGCGGGTAATGCCTGTTAAGCAAATTCAACTTCTGTTTCAATCGAAGCACAGTGTGTTTTGGAACACACATTTGTACCTGTTTTCAATTCTTTAAGGGAATTAACTGAAGTGATTATTCCGTATGGGTGGTGAATGTGAAATTGCCTTTAATGCTGGATTGATTGCTTTTCAAATCAAAGCAGGAATTTAAATTGAGCATCTTCGTTTTTGGCGGGATGCGTGCGGGCATGCGTTCATTTGCAATGGTGGTTGTATGTTTTATCCATGTGGCTTCTCCTTTCTCAATAACCGATGCACAAGCAGGTGACGCTTACTCAATTGCGAAACGTTATGCGGGGCTTCATGAAGCCAAACACACGCGGAAGCTGACAAAAGCAGTGGGCGTTAATCCCCGCCGCACGCCATGGTGCGGGGCATTTGTCGGAGCGGTTGTAAAGCGTGCAGGCAAGCCCGGTGCCGAATGGATTTATGCGGGCGGCAACCAGTCCAACCAGGTGAAAATCTCCGGCTATCGTGCGGGCAGCATACGAAGTGTGCGGCGATTGTGACGGGAATGAAATAACAATGCTCACGAACCGGTAACGTCATAATGCTGTTGGTTGATTGAAGTCCTCC
The DNA here is from genome assembly GCA_965250255.1 of Rhizobiaceae bacterium. Classification (GTDB taxonomy): domain Bacteria; phylum Pseudomonadota; class Alphaproteobacteria; order Rhizobiales; family Rhizobiaceae; genus JAALLB01. The sequence goes on from CBDFNP010000011.1 coordinate 817,379, forward strand.
TTGCCCAACCAGTTGGTTGGAGATAGTTTTCAGGTGGGGGGCGGACAGGTTCATAATGAAGACAATGCTGGCAGCATTTTGGATGTGTATTTGCGCCTTGATTGCGCCATTGTCAGCTCACGCGGAATTCGGCAAAGCGCCCGAAGTGACGCGAGATGTCGTTCGGTCGCTTTCCCAGGCAAGCTGGCAATCCCTGGAAGGCGGGCTTGAGGTTCTCCGTTCTGTTACGCAATCTGGCATGGTGGTAACTGCGTACCGGATTTCATCACAACGCTTTACATTTGAAGTGAATTTGCAACGCCAGCCTGACGGATCACGCGCCCGCCAGATTGGTGAGCGGAGCGGCGCAGTGCTCACCACCAATGGTGGATTTTTCGCACAACGTGACAATGGTTCTCTTTATCCGATCGGGTATTTGCGGCTGGGGGGCGAAGTTCTGTCAAAGGGGTGGCCTTCTTCTGGCGGATTGATTGTTTTTGAGGACGACGGGCCAAAATTGCTACCCAGCCATGAAGGGATTCCCAAGGCCGGACCGGATGTTTTGCAAACCCGCCCGATGTTGCTGGAGCCCGGGGGGCAATGGGCGATGGGAAGCAATCTTGGTGAAACCAAGCTGCGGACCCTGTTTTGCCGCAAAGCCGGCGGCGATATCATTCTGGTCCTGGTGACACGAGTGGGGCTTAGTCTGTTTGAAGCCGGATGGATGTTGAGAAAGCCTGAAGAAGGTGGCTTCTTTGATTGTGACTCTGCCGTTGCGCTGGACGGCGGGCGCTCCACACAAGTCTGGTATTCTGGCGATCCAACCTATTCTTTTGCAGGTTTTACACCGGTCCACAATTTTCTCGTGATTCGACAACGCGACAACTGAAAATTTTAAAAAAAGGAGATGACAATGCATGGTGATTTGAGTTAAATCTCTGCCGAAATGCGATGGCGTCGTGTTTCGTGCAGGAGCGGTTTGCGATCTGCACACCATCAATATTGTCCTGTACGCCCGGAATTCTTCTCCGGGCACAGCTATGTCCGGAAACCAAACGGAGATATGCCATGCAGAGACCCGATTTCTTTTCAATTGAAAACGGCCCAAAAGCCAAGCTTCCCTTTTCCGACGGGGAGTATCAACAACGGTTGGCAAAATTACGAGCAGTGATGACAGCTCAAGATATCGATGCGGTGTTGTTCACTTCAATGCACAATGTTGCTTACTATTCAGGATTTTTGTACTGCGCGTTTGGCAGGCCATATGGTTGCGTGGTAACCCAGGACCGATGTATCAGTGTGTCGGCCAATATTGACCTTGGTCAACCCTGGCGGCGTAGTTGCAGCGAAAATCTCGTTTATACGGATTGGAAACGCGACAATTACCTGCGCGCAGTTGGTTCACTACTGCCTAAAGGTAGTCGGCTGGGACTGGAATATGATCATCTTAACCTTGAGCTTCATCGCAAACTCAGCGATGCGCTCCAAGGCTGGAAGTTCTCGGATGTTTCAGCAGAGGTAATGAAGCTTCGCATGCTGAAGTCTGATGAGGAAATTGCGCTTGTTCGTGAGGGTGCCCGAATTGCGGATCATGGCGGTGAGGCAGTTCGGACTGCAATTTGTGAGGGAACCCGCGAAATTGATGTCGCCATGGCAGGCCGCGACGCAATGGAGCTGGAAATATCCCGATCACATCTTGATAGTGAGATAAGAGACAGCTGGGTCTGGTTTCAGTCCGGGCTTAATACGGATGGGGCTCATACCCCCGTAACAACCCGGAAACTTGAAATGGGTGATATCCTGTCACTTAACACGTTTCCGATGATTTCGGGTTATTATACTGCATTGGAGCGTACTTTGTTTCTGGGCGAAGCAGATGCTGCGTCGATGAAAATATGGGAAGCGAATGTGGCAGTTCATCGTCGGGGTATCGAACTGATTGTGCCTGGAAAACGGTGCTGTGATATCGTTGCTGAACTCAATGAGATGTTTGCAGAATTCGGTTTGCTGGAGTATCGCACGTTCGGATACGGGCATTCGTTTGGTATATTGTCACACTACTACGGACGCGAAGCGGGGCTCGAGTTGCGCGAGGATATCGAGACCGTATTGGAACATGGAATGGTAGTCTCGATGGAGCCAATGTTAACTGTACCGGAAGGTAACCCCGGTGCGGGCGGCTATCGTGAACATGACATCTTGATTGTCGGGGAAGGAAGTGCTGAGAACATCACAAAATTCCCGTTTGGTCCTGGGCACAACATTGTTGCTTGAGGTTGGAAAAGTTGGCGGCTCTGCCAAATCTGGCAGGGCCGTTTATCCACGTTCCTGAAGCGGAGATTTGCCGTACATCTCACGATAACACTTTGAAAAATGTGAAGCGGAAACAAATCCACAGGCAATTGCTACGTCGACAACCGGCATGGTTGACTGCATTAACAGATGACGCGCACGGTCGAGACGGATTTCCAGATAATAACGAGCAGGTGAACGGCCCATATGTTGCTGAAACAGGCGTTCGATCTGACGACGGGAAAGGCCGACAAAGTCAGCAATTTCCACGAGTTGCAACGGTTCGGCAATATTGGCTTCCATAAATTCAATAATCGAAAGCACTTTGGCATTTTGAACTCCGAGGCGCGCTCTAAGCGGCAATCTCTGGCGGTCATTCGGATTGCGTACACGGTCAGTCAATGCCTGTTCACAAACGCTGTTTACGAGATCTTCTCCAAGATCTGATGAGATCATTGATAACATCATATCAAGAGATGCGGTTCCACCTGCGCATGTCCAGGTGTTGCCATCCATCTCGTAAAGATCCGCATATACATCAACATCCGGGAAATGTTCCGCAAAGCCAGGGAGATTTTCCCAATGGATCGCACAGCGTTTACCCTTGAGGAGGCCTGCAGCTGCAAGCAGAAAAGCTGCAGTACAAATTCCGCCGACCGTTACACCACTGTTTTTGTTTTCGCGGATATAGGCAAACAGAGATTTGTTGGTTGCATCTTCGACATTGATACCAGAACACAAAAACATGTTTGCCGGTCTTTTGGAATTGGTAAGGCTTTCGCGTTCTTGTTTAAGGTTTGTGGTGACGCCAACCTCCACACCACTGGAAGCCGTCACAGGCAAACCGTCATAGGATGCAAGGCGCCAGCTATAAAATTCCTTGCCAAGCATGCGGTTTGCAATTCTCAGCGGTTCAATTGCGGTCGCAAAAGCCAGCATTGAGAAGTCGGGAACAAGGAAGAAAACAATAGATCTGCTCTCTGTTGCACTCGCAACGGGATTATCCTGTTCATTGAAGGTCGCTAGCGTATTCATTGCATAGATTCCAAAATCAGAGCCTTTTGACCCTTGCGCAGATTGTGTCGCAAATGCAATAGAAAATTTGAAACGTGAGAAAGATTTTCTGAATTTTCAGAGATCAATCTGATATGATGGTTAACACGTTTTGCCGGTCAAAATCACGCGCTGGAAAGTTCCTCAATCTTTTCAATAAGATAATCCCAATCTTGCGATGGAGACAGGTCAACCGCCTGATCCATACCATGTTCCTGCAAGCGGGGGATGAATGCTGTCATCAGACCAACATCCCGGGCCGCTGAGAGATCATTATTGTGGGCTGCAACCATAACCACATCGCTGGGTTTGAGGCCAAGCGCTGCAACAGACTTGAGATAAGCATCCGGGTGGGGTTTGTAATTGCCGGCAACTTCGGCGCCCAATATACAATCCCATGGCAGGTTGCCGAATTTCGCCAATCGGGTCATCAACGCGATGGAGCCATTGGAGCAGGGCGCGATTATGGCTGATTGTTTTATCGCTTCAAGACCTGCCGCGCTGTCTGGCCAGGGCGGCAATTTTTCCCAAGCGCAATTGAATGCAGCACGTTGCGCATCGTCGAATAGGGAGCCAAGACCGGTGTCTTCCAGCAATTCATCCAGATTTTCGCGATGCAGGGTGTCGAGTGGGACATAACCACGATTGCCCGAGCGAATGCGTTCCATTGCGGGTTGATATTTTGCCCGCCAGCGATCAGCAAATTCGTGAGCGTCCAGTGAAATGTCCTTTGCATCAAACCACTTTCGTGTTTCGGTTGCCACACCGTTGCGCCAATCTACGATGGTTCCAAATACATCAAAGATAAAGGCTTCGGGCATTGGCTCCTCCGTCGAGAATGTTTGATAATCGTCGCGCCGCAATTGCTTGAATAAATGCATCAAAACGTTTAGCGATTGCTAAAGGAATGGTATCAGCATGGCACGAAATTTCCAACGCCCGACCGGTGCAAGAAAACAGCTTCAAAAACAAGATGTCCAGGGGCTTGTTGCGCTGCTGCAGCACGGCAATCACAAACAGGCAGAGGCGAAGGCCCGAAAACTTGCGAAAAAGTTCCCGTCTGCGCCGGTCTTGCTTGATATTCTTTCAAAGGCGCTCCTGGGACAGGAGAAGTTTGTCGAAGCTTCGAAGGTTCTTGAAAAACTCATTGTCGTAAAGCCGGACCACTATGATGGCTACTATAATCTTGGCCTTGTATACATGAACATGGGGAAACCAGAACTTGCTATCGAGCGGTTCCGGTATGTGATTGAAAAAGCCGGTGGCTCTGCCGATGCCTACACCAATCTGGGAGCGGCTTTTTTTGAGTTGGAGCGGTATGCTGAGGCTGCTGAAAATTATGAAAAGGCGGTCGAGTTAAATCCGGAATTTGCCCCGGCATTACGCAATCTGGGTGCGTCGCTTCGGATGATAAACCGGTTGGAGGAGTCTGAAAAATACCTTGAAAAGCTTCCATTTCTGAAACCGGGATTTGCGCCGGGTCACTTGAGTCTTGGCGTTACCCAACGTTTGCTCGGCAAAACTGAAAAGGCAAAAAAGAGTTTCGAGACATCTCTGGCGCTTGAGCCGGACAACAGGGAAGCTCACAATGAACTTGGAAATTTGCATTATACTGCGGGTGAGTACGGCGAAAGCATCCGCTATTTTGAAAAGGTTGATACAAAGATATCGCGCGCTCAGATTCTCGAGGCAATGCATCAGGACGGAGCTGATCACTCCTTGTTGTTGGATAGGTTGTCTGAACTGAACTCTCAAGATCCGCTTAACCTCCGTGCGGCGGCATTCAGCGCATTTGCGAGCCAACAATATGGCGTAGAGGATACCCATACGTTTGCACCCAACCCTCTCGACTACGTTTCGGTAAAATTTCTTGATGATGTATTGGCAGATGATCCTGAATTTCTTCAAAGACTGATGAACGGAGCCGGAAGCCTTACGTCGGCATGGGAAAACCACACAACCCGAGGAGGATACCAGTCCTTTGGGAACTTGTTTGATGAGGGTGAAGTATTTGCGAAACTGGAAACGATTATCCGTTCTGAGTTGAAACGCTATCGGAAAGAAAAATCTCAATTGAGTGGTGAAATTGTACGCCAGTTTCCAAAACACTACGAGCTTGATGGCTGGCATGTGAAATTGCTCAAATCCGGGCACCAGAAGCCACACATTCATTCCCGTGGTTGGGTAAGTGGTGTGATTTATCTCAAAGTCCCGGAGAAAATGCCCGGCGATGAGGGGGCAATTTCATTCAGCCTTCATGGGTACGATTATCGCAAGCTGGATGAGAACATTCCTGAGTTGATCCACCAACCAAAAGCGGGCGAACTTGTGTTTTTTCCTTCTTCTTTGTTTCACAGCACCGTGCCATTTGAAACGGATGAAGATCGGCAATGCATCGCCTTTGACATGATCCCGGCAGAATCTAGTTGATTGCCGTTGGTATAAAATGCCCCCGGAGCATGCCGTTCGATCACATATGTGTGTTTTGTCGGGGCGTGTTGGTTTTCGCTGATCTACTTGATCAGATCACCGAGTGTTTTGTGCCAGAACGGGCTTTTTGTTCCGAAGAAATCATATCCGACGCGTTTGTTTGTCTTGATTGCAGTCAGCTCGTCAGCCGAGTGGATTTTACGCAATGTGCCATTGGTTGCAACAAAGACCTGCATATCAAGGTCTTTGATGAAATAATTTGTAACCTTATGCGTGAGGGTCTAGACGCATGATCCTCAAACACGACGAGCAGGTCGGATTGCAACAATTTGGTTGCGCCTTTCATGGCGTCGATTTCAACACCTTCGACATCAAGCTTTAGGATGATAGGTTTGTTTTTGTGAGCATTGCGCCAGGTGGTCAGATCATCAAGTGCGATCGTTTCAACATTGCCGTCATGGCGGGAACCGTTTTCATCAAGAATTGACCGCGCTTCGTGTTTTGCCCCATGAATGTTGACCATCTCACCAGTGGAAGAAAACACAGCCTTGTTCATGATTTCAAAGCGCTCTTCGTTGAGCTTTAGATTGCGTTTAAGAAACCTGTATGTTTCGGGATCAGCCTCAATCGCTATGCAGGGTTTGTGTCCAAAAGCCTCATTAGTAACGAGGACCGACATGTATCCGTAGTTTGCCCCGCAATCGATACAGGCATAGTCTACTTTTGAAAGTTGCAGTAGAATATCTTCAATTCCCGGACAGTAGACTTTGGAATTGTCGAGAAGACAGCCCCAATACCCATCCCCATATGGAAATTCAAATTGGGTATCGGGAAACAGATTTGCGCTAACGAACCGTTCGCTGGGAAGTATTGTCCTAATCATTCGATTGGCAATTGACAGGCCGGTGTAGTCAGGACGGGTTGCTTTGGCAGCAAGGCGCATGAGGGTCATCCCCAAGCCACCTACAATCCCGGCATTCGAGACTTTATCTTCCGAAAAATCATATTGAATTGCGGTCGATTTTTGCGACATTGATTTCACTTTCCGACGAAATTTGGGTCACAGTCGCACACAGTGATTAATAAGCGACAAATTTTGCGCAGGTTTTGGGGATCGACTGAAAATTCCTTACTATACTCCTTGCACCTGAAAAGTGGGCACCGGTTTTCGGATAAGTGCAAGGATCAAAAGAAGAATCCAATACTCAAAATTCGGATTTCCGGGTGTTTTGAGTATGGAGTAAATTCAATCTGATCGAAATTTGCTAACTTCGGGTTCTTCGTCTTCTTCGCCGCCCCGATGACCCATCGTTGCTGCTGGGGTCCGTTTCTTGCGCTTTCTCCGGCAGTGTGACCACTTTTCCAAGGTTGGGGAACTTATCCACTTTGTTGGGCATCGCCATCGCGTTGACGAAATGTGCCTGGAAATCCGGTTCCAATGCAGTTTCGATTTTTTCGATACGGGTTACGGTTTCCTCTATCTCGCGTCTGAACCCGCGGTTCAACAATGCCATTTTCGCGCCATAACCAGCAGCATTGCCAACAGCCTTCACCTTGTCGAGATCACAATCTGGAATGAGGCCCAACACCATTGCATATTTTGGATCGATGAAAGTACCAAATGCACCAGCAAATGAAATTGAATGCACCTCGCCGATGCCTTTTTTATCCATCAACAATTTGATGCCGGCATAAAGGGCCGCTTTTGCCAACTGGATCGCCCGCACATCAGTTTGGGTGATGCGTAATTCTTGTTCACCGCGCCACAAGACATAGGACCAGGTCCGTCCCTCTTCGACTATCCGGTCAGATTTTGCGGCCATTGCGCCAACAATAACACCATCTTCTGAAATGATACCGCTGAGGTACATTTCGGCGACAACCTCTATGATCGCGGAACCGCAGACGCCGGTTACCCCGGTAACGCTGGAGGCGGCGTCAAAGCCGGTTTCATCTGACCATAAATCCACCCCGATGATCCTGACCTTTGGCTCCAGCGTTTCAGGGTCTATGCGGACGCGCTCAATGGCGCCGGGTGCGGCGCGCTGGCCACAGGAGATTTCTGCACCTTCAAAAGCAGGGCCGGTCGGTGAGGAAGCAGCAACAGTGTGCCGCGAATTTCCAAGCACGATTTCGGCATTTGTGCCAACGTCGACAACCAGCATTTGCTTTTCTTGCCGATGCGGCCCTTCGGACAAAGTAACGGCTGCGGCATCTGCACCCACATGTCCTGCAATACAGGGGAGCGTATATACGCGTGCGCCTTTGCTTACCTGTAAATCAAGATCCACAGCCCAACTGTGCACGGCGCCTGATACGGCCAGTGCGAAGGGCGCGCCGCCCAGTTCTGTCGGGTCAATTCCGAGAAACAGGTGATGCATGATCGGATTGCCAACGAAGACCAGATCAAGGATGTCTTTTGGTTCGACCCTTGCTTCGGTGCAGACATTTTCAATAAGGTTATTGAGCGCTGTTCGCACTGCGGTCGTCATGGCTTTGCGACCCTCAGGGTTCATCATCACGTAGGATACGCGACTCATCAGGTCTTCGCCAAACCGGATTTGCGGGTTCGGTGCCCCAGATGATGCAATGGTTTGACCGGATAGCAATGACACAAGATGCATCGCAATGGTTGTGGAACCGATGTCGCAAGCAATGCCGTAGGCTTCGTTTTTCAAGCCCGGATAAATTGAAATGATCGAGGGACGTGAGGTTTCCATGTCCATGTGAATGACAGCGGTTACTTTCCAATTGCCGTCACGCAGACGTTTTTGAACCCTTGGGAGTAGCCATGCGTCGACCATCAGATCTTCCCATCCCCAGTCACGCTGCAGCGCCTCCTTTAACCGATCAAGATCGCCCAGGGGCTTGTGCATGTCCGGTTCTTCAACTTCGACGTAACAAAGCTGGACAGCCGGGTTGCGTTCTATAATGCGTCCGTCATCAACCTTGCGGACAACAGCTGCATTGATCTGGCCATCTTGTGGAATATCGACAACAAGATCGCCTTCAACAGTGGACGAGCAGGAGAGGCGGCGGTCTTCCTTCAGGTCGCGTTTTTCGGCGTAACGCGTTTCTTTGGCGCTGAAATCTGAAATGTTTTCTGCCTTTGAAGAGATGCCGTGTTTGGCAAATTCGCCGGTCTGGATTTCAATCTGGCAACGCCCGCAGATGCCGCGTCCGCCACAAACAGATTCCACATAAACACCAAGTTCCCGTGCTGCATCTATGATCTGCGTGCCTTTGGCAAATCGGCCTCGTTTGCCCGAAGGCATGAAGAGTACAAGGGGGTCGTCGGATTTAGTCATTTATGATGCGTATCTGATTCCACTGGTAAGCTTAAGCAAACTATCGTCTTCTTGTGCGACCGCCGGTGCGGCGACCACGGGCACCGGCAGGAGCAGCGTCGGGGTCTTTGTTGAATGAAATCCATGCCGCGCCGCCGTCGTCCTGATTGAGAAGAAAGTTTGCAGCACGAATGGCTTCCATTTCCTTGCCGGCACGCGGCTTGGTTGAGCCCATGCCGAACAGTTTAACAAATGCTTCGTCATCGATGTCCGGCGGAAGGGTAACGCCGGCTGCTTCGATCAGTGCCTTTTTCTCAGCAATTTTCTTTGGACCGGTTGGCAGTGCGACCGGGTTCATGATCGCGCTGGTCATGCCTGCTGCATAGGCCATTGGCAGGAAGGCATTGTTGATGCCGTGGCGATTTGGCAAACCGAAGGAGATATTTGATGCACCGCAGGTGGTGTTAACGCCAAGCTCCTGACGCAGACGCCTCACGAGGGTGAACACCTGATGGCCGGCAGTTGCCATCGCGCCGATCGGCATAACCAGCGGGTCTACCACGATGTCATGCGCCGGAATGCCAAAATCTGCGGCGCGCTGCACAATCTTTTTTGCGACTTCAAAACGGACGTCAGGGTCTTCTGATATCCCGGTATCGTCATTTGAAATCGCGACGACCGGAACGTCGTATTTTTTCACCAGAGGAAAAACCAAGTCAAGGCGCTCTTCTTCGCCGGTTACGGAATTGAGGAGGGGGCGGCCATTGGCTGCTTTCAATCCGTTTTCCAGTGCTCCGGGAACTGAGGAGTCAATGCAAAGCGGACAATCGGTTACGGCCTGTACTGTGTTGACCAGTTTTTCCATCAGCGCTGGTTCAACAAAGTTGTTGTCAGCGTATCGCGGATCTTCGGCCATTTTGCCGGAAAAAACCGCACCTGAATTGATGTCGAGTACGCTAGCGCCTGCTGCAACCTGGGCAATGGCATCTGATTCCACGCGGGAAAAATCATCGCGTTCAAGTTCTTCATTCAGAATTTTTCGCCCGGTCGGGTTGATGCGCTCGCCGATCACGCAGAATGGCTTGTCAAACCCAATTACGACTTCCTTGGTGGCTGAAGCAACGATCGTATGTGTCATTGCAAAATCCTTTCTTGTTGCCTCATGCCACACTTATGTGCCAGGGGCGATGAGAACCCTCATTTGAACTTCAACTTTTTCCCTACATGCACCCTCAGGTGTCGATAGCCGCGAATTGGCGCGACATGGCATGCCAATTTTACGACCTTGCGGGTTTACGACCTTGCGGTTTTGTAATTCATTGCCGCCATGTGGGTACCCAGTGCTTGTTGCAAAGATTGGATAAAATATCAAGACATAAAGATATCTTTATATTGTTATTTACAAAAGATGATGATGATGGTATGCGTATGAAATCCAGAACCTGAGGCAGCAAGCCCCGGAATTGGCAAATTTGATTTATTGGAGATGAAAATGGCATCCGTCAGCTTTGAGTACTTCCCGCCCCGAAACGCCAATGGCAAAAACCAGCTTGAAGAGACCGTAGGTATATTGTCAGAGTTTCAGCCGGACTTTCAAAGTGTTACTTACGGGGCAGGCGGATCAAGCCGGGAAGGGACGCTTGAGACCGTAAAGCAGATTGCAGATAGCTCTGGCCGTCCAGCGGCGAGCCATCTTACCTATACAGGCTCCAGTGCTGGCGAAGTCGCGGAATTCGCCGATCAATTGTGGGGAGCCAGCATTCGTCGTCTGGTAGCGCTTCGCGGCGATAGCAGGGAAGGTAGTAAAAGTGAAGTTTTCAATTCAACTGCTCAATTTATCCGAACCCTTAACCGACATCATCCCTTCGAAATTGCCGTATCCTGCTATCCGGAGACCCATCCGAAGGCCCCGTCTCGCAAGGCTGATCTGGCTGTCTTGAAGGAAAAACAGGATGCGGGTGCGTCCATTGCGATCAGCCAGTTCTTTTTTGATAATTCAGTGTTTTACCAATTTGTCGAAGAGGCGAGGGCGTTGGGCATCACAATCCCGATCATTCCCGGTATTTTGCCGATCTACAATTTCGACCGGATCAAGGAAATGGCCGAGCAGTGCCAGACCGGTGTGCCGGACTTTGTTCATGCAGCCTTTGCCGATGCTGACACGAGTGGGTCAGATGCGCTGGAGATTGCATCGGAACTTTTAAAGTCGCAGGTTCACGACCTTGCGTGCGCCGGATTTGAATCAATCCATATCTACACGCTAAACAAGGCACAACTGGCGATTGACGCAGCTGATACGTTTCTTGCGGCACATGCCGGGAAAACCAACGCGCGGAAAGTTGCCTGAAAAAGACCCTGTCGAATTCCTTTGCTGCGCGTTCATTATGATTGCGCAGCAAAGGATCTTCAATTACCGGGTCTCGTAACTCACGACCTCAAACTCTATGTGATCGTGATCTTGAAAATAGAAACGTTTGCCGGGTTCATAGTCTGCGTGAGAATGAGGGGTGAAGCCTGCTGCAACAACTTTCTTTTCAATCTCTTCCAAATCATCAACGACGACACCGATGTGGTTTAGCCCACCGTTCATATCATAACTGACTTCATGTGATGGGGTTGGCTTGGTGCCCGAGTATATCGCGATGTAGGAGTTTTTTGATCCTATGTGGATGCTGTAACCGCCGTGGATGGCTTCACCATCCCATCTGATCTCCCAGCCAAAAATTTCACTAAGCATTGGGGCTGTTTTCCATACATCACTGACCGTGACATTTACGTGTTCGAGAACTGGTTCGGACATTTTGATCTCCTGTTGTGTTGAGAAGCCGAATTGTTTGTTTGTTTCAATTTTTATGGCGGGCAATTTTCTGCAACTCCTGTGTTGCGGAATAGTTTTCAGTGAGTTTGCTTGCAAAGATGACATCGTTTTTCGCCAACCCGATGTCACGCAATTGTTCATCAGTGAACGTAAGGAGTTCTCGAACGGCTTTGCGGTCGGATCTGCGACGGTTCTGGGCCTGGAAAAGTTGCGCTAAGTTACGGAGCAGGTGTGAAGCATGGTTTCCGAATTTCCGAAAAATCCGATGCCCCTTTGTCCCGATGACCGATCTGGATTTAATTTGTACGCTCATGATTGTCTCCATCTGTTACATTGACAAAATGTGATGAAGTGTAAGATAATTCCTCAACCTAACTTTAGGTCAAGATATTTTTTTGGAAAAATTTCATGGCGAAATCGATCAATATTTCAATAGGCCAACTGGCCGACAGGACCGGGCTTTCTGTCTCAGCAATACGATACTACGAGACGCAGGGGCTACTATGGTCTGAGCGGAGCGGGGGAGGGCAGCGACGCTTTTTGCGCTCTGACATCAGGCGATTGTCATTTGTGCAAATCGCTCAGCAGGTCGGTTTTACCATTGAGCAGATACGCGCGCAGTTGGATGCGTTGCCGGATGGGCGAACCCCAAACAAACAAGATTGGAGTCGATTGAGCAAAAATTTCCGGACCCTGCTTGATCAGAAGATCAATGCTTTGACGCAAATGCGCGAACGTCTTGATGGCTGCATTGGCTGCGGTTGCCTTTCGCTGGCAAAATGCAAACTATACAACCCGGACGACCGCGCATATCTGAAAGGTGCAGGTCCGCGATACCTGATGGGTGATAGCCCAGAATAAGGTATGACTACCAACTACCGCGGGTTTTCAGCCATTCAGATGATTTTTTTACGCCTCCAAACGGGAAGACGTGAATTTGCTTAATCGCTGAATTTTCTGCGGCAAGCGCGTGAGTTTCAATCGGATTGACGATTTCATCCGGGTCAAAACCGGATGCCAGGGTGAGAACAGCGCCCATGCGCTTTTTCAAGAATGAGATTGAGTTGCCAACACCGCACATGGCAGCGAACTTTATCAAGGTAGTCATTTTTGCAGGCCCGGCAACACCCAGGTGAACCGGCAGATCGAGGCCGTGACTTGCCAATCCGTCTGCCCAACCGGTGAAGCGCTCAGCGTCAAATCCAAACTGGGTGACAATCCGCAGTTCGATATCGCTCCGGTTGTGGAAGTCTTGCTTGAATTTCAAAGCCTCAATTGCGGTCTCTTCAGAGAAGTCTGGAGAACCTTCCGGATGTCCGGCAACACCCATGTTTTTTATTCCGTACCGGTCAAACAATCCGGTTTCCAACACTTTCATGGTGGAATCAAATTCACCGGCTTCCCTTTCAAGTCCGCCGCCAATGACAAGAACATCGGTAACGCCTGCATCTTGCGTCATCCTTTTGATGCGATCTTCAAGGGCGGTTTTGGCTGTCAGCCGGCGTGAAGCGAAATGGGGAACCGGAGTATATCCCAGGTCATGGACCCGCTTGGCGCCTGCAGTGAGGGTTTCAGCGGTGTCGGTTCCAACATCGGTGATGTAAACTCTCGTTCCTTGTGGGAACAGGCCAGGAATATCTTCGTTTTCCACTGCCTGTTTCGGCGAAATCTCAATCGATGCTGCAATTTTTGCCATTGCGGGAATTCCTTGTTTTGCATCAGCATCTTCTGAAAGCTTTGCTGCGTTCGTGTATATGTTCATGAAGCTTACTCCTTTTTGCCGCCGGATTTCACCAGGGCGACCAAACGTTCTTTGCCATACTCTTCTTCAAGCATTGCGGCGGCTTTTTCTGCTTCCGCATCCAGGTCATCGCTTACTTCAACAGGGTCAGCCCGGCGCCATTCTGCAAGATAGGCGTCCGTTTCTGCAGCTCCGCTGCGCATCGCACACAGGTCAATTGCTTCGGTGAAGCGGAGTGACAGTTCTCGCTTGGCGACATTGCGGCGGCCGGCCTTTACAATCACCTGAGCCGGAATATCCCGCCAGTAAACAATTTGCAGCTGTGCCATCTGATAGCCTTTCAATAAGTTGATCAAAAGTCGTTCAAACTCGGAAAATTCGCAGTATCATGCGCGACGTAGGGTGACTGAAAAGCGGCGGTTTAAACCGGGGGTTATTTCGGTAAATGGACCAGCAATTGGCGACTAACTCAGGGATCGAGGCCGTGGATTTTCAAAAACACTGTGCTTTCAAATTGCATGACACGCTCATTTTCCTGATTTTCCGCCCGTGCGTGATTGGTCATGAGCCACCAACCGGGTTGTGACCGGCTCTTGCGCAGGCTCTGAATATGATTGGTGTAGGTTATGGTTTGATCCACGTAAACCGGCCTCAGCCATTTGAGATGCCGCATTCCAGGAGAAGGGCCAAATTCAGCCCAGGGCATGTTTCGGCTTTTCAGTTCTGCGGTTTTCTCGGCAATCGATTGGCGTTGAAGTTTCATCCAAACGGAGACAGTTTGCCAACCGGATGCACATAATCCTCCAAGCATACTTTCTTCAGCTTTTTGCCGGTCTGTGTGAAAGCGCTGTGGATCAAACTGTGTCGCAAAATCGAGGACAACAGCCTCGGTGAAAGTGAAAGCGCCAATACAGGTTTCTGATTGAGGAAGCAAAAAGTCCGGGATGCTATCAGGCAAGGGATTAGACATGGGTTCAGGCCTCAGCCTTCCGAAAAAATACCGTGTTTACAAGGGTTAAAACACAGACCCCATCTTGATTGTATGTTTCATTTTGAAAGGTGATGATCGTTATGTCAGGGCGTGAACGCGATTGTCGCGCCTTGGTTACAATCGATTTTCCGGACAACATGTCACCCGGTCTGACTGGTACGTGCCAGTCGATGCGTTCGACTTCCGCGCCTCCCTCGCAGGTCGATTCCAGCATATATGCGTCACACAGCATGCGCATGGTCAGTGAGCAGGTGTGAAATCCTGAGGCACACAGGCCACCCAACAAGGAGGGCTTTGCCGCCTCTTCGTCGGTGTGAAAGGGGGCGGGGTCGTATTCGGTTGCAAAGCTGATGATATCCTCACGGGTTACCGTTAACGGTCCGTACGGGATTTCGCGTTGTTTGGGAAAAGCTGCTATTGGATCATTAAACATGGAAAGAGTTTGCCGCGTGAATCAGGGTTAACCATTTATGAAACTAATGGCGCGTCAGGCTTTGGTAAATGGGTGATATGGGCTAATGTTGCCGCACCTGAAATTGGCCGTAGACTCATAAATCTGATGAAATTGGTATGAGAAAATTTGCTTGCATAATAGGCGCAGGTACGCAGGAATTACCTCGTATTTTCAGGTGCTTGCAACGCATCAGGTGAGCAATTCCGCGATATCCAAAGGACAGCGAAATGGCTTCAATCTGCTTCGCCAATGCGCTCAACCGGGAAACAAAGCCCGCTTTTCGCGCATTTCCTGGCGTATTTTTACCATTTGTGCTGCCATTTCCATCAGATTTATGAGTATACGGCCTTAATTGGTATGCGGTAAAATCAGGACTGCAATATGAGTTTGAATGTCAA
The DNA here is from genome assembly GCA_965250255.1 of Rhizobiaceae bacterium. Taxonomy (GTDB): domain Bacteria; phylum Pseudomonadota; class Alphaproteobacteria; order Rhizobiales; family Rhizobiaceae; genus JAALLB01. Next base: position 832,822 of record CBDFNP010000011.1, read on the forward strand.
ACAGGGTATGAGTTTTGGTCGGCGTCTGAGCGCGGTGGTGCGAGTGCTCGGCCTCTTATTGCTGTCCTTTCTTACGGCTTGCGCGTCGCGCCCTCAAGAAACTGCTGAGATCAGAACCCTGACCCCCCAAGAAGCGGTTGATGCGACACTGATCGATCAGTTGCCGGTGGTTGAAGGCGGCGTTCCTGACAACGAGCATTCTGTCCTTGCGCTTTCTGCGGGAGGCGCTGATGGAGCATTTGGCGCCGGAGTTTTGGCTGGTTGGACTGCAAGCGGCGCACGCCCACAATTTGATGTGGTAACCGGGGTGTCGACGGGATCATTATTGGCAGTGTTTGCTTTTCTGGGGTCTGAATATGATTCCCTCATCAAAGAGCTTTATACGTCCCAGACCAATTCTTCGATTTTTCGAAAGCGCGGATTGAGCGGGCTTTTTGGCGACAGTCTTTATGACAACGGACCTTTGAAGGCACAGATCGAGGCTTATGTCACACCGCAACTTCTGCAAAAAGTTGCGAGCGAATACCGAAGGGGACGCAGGCTCTATATTGCGACAACCAATATCGATGCTGGTGAACTTGTTATCTGGGATATGGGCAAGATTGCTGCTGGTGATGGCGGAGGACGGGCGGACTCAATACTGCATTTTCAAAAAGTGTTAAGGGCGTCAGCTGCGGTACCAGGCTATTTCCAACCCGTATACATCAAGCCACGACGTGGCGTGCAATTGCGTCAGGCCCATGTTGACGGGGGTGTCAAGGAGCCGGTTCTTTATGAGGGGTTCATGGGCAATTCGCCGGTCGCAGACAAAAACCTTTACCTGGTGATCAATGCGACAACCAGAAGATTTAATGCCAGCAACCCTGTTGAGCCAACGCTTGCAAGCATAAGCAGGAAAACAATCTCCGAATTGATCCGGGAATTGCAGCGCGACACGATATTCCGCCACTATGTCTCAACCCAGAAGCGTGGTGTGAATTTTCATCTCACATCTATTCCAGACAATATTCCAATCGCTGCTGATGTTTTGAATTTCGAGCCCGCGCGCATGAAGAAACTCTACAAGGCCGGATATTCAATCGGCTTAGCTGGCCCTGATACGTGGCGAAAATCCCCTGGAACTTCAAAGAAAACCCAAGCGCCTGAACAGTTTGTTGCGACGCAATAAAAGCACATCTATAGCGTGTCGCTTTTTACTGGATTCACCTGGCACGCTATAAGTCATTGTTTTTACGCATTTCGTTATCACTTTTGTGAATTCACAAAAGTGCGAAAAGCTCTAAGGTCTGTTGACAATTAGGATTCCCAAACGGCACCGAATATGATTCATACTCCTTTTTGAGGAGATTTGAATGCGCGAAGATCGTCTGGTTATAAGTGATGCATTGTGGTCTGTTATGGAAGATTTACTTCCAGGCAAGTCAACGGATTGTGGTGTGACTGCAAAAGATAACCGAGCATTTATGGAAGCGGTCTTATGGCGCGTTCGCACCGGCTCACCGTGGCGTGATTTACCACCCTGTCTGGGTGATTGGAACACGACCTTCCAGCGTTTTCGCCGTTGGGCGAAGAAAGGCGTGTTTGATAAGTTATTCAATGCGTTATGTGATGATCCAGATTTTGAGTATGCGATGATTGATGGCACAATCATATCCGTTCACCAGAAGGCAAGTGGCGCAAAAGGGGGACTCAAAATCAGGCCATCGGGCGCTCCAAAGGCGGCCTGACAACCAAAATAGTGGCGCTTGTCGATGGATTGGGTAATCTGGTGCGGTTTGTCGTACAACCCGGTCAACGCAATGATATCGTCGGGGTGAGACCACTCATTGAGGGCATATGTTTTGATGCTTTGCTGGCAGACAAGGCCTTTGATGCAGATTGGTTGCGAGAGGAACTGGATGAACGCGGAGCCGCAACAGTGATCCCGCCACGCTCAAATCGAAAAATCCAGTATGCCTATGACAAAACAATGTATCAATGGCGCCATCTGGTTGAAAACTATTTCGCCAAAATCAAGGAATTCCGAGGAATTGCAACAAGATACGACAAGACTGATACAAGTTTCATTGCAAACATCAATCTCGTAGCAGTAGTGATCGCCACTCGGTAATTGTCAACAGACCTTAGTGTTGTAGTAAAATTTTTCCATAAAATACCCAATTTCAAATCTCCTGCTTCGAATTTCAAATCCAGGATTTCTCCAAACACATTCTCACCAGATTGAATCAAATCACCTTTCTCCATAAAAACATCTTCCTCGCGAAACCTTGCCCTTAATAGATAATCCTTAGATTAATCATCTCTTTCTGGGTCGTCGCAATGAAACAAACTAAAAGTAAATTCGACCAAATCGTCGACAATTCGAATTGAATCAATACCCTTGTCATAAAGATCATATTTTTTAACAAAAGCGTTCAGTGAAAAGTCTTTCGTCATGATGTTAATCATCCGCCACTGCCACCATTAATTGTTGTACCTGCTGGAATATATGATGCTCCAGTCCCTCTTGAAACTGAGTTGCCATTTCAGCCAAGATAACCATCGCATTTCCCTGCATCAACTTCTGGGCTTTGCAAATAATAACCAGCGATCCAACGGGGCATGACTTGCTTTCTGCAACCAAATTTAAGCCGAGATAGTATATCTTTCTCGAACGCTCTTTAAAAATTCGACTTTATTTTTTGCAAAGCTGTTTTCATCTACATACTCATCGAACAGGTATTCAAAGAAATTTCTATTCTTTATAAAATTTACATATTCTTCGGTACCAAATACAACAAAGTGATCTTCACCTTCAGGAATCCAAATAAATAATTGTATTTGACTAAATTTTAGAAAAATATTTTTGTGAGAATCGGAGAATAGTATACTAGCTACTTCTTTTGAATTTTTATTAGTCAACAATTTTGGAACATGGCCAAATTCAAATATCCATAGATCCATAGAATCTTGATCAAGTAACTCCATTAAGGAACTTATCTCATTTGATGATAGATATTCAGGGCATGGAAAAGCTAAATATCCAGCTTCCAAAATTTTTTGCGGGTCCAAAATATTATTATCTGTAAAAAATTTTTCCATTACTAAGCTCCTGACTCATTATATCTAAAAGCCTTATCCCTTTTGGTCCGGTGGCACAATATGTAGTGACATTGCCGTTTGAATGGTGTAGAACATATAGTGAACATTGTGCTTATGTAAGGGAGCTTTGCCATGCTGTTTACACCAACATCCTTGATTGAATTTCAACACCGTTTTGCCGATGAGGCGGCGTGTGCTGCGTGGCTTTACGAGATGCGCTGGCGCGATGGATTTGTGTGTCCGCGATGCGGGAATGATAAGGCATGGGCGCTTGAGACGAAGGCCTTTACTTACGAATGCACACGCTGTCATCGTCAGACCTCGGTAACCAGCGGCACAGTAATGCACGGCTCGAAATTACCCCTGACGGTCTGGTTTTGGGCAGCTTTTTTGATGACCACCCATTCCAACGGTATTTCCGCCTTGCAGTTGCAGGGCCAGTTGGGCCTTGGTTCTTATAAAACCGCGTGGTTATTGTGCGCCAAATTACGCCGGGCCATGGTGGATAGTGATCGCTCGCCCCTGCAAGGCCTTGTGGAAGTTGATGAAACCGCGATTTCCTGCCGTTCGAAACAAGAACCCGTCATGGGAGGGCAAGGCCGCTCGCATCAGGGGAAACTATTGGTGGCAGGTGCGGTTGAAGTGGACCAAAGGGGGCGTCCGGGGAGGGGGCGTCTGGCGAGAATTGAGGATTATAGCGCCAAATCCCTGCATCTCTTCGTTGAGCGGAGCCTGGCTCCAACAACGATTGCAAGGACCGATGGCTGGTCCGGTTATCAGGGGGTGGGCGACATTATCCCCGGTCTTAATCATCAACCCCATACCATCGGGCCGATGGCAGCACACATCGTATTGCCCTGGGTGCATCGGGCTTTTTCAAACCTCAAAACATGGGGCTTGGGTGTCTATCACGGGCTGCGGGCCAAACATCTGCAAACCTATCTCGATGAATTCGTCTTCCGGTTCAATCGTCGCCGAAACCGCCACTCCGCCTTCAAAACCATCCTCGCCATCGCCGTCAAAAAATCACCAATGACCTACAACATGTTGATCTCACCGGAACAAAAGGGATAAGGCTTATATCTAATTTCAGTTTGACGTCCATTTGGTTTTTTTATTTGGAGGGTTGGACGTCCATCAGTACTACCGGGACGGACGGTAATTTTATCACCGTCCTTTAAGAGTCTGATTCAAAAGTTTATTCAACATAACAATGCCTTGCAATTCGTCTGATGAGAATGCGGATGTGGGCGATCAATGTCCATGCGGTTGAGCTTTCGATTGATTTTTCCCAATCCTTTGCCAGTCTACGCGACCTGCCCAACCAAGCGAAGGTGCGCTCGACCACCCAGCGTTTGGGAATGACTTCGAAGCCTTTAGCAGTGTCGGATCGCTTGACGATCTGAATTGTCCATTCTCTTGTCATTGCTTTGCGCAGCTTTGGACCACGATAACCACCATCTGCAAATACATGCCGCAGAAAAGGATAGAAACGCCTGATGGAATCCAGCACACGCACAGCCCCGTCACGGTCCTGTATATTGGCCTCATGCACCACCAGCCCAGCAAGAAAACCATTCGTATCAGTCACAATATGGCGTTTGCGGCCTTTGATCTTTTTGCCTGCATCATAGCCGCAAGCCCCGCCGCTTTCTGTGGTTTTGACACTTTGGCTGTCAATCACACCGGCACTTGGGCAAGGTTCCTTGTTCTCAAGTTCGCGCGCCATTTGCACCAGTGCAAAGTTCATCAACCTCAATGTGCCATCATGGCGCCACTGGTAGAAATAACCGCGCACAGTGGACGGCGGTGCAAAGTCTTTGGGCAGCATGCGCCAAGGAATCCCACCTTGGGCGATATACAAAATGGCATTGAAAATCTCACGCATATCTGTTGTGCGTGGTCTGCCACCCGTTCGTGGCGGCGGAATGAACTTTTTCACAACAGCCCACTCTTCATCGTTCAAATCACTTGGATAACGGGTGTAATCGCGGTTATGCTGTTGGCGGGTGATATCAGTCCAGGCCATGGTGATCTCCTTCGAATCATAATCAATCCGAATGAATCACAAACCGCTGATATCACTCAACAACTTTTAAATCAGGCTCTGAGATCGATAGTGAGGGTTCCATTGCTTTCAATTTCCGCTTCGCCTGATCCCGATGCTGCATCCATTTCATCATTTCCGACCCATGTGAAAAATACGCTGTATTTGGTGTAGTGGCAGTCGATAGAGCCAGTGACGGCACCAAAGGCAAAATCACCAAGTCCTTCATTGCTAAACTGGATATAGGCTTTTTCGACAAGATCGAGATAGTCCTTGTCCCATGAATCGGCCTCTATAATACCAACGGCCATTAGGATTTACTCTTTTGACCAGGAATTATTTTGGCTTTGGTTAGGCGCGATTGGCGAAGGGGTGCTTGCGTACCATGAGCTAATTGCAACACGGCCAAAACCAAAAGAAACCTGGCCTGCGGTGCTCCAAAATTGCCCACCGGATCCGTGTTATGCCTCTTGACCAATGCGTTTTACATTGCACTTCGAGGCCTGCCTTGCCGGTAAACAATTTTGGAACATCAAAAGGGTCAATCCTAATGGCCGTTGGTATAATCCGCCATTTGCCAACAAATGGGTTGCCCGGGGTGGTCGAAGGCGTACTCATGGGCTTGCTCGGATGAGTTTGGGTAATCGGATGAGATTATAGGCGGCCATTGTGAAGGTGAACTGCCAGCCAACCTTGTCAATTCCGCGATGCCTTGTCTTTGCCATGCCACCAACGGTCTTCGCCCAGCCAAACGCTTCTTCACTGCGTTTCCTGATCCGCTGACTGATCCGATAACCCTCGTGGCGCGTGGTGCGCCCATCTATGGCGGAGTGCTTTTTCTTTGCTGCCACATGGGGCGTGATATTCATCGAACGCAACTCATTGACAAAGTCAGGCATGTCATACCCCTTGTCCGCACCAAGGGTGACGCGCTTTGGCCGGTCTGCTTTGGGCTCCATCATGTGCAGTGCCGCATTACGTTCTCCATGACCATCGGCCCGGGTCGTGGCCGCATCAACGGTCAGCCCGTGACGGTTCTCCATGCATGCATGCCCCATAAAGCAAAGCCGGGCCTGCTTGCCGGCACCTTTCTTGTATAGCCGCGCTTCACCATCCGTTGTCGAGCGGTGGGTGGCGTTGGAACGTTTTGCCCCGTGAAAGTCGCGGTCACGATTGCGCCCGTTGTTATCATTGGGATCATCACTGTCATCTGAACCATCAATGGCTCGAAAGCTTTTCATCGAAGCCCAGGCATCAATAAGTGTGCCATCCACCGAGAAATGCTCATCCGACAACAAGGGTTGTACCTCATCATGGGCAAGAATGGCCTTGAGAAAGGCTGACGCCACATCGCCCTCAAATAACCGGTTACGGTTCTTCGTAAACACCGTTGGAACCCAGACCGGATCGTCAATTCCAAGCCCGACAAACCAGCGGAACAGCAGATTATAATCCAACTGCTCGATCAATTGCCGTTCAGAACGGATTGAATAAAACACCTGCAGCAACAAGGCCCGCAGTAACCTTTCCGGCGCAATCGAGGGACGGCCCATCACCGAATAGCTATCTGAAAAAACCTCATCCATCGAAGCTAAAGCATCATCAGCCAGCCGACGGATAACCCGCAGCAGATGATTAGCTGGCACCCGCTCCTCCAAATCAACATAGGAAAACAACGAGCCTGAATGAGTGTCACAACCGCGCATCAAAACCTCCATCATTACCAAAACAACGGAATCATATTCGCCCAGTCAATGCGAGGACTTTTTCAGCAGCCTGCTAGTGGTCTTTACGTTCGAAGCAAATGATAAAGAGTTCGCCGCAAAGGGACTCATTTGTTTCGAACGGACCACTAGCAGCAATCGCCAAACTCATAAGGCTTGTGGGCCTTGCCCTTGCCGATACATTCCACTTCGGGTGCGTGCAGGGCGTAAATGTGCTTGCCACCATCACGCGGGCGTTGGGTCATGACACGCCTTGCCTGATACAGCGGTGCTGAGAAGATGTTTTCAAGCACCCCATCGTCTCTGATCTGTCGTTTGATATCGCGAATGGTTCGGCCCAGATATGTTTTGAGGCGTTTGAGTTCCCGCCTGGCTCGCTTGAACTGCTTGGCGTGTGCATAGCGCTGCTGCTTGATCAGCGCCAGTTTGCCCACGCGGCTGTAGGACTGGCGCAAATTGAGACCTTCCCCCTTGGCCTGTTTGACCAGTCGAACCTGGGCCCGGCGGATCAGTTTCGCGTCTGTTGGAAAGGCAACGTTCTTCTCCATCACCGTGGTATCGACAATGATTTTGGTAAAGTCAGCAGGTTTGGCAGCACCCACTTTCACAGCAACCGAAAGGCTTTCCTGCAACAGCGCTTTGATCTTGTCGTCACCCATGCGATTGCGCCACTTGGTCAGCGAGGAACGATCTAACGGCAGGTCGTGCCGGAAGAACTCTTCACCACAAAAATACTGGTAATAGGGGTTCTCAACGAACCTTGCACAGGCTTCTTCGCCAGACAGATTATCTGCATATTTAAGAATATGCAGACCGGCCATGAGCCGGGTTGAAAGTGCGGGATGCCCTGGCTTGTCGCTGTAATTCTCCCCGCACTTATCAGCCAGAAATTCCCAGTCGATCTTGCCTGCAAGAACAACTTTTGCATGGCCCATATCGAGGATCTGATCCAGCCTGGAGCGAAACAACTCAGCTTGACCGGTTTCAACGGGTTCTTTCGGCTTCATCACACCCTCCAAATCATTGTTTGGAGCAGTGAATCACAGCAAAAAGACAAACGCAAATTGCAAGGAAACACAAGATACAGAACTACTTCCTTGCAAAAACGAATCCTGCGAACAGAAAAATTAAAAAACAAAATCAACGGGTTGGAAATCCTTCACAGGGGACTGCACAATCTTGATAGAATCACTGGAGTGTTTCGACATCAGTTTGTGTCACAGTGTATGTTCCAGTGAAGGTTACAGTATCGCCTGGTGCTAGTGTATCCCATATACCATTATTGGCGGTCGCATCTGATGAATCGCCCAGGGGAACTGCGTCGTTAAAAAGCACCTCGTTTTCTGGAGTAGGTACAGGACCTGAAGCGTTGTGAGAGTCAGCAATTTTGATATTACTCAAAGTTACATTTCCGCTATTTATGACGGTGTATGTGTAGGTTATCGTTGCTCCGGCAGGCACGTTACCCAACTGAGATGTTGCATCAGCGTCTTTGTCGATGGCCAGGCTGTTAACGATGGGCAAAGGAACTGAAGTTGAGTCATTTTGGCTTACAGAACCTTCGCCCGCATCGTAGCTAACATTCGCAGTATTATCGATATCCCCATCACCTCCACCATTGGTGTCGAAGTCAGATTGCACCAATGCATAATCAATATCGCATGTTTCGGTGCTGCCGGCAGTTAATGTCGCAATTGTGTTGGTACCAGAGCTTGGGCAGGTAATTGTAGCACCCGGCAAACTATCGCTGACGGTAAGAGGGCCAAATGTAGAATTGCCATTGTTTGTGATTGTGAATCCGTAATTAACGACATCTCCGGTGAGAACATCGACTATCAAATTGTTTGGACCTAGATTTATGGATCCCCGGACGCCCCCTTTGGTCCACTTCAACCGCACCGGCCACCAATAGTTTACCCCCGAGCGGCCTTGCCCTCCCATGACGGGTTCTTGTTTCGAACGGCAGGAAATCGCGGTTTCATCAACTTACACGTAAGTCCTTCTGATCAATATCCACCAGTGTAATCTTGGCGCACAATAACTTCACCGCTGGTTTTATCAAAAAGCCCGCAGCATTTGAGAAGCCTATTGAGATGTTTGCTCCCTTACATTTGATATCCTGAGGCCGGAACAAAAGGGATAAGGCTTTTAACGATCGACTATCAAATTGTTTGGACCTAGATTTATGGATGGACCACTGGACACAGATTTTACAACCGTAAGTCCTTCTGTAATATCCAAAGTGTAATCTTCAACTTCACCGCTGTTCAAAAAGCCCGCAGCATTTGAGAAGCCTATTGAGTTGTTTGATATCCTGAGGCGAGCATAGCTGGTACCAACAACCAGTCCTGCACCAACGCCCCCAATTGGAAAGCTTAAGGCGGTTACTCCGACGAAACCTGCGGCAACACTTGTACTTTGAAACTCATCAGCTTCGAAACTGTCAGAATTGTCAAAATCTACCCAGCCACCTAGAGTTGCAGTAGAACCAGAGTTATTTTCAACCGGAACATTAACCGTAAAAGTTCCATCTGTCAGTCTTACAGGACCAAGCGTTGTAAATGCATCTTCATCATCTCCAGTTAGGTCATCGGCATCTGCATTTGTACTGTTCGACGGTGATTCACTGTCAGGCCTTATGGAACCAATTTGTGGATCTTGAGCCGCAAATGCGGTGCAACCAGCGTTAACAATATTGAGTTGGTGGTAGGCATTGCCGTATGCCGCGATTGCGTCTCCAGTGTCTTGCGGAGAGAATATGGCAAAACCAATTCCCGTCCGTCCGGTGGGCGTGTTCGTCCATGTATAGGTCAGGTGCGTTGCATCTCTGGACAACAAAAGAGGTGACCCATGCAAGCTGGCTGTTGGCGTTGTGCCTAACACAGTTACGGTTGTGGTTTCTTCGCCCACAATCGCAAATGATAGATAGGTATCAATCGTTTCAAATGTTCCACCATTAGTCGCCACAGTCCAAGATTCTGCACCGCCGGAGTTCGATAACGCCTCGCCATCAAAAGCTACGACATCTACTGCTGCAGGGCTGCCACCGATGGTGAAGTCAACGGTTACGGTACTTGATACGCCAGCAATATTTGATCTGAAAGTTTCTCGTACACCTGGTGCATTAAACGAGCTATTGAGAAATGTACCAACGTTTCTGGTATCTATGGTTTGTGGTGTCAAAAGCGTGCTGGAAACGTTACTTGTGAAATTCACTGTGGCGGTAATTGTACGCCCATCTTGTGTTGTCAGGCTGTAGGCACGCGTCCCGTTGTGCGGAATATTCGGGCCAGCAAGATCAAAGAAATCGACTGACGCTGCGTGCGTGCTCGCACTGCCGCCTGTCGTATTTGGATTGGTGCATAAGGGTGCGGAATGCCCGGGCTTTGTTAGAGTTAGAATGATAGTAGCGGGAAGTAAGGCAACAAACTGACTCAACACCCAGCTTAACAAGGCAACAATTCTAAATCTTGTAGTCAATGTGATTGTCAATCGAACCTGCATTCATGAATTTGTTTCTTGTCGCTTGGTGTTTTGTAGCGCACGGACACAACTAGTGGATTGATTCAAACATTTGGAACCCGTTTTCCGAGGCCTCTCATCCAAATATTTGAATCTTAAAATCCACTAGAAAACAATACCTTGCTAGTGGTCTTTACGTTCGAAACAAATGATAAAGAGTTCGCCGCAAAGGGACTCATTTGTTTCGAACGGACCACTAGAGCTTTTCGCACTTTTGTGAATTTACAAAAGTGATAACGAAATGCGTAAAAACAATGGCTTATAGCGTGCCAAATGAATCCAACAAAATGCAACACGCTATAATGTGCCGTCGTCACAATATTTTCCTGAAGCGCGATAGTCTTCGTGTCCGGAGCCACAACGCATACTCTGTTGATTAGATTCAGTTTTGGTTGGGTGTTGATTCTCGGTATGTCGAAAGTTCGTTTGGCGCTCCCAACATTGGATGTTAGTAACAGAATGAAACAAGCCAGCGCTTTTGTAGTTCTCCGGTGCATAAAAACCTCAATCGAACCCCAATTTACAATTCAATTTAGGATAGCGGTTTTTCTTACGTTTTAGGACGGTGGCTTCTTACTATTGATGACATTATCAACAGCAAAGATGCGCCAAAAAGTCAGAGGTCCTTTTTGTCCGTATTGCCGACCTTGGGATGCACCAAATAAACTATTGTCTGTTTGAGACAAATACGCCTCAAACGATTTCAAAGGCTTATACAGTCAAATTTAGTGCAAGTTCAATTGGGACTTACCGTAGGATTTCGTCCCATTCTGTAAGCTACCCCAGAAACCGCACCTTGTAAAGTTGCCGGTACTCACCACCTGACATAATTTGCACATTCCCATAGTTTTGGGATTATTGTATTGTTTGCAATAGCCCTTGCGATACGCCTTAGGGGGTGTCATCATTTAGGGGATTCCCAAATCAGCAAATAAGTGATTCATATACTCAAAACACTCGGAAACCCGAATTTTGAGTATAGGATTCTTCTTTTGATCCTTGCACTTATCCGAAAACCGGTGCCCACTTTTCGGGTGCAAGGAGTATATAAAAAAAACACTGCTGGCAGCGGAGCGCGAACGTGCAGATGTCAAACGTGAACGCAATCAATGGCACAACCATCGCCTACCGGCCATTCAAGCTGCACCTGCGGGCTCATATTCATTGACGAGACATGTGTCAAAACCAACATGACGCCGCTGAGAGGACGCAGCCACAAGGGTCAGCGCCTTGTTGGCGATGCACCCTTTGGTAAATGGAACACCCAGACGTTTATTGCCGGATTGCGCTGCCACGACCTGGTGGCACCATGGGTTATCGATGGTCCCGTCAATGGTGAAGTCTTTGCTGCTTATGTCACCCCCCAACTTGCGCCAATACTCAAGCCAGGCGATGTGGTCGTCTGGGATAATCTTAACGTCCATAAAAGCCGCAAGGCCGCTGAAGCCATCAAAGAACGTGGCGCGTGGGTGTTGTTCCTGCCGCGGTATTCGCCAGACCTTAATCCGATTGAGATGGCCTTTTCAAAACTCAAGACCCTGCTCAGAAAGGCAAAGGCAAGAACTTATGATGATCTGTGGGAAGCTGTCGGCCAAGTCTGTGGCCTCTTCACCCCAAAAGAATGCAGAAACTACTTCAAAGCTTGTGGTTATGAATTCATTACTACGTGACACGCTCTAGCGGGTCATTCCAACGCGCATCAGGATCATACTTGAAATTGCCATCAGAAGCAAGTTTGCCTTGATAGCATCGCATCTTTTCTTGCCACAGCGAATCGCCAGTTCCGTGTGCGCCATCCCAAGCAGTACGCGTGGTGTCGTTTGACAGTTCAAAATCACCAACGCCCATCCACGTTTCCGGTCTTGCTATGCCATTGGGCGCGCTTTGATCAAATGCCATTGCCTAATTCCTCATCCCGACTAAATCACATTACATTCGCCAAGAGCGACGCCTTTAATGCCATCAGCATCCAAACGCCTTTTTAAACTTCCGGAAACAAAAACAGCATCATCAAAAATCCGGCTATCAACCCAAACATGCATACCTACAGTTTGCCCCTGATTCACCACGTATTTTTTACCCTCGACAAAAATCCACCGCCTGATTTTCTCATTGAAATCATGTGTCGTGTGTTCCCGGTCCATGCCATCTATCCGATTACAGGGATTGAACCAGAAGAAATTAGCCGCATGGCTGTCATCCTCCCAAATCAGCTCTACGGGCTGATATTGATGTATGTCCGGCTCCAACGCCTCAATTGCATCTTTCATTTTCCCACTCACCAAAAAATGGCTTGCAGTAATTTGAAAATCTCCAAGGTCCCTTTCACCTCCACCCCAACGAACGCGCTTGGGAAGACCGTTCATATCTACCGGCCCCCCCTGATATGAGGAAATTTTCTTTAAACGGGTTCCATCATCAAGCCGTGCTGCTTTGGTTACGGGGTGAAAGTTGTAGTCCCCGACCGGAAAAGCCGTGCTGAAATCCCCATCAAGGGTTTCATTCACATATCCGTAATTTCCCGATGCTTCATCTTCATTCCGATCATCGTAAATTGTATAAACCGCCATTTTGTTTATCTCCTCAAATCCCTGTTCGGCCAATACAGGTGAATTCATAACTACTCCGGCTGTTACTGCAACAGTAAATGTTCTTCTGCTCATCATTTCCATGAAAAGCCTTATCCCTTTTGTTCCGGTGAGATCAACATGTTGTAGGTCATTGGTGATTTTTTGACGGCGATGGCGAGGATGGTTTTGAAGGCGGAGTGGCGGTTTCGGCGACGATTGAACCGGAAGACGAATTCATCGAGATAGGTTTGCAGATGTTTGGCCCGCAGCCCGTGGTAGACACCCAAGCCCCATGTTTTGAGGTTTGAAAAAGCCCGGTGCACCCAAGGCAATACGAAGTGTGCTGCCATCGGCCCGATGGTATGGGGTTGATGATTGAGACCGGGGATAGTGTTGCTCACCCCCTGATAGCCGGACCAGCCATCGGTCCTTGCAATCGTTGTTGGAGCCAGGCTCCGCTCAACGAAGAGATGCAGAGATTTGGCGCTATAATCCTCAATTCTCGCCAGACGCAGCCTCCCCGGACGCCCCTTTTGGTCCACTTCAACCGCACCGGCCACCAATAGTTTCCCCTGATGCGAGCGGCCTTGCCCTCCCATGACGGGTTCTTGTTTCGAACGGCAGGAAATCGCGGTTTCATCAACTTCCACAAGGCCTTGCAGGGGCGAGCGATCACTATCCACCATGGCCCGGCGTAATTTGGCGCACAATAACCACGCGGTTTTATAAGAACCAAGGCCCAACTGGCCCTGCAACTGCAAGGCGGAAATACCGTTGGAATGGGTGGTCATCAAAAAAGCTGCCCAAAACCAGACCGTCAGGGGTAATTTCGAGCCGTGCATTACTGTGCCGCTGGTTACCGAAGCTGACGATGACAGCGTTGCCGTAAGTAAAGGCCTCGTCTCAAGCGCCCATGCCTTATCAGCATCGCGGACACACAAATCCATGCGCATCTCGTAAAGCCACGCAGCACACGCCGCCTCATCGGCAAAAACGGTGTTGAAATTTCAAGGATGTTCAAACAGCATGGCAAAGCTCCCTTACATAAGCACAATGTTCACTATCGTCTATACCATTCAAACGGCAATGTCACTACATATTGGACCGGAACAAAAGGGATAAGGCTTTCCAAATTCTCACCCTCACTATCGCAACCAGGCGTTTACATCTGTCGTTGCTTCTAGCAATTACTTAACATTGTAAACATGGAAAATACATGTGAGGAGTGTATTTCAGCAATTTTTGAAAAACCAAGTATTGTAAATATCTGCAATATTGATTTCAATCTTCTAGAGTTCACAAATTAATTGAATTTGGGATTCCCTTTTGTTTTGAATTGTGATTCAAGATGTATGCTGGCGCAAGGAGGCCAGTATGCATGGTAAAACCTTATTCAAATGATCTCAGACAACGCGCTGTGTCGGCAATGGCTGGCGGCGATCCTGCAAGTGTAGTGGCGAAGCGGTATGGCGTTGCCAAGTCCTCGGTGATCAAATGGCATCAACGCTATCGGGCGACAGGCAGCGTTACACCGGGCAAGATGGGCGGACACCGTAAGCGCAAACTTGACCCCCATCATGATTTTATCATGGATGCAATCAAAACACACGTCCCATCTGACGCTACATGGCTTGAAGGATTTGTTGGGTAAACAAGGTGTCTTTGTCTCGCATAATGCGGTGTGGCATTTCCTTAAACGCGAAGGCCTCAGCTTCAAAAAAAAAAACTGTTCGCCATTGAACAAGGACGCGCTGATGTGGCGCGCAGACGCAAGCGCTGGAAGGGTTTTATGGGACAGCTTGACCCGCGCAGGCTGGTCTTCATTGATGAAACCTGGATCAAAACCAACATGGCCCCAATCCGCGGTTGGGGCAGGAAAGGGAAGCGGTTAAGAGGTTTTTCTCCCCATGGCCGCTGGAGTACCATGACGTTTGTCGCTGCCTTGCGCTATGATGGCCTGAGCGCGCCCCTTGCGTCTTCGATGGTCCTATCAACGCCTTATGCTTTCGTGCCTATGGAACAGGTTCTCGCACCGACCATTAAACCCGGAGATATCGTCATCCTGGATAATCTGGGAAGTCATAAGGCAAAGGTTATCCGGCAGATCATCAGGGCTGCCGGGGCAAGATTATGGTTCCTGCCTCCATACTCCCCAGACCTCAACCCAATCGAGCAGACTTTTTCCAAAATAAAGCACATGCGCATGGCACAGAAACGAACCATCGAGGAGGCATGGAGATATGTAGGACATCTCGTTGGAACCGTTTCTAAACAAGAATGTAGTAATTACATCAAAAACGCCGGATACGGTTCAATCTAAATGTGAAAGAGTCTAGACCTAAAATCATTGCCTTATACAGTTTGCCAACTGGCAGCAGCACTTCCCAACTTGTTTACCAGACTTGCGAGTCGCTACAAGATGAACTGGATAGGGCAGGTCTTTCGGTTCAAATGAAGGGTCAATGGTCCCTGTCGTCTGGCCTCTGAAAGTCGACCTATGCGACCTCTTTGGTTCCCAAAATTTGTCTATTGCCCGGGCTTCATCCTTTGAGCATCGAACATTGCCATTAATAATTTGCGAGCGTTTCTGCGAAACTCACCTATTATTCTCAATAATGTTCTTCTTTGTGTTCATTTGCGGCTACCCTCTCGCAAAGCTTTGAGGGTTTCTCTCATTTGGGATGCGGTAAGGCTCAAGTGGCGCTTTCCAGTCTTCCAGTAAATAGATGTGTCCAAACGATTTGGCTTTTTCGTAGTGCTTTTTATCTGCGGTGATGAAAGCCCCGTTCCCCTCAATCGCCAAGGCGTGATAAACACTGTCATACATAGCAGGATAGCCGCTCTTGGCATGGCCCTTTTTGCTGATTTTTTGTGCCGTTTTCCAATGCGCTCGTGTTGGCTCAACCATCTCCCAATTGCTCAGAAACTGGGTTTCCAGCAAATCCAGAACTTTATCCGTATCCAGGCTGTGGTAGCGGCCTATCTGGATAATTTCATAAGCAAAAAGACCGGGGAGCAATACCGGAACCGCCGAATATTGGACGGCATACATTAATGCCTTGGCAAGGTCGCTGTCATTTTCCTCAACAAACAGCTTTGCGAATACGTTAGCGTCCAGAACAATCATTGCTCTGCATCATTTCCAAGTAGATGGTCGCCCTGTTTTTTCCGAATATCCCGCAAAACATCCTCTGACTGAACACCTTGAGGATTAGCCGTTGGCTTCAAGGCGTTGAGCGCCTCGATGGCTTTTTCGCGCGCTAACCTTTCTAGAGCATCTTCTAACGCCCTTTCGGCAAAAGCTGACCGCTGATTCTTAGGAATCTGCTGCTCAAGCCCATCTTTTATGGAGGCGTCCACCGAAAATGTAAGTCGTTCTTTTGTTACTGTCATGATAAATTCCGTATGTTTAGTTCATACTATATCATCACACTAAAAATGTCAATTTTCCAACGCACAAAGAAATACTAGGCAACTTTCAAGTGTTTGCAAAGCCCCTGAAAATCAGGTTGTTCGTTCTCATGTTGCACGATAAATTTTACCGCTTTTTGAAGCTTGATATAGTCATAGTGGATTGATTCAAACATTTGGAACCCGTTTTCCGAGACCTCTCATCCAAATATTTGAATCTTAAAATCCACTAGAAAACAATACCTTGCTAGTGGTCTTTACGTTCGAAACAAATGATAAAGAGTTCGCCGCAAAGGGACTCATTTGTTTCGAACGGACCACTAGTGGATTGATTCAAACATTTGGAACCCGTTTTCCGAGACCTCTCATCCAAATATTTGAATCTTAAAATCCACTAGAAAACAATACCTTGCTAGTGGTCTTTACGTTCGAAAACAAATGATAAAGAGTTCGCCGCAAAGGGACTCATTTGTTTCGAACGGACCACTAGTGTCGTATGTTTATGATGACCCCCAATGTTTCATAATCGGTGTTTATGTGGTCACGATCCCGATATTTTGGGTCATTTTCTGACACACTCGAAACCCATCGCTTAAAAAGCGAAAAGAAATATTGCTGTTCGACCCCGGAAAGTTCCCGATCTTCTGGGATGTCTTTTTCAGATTTGAAAAATTTCTAGGATCATGAGCAAAAAGCGAGACTGTTGTTCGTTAATCATAGGTTCGACTGTCTTTACCGCTTCCCTGAGTGTATCTCTGTCAACAGGCGTTCCATTTTTTTGCCGCTTCATTACAGGCCGCATCGAATAACCCGTCAAAGAATTTTGGGTTCTTCGCTGTCACGGCTCGGAAAAGCTTCATCAGTTTCACGTCCATCTCTTCGAGTAGCGGTAAAATATCCTGCTTGGCCTGCTCAGTACCATTGAGAATATCTGTTTTTTGTTTCTTTTTCAGCCAAAGATTACGGCTCAGAAGCTCTTGAATCCGAACATCGGTATATGTCATAAAACTAAGGATTAACCTGCTGATTGTACCATATATAACAAATAGTTACAAACTACTCGGTCTCTTTTCTCGGGGGCAGCATATTGGCGCGGCTACCTAAACCGTAGTAAGGGACAAATCTTTGATTAAGCCGCCATTGGTGGTTCCTGATCATCATCGTTTTTGGGTGGTGCAACCAAATCTGGGAACAGCTTATAAAGATGAGCCTGAACATTCTGACGGGTGGCACTCATGTTTTCCTGCATGTAGACCCCAAAAGCTTTGATAACGTCAAAGTTGGCTTGCCATTAATTTTGAGTCCCATGTTTTCAATAATTTCTGTGGTTCCAGCTTCGTCATTGTTCCATTCAAGGGCCTCATTGTTGTCGGTTAACACTCTCATTTCGGCTTTCATGAGCAGACCTTTTTCACGCGGGTCAAAGACATCGCCATCATACCCTTCTCCCATGCCTACCAAAGCAGAAATAGTTTGCCGTGTATGCCGGACTTCGATAATCTTGGCCCGATCAAAGGCCGCATCGTGGATAACGTTGAAATGGATATTCCCAATCGATTCACCATAACCAGTAATTCCATGAGAATCCCGGTGCAATAATCCCTCACTGAGCGCTTCGGAAAACCGGAGTAAAAATACATCAGTGATAAGTTCCCGGTTTTGGGAGCGGGGATGAAGTGCGTGGAATTATATGGTCGGGTTCGTCATAAAGTTTTGATTGAGGGTTACAGCAATCGAGAGGTTGCGCGGATGTTTGGCATTGATCCGCGCACGGTTGCGAAGATGTTGAAATATTCAGTGCCGACGGGTTATCGTCGAACGAAGCCTGTGAAGCGTCCGAAGCTGGATGGTTTTACCGAGATTATCGATCAGATCTTGGAAGATGATAAAGTGGTTCCCAAGAAGCAGCGCCATACGGGTAAGCGTGTTTTTTTCTCATCTTCGCTCCTTAATGGCTACGATGAGCTAAAAACACTCTCTTATGCAATACTGTTAATCTGTCCCATATGCGCTGACGTCAGACAAATGAGGCAAAGTTGGTTTTCCGGAATCATCGCGAGTATAATTATTCACCATCACAGTGATACTTTTCGCAGATGCTGGAAGTGACTGCATGTCTACCTCATATATCTCCTCTTTCGGAGATCCACAGCCGTCAGAATCAGAAGACTTACAGTCTTTATTTATAAAACCTGCAGCTTTACAATCTGGGTTGGTGGCACCCAAACATTTGGCAAAATAAGCCCAATTCACCCCCGTTCCATAATTTGCGCTTCTCCCCTCGGCAATGTGTAAATCCAAATCGACAGATTCTGACCAGCGAAGAATGACCCGCAGTTTACCGGTAAAGTCCAGGTTAGTTCGAAAACTTCGTGCCTCAGGTCCTGATTTCCATGAACCCATAGCCTCACCACATTCCATTGAAAGTCTGAATGTTACCTCCCCAGCGTCATTAAATGTAGGGGCTGACCCAGATAACTCAAAAAAAGGGTTATCATGGGCAGTATGCGAAAGAGTCGTTTAAGTGGGTATAAACAGGATCACCTGACTGAGCATTTTATCTCGGGATCGACAGCGCGAACTGCGGCCAGTTTGTGTGGTGTGAACCGCAAGACCGCCGCGTTTTTCTTCCTGCGTTTGCGTGAAATCATTGCCTATGAGTTGGGGGCTGAATCCGAAGCCATGTTTGGCGGCGAAATAGAAGTGGACGAAAGCTATTTCGGTGGGAAACGAAAGGGCAAGCGCGGGAGGGGTGCTGCGGGCAAAGTGCCTGTTTTTGGCTTATTAAACAGGGGTGGGAGGTCTACACCAAGATTATTCCAGACGCATCCGGGGCCACTCTGATCCCACGGCAATCGCTTGAAAGAATCACCCGGAGTTTGTGATTGCGTTGAACCGGTATTCATCGTCCCAAGCCGCTGTTTTTCTTCGTACTTTTATGCTTGCTTTGTCGGGTATTTGCTTGATGATATTGAGCACTGCGTGGCGGACGCGGGCCATGTTTACGGGGCCGTTTTTGGGTTCGAAGCCGCATCAGGTCGTCGTGGAAGACCACATCCATCACCCAGTGCAGGCGATTTTCGATACCCCAGTGGGCGCGTGCTGCGCGTGACAGTTGGGCTGCTGTGAGATGGGCTGAAGAGATATAAAAGCGCCTTGAGCGACTGGTCTGGCCATCTTTTTCCACCTCGGCTTCGACCATGCCAATGGTTGCAAGGCCGCAAAACATGGCTCGCCCGGCGCTGTGCGGTCTGCGCTGAGCCAGTCAACCGCATGACACACCGATGCGCGTCGTATTTCAATACGGCCATGATCTGTATCGGAGTTTGGTTTGGCTGTCGAGCCCTTTGGCTGCATCAAAGAATAGAGCCACTTCACTGTGCAAACGATTTCTGGTTGCCCTTAAGGGCCAGAAGATAATCAGCACCCTTGGCAAGAATGGCTGATGCGATGTTATGTTGGCAGCCCATGGCATCAATTGTGACCAGAGAACCGGCCAACTCAAGGCGCTCCAGGAGGCGGGGTATAGCACTGATTTCGTTCTCTTTTTCATCGCATGGCTCTTGCCCCAGCACCAACCTTTGTCGGCTTGCCCAGGCAGAAACCAGGTGCAGGCGACGACCATTGTGGGCATGAGCACGCCTTGATGTCTTGCCGTCAATGGCGACAATTTCCGGGTCTTGATCACGCAATTTCGAAACCCAGTTGGTAAAACACTCGGCAAACAATTCACCGGGCAAGGCGTTCATCACATCATTGAGAGTGTCATGGGAACAAATGCCGTCTTTGAAGGGCAGCACGCCGACGTAAATAGTTCAGCTTGCGTCTGCCCCAACGCTCAATCTCAACAAAATCATCAGCGCCTGCCATCACGCCACAAAGCACCACCAACAAAATTTCCGGTAGCGGATACAAAACTTTCCAACTTTGACGCGGGTCACAAAGAGTGGAAAAATGGTCAAGTATATTGGTCGTCGTCATAGGGCACCTCGTTGGTTTGGAGGTGCCCTATGAATCACATAATTGCAGAAAAGGGAATCAACAGATTTTCAAGCGATTGCCGTGACTCTGATCCCGATCATTGAACGCAAGGTTATCCCCGATAGCATCGTCTATTCTGACTGCTGGCGCGGCTATAACGTGCTGGATGTCTCCGACTTTCACCACTTTCGCATCAACCATTCAAAGCTCTTCGCCGATCGTCTTAATCACATTAATGGTATTGAGAATTTCTGGAATCAGGCGAAGCGCCATATGCGTAAATTCAACGGTGTTCCAAAGGCCCAATTTGGGCTATATTTGAAGGAATGTGAGTGGAGATTTAACAACAGTGACCCGTCATCTCAATTATTGCAGTTAAGACA